>NZ_AP046092.1:820000-3746722 GCF_059717795.1 Biomaibacter sp. TOL | reverse complement strand
CAGGAAATTACATTTTGCTCTATACAGAAATAAATGACGATACTTTAACTGTAAAATTCTATGGTGAAAAAAAACGTGAAGACAGCATAAAATTTTATTCAGAAGTAGTAAGGAAAATTCCGCCGACTCTGACGATAAAAAAAGATATCAACCTTGAAAAAGGTAAAACCAGATTTAAAGAAGGGAGCCCCGGATATCTGGTAAGAGTGTGGAAAGTAAATAGTGTCAATGGTAGGGAAGAAAAAAAGATTGTTTCCGAGGATATATATAATCCTGTCCCTTCAGTTTTATATGTAGGCGAAAAAGAAGAAAATATGTAAAACTCGGGTTTTTCAGTATGAGTCAAAGGTTGCTGTCTTTATTAAATAAAATAAAGCCCTTTCTTTATTAATTTTTTGCCCCTTTTAAAAGGAGCATTTTTTATAATAATTGGAAAAGGATTTTAATCATATATTTGGCTTTAAAAAGGTTTATGTTATAATTAATAATAGGACGGGGGAGGAACACTATGACGGAATTAGAAAATTTTATAATGGATTTTGAAGCGCAAGAAATCCAATTGCCTTACAATATAAAACTCATGTTTGAACTTAAAAATGAATTCAATTTGAAAGAGATTCATTATAACAGGTTAATAGACATTATAAAAGCTGAAAATGTTGAATCCGATAAAATTAGAAAATATCTATATGAAAAAATAAAGGATTATCTTAATTCATGTACCGAATGTCCTCTTCATTCTTCGGATAGCTGTACCCGGAAGGTGCCAGGGGAAGGCTGCATGAAGTCTCCCCTTATGCTGATAGGAGAAGGTCCCGGCTTTGATGAAGACAGATTGGGCAGGCCTTTTGTAGGACGAGCTGGACAGCTTTTAACGACAATTTTGGAAAAAATGAATATAGATCGTCGTAAAATATACATTTCCAATGTGGTAAAATGCCGGCCGCCGATGAACAGGACACCCTTTGTGAAAGAAATAAAAGCCTGTTCGCGGAATCTTGAACTGGAACTTTCATTCATTTCTCCTAAAGTAATAATTGCCCTGGGTTCTGTACCTTTAAACTACTTTAAACCTAATAGCAGCATAATGCAGGAAAGGGGAAAATGGATATATACCCGGAATTTATGGATAATGCCCACTTTTCACCCGGCGTATATTCTACGCCAGCAGGGAAAAGCTTTAAATAAAACCAAATGGGATGTATGGGCTGACTTTAATAATGCCCTGGCCAAGGTAAGGGAATTATGTCCCGATTATAATTTTAATTAAAGATAAATATTTGTTATTTTCATCGCAAAAAAGAAGTGCCTTTTCAGCCTCATTATTAAAACCTGATAAAATGCTTGCCAGAGAAATATCAAATAAAAGGAAGTGAAATCCAAAAATGTTGAAGTATAAGATAATTACATGGGGTTGTCAGATGAATATTCATGACAGTGAAATAATCTCTGGAGTCCTGCAAAAAGCGGGTTATTGTCCTGCTGACTCTCTTAAAGAAACGGATCTCATAGTATTAAATACTTGCTGTGTGCGGGAAAATGCCGAGAGGAAGGTTTATGGAAGAATAGCCCAGTTAAAACAGTTTAAGCAAAAAAATCCAAATCTTATAATAGCCGTTTCAGGATGCATGATTCAGCAGCCCCATGTAACTGAATATATTTCAGAAAAACTTCCATACGTAGATTTGGTGTTTGGAATACACAATGTCCACAGATTGCCGGAGCTGATTGAAAATGCAAAACAGGCCAGCATGCCGTTAATTGAGGTGACCGGTGGAAATACCGATTTGGAGGAAAACTTGCCTATTGTGAGAAATGAAGGAGTAAAGGCGTGGGTCACCATAACATATGGCTGCAATAATTTTTGCAGCTATTGTATAGTTCCGTATGTCAGAGGACGGGAAAAAAGCAGAATGCCCGAAGATATCCTGAGGGAAGTGGAGGAATTATCAAAACAGGGTTATTATGAAATAAATCTCTTGGGCCAGAATGTAAATTCTTATGGAAAGGACCTGAAAAATTCTATCACTTTCCCGGAACTTTTAAGAAAAGTCAATTCCATTGACGGTATCGAAAGAATAAGATTTATCACATCCCATCCCAAGGATTTGTCTGATGAACTCATAATAGCAATGAGGGATTGTAAAAAAGTGTGTGAACATATACACCTGCCAGTGCAGTCAGGAAGCAACCGAATACTGGAAAGGATGAACCGCAGGTATACCCGGGAACACTATATCAACCTGGTGGAAAAGTTGAGAAAAGCCATCCCGGAAATAGCAATAACTACTGATATTATAGTAGGCTTTCCGGGCGAAACTGAAGAAGATTTTCAGGATACTATCGACCTGGTAAATACTGTTAATTTTGATTCAGCTTTTACTTTTATGTATTCCAGGCGAAAAGGAACTCCCGCCGCAGAAATGGAGGACCAGGTGGATGAAGAGATCAAGAGAGATAGACTTGAGAGATTGATGAAGGTACAGGATGCCATAACCGCAAAGAAGAACATGGAATTATATGGAAAAATATTGGAAGTACTTGTAGAAGGCGTAAGCAAAGGTAATGAAAAAAGGTTGGCCGGTCGGAGCAGAACCAATAAGCTTGTTAATTTTGAAGGCCCAAAAGAATTAATAGGAAAACTAGTCAAAGTTAAAATTACACAGACTCATACATGGTCACTGCTTGGAAGATATATAGATGGATAATATGTGTATAAATGTCAATATAAAATGTCAGAAGCGCTGATTTTAGTGATTGGTCGATAGTTGCGGCAATATATGGAGGGGGTTTATAAAACCGACGATGGATACTCCAATGATAAAACAGTACAGGGAGATTAAGCAAAAATATAAAGATTATATTATTTTTTTCAGGCTGGGTGATTTTTATGAAATGTTTTTTGATGATGCAGAAATAGGTTCAAAGGAGTTGGATATAACGCTTACTTCCAGGGATTCTGAAAACAGGGTTCCAATGGCGGGGGTTCCATATCATGCGGCTGATCAATATATAGCCAGGCTTGTATCGAAAGGATATAAAATTGCTATTTGCGAACAGATGGAAGATCCAAGGTTTGCAAAGGATCTAGTAAAACGTGATGTTGTAAAAATAATAACTCCCGGCACAATTACAGATATAAATGCACTTGAAGATAAAAAAAATAACTTTTTAGCATGTATTTTCAAAGATGGAGATAGTTTCGGATTGTGCTTTGCCGATTTACTGACCGGAGAATTTATGGTAACCCAGATTTCCTCTTTTCATCCATATCAGGAAGTAATAAACGAAATTGCAAAATTCCAGCCGCGGGAATGTATTGTGAATATAGAGGTCCATGGAAACGAAGTGTTAAGAAGAAGGTTGGATGAGGTTTTAAAAGTATTTTTTACATTGAAAGACAGCGATTATTTTAATGAAAACGATGCCCGTAAATTATTAATCTCTCAATTTCGTGAAGAACAACTAAAAAGCATTATAGATAACAGAGCCGCTTTTTTGGCAGCAGGTGCGTGTCTGAAATATTTAAATGAGACTCAGAAGTTAATATTAAGCCATATAAATTCATTAAAATATTACGAAAATAACAGTTTCATGGTCCTGGACATATCATGCCGCAGAAATCTGGAGTTGACCGAATCTTTAAAAGATGAAAGAAAAACCGGTACTCTTTTCTGGGTACTTGACAATACCCTCACTTCCATGGGAGGCCGACTCCTGAGAAGCTGGATAGAGCAGCCTTTGCTCAATATAATTAAGATTCAGGAAAGACAGGATGCTATAGAAGAGCTGATAGGAAATTTCTTCCTCAGAGAAGAATTAAAGGAACAATTAAAAAATATATATGACATAGAACGACTTACCGGCAAACTGGTATGTGGAAATTGCAACGCCCGGGACTTTGTTGCCATAAAAAATACATTGCAAAAGTTTCCAACGATAAAAAAGATTTTGAGCAAATGCAAATCAAAACTAATCGTAGATATATATAATCATATGGATACCCTGGAAGATATCCACACTTTACTGGAAAGTTCCATTGAAGATGATCCGCCACTTACTATAAAAGAAGGCGGAATTATAAAAAACGGATACGATCCGGAAATTGACAAATTAAGAAAAGCGTCTTATGAAGGAAAAACTTGGATTGCTGACCTTGAAAAGAAGGAAAAAGAAAAGACCGGTATTAAATCCCTGAAAGTGGGGTATAACAAAGTTTTCGGTTATTATATTGAAGTGACAAAATCAAACCTTTCTATGGTTCCCGAAAATTACATCCGTAAACAAACTCTAGCTGGAGGGGAACGTTACATAACTGAAGAATTAAAGGAATATGAAACTCTAATTATTAATGCCGAAGAAAAGCTTCGTGATTTGGAATACCAGACTTTTTGCCGCATCAAAGAAGAATTAATAAAACACATACCACGGTTGAAACAAAGCGCATATTGTGTTTCAGTTATTGATTCCTTACTATCTCTGGCGGAAGTTTCGGTAAAAAACAACTATGTCAAACCGGAGATAACTTTAAAAGATGAAATACACATCATAGACGGCAGGCATCCGGTGGTGGAAAAATCTCTAGACGGAGAATTATTCATACCTAATGATACCTATATTAATTGTTCCGATTCAATGATTTCAGTAATAACAGGCCCGAATATGGCTGGAAAATCCACATATATGAGACAGGTAGCTTTAATTGTGCTGATGGCTCAGATAGGCTGTTTTGTACCGGCAAAAAGTGCGAAAATAGGTCTGGTGGATAAGATTTTTACCCGTATCGGAGCCTCAGACAACCTGGCATCAGGCCAGAGCACCTTTATGGTGGAAATGTGTGAAATGTCCTATATCCTTAAAAATGCAACTTCGAAAAGTCTTTTGATTTTAGATGAAGTGGGAAGAGGTACCAGTACATTTGACGGCCTTTCTATTGCCTGGGCGGTTATAGAATATATACAAAAAAAAATAAAGGCAAAGACTCTTTTTGCGACACACTATCATGAACTTACAGCATTAAAAAATCTTTATGGGATAAAAAATTATAAAATTACCGTAAAAGAACGGGGAGAAGATATTATATTTTTGAGAAAAATTGTAGTCGGCGAAGCAGATAAAAGTTACGGTATTCAGGTTGCAAAGCTGGCGGGGCTCCCAAACGGAGTGATTCGAAGAGCTAAGGAACTTCTTGAACAAATGGAAAAAAAAGGTAATAAAGACAATTGCTTGGCTGCAGCGACCATAGAAACGGTCGAAAAGACGAATGTTAATACCGACAATCAGGTTAGTATTGACAATTTGAAAGAACGGGATGTCTTGGATATGATTAGATCCATTGATATAAATACGATGACCCCTTTGGAAGCTCTAAATATATTACATTCAATGAAACAAAAATTACAGTGAGGTAAGAATTATGGGGAAAATCTTAAAACTGGATGACAGCATTTCATCCAAAATAGCTGCCGGCGAAGTTATAGAAAGGCCGGCTTCCGCAGTAAAAGAACTGGTGGAAAATTCTATAGATGCAGGAAGCAGACATATAAAAATTGAAATTGAAAAGGGTGGTAAAAAATTAATACGTGTTATAGATGACGGAGAAGGTATATCCAGAGAAGATGTTATACCTGCTTTCGAACGCCATGCCACCAGCAAAATACATAAACTCGATGATATTTTCAATATAAAAACCCTAGGGTTTAGAGGGGAAGCCCTTCCTAGCATCGCCTGCGTATCAGAAGTAATGTTAATGACTAAAACCAATGAGGAACTGACGGGTACAAGATGCGAAATCAAAGATGGGATTATAAACCGTATAGAGGAAGCTCCGGCGAAGGATGGATGTTGTTTTGAGATAAAAAATTTGTTTTACAATACTCCTGCCAGGTTAAAATTCCTTGGCAGCGATACCCAGGAAGCTTCACATATTATAGATTACGTTTTGAGAATTGCCATGGGAAATCCTGATATTTCCTTTCGGTTTGTAAGCGACGGAAAAGAAATTTTTTACACAAGCGGCAACGGAGATTATAGGGAGGTTATAGCCAGAGTATACGGTAAAGATATAGCAAAAAATATGATATATATTGAAAAATCTTTCACGCCGGGTTCAATCCGAGGTTTTATATCAACACCGCAAGCAAGCAGAGGAAACCGCACAGGCGAAACATTTTTCGTAAATCGGCGCTTAATAAAAAATAAAGGTCTTTCCTATACACTGGAAAGGGCTTATAAAACTTTTCTTCCCATAAGCAGATTTCCAATATCGTTGGTTATGATAGACATTGATAATTCGCAAGTAGATGTAAACGTTCATCCTACAAAACTTGAGATAAAATTTAAAAACGAACATGAAATCCATAAAGCGCTTTATGATGCGGCAACCTACGGTCTGAAAACAAGTATTCTAATTCCTCAGGAAAGGTTCAATGACAAAAAAAATATTTTAGATTTAAAAAAAGCATCACCGAAAATTTTAGAGGAACAAAGTACTTTTAACTTCGATGAAGATAAAAAGGAAGAAAAAGAAGAGGGAAAACATCTGTCAAAAAGTGTATATTTCCCCAGCACCCATGATATAATAAATAAAAGGCTTGCGATATATGAGAGTGGAGAAAACGATCCATATTCCTTAAAAAAGGTGGTTAATAAAGCTGATGATATCAATGGAAAACTTAATATAAAAAGGATACTTGGTCAGTTATTCGGTACATATATTATAGCGGAAGGCGAAGAAGAATTTTATATGATAGATCAACATGCTGCTCATGAAAGAGTGCTCTTTGAAAAATATTCCAAAAGATACAACCAAAAGCCGATTTCCCAGCAATTAATTGAACCATATACTTTGCAACTTTCTATACAGGATTTTGCCTTTATCCAAGAATACTGGGAAGACATAAAAGCTATGGGATTCGATTTATCTCCCTTTGGAAAGGATACAGTCCTGATTCGTGCGGTCCCTTACTTTTTCGATAAAGCATTAAAACCGGAAATTCTAAGCGAAGTGCTTGATAATTTCAGGGGAGAGGAATATAATGTATTTAATCAAAGAGATAAATTTATAGCCTCTATGGCATGCCATACTGCCATAAAGGCGGGAGATGTACTAAATTCTATACATATGATTGAATTGATAGATCAGTTGAAAGAACTGGAAAACCCCTTTACATGCCCCCATGGCAGACCTACAATCATATCTATGACTATAAACGAACTTGAGAAGAAATTTAAAAGGATCATATAGAATGCAAAAAAAACCTCTAATAGTAATTGTAGGTCCAACTGCTGTGGGGAAGACCGAAGTAGCTATTGAAGTGGCAAAAAAACTTGATTGCGAAATTATTTCAGCAGATTCCATGCAAATTTACAAACATATGAATATTGGTACCGCCAAACCTTCTCGTATGGAACAAAAGGGAATTAAACACCACATGATAGATATAGTAGACCCTGATCAGGAATTCAGCGTGGCTGATTTTCAAGTTATGGCCAAAGAATGTATAGAGGATATTTTCAACCGAAACAAAATACCGTTGATGTCGGGAGGCACAGGGCTATATATAAATTCAGTATGTTATAATTATATATTTTCTGAATCAGAAAAAGATGTGGCCTTAAGAGAACAGTTAAAAAAACAGGCTTTAGAATATGGCAACGATTTTCTATACAAAAAGTTGGAAAAACTTGATCCGCAAGCTGCCGAAAAAATTCACCCGCATAATCTCAGGAGAATAATCAGGGCTTTGGAAGTTTGTATAAAGACCGGAAACACCTTTTCATCTTATGAAGAAAAAACAAAAAAGCAGAAGGGTCTATATGATTTATTTATGTTTGGCCTCACCAGGCCCAGGGAAGAACTTTACCGTCGCATCAATGAGCGAGTTTTACATATGATAAATAATGGACTTGTGGAAGAAGTAAAAAAACTTCTTGAAATGGGCTACTCCAGGAATTTAAATTCCATGCAAGGTCTGGGATATAGACAGATCGTAGATTATCTGGACGGCAAAATTACTCTAGAAGAAGCCATATTTCTCATTTCAAGGGATACGCGCCGTTATGCAAAAAGGCAATATACCTGGTTTTCAAGAGACAAAAACATTGTATGGATGGACGTTTCGGGAGAAGGAATAAAAAAAGTTATAGAAAATATTATTAAAGCTGTAGAAGGAAAATTAAAATATTCCTAGAATATAAATGTAAACGATAATATAAGGGGGACAAAAAATGACAAAAGTTCAAATTAATCTTCAAGACAGCTTTTTAAACCAGGTTAGAAAGGATAATATACCTGTGACTATTTACCTGATAAACGGCTTTCAATTAAAAGGCCATGTTCGAGGATTTGATAATTTTACAGTGGTCTTAGATTCTGACGGCAGACAACAGCTTGTTTATAAACATGCTGTTTCAACTATATCTCCTTTCAGACCTGTAACTTTTAATTTTAATGCGCCCTCAGAGCAGAAAAAACCTGAAGAAGCCGAAGGCTAGAAAAATATTAGAAAAAGTGTAAAAAACCCCGGATGATAAATTCCGGGGTTTTTTGGCGCCATTTTTTATGCTACCGCATATAATAAATTGATAAAGACTTTTTTGGAGTGCTTAAATTATGAACACCAGCTTAAAAAACTATGTAAATAACGATGATAAAGTTATGGAATTATTGACAAACGGTCAGATAACTCCTGTAGAAGCTTTTATTTTTTTTAGAGAATTTGAAACTCATAAGAATCCGATTATCACAAAAGTAAATGATGAAGAACAATTGGAAGATATAATGAGGGAATTGGATGAATTAATAGGCCTTGACAAAGTGAAGCAACTTGTAAAAGAATTACAAGCTTTTGTCTCCATACAAAAAAAGAGACAGGAAGAAAATCTTTTAACTGAACCTCAAGTCTTGCATATGATCTTTAAAGGCAATCCGGGCACAGGTAAAACAACCGTAGCAAGACTCCTGGGAAAAATGTTCAAAGCCATGAAGATACTTCAAAAAGGTCATACGGTAGAGGTAGAAAGAGCCGACCTAGTAGGTGAATATATAGGTCATACAGCACAAAAGACGAGAGAACAAATTAAACGTGCTCTTGGAGGGATATTGTTCATTGATGAAGCATATTCTTTAGCAAGGGGAGGAGAAAAAGATTTTGGTAAAGAAGCTATAGATACACTTGTAAAAGCTATGGAAGATCATAAAGAAAATCTCATAGTTATACTGGCGGGATATAAAGATGAGATGGAATGGTTTTTGCAAACAAATCCAGGTCTTCGATCAAGATTTCCCATTAGAATGGAGTTTAATGATTATACCATTGAAGAGCTTATGCAAATAGCAAGAAAAATGATAGAAAAAAGGCAATACCAATTCAGCCCGGACGCTGTTTCAAAATTTGAGAAAATACTGATCAATAGTAAGAACGGCCTCCATTATGATAAGATGGGGAATGCACGAATGGTCAGAAATATGATAGAAAAAGCTATACGCCGTCAAGCCGTGCGATTGGTCAATCAGAAAAAAATTTCCAGAGAAGACCTTCTGTATATAAAACCTGAAGATGTTTCGGAGGTGGAGGAAACTTGAAGAAATGTGTAATAATTGGTAAAACAAATGTAGGCAAAACAGTTTTTTTTATAAATTTTACCGAATATCTTGGCATTAAAAACCTTGAATTAGAAAAATTTTATCCGGATGGAATAAAAGATTATGAAAAAATTAATCCCCGGGCAGCACTTGCAACTCTAGTGGATGGAAAAACTCATAAAACCAGAAACATTCAAGCCGTAACTGTTGATTTCCCTATGGGAAAGGGCAAAAAAAAAATTCAGCTGGTTGATACAACAGGTTTAACAGATGATATTCATCCTGACGGCAGTGTGCGAAAAGCTATCTCACAAACATTATCTATAATAAGGGAATCAGAATTAATACTTCATATCATAGATGCATCCGCAGCAGAAAAAAAGGAACTACCCAGTGCTCTGGGAATGGTTGACTATCAAGTTGCGCAATTTGCACATTTAAAGAGAGGTTATGTGATTCTGGCAAACAAAATGGACCTACCTGGGGCTAAAGACGGTTTAAAAATAATAAGACAGGAATTTTCAGGTCATTTAATAATACCGATTTCTGCTCTTTTTAAAACAGGTTTTAAAGAGGTGAAGACTTTTGTGGTTCATAATATATAATGTTTTTGCAATAAAAAAAATCATAAGTATCTTCCTAACTGGAATAGTGGTAAAAATAATGGATGACTATATGGATCGGGAGTTCGACGATCTTATAAATAATGTCAATCTAGCTAAATTTTTGGGAACAGGCGTGGTGCCATATATCTTAGTTATTTTTTCTCTTGCATGTATTTTAAATCCGGCTGCTGCAATAACTCTATTTTTTGCAAGTTATATCACCGGTATGGCGGGAGACGTCAATGCAAAAATGCCCTCGGGTTTGTTTGGCTACCAGGAGACTGTTATGATAATTTTATTGGGGTTGATGATATTTGGAGCTGGTGAAATGTTTTCTTCAATTTTTTTGATTATCGCAATACAATTCTGGGATGATTATGTCGATTATAATACGGATAAATATTCAACAAAAAATTGGGCATTTATTTTAGGGAAAAATGAAAGTTTATTGCTTGGGATAATCTTTTTTATTTCATCTATGTATATCGACTATTTCAAAGCTTTATCGGGAATCATTTCAATGTTTATAATTGTTTACATAATAAATTTACGGTTTATTAAAATTCACATTTTAGAAAACTCCAGCAGGGAGGCATATTAAAGCATGATTTATAAAATCGTTTTATTATATTTAATTCTGTTTTTTTCTATATTTTTTATAGGTTATGCAATTGGAAGAAGGATAGGGAAAAAAGAGGGATGTTACGAAAGCGAAATTACAATTCCAATAAAGTTAAAGCAAAAAATGATGCAGACTTCTTTTTGCCCGCTTTGTTATCGAGAGTTGAATGAAAGTGATATATGTGATAAAATTTAGCAAAAGAAAAGATCACATGAAAAGGAGATTTTAAAAAATTTGGATACAATTCAGGACTTCTTAATAAAACATTTCGGCTTAAATCAACACGTAATAGAACTTGCATGTAAAGCGCAGAGCGACATAGAACCCCATTTGAAAAAAATAAATGATATTGCAGAGTATAACCAATTGAAGGTAATAAAAGCTATGAACGATTCGGGCCTTAGCGATTTTCATCTCACGGATTCCACCGGATACGGATATAATGATGAAGGGCGAAATACCATAGAAAAAATCTACAGAATCGTTTTTAAAGCCGAAGATGCCCTTGTAAGGCCTCAAATTATATCCGGCACTCATGCTATTACGTTGTGCCTTTTTGGGGTTTTAAGACCTCATAATGAGCTTTTAAGCGTAACAGGAACTCCATATGATACTTTGAAAGACGTCATATACGGTAAAAATTGTTCTTCGCTGGCTGATTTTGATATTAAGTATTCTGAAGTGGATTTAAAGGATGAAAAGCCCGACTATGAACAAATAACTTCAAAAATAAATCGGGATACCCGCATGGTTTTGATCCAGCGCTCAAGAGGTTACGGCCTCAGACCTTCACTCACCACGGATGAAATAGGAAAATTGATAAAGCATATAAAGGATATAAAAAAGGATATTATTTGTATGGTGGATAATTGTTATGGGGAGTTTGTGGATACAAAAGAACCCATAGAAGTTGGAGCGGATTTATGTGCCGGTTCATTAATAAAAAATCCCGGAGGAGGCATATCTCCTACCGGGGGCTATGTTGTAGGTAAGAGGGAATTGATAAAACAGTGTTCCTATCGTCTTTCAGCACCGGGGCTTGGAAAAAACTGCGGCCCCACGCTGGCCACAAACCGCCTTATGGCACAGGGATTATTTTTCGCTCCACTGGTGGTTAAAGAAGCGCTAAAAGGGGCGATATTTACATCAAGGTTTATGGAACTTGCAGGATTTAGGGTGCTTCCCAAATACGATGAAAGAAGGGGAGATATAGTTACGGCAGTGGTTTTTGGAGATAAGAACCTTCTAATAAGTTTTTGCCGCGGAATTCAAAAAATAGGGCCGGTAGATTCACATATTTCTCCCGAACCATGGGATATGCCGGGTTATAATCATCAAGTAATAATGGCCGGCGGAAGTTTCATCCAAGGCTCTTCTATAGAACTAAGTGTTGATGCGCCTATCCGGGAACCTTATGTGGCTTATATACAGGGAGGAACCAACTATACTCATGTGAAGCTGGGTATAATGAAAGCTTACCAGGAGTTGCTCGACCGAAATCTTATACTATACTATAAAAACAAAAATTAAATAACTTAAAATTTGTATCCAGGACTTTTATTAAAGTCCTATTTTATTTTTCGATATAGTCCCACCACTTTACCGAGAATCTTTAAATCTTGTACAATGATTGGATCCATAAAGCGGTTTTCCGGTTGAAGACGGAAATGATCAGCTTCTTTATAAAACCTCTTAATAGTAGCTTCGTCATCTATTAAAGCTACAATAATATCCCCATTTTCAGCAGTATCTGCAGACCTTACAATGACATAATCACCATCCAGGATACCGGCTTCTATCATGCTGTTACCTTTGACAGAAAGCATAAAAACATCGGCATCTGGTACCAATTCTTTAGGAAGGTTAAAAACCGCTTCAATGTTTTCTTGAGCAAGTATGGGTTGACCTGCGGTCACCCTTCCAACTAAAGGAACCTTTACAACTCCAGGAACAAAATTTTTATTAAGAACACCTATAGCTCTAGGTTTTTGCGGGTCTCTACTAAAATATCCCTTTTTTTCAAGCTGTACCAAATATCCGTGAACGGTGGCTGTAGACTTTAGATTGGTAGCGGCACAGATCTCCCGAACCGAAGGGGGATAACCATGAGTACTGCTGAAACTATAGATGTAATCAAGAATCTGCTTTTGTCTTGGAGTTAAATCTTGATTCATATTATCACGACTCCGTTTTTTTATTTTGTATTATACCATAATTATACTATTTTTTAAACAAATGTTTGCAAATATAAAATTTATTTTTGTAAATACTATAATAAATATAAAACAAAAAAGGAGTGGTAAGATGGTATCAAATATTCCATGGATGAAAAAAGAAGAACAGCCTGAGTATTCCAATGATATTTTACCGAGTTGTTTTTTCAAATTACAAACTATAGATGACGATAATGAAACAAATACCAATAATAACAATGTTAAACCATATAAAATGTGCATAGTTCCCAATAATAAAGATCAACATTATGAATGAAATTCTGTAATATCATCATTACGAATGTCTTCAAAAAAGCAATTTATAACGTCCGATAATATATCTTATGTAAACTTATTAAAGCATGAAACCAAGATAGAAGTGACATTTATTTGAGCCGTTTTTGTAGTAGATTTGATATAATTATGAGTGAAGCAGGTGAATTTTATCCGTTTTTTGAGTATACCAAACAAAGGGTAAAAAATAACCGTTTTTTTGCGGCGGAAAAACCTTATTTGGATTAATAGGCGGCTTTCCGCCTTCAAAATTATACCAGAGGGTGTTGCCCCATATCAAGAGGCTTTCGCGGCATAAACGCTGCTGAATCCTTCTTTAGTTAATTGAAGTGATTTGTAAAATTAAAATCTATCCCCATATTTGTAAGACTAACTTCCACAGTCCAAAAGAATGGGGGTGGAAGTTACTTTTTCAATTAACCACCCCTCACAAAAACCTTAAAAAAATATATAATAACCCTTTGACATAAAAGTTAAGATATTATATAATAATATTGCCGCAGGGGAGTAGCTCAATTGGTAGAGTAGTGGTCTCCAAAACCATTGGTTGCGGGTTCGAGTCCTGTCTCCCCTGCCAGATATAAATTAAAAACTTTTATGAAACAAATAAGAACAAATAAGGCCCTGGTTTTTAGGGCCTATTTTATTTTTCATATATTTATTTGTTTATTAATGCCTCAACGAAATTGTTGCAGTTTGTGCAAAAACCCCATATCTTTTTATATTCGCCGTAATCGTCCATATAATTGTTGTGAAAGATCAAAAACAACCGATCGCATTTAGGACACCGAACCCCCAGCGTGTTTCCGCTCCACCCCTCATATCTTATTGCATCTTCATAGGTCTCAATACCTTCTACATAACAGGGCTTAAACAGGTTTTTTGTCCCCGCCAAGATATGCAATATGTTTCCCTCCCAGATTTTATTTTTTTATTTATAAAGGATTTCGAGCCTTTAATAAACTATTGGGAAGGGTATCAGATATGTTTTCTTTTATTTATACTATTTATTTTTTATTTGTTTTTATACCTTTAAATAAGCTCTTTCTCCTAAAAATTTTTTATATTTGTCTAATATGGGATAAACGTATTCATTTAAGAACTCGATTACCTGACCTGGACTGCGGCCAATGAAATTTTCGGGTTGTAACATTTGTTTTATCTCATTTTCAGTTAATTTAAAGCGTTTATCTTTTATAATTTTTTCGATTAGTCTATTCTCCCTTCCCTCTTTTACATCTCGTGCCGTCTCCATAGAATATATTCGTATGGCCTCATGCAATTCCTGTCGGTCGGCTCCCTTTTTTACGGCTTCCATCAATATATTTTCTGTAGCAATGTATGGAAGTTCTTCCATAACGTGTTTTTCTATAATTTTAGTATTTACTACTATCCCCTGGCTTACATTCATATAAATGTTCAATATACCATCAACCGCCAGAAAACATTCTGGAATTACAATTCTTCTATTTGCCGAATCATCCAATGTTCTTTCAAACCACTGATTGGCGGCGGTGATATAAGTGTTTAAACCGTTCACAATTACATACCTGCTGAGTGCGGTAATCCTTTCGCACCTCATAGGATTGCGTTTATATGCCATAGCTGATGAACCTATCTGCTTTTCCTCAAAGGGTTCTTCAATTTCTTTTAAACTGGCCAGAAGTCTTAAATCGACGGCAAATTTATGGGCGCTTTCAGCAATGGATTGAAGCACTTGCAATACCCTGCTATCAAGTTTGCGGGGATATGTTTGGCCGGTTACAGGAAACGTCTTTTCAAAACCCATTTTTGAAGCTATCAGGCTATCCAGTTTTTTCACTTTTTCTTCATCATTATCAAAAAGTTTCATAAAACTTGCCTGGCTGCCTGTGGTTCCTTTGGCTCCTCTGAGCATCAAATTTTGCTCCTGATATTCTAAGTCCTTTATGTCTGTAACAAGATCCTGAATCCAGAGACACGCTCTTTTCCCCACAGTGGTGAGCTGAGCCGGTTGAAAGTGGGTAAAACCAAGAGTGGGAAGGTTTTTATATTTCAATGCAAATTCCTTTAAATTGTTAATGACGTTTACCAGCTTTTTCTTTATAATTTCAAGACCGTCTCTGATTAAAATAATATCTGTATTATCCCCTACAAATGCGCTGGTGGCGCCAAGATGAATAATGCCTTTGGCCCTGGGGCACTGTTTTCCAAATGCAAGGACATGAGCCATTACATCATGCCTGGTGCTTTTTTCAAATTCCTCAGCATCTTTAAAGTTAATATCGCTTACATGAGCTTTCATTTCTTCTATCTGTTCCTGAGTTATGGGAAGCCCCAGTTCTTTTTCCGCTTCAGCCAGTGCTATCCACAATTTTCGCCATGTCTCAAACTTTTTTTGGGGAGAAAAATTGGCAAGCATTTCTTCACTAGAGTATCTTTCTATTAAGGGATTTTCATAATGCAGCTTCAAATAAATCACTCCCGGTAATTAATATGAAATAGCAGGGAAAACCCTGCTATTGTGTTTTAAAGTTATTTTAAAACACTGACAAACTCCTGTATTCGGTCCAGACCCTTGATTATGTTCTCCATGGAAGTGGCGTAAGACAACCTTACATAATCCTCGGTTCCAAAAGCTACACCGGGAACTACCGCCACTTTGTATTTTTCCAATAACATTTCGGCAAAGCTTGATGAGTCTGTTATTTTTCTACCATCCAATTGTTTTCCAAAAGTACCCCTAATATTCATCATTACATAGAAGGCGCCTTTAGGTAAACGGCAGGAAAGATCAGGAATCTTATTTATTCTGTCTACCATATATGTTCTTCTTGATGAAAACTCCTGTACCATTCTAGCGACAATTTCCCGCTTTTCAGGGTTTGTCAGCGCCTCAAGACTGGCCTTTTGAGCTATTGAATTAGGATTTGATGTAGAATGGCTTTGCAGGTCTGTCATAGCTTTTATCAGTTTGTCCGGCCCTGCTGCAAAACCTATTCTCCATCCTGTCATAGCAAATGTTTTAGACATACCATTTACTACTATAGTGCGTTCTTTCATTTGATCATCGGCTGTTACTATACTTGAATGCTTTTCTCCGTCATATATGAGTTTTTCGTAAATTTCATCGGATATGATAAAAATGTCTCTTTCTATTGCGATTTTGGCTATTTCTTTTAAATCTTCTTTTGAGTAGACGCTACCGGTAGGATTATTGGGGCTGTTAATAATAAGCACTTTCGTTTTATTATCTATAAGACGTTCCAGGTTTTCTGCTTTTAGCTTAAAATCTTCTTCTTCTCTTGTTTCTACAAAAACCGGTTCTCCACCGCAGAGCTTAACCAGTTCGGGATAGCTCACCCAATAAGGGCTTGGAATTAGGACTTTATCTCCCGGATCAATCAAACAATACAGCGCATTAAAAAGACACTGCTTTGCACCATTTGATACGATTATCTGGCTTTGTTTATAAGAAATACCAGTGCTCTCTTCCAGATACTTCGAAATGGCATCTAATAATTCTATAATTCCACCCACCGGTGTATATTTTGTAAATCCCTGATTTATAGAAGTTACAGCTGCCGATTTAATGTAATCAGGGGTATCAAAATCCGGCTCACCGGCTCCAAAGCCAATGATATCATACCCCTCTTTTTTCATTTGTTTTGCTTTGGCATCTATGGCCAGTGTTGGCGATGGGCTTATTCCTGTCGCTTTTTCCGATATTTTCATAAATAATCTCTCCTTTTTTTTAATTTTATCTTACTTATTAAAAAAAGATGACAACTCCGATGGAATCTTTATGTCAATATCACTATCATTGAAATCGTATAAATCGGATCATCATAGTTACGGATTGTTTAACAGCATCAGCCATATCTAAATCGATATTTATTTTCATCTTATGTATAAGAAAATCCTTTTTCCCTATCCAGACTATAAAAACATATTGCAGATCTTTAATAGGGCTTGAACCGCTTTTTTCAATTACTTTTTTTGTTTTGTCTTTATCCAGAATTATCTTTTTGGAAAATCTCAAGTTCCATACCCATCAGGTTGCCTAATAAATGTGTGATGCCCGGGTTTTTGACTTCGCCTATGAAACCAGTTGATTTTTTTCATGTTATCCTCCAGGAAGATCAAACTGGATATTGTTAGTATTCTCCAAAAAAACGCAATTTCCTTCTTATTATATCCTGATGTTACAAATCCCTGGTTAAGATCCTTAATAATAAGGTCATTCGATTTTTTCCTTGCATTATAGATTCCTCACTACAAAAACCGGCTTTATATTAATATTGGAGAGAATAGATATGGTGCCTGTTTATATTTCATATATTGAAACTACCGCTCTGTCGCCTTCTTTGGAAATTCCAAAAATCACACCCCTGTTTTTCAGGTTCTTATTTAAAAAATCTACCAGTTGATACAGTTCGTCACTATAGTGGAGTTCTTTTTTCGCAATAAGTTCAAGCTTGTCTTCTTTCATTTTCCATGATCCTTTCTTAGAATAATTCATGGTTGGATGTTCCATTTTTTAATATTATCAATTATATCGTATCTAGTCAAATCAAAGTGTATGGGCGTGATGGAAATGTAATTATTCCTGATAGCCCATACATCGGAGCCTGAATCTTCCATGTTTTCAATAACTTCGCCGGCTAACCAGTAATAAGTTCTTCCCCTTGGATCCTTTCGCTTGTCAAAAGTATTCCGGTATTTCCTTATTCCCAGGTGTGTTATATACACTCCGCAAATATCTTTCTCATTCAAAGGCGGTATATTCACATTTAACAGGAATTCCTTTGGGAAATCAATATTTGTCAACTGCCTGCAGAGTTTTTTTGCAAAACGTGCAGGATAATCATAGTCTATATTCTCATAAGCGGTTATGGAAAATGCAATGGCCGGAACACCTAAGATGGTGGCTTCTATTGCTGCAGAAACGGTACCGGAATATATAACGTCCGTTCCCAGGTTTGGACCTTTGTTGATGCCGGACAAAACCATATCAGGTTTAAAGTCCAGCAACGATTCCAGCGCAAGCTTGACACAATCCGAAGGTGTACCATTAACCATCCAACTGGTGGATTCACAGTGCGGGATACGGGCCTGTTCGACTCTCAATGGTTTGTGCATAGTAATTGCATGAGCTGTTGCACTTCGTTCTCGATCCGGAGCTACTATAAACACATTGGCTATTTCTGAAATTTTTTCGGCAAGTGCAATCAAACCTTCAGAATATATACCGTCGTCATTAGTAAGGAGTATGTTCAAATTCAACACCTCTTTATGTATTAAAAGATTTATTGTAGCATTCTATTGCTTTTTCATTATCTCCCAGTTTTTCAAAGCATATTCCCTGAAGCGTATAGAGTTCAAATCCTCTCCCGGTTTTGTTCGTTACTCCGTCCAGACATATTAAAGCATCCATATAACGTTCTTTTTTAATCAAACAATGAGCTTTGTTTATTAATATATCATCACTTCTTTGTTTATTCAAAACCCTGTTAAAAAGTTTAATAGCATCATCATAATATTCCATAGCCATCAGACACAGTGCCTTGTTGTTTAATAATATTATATCATCCTTTGCGTATTTTTCAGCTTGATTTAAACAATCCAGAGCTTTTTTATAATCATTTAATTTATAATGACAATATCCTTTATTTCCTAACAAATCTACATTTATGGGGTCTATTTCAAGACCCTTGTCGCAATATTCCAGGGCTTGCCTGTAATTGCCTAGAGCCGCATGGCATAAGCTCATATTGTTTATTGCGGTCAAATCATGCGGATTTTTCGATAAATAGTCTTTGTATATTTCGGCGGCTTTTATATAATTTCCCAGTTTGCTAAAGACTAAAGCTAAATTTAATTTAATTGAGTCATTGTTCGGAAAAATTTTTAAACATTCCTGAAAACAGGCTAATGCATCTTCCAAATTTTCCTGACTTAATAAACAAAGTCCTTTTTTATTCAATATTTGAACCTTATAATCTTGTTTTGCACATTCCAGCGCTCTATTGAAAAAACCTATAGCTTCATCGGGACGTTCTTTTTCCATAAGACAGCAACCTATCCCATACAAACCGAAGCTGCTCAATTCCTTGTAATCTATTATGGTTCTGTACTTTGATTCAGCTTTTGCTATTTCTGAACGGATAAAATATGTTTCAGCCAGGAAATACTTTATTTCAGCGCTTTGAGGATTAATTGCTTCAGCTTTTTCAAATGATTCAGATGACTTCACGTAATCTTTTAAAAAATAGTACAATATGCCTTTCCAGCAGTAAATTTCTTCATAAGGTCTGTTTTTTAAAAAAATATTGACATAATCCAGAGCTTTGTTATATCTGCCAGCCCAAAACAATAGACTAATCCATATTAAAAATATATCCACCTTCTTATGCCCCGGATTTTTTGATTTGATAAGCATTAATAAAATGTTATACGCCTCTATTTTTCTCATATTTATCCCCCCATTTCTTAATACTAACATAATATTCTATTTTTACCCTATTTTTCCTTCTTTAATTCACAAAAATCGCATAAAAAAAGTAAGGTTATACCTTACTCCATTGAAACTGATTATGAAATATTATGAAATATATTTTAATCATAAATTTTACAGTTTAACTGACAGAAATCTCCAGAGCTATCCATTACTATGTTTAATAACTCGCAGCTCAGCCATGTTTTACTGGAGCCTCTTATCAAGAATATTTTATGTGGTTTTAAATAGTTACAAGAAATGTTTTTTATTATCCATGGAATCCGGCATCCTTGACATGCCCATTTTTCTTTTAAATCGCCAGATTTTAATAAAACGTTTCCAAGGGTACATTTATAAATTGTTCCTGAGGTATATATATATTTGAAGTCCTTATATTTTACTAAAAAAGGGCATTTTATTATCATATAATGGAGCCCCCTTATACAAATAAATTATGAAGGGCCCCGGGATATAGTGCATGACTTATTCATAAAAAACTTCTGCAAGCAATTGTATTCCCTTTTTAATGTTTTCATTGCTTACTGTCGCAAATGACAATCTCATGCTATTTTTATTGCTGCCATCAACACAGAAAGACGAACCCGGCACATATATAACACCTTTTTCTACAGCTTTAGAGAATGATTCAGTAGTATCAACATTTTTATTTAGCGTCATCCATACAAAAAATCCTCCGAGAGGTTTTGTCCATACGGCTAAACCTTTAAAATGCTTTTCAATGGATTCAAGCATGATATTTCGTTTTGTTTTGTAGTATGATACAACATCTTTCAAGTGATTTTCCATATGGTTATTCTTGCAGTATTCCGCCACTATTGCCTGGGTCAGGCTACTGGTATGCAGGTCCGCACCTTGCTTACTTATAACCATTTTTCGAATCAGGTCTTTTTGCCCTATGGTCCAGGCTACGCGGACCCCCGGACAAAATGTCTTTGAAAAGGAACTCATATAGACGACATGTTCGTCATGATCCATAGCCTTTATCGGCTTTATATTTTCACCCTCATACCGTAACGCATTGTAAGGATCATCTTCTACTATTATTAAACCATATTTTTCGGCAAGTTTTATCAGAGTTCTTCTTCTGTTTTCAGACAGGGTGGTACCAGAAGGATTCTGAAATGTGGGTATAACATAAATAAATTTGGGCAATTTGCCGGTTTTCTGTCGTTCCTTTAAAATATTTTCTAAAATGTCGGTATCGATGCCTTCATTATCTAACGGCACACCGGTCAACTTAGCCTGATACGATTTCAATGTGTGAATACTCCCTGGATAACTGGGAAGTTCTACTATGACTTCATCTTTCGGATTGAGCAGCGTCCTGCAGACTAGATCCATCCCCTGTTGGGACCCTGATGTTATGAGGATGTTTTCCGTTTCACAATTAATTCCTTGTTTTATAGAATGCTGTTTTATTATATCTATTAAGTCCGCATTTCCTTCGGTGGGACTGTATTGCAAGATTCGTTTCCAATCTCTTTCAATTACACTCAGAAAACAATCTTTTAATTCCCTTACAGGAAAAGTATCAGGGGATGGGTTCCCTCCTGCCAGAGAAATAATTCCTGGTTTTGCTGCAATCTTTAAAAGTTCCCTGATGGGTGAAGGTGAAAGTTGCTTTATGCCGTCGGAATAAAGCGATTCAATATTCATTATACCTTTCTCCCTTCGAATAATTTTCATAACTGAGGAATACCGCAAAAAGTTTTAAAGGAGAGAATTAAATATTTAAGCCAGCTTAAAACCGTGTTCAAAAGCTTCCAGATTTTGATGTCTATACTGGGATGGAGAATTTTGTTCTAGGGATTTTCTTAGACTATCATAGGATGGAAAACCGGTGATGATAATATCTCTGGAAGTAGTTAATCCAGATAAAATCCCAAGAGCAATCATGTTTAAATTTTTCAAACTATGGAGTTCTACCGCAGCGCTGGTCATTGGATATCCCATGGCTTTTCCAGAACATTCACCCGAATCTACGGTATCACTGTCAAAAATAAGTAAACAGTTTTTTCCTATTTTATTGCGATACATATCATATGACTGCTGGGATAGAGCAAGCACAAGATCCGGTTCCATCACTTCCGGATATGCTATCTCTTCATTGGAAATCACCAATTCCGATTTTGAAAAACCTCCGCGAGAAGCAACTCCATAGGATTGAGTTTGAACCGCATTTTTACCTTCATACAAAGCTGCGGCTTCGCCTATTATCTTGCCAATTAAAATCAACCCTTGACCGCCAACTCCCGCCAGAACTATTTCTGTTCTTGTCTTCAAAATAATCCCTCCTATTTACCGCTTAAATCTTGTTCCATATGCACCGACAGCTTGCGCGCGTTGTTCTGCAATTGGGCATACTTTGTGGAAAAATCAAGTTTATCTTCATTGACGAATTCACCTATGGCAAACTTGTTATTATAAATGTTTCCATCTTCAAGCTTCATAGTTGAATTGTCTCTCAGCCAACTCATCATTTCTACCGGAGATTTCAATTTATTGAACCTCCCGTAATAAGTGGGGCATATGTTGATAACATCCACCACTGAAAACCCTTTCTTTTGAATTGCATTTTTGATATATCTTTCTAATAGATTTACATGATAAACCGTAGCCCTGGCGACATAGGGTGCTCCGGCTGCTTTAGCTAACGCGCAAATATCAAAGGGAGGTTCAACAGAACCATATCGTGATGTACTGGTGAAACTCGGCTCTGGCGTTGTACCCGAATATTGGCCGCCGGTCATTCCATAGTTAAAATTGTTGGATATTATTGCCGTGATGTCCATGTTTCTGCGGGCTGCATGGATGAAATGGTTGCCTCCTATTGTTACTCCATCTCCATCTCCCATTAGCGCAACAACTTTAAGATTTGGATTAACCGCCTTCACGCCTGTAGCCGCCGCCAGTGCGCGCCCATGGGTAACATGAAGGCTGTTGGTAGAAAGATAGTCATCGGCTTTTCCCCAGCAACCTATACCGGTTACAACAACAATATTTTTTGGTTCCAGTTCAAGGTCTGCAAAAGCCTGGGCTATGGATTTCAATATTATTCCGTTTCCGCACCCCTCACACCAGAAAAATGGCAATCTGTCTTCAATAATATAATCAAATATGTTCTTAGGCATTTTGCAAAACCTCCTTAGCTTTATTCACGATTTCCAGAGGTGTAATTATGGTGCTGTCTACTTTATTTATACCAAACACCGGAGTTCCGCAGGAAAATTTTATTACTTCGTTTATTATTTGTCCGAGATTCATCTCAGGCACTAGAACTACTTTTGCCCGCAAGGCCAGTCTCTTTACTTTTTCGTCCGGGAAGGGCCAAATTGTATTGATTTGCAATAAACCGGCTTTTACACCGCCGCTTCTCAACATTTTCACTGCTTCTCTTGCACTGCGTGCTGCAGCTCCAAAGGATATAAAAAGTACATCTGCATCTTCTGTCTCAAATTCCTTTGTTATGGATATTTCATCACGATGATCATATATTTTTTCATATAATCTTCTTATTACTTTATCGGCATTTTGTGAAGTGTTGTTCGGATAACCCGTTTCATCGTGCATTGAACTGGATGCATGAAAAATAAATTCACTCCCAAAGTAAGCCATTTGGGGAACCTTGTCATCCCCGGGTTTATACGGTTTATATTGGTTTGGTTCACATTGCGGAAAAGCTCTGTCTATTATCGGTATATCATCTCTTAAAATCACTTTTTCTCTCATATGGCCCACAATCTCGTCCGATAAAAAGATTACTGGAGTTCTAAATCTTTCAGAAAAATTGAAAGCATAGATCATAAGATCATAACATTCCTGTACCGATGTCGGGCATAAGGTTATTATAGCGTGATCGCCATGTGTTCCCCAGCGGGCTTGCATTACATCCGCCTGTGCCGGTTTTGTGGCAAGCCCTGTACTTGGACCACTCCTCTGAACGTTTATAACCACGCAAGGAGCTTCAGTCATTATAGCCAACCCCAGGTTTTCCTGCATCAGGGAAAACCCCGGCCCGCTGGTTGCGGTAAAAGCTTTCGCCCCTGCCATTGAAGCTCCGACTAAAGCAGCCATGCTACCCAACTCATCTTCCATCTGTATAAAAACTCCGCCAATAGCAGGCAGCCTTTGAGATGCCATTTCCGCTATTTCGGATGAAGGAGTGATAGGATAACCTGCATAAAATCTGGCACCGGCTTTTAAAGCCCCCTCCAGGCAGGCTTCATTTCCTTGTAAAAATTTAATTTCTCGCGTCAATTAAACCGCCTCCTTCTTTTCTACAAAAATTGCAATTTCGGGGCATCTGAGATAGCACCATTTACAGCCGATACATGCTTCGGGAAATACGACTTTTGGAATGGTGTTTATACCGATTTCAAGTACGTTTTTCGGACAGAAAGCAACGCATATTCCACATTTTTTACATCTTTGTTCGTTCACTGATATTTCGTATTGTTTTTTCATAATATACCTCCCATTTCTTAAAATACCTAAAATTAATAATGCAAAAATCGTACCATTCTAATTCTTTTTCTTTAATTTTTTCCATAAAGTTGTCCTGCTAATGCCGAGTTCTTTTGCTAACATAGCTTTATTACCGCCAAATTTTTTACTTAATTGTTCAATAATTTGATTTTCCATTTCTTCAAAAGTGCTGATATTTATGGTAAGTTTATTATTTCCGGAGTGCTCCTCTTGAACTTCCGATTCGTCTAGAAGATTTTTAATCAATAGATTTATTTCTTGTTTTTCTGTAAGAACAACACATTTTTCCATCAAATTTTTTAATTCTCTCACATTTCCTGGCCAGCTATAAGATTGAAGAAGTTCTATAACGGGTTTAGTAAAATTACTATCAATTTTTTTATTATAAATTTTAGAAAAATAATCTATAAAATATTTTGCCAATACAATAATATCTTCAGGTCTAGCTCTGAGAGGCGGTACTTTAAGAGTCAATATATTTAATCTATAAAAGAGGTCCGAACGAAATTTTCCCTCCTGTATCCGCTTCTTAAGATCAATATTAGTGGCGGCAATTATTCTGACATCCACTGGAATTAATTTATTTCCGCCGAGCCGCATCACTTTTTTCTCTTGAATAACTCTTAATAATTGAGCCTGTAGCCCCAGCGGCATTTCACCTATTTCATCTAAAAACAAACTGCCTCCATGAGCCAACTCGAATAGGCCGGTTTTACCACCTTTCTTGGCTCCCGTAAAAGCACCTTCTTCATATCCAAAGAGTTCGCTTTCCAGCAAGCTTTCAGGCAGTGCGGCACAGTTTACCGCTACAAAAGGACCTCTTGCTCTCGGACTTGCCGAATGGATGCTATTGGCAAATAATTCCTTACCGGTACCACTTTCCCCTATTATAAGTACCGTGGAATTTGTCTTGCTGTATTTTTGGGCCATTTTGATTGTTTCTTTTAAAAGTACGCTATTGCCCAATATATCTTCAAAAGAATAAGATGAAGTAAGACCTTTTTTATGAAGCTCTTTACGAATATTTTTTTCAAGTTCTTGTATCTTCGATATCTCCTGAAATGTTATGACAGTACCGTACTTTTGCGTGTTTACATTTATATGAGCTCTGTTTACCAGAAGTTTTGTTTTGTTTATGTCAATAATTTTCTGTAACGCGGGTTCACCTTTTTCAAAAATCCGGCTGATGTTTGAAAAATTAACATCCTGTATATTTTTCGACAATATTTTTTCTGCTGGAACGCCGAGCAATTCTTCCGCTTTTGGATTGTACATGATGATCTTTTTATTTTCATCCAGAGCTACAATACCTTCGTAAGAGCAATCAAGCAGCGTTTTCATCATCTGTTTTTGTGCGGCGTCTTTTTCCAGTACGCAACAAATATTTTTGGCTGTATTTATGGCCTGCATCACAGAAGATCTGTTTGATTGGACCAGTTTTCCTTTCATTCCAAGTTTTAGAGCTTCTGTAAGGATACAGGCACCCGTTCCAACTGCTATTGTTATACCCTGTTTTCTGGCATCTTCAAGCATTTTTTTTAACTCAAGATCGTTTTTATAATAAAAATAACTGATCGTTTTATTAAGTATTCTGGAGAATAAATCAAAATTAAAATGGCCTTTTTTATAATCATAACCAAAAAATCCGATAGAATCATGTTCTAAAGTGGACTCATAAAGCGCAAGGAAAACATCAAAATCAGTAATTTCAACATTTACCACAGGTATGTCCACATTTTTTTTAATTAAAGCTCCAGTTGCTCCGCGGCTTATTATTACCTTTATATCCCTGGCAAGTTCTTTGGCTTTTGTTACGCCATCTTCCAGAAAGGCTTCTAAAATAAGTATATCTTCCCCTATTTCCTCCGAAACATTCTTTGCAATCTGTGTAAGCTCCGGATAAGGTGAGATGAGAGCTATTTTGGAGTCTATATGATATTCCCCCCCAGAAAAGATTTTATCCTTCAATAAACCCAATAAGCAGTTCTACTGCCATTTCGAGATCTTTCAAATGTACCATTTCAGACGGAGAATGGACATATCTGGAAGGTATGGACAGACCTCCCGAAGGTACGCCAGAGCGGCTTAGATGAATTGCACCGGAATCTGTACCGCCGAATTCCAGGACTTCCAGTTGATACGGAACTTTTTTTTGTTCTGCAGCAGATACAAGTGCATCTTTTATTCTGGGATGGCTTAGTATGGAGTTGTCTTTTATTTTAACGGCGGGCCCCTTGCCGAGCTCAACAGCCATTTTTGGCGCTTCGGGCGTATCGCCGGTAAGGGTGACGTCCACGGCTATGGCCAGATCGGGGTCCACTCCAAACGCCGATGTTTTGGCGCCTCTAAGGCCGACTTCTTCTTGAACGGTAAATACAAAAAACGTTTGAAAGCCGGGCTTCTTTAATTGCTCCATGACTTTTATCAGCACTGCACACCCAGCTCTATTATCCAGAGCTTTGGAAATGATATAATCGCCCGAAATGCTGCATTCCCTGTAAAAAGTACCCATATCGCCGATTTCGACTTTTTGTTTTGCTTCTTCCCGGGAAGAGGCTCCTATATCGATAAACATTTTGTTTATCTTAAGTTCCTTCATATCATCCATTTTTTCCATGCCGAAAACCCCTATGGTCCCATTGGCAAAAACTACTCTTTCTCCAATTAAAGTAAATGGCGAGAGGCCGCCGACATTTGAAAATCTCAAAAACCCCTTATCGTCTATGTTTGTTACAATCACTCCGATTTCATCCATATGAGCCGCAAGCATAAGCTTTTCTCCTGAAGTGCCTTTTTGGGCAATGATGTTTCCCATTTTGTCAATATTTATTGAATCAGCGAATGGTTTTATTTTTTCTATAATAGTTTTTCTTATTTCATCTTCATTACCAGAAGGGCCGAAACTTTCGGTTAATTCTTTTATAAGGTGTTTCATCTTACAATCCCCTTTCCTTCAAATCAAGAATAATGACTTCCAGCAGTTCCATAGTATGCTTTATGTCAGAGAGGCTTGTTATACTTGCAGGCGAATGAATGTACCTACATGGAACAGAAATTATTATTGTCGGTATGCCTTCCCCCGTGGTATGGATTCTTCCCCCATCAGTCCCTCCAAAGGTCGAACGACGGAGCTGGCATGGGATGCCTTTTCTATTGGCCAGCTCCAATACCCTTTTCACAAGTTCCTTTCTAGCTATATAAGTCATATCCATCAAAGTTACAGCCGGCCCCTGACCCACAGTGGTGCTGTAATTTTCTTCCTTGGTTTCAGGCACATCCGAAGCAAATGTCCCTTCAACAACTATTGCCACATCAGGATTTACCCTGCAGGAAACTACCGCCGAACCTCTCACCCCGATTTCTTCCTGCACCGTAAAAGCTCCGGTTATTGAATAACCAAGATTTTTTTTGAGCGTCTCGGCGATAATATAACATCCAATCCTGTCATCCAGAGCTTTTCCTTTAATCATTCCGTTGCCAAATTCTTCAAAACCGGTATTGAAAGTGGCAAAATCGCCTATATTTACTTTTTTTTCGGCATCATCTTTATCTTTTGCACCTATATCAATATAAAGGTTTTTTGATTTCAGGGGAATTTCCCTTTCGTTTGGTTCCTGAAGATGAATGGCTTTTGCACCTATGACTCCTTTGAGTTTTTGCGGACCGACAATCACCTGTTTGGAAACAAGCACTCTGTCGTCAATGCCTCCGACTGTATCAAATTTCAACCAGCCGTTTTTGTCTATAGATCTTATCATAAGGCCAACCTCATCCATATGCGCGCAAAGCATCAACTCAGGTTTTTTTTGCGCACCGGCGCTTTTGCAGATCAAATTCCCCAGAGCGTCTGTTTCTATGCTGCAAACTTTTTCTAATTCTTTTTTCAATAAGGCCCTTACTTCGTTTTCTGCACCAGATACTCCAAATGCTTCTGAAAGCTCTTTTAATAACATGTTAACCCCTCCACGAATTCCTTATTTAACGAAGATATAAAAATAGCCAGCAAACGCCCCGCCTTCTTTATATCTTCAAAACATACAGTTTCTACGGTGGTATGCATGTAACGGAGGGGAATGGAAACAAGAGCCGTGGGGATTCCTTCTCTTGTAATCTGAATAGCCCAGGCGTCAGTACCTGTAGAGGAAGGCTCGGGATTGATCTGACAGGGAATATTGTAATCATCCGCAATTTGTTTCAAGCGTTTAAAAAGTGCCGGATGTATATTGGGACCAAGAGCAAGAACAGGTCCCTTTCCAAGAATTTGTGTTTCATCCTCAGGTACATCCAGCACATTTCCATGACATACATCTATGGCAATACCTATATGTGGAAATATATTAAAACTGCTGACAATGGCTCCGCGCAAACCTACCTCTTCCTGTGCTGTGGCCACTGCATAAACATTGGTATCAAAACGCCTCGAATCAAGTTCCTTCAATGTCTCAAGCATAACCGCTATTCCCGCCCTATCATCCAGAGCGCTGCACGAAAGGCGACGGTTGAGCAATTCCGCGGGCTTCTTTCTAAAACTTATAAAATCTCCAACCTTAACGTTTTTTTTCACTTCATCGGCACTAAGTCCCGTATCAATAAAAAGGTCATCCGTTTTAATGGTTTTTTTCCTTTCCTCGGGTTCTTGAATATGAGGAGGTTTGTTTCCAATAACGCCTAAAATATTCTTGCAACCATGAATGACCACTTCCTGAGCCGGTAGTATTCTCGGGTCCACACCTCCTATGAACGTAAATCTTATGAAACCCCTGTCATCGATCTGCTTAACCATGAGCCCAATTTCATCCATATGAGCTGCTAGCATTATATTGCAATTTGGATTCTGACCTTTTTTCAGACTGATGACATTTCCCAACTTATCTTCCCTAATTTCATCACTAAGCTTTCGAAAACACTCTTTTATCGCGTTGTTATTGGCTATTTCATTGCCGGAAACAGCGTCGGATTTTAAAATGTCTAGTATATCCTGCTTTATATCCAAATTAATCCCCCTTTCAATTAATATTATTTCTACATTTTGATGCAGTTTCCTTCATATTCTAAAATTATATTTCCCCTTAACTTAAAAATATCTTGAATAACAAAAAAGGTGTAGTGATTATAACTACACCTTTAATCCTTTATAATAAGAAATGGTGGGCCATCAGGGACTCGAACCCGGGACACCCTGATTAAGAGTCAGGTGCTCTACCAACTGAGCTAATGGCCCCCGTATGAAATATGGTGGAGAGAGGTGGATTCGAACCACCGAAGGCATCGCCAGCAGATTTACAGTCTGCCCCCTTTGGCCAGCTCGGGAATCTCTCCATATTTTCTAAACTATTTGGAGCCGACGATGGGACTCGAACCCGCAACCTGCTGATTACAAATCAGCTGCTCTGCCATTGAGCTACGTCGGCAAAATTGGTGGGCCCACTAGGACTCGAACCTAGGACCAGCCGGTTATGAGCCGGCTGCTCTAACCAACTGAGCTATGGGCCCTTATTCCTAAACGCAATTAATAGTATACAATAAAAAATTTTTTTCGTCAAGCCTGTTGATATTAAAAAATCCAAGATGCTTAAAAAATATATTTTAATATTTTTTTAACGTTTTTTTATTTTTTGATAGAAAAAACTTTTTAAGCCAAGAAATCCATATTTCTGCGGTGTTATTATTTGTTCTGTGCTCCCCACAAAGAATATGCCTTCATCAATCAGGGCATCATGGAACTTTTTATATAATTTGTCTTTGGCCTCTTCGGTAAAATATATCATTACATTTCTACATAGAATAAGATCGCAATCCTGAGGAAACTTATCATTCAGTAGATTCAATATATCAAAACTAACTCTCTTTTTTATTTCTTCTTTCAAAATAAATATGTCGTCGTTTTTTGTAAAATACTTATCCAATAATTGCGCCGGTATGTTAACCACGCTTTTTTGCGGATATATACCCTTTCTGGCTTGTTCAAGGGCTTTTGCATCTATGTCTGTGGCGATAATTTCGGCATTAACCAATATGCCCATTTTAACAAGCAATAGGGCTATGGAATAAGGTTCTTCTCCGGAAGCACAAGCCGAACTCCATATTTTTAATCGTTTTTTCTTTGAAATAAGCATCGGCAATATTTCATTTTCCAGAACAGACCACTGGATTGGGTTTCTAAAAAATTCAGATACATTTATGGTTATATAATCCAGGAATTCTTTAAGGTGCCGATTACTATTTGTTAACAACTTAAAATATGAATCATAGTCATTAAGGCCATTTCTCTTTATTAATGATTCAATCCGTCTTCTCATTTGTTTTTCCTTATATTCGGCCAGGTCAATTTTACAAAGGTCCTTTATTCGCACAGTGAATTCCTGATATCCGTCCAAATCAAAACCCTCCCAAACATTTACCCTGGAATATAATTATAACATAAATTTTAAATAAAAAAATCCATGATACACATCTCGTGTATCATGGGGGCTAAATGTAAAGGGGGTCTTCGTTATTTTAATATAACCAGAATATATTTTTTTATACAGATGAAAACAGAAAAATGCGCGACTTTAGGTTCACGCATTTTTCTTGCTAAACGTATTCAAATTCGAAGGATTTTTTAAAACTCAAAAAAAAATCCCCTTCCTTTAAAAATTGACCACTTTTACAGGTTTTTCAAAGATGCCTCTTTTTACTTCAGTAGCAGTCATATGGCCGGCATTAAATTTTTCTGAGATGTAGTTGCATGCGTCCCAAGGGTTAACTCTTTCACCGCATGTAAACACGTCTACTGCGGCGTATCCCAGTTCAGGCCATGTATGGATGGCAAGATGAGATTCCGAAATAACCACGACTCCGCTGACGCCTTGAGGACTGAATTTATGAAATGCAACTTCCCTTACTTCAGCTCCGGCTTCCAATGCTGCTTTAACCAGAATTTCTTCGATTAATTCTCTGTCGTTTAAAACATTTGAATCGCAATCATAAATCTCAGCCAAAATATGACGCCCCAAAGATTTCATTTTTCCATCAATACCCCCTTATTTAAAATTGAATTCAATCAAATTACATTTTAGCAGATTATCCTTGTTTGTCAATAGATTCTAGAAAAATCTTTAGTATTTTATGATAGACATGGGTTTATTTCGATTTATATTCGGATACCTCTGTTTTTCACCCAATTATATGTTTTTCCTTCGATTATTATCGGTCTTTTTCTAAGATCGCCAAGATTTTTAGCCCCCAGCATGGCCATACATAATATAAGTTCGTTTTTTATTCTTGATATATATTTTTTTAAAGCTTCTGACCCTCTTTTTAAAAGTATGTAAAGAAACAATCCTGCAAAAGCTGCGGCTTTTGCGCCGATTGCTAGAGATTTTGCCACATCGAGCCCATTTTTAAGACCGCCCGAACAGATTATATCGGCTCTATTTCCAACTTTATAAACTACTTCCAACAAACTTGCAGGTGTGGGGATTCCCCAGTTTTGTAGACTCTTTGAAACCTTTTTTCTCTTTCTTTTATTTTCAATGGCTATAAAATTTGTGCCTCCGTACCCTCCTATATCTATGATTTTTACGCCGTTTTCTACCAAAATCTCGGCCTCTTCCATTGCTATTCCAAAACCAACTTCTTTTAAAATGACAGGCACTTTCACACATTGAATGATTTTTTTTATATTATCCAGTGTTCCTTCAAAATTTTTACGTCCTTCCTGCATTATGATTTCTTGAGGTGCATTTAAATGTATTTGCAGCGCATTTGCCTTTATCATCTCCACAGCTTTAATTGCCTCTTCAACCGAAGCGTCAGAGCCTATATTGGCAAAAATAATGCCATCAGGGTTGATTTCTCTTACAATTTGAAAACTTGAAGCATCGGTAGGGTCGTCAAGGGCTATTTTTTGCGAGCCTACGGCCATAGCTAAATCAAGATCGCGAGCAATTTCCGCAAGTTTACCATTGATGGTCTTTGCCTGACAAAAACCTCCTGTCATAGCATTTATTATTATTGGATTATTTAATTTGATACTGTCTAATTCGGTGGACACATCGATTTTATCAATATCAACCTGTGTTAAACAATTATGCACCAATGTTATATCGTTAAATCCATTTCTAGACAGATGTTTCTCAAGGAGAAGACTATATTTTATATGATCTTTTTTCCTCTTTTTTCTTATAGTATTACTCATGACAGAACCCCTTAAAAAAAAAGGGTTTAAACCCCCTTTTTTTAATTGTTATTTTCTTTTTTATCAAAGACATTGCCCAGCATATCTCCAATGGTAACACCGCCGTCATTAGAAGCTTTAAAATCTTCCTCTTTTACTTGTTTTTCATTCAATGCTTCTTTTATACTAAGACTTATTTTTTTGTCTTTGGCATTAATATCCATTATTTTTACATTGACTGAATCTCCAACTTTTAAAACTGCATCAGGACTCGGTATGTGTTCTTTTGAAATCTGTGATATATGCACAAGACCTTCGACACCGGGTTCAATTTCAACAAAAGCGCCGAAACTTACCAGATTCACCACTTTCCCTTCTATTATCGAACCTACCTTATATTTTTCTCCTATGTTATCCCAGGGATTGGGCACAACCTGTTTTAGGCCAAGGGAAATTCGGCCGCGTTCCCGGTCAATCTTCAGAACTTTGACTTCGACATCTTGTTCTTCTTTTACTATGTCGGAAGGGTGCTTCACCTTTTGCCAAGCCAGATCTGAAACATGTATAAGACCATCGACGCCTCCGATATCCACAAAGGCACCGAAATCTGTCAGTCTTTTTACTTTGCCTTTTATAATCTGACCTTCTTCAATGGTAGCCCAGGTTTTTTCTTTCAGTTTTTCTCTCTCTTCTTCGAGCAACAGTTTGCGTGAGAGTACCACACGGTTTTTATTCTTATCAATTTCTATAATCTTTAATTTTAAGTTCTTACCGACATAGACGGATAAATCTGGTACGAACCTCAAATCGACATGAGAAGCCGGAATAAATCCGATAACTCCGTTGACATTCGCCAAGAGGCCGCCTTTAACCGCTTCAGTAACGACACCTTCAACAACATATTTTTTTTCAAAGGATTCTTCAATATTACTCCAGGCATTGATAGCATCGGCTTTCTTTTTTGATAAAATGAGGTTTCCTTCTTTATCTTCAGTTTTTAATACATAAACTTTAATAACATCTCCCACTTTAACGATTTCTCCGGGGTATTCAAAAGGAGTGTTGGAAAGTTCATTTAAAGGTATTATTCCATCGGATTTATACCCAACGTTGACAAGGACTTCGTTATTGCTGACTTTGACCACTGTGCCATCTATAACAGTATCTTCTATGATATTGGCAAAAGTTCCTTCATACTCAATTACTCCCTCCCCCACATTTTCTTTCCCCATATTGCCTGTTTCCTTGTTGATTTCTTCCATTTTAGATATAACCTCCTTTATAATCCAATCAGGTGTCGAAGCACCTGCAGTAATCCCAACTTTATAAGCAGAATCAAACCAATTTTTTTGAATCTCTTCTGCCGTTTCTATATGATAAACCACTGCTCCCGCATCTTTGCATATTTTTACCAATTTATTAGTATTAGAACTGTTGCGTCCTCCGACTACCAGCATTATATCCACTTGTTTTGCCACTTTTTCGGAAGCTTCTTGCCTTTGTCGCGTGGCATTACATATTGTATTAAAAAAAACTTCTATGTTCAACTTTGCCTTAAGAACATTCATTATCCTATTAACATTTTCTTCGGTCTGAGTTGTTTGAACAACAACCCCGACTTTTTTATTTGTATAAAAATTTTCGGCATCTTCTACATTTTCTATTACTTTAACATTGCCCCGACACCAGCTTTTAATACCCTCCACTTCAGGGTGACGGGGATCGCCTATTATAATAACCATATAATCTTTTTCCGATAAATAAGCCGCTTTGTCCTGAACCATTTTAACAAAAGGGCAGGTTGCATCAATAATATTAAAGCCCCGATCTAAAGCCTGGTTTATTAAATAAGGTCCTACTCCATGAGTCCTTATAATTAAATTACCTTTTTCTTTTAATTCATTAATATTTGCGGGAATAATACCCCGGTTTTTGAGTTCAGCCACCACCTGGGGGTTGTGAATAATAGGACCGAGAGTATAAGCTTTTTCACCCTTGCTTATAAGGTTTTCTGCAATCTCTATCGCTCTCTTTACACCAAAACAAAAACCCGCATGTTCGGCTATAATTAGCTGCAATTGGTTCACTTCCCAATCTTAGTATTAACAACATAAAATATTTGATACAACCAGTTATTCTATAAAGATATGCACAATTCCTGCTTGAATTAAATAATTTATGTAGACATTAATCTGGATACTTCTTTAAATATTGTAATACTTATTTCTTTTAACTTCCGGGAATTAATTTTTTCCCCGACTATTTCCATCTTTATAGGTTTTCCTATGACAACCTCAATACGGGAAAACCACCTGTAGTTTCCTTTTATTGCAACAGGTACCATTGCAGCATTTCCGCTTTTCGCATAAATCATAGCGATTCCCGGTTCAGGCTCCAAAAGTTCGCCCGTCTTACTTCTTGTCCCCTCGGGGAAAATACCAAGCACCCGGTTTTCAGCCAGTACCTGAACACCTCTTTTTATGGCGTTTCTGTCAGGAGTTCCCCGCTTTACTGGAAAAGCATGTATATGTTTTAATAGAAATCCAAAAACCGGTATTTTAAACAGTTCTTCTTTTGCCATGAAATATACCGGCCTCTTCAGGATACAGCCTATAATTACAGGGTCCCACATGCTCTTATGGTTTGAATAAACTATAACAGGCCCTTTTTCCGGAAAATACTCCATTCCGGTTATATTTAATTTAAATATAACTGAGATTGCTATAGTGCAGAGAAATTTAGCAAGATTATAAAGCATAATTATCCCCCCTGATTACCTGTGAAACAATTTCATTTACCACTTCAGGTATTGACTTATATGTGGTGTCAATTATAACGGCATCTTGCGCAGCTAAAAGAGGAGAACACTCCCTTAGGCTATCCTGCAGGTCCCTTTCCATGATCTCCTTTTCTATTTGGCAAATATCTACTATCTTATCCTTGCGTTTAAGCTCTTCATAACGTCTCCTGGCTCTTTCTTTTATTTCTGCGGTTAAAAAGAATTTATATTCTGCATCAGGCAGTACTGTGGTTCCAATATCCCGGCCATCCATTACCACGCCTTTTTTCTCAGCCATTTTTTTTTGTAACTCAACTAAGAAAAATCTTACTTCCGGGATACGGGCAATTTCTGAGACTTTTTGGGAAACCTGTCTGTCTCGAATTTTGTCAGTTACATCTTCTCCGTCTAGAAGAACTTTATTATTTATTATTTCAATACTCGTATTTTTAATCATTTCAATTATTTCATGAGTACTGCTTATATTATTCATCATAGTCTTTAGTGTGAAAGCTCTGTACATTGCTCCGGTATCTATATATGTCATATTCAACTTTTTCGCCACAATTCTTGCTATGGTGCTCTTGCCCGCTCCCGCAGGTCCGTCAATTGCAATATTGAAACACATATCAACACTTCCTTATACTGCTTGGAATTAGTATAACACCAGGTCTGGTCTCAATTTTGCAGCATCTTCTAAATATACATGTTTTATTTCTTCTATATTTTTCTCAGTGTTGAATACCATTAATACCCTTATACACTTTCTTAAGCTGTTCTCTACTTCCGGTTGGGCCACATCTAGCAATGGAACCATGTCAAACCCTATTTCTCTGGCAGCACGGGCAGGAAAAACGGCATTTAAATCTGATGTGGTGCTGAAAATGATAAAACAGATATCATCTGTTTTTATGTCGTTTCTTTTTATTATTTCATTGAGGAGTTTTTTTGTGGCTTCCAGAATCTCCTCTGAATTATTTTCGCTAACTGTAATAGCTCCTCTTACTCCTCTGATTTTCATTATGTCACCTCGATAAATTTATAAAATCAATTTATATTCCTGCAGCATTTGTTCCTGCAAGCCAACCCGTTGAAAAAGCAGCCTGTAAATTATAGCCTCCTGTTAAACCGTCCACATCTATAACTTCGCCTGCAAAAAATAAACCTTTTATTAATTTTGACTCCATGGTTTTTGGGTCTATTTCCTTTACCGACACACCGCCCCTTGTGACAATAGCTTCCTTCCGCCTACACCCAATAATTGATATTCTTAAGTCGGAAAGGGTATTTAAGATCCTTTGTCTTTCTTCCCGCGTTATCTGATTCACAGGCTTTTCCGGATTAATCTCACAGAGATTTATAAATACTGGAATCATCTTTTTGGGTAAAAGATCGTCGAGTGAATTTTTAAACTTTTTTCTTTCATGGCGTTTAAGATCCCTTTCAAGTCTCGCACTGAGTTTTTCATAATCCAATGCCGGCTTTAAATTTATTGAAAGCTGAATCTGTTCGCCAAGATGCTCCACAACATCCCGACTGAGTGTCAATATGGCTGGGCCTGATACTCCAAAATGAGTAAAAAGCATTTCTCCAAAAATAGAATTCATTTTTTTCCCATTTAAATAAAATGTAACTTCTATGTTCTTCAATGTCAATCCTTGAAGCTGTTTTATCCATTCTTCGCCGGCTATAAGCGGGACAAGTGAAGGCATAAGGGGTGTAATGGTATGGCCTGCCTGACGAGCTAATTCATATCCATCACCAGTTGAGCCGGTAGATGGATATGAAATACCACCGGTCGCAACTACCACGCTTTCACAATAAAAAATATCTTTATGATCAAAAAGTTTTATAGCTCTAATGCAGTCTTTCTCGATTATTAATTGCTTTACTCGGGTATTATATTTTATTAATACACCGGCATCAAGAATTGCTTTTTCTAGAATTTTTACCACATCCAGGGATTTGTCGGTTACGGGGAAAACTCTTCCGCCTCGTTCTACTTTAGTCTTTAGCCCCATATTTTCAAAAAAAGCGATCAAATCGTTGTTTGAAAATCTTGCAAGAGCTTTATATAAAAACTTACCATTTCCCGGAATGTTTTCAATAAAACGTTCTATATCTTTACTATTTGTAAGGTTACAACGGCCTTTACCCGATATTAAAATTTTTCTTGCGAGATTCGGGTTCCTTTCAAAAAGCCATACCTTGGCACCATTTCGTGCCGCCTGATAAGCCGCCATCAAGCCTGCGGCACCGCCTCCTACTATTGCTACTGTCTTTTGCATAGTATCATCCTGCTACTTTTTAATCTTTTTAGAAAAAATTAAGAGCTGATTTTTAAATTCCTCATTCATTTTAAATAGTAATCTCTCTAGATCCTTGTTAGTTATAAACATTTGAGGAGGTTCAATTATTTCAAGCTTTCTGAACTCTTCTCTCATAATAAATTTTACCATGTCTTCTATAGAATCTGCATTTACCGTCAGAAACGCGGGAGCAAAAGCCACTTTCTCATTTAAATTTTCATCAAAGATTACGTAAGGTTCGGCAGAAATATCGTAGTCTTCAAAATATATGCCCTGTATTGGGATATTTTTAAGCAGGGTTATCTGCTCATCCCGGGTATCCTGAGCCGATTGCTCGATAGATTTGCCTCCAAAAAGAAATCTACCGGGTTTGTATTCCCCTCTGAAATCAAATCTTACTTTAAATTTAATTTTACTCTGGACCATTTCATCACCCAGTTTAACCTTAACCATATTTAGGTCCTCCACTTATTACAAAAAACTTTTTATTTCATCAAAAGAATGCAATATCACGGCATCGTTCCTGATGTCGCGATAGATCCGCGGAGCTAAACCATTGGTATAATCTTTGACTTCAATATCGCTTTCTTCAATAATAAAAATTTTCTTTTGATGCAATATGTTTCTAAGACATATAAGATTTTTTATATTGCCGAATCCAAAAGGTACATCCGCAAGTATTACAGCTTCGGCATTTGTAATATAATTTATATTCTCCGCTATTTTCTCATCAGATATCGGTGAAAAAGGTGCTTCTTCAATCACAGAAAAACCCAGCATTTTGGCAGTCAGCCAATCCGTATCCCCTTTGTTCAACACACCGACGGAAACTTCATATCCTCTCTTTTTAAGATAATGTAAAAGCTTTTTTCCCTCTCCACCGCCGCATATTACATGTAGAGTATTAAAAGGTCTTGGTGAATTTAAATTTTCTTTTTGACTCAAAAACTCAATTATAGGCCGTCTAATATCTTCCTGTAAGCGTAGGTTGACGTCTATATTAAAGACATCTTTAATGTTTTTTTCATTTATGACATCAATTAAAGACCCCATTTTATATATTTTATGATCTTTTAAAAGAATTATTTTGTCGCAAAACATTGAAGCAAGATTCAGATCATGCATAACGGCGATAACCGTTATGCCCCGTTTTAGACAAAGGTTTTTAAGCAATCCCAGAAGTTCCCATTGATAACTTATATCAAGATGAGAGGTCGGTTCATCTAAAAGAAGCAGCTCCGGTTCTTGCGCAAGGGCTCTGGCTATAAAAACTCTTTGTCTTTCTCCCCCGCTCAATTCGAGAACATTTTTTTGCCTTAAATGCCAGATGCCCATGTATTTCATAGACTCTTCGGCAATGGCGAAATCTCTTTCCTTCTCTGCTTCAAAATTGACAAGGTAGGGATTCCGTCCCATTAAAACTACCTGTTCAACCGTAAAATTCATTTCTATAGATGTATCTTGCGGCACAGTAGCCACATATTTCGCCAGTATCCTTGGTTTAAATTTTTTGATGTTTATATTTTTTAAATAAATTGCTCCTCTTTGAGGCTTTAGCCATTGATTGATATTTTTTAACAGAGTGGTTTTACCACAACCGTTGGGGCCCAGTATACCCACAAAATCCCTGGAAAATATTTCTATGTTAATATCCTGCAACACTTCGGTATCATGGAAGTTAAAATTCAGTTTTTCCACTTTCAACAGCAATGACATATTATTTTCACCCGCTAACATACTGCAATCAAAACTTCCCTAAGTATTTTTGCTGCTAGAATAGAAGTTCTTTCCGACAAATCGCTGGCAGGTGATACTTCTACCAGATCAAAACCGACAATATCGATACCTTTAAAAGAAGAAACTACATCGAGAATATCCTGAGAACTGCAACCTCCAGGCTCTGGAGTTCCTGTACCCGGGGCAAAAGCCGGATCAACAACATCTATATCAAGTGTTACATAAACAGGTCTTTGTTTTAATTCTTCTATGGTTTCCAAAAAGGGTTTTTTTACATTAACGGGATTCATATGGGTATGTTCTTTGGCAAAAATAAATTCTTCTTTAACGCCCGATCTTATTCCAAACTGATAAAGATGTTTGTCATTTAAGTGTTCACAAACTCTTCTTAAGACGGTTGCGTGGGAAAATCTTTCTCCAAAAAAGGTATCTCTTAAGTCTGCATGAGCGTCAAAATGTAATACAACCAGGTCTTTATACTTCTTTGCAACTTGTTTTATAATAGGATAAGTTATAAGATGTTCGCCGCCAAGATAAACCGGTATTTTGCCGTCATCTAACAATTTGGCCGTAACCTGTTCAATTATTTCCAGACTCTTTTCCACATTTCCAAAGGGGATGTCCACATCGCCGGCATCAAAATAATCTTTCTCATTCAATGAGTCGTCGGCATATATGCTGTAATCTTCAAGACCGTAGGATACTTCTCGAATCTTTCTAGGTCCCATGCGGGTTCCCGGTCTGAAACTTACCGTAAAGTCCATCGGAACCCCTACTAAGACTGCTCTTGCACTATCATAGTTCATCTTTGCTCTAAGAAACTTTCCCTGATCTATTAAATGTTCCATAAGCTTTATTTTCTCCTTTATTTAGAAATCATTTCTCTCACAAATGGTGGCAATATAAAACAGCTTTTATGTATTTCACGGGAATAATACTTAGTATCAATATCCGGTATTGCATCTGTATCCACAGAAACAGGATCTATCGATTTGGAACCCATTGTAAAGGTCCAGAATGCTCCCGGGTAAGTTGGAATTACTGCGGTGTAAATATTTGTAAACTTGAAAAATGATGAAATATCGCCGCTTACCCGTTTTAAAAACTCACCATAAAAAAACGGAGATTCTGTCTGTGCTACCATTATTCCATCTTCATTTAGAGCATAAAAAACATTTTTATAAAATTCCTTTGAAAATAGCCCTACCGCAGGACCTAACGGATCGGTTGAATCGATAATAATAACATCGTAACCTGCATTTTTTTTAACGAATTCAATACCATCTTCGAAAAAGATTTTGGTCCGGGGATCCGAAAAACCCGAACTTAAAGATGGAAAGAACTTTTTTGAAGCCTCAACTACCTGTTCGTCTATTTCAACAAGATATACTTCTTTAACAGGATGTTTAAGAATTTCTCTTATGGTGCCCCCGTCACCTCCGCCTATTACAAGCACTTTTTCTGGAGATTTGTGCGTAAAAAGCGGAATATGGGCCATCATCTCATGGTAAATAAATTCGTCTTTCGTAGTAAGCTGTACCACATCATCCAGAGTCATAACCCTGCCCACATCTTCCGTTTCAAAAACAGAAAGCAACTGATAGGGGGTTTTTACCGAATACAACATATTTTTTATTCTCAATGAGAATTTAACATTTTTAGATTGATACTCAGAAAACCATAATTCCATTTTAAACACCTCTTTGTACAGTTTGCATTTGCAAAAATTATATCAGATATGTATAAAATATTCAAATACACTGTGTTTATTTTCCCAAAATTATAAGGTTGGAAGCTCTTATGATCTACAATGTATATTGTTAAAGAATTCTTTCACATCCAGTTCCATTACATCGGATGAAACGGGACACATGCTCTTAAACTGTTTTGAAGATTTACATCTTTCATCAATGTTTTCTCTTGAAATGAACCTAAATCCAATTTTTTCAAAAAATTTTCCGGCGGTTTGAGTAAATAAAAATAACTTTCTTATATTCCTGCGATCGGCAAAATTTATTATAGCTCTTACCAGACCATCGCCCAGGTTCTGATGTTGAAATTCAGGCAGTACGGCTACCGATCGCAAAATGGCTGCATCTTGATATACTTCAAGCCCTGCCGTTGCTACAATTGAGCCATCCATTTCCATTACCATGAAATTATCAATATAATCCTCAATATCTGTTGCAAGTTTAACTCTGGATAAAATCTCTTTTATCCTGGGAATATCGTCGGTTGAAGCCCTGCGTATAAATATCAAAAGAATTTCCTCCTTCATTTAAAGACTTTTTATATATTCTATTTCTTTTGACGTCATAAATCTCCACTGCCCGGGCTTAAGACTTTTTAATGAAAGCATGCCTATTTGTGTCCTTTTAAGGTAAATGACTGGATGACCAATAGCATCGCACATCCGCCTTATCTGCCTTTTTTTGCCCTCGTGAATTTTGATTTCCATAATTGTATATTCATCTTCGAATTTTATTATTTTTACCTTCGCAGGCGCCGTGAGGCCGTCCTCCAATTTTACGCCTTTCTCAAGTAAACGTATCTGTTGCCAGCTTACCTTTCCTTTAACAAAAGCCAGATATGTCTTTTCGATTTCATGTTTAGGATGTGTCAACTTGTAAGTCATTTCACCGTCATTGGTAAGTATCAAAAGACCTTCAGTATCCTTATCAAGACGGCCCACAGGATAGACCCTTTCTTTGAGGCCTTTTAAAAGATCCATTACGGTAGACCTGCCGAAAGGGTCTTTTACTGTGGTTACAATTCCCATGGGCTTATTCATCAAAATATATACACGGCGGGGTTGTATGCAACATATCTTTCCATCCAATTTTACTTCATCGACATCTGAATCTATTTTAGTGCCCAGTTCTCTTACTACTCTGTCATTGACCTGAACCCTGCCGTCCAGGATTAGTTTTTCACTTGCTCTTCGGGATGCAATTCCGGTATATGCTAGAAATTTTTGCAACCTCATCTTCAATTAAAAACTCCCCTTTTAAAATTTATTATTATACATTCCCACCGCTTTTTCCTGCTTGATCATAAGGTTTTCATTAAAAATTCCTGCCAAACCCAATTCTGTAACTCTTTCTTTTATGATTTCCGGTGATGTTTCATAAAGCCCTAACTGTTTCATCCTTTCAAAATATGTTGAACCGGCGAATGTAAATCTCTTATAAAGTCCGTATTCAGTCTTAATCTGTTCATTAGTGTACGCGATTATATCTCCTATAGCCAGGGCTCCAGGCAATTTGATAAGTTCCATATTTAATGCTTTTCTGACACTGTTATTTCCTGCCAGAATCCCTGTGCATATAGCTTCGGTATGCCCGATGAATGGACCTGATTTTTCACCGGCACAAAATAGGTTATCTAGTCCCAATACCTGCAAGCAATCATCTCTTGGAGCCATAGACATGTATCTTATGGAATTTCCCTTACCGGCGGCATATGGGTCCTCAAACCTTGCATTTTCAAATCCTTCAATTTTTCTAAGCTCTTCCAATGGGAAAAACGGTGTCATCAATTTGGCATAACCGGTATCAAGAAGAATAATGTTTTGTGCGTATTCTTCCAGTGCATATTGCTGACATACTTTCATGGACAATTTTTCTCTTTTTATAAATTTTTCCGGTAATTTTATCACAACAACTCCTTTTTCCTCCAGCTGACTTTTTATATTCTCTCCCAGAGTATCCTTATTTAATTTGCATGACCCGCTCATTGCTCCATATACATTAATAGAACGTTTTCCTACCAAATCCTCAACACCTGCTTTTTTACTTATGCTTACCCTTGGACCGTACGCTGGACATCTTTGTATGCACATGGAGCAACCGTTGCCGTACTTTAAACAGTTTCCCATAGGTCCGGATGAACCGGTTGTTTCAATAAATACGTCACCTTCAATGATATCATCATTGGCAAGCACAATACCTCGTATCGTCTTATCCCTGACTCTGACATCTACTGCGCGAGATTTCAATTTAATATTTATACCGATTTCTTCTAAAAATTTTCTAATTTTAGGTTCGATTTTAGTGACATCATATAAAGTAGCATGTTTATGCCCGGGGAAATCTATGTTTTTATGTTTTGCCATACTGTCGCATATCTGGAAAAGCTCCCCTGCTCCCAAGGCAATTGCTTCTTCTGCTGCGGTGAATCTGCCGTTATTGCGGATTATACCTCCCACAAGGCCGCATCCCAAAAGCATATCTGTTTTTTCCAGTATGGTCACGTTTGCACCGGCCTTTCTTGCCGCCAGAGCGGCTCCGCAACCTGCCCACCCTCCGCCAATGATTATTACTTCGACCATTTTTCACCCTCCCAACACTTGTTCGCTCCCAAGTTGAATTTTGCAAAAATGTATCAATTCTCCATCAATCATTGACTCGCAACTTCCACAAATCCCTTCTCCACAGCACAATTGATAGTTGTTTGAGATTACCAGAGGTATTTTGTAACCGATTTTATTTATAACATTCTGTAAAAGTTTGTGTTGGACGTCGGAACCGCCGCTGTATATAAAATCTACTTCGCTTTTTTCTATAATTTCTTTTAGACGAATCTTATGGAATGTATTGTTCAAATCGAATACGTTAAAGTCAACCCCATATTTGCAAAGTTCTTCTTCGGCAAGGTTTGTTTTAACATTTCCTGGATCCAATAAAACAGTGATTCTGTTGTTCCCTCTTAAAAGGTTTTTAACCACTGGTATAAGCGATGCCTGCCCTATTCCCCTTCCTATTATCAGCCAATTTTTATTGTAACTTGATTTAATATATTTTAAACCAAAAAGTCCGTTCCAGTATGGGCCCCTGACGAGGACACTGTTTTCGACCCTGGCAATGGCCTTGGATTTCGGACCGATTATACTTATAGCAAAACTCAGATATTTCTTTGATTCATCCACATCCATTACGCAAAGCGGCACATCATAGTATTCTAAAGAATTTACAGGTCTTAAAAAGGCAAAGGCTCCTGGTTGATTGTAAGCTCTGATAAGAGAATCAGAAGGAATTTCAATTTTGAATGTAACGAGCCTGTCGTGAATAAATTTTTTTTCTACCATTGGAGCTGATAACAATTTTCTTTCTTCTACTTTGCCATTTGCCCATATAAACTCTTGGTATACGCAAACCCCTTGCCAGTTGCAGTCACAGTTTTCTTTTCCCTGCAGAATAGAGCAAACAAGGCAATTGTTTGTTTTGGCCAAATGGCACGGACAATATGGAGAACCGGCATCTATACAATAATAGTTTAAAGCCATTTTATTCACCTCTTAAAAAAGATAAAGTTCATTAATAATCTATTCAAACAATGTAAAATAGGTGAATCATCACCACCCGCTTAGCGGGTGGTTTGCACTAGCCCTATAAGGGCATTTACTGGCTGAGCCTTAAGGCTCGTTGAATGGTCTGCCAACCGAGTATTTTTTAAGGCTGCCCCTAAAGGGGCATTTTTATTTTTTGCCTTTGTTTACCGGCTCACCCGTAAACGGGTCAATGTATTCTTTTAAGCTTATTTGGTCACTTGATATATCTTCCTGTAACTGGTTCTTGATATATTCTTCTATCGCCTTTTTATTTCTGCCTACTGTATCTACATAGTATCCTCTGCACCAAAATTGTCGATTCCCATACTTGTATTTCAGGTTTGCATGTCTATCAAATATCATCAACGAACTTTTCCCCTTCAAGTATCCCATGAACTGTGATACACTTATTTTAGGTGGAATACTTACCAACATGTGTATGTGATCTTTGCAGGCATTTGCTTCTATTATTTCTACACCCTTGTATTCACATAGTTTCCTTAATATTTTCCCTATATCAGCCTTTATTTTCCCATATATTACTTGTCTTCGATACTTCGGTGCGAATACTATGTGATATTTACAATTCCATTTGGTATGTGATAAACTTTCATTATCCATTTTGGATAACCTCCTTTGTTTTGATGCGGTTGACAGACCTGCATCTATTCTAACAAAGGAGGTTTTTTATTTCTACTCATAGCTATAAGCTTTTTGGAACCACCTGCATAGCAGGTGGTTTTCGTTATACAAAAAAACTGATTCCGAATGGAATCAGTTTTGATTTTGACCAAGCTTTGCGATGATATCCCGGACAAAGGGACCTGCATCTCCTACGGCATAAGCGTTCATAGTACCGCAGGCTACATTTCTGATGGCAAAGCTAGAGTATTCTTCCGGTATATCAAGTTGTTTCAGCCTTCTTTGAATATTATATGCAGCTTTTATTCCTTCTTCGCTGGCAATGTGATTGATTTCCCTCACAATCTTTTCTGGACCGAATTTAACAGGCCCTAAAATGCCAAAGATTTGTGCTGTTTTCTTACAAGCCTTTTCATCTTCTCCATCTATTATAATAAGCGGAAGTTCGCCAAAATCTATCTGAAGCGCATGACCGATAATTTTTGCCGAAACAAGTTTGCAGCAATCTCTTAGAGAACTAAAGGCTTCTATCGGGGTATCGGTGGATATGTTAATTAAAATATGATCTTTTTTTAAAAAAGGTTTAACTTCATTGACAAATTCAGGAATTACCATGGCCGGTAAAGCTACTATGATAAAATCTACGGTTGTAATAAGAGAGTATTCGGCAGTACTTTCCACTCCCAGCTTCGAAGCTAATAACCCGCATCTGCGCAAATCTCTGTCAATAAGTACAAGTTCATATTTACATGAAAACTTTTTTGCAAGGAGTGAACCCATCCTGCCGGTGCCAACAATGGATATTTTTTCCAAATTAATAGTTACCTCCCTGTAAGTGAGTTTTTATCAAAGATAACAATAAATTCGGTCCTTCCATCTTTACATCGACCACCGGAATCGGAATTGCCTGCCTCATACTGATAAGAAGTTTCTGCGCATCTACAAATCCGGCTTCATAATCATTTCTGTCAAACCTATAAAGAGGATAAAAAGGATTGACACTAACGGCTAAAATAGGTAATTTTTTTATAACACTTATCCTTCCGCCGTAATCCAGAAGTATTTTTATTTCATAAACTATATTTTGCGGATTGCCGCCTGCTATGATCTTTATTGGATCCTTTAATATCAATGTCTTGTTTCGCCATAGTCTTTTCATGTTGCGGTTTAATTCACTGAACATATTTTCCGAAAGCAATGCCGGAATATACACTATATCTGTTTCTTTCATATGTTGTTTTATCTGTTCCGTGCTATTTTTATCCAGCAATGAACCGTATTCAAGCGTTTTTACTATGCCCTTGTCCTGCCGAACAAGACAGATTCTTGTTTGGCCGCATAATAATTTCTTTTCTTCAAAACTTGCTTCAGGTATATTGAACAGCTCATAGTACGCCCTGGTTTCCTTTACCAGTTCTTCGATGTTGATGTTCCTTGCGGCTCCTGTGGCAAGTATTATGCCGTCAGTTACCGCCATGGGGGCTATTCGGTTTAACGCTCCGTCCACAATTATAAAATTTGCCCCCCACTTTTTAGTCAATAAATCTAAAACCAATTTAAGCTCACTGCTCTTATTTGGCCCGGCTATAACCACCAAACCGTCTTCTATAATTTTTCCGATAACGATTCTGCCCAAAGGAGTTATAATATCTGTTGATTCAAGTAATTGAAATTCTGCAGTGCCGGAAGTAAGACATTTTTTTGCAGTAGCCACAATTGAACCTTTTTTTAATAAAAGACGAGGTTTAGGCAACTCTGTAATATTGTCGATTTCTTCACCGTCATAACCTATGCTGGTTAAACCTACAGAAACTTTATCTTTGTATAATTCTTCCAATATTGCAGAGGTAGTGGTTGTTTTACCTGTATTCTTAGCAGTTCCAGCTGCTCCGATTATAAAAGCCATTCTTAAGGTCCTCCGAAACTACTTTTTTATTACTGTACCTCTTCCTGCCCGTCCTGGATATGCTCCTTCTTCCCTGCTGCCCAGCAAACCCTTATACAGAGCGTCAATAAAATTACCGTTTTGGACAATGGATTCAAGGACATTTTCTATACCGCTTTCTATTTCATCGGCCCACTTTTCCGCAGATTTTGTAGGAACTATTTCGGATTTGCCAAAGAACCTGAAAGCGGATTGTGTAGCTCTCAATGTATCTATTCTTGCAGCAACTGAAATTGGGCCTCCTGAAAATGCTTCATCCGCCGAAGCAATTGATATGCCATCAACACCGAGTGAAGAAGCCAGAGATGCATGCAGCGCCGTCATTAAAGATGACTGGACACGATCTTCCGTTTGGGTTAAAAATCCTATAGGCGCGCCGCACCAAATAGGGGCATTAATTATATTCCTAAGGCAAATAATTTTAGCTGCATTAAAATCAACATAATTATCCTCCATCTGGCCGCTTACCATAACTTCAGGAGAATAACAGAACAGGGGCTGTAAAATCGGTTTTCCACCCAGTCTCAAGCCAAGTTTGGAAACTATCAGCATGCCTGCAAAGGCTTTATATGCCGGCACACCGCACAGCTCCTCGTTTGTTACCACATCAAAAGGCATATTGAATTCAGCAGCATATTTGATGGCGCTTACCGCATCCACTGTAAGCCTCTCGGGGTCGGTGCCGCCTCCCAGTGAACCGTAGGCGATATTGATTTTCGTGAGGTCCGCCCCTATTGTACCTGCCAGCAGTACCGTTTCCGGAGTGTTTAGGCCTCGATGTGCTCTTACTTGCCATAAAGTGAATGGCTCCAAGGAATCTTTTATTCCTTTGAGGTTTTCATAAGTTATGACAGAACCGTCTTCTTCATGAGTTATATAACCTTCAAAAAATCCTTCGGTTCTGGCTCCCCAAGACGGGTCAAAATGGACAGCTCCATCCGCTCCCCATGCTTCGCATGATTTTATATGGGCTATATCCATGAATGGACATCCAGTGCCGTATTGGATAAATACTATAGGATTTTTATCGGTATGTTGCAACTTCAAAGGATTCATTCTAGAGTTGATTTCCTTTACATAATTCTCAAGAGCTTTTAATTCATCCGGCAGGAGCGGTCTTGTTTTTTCTCTGTATTTTCCCGCCTCATAAAAATCCCTTACAATTTTATCACAGAGCTTGGCATATTCCATCCGCAGCCTATGTTTTTCCGATTCATTGTATGTTTTTAATATTTGTCTTCTTAGCTCGGCCCTCTGTATGGCGGTCGTAGTTTTATCGCTCACATAGTCAATTATTCCATCAACTATTTTGTCCAGTAATTTTTCTATTGACCTATTTTTAAAAGAATAGTCGTATCCTCGAGTGATATCTTTTTTTACCTTTTTACCTTTTTTTTCATCAGGTACATACTCACGACCTTCCACAAAAGCCAGGGCTTCTTCTACCGTAGTTCCCGGACCGAAACCGGCGTCAAATCCAAGTTCTGCGGCAAGTTCAGGTCGGATAGCCATGCCTCCGATTCCGATTTTCACCTTATCTCTTATACCGGCCGCCTCAGCGAGGTCCACAAATTTTCCAAGAATTTCTGCTACACCATATCCCAAAGTCCTGCTTATCAGAACTACATCGACATTGTTATCTAAAATTGCCTTTATGATCTCTTCTTGAGAATAATCCGGCGGTAAAAGTAAAGCATCATGACCCGCTTGCTCCAGGCCCCTTTTTATCATTTTCAATCCTATATCATGTACCGGATCAAGAGGTGCTAAAAGGACTTTCTTTTTTTCAAAAGACATGTAATTTCCTCCCCGATTAATTTTTCAACCAGCCGTAACGGTCGCCCGGCTTATAAACATAACCCCTCAGCCGTACTCTAGCGCCAGGGCCCTGATACTGGAAAAATACGATGTTTACATCTTTAAATCCCATTTCATCCATCAGTTGAATGGAAATCTTTTTCCCTTCTTCTTCATCTTTGCATACAATGAAGGTTTCCAGGTCTACAGCGTCCATTATTCTTTCCATAACTTTTGACATTTTTAAGCCTCCTTTGCTCATCATAGATGAGGAGTGTTAATTAAATAAAAATTAGCTCATCAACCAGCCAATACTTTCAAATTATATTTTAACAAATTAAAATCCATTAATCAATTATCGCTATTAAAATTTTCATCATTATATACAATTTCCCAATATTTTTTCACATCTTTTGCAAGATTTTCAATATGGCGTACCATGGCTTTTTCAGCCATATCGGCATTTCTGGAGACAATAGCTTGAAAAATATTTTTATGATCAAGAAGCACGGTGCTTCTTACTTCTTTCCTTATATATTCTAGAATCGGAGATATTTGTCCATGCTGTCTTATTAAATCCATAGCGGCATCAAGGACCCTATTTTTTGCAGCCTGTGATATGGCCTTATGAAATTTTATATCGTCATCTGCAATTGATAAACCCTTATCTACATGTTCTTGCTGAATATTTATGATTTCTTCCAACTCCTGTATTTCTTTTGCAGTTATAAACTGTGCCGCAAGTTTTGCCAGCTGACTTTCTATAGCTTTTCGTGCGATTAATATATCCAAAAGTTCCTGTTTACCGGTGACCTTTATGGCATTTACCAATTCGTTACCATAATGATTTATACGATATTCCTGCTCCAATTCCTTTAATTTTTTTTGACCGAATGATGTCAAATTTCTTCCCTTGAATCCGACTTTTTCAGTATAGCCTTTATTATCAAGTTCTCTCAGGATTCTTCCGGTGGTAGCTTCGCTGATATTGAATCCCTGCATATTTAAATTATCACGTATAAAGCCCGAGCCTACGGGTATTTGTGAATTTGCAATTATTTTCATGATTATATATATTAATCGCTGCTTTTCCAGTAACATTTTCTCCCCCCAAATGTCATTAAATTTAATATTCAACTTTATTATACATTACTTTTTGCCTAAAAAAAATATCTTTTTATAACAATGTCGGCTGTCTAGTAAAAAATTTTTATGTTTTTCCAAAAAAGATTAATAGTCACAGCAAATCCCTCCATAACGAATATAATAAATATAAACCGTTCATGTGATGGGAAGTCTGTGACTATAAATCTTCTATCCTAACTTTTTCATAATTTTACAGAACAAATATTGCTACAATAGTAGTTACAATCAAACCAATTATAACAGGTACGAAATTCTTTCTGGCGAGGTCATTGGGGTCAACACCGGCAATAGCTGCAACCGGTATAATGCCCCAGGGTATTATTGTTCCGCCTCCGACCCAAACGGCAGAAATCTGGCCTAATGCTCCGAGTGTGGCTTTATCCACATGTATGGCGGTACTGAAAGTTTGGGATAAAGATCCTACAAGAGGAAGGCCTGAAAATCCCGACCCATCCAATCCGGTAATCCCTCCTATTATCATTTGTATAAACGCAACGGGAATTTTGCTTAAAGGGACCGCCTGCGACAACGCAATGCCCAGATCTGATAAAAGACCTGTTGCCTGAGGCCCCAAAATGGCTTTGGCTGTGGATTCGGAACCAAGAAAGAAAAATCCTCCTATTACAATAACCGGTGCAAAGACTTTCATTCCAAACAAAAACCCTTCTCTGACATAATCGGTAATTTTTTCAAGAGAATCAGCTCCAAATCCCAACAATGAAATAACTGACGTAATTACCAGTGCCGTTCCACCGATTAACGCAGTAGCATCTCCGCCCCTCAATTTAAACTTTAAGAGTAGAATAACATCAATCAAAAATAAGAGAATAAATAATGCTGCGCCTATATACGATACTGAAGTAAATTTTCTGTTTTTTTGCTTTTCGTCAGTTTCTTCATATGCCAACCTGTGGGTCTCATTTTCAATTTTTTGTCTGGATAAGTCTTTTTTTACATATAAATAAGATAAGATACTCGTCACTATTGCCATGGTAAGCCATAGCGGAAAACTGGCACTCATTACGGGAGTGGCTGAAGTAAAACCTGCAGCTTTTGCCGTTATGGCGGGAGCTCCCTGAATCACATAATCTCCGGATAATCCAATACCGTGACCAAAGATGTTCATTGCCACAGCGGCTCCCATCACCGAAAGTCCGGCTCTTACCGCTATTGGGAGCATAATGGCGCCAATTAAAGCAACAGCCGGGGAAGGCCATATGAATAGTGTTACAATAAGCATGACAAAACCCAAAACCCAGAACGCTATATCCGGGTTGACCATTATCCTGGCGGCAGGTCTCATTATAATGTAATCACTTCCCACATCGCCCATAGCCTTAGACATAGCCACCACCAGTCCGATTACGGTTATCAACCCGAGAAATTCGGTACCCGCGGCAATTAATGCATTGAAAAGCACCTGTACAGATTTCCATGCATTACCAGTTGATACAAAACCTACGAGCAAAATTCCAATTACACAAGGTAATACAGTATCTCTTCTCAAAGCCATAGTTGCAATTATCACGATTACCATTCCAAAATATACCCAGTGTATGGCAGAAAGTTGAACCATTATTTCCCCTCCAAAATATAAAATAAAAAAGGGTCAAATTTATGACCCCTTTTTTATATGATTTTCATTTATTATGATTTTTATACTATTCGCTGGTTGAAAAAGTTTGTCATGCCCGCTTTTTCCACTCTCTGTCGAATGGTGTTTACATCTGTGGTGTAAAGGCCAAGCTGCTTCATTCTCTCAAAATACACCGAGCCTGAAAAAGTGTACTTTTTGGAGATGCCTTCTTCGGTCTTCATCTGTTCTTTTACATATGCAATAGCATCGCCAACAGCGAGTTCGGTAGGTATTTGTGCCAGTTCTTTGCCTGCGGCAAATCTTACTGCGTTCGACCCGGCGAGTGTTCCGGTACAAATTGCTTCTGTATGACCTACCAGCGGACCTGCTTTTTCGCCGCCGCAAAAAAGGTTATCTACACCTTCAGTCTTTAAATAATTGTCTCTGGGAGAAATTGCCAGATACCTCATGGAATTGCCTCTGTTCCCGGCATATGGATCTTCATACCGGGCATTTTCAAATCCCGGAATTCTACGCAGATTTTCAAGAGGGAAAAACGGCGTCATCAATTTTGCATGACCGGTGTCCAGCAGCACCACATTTTCGATAAATTCTTTTAGAGCATACTGCTGGCAGGCTTTTTTATTTAAAATGTCCGCTCCTTCTCTTACTTCTTCTGGAACAGGTATAACCGCTACACCAGTTGAATCAAGTTTGTCCACAATCTCTTTGGATAAAGAATCCTTGTGGAGTTTACAGGAACCGCTCATGGCCCCGTAAGTTCCATCGGCTTTCTTTGCCATCATTTCTTTAACGCCCATTTTACCTGCCACACTTATTCTGGGCCCATAACTCGGACATCTTATAATGCACATGGCACATCCATTTCCATATTTAGTACAGTTGCCCTGCGGGCCCGCCGTTCCAGTACATTCTACAAAAACATCGCCTTCAAATCTTTCGTCTTCATCTGTAATCACTGCTACTATCTTTTTACCCTGAGCTTCAACATCTTTTACTCTGGCTTCGGTATGAATTTCGACTCCCGCATTTAGTAAAACCTTTTTCACAGCGGGTTCAACTCTTGCTACATCATAAAGCGAAGCATGCTTATGGCCGGGAAACTCAATATTCTTATGGCGGGCAACTTCATCTGTCACATGGAATAATTCTCCTCCGCCCATGGCAATCATTTCTTCCGTCGCGGTAAATCTTCCGTTATTTCTCATGATCCCACCTACCAGGCCGGTTCCCAGCAGCATATCCGCCCTTTCAAGCAAAACCACATCAGCACCTGCTTTTTTTGCCGCCAGTGCGGCAGCGCAACCGGACCACCCACCACCAATTACTACGACTTTTGGCATCATTTTCCCTCCCTTTTATTTTAGGAAAATGCCAAAGGGTTTCCCCTTTGGCATTTAAAATTTTTATTCTGTAAAACCGCTGTACTTAGCAACAATTTCCATCAACTTGACCAGAGCTTTGACGGCGTATCTAAAGTTCTTTTCAATTATTTGACCGTTCTCATCAGTTGTTCCGAGACCCGGTGAAATCATAATATTGGCATCGTAGGCCACAGTCGGAATCACACCCATTGATCCCATTCCGCTCTGGAAAATGTTAGTTCCGGAATACATGTCTTCTATGGAGAATATGGGCAGACCAAGTTCGCTATCGCTCCATGTATTTTCATAATTCACTTCAATTGCTCTTGAGTTATATGATTTGGTGATGATCAGACCTTTTTTAATCTTGGGGTGTATTTGTTCAAACTCCTCTTTTACAATATTGTACATATCGTCGACAGGTTTCGTTAATTCTTCAGGATTATCCCGTAACTCCTTCAAAGCAACAATTACGCCGAGAAGAGCTTCTTTACCAGGATCATTTGTCACATAAGCCGCTTTACCGTAGGATGCTGTGGTACCATATCTGTCGCCGTGCATGCCCAGAGCTCTCCTGATTGGCACCATGAATTCTTCTTTGCCTACAATCAAACCGGCGGTCGTAGATTCGCTGGCTTTATCAAGGCTGTATATAATTACATCGGCGCCGCTTTTTCTTATATCGTGACCTATAAAGGGAACGCCCCATGCATTGTCAATCACATACGGCACGTCGAAATCATGAGCGATTTGGGCCAGCTTTTTCTGAAGCACCGGGGTTCCGTCCGTATCCTTCACACCATATCCATAACCGGGAGTATCATAACCCAGTGAAGTGATCCCGGTCAGCATGGTGGCGTGTCTTTCCGCTATGGTTTCTATCTTTTTTGCGGAAGCTTCGGGGTCTACTTTTGTTAATTGAATCGTGGGATGATATTTGATTCCATGAACCGAATAATCCGCCCCAACCAATGGAACCATGTATACACTTGTGTTGTTCTGCCGTTTGCCGTAAAATCCCAGTTCGCCTGCTGTAGATCCCCTGTCGGCAAGAATATCTTTGAATCTGCCTGGGAAAGGCCTACCGTACCCGCCGTGATGGTGCAGGTGTTTTTCGTAGGGGATGATGTAACGGGCCTGGTAACTGTCGCCTCTACCTTGCATTGGCGGTGTAAATAAAGCATCAAAAGTAACCCATAATCCGGCTTCGCATGTATTCACAGGAGCAACGTCATAATCATCGCCATAAACATCTTTTACTATTGAACGAATTTCATCTACTAATTTTGCCAGAGGAATAACTTCTGTACTGCCTTTATCCAAAGCTTCCCTGACTTTTTTTGTCAGAGGAGAAGGGCATCCGGATATGGCTCCTGTCAAACCGAATTTTCCTCTCAGTTCTACAGGGATTCCTATTTCATCGGCAGCTTTTTTTGCTTCAGCATATATGTTGGGAATATTGGCTTGTAAGAATCTGTACATTTCAAATTTCTTTGTGAACTTAGCCATCTTAAAAACTCCTTCCGATTATTTTATTTTTACAATAAGTTCCACTTCACAGGTAGCATCCAAAGGCAGTTCACTCACACCTACTGCGGAACGCGCATGAGCTCCGGCATCGCCGAAAATCTGGCCCAGCAATTCGGAAGCACCATTTATGACTTTTGGCTGCTGATTAAAACCATCGGCACTGTTTACAAATCCGACAACTTTTACTATTTTTTCAACATTGTCAAGACTTCCTGCCAGGGATTTAACAATGCTCAGGCAGTTCAGCGCACAAATTTTGGCCGCTTCATATGCTTCTTCAACTGTAACTTCTTTACCAACTTTTCCCTTGTACTTCAGCTCGCCATTCACAAAAGGAATCTGACCCGCCGTATAGATAATTTTTTCTATTTTTACTCCCGGGACATAAGCAGCCACCGGTTTTGGCGGTTCAGGCAAGTTGATTCCGAGCTCCTGAAGCTTCTTTTCGAATGACATTTAGATACACCTCCCTTCAATGAATATTATAAATTAATTTATTTTTTTCATAAAACTTTTTTATTCTTTTCAGCCAATCACTACCTCGTCATCCAGTTGCAAATTTCTTTCTTTGCCAGAGATGCGTTCATTACAGTTTATCACGATATTATAGTGGTTCGGCATATGAGTTTCATCAAAGCCGGCTATCTTTCCAACTATATTTCCCGCTATTTTTACCTCGTCTCCCACCACAACTACGCTGCTTTCTTTGACGGCAAAAAAACCAAGGTAGGCGATTCTGTTTACCGTATCTCCGGGTTTCTTAGATTCGTCCGTAATAATCATTTCATGAACTTCATGCGTTAAAAGGCAGCGCGAAGGTTGAGTTATAAGTTTCAAACCGCGTTCTTCATATTTTCCATCAAGAACTACCACAATATTTCCTTTTAAAGGTTTTTTTCTAAAATATGGGTTTGTTTTAAACATTCCTGTTTTGTATGGATCAGTCATTCCAGGCCTCCTCATCAATGATGAGCTATTTTGCTTTATAAGTATTCTACATTTTTATTGAATATCCTTCTTGTCAACAAAAATTTTTTATATATTTTTTCCCTAAAATATTATTGATTTTTTACAATAGTTATCTATTCATTAAACGACTTTGCTATTTTCGTTACACTTATTTTTTCCAGATTGCAGGCTTTAAAACCATCATATTTATGAGAAAGAAGCACCATAAGATGCTTCTGGCAAGTTCAACCATTCTCTAATAATCTTATAATAGATGTCAAATAACGTTTTTTCACGTATTTCCTGAGCGGATACCAGGTTGGTTTTAAAAACATGTTTTCCGTTTATATATACGTGAATCTCGCCTACGGGTTGATTTTTAATTATAGGGGCGGTTATGTTTTCAGGAACCGCCATCTTCAATTCAAAAATTTCATTTTCACCAACCGGAAGAAAAACATCCTCACCCGCAACCAGAAGAACCCTATCAAGTATTCCGTTTTTTACTTCAACCGAAGTATATAATTTGTCTTTTACTACCAGTTGCTTATATTTAAAATGCGAAAACCCGTAATTTAACAAATCATACGAATCGCCGAAATGATCTTTGCTACCCAAAACCACAGAAATCAGTTGAAAACCGTTTTTTACCGCAGATGCTACGAGGCATTTCCCAGCATTACCGGTAAATCCTGTTTTTATGCCACAGATACCGGCGTTATTCCATAAAAGCCTGTTTGTGTTGTAAATATGCCTTGTATAGCTGCCGTCGTTTATAACTTTCTCTCTGGTTTTAACTATTTCACGAAATTCAGGAATGCTCCATGCATATTTTGCAATCATCGCTAGATCCCTGGCTGTAGTGTAATGCCCGGGTTCGTCAAGACCGTGAGGGTTCATGAAATGAGTATTAAATGCCCCGATTTGATGTGCTTTCAAATTCATTAAGTCTGTGAAAATTTTTTCAGTGCCTCCAATATGTTCGGCAATTGCTACGGCGGCATCATTTCCCGATGGTAAAAGAAGGCCGTAAAGCATATTTTCTAAAGACATTGTTTCCCCCGCTTTAAGGTAAAAAGATGAACCACCAATTGCGGCGGCTTTTGTGCTTACTTTGACTTTTGATTTCAGATTCCCCTTTTCAATAGCGATTATAGCCGTCATGATTTTCGTGGTGCTAGCCATAGCCATTCTTTCTTCAGAATTCTTTTCTATCAACACTCTTCCGGTAATTGGGTCAATTAAAACATATGCCCTGGCATCTATATTGGTCATGGTGTTATCCGCTTTTACATAACCCGAACAAAATGCAGTAAAAATGAAACACAAAATAAAAAATTTTTTCAGCATATATAAATCCCTCCAGCTAAACTTATTCTTAGATCATTATCATAAATTCATTCAAAATAATAGTTGGAGGGATTACCGGTATTATTTATTCATAGAAAATATTGCATCCGAATTCTTTTGCTATTTTTTCGGCTTCCTTTACGTCTTCTTCACTCCAGATGGACCATCCCCCTTTTAATACCCCATTTACATATATTTCTACTTTATCTTTTTTAAATATCATCAATTTTTCATGTCTCTGTTTCATCTGAGCCACCTGACGCTTTACAGCCTCTTCCGGATCGATGTCAAGGACTTTCAGTGCAATAAAAATACAAGATAATGCATCTTCCAGTTCCCTTTTTGCCCTGTCCCGTTCATTTCTCAAAAGGGCTTTTAGAGATTCTGCAACTTCTTCATTCAAATGACTTATGGCCTCTTTTGGATCGGTAGTTTGATATTTTCGATTTTCCCATATTAATTCTACAGCTTTTTCCAGTTCCATTTGTATCACCTCTCCCCGAATTTTTCTAGATAATTTATATCATAAACTTAAATTACCTTTTTTTCAATAAAAAAAACAGGCTATCTTGCCTGAACAGTAAGCGATTCATTGTTTTTCTTTAAAACACCCTTCAACTGATCAAGAATTTGAGGAGCTATATCTATGATTCTTTCAATCATTGCACTTTGAGTAACCGGTAATAGCCTTATTTGACCCTGACCTACAACCATAAAAGCTACGGGCTGCACGGATACTCCGGCACCGCTTCCTCCTCCAAAAGGAAGATTTTGCTGCCCGCCTTTATCGGTATCCTGGGAAGTTTTCATATTAAATTCACCGCCTCCTGCGGCAAAACCAAAAGTGACTCTCGATACAGGTATTATAACACTGCCGTCAGGCGTCTCCACCGCATCTCCGACTATTGTATTTACGTCTACCATTTCTTTTATGCTTTCCATTGAGGTTTTTATTAAACTTTCAATGGGATGTCCATCCATATTCTTCCGCTCCCCTTGATTTAATATAACTCCGCTGCGACAAAAACCATATTACAGAAGTAAATAAACCTGCAATAATAATATGACCGATCCTGACCTGAATTATACTTGTAAAAAATATTTGTATGGATTTAGATTTTTCAAAAACTGGAATCACTGTTATTTCTGCAGAGGTTCTTTCAAAGTTAAAACAATATGACATCATGCTCAAAATAAAATAAATGAAACTCCATATTCCGCCGGCGATAAATCCTGAGATTGCAGGGTCTTCCGCACCAAATTTAATGTGGATATCTATATTTATGATTTTTATACTTTTTAAAAATATCCTAACTGGATGTTTAAATCTTTTAATCTGTTGAAATAATTTTTTAATAAAATTTACTAAAATAGCTATTCTTAGTCTTAAAGGTGAAATTATAATTTTATTATTTTTTGTCTTTTTTATTTTATTGTTTGATAAATTTATCTTTAAGGTCACAAAAGGGATTAAATTACTTATATAAAATATTGTTTCTGGAATCTTAACATTTATCCTGATTATTTTCAAATAGACAATAGAAATTTCAATATGTTCATCTGAACCTTCTTTATAAAAAAACAAAGTGAATTTTACCGAAGATAGAATAAAAAGAAAAAAAGTTAGGGCAAATATTATGTAAATCAATGCAATCCCCTTTGACTTTTTCTCTTATTTTATGGAAAATGATACAAAAAATACATGTCAACTTTTTTTAATATCATCAATGGATGTTAATCCAAAATATTCCATGCAATAATCCGTTGCGCCGTATAGAATGGGACGCCCCGGCGTATCAAGACGACCGATTTCATGAACCAGATTTTTATCCTGAAGGCTGCTCAATGCCTTTTCCACATTTACTCCTCTGATGGCTTCAATTTCAGTTTTTGTTACAGGTTGTTTGAAAAGAATTATGGCAAGAGTTTCTAGGGCAGCTCTCGATAGCTGTGAATTTATTTTAGGCTTAAAAACTTTTTCTATAAAACAAAAAATCTCAGGTTTTGTGGTGAGTCTCACGCTGTTCCCCACGCGCGAAACCATTATACCTCTTGATGGTAAAGCATATTCCTTCTGCAGCTTTTGTATTGCACACAAAAGCTCCTCCTCCGATACTTCCAAATACCGGCATAATTCTGCAATATTAACGGGGTCGCCTGATACAAATAAAATACCTTCTATTATTGCCATCAATTTATTTTCGTCCATTACGGAACCTCCTTTTTCATAACCAAGATATCATCAAAAATGTGTTCCTGGGCCGCAAATATTTTGTTCATTTTAATCAATTCCAAAACTGCCAGGAACGTAACAATAAGTTCCATTTTTGAATAGCTATTATTTATCAATCTACTGAAAAAAATTTTAGTTTTTCCGGTAATTATTTTATATATCTCTCTTACTCTTTTTGATAGGGGATATGGGTCCTTTGATAAAGTATGCGGTCTTTCTTGCTGTTTTTTCTTTGTTATTAAGTTTGAAAAAATCGATTTCATATCGTCAAGATTTATATTTGATATAGTAAATTCTCCATTCCATAAATATGACAGGTCTTCAGGAGGCCTCTTGAATATTTTCCGCTGTTCTTCTTCACGAATTTTTAAGACTTCCGCTATATCTTTAAACTTTTTATATTCCACCAGCATGTCCACCAGTTCTTTTCTTGGATCAATTTCGTCAACTCCAACCGCCAGTTCCAGTTGAACCTGGTCATTTTTAGTGCCGGGAAGCAACATTCTGGATTTGATGCTTAATAGAGTGGCCGCCATTACCAAAAATTCGCTGGCGAGATCCAGTTGATTTTCCCTCATGTCTTTGAGACATTCCATATACTGATCGGTCAGCTGGGCAATGGGAATATCATAAATATCGATTTGATTTTTTTCGATGAGATGAAAAAGGAGGTCAAAAGGCCCTTCAAAAGCGCCTAGTTTTACATTCAGTGCCATAATTATTCACCCATATTTAAACTTAAAACCGGAGTAGTATCAGATTTGACAATGTGTCCAATCCTGTATGGACAAAAGAAATTAAGGGGTCCAGGATCACATTTAGAATTCCAAAGTAGACTAGAATAATAAGAATAAAAGGGCCGTAGGTTTCTATTTCAGAAAAAGCATAAGTCTGTCTCCCGGGCAGAAGACTTGTTAAAATTTTGGAACCGTCAAGAGGTGGAATAGGTATAAGATTGAAAACCGCCAGGACAAGATTGTAAACAAAAAGTATCTGTAAAAATGTAAATAAAATTCCATTAAAAAATAAACCCATCTTTATAAAAATCAGCGTGATAAAGGCCAGAAGCAGGTTGGAAAGTGGGCCAGCTAGCGAAACAAGCAATATGCCCTTCTTTGGATCTCTGTAATATGAAGGATTTATCTGAACCGGTTTCGCCCACCCAAAACGGAAAAGCCAGAGCATCAACAATCCCACCGGATCAAGGTGTGCCATTGGATTCAATGACAGCCGGCCGGTCCACCGTGGTGTAGGATCTCCCATGGCATCCGAAACTTTTGCATGAGCGTATTCATGAAAAGTAATTGCAATAAGCAGCGCAGGAATCCTTAAAAGCATTTCCGATCCGAAAAGATTTGCCATGAATCTTCTTCCTTTCTTTGCCTGTTTTTTTACCTCTTATTGCATTATACCATTTATATTTAAATGAAAAAAGTGCGCTTTTTACGCGCACATAAAAATGTTAAGCAAAAGAAACAGATTTTTTATTTGTTTTAAATATTTCTTTTCTCAGCAGATCTTCGTACGTTTCTCTTTGAACCATTAAATTGGCGCATGCATTCTTTACAAATACCACAGCAGGCCTGGGGAGCATATTATAATTGCTGGACATGGTATAGTGATACGCTCCGGTGCAAAAAACAGCCAGAATATCTCCGGGCACAACTCGGGGAAGCTCCACATCCCATACAAGCATATCGCCGGACTCACAGCACTTTCCCGCCACTGAGACCTTCTCTTCAGACGCATTTCCCGCTTTGTTTGCAATCATGGCACTGTACTTGGCGCCATACAATGCCGGTCTGATGTTATCGCTCATACCACCGTCAACGCTGATATATTTTCTTACGCCCGGTATATTTTTAATTGAACCTATAGTATACAGCGTGGTCCCTGCGGCGCCCACTATGGCCCTTCCTGGTTCGATTAAAATCTTGGGAACCTTTATATTCAGTTTTTCCGACCATGATTTAACCGAATATACCAGCGTTTCCAGATAATTTTCCACAGAGAGAGGTCTGTCGCCTTCAACATATTTAATACCAAATCCGCCTCCGAAATCTAATTCCCCGGTTTCAACACCAAACTTTTCACGGACATCACTGGCGAGTTTGAGCATTACCTCCGCCGCCATGTTAAACGGTTCTCTTTCAAATATTTGAGAACCTATGTGGCAGTGGAACCCCATGAGTTTTATACCTTTCGAGCTGAGAGCATGTTCCACTGCCATTACGGCATGTCCGTTCTCAAGACCGAATCCGAATTTCGAATCTATCTGGCCGGTTTTTATATAATCATGCGTATGTGCCTCTATACCAGGTGTAATCCTTAGAAGAATCTTAATCTTATTGCGCCACTTTTTTGCAAGGTCTTTTAACATTTCCAGTTCGTAAAAATTATCTACAATAATCCTGCCCACGCCATATTCCACAGCCATTTTGAGTTCTTCATAGGATTTATTATTGCCGTGAAAATAGATTCTGTTGGCCGGAAACCCTGCGCTAATGGCGCAAAAAAGTTCTCCGCCGGATACTACGTCCAGGCTGAGTCCCTCTTCTTCGATAATTTTACACATGCCCATTGTTAGAAAGGCTTTTCCGGCATATATAACTTCGCTGTCTTTGTGAAGTTTTTCCAATGTCTCTTTATATATACGGCAGTTTTGCCTGATGTATTCTTCATCCATTAAATAAAGAGGAGTACCAAATTCTTTTGCCAGATCAACAGTGTCGCAGCCGCCAATCTCCAAGTGGTTAAATTCATTTATTCTTGCAGTACCAGAAAGCATTAATATTCTCCTTTCAAATAAAAAAGCTTTTTATTAATATAATTTAAAATTAAACAGCGATAGCTTTTTTGAAATGTGCTACGGAAAGCCCTAGATTAAGAAATATCTTTGCCTTCCTGCACATTTTAAAATAAAAAAACAACCGTAGATATTTGCCGGTTGCAAACAAAAAGACAACCGTAGATATTTGCCGGTTGTCAAAAGCTTCTTGAGGCAAATACCTCCTCTCTTTCCCTAAACTGAAGTAGCGCTCCACCAAAAAAATCGGGATTTTTCTGGTGACAGTCTCATATCTATTCGATATGAGCCCAGCACAGTTTTCCGGACAAAAACTGCACTTCGGCGGTGACCCCTTTTTCTATGCCTCATAGGCTTCCGGCCTTCGCAAAGATACTCTTGATCCACCGCGCCTCTACCTCAACTCTTTTCGAGATGAGGTTCTTTATTAAGTTAAGTTTGTATAAATATAACATGATATATCCTGATTGTCAAGTAAAATTTTATTTTAAACTGCCATTGAAGAGGACCATTTCCCGCATTTATCTCCCCATCGCGCCAGTAATTTGTCATCTCTGTAAATTTGAATTATTTCACAGCAATTTGAACAGCCTTTACACTCAAAGCTTTTTACCGTATAGTCTTTAAGCATGGCATCAAATCCAAAGAAATTTGTCGTTTTAAATTTGTGCTGTATAACATATCTTTTCGCCAATATTGCCGCTCCTATAGCACCCATTACATTATAGTGTTTTGGTACTGTAATGCTTATGCCCAGTTCTTCTTCAAAAGCCTTTTTTATGCCAACATTGGCCGCAACGCCTCCCTGGAACAGCACTGATGGCCTTATTTCCTTCCCTTTTGCCACATTGGCCAGATAATTTCTAACCAAAGCCTGACATAAACCATAGATTATATCCTCGATTTTGTAACCCATCTGTTGTTTGTGAATCATGTCCGATTCTGCAAAAACCGCACATCGACCCGCAATTCTCGTTGGAACTGTTGATTTAAGCGCCATTTTGCCAAATTCTTCAATGGGAATTCCCAACCTCTGGGCTTGCCTATCCAGAAAAGAGCCTGTACCAGCTGCGCACACTGTGTTCATTGCGAAATCTACTATTACTTTATTTCTTAAAATAATAATTTTCGAATCCTGACCGCCTATCTCAAAAATAGTCTGCGCATCGGGATACTCTTCCAGTGCCGCCACGGCATGAGTTGTTATTTCATTTTTAACTATATCCGCACCCACCAGAACCGACGCCAGCTGTCTTCCGCTCCCGGTAGTGCCCACTGCAAATATCTCCAGAAAACCGTTAAATTCATCTTTAAGCATCTTCAGGCCTTTTACAACAACATCTATGGGTTTCCCGGCGGTGTTTAAATACAGTTTTTCAACAACCTTATTGTCTTCATCAATTAAGACAAGATTTGTGCTTACCGAACCCACATCAATTCCCAGTGAACATTTCGTTTTCATTTTGTACCTCCGATTTATGTTTAATCATATCCACAAATGCCTCAAGGCGGGTCGCAAAACCAGCCTCCGCAGCGTGTTCATCCAGCACCAGAGTCATTACGGGTATCGAATATCTCCTGCTTGTGCTGGGAAGCACGCTCTTTGCCACTATTTCAGGCATGCATGTGAAAGGCAAAAGTTGTATAATGCCGTCAAAACCTTCTTTTGCAAATTTTGCTACATGTGCTACAGTTTCCTGACCATGACCGCCAACAAAGCAATTAATAAAGGGCTTTGACATATCAAGGAGCTTTTTATGCTCTCTAGGTTTTAAAAATGACGGAAAAAGATTGTGGCGTATCCAATCCGTAATATAGATACTTCTGTGAACTTCCACTCCAATTTCGCTGAGTTGTTTTTCAATTGCAAGATTCGCGAAGGGTTCAAGAACCGTGTAAATCTCACCTGTTATGCCAATTCTGGGTAAATCTGATCGGATGAGATTCAAATCGCAGAACATCGTTTTGATTTTTCTTTGAATATCTTTTATTCCTGCTGGGTCCATTACCTCTTCCAACATTTTTATTGCCGTTTTATAAAATTTTTCCGTCTCACCTCGAGATTTCTCTCGTGGTCTTGCCTTGCAAACCATTATATCTAGTTCATCCAGCAACAGAGCTTTTCCCCAGGCAAGTTTTGCGGCATATATTAAATCTTTATAAGAGTGAGTTTTCTTATTCGTAATCATTTTAAGTTTTTGTATTAATTCTAGAATGTGCCCACGGGGAGGTTCCAGTACCACCATATTGAATTTATACCCTAAATCTTTTAATATTTCTTTTTGAACTTCGGCATAATATCCAAACCTGCACGGCCCGATTCCTCCGGCCATGACTATAGTATCCGCTCCTTTTTCAAGCGCTTCGATGAAGTTCCCAATATTTATTTTCAACGGAAGGCATGCAAATTCAGGCGAATTTTTTACTCCCAGCTCCAGGGTCCTTTTACTGCAAGCGGGAGGCACCACTACTTCCACTCCGAGACTTTCAAAAAAACTTTGTAAAGGAATATAGATATTACCCAAGTGCGGAAATGTTACTTTCACTTTTTCTTCTCCCTTCAAGGATGTCTAAAAATGCTTCCAGTCTCGTATCAAACCCTGCCTCGCCCGAGTGTTCATCCAGAGTCAAATATAAAAAAGGCAATTTATAGTCCCTCATAACTCTGTGCTCAAGAAGTTCTCCAACAAGAGAGTCCGGCCCGCATCCGAAGGACGCCACATGTATTATGCCGTCAATTTTTTCGTTTTCTAAAAAATAATAGGCACACCCGAGAATATTTTTACCAAGTGTCCAGAACATTTCTTTGGACATTTTTTTTGTCCCTCGGAAAATTTTTTGTTCACTTATCATTTCATAAGTAATTATCTTTACATTATTTAATCGCAATTTTTTTATCAAATTCATACTAATAAAGTCGTCATACAGATTGTATGGATGACCTAACAATAATACTGTAAAACTTGCTTTGTTTTGATTTTTTATACTTTTGTATGTGGTTTTATTAAATAATATATCTCCTAATATATCTCCGGGAGTTGCCCAATATCTCCTTATATAGTTTTTATATGAAGAAAAACTTTTTGTTGCAATAAAATATGCCTTTAAAACTTCCGCGGGAGATTTATTTAATAAGTTTCCTATCTTAAAAAAGTGTTCAAATATACGGGACTTTTTATTATAAAGGTCAAGTTTTATATCTATTAACGGAGGCAAATTATTTAAGTTGAATCTTATCATTTCCGGTAAACCCAGAAATTTCGGACATATATACTCCCCCAGTTCAATACTGACTATTCGTGGAATAAAAATAGCGTCAACCTTTTCCGCAAGGTCCATCACATGACCATGAAACACCTTGACTGGAAGGCATGCGTCGTCTACCGCAGTTTCGACACCCCTTTTTAATATTTGTTTGTTCGTCGGATTTGATAAAATGACATCCTGCCCCAGAGCTTTAAAAAAACTTTCCCATAATGGATAATAATGATAAAAAAATAGAGCTCTTGGTATTCCTATTTTCATAACCAATAATACACCTCGTAACGAATTTTATTACCTATTATTTCCATTTTTTAATAAGTTATGCTCATCAAATTTCACATTGCCGTCCAAAATACTAAGAAAATGATCAGTCTAAAAACTGCCATTTTTATCATTATAACAGGCCATGGCTTCCTGAAACCTGCCAAAGGGTTAATCATATCTATCCAGGAAATTTTATTATGTTTCAACAATCCCGCACCTATGATAAATAAAAAAGCGGGACTTACCAAATATAAAAAATTTTTACCTGTCGAGTTCCATGTAATAGATGAAAAAATCCCCCCCGCAATCACTTCTGTTACCCCGAAGCTTAGAGCTGTTGTTATTAGGATGGAAAAGGCCAACTCCGTTATGGAAATGACAATAACTATAAACCAATATCGTGGGCTTATAATTAAAATCGTTAGAAGAGTACCTATTATGTCTAAAAACATCTCGTTCTCCTTACTTTGATTTTGGATTAAAAAGCAATGACATTAAATATCCAAATACCACTGCAGCCGTTATTCCGGCGGCGGCAGACGTGAGACCTCCCGTAAATATCCCCAAGAAGCCCCGCTTGTTGATATCTTCAATTACGCCTGTCACCAGAGTATGGCCAAAACCAGTAAGCGGTATGGTTGCTCCCGCTTTTCCTATTTCTACAATAGGTTGATAAAGCCCCAAACCGCTTAATACAGCTCCCAAAGTAACAAATAATACCAGAACATGGGCGGGACTCAATTTAGTCGTATCCATCAGAATCTGACCGACGGCGCAAATTATCCCGCCAACAATGAAAGCCATAATATAATCCACTTATAAAACTCCTCCAGTTTAAAGGTTTTCAATTGCAACTGCATGAGCTATACATGGTATTGTTTCTCCCTGCTGTGTACTGGTAGTACTCAAAAGCGCGCCTGTAGCAACCAGCAAAACCCTGTTGTATTTACCTTTTATCATCTCTTTATAAAGATAACCGCAAGTCACCACTGCCGCACAAGCACAACCGCTGCCTCCTGCATGTACATCCTGCTCCGGATTGAATATCATGAGGCCGCAATCTGAATATTTGTTTGACACGTCAAAACCTCTTTGTTTTATAAGTTCTTCTGCAATATCCTTTCCAACACTTGCCAGGTCTCCTGTAACAATCAAATCGTAATCGTCGGGTGTTCTTTTAGTATCATTAAAATGCCGCACTATAGTGTCCACAGCCGCGGGCGCCATTGCAGTACCCATATCATTGGGATTCGTCTCCCCCATATCTATTACTTTACCGGCTGTGGCGTATGTTATCCTTGGATTTTTCGGTTTTGATGAAATCACTACTGCTCCTGCCCCTGTGACAGACCATTGAGCTGTCGGAGGTCTCTGATTACCGAGTTCTAAAGGATATCTGTACTGTCTCTCGGCTGTACAGTAATGGCTCGAAGTTGCAACAACAAGGTTGTCTGCAAACCCTCCATCAATAATTATTGCCCCCAGACCCAATCCTTCTGCCATTGTTGAACAGGCTCCGTATATTCCATAAAATGGCAAACCTAGTTCTCTTGCGGCAAATCCCGCTGAAATGATCTGGTTTAAAAGGTCTCCCGCAATAAAATACTCAATATTCGAATACGGGACATTGCTATTTTTTATAGCCATTTCTACCGCTTCTTTTAACATTTTTCTTTCGGCTTTTTCCCAGGTTTTTTCTTTGTATATGTTGTCATTTAAAATGAGATCAAAATAATCTTTTAACGGCCCTTGACCTTCTTTTGGCCCAACAATGGATGCTGTAGCCAGGAGTGAAGGAGGGTTTTGAAATTTTACTGTCTGTAATCCCGTCTTTTTAACTGCCAAATTGGTTCCCCCTATAGCTTTAGTAAATAATAAATAAAACCTATAATAAACGCAGAAGTCATACCATAGACCAGCACAGGTCCCGCTACTACGAACATTTTAGACGCCACTCCAAAGACATAACCCTCTCTTTTAAATTCCATGGCGGGTGAAACTATTGAATTGGCAAAACCCGTTATCGGAACAATAGAACCGGCTCCAGCCCTTTTGCCTATTTTATCGTAAATTCCAAGTCCGGTAAGGAAAGCCCCCAAAAAAACCATGGTGGCTGATGTTGGGGCTCCGGCTTCTTTTGCGCTCAAACCTCTGGAAATAAAAAAGTTCATTATACCCTGGCCTATTACGCAAATCAATCCGCCTACTACAAAAGCCATAAAAATATTTTTTAAATAAGGAGGTTTTGGCCTCTTTTGCTTGACAAAATTTTGGTAATCCTGTTGTTCTTTTGTGAGTTTCTGCATACAAATCTCCCTTTAATTCAGGTTTAAAAACGAGCACTTACGTGCCCGTTTTTTCTAAGATTCGGTTGATCCGTCTACTTTGAAAGCAATTGCCACATCGGCCTTATACTCTATAATTTTTCCATTCTGAACATTTGCGGTGTTATTTAAAACTTCCACTCCGGAAATATTTCTTATGGTTTTGCTGGCGTCTTTTACGGCATTTTCCACTGCTTCCTGCCAACTGTTTTTTGATTCGCCTACTACTTCCACAATTTTAACAGTCATAAAAATTTTCCTCCTTTATGTGAAGTTACGATTTTATTTTTTCCCGTTATCAGGCTGTTATTCTCTAAATGCAATACAAGTTTGGCACTTTTTGGCATTCTGTTATTATATATATTTTTTGCTATGACAAGTCCAGAAACCGCAAATAATATTAATATCAATATTATCACAGTTATTCTTTTTTGAATTATATTCATATCAGATTCACCTCTTGTTTTATTATTGTTTGACACAAAAATTTTTATTCAAAAAAAATTAGCCTGGTTTCGGCTATATTTTATGAAATCAATTCCTTAATTTTATTTAATATCTTTTTTTCCATTCTTGATACCTGTACCTGAGTTATCCCCAAAGTTGCCGCAACTTCCATCTGTGTTTTGTCTTTAAAATATCTTAATATGATAATCTGCCTTTCTTCCTTGTTTAATTTGGATAATGCTTCTTTCAATGCTATTCTGTCCAGCCATTGATTCTGATGGATTTCATCGGTTGCGATCTGGTCAATATAATATATAGGTGCCCCTTCATCCTGAAAAGCCACATCATTTAATGAAACTGGCGCCTGAGAAGATTCCATAACCATCACCAATTCTTCAGGAGATATATTTATCTCTTCCGCTAACTCGTTTACAGTCGGCTCTCTATCAAGGGATTTAGCCAGTGTTTCTCTGGCTTTCTGTACTTTTGCCGATAGTTCCTTTAAAGATCTGGAAACCTTTACAGGTCTATCATCTCTTAAAAACCTGCGGATTTCCCCCATGATCATGGGAACCGCATATGTAGAAAACTTTACATTATATGAAAAATCAAACTTATCTATCGCTTTAAGCAACCCTATACTGCCGATTTGAAATAAATCTTCCAATTCATAACCCCTGTTGTTAAACCTTTTTACGATGCTCCAGACAAGACCCAGGTTAAGTGACACCAGATCTTCCTTCGCTTTATCGTCCCCCTGTTTGGCCCTTTTTAACAATTCCATAGAATCATTCGAATTCATAGATATTACCTCAAAATCCTGTCATCTTTAAAATTTTTAGCCATTTTTACAAGAGTCCCAACTCCGGAACGGGATTCTACTTCGAGTTCGTCCATAAAGTTTTCCATTATGGTGAAACCCATTCCCGACCTGTCTTGTTCCGGTTTTGACGTCCACAGGGGTTGTCTTGCCTTTTCAATGTCTTCGATTCCTTTTCCCCAGTCCTGGACAACAATCTCGATCCTCTCTTTATAAAGCCTTGCCTGTATCCTGATTATGCCAGGCTTATCTTCATATCCATGAATTATTGAGTTTGTCACAGCCTCAGACACAGCGGTCTTTATGTCGGCGAGCTGGTCCAGTGTCAGATCCAACTGGGATGCGAAGGCAGCTACCACTACCCTGGCAAAAGCTTCATTTTCGGACTTGCTTAAAAAGTCAAGCTGCATTTCATTCAATAATTCCATAATATCACTCCCTACAATTTTTCCATTGCTTCTTTCTCATCGTTGTAATACTGTAATATGCTAAAAATGCCTGACATTTCAAATATTTTCTTTATCTTTGCATTAATATTGGTCACTCCCACTATGCCTCCGATTTTTTGTAAGGCCTTGTAGCGCCCTATTATCATTCCAACTCCTGAACTATCCATAAATGTAACATTTTTAAAATTAAATAATATTTTTTTAATAGAGTTTTTTTGACAATAGCTATCAATCTGCATTTTCACTAAATGAGATGTGTGATGATCTAGCTCTCCTTTTAAATTAACTATCATCATATCACCCGTGATTTTAATAACAGAATTCACGCTGCTTCACCCCCCGTCGTACATAATAGTATTCTACAATCTAGAGGAAATTCCTGCTAATTACAAAAAAATAGACACAGCTCAAGCTGTTTACAAAGCTGTGCCTAAAAAAATAATGTTAAAAATTAAACCATCTTTCAAGAATTCTTTTGACCATATCCAGCATACCTGCCTTTTTTACATCCTGAGAAACTGCCAGCATTACCTCACCTACTTTTTTGCCATTCTGTTCAGCTATTATTTTGCCGACAACCTGTCCCTTATTAAGAGGAGCAAACAATTTATCCGGGGCTTCAATTTTAGTATTTATTCCGCTATCCTTACCTTTTTCAGTTAAAACACTCAAGTTGCTTTCAGCGATTAGGTTCACCTCTTTCAAAAAACCTTTTTCTACACGCAAAATTTTCTGCACGGAGCCTTTTTTCACTATCAAAACGGAATTAAAATGCCCAAACCCGTAATCAAGTAATTTAACCGTATCTTCAAACCGCTGGCTTGAATTTTCGCTGCCCATTACCACAGAAACCAGCCTGAAATCTCCTCTTTTAGCAGTACCTGCAAAACAATAACCCGCCTTCTGATGAAAACCCGTTTTTATTCCATCAAGGCCTTCATATTTGCCCAACAATTTATTGGTGTTTGCCAGCATTGTGGCATCGCGTTTTTTATCCGTATGTTCAAGATAATCCATCCACACCGTAGACCAAGTAAAAAAATTGTGAAATCTCAACAATTCTCTTGACATCATGGCTACATCATAGGCGCTGGTATAATGATTCGGTTCCGAAAGCCCATGAGGATTCATAAAATTGGTATCCTGAAGCCCAAGAACCTTAGCTTTGTCGTTCATCATTTTTACAAAGCCTTCGACACTACCTCCAATATATTCGGCTACAGCTACTGAAGCATCATTGGCAGAAGCGACGGTAATGCATTTCAATAATGTTTCAAGAGTTTGCTCTTCACCCGGACCTAAAAATACCTGACTGCCTCCTGTTTTCCATGCTCTTTCGCTGACTTTTATTTTGTCTTCCAGTTTAACCTTCCCCTGATCAAGGGCTTCAAATGCCAGCAATAGTGTCATAATTTTTGTGATACTGGCAGGTTCGAGCCTCTGATGAGAATTTTTATCAAAAAGGACTGTTCCAGTACCTGCATCAATCAAAATAGCAGAAGGAGATTTTATTTCGGGCTGGACTTGAGCAAGGGTTATACTGTTTACATTCAAAACAATAAGATTAATTATTAAAAAAAATATGATATACCTTTTTTTACTGTGTAAAACCATATTAAACATTCCTCCCTTTATATATAGACTTTCCAATGGGGAGGAATGTTATTCAAAACATCAAGGAATGATATTATAAAGCTGAAATCTGCCTTACAATTTCTTTTAAAAGAGTTGCAAGCATTTCTTCTGATCTTTTGGCTACTTCCATTACCTCTTCATGGCTCAGCGCATGGGGATTTATACCAGCAGCCATATTTGTGATGCAAGAGATGGCCAATACCTTCATTCCGCATTGCCTTGCGACAATAACTTCCGGAACAGTAGACATTCCTACAGCATCGGCACCCATTGTCTTTAGCATCCTTATCTCCGCCGGAGTTTCGTAACTTGGCCCGGTCATACACGCATACACTCCTTCATGTAGAGGTAAGCTCAGGGTCCTGCCTGCCCTTTTTGCGATTTCCCTCAGTTCCGGGCTGTAAGCTTGACTCATATCTATAAACCTGGGTCCCATTTCTTCAGAACCGATTAAAGGATTATTGCCCAAAAGATTTATGTGGTCATTTATCATCATAAGGTCCCCAGGTTTAAAATCATTATTTATACCTCCGGCAGCATTGGTTACTATTAAATTTGTAATTCCAAGTTGACTTAAGACATACACAGGAAACACTACCTTTTTTAAATCATATCCTTCGTAATAATGTATGCGCCCTTGCATTATTGCGGCAGTTACCCCTTCCAGTTCTCCAAAAACCATTTTTCCGGCATGACCTCTGACAGTGGATACCGGAAAATTGGGAATATCTCTAAAACCAATTTCCACGGGATCTTTTATTAAATCTACTATTCCCCCAAGTCCTGAACCCAGGATTAAACCTACTACAGGTTGAAGGTTTAATCGAGTTTTAATGGCATTAACAGCTTCTTCAACCTTTTTTCTCATTTAATTCTGCCCCCTTATTTCATAAAAATTTCTCCTGCGAAGCTTTCTCCAATCGGTAAACTGCCAAGATCGAATATTTCAGATATAGTGGCTCCAATATCAGCAAAAGTTTTTCTAATACCAAGGTTTTTCCCAGGAATAAAATATTCACTTTTACTAAATACCAGTAGCGGCGTATATTCCCTTGAGTGGTCGGTGCTCTCGGTAGTAGGATCACAACCGTGATCTGCCGTTATAATCAACAAATCCCGGGAATTTATGCTTGCAAGAATTTCTGGAACACTTTTGTCAAAAGCTTCCAGTGCATTTTTATATCCATAAACATTATTGCGATGACCGTACAAAGTGTCATAGTCTCCAAGGTTGGCAAATAATATGCCTTTAAAACTTTTTTTGGCATGGCTGATTATCTCTCTTACGCCTTCTTCATTGTTGGATGTGTGAATGCAATCAGTAATGCCCTGACCGTTAAAAATATCCCTGATTTTACCTATGCCAAATACTTTAAAACCTTTTTCAACAGCTCTGTCCAGCACAGTTTTATGTGGAGGAGAAAGAGAAAAATCCTTTCTCCTTTCGGTCCTTATAAAATCTTCTGGTGATGTTCCTGTGAAAGGTCTGGCGATAACCCTTCCCACTGCATGCCTGCCAGTTAAAAGATTTCGGGCGATTAGGCAAATTCGGTAAAGCTCTTCCACAGGGATTACATCCTCATGAGCAGCTATCTGAAATACACTATCGGCAGAAGTATATACAATAGGCATTCCCGTCTTTATATGCTCCATGCCCAGTTTTTTTATTATTTCCGTACCCGATGCCACTACATTTCCCAGCACTTTTTTACCTATTGCTTTTTCAAAGGACTCTATTACTTCATCCGGAAATCCATTGGGATATGTTGGGAAAGGATTTTTTAACATTAAACCTGCCATTTCCCAGTGGCCGGTGGTGGTATCCTTTCCTCTGGAAATCTCTGTGCATTTCCCATAGCAACCCATTGGATTCTTTTCCGGTTCAACTCCTGCAATGGGAAAAATATTCCCCAAGCCCATTTTCCCAAGGTTTGGCAGTTTAAGACCGCCAACGGCTCTCGCGGTATTCGCAAGAGTATTGCTTCCCTCGTCTCCAAAATCACGGGCATCAGGTAATTCTCCAATTCCTACGCTATCCATCACTATCAGTACAATCCTATCTATCATTGTATTCAACCTCCTTCATGCTCTGGGGTGGGTCCTGTCATACACTTCCTTTATTCTGCTCTTTGTTATATGAGTATAAATCTGTGTGGTGGATATGTCGGCATGTCCCAACATTTCCTGGACAGACCTCAAATCAGCGCCATTTTCCAGAAGATGAGTCGCAAATGAATGGCGCAAGGTATGAGGTGTTATATTTTTTAAAATGCCGGCTTTTTGGGCATATTTTCTGATGATTTTCCAGAATCCCTGCCTGGTCAATCCTTTTCCCAGGTGGTTAAGAAACAGTATTTTCTCGTCCTGCTTTTTTAATAACAGTGGTCTGACATCGTTTATATATTTTTCAAGATATTTTATAGCAACCGACCCAATAGGGACTATCCTTTCCCTGGCACCTTTGCCAAAACATCGTAAATATCCCATTTCAATGTTTATATCCTCGACTTTTATAATTATCAATTCAGATACTCTTATACCTGTGGCATATAGAAGTTCCAGCATGGTTTTATCTCTTATGCCCCATACAGTGGAAATATCGGGTTGGTTTAACAGCTGTTCCACTTCATCTAATGTCAAAACCCTTGGAAGTCGATGCTCGAGTTTGGGAGCATCCAGATTTATGGTAGGATCTCTTTCGGCAAGACGCTCCATCACCAGAAAGTGGTGAAAAGACTTTATGGCTGCACAGGCTCTGGATATGCTGCTGCTGGCTTTGCCTTTTTTTTGCATTAGAATTAAATACGAAACTATGACAGTCCTTGTAATGCAATTTATGTCATTAATCCTTTGCATTTTCAAATAACCTATGTAACTTTTCAAATCTCTTCTATATGAATTTATAGTATTCTTTGACAACCCTCTTTCGACTGATAAAAATTCTATATATTTTATCAATAGCTCATCCATAAAATTCCCCCTTATAATTATTATTAAATATTCAATAAAAACTACTCGATTCCTTCTCAAATAAAAAAAACTCCAAAAAACTATTTTTGGAGATACGAATATTAAATATAGGACGTCAGCAATCTAATAAAAACCGGTGAAATATAGCCTTCTATCAATCCTGCCAACATAAGAATGATACAAAAAGTGAGATTAAATAAGAAATACCCAAATAAAAGCCGCGAATAATCTTCAACATAATGCCATAGCCTGCTTCTTACAATCGTCAAAGAAAGAGTCATTGCTGCAACACCGATAGAAATAATTGAAGGTATTATTAAAACATTTTGCGGAAGAATAGATAAAAGAGAAAACAGTATGCCTTTAATTCCCATGCTTCCGATAAAAAAACCTACTGTATAACCCAACACGAACCCCCGGAAAAAAATCAAAACCGGAATAAGCGGCAGGCCGATTATGGTCAAACCGAGTATGCAAAGGATGACAGCCGTTTTTAAATTGTTTGAAATGGATATATAAAAAATGGTCGCAGAATCCACATTGATATTCTTAATATTAGCAAAAAATCCGTTTATAAAATTCAATATAGCCTGTATTTGTACATCTGACATCATATTAACTGCGATGCTCCCACAAATAGTTCCCCCAATGAAAAGCAGAATTATAATAACATAGAGCACTATATTTTTTTTAAAATAATCCAGTATCATTCTGGGGAAATAATTCAAAGATATCCCTCCCCCGTCCATTTCATAAAAATATTATGCCGGGCGGAAGAAGAATATGATTTTTATATATAATTATTCTATTCTTTTTCTAATTTCAACATATTGTAAGCCAGCAGCAAACCAGAAATAGTTTTGGCATCTCTTATTTCACCGTCATATATCTTCCTCACCGCTTGTTCTAAAGGAATAATTTTTAGGTCTATAAATTCATCCTCATCTGCAAGCTTTGTATTATTCTCAAGGTCCCTGGCTAAATACAAATACATTCTTTCGCTCGAAAAACCCGGTGAAGTGTAAAAAGCCGTAATATAACGCAAACTGCGGGCAAAAAAGCCGGTTTCCTCCATGAGTTCTCTCTGAGCGCAAATTTCCGGCTGTTCTCCTTTTTCCAGTTTTCCTGCCGGAAGTTCAAGAAGTTCTTCTTCCACAGGCTTTCTAAATTGTCTTACCATTAAAACTTCATTTTTTTCATTTAAGGCTACAATGGCGACAGCTCCAGGGTGTTCCACTATTTCCCTAGTGGAGGTTTTGCCGTTGGGAAGTTTTACCTCATCCAAACGGAGGGTTAAAATCTTTCCTGAATAAATCAGCCTAGAACTTATGGTATTTTCATAAAATTTCATTCTAACATCTCCTGATGAATCATTTTTTTTGTAATACATATAATATTTTAAAACAACTTAAAGGAGTGGTAAAGATAGAATATATAATTTTTAAAAATGGTTTTTATCTTATAGGCAAATCAAGAGATATTTTATTTTTTTTAAGACAAAAAGCACGGTTATATAAAACCGTATCTGAAATGCTAACAAATGAATTGAATTAAAATTGAAAAAGCGCGTAACTACGCGCTTAAACCGTTTTTTCTTTCCATCCTCAACTTATCGGAAATCATGGCAATGAATTCGGAATTTGTCGGTTTGCCTTTGTCCTTAGGTATTGTATACCCAAACAAGTTATTTATGGTTTCTATGCAGCCTCTGTTCCATGCTACTTCTATCGCATGCCTTATAGCCCTTTCAACCCTGCTTGGAGTGGTATTGAACTTACTGGCAATAGTGGGATAAAGGACTTTTGTAACTGCAGAAAGAAGCTCCACATTGTTTATAACCATATAAATGGCTTCCCTGAGATAAAAATATCCTTTAATGTGAGCAGGTACACCAATTTCATGAATAATATTGGTGATATCTATTTCTAGATTATCCTTCCGCTCACCGGGGCTGGCTACACTTCTTTGCCTTTTTGTACTAAAGTTATTTTCCATAATTTCCCGGACTCGTTCGATGAGTATATTCAGGTCGAATGGTTTTACAATATAATAGGCAGCTCCAAGATTTATTGCTTTTTGGGTAATTTTGTCCTGCCCAACTGCGGAAAGTACTACTATTTTTGGTTTTTTAGGATTATTTGCCAGCTTTTCTATAACCCCTAACCCGTCAAGATTTGGCATTATAAGATCCAGTATTAAGACATCGGGAGACAATTCTTCAACTTTTTCCAGGACATCCAAGCCGTCATAAGCGATACCAATTACTTCCATGTCGTTTTCGCTCTGGAAAAATTCCTGAAGCATGTTGCAGAACTCTTTGTTGTCATCTGCAATTAACAACCTTATTTTTTTTGTATCTTTCAAGAAAAACCCCCCTTATTTTGTAACATTATATTTTTTATATTCGACAAACTATGGTATATTCCTCCTATTATACCAAAAAATGTTTTAAAAATTTTTCATCACCTGTGTTTCGGACTCTAATTTTAATACCTCATCCATCATCCATTCAGCAAAGATTCCGTATCCTTTTGTGGGATCATTTACAAAAACGTGAGTTACAGCTCCCACAAGATATCCATCCTGAATAATCGGACTTCCGCTCATTCCTTGAATAATCCCACCGGTTTTCTCTATTAGTTTCGGATCTGTTATTTTTATAATCATGCCTTTTCCTTCCGGATAAGTCTGTCGCATGATTTTCTGGATTTCTATATCATATTTTTCTATTTTTTCTCCGTAAATTACAGTTAAAATACTGGCTTTTCCTTCATGAACTTGTGTCAAGGACGCTATTGGCAAAGAGTCGTAAAACGGGTTTTGAAAAGGAATGTAAGCCTTCCCGAAAATGCCATGTGGAGTGTTTGCCAGGATATTACCTATTATCTTGTCTTCATGGACAAACATGCCTCTCTTCTCGCCCGGTTGGCTTTTTCGCCCGGGCTCTATCGACGTCACCTTTGCTCTTATTATTTCACCTTCGCCTATTTCAATGATTTTTCCCGTATCAGCATCCGAAATAATATGACCAAGCGCACCGTAATATCCTGTTTGAGGATCGTAAAATGTTAATGTCCCTACACCCGCAGCTATATCCCTCACCCATAATCCGATTTGATACAGTCCAGATGCACTTTTTACTGCATTTAAATTAGTCTCGATTATTCTGTCGTTTCTTTTAATTGAAAGCACTACGGTTTTGTCCTGGTCATTATTCACTATCTTGGACAATTCATCCGCCTGATAAATTTTCTGGTGATTTGCCATATAAATAGTATCTCCGATTTCTATACCCGCTTCATGGGCGGGATAATGCCTCTTTCCGTTTTCGTCTATAACAGAGGCAAACCCTACTACTATAACCCCGTTTGGTCTCAATTTTACACCTACAGAATGCCCGCCTGGAATGACTCTAGTCTCGGGCAAAACGTGGACTTTCATTTTTTTTACCGGGATAACTCCAAAAAGCCTGAATTCCAGATTGTATGTTCCAAGTTTTGATGATTGAATGACAAATGGATTTTTCAAATTTAAACTTAATTTATCCTTAATTCGAGATCCATTTATTGTTAAAAAATTGTTTTCATCACAAAATAACTGAAAAATCATGGGAACATTAAGTATGATTTCCTGTTTTTTACCTTCAATTATTCTAATTTCATCCGGGAAATCATAAAAACGGTAATAATCCAGAACAAACGCAGAAAATATAATGATAAAAGCCAGAAAAATACCGAGAATTTTTCTTGATATTTTTTTTTGCAAAATATCACTCCTCATTACGGCATAAAAATAGGGTCTGAAGAATAACATAACCTTTAAAAAATCTTTTTATACCGTAACAAAAATGTATTTTTTTGCAAAAAAATAAGCCTTTTATTCAGGCTTTTTAAAGATTTTTTGTTTTTTTTGCCATTTCCAGCATTTCTTTAGCATGGGTTAAAGTATTTTCCGTAATTTTTGCTCCTCCGAGCATCCTTGCCAGTTCTTTAACTCTTTCGGAACCGGTTAACTCTAAAACTTGTGTAAATGTTGTTCCATCCAGAGTTTGCTTTTTTATTAAAAAATGACTGTCGCCAAGACTTGCTATCTGTGGAGAATGGGTCACGCATAAAACCTGGTGGCTTCTTGCTACCATTGAAAGCTTTTCTCCGACTATTTGCGCTGTCCTCCCTCCAATTCCTGTATCGATTTCATCGAAAATAAGGCATGGAATATTGTCCACTTTTGCCATAATATTTTTTAATGCCAGCATGATGCGCGATGTTTCTCCGCCGGAAATAATCTTTGACAGAGGTTTTAACGGTTCCCCGGGATTGGTGGAAATCATGAATTCCACCCGGTCGAAACCCTCTTCAGTGAGATTAACTTTTGATTTGTCTGCTTCCATACCATTATCATCAGGACCTTGAGTGAAATTTACAGAAAACTTGACATCTTTCATCCCCAGGTCTTTGAGTTCTTTTGAAATATCACTCTCCAGTTTTGCGGCAGTTTGCACCCTTAAGGAATGAAGATGCAAGGCTTTTTCTGTCAGCTTGGACACTATATCTTTTAGTTTTATATTTAAGTCATTAATCTCCTCATCGATATTATAAACTTCTTCTAACCGGGCGGCGGCCTGCTTTTTATATTCTATAAGCTCGCCTATATTCATATTATATTTGGATTTAAGTCTGTCTATCAGTTCAAGTCTCAACTGTATTTCATCCAATCTTTGAGGATCAAATTCTATTGAGTCGCGTAAAGCCCTAATATTTGAAGCAAGATCTTCGAATTCATACAGCGCATTTTTTAAAAAATCAAGGGAGGAATACACAGACTTGTAATAGCTTTTTATTTCCTCAAAACCATTTATTATTTTATTAATATTATCTACTATAGATGGAGCATCTTCCCCCCGGTATAAAATATTATAACTTGATTCTAAAACTTGAAATATTTTTTCTGAATTCTCTAAGATTTGTTTTTCTTCTTCCAACAATACATCTTCATTCGGTTTTAAAGCGGCTTTCTCTATTTCGTCAACCTCAAACTTCAATCTATCCCTTTGTTTATTAAATTCGGATCTTTTTCTATCCATTTCTTGAATCATCCCTATAAGATGTCGGTACTCTCTGTAAAATTCCGATACCTGTTTTTTTGCCTCTGCAATAGCTTCCGACCCAAGCAAATCCAGTAACTGTAGATGATTCTGACTGTCAAGGAGAGATTGATGCTGATGTTGACCGTGAATATCTATTAAGTGCTTACCTACTCTTTTTAAAACAGAAGTCGGAACTATCTTTCCGTTTATATGGCAGAAATTTCTTCCCTGGCTTGTTATTTCCCTATCTATAAAAAGCAGATCATCTTCTTTTTCTATTCCATACTCTTCAAGTATCTTTGTTATATTATCGTTATTGCAATCGAAAACAGCTTCAACGATGGAACTTTGTTTGCCTGTCCTGATGTATTCACTGGATGCCCTTTCTCCTATAAGTACACCTATGGCATCGATAATAATGGATTTTCCGGCCCCGGTCTCGCCAGTGAGGATATTCAAGCCATCTTTAAAATTTATTTCGATATCATCTATCAACGCAAAGTCTTTTATATGGAGTTTAAGGAGCATTAATTTGCCTCCTTATTTTATAATGTTCTCAAATTTTTCAACGATATCTTTAACCACCGATTTTGAACTTGCTACAACCAAGATGGTATTGTCCCCAGCGATAGTCCCTATAATCTCATTCCAGTTTAAACCGTCTATGGCTTCGGCTGCAGCTGAAGCAGTCCCGGTAAGGGTTTTGATTACAATAAGATTTTCTGAAGGTACAATGCTGATAATGGACTCTCTCAACATTCTGAGAAATTTGTCCGAAATATATGCAGTCCTGTCTGGTTCGGCATAACAGTAATGTTCATTATCTCGCAAAACCTTTATTAGCCTTAATTCTTTAATATCCCGGGATACCGTAGCTTGAGTAACATTGAAACCCTGTTTTCTCAATTCTTCCGCCAACTCCTCCTGGGTTTCAATCGGTTTTTCTTTGATTATCTCCCTTATTTTCATGTGTCTTTTTGCTTTCAAAAGGGCACCTCCTACTCACTAAAATTAACCTCGGTCAACTTCTTTCTTAAAATATCATAGAAACTTCTTTTTTTAATTCTTATAAGCCTGGTATGGTAATCGGACCTTTTTACGATCACCTCATCCCCGGGTAGGAGCCTATAACCCTGCTGTCCGTCTACTGTAAGCATTGTTTCGGGATGTTCGGCGATAACCTGTATTTTTATAATATCATCCTTTGAAATTATTATTGACCTGCTTCGAAGAGTATGGGGGCATATCGGTGTCAGCAATAAAAGTTCCATATCCGGATTAATTATAGGGCCACCGGCGGAAAGAGAATAGGCTGTTGAACCCGTAGGTGTAGAAATTATTAGACCGTCAGAAGGATATGTGTCAATATATGCTCCGTTGGAAAAAACCTTTAATCTTATTAATCTTGCAAAAGGACCCTTGGTTATTACTGCATCATTTAAGGTTATAAATCTTTCTAATAAACGATTTTTCCTGACAACCTGCGCTTCCAGCATCATCCTGGTATCGATAAAAAATTTGTTTGCGATAAATAACTCCAGATCCTTATATAAATCAGGAAGTTCTATCTCCGTTAAAAAACCCATATGGCCCATGTTTATTCCAAGTATGGGAACTTCATAGGGTGCCAGCTGCCTCGCAAGGCTCAGCAGAGTTCCGTCACCCCCAAGTGTCACGGCGCAATCTATTTTATTAAAAATTTTATCGCTTTCGATACTAAATAAGGCCGCATCCAATGACTTTGCAATATTATCGGGCAATAAAACCCTGTAATCTTTTTCACAAAACCAGTTAATTATAGCACCTGTCACCCGAGCTGAATTTTTTTTAGAGAGGTTCGGAAATAAGCCTATTGTTTTCATGTTTAACCACCTCTGGATAAAAAACCTATGACAAATCCGGCAAAGAAAATAACAGCAGTCCATCCGAAATAATTTACAAAAAAACGATGTTCATTACTTACAATAGAATACTCTACCTTCCTTATTTTTTCCCTCTCCATATCAACCAGAAGCAGGCCGCCGGGTCTATATACTAGATAGTATTCCAGAAGTTGCCGCCGGGTATCGATGAATCTCGGCGAAGGAGAAAATTCGCCGGATTTTACTTCAGCCACAAAGGTTTTATTGCCTTTTTTTACAATCATATCCGCTTTAACGGCTGCTTTATACGGTTTATCATCAATTAAAATTGTATAATAACTTTCCTTTTGAATATCAACTATTTCAAAACCATTTTTTTTCAACAACTCCATTGCTTTGAGTTCACTTTTTTTAGCCTTGTAAATTCTCTTTTTTATTTTCAATTTTTTAAGATGCTTTAAATATGCTGCAGTCGCCACAGCACCGATAATTATCCAGAGAGCTATATAATACATATTGTTCATTAACTTACCTTCTTTACAATAATTCTACAAAAAATTCAATTTTCCTTTTGTTGAAGTAATTGTAAATGAGCGTTTTCAACAACTTTTTCTATATTTATTATTCCATCCTGCCTTGGATATTTTTTAAACCAACCAAGAAATTCTATATTTCCTTTGGGGCCGGTAATCGGTGAAAAATCAAGACCCCATTCGAAAAAGTTGCTTTGATTGGCGCTTTTTATGACTTTCTTAAGAGTTTTTTCATGCAATTCTGGTCTTTTCACTACACCATTTTTACCGACATCTTTTTTCTCAACTTCAAATTGAGGTTTAATTAATGCTAAAAGATCTCCATCACTTTTTAACAAATTAAAAAAAGGTTCAAAAACCATTGAAAGAGAAATGAAAGAAAGATCAGCGGTTATAATGTCCACCTCTTGCCCTATATCCTCAAATTTTACATAACGGACATTAGTTTTTTCCATTACTACCACTCTTGGGTCATTCCTTAAATTGTAATCAAGCTGACCGTAACCCACATCTATAGCAAAAACTTTCCTAGCACCGTTTTTTAAGAGGCAATCTGTAAAACCTCCCGTAGAAGCGCCTGCATCTATGATGACTTTATCTTTAGGTAAAATATTAAAGACCGCCAGAGCTTTTTCCAACTTCAATCCGCCTCGGCTGACATATGGTACCGCTTTTCTTTTTACTTCGATATCAGTATCTATGTTTACCATTGTCCCAGGCTTATCTATCATCTTGCCTTTTATATAAATATTTCCAGCCATAATCTCGGCTTTTGCTTTTTCCCTGCTGGGAAAGAAGCCTCTTTGTACAAGAAGGACATCCAACCTTTCCTTCGCGTTACACATCTCAAACCATCCCCAAGCCGTTATTTTCTATTATTGCTACTCGAAAAAAAATCAATTCCGAGTCGCTTCTTCAATATATATAAAAAGAGAGCCACTCCATAAACTACTCTTTTTGAATTTTTTATGGCTATTCCCTTTCCTATAGCTTTGCCGCCTATGGTTAAAGTAGAAATGGCTCCCGCCATAAATATGCTTAAAATTGTTTCGTTTATACTTTTTGCCACAATAACCGCTTTTATCACAATGGCGGCTCCAGCTGCACCGCTTACTATCCCGCAGATGTCTCCAACCACATCATTACAAAAATTCGACACTATATCTGCATTGCGTATCAATTTTACCGCCTCTTTTCCACCGGGAACTTTATCCGCGGCCATAGCGTGAAAAGGAGTTTCGCTGGCGGAAGTAACGGAAATGCCTATAATATCAAACAGAATACCTATTGTTATTATTATGAGTAATAAAAAAACAGAAAATATTATGTTAACCCTATCCAAAACGGTTTCAGATATAAAACTAAAAAAAACGGATAACCCAAAAGCTAAGAAAAAAACCCAATATACCCACTTTGCTTTTGTGTTTCCGCTAATTTCATTATTTTTTACCTTTTTTATTGTTTTTCCGGAACTATTCTTTTTTGAGTAAGAACTCAACTTTGAACCTCCCGTACATTCACCGAAACAGGTGGCAGTGAATTGAGTAAATTTTGTGGCTTAGGTCCAGCTGGATTTCCCAGGAAGGCATCTCATCGTCGCCGATAAGACGGTTCCCCTTTAAGCCCGCCTTTGCCATGTCGCCATAAGCAATGCTAGATTACCACTTAGTCCACACTGTAATCCTCAATTCACTTCCATATGGAACAGTCTAGGGGTTTTCCCCACCAAAATCCATCTTCCCCTAGCCTCTTTTGCAAAAAAGGTTTCAAAGGGTATTCCCTAAGATTTAAATTGGCCAATTTAAATCTTAGCCTAAAATGCCTTTTTCCACCCTTTTCACTCAAGGCAGGCTACACTGCACCCAACATGTAATCGAATGCAGGTTCACACCCCAAGCCATAACTTATAAAATCTTTTCAGTTACAAACTTGGGTCTCCACGGAAGTAGGGTCAACGCCCACATGCCATTGTAGATCGCCCCATCTTCCTTACTCCCAGCACCAACCCCCGACTGGGCGTCGGCAGCCAGCACCAGGAACTTCATCGATGTGCCCTTGACGGATTTTTAGCCCCGCCTTCAGGGAAGCGATTTTGACTAGAATACTGTACCACCTGTTTTTCGATTCGAAATTTATTATATCATAAAAAAAAATTACCTTCAAACCGATAATAAGCCCCTATTAACCAAAAAGAGAGGCTTACAAACATATAACCTGCTTATAAAAACGTAGTGCACAAATACTGGATTATGATTTATGCAACGCCTAATAACGTCTTTCTTTTAAAAAGTCTACCAGCTGAATAAAAAACCAACTGTCATTAAACGATGATATCAGTTCTTTGGCTTCCCTACAGAGTTTTTCAACCATTCGAAGTGATTCTTCGTAACCAAATAATGAAGGAAATGTATTCTTATAATTCTTAGCATCACTGCCAATCTGTTTTCCAAGTAATTTTTCATCACCATTTATATCTAGTATATCGTCAATTATCTGGAATATTAAACCGATTTTGTCTCCATAATCATCTATTGCTTTTAAATCTCGCTCCGAAGCTTCGGCAAGTCTGGCGCCTGACCATAGTGACGCTCGTATCAGGCAACCGGTTTTGTGCCTGTCAATATAGAGCAATGTTTCCTTATCTATGTCCATACCTGAAGTATCAATATCAACAGTCTGGCCTCCGACCATTCCCAGACTTCCGGCATCTTTCGAAATTCTTTCAATGACGTCGATTACAGCTTGCAAAGATATGCCGTCAATTGTGGAGTTTCTTGCTATAATGGAAAAGGCATTGGTCAAAAGAGCATCTCCTGCGAGCAGCGCCACAGCTTCTCCAAAAACCTTATGACACGTAGGCTTTCCACGCCGTAAATCATCGTTATCCATTACCGGCAGATCGTCATGTATAAGGGAATATGTATGTATCATTTCTATACCGCATGCTGTGGGAATTACTTTTTCAAATGATAAACCAAAAAGTTTTGCACTCTCCATGACCAATATAGGCCTTAATCTTTTTCCTCCGGCCATAGCACTGTAACGCATCGCTTGATGCAATTTTTTCGGAAAATCTTCCCGGGGTAAATAAAAGTCAAGAGCTGCATCCACTATTTCCGCTCTTTGTTTAAGTAATTTTTGAAATTCATCCAATTTATTCCAAGCCTCCATTAAATTCCTTTAAAGATATGTTTCCATTCAGGTCTTTAACAAGTACTTCGATTTTCCCTTCGGCTTCGTCTAGTATCTTTGAACATATTTTCGTAAGTTTTATTCCTTCCTCAAAGAGAGTCAGCGCTTCCTCCAGTGTCAGATCGCCCTTTTCGAGCCTGGCTGTAATTACTTCCAGTTTGTTAATGGCATCTTCATATTTATAACCTGTCAATTTCCATCACCCTTCCCTTCTCGGTCTTTGATCTTGCATATAAGTCTGCCATCCGAAAGAGTCACAAAAACCATATCTCCAATATTTACGTCATCTATTCTTCTAATTATTTTTAAATTGCTGCTATTCTGGCAGATACTATATCCCCTTTGAAGCACCGAAAGGGGATTCAAGACCTGAAGCTTATCTACTTTATTTTTAAATTTCAATTTTTTGTCATCCAAAAGGATTCCCATATTTCTAAAAAGCTCACGCAGTTGCTTGTCCAGGCCCAGTCTGTAATTTGAAATTATGTTTTTGGCCCTGGTAAAAGTTGAAGATCTTCGTAGATATTCCAATTTTTGCCTTTTTAAATTAACATTATGGATAGCTGCATTAATCAGACGGTTCTTCAGCTGTCTCATTTCATCTCGCAATATATTTCTTTCTGGCACCACCATTTCTCCTGCAGCGGACGGTGTAGGAGCCCTTTTATCGGCTACAAAATCTGCTATTGTAAAATCGGTTTCATGGCCGACCGCCGATATTATCGGAATTTTTGAACCATATATGGATCTGGCTACTTTCTCCTCGTTAAAAGCCCACAGCTCCTCAATAGACCCCCCGCCCCTCGCCACTATAATAACTTCGACTCCTTCGAGGTTATTTAAATCGCAAATAGCGGAACATATCCTATCGGCTGCATCCTTTCCCTGGACCAGAGTTGGAGCAATAACTATATTTACGCTTGGATACCTTCTCCTTATTACCGTGAGCAAATCCCTTACCGCCGCTCCGGTAAGTGAAGTAACCAGACCTATTTTACGAGGTAGAAATGGAATAGGCCTTTTTCTCTCAACATTAAAAAGTCCTTCTTTTTCAAGCTTAGCCTTTAACTTTTCAAAAGCAATATGCAAATCTCCAATACCATCGGGTTCCATATCTTCAACATATAGCTGATACTCACCTGTTTTATCAAAAACGCTTATTCTGCCGAAAGCTATAACTTTCATACCGTTTTTCGGAATAAAGTGTAGTAGAATATTGCTGCTTTTAAACATAATACACCGGATTTGAGACTTTTCATCTTTTAAAGTAAAATACATATGACCGGATATGTGGTGCTTAAAATTAGAGATTTCTCCTCTTATATATATCCTCTGAAGTAAATCATTGGATTCCATTAAGTTTTTAATTATCAGAGTCACTTCACTGACGCTGAAAATAGTTTCCAATACTTTCCCCCCGAAGTTTATCCTTTTTTCTCTTCTTTTATCACGCTGCCCAGCAAACCGTTAATATACTTATAAGACTTTTCATCGCAGTATTTTTTGGCCATATCAACCGCTTCATTAATAGAAACGCTGTCAGGGATATCTTCGCAAAAAAGTATTTCATAAATCGCCAACCTGAGAATATTTCTATCGGTGCTGGCGATTCTGTCCAGATCCCATGCGGATGAATATTTTTGAATAATTTTATCTATTATATCAAGATTATCAATGGTCCCTCTGACCTCTTTGAAAATAAAATCCTGTTGTTCCCTGTCAAGATATTTTGACAATACTATATCCGCCGCTTCTTCAATAGTGTTTTTACCTTCATGGATGGCATATAGCATTTTAAACGCCATTTCTCTTGCCGTTCTTCTGCTCAAAAAAAGCACTCTCCTACCTAACCCCTGGAGGTAAAATTTTATCCAGGTAATCTCTTAAATTCATCTTATTGTCAAATAATTTGCCGACAAAATATCCGACAGCGGCGGAAAACACAATAAATAAGGTTTTAAGAAATCCGAAGACCAATATTATTATACCGATTATGAGGCCCAGTATAGCTCCCAGAATTTTCCCTTTATGTTTCTGTAAATTATCATAGGAAAAAAAATCCACTTTATTCCTCCCTATTTTACTATCCGCTGTTTATATGGATTAAAAATGTTATCAACTCTTACATTAACATCGTTTACCGTTATTCCGGCCGTAGTTTCTATATAATTTTTTATCGATTTCTGAAGTGTGGAGGATAATTCAGGTATAACAATATCATAATTTACCACTAGCTTCAGCAAGACTGAAATTCCGTTTGCTTTTTTTTTGATTTGCACCTTTACATCCTTAACATTTTCTATATCGCGGGTTATTTTCAAAATGAGATTTTCTATGGCATTCAGAGAAATGCTGATATTGCCAAGCTCTCCATTACAAATCACAGTCTCCGGAAAATGCTGTACTTTTAAACCGGATAGAAGAAACCTTAAACTTACGAGCATGACAGCCAATCCCACCGCTCCCGCTTCCCACCGTCCATACGCTATAGCAAGCCTCGTCCAAAGATCATCCAAAGAAATCAAGCGGGCGGAAAAAAGAACGACTATTATTGAGGCTAATGCTACAAACATGGTATAAATAGTTAAAATAATTCTGTCTAATATGTTCATTTTCAAACTCCTTTCAAAGGAAATTAACCCCCTGAACCATCAGGGGGCATTATCATTTAACCCTGCTTTCTTCCTCTTTCACCGTCTGGCCGAAATTTACGCCTTGTACATGAATATTTACTTCTATTACCGAAAGACCTGTCATATTTTCTATCGCTTTTTTTACATTTTCCTGGACATTCCATGCTACTTCAGGTATGCGGACGCCGTAATTAACTATTATGTACAGGTCCACTGCGGCTTCTTTTTCCCCAACCTCAACTTTAACTCCTTTTGAAAGGTTTTTACGACCTAAAATCTCTGCAATGCCACCCACTATACCGCCGCTCATGCCTGCCACCCCTTCCACTTCAGTGGCGGCAAGACCAGCAATAATACCGACTACTTCATCTGCTATTTTTATAGAACCTTTATCACTGGTATTTTCAATTTTATCATTTTCCATTCTCTACCCCTCCAAGTAAACTATGCCTTTTGCTATTATTATAACAAAAAAAGAAATGCATTACAATAAATTCCTTTATTCTTTTATTTTCTCTCAATAATTGTAATTTTATCTATAGGTATATTCGTTGTTTTTGTTACTATATCAGTGATTTGGGCAATTTGTTTGGGCAAAAGTCCTGATGCCTTTATCACCACATTTGCATAATCATTGGAAATAAATATAACCGCATCTTCAAAACCTTTGGCCTTAATTAAGTTTTCCACCATCATTTCCTTCTCCACTCTTTGCGATAGGACAATGAGGTCCTTTTGAGCCTGGTCCCTGGATTCACTGGAAGCGTTGGCATTGTTTATTAGTTCCCTTAAATAATCTGCTTCCTGGCTTCTGAGGCGGTCTCTTTCAAGTTTGTAATCTATGAAAAAATCACTTTGATTTTCTTTTTTATCCAGCGCTGTTCCGGGGGCGCTTTTTTGTGGTAACTGTGTTTGAGATATTACTTTTTCCGCATCAGAGGATGTAGAATTTTTTTCATATACTACCTTTGGAAAATTGCCTGAAAACATCATATACACCGAGAGCAGAAAAATAGAAGTAAATAATATTATCAGAAGCGTCCTCTTTCTTAATAAAAATGCCATTTTTTCCCCTCCTAAAAACTTATCTTGGCAACACTTTGATTTTATAAACAGGAATATCCAACACGGTAGCCGTTGCTCTTGTAACCTGCTCGACTATTCTGGATGAAGAAGCACCATCGGCTACGATAAGCACTCCTTTTATCGCAGGCGTGGACTTTTTAATTAACAGAGGTTCATCTTCCCCTCCTTTTTGAAGCACAACCACCTGCCTGTTTGATTGTGTTTCAATTGTTGATCTGATCCCTCCTTCACTATCTTTTTCTTCAGAGGTTTTTTGATTGTTGATGGTATTATAAGCCGGTTCTACCATTACATCATTCTCCAGCGTAATCATTATACTTACGTCTCCGACGTCACTGACCTTTTTTAGAACCTCAGCCAGGTGTTTCTCCAGTCTATCTTCATAGGATTGCTCTGAGATATTCGGAACGTCCGCAATACCTCTGTTTTCGTTATTTGTTAATTCTTGGGATTGTTTTAAAGGCCCAACGATTTTAGAAAGTGACAGGAATAAAAATCCAATGGCAAAAATAATCATCAGATTAAAAATCACTTTGTTTCTTGAATTTCCGAGCCACCTGAAGAGAACTTTTATATTTTGCTGTTCTTCCATTAATCTCCCTCCAGTTGTAATTGAATATTTTTTTCAGGAATATCAAATTTCTCTTTCAGATATTTTTTTAATTCAAGAAGAGCGTTTTTATAATTTGCAAAATTAACATTGTTTTCGATTTTATTTGTGTCAAATCCATTGATTTTGACGGAAACCTTTTGAATACTTTCTTTGTTTTTTACTATTCCAGATGCAGGCTTCAGTAATATGTATATGTTTTCTATTTTACCGAAATCACTTATTTCGTTTTGTTCTATAATCTTCAGGTCAATGTCTTTTACTTCAAATGTACTTTTTTCATTTATATGATTTTTTATTAAAGATATAAGGTTGTTTTTATATTGTTTTACAATCAGTTCGTTGTTAATATTATTAATGTTTTCGACTCTTTTATTAACTTCTTCAAGGTTTACCATTTGCGTATTGTAATTAATCTGAGATTCACTGAAGAAGTTTTCTTTATGAAAGAAAGCCAGCATGGGATTTATAATTGCTATCATTACGACAAGTCCCAACAAAACCCTTGCGTACCGTAAATACTTATCGCTGGGTAACAGGAAGTCTACAACTGTAGTGAATATAACTATAAGTATTATTTGCTTGACCCATGAACTAAGAATGTTCAGCATGCATGGTCACCTCATCATAACAGTGATATTACTAACAGTCAATATTACTGTTATGGCTACAAAAAACATCATGGCTACGGAAGCCACCGAAATGAAAATCAACATCAACGAATTTGCCATATCATTCAAACACCTGACCATTGTTTCTTCTCCCAGGGGTTGTATAATGGCGCCTGCCAGTTTATATATAATTATTAAAGAAAGTATTTTTAAGACCGGAAAAATTGCGATTAACAATACTATGAGCATTCCGGCAAAGCCTATGGCGTTTTTTAAAATCAACGAACAACTGACTATTGTATCAACCGTATCGGAAAAGATTCCGCCTACAATGGGAATGAAATTTTTTGAAGCAAACTTAGCTGTCCTGACAGCCACACCATCGATGGTAGCCGAAGCCGCTCCTTTAACTATAAGAATCCCGAGGAAGACGCTTAGAAAAAGCCCCAACAAAAAAACACAAATCTGCTTTAAAAATGAAGCCAATAAAGAAACATGAAACCTATCAGAAAAGCTGTTGATCAGGCCCAGAACTGCCGTGAAAAAAATAACGGGCAGAATGATATCTTTTATCCATGTACACGCGGCCGATGCTCCTATAAAAATGAGCGGATTTAACACGGCCACCGAGGTAATTCCTCCTATTGACGCAAGCAGAGCAAATATGGTAGGCATCAAAGCCTGTATAAAGCTCACCATTTGTTCTATTGTTTCCTTGCCAACTCTAACGGCCATAGAAAAACTTTGAATCGCTATAACCGCCAGTATGAGATATATGACGCTGTATGTGACTTTTCCCACGTTGTCGTTTTCAAAAGCACTGTTTATATTCCTCAAAACGGCACAGATTATTGAAAGGGCTATAAGCTTGCCTAGAAGCCTGTAACTGACTGAAATCTCTCTTAAAACATATTTAACAACACCATTGACCATTTGCCCAAAATCGTATCCCTGCCGACCGCGCATAATTTTTATCATATCTTTTAATTCATACTGCGGAATATAGTCGTCATATGTTTTATTGATTTTATCTAAAAATGAATTTATATCACCAAAATCCATATTTTGTAATTGTTCATCTATTATATCTTCTATTATATATTCGGCCATAGCCGGCCGCAAAAAACAAAACATTGTAAATATCAAGAACAAAATAATTAAAACATATTTTTTCAATAAACTTCTCCCCTTTCAGGGAAGTATTTTAAGAAGCAGGTCTAAGACTGCCATTAAAATGGGCAGCGATAATAACAATATCATTATTTTTGCTGCAAATTCGATTTTTGAAGCCGTAGAAGAGGACCCGGCATCTCTGCATATCTGAGCTCCAAATTCCGCTATATAAGCTATACCAACAATTTTTAACACTTCCGACATGTATATCATATCAATACTTGCCTTCTGAGCCAGACTTTTTAAAACATCCACCACCGATATGATTTTTCCGAGCATGAGTAAAAAAATGATGGCACCTATCACGATACTGATTTGAAGTGCAATTTCCGGCTTGTCTTCCTTAAGAAGGACTATAAGAATTGTAGCCACAAGCCCCATACCGACTATTTGGATGATTTCCATTTAATAATCCCCCTAATACAACTGGAACATAGTCTTTACATTTGAAAAGAGTTGGCTTATGAGCTGAATGACCATCATTAGAACAATTACGACTCCGACAAGCGTTGTCATTTGCGCCTGTTCTTTTCTTCCAGCTTCATCCAGTACTTTGCTCAAAATTGATATGACTATTCCTATTCCTGCTATCTTAAACAGAATATCTACATCCAATTTCAACACTCCTTCAGTCTAGTATAATAATAAGAACACCATTATTCCCGATAAAACTCCAAGATATTTCCACATTTTTTCATTTTTTTGTTTTTCTTCCATAGCATAAACTTCCTGCTGTCTCAACTGAGCAAGAGTCAACTTTATATTTTTTATCTGATCCTGTATATCTGTGACTCCTAAATATTTCCCAAAGTTTGTTAAAATTTCAATATCCACAGTAATTAAGCTTGAATCCGGAGAAAAATCCGCCAACGCCTTTTCCCATGCCTCACTCGCCGTAAGGCCTGACCTTTCGGAAATATATTTCATAGCATTCAAAAAAAGTTTCGAAACCTCCTTGTCACTTTTTTGGGCAATATTTCTCAGAGCTTCCGGCAGTGGGGAATGACCGTAATTAATCTCGGTTTCCAGCATGGAAATTGCTGTTTGAAGGTTTCTTAATATTTTTGGCCTAGTCTGATAATATCCTGCCATTAGAAAACCTATCATGCTACAGGAAATAATGACCATTAATCCTCCTGCCAATTTAAACAACATTTGAAACCACCTTTCCATTCTTATTTTCATAAATTTTTATAAAGCTCTCGCCATCGATAACTGTTTCCAGACTTCCAACGCCGTAACTGAAACCCAAAACAATGTATCTTTTAAAAAGACGGCCATATATCAATTTCTGTATCGCGGGTCTTTTCTTTATATCTTCTATATCGTTTCCATGGATGGTGGTTATAATAGTAACTCCGGCATTTATAGTTTCTTCAATAGCCTTTACATCTTCCGCTTTTCCAATTTCATCTGTGGCTATTATATCGGGAGACATAGACCTTAAAAGCATCATTATGCCCTGAGCCTTGGGACATGCATCCAGAACATCGGTTCTGAGTCCAACATCATTTTGCGGAACTCCATTGTGGCAGCAAGCAATTTCACAGCGTTCATCGACAAGCCCTACTTTAAACCCCTTTATGTGCAGCCTTTCTACTCCTGAACTCAACTGCCTAATTAAATCTCTCAACAAAGTGGTTTTACCTGCTCCAGGAGGTGACAGTATAAGGGTATTGTATATTCCAAATTTTCCATCAACAAGATAAGGAAGCACTTTATCTGCCGCTCCAATTATTTCCCGTGCTATCCTGATATTAAAAGAAGTTATGGATTTTATGGTTTTAACCGTGCCGCCTTCGAGGAGCACTCTTCCCGCAATACCGACCCGATGGCCTCCCGGAAGTGTTATATATCCATTTTTCAATTCATCTTCCACTGCATAAATTGAGCCCTGGCATATTAGTTGAAATGTTTTATCTATATCATCATTTGATACAATATAAACATTTTCGTATTTATCCGTCAGTCTTCCATCGTGGGTCACCATAAAATCCCGTCCGCCAATGCTCAGCATAAGGGGTTTTAAACGCCTTAATCTTATCTCCTCTGGAAAATCTATGTAATTGTCTGTAATGATTTTCAGCAGTTGTCTTAAAGGAAAACATAGAAATGGATAAATCTCCAGTTCCAGAAGTTCACCAATTTTTTTATTTTTGGTTATGTTTTCCATATTCTTGTCCTCCCTTTTTATAAATTTATATTTAATTATTTTCTCTATTATGACTTGGTACAAAAAAAAAGAGGGCTTTTATATAAACCCTCTTTTCCAGAGTTAATCAGAATCCTTTTCCGCTCGATGCACATCTATTATTACTTTACAGTTTGGGCACTCTGCCTTTCCGTCTTGATCCACCAGATTTTCATCGATATAAACCGTCTCATGGCATTTAGGACATTCCACTTCTAAGAAATCTTCATCGTCAAAAACAAGGTCATCGTCATCATAATCTTCTTCGTCGTCGTAGTATTCATCATCGTCATCATAGTCGTCATCATAATCGTCGTCTTCAGTACTGTAGTAATCCTCTTCTAACTCGCCCAGATCCTCATCGATGCTTTCAAGATACTCTTGATTTTCCATTACCGTGTTTTCGAGATCATCCAGCGTTTCCCCCATCTCCATTAAAACATTTATGATTTCCAGCATAAGTTTCTTTTCTTTAGAATCCTCAAGTTCCATACCATCTGCAAGACCTTTTACATAGGAAACTTTTGACTTAAAATCACTCATTTAATTACCTCCTTCTAAATTATACTCTGCTTAAATACTCGCCTGTTCGGGTATCAACTCTGATGATATCGCCTTTATTGATAAAAAGGGGAACCTGCACTACCGCTCCTGTTTCCAGGGTGGCGGGTTTTGAACCTCCGGTTGCAGTGTCGCCCTTAAAACCTGGTTCTGTTTCCACTATCTGAAGTTCCACAAAGGTAGGAAGTTCAATTCCAATGGAAACGCCTTCATAGAACATTACCATAACTTCCATATTTTCTTTTAAATATTTGATGGAATCTCCTAACTGGTCCTTGTTCAAAGGTATCTGCTCAAAGGTTTGTGTATCCATAAAATAATAGGTATCTCCGCTTTGATACAGGTACTGCATGGTTTTCCTCTCTATAATTGCACGGTTGAGTTTTTCGCCCGCTCTAAAGGTTCTTTCAAAAACTTGCCCGGTCTTAACGTTCTTTATCTTGGTCCTTACAAAAGCGGCTCCTTTACCGGGTTTAACATGCTGAAAATCCACTATCATGAATACATCTCCATCAATTTCTACGGTCACGCCTGTTCTTAAATCGTTTGTAGATATCATGCCAAAATACCTCCCAATATATGCTAATTGAAAACAATTAAATGTTTGTCGGATTTGGTCAAATTATCACAACCGTCACGAGTTACAACTACCATATCCTCTATCCTTACACCGTCATAATTTTATATGTATATGCCCTGCTCTTTGGCTACCCTATCTACATCTTTCCCTAAAAGTCCCGATTTTATATACTCAAATGCTTTTCCCAAAGCTTGCAGAACTATATTATCCTTTTAGAATTAATTTAAATCCCCTCCTCTTTATTTACGATATTTCTTAATCCCAAAAGTGCGAGGATATATCCCTCAGGCCCTAAACCTGCGATGATACCTCTTGCGCTCTGGCCGGTTAAGGTTTTTTTTCTGAAATCTTCTCTGCAAAAAATATTGCTCAAGTGGACTTCTATGGTAGGTATCTGAACAGCTTCCAGTGCATCTCTTATGGCAACACTATAGTGAGTATATCCTCCGGGATTTATGATTATTCCGTCATAGTTGCCCAGGCACTTTTGAATTTCATCTATAATTTCGCCTTCACTGTTCGACTGAAAAAATTCCACGGCAATACCCATTTCCAAGGCTTTATTTTTTATTTTTTCATTAATTTCATTAAGAGAAGATTCGCCATAAATCTTTTTATCTCTTATACCTACGAGGTTCAAATTGGGGCCGTTTATAACTTTTATCTTCATGTTTGACCTCCGCAAAAAAACTCTCAAATTATATTACCATATTTTTCACTTTTTGAACAGGTCAAAAAAAGATTTTTCTACAGAATAAAGTTTCAGAAGAATCTACCGCTTTTTTTATAATAATCCACAATTTGCAATGCTATTGTTTCGATGGATTTTCCGGAAACATCTATACAAAAATCGCAATATTTCTTATAAAGGTCATGCCTTTTGGAATATATACTCTTGATATCCTCAATGCTTTTATTATACGAAAGAGGCCTGTTTCCGTCAGATTGTATCCTTTCATATATCAATTCTACATGAGCTTTAAGCCATACTATCATTCCGGTGCCGCTAAGAACATTGATATTTACGGGGTTTAGAACAATTCCTCCACCCGTAGCCACAACCGTATTTCTTTTGTTTGCCACCCAACTTAAAATCTGGCTTTCCTTTTCTCTAAAAAAGCCTTCTCCAAACTTGGAAAAAATCTCCGGCACATTCATGCCCAGAGATTTTTCTATAAGTAAATCAGTATCTATAAAGTCCATGTTCAAAATTTGAGCAGTTTTTTTACCAACGGAAGTTTTTCCGACACCCATAAAACCTATTAGTATAATGTTGGATTTTTCCACACTTGCTCCTCCTCGCATCTTTTCGACTTTATTTACCGCTATCGTTTTTTTTGGCATCCTCCAAAATCAATTTGAGGAACCTTTCCATAAAATCTGTCACATTATCCTGCGTTTGTGTACTTGAAGGCGCATTGGTCGGATTTATACTATTTGTTTTTGAATTTGATACATTTTGTGAAGATGCGCTGGATTCCGGCATATTTGAGGAAGCGGGCTTACTGTTTATAGTCTGAAGCGATTTAAACGGATTTTGCCTGCCGTAATTATTACTCATAAAATCATATGTTAAAGGTTCAGCCATAAGCTTTTGATCAAATTTTACAGCATAAGCGCATATCTCAAGTTGCATTTCAAGGTTATCTCCCGTGTCTCCTTGCTTTTTGTTCAAGGTGATATTTTTTATAATGAACAACCTTTTGAATTTTTCCATAGCGTTCAAAAAGGAAATAACATTATTATACGAGCCTTCTATATTCAACTTTATTGGTATCTCTACATAATCATGTCTATTTATTATATTATCTTGATTTCCTTGGGATTTTGTCTGGCCTTCTTCCAGCTGTAATCTCCCATTGTTATTTCCGTAATTTTCGTCATTTCCGTTATTACCCTTATTCTCCTGTGAAGCGCTTTCGAAAATAATCCCTTTCAATTTCACACCTGCACTTTTTGCAAGACTTTCAAGTTGTGTAATGATTTCGGGCACTTTTTTGCCGGAAGGTATGATCATTTCCAGTTCGGCGATTTGTTTTTTGGTTTTTTCAATCTCTTTAATTAAAGAATCGATGTCGTTTTTATCTTTTTGTAAGTTCAAAAGTTGCTGTTGATTTATGTTCATCTCTTTTTTAAGGAAAAGATATCTGTCAATGATATTTGAAAGAAAAAAATTATAATAGATATAAACAGCTAACCCGACCAGGGCAATCGCTAAAAGGTTGCTCTCTCTTTTACTTAGCTTCATTCTTATCACTTCCATTTACGATAACGCATTTGATTTCAAAACCATATAAACCATTTTCCTGCTCGGTTATGCTGGACGGTTCAACTTCAGATACTATATCCATATTCAGCAAATTAACCAGGAATTGGGCTACAAGATTATAATTTTGGGCCTCGCCGGATATCTTCAAGCTGCCGTCTTCTGTATAGTTTATTGAAATCAATTCCATTCCTTCGGGCACTTTTTGGCCTATTTCAGCTATAATTTTCGACCACTCATTACTTTTTGATTTTAAAATATGTATAATTTTTTGCCGTCTGGCTAAATCTTTTTCCAGTTCCTGCGTTATTATCTTGTATTCCGAAATATCTTTCATGTTTATCACTTGATTTTTCACCATTACATTCTCATTCGATAGTTTATTTATTATGAAAAGAGGTACATATACTAAAGCAATAATCAAAAATGCCAGCATTATCATACCTGCGGTTTTTAATCTGTTTAATCTGTTTCGCTGTCTTATATTTCTATACTTTTCGGGCAAAAGATTTATTTCCTCTTTCAATTTCATCTCTCCTCCCGAAAAGCAAGACCCAAAACGTTGCAAAATAAATTTATCATCTTTTCCGGCATATCATTTTGCATTTTCATAGGGAAAACCCCTTTAATGGATAAATTATCTATATTTAACTGCTGGGCAATATATCTTCCGATATTTTTTAAACCACTGCCTCCTCCTATAACTAAAATAGTATCTATTGATTTTTGAGTCATTGATTTATAAAATTCCACCGATTGAAATATATCTTTTAAAAGCAGTTCTACAGTCGGCAATATAGTTGTCATCATTTCCCATGGCATTTTATCTTCAGTCTTCTCATCATCCAAAAAAACTTTCCTATGTGTATTTATATATTTTTCCCCATCTTCCAGCGTCAGATTAAAGGAATTTGCAAGTGCCCGTGCGATTTCTTCGCTTCCTATTTGAATAATGCGAGTAAGAACCGGAACTCCATGTTCAGCAATGGTAATAATAGTGTTTGAAGCCCCTAAGTCTACTAAAACATAATTTTTTTCTCCCATATTATTTAAAAATCTATTGACAAACCGGCAAGCACTGTTGCTGTGAAAATCTACCGCCAGGGGCTTAATATTTAGATTTTCAAGAAGTTCTATGTAATTTTCTACAACACTGTAAGGAACGGCAACTACGAGAGCTTTTAACAACCTCTTTTGAGAATCGTTAGTTTCTTTCCCAAAAATTTTATAATCTATTATATAATCCTTGCTGCTGCCAGGGATGAATTGTTCGGCTTCGTAGCCTATCACATTTTGAAGTTCTCTTTGTTTTAATTTGGGGACATCCACAGTTCTGATGATCATCTCGGGACATGCAAGGGTAAAAGAAGCAAAGGTTGCTTTAATCCTGGTTTTCTCAAAAATTTCTTTGAATTTATCCAGCAGCTTATTTTTATCGAGAATTCTGCCGTTCCTGACACTGTCTGTAGGGGTTTTTTCGATGCCCCAGTCATGTATTACGGGCATGCCTTTATTTTTGCTGTATATAATCCATTTTAAATTATTGCTTCCGATATCTAAACCCAATATTTTATTTCTCGAACTGAACATCTTACACCTCATCTAACAATTCTTGTGTCTGGGATTTTTTGCTACTTGTTGAACAGATTCCATAATTGCAGTAATAACATCTACCCTGAATTGGGTATACATCTCTTCCAACCTGGTATAAAGTTCACCTTTCTCCGAATTCACATAGTGAGGTTTTAATTTGTTTAAAGTCAATGCTGCTATGTCATTCACGCATTCTTCACATTTGCATACACCATCTACATCCTTCAACACAACCGGAAGGTAATAATATACTACATCCTCCATATAATTTTTTAATTTCATTTAACATCGCCTCCTATTTTTTTTGACGCCAGTACAATATCTGAACTTTATTGTCTATTCCCTGGGCTTCATAATCTTCCACCTTGATTTGCGCCTCTATTTCCCTAATCATTCTCTCCACCGATGCATTCGATTTTAAAACTATCCTATAAATTCTTTTATACACCACTGTCCGTTCCTCATCCACATAGATAGTATCGTCAAGCTGTACATTTTCCACTGAAACTGTATAATCACCTCGAACTCCGGTTTTTAAAAGATCTCGGTCATCATCTTCCATCTCCCATGTTTTGGAAATAAGGCCGGGATATATGGTTTCAAGTTCTGCTATGTTATATATGACTTTCTCCAGTCCAGCTTCCGCAAGATAACTTGCCATTAAACTTTCCCTGTACGCCTTTTCCATACGGTATTCGTTCAAAGTCACTGCCAGTATGGAAGTTCCAAGAATCATAAGAACAAGGGTGTATATCATCACCATTACCAGGGCTGAACCGCGTTTATTAATTAACAACATTTACTTTTTTCCCCCTGGCATTTATTCTGAAAACATAATTCCTGCTCGTCACACCTTCTCTAGCTTCGGTTGTAATGGATATCAAAATCAAATTGTTGTAATATTGAAAATGTAAGTCTTCTATATACATGGCTACGGTACTTTTGCTGTCTTCCAACTTAAGTTCCTTTAAAGACGGGTCAAATATATAAGATTTGTCACTTAAATCCGTATCATTATAATGCAATTTTATTTTTCTTCCGCTGGAATAAACATCTACAATATCAGCCATACGAATCTCATTATACAACGTATTCATGGCAATTCTTAAATTTTGCTGGATTTCTAACTGGTTTTCTCCTTTAATCCATGCCTTTACACCAGAGAAATACATAAAACCGGCGGTAATTATAACCACACTGGTCAGTGCAAGAGCAATCAATAGTTCAATCAGTGAAAAACCGTTTTTATTATAGATAGAAGGCATAATAATACACCGCCTATAAATCAACTGAATAAATCCCATATTGACAGCTTAACTCCATAGCGTTTGTAGACTTCATTTTTAAAATAGTCCCATATATTATACCACCTTAAGCCTTCAGGGCGGGTATTGTAAAGATAAACGAGTATATCGTAACAGGCTTTTATCGCATTTATTATATTTCCCAGTTGCGGAACCTTTCTTAAAAGGAGGGGGGGAATTAAAAGCAATATCAATGCCGCACCTAATACGTAGAGCAACTTTTCGAACCAGTTCCAGTAATCCTGTTCATTGTCTCCCGAAGGCGGCGGTTCTCCAGGGCCACCATTATTATTTCCATTTCCATTGCCATTGCCATTATCCCCTCCATCCCCCCCCTGTTGTGGTGGGGACGTGTCTATGGATTGGATGAATACATTGGCAGAATATGAAGCCAGCAACAAACCCTGCGTTATGGCATCCATCCCTTTTTTTGGAGCCACATAAACTTTTATTTTGCTCAAGCTGTTTTTATCAGCGGTTTCAGGAACTGTAACTGCTATTTCCACCCCATACTTTTCCTTGTAATTATAGATTTCCTCTTCTAAGTTTGAGCTGTTTATATCACCCGCTTTGATTCGATCCATGATATCCCTTGCCACCGTAAGGGCTATAATATCACGGTTAGTATTATAATTTATCTGTGCAGAAGATGAAAAAAGTCCTATTACCGGGATTATTGCCATTCCCAATATAGCGAGGGCTATCATAATTTCTACAAGGGTAAAACCGCCTCTAAACAATCTACCCTTTCGCACAGCCAACCTCTCCTCAGTAATAAACTCTAACTCTTCCGGTGGCCGGCAATACTGTTATGGTGCAAATCTTGGTTGTGCCGTAATTTATGTCTATTGTGCCACCGCTAGATGGAGCACCCATTGATGTAAAATGAAAGCGGTTATCCGGAAAGTTCGTAATTATATCGATTCTTTTATCAAAATTAACCCATTTTATTATTTTAGGAAGCGGATTAGCGTCAACTCGTATGCTGTAGAATTTGTTCTTATTGTCGAAAACAATATAACAATTTATTCTTTCTCCAATGGCAATCTGTTGAGCATATCTTATATCCGAGACAAGTTCCATAATAGTCGTGTTCATCCGGGCCTTTGACAGGATAATGCCAAAATTCTGAGCAGCTACGGCGGATATTATGGAAAAAATTGCGAGAACAGCCAGCAATTCCACAAGAGTAAAACCTCTGTTTGTTTTATCCAAAATTATTCTCCCCGGTTATTTAAAATAACTTGGAATAAAAAAATAGCCGCTAAATATTGTTAACATTGCTGCTGTTCCCAGGAATGGCCCAAATGCTATCGTATCTTTCCCGCTTTTTCTTCGAGTGACAAGCAGTATAAAAGCAAAGATGCCTCCCAATATGAATGAAACAAAAAGTGTCAATATCGCTTTTCTCCATCCCAGAAACATGCCTATAACCGCCATCAGCTTCACATCTCCCCCTCCCATTCCCCCTTTTGAAATAATGACGATGAACAATAAAATACCGCTTCCAATCAATGCTCCGGGGATATAATTTTTTAAGAGGTTTTTACTGTCTATGCATGAAAAGATTATCCCTGCCAACAAACCCAGCAGGATTACCTCATCAGGGATAATCTGGCTTTTCGCATCTATAAAACAAATAACAATCAAAATAGAACTCAAAAAACAATATTTTAAAAATAATATCCCAAACCCGAATTTAAATAATAAAAACGTGAACAACAACCCCGTGCCAAGCTCAACCAGAGGATACATCGCAGAAATCTTCTCTTTGCAATAAGCACATTTGCCGCCCAGCAAAAGGAAACTTAAAACAGGCAAGATGTGAATGGGTTTCAATCTCCTGCCGCAGTTAGGACAGTGCGACGGCGGGAAAACTATCGACTCTCCCCGGGGTATTCTGTATATGCATACATTTAAAAAACTGCCTATTATGAGCCCGAAAATGAAAACCGGCAAATAAATCATCATATATTGTATCAGCTACTTTCTCAAATAAAATATAATAGGTTCACAGGGCATAAAATAGCCCTGTGAAATGTTAAAGTGCTAATTAAATGAGATGTGTTTTAATCGAGTAAATTATCTGCTCCATCCTCAGTCCCATTAGTATAAACAACTTTAGAGCAATTTCCATTTGAGTCTACTGTTGCCTTATAATCATTATATTTAGAATCTGCCTGTACTTCAGGTTTTTCTTTTAAATATCCACCATTTTCCAACTGACTTCCTGTATATACTACTTGTTGGTTTTCATTATCATCAATCCATTTTTGTTCTGCGGCTCTGGCTATAATCTGTGCTGTCGCCTTATCAGCCTTCTCTTTTGCTGTATTTATAGTCCCTGTAAATCTCGGCACTGCAATTGCCGCGATGATGGCCAGCACCGCCAGAACTGCCATCAATTCTACCAGTGTAAAACCCTTTTTGTCCTTTCCTATCTTTTTAAAAGCCCTGATGATTTTTATCATCGTTCCTCTTCACCCCCTTTTCTTCTCATTTGATTATTTATCGGCAGAAGGTATACCCTTCGAACCTGCAAATCCTTTAGAAGTTAATATTTGTCATTAAATCAAACATAGGCAGTACTATCGAGACCACTATAAAGCCCACTACCAATGCCATGCCTATAATTATAGCCGGTTCCAGCAGGGTGGTCATCCTGGTGATAGCGTTTTCCACTTCGTCATCATAAAAATCTGCAGTCTTTGCCAGCATATAATCTAGAGTACCCGTATCTTCACCTATTTTTGCCATATGGATGAGCATTGGTGGGAAAATTTCAATGCTTTCCAATGGTTCAGAAAGTCCTCTGCCTTTCTTGATGCCATCCTCTACTTGAGAAATTAGATTTTGTATAACTGCATTTCCCACTACCTTTTTTGTTATCTCAACACTTTGGAGAACCGATATCCCGCTGGTTAGCAGGGTGCTAAGGGTCCTGGCAAACCGAGCGGTAATGACTTTTTTATTCACTTGTCCAATAACGGGCAATTTTAATTTTAAATCATCTAAAAACTCCCTGCCGCCTTCGCTGGATACATATATTTTTACGCCGAGTGCCGAACATATGGCAAAAGCAAAAAGCAACGGCCAATAATTCTTGATAAGGCCGCTCGTCCTCATCAAGATCCTTGTGGAAAGTGGGAGAACTGCCCCCATCTGTTGAAACATTGATGCAAAGGTGGGTAAAACTACCATTACCAGAAATGTTACTACTACTATGGCAACGGCTGCAACAATGGAAGGATATATCAGTGCGTTTTTTACTTTTTGGCTCAATTTATATTCTTTTTCATAGTGCAGCGCCATCCTGTCCATAACCTTGTCGAGGGTTCCGCTTATTTCACCAGTTTCCACCATATTTACCAGGAGTTCAGGAAACACACCTTTGTATAATCCCATTATCTGGGACAGGTTTTTCCCTTTTTGAACTTCTTCATATACTGTATTAATAGCTTCCCGTAGCCTGAAGTTTTCAGTTTGTTTCCTGAGAATATCCAGACTTGCGAGAATAGGCACTCCTGCACTTACCATAGTTGAAAATTGTCTGCAAAAAATAGATAAGTCTTTTGTGTTGATTTTACTAAACAACCTGCTCAAAGATAGGGTATCGAATTCGTTTTTTTTCTCCTTGATGTCGATGGGAAAATATCTTTTTTCCTTTAGCATATAGATAACAGCAGCCATTTCCGGAGCATCGTATGTTCCCTTTATTTCCTGGCCCTGCCAGTTTTTTGCCACATACTGATATGTGGGCATATCTTCACCTCTTGCCAATTAATTTTAATTACCGACAAGCCTCAGCAAAGATTCTTCGCTGCTACAGTATAAAAGAGCGTTTTCATAGGAAATTGCACCTTGCCTATAAAGTTGTGCGAGAGAAAAATCCATGGTCTGCATGCCATATTTCCCACCTGTTTCTATGGCGGTGATAATTTGATGGGTTTTCCCTTCTCTTATTAAATTCCTTATTGCTGGCGTGGCGATCATTACTTCCACCGCGGCCACTCTGCCCCTTCCATCCTTTCTAACTATTAGGTTCTGGCAAATAACCCCCTGCAATACCGTAGAAAGCTGTATCCTTATTTGTTGCTGCTGATAAGGTGGGAAGACATCTATTATCCTATCTATGGTCTTGTCCGCTCCAATAGTGTGCAACGTTGACAAAACCAGATGCCCAGTTTCAGCAGCGGTTATGGCAATCGATATGGTCTCCAGGTCCCGCATTTCTCCTACCAGTATTACATCAGGGTCTTGCCGCAGGGCTGCACGAAGAGCAGATGAAAAACTTTTTGAGTCATGACCAATCTCTCGCTGGTTAACTATGCTTTTTTTATGTTTGTGAAGGTATTCAATAGGATCCTCCAGAGTAATTATGTGACAGTTTCTTTCATTATTAATTAGATCTATCATGGCTGCCAGCGTGGTAGATTTACCGCTTCCAGTAGGGCCAGTAACCAGCACCAGGCCTCTGCTCTTTCTTGCCAGTTCTTTTATAACCAGCGGTAAACCGAGCTCTTCAAGGGTGGGTATGTTGAGTGCGACTGCCCTCATGGCAATACTATAACTTCCCCTCTGACGGTACACATTGACCCGGAACCGGCCTAAACCTTTTACAGAATATGAAAGGTCAATCTCTCCAGCTTTTTTTAATCTATCCATGCGTTCGTCATCAAGTATTTCTCCAACCATTTTAGAAGTATCTTCCGGATTCAGTTTTTCTTGTCCTATAGCAACAAGGTTGCCATTTATTCTAAAGATCGGCGGCACACCAACAGTAATGTGAATGTCGGATGCTCCGTTCTTTGTGGCAAGCTCCAGTATCTGTCGAAGATTCAACGCGCTCTCCCCTTATTCCTGAACATATACTGCTTTTACCATTTCATCCATGGTGGTAATTCCGGATATTACCAATTCTGCACAATTTTCTCTTAGCGTTTGCATTCCTTTTCGCTTGGATAATTCCAGCAGCCTGTCCGTTGTAGCTTTCTGAGTAATTAATTCTCGATGTTCACGACTTATCACCATTATTTCGTTCACAGCAGTCCTGCCGCGATATCCGGTTCCATTGCAGCTATTGCAGCCTCTGCCCCTAAAGAGTTCCACGTCGCTATCAGGATCTAATCCTAGTATTTTTAGTTCTTCTTTGGATGCTTTATACTTTATCTTGCATTCAGGGCATATCTTCCTCACGAGCCTCTGAGCTATAACCCCCACTACGGCAGAGGCTACAAGATAAGATTCTACGCCCATATCCAAAAGCCTTATCACTGAACTGGCAGCATCATTAGTATGAAGCGTGCTTAAAACCAGGTGCCCTGTTATTGCTGCCCTTACCGCCAGATTTGCAGTTTCTTCATCTCTAATCTCTCCCACCATTATTACGTTTGGATCTTGCCTTAGTATTGCTCTGAGCCCGTTGGCGAAAGTTAGACCTATTTTGGGATTCACCTGTATCTGGTTTATGCCTTCAAGCCTGTATTCCACTGGGTCTTCAAGAGTAATAATATTTACCGAAGGGCTGTTGATTTCTCTCAGAGCGGCGTAAAGGGTGGTAGTCTTTCCGCTCCCAGTTGGCCCCGTAACAAGAATTATTCCATATGGCATTTTTAACAGTTGCTCGTATTTTACTATATTTTCTGCAGTAAATCCCAGTTGCTTTTTTGTCATCAAGAAACTTCCTCTGTCTAATATCCTGATGACCACTTTTTCGCCATAAACTGTGGGTAAAATGGAAATTCGAAGGTCCAAATTCTTTCCATCAATCTCCATTTCTACCCTGCCATCCTGCGGAAGCCTTCTTTCGGCAATATTTAAATTGCTCATAATTTTTATTCTTGCCACCACAGCCCCATGGGTCTGCATGGATGTGCTCATTATTTCATGCAGCACTCCGTCTATCCTGAATCTAATTCGGAGCCTTCTTTCTCCAGGTTCTATATGTATATCGCTGGCTCTGCTTGCTACCGCCTGTTCAATTATTGAGTTGACAAATCTGACTACCGGAGCGTTATTGACCTGTTCTATCAGTTCCCTATCCAAATTTATATTGTCTTCAACTTTATATTCTTTTTTGAAATCTTCAATGGCTTTTTCCGCGGTCTGCTTACCATAGTAATATTCAATAGCAGCTTTAATGTCGTTTTCAGAAGCTATTGCCGGTTGGACTTCCAAGCCTGAAGCAAGTTTTATTTCATCAATAGCAAAAATGTTCATGGGATCGCTCATGGCAACTGTTAGCAATTTGTCGGTTTTTTTAATGGGTATTATATTGTATTTTCTTGCAATGCTTTCGGGCACTATTCTAGCTATTTCAGGGTCAATGAAGTATTTATCCAGTTTGACGTGGGGAACGCCAAGCTGATATTCTAATACCTCTATTATATCATTCTCTGAAACCATTCCCTCATCTACCAGAATTTTACCAAGTTTGTCCCCTCTTTTTTTCTGCAACTCAATTGCGTATTCCAGTTGTTCTCTAGTAATTTTTCCCGATTCAACCAATATGTCTCCCAGTTTTTTTCTATTCCTCTGAATCATTAGAGTCCTTTCTCCTTAAAAAAACCGACTAAATCTTACTAGCAGGCCGTATATCTACATCCATTCGGTGTAGTGTCCGGAATTAGCCGAATTTCAATGGTTATACAGTAGTAGACTTGTATTTTTTTTGATTTTCAACCTTATTCGACCTAATTCTACTTTATTTGTTAATTATTCTATATTAAAAATAAAATTCCTGCTGCTTTAGACCCAAAAAACAAATTAATCTTTGATGCTAAATCCTTAAAATGTAAGGCCATTTGTATTAAAGCGGCAATTTCTATTTACGGTCTTATCCGATTCTCAAAAGACGAGAATATAATAATTCAGTAAACAAAAATAGCCTAACGGCTTTTAATAAAATACAAACTCATGTGCGGTATTTTTTGATTTTTACCCGGCAAACCCACATCCATTAATTTATAGTTGAGGAGGACTGGATTTTTTTCTTTCAACTCCCTGACAATTTTTTTTAGTTCATATACAAGGGCTGCAGGTTCCTGAAGGTTTATCTGAAAATGGCGGGGCACTTTTTTATTTATTGTCAACAATTCCACATTAATCCCCCCCATCCATTAAATTTTAGAAGTGTTATCTCGGAAATTCAACTTTTCTTAATTACAATTTTTAAAATAATGTTTTCAAGTCTGCGTATTAATCTGGTCCAGACAAATTCCTTTTGGCTCGCCGGTTTTACCAGGATGGCGAACATTCCCATTCTTTTTGCTCCAAAAACATCTGTAAAAATCTGGTCACCAATTACCGCCGCCTGGTCGTTATTTATTCCAAGGATACTTAATCCCTTCAAAAAAGCTTTTCTACATGGTTTTATTGCCCCGATTACCGCCGGAATATCCAGTTGTCGGGCACATTCATTAATACGACCCGCTCTGTTGTTTGATACAATACACAATGATAAACCCCGGTCTTTACATTTTTTTATCCAGTCCAGCAAATCCTGGCTGATATCGGAACAGTTCCATGGCAACAAGGTATTATCCAGGTCTATCAAAAGCCCCTTTATATTCTTCTTCTTTATATATTCAAGATCCAGGCTATATATGTTGTCTAAATAAAGATCGGGGTGTAATAATTTTAGCATATTTTACCTCAACTATAATATTATATTTTTATCTTATACAAAATAACCTCTATTTGCAACTATCTGCATTCAATTCGCCGAGCAGTTTTTTTATAGCCCTTTTTTCGATGCGCGATACATATGACCTTGAAATACCCAGTAATTTGGCTATTTCCCTTTGAGTTTTCCCGACTCCGTTTAAAAGGCCATATCTGAGCTCAATGACTTTTTGTTCCCTGCCTTTTAACACAGTTTTTATTTTCTCATAAAGTTTCTGCTGCTGGAGCTTATCGGCAATCCTATCCGTAATAGCGTCTGAATCCGTTCCAAGAACATCCATTAAGGATATTTCATTGCCTTCCTTGTCTACGCCGATAGGATCCTGCAGATACACTTCGGTTTTTACTTTTTTTGTCGCTCTGAGATTCATTAAAATCTCGTTTTCGATACATCTTGCCGCATATGTGGCAAGGCGGTTGCCTTTGCTATTGTTAAAGGTGGTTATGGATTTTATAAGTCCGATAGTGCCTATGGATATGAGGTCGTCCATGTCTTCTCCAGTGCTGGCAAATTTCTTGACAATATGTGCCACCAGCCGCAGGTTCCTTTCTATTAGTATATTTCTCGCCTCCTCGCTCCCATTTTTGTAAAGTTCCAGATATTTCTCCTCTTCTTCAGGGGAAAGAGGCTGTGGAAAAGTGGTGTTGTTAGTGATGAATGCCAGCCAGGCCAGGAATTCTTTGAAAAATAAAATACCCAAAGTCACCAGGACTGCAAGGGCATTATCCATTATGTCACACCTCCCTGTGCGGTACCTATAATATATGACTCGGGCATTAAAAATGTGCATGTATTATCTGCTTAAATTTAATTTTTCAACGATTTCTCTGAATACAGGAGCAGCTTTGGTTGGACCGGATCCTCCATTTTCAAGGAACACCGAAATGATGTAGCGGGGCAATTCGGCAGGATAATACCCCACAAACCATGCATGGTATTTTTTATTTCCAAATTCCGCTGTCCCGGTTTTTCCGGCGCTTTCTCCAATAGGAAGCAAAGGCATGGCATTAACTCCCGTGCCGTATTTTGTCACTTCTTCAAGAGCTTCTTTAACTTTGTTTGATGTATCTTCCGATATGACCCTTATGGCATCCTTACCATGAGAAAATAGTATTGTGTTTCCGTTGGGTTCAACCACACCCATCACCAAATGAGGTTTTATAAAAATACCACCATTAGCAATTATCGAAACCATCTGTGCTGCCTGCAAAGGGGTTATCAGAATCGGCCCCTGCCCAATAGAAATGTTGCCAATGTCCTGATAATACACATTTTGCACTTCAGGTATAAAACCCGGTTTTTCCTCCGGTAAATCCATCAGGACTTTTTCTCCCAATCCAAATTTTTTTGCATATTCAAGGAGCTTCTGTTTTCCCAATGACAGACCCAGTTGGATGAAAACCGTATTGCATGACCTGGCGACAGCTTCTCTCAGAGTTATTTCCCCATGCCCTCCCCTGTCATAACTTCCACATTTGAATATATTACCGCCCACTTTAATAAAACCTGGACAGTAAAACTTATCATCCAAACTTGCAAGGTTTTCCTCCAAAGCCGCCGAAAGCACCACTATCTTGAATATGGAACCCGGTGCAAAGGCTTCTACGGCCCGGTTTATCAACGGCGCATCTTCTCTGTTCAGGTACTCCTCAATACAGTATTGTTTATAATTTGGTCGGCTGGCCATGGAAAGAACCCCGCCTGTTTTTGCATCGAGAATCACCACTGCTCCCCTGGGCACTCTATCATCCATCACTTGTTCCACTATATCCTGAATTTTTTTGTCGATTGTAAGTTTAACCCCATATGAAGACTCATTGATTATCTTTGAAACACCCGGTATCGGCTGACCGAAACCGTCAGTTAATATGGTATTTTTTACTCCGGCGTTATTTAACACTTTATCAAAAGTTTTTTCTATCCCGGTCTCGCTTTTATATCCCACAACATGAGTTGCAAGTGCTGAAGGCCCGTACGCGATCTTTTTTTTATATAAAAAGACCCCCGGCGTCTTGCCCTCCAGATCTTTGATTATACTGATGTTTTCGGGGGTAATTCTTATATTCTGAGGTTTTTCGACATCCGGAGAATTAAGAACATGTTTTTCCATTAAGCTTTTTTTCTGTGAAGCTGTAAGCCAACGAGGTGATATAACTGCATAACTTTCATAATATGAATCTGTCAAAGATTCGCCATATCTATCATATACATCACCTCTTGCACTGTCAATCACACTGCCGGTCCACTGAGATTCGGCCTTTTTCAAATAAAAAGACCGTTCCAAAACCTGAATATAAAATAATCGCAGCGTCAATAATGAACATAAAACAAATATAACGATGCAAAGTAAAAAAATCCGCCTATCTTTGAACATTCCATTCACCAGTTAGTATAATTCCCAATTTATGGGATATTATGCCCCAATATTCAATAAACAGCCGTAAATTCTGGGTTCCTCCGGCAATTTGACTGTTCATCTAACTTTTTTTATAACGACTGCGGCATTCATTCTGATCCGCTAGGGGTCAGGATGAATGCCGCACAAAGTTTCAAAAAATTTACCGATTTAATACATCGGACCTGGTGCTCGAGGATTTAGAATCAAAGATTTTTTTATTTTTTAAATGTTCGGCGTACGTCTTGCTGAAAGTATGACTACCGTCCCCGTTGGAAACAAAGTATAAAAAATCCGAGTCAGCGGGGCTTAATGCCGCTTCAATGGAAGATATCCCCGGAGAGCCAATAGGCCCGGGAGGCAAGCCCGGATATTTATATGTATTATACGGTGAATCCACCTCGAGATCTTTTAAAGTAAGGAATTCCTTATGCTCTTTTAAAACATATTCTATGGTGGCACAGGACTGAAGCGCCATTCCTTTCTTCAGCCGATTATGGAAAACCGAAGATATTAAAGGTCTTTCATCTGCCAGTTTGGCTTCCGCTTCGATAATAGAAGCCAGAGTGATAATCTGGAACGTTGTAAGGCCGGATTTTTCCTGTAGCAGATCATATCCTCTTCCAAAATACACCTCATTGAACCTTTTTAGTAAAACATCTATATAATAGTCGGCGGATTTTCCTGATGGAAAAAAATATGTATCGGGGAATAAAAAACCTTCAAGGTTGGCTTCACACGGCAGAGGTTCAAGGAATTTATATTTATTTTTGAAATTAACGACTTTGGCTGTCTTTAAAAATTCATCTTTAGATAAAAGATTATGCTCATGAAAAATCTCAGCAATTTTTTCCAGAGTATAACCTTCGGGTATGGTTATTTTTTGTTCCCTTCGCAACACATCACCTCTAATCATTTTATTTAGTATTTCACCGGGTGACATTGAAGGTCCCAGCAAATACGTACCTGATTTTATCTTAGTATCGTATCCCTTCATTTTTGCATATAGATTGAAAATGATTGGATTTTTTATAAGACCTTCCTCGTACATGTTTTGAGCCAATTCTTTTGCCGGCTTTCCATTTTTCACTTCAAATTCCACAAAGGCTTCACTGGTCTTATCTTTTGGATTCAGCATAAATTGAAACCATATCAGTAAAAATGTCGCAACAACAAAAACCGACAGACAAAAAATAAATATTTTTCTGTAGTTCTTTATGTATGAACATATTTCACTTTCTATTAACCTCTGCCATATTGTGTTATAATTCACGGAGATTTCACCTTCTTTGGTTTATTTTTTAAAAATCCTTTCAAAACCTTTTCTCTTAATAAAATAGTATAGTGGAATCCCCAGACCTACCACTGCGATAAATTCCCCTGCGCCAACGTATAATACGGTCATCCAGTATGGCATATCATATAAGAAACTCAGATAATACGAAACCCCGAAAGCATTTAGTAACACAGGCGGCAAAACTCCCAAAAAAGGATTTCTGGTTTTGCTTGTGATATAAGCCGCCACAAGAGTTATAAGACTTCCGCCATATATATCCCATGGCCCCAAACCTCCCAGAATATTTGCAAGCAAACACCCCACAAAAAGCCCTGGAACAGCCGAGCTCTCAAGCATTGGTAAAATAGTGAGGGCCTCGGATATTCTCACCTGTATGGGACCATAACTTATGGGTTTCAAAAGGTATGTAACGGCGGCATAAACAGCAGCTATGGCGGCAGCTCTTGCCAGATATCGCACTTGATTCATAAATATACTCCTTTCGTATAATTTTTGCATTTTTGGAACAAACTTTCGAAATCTTTCACACGACTACTTTTAGTTTATCCTTACTATTATATTCAGTCAACATGTTTTCCTCAAAATCAAAATCTTATTTACAACCCCTTTCTTTTATTATATAATTGATTCGAGAAAAAACTTTATTTTCCCGTTAAAGGGGAGTAGCCAATTTTGATAAAGCCACCATCACGGTATTTCATACCTGGCTTTATCCTCTGGTTTACCGGAGGGCAAGACCTTTAACATAATTCTCGAGAATTATGTTAAAGGTCTTTTTACTTTTGAAAATTCAGGGAAGGGGTGGTTACGCTTACTAAAATTATTATTTCTCCACATAATAAATATATAAACTTTGTGAGGGAGGATAATTGTTGGAAAATAAAAAATGGTATACTCTTGAGAAAAAAGACATTTCAAAAGCCTTGAAAACTCATCTTGAACATGGACTCACATCTGATGAAGCTCGGGAAAAATTGAATTTACACGGCTACAATGAACTTGTGGCCAAGAAAAACCGGACCATTTGGGAAATGTTTTTGGAACAGTTCAAAGATTTTCTGGTACTCATTTTAATCGCGGCAAGCATAGTTTCCATAGCCATTGGGGAAGTTACTGATTCTGCCGTAATCATTCTCATTGTTATTTTAAACGCCGTTCTCGGAGTCATTCAGGAATCACGGGCAAGCAAAGCACTTGAAGCATTAAAAAAAATGGCTGCTCCGGAAGCAAAGGTTATCCGCGATGGTCATATAAAGGAAATCCCTGCAAGAGAATTGGTCCCCGGAGATTTGGTGCTGCTGGAGGCAGGAAATTATGTGCCTGCGGACTTGCGACTGGTTGAGAGTTTGAATTTAAAAATCGATGAAGCATCCCTTACGGGTGAATCTGTTCCTGTTGAAAAAAATGCTGATATAGTATTTCAGGAAGAAGTGCCTCTGGGAGATAGGACAAATTCTGCCTTTATGGGGACTGTGGTCACTTACGGCAGAGGAAAAGGCATAGTCGTCGCCACAGGTATGAATACCGAAATTGGCATGATTGCAGAAATGCTCGAGTCCTACCAGGAGGAAGACACTCCCCTTCAGAAAAAGCTCGAAGAACTTGGTAAAATACTAGGCATTGCAAGCCTTGCCATCTGCGCTGTTGTTTTTCTGTTGGGACTTGCAAGAGGAGTTCCGGTGCTGGAGATGTTCATGACTGCCGTAAGTTTAGCGGTAGCTGCAATACCCGAAGGACTGCCGGCTATTGTAACAATCGTTCTGGCTTTAGGAATGCAAAGAATGGTTAAGCGTCACTCTATTATAAAGAAACTTCATGCGGTAGAAACCCTTGGCAGCACTACTGTTATTTGTTCCGATAAAACCGGAACCCTTACTCAAAACGAAATGACAGCCACCAGAATTTACACCGACGGCAAAATGTATTCAATTTCCGGTGAAGGCTATAGGCCCTATGGCGATTTTACTTTTGAAGATTCCGTAATAGATCCAAAGGCTGATGCAAATATTAAGCTTTTGCTCACCATTGGGACTCTCTGTAATGATGCAAGGCTGGAAGAGAGCGGTACCGAAAAAGATAATGAGAAATCCTGGCGCATTCTGGGAGACCCCACCGAAGGAGCCCTGGTGGTAGCAGCGGCAAAAGCGGGCATTTATGTCCAGGAACTTGAAAAAATCATCCCGCGCCTTCAGGAAATACCTTTTGATTCCGACAGAAAACGCATGACCACCTTTCATCCAGCTGGCCAGAGCTATGTGGCTTATATAAAAGGAGCTCCCGATGTAATTCTTAACTTATCCACGACAATTTATAAAAGAGGAAAGGTATTATCCATCACCGATGAAGATAGGAAAAATATTCTAGAAGCAAACCATAAAATGGCTACTCAGGCGTTGAGAGTGCTGGCCTTAGCGTATAGGGAAATCAGCGTTATTCCACAGGTGCCGAATTCTGAAGACGTGGAAAAAGATATGACTTTCGTTGGATTAATTGGGATGATTGACCCGGCAAGGCCTGAAGCCAGGGAAGCTATCAGAGTGTGTAAAAATGCCGGTATTCGCCCTGTGATGATAACAGGCGATTACAAAGATACTGCTGTAGCAATTGCAAAAGAGTTGGGTATGATCGAAGATGAGTCGAAAGTTCTGACAGGAGCGGAACTTGACGCTTTGAGCGACGAAGAACTTGCCACCGCATCAAAAGACGTATCGGTTTATGCCAGGGTTTCCCCGATACACAAACTAAAAATCATAGACGCCATAAAGAAAAACGGCCATATTGCCGCTATGACCGGTGACGGCGTAAACGATGCACCGGCATTGAAAAAAGCTGACATCGGCATTGCCATGGGTATTACAGGTACCGATGTGGCAAAAGAAACTGCAGACATGATACTAACTGATGATAATTTCGCCAGTATTGTTTCAGCGGTTGAAGAAGGAAGAGTCATATACTCCAACATCCGCAAATTTATATTCTTTTTGCTGTCGTGCAATATAGCAGAAATATTAATTATCTTCGTAGCAATGCTCGTCGGCCTTCCGGTACCGTTGAAACCCATACAGCTATTGTGGTTGAATTTGCTGACAGACGCATTCCCGGCACTGGCTTTAGGTATGGAAGCAAAAGAGCCTAATATCATGAATAAGCCTCCGCGCAAGCCTGATGAACCGATAATGGATACCCGTATGAAGTGGCAGATAGCTATTCAAAGCATTTTTATGACAGCATCTATTCTGGGAGTTTTCATTTATGCCTTACATTTTAAGGGCGATATAGAAAGCGCTCGAACGTACGCTTTTGCAACTCTCATTTTCAGTGAGCTTTTACGCGCATATACATCCCGCTCCGAGACATACTCGGTATTCAGTATCGGATTTTTTAAAAATAAGTTTATGGTTCTAGGTACAGTCATATCTTTCGTATTACTTTTGTCCGTATTATATATTCCATATTTAAGAATGGTATTTGACACCATTTTTCTGTCATTTTACGATTGGGATATTATAGTGGCCTTTGGTTTGATACCGTTTATGGCCGCCGAATTCAGCAAGATGTTTCTTAGAAAAAAACAAATGTAATCTTTGCTTGCGGATTGAAAACAGCAACCTTACGACCTTAATTAAAATTTAAAATATTAATTGAAAAGACCTGTCATTTGACAGGTCTTCATTTATCATAGGATTGCAGGCATTCATTGCAGTATCCAAGAAATTTGACCACGTGGTCCACCACTTTAAAATCATTATTTCTTTCAATTTTTTGTTCAAGTTCGCCCAGAAGGTCATCATCAAATTCCTGAACTCTGCCGCATTTAATACATAAAAGATGATGGTGCTGATGTTTTTGTTCTTCGCTTAATTCATATCTGTAACATCCATCGCCAAAATTAAGCTTTTTTATTATATCGAAGTTATCAAATAATTGTAAAGTCCTGTAAATAGTGGCAAGACCAACATCGGGAAACTTTGTTTTAACAAGCCCGTATATCTCTTCAGTGCTTAAATGTTTCGATTGATTTTCTAAAAGCACGTCCAGCGTAGCTCTCCGCTGAGGAGTAAGTTTACATTCTTTTCCTTTTAATTTTTCTTCAATTAATTTTATGCGACGGCTTTTTTCATCTTGTTTTTCTGTTATCTCCACTTTTGTCCCCCCAGATTAGTCTTACCACAAGTATAGTGCAAATGAAAACCACTGTCAAGAATTTAAAGTTTTATCAAAACCGCATTTTCCAAGCCGTCAATCTTTCTGATTTCGCTTAATATGTCATCAGGCAAATTCTCGTCAATACCCAGGGCCATTAAAGCTTCTCCTCTATAGGACTTTCTGCCGAGCTGCATGTATGCGATATTTATGTCATTTTTCCCTAATAATGTACCTACTTTACCTACAATACCGGGTCTGTCTCTATGGAATGTTAGAAGAATATTGCCTTTGGGAATTAAATCAATCTTGTATTCATCTATGGCAATTATCCTCTCGTCGGATCCTGCCAGGACTTGACCTGTAACAGACCCGACTCCTTTATCCGTTGTAATTTTCATGGTTACCATCCCCGGCGCATCCTGACCCTGGTTTATCTTTTTCTCAATAATTTTTATCCCCCTTTCACGGGCCAACAATGGAGCATTTACAAGATTTGCGGGAGTCTGCAGAATGTTTGAAAGTATTCCCTTTATACCGGCTGTGGTAATCATTTTTACATCCATTTTTTCAATTTTTCCCGTATATATCATTTCCATTTCACTTATTCTGCCATTTCTGAGCTGTGTATAGAGTGCCCCCATTTTTTCGGCAAGATCAACATACGGTCTAATTTCACTGTATTCTTCAGGTCGAATATGAACCATATTAACGGGGTTTTTGACCATTTCTCCTTTTAAGGCTCTTATGACATCCTTAGCTACTTCTACCGCTACGCATATCTGAGCTTCCTGCGTGGAAGCGCCCAGGTGAGGCGTGGCTATTAAATTGGGCAAGTCAATTAAAGGACTTCCAAGAGGAGGTTCATTTTCAAAGACATCTAAAGCACACCCGGCTACTTTGCCCGACTTCATCGCTGCATATAGAGCTTCTTCATCAATTATGCCTCCCCTTGCACAGTTGATGAGCATTACTCCATCCTTCATCATTGAAAACTGCTTTTCACCAACCATATGGTATGTGTTTTTAGTCAGCGGTACATGAAATGTTATAAAATCAGCTTCTTTTAATACTGTATCAAGGTCTGACACAGTAATATTCATATTTTCCACTTGCTGTTTGATAATGTAAGGATCGTAGGCAATAATGTTCATACCGAGGCCAATAGCTTTTTTTGCCACTTCTCTGCCTATCCGCCCAAGTCCAACTATGCCCAGGGTTTTACCATTTAACTCGATCCCTATGAACTTTTTCCGGTCCCAAATCTTATTTTTTAAACTCTGCACCGCTTCCGGGATTTTCCTGGCAAGGGCCATTAATAAAGCTATCGTATGTTCGCTGGCAGCTGTCGTATTGCCTTCAGGCGCGTTAACCACCAGAATCCCTTTTTTTGTCGCGGCATCAAGGTCTATATTATCTACTCCGACACCGGCTCGCCCGATTACTTTCAAATTGCTGTTTTCAATTATTTTGGCCGTCACTTTTGTAGCACTCCTGACCACAAGCGCGTCATATTCTGCGATTATATCCGCCAGCATTTCCTCGCTTAATTTTGTCCTTACATCCGTCTGGTATTCCTGTTTTAAGATATTTATGCCTTCTTGTGCAATATCATCGCTTACAAGAATTTTCACTGCTGATTTTCTCCCCTTTCAAAGTACAATTCCGCCTCTTTTACACCTTTTCCGTAAAGGTCGGGGTCTTTCAGAACCATTTCCAATCCCGCCAGCACGTTAATTATATCCATTTTATCAACATAACCCAGATGCCCTATTCTCAAAATTCTGTTTTTCAATTTTTCCTGACCGCCTGCTACTGTAATATTAAATTTGTTTTTTAGCGTTTTCGAAAGATTTAGCGCTTCATACCCTGTAATATCGACAGAAGTCACGGTTGGAGATGCCCAGCGATCATCTACAAAAAGCTTCATACCCAGAGCTTTAATGCCTGCCCTCAATGCCCTTGAAATAGTTATGTGCCTTTGAAAAATATTGGTCAGCCCTTCTTTTTTTATTAATTCCAGAGATTCCTTTAGGGCAAATATCAGAGAAACTGCCGGCGTATAAGGTGTTTGCCCTTTTTCAAGGCTCTTTTTTGCGGCCTTGAAATCCCAGTAATATTTTGGCATTCTGGACTGTTCCACCCTGGCCCACGCTTTAGGACTGATGGAAATAAAACTGAGACCCGGTGGAAGCATTAAAGCTTTCTGGGAACCGGTGATTACCACATCCAGATTCCATTCATCGGTTTTTAAATCAACCGCTCCCAATGAGCTGATGGCATCTACCAGTATGACTGCAGGATGGTCTCCCACAGCTTCCCGGAGGGCTTTTATCTCATTCAAAACTCCTGTGGAAGTTTCATTATGAGTAAACAATATTCCTTTTATTTCATTTTTTTTATCTTTAGCAAGCCTCTCTCGAACAATTTCCGGCAATACGGCCTGGCCCCATTCCACAGGAATCCTTTCTACAGTAGCTCCAAACGATTCCGCTATTTGAGCAAATCTTTCACTGAATACTCCATTGGGGAAAGATAAAATATGATCTTTGGGGGAAAACAGATTTACAACAGCTGCTTCCATAGCTCCAGTTCCTGAGGAAGGAAATATGAGTATATCATTTTTAGTTTGAAAGACTTCTTTTATTTCTTCTGAAACTTCTTTAAACAAATGTATGAATTCCTCTCCCCTATGGTTCAACATAGAAGTTTGCATGGCACTAAGGACTCTTTCAGGAACTTCTGTAGGGCCGGGAATTCTTAAATGATGTTTTTTCATGCAATCCACTCTCCCTTTAAGATATAAAAAAACCGCCCTATTCAAGGGGCGGATTTTACCGCGGTGCCACCCTATTCGGATTTTACCAAATTAGCTCTCGTTTAAAATAACGGCTTTCTCCGTTTGGCTCATCGCCAACTGCTCCAAGGTGGAAATGAAGAATCCCTGCTGATTTGCACCATCCACCAGCTCTCTTATAAGGATATTCTCCAATTTTCCTCTTCACTGCTTTGACATGTTAAATTAGCTTATATTATAAACATCAAATTATATTCTGTCAAGATTTTTATCAAAGGCTATTTTACTCTTCTTCATCATCAATTTCTTCCTCGTCATAATCATCCTCAATATCATAATCTCCTTCGCTGATAGCCTCCCACGCTCCTCTTACTGCCTCAAACTCATTATCATCCTCGACTTCCATCAGGACTTCATCACCGTTTTCATCAGTATCGATTCGAAAGATGTAAGCCTCTTCACCCTCATTTTCATCTTCATCCAGAGGGACTAAAATCGCATAATCATTATCTTCCACATTTACTATACCCAATACTTCAAACTCGGTTTCCTGCCCATCTTCATCGTAGAGAGTTATAGTTTCCTTTTCCTCCATTTTTTTCACTCCAATCTATGAAATTACAAATATTGTATAGTACATTTTAATCGATGTCAACATTTGAGCGGTAATTAAGGTAACCCTGCAATATCAATACCGCAGCTACTTTATCGATAACATAGCGGCGTTTTTTTCGTGACAAATCGCAATCAATTAAAGAACGTTCAGCCTCCACAGTTGTTAGTCTTTCATCCCAGTATGAAATTTCGATTCTTAAATTCTTTTTCAATGATTCACCAAACTTTTTTACTAGTTCACTCTGAGGCCCCAATGTACCATTCATATTTCTGGGTAGGCCCAATACGATTTTCCCTACATTGTATTGTTTTACCAGATCTTCAATCTGCTTTAAATCCTGCTTTAAACCCCGCCTCGCTATCACCCCGATTCCCTGTGCTGTAAAACCAAGCTCGTCGGAAATAGCGACACCGATTTTTTTTTCTCCTACGTCCAGCCCTAAAATTCGCATAAGTAGTGCCTCTGTTATATAATTTTTATACAAAAATCCGGGCAATATCCAGCACAATAACCGCATAAAATGCATCGTTCCGCGTCCACTACAGATTTGCCACGGACAATGGACAGTGCTTTGTATTTACAGTGCCGCACACATTCCCCGCAGCCCTGGCACCAATCTTCAATGATAAGTTTTCTTTTCTGAACATCAATTTCATGTGCCAGCTCTTCGGGTATGGTTTTCCCTTCAAATATCAAACAGTTTGCTCTTACCTCTGCACATGTTTTCATTCCTACGGCTACAGAATGAAGGTAGGGAAAATCCAGGATATACTTAAAAGCACGTTCCCTGATATTGATTAAGTTGCCACCTCCAAGACATTTCATGCCATATATTCCCTTTCCATTCTTATAGGCCTTTTCTATTGCTTTCTCCATCTGTTTTATATTACCATCTTTAATACCGATTCCTTTTATGTTTATTATTGGATGGATTACATCAATTTCATTCATGGTAGATGCAGCATCAACCACTTCCACGGTATGTGTAGAAACGCCAACAGCTTTAATTATTCCTTTCTCTTTTGCGTCCAATAAATATTCCAACGCTTTCCTGTGACCTTTTAATGTAAGTCTTGATTCCTGTTCATGGAGCATAAAAATATCTATAACATCTACGTCCATTTCTCTTCTTGCACGGTCGACGCTTGCCTGCATCCCTTCATATGTGTAAGCATAGGATTTTGATGCAACAACAACCTTCGAATCAGTAAGCTTCAGGGCCCGCCTGATGAAGGCGTAATTATTGTAAAACTCTGCCGTATCAATAAAATTTACCCCTGCCTGAAAAGCTTCCATTATTATTTCGGTTCCTTCATCTATGGATAATTGTGACTGCAGAGGGCTTATACCCAGGCTTCCAAAACAAAGCCGTGAGACCATTATTCCTGTTCTTCCCAATATATTATACTCCATAAAAATACCTTCCAAAAAAAAAGCAAGTTTCCTGGCTTAAGATTCTTCTATATAGTATTTTAACAATTCCTCCAGGAGTTCGTCCCTCTCCAGCTTTCTAATAAGATTTCTTGCATTGTTAAAACTTGTTATATATGCCGGATCTCCGGATAAAAGATAACCAACAATCTGACTTACAGGATTGTATCCCTTTTGTTTAAGGGCATCATAAACCTTCTGCAAAATATCCCTGGTATTTGTGGCTTTGTCTTTTTCCACTTTAAATTTCATCGTTTCCTGGAAATCCTGCCCCATTGCATCTCCCTCTCTTTCTATTTAGATATATTCTATATTCATATTTTAAAACCCTTTTTTTAATTTAAAAGCGTGGAAAATTCCACGCTTTTCCTCTATATTATTTCATATTGACAGGTTTTTATTCCCAGTAGGTTATCATACGACATTTAAAAAACGTGGTACAGAATTTAGAGCTTCATCAAGTTTTTCAGGGTTTTTCCCGCCTGCCTGGGCGAAGTCGCTTCTACCTCCGCCGCTTCCTTCTGCTATTAAAGCAACTTGTTTTATAATCTTCCCAGCATGGTAACCTTTTTTTACAAGGTCGTCGGAAACTGAAGCCACAAAATTTGCCTTCCCCCCAACCACACTACCGAGAACAATAATACCGCTGTTTATTCTCTGTCTCAAGGCATCGCTCATTTTCCTGAGATCATCCATTTCTCTTGCTTTTACTCTCGAATAAATAACTGTGATACCCTTTAAATCTATCTTCTTTCGAAAAACATCTTCCAACTGGGCATTTATAGCCTGTTGACTCAAAGATTCGATTTCACGCTCGTAGAATTTTAACCTTTCCAGCAGTTCATTTATTTTTTGATTGATTTGCTGAGGAGAAGTTTTGAGTAAAGTAGCCGCATCATTAAAACTCTGGAGAGTTGTATTCAGGAAATTTAGCAGGTTCTTTCCGGTAACGGCTTCTATGCGCCTTAAGCCAGCGCCTATACTATTTTCGGATACAATCTTGAACAAGCCTATTTCTGAAGTGGATTTCACATGCGTGCCTCCGCAAAGTTCCATACTGTAATCACCCATGCAAACCAGACGCACTTTTTCGCCGTACTTCTCGCCAAATAAAGCTATGGCTCCCCGTTTCTGTGCTTCCTGTACAGTAGTTATATCTACTGTTATGGGAAGATTACTTAAAATGGCCTCATTTACTTTTTCTTCTGTTGTTTTCAGTTCCTCCGGCGTCATGGGGGAGTGGTGCGAAAAATCAAATCTCAATCCGGTATCATTTACCAAAGAGCCTGCCTGGTTCACATGTTCCCCAAGAACCTGTTTTAAGGCCATGTGTAAAAGATGAGTGGCACTGTGATTGCGAGCAATGCTCTTTCTTCTGTCGATGTCTACTCTTGCTGTAACCTTATCTTTTACCCGCACTTCACCTTTCTCGATCTTTCCTATATGATAAAACTTTCCATCGGGAGTCTTTTGTGTATCGGTCACCCTGAATATAAAATCTTCATTTTCTATAATACCCGTATCTCCGACCTGACCGCCGGACTCACCATAAAACGGTGTTCTGTCCAGCACTATAGCTATTTCCTGACTTTTGTCTCTAAAGCTTTCAACAGAAATTTGATTTGATATAATGCATTGTACAAGGCTTTCAGATTCCAGCCTGTCATATCCCAAAAATTCCGTGGGCGGCAAAGGTGCGAGAATATCGAATAATTCATCTATCTTGTAACTTTCTTTTCTTGCTGCTTTTGCCTTCTCTCTCTGTTTTTCCATTAGCACTTCGAACGATTTAACATCAACAGAAAATCCTTTTTCCATGGCTATATCGCGTGTTAAATCAAGTGGAAAACCAAAAGTATCATACAGCATAAAAGCAGTTTCTCCAGGGATAATATCTTTTTGTTCCCGTGTAAGCCGATTTATTTCATCCGAAAGCATTTTCAGGCCATCACTCAATGTCTCATTGAAGCGTTCTTCTTCAGATTTTATCACCTTTTGAATATAATCTAAATTCTTTCGTAGCTCAGGATAAGCATTTTCCATTAAGGATACCACACAGGGTGCTATTTTGTAAAGAAACGGTTCATTCAAGTCCAATTCTCTGCCATACCGGGCAGCCCTTCTAAGTATTCTTCTTAAGACATAGCTCCTGCCTTCATTGCCGGGAATCACCCCGTCAGAAATTAAAAACGTCACAGCTCTGGAATGGTCTGCTATTACTCTGAACGGGAAACCTCTATCATCATCATAATATTTTTTACCCGTCATATTTTCAACAAAAGCGATGATGGGTCTCAGCAAATCTGTATCATAATTGCTATACACGTTTTGCATTACTGTGGCAATTCTTTCAAGTCCCATCCCAGTATCTATGCTGGGTTTGGGCAATGGCGTCAAGTTGCCGTTTTCATCTCGGTTATACTGCATAAATACCAGGTTCCACAATTCCCTCCATCTGTCGCAATCGCATTTGCCGATTTTGCATTCGTCGGCAGTACAGCGGTATTCCTCTCCTCTATCGATATATATTTCGCTGCAGGGTCCGCACGGGCCCGTGTCACCCATGCTCCAGAAGTTATCTTTTTCATCCATTCGCACTATTCTTTCAGCCGGGATATTGGCCACTTCCTGCCACAATTCAAAGGCTTCATCATCTTCTTTATATATGCTTACCCACAACCTGTCCTTAGGAAGACCTAAAACCTCCGTCAAAAATTCCCACGCATATGTTATTGCTTCTCTTTTAAAATAATCCCCGAAGGAGAAATTTCCCAGCATTTCAAAAAATGTATGATGTCTAGCAGTCCTTCCGACACTTTCCAGATCATTGTGTTTCCCGCCTGCCCGTACACATTTTTGGGACGTGGTCGCTCTTTTAAAAGGCAAACTCTTTAAGCCCAAAAAAACCTCTTTGAACTGGTTCATTCCCGCATTGGCAAAAAGAAGGGTTGGATCATTGTGAGGCACCAGAGAAGAACTGGCTACTCTGGTATGTCCTTTGCTTTCAAAAAATTCGAGGAATTTTTCTCTTATTTCATTGCTTGTCATCATCTAAAAAACCTCCATAAATTTGCACTCGAATGAATTATATTAAAAAAATGCCCAAATTGTCAATACAAGCGGCTTATTTTTCCAAAATACTTACTATGTTTGAAAAATATTTTTTTGTTTTTTCAGCTTTTTTACTGTAAAAGTAAATTCCCAAAAAACTTATACCCATGGTAATCAAACCAATCAACAATGAAAATAATTCCGTTGATTTTATATGATAGAAGCCCGCTCCACTATAACCTATGCCTATACCGATAATAAATGCGACTAGAGGTATCGCATATACTATAAATGCAGCTGTAAGCATAGTTGATGCCTGCATTTCCACCTCAACCAACTGACCCACGCCGGCCTTTAAAGGATTTTTGGCCCAAATAAAAAGAGGTTTGCTTTCCGTACCCGCCGAACATGCTCTACAGTGCCCGCATGCAGATGACCTTAATATCTCCACCTTTGCCTCATTTCCCTTATTTTCTACTACCAAAGCTTTCTCTCTCAAGATATTTCACTCTCCCGGATTATTTGATAAATTTTAATATTACATCTACCAGTTCGTTTATTTTTTCATCCCCTTTTTCCGTATCCAGTGCCTGAGCTACACAGCCTCTTATATGGTCTTGAAAAACGATCAACCCAACCTTATTTAAAGCTGCCCTAACCGCCGCAATCTGGACAAGTATATCAACACAATATTTTTCATCGTCTACCATCCTCTGTATTCCTTTCACCTGGCCTTCGATTTTTTTCAAACGTCTTAAAATATTATCTTTGTTATGTATATATGAGCAACTGTTTTCACACTGCATAAAACAACCTCCAATACCATATAGGGGTATAATAATTATATAACTTCAAAATAAAATAGTCAAATATTTAATAAGTCTTTTATTACTTCTCCTGCCATGATTAATCCAGCTACAGATGGAACGAAAGAAATGCTTCCGGGAATGCTTCTAGAAAATTTACAATGTTTTACTGAATCTTTGGGGCAGACGCACCCGGTCTTGCATATGTTTTCATTTCTGATTCTGATCGGCTGTTCAGTTGAAAATACAACCTTTACATCCTTTTGTATGCCCGATTTTCGAAGCTCTCTCCGAAGTACCCTGGCTACCGGACACACCGAAGTTTGAAATAAATCGGCCACCCTGAACATTGTAGGGTCAAGCTTATTTCCTGCCCCCATGGATGAAATTATGGGAATGTTCGATTTCTTGCACCTGATAATTAAGTCGACTTTGGATTTTATGGTATCAATGGCATCCACCACATAATTTAAATTGCCGGCCAATATTTTTTCGGCTGTTTCTTCTGAATAAAATTCTTTAAAACAGATGACATGGGCTTCAGGGTTTATATCCAGGATTCTTTTTTTCATTACTTCCACTTTGGGCAATCCTATTGTAGACTGTAATGCATGAATCTGACGGTTTATGTTGGTAATGCATACCACATCGTCATCTACAAGAACCAATTCTCCAATCCCCGCCCTGGCCAGAGCTTCGGCTGCAAAAGATCCTACCCCGCCAATGCCTATGACGGCTACTTTCGATTTTTTTAATTTATCAAGCCCTTCACTTCCAAGAAGGAGCTGTGTCCTAGAAAATCTGTGCTGCAAATTTTCCACCTCAAAAAAATACCCCACCATGCCGTACAACTGACAGTAAATAGAGACCCCGCTCAACCCAGGTGGGTGTCCTCCTAAATGCTTTATATTTCCCTAACAATAGGGCATATATGCCACATTTAGAGACCGGACTCCCTATGTCATAGTGTTGGCTCTTTACTATGTCAGTTAATACGCACACAGCAGGGATGTTTTTGTTTTTTCTATTTATTATAATACCACAAATCCCGTTTTTAATCAAGTTTAGAGCATGCAGTTTAAATTTTCACCTGTATATGGAGTTCCCTCAATTGTCTGGTTTCAACTTCAGCGGGGGCACCCGTCATAAGGCACATCGCATTCTGAGTTTTGGGAAATGCGATGCAATCCCTTATACTATCGAGGCCTAGAAGAAGCATTACCATACGGTCCAGACCATAAGCTATACCGCCGTGAGGAGGTGTACCATATTCAAAAGCCTGCAGTAAAAATCCGAAATTGCTTTTTGCCCTTTCTTCGGTGAATCCCAGAACTTTAAACATTTTCTGCTGAATTGAAGAGTTGTGAATTCTTATACTGCCTCCGCCGAGTTCCGTACCATTTAATACTATATCATAAGCTTTTGCCCTAACATTGGCAGGATCGCTATCAAGAAGCGGAATGTCTTCATCCATAGGCGAAGTAAAAGGATGATGCATTGCCACAAATCTCTTTTCTTCTTCGTCGTATTCCAGTAATGGAAACTCTGTGACCCAAACAAATTCCATTGCGTCTTTTTTCAACAAACCAAGGGTTTTGCCAAGATAAAGCCTCATCTGACCCATAATTGACAGTACACTTGCTTTTGCCTTATCTGAAATAAATATTAACAAATCGCCGTTTTTTGCATTCATTCTTTGTAATAATTCATTCATGGTATCTTCAGTAAAAAATTTGGCTATGGGTGATTTTACACCTTCAGGCGAAACGTTTATCCACGCCATCCCTTTGGCGCCGAACTCTTTGGCCTTTTCCACCAGTTCGTCTATTTGCCGGCGGCTAAAAATCTTGCCGCCTTTTTCAACATTTATGCCTTTTACAATGCCTCCGCCCTTTACCGCATCGGTAAATACCTTAAATTCACTTTTAGAGACTATATCGGATACTTCCACCATCTCCATGCCGAATCTCAAATCTGGTTTATCCGAACCGAACCTGTCCATGGCTTCTTTATAAGTTAGCCTTCTGAAAGGTATATCCACTTTTCTTTGCGTTACTTGTTCCACCACATATTTTATTAATTTCTCATTTAACTCGATGACATCATCCACGTCCACAAAAGACATTTCAAGGTCAAGTTGTGTGAATTCGGGCTGTCTGTCCGCCCTTAAATCCTCATCCCTGAAGCACCTGGCAATTTGATAATAGCGTTCAAAACCTGACACCATCAACAGCTGTTTGAAAAGTTGGGGGGACTGAGGGAGAGCGTAAAAGCAACCGGGGTTGACCCTGCTGGGCACCAGATAGTCTCTTGCTCCTTCAGGAGTGCTTCTGGTAAGCATGGGAGTTTCCACTTCTATAAATCCGTTTTCGGATAAAAAGTCCCTTATAGCCTTGTTTACGCTGCTACGGAAAAGTATGTTGTTTAACATTTTTGGTCGTCTTAAATCCAGATACCTGTATTTAAGTCTTACACTCTCATCCACGTTTATGTTGTCCTCAATCGGGAAAGGTGGCGTTTTTGACCTGCTCAAGATGTCAAGCCTTTTACATGCCACTTCCACAAATCCGGTAGGAATTTTTGGATTCACATTTTCTTCAGGTCTCAAAGACACCCTACCCTTTACCGCAATGACGTATTCGCTCCTTATTTCTTCCGCTTTTTTAAATGCCTCAAAGCAATCGGGATTGATTACCACCTGGCATACACCGCTCCGGTCTCTTATGTCTACAAAAATTATTCCTCCCAGATCCCGACGAGTCTGTACCCAACCCATCAATACAACTTCTTTTCCGACGTCGCTTTCCCTCAATTGGCCGCAGGAGTGAGTTCTCTTAATTTTTTCATTCATGTTCGACACAACCTTTCCGTATACGATTTGATATATATTCAATAATTTCTTTACCATCGACCCTATATTGTTCTCCATCGGCAAGGTCTTTTACGGTAAAAAATCCCGATTTTATTTCTTCTTCACCTATTATCAGGGCAAATTTGGCTAAAATTTTATCGGCATATTTCATCTGGGCTTTTAAGCTTCTTTTCAGGTAGTCGGTTTCCACCGAAATTCCTTTTTCTCTAAAACCGTAGAGAAGCTTAAGCACCGCATCCCAATATTCATCATTCATAACTGCTATGAATACATCTACGGTTTCTTGGGGCAAATTCAACATATTCTTTTTTTCCAGGATAGTCATAAGGCGCTCTATCCCCATCCCGAAACCTGCTGCAGGAGTCGGCGGCCCGCCGCATTCTTCAAGGAGATTGTCGTATCTTCCACCGCCGCATACGGTACTCTGGGCTCCCAGATCGTTCGAGATTATTTCAAAAACCGTTTTTGTATAATAATCAAGACCTCTTACAATCCTCGGGTCCACTGCATAATCGATATTTATTAATGATAGATCATTTTTTACCATTTCAAAGTGGGATTTACAGTAGTCGCAAAGGTAATCAAGCACAATCGGAGCTCCTTCGAGCACCTCCCTGCATTCGGGATTTTTGCAATCCAGAATCCTCAGTGGATTTCTATTCAGTCTTGATTTGCATGTCTCACAAAGCTTTTGTTTGCTTTCACCAAGAAAATCTTTTAAAGCCTTTTTATATTCTAACCTGCATATTTTACAACCGATGGAATTTATATGAAGTATTACATCTTCAAGGCCCATCTCCTTCAAAAACTGCATTGCTAGTGCCATAATCTCCACATCGATGTGGGGGCTTTGAGACCCAAAAGCTTCCACTCCGAACTGGTGAAATTCCCGCAGCCTCCCTGCCTGCGGCCTCTCGTATCTGAACCCCGGCGTTACGTAAAATAGTTTTACCGGCAGAGGCTGTGTGTACAATTTATGTTCTATATACGCTCTGGCGACAGGCGCAGTTCCTTCAGGCTTCAATGTTATGCTCCTGCCCGATTTATCTTGGAATGTGTACATTTCCTTTTCAACTATATCCGTCGTTTCGCCCACGACTCTCTTGAAGAGCTCCGTGTGTTCGAAAACCGGCGTCCGTATTTCTTTATAGGAAAACCTTCTGCATATTTCCCTGAATTTATTCTCAAGGAAAACCCATTTTACGGCTTCCTCAGGCAAAATATCCCTGGTTCCTCTCGGAGCTTGTGTAAGCATTGCCATCTCCTCCTAATGACATAATAAAAACTCCCGTCGCTGACATAAATCAGGGACGGAAGCTTTTTCCGCGGTGCCACCCTGTTTGGTAAAAAACCCACTTTGTAAACTCTAACGCGTTTTTCGTATACCCCTACTGTTATTCGGAGTATAGGCTCCGGGGTGTTTTTTTCGGTATAAATTACTCAAAAAGCGCTCTCAATCGCGGCGCTTTTTCCCTGTTGAGTTTTATGCCTGCTGCCCCTTCTTTGCCTTTTGCCTTTTTTGTTTTTAATTATATGAAATCTTTTTTTACATGTCAATATATTACTTTGATAATTTATATTTATTTTACTTATAGTTTTCCTCAATGATAATGTACCTCTAGTTAGAAAACCTTAGTTTAATAAATTCACAAATTCCTAACAAATTCAACATAAACTCAATAAAATCACAGGATAAAATAATAATAGAACTTATAAAAACACTTTTGGGAGGTTTTAAAATGACTCTCTTTAATAAACACAAATACTTGATAGCAGTACTGCTAGGGCTTGCCCTCGGCGCCGCGCTTGTCATCGGCGGTATATCGGCATATAATATGATAAACCCTTCAAATTCCGCAAAAGCTGGTATACAGGGTACTGCTCTAGTAAACACTTCCGCTCCTGAGACAGCTCTCCCCACAGGCATACCGGATATAGTAGACAATGCCAGCAATGCAGTAGTGTACATTGAAACAACCGTTGAAAGCACTTCTTCAACAGACTCATTTTTGAACGATCCTTTCTTCAGACAATTTTTTGGAAACGACTTTAGAATACAACCCAAGTCAAGAGTAAGTAAAGGTATAGGTTCAGGATTCATCATCAACGCAGACGGTTACATTTTGACAAATGAACATGTCATCGATAACGCTAAAGAAGTAAATGTAACGGTAAAAGGGTTTGAAAACCCTTTCAAAGCCACGGTAGTGGGGAAAGACTTTGATCTTGATCTTGCGGTGTTGAAAATTAATTCTTCAAAAAAGTTGCCTTACTTAAACCTCGGTAATTCTGACAGTATGAGGGTTGGCGAATGGGTAATCGCAATAGGCAATCCCTACAGACTGGATCATACAGTAACGGTTGGGGTCATCAGCGCTAAAGGCAGACCTGTCACCATCTCTGATGAAAGCTCCGGAAAAGATCGCGTTTATAAAAATCTCATACAGACCGACGCTGCCATAAACCCGGGCAACAGTGGAGGACCTTTGATTTCTCTTAACGGCGATGTAATAGGTATAAATACTGCCATCAATGCCCAGGCTCAGGGAATTGGTTTTGCCATACCGATAAATACTGCGAAAGAAGTTTTAGATGACCTTATTAAAAATGGTTCGATAACAAGACCGTATATAGGTGTGGGACTTCAAGACCTGACAAAAGATTTGGTTGATTATTTCAAGTTAAAAGACCAGAACGGCGCTATCATAACATATGTCTATCCAGACAGCCCTGCGGAAAAAGCCGGTCTTCAACAGGGAGATGTAATAATAAAAATAAATGATACCATCATTAAAAATTCCAACGATGTGGTTGAAACTGTCAGCAAGGCAAAAGTAAATGATAAGATGGTGCTGGTAGTTTATAGAAATGGTCAAACTCTATACATTTCTCTGGTTGTCGGCAAGAAGCCTCAATAAAAATATTTTCCGGCGGTAATCAAATTTGCCGCCGGTTTTTTTTGCTTTTTGAAGTTTTAAAGAAAAGGGAAGGACCATCAGCCACTTCTTCGTCCTGCAGCTCCTTTTTTATACTTCTCACGGTCTCGATGTCAATATTCATATCTCTGGCTATTTCCTCATCCATGACATCTTCTTCAAACAGTTCGACAAAGTCCTGATAATCGTCGGTACCGGAATTAAGGCCTTTTGCTAGTCTGTTTTTTTTCACCATAACTTCCCTCCCGCTCCAATATAGTATTAGTTTTTCCTAAAAAATAATAAATATTTAACGCAGGAAAGGGTTGGTAGCTTTTTCCTGTTTAATTGTGGATTTAATTCCATGACCTGGATATATTACTGAACTTTCATCCTGTACTAACAATTTGTCTTTTATGGAAGATATTAACTGTTTAAAGGAGCTCCCCGGAAAATCACTTCTTCCTATAGATCCGGCAAACAGGGTATCTCCTGTAAATATTATATTATCCACCTTTATAGAAATGCTCCCGGGAGTGTGGCCGGGGGTATGAATAACATCCAAAGTCAAATCTCCCACAGTCAACTTTTCGTTACCTTTCAATTTTATTTCCGCTGGTGAAAAGCTAAGGCTCGTCCCCATAAATGCGGAAAGGTTTTGCTCTGGAAAAAGCAACATGGGTGCGTCTTTTTCATGGATTGCAACTCTGGCGCCTGTAGACAGTCTGACCTCCTCAAGGCCCGCGATATGGTCTGCATGACCATGAGTGAGCATTATTAAATCCACTGTAAATTTCTCTTTTGATACTATACTTAAAATATCTTCAGAGTTTCCTCCTGGGTCAATAATAACCGCTTTCTTGCTATTTTCATCCCCCAGAATATAACAGTTAGCCGCCATCATCCCTACCTGCAGACATTTCAATAACATGACAAACCTCCTAAAAAAGCTTCTTGCTGTCAAGCAAAATAGTAACGGGACCATCATTAAATATTTTGACCAGCATCTCCGCTTGAAATCTGCCTGTAACTACCTTCGTTATCTTGCCCCGGCAAATATCCACAAAGTCATTGTATAATTTCTCCGCTTCTTCAGGCGGAGCCGCCTGTGTGAAGCTGGGTCTCCTCCCTCTTCTCACATCTCCCATAATGGTAAACTGTGATACGACCAACAGCTCTCCGTCAATATCCCTGAGAGATTTATTCATTTTTCCATCTTCGTCTTCAAATATCCTTAAGGTAACAACTTTTTCTGCTAGATAACTTGCATCAGCGATATTATCTCCGATTTCCACTCCGAGAAATACCACCAGACCTTTGTCTATTACAGCTACTTCTTCCTGCCCTATTGTCACCGATGCAGATTTTACCCTCTGCACTACGGCTCGCATTTATATTCCTCCTATTATTGGTTCATGACCCTTCGAACATCATAAATTCCATGAACCTTTCGTATTTTTTGCATTATATTTTCAAGATGTTGCTTATCATTTATTTCCAGCACCAGGTCGATCACTGCTACGCCATTCTTTGAAGCTCTGGCATTTACGGCATCGATAGTGGTTTTCATGTCTCCTATAATATTTATTATATCTGAAAGTACCCCGGGCCTGTCAAAGGCTGAAGCCTCGATTTCCACCGGATATGACGACTCTTGGATTCCTTCCCATTTTACTTCAATCAAACGTTCCCTGTCATACAGATTGTTAACCACATTGGGGCAGTCCGTTCTATGAATTGATACGCCCCTCCCTCTCGTTATATATCCAACTATCCTATCACCAGGTACCGGATTACAACATCTCGAAAATTTTATCAAGAGATTGTCCATTCCATCTACCTTTATGCCCTGATCAACCTTTCTCTTGCCCTTTATCCTTGCTTCGTTTTTATCAACAGTTGATTCCGTTTTTTCTGCTTTTACATTTTTCCTGTATTCGTCAAGTATCTTTTGCAGAGCATGATTCGATGTTATGCCACCGTATCCTATGGCGGCATATAAATCTTCCAGATTTGAAAGACTCATTTTTTTAAGAAGATTGGGGATAAAGTCATATTTGAGCAGTTGATATATATCATACCCCTGTCTCCTGGCCTCTTTTTCGAGCATATCCTTCCCGCGGGCAATGTTTTCTTCGCGCCGCTCTTTTTTAAACCATTGCCTTATTTTATTTTTTGCCTGAGTAGATTTGACGATATTCAACCAGTCCCTGCTTGGCCCATTACTGTGCGCAGATGTTATTATTTCAATGATATCGCCGTTAGCCAGTTTATAATCGAGGGGTACCATTTTACCATTAACCTTTGCTCCGGTACATCGGTTTCCAACATCGGTATGAATTCTATATGCAAAATCTATAGGGCAGGAACCCATAGGCAGATCTATTACATCTCCTCTGGGAGTAAAGACATAAACTTCATCGGTAAACAGATCGATTTTCAAGGATTCCATGAACTCTCGGGCATCCTTCAGTTCGCGCTGCCAGTCCAGGATTTCTCTCAGCCATGATAATTTTTTATCAAATTCTCTGTCTCCCTTATCACCCTCTTTGTATCGCCAGTGGGCCGCAATACCGTATTCCGCAGTCCTGTGCATCTCGTAAGTTCTTATTTGAATCTCAAGGGGATCTCCCAGCGAATCTATTACTGTTGTATGCAGAGATTGATACATATTTGGCTTCGGCATCGCAATATAATCTTTGAAGCGTCCGGGAATAGGTTTCCATAACGTATGGACCACTCCCAGAGCGGCATAACAGTCTCTAATACTGTCTACAATAACTCTTACCGCCGTCAGATCATATATTTGCTCAAAAGTTTTATTCTGTTCTTTCATTTTTTTGTAAATGCTATAAAAATGTTTCGGACGTCCTTGAATATCGGCCGATATTCCCGAGGCTGACAATTTCTCTCTCAATATATTAATCATTCTATTTATGTGCTCTTCCCGCTCTTTCCTTTTTTTTGCAACCTTGTCTACCAGTTCATAGTAATGTTCAGGCTCCAGGTATCTAAAGGCAAGGTCCTCCAGTTCCCATTTTATTTTTGAGATTCCGAGACGGTGAGCAAGGGGGGCAAAGATTTCGACCGTTTCTATAGCTTTTTCTTTCTGTTTTTCCTTTGGAAGGTATTTTAAAGTCCTCATATTGTGAAGGCGGTCAGCAAGTTTGATAAGGATTATCCGAATGTCTTTGGCCATAGCTAGAAACATTTTTCTCAGGTTTTCCGCCTGCTGTTCTTCTTTTGTCCTATATTCCAGCTTTCCCAGTTTTGTCACTCCATCGACAAGCAGTGCGATTTCTGTGCCAAAGTTTTTTTCAATATCTTCTACTGTGTATTGTGTATCCTCAACTACATCATGTAGTAGACCTGCCGCAATTGTGGCTATGTCAAGTTCCAGGTCTGCAAGAATAATAGCCACTTCTAGGGGGTGGAATATGAAAAGTTCACCTGATACCCGGTGCTGACCGCTGTGGGCGTTTTTTGCAAATTCATAGGCTCTCCTAACCAGTGAGAGGTCAGCAGAAGGGTTATAAGACAATATATGTTTTTCAAGCAAAGCAAAATTCAAATCTTCCACCCCTGCTCCGTTTAATATTTTATTAGTGAAATCACGTCATAACCGGCCAGGTTGTCCCTACCATTTAAGTCGGTAAGTTCAATCAAAAAAACTACTGTTGAAACAACTCCGCCCATTTTTTCTACCAGCTCTATGGTGGAAAAAATGGTGCCTCCTGTAGCCAGCAAATCATCTGCAACTATAACTTTTTGACCTTTTTTTATTGCATCTACATGCATTTCCAGGACATCGGTGCCATATTCAAGCTTGTATTCCGCCTGTACGGTTTCTCCCGGCAATTTCCCCCTTTTTCTTGCCGGAACAAATCCAACTCCCAGTTCATAAGCTAGCGGGGCTCCGATGATGAATCCCCGGGCTTCTGGGCCGGCAATTAGATCAAATTCCTTTTGCCTTATTAGGTCTGCAAGAGACTTGATAGCATATTTATAAGCCTCACCATCTTTTAACAATGTAGTAATATCCTTAAAACTGATGCCCTTTTTTGGAAAATCCTCGATAACCCTGATTTTTTGCTTTAAGTCCATTTGAATCATATTCCCCCTTGTAATTTTTCAAATTCTATAAGCTTTTTTTTGATAAAAATAAATTCACGATATGTATTCGATGTTTCAAGGCTGGTCTTTCGCGGCTGGCCGTTTTTTTTATCAATCTGTATAAAACCATGCTTTATCTTAAAATTAATGATTCCCATTTCCTGAAAAACTTTTAAAACATTAATCAAACCCATGTAATGTAAATCAAAATCAATATACTGGCGTAATTGGTTTTTGAAATCATTGATATTCATTATAAAACTCAACTTGTCAGGCGATAATCTGTCGAGCAAACTGTATATCTTCCGCATGTCTTCTATTTCAGGAAGCATTTTTTGACACACCATATGGTTAAAACGAAAGTCCGCCTTTTTAAAAATAGCATGAATTATAGAACCGGTAGACATATTTTTTAACCTCAATCCGAGAATTTGGGCGCTAAATGGTGCATCATAAAAAACTATATCGTCCGCGTTTTTTTTACTACCTATATCTATAGGATTTATCAATATAATATTCTTTTTTTCCCTCTCGGTATCCGGATTTAAGCTGAAAAACACTCCGGTATCATTTTTTATGTGCTCCATGTCTTTTAAATATTCCAGAAGCTGCCATGCCTGATACGGGGTATTTATTATGACCAGGACCCTCCGGTCTTTCAAAAATAGTTTCTTTACATACTCATTTTTCTCCCAAGTATCCTCATTTTTTATAAACTCAGCGCTACTCATGTCCGGTAGGAGTTTTGAAAAAGCGAGCCGAACAATTTCATTTTTAAAGGTGGAATAAAATCTCTTATAATAACCTTCCTCAATTTTAATCAGTAGTTCATCCTGTAAATAGGGTATTTTTATGTCTTTTATTTTCAATTGTGGTTCCGTAATTCCCTGCCACCGGTTTACCTCAAGGTAAAAAGCAATATCCACTACTGGGGCCATATTTAATTCTTCTTTATACAAACCAAAATTAAAACCTATAGCCGCTATCTGTTTTTGTTTTTTCTTGAGGCTGAGCTTCAAATGCCTGTTTTCGCTTCCCACGGTGCGAATATGGTTGACACAAAAGTTTTTACACATGAAAACAGGTTTTGGGTTGCCATATCCAAAGGGTTCTAGTAATTCAAGTTGACCTGCGAGGTCCATAGTTATGTCTTCTTCCTTCAATTCCATTTCTATGTTTAATTCAGGAGTATACCTTCTCTTTAATGTATTCCCAGCAATTTTGTTGATTTCTTCTCTAAAAATCTCTATATTGTTGACGCTTATGGCAAGTCCCGCTGCCTGTTCGTGACCGCCGTACCTTGTTAGTAGATGGGAAACCTGGCTCAAAGCTTCAAAAATATTAAAACCGGGAATGCTCCTTCCTGAGCCCTTACCCTCTTCACCCTCCAATGCTATTAATATACATGGCCGGTTATAAATTTCTACCAGCTTGGATGCCACTATTCCTATGACTCCGGGATGCCATTCATGGCTTGAAGCTACAATTACTCTCTCTTCATCCAGATCCAGGCCCTTCTCGATCATTTCTCGCGCCTGGGTGAGAATTTTCGATTCGATAGCCTGTCTTTCTTGATTTATTTTTTCAAGGGTCCGAGCTAATTCAAAGGCTTTAGTTTCATCCTTGGTAAGAAGAAGTTCCACGGCTATATCCGCACTGGAAATCCGGCCAACTGCATTCAACCTTGGTGCCAGTAAAAAGCTCACCTTTGTAGCGTCCAGCTTGATATCCGATATATTGAGCAGTGACTTCATAGCTTTTAAGCCCTCATTGTCGGTTTTTTCCAGGTGTTTAAGCCCATACTTTGCAATTATACGGTTTTCATCCAGAAGCGGCACAATATCTGCTATGGTGCCAAGGGCTGCCAGCTCCAGATTATCTTCCAAAGTTTGCTGATCAAGGTCGGTCAGGGCATGGGCCAGCTTTAAAGCTACTCCCACACCTGCCAGATTCTTGAATGGATAATTGCAATTGTTTTGTTTTGGATTAACTACTGCCACGGCCTGCGGGATTAGATCTTGAGGCTCATGGTGGTCCGTAATGATGACATCAATACCTAGACTCTTTGCATACTCCACTTCTTCAAAACTACTAATGCCGTTATCCACCGTTATTATAAGGGTCGTACCCCGCCCGTGGATTTTATCAATAGAATCCCTATTCAAGCCATAGCCTTCATCGATCCTTGAAGGAATATAATAATCAACATCGCCACCCATTTTTTTCAAGGTTTTCATCATTATGCAGGTACTTGTTATACCATCTACATCATAATCTCCATAAACTGTTATCTTCTCACATTTCTTTACGGCGCTCTTTATTCTATCAACTGCTTTTCCCATATCCTTCATCAGCATTGGATTGTACAGGCATTCTATTCGCGGGTCCAGAAACCTTTCAATCTGTTCTTGGGATTCGACCCCCCTTTTTCTCAACAGTTGCAAAATTATAGGATTTAACTCCGGAAAGTTTATTACTTCATGGAATGTTTCCCTCGGACTTATCTTCCATTCGGCACTTCTCATCATATAAACGGTCTTCCCCTGATTTTGGTTTAAAGTTCATTGCTAAACAATATTAATTATAAACTAAACAATTTATTATATCAATAAAAAACACAACCGGTATAGAGCCTGCGGTTGTGTTTTTATCAGGCTAATTACATTATGATGAAGCATCGGTTTTCTGGGGTATGCCTTCATCGTGCATATCCTCTGCATTTTGAGCTTCCATTGCTTTTTTCACTGTTTCATACTGTTCTTTCACTTCTTTGAGCTCTTTCTCCAGTTTTTTAATTTTCCCCTGATATTCCCACATTTTTACTTTTGATTTAACCTGTGAAAAGACTCCCAGCATCAATACTACTACCGATCCGATAGCGGCAGATCCGAGAATGACCAGTGCCTGGGAGATGGGGTAATTTCCCCAGGGAAACCGGATTACAACTTCATTGGCATTGGATATGGCAAAAACAGCTACCAGGAATGCAAATATCAATGCAAACACTAGAACTAACTGCATAAAAGACCCCCTATTCTTTTTGGGTTTTATTTTGTTTATTCTATATTTTTTCTCAAAATCCTCCATTTTTCTATATCTAAATCTTCGATCCTAACTCTTCGAGGCAATCCTCGAAATTATTTAAGAGGTAGATTTTGATGAAACTTTGTGCGGCATTATCTTGCCCGCAAGCGGGCAGATGAATGCCGCAGTCGTTATAACAATTGTCCACTTTCCCTTGTGACATCTAAAAGTACATCCCTGTTTAGCTCATCCACCACAAAAAGTTTTCCCTTTGCCGCCTTAGTAATATTTATAAGGCAATCTTTATTAGGCTGAAGGCCAATACAGCAAAAATCTATTTTTTTTCTCGCTATTTTTAATGCCGCATTTATAGCATCTTTGATGGGGTCTTGCGTCCAGAGGGAGACGGTGGGGATTCCATCGGTTATGAGTATTATCAGGGGATTTTTTACAAGTCTGGAACTCATATATGAAATGCCCTTATCAATAGCGAGGGCCAGAGGTGTGAGACCAGTGGATGTTATTTCATTGAGCCCCGCATCAAGAGTGCTGAAGTTTCTGGTAAAAGGCACATACACTTTGACTTCCCTTTCCTGAAAAGCCAGCACACTAACCCTTCTATGAAAATTGAGCACCAGGTGTTTTGCCAAAAACTTGGCATTTCTAAGCCGGTAACCTGCCATACTGGCACTGGCGTCTATAATAAGACATATGTCCTGGCTCATCTTTGGATTGCGCTTTAAAAAAACAAGGTCCTGCTCATCTATACTGAATCTTTCTTTTTTGTAATAGCATCTGGTAAGGGCGTTTTTTACTGTTTCATTTATTTCCAGTTCCACAATCCAATTTGCCGGATTAAATGTTTCAGAAATAAGTGGGCCCTTATTATCCAGACCTGTCCTATTTGAAGAATACGCGATGTGAAACCCATTGTTATTTTTTTGTTTCGGTAAATTTTTTATGGATTTCTTTAACATTAGCTCCAATTCTTTTCGGTTTACTTTAAAATAATCCTTCAGCTTTATTCCATCCCTGGTGAGGCAATAGCAATTTGAGTCTTTTTCAATAAAATTGTTTTGTTCCATATGCTTAATTATGTCATCCATGTCACCGTATTTTTTCTTTAAATTGTATAGGTTATCACCCGAGGCCTTACTTTTGCTCAAAGTATCTAAAATATCCTCAATTTCTCTTATACTGTTAAAATGCTCAATTAAAGCTGCGGCTTCCCGGCTTATCTTATTATCGGAAGTGTTTGACCAATTCTGTCTGAGGTTGGAATCCGAATCAGTGGCGTAGGGTGACATATCTATGGGGCAGTTGCCTATTTCATTGAAGATTTTTTCCACTTTTCTTAATTCAATATTTTGCAATTGTAAAACTTCTTCCACCTTATCTACCAGAAAAAACACCATATCAAGCCTATCATCGGGAATTAAACCCCCCAGGTGGACATGGTTCAGGTGGTCTTTTTTAAGGCTTTCACTCAGACCATAGTTTAAACTACCGGAAAGCCTGCCGCCGCCGCTTCCGGTCTGAATATCTATATAATCAATAAAATTGTTCAAACCACCTTCTACCATGCTTTTTTTTAAGTATTCGGCAGCTTTTTTAATATCAATAGCAGCGATTTCGTGAAACAAATCTATATGGATGATTTCATTTTCATTAAACCGATTGTAAAAAACCCGTCCAGCATCGGAGTTCATTATTATATGCACTTCTTCCGGTTGATGCGGGTCTATGGTGTGAATTTTTCTGCTGACTACCGCGGTTTCTCCAATCCTTACCCCCCTGTTTTTCTCCAGTTCTGAGCGGAGTATTTCTACATGTATCACCTGCGGAGTTCCTCCTCTTTTTTTACATAATCCTTTAACTCCAACTGCTTAATGGATAAAGCCTTTCCCGAAGGAGCCTTAATGTCTATATTTTTAGGGTCAAATGAAAGTGGTCTGCTGCTTTTTCCGCCTGCAGAAGGCGAAAATTTATTTGTTAAATATGAGATCATTTTTTCAACAGGATTAAAAAATCTATCCTGTAATTTCCTGACATTCGCCCCGGTCTTTTCATTGTTAGTTTTTTGCAAAATATTTTTTTTGATTCCGGGTCCAGGATTTTTACTACGGGTTCCGATTTTTTTTCAGCTTGATATCTTTTTTGTTCTAGATACTTCATAAGTTCATTTAAATTTTTAGCGTCCATCCTGTGGCGAAGGGCGAATCTTGACAAAAATATAATTTCTTCGATATCCGGAGATTTTCCCAGAAGCGCTCCCCTTATTCTCGCCCCCAGCATTATTGCTTCAATGCTTCTCAGGCTCTCCAGACCAAAATCCACATACATCGAAGCCAGAATGGCCTTTATTTCATCAGAAAGGAAAAAATCATTGATTATTGTTTGAGTTTGCCGGAATTTTTCTTTTTTAGCTTCTATCATTATACTATCGTAATTGTGTTCATTGTTTCCATCCAATATCATCTTTAAAACACTTGTATCCAGTGGTCTTTCTACATTCACTGTAAAATCAAACCGGTCGGAAAGCTGTCTTCTTATATCCTCAAGAGGCCCCGGCTCTTCGTCGGGATTTGAAGCCGCCCAGACGCTAACTTGAACCGGTATCACGACGGTTGGCAATCCAACTTCCTCTATTTGAATTCTTCCGGGTTTGGTTCCCATTACATCCAGCAGGATATCCGCAAGTTCCGGCGAGGTGTCTGCAATGCGGTTTATTTCATCCACAAAAATAATTCCCCTATGGGCCCGCGGAATAGTCCCTAAAAGCAGCGCAGCTTCCGGATTGTCTTTTGATGCAATTTTTTTTAGGTCAATGCTTCCGACCACTGTACCTTTTTTAGCCGATGGAGATATTTCCAAAAACGGCATTTCAATTTGTTCAATACCCAGCTTTTCGATTTCTGTTTTTGAAAGATTCCTGTGATCGGGACAATGAGGGTTTTGTGGATCGCAGTTGTACTCACACTCCTTTATTCTTTCAATTTTAGGCAAAATTTGTTTTGCTGCTCTTATAATCGTAGTTTTGCCCGTACCTCTTAGGCCCTCGGCATGAAAATGTACCGGCATATTTGCCATGGTTCCGAGAATGGAAATCTCGATCATGTCAAATAAAGAATCGTTTCCCTGGTGACGTACAAGTTGTGAAAAATTTTTCATAACACATCCCTCTCGAAAAATCCTTTTGTCATAAAAATATTTTCTCCGAAAAGGATATTTTTAATAAAAGAAAAAGAGGTTTTTACGCCTCTTTTTCATCAATAATTTTATTAACTTTTTCTTCCAGTATTTCCAACCGACGTTTTATTTCTTCAAGGTCTGATTTTCTTACAATATTCATTGAAGAGATGGCATTTTCAACCTGTTCCTGTACTTTTTGCTTCAGTTTATCCCTTTCTTCCTGCATCCTGCTCATCAAATTATTGAGTGCATCTTTCCCGTCATCTTTTGACAGTTCGCCTTTTTTTATCAGTTCCGAGATAATTTCTTCAGCTTTTTCTTTAGTCAGGGTGGCAAGCCCTATACCTGCATATAACAATTCTTTAAACACGGCATTTCACCTCTTTTAAGCTTTTGCGGTTCCGGGTTTTTGCCTCCACATTGCCCAGAGCGGGCTTGCTATAAATATGGAAGAATATGTTCCGCTGGCAATACCAACTATGAGCGCCAGAGTAAAGTCTTTTATAGTCTCTCCGCCAAACAGGAAAAGGGCAATTATAGTCAAAAGGGTGGTCAACGATGTGTTTATTGACCTTGCCAGAGTTTGAATAATACTTAAATTTGCCACATCGTTGAATGATGCTTTCCTCATCAGCCTTAAATTTTCTCTTATCCTGTCAAATACCACAATAGTGTCGTTTATTGAATAACCTACTATCGTCAGTATTACGGCGATAAAAGTGCTGTCAACAGGAATCCTTAAAATGGCATATAAACTTATTACCATCAACACATCGTGAATTAGCGCCAGTATGGCAGCCACAGCTGATTTGAACTCAAACCTGAACGTAATGTAAATGAGCATGCCGATGTTCGCTATAATCAGGCCGATAATAGCCTGCCGCTGAAGTTCTTTTCCGATTACGGCATCTACTTTTTCAGCTCTTATAAGTTCGGATTTGGCCCATTTTTGCTTCAATGCGGCGGTAATATCAGCCTGCTGCTCTTTTGTAAGCACTACCGTTCGGATGATCAGTTCCTGCCCCAAATCACCGGCTTTTTTAACATCATAGTCCTTCAAATTGAACTTGGTCAAAACACTTCTTACATCCTGCAGGTTGTAGGATTCATGAATATTGTATTGAAGGATGTTACCCCCTGTAAAATCTATGCCCCAGTTCAGGCCGTATAAAAAGATATTTACCAACCCTATGGCGATTATGGAAAGAGATATCCCAAACCAGAGCCACTTTTTCTCCATTATTTTATATGTTTTCACTTTTTTCACCTCTTATACACCATATAGTTTTTTGTTGGTGAAGAACTTTGCGTTTATCAGGTTTACCAGAATCATTCTTGTAACGGTAATTGCTGTAAACATACTGGTGAGAATACCTATTATAAGCGTTACTGCGAATCCTTTAATAGGTCCGGAGCCAAAGTATAAAAGTACGACTGCCGCTATGATAGTAGTGACATTGGAGTCGATTATTGTGGTCAGGGCTCTATGAAATCCACCGTCTATGGCGGCTCTCAGAGTCTTGCCGTTGCGCAATTCTTCCTTCAGTCTCTCAAAAATCAACACATTTGCATCCACTGCCATACCTATAGAAAGAATGAATCCTGCGATTCCCGGCAGAGTCAATGTAGCCCCGATGGCCGTAAAAATTATCAATACGAGCATAACATATAAAATCAGTGCAAAATCTGCTACAAGGCCGGGAATACGGTAATAAAACAGCATGAACAGCAATACCAGGATAACGCCTATTTCCCCCGCCTTAACACTTTTACTCAGAGAGTCTGCCCCAAGTGTTGGGCCTACGGCCGTGACTTGCCTCTGTTCCAGGTCCACCGGAAGTGAACCGGCTCGGATCAGAGTCGCCAGTTCTCCGGCTTTGTCTATGCTGGGTAGATTGGTAATTACCGCATCTCCTCCGGTAATTACATCCTGTACTGTCGGAGCTGAAATCACCTGGTTGTCCAGCTTTATGGCAATCTGTTGATGCAAAAATTTAGAAGTAGCATCGGCAAATTTTTTTGCTCCAGCTGAATTCAGCTTCAGGCTCACCATAGGTTCATTCTTGTTGCCATATACCGCCTTTGCGTCTCTTACATCGTCTCCTGTTAGAATAACTTTTCCGTCAGGTCCGACAAATTCCAGAGAAGCCGTCTTTCCAATAATGTCCAGCGCCTTCTGAGAATCTTTGACCCCCGGCAGCTCAACTCTAATCCTTACATCACCCTGCCTGGCAATTAAAGGTTCGGCTACACCCAACTGATCTACTCTTCCTCTTATTACCTCTACCGCTCCGTTCATTTTTTCACTGGTAACGGTTTCGCCGGGCTTGGGTTTCGCCTCGAGCAATACTGAAACTCCGCCCTGTAAATCAAGACCGAGTTTAATTGCTTTTTTAATCGGTACAACTTTGTAGCCGGCCACCTGAAAACCCACGAGAAGCGAATAAGCTAAAAAGGCCGCCACAACAACCACGGCTACGATTTTAAGTATGCTTTTTGTTCTTGAATCCATTTAGTCACTTCCCCCAATCTAAGCTTAATGCAGCTTTAATTATATCCCTGGATTTTTAGGCTGTCAATAATTTAGAAAGCTGCAATCATTCCCCGATTTGCCAGGTTATAGGATATGTAGGCAAATAAAAAGGGCCTTTCTCGCGGCCCTATTCATTTTCTTTTTGGCATGCCTGATTTGCTACTGTGCAGGAAGTTTTGCATGCCGATTGGCATGATGACTGGCATTCACCACATCCCTTTTTCTCGATACTTTCAATAATATTTAAATTTCCTTTATGTATTGTTACTATATGGCGCAAAGCAGCTTCCTCCTTTTTATTTTTCTAAAAAAATTATAACATAAAACAGTATCGATGCAAAGACAAATTTAATATTCTATAGATTCGTCCCCAATACTCCCGCCACCATTCCCACCACAAAGCCCAAAATTAAATCTAAAATGGTGCTCAAACCATAAGACATAGTCGGTATGATAAAAAAACCAAGTATTAAAAGCACGACTACATATATAAATCCTATCAAGCCTCCATGCAGCCAGCCAAGTCGATCAATATCTCTGGTGGCATTTATACTGCTTATTATTATACTCAATGCACTCAGCACAACTACGGACGTTGGTATTATATCTTCGGATATTTTTGTATAATATAGTATTCCACCCAGTATTAGGAATAAGATAAGTGTCAGAAAAAAAGCATTTAATATACCACATACAATCTTAATGTAATTAAGACCTTTTCTCGTCCTGGAAGATTTCATAATAAATCAACCTCCTTTATACTAATACTTTATTTACTAAAGGAGGTCGAATATGACAAAATTTATTCACTTTTTTCTGTTTTCTTTAAAACATTTCCTATGGCTGAACGCGTCACTTTTATTTTCAGCTTATCCCCAACCTCCAGAGTTATAACGTCCTCTTTGATATTGAGAATCCTGCCGTAGATCCCGCCGATAGTGATGATATCATCACCTTCCTTTAGGTTGGATAGCATATTTTTACGATCTTTTTCCCTTTTTTGTTGAGGCCTGATTATTAAAAAATAAAAGATAGCAAATATTAATATCAGTGGGCCAAACTGCTGCAGGAAGATTGTCAAATTCAAATTCCACTCCCGCCCTTTCTATTAAATTTTATAGTATTTAATTCTATACAAAAGTGAAAAATCCTTTTTTATATATTAAAATTCTTGATTATAACCAAATTCTTCAAAGAACTCTTTTTTAAAATCAAGCAAATACTCTCCTTCAATAGCTCTGCGGATATCCTTCATGAGATTCAATAAAAAATACAGATTATGTATTGTCGTAAGCCTTATGCCCAACACCTCTCTGGCATTGATGAGATGGCGGATATATGCCCTAGTATAATTCCTGCACGCATAGCAATCGCATTCAAGGTCCAGAGGTGAAAAATCTCTAGCATATACGGCATTTCTCACTACCAGTTTTCCTTTCCTGGTAAACACTGTACCGTTTCTTGCAATTCTTGTGGGAAGTACGCAATCAAACATATCTATTCCTCTGAGTACCCCCTCAAAGATTGCATCGGGAGAACCTACTCCCATCAAATATCTGGGTCTTTCCTCCGGCAGAATCGGTACCGTATAGTCCAGCACCTCATACATTTTTTCCTTAGGTTCTCCTACGCTCAAGCCTCCGATTGAATACCCCTCAAAATCCAAAGAAAGCAGATCCTTCGCGCTTTCCTCACGTAAATCTTTATAAAGCCCCCCCTGCACGATCCCAAAAAGCGTTTGTTCCGGGTTGACATGAGCTTTTTTACACCGTTCAGCCCACCGCGTAGTCCTCCGTACTGAGTTTTTGACATAATCGTAAGTGGCAGGATATGGAATACATTCGTCAAAACACATGATAATATCCGCACCAAGAGCATTTTGAATTTCTATTGATGTTTCCGGCCCTATGAAATGTAAAGAACCGTCTAAATGGGACCTGAAGGTAACTCCTTCTTCTCTTATCTCTCTCAATTCTCCCAGGCTGAATATCTGGTATCCGCCGCTATCCGTCAGAATAGAGGCGCTCCAGTTCATGAATTTATGAAGACCGCCGGCTTCCTCCACTATTTTATGCCCCGGTCTCAGGTAAAGATGGTAGGTATTGCTGAGAATAATTTTTGCACCAATTTGCTCCAGTTCCTCCGGAGTCATGGTTTTCACCGTAGCCTGCGTCCCTACCGGCATGAAGGCAGGGGTTTCGAAAGTCCCATGGGGAGTTTGCAGCAAGCCACACCTTGCCCTGCTGTCTTTCGATTTTTTTGTTACTTTAAACTTCAAAGCAGATCATCCTTCTTCCCGATTTTAACTACTTTTATTTTTTGTATTAATTCATCCTCCATAGAAATAATAGAAATTTCTGCATCGGATACGCGAAATCTTGTACCTATTGCAGGCTTTTCGCCATGCTCCATACACAGCCTCGCCACAACGCCACCGATGGTATTGCCAAGGTTTTCAGGAATATTTACATCGACAAGTTCATTTACTTCCCTTGTAGACATTGCCGAATTTACAACAGTACCCTCCTGAACGAAAATTTTGCCCGGAGCAAAGACTTTGTTGATGGCAAACAATCCCGCAATAGCCAGGATACCAAGTAATATATCAAGCATGGTCTTTGACTCTATTATCATCTTTCTCGCAATGGCATAAAGCAAAACTTCAATAACGCTCGAGGGAGTATGCCTGACCAGCATTATCACCAACTCCAGACCAATGACCAGGGTCAAAGTATGTCCTAAAAATGTCTGTAAAAGCTGAAACGTTTGTAATGGCGGTGTAGTGTATATTATTTTAAAATATCTAAATAAATCAAACGAACCAACAACCACTCCTGCAATAAGAAATAACGCCAACGCAGCTTCAAGAATAAAAACTCCCTTTACGATTTTCTCTGAGACCTTCCCTTTCATACAACACCCCCTTATTTTATAAACATGGCATCCCCCATGCTCACGGGAAGCAGGAGGAATGCTCATCATGTACTATCACAAGTAATTAATTATAACAAACATAGTGGTCTTTTTCAACCGCCGAAATTGCCTCTCACAGCCCCGTTTACATCATGTGGTATTTATATATTCAAAGTTGCGTAAGACTTTTGCACGGGGCTGTATTTTGATAAAAACTATATCCTGTTACCAATCTTATATATCTTATCCTTCCCTTTTCCGGACCCTTTAATGAATGAATCTATCCAAATAACTTTTCCGCTTTTGTAATGTCTGAAATGCCCTCGGACCGTAAACTGCCCGCTTGGAGATTTTCGATAACCGGATGCAGCAAAATGTCTCTTCCCACTGCTGTTTTTCATGAGATAAACTGTAGATGCTGAGCTTTCCTTCTTCTTACTTCGGTTTTTCTGAACGTTTTTTCGTATGCTGTGGGTTTCACTGTTCTCCCGCTCATTCCCTTCCAGAGCTTCCGGCACAGTTTCTTTGCAGTATGCCATAAAAGCCATTGCTGAACAGTAAACGGTAAGTACGGATTGCTTATCATCACTTTTCAATTCCGTCCTATCCTTAACCAATTCAAGCAGTCCGTCTGGCCGTATTCTATATTCCATCATTCCCAAACTTACTCCCTTATGACTTACATAGAGCCTTATCTTCGATTCATTCCGGAACCCTTTGATAACATAGCCGGATTCTGTACAATCAATCTTACATGCCGGTAAAACCGGAGGATACCGGCGAACAAGTTCCTTGTTCTTGTCTCTCCAGTCAAGGAGAAACTCGGTATCCTTTATGGTTAAAACAATTTTATCCATCTTCCACCTCTATTCTTGACAATCTGGACAAATGTCTTGATACTCTCCGTTAACACGTCTGCTGACCCAGCCCAACTCCTTCTTTGCTTCTACTGCTTCGTCGAAGTAGTCGAACCCTGTTTCCTTATTTCCGCATACATCGCATACTAATCTAAATTTGTTATACTCTCTGTCAATCATTTTGCTTTCTCCTTTGCCTTGACTAACGCATGGCCTGATAGTATTCTTCAAAGATTTCATCTATGGCATCAGCCGTATCCCCGCATATGCTCCATTGTGCTTTATCGCCGCCCCACCAGAGTTTTACGGCTCTGTCACTGGTGTCTACTTCGATATGAGGTCCTCCGGTTGCTATTGTCACCGCAACACCTCTGTACTCGCCATCACCACCAATATGATATTCGATATCAAGAGCATCTTCAAAGTAGCTGTATAAGTCGGTTGCTTCTCCGTTGTCCAGCTTTTCACGTATTGCTTCGAGCTCTTCCTTCATTTCTTGGAGTTCTTCCTGTTCCGCTTCGGTCAACGGGCCGTTATCTTCGTCTTCATAGTCCGCTATATCTTGTTCTAACTCTTCGACTCGTTCTTCCAGTTCATCCCTGCTTTGCGGATTTGCAGCCAGCTCGTCAAGTTCTTTGGCTATTTCTCTTACCCTTTTCAGGCATTCTTCTTCATAAAATCTGCTATTACTCATTTTTCTACTCCTTTCTGGGCGGTTTCGCCGCCGCCCACCGGCTATTCATTATTACTTTCTTTCATCCTCTTCAATTTTGACTCCGCAGTACGGGCAATACTTTATAGGAACCAGCCTTCCGTCTATTACCATGTAGGGCATTACATCATGCATGTTAACTTCCGGCTTTCCGGTTCCCTGCCTGCAAATATGGACCAGATGCTCATGACCAGGTACTTCTTTCAGCAACTATTTCACCTCCCCCGTCATGTAGTCATACAGCTTAGCTTTCAGCTTCATAACGTCGCACTCAAGGTCTTCAATCATTACTTTGTAGGATTCAGCTTCTCTCTTTACTTTCACCAGCGTTTCATTAAGCTCCACAAGCTGCTTTTCGTGATACTCGGCGTTTCTTTTCAGGACTGCTTCAACCTGAGTTTTAGCTTCAAGGTCTCGTTTCAGCCTCTCAATTTGTTTCTCCATTTCCTCTCTTTCTTTTCTGGCCTTTTCTTCAATCTTGAAGGATGTTTCCACATACTCACGGGTTGTACAGCCCCAGTCGTTCTCAATATTCTGTTCTGCTATTTCAAAGGCTCCGTCGAATACTGCTGCCAGGTAGCTATCTGTTCCAAGTTCTGCTACCATCTGTCTGATTTTTTCAAGAGTCTTGCGCTCTTGGTCCTTCGTAGCTACCATTACTACACCTCCTTAAACTTGATTTCCATTCCGTCCATCCAACTAATCTGTGTCATTGGGTCTTCGGCGTATGTTTCTTTCGCCTCAGCTATTCTTTTTTCCAATCTGTCTTTGCCAATCCATTTTTCAGCTTCCTTGCGGCTTATCTTTTTTCCATCTTTGTAAATCAGCATTGTTAAGCCCTCCTACTTACCGTTAGGTAATTTATTTATCTTGTCTTCATCTTAACTTACGAAATCGTAAGAGTCAATCATAATTACTTTATTTTATAAAAATTTTTTCTTAATAAACCAATGAATTTATATTAAGGCATGAAAAAACAGCAGGCATATGAACCTGCTGTCTCTATACTTCCGTACTTTTAAGCTGCTCCGAATACTGAATCGACATCTCCGTCTTCGCCGTATTGCTCATAAAGCCTTCTTGCATCTTCCACGCTACAGGGCGATATATGATTTACTCCATTCTTCCAGTCGGTGTAATGAGCTACAAAATATCTACCTTCTCCGTCTCTGTAAAGCTCCATAAACCACCCGTCAGTCCATAAAGTATGACAAAGAGCATCGGCTTTATAAGTATCGTATATAACTCCATTAACCATCTGGCGAACCCTGGGACCGATTCCTCGTTTCCTTGTCTTTAACTCTTCATTGCTGTCAATCTCAACCATCTTTATTTCAAATCCCAGGATGGCAGCAACCTTACGCCATTCCTCGGCAGAGAGGGAATTATTCTTAAGCCTTCCGCTTAGATTCTGAGGACTCCAACCCATCTTTGCTGCCAATTCTCTTTGAGACCAGTTCTTAGCTTTCAGAGCATCTCTTATGATGTCTGCAACGGTCATGTTACCACCTCCCAGTATAATGTTTACTTCATTATACTCAGGACTTGATAACGTGTCAATCTTATCAGAAAATCCACTCATCAGTTTACTCCCTTCTGTATTCTTCAAGTACATGCTGGATAGAAGCGTCCATTACATCCCAATAAGGCAGCGTACAATCCTTGCTTTTGTCGAACCTCGTATGAATTTCCTCCAGCAACTCATCGTTATTGAGGATTTCCTCATGCTTAAATCCGTAAAGGTCATCCTCATCCATGCCCTCAATCTCACACTTGATATCTTCAAGCTCGTACTGTTTTTGAACGATACGATAAGCCTTTTCCATCTCTACCTGGGTCAATTCTATTTCAAAAGGTTCATCAGTTCCTGGGAGCTTCCGCATAATCTTCATTCTTCTCCACCTCCAAAAATATAAACCATTCCAAGTCCTCCGGACTAAATCCTTTTCTTAGCAGGAAAGCCTCTGCTTCCGGCTGGTTCTTGAACACCATTTCGTTTCCGTCTTCATCCAGCAGCCATTCAAGGTCATTCAGTGTGATACCGTTGATATGTCTGCCGACAATTACCGGAGGAAGATAGAGCCCGTTCTGTTCCTCAACTTCGGTATCTTTCAAGTGCTTATTGCATTTGAAACATTGGTATCCGTACCTTGTATCGTCTGCTTCCCACACCGGACTTCCGCAGGTTTTGCAAATCATGTCGGTATTGTCATACCGCTTTCCGTTCTTAAAAATGCAACTCATTCATTTTCCCTCCTTATGCCGACAAGTATCTTTGATTTTTCCTGATAGCATCAACAGTAAGCCTCATCGGTCTAAGTAGCATGGCCGTCAGCACAAGTTCACGATGTTCTTCATCGAGTGTGCTTACTATATCGAATGGTGTCGTTCCGTCCCAAAATCCTCCGTTATAAAAGTTTCCGGCCATTCTAACGATAATTGCTTCACCGGAAGATAAACCGCTTTGCAGCATCGGCTGGAAGTCAATATACCCAGAGCAAACATATTTCTGCAACCTCGGCCAAGCGTATTTAAGTCCGGTCAGCAGGTAAAGACTTGCGCCGTAATATGAATCAATTCTTCCATCGGGTTTAATCGCTCCTGCTTTCTGTAAAGCAGTCAATAACCTGTCCATATGCTCATCATCTATGAAAAACATCTAAATCCCTCCTTCATTCGATGCATATGCATCACATCCGCATTCTTCGCATTTATCCTTCCTTCTGCTCCCGTCCGGCATCAGCAGCTCACAATCTGGGGAGCAAGGAATACTTTCATCTACCGAACAGGAAATCTTGCAATCGCAGCAAGGACTTCCGCACCAATCTTTATGAGCCATACCTACTCATCCTCCTCTTCGTCTTCCATTGGGTGCCAGTGATACTCACAGTCACGATTTTCGCATCTGCCGTTCCACATTAGCTCTCCGCATTTTGGGCATCTTCTGCACTCGTAAGGTCCTCCACCTAACATTTTTCTCCACGCTCCTTTATGCATTCATCGCATTGCTCGCCGGTCCATCCAACATGAACCTTATATTTGTTACAAAACATCAAGTAGCAGTCACCGTAATTTACTGAGATATCGTACGCCAAATACTCGCAAGGATAACAGTGAGGTCTCACCGGAACTCCAGAGTCATTCACATCGTAAACAGTCACTTTATTTCCCTTTCGTTCTGTGAGTATCGCTCGTCCGGACTTAATTTCAAACACATAACTCCATCCTCCAAGATGCCCTCTCGGACTGTACGAGCCTGTGCTATATTCAGCACGGCAATCCTTTCCTTCCTTATATCTGCTGAGAATGTCCATGATAACATCTGATTTCTTAAGCTCGTTGTACTTGGAGGAAGACCACTTAATAACACTCCCGATTCCTTTCTTGTTGGCCTTAATAGCTTTATTCATTCCCTATGCCACCTGCTTTCCCAACCTCTTCCTTTTGCTTTCGCCTGATTTCTCTCCACTCCGAATATGAGGGATAACCTTCTACCGGAGCATAATCTTCATTGCATTCGCACACATTACCGAAATATCTAACCCCATCATCGGTGTATTCTGCAAGGAACCTCCTCCCACAGCTCCTGCAATTGCACTTTGCAATGTAGGGATAGCATTTATCAGCAACCAGAACAATTTCCATATACAACCCTCCTGTAGATTTCTTCCTTTATCATCTGCCGCTTAATCTCTTCATAAAAATCAGCAAAGCCAATTCCGTCTTTTCTTTCCGGAGCTTCATCTATAAAATCGCACCACTGTCTACAAGCTTCTTCCAGGTATTTTTTATTGTCTTGTTGCTTTTCTTCTATAAGCTCTTCATATTCCATAAGTTTCAGAATAGCGTCTGCTAATAATGAATATTCGTGATATTCAAGGCGTTCAGTATGAAGCTCATTCAATAGTTCCATCGCACTTTCAGCTAAATTGCTCATCTTTAATACTCCTTCCTACATTCCCAGTGTTTTAATACCTTAGGCCTCCCATGAAGGGAGGCCGTAGCTATCATGCTGCATTGATACGATTCCAAATGGTCCTGCTCATGGTCAGTATGTCAAAGCCGATAGCTTCAAGTTCCGTCGCCCTGTCATAGCTTTTAACTTCCTGGCTCTGCCTGGTTACTGCATTAGCCAACCCGTAAAGGCTAAGGTCTCCTCCGCGAATGAGATGATTTAGAACCCCGTCTCCTTCTTCTTTTGATAAGCCAAACTCCTTGCTTGTCAATTCTACTACCTGTGGAATATCAGTGCTGGCAATCTTGACTCCCTTTGCTTCTCTCATCAAAGCAACAACCCTCCGGAATTTGGTTTCATCAACTGCTGCACGAACCGTATCCTGAACCTTCATTATGAAAGCCTTGTCGTCAGCCATTAAGGTTGCATTTGAGTATAGCTCGTAATTTTCACCAGCTTCATTGCCCCTGCCAATATGATACTTTCTTGTAGCAGCATCATTTACAACCATCCCGTTTGTGCAAACCAACCGATAAACTAACGGCTGTATGCTTACGCTACCGTGTCCTACCTCGCTGTTCGTAATCATGATACCCGCTTGAACAATATCTCCTGGAACTACTTCTGTTTCAAGCCGAGGATTGACAACTTTAAGGTACATCCGGCTTTCTGTGATTTCGCAGGATTCAACTCTTGCTTTCGGCATTTCTCCAATGATAGGCAGTACAGCCTCCGCTATTTCGTAATTATCAATTCTGCGGTACTTGTCACTGAGAAATGCTCTTGCTGTGCCATCCAGCGTTCTCACCATTCTTGTTGATGGCTCTTTACTAAACCACCCGTTAACATTGGTTGCTAACAGTTCTGGGTATTCCATACGCATCTTATCGTAATACTTAGCTGGGATTCCGACATGCTGGCCGATTTGCCTATGAGCAATGTCGTTCAGATTTAACCTGTTAATGCCGGACGGCATCATCATGTCTAACTCTCCATTCTCTGTCATGTGGAGCTTCCTCGTATCAACGAGATAATCTTTCTTTACCTTATTCTGACGGTCGATTTCTTCCGCCAGCTCAACAAGCGTTCTTCCAGTTTTCATATTCATTTCCTCACTTTCTTAATTAAAATTTTCTGCCACGTCTTCCAACGTGGAAATTAACCCGTCATAGTCTTCATCTGGTCCCAACAAGTCTGCCAACATGAGCACCGTTTTAAACGGAACGCCATATTCATCTGCGAGCTCTTTGAGATATTCCTTTCTACTCTGTTCCATTACACTTCCTCCGTTCCTTGGTTTTTGAGCTTTTTTGCGCACTTACTGCACAGATCCTCTTCTACCCAGTAGCATCCCCCTTCGCAGGCATTGTTCCAAGTACACCCGCAAACTCGGCACCTTTGCTCGTCCTGATTTTCTTCCTCTTCCTCGCTGTCAAATCCGAGAACCATTGCCCACTGATTTAGAGGCAAAGGCTCTTTTCCGAGCATGTCGAGGATAGCTTCCTCTGTCCCGCATTGGTTGCAGATGTATACGTCTGCTCTCCTACTCAGCGCATTTCTTACTGGGTTTCTGTCCATGCGGTCATGTCCGCATCTTGGGCAAGGGAAAATGTATCCGTCTTCCGGTGGATTCTCCTGTAGTGGTCTCAAGCTCTCAATGAGTTCCTTTGCCTGTTCGATTGTTCTTGCCATGGTCACTCCTCCTCTCCGAATATTCGAGCATATTCACTCTCTCCGATGTATCCCGCAGCAGCTAAGCAGAAAACCTCGCCAAGCTTTTCATTATCGCAGTGGATTTCGATGTTGCCGTTCTCCAGCCTGGTATATTCCGCCTCCATAATGGGCTTGAATTTTTCTATGCCGTAGTCGGTGATTTTACTGTCTTCGTACCATACGAAGGATGCTGGCATGTCAGCCCCTCCGATTATCAGGTCGCAATCGAGTTCTTCTCCGCTGCGCAAAAGGTCCAAAAACTTACTCACGATTCTTCACCTCCCCATAAGCTCTCCAACTTTACCGCTTGCGTACAAGTCACGCTCGATAGTCAATCCGAAAGGCAACTTGAGGTTTTCCAGCTCACTCAGCATTACATAGCCCCATTCCCACTCGAAGATATGGCACATTCCGAATAACAACCAATCTCCATCTTCCTGCTTTTCACCCTCGGTAATGAGCCACGTACCGGCACCGCACGGATTGAAATACTTAACTACTACCTCAGCTTCATATCCCTGCCCATCTTTTGAACCAAGCGGACACTGCGTGAGCTTTTCTTCAATTTCCCTTGTCATTAACTTCATGACTTCCACCTCCTTCCTTTGCGTTTCTTTCCGATAAGAACCACCCTCTCCTATCAATCCTGCCTGTACCAGGTGCATCTCTTAATATCTGCGACATTCCGTATACTGCTGGGTTGTACCAAATACCGATAGTCCTGTTGTCATCTGAAAATATCCATCCTCCATTGTCTTTCGCGTATTCGATTGCCTCATCCAGCGTCGAGAAGTGTATCTTTTCAATCATCGTTACGACACCTCCAGATAGTCTTCAATACTTTCGCCGCATTCCAGCTCTTCAAGGCTGTCAAGCATGTCTTCATGGCCCTCCGGCATGTATTGCTTCATCCACTGGATAACTTCACGAAAGTCTCCAAGGAATCCCCAGCAGCTATCTATTTCTTTACCATCTTCGTAAAGCCGGAACCCGTAGCATTGACCACTGATGTACGAGTCATATTCGCTCACCTCAGCCACGAGAAGCCGTCTGGCAGCGTCGATTGTATCTTCTGTGAGTTTCCCATACTCCTTGCGGATTTCGTCTTTTGTAGCGTAAATCCAGCCCACCTGGCCGCTGTCCCACCGGCAACTGAATCCGGTAGTATTCATCGTGATGCCGCTATGGTCGTACAGATAAAGAGGAAGAATTACTGCTACATCCCCTGTTATGGAGACCAGCGCATCCATACTCATGTTTTCAACTATTGCATCGAATACCAGGTCCAGGTTGTTTTCAAGCGGTGCATCAAAGGTGTATTCTGTGAACCATTTCTTGAGGAAATCGCAGTATACGTTCAGTTCCCACTCTCTGCTTGACCGGTTGTATTCCAGCTTCATTCCGTCGTACTCGCCACGCTTCACAGCAGCTATGATTTTCTTACGTTCGGCATCTCCTGTGTTGTCATGAACCAGCTCGCTCAGGAATTCCTCGGGGCTTTCATATCCGTGATTGTCACCCAGATTGTACCGCCTGTGCCAGCAAATCATGTGCCCGAAATTGTCGTATTGCTCTCTTGGGTCCAGCGGGTCATTATCAAACTCTACTGTCACTACGAACGGTCCACTTTTGGCTATCATCATTTCATTCAACCTCCTCTACCAGTATCTTCTTGGGTCATCCGGTTCAAAGTAACTATCAGGATTTTCAACCATATCTCTGTTGTAAGCTTCAATCTTTGCAAGAGCTATCCGCTCCAGCTCGTCATCGTAGGCTTCCAACTCTTCAATCTCATCGGGGTCCTCAATTTCGTCTGTAAAAATTGTTCCTAAGAAGTCAGTCTCTTTGCACCACTTTTCATCTTTTTTGTAGTAGTTAGCCATCTTTATTCCTCCTCACTTAATTTCATATACCGCATCGAGCATCCGGTCGATGTATCCGCTATTCTCAGTAAAAATCATCCCATCCCAGCGAACCGATTTAATTCTTTCGGTTCGTACCGCATTTTCTGATAGACTTTTGAAAGTAATCTCCACCGACTCGCCATTTGCCATACGCTCTTCAATTCTGTTGAGCATCTCGTTCGTAACCTTAATCTTTTTCATATCAACAACCTCCAGACTTACCGTTTTGTAAGTTTTAATTCTTGACTTCATTCTAACTTACCGTTGCGTAAGTGTCAATCAAATAATTTATTTTTTATAATTTTTTTTATTATCAAGTATTACATTTATGACAAAGGAACAAAGGCCTCTGAGAGCTTCCCAGTTTCTTTATAAGCCTTGATAATGCCAGCCTATAGTTTTATATTCAAAACGTCTGAAAGCTTCTGAAAATCGAAAATCCCGTGAGCCTTGTAAATAGTGGATTTTGGGCAAAAAAATAAAGCCCCCTCAAGGATTTTCTCCAAGAGAGGGCTTAACTTGTTACTTACTCTTTTGTTCTTTGACTGCCTGCTCAATTTTTGCAGTGAGCCAGGTGTCGAGGTCTCCGTATAACGTCTCAAGCAATTCTTTGGTTTTCTGCGATAACAGTTTAACGGCCATTTCTTTTGCTGTGTTAAACGCTGTCTTTTGTGCTTCTGCATCAAAGGTTCCTGCTTCCTTAAGGCTGTCAACATAGGTCTGCGCTGTGTAGGTCACGGCTGTATAAACGGCATCGGCAGCCTCGTAGAGAGCCTGTTGCAATGTATCGTTGTCTATGGTGGCAATTGCTTCATTTGTTTTGGTCTTAAAGTATTTCACGAGGAAGGTAACTAAAACCGGTATTGCCGGAATGATTACTACCTGAATCAAAGTCGTAAGTATTTCGTTCACAATTCACTCCTCCTTTTATACGAGTGAAACATCGCTGATGTTCACCCAGCTAACTATTTCTTTGAGCAGCACTTTTCCGTCGCCGAGTTGCTGCACCGTATATGTGTTATTTTTTACCCAGTCAGGGATTGCCTGGCCCGTACTATACTTGGCAGCACTGCTTTTAATCTTAACCTTGCTACCAACTGTTATGGATGCAGAAGCTGATTCTACACTGACCGTTGTTCCTCCCTGGGTGGTAATAAAGGTATCGAATCCATCAGCCTTAAGTTTTGCAGCCATATTGTCAGCATTTTCTTTCTTGGAATATGCTCCTACCTGAACTTTATACAGGTTTCCTACCTGCACAAGCATTGTATCATATCCCTTAGCCTTAAGAGCTTCCAGTGTCTTTTCAGCATTGTCTTTAACCCCGTAGGCACCAACCTGCACCCTATAGAGAACGGTTCCTGATGTTGAATTACCTTGATTTCCTGTGGAAGATTCGCTGTCTTTCAATGTTGCTATGATAGCATCAAATTGAAATTCGGAGCCTGGGCAGTTTGGCTTTGTGACCGGATTTATCTGATAGTGTCCGACAATATGTTCACGGTCAAGTGGTATTTCAACGCCGTAAATGCGTTTTACCTCGCTGCGGATGTACTTAATCAATTCGATTGTAGCTGCAAGCTGCGCATCGGTAAGCCTGCCTTTTGTCTTGGCCCATATCCCTTCATGTTCGATGCTCACGGTATAATAATTAGCATTGGTCTTACGCTCTCTAACGGCTGCAAGGGTACTTTTTCCATAGTACACCTTGGAATTTGCATCGGTACTTGTGCCGTTGCACCATGAACCATCTGTGAGTTGAACGAGCTGTGCCACTCTGCCGTCCTGGGCGACTACGAAATGAGCTGATGCTTGAGCTTGCGGGTTGCAGAGCCAGCTTACTGCGCCTTCATAACTGCCTTCGGTAATGTGGCACACAATCATGTCAGGCTTCCAGCCTTTACGTCCATCGTATTTGTTCGGTGACGGCCTCTGGGTTATGTTCATGTCTATCTCCCCTTTCAAACTTGACTATTTTGATTTCCGATGTCCTCTCCTGGGACGTATTTATCACCGTACAATTTCTTAAGTTTAATTTGGTTTTCCATCTTCGCCTTGTTATAATAAAACCCCGTAGCTGTTGCCATCTCTGCGGCTGCTGCGGGGATTAAATAACTTAGCGGTGTGAGGTCCATTGTTCTCCATATCATGATGCAGGCGAAAATGAGTACGAACAGGTTTACAATGGACACGCCAATGAATATTTTCTTTGAAAACTCAGGAGGATATCTTTTCTTGCTTCTCATGCAAGCCACCTCCAATCATAGGAAATTATTAACCCCCTGCTCATTTAAGAAGTCTTTCTGTTCGTGCTTAACAGCTCGTGCATATTCCAGAGCCTTTTCCATCTCTCCGTTGCATTTGCTGTCAAGCCTCTTGATTGATTGAGCCGTAGCTTCACCGAGTGCTATTGCCGCTCCAACACCTTTGATAAGCAGCAGCTCGTTTTTTTTTCTTGCTTCCTCCTGTCTGTCCCTTTTGGCATCACGCCTTGTAATGGATTTCTGAATTGCCCAGAAGCACAGTCCTGTAACAGCGGACGGTATCCCCATCAGGGCGAGAAGTGATAAAAAATCAATTGCCAAATGCTTCACTCCTTTCTGCTTTTTGATAGATTTCATTAAGTTTTCTGCGTAGACCATAACTATTACAATGTTGCAGCATGCCTTTGTAAGAGGCTACACTTCTCATAAACTCTTCTTTTGCCAGTCTTCCGGATTTTAATTCTTCGCACATATTTTTAACCTTCCGAATAATACGTCTTGCTGTTTGTTTCTTGAGCTTCCTATGAGTAGGCCAAATCTTGAAACCAACAAAGTCAATCCCAAGTGTAATCGGGCGTACGGCTGTCTTGCTGTTGAGGTCAAGGTGAAGCTCTTCGTCAAGAAATCTCTGAATATCGTGCTTAACTTGATTTAAAAGCTTCTTATCATTGGACAATATAATCACATCATCCATGTAACGGATGTAGTAATGGAGTTTTAACTCGTGCTTTGCATATTGGTCAAGTTCGTTGAGGTATATGTTTGCAAATAACTGGGATGTCAAGTTTCCAATTGGCATGCCGACATCCGATAGCCACATATCCTCTGTGCATTCTTCCGGATTCATTCCGGATGGAAGACCGAATTTCGTATTCTCGCTGTTTATAACTTTCCAAAGAAGATTGAGAAGCTTTTCATCGGTTATGCGCCGTTTTAGAATTTCAAACAAAATTGCATGGTCAACGCGATAAAAATATTTGCTTATATCAAGCTTTAGATAATACCATTTCCCCTCCTTTCTGCTTACCTGGCGTAACCAGTATTGCAATCTGTCAGCCGCTTTGTGAGTCCCCTTCCCAATTCTGCATGCATAACTGTCTTCGATGAACAGTTTGTCGTAAACTGGATTCAAACATCGATAAATTGCCCATTGTACTACCCTGTCTTTAAACTGCAATGCCATGACAAGTCTGAGTTTCGGCTCAGTAACATAAAATGGCCGGTATGGACCGACCTCGTAAGTTCCCCACAAAAGCTCATTCTGAGTTATGATGAGGTTTGATTCAAGGTTTGCTGTATATGTCAGAACATCATCCCGATACCTCTTGCCCTTGCGTGCTTCCAAGTATGAATTATAGAGGTTTTCGTAATCGCAGATATCATCAAAGACATCTGAAATCATGGTCATTCCTTCGCAATTATCTTTGATTTCCTTCATGCGTCCTCCTTGTATTTGCGCCGTGCGTGACGTTTCCGCCTCGCCCCAATAATGAGCGTTTTCACGGCAATATAATCTTTTCCCCATGCCGTTCATCACAGGGAGGGAAGCAAGCCCCTTTGAGCCTGTACGCTGTGCGCATTCCCGTGAGATATACGCCCATTATCGCTCCGATACAGGCGCAGAGCGGAGCGGAACCCGATGTTCGTGTTCGAGTTCGAACGAGGATTGTTCAAGTTCGTGTAGAAGACTCCTGCGTTGGACGTGTTGTTCCAGTTGCCACCGCGAATCGGGAACCGCTATAGGCTTGCTCCCCATAATCGTACTATTTGACAGATTTCATATATCCTCCGATAATACGACCGATTTCATCAAGCAACCTGCTCCAATACTCATACTTTTTAAAAGGCAGAGGTGGAGCAAAGTTCTTATCGTAGTAGTCTTTATCTTGTGCTAACCGGATAAAATGCCTCAAGACCTCCAGTTCGATGTCAAGTTCTTGCAACGTCGTCTTTTTATAATATTTTTTCTCTATTTCAATAGACAGACGATACATTCTGAGCATGGATGCCCGGATTTCATCCGCTGTTTGTCTTTCTCTCCTTGGAAAATGAGCCACTGCTCGTTTACCGTACTTAATCATATCGGCTATTTTTTCCTTGAGAACGAAAGCTTTTTTGTCCGGTTTTTGTCCTGTATTATTGTTCTGAAATTGATTGATTTCCGTCAATTATTCTCCCTTCTTTAGAAATAGTAAAGCGGCCTATCGGCCGCATTATCAGTTTAGCAGTATACAGTTTACAGTTCTCCATAGTAAGCGGAGCGGAACCCGATGCTCGTGCTCGAGCGCGAACGAGGATCGGCCAAGACCGTGCAGAAGACTCCTGCGTTGGACGTGTAGTTCCAGTAGCCACCGCGAATCGGGAACCGCTCTGCTGCTCCATTGTTAGCATAAAAGTAATCGTTACCGTATGTTTCATCAACAACAGCCCCATCAGGAAATAGACCAAGCTCTTTAAGAATCTGCGGGCATGTAACCCCAGATGCAAGGGCCATATCTTTAAATAGGCATCCTCTTGACGAGTCAACCTGAGATGTAATTGTTGTACAAAGTGTCCATTTGCTCGAAACATAATCGAGCTTAAGCGTACCGGCAGTACCTGGTGCAACGAGTGAACCGTCTTGCAATATAGCCTTCCAATGAGTGGAACTCTCTCCCATATCAGATGTTGCATTCATACAGTCTGCATAGGGGATGATTTGAATTTCGCCCATAACCAACCGCATACCAGCGCACCATTCCCAAACATTTCCGTTCAGGTCTGCAATGCCATCCGGTAGCCAGTTGTGATTCCATGTTGCCGGTCCAGAACCCGTAGCTGTCCTTCCAGTCTTTCCGGCTCCACTGTCAAAGTAAGTCTCTACACCTTTTTCGTGAGGATACCCATGGTCAGAACCATAGTTGTTATTTCCTCGTGGCATTGTTCCGTTCTTTTTGCTCCAAAGAGCTATTGCTCCCCACAGAGAGAACGGCATTAGGCCCCATGAGCTACCTTTCTGTCTACATGCTGCAAGTGCGGCATCAAAAGTTATTGAAGTTTTTGGGTCTTGCATAGGCAGCGAATATGCCCTGTTGTTTACAACAATGTTTTGATACTTACTGACACCTACTTTTGCCTTTTCTGCGCTATTTTGTACAAATGCAGGATGCACTGTTGAGGTAGCACCAGCATATAGCTCAGAAGTTAACATTTTGGGAAGAACAACAAGTACCGAGGGCATTCCTATGTCATCAAGTTTTACGGTATTCTTTCCGCCAGAAAGGGATTCGACTGCCAATTTAAAATCGTCAAAGTTTGCCATTCTTTACACCTCCAAAGCCCATAATGTTAAAGTACAGTTATCAATATTAAAGGGAACCGCTTCAATCTTTGTAGTCGGTTCCCCATCTTCAGGATTTTCAACCGGAGTTTCGATATAAGTTCGTGCCGGTATGTCAATTTCAGCCACGTATCTGAGCCCTGCTGCCGTGCCGCAAACCAAGCAACCCATACTATCCGCACAGATGTCGATATGGTTTGCGTCGTCTCTTTCGTACTTTGAAAGATTAAGCATAATCTCATCTCTGAAACTTATAACGTTGCCGGTAACAGAATACTCAATTTTGGGTCCTTCGTTTTTGTTTACAATGTTCATCGTTTACCTTCCTCCATTCTTCTTAGTTTTTTGTAGGCTTCTGCCGTTCTTGCAGCGATGCATTCAACGTGCTCACGGTCAGCAGCAATTCTTGGATTTGCTCCGAAAGAACGAGCCACATATGCTTCTGTCTGCTTTCGTTCCTCGGACTTGATGATTATGTTTGCCATTTCCTTCATCAGCTCCTTTCTCGCAGTTTATGCAAACTTGCCTTCCTTCTGGGATTATTTCGCCACAGCAAACACATCTGTCTATATCAGCGAAATAGATAGACATAATTAAATACCTCCTTGGATATAGCAGTTTACTACTACCCTGGATGCTGCTCCTGTAAAAGCAATCTTGAAACCATTAAGCAACTTTTCAGTGATTTCTATGCTTCCAACTCCGCCATTTTCATAGCTGACTATTTCCGCATAAACAGTGTAGTCTTGAGTGTTCCTGCTCGTAGCAAGGGATACGGTTTGAATACTGTTGTTGAACGGATATTTCTGTGTATTTGTGAGTTCCACTGTCTTTTTCTCTCCAGTCAACCCATCCGTCTTATCTTTGAGAAGCCTTGTCATTCGTATAGCCTCAAGAGCCATTACATCCCCTGCAAAAACGCCTTCTTCAATATTATTGAACCGGTCTTGGTCTTGAGGGGTTCCCTGCTGAATCACCTGTTGTGTCGCAGGGTCGACAACATGGTTTAACCAAAATGTTCTGCCGTATGCCATTTTTACACCTCCTGGATTGGTAAATTAAATTTGATTAGAATGCTTTGCACCCCTGTCCTTGATATGCTTACCTCCTGTTCCCCCGCCAGTATTCCTGCATCGTCGTAAATCCTTATTCGTGTCACCGTGTTGGCTACAGCCGGAACGTTAGGAATATTGGCAAGAATGATGATGCTGTTCCCGCTGATTTGGGCACTGTTTACTTCGGCATCATACCAGACACCCGAAACCTGGTACTGAAACCTTTGAAGGGAATTGAGCCATCTTTGCCTTTGTTTTGCAAGAAACTCATTTGACCAAAAACCCATGTGAATCACCTCCTTTATTCACCGCAGTATGCAGTTCCACAATATGTCGGTTGGAAGAAGTATTCTGATACACCTCCGTCAACATCAACCTGTTTTTCTATATTTGCACCAACAGTAGATAAATCCGGATGTGTTCCGCAAACCTCATCACCGCAATTCATTGGCTGATAGAGGAAGTTTTCCATTGCCTCATCAACAGCAATATCCTTTGCGAGAATTACTCCAATGGTAGCGATATCTGGATAGGTTCCGCATTCAGTTGGTTCATAGATAAAATCTGCTATCGAACTGCCAATAGCTATATCTTTTTCAAGGATAGAACCAAGAGTAGCAACGTTCGGATAAGTCCCACAAAAAATCGTTCCGCAAAACGGAACGTTTGTGATAAACAAATCTATATTCTTTCCAACCTGGACTTCCGCTTTTATTTGGTACATGTACCGTATTCCAACACCACCAGGTTTTATGGCAGGAACTTCACCCAGGACAATAGGCTCTCCTCCAGGACCAATCGTTGGCATTGTCAGGATGATGGTTGCAGGTTGAGAAGGTTCTTCCGAGTAATAAATATCATCTACTCCCCAGACATTCTTCATAGCCTCCATGATGTCATAGTAAGTTCCGTTAGTAACATTTCTGAAAGCCTTATATTTCAGAAACCTTCTATACCGTTCATCATCGATAACCGGATAGTAAATTTCTTTTCCTGACAATAAGCCTGCTTCTTTACGGCTCAAAACAACTATATCGCCGACACCATCTAATTGTTTCCCTACGGCTTTGTCTAATGTCCTCTCAGTGCGTAGTTGGTTGAACATATCAAGGACTTCTTGAAGCTGATGATCCAGTGCGTTCACCAATACTTCTATATTGTGCTTATTTCTGAACTGTTCCGGAAAGTCAGCTAAAAGGCTATCAAGGTGTTCCATTCAGGACCACCTCTATTCTGTCTTTGTCTATAACCGCCTTTTGTCTGCTCGTAATATCAACGTTTTCCAAATCGTAATTTGTTGGTGTTTCTCCCGCATCTGTTGTTGCGAATGCTTGAATTTTAACGTATCCAACACCACTTACATTGGTATAGATACCTGCATAAAATCTCTGTGTAAAAATACTTTCTCCAGCTTTTACGCTTTTTGCATCGTTTAGAATTGAGTTTCTTGTGAGCTCTGCATAATTTGGCGGCATAGGCTGAGCGGAATTCATCGTAAGCGTCACTTTAAGCCAAACATAGACATATTGAGGACGGTTAAACCTTATTGTTATGGGTTCTCCGGAAACACCAGTAACTATAACCTCCTCTGAGCCAAATGTTCCAATTCCCCCTGCCTTTTTGGCGAGTATTTGAGCTGCTATTTCCGTACTATCTCCGCCATCTACAACTATCTCAATGCTATGTGGCGGCCTTCCTTCTGCGTCCACAGTATCTCCGTCGTTCTCGTATCCTCTTGCGCTTTCGACACCATCTACGTTCTCAAGGATTGCACCAACAATACTGTCGAGCATTGTATTGGACCTGAGGGCGATTTTCTGGATATACGATTGTCTGGCTTCAACATCAGTTTCAGCAAGCCTTCCGTAGACTGCATATCCTACGTTTCTACAGCTCCGGAAACCAATCGGTCCCGTAACTATTTTGTTAATAGAACCTTCTGGCAGAACAAATTTACCGTATTCCTCGCTTAAAAAGCTTATGAGAGAATAAACGCTCTTCGTTGTCAGATTTTCAGATAATATCAACGAGCTGCTCCTGAGCTTGTTGGTATCTTCCAGCATTAAAACTCCATTTTGTACCGTAGCTGTAAAGAGAGGGTCAGTAATGGCTTGCGCTAAACCTTCCAGAATTGAGGATTCTGTCGGGTTTGTTCCACTTGTGTAGGTGTAAATCGTTCCGTCTATTGCGATGGTATAAGTTGAAGAAGCTTGAACCTGTAATACTCTGATAGAAACTTTGTTGAAAGCCCTACGTGTTATGACCGATGACTCCTGAGCGCATAGGAAATTGACAACAGGTAAAGTATCAGATGCAATCATACATGTAGTCGGTATAGGTGTTTCATCGTCACCCTCACAAAGGATAGTATAAGATGTCTTAGTTGCCCTGGCTCTTTTTGAACCTCCAAACTGCATTGCATTGTCAAGGTTTATTCCTTCTGCTGATGATGGATACTGAGAGTAATATACATCCTGTCCAACTTCCCACAAAGTCGCAATCTTATCAGCAAAGCTTGTAACGAATACATTTAACAATGATTGAGGATTAACCGTTGGGTCAAATCCCCAACCTTCTTTAAGCTCTTCGTATATTTCAGACATAATAGTATCAAGCCTTTTCAATACAAAACCATCTGGAGTGACTCCGTAATCAGGCATTAACCGTCACCTCCTCACTTATATATTCACTGCCTGCTTTTGCCTCAAATGAAATAGTTAAAGTTCTCTCAGCCTTATTTGCAGTAATAGTAAGCGATGTAACTTCTGTTACCTCATCAACGCTGAGTATCTGCTCTCTAATGAGCTGTTCGGTCCGGAAGTCATTTCCTCCTTTTACAAGCACCTCATCAAAGTAAGGAATTCCGAGCTCTTCGTTAAACTTCCATTCTCCGGCAAACCATTGCAGCCGTATCTTAATTGCTTGGCTTACGCTGTCTGTAATGGAAATATCGCCGCTACTGGATACTGCAAGGTCTCCTGTAGCATCAAGCAACAAATCTTTCAATTATCATCCCTCCTTTACTGTGGTGCTGAGGTCTGGCTTCCAGGTTCCGAGGATGTATGAGTATGATTCTTCAATGAGATGTTTCCTGCTGTTACATCTCCGGAAAGCACTGAGAGCCCCTGTAAGGCAGTTATTTTTCCTGTGGTAGTTGTTATATTACCCTCCACTGTTAAATCGCCCCTGATGGCTATTCCGCTTTGAGAAAGGGTTATTTTGCTATCCCCTTTCTTAATCACTATTGCATCATTGTCGATAGCTTCCTTAACCGCAGCATTTGGCTTTGCAAAAAGCCCTGGTATTGCAACTGCATTGGTAAGGTCATGTCTCAATTCTGCCTGTGTCTCACCGCCGTATCTCCAGTAATCAAGGGCCTGCTCGCAGATTATAAGCAGACATCCGTCGCCTTCCTTTACCGGAAACGCAATGGTGGCATCCTGTCCTCCTCCCTGTAGCAGCACCACTGGAACACCGGATATGACCGGATAGTTAAAAACCCTGCCATCCGGAGACTTAAACTGTCCTTTCGGTAGGACAACAGCCGTGCATGTGGCAGAGTCAAAACTTTTAATTTCTCCTGGCATCGCAGTATGAACGCCAGAAAGGAATTCTTCAATAGTCCTTCCTATTTGTTCTGTAAATTCTTGCAGCAATTACTTCACCTCCAGTAATTCGGCTGTGCAAGTCCATTCGCCTTCGATGTTGTCTCCGTCTATAGTCAGTTTTGAAACTCGGAAATTCCCAGTTGCAATCTTGCTTTCCAATCTCACATAATCATTGACGTTGATAGCTGCGTTCATGAAGTATCGTACTTCCCATCCTGTCTGAGCGGTCTGCATTGTATTATTTCCGTTGCCTTCGTTTGGTGTCTGAGATGCCTTAGTAATTCTTTTAGGTATTCCGATTAATCCTGTTTCTGCACTGAGAAGAAAAGCTCTCGTACTGATAGGTTCATTAGGCATCTTAACTTGCAGGACCCCGTTCTGCAATGACCATGCAAGCCCGCTCGAAGCACAGGCTTTTTTCAAAGCTCCTTTTGCGGCACCTACATAGCTGAATCCGTTTTGAAGGTCAACAAACTTCGCTTTGGGTGAAAATACGACAGGCACTCCCATTTGTCCGGCAGTATCTTCAATAATTTTCTTGGTGTTGATAACACCGGCATACGAAACCGAGATGTAGGTATCACGTAAAGCTACTCGGCTATCCACAGCCTCAATTTCTGTCATAGTGTCCGGACCGTCTTGAGTAGTAACAACATTGGTGATATTCCCAACAAAAGCAAGGGGCATTATCGTCCCATAGCCTGCCTTAAGCACTACTTCACAGTCCTTGAGATTTAATATGGCAAGCTGTGCTGGAGATAAGTTCCAAAGCGTAATCTTTCCTGTGTTTGCACTCTCCAAATCTGACTTCTCTATAGAAAAACTGATATGAAGGGCTGTTTTATGCGGGAAGTCGGTGGAGCCAACTTCAAAGCCTGGCCTTCCAGGTACTCCAGCCGAAAACCTATATTGCCTATCAAAGTTATTCATGCTCCACCTCCTATTCCGTTAGGTCCTCGTAGGGTATAAACACAAAAACGGCCTTCCCGTTAATGAAGTCGTTTCTCCCAACCTTTTCAAGGTTTGTTATTACTCCAAAAACTCCGGAAGGCAGGTCTCTGTTTTCATAAAAGAATGTCAATGGTGAATTGGGTACAATCTTTGTCATCGCCACGATAGGAGTTTCCTCCAGGTCGTAAATTCCAAAGGACCAGTACCCGAATGTATCGTTATAGGTAAACCTGAGCAAATACTCTTTTCCTCCAAGAACAACCCTGGAGAAGCTATCGTTAAGGTCCGGAGGCGTAATGTATTGCATCATTAAGACCACCCCCTCTAACCAAACAGCTTAGCTGAATCAGCTAAACCGTATAGAATCGATGCGGCTTTTTTCGAGTCTTTCTTTTGCTCTGACTTATTCGTAGAATTTGTAGCGTTTTTTGAATTAATTGTTCCTGCATTGGCTCCGGTAGCCCCGCTTTTCCCGTACGAAGCCTGGATTGCTACTGTTTTAGCTTCTGTGACTCTTATCTGCTTGAGCTTAATCGGTATCTCGCAGGCGTATCCGGTCTCGGCAGTCTTCGGTATAGTGATGCTGACTATGCCCATGTTCTTCCATGTACCTTCACTCGTTGTGAAAGTAACTGGTTGCTTGTTGAAATACAGCCTTTTCAATTCCTCTGTTACTGCCTTTACACGGTTTCTGTTTTTGCCGAATCTTTTTGCCCATGTAACGGGAGTATCGGTAAGGAAGATGGTTAAATCAATCAGCAACGGCTTCAAGATGATTGTATCTTCAACAGAATATCCCTTCTCAGTCGGATACTCAGGAATGTCTGCCTCGTAAGTTGTTGTCTGGTTTATGAGCACATCAAACTCAATCCCATTGATGCTTGCAGGTCTTGTAGCTCTCATCTTCCTCACCTCCCATATGCCAATCCACGGGCCATATAGCTTGTTGCGTCGCTGGCCGATTTGCTCATTGCCTTAGCACCAGCTTTTTGAGCAGAGACATCGCCGCCGTTGAAATTGTTTGTAATGTTCACATTCTGATTGACATTGCTGGTCCTGTTTCCTCCACCGGCTGCTGCACCAGCAGTAGAAGCAGAAACCGTTGCTTTCATGTCTCCTCCTCCGAAGAACTTGCCTATTGCACCGCCTATCCCTCCGAAGAAGTCTTTCACCGCCTGTATCTTTTGCTTGATTGCGTCTACAAAGCCCGTAACCTTCGCAACGATTGCGTCAATCTTTTCTCCAAACCAGTTGTAAATGGTATCCCAGATGTACACGAAGAAAGCCTGTATGCCGTTCCATACTCCTTCAAAGATGGTCTTTATTCCATTCCAGGCTTTTTCCCAGTCTCCGGTAAACACCCCTGCGATGAATTCTGCTATGCCTCTTATTACCGTAAGAAAACTCATAACCAGACTGCTTAAGAAGTTCCACAATATTTCAAACTGGGCTGTAATCTGGTCGCCCCACTGGTTCCAGAAATCTTGCAGTGCTCCAAATACTGCTATGGCAATAGCCTTCAACGCTTCCCATAATGCACCCAGGGTTGATTTAATAGCATCCCATACTGCAAGCAGGGTAGATTTTATTTCATCGCCGTTTTGTGCCCAGAAATCTTTCAACCCTCCCCATATCGTTGAGGCTATTTGTTTAATGAAATCCCAGGCAGCAAGCAAGAATGACTTGATGCTTTCCCATGCTGCGATGATGGTTTGCCTTACTTTTTCCGTGTCTACTCCGGCTTTTTCGAGAAGCTTCCCTATAACACTGTCATTGCCCTTCATGAAATTTATGAAGTCGTCGATAATGAGGAACACTGCTACAATGACTGCTACTATAGCAAGCATCTTGAAGTTAATTCCCGTTAATAGTTTCCCAACACCGGCAAGGAATGCAAGGATTTTCTGTGCATTGAGTGCTACAAATATCGCTGCCGCCGTTACTGCTACCAGCTTGAGCAGATTATCAAATCCTCCTACGCGGTCAGCAAGTCTTTCAACGAATGTCGTTGCCTTTTTCAGAACCTCCATTATCTGTGTGAAAGAACGGACCATAAACCTTCCGATTGTTTGACTTAATCCAAGGGAACTGTTCATGCTGTCAACCCAAAGCCCCCACTGGTTCCGGATGTTCAGAAGAGCATCCGAAATACTGAAATCCAGTGTTTCAAATCCGGCGTTTATTTCGTCCGCATTGGACACGAAGGCTTTTTTCAAGTCTGCTACAGTGAAGGTTCCTTTGCTTGCCATATCAGCAAGTTTTTCCTTTGCTACACCGAGACTTTTTGATATCAGGTTTATGGCCTCCGGAGCTCTTTCGTATAGCCGGTTGAGCGTTTCCGAATCCACTATCCCTTTTGCGAACGATTTATTAAGTGCCTCCTGCAATGACTTGACTTCTTCGTTGCTTTTACCGGCAGTCTTAAAGAGTTTTGTTGTCAGTGTAGCAAACTCTGTAGCTTCCTCAACCGACCCAAATAGTGAACGGTCACTTTGTATAAGGGTGCTTACCACGTTTGCCATATCTGCGTAGGAGGACCTTGTATCGTTCGCCGCCTTAAGAATTTTCTGCTGTATCTCTTCCTGGTTTCCAAGCTGCTTCGTAGCATTCCGTATCTGGTCGTTAATACCATTGAACTCTTCGGCAATGGCGTTAAGTTGAACAAGTGAAAACCCTATTCCGATGGCTCCAAGCAGTTTGGTAGCCATATCTTTAAGCCCTTTGATGCTGTTTTCTGCGGCGTTTTCGGTTTTCTTGTCAACTTCATATCCGAAAAGAATAGCAATATCTCTTATAACCATAGGCTACCTCCCTTCTCTCAATTCCATCGTCTTCCCGTATTCTATGTCCAAATCCATCCTGTGCAGTGCGTAGAGTTTTAATGCCTCATCCAGCGTATAGCATGTTTCAAGTTCATACTTTGATGCCAGCCTTGCTTTTATGAGGGTATACATCCTCAGTTCAAGCTCAGTAAACTGGCTTACATCAAGCTTTCCATATTTGCTTATTTCATCTGTTTCATAAATTTCTCGACGACCGCACCAGATTGGCCGCCGAGCTTCCTGAAAAAACCTGCAAAGTTGACTCTGATAACCTCAAATGCAAGGATGAACATATTCTGCACTTCACCGCAGAAAAGTTCATTCGCCAGGTCCTCGGTGAGTCTTTGCGGCTCTTCCCCGTCTTCAAGCTCTACGGTAATGTTCTTTCCGGTTATGAGAAGTTTCTTCATTAAGCTTTCAACTTTATCCCCTGAAATAGAGTTGAAAGCCCCTGCAATCGCAGGGGCTGCATCTTCAACATCTATATCAAGGAGGCTGGTTTCTGAACCGTCCGGCTTCTTTACTCCCAAGAAGGGAGCAAGGCTTCCGAGCAGCGGTATGGCAAGAGCCGCAAGCTCACCACTAAGATTGCTGGCCTTAAATGCAGGGAACGGAAAGATGTAAAACACATTCCCGCCTATTGTCACCTGTTTTGGTTCAAACTGTTTCATCGTTTAACCTCCTTTATCCTTCTTTCAGCTCTCCTGCTCCGGTTTCTATTGTCCACTCACGGTTATTTGTGTCCTTCCCATATACCCTGCTGGCAGGCTTTGTTACCCATGCTTCATCGCACGAGAAAAGCGTACCGCCTTTCAGGTCCTTTATAAGGACAGGGAAGGTTCCGTTTCCAGTCTTTTTGTCCAGGGTATATTTATCCTGGAGAAACTTATTGGTAGGAGAGGTCTGTAGCACAACAACTTTTATGCTGTACTGGTCGTTTGGGTCAATTGCCCTGGCAATTTCTCCGTCGCATCCAGTCTTAGACATTACTCCATCGCCCTTTGCTTCGATGGTAACGAAGCTATCATCGGCGTACCCTGATACGGAATGGTTCCCAAAGGCAATCATTACTTGTCTGCTGCTATAAGTCTTTACAGTCCCCATTGTTCACACCTCCTTAGTAAACGAGAGAACCTTGGATATTTGCTACATGTATAGCTCCGGCCAAACGTGCCGTGAACTTGCACCCGCTTAATATCCTCGAGGCTTTGTCTGTATCGCTTATGTTTGCTGCATTCGGAACAGTAACTGTATAACCTACAATTACATTTCCGTCTTCATCAAACTCATCTTCGGCAATGCCGCCGTTGGCTTGACCCTGCTTAAGCGATGCAAGCATCTGGTTCTGAACAAGTGAGATTCCTGCATTTGTGTACGGGATTTTCGGATTGAGCACGAGCAGGTTGAAAACCCTCAACTGCATATCGTTCTTCAACCAGTCCCTGAACCTGATTACATCAATCCATTCTCCCGCGCATGTCTGCCCAAGCTGCGTTACATTCCTCCCGGCGTAGGTCACATAGTAATTAATCTTCTGTGCCTTAAGCGTGTTCATTTCAGTCCCGCTGAGTGTAGATGGTGAGATTGTTGCCAACGTCTTCAATGCCCAGGTTTCTGAACCTGCATCATAAGCAAGACATTTTGCAAGCCATGCCACATGAGCATATTTGTTGCTTTCCGGCGTGGATGTCGCGCCCGTAGATGTTTTGCCATAGATTCCAAAGCTGCGGTACAGCGTCAAATCTACAGGATTGGTAGTTGCCATCGTGGTGTACGCAAACAGCTTTTCGTTTGCTTCGACCCATGTTGCTATTGCCTGAAAGTCAGTTTCTGCTATACCGGCAGGGGCAACTGCATACCATCCAGGGTAATTAAGTGCCCTGTCAAGAGTTGTCGTTACCGGCTCCAGTGTTTCCCCGACTTTCTTCTGAACGGCAATATAGATTTTTGCAGGCTGTGGGCTTTGAGAGAACGCCGCAACCGCTGCGAGTCCGATTGGGTCTGCACTTTCTCCAGATGCTACCCATCCAGCGTCCGTAACCTCTTTAAGAGAAGTATAAACTCCGACATCCGGTGGCGGTTCATATCCAGGAGCCGAAGTATCAGCCGGTCCAGGTCCCACAATGAGCATTGTATCGAAGCTTGCGCTATCTACGACAGGCGTGCGTACGTCAATCTGCACATTTACTATGTCGCTAAGATTGCTCATGTCATATATCCTCCTTTTCAATGATTACTTTTTCAAAGTATCCGGTTTCTTTGTTGAGGAGCACCTCTGTTCCTCCTCCGCTTGGTGTTTGAGTCCATTCACCTTCCTCAGGTATGATTCCAGCGTATCCCTTTGCTACTTGCATAAAGTCTACATTTAGTTCCAGCATTGCCCTGTACTGATACCTGGTATCGTTCAGCAGAGCAGTAACATCTTGTACAGGTCCGTTTGGGGTTATAGCAATGTCGAGGCTTTCACAAAGGTCTGTTACATACTGAGAATTGATGTATCTTAAAAAATCCATCAAATCATTTACTGCCGTGTTTTCCGTTGCTCCAACTTCCCCTGGTTCCATTTCCACCGGAGCCCCTTTAGTATAGAGGTTAATCTCAAGTGTTACTCTGGATGGATAATAGCCGGTAGGAACGCCGTTTATATCTTCCGTGATAGGAAATGTTGTCAACGATAATGAGCCCGTTTTAAGCGTTATTAGGGGCAATGTGGGCTTAACCATATGCTGCTCTGCCCATACTACCGTTGCCCCTTCAAAATACTGCTTTACTATGTCATACAGGTTATCCCTCAGCGTCCTTAGATTCATGAGCTACCACCATCCTGGGAAGGAGGCTCTACGGCATTATCCGGTTCTGCTTCTGATACCTGCACAAACTGTGAACGGTAATGCTTCAACGGTGTATGGTCCCAGAGAACGGACATCTCGCACTCATACCACTTCCCTTCAAAGAAAAGTCTGTCAGCTTGAACGCCGGTCTTCTGATTTGCTGTGGCAAACGGAAAATCGCCGAAACACTTTATCCTTTTAACTGAACGAGAACCTTCCGGAATAACATCCAGCTCGTCGTTGCTTAAAGGCTGAACATTGAGCATTACCGGTATATCCTCATATCCCGTGGTGACATATCCTTTTCTTCCAACCTTTTGTGCTTGGTATCTTCGCATTGTGTACTGTTTCTTCCAGATGTTCATTTCCTACCTCCTTTCTCAACGATTATATAGTTTACAGATATCCTCATGAGGCCGGTATCAATAAGAGGCTTGTCGGATTTCTTTCGTCTGATGGTAGACGGAGCATTTGGCTCAAATTCACCATCAACGATTTTCTCCTGTACAAGCCCCTTAGAGAATACCCCGATTTGCTTAAGTATTTCTTCTGCCGTTTCGCCTTTTGTCAGCCTTTGCAATTGTGCCTTGCAAAAGGAATTTATTTTATCTGCATTTTCGTCAACACTCTTTCTTAAAAACGGCCTTGATGGTGCATTGATAGTTCCCAACTCATTCCACATGGCAATGTCAAGCATGTCAACCCCATCCTCAGTTATTACATCGCCCTGCTGGTATCCTATCCTCACTTGTAACTTTTTGAGCTTTTCTATTTCAGCTTTAAATTTCTTCCCCTCAGCCGTCCAACGGTCTTTTGCTTTTCCTGCCATGCTATGCCTCACCTGCCGAGACTATAGGTATTATCCTTGCCCTGCGCAATGAAAGGTATTGCAGGCCGTATGTTGTGAGTGTCAACTCCGCATCGTTGAGAAGGTTTGTTCCCTGGTTGACTGTATACCCAATCGAGGTTTCACCCTCCGAGTATGAGCCGACTCGAAGGGTGTCCCCGATGGTTCCGTTTGTGTTGTCGCCATAGCCTGCCATTTTCAGCTTATGTGCCGTTAATAGAGCAACAGCCTGGTTATAGGTATTTCCGAACCGATTGGCACTTACAAGAGGCGTAAAGAGTTCAATCCATTGAGTGATAACTTCATCGCTTATTGAGGAAAACTCCGGTGCCAATAACCTCAGGATTTCAATAGGGGTCATTTGTCACCCCTCCTTACGCCTTCTTCTGTGTCGTATTCCCCTCGGCAGCCTTTGCTTTTGCGGTCTCTGCTTCTGTCGTTGCCTTAACCGCAGCTTTCTCATCAAAAAGGGTAATGTCCCCGCGCTTTTCCAAAAACTTAAGCACGGGGTTGCCGACGAAATCTTTGGGTACTGTTTCAGTTGCTCCAGGCAAAACAGACAGCTCTCCGATGTTGATTATCTTAACTGAATTGTTCGTAACCTTCATGCGTCATTCTCCTTTCTTATATCCCCAGTGCAATCAACAGAGACAGAGGATAGTAGATAATCGCTCCGGCTGTTCTTGCTTCGCAGGGAACAATAACCTCAAGCCCTTGCGGTTGCAGAGGATACTGATAGAAGGGCAGCGGATTCTCAATGGTGATTTTCCTCGGGTCCTTCTTGAACAACAATGCAACTGCCTGCGGTGCGTATGGGTTAGTATCGGTTGCATCAGACTGCAATTCGGCAGCAGGAACGATTTCTTTCAGGTATGGAGCGTTTTCAAGAACAAACCTCTTGATGGTGTAACCGGTATTGTCTATCTGCCTGGTTGAAATGTCAATGTACACGTCAGCAGGGAGAACTAATGTATCCGGCCTTTCTACGTTCTTGGTGTTCTTGGCTACCTGAGCCTGCATTCCGTTTATATCAGCGAGAATCTGAGCAGCAGTCTTGTTCTTCCACAGAGTGGAGCTTCCTTCTCCGTTTGCCGGAATGGTGTAGAACGGGATGTTGTTTCCGGCAGACAGAACACCGATTAAGCCCGTTTCTTCGTCTCCGGCCCACGCAATCTTATTGTTCAGATAGTCAATCTGATAACGTGCGGCTTCTGCTTTCCTTACGTCAAGAGATTTTCCCGCCATACGGCTGGCTCTCATCTCCTGTACCGAGTAACCGTAGCTTGCTCCGATGGACTTGATGATAGCCGTTGTGGGTTTTCCTTTTGCGTCAGCTCTCGGTAAGTCAGTGGCATAATTGCTTATAATCTTAGCCATACCGGTCTTGTCGTAGCTGTAGTAGGTTACTGTCTCAGCTCCAGGATTAACTTCGCTGGAAATTGGAAAAATCGACAACGCAGTAAACTCTGGATATTCTACGTCGTAAGACTGACTCTTGATGTAGTCAAGCTCACGAGCGAAGAATACTGATGCATCCTCAGCACTGTCAAATCTCATTCCCTGAACCCCGACAAGGGCAGCAGGAATAGTAGAGCTCATAAGAGCTTCATAATCTGCTACAGAGTAACCTGTAGACGGCATTTGTGCGTTATAGCTCATATTGTTCGTCCTCCTCCTTTTTAGGCTTGAGCCTGGTTGAATAGCTCAACAGGAGCTATATCACCAGAACCCTTGCTGCCTATAAATCTTCCTTTGATTTCAATGGTGTCGACACTTGATGTGGTAGTAAACAATCCTGCATCAGCTCCGTTGATAATCAGATAGAGCTTTCCGCCATATGCAGGGGTATCGCCAGACTTGATTCTTGCCCACGCTTTTCCGTAACGAAGAATTCCTACACTCTGGTTGGGCAGGATGTTTACGTTTCCTTCAATGGTCTGCTGGTTGCTGAACCCAGTCATAACTATGCCCTCGAATACTGCCGCTGTATCTGTGCTTATCGGTTTTCTTACCCCGACTCCAGCGGTATCCCCCTGCACGACTCCCATTCCATATTTAAGGGAGTCAGCAGCAGCTTCATTGTTGACACGGGTGTCAATGGAATAAGGCGCAATGTCTAAAAGACCGCCAGCTACGCCTTTTGGAGTTGCAAACCCATAACTTGTTTGTGCACTCATTACTTATTACCTCCATTCTGTTTTCTTTCAATCATCCTCGCTCTCGCTTTCTCTGCGGCAGACATTCCGATTTCATTTCTATTCGGTCTTGCGCTATCAGCATTGAACATCTGAGAACGCTGATAATTGGTATCCTTTCTGGCATTGAGGGTTTCCTTTGCCAGGTCAAAGGCTGCGTTGATATATGCCTTTCCTTTTCCGTCGAGCCTCATTTGAGGATTAACCGCTTTGATGATGGCCTTCTTTGCATCAATGATTGGCATGTTCTCTATTCCATCGATGTTCAAGCGGTCTCCGATACGGACAAGTTCCAGTCTTGTTCTGAACAGTGCATCAGCGGCATCCATATTGAGAGAGCCGGATTGGTCTTCGGAGCTGTCCTTCTTGCCTTCTTCCGCATCCTCATCTTTGTTGCAGTCTGCTGCCTGTGCAGCCTCTCCAAAGTCTTTTTCGGCCTTGAGAGCCTCGATGATTTCAAGCAGTGTTTCGATGTCCTCATCCTGCTGGGCAATAATACCCATTGCCGCTTCCGGAGTAGCAGGGTCTCCTTCCTGGTCTCTCCTGTCACGTCTGTCCTTAACCATCTGAATGGTTTCATCTGTGGACATGGTTTTCTCGACAGATGTTGCCGGAGCTGCGGCAGGTTCTGCATCGCTGTCTTTTGCAGGTGTTGCTTGGGATGCAGTCCCTTCATTACCTGCTTTAGCAGCATTTCTCGCTGCCCTTCTGGCCTTGAAAGCTTCAACTGCGGCAGCGAAATCTTCTGGAGTCATAGAGCCTCCGTCCTTTCTTTTTGTTTTTGTACTCATGGATTTACCTCCTTTAAGAATTGATTTAGTTTCTTGCCCGTCAATATTCAGGCGAGCTTTCTCTCCTGCTCGGGCATTTGCTACAAGTGCAAGATGGTTGATTTCGATGTCTTTTTGGATGGCATCATAAGGTTGACCGTTCCAGACACCAGGCGTTTCATCAAGAGTCAGGTTGTATCCGAGAGATAGTTCTCTAAGCCCACTCTCTTTCATCCTGTCTGTATCGTGAATGACTATTTTCACTCTTACGTTGTCTCCGTCCTGGTATCCCTTGGATAGCATTGTGCCGATGATTTCCTTATCAACATTGTTTTTATCTACGACACCTGCGTCGTGAGTTATGATGATAGGCTTGCCCTCGTAACTATCCAGGCTTTTCTGAGCAAATACATGCTCCGGTAATCTTAGCTCCCTTCTGATTGTTCCATCCGGATTTGTGTACTCAAATATCCCACACGATGTAACAATCGGGTGGTCAATGAGATACCCTTCTTCTGTGAAATACGTTTCGTCAAGCTTGATGCTGTCGAGTCTAAGTACCCTTCTTAATTGGGGGACTTTCACTATTCCTCACCCCCAGTTTCCTCTTCGCCTGTGCTTAATGCTTCTGTGAGTTCGAGCGTTAGTTTCTGGATATGCTCAAGCTCATCAAGCCTCAGTTCGTCAAACAGAGCAGCGGCACCGCCTTCGATTGCCTTTGTCGCTTCAATGTCTTCGGTATATTTGATGATTGCCTCTGCCTCTGCTATCAACTGTCTGCACAAGGCTGCTATCGCTATTGCCGACATGTCTCAATCTCCTTTCTTCCAAGATTCTCGTTTTGCAAGTCATTTCTTCACACACAGCACCTCCTATCCTTTTGCAATCGGAACATTGATTGTATCTATATCAAAGACCGGCAGCGCAACACATCTGCACTGATAATCTTCGCCTGGATGTGCTCTTCTGCCGGTCTTGGTATCAACCACCGGAGGGTCATCCCACCGGAACCTTTTGCCATTCAGTTCCCTATGCCGTTCTCTCACTCGGCTGTCACCGGAAGTGCTCCATGTATACTCGTTTACTCCTGCGTCTGTCTGCTGTGCTTTTGCCAACTGCCCGTGGAGTTTGGCCGTCTGGTCACGAGCTATAAGCCTTGCATGGCGTTTTTCTATTCCGTAGGTACGTTGTATCTCCTTAACTATAGAAGTCGTTGTCTTTCCGGCTTTAAATCCTTCCTGGACGATTTCCTTCATTCTGCCAAGAGAGTCTTTCGGTATCGTCTTGATGAGATTAACATTATCCTCAACCCATACATTGAGAGCTTCACGGTAAAACTCACCCATATAGTAGTCGTCCATGATGTCAATTCCGAGGGTTTGTTTGACCACCTTTTTCCATTCTTTGATTGTCAGCTTCCTCGTAAGATGAGCAAGGGCTTCGAGCTTCCTGCGCAATCCGAAGGATTCGGTCTTTTGCTCAAGCTGTTTATGCATAGCATCAAACGCATCTTTTACAACGAGCCCCAGGTCCCTGATGTCGTCTTTGCGTACATTGCCTTTTTCCTGCATCAACGCATCTTTAATCATAGGCAGATATTCCTTGAGGACATCTTTCACAAGCTTCATATAAGCGTCTGTGACCCTCTGGTACTCTCTTTCTATGCTTTCGGGATAATAAGTATGGACTTTGCTTTTAAGCTTCTGGTTGCCTCGAAATTTTGGCCTTACTGCTGCCTGAGCCGCCTGCTTCATTGCTATGTCATTCATCTTTACGTCTCAGCTCCTTTAACAGCATGGATACTGATTTCATGAATGGTGGAAACAAATGAAATTCAGGCAATTCATCAAGTTTACAAAACCTGGCATCTTCCATTTCCTTGCCGTCACATTTCGGGATTCCGTCATAGTCCGTACATAAGAAAATGAACGGCACTCCGTATCTTTCCGGCAAACCGTTCATCACTCCGACAGGTATCATTTCATTTGCTTTTATACCAAACTCTTCGCTCAGCTCCCTCCTTGCTGCCTGTTCCGGTGTTTCGCCATCTTCAATCTTCCCTCCTGGTCCGCACCATCCGGTTCCGTCCCTTCTTCTGCCAATGAGTATCTCGCCATCCTTAATTATCAGGGTTGCAGCAGAAGTACACGCTGATTCATCCATCTTGGGCTGTTTCACATTTTCCACAAACATATCTGGCGGGACATAAAGTGGTCCTTTTTCTCCTTCGTCACCAAACTGTTCTTGAACATTGCCCGCTAATCCCCAGTCTTCATCTTCAATGTCTTGTTCATCGAGCAAGTCTTCGACGTTAAATTCTTCCGTCTTAGCAAGTCCTGCCCTTACCTCTGATGGGTCAAGTGCTCCCATGTCAACGTATAGTTGGGCTGTTTGGGCTTTTGTGTAACTGGTCTGAGCTTTTGTGCTTTCTACTGTAGCCTGTTCAGTGTCGCTCATGCTCCACAATGGTAAGAACTTTAGCTTATAGTCAGGTATTTCAGGTATTTTCCCGCTTGCAAGTCCAGCCTGGAAAATAACATCAATCAATGTCTTGAGGTTCCCTCTAAGCATCAGCTTCTGTATCCTCTCGACGTAATTGTAGTAGTTTTCCAAGTCACTCTCGCCTGTGCTGTTTTGTCCGGCAGGCGAACGCCCAAACAGTATCGTCTGTGGTATGCTTGTGAGTGCAGAGAGCATATTGCAGGTTGAATCTATTACATCTTTTACTCCTGAAAGTTGGAATGTCTGAAAGCTGTAGTCTTCTCCCTCAGCGTCAATTGATATGCTGTTAAGAATGCCACGTGCCATGTCGATTACCTGTAAACGCTTAAGAACCTGGTCTTCTCCGTCGCTTGTGGCAAGGAGCTGAGCCAGGTTCTTCATCTTGTAGATTGCCTGTACTGAACGTTCAAGCAGCTTTACTGCATCTCCGTGGGCCGTTATTGTTTCCCTCAGTGCTCTCTTGATTCTTATATATTCCGGTATTCCCCAGAACCGATAATACGACTGAGTGATGTATTCTGGCAGGATGCCGTTCCGGAATATCAAGCACCTGCTTTCGTGGACTGTAAACGTACCGTATGCACTAAAAACATGGTAATACTCCGGCATTCCGAATTTCGATGTCGTCCTTCTTGCTGGGTCCTTCGGGTCGTAATTGTAGATGTTGGTATAGTCCGGCTGCACTACTGCTCTTTCGTACACTCTCAGCTCATCAATGCTACGTATGTTTTTCCAGTCTAACGGCTGTTCCAATCCCCTTCCATCATCAACCAGCATGACTATGAGGCTTCCCCCGTAAAGCCGAGCCCACTTGATAGCTGTAGCTGCTTTTTCCTCCCAATCCAGCTCGTCAAGACTATCTGTGATAAAACTTTCTATATCCGGATTGTTGATGCCAAGCTCAAACCCGTGCTTCACAGCCTCTTCGGCGGGGGTGTCAATTATTTTAGCGAAGAGTCCTTCGCCTTCGTAGTGCCTGGCAAGGTCCATATCCGGTACTGTCGGCTCTCCCTCAAAAAAGTATGCCGTCGTATTGTCCTGCGCAGTACCGTACTTGTTAAGCAGATTAACATATCCATCTCTGCGGTATGCATTATCTGCTCTGTCAACCTTACCGGCAATTATTTGCTTTCCCCTTTCTAATCTTTGCATCTGTGCTATTTTACGAGCATTATAATCGTTCACTTTCTCACCTCGCTTTAGGTAATTAGGCTGTTAAGGTTGAATACATTTTCAAGTTCAAGCTCTGCAAAAGCCGAGCTGCTGGCATCAACCATGTCTTTAAACTTACTGGCAGGAAAACTTTCAAGCTGGTTGAAATAGATTTCGTTCCAATCCCCAACAACTACATCGAAATTTCCGGCTTGCCATTGAGCCGCCATCGGTTCCGCACGTACCTCTTTGTTTCCGGATTCCGGTATTGCAGTAACGTCGAATCCAGCAAGGAACTTGATGTAACTTTGGGCCTGTTCTTTTCCTGCCTGCCCTGGGTCCTGTGGAAGTCTAATCCGAACCCTCTTGAAGCGAACAAGGTCTGTAGTCGCCGTGTTCTTTATGGTAGTCCTAACATCGGATGCCGACATCCGTTCGTTGATGACATCCGCTACCACATATCGGCCATTTCTTCTTTTCCCTATGAGTACTCCTGCTGTGAAGGCCGACTCCTTGCTCTCCTCATCAGTGGTCGCCGCAAGGTCCCATGCTCTAACCCATCTGACAACATCCTCCGGTATGGTCGGTATCATATTGACTTGCGTTCGCTTAAAGAACAATCCGGCTGCCGGTTTTATCTTCCAGTTTCCATGGAGCATGCGTTCTCTCTCTATGAGGGACTGGGCTTTAAGGTTAGCAAGGTACGACGGGTCTTTCTCCAACAGTATCTTGTTATCGTAAACTGTGCTGGCAATGAATGTGACCGACTTGGGCTCTCTGCGTTCTTCCGGTGTGACCAGATTGAAGCGTTCCCAGAGTTCTTCTTTCGTGTTTGCCCATGTGACTACCTCATTTCTTCGGATGAACCAGCGAATCACACCTGAACGTTCCGGAATAGGGTATCCGGTGTCTTGGTCTATCCACCATTCAATGAACTTAGCCACCCAGCTATCCGCATCTGGGTTACATGTCGCTCGGATATACGGTTTTACGCCGCACGTCGAACGGTTACGTATGAGCATATAGAAAAACTGGTGCTCAGTGAAGTGCGTGAGCTCATCAAATCCGATATAACATATCTGAGCTCCCTGCCATTTTGGGAGGTCATCGTCGCTTTCAATGTGGGCAAATCCAACTTTCGCACCACCGTTGAAAATCCACGTCGGACGCGGGGACATCCTGAGCTCCGCTCCTCTGATTCCAGCGTAGATTTCACGGCTCTCGTCAAGTAAACCTCCTTCAATCGTTACCTGGATTGCATTTCTTCGGAAGATTACTGCGCCATACTTTGGGTTGTTTTTGTGTCTCAGTGGCTCAAGCAGTAACCCATAAGTCTTTCCTCCTCCAGCAGCACCTCCGTATATCACTATGTCAGCAGAAGACGATAAAAACGCTTCCTGTGGCCCCTCCTGCGGTTTCAGTATTCGGACGTTATTAGCCATCACTATCACGCCCATTCGCAGGCATGTAGATTACCACATCCTCTCCATTGTCCGTGCTTATGTTCACATCCTGCTTCTGAGACCATTCTCCTCGTCTGCGATTATTGAGCCAGTACATAATTGCCATCGTGTCCGGAGGAACGTGCTTCTTGGTAGTTTTTCTCCTAACCGGTTTGATGTTTCCGTTAGTGTCTATGTCAACAACGTTCTCCGATTCTTCGATATCATATCCGAGTGCCCTTTCGTAAAGCTTCTTTTCAACTTTGGCATCTGCTGCATCCTTCCCTTCCTGCAACGCTTCGCCGAACGATGTGAGAACTTCGTTTCCGTTAGCATCGGTTGTTTTGGACCATCTGAGAATTGTCCTGACTGATACCCCCATCGCCTCAGCTATTTCCTTGTTGTCACATCCCTTCATGGCAAGTGACCACGCCCAGGCATCGTGATATTTCGGATTGTATTTCTTAGGTGCAGCCATCTATATCACCTACCTTCCGGCAAGAAAATCAGCAGCCCAATACTCAATAGCCTGCCACTTGTTTTTCTGGCCGACAATTCCTTCCTCACACATCTTTTTGACAGCTTCCGAAATAACATCTGCTGCTTCTTTAGGAACAGCACTGCTGCCAAATATTGAAGTAAGCTGTACCCATTCCTGGCTTTCCTCGTATCCAATGTCCTCAAACATCTGCTCAGTGCATCGTATCATTGCATGAATAGCAGAACCGGTATTCTTGACATTGGCAAACTTCTGGTACTTGTTAATTGCTTCCATGAAAGGCTTATGTTCTTCGATAGGAGCAACCCCTATAAAGTCTGGCTTTGTGCTTTCCAGTGCAGCAATGAGTTTTTCCAGGTCTTTCAACTGGTGAGGCAGAAACGTAAATGTTATGTTCCTCCAGTCAAATTCAACCTTCGGAGACAAGAGCTTCTCAAGTTCGGCCATCGGCTGTTCGAGGATTTCTTTTCCGATATAGCTTTCAAGCATGTCGTCAACATCCTCGATGAGCTTCACTATCTCTTTAAGCGTTGACTGGTCATCAAATCCGGAGATGGCATTATGGGCAATCTGTTTTGCTGCTATTTGAGAACGGCTTAAGCCGCTGATATCCAGTATGACTACAACTTCATCCATGCCAGCTTCACGTGCCGCACGTATTCTGTGATGTCCCGATATAATTTCAATCTTATCTCCGACCAAAACGCACAAAGGGAGGCTTTCAAGTTGCCCCCTCTTTTTTATATTGTCAACCAACTGCTTGAACATCTCCGGCTTCATTATTCTGGCGTTGATGTCCTGCTCCTTTATGTTGGCAATTTTGACTTTTGCTATAATAAGGCCGGAACCCAGGTCGGCTAACTTATCAACTTGGATTTTGCCCGTTGCTTCTTCCATCTTTCTTCCCTCCATAACCACTCTTTGAGAGTTTCTTTTTCGTTTCTCTTGACCAGGTCAGATTCATAGGTAAGCCTGAATCCGTACTTCTTATCCGGAACCTTCTTGGTAAGCTTCATGATTCCCCTCATTTCCTTTGCTTCCGGATATTTGGTCATTTGTACTGTTTTCAGTGTCTTTGCCTTTTCTTTTTCAAGGTCAGTACATAAGCTAAGGATGAAGTCTTCATTCTGTGCCAGCATGGTTAATAACCTATTGAGCCGATACTCTTTGTGTGGAACCGTCATTCCATACATAAGAAATACGGCATTGCTAACTTGTGTCCCGAAAGCTCCCATAGTCAGAGCCGACTTATCAAGCCCAAAAACACCGGCAATTTTTCCGTCGATGAGGACAGCTATGTTTATGGGAGCTGAGGAGCCTACGAAGTTATGTGTCCAGAGCTGCCTGTAATACTGAGCCTCTGACCGTTCAACCTGACATAGCTGAACCTTTGATTTTTCGGTTATGACATAATCCCTTGGCAATATTGAACAATCAAGAGGATTGAGCTTGCTTTCATTGGGCCTTGTTACCTTTTTGCCTTTCGCCAGTGCCGTTGCTTCATCCGGTCTGTTGGTCGTCAAATATACATTTATGCCGTTTCTTACCCCGTACCGTGCGAATATGGGATGCCCAGCAGTTTTTCCTGGTTCATTTTCTTCGTAGCAGATAACAAGGCATTTTGCATCTTCGCATTTACGCATTAGCTCTATAAGACCGGTTTTCGGGTCAAATATTTTATACTCAGGCTCCTTCCATGTCATCTTCCCTCCGGTGTCATACCATTTTTCAAAACCGGCAGCATAGGTCGGAGGATTAGCTATTACTAAAGTGTGGGGGTCATCAATAACCTCATCAAGATGTACCCACATATCAAGAGGTCTATAACTCATTCCATGTAGCACATCTCTCGCCCTCTGGAGCTGTTCATTGATGTTTTTGATATGCTGCTCTCTTCTGTACTCCAGGTCCATCATAATGTTGTAATAGTATTCTTTCCCTGCCTGTTTTGCCGCTCGCAGGTAGAGCTGAGCAAACAAAGCGGTCGCAGGGTCAAGCAGCTCTTCGTCAGTAAATCCATGAGCCTTGATTTCCAGTTCTTTCAACGACTGTCCAGTGATGGCATAACCCATGATGGTAGTAAACATAGCAACATCGCTTGTTTCTATCTCGCTCGGCTTGTATCCCGCCTGCACTGCAAGATGAGCCATTGCAAAAGCTCCGGCGCAAGGTTCTACGAATCTCGTATATCCATTCTTTCTGGCATTTTCAATTAAAGGCTTAAGGAATTTCTGTTCTGCCGCTACCAATGTTCCCAGAAAAAATGCTCCTGGGTTCTGAAATTTAGCCACAATATTCACCTTCCTTTCTTTCTTGATAATTTGCATATGCAACATAAAAGGCACCGTACTTTTCATACGATGCCTTGTTTCTATATTTGGTCCGCCGAGCAGGAATTGAACGCTGCGCCCTCCTGGTAAAGAGCCAGGTGCTCTGCCACTAAGCTATCGGCGGTTGCAAACCAAATAATGATAATTGTTCTGGTTCCGGTTCTTTATGCTTTTCCGGTTCTTTCTTCGGTAATATTAAACCGGAACCTTTCTTGGCTTTATAGGTGGAAGGGTCTTGCAATTCTTCTATCGTTTCTCCGGTTCTTGCTTTCCACCATTCAGCAAAAACCAATCTGTGGCACCATTCACCAGGTTTTGTTACGTCTTCGTAGCAACACAGCACTACGTCTTTTCCTAACGCAAGATACTGATTGAGAATTGACCTTATCCTTGCCACTCCTACTCTGTCCATATTTGCGAAATATGGCCTGGTGAATCTTGTTCGGTCATATTCATTAAAGAGATAACCTGGCGGTGCTATTTCTATAATGTTTCCTGCCAGTACATACCGAAGTGGAAACTTCGGTGCTCCCCTCGTTATCCCAACTACCGTATAACTCCCATTTGAGAGTTCCGGATTTTGATACCTGCTTGTATAAATTTTCAACATTCTATCGCTCCTAACCGTATAGGCCAACCAGTACGTTTACTCCCTCCTCTATTCTTTTTGGAACATCCTCACCGATGGAGAGATAAAATCTACTGTGGACCATGCATTCGTACGCCTTTTTCATGCTGTTGGATTGAGCTGGCGTAATTCCGAGCCGGAAGTCTTTGGCTATTTTCAGGGCTTTTTTATATTCCCCTGCTTTTACCAATTCCCTCACGATATCCGTTTTCTTAACCATTCCCTCGCCTCCTTTCTTACCATTCGGTAATTTGTTCCTTGTAATCATTCTAACATTTTACCGTCTGGAGTCAAACGAAAGAGCGAGGTATTTACTTAAAATAACCGGATAGGAGCGAAATTTGGGCTTTTCGTGCAGTCCTTTTTTATGGTGTGACATTACCCAATTTCATCGATACCATCTTACGATATCGTAATTGCCTTGTCAATGCCCACTTTTTGCCCTGAATAATTTTTCCTATCGGTTTAGCCACTCAACGCCAAATATCAAGGCCGACAGCTTCTCACAGGCGGCGTCAACATCCTTGTAAACTGTCCTTTCATCAATGGCCTCTTCTTTTGCAATTTCCTGCACAGTTTTGGGGTTTTCGTCTATGTATAGGCTGCAAACCGTCCTATATCTGCGTTTGTCTTCCGGCTTTTGTGACCTCATGCAGTACGACTCGTATATTCTCATCATCTCTTTTACGTGTTCAATGATGATTCTTGTTCTTGCCGAACTCTTTTTGATGCTGTCTATATAAAGCTCTTCTTTCCCGAAATAATTTCCGCTCATTATTTCAAGGATTTCAGCAAGGCTTTCGTCATGAACCTGTGCTGCTTCGTAGATTGCGTTTTCGCTATGTTCTGATAACTCCCTGAAATTTCTAAGCAGCATTTTGGTGTTTCTGAGTCTCTTGTCATAACGTGCCTTTCTTTCTTTCTCAGCTTCTTCCTTATACTTTTCAATTACAATATCAGTAATTTCCTTTATGGTCTCGTGGTCTAATTTTTTATATTTCTTTTGGCTCATGCCTTTAACCCCCTCTTACCGTTATATTGATTTTTGATTGCGAGCCTGGTAAAATATTCTTGTCGAATAGATTATAGGCCGCTAAGTCGTTAACACGGTGGAGGCGGCCTTTCCTTTTTCCTCCCCCTACCTCGGTTTCCTCCCCTCTCCCCCTTCGGGGTCGAGGGAGAGAGAAACCTTGAGGGCTCGGTTCAACTGCTTCTCTGCTTTGGTATTTACTACAGTTCCTATATAGGATTTCAGCATACTTTTCTCCAGAGTGATTATATGCTCACAGAGAACGATGCTTTTCTTCCGAAGACCACAATCAGGATAGAGCTTTACATGTGTCGGGAGATATTTCTTAGGCTTGCTTGTTATAAGGGCTGCGATTACGCTTGTGCTGTGGAGATTTCCCTTATCGTTCTGGATTATAAGCACCGGCCTTACTCCGCATACGGAATCTATCTTATGCTGAGTGAGGTCCGCCATGAATATATCTCCTCTTCTCGGCTGAACGTTTGCGTCTGTCATCTTCTTATTACCTGCTTTACCGCTTCGTCAAAGCTTATAGTCATATCTGTCTTTTCCCAGGTTCGGTCTTCGTCTCCTATGATGTTCCCGAAATGCCCATAAGCAGAGGTTTTTTTGTATATTGGTCTTCTCAGGTCAAGCTTGTCAATTATGGCTTTTGGCCTCATATCGAAACATTCCAATACTGCCTTTGTAAGAGTCAGGTCATCAACTTTCTTTCCTGTACCATAAGTATCCACGTAAACTGATACCGGTTCGGCCACGCCTATTGCATATGCTATCTGGATTTCGCACTTATCCGCATATCCGGATGCCACAATGTTCTTTGCTATATATCTCGCCATGTATGCGGCACTCCTGTCTACTTTCGTTGGGTCCTTTCCGGAGAATGCTCCTCCTCCGTGCCTTCCCAACCCTCCGTAGGTGTCCACTATGATTTTTCTGCCGGTTAATCCACTGTCTGCGGCAGGTCCTCCCTTTACAAAACGTCCGGTGGGATTGATAAATAAACTTACGTTTTTGCCCGTTAGTCCGAGTTTTTCAATGTATTCATCTACAACTTCATCAAGCACGTGCGTAATAACAGCTTCTTTTAATTCTTCTTGACTCACATCAGGTTTATGCTGTGTTGATATAACAATAGTATCAATTCCTATCGGTTCCCCATTGCTTCCATATTCCACTGTTACCTGAGTTTTCCCATCCGGAAGTATGAAGGGAATTGTTCCGTTTTTTCGCACCTGGGATAGCTTATATGCCAGTTTATGAGCAAAAACAATTGGAAGTGGAAGATACTCAGGAGTTTCATTGCACGCATACCCGAAAACTATTCCTTGGTCCCCCGCTCCCAGTATGTCCATTTCGTCTGTGCTTCCGTTTTTTGCCTCTAAGGAACCCATAACCCCCATGCTTATATCTGGACTTTGTTCGTCTATGGCCGTTAATACGGAACACGTGTTTCCATCGAACCCTGCTTCCGGTCCGTCATATCCGATTTCTTTTAACGTCCTACGGACAGTCCCAGGAATGTCCACGTAACTGTCCGTGGATATTTCCCCCATAACAAGTACCATGCCGGTAGTTACTGCTGTTTCACAGGCAACTCTTGCGTATGGGTCTTTTTCGAGTATTGCATCAAGCACTGCGTCAGATATCCTGTCGCACACTTTATCGGGATGTCCTTCTGTTACCGATTCTGATGTAAATAGCTTTCTCATTGTTTTACCTCCCCGTTGTTTTTCTTGCTCTCTTCTCTCGTTTCCATAGCAGCCAGTGAAGCTTCTTTTAATACCTCCATTAACTCATCAAGTCTTACAGCAACCATTATTTTTCTGTTTCTTACAGAGAAGGATACTGTGCCTATTTCGTAGCTGGCTTTGATGTTGCACGGATGCACTTTCTGCTTTTTGATTTTCACCTTTCCTCCCTGATTGCCAAAGTCTGTAACTACGCAATAGGCATTCAGAGATACTCCATCCAGTGGACCTTCTGTTTTGTCTTTTACCCTTTCAATCGTTGACATCTTCTTCATCTCCTCATAAATAATTTCTTCCAAATTCCTTTATGAACTCCTCAATAGAAGCTCCTTTTTCAATCATGTACTTCCTCTGCCCGTATTCATGGAGCTTTTGGGCTGTTTCAGCGCACCGGTGAACTGCCTTCTTCCCGTTCCTGTGGCACTTATCTCCGCAGAGTCCTACCTTAAGACCATATTTTTCTGATTTCTTCCGGTTAGCTCCCCCGAAGATATGATGTTCTTCCAGCAGCCCCCACTCACCGCAGAGGAAGCATCGTCCATAATACATGTTCAACCCACTTCCTCCATCTGACTAAGGTCCGTAGTATTTACCGTGCCTTCCTCCGCTTAGAAAGAAGGTTCGAGTGCTTACTTCTTCAAATTCTCCTTTGTCTCTATGTTCCTGTTCACATTTTCTGGCTCGGTCTGCTGCTCCTTTTGCTCCCCAAATTGCATCTGGGTTCCAGCCTTGTCCGCATGCTTCACAATAATACATCTGCTTTTTAACTACAGGATGACTATTTCGGCATTCAATCGCTTCGCTGTACGTTTCGTATTGCCGAGTACATACAGGGCACATATAGTACGTTTCTATCTTCATGGCTTATTCTTTTTCATCCAGGTAAGTAGCTTCAAGGTCTGCTATGTGAAGCATCAGTGAAAGTGGATACCTTTCAAATGCATTGTTCAGGGTGTAGCTTCCTCCCCTTACAGAGTCGTCGAAACTTCCCATGTGCCACCTGATAGCCATTGCTTCTTCCCTGGAGAGCCTCATAAAACCGCTTACTATGTATACCGACTTTTCACCGTGCCCGTATGGGAGCTTATCCTCTACCGTATAATACGGTACTTTAACCCACTGCCCGTGTTCATCCTTTGCGTTTCTAAGCTCCGTCTTATAAAAATCAACTTTGCAAACATCGTGCAACAATCCGCATATCGCAATAGTCTCCATGGAAACGTCTATCATCTCACGGGTCACATAGTTGAGCAGCCTTTCATAAACATGAATGCTATGTTCGCATAATCCGCCTTCTCTGCTCAGATGGTATTTGGTACTTGCCGGTGCTGTAAAGAAATCCGACTTTTTAAGCCAGTTAAGAAGCTCAGTTGAGCCATCTCTTTGAATATTTTCCTCGAATATACTTATAAATTTGTCTTTCATATCTATCCCCCTTAATTCTCATATGGGCAACCGTCTGTCTGCTCTTGGGCTACCGGTATGTTGAGTTTCATGAAAAGCTTGTACCGCTCACACTCTTTGTGATTTGTTTTATTACACCCGACACATTCTTTTAAGGAGAAGCTGGCAAGGTCGTACAAATCCTCAATTTCTATATACCTTCCTTCCTCGGTCCTCCCCAGCTTCTCGTTTACTCTGTCAACTATCCTGACTTCGGTGTTTTTTGCATCCCTCATCAATTTCTTTGCATAGTCTACTTCAAGTCTTCCTACTATGCTGTCGCTGGCATGTAGTAGATGAGTAGCAGCGGTTTTTATCCTTTTCCTTTCTTCTGTGGTAAGACAGCTCGTTTTTTCCAGCCAATTTCCCAGGTAATCCCATGTAACTAACATCATCAAATGGTGTTCTCTATCAATTCGGTTCATGTAGGTTTTCATTTTCCCACATCCCCTCCTTTTACCAAGGATACTCAGCGATAATGTCTTTACCCCAGATAGGTTTTAAGCTGTTTTTCATAAATACCGGAATGTTGTAGGTCCGGCAGTCTTCAACGATTTTGCTCAGCCATTCCCGTTCAGGAACTACTTTGCCTTTCCTGTTTCCTGTTTCTGCACCGATGATTACCCACTCCGGTAAAATTACCCCTGATCCAGTAGTAATATCTATTCCTTCAAGTAGCGGTTCCATAGATATGAACCAGTGGAATTTCTTTTCTCTGAACCATGCAAAGTTATCATCTGGCTTTGTTACACTTGTTCCGAACCAGAAGTTATCTTCCCAGGGAAGGAGTCTCTTCTTTTCAAGTTCAAGATAACGTTTGGGATTTTTTGTGAGGAACAGGTACTTATGCTGTGGGGCTGCCTTGCAAGCATCAAACACCTTTAATATCCATTCTTCCGGAACCCAGTCTCCAAAAAGGTCTGCCATCGAGCATACAAATATCGTCCTGCTCTTTGTTTTTATTTTCGGTTCGTTAATCCTGTATGTATGAAACGTAGGCTTAAATGCAAATGGATATGGATATTTGACATCCTTCTTATCAACCTCAAATAACCTGTCGCTTTCTTCAATTGCGTTCTCAAACATTATTGCTTCAAACGGTCTTTTAAACCTATTGGCTATCCTTTTTGCGTAACAGTATTCACAGTCATGTAAACAACCTGTTACCGGATTCCAACTCATATCGCACCATTCAATCTTTGTTTCGTTCATTCTCTCACCTCCCAGTCCCCGTTACAGCGTAATTTTTCTGCTTTTCGTATCCATTGAGAGCCTTTTGAGCCATAGCTGCTACCTGTATCATTTCACAGGCTGCCAGTGCAGCTATTCTTTTAAGGTCTAAAAGGATACTGTTCTGCTCATCTCTGTCGTCTGTTTTCACTGCATCCCAATACCTCTCAAGATGTATAGCAACTTCCATTGCATCATCCATTGCTTCTTCAAGTTCTTCTTTGATTACTGCATAGGATTCATGAGGGGAATTGTTCTTAGGTCCAAACTTGACTTCCGCCCTTTGCAGTTCCCTATCTATTTCTGCTTGTACAGCCTTAAATAGCAGTTCCATCGTCTTCCTCCTCCGGACTGTCGTACTGATATCCGTCGTAAAAATCTTCGTCCGTATCCTGAACGTTTTCCGTTTCGTCATCTTCCAGCTCATCGTCAGGCAAGTTTTCGTCCTCAGTATCATTGCTGTCATCTTCGTCTTCTTCCATATCCTCATCCACTATTCTGTAATCTGCGTCTACAAATTCTTCTGTTGAGCCAGTAATGCTTAAGACTTTCCTGCCTTTAAGAGCATCCTCATCATAAACCTCTTTGTCATGCTCAAAGATGCTAAGCTGAGGGTCTTTTATCTCCCTCATTACGTATTGTCCGAGCTCTCCGTCCCAAACTAACTCATAATTGCCACTTAAGGTTCCCGTTTTCTCGTCTTTAATCTGCATTACCGAGCTTACTTTGTGGTCAAACTTAGGTTTGATTACTTCTCTCTGTGCGCCTGGGATTAACGAATCAAAGTTTGGAGCTTGTTCTTTCATGAGTGAAATTTTCAGTTTAACTGTAAGCTCTGCTTGTTCACTCTCTTTGTTCTCCATGTTGGTGAGAGTCTTTCTTAATACCTGGTCGAAATCCGATTTGAGAGCATTGAATGTGTCACTGCTGAGCGTTAAAGCCCATACGTTTTGCTGATTCATGATATAATCCTCCTTATTCTTTCGTGGTCTGAATAACCACTTCAATTCTTGGTTGCTCTGAGTAATACTTTCTTATCATCGTGTCCACTATCTGCGAGTCATCCCTGTATGCTACCTGGTTGAGGCTATCCGCTACTACCTTGATGATGTTGTCTGCATCCGGCTTTTTAGTCGGCCTTATCTCTTTTTCAATCATCATCCGTCGCTTCTTTTTGCTTGCACTGGAAGGTATCGAGTAGTAGGCCATAATTCTCATATCAAGATAGTCATTATCGTTGAATCTCACATTTCCGCATTGTCTTAAAAATTCCGTCTGAATAAGATTCTCGTAAATAACTGTTTCGTCCGGTGTCCTGGTGACTACAAAGTCTCCTCGCTTGCTGAACTTCGGCCTTCCTTTCCCCTGCGGTTCACCCAGGACCGTAAATCTTACCTTCACTCTTTATCATCCTCCCTTCCTGCGTTTTCATCGTCCAGTGTTTCAAGGTAGTAATCATAGCTCTTACCCGTGCTGGTCCTCTTTTCTTTGCCTTGCCGTACGGTATAACCGTTTTTCACAAGGATGGCCGCTACCGTCAACCTGTCTGCTTCCATAAATATCTTTATCTTCACGCCTCTCCCTCCAAAAACTTAGTCATCTCATCGTACCTTTTGGCCGCTTCTTCCTTCCTCCAGGAAGGACCGTTAAACTCAACCGGATAGCACATTTCAAATATCCTGTCGTAGATTCTTGAGTACCGTATATCCGCGGTTTCCTGCATCTGCATAAGGGAAAGATTCGTGGTAAGGATGAGAGGCTTTCTTGCTCTGTAACGGCTGTCGATGATGTTATAAACTTTTTCCAGGGCAAAATCTGTGTTTCGTTCGGCTCCGAGGTCGTCAATGATAAGCAACTTTGCTTCATTCATCCGGTTTATAAATTTCTGTTCTTCGTCTTCTCCTGAGAAAAACTGAACGCTTTGCAGTATCTTCACAAACGATGTCATTACCACAGGAACCATCCGGTCGAGCAGATAATTTGCTATGCAAGCAGCAGCAAAGCTTTTTCCCGTTCCTACAGGCCCGTAAAGGAGCAACCCTTGATTCTTCTCCATCATCTCATCAAAGTGCTCTGCATACCTTAAGCACATCTTATAAAGCTTGGCGTTTTCTTTTATAACTTCAAACGTATCAAAGGTGGTGCTTCTGAATTTCTCATCCATAAGACTATTGCCTTTAAGCCGTGCAACCCGTTCCATCTCCTCCCGCTTTCTCATTTCCTCCTGTTCTCTTCTGTACTCTTCCTCTCGGCATTTGCACATAACTGGAACTTTGAACGTCTTTGAAGGATTGTCCGGAAGAGAGATAATTTGCTGCTTGCGAGTCCTGCACTTTCCACAGTAAAGGAGGCCGTCTTTACCGATATAGTCATCATCACGTTTGGGCTGGTTTTCGTACGCCTTTCCTATAACAGACCCCAGTATGTAACTAACTTCCATCGTTATCGCCTCCTCTCTTGTATTTTGCGAACGGGTTCCCTCCGTTCTGAGTTTCCGGTTTGCTTGCCTGCTGAATAAGTCCAGGGTTCGTCTTTTTGATTTCGTCTACCACCCAGGAAAGAATAGCTCGGTAATCATCCTTGTAGGTCTTCCCTTTCGAGCCTTTATAAAAATCAAGCTTCTGAATACAAGCTTTTGTAAACTGCTCTCCGTATTCATCAACTAACTTTTGGTACTCTTCCGGCTTCATGCTTACGTAGTCTGCATACTTTATTTTTTCAACTCTTTTTTGCGTTTTTACACACGGCGAATTTGTATCTGTTTCTTCTTCTGTACCTGTACCTGTATCTGTACCTGTACCTGTATCTGTACCTGTATCTTCGATAGGGTATTGATAGGGTATTGATAAGGTATCGAATAGGTCACGATATTCATTTGCATACTTATCAATACATTGTAGGAATCTGTTATATAGTCCGTTATGAGGCAAATTTTTTATTTGATTTAACGCTCCTTTGGCTTGCTTAATATTCAGTATAGGATTGTACTTGAGATAATTCAGTATCAATACCATATCGGTAGCGTATTCGTAAGCTATCATTTCCGCTTTAATAAGGCTATCGTTCCATTTTTTTATTTGTTTTTCATCAACTCTCATATCATAGCAAGCATACATGAGTGGTAATCTATAAAACCCTATCATGTTTGAATGTGGCGAGGTGAGTAAATAAATAAAATATAATCTTTCCTCAAGTGATAAGTTAGGTATTTTTTGGTCAGTCCAGATGCCAGAATGTATATTTGCGTATCTACCCATTACAGTTATCGCCTGCCTTTAAATAGGACTTGCTCATTACATTCAACCTCACTTCCTTTATGAAGCAGGGGGACGTTGCAGGGTCCCCCTGCTTGTTTCATTATTAGGATTCATTGCCTTTGTCCTCATCTTTTGGGGACTCATCTCCGGACTTCGCTTTGTCGATGGCTTCCTGGATTTTTCCCATCACTCTCTTGTAAACCGATGTCGGCATTCCTGTCGTGGACTGGAAACCTTCTTCCGCTATCAGTGATGCTATCAGCTCATTGCCTTTCTTTTTTCCAAAATTCGCTTGAGCAAGTGCGAACATTTGCTGCCTTTGTTCCTGTGTAATTGGTTCGTCTTCTTCAACCACATGGTAGTCAGCATCTACATATCCTTCCGGACCCGCTTCCTCTACCGTGTAAAGTCCTTCGTAATCACGAGGGAAAGCTGCTCTCAGTGCCTGTGAAACCGCAACCTTTTCAATCATTGTGCAAGGTTTGGTTTTCCAGTTGGCTTGGCCTTTATCGTATTCTTTCAGGCTGACTTCCTTGTAAGTCTCTTCAATCTCGCCATTCTTTTTGCGGAATACTCTGCACCACCCGCCGATAAGCTCCTCTTTTGGATAGAGGCATGTACCCTCTTTCTGCACTACCTGGTCTCCACGAAGAACGACTATTCCAGACTTTCTTCCGGCGTATGTCGGGTTTTCTTCCGCTCTTCTCTTGTAGGTTTCATATCCGACTACAAGCTGGAAGTCATTTCCGAACTTGATAGGATAGCACTCTCCAACAAACGGATTGAGCTTCTGGTACTTACACAATTCCAGGAAGAGTTTGATTTCCTGGTCTGTGATATTCCCTCCGCCTCTTACCAGGTATTTCTTTACATCTTCCGCCGTAATTTCAACGGCTCCAAAAGCTGTGTCATATTTGACCATCAAACTATTGGACATATGAACTACCTCCTAAAACTCATTTTTGCAGTTTCTTTGTAGACTACCCCAGGGATGCTGACCGTGCCTTTTGACGCTCTGATGAGTCTCATGACTGCTTTCTCGTCAACCGGCCTTATGGTTACTCCTGCTACCTTGAGGGGAACTATCGCATCGTTAATCGATACAATTTCCCAGTCCTTACTTACGGAAACTCCTTCCGCCTTCGGTTTTTCAACTACCAGGGTTGCTCCTCTTGCAACCGAGTCTGTTATCTGGGCATCGAGCATAGCAGCTTCTGCTTCTTCGATTTTTCCTTGTTCCTCAAGGGCTATTGCCTCTTCAATTTTCCTGTTAGCCTCTTCTTCTGCCTTTCTACGCATTTCCTCTTCCAGGGCTTTACGCTTTCTTTCTTGTTCCAGCGCATATGCACTCATTGTTTTCTTGAGGATGTTCTCTGCATTCTTGAGAGGTGTCAGCATCATCTTTTCCCTGTCGCATATTTCCTTGTGAGCCTTGTATGCCGAATCTTTCATTGGCTTAAAGAACTCGACTACCTCAGCCGCTTTCTGCTTTATAGTCCTCCCAAACTCGGCAGCTTGCTGGTAATCTGCATCATCCTGAATGATGATGGATTCTGCCTGGAATTCGATTGCCGTTACCTCTTTCGATATCTTCTTTTCGTCCGGTGTTACCGTCGTGGGAAGTACGGCCACGACTTCTTCTTTAACTGCTGAAATACTCATAATTTCTACCTCCGTTTATATTTTTGTTGATGGTTCCAGATTGTGAGGAGCGCACCAAAAACCTCCCAGCTTTCGCTATCGTTAGCTTTATACCTTTCCATTGAGTAGGTCCCATCGATTTTCAGATGTACGATGGCCTTCTCGTCAAACTTGACTCCATGACTCTCATAAGCTTTGGAGTATGCTTCAAGCTGTACTCCCGTCAGCATCCGGTTTATTTCTGCCGACGTTTTGAAGTCTACGCATACCAGGTTTTTGCCGATTACACACGGCATATCAGCCGTGCCTGCATACCTGAGATACTTGTGATAAACTCTGCATTCTGTTTCTATAGGAATTGGCTTAAAATCAGCCATCCATTTAAGGAATCCGTCAAAGTACCCTCTGTGCTGTGGAGCAATATCCTCAATTTCAAACTTGACATAGTTTTCAATACCGTTGTGCACCGCCCTTCCCCTGTCTGCCGCTGCGTTGAGGATATCTTCATCGACATCTTTGTAAAATTCGTTGGATAACGGCCTCATTACTGTGGTTACGCTCGGTATGTAGATGCCGTTGAGCTTATAGATGTGCTTCTTCGGCTCAAAGGTCAGTTCAGGAAATTTTGGCAACGTAACATCTACCATCCGCAATCCACCTCCGCCGTTTCAACTTCATACCCGCATGTTTCTAACAATTCCTTGGTTGTCATGTTATCGAGGCAGTCCATGCAGATATACTCGCCGTCAATTTCGACGTATTCATCTCCGTCCAAAATCCCTTCTCCGCAATTCGAGCAGTTATAAACCGCCACCGGTTCCGGAGCGTTTGGACATCTTGGATGGCATGGCATTTGCAAACATACAGAACACATTTTCTCACCCCCTCACCGTCATCATTTCTGAATTTTCCCTTTGAGTCATAATGAGCATTGACTGCATGTTGATGTATCGTCTCATATAGAAGTCTGTAATTTCGGTCTCAAGCAGCAATGGCAGGTAATCTTCGTCTTTCTTGATATAGCCTAATTTCCTTACTGCATAAGCCAGTATGCTTTGGTATTCATCCTCCGGAACCTTGAATCCGAGCTTTTCCTCAGCGTATATCCTCGCCTGCTTGAGCCTTTCTTCCAAACTCATTACTTACATTCACCTCCTTAAAGCCATCAAACATATCTTTAATGCTATACCCAAGCTGAACTATGAGGATAAACAACGGTATAACGAGAAACTCTCCTCCGAATGCTCCGCTATATCCTCTTTCCCTTGCTGCAATCTGTACTGCATAAGGAGTTAGTATTGCTCCTGCAAGCACCGCAGCTATGTAAAGCCAGTTTTTTTTAATCCATCTTTTCATTTGCTTCCTCCATCTCCGTCATCTCATCCATCAACTGATGGATTTTCCGACTGTATTCTGTGCTGTATATTCCTTTTTTCCAAAGCTTCTGGGCACCTGATTCTCCGCAGTTGTAAGCCATCAAAACTTTATCAATGTCTGCGTATTTATCTGTCAGGTCAGCCAGCATGTAAACTCCGGCCAATATGTTCTGTTTTGCATCCAGGAAGTTTTCTATGCCGAGCTTGTCTTTAAGCCACTTATGATTAATCTGGTTAATCTGCAAAATACCGTAATCTTTGGTCTTGCTTATTGCATCTTCCTGGTAGCTGCTTTCCTGTCCCATCATTGCCAGTACCATTTTGTAATCCACGTTGTTTTCAGTGCAAATATCGTAGGTGTATTTCTGGAGTTCTGCATCAAGCGGCACATCGTAGAGGATAAACCCTTCATTTTCTGTCTCATCAGCTTCTACTACCTCCAATGCCGGTACGGATTCATTGGTTTCTGTTATATAAAGCTGTTTTTCTGTTTTCGTCTCAGGGTTTTCTGTTATCAGAACCGCATTTCCCGTTTCTTTAGGTGATGTAACTGCAATCGATGCAGCCATTGAAAAAACAAGCAGGACGATAAAGCGCGGCCTAAGACTCGTTCGTCTATTCCTCTTCCTCGTCCTCATGTTTTTCTAACCCTTCTCTTCTGATAAGCTCTTCCAAGAGCTGTCTTGTGCTGTACGACTCCAATGTCCTTTCGGAAACAATACATGCGCACCCGCTTTCTTCTTCCTCATCAGATACCAAGATATCAGATTTAAGAAACCAAGCGGGCCGAACACCGATGTTGCCGCAGTAGGCGATGTTGTAGTCGAGGCCGCCATCGGAGCAGACGTTGCGCACGCTGTGGGCGTATCCGTTTGATGCTGTGCTGTAAGGTGTTGCAAGCCACCACCAATCATCCAAATTAGGAATTAATTTTCTGTACTTACGGTACTGGTCGCAAGTCAGTAAAAAAATCTTGTCATAGCTTGTTCCGTAATCAGTCAGGCCGTCATCTGCCGTAAGGTCAACTTCTGCTACTTCGATATCCCTCTCCATATCCGAGGTCTTTATAAGACTGTTCAGAAATTCTCCATTGAGGTATTTGCGAAGCGAGCTTTTCTTCCAATCGTTGCAGTTGTCAGTGTCAAAAGGCATGTCTCCTATGGATTCTTTGCAAAGCACGAGAGTTTTTCCATCTTGGTGGTCAAGAACCATAACCTCTCTTCCTCCGTAAAAAACCGTCTTACCGATTTCAACATTTTTTAACATTGCTTTCATGCTATTGCCTCCTCTTTTTTTAGTGGAGAAACGAACAATCCAATGTCGATGGGTTTCATTTTTTTAATAGCCTCGTTCAGTTCCTCCGCAGTTTTTATTCCAAACTCCTTTTCCAAAATTTCTCTAATCTCATCTATCCTGCTCATTCCCCCCTCCCCTTTCCGAGAACCTTCTGGCTTATGAGCTTAAGCTCTCCGGCTGCCTTGATGAGATAATCAAGATACTCAACTATTTGCGCCAGGTCCGGTTTTTCGTCGTCGCCGATAACTCCATCTTCCGCTATATCAACAAGCTGTTCCTTGATTTCATCAATCTTCTCGGGAGAAAGGCTTTTCAAAAGCTTAATTGTCACCTGCTCAATACTCTTAACTTCTGTAGCTATCGGAGCCCCTTTCCCAATCGGGCATTCATTCGCACAATATATAGTTTTAAGCTGAGGAGCATTGTAAAGGTCTGCCATCATGATAATTACATCCGGTGGTATTACCTTTGTTACTCCGAGCTCGTAATTTGCCAGTGATGAAACCGACACTCCCAGTAACTCCGCAGCATTCTCCCTGCTTTTAAGCCTTTCATTGTATTTTGCAGCATCTTTTCTACAGCGAAGATAGATGTTTTCACTATCTTTCATGCAGCCACATTCCATTCTTTTCACCTTCTTTCTGCGATACAATTAAGGCAGTTGAGGAGAGGCTTCGTCCTCCGACTTACGAAACGGTAAGTTGTTGTCAAAAAAAATATCGTTTGTTTGCTCCATCGTAAGTCCCAACTTGGCAGATACTATCGTAATTTCTTCCGGTGTAAACTTTACTTCTCCCCGTTCCTTTTTTGAGTACGATACAAGGGATTTGCCTATAGCATCTGCCATATCCTGCTGGCTAAGCCTTTTCCTCATGCGTGCCAGCTTTAGCTCTAAAGCTTTCATGCTCTCACCTCCTGTGTTTCTTTATCATCATTCTAACTTACGTTGTGGTAAGTGTCAATATGTAAATTATAATTTTAGTAAGAAATGTTTACAAATCCGTAATGTTGCAATAATATGGTAAGAGGGGTGATATATTGATAAATTTCAGTGAAAAGTTGAGCCGGATTATGGAGGCTCGGGGTATAAACCAGAAGTGGCTTGCTGATGCAGCAAACACCACCGAAGCTACTATCTCTCGGTATGTAAATGGAGTTCATAAACCAAATATCGACATCGTGGTAAAAATAGCGAAGGCTCTTGACGTTTCTGTTGATTACCTCCTTGGTTTAGCTTCAGTCTCCGCTTACAAAGAAGAGCGTAATCCAGAACTGCGTCTTCTCACTTCATGCTATAATAAAGCGTCCGAAAGGGACCGCAAACTTATTTGGGGCATATTGGAAGATTACATGACTGCTGAGGAAAGGGGCTTCATTTCACACTTTCTGCCAGACGAGAAGAAAAGCAAAAACAGCGGAGCAGTATAATGCGAGAAGGTAATATCATACACGTTGATTTCGGTGTAAAGGGTGTGGACCATGATAATGCTAACAGGTAATGAACATTTTACATATGACGGTATGCCAATAGGCTTGCTTTTAAGTGATTTTTGGTCTTGGAGCTCATCTGATTTGCTGAATAATACTCTTCGTGGGGCACTTGCAGAGTTTATTGTTGGTTCAGCTCTCGGCGTTGATTTTTCAACTTGCAGGCGTGACTGGGAATCTTTTGACTTGTTATCTCCATCCGGCTACAGGATTGAGGTAAAATCGTCAGCATACCTTCAATCCTGGGAGCAAAGTAAGTTATCCAGGATTCAATTTAGTATACGTCCTTCACGTTCATGGACTTCTGACAGCGGGTATAGTGATACTATAGTTCGTCAATCCGATATTTACGTCTTCTGTCTCTTTGCGTGTAAAGAGAAATCTTCCTCAAATCCTCTTGACTTAACGCAATGGGAGTTTTATATTCTTCCTACAAAAGTGCTTGACGATGCTTGTGGTGAGCAGATTTCTATAACTTTGTCATCCCTCATTAAACTTAACCCGGTAAAAGCAAATTATGGGGAGTTGGCAAATAAAATCGAGGAGGTATGCAAAAATGGGAGCTAAAAACATGGTGGTATCCGGCGACTACAAGGGCAAAGCTGTTTCCCAGGTAAGAGGAACAGCATTCATAACGACCGGCCTTTTTAAGTCTATCAACATCGATAAAAACACAGTGGAATCGTATGAGGTTTTGGACGAGGAACATCAAAAGAGCGCAACAAGCGCAGTTGGCAGGGCTGCTGTTGGAGGACTTCTTCTTGGACCTGTCGGACTTCTTGCAGGATTGAGTGCTAAAACAAAAGGAGCGTATTACATAGCACTTCAATTCAAAGATGGAAAGAGAAGCTTGATTGAGGCAGACGATAAAGTCTACAAAGCAATCATGCAACAATTGTTTTGAGGGAACAAAAATCGCCCTGCCATAAGGTAGGGCTTTCTCTTTGCTTTCTTTAGTTGTCACATGGATTGTCCTATGGACTGTCCTATGGACGCTATATATTTATATAAATATATATTATATGGTAATGGTACTGGTGATGGTGATGGTTACATAGGATTGTCACACGGACTGTCCTATGGACTGTCCAGCGGACGAAAGCTGAAAGTGTTGATTTATCAATATGTTTCATAAAAGCATAAATTTTCATCTTTGCCATTTTTAACGTGTAATGATGAAAAATTCTGTGACAGTCTTCGGATTATTATATGGACGTTCACATGGACAGTCCAATGGATTGTCCTATGGACTGTCCATAGGACGCAGGAGGTTGAGCAATTGAAAAGAAAATTATCAGATACTTTAAATAAACAAAAAGCAGCGTTATATATTAGAGTTTCAACGCACTGGCAAATTGATAAGGATAGCCTTCCTCTTCAAAGGGAGGATTTAACCAACTATACAAAATATGCTCTGGGCATCGATTCTTACGAGATATTCGAGGACGCAGGTTATTCTGCAAAGAATACGGACCGACCAGCATATCAACAAATGATGGCAAGGATGCGTACCGGCGAATTTACGCACCTGGTTGTCTGGAAAATTGACCGCATAAGCCGTAATCTTCTTGACTTCGCAGCCATGTATGATGAAATCAAAAAACTTGGCGTTACATTCGTCAGTAAAAACGAACAATTCGATACCTCATCTGCTATGGGCGAGGCTATGCTCAAGATAATCCTGGTCTTTGCAGAGCTTGAACGAAACATGACATCAGAGCGTGTTTCTGCTGTTATGTTATCAAGGGCTGGAAATGGTCTTTGGAACGGAGGTAAGATACCATACGGATACGATTATAACGAGGAGACCGGCGTATTTTCAATTAACAAAAATGAAGCAGAGATTGTCAGATTCATGTATAACTACTATGAACAGGAACGTTCGTTGCTTAAGGTAGCAAAAAATCTAAACGAGAGAGGCATACCTACCAGGAAAGGAAACACATGGAGCCCAGTAACCGTATCTATTATACTGAAAAGCCCGTTCTACATAGGTACGATGAGATATAACTACCTTAGAGAGTCAAAGCGAAGCAATGTAAAACCTGAAAGCGAGTGGATACTAATTGAGGACCACCACCCAGCTATCATTGAAAAGGAGCAATGGATTCGAGTGAGCGAATATCTATCAGAAAACCAGCGGAACCGGAAAAATTCAAGCAAGACATATTCCAGGAAGAACATCCATATATTTGCCGGACTGCTTAAATGCGGATATTGTGGCAGCGGAATGCCCAGTACTGTTGACCGTGCGAGGTCCGACGGGTGGAGACCGTCTATATATTCATGCTCAAGAAAACGTCGGTTCAATGACTGCCCAAACAAATACATTTCCGATATTACCCTTGGCCCATTTGTATTGAACTATATTGCTAACATGATGAAGGCCCAGCGTAGCTTCGGCAAAACTACTTCCATTGAAGTGCTGGAGAAAAAGCTGCTGCGTGGTGATACCTTTTCAGATGTGGAACATATCGATAGGCCAGGCTTGGAGGAACTATACAATTCTCTCCGTGCAGGCAAAACTACAAGCGTGGACTATGTTACTCCCGCCGTATCTTCTGACATATATTCATCTGGCGAAGACAGAGAAAGGGACCTGCTTGTATCGGAAAAACGCAAAAAAGAACGTGCTCTTGCAAGACTAAAAAGCTTATACCTTTACGATGAAGAAGCAATATCGGAGAAGGACTACCTGGTGGAACAGAAGAAACTCAAAGACTCTATCAAAGAGATTGATAAACGTCTTGAGGAAATCGAAAAAAACAGCTCTCTGCACTTTACACTTTCCGATGAAGAATTTATGGCAAAGGCAAGCTACTTCATTATGTCACAGCAATTGACTGATAAAAGGCATATCGATTACGAGAAGTTCATACGCAAAATTGACCCTAAAATAGTCAAGGATTTCCTCAATTCTATCGTTCAAAACTTTTGTATAAAAAACGGCAAAATCGTATCAATTCGCTTCAAAAATGGTCTGGAACACAGATTTTTATACAAATCAGAAGAATAGCAGAAAGCCCCTATACCGCTTGGTATAAGGGCTTTCGGGCTTCTATATCCTCTGGAAAAAATCTGTTAAACTATGAGCATTGCGTCCCCGAAGCTGTAAAACTTGTATCTTTTTTTAACGGCTTCTTCGTAGGCTTTAAATACCTTATCTTTGCCCGCAAAGGCGCAAACCAGCATAATCAGGGTAGATTCCGGAAGATGAAAATTGGTTATGAGACCATCGATAACTTTGAACTTATACCCAGGGTAAATAAAAATTCCCGACCAGCCGCTTTGTGGTTTTACCCTTCCATCAATATCACCCACTGTTTCCAATGTTCTGGTAGATGTGGTACCTACAGCTATTATTCTGTTCCCATTTTCTTTGGTCTTGTTGATAATTTCAGCAGCTTCAGAACTAACCTCGTAGTATTCTTCATGCATCCTGTGGTCTTCTATCCTTCTGGCCTTTACCGGTCTGAAAGTTCCCAATCCTACATGAAGGGTTATAAATGCCGTATTGATTTGTTTTTGCCTTATTTTTTCAAGCAGTTCATTGGTAAAGTGAAGTCCTGCTGTCGGGGCTGCCGCCGAACCCGGTTCCCTAGCGTATACAGTCTGGTATCGTTCCCTGTCTTCCAATTTTTTCTTTATGTAAGGCGGCAGTGGCATCTGACCCAATTCATCCAGTAACTGTTCAAAAATACCTTCATAAAAAAACTCTACGATCCTACCTCCTTCATCAGTAATATCCATCACCCTTGCCTTGAGCCGGCCGTCCCCGAAAACAAATTCCGAACCTAATCTAGCCCTTCTTCCTGGCTTAACAAGAACCTCCCACAAATTTTTTCCTGCCTTTTTTAATAAAACAAACTCTATCTTTCCTCCCGTATCTTTCCTTATGCCTATCAGCCTTGCCGGAATAACTCGGGTATTATTTAAAACAAGACAGTCACCGGGATTAAGATAATCCAATATGTCTTCAAAAATCCTGTGTTCTATATGACCCGTATTCCTATCCAGCACCAAAAGACGCGACAGGGACCTGTCTTTTATTGGTTCCTGGGCAATAAGTTCCTGCGGTAAATAATAGTAAAATTCTTTTAAATCCATGATTGCACTTCTTTCTATTACTTGATCTCGACATTTTTGTAATAGTGTTGCAAAATCTGTTTATAATTATACCCCTGTTCTGCCATACCCCTGGCTCCCCACTGGCTCATACCTACGCCGTGGCCACATCCGCGGCCGTAAAAATCGTAATCATCCCCTGCTGAAGATATTTCTTTAATACCGCTTTCACCTGTCACAAAAGCATTCTGAGTCGACATACTGGAAAGTCCCGTTCTGGATATTACAACCCGGTTTTTAAGAGAAACTTTATGAATATCGTCGCCGTATGATATCGCAAAAACGTTTGCGCCTTCGCATTGAATATAAAATAATGTGCTCTTTAACTGTAGTATGCTTCTAATCTCCGAACCGGACAGAATTTTATTTCCCAATGTTCCCAAAATCATAATCTTTTTTACTCTTCCGGAAGATGTTTTTTCAATTATTGAAATATCTTCAATTTCACCCACGGAAGCATCTATTTTGTCGATTTTTTCACTGATGTCATTTGCGGAAAAACATGCTTCCCATGCGGCATAGGGCGAGTCGCTATCAAAGGAATCTTCCACTGATTTCAGATAAGGCAAATCAGATCCGAATACATCTTTACCGTCTTCCGTAATGCCTCCGCTGTCGGCATGATATAGAGCCATAATCGGCTTGCCATTATACGTAATATACTGGCCTTTTGTTTCTTCCACAGCCTTGTTAGACATTACATCTTCAACATCATAACCACCGTAAGCCTGGTCTATCGTGTTTGCGCTGACATCAAACCCATACTTTTCCCATTTTGAAAGATTATATATCACATAAGTCCTGGAAGCCACAGCCTGCGCTTTCAATGCTTCCAGAGGCCAATTTGAAGGCATCTCCAGGGGCACCACTCCGTAAAGGTAATCCTCTATTTCAAGTTCATTTACAACAGTAATTTTTTTATCCGGTGATGGCACAATTTCAATTAATCCCCGATACCTGTGCCCGTCGACAGAAATAACATCTTGTTCATTCCGGGGTGAAAAATAAACCGGACTTTCAATGTTGAGCGGAAGAATGATCGGAAATGTCGATGTAGTTATTGTTACGCAATTTCCTATATTATTTGAACCGCCTGCCTGATCCTTCATCCATATAGACCAATTTCCATTGTAAAAAATATAGCCGTTTTCGTTTTTGGCTGCCAGATTCTCAAGAATTTTCTCAGCTTCTTGCATACTCCCCAAATTTTCTTTTATCGGTACAAAATCCTCAGCATTTATCTTTGAGATTTTGATATTTTTATCGCCAATTTCAATAATTGGCTCATAGTTTTTTCCATGTTTAAAGCCTAAAATAAATCCGCCTTGACAATATAAGTCGTATGTTTCGAGTGCGGTTTCATTGTAAAATAAACCCACCCGTACAGGTGAATCAAAAACAAGAGCCTCATAACCGTAAACATAATTTGAACTTCTAATAAATAAAAATAAAAAAAGAATAAAAAGAACTTTTTTCAAGAAAATCATACCTCCTGGTTTCAATGCTGAATATTCACATGAGAGTCTCATCATCGGTCATATCGCTTTGACATTGGAATCAATTCATCTCTGCGGTTTAATCCTACCAAGACGTTCATAAGTCATGTCTGAAACCATTCTGCCTCTAGAAGTCCTGAAAATATAACCCTGTTGAATAAGGTAAGGTTCATATATGTCTTCTATTGTTGAAGTTTCTTCATTGAGCGCCGCCGCCAACGAATCAATCCCCACAGGGCCGCCGTTAAACTTGTCGATGATAGCAAGAAGTAGCCTTCGATCATTTTGATCAAGGCCGTATGAATCAATATCCAGAAGCCTCAAGCCTTCCTCTGCCACCTTCAATGTAATTACACCGTCAGCTTTTACCTGTGCATAATCCCTTATACGTTTCAAAAGTCTGTTAGCTATTCTTGGCGTGCCTCTCGAACATACGGCTATTTTTTCCGCAGCTTCGGTTTCTATATTTACATTCATAATTTTGGCTGACCTAATTAAAATATCCACAATATCTTCTTTGTTATAATATTCCAACCTAAGATTTACTCCAAACCTATCCCGCAAAGGGGAGGTAAGTTGCCCCGCTTTTGTGGTAGCTCCCACCAGAGTGAAAGGACTAAGGTTAAGTCTCATTGATCTGGCGCTGGGGCCTTTTCCTATCATGATATCCAGCGCAAAATCTTCCATGGCGGGATATAAAATTTCTTCTATGCTCGGATGAAGGCGATGTATCTCATCAATAAAAAGCAAATCTCTGTCGCCAAGATTAGTAAGAATCGCAGCCAGATCGCCCGGGCGTTCAATGGCAGGACCTGACGTAATTTTTATGTTTACACCCAATTCGCGAGCAATTATATAGGCCAGAGTGGTCTTCCCAAGACCTGGGGGACCATATAGAAGCACATGGTCAAGAGCTTCATGTCTCATCAATGCGGCTTTCACAAAAATCTGCAGATTCTCTTTTACCTGCCTCTGGCCAATATACTCGTCGAAAGTTAAAGGCCTCAAATCCCTTTCAAATTCCAATTCTTCACAGCTTTTTATGGCAGGAGATAAAAACCTGTCATTCACTTGTTATCATTCCCTTATCTTGAAAGTTTTTTGAGAGTTTTTCTCAAGATTTCTTCAACGCTTTCACCAGAAATATCACTCGCTGAATATTTATCCAGCGCCGTCTGAATTTCATTAGGTTTGAAACCCAGTGATTCCAATGCTCGCTTTACTTCGTAAAGAACGTTAAATTCAACATCCTTTTGTGAGTTTATCGGTAAGTCTTTAATTCGGTCTTTTAAATCGATAATGATTTTTTGGGCTGTTTTTTTGCCAACACCGGGAACAGAAGCAAGAACACTGGTATTGTCCGATAAAATTGCCGATTTCAATGTAGACACATCCAGCAAGGATAACATTGACATACCTACTTTCAAACCGATTCCCGGAACCCTAGTCAAAAGAAGAAAGGCTTCTCTTTCTATTTTATCGTAAAATCCTGCCAGGTCGATCGCATCCTCTTTTATGATTAAATGGGTATAAAGCTTTACTTGTGTGTGAAGATGTGACTTTATATTGTTATATGTATGAATAGAAATGTTCAACCTGAATCCCCATCCTCCCGTATCAATGACGGCACAATTGGGTTCGGCGGAAACAAGTATGCCTTTTACATAATCCAACATTTTTATTCCCTCTTACCTTTATTATTAATTACATTTTGCAATTTAAATGAATTGATATGGCATAAAGCTACCGCGAGAGCGTCTGCTGCATCATCTGGCCTGGGTATTTCTTTTAAACCCAAAATAATTCTTGTCATTTCCTGAATCTGCAGTTTTCCAGCTCTGCCATAGCCGACCACAGCCTGTTTTACCTGCAGTGGCGTATACTCGAAAACTTCGACATTCATCAGAGAAGCTGCCAGAAGTGCTGCTCCGCGTGCCTGTCCTACAGTTATTATGGTTTTGGCATTCTTATTAAAAAAAAGTTCTTCTATAGCTATAGCTTCAGGGTTAAATTTTTTTATTAATTCCATGTATCCGTTGAATATATATTCCAATCGTTTAGGTATAGAAATATTTGGCTCTGTCTTCAATACTCCATACTCAATTGCCGTTTTACTATCGTTTTTGTTGTTTTTTACCAGGCCGTAACCACTTACAGCTATGCCTGGGTCTATCCCCATAATCAACATAAAATCACCCTTTAATGTTATTCTACATTAAAGGGTGATTTCCTTTTTTTATCTTTATACAAATGACTAATTTGTTAAGCCTTCACGGATTTTCAAAAATTCTTCCCTGCTATTTATAATAATTCCCTTTTCAAGCATGGCGCGGTCTTCTTCCCGCAGGGTATCGGCCAATATTTCAGTTTTTTCCACAACTTCGGATCGCTCTCCGGGCAAACCTCTGAAAAGCGTCACATATCCGTCACTCAAGCCGATATAATAGTGATCACCGCAAATTCCGTCTACCTGCTTTTTTAATATGACTTCATCTGGCGTGAAACTTTCTATTTCCCAATCTTCTAACTCTTTTTCAAGCTGCTTTTTTGTAAAACCTGTGAATCTGTCTTCCGCAGTTTTCTCCTCCCTTGTCTCGTGGCCGCACCCAGAATAAAAAGTGACATAAATCATCTTCGCTCCAGGTTTTAATTTTATTTCCTGTATATTGCTCACATCGTGATTGTCAATATTTTCCGTCTGATTGATACCTGTATGATTTTCTCGCAACGAAATAAAAGTTTTTATATATCCTGTAATGAAACCTGCAGCCATTAAAATTATAAACAATATTAAAAAACTGAACAATTTTTTGGGCATACTTATTCCTCCTTACTAGCCCTTCGGAAAAGTAGTATGCCCTAATTATTGTAACAATATACAATATTTATCTAATTTTTATTCTTCGCTATCGGCAGGCTCATAGTTCGTATATACATTTTGTACATCATCATGATCTTCAAGGGCTTCCAGCAGCCGTTCCATACTTTCGCTTTCCTTTGCCGATAAAGTTAAAGTTGTTTTTGGTAAGAAAGTCACTTCGGCAGAAGAAATTTTGATATTGTTTTCTTCCAGCGCTTTTTTTACGGTCTCAAATTGTTCCGGGCTTGTAATTACTTCAATGGAATCATCCTGTTCTTCCACATCATCTGCTCCGGAATCAATAGCCACCATTATGATATTATCCACATCCGTATTCTCATTTTTTTCGATTATAAGCAAACCTTTCTTATCAAACATCCAGGCTACACAGCCTGTCTCTCCAAGGTTTCCACCGTGTTTATCAAATAAATGTCTCATTTCCGCAGCTGTCCTATTCCTATTGTCTGTCATTATATCAAGCAATATTGCCGCTCCTCCGGGGCCGTAACCTTCATACATGATTTCCTCATAATCTGCGCCGCCAAGTTCGCCGCTGCCCCGTTTTATAGCCCTCATAATATTTTCATTGGGCATGTTGGCTTCCTTGGCTTTTTCAATAATGTCCTTTAACCTGGAATTTGCGTTGGGGTCCGGTCCGCCTTCCCGCGTAGCTACAATAATCATTTTGCTGAATTTGGTGTAAATCTTCCCTTTTTGGGCATCTACTTTTGCTTTCTTATGTTTAATATTTGCCCATTTTGAGTGTCCTGACATTAGTTCTCTCCCCCAATCTTAATAATCCCCATCATAAAATCCACAATAATTGTAGCATAAAATGCGATTATTGAAAAGAAGTTTCACATGTACTCTTGATTTAACCATTTCATACTCGCAGAACCCGAAGTAATATTCATGATGAATTCTTTGAAATTAAGTGCGGAATTTACCGGAACACATACTTTAAGTAAAACATCCTGGGTAAAATTAATGTCGTTGATAATCAGGCCTTTTTGGTTTATTTCCCATTGAAGCTTGCCTAGCTGGTTGTAATCCACCTTCACTTCATATATATCATATTTTATCTTTTTAACTATTCCGGCCTCATTTAAACCCCCGGCAGCACTTTCACTGTATGCCCTTATCAATCCGCCGGCGCCCAGGAGAATTCCTCCGAAATAACGTGTAACTACCACCAGAACATTTTTCAATGCTTTTGATTTTATAACCTCAAGAACAGGTTTACCTGCGGTTCCTGAAGGTTCACCATCATCGCTGAACTTTTGAGTTTCATCATTTAAACCAATGGTAAATGCATAAACATTATGAGTGGCATCCCAGTATTTTTTGCGAAGAGAGTCTATATATTTTTCCGCTTCATCCTGGTTTTCAACAGGCAAGACATTAGATATGAATTTTGATTTTTTTATTATTGTGGTATACTGAGCCGGTCCCTTTATTGTAAAATACTCATCATTCATCATAACCTCCATTCCGCCGCTACCGCTGGCGGCACAAATAGTAATGAAAAGTTATTTTTCAAGCTAAGAACCTCTTTAGAAAGCAATATAAATTTATTACTTTAATATTAATTACACTGATGAAATATGTCAAGGTCATCCAGCAGAGTGTAATTTCCCCTCCGGGCTTGCAGAACAGATAATTCCTTTAAAAATATATTGTGGCATTAATCCCTTAAGCTACCAGGAACTAATGCCACATCTCTTTTTTATTCAGTTTTTTGTTTTTCCTATTCTATCGTGAAAATACATGGTTGCCAATAGTGGTAATATATGTCCTTGATCTCACCCATTGATCATTGGTTTTACTGGGGTTGAAAAATGTAGTAGCTCCTCCTGTAGGGTCATATCCAGCTATGGCATCCATAACAGCTCTTCTCGCAGTCTCATCGGGTGTCAGGTAAATTTGACCGTTTTCTACCGGGCTGTATTGATAGTAACCATCCACTATTTGAAAAATTATTCCCGGTATTGTCTTTGGATATTTGGGGTCTTTGAGCCTATTCAATACCGTTGCAGCCACCGCTACTTGACCTGTATACGGCTCGCCTCTGGCTTCAGCATAAACCAGCTTTGTCAGAAGTTCGATATCTCTTTGAGAAAACCTTCCCGTGGTTCCTCGGTATGAAGAATGAACGTTCAATGCTCTAAATGTCTGGGGCCCTGCAATCCCGTCAGCCCACAAACCTCTAGAACTCTGAAACCTTTTAACGGCGGCTTCTGTCTTAGGCCCGAAAATCCCATCAACAAAACCTGCCCAAAATCCTAGTGTATTTAGTTGTTGCTGTAGTTGGGCAACATCATCTCCTGTTGAGCCCATCATCAGCGTTCGATCTCCGAGGCTGGCAGCCATGGCAACTGGTGTAAGTGTTGATAACAACACAAAAATCAGCAAAACCTTTGCAACAGTTTTTCTCATGGTTTCCCCTCCTTTAGTTTCAGAGACCGAAGAAGAGTTACAAAGATTATACCACGGGCTTTTTGGATAAACAAAATGCGTATTCTGGCAAATGCACCTATATTTTGTTTACAATAAATATATTATGTTATTTTATTTTTCATCCGTATCCAAACATGACTTTACTCTTTATTTTATTATCATGGTTTGTATTTCATTTTAATCTAGTATTAACCTTTTTAACCATAAAAGAGGAACATCCAAGGAGAAACCTCTAGTTGTAAGGTAATGCAATATTTTTTTATAGCACATACTTTCCGGCGTTTGGGTCATAATCATGTAAAACGCTTTTAAAAATCTATCCTGCAGTCCTTTTTGAAATACATTCTTTTTATTTCCAAAATAAATACTTAAAAAAGCCGACAATCTAAATTCACCCAAAAAAGTTTCATAACATCTTTTTTCATATTCCCTGCCATCTTTATTTTGATTTATCACATCTGCTAGTATTTCCGCACTCCTCAAGGCATAATAAATACCTTCCCCGGAAAAAGCGTCCACAAAACCCGCTGCATCACCCAGCAAAAAAATACGCCTGTCAGATATTTTTCTAAAACGGCCTCCGGCAGGCAAAAATGCTGCTTTAAATTTCAAATTTGATAGGATTGTTTTATCTTTTATTTTCCATTCCAACAAATGTTTAAAAGCATCGATAATCCGCTTACTATCGATGGCGGTTCCTCCAACACCCACATTACAATAGCCTTTCCCTGGGAAGCACCATCCAAGGCCAGCCAGGATATCTGGGAAATAAAATTCTACAGCGTTATCTCTTCTTTGTATTATGTATTTATACGGTACCTGGACGGATAATGCAATACCCCGTTCCCACCAGGCCCATTGATTCCTAATATTTGATACTCTGGCGACTTTACTGTAATATCCATCAGCTCCTATTAGATAATTTGCGCAAAAATCACCTCTTGAGGTATAAATTTTATAAGTACCGGATTCCAATGTATAGTTTTCAAATCTGCAATTATCTATAAATACAGCACCGGCTTCAATTGCTCTGTTAATTAAAAATTGGTCAAAGTCTCTACGTTTTACAACGATCCCAAGAGGTATTTTGCTTTCCATGAATATTTCCTCACTTTCTCCCCGCAAGCATATACAATTTATACTATTAAAATTTATACCACCTGTTAAAAAATCATGTCCGAGTATATTCATGGACTTTTGAGAAATTAAACCGCCGCATACTTTTTCCCTGGGAAAACGACATCTGTCTATAATAAGTATTTTAAACCCTTTTTGGGCTAGATTCAATGCGCAAAAAGCTCCGGAAGGCCCAGCGCCTACGATAACAGCATCGTATGTCAAGCTCTCACCTTCAAAAATTTTTTCTCTGGCTTTACAGTTCATTGTATTTTCAATATATATTTTTGACAGTGTAAGCAGTCTTATTCAATTGAAAGCTAAGTCTCATTGAAGCAATAAAAAAGAGCCCCTAGGCTCTATACAAGAGTTATATAGCTTTTTCAATATTTTTAAGTTTATCATAAAGCAATTCGAAGTCGTTCTTTTCCATGTTTGATTTGTATACCTGGTTTAATTTATTTAACACTGTATTATACAGTAATTCTAAATCTCTGTCGCTCAATTTTTTAGGAGCGAATATTTGTTTTTCTGCTGCCAGATCGAAACTCTGCTGCCATTCCGGAACAATTACATCCAGATTTAAGCTTTTTTCAAGCAGTTCTTTAAGTTTTTCAATCCCTTCAATTTCACCATGAACCAAGAATACTTTTCGAGGAAGTTTTTTAAAGGAACCGACCCATTTTAACAAAGCCGGCTGGTCAGCATGGGCGGAAAATCCTTCAACATTATATATTTTTGCTTTTACAGCAATTTCCTCTCCATGTATCTTTACTGTCTTTTGACCGTCTATTATTTGTCGGCCTAGACTACCTTCAGCTTGAAAACCCACAAATAATACGGAAGATTCGGGTCTCCATAGGTTATGTTTTAAATGGTGTTTTATCCTTCCTGCTTCGCACATACCGCTTGCCGAAATGATTATTGTACGTCCTCTGACTTCGTTTAATCTCATAGACTCTTCCTGAGTTCTTGCCATTTTGAGCTTTTTTAATATTATTGGCGATTGCCCTAATGTTTCATATGCTTTTTTTGTTTCTTCATCATAATATTGAACGCTTGTTTTGAATATCTCACTGGCTGATATTGCCAGCGGGCTGTCAATATATATATCACAATCCGGCAACCTTCCTTCCTGTTCCAGAATCCCGAGATAATATAAAATATCCTGGGTCCTTTCAACTGCAAAGGCAGGGATAATTAGATTTCCTCCCCTCTCAAAAGTTTCTTTAATGACTTTTAACAAGATTTCTTTTTTATCTCCTATTTTTTCGTGAATTCTGTTTCCATAGGTTGATTCCATTATTAGATAATCCGCATCATCTATATTGGTTGGGTCATTTACAATAGGTTGATTATAATTCCCCAAATCTCCTGAAAATACAAGCTTAATTTTCTTTTCATCCTGCTTTATCCACATTTCAACAATAGCAGAACCCAGTATATGTCCAGCATCCCGCAATCTTATCGATACTGTGGGCGATAATTCCGTAACCAGTTCATAATCCAATCCTTTAAATTGTAGCATCACCTTACTTGCATCCAGGTGGTTATAAATTGGCTGCAAAATGTCTTTTCCGGCTCTTAAAAGCTTTCTATTTTTTCTTTCTATTTCCAGTTCTTGTATATGGCCACTGTCCGGTAACATTATCGAACATAAGTCCATTGTTGCCTTAGTAGTAATTATAGGCCCTTTAAATCCTTTTTTCATAAGCTTTGGCAGTAATCCACTGTGATCGATGTGTGCATGCGTTAGAACCACATAATCTATTTCAGCAGGATTAAATAAAAATTCTCCATAATTTCTTTCTTTTAATTCTTTTGGTCCTTGATACATTCCACAATCTATCAATAATTTTGTATCTTCAGTCTCTACTAGGTAACACGAACCTGTTACTGTTTTGCATGCACCGTAAAATGTCAATTTCATACCATTCTTCCTTTCATAAAAATAAAAATGGCTCCCCGAGTAGGATTCGAACCTACGACCCTCCGGTTAACAGCCGGATGCTCTACCGCTGAGCTATCGAGGAACACATTTGTATAAATAATTTATATTTTTTCCCGGCAGCGACCTACTCTCCCAGGGGATAACCCCAAGTACCATCGGCGCTGGAGGGCTTAACCTGTGTGTTCGGCATGGGAACCGGTGTTTCCCCTCCGCTATGGCCACCGGGCAAATATGATTTCTGATTTCAGATGTCGGATGTCAGATTAAGTTGGATTTGCCGAAGGCAAATCTTTCTATTTCTGACTTCTCACTTCTGGCCTCCGACTTCTGCTTTTTGTTGCACCTTCAAAATTGCACAGTGAAAGGTTTTTTTGGTCAAGCCCTCGACCTATTAGTATCAGTCGGCTCAAGGCCTCACAGCCCTTACACCTCTGACCTATCTACCGGATGGTCCTTCCGGTGTCTTACTCCCTTTTTGGGATGGGATACCTTATCTTAGGGGGGGCTTCGCACTTAGATGCTTTCAGCGCTTATCCCTGCCGGACTTGGCTACTCAGCTGTGCCGTTGGCACGACAACTGATACACCATCGGTCCGTCCACCCCGGTCCTCTCGTACTAGGGGCAGCTCCCTTCAAGTATCCTACGCCCACGACGGATAGGGACCGAACTGTCTCACGACGTTCTGAACCCAGCTCGCGTGCCGCTTTAATGGGCGAACAGCCCAACCCTTGGAACCTACTTCAGCTCCAGGATGCGACGAGCCGACATCGAGGTGCCAAACCTCCCCGTCGATGTGGACTCTTGGGGGAGATCAGCCTGTTATCCCCAGGGTAGCTTTTATCCGTTGAGCGACGGCCCTTCCATCCAGTGCCGCCGGATCACTAAGCCCGTCTTTCGACCCTGCTCGACCTGTCCGTCTCGCAGTCAGGCTACCTTATGCCTTTGCACTCAATGCGCGATTCCTAACCGCGCTGAGGTAACCTTTGGACGCCTCCGTTACTCTTTAGGAGGCGACCGCCCCAGTCAAACTGCCCACCTGACTATGTCCCCCTGCCGGCTTACGGCCTTGGGGTTAGAACCTCAGTACCGAAAGAGTGGTATCCCAACGTCGGCTCCCCTGACCCTGACGAGCCAGGTTCTCTGCCTCCCACCTATCCTGTACATTCGATGCCGAAATCCAATGTCAGGTTGCAGTAAAGCTCCATGGGGTCTTTCCGTCCAGTCGCGGGTAATGAGTATCTTCACTCATATTACAATTTCGCCGGGCCCCTCGTCAAGACAGCGCCCAAGTCGTTACGCCATTCGTGCGGGTCGGAACTTACCCGACAAGGAATTTCGCTACCTTAGGACCGTTATAGTTACGGCCGCCGTTCACTGGGGCTTCGGTTCAAAGCTTCGCTTGCGCTAACCTTTCCCCTTAACCTTCCAGCACCGGGCAGGCGTCAGCCCCTATACGTCGGATTCCTCCTTAGCAGAGACCTGTGTTTTTGCTAAACAGTCGCTTGGGCCTCTTTGCTGCGACCCCTAACTCAGAGGCCAGATGTCAGAAGTCAGAAGTCGGATTTGTTTCTACTTTACCAGCTATCTTTTTTCCACTACTCTTTTCTCATTTCTGACCTCTCACATCTGACCTCCGGTCAGGGGCACCCCTTCTCCCGAAGTTACGGGGTCAGTTTGCCGAGTTCCTTAACGAGGGTTCTCCCGTTCGCCTTAGGATTCTCTCCTCACCTACCTGTGTCGGTTTGCAGTACGGGCACCCTTGACCTCGCTAGAGGCTTTTCTTGGCAGTTTGGGTTCGGCTGCTTCGGTACTTTGTTTCCCTCCCCGTCACTCTTCAGCATCGCCGGACGGTTTTGCCTGCCCGGCTCGCCTTTGAGTTTGGACGCACTCTACCAACCGTGCGCTCAGCTTACCCTCCTGCGTCACCCCTTCACTCTATCGGTCTCGGGTGGCACTGGAATGTCCACCAGTTGTCCATCGCCTACGCATGCCATGCCTCGGCTTAGGCCCCGGCTTACCCTGAGCGGACGAACCTTCCTCAGGAATCCTTAGGCTTTCGGCGGGCAGGATTCTCACCTGCCTCTCGCTACTTATACCGACATTCTCTCTTCCTACCAGTCCACCTTACTTTTCAGTAAGACTTCTGCCCGGTAGGAACGCTCCCCTACCCCTTTCAGAGGTCAGATGTCGGAAGTCAGATGTCAGTGCTTATTTCCATTTTTCTATGGTTTTGTATATTTGTTTTCTCAGTGTGATATATTCTTCTGTGAGTTTTTTGTGTGTTTCTTGTTCGATATACCCTAAGTCTTTTCCCATGTCTAGTAATACTTCGATTTCGTTTGATGAGCCAAGTGCTATTTTTAAATATCTTTTGAAGTCTGCTTGTGACGTTTTTTTGCCGTATCCTTCTGCTATGTTGAGCGGTATGGATGTGGCTGCTCTTCTTGTTTGGCTCGCTAGTTCGTATCTTTCGTATTCTGGGTATTTTTGTGTTAGTTTGTGTACTATTAGGCTGAGTTCATATGATTTTTGGTATATCTTTAGGTCTTTGTAGGTGTTTATTTTTCTCACCTCTGACTTCTCACATCCGACCTCTGAAAAGCCGCAGCTTCGGTGTAAACCTTGAGCCCCGTTACATTTTCGGCGCAGTACCGCTCGACCAGTGAGCTATTACGCACTCTTTGAATGTATGGCTGCTTCTAAGCCAACATCCTGGTTGTCTTCGTAGTACAACATCCTTTCCCACTTAGGTTTACTTGGGGACCTTAGCTGACGGTCTGGGCTGTTTCCCTCTCGACTGTGAAGCTTATCCCCCACAGTCTGACTCAAAGCTATTTCTTACCGGCATTCGGAGTTTGATAGGGTTCGGTAACCTTTTCGGCCCCTAGCCCATTCAGTGCTCTACCTCCGGTAAGGTCCTGCTTCGGCTAGCCCTAAAGCTATTTCGGGGAGAACCAGCTATCTCCGTGTTCGATTGGCATTTCACCCCTACCCACAGCTCATCCCATGACTTTTCAACGTCAACACGGTTCGGGCCTCCACGGAAGGTTAGTCCCGCTTCACCCTGGCCATGGGTAGATCACACGGTTTCGGGTCTACTGCATCAAACTTTGCGCCCTGTTCAGACTCGCTTTCGCTTCGGCTCCGGAGTTTTGCTCCTTAACCTCGCTTGATACAGTAACTCGCCGGTCCGTTCTACAAAAAGTACGAGGTCGCTTTCGCTCCCTCCGCTTGTAGACACACGGTTTCAGGTTCTTTTTCACTCCCCTCCCGGGGTGCTTTTCACCTTTCCCTCACGGTACTTGTTCTCTATCGGTCGTAAGTGGGTATTTAGCCTTGGGAGATGGTCCTCCCTGCTTCCCACGGGATTGGCGTGGCCCGTGGTACTCTGGATGTGTCAGGCGGACCTTCCGGTTTCGCATACAGGGCTTTCACCTCCTGTGGCCCCGCTTTCCAGCGGCGTTCTGCTACCTTCGGCCTCGCCTCGCCTTACCGTCTTCAGGCTCGACACTCCTCAACCCCCTATATGCAACGGTGACGGCCTTGCACATATAGGGTTTGGGCTCTTCCCTTTTCGCTCGCCGCTACTTGGGGAATCGATGTTTCTTTCTTTTCCTCGGGGTACTTAGATGTTTCAGTTCCCCCGGTCTCGCTTCCCATGCCTATGGATTCAGCATGGGATACCTCAGGTTCGCCTGAGGTGGGTTCCCCCATTCGGAGATCCCCGGATCAGTGCTTGCTTGCAGCTCCCCGGGGCGTTTCGCCGCTCGCTGCGTCCTTCGTCGCCCTCTTACGCCTAGGCATCCTCCGTGTGCCCTTTCTCGCTTGACCTTCGCGAAATTGTTTCTTATTACCCTTTTCACTGTGCAGTTTTCAAGGTGCAATTAATGGTGGGCTTAGGTGGACTCGAACCACCGACCTCACGCTTATCAGGCGTGCGCTCTCACCTGCTGAGCTATAAGCCCATGTTCCATGGTGGAGATGAGGAGATTCGAACTCCTGACCCCCTGCGTGCAAAGCAGGTGCTCTCCCAACTGAGCTACACCCCCATTTAATTTTATAATTTTATAGTGGTCTCTCAAAACTAAACAGTGTTACGCCAGGTCAATTTCTCCTTAGAAAGGAGGTGATCCAGCCGCACCTTCCGATACGGCTACCTTGTTACGACTTCACCCCAATCGCTGACCCCACCTTAGACGGTTCTCCCGGCTTCGGGTGTTGCCAACTTTCGTGGTGTGACGGGCGGTGTGTACAAGGCCCGGGAACGTATTCACCGCGGCATGCTGATCCGCGATTACTAGCGATTCCGCCTTCATGCAGGCGAGTTGCAGCCTGCAATCTGAACTGGGACCTGTTTTCAGGGGTTCGCTCAGGATCGCTCCTTCGCTTCCCGTTGTTCAGGCCATTGTAGCACGTGTGTGGCCCAGGCCATAAAGGGCATGATGATTTGACGTCATCCCCACCTTCCTCCGCATTGTCTGCGGCAGTCTACTTAGAGTGCCCACCTTTCGTGCTGGCAACTAAGTATAGGGGTTGCGCTCGTTGCGGGACTTAACCCAACATCTCACGACACGAGCTGACGACAACCATGCACCACCTGTGCAGGCTCCCTCAGTTTCCCTCGGGTCGATCCCCTTTCGGTTCTCTACTACCTGCATGTCAAGGCCTGGTAAGGTTCTTCGCGTTGCTTCGAATTAAACCACATGCTCCACCGCTTGTGCGGGCCCCCGTCAATTCCTTTGAGTTTCAACCTTGCGGCCGTACTCCCCAGGTGGGTCACTTATTGCGTTAGCTCCGGCACGGAGTGCTTGACCACACCCCACACCTAGTGACCATCGTTTACGGCTGGGACTACCGGGGTATCTAATCCCGTTCGCTCCCCCAGCTTTCGCGCCTCAGCGTCAGTTACAGGCCAGGAAGCCGCCTTCGCCACTGGTGTTCCTCCCGGTATCTACGCATTTCACCGCTACTCCGGGAATTCCACTTCCCTCTCCTGCACTCAAGATATGCAGTTTTATCGGCAAGCCCGGGGTTGAGCCCCGGGTTTTTACCGATAACTTGCATACCCGCCTACACGCCCTTTACACCCAGTAATTCCGGACAACGCTCGCCCCCTACGTATTACCGCGGCTGCTGGCACGTAGTTAGCCGGGGCTTCCTCCTCGGGTACCGTCCTCTTCGTCCCCGATGACTGAGCTTTACAACCCGAAGGCCTTCTTCGCTCACGCGGCGTCGCTGCGTCAGGGTTTCCCCCATTGCGCAATATCCCCCACTGCTGCCTCCCGTAGGAGTCTGGGCCGTGTCGCAGTCCCAGTGTGGCCGGCCACCCTCTCAGGTCGGCTACCCATCGTCGCCTTGGTGGGCTGTTATCCCGCCAACTAGCTAATGGGCCGCAGGCCCATCCATCACCGCTTATTCGCTTTCTTCACTTGCCATGCGGTAAGTAAAGGTATCGGGTATTACCCGGGGTTTCCCCCGGCTATCCCCGTGTGATGGGTAGGTTGCCTACGTGTTACTCACCCGTCCGCCGCTATCCAGATGTCGGAAGTCGGAAGTCGGAAATCGGAAATCGGATTTCCTTGTCGGCTTCGGCAAAGCCAAAGCCTTCTATCCCGACTTCTGACCTCTGACTTCCGACATCTGAACCGCTCGACTTGCATGTGTTAGGCACGCCGCCAGCGTTCGTCCTGAGCCAGGATCAAACTCTCATGTTTGAAATTTTTATAAGCTCCTTTGAGCTTAATCATCTGATTTTTTATTCGAGACCTGTTCGATCTCTCACACTTTATGTGAAACTCTCAGGCGTAACACTGTTCAGTTTTCAAAGACCACTTTTCAAAAACAATAATCTTTAATTTGAGTGATTGGATTTATATTTTACTACATTTTTTAACTATTGTCAACAGTCTTCTATATTAAATTTCAGACCTGACAATTTTCGATTTTATCATATCATATTATTTATGTCAACATAATCATATTTTTTATTGAATTGACCAGCAGAAAATAATATATCACAGGATGTGTTATACTTCAATTATTGTCGAAAGCAATTATAATATATCTAATGTATTATCCTCACAAATTCTTAAAATAGCTCTTTTTTTCATACTTTCTATTTGAAATCCAGTATTGCTTGAGGGACATTTCCGACTATAATGGTTTCGGCAATAGGAACATCGGTTTTAACAACCATATTTGAACTTAAAAAAGGCTGCACTATTTTTATTTCGGCGTTTATGTCCAGCATAATGCGATGTCTTGTTTGATTTATTCCCGCTTCCTCAAAAGCTTCGGTTGTATTAACATAAACGGTTCCTACAGGGTATAGTGACACTTTTATTGCGGGGCCAAAATTAGCCAGTATTTTGCTTCCCGTTATCATCCCAAGTGGAATTTTTATCCCATCCATCGTTATTTCCTGAAGTGTCTTAACAACTTCCAAAGTGGTTTCAGTCTCCAGCCGGTTTATTTCTATTGTGTTTACCTGTATTAATGTTATCTGGCCGCTTGTATTTTTGTGAATTGTAATGAGGTCCTTATACTGGACATTATTTTTTATTTTGTCTTTAATAGCTCTATTTATCGCTTCTGTAGCAAGAATCCTCGCTCTTGCTTCCGCTATTGCAAAAATACTGGGAGATAGTTGCCTTTCAATAAAAGTAAAAATGCCGATACAAACAAAGATAAAAGTAATAATTATTGCATAAATATTTATTAAATTGTAACTTTTGCGACGCATATAAAATCTTTTTCTAAACACAAAAATTCCCTCCCACTTATTTTATGCGGGAGAGTAACAATATGTGAATAAATATATCCTATATAAACAAAGTAGTTTCGGTGAAGTTTGAACAATTAAAATTTCCCTTATGATTTTTATTGTGGTATAATATTTTATGCAAGAGGTCAAACCTGGGGGGTAGAGTATGACAAAACATAAAATTAGAATATTGTCGTTTAAGAACATTATACTCACTTTTCTTGTTGTGCTATTTATCGGTTTTGGGGCGGGTCTTGGTTTATTCCTTTCTTATATTAAAGACGCCCCCGCATTCGACCCAAACAAGTTAAAACCCAGTGAAACATCTTTTGTTTATGATAAAGACGGCAAAGTAATAGCTGAACTTCACGGAGAACAAAACAGGGTTCCGGTAAGCATTGATCAGGTCCCCGATTCTTTGAAAAACGCTTTTATAGCTATTGAAGACCAGTATTTTTATCAGCATAAAGGAATAAATATCCGCTCTATTTTTGGAGCTTTATGGTCGGATATTATACATGGCGGTTATCACCGAGGAGCCAGCACTATCACTCAACAACTTGTAAAACTTGCTTTTTTGAGCCCTGAAAAAGCACTAAAGCGCAAAGCTCAGGAAGCATGGCTTGCCATACAATTGGAAAGGCATTATACCAAAGACCAGATTCTGCAATTTTATTTAAATCAGATATATTTCGGCCATTCGGCTTATGGTGTGGAAGCGGCTGCAGAGATTTATTTTGGCAAAAGTGTCGACAAATTGGATCTGGCAGAATCTGCGATGCTGGCGGGTATACCAAAAAGCCCTTCTCTTTATTCTCCCTATATAAATTTTGATAGAGCCAAAGAACGCCAGGAAATAATTCTAAATGCCATGGTGGAAAGAAATTTTATATCCCGCGACGAAGCCGAAAAAGCAAAAAATGAAAAACTTCGTCTGGTAGGATTAAAGAACATAAAAGCCGATTATAAAGCGCCGTACTTTACGGATTATGTAATTCAAGAACTGGCAGCACAATTGCAGAAAGAATTCGGCATGACTGAAGATGAGGCTTATAATAAAATTTATAATGAGGGCTTAAAGATATACACAACCGTTGATATGAATATACAGGAAGCCGCAGAAAAAGCATTGGCGGATCCCAAAAACTATCCCTATTCCAAAGATGATAAAAATGGGAATCCACAACCTCAAGCCGCTGTAGTCGTAATAGACCCCCATACGGGATATATTAAAGCAATGGTCGGCGGAAGGGAACATCAACAAAAGCTCGGTTTCAACCGAGCCTCTCAGGCATTCAGACAGCCTGGTTCCGCTTTTAAGCCTATTGCCGTATATACCGCTGCCATAGACATGGGATATACTGCTTCTACTGTTATCGATGATTCCCCGGTTTCTTACCCTTCCGGTTCAGGAAAAACCTGGACTCCTGAGAATTACACAAGGGATTACAAAGGTTTGACGACCATCAGGACCGCTATCGCCAATTCCGTCAATGTCGTGGCTGTCAAAGTTTTAAAAGATATCGGTATAGATAGAGGCATAGAATATGCACAAAAACTTGGTATCAAAAATCTTGTGCTTTCAGGAAACAGAAACGACCGTCAGCTGACTATTGCCCTGGGAGGTCTGACCAAAGGAGTTACGCCGCTGGAGCTGGCTTCAGCCTACGGAACCTTAGCTAATCATGGTATTCATGTTGAACCTCTGGCCATATTAAAAGTTCTTGATAAGAACGGCAAGGTTTTGATTGAAAACAAAGCTGAACAATGGCCTGCCGTCAGTAAGCAGGTGGCTTTTATTATAACAGATATGTTGCGAAGCGTTGTAAATGAAGGTACGGGCAAAAGACTTGCAAACTTGCCTTTTCCAGTAGCCGGAAAAACAGGTACCACAACGGATAGTAAAGATGTATGGTTTGTCGGATACACTCCGCAGCTTGTCGCAGCGGTTTGGATGGGCCATGACGAACCGGCTCCCATGTCACATGTGGCAGGAGGCTATCAACCCGCTCTTATATGGAAGCAGATCATGACTGTAGCTCAGCAGAACCTCCCTAAACAGAATTTTGTAAAGCCTGATGGAATTGTGGGGCCGATAAATGTATGTATCGATTCGGGTAAACTACCTACAGAATTATGCTATAAAGACCCCAGGGGAGTCAGAGTGCGCGGGGAATATTTTATTAAAGGAACTGAACCTACCTCTTATTGCGATGTACATGTGGAAAAACAAATTGATATTTCGACAGGTCTGCTGGCTACACCAAATTGTCCGCCAGAATTAGTACAAACCAAAGTATTTATTCAAAGACCGCATCCTTATACCGTATCCCCGAAAGGCAAAATACCCCTAGATGCAAAATATGAAGCCCCTTCCGAATACTGCAATGTTCATAGTCTTGGCGAAACTCCGGGTAATTTTCAACCACCGGATGTAAATACATGGAATCCAGAAAACACACAGGAAAATACTCAAGAGAATAAACAAGAAAATATGCAAGAAAACATACAAACACCCTGAAATTATAGAAATATATAAATAAATAGAAGGGAGATTATCCCCTTCTTTTTATTTGTCTTATAACGACTGCGGCAGAAAACCTGACCCCTTGTGGGAGACGCCCGCCGCATAAAGTTTCAAAAAATCTACCGCTTTTATGTCCTGAGCTTTTTACAATGGAATTTAAAATCAAAGATTTTTTATAAATTCATCGGAATCTATTACCACAATACCGTTTTTTAATAAATAGGCGGCGGAAACCCCCATTCCTTCTCTTAATATACCTTTGAATGTTCCGTCATAAATTTTACAACATCCACAAGATGGGCTCCTTGATTTTAATATCGCTTTATCGGCGCCAATCAACCTCGCAAGTTTAAGGGTTTCCTTTGCTCCCTCAAGAAATTTGCGGGTAACATCCTCCCCTTCGGATGTCATAACCCGAGCTATACCTTCAATTACATCAAATCCGTCACCATCTAAAATTTCGGCCGGATATCTCGGAGTCGGCAAACCCCCGGCCTGTTCAGGGCAGATCGGCACAGCCTCCTTTTCTTTGATAAGTTTTTCAAATATGCTGCAATAATTATTTTTTGCGTTGTATTTACAATTGAATCCAGCAAGGCATGCGCTTATCAAATACATTATTTAAATTCCACCACCGTTACTCCCAGACCGCCTTCATCCATATTGCCCGGTCTGAAAAATTTCACTTCCGATTTCTTCTTCAGCATCTCGGTAATACCCTGGCGTAATACTCCGGTACCTTTTCCATGAATTAAATACACGGAGGACATTCCGGCAATAAACGCGTCATCCAGGTATTTGTCCACTCTAATCAGTGCTTCATCAAGAGTAAGACCTCTGAGGTCTATCTGATTCGAAACATTTCTGGCTTTTTCCATTGCCAAACTTGCATATTTCGTCTTTTGAACCGATTGCTTTTCATCATACGTTTTTACGAGGCTTTTTAAAGGAATATTAATCTTCATTACTCCCACCTGGAGCAAAGCCGATTTTTCTGTTTCATCTATGGAAAGAATATAACCTTCCTGGTTCAGCCCCGCAATTCTGACTTTTTCCCCTAGTTTGAATGTTTCATCCTGTTTTTCGGAAATTGTATCTAGTATCTGTGTTTTTGAATTTTTTAGAGATTCGTCGGTTTCTCTCAACCATGCCCTGGTGGTCTCTATTGCTTTGTCGCGTATTTGCCTTGCAGCTTTTTCATCAGCCTCCTTCAGACGGGCGATTATTTGCTCCGCTTCGTTTTCCACTCTCTCCAGCAGTGCTCTGGCCTTTTCCTTTGCTTTTTCCATGATTTTTTCATACTGACGGCGTACTTTTTCTCTTTCCTCTTCAAGTTTTTCCAGTTTCTTCAGGTACTGCCTCCGGAGGGAATCGAGTTCTTTTCTTTCTTCTTCCGCTCTATTTCTTTCCTTTTCTATATGCTTTAATAGATCTTCCATCTTTATATTCTCAGACGCCAAAAAGCCTCTTGCGGAATCAATAATGCTCTGATTGAGACCAAGCCTTTGGGCTATTTCAAAGGCATTGCTCTTCCCCGGTATGCCTATGGTAAGTCTGTAAGTCGGGCTCAATGTCCTTACATCGAATTCAACACAGGCATTTTCTATTCCATCGGTAGAATATGCAAAAGCTTTTAGCTCGCTGTAATGTGTGGTGGCTATTACCTTTGATCCTTTTTCATAAAAGTAACTCAGGATAGCCATAGCCAGAGCGGCGCCTTCGGTAGGATCAGTTCCGGCACCTAGTTCGTCCAATAAAATCAGAGAATTACTGTTGGATTTTTCCACTATTTCCTTGATATTTTTAAGATGGGATGAAAAAGTGCTGAGGCTCTGTTCAATACTCTGTTCATCCCCAATATCTGCAAAAACCTCATCAAAAACAGCAAGTTCGGTGCCTTCATCCGCAGGCACATGAAGCCCTGATTGACTCATCATCGCCATTAAGCCGACAGTTTTCAGGGAAACAGTTTTCCCGCCAGTGTTTGGCCCGGTTATTACTAGAATAGAAAATTTATCCCCCAATATAATATCTATAGGAACTACTTCTCCTTTTAACAGTGGATGCCTTCCTTTTTTAATATTAATATAGCCTCTGTTATTAAAAGACGGCTCCACACCTTTAATCTCTATACTGTAACCCGCTCTGGCCATGATGAAGTCCAGTTTTGCCAGATTGTCTAAAGTATCCGACAAAAAGTCATGGTTCTCCCGTATTTTTAGAGTAAATTCCCATAATATCTTTTCAATTTCTTTTTTTTCTTCGGTTTCCAGTTGAGCAAGTTCATTGTTCATCTGCAAAACCGGCATTGGCTCGATATATAAAGTTGAACCGCTAGAAGACTGATCGTGGACCACCCCCGGCAAAGCTCCTCTAAATTCCTGTTTTACAGGTATGACGTACCTGTCTTTTCGAACAGTGACTATGGGTTCCTGCAGCGCTTTCTGATATTGATGCGAATTGATGATGCTCTCCAGCTTTTCCCTGATTCTCTGGGCCAGAAGCCTTTTTTGTCTTCTTATGGTGCCAAGTTTTACGCTGGCATTGTCCGAAATTTCATCTTCGCTCAATATTGCTTTTTGAATTTTATCTTCAATAGATTGAAACAAATGTAAACCTTGTATAATTTCGTTTAATAGGCTGCAGTTCTCGGGTTTTCGTTCGGCCCACGCGGTTTTTATAAGCCTGGAAGTGCGCATCGTCGATGCAATATCAAGAAGGTCTCTTGGAGCAAGTACCGAACCCAATTTTGCCAATCGCATGGGATTCCTTATATCTTTAAGCCCATCCAGGGGAAAATGAATTCCACTTTTTAATATGGCAACCCCTTCGCTGGTTTCCCGCTGTAACTTTTTTACCGTAAATTCATCGCTGCAGGGTTCCATGTTGAATATAAGCTGCTTTGCCATGGGGGATTTGGCATATTCACTTAAAATCTTCTTTATTTTATCAAACTCAAGGATGGTTTCTACTCTTTTATTCATCTCATCACCTGAAATTTCATCGTTATGAAACTCCTCTGAAATAATGACCATGTGTGAAATTAGGGGTTATTTCTGCCTGATCTATTATCTCGATTTTATTTGTTTTTTTCACATAGGATGATACCAAATAATGAATTCTTTCCGGCGTTTCATCAGCAAGATAAAGCTGCGCCACATTAACATTCGTATCCTTTATTTCTTCAATATAATTTATCATGCAGAGTTCGTCGCAATTATATATGTGTGTCCTATTTTTCTCATCAATTCTAACCGGAAACACTTTCCCGATCCGGTCTTTCATTCCAAAAACATTTTTCACTCTTGATTTTTGAAAATCCAATAAATTATGTTCGCTTACCATAAGAGGTATCCTGCCGTGAATAATGCATTCCGTTTCTATTTCGCTTTTTAACTGTTTTATTTGATTCAGGTTTAGTTCGACAGACAGTATCGCTCTTTTTGCGCCAAGTTTTCCCAGAACATTTAAACTTATAGAATTGAACGCATTAAGGGAAAAGTCCGCCACCACCGCAAAGCCTTTATTTTTTGCCTCATTCAGAACCCCAAGATTCCCCGCAAGAACGCCTGTCACCTTGTTTTTATTGATTTTTTTCAAGGCGGAACATATATGCTCCATTTCATCAGATTTAGTTATTCGTGGAAAAACTAAAAAAAATTCTCGACCGGTATCTTTTATGAATTCGTATGCCTGTTCATAAGTAGAAAGAGTTGCAAAAATGTCTTCCGAACCATAGTATATTATATCCGCTCCGGCCGATAATGCAGCTCTTACGGATTCGGGAGTGTTTACTCTAACGCTCAATTTTAATCGGGATCCCGAATCTGCCGCTTTTTTTTCATAGTAGAAGCGTTCAAGATGTTCTCTCCAGTTTCCGGCCGGAGTTGATTTAATATGTTTATTTATTCTCTGCCGCTCAATGTCTTTGATAGCATTTCTCCGAAGTTCATTTATTACACTAAAGGGCACCATTATGTCATTATCCATTCGGGCAGCAAATTTTCTAAGCTTAAACACTGTATTGCCAAGCCGGTCAACCTGTTCTCTGAGTGTTTTTTCATCAAGTGGTCTGTTTTTTGCCTTTTCTGTAACATAATCGGATCTTTGAATCGATATATTGCCGTCACAGTCGCTAACCCTGATTTCAACGGGGTTTTTATTCTTTGCCGTCACTTCGATATCGACAGGTATCTTTTTTTCGAATAGCGGATCGCAATAGGTCTTCTTTAATTCTTCTAAAATTGCAATATCCGACGTCTTGTATATATGTGTACCTTTTTTTAGCGGCTTTTTGGTTTTTATCTCTATCAGTGTTCCTGCTTTTGCCTCTTTAACCTCTTTTTTATTTACATAAAATCTTGTAACTGTATAGCCAAAGCCTCCATCCCCTCTAACATCAATTCCGTCGCCAGCTCTAAGATCATCTTCCAGCAGGATTTCAATCATGTTCGTTCTGGAATTGTATCCCAAAACCTTCCCTAAAAAAACACCTTTATTTCGGGGAAATTCTGTGTTGATTAACTCTGAGCCCGGGTTTTCAAAATAGTATCCAGTGGTGAAATCCCGGTTGAATATTTGCGCCAATCTTTTTCTATCTTCGGGTTCCACTTTATACTTTAAGGGATTTTCAAAATATTTGTCGACTGCCTTTCTGTAAATAGATGTAACCTGAGCCACATATTCCGGCCTTTTTAACCGACCTTCTATTTTAAAAGAGTCTATTCCCGCCTCAATGAGTTGTGGCAAATGCTCTATTAAGTTGAGGTCTTTTGGACTTAATAAGTGTAACTTTGGGGATAAAGGCCTGCCATCCATATCCACTATTGTGTACGGCAGGCGACACGGTTGAGCGCACAATCCTCTGTTGCCGCTTCTTGCGCCGATGAAACTACTCATAAGGCATTGACCCGAATAACAAAAACACATGGCGCCATGTACAAAGGTTTCAATTTTTAATCCCGTCTTCTCTTTTATTTCTTTTATCTCATCAAGAGAAAGTTCCCGTGCCAGTACAACTCTGTCAAAATTCATCTCCTCCAACAATCTCGCACTTTCCAAATTGTGCACGGTCATTTGAGTGCTGGCATGGACTTGTATATCCTTAAAATTCTTTTTTATAAAATACCCCAGCCCCAGGTCCTGGACTATTATACCGTCAACGCCTATGGAATACAGGAAATCTATAAAATCTCCAGCCTGTTTCATCTCAGAGTCGGACAAAAGAATGTTCACCGTAACGTAGACATTCACCCCTTTTAAATGTGCATATTTACAGGCTGCCTTCAGCTCATTCCTGTCAAAGTTGGCGGCACCCCTTCTGGCGTTAAATTCTTTACCACCGAGGTAGACCGCATCGGCTCCGTTTTCTACAGCAGCCTTTAGAGCTTCGAAACTGCCTGCGGGCGACAATATTTCCGGCGACTTCAACGGACATTCAACTCCTTTATAAGCGTATCAAGCGGCCTGGTATTTACAACGTCATCCTTCTCAAGCCATGCCCTTCGCGCATTCCAGACTCCGAAGCGCATGTCTTTCAGACCTTCTTTTTCGTGGGCGTCGGTGTTGATTGCAATTTTCACGCCCATATCTTTTGCCCGTCTTGCCATCATATCATCCAAATCCAATCGGTCTGGGGAAGAATTTATCTCAAGTATGGTATTTGTGCGGGCCGCAGCCTTCAAAACCAAATCCATATCAACATCGTAAGGGTCCCTTTTCCCAAGCATACGCCCTGTGGGATGAGCAATGATGTCCACATGGGGATTTTCACAGGCTGCTATAATTCGCCTGGTAAGTTTTTCGCGATCCTGCTTGAACCCGCTGTGAATCGATGCTACCACCACGTCGAGTTTGCTCAATATCTCGTCATCAAAATCCATTATTTCATTAGAAAGAATATCCACTTCAATTCCGGAGAGAATCCTGAGTCCTTCTATTTCACTATTCAACTTCTTTATAACTTCCATCTGCTCTCTTAATCGCTTTTCGTCAAGACCTCCAGCTATTTTCAACGATTTGGAATGGTCGGTTATCGCTATATACTCATATCCCATTGATTTGGCGGCCGCAACAATAGCTTCAATGGAATTATTACCGTCGCTCCAGTCGGTATGGACATGAAGATCCCCTTTGATGTCTTGTCTCTCAAGGAGCACGGGAAGTCTGCCTTCCATGGCGGCCTCCAGCTCTCCTCTGTCTTCTCGGAGTTCTGGTACTATATATTGCATTTTTAAAAAATTATAAATTTCTGTTTCACTTTCGGGATAAAATACTTCTCCGTTTTTTTCTTCATAAATGCCATATTCATTCAATTTAAAGCCTTTTTGCTGAAAAATGCTTCTAAGTTTTGCATTGTGTTCTTTGCTGCCTGTAAGATATTGCAATGCGCAATGGAAAAAGCGCGGTTCTACTACCCTCAGGTCTGCCTGTATCCCTAAGTCAAGCCTAACGCTGGCTTTGGTGGAACCTCTGGCGAGAATCTCATTTACGCCGGGGAGCCGCAAAAATCCCTCTATAACATCATCAGGTTTGTTTGACGACGCCAGAATATCAATGTCGCCAATCAATTCTTTTCTCCGCCTTAGACTGCCCGCAATATCAATTTTTTCAACTTCGGGCATGGTCTTCAGCATCGAGACCATATCTTCCGCGAGAGCGAGACCTGTCGACAATAAGGTTTTTCCAGCTTCGCCCCTGAGCATCTTTATACCCTTTAATACGACCTGCTCTGTTTTGACACCCATTCCCGGCAGCGCTCTGAGCCGATGCGATATGGCAGCCTGTTCCAGTTCATCAATAGACGAAATATGCAGAGCATCATATATAATTTTAATTTTTTTAGCGCCAAGTCCCGGAATCCTGAGCATAGCTACAAGGCCCCGAGGAAACTCTTTTTTTAAGTCTTCATAAAAGCGGCATGTCCCTGTGCTCAGTATCTCCCGAATTTTCCCCGATAGAGCCTTTCCTATTCCTTCGATCTCTTCAAGACAACCTTCTTTCACGATATCCTGCAAATCTGCCGGCAGATTGCTTATAACATGGGCGGCTTTGCGGTATGCTCGAACCTTAAAAAAATTCTCTCCTTTGATTTCCAGAATATCCGCTATGTCGGAGAAAATGAAGGCCACTTCAAAATTTTTCATATGAAACTTCAACCTTTCGAATTTTCACTTTCCAGCATGTGTAAGAATTCGTCGTATTCATGTTTTAATTTAAACAGCTCATCAGTTATATTCAGCGCGGCCAGGACCGCTATCCTGGCTGCGCTTAAATTTTGATGGCTCCGTGATAAATCTATCATCTTTTTGTCAACATATGAAGCGACTCCCCTAATATATTCCTCAGAACCAGTTCCCTTTATATAATAATCCTCTCCATTTATCTTGACCTTAATTCTGTTTATTTTTTCAGGAGCCTTCTCCATCCCCAACACCTCGAAAAACTTATTATATCTAATCTAATATTTCCATCGGATTTATTCTCTCAACGTGCCGTTAAATTCTTTCACAAGTTTCTCCCTTATCCTGTCATGGACCCGGTTTATTTCCTCATCTGTCAGCGTCCTATCTTTCGCCCTGTACGTTATTGAAAAAGCCAGGCTTTTGAACCCTTTTTTAATCTGATCGCCCGTATATATGTCAAAAAGTTCCACTTTCTCCACCAGGTCGTTGCCCGTTTCTTTTATCGTCTGAATGATATCCCACGCCGGCAACCTTTCTTCCACTATTATTGCAAGGTCCCTCGACGATGCTGGATATCGAGGCAAATCGGTGAATTTGATATCGGTGGAAGCTTTTTTAATTAGGAGATCTATATCGAGCTCACATATATATACTCTTGAATTTATATCATAATTATCCATTACATCCGGATGAATTTCTCCTGCAACGCCAATTTCCTCTCCGTCAATCAAAACTTGCGCACAGCGGCCCGGATGAAAAGCATAATGCCGATATTGCTCAAACTCATATCGTTTTATTTTCAATATAGCAAACAATGTTTCGATAGTTTTCTTAAGTTCATAGAAATCTGCCTGCTTTCCGCAGAGCCCTATGGTCAGTTTCCTGTTTTCACAGGGCAGTTCTCTCAATGGCAGTTCTTTTGGAATATATACCACTCCTGTTTCATACAACCTGATTTCCTCTATTTTCTGATTAAGGTTATAAACCACCACATCCAGCATATTAGGAATCAATGTGGTCCTCATAATGCTCTGTTCTTCACCCAGAGGATTCATCAAGGTAATCGCCCGCCTCAGGGGACTGTCGGCCGGAGTATTTATCCTGTCAAATACCCTTGGACTTACAAAAGAATATGTGTATATTTCCGAATAACCTAGACCGGTCAAAATCTGTTTTATCGTGTAAGACAACTTTTGAGGAATTTCCACCTTTCCCCGGGTAACATCTCCCTGGGGCAAAGTAGACGGAAGCCTGTCATAACCATATATCCTCCCTACTTCTTCCACCAGATCAGCCTCTCTTGCAATATCGGCCCTGAAAGTGGGAATGATGGCAAACATGCAACCGGAATCCTTTTCTACTTTTATGCCCAGGCGTTTCAGAATATCCAGCATTTCACTCTCAGGGATTTCTGTCCCTAGGGCACGATTTATTTTATCCGGCCGCAAAATAATTTTTCGCGGATTTGCTTTTTCAGGATAAACGTCTATATAACCCTTTACCACCTTGCCTGCTCCCAGTCTTTCGATAAGCTGGCACGCCCGATCCGCAGCCATTTTGCAAATGTTAGGATCCAGACCCTTTTCAAATCTTATTGAAGCCTCAGATCTTAACCCGAGCTTTCTTGAGGTTCTTCTTATGCAGGGGCCAACAAAATTCGCCGATTCCAGCAAAATGCATTTTGTGGATGAATTTATCTCAGATTCTTCCCCGCCCATAACCCCCGCTATACCCACGGGTTTTTTTTCATCGGCAATCACCAGCATATCGTCGGATAGTGGTCTGGATACTCCATCAAGGGTAACAATGCATTCGGAATCCCTGCTCCTTCTCACGATTATGGAATGGCCTTCAAGCTTGTCATAATCAAAGGCGTGAAGCGGCTGGCCCAGCTCAAACATCACATAATTGGTTATATCCACTATATTGTTGATAGATCTTACTCCGCATGCTTGAAGTCTTCTTTGCATCCATAGTGGAGAAGGTCCTACTTTTACATCTTTTACAATCCTTGCCACATAGCGCTTGCATAAATCCGGGGCTTTAATGGTTATCTTTGCCATATCCTCGGCATTTTCTTCGGCTTCCTCTTTTAAAATAATCTCAGGCATTTTCAAATCTATTCTATAAGTGGCTGCGGTTTCACGTGCCATTCCCACAATGCTCAAACAGTCGGGCCGATTAGGGGTAATCTCAAAGTCGATTACGGTGTCTTCCAGTTCTATATACTCTTTTATATTCTTTCCGACAGGAGCGTCTTGCGGCAAAATCATAATTCCGTTTTGCATATCCTCGGGAAGGCCATGATCATCAATACCCAATTCTCCGGCTGAGCAAAGCATTCCATATGAATCCACCCCCCTGAATTTGGTGGCCGATATCCGTTTGCCCCCATGGATTACGGCTCCGTCTAGCGCTACGGGCACCAGGGCCTTTTCCCTTATATTGGTTGCTCCTGTCACAACCTGGATAATCCTATCTCCAATATCGACCTGCACAACCAGCAACTTGTCGGCGTCCTGATGTCTTTCAATTTTTTCAATGCGCCCTATGACTACTTTTTCAATCTCTTTACCAAGTTTCTCTATGCTTTCAACATTTGACCCCGACATTGTCATTCTCTCGGCGAAACTCCTGATTTCTTCATTAATGTTAACATATTCTTTCAACCAGTTCAACGGCACCAGCATCTATATCCCCTCCTAAAACTGCTCTAAAAATCGCAAATTATTTTCATAAAAAAGCCGCATGTCATTTATTCCGTATTTCAGCATCGCAATCCTTTCAATTCCCATGCCAAAAGCAAATCCGTTTACTTTTTCGGGATCATAACCAACATTTTCCAGAACATTTGGATGTACCATGCCGCATCCAAGTATTTCTAACCATCCGGTAAATTTGCAAATTCTGCAGCCTTCACCCTGACATGCTATACATGAAATATCCATCTCCGCACTAGGTTCGGTAAACGGAAAATAATGCGGCCTGAACCTGGCCTTTCTATCTTTTCCGAACATCTCACAAGCAAAAGCCTCCAGTGTTCCTTTAAGGTCTCCCATAGTAATATTTTCGCCAATCGTCAGACCTTCCACCTGGTGAAACATCGGTGAATGAGTGGCATCTACGGCATCCGATCTATAAACCCTCCCGGGAGCTATTATTTTTAGCGGAGGCTTATGTTTTTCCATTGTTCTTATCTGTACCGGAGATGTCTGGGTCCTCAGGAGTATTTCATCAGTAATGTAAAAAGTATCCTGAATATCTCTTGCCGGATGATCTTTGGGAGTATTCAATGCTTCAAAATTATAATAGTCCAGTTCTATTTCAGGGCCTTCCACCACCTCATACCCCAGCCCTATAAATATTTCCCGAATCTCGTCCAGAATCAGAGTAAGCGGGTGTTTGTGGCCAATTACAACTTTTGACGGTATCGTGACATCTATCCATTCTTCTTCCATTTTTTTTGCTTTTAATTGTTGTTTTAACTCATAATTTTTTCGGGAAAACTCCAATTCAATTTCTTCTTTTATCTCATTGGCCAGCTTTCCTATAGCGGGCCTTTCATCCGGAGAAAGTCCTGTTAAGCCTTTCAAAATTTGTGTAAGTTCTCCTTTTTTCCCTAAAAATTTAACTCTCAGTTCATTTAACTCATCCAGATTCTGCGACTGAGCTAAATCTTGAAGCACCCTTTGTTTTAACATAATCAATTCTTCTTTCAATTCATTAACCCTCCTATTCTTAACTAATTCTTAACTAAAAAAGCCTTCATCCCATCAGGGACGAAAGCTTAACTTCCGCGGTACCACCCTTCTTCAGTTTAAATTCTTAAACCCTCTTGTTCTTTAACGGAGAAAATCCGTGGGAGCCTACTACATTCGGCCCCCCTGCTCCGGAGTGAACTTCAGCGGTTTTGCCTTGAGAGAGCTTTCAGTCCGCGACTCTCTCTCCCTGAAAGGCTATCCCGCTTACTCTCTCCCTCACAGCTTTTTATTGTAAAATCAGCTTTTTATAAATAAGGTAAGCCGTAATAGATCCTGTAACCTCAAAAATATTCCAAAAAAAGTCGGCGTTAAGCATAAAACCACGCCCTTTCCAATTGGTTTATCATAATTATAGCACAGCTTCTGGTTATTTACAAGCAAAAGGGCATGTTTTCATTCGCTGTTTAACCGCCTCGAACAAAATGATTCCGTGAGCTATTGAAACATTCAATGACTCCGCCTGGCCCTTCATTGGAATTTTAATCATTTCATCGGATATCCTGTTAATTTCATCAGATACCCCCTCATCCTCTTTGCCCATCACAAGCACCGTCGGACCGGTCATATCAAGTTCATAGTAATATTTTTCAGCCCCAAGATGAGTAGAAACAATTTTACCGCCTTTATTTTTCAACTCTATTAAAGTTGCAATAATATCATCACTTTGAATTAACGGCACATGAAAAATTGAACCCATGGTGGAACGAATCACTTTTGGATTGTAGGCATCGACACAGCCCTTACCAGCTATAACGGCATTAATTCCGGCAGCGTCCGCAGTCCTGATAATGGTGCCCAAATTCCCGGGATCTTTTATTCTGTCAAGGGCGACGATAAAAAAGTTTTCCTTGACATATTCCTTTAGTTCAAAGGACTTCATTCTTATTACCGCCATGATCCCCTGAGGAGTTATTGTATCCGATAGGGAATTAAACAGATCCTCTGAAATCATGTAAAGTTTTAACTGCTGCAATCGTGCAATAAGATTTGAGCTTCTGTCATTATATTTATTTATAAATTTGGTCGATGCCACCACAAATTCAATTATAAAATTGGATTTTATGGCTTCTTCCACCGACCTCAGTCCTTCCACCAGGAAACACCGATCTTTGTCTCGGGCATTCCTGGATATCTTCAGAGCCCTGATAAATTTTATATGTTTTTTAGGAATATCATAGAGTATCATGCTATTTCACCCAGCACCTCGATGCAACTTCTGGGGCCAATCACCAGCAGAGTATCATCCACTTGTAAGACGTCTTCCGGCGATAATATGACTTTGACCTCATTTTGGCGCTTCAATGCCACTATATTTAGATTATATTTCTGGGATAGATTTAATTCCTTAATACTTTTTCCCACCATGATTTTGGGTGCGTTAATTTCAACAAGACAAGCATTCCTGGCAATCTCTATCATATTTAAAATATTTAATGATACAAGACTTTTGGCAATCTTTTCAGCCATATCTTTTTCGGGATAAATTACGGTGGTTGCACCGGTCTTTGAGAGTACTTTCCCATGGAGATCGCTAACCGCTTTTGCTATTATCTTTTTTACTCCCATATCCTTCAGAATAAGAGTGGCCAGAATACTTGCCTGGATATCAAATCCCATGCTAACAATAACACAATCGAAGTTATGAAGCCCCAGGGATTTAAGCGCGTTCTCGTTTGTGGCGTCCGCAATTACCGCATGGGTTGCTGAGGTGGATATTTCTTTTATACGGTTTTCATCCTTATCTATAGCCAGAACTTCATGGCCGAGGCTTAACAAAGTTGATGCGACGGCTGTTCCAAATCTCCCCATTCCTATGATGGCAAATTGTTTAAGCTGCTTCATCGACCCACCTCATACGTGCTTCTCCAGTTTTTCAATATCTTTGTTCTGGCCCACTACCACAAGTATATCCCCTTCCAGAATAATATCATCTGCTTTTGGGGATACAATCACTTCTTCATTTCGTTTAATGGCCATTACATTCAATCCGTGTTTTACCCTCATATCCAGTTCCTTGAGGGATCTGTCGAACCATTCGGGAATAGCGGCAATTTCAACTATGGAAAAATCCGGAGAAAGTTCAATATAATCAAGAATATTAGAAGAAACAAGGTTATGAGCAACGCGCACTCCCATATCCCTTTCTGGAAATACGACCCTGTCGGCGCCTATTTTGTAGAGAACTTTCCCATGAAGTTCGCTCTGAGCTTTTGCCACTACAAATTTTATACCCATTTCTTTCAATATAAGCGTAACCAGTATGCTGGCCTGGATATCCTGGCCGATACTTACTATTCCCACATCAAAATTCCTGACCCCAAGAGCTTTCAATGTGTTTTCGTCAGTTGCATCAGCTTCCACGGCATGAGTAATAGAATCCGACATTGATTGTACAATCTCCTCATTGCTGTCAATTCCCAGCACATCGTAACCAAGATTATACAAAGTTCTGGCAATACTGGACCCGAAACGTCCCAAACCAATGACAACAAATTGTTTCAATCAAACCGCCTCCGTATTTAGCCGACTAAAATTCTTTCTTCCGGATACTTTAATATCGCCTTTTTCTTCCTGCTGCCAAGCGCTAATACCAGAGTCAGAGGACCAACTCTCCCAGCAAACATGGTAAAAATAATTATTAACTTACCTATATTTGAAAGCGCCGGGGTTATACCCAGTGACAATCCAACAGTTCCAAAGGCCGAAGTCGTTTCAAATAAAATCTTTAACAAATCCGCATGTTCGGTTATGGTTAAAAGGAACGAGTTGACAAATACAAGCAACAGAGAAATAACCGCAATAGACACCGCTTTAAAAATATTATCGTGAGGTATCCTTTTTTGATATATTTCTACATCCTCTTTCGACGTAATAACAGTATAAATCATCATTAAAATTGAAGCAAACGTGGATGTTTTTATACCGCCGCCCGTGGAGCCTGGTGACGCTCCGATAAACATAAGAAGAATTGTAATATATTTAGACGGCATTGTCATGTCCGGCAAGTTAATAGTATTAAAACCCGCAGTTCTTGGCGTAACCGACTGAAAAGCAGCAGCCAGGATTTTCCCTAAAGGAGATAGAGAACCCAATGTTTTCATGTTTGAATACTCAAGAATATAATAAGCGACAAAACCCAGAGAAAGCAATGCCGCCGTCGAGGTTAGAACTACTTTAGAATGAAGGCTGAGCTTATGAAAACTCCTCGTTGTGAAAATATCGTACAGAACAGAAAAGCCTAAGCCTCCAAAAATTATCAAACCCATTATAACAATATTGACTAGCGGATCCTCCACGAAAGGCGTAAGACTTCTAAAATTCCCAATCAAGTCAAAACCGGCATTGTTAAAGGCGGACACTGCATGAAAAATCCCGAAATACACTCCTTTAGAAAAGCCGTAAATTCTTGTAAATCGCAGGGAAAGCAGCAGCGCCCCGGTTCCTTCGAATATAATAGTAGTCGCTATTATATATCTAGTAAGTTTTACTACACCGGACAGGGTCCCTTGATTCAGAGCTTCCTGCATGACCAGGCGTTCTCTTAAAGTTATCTTTTTGCCCATAATTAAAAATATTAATGTAGCCATGGTCATTATTCCCAGCCCGCCCATCTGTATTAATGAAAGTATGACCAACTGTCCGAACAGCGAATACTGGGTATAAGTATCCACCACTACCAGCCCGGTGACACATACCGCCGAAGTGGCCGTAAAAAGGGCGTTTATAAATCCCACACTTTGACCGCTACGGGAAGCCACCGGCAAAGCAAGCAGGACAGATCCCATTAGAATCAATGCCGCAAAGCCAAAAGCGAGAATCTGAGTCGGTTTAAAACTTACCCGAAGTCCTAAGAGAAACAGTTTTATTTTGACCGCCCCCAAAAAGTCCAAAAAAGCGACCGAAGCCGCTTTTTACTGGTTGTTGGCTTTAGCTATATTTATAAGCTGTGTAAAACCGCTGCTATCATGGATGGCCATTTCCGATAACATTTTGCGGTTTATCTGAACTCCCGCTTTTTTCAGGCCGTTTATAAATTTGCTGTAAGACATTCCGTTAAGCCTTGCAGCAGCATTTATTCTGGATATCCACAGTTTTCTAAAATCCCTTTTCCTTAGTTTTCTACCAGTATAAGAATAGGCCAATGCTTTGAGCACCGTCTGGTTAGCCGGTCTAAACAGTTTACCTTTTGATCCTCGATATCCTTTTGCCAGCTTTATGATCTTTTTATGTCTCTTACGCGCCGTTACGCCTTTTTTAACTCTTGCCATAATTATCCTCCTTTGGTTTTACATGTACGGTAATACCTTTTTGATTCGTTTATAATCAGCTTTACTTAGAATGGAAGCTTTCCTCAAATGCCTTTTCCTCTTGGAAGTCTTTTTGGTTAAAATATGACTTTTAAAGGCCCTTGCCATTTTAATTTTCCCATTTTTAGTCACTCTAAATCTTTTTGCTGCGCCTCTGTGTGTTTTAATCTTGGGCATGTAATTCACTCCTTAGCTTTGTTTTGTTTTGGTGATAAAACCATAACCATATTTCTACCCTCTATAAGGGGTTGTTTTTCTATAAAGCCAAATTCTTCTACACTATCCGCCATTTTCCTCAATACTTCTTCACCAAGTTTTGTATGAGTTATTTCTCTGCCTCGAAACTTAATCGTAACTTTTACTTTGTCTCCATCTTTAAGGAACCTCTGTGCATTCCTTACCCTCACCTGGAAGTCATGCTCTTCTATATTCGGATTCATCCGGATTTCTTTGATATTAATTATCTTCTGGTTCTTTCGAGCTTCTTTTTCCCTCTTGCTCTGCTCGTATTTAAATTTACCGTAATCCATTATCTTGCATACCGGCGGTTTTGCGTCGGGTACGATTTTAACTAAATCCAATTGTGCTTCCTGAGCGTGACGCAGGGCCTCTTTCAACGACATTATTCCAATCTGTTGTCCATTGGAATCAATCACCCTTACTTCCTTTGCTTTTATTTCATGATTTACCTGTATCTCTTTTTCTTTGCTAATACTATTCACCTCCACCATAATTAAATAAAAAAGGACAGGAAGATTCACCCGTCCTGTTAGTCCAGAACATAAACCTTATCAGCTTTCGCCATAAGGTGAGAAGTAAATCTTCTTCTTTATAAATCAAAATATAAAATTATCAATGGTTAATATATCATATAAGGCTTATACTGTCAATTAAAATCTAATTGAAATCAATTGAAATCCACTAAAACCATCTCTTCTGCTACTGTTTGTTTTTTTCTTTTTGCTTGACCTCGGCAATAAAATCTTCAATATTTTTAGAACCAATATCTCCGGCTTCTCTTTGCCGCACCGAGACACTGCCGTCTGCAGTTTCTTTATCGCCTACTATTAGCATGTACGGTAATTTTTGCATTTGTGCTTCCCTTATCTTATACCCGATTTTTTCGTTTCTTTCATCAAGCTCTACCCTTATATCCGCTTCCTCAAGTTTGTTTTTCACCTCTTTTGCGTAATCCATGTGCTTTTCACTGATGGGAAGAATTTTTACCTGCACGGGTGAAAGCCATACTGGAAACGCTCCGGCATAGTGCTCTATCAATATTCCTATGAAGCGTTCTAAGCTACCGAATATGACTCTGTGAATCATGACCGGACGGTGCCTTTCGCCATCGGGGCCTATATATGTCAGGTCAAATTTCTCCGGCATCTGAAAGTCCAGTTGAATGGTGCCGCACTGCCAGGTACGTCCGATGCTGTCCTTCAAATGGAAGTCAATCTTAGGACCATAAAATGCTCCATCGCCTTCATTTATTTTATATGGTAGCCCTTTTTTATCCAGCGCATTCTTTAAGGCTTGTGTAGCCTTTTCCCATAGTTCGTCGGAGCCCATAGAGTTTTCAGGCCTTGTGGAAAGTTCCACATGGTATTTGAAACCGAAAATATTATAGAAATAATCCACCAGGTCTATAACCCCGATTATTTCCCTTTCTATCTGCGATGGCATCATAAAGATATGAGCGTCATCCTGCGTAAAGCATCTTACCCTCATTAAGCCATGCAGTACGCCTGAAAGTTCATGCCTGTGGACCAAACCCAGTTCCCCAAGTCTGAGGGGCAGTTCCCTGTAACTGTGGACATCGGTCTTGTAAAGCAGAATGCCCCCGGGACAATTCATGGGTTTTACCGCATAATCCTCTTCGTCTATTTTTGTAAAGTACATGTTTTCTTTGTAATGGTCCCAGTGTCCGGACATTCTCCACAATTTTTCACTTAAAATGATTGGGGTCTTTATCTCGAGATATCCTCTTTTTCTATGCTCTCTTCTCCAAAAATCGGTGAGAATATTCCATAATACCATGCCCTTCGGATGGAAAAAGGGAAAACCGGGGCCTTCCTCATGCATACTGAAAATTCCCAGTTCCCTGCCGAGCTTCCTGTGGTCCCGCTTTTTCGCCTCTTCTATTCTGGTTAGATATTCGTCCAGCATGGACTTTTTAGGGAAAGAGATACCATATATCCTCTGGAGCATCTTGTTGTGTTCATCGCCCCTCCAGTATGCTCCGGCAAGGCTCGTCAACTTGAATGCCTTTATTCTGCCGGTGGCGGGAATATGCGGTCCTGCACACAAATCAATAAATTCGCCCTGCTGGTAAAAGCTTATATCGACATCCTCAGGCAAGTCCCGGAGGAGTTCAATTTTATAAGGTTCATCCATTTCCATCAATTTTTTAACGGCTTCTTCACGGCTTATATCCATACGCTTGAAGGAATAATTTTCGGATATAATTTTTTCCATTTCTTTTTCAATTTTCTCCAGATCCTGGGGCGTAAAGCTCTCATCTCTGTCAAAATCATAATAAAAACCTTCCTCTATGGCCGGCCCTATTGTAAGCTTTGCTTCGGGAAACAATCGTTTCACCGCCTGTGCCATCACATGTGATGTGCTGTGCCAGAATGTGCGTTTTCCTTCTTCATCCTCAAAAGTAAGAAATTCAACGGTGCAATCATTATCGATTTTGCAATCTAGATCAACAACGACGCCGTTCAGTTTTGCCGCAAGGGCCTCTTTTGCCAGTTTTACGTTTAGATCCTGCGCAATCTCAAGAGGTGTTATCCCTCTGGGATATGTTTTTTGTTCTCCTCTGAAATTTACTTTTACCTGTTCCATAAACGACCCTTCCTTTTGTATTTTTTCATAAAGTAAAGCCTCTCGTGTAATAAAGGGACGAGAGGCTTTCCCGTGGTTCCACCCTGATTTAGACTCATTATGCTTTAAGGCTGCAAGCCAAAAACTCCGAGGTGGTTTTCAACTTACTATTCCCAGGGTTTTCGCAGCTTTCGACCCCTCTCTTGGGGAAATCATAAGTTTACTCTTCTCTTCATAGTTTTGTTTATTTAATTTTTTTTATTATAATTCTGTGAGTATGTATTTGTCAAGTTAAATCATCTTAAAAAGCTCAAGTAATAAGACGCCACCGCCTGAATCAAGCCCACAATAAAGCCTATTATACCTCCAAGAATTTCGATTTGTTTCAATTCTTTTTTTGACAATCGTATGATAATGTCTTCTAATTGTTCCAGATTCATGGAGTTTAATTTTTCTTCTACCATGGTTTTTAAATCAAATTCATTTTTGGCTTTTTCCATTAAGATTCCTTTAAGCCGGTCAAAAATTGTTCCACCGTGACGGTCTATGGCTTCTCCAAGATAATCAGAAATTGCGTTTCTGAACCCTGCAGGAAAAAATGCCGGTAATTTTTCACAGGACTTTTCTATTGCAAGATTTTTTATATATAAAATGAGCTGTTTTTTAATCTTTTCTGAAGTGAATCTGTTTACTATCTCATCAGGTGACAATATTTCTTTCTCAAGAGTTTCCCCAATATTTTTCGAAATATCGAACCTTCTTTTTGGTATCAGACCCTGTATTTCTATCCCTGTCAACGGTATTTTAATGGGTTTCAACGGTCTGAAAATTAGTTTTACAGCCAGTAAATTGGTGCTCCATCCTATAAAAGCCCCTAATAACGGCATCAAAACAAATTGAATATAATTCATTAAAACCACCATTGCTAATTTCCACTAAATAATTCGATAAAACAGACAGCATAATCAATATAACACATATTTATAAAAATATCCAGAAAAAAGAAGCCTGGTCGCTCCTTATTTTGTCTCCAACGGTTTTGGCTCGGAACAAATCTCGCAATTTGTGCAAAAAGAGATTCTTTCTTCGAATATATTATATAAAGCATTTATTACTTCTATTTTTTCTTTTCCTTTAAAACCGTGAATAATAATCTTTTTTGGCGCCATATTAATCAAAGTACTAACCAGAATGTCATCTAAATTTACATCCGGATTTTCCCGAGCAATCATATTCATACTCTCATCTTTTTCAATTAGATTCATTTTTTCATCAAAAAGATAAAATTCCCCACCGCGCAGAATTACATTGACCAGATCTTTTTTGGGCTCCTGAAGGTCTACAAAATATCTTAACAGTTTTATAAATTCCCTGTATTCCTTATCCATCAGATATTCGTCTATAGCTTTATCAACTGCTTCTTCAAGTTCATCCATATAATCTTTCAATCGGAAATTAATAAAACCATCCAGGATAATAATGCTGCTGGTGTTTAAATAGTCTATTATTTTATGTAACACAAAAGTTTTACGCTTTATCTGGTATAGTAAGTTTTGTTTTCCGCAAGTTTCATTGAAGTTCAATATATTCCGGGAAAATTCATAAATTCTATTTTGTTCATTTGCATTAAAATAAAAATAGTTGTCTTTTATGATTTTCTTGATCAACTTTGGCTCCCAGAAATTTATTATCACATCCGAGATGGCATTGGCCACACAATAAAAAAACATACTTTTTAAATCTTGATAATTGCCTTTTAACAATACATAGTCGTCGACATGGCAATAATAATACATTATGCCATCATTGCCGGATTTTTTCAAAATTATCTCAAGACCTTCATCTTTAAGAATATCAAATTCCAACTTCAATCTATCTTCAAATCCGTCGACAGGTTCAATAATGCCGATCGATAATAATTGCACGGAACCACTCCCTTTCTTTGTAAATATTATATGTCTATGGCTTATACCATATACAAAAAACTCAAGGGAGCTTTTCCAATAATTAGGTAAAAAAATTACTTGCTTTTTGCAAGTAAAAAAATGGTGGGCGCTGTAAGGATTGAACTTACGACCCCTTCCGCGTCAAGGAAGTGCTCTCCCACTGAGCTAAGCGCCCACATCTCTGGTGCCGGGAACCGGAATCGAACCGGTATGGGTATTTCTACCCGCAGGATTTTAAGTCCTGTGCGTCTGCCTGTTCCGCCACCCCGGCTAGCATTTATATGGAGGCGGCACCCAGATTCGAACTGGGGGTAAAGGTTTTGCAGACCTCTGCCTTACCACTTGGCTATGCCGCCGTAAGATACAAAATGGAGCGGAAGACGGGATTTGAACCCGCGACCCTCGCCTTGGCAAGGCGATGCTCTACCACTGAGCCACTTCCGCATAACCTATGGTGCCTTGGGGCGGAATCGAACCACCGACACGAGGATTTTCAGTCCTCTGCTCTACCGACTGAGCTACCAAGGCTCAAATATGGCGACCCAGAAGGGATTCGAACCCTCGACCTCCAACGTGACAGGCTGGCGTTCTAAACCAACTGAACTACTGGGCCGCAAATTTTTATTCTGGTGGGCGAAACAGGGATCGAACCTGTGACCCCGTGCTTGTAAGGCACGTGCTCTCCCAACTGAGCTATCCGCCCTGAAGACATTAATAAGTATACCTTAGAATCTAGCGGGTGTCAAAAATCATTAATTATTATTATACATATTTATTTTTATTATGCGCTTGATAGCTCTCAATTACTCCGGATATCTAGCTGCAATGTTTGAAGGTTATTTTTTAAGATTTCATGTATTATCGTTGTTTAAATTATATAAATATCCCGACGATTTGTCAAGTCTTGAAACATCCATTATACATTTTGCGGTTTTTTCATCGGTTATAAGTACGTCCAGCATATTGCTCTTCAACGCTCCAAGGATGGACTTGACTTTTTCTTCGCCTGTCGCCACTCCTATGACTCTTGGGATTCTCTTTATATCTTCCGTACTGATGGATATGACCCGTCCGTCGAGCTCAGTGCGCAATTTGCCGTCTATATCAAAAAAATGAGCACATATATCCCCAACTGCATTCTCCCTTTTTAAAGATTCCAGGTCTTTCTCTTTCAAATAACCGGTTTTGAAAAAGCTTGAGGTTTCATCTATATTGCCTATTCCAACCACGGCTATATTTACCGCCCTGGCCATGTTCAATATTTCCTGAATGGTATTATCCTTTATAATTGCGGCCTTTATTTCCTGGCTGTCTACTATAGCCGGCGCTGGAAGTATGAAAGACCGCCCTCCGAAACTTTCGGCCATTTTCCTTACTATTTCATTGGCGCTTTCCGAACTTTGCCCTAGGCTGCCAATAATCTGGACTACCTTTATATTCTTTCTTTCGCTTATGCCTATGGAATCGACTACAGCTTTCAATGTCCTGCCCCAGGCCACTCCGATTGAATCCCCGTCTTTTACAATCCTTCTTAAGTACTTTGCTGCGGCAGCAGTCACTTGTGCAAAGGACCTTGAGTAATTCCCGTTTACATTGCGGACTATAATGGCTTCTTTCAAACCAAATATGTTTTCGAATATTTTTTCAAGCTCTGATCTTGCGGGTTCAGGATAATTTATTTTTATGTCAATTAAATTGTGTTCTTTGGCTGCTTTGAGCAATCTGGAAACCTTTGGCCTCGACAAATTGAGCTTTTGGGCAATTTCCCTCTGCGGGACATCATCAAGATAATACAGTTCAGCTACTTTAATCATCAGTTCAATATCGTAGTCCGCCACGTCAATCCTCCTAATTAGCCCGCAGAGATATCTGCGGGCTAAATCCAAATATTATCCTACTTATTTTAAGCAAAAATGTCAACTATATTGTATCAAAAGATCAAACACCCAGTTTGTTCAACCTTATTTGTTCATTTTTTGTAAAATTATTTACAGGCACATGCCCTTTTAGAGGCATTATTTTTTCATGTATTGCGTCGATTATCCAGTCGGCCTGTGGATAGAAAAACTTCTCCAGTTCAAACGCAGGAGTAATCCAGTTTTTGGCCCCGACCGCCACAGGAGGCGCATCAAGGTAATCAAAGGCAAGTTCGGTTATATTTCGGGCAAAATCGTTCAGCATTGAACCGCGTTCACATTCATCACTGGAAATCACGATCTTTCCCGTCTTTTTCACGGATTCAATAACTTTTTCATAATTGAAAGGAACCACAGATCTGGCGTCTATCACTTCAGCGGAGACACCAAATTTTTGTTCGAGTATTTTTGCGGCCTCCACTGCCTGGTAGAGCACGGGGCCTATGGTCAGTAGGGTTATATCTTTTCCTTCCTTCTTAATATCGGGTTCGCCTATCGGTATCTCATAATAGCCCTCGGGAACTCCTTCAAGGTGGAACATTTCTCCTATGTCATATATCTTCTGACTTTCAAAAAACACCACCGGATCCGTCCCCATCAGGGCGCTATTCATAATACCTTTTGCATCATAGGGAGTAACCGGGTATACAACTTTCAAGCCCGGGATATGAGCACATAATGATGTCCAGTCCTGGGAATGCTGAGCGCCATATTTTGCTCCCACCGATACTCTCAATACCACTGGCATTTTCAAAACTCCGGCACTCATTGCCTGCCATTTGGCGAGCTGATTGAATATTTCATCTCCGGCCCTTCCCATAAAGTCTGCGTACATGAGTTCCACCACCACTCTGCCGCCTGAAATGGCGTAGCCGACCGCGGATCCTACTATGGCTGCCTCAGAAATCGGGGTATTGAAAAATCTGTGGTATGGCAGAGATTCCGTCAATCCCTTATATACTCCAAAAGCTCCTCCCCAATCTCTATTATCCTCGCCATAGGCAATCAATGTTGGATCGGTATAGAACTTGTCTATGATTGCTTCGAAAATCCCATCTCTCAACTGGTAAGTTTTTATCCTGGAAACGGGTTTACCGTCTTGAATGCCCACTCTAATCTTATTTTTAATCTGTTTTACCCGCGGGTTTTCTTCCTTTGGAATAAGCACTTCGCATTCTCTGTCATCCATTTTTTCGATTCTCAGGTTGGAAAACATTAGATTACCAATAAAGTCGGGGTTTTTAACTAGGTCAATTCTGGGAGATATGCTGTCGTCAATGGCCAGCCTGAATATCTTCAAAATCAACTCCTTACTATCCTGCCTTATGGTTTCGATTTCATTTTCCGAGGCAATGCCTGCTTTGATCAGGTCATCTTTGAAAGAAACCAACGGGTCAATAGCTTTCCATGCGTCCAGTTCTTCTTTTGTCCTGTATGTTTCGGCGTCTGAAGGAGAATGTCCGGTCAATCGGTAGGTAACTGTATCTAAAAGAACAGGACCGCCATTTTCCTCTATTATCCTCTTCTTCCTCTTTATAGCATCTATCACCGCCAGAGGATTGTAACCATCAATTCTTTCGGCATGCATCTGTTCCGGATTTATACCTGCTCCTAACCTCGCCAGGAACTGGTATCCCATCGTTTCTCCATTGGTTTGACCGCCCATGCCGTAATGGTTGTTAAAAAAGTTGAATATGATTGGGAGGCCGCCCCTGTATCCTTCTTCCCACAATGTCTTAAATTGATCCATAGCCGCCATGTTCATTGCTTCCCAAACCGGGCCGCACCCAACAGCGCCGTCGCCCACATTGGAAATAACTATTCCCTTCTTTTTATTAACTTTTTTGTAAAGAGCGGCGCCCATTGCAATAGGAGCGGATCCTCCTACAATGGCGTTGTTGGGGTATATCCCAAAGGGCGTGAAAAAAGCGTGCATCGAATTGCCCAGACCTTTTGCAAACCCGTTCTCCCGACCGAAGATCTCTGCCATGGCACCGTAGATGAAGAAATCCACTGCTAATTGTTTAACGTCGTTCTTATCTTTCTGCTTGCCCTCGACCACCTTGAGCACTGCTCCGTCAAAAGTTTCTTTCATTATGGTTAATAGTTCATCATCGCTCATTTTTTGAATACAGGAAAGAGCTTTTGCTATTATTTCCCCATGGCTCCGGTGAGATCCAAAAATATAATCGTCTTTATCCAGCTCAAATGCCTGACCCACCGCCGACGCCTCCTGACCCAAAGAAAGGTGTGCGGGACCGGTGTATTTGTACGGTATGCCTTCATATTCATTGGTGGTTCTCACCGTATGAAGCATAATTTCAAATTCCCTAATGATTGTCATATCCCGGTATATCCTTAAAAAATCATCCTTTGAAAAATTCGCTTTCTCTTCATTCAAGCTCTTATTATATTGATTTACCGGTATATCCTTAAAAGTTATCCATCCGCTTTTTCTCATTTCTTCCGGATTAATGAAAAGAGTTTTAGACATTTATTTTGCCTCCCATAAACTCAAAATTTAAAAATAGCCTCCCGAATTATTTCCGAAACCGTCGGGTGCGGAAACACCAGTTGTTTGATATCCTTTACCCTCATTTCATTCTCTATCAAAAGCGCAGCGCCGTAGATAATCTCCGAAGAATAGTTGCCAATCATATGAATTCCTATAATCCTGCCGGTCCTTTTATCCGCCAGAATTTTACAAATTCCGTCCCCTTGCTCATTCTCCGCCACATACCTGCCACTGAAACGCATCGATACGGTGGATTTTTCAAAATCTATTCCCTTTTGATTTGCGGTCTCCTCATTCTCTCCCACTGATGCAACTTCGGGATTCGTATATATTACGGAGGGAATGGCATGGTATCTTACAATATCTTTACTTCCCGTCATGTTGTTGACCGCAACTTCGGCCTGCCTGTATGCAGTGTGGGCCAGCATCAATTGACCGGTTACATCGCCCGCAGCGTATACCTCAGGGATATTCGTCCTGCATGCGCCGTCAACTTTTATTCGCCCCTTTTGTATCTCCACACCGATTTTCTCTAGGCCTACTCCCCGGGTTACAGGGCTTCTTCCAATACTCATAAGTATTTTTTCGGCTTCTACCGAACTCCTCTGGCCATTTATCTCATAGAAGACCGAATTGTCTTTTATTTCCACAACTCTGGAATTGAGATAGAATTCAACGCCTTTTTTTTGATAAGTTTTCATAAGTATTTCAGACAGTTCCCGATCGATATTGCCAGCGATATGGTCCAGCATTTCGACAATCGTTACTTTGCTGCCGGCAGAATTGAAATATGACGCCATTTCAAGACCTATGACTCCTCCGCCGATAATTACAAGAGATTCCGGAACCTTTTTGAGGTCAAGAATTTCGCGATTTGTCAGAACGATACCTTTATCTACGGCTTCCATTGCGCCGGGAATTGGCGGAATGATTGGCTCGGAGCCGGTTGCTACCAACAGTTTCCCGGCGGTAAAGGTTTCGCCGCATGCTGCTACAGCGTAGCCTTTTTCCGTCTTCCCCTTGATTTCACCGAAGCCTTCCAGCACTGTAACATTACAGCTTTTAAGCTGGGATCGGACACCGGAGACCAGGATCTTTACAACTTTGTTTTTTCTGGCGACTACGGCTTCATGGTTCAAGTTGATGTTTCCGGCATCAACTCCGTATTTTTCACCATATTTCGCACTTTCATAAATCTTGGCGGAATAGAGCATGGTTTTTGTGGGAATACAGCCTTCATTCAAGCATACTCCACCCAGATATCTTTTTTCGAGCAAAAGGGTGTTTAAACCTGCCCGGGCGGCCCTTTCCGCTCCCAAATAACCGGCAGGTCCGCCGCCAATGACTATCAAATCATAATCCATGTTTTTATCACCTGCTGTCAATTAAAATTTTATGTCTGTTCAGCATCTTTGGCAGACATATGAACAATAAAAATTATGCGCCTTCCTGTATAGATGGCAAGACTTTTTTACTTGTACAAAAACTTATCTTGCCAACAAAAGGATGAAGTTTTCCAGGTTTGTCTTGAGATCTTTCAAGAACCTAGCGGCCGGAGCGCCATCCACAGCCCTATGGTCAAAGGTAAGAGATAACCCCATGGCAGGATAATAATCGTATCCACCGTTGACCAGCCTTGGCCTGTGGACAATGGAGCAGACGCCAAGTATCCCGGTCTGTGGTGGATTTAGAATGGGTGTGAAATGTTCCACATCCAGCGTTCCGAGATTTGTTACAGTAAAGGTGCCTCCTTTCAGGTAATCCGGATTGATGGAACCTTTTCTGCACTGTTCGGCTAGTTCTTTAACTTCTTTCGAAATTTCATTTAAGGATTTCATGTCAGCGTTGAATATGGTGGGCACCATCAAGCCTCTTTCAGTATCTACAGCCACGCCAAGATGTACATTTTCAAATACCATCATGGTGTCATCAACAAGGTGGGCGTTCAATTCCGGGTGGGTTAAAAGGGTCCTTGTCACCGCATAGAGCACCATATCGTTCAAAGTTATGTTCTCCAGATTATATTTCTCCCGGCTGGCTTTGACCTTTTCCCTATACGCCATTATTTCCGTGGCGTCAAATGTGGTATTAATCGTCAATTGAGCAGTGCTTTCAAGTGAATACATCATATTTTTTGCAATGACTTTTCTAATGTTGCTGAATTTTATTTCCTTATACTGTGACATAGGGCAGGAGTTTTCCATCATGTGCTTTTGTGGAACCTGTAGTTTTCCCACATCTTCTTTAATTGCAGCTTTTTCTTCAGTCTTCTTCACTTCTGCAATACCCTGGATGTCCACCGTGGTGATTCTTCCTCCAATACCAGTGCCTCTCGATATCGGCAGATTAATATCTGATTTTTGATATTCCTCTTTTGCCGCCGGGGTAAATATGGGGCCTTCTTTTATCAGTTCAAGTATGTCCCTTTCTATGATCCTGCCTTCCGGACCGGTGGGGCTGGCAAACCTGAAGTCCACTCCCGCCCTCTCGGCCAGATTCTTTGCCCGTGGGGAAATCTTTATCTCTTCATGCCCTGTTTCAGCCGGCACAGGTTCTGACCTGTCTGACCTTTCTTCTAACTGAGCTTCATCTGTTGAGCTTTTGGCTCTTTTATCCCTCAGTTCTTGAATTTCAATGAGGTTTTCCGACACGCCACCGGCCGGAGCAATGCTATCAAATTTTTCCCCCTCTCTGCCGATTACGCCAACATCCGTAAGTACCCGGACTTCATCCCCCTCGTTGAAAAATACTTCAAGAAGTGTTCCATCTACCTCAGCTTCCACATCAAAGGTGGATTTGTCAGTTTCGATGGTAAATAAAACTTCCCCTGCTTTTACCTGTTCCCCTTTTTTCTTATGCCATTTTGCTATAATGGCACTTTCATCCGATAGCCCAATTTTGGGCATTTTTACAGGTGTAGCCATGCTTATCTTCCTCCATCAAAATATTCATGTTCATAGTGAAATTTTGTTCATATATAATATTTTGTTCATTATGTTATATTCTACATCAAAACTAATTTTCCTTCTTTCTTTCCGTTTTTTTTCAAAAAAAATAGCCCTCCCGGGCTAAAATTTCCTTTTCTCTTTCCCTCAAGGTTTATATTCTTTCACAGGAACATAATGTTGCCGTTACTTGTTTTGAAACTTTTCGAGTAACTTATCCATAATAGCATCAGCTTTTTTTATGGCGTCTCCTACACCGACTTGAATGATGGGCTTCTTAGAAAATCTTTGAGTATTTTTTATACCCATATCCTTCGTCAAAATTACTACATCGGCTTCATCAGCTTCTTGTTGGGTTATCTCATTCTCTATTCCTATGGAACCTTGAGTTTCTACTTTAATTGTAATACCTTTTCTCTTTGCAGCTTTTTCCAGGGCTTCAGCTGCCATATACGTATGGGCTACCCCTGACGGGCATGCCGTAACGGCCACGATTTTCATGGTTATCCTTCCTTTCTGTATCTTTTGCTAATTCTATTCTAAAATGTATCTTTGTATATTATAACTTAATTTGCTATTATTTTTAAAGAAGCGGAGATAAAAATTAATTAAAAATCCAGGCCTTCTATTTTTAATTCCTCATCCTCATTCTTTTGTTCAATGGGTTTCTTGAGGGCATTGACCATAAATGCTGTAATTGCTATTCCAACAAGTGTTGATATAATATATCCAGGAATGTTTTGTACTACCGGAAGAACTATCCAGCCTCCCCATGGTGCGTTATTTCCCACATTTAACAACATTGCTGTTATAGCGCCTGCAGCGGAACCAACCATCAAGGAAGGGATAACTTTTATAGGGTCCATTGCTGCAAAAGGTATGGCGCCCTCAGTAATTCCAATCAAGCCCATTATCAATGCAGCTTTGCCGTTTTCTCTCTCTTCAATAGTGTATTTTTTTGGCGCCAACCATGTAGCAACTGCCATTCCTAAAGGAGGAGTACAAATGGCTACACCTACAGGGCCCATAACCGTTATTATTCCTTCCTTGATTAATCCTACTGCAAAAGTGTATGCTACTTTATTAACAGGGCCTCCCATATCAAAAGCAATCATAGCACCAAGGATTAATCCCAATAAAACCTTGTTTCCCAATCCCAAACCTTTTAACCATTCGGTCAATCCGGCCATTATTCCTGCTATGGGAGCTCCTATAACCCATACCATCAATCCACCAACTATTAAGGTGCCAAAAATGGGAAATACGAAAATAGGCATTACGGGTTTAAGATTTTTAGGTACCTGTATCTTTTTAAGATAAAAAACCACGATTCCGGCTACAAGTCCTGCAATAAGCCCACCTAAAAATCCAGCACCGATCTGATTTGCCAGATATCCTCCAATGGCACCGGGCGCAATGCCGGGTCTGTCCGCCATTGAAAAAGCTATATAACCTGCCAAAATAGGAACCATCAACGAAAAACCGCCGACACCTATATTAAATGTATCTTTTAAAAAACCAGATTCCGGAACCGATGGTTTGCCGGAAATTGCTACTGAAAGAGCTATCAATATACCACCGGCTACTACAAAAGGAATCATGTACGAAACGCCTGTCATAAGATGTTGTCTGGTTTTCTTTAAAAGATCTACCAATTCTCCCATTATTAATACCTCCCTAATATCATTTCATTTTATTTCTGTAGTTTTAAGTGAAACCATCTGAAACCCGATACAACTTCCTTAATATCCTTTGACAGTATCTCCTTCTGTCTTAACCGCCTATACTAGCATTAATACCGTTTTCTAAAAATGAATTTTTGATCCTTTCCATATCTTTTTTATCAGGTGTTATCAGTTCTTTGAAAAAATAATCTCTATCAAGTTGCTGATATTTATTCTTGCCCAAATGGTGTTGCGGCAGCAGATGGACCGTTTTTAAACCCAATTTGCTCATAATTTCTATAAATCCATCAATAGTGTTTTCATCATCATTGAAACCCAGAACAACAGGTATCCTGATAATCGGCTTAAACCCTTTATCCACTAATTGTTGCAAATTGCTCAAAATCAATTCATTTGAAACACCTGTCATGTCCTTATGCCTTTGCGGATATATATGTTTTAAATCATAGAGGATATGATCGGCGTATTCTGCAACCATCAACAGGATATTTTCCTCAGCATAACCTGTGGTTTCAATAGCCGTATTGATGCCGCTTCTCTTGACAGACTTTAGCAAGTCCAGGACAAAATCGTGCTGTACCAGACACTCCCCTCCAGAAAGAGTTAACCCTCCTCTGGAATACTCATAAAAAACCCTGTCTTTTTCTACTTCATCCATCACCTCCTCAGTGGTTTTTGTATATCCAAAACGCCTCAATGCACCTGTCGGGCAAACCTGCTGGCACTTGAAGCATCGAATGCATTTCTCTCTATTTACCATAATGCTTTCATCAGTAGCAATGATGCATTTTTCAGGGCAAACCGAGACACACGTCTTGCACAAAATGCAGCTTTTAACATTGTATCCCAGTTCAGGGTAGATTTCCTGGGTCTCAGGATTGCTGCACCATTTGCACCTCATCGGACATCCCTTTAAAAACACTATCGTGCGGATGCCCGGCCCGTCATGAACACTGTAATGCTGTATATCCGTAACAATGCCGGTCTTACATCCCATGCTCGGTCCTCCTGATGATGTCATTTTGCAGAGATTCATCCAGTTCAGTGAAAAATGCGCTGTATCCCGCTACTCTCACTACTAAGCTTTTATACTCATCCGGGTTTTTCTGAGCTTCTCTTAAGGTATCGGCTGATATTATATTGAATTGTATGTGGATAATCTTAAGCGCCGAAAAGGCCCTCAAGTACGCCACAAATTTTTCTAAACCCTCTTTACCTTCTAATGCCGACGGATGAAACTTCTGATTCAGCAGGCTTCCGTTTGACAGAAGGTAGGAATCCAGTTTCCCTACGGACTTCAGTACTGCCGTAGGTCCTTTCTTGTCTCGGCCCACCATCGGCGAAAGGCCGCCGTCTGCAAGCTGGAAACCGGCATTTCGTCCATCGGGAGATGCACCTACATCGGCTCCCAAAGGTATGTGAGCCGACACGGTATATGAGCCTGGTTGGAAAATTCCACCCCGGATATTTTTATATTTCTCCACTTCTTTACAATAAAACCTTAAGACATCTGAAGCTAGGTCATCTACTTTATCTATGTCATTTCCGTATTTACTAACATGATTTATAAAATAATGCTGCCACGTCTCATATCCTTTGAAATCAGCCGCCAGCATCTCCTTCAATTTATCAAATGTGAGCTTTTTATCCTCAAAGACTACTTTTTGCATCACTTCTAAAGAGTCAGCAACATTCGCAACCCCAATTCCCTGAACTCCAGAAAAGTTGAATCTTGCTCCTCCTACTGTCACATCCATGCCCTTTTCTATGCAATCATCGATAAATAGTGACAGAAATGGAGTCGGAGCTATTTCCCGGTGAGCTTTGTCCACTGCATTGGCACCTTTTACCATAAGGGATATTCCAGCCTTAATCTTCTCTTTATAAACCTTCATCAGTTCGTCAAAGGTTCCATAATCTCCATCCAGAGTCTCTTCCAGAACTTTCATGAGATTGAACAATGCTATGTCGTGAAGCCCATAGGTCTTGCCCGGAATGGAGAGTTCCACACAGCCAACCACGCCATAATCCCTAGCCTCCTCCAGAGGCACCCCTCTGTTCAAATATGCCGGGATAACGACTTCATCGTTGAAAATCTGCGGCATTCCTATCCCTAAGCGTATTACTTCTGCTGCTCTTTTCAGGAAAGTATGAGGAGAGTTAGAGTGAATTCTGATGCCTATATTAGGCTGAGGTAAGCTTATATCCTCAGTAGCTTTCAGGCAAAGATAAGAAAGCTCATTTGTGGCATCTTTACCCTTTTCATCAACACCACCAAGCACTATATTGTAACCAATTGGAAAACCTGCAAAATGCCTGGCGCTTTCTGCGCTCCTTATGGCAACAACCTCATTAATCTTTATCCAAAGACATTCCAGCAACTCCAGAGCAGTCTCCTGGCTTATCCGCCCTTCATTGATGTCTTTTTTATAAAATGGATACATATACTGATCAAACCTACCTGGAGAAATTGAGCTGGCGTTTGATTCACATTGCAGTATCACATTTATAAACCAGAAAAGCTGCAGGGCTTCATAGAAGTCTCCAGGCGGTTTGGTAGATACCTTTTGGCAGATATTGGCGATTTTTTCAAGTTCAAGTTTTCTTTCTTGAAATTTTTCATTTTTTGAAAGCTCCAAAGCTAAATCTCTATACCGCAGTATAAAGTGTTGAGAAGCGTTTAATGTTATTTTCGCCGCTTCATAGAAGGTTTTTGTAGACGAGCTCCCAGCAGCAAGCGCTTTTTCTTCGATTTCCTTCAGCAATCCTTCCATACCAATTTTCAATACTCTTTCATAACCAGGAATAATGTGCCCTTGCCCCTTATCGGTTTGATTCAACTTGAATACTTTCCTTGGCAAGGAATCTTTAACATCCTCCGGAAGCAGCTCATTGACCTTATCTCTTAAAGTTCTCCCTTTCCAGTATGGATATAGCACTTCCCTGAAGACTTTCTTATCATGCTCTGTTATCTCAAATCTGTCCTGAGGCCTTGTAGAAATGGTGTCCAATTCTTCATAAAACCAGTCTACATCCATTTCCGGTGAAACCACACCCATTCTCGGCTTTGGGGAGCGGCCTCCCACTATCAACTCGCCGTCATTGATGACGATTTCCATCTTATTCAGAATATTTTCAAGGGCTTTTGCCCTGCGTATAATCACTGGCTCGCCTTCAGTTTTTTCATAGGACTCTTTATAAAGAAGGGCCCTCTCCAGATAAATCTCCCGCGGCTTTTCAAAAAGCCGGGCCTTTAATTGAGATATTCTGGACATCTTTCATGCCTCCTTGAAGACTGATTGAAGCATCTCAAGAAGCTCTTTTTCATCCTTTGCTTTCATCAATCCTTCTCTGAATTCGTCATGTATCAATTTTCTGGAAAGCATTGCTAGAATCTGTAAATGCTGGTTTGAAGCACCTGCGTCAGGAACAGCCAACAAAAAAACCAGATTGACGGGATTGCCGTCCATGGAATCCCATAAAATGCCCTTTGAAGATTTGCCGAAGGCCACTGCCGGTTTTGTCACTGCACGACACTTCCCATGAGGAATGGCTATACCCATGCCTATACCCGTAGTACCAAGACTTTCTCTCCGTTTTACTTCATCTAAAAATTCCTCTATTAACTTTAGATTGCCATTGTTATAAAGGAGATTTGCAAGCTCTGATATCGCATCTTCCTTGGTTATACCTTTCAAGTCCATTTTTATCAAATTCTTATTTATCATTTCTTCTGCTGCTATTTCATCCATTTAAATTTCTCCCCTCTTAAGTAGTATCTTGTTAATTTCTAAAGAGTTTTTTGCCTCTCTAATCATTTTTAATAATTCAGGATTATCCATCATATCGTAAAACTCTTTAAAAAAACTTTTGGTATATTTACTGTTATTAAAATGTAACGCCAGGTAGAAGACCAAATCCACCTTTTCCCCCCACCAGTCGATGGACTCACTGAGAGTAATGACAGAAACTGCTGGTTTTATTACCTGACGGTCTTCGCCATGGGGTATGGCCACCCCTTTCCCTATATATGTTGATGTGATTTTTTCCCTATCAAGAGCTGTTTTTATAAACTCATGCTTTACATAGCCTTTTTCTACCAGAATATTACCTATGTCTTCTATGATTTCTTCTTTTTTTCTATATCTTTTTTTATAGAATATGAGTTCTTGAGGAATCAAGTCGCTCACAAAACCGCCTTCATGGTTTTGTAATGTATGCCTTATCTTAATATTGTTGTAATTCCCTATGGCATTACGAATTTTTATTACATCGGATCCGGTTACAAGAGGCGATATCAGTATTACAGGCAGATCTTTTAAATCCAACGGGATTGTAGAAATTATCAGGTCAACACTTTTACTTTTGAGTATTGAATCAACAACCCCGGCCGGTACCACATCTTCAATGATTATTTCCGGCAGTAATTTCTTCAGCCTTGTAGCAAGCAACTGAGCGGTACCGATGCCGCTTGAGCAAACCACCAAGGCTCTTTTTGGGGATGTGGCCCTGTCAATGGCTGCTCCCAGGTGCATAGCCAGATACCCTACTTCTTCTTCGCCTACTTTTATTCCCATGCGGTTTTCAATAATTCCTGCCGCAATCCAGGCAATCCCGTATACAGCAGTATAGTTTTCTTTGATCTGGTGCAATATTGGATTGTGAAGGTTCATTCCATTTTTAATCCTATTTATCACTGGCCTGAGATGCAAAGCCAGGCCGGTCACCAGTACCTTGTCACTGGAAAGTTTAACATCAATGGTGTTCTCTGTGACATGTATAATATCATAAACAATTTTAATCAGGTCATCGTCGAAATCTTTTAACATTTCTTCTATGTCCTTTTCTTTAAGGGGAAGGCTTCTCTGGATCTTTGCGCCTAAAATATGCAATGATATATAACCTGTTTCACTTTCGGGAATTTTTATGTTAAATTCTTTTTCTAGTTCTTCCGTGATAAAACTAGCAATTTTAAACTCCTCAGTTTCTTTCAATTTTTGAATCTGGGAGCCGGGCATTTTAATATCTTTTTTGTCCCGAAGCCGCTGGATACTTATGACCAGATGCACAATCAACGCCGTATACGTTTCTTCAACAAACCTGGAATTTAGTTGTTTTTCTGCTTCCAGCAATATTTTTTCAATTTTCCTTACATCTATTTCTGGGAACATTTCTGCCAGCTGTTTATAATTATCCGGGTCTAATCTTCTGTCCAGGGGAATTGCAACAGGCTCCCTGACCAGGTTTTTCAATTTATCTTTTTCCAGATGTTCTGCAAGAAAATTCGCTAAAGCCTTTCGCCAATTTTCTTCTTCCCCGATTATCTCTAAACCATAATTAGGCTTTTTTATTAATGCAAGCTGGTGCTTACCTAGCCACTTTTCTACATTTTCAAGATCTTTATATATTGTCATCCTACTTACAAACAATTCATCCGCCAGTTGTTGGGACGTTAAATTCTTGTCAGTCTGCAACAATCTTGATATAATATATTTCTCCCTTTCAGTGGAGTCAAAAGGCTCGGAATAGTATTCGCCAAGTTCCGATAGTTTATCACTCAACATGATCTTTTGCTCGGCAGTGGCTTTTAGATATACACCCATCCTCGGTTTTTTAACAAGTTTTATATCAAAACCATCTAGCCACTCCTGAATAATTTGAAGGTCGCTGCGTACGGTTCTGGAAGAGACTTTTAAAGCCTCCCCTATTTTTTCTGTCGTTATGGGTCCGGTGGTATTTATCAATATTTTTAATATCTCATGATGTCTTGCTTCAAGATTTGTCATTGGCATCACGCCTTTTAAAAAAGTCTTTTTTTTCCGGAAATTTATGAGGAAAAACTTTATTATTCCGGAAAAATATTATTTTTTCATTTTGTTAATTTTATTATAACATGTTTATTATAAGCAAAAGGCAGTATTTATTTCTACTTTAATGCGGAAACTGTTTATTATTTACTCAACTTTCGCAGATCAAACTATAACTACAAACCTTGATAAATCAATAAAAATAAGCAAACAAAAATGCAAGGAGCTTCCTTTTTGTGATATAATGGAATTGGACAAAATACACAAGAAAGGAAGATCCTTGCAATGTCCATTATATCACATTATAACGAAAATGAAAACCGCTTTTCCTCAACTGTTGACAATTTTTTAAAAGAAAATCGAATAGGGTTCCTACTAAAACAGAGCAATTTCTACAAGGAAAAGGGAATTTCATGCTATGCTGTTTTCAAGTTCCTGTTCACTCTTGTATTCTCCGGTAAGAATCTTTACAGGATTCTGGAGTCGCAAAATTCCAATTTGCCCTTTGCCAAGGATGTCATATATAGATTCCTGAACTCTATATATTATAACTTGCAGAAATTTCTTATGTTACTGGCATCATCCATAATCCGCAGCAAGTTGGTAGGTTTGACATCGGACAACCGTGTCAATGTCCTAATAATAGACGATTCTATATACAGTAGGAATAGAAGCAAGGTTGTCGAACTTTTAGCCAGAGTAAGAGACCATGTGGCACAAAAATACGTTAAGGGATTCAGACTTCTCACCCTTGGATGGTCTGATGGAAATACCTTCATCCCGCTCGGCTTCAACCTCTTGAGTGCACAAACTTCTGAAAACAGGTTGCAACCTATGAACAGTGAAATTGATAAAAGGAGCATAGGCTACAAGCGCCGAATCTCTTCACTCGCGAAAGAAACCGATGCCATGATAGACCTGCTAAAACAGGCAGTGGAGAATAACATCCCTGCAAAATATGTGCTGTTTGATAGCTGGTTTACTTACCCAAGCATATTGTTGAAGATCCTCGGATTAAACCTTAACGTCATAGCCATGGTTAAGAACATGAAGAAAATTTATTACAGTTTTCAAGGCAAAAGAATGAGCCTTCAGTCTATATATTCTTGCGTAAGAAAAAAACGCGGTAAGGCAAAGATACTTTCATCAGTTGTAGTTGGTATCGGCACTGACAATTATGGTAATGAAGTTCTTGCAAAGATTGTATTTGTAAGGGATCGCAACAGATCTCGCAACTGGCTTGCCATTATTTCTACAGATACAACGCTTTCTGATGAAGAAATCATAAGGATATATGGCAAGCGCTGGGATATTGAGATATTTTTCAAGATATGCAAGTCTTACCTTAATCTTGCAAAAGAGTTCCAGGGGCGTTCTTATGATTCTATTGTTGCCCATACTACTATTGTTTTTGCAAGGTACATCATGCTGGCTGTTGAAAACCGCAATAACAAGGATTTGCGGACTATAGGAGGCTTGTTCTATTACTTCTGTGATGAGCTTCAGGATATAAAGTTCATAGAAGCTTTGCAGCTATTGATTGATGCTCTTAAGACTGCTTTGCGTGAAAAGCTCATGCTTTCAAAAGAAGCAATCAGTGAGTTTTTAGATTATTTTATGTCTTGTCTGCCCACTTTCCTTAAGGAAAAGTTGGCACTTTGTTCCTGCGAAAGTTGAGTTATTTAAAAATAAAGGAGGCTCAAAGGCCTCTTTTCTTTGGAATTAATATAATGTTCAACTATTTTTTTCCGGTACTTTTATCTTTTCTTATCTTGCCGTCTTTTTTATCCATCTCTTCTTCTGCCAGGTTTATCATCTTTCTGACCATGTTGCCGCCTATTTTGCCGACTTCCCGGGTTGTCATGTTTTCCCGCCCACGCTTTTCGATGTCGTCGTCCAGATGAAGTTCTTCAGCCACTTCTTTTTTCAAGCTGTCGAGTTCATCTTCAGCTTTAGGATTGACAGGTCTATTTTTCCGGGGCATAAGGATAACCTCCTGAAAAATTTTTTCTATTATATGCAGAAAAGTATACTGTATTCAATAATTTACCGCTGTAATAAACAACCGATTTTCATTTTCTCCGCCTTTTCAATTCTTCCATGATTTCCTGAATGGATATGCCGTCATAGCGTAGGGCTATTAGTAAGTGGAAAATCAAGTCAGCGGCCTCATAAATGGTATCGCTTTTTTCACCGCTCATGGATGCTATGATGACTTCGGAGGCTTCCTCACCCACTTTTTTTAATATCCTTTCTCTGCCACCTTTATAGAGCTTTGCCACATAGGAATCTTCTGGAAGTTCATTGAATCTGGAATCTATTATATCTATTAGATCTTCAAGGATTTCCAATTCACTATTGTGGCCTTTTTTCCGGACCGAGTCATTTTCCGGCTTGTTTTCTTCTCTATTTTTTTTATCTCCAAAATCTTCAACCTTTTGAATACCCTTATCCTCTGTTACTGCCATCAAACTCCTGTAAAAGCATGATTTGTTTCCGGTATGGCATGCCGGGCCTTTTGGATCTACTTTTAAAAGTAATGTATCACTATCGCAATCGTAAAGGATTTCTTTCACTTTTTGGAAATTACCGCTAGTTTCACCCTTTTGCCATAGGGTTCTGCGCTTTCTGCTGTAAAACCATGCATTTTTCGTCTCCAGAGTTTTTTGCAGAGCTTCTTTATTCATATATGCCACCATCAAAACTTCCCCGGTGTTTTTATCTTGAACCACTGCGGGTATGAGTCCTTTTTCATCAAAATGTATTTCAAGATTATCTCCTTTGCTGTCAACGGATATTTCCTTATTGAGGCTAGTTTCGCTCATAATCTCATTTCAATCCCTTCTCGCCGCAGATATTGTTTCACCTGACGGATGCTGTAAGTGCCGTAATGAAATACTGATGCCGCTAGGGCCGCATCAGCCCTGCCTTCCTGAAAAATTTCTTTAAAATGCTCCATTTTGCCTGCACCGCCTGACGCTATCACCGGTACATTCACCCTTTCAGCAACTGCCCTGGTGAGCTCCACATCATAGCCATCCTTGGTGCCGTCGGCATCCATGCTGGTCAGGAGAATTTCGCCTGCTCCCAGTTTCACTGCCCTATCTATCCATTCCAGTGCATCAATTCCCGTGGCTGTACGGCCGCCGTGGATATATACTTCCCAGCCGTTGTGTCTTTTCTTTGCGTCACATGCCAGAACAATGCACTGGCTGCCGAAGCGCCTGGCTCCCTCATATATTAAGCTGGGATTTTGTACGGCTGAAGTGTTCAGGGATACCTTGTCTGCTCCTGCCATAAGCAGGTTTCTTATGTCTTCAATGCTCGATATGCCGCCTCCCACAGTAAGAGGTATGAACACTTCCTTTGCTGCCCTTCTCACCATTTCCACCGTGGTTTTGCGTCCCTCAGCTGATGCGGTTATATCAAGAAATACTACTTCATCTGCTCCCTCAGCGTCATAGAAAGACGCCAATTCTACCGGATCTCCTGCATCACGTAGGTTTATGAAATTTGTTCCTTTCACCACCCGCCCGTCCTTGACATCAAGGCACGGAATGATTCTCTTTTTAAGCATGCTAACCGACCTCGCAAATAATACAAATTTTTACGCCGATAACGTGGAAAACCTCTGTATCAGTTCATTTAAATTCAGCGCTCCGCTGTACAGAGCTTTCCCAATAATTACCCCTTCAACTCCTCTATCTTCATAGCAGGATAATTTCTCCAAATCTTCCATTGATGAAATACCGCCTGATGCAATAATTTTAAAGCCTCCGCAACCCATAATTTTCTTCAGACCCTCTAAATCCGGGCCCGACATCATACCATCTCTGGAGATATCGGTATAAATAATAATATTTATCCCGATTTCGCGAATTTGCTCCAGAACGTTATCGAGTGAAATTTCAGAGACTCGGGTCCATCCTTTTATTGCTACCATGTTGTTTTTTACATCGATTCCAGCAGCTATCTTTTCCGGCCCATAAAATGCGGCCGCTTCTTTTATTACAACTGGAGACTCTATAACTGCGGAACCGAATATCAGTCGATCGATTCCTGCATCAAAATATTTTTTTATAACTTCTAAGTCTCTTACTCCTCCGCCCAATTGAATTTTCGACCTTATTTTTTCCCGAATCTGCTTTATGACCTCAAAGTTTCGAGGCTTTCCCGATTTTGCGCCGTCCAGGTCAACAATGTGAATCCACGATGCGCCCATTTTTTCCCAATTTTTTGCGGCTTCAACCGGATCCTGCAAAAACACGGTTTCCCTAGAAAAATCCCCCTGGATTAATCTCACGCAGCGCCCGTCTTTAATATCTATAGCAGGATATATAATCATCCGGTCATCTCCCCAAAATTCTTTAAAATCTCGAGCCCGAAGAAGCTACTTTTTTCCGGATGGAATTGCACTCCGAAAATGTTGGCCTTTTCGACGCATGAGGTAAAAACGTTGCCATAATCGGTAGTCCCAACTGTTGCATCCTCCGCAGGATCGCAGTAATAGGAGTGAACAAAATAAAAGTCGGTATTGTCAGGTATGTTTGCAAGGAGACGAGAATATCCGGTTTTTTTCACGCTGTTCCATCCCATGTGGGGAACTTTCAGACCTTTATTCTCGAATTCAAATCTCCTGACAGAACCTTTTATTAGCCCCAGGCCTTGAAAATGCCCTCCTTCGAAACTTTCTTCAAATAAGAGCTGCATACCCAGGCAAATGCCCATAAAAGGCATCCCAGACTTTACAACATCATTAATAGTTTCGATCCATCCCATGGATTTAAGGCTGGCGACGGCGTCTTCAAAAGCGCCAACTCCTGGAAGCACCATTCTATCTATATCTTTTATGCCCTGCGCATTTTTAAGCAGTTTTACCTTGAAGCCCAATTTTTCAAAAGCCTTTTGCACACTCATCAAATTTCCCATTCCGTAATCGATTATGCCAATCAAAAACACATCCTCCTTCGGGGCCGGACCGGAAAATACTTTTTGACATCTTTCAAAAGTGTTGACACTATAAAATCCCCTTTGTTGAAGGTATGCCCTTTTCTCTCTCATCGAAACTTACCGCTTCCCTCAGTGCCCTGGCAAAAGATTTGAAAAGAGATTCTATCATATGGTGAGTATTCTGGCCACGGATGACCTGCAGGTGTAGAGTAATTTTTGCACTGTATACAAAAGCTCTGAAAAATTCCTCCACCAATTCCGCGTCAAACTCACCCACCTTATCTCTTATAAAATTCGCCATGAAATAAAGATAAGGCCTGCCGCTGATGTCTACCGTCGAAAATCCCAAAGATTCGTCCATGGGCACAAAAAAGCTTCCGTAGCGGCGGATGGACTTCTTTCCTCCCAGGGCTTTCAGGAAAGCCTCTCCAAGAACTATGCCGGTATCCTCTACCAGATGGTGGAAATCCACCTCCACATCTCCGGCAGCCTCTACTTCAAGATCAAAAAGGGAATGGCGGGAAAATAGAGTCAACATGTGGTTGAAAAAAGCTACTGGAGTTTTAATTAAGCATTGGCCCGCGCCGTCTAAATTTAATCTGACCCGTATATCAGTTTCTGCCGTCTTTCTTGAGATTTCAGCACTTCTTTCCATGATTTCACTTCTTTCGGTAAATTTATATAACCGTTGAGCAACTGTAGTGCAGCAAGTTCGGTTAAATCATATAAATCCGGCTCAGTCACTTTTGTCGGTAAGAAGCGATGCCAACTTATTCAGTCAGAATTTGTCGCAAGGTTTCCAGCAGTACTCTGTTCTGTTCGGGGCTTCCCACGCAAAACCTCAATACATTTTTCAGCTTTTCGCCATTGAGCCTGCGAGTGAGGATCCCCTTTGCCAGGAGTTTTTCGTATACCATATCCCTGGGCTTCTCAAATTCGCACAAAAAGAAATTTGTGGAGCTCGGGTAAACTTTTATTCCGGGAATCTTGTCTAGCTCCACTTTAAGCTCGTCCCGGGATTTAACCAGTTCGTCCCTCAAGTTCTGCACCCAGTCCAGATTTTTTAATATCTCAATCGCGGCGATCTGTGAAAAGAGAGTGACATTATAGGGAAGTTTTACCTTGTATAACTGGTCTATTATGGATTCATGAGCTATGGCATAACCCACCCGCAAGCCCGCCATGGAAAATATTTTTGAAAAGGTACGGATTACAGCTACATGGGGATATATCGAAATGCGGTTTGCAAAGGTCTTCTTTCCGAATTCAAAATACGCCTCATCCACAGCCACAATTCCATTAAAAGATTCGATGAGATCCAGGATTTTCTCCTCGCTGAAGTAATCACCGGTAGGATTGTTTGGATAGCACAAAAACATCATCTGAGGCTGATCTTTGCTGAAATGCTTTTTTATGGCATCCACATCCAGGTCCCAGCGCCAAAAGCCTCCCTTTTGTTCCAGCAAAAGCGGAACTTTTATGACTCTCGCCCCGGAAACGGTTGCAAATATTTCATAACTTGAAAAGGCAGGCACCGGTATTATCACATCCCGCCCAGGACCGGCAAAGGCAAACAATAAATCGCTGATTATCTCATCAGAGCCGCTGCCGACAAATATCTGTTCGGGTTTTACTCCCGTATATTTTGAAAGCTCTTCTCTCAGCTCATCGCAGCTGGGATCATAGTAGAAATTTATTTTTTCATGTTTAAGCCTCTGCCAGATGCGCTCTTTTATTTCAGGCGGAATATCATACGGGCTTTCATTTGCGTCAAGCTTTATACTGCAGGATTCCTTTGAAGGTTTATAAGGTTCTAGTTCTAAAATCTCCTGCCTCACGAATTTTAACCCTGGATTTATTTTGATCTCCTCCCCATATCTACTTTTGTATAATTATACACTAGTTATCAATAGATAGACAAGAATTCTGATCGAAACCTACATCCGATCATTTGCTTTTCTATACAGCCGCCTTCATCCTACGCAGTAATTCCTGTATCCGCCCGGATTTGAGGCGGAAACTGACCTGGTTTGCTATAAGGCGGGCGCTGATGGGACAGATTACCTCTTCTATCTTCAAGCGGTTTTCCTTTAAAGTATGACCGGTAGCTACGATATCCACAATGGCATCGGAAAGCCCAAGTAGCGGCCCAAGTTCCACGGAGCCATTGAGTTTTATTATTTCCACCGGCTGGGCCTTTTTTAAAAAAAAGCTTTCAGCGATATGAGGATATTTTGTGGCAACCCGGTATATAGGGATACCCGGTGCCCTATCTTCTGGTACGGCCACCACCATCCTGCACCGTGCCAAGTTTAAATCCAGGAGCTCAAAGACATCCTTCCTTTCTTCCAGTAGCACATCCTTTCCGGCCACTCCCAGGTCCGCTACACCATGCTCCACAAAGGTGGGCACATCTAAAGGCTTTGACAGGATCAATCTCATACCATAGTCTTCAAATTCAAAGATTAGTTTCCTGGAATCCTCGCTGACATTGTCAAAATGCATTTCTATTCTATTGAAAAGTTCCATCGTTTCTCCGAGTATCCTGCCCTTTGACAGGGCTATTGTCAGAAATTCCAAAGCAGATCTCCTTTTCCATATTTCATATTTGATGTACCATAATAAATGAACCTGCCACGACTCTCCCTTGTTTATTTTCCGCTTTATCACAGATTATTTTAATCAAATCCATCTCTTTTTACCTCTATTTTTCCGTTTTTATAATAAAGGATTTTTGCATTAAGATTTTCATCTAGACATGTATTTTCTTCGTCCTCCATTGGTATCAGTTTTACAGCAAGATTTTTTTTCCTGAGTTCTTCTGCTTTTTTAAGAGCCTGCGTGAAACTTTCCATGTCGTAAAATATATAATTCGGTTCGTATGAATCAACCATATCTTTCTCCAGTATTGAAAGCAGCGCTTCTTCAGTCAGCGCAAAACCCGTGGCGGGGCGGGTTCCGTTGAATTTATCCATGAGATTGTCATAGCGCCCACCACCGCCCAAAGGGAACCCAGAACCCGGTGAATATATTTCAAAAACAATGCCGGTATAATATTCAAGGCCCCTGGCAAGCCCCGGGTCAAAGGTAAGCCTTACATCATTGAAACCTTTCAGCATCCCAGCCAGTTCCATAAGTTCCGACAGAGCACTACGGCATTTTTCATTTAAGGTGATTTTATTTAATTCCTCAAGAATTTCTGGACCGCCATAAAAACCGCTCAGAGACAGCAAAACCTGTTTTATGCCAGGTTTTACAGGAATCTCCTTTATCAGTTCTTCCAGCAGAACAAAATTTTTACCCCATATGGCACGGGCTATCTGCTCTTTTTTCCCCAGGTCTGCATCTATTTCATCCAGCAAACCCTCAAGGAATTTTATGTGACCGATATTTATTATAAAATCGGAAACGCCGATTTTCTTCAAAATTTCCGATGCAAGCAGGATTATCTCCGTATCGGCCTGTATACCCTTTATGCCGATGAGTTCGGCGCCCACCTGGAAAAATTCCTGGTCGTGCCCCCTCCTTGGTTCCTGAAATCTGAAGACATTTGAAACATAACAAAAGCGGAGCGGGAGCCAGTGTTCGCTATAATAAGTCGCCACCATGCGGGCAATGGAAGTGGTGACATCCGACCTTAAAGCTAGAACCCTGCCCTGCCGGTCGAAAAACTTGAAAATTTTCTCAGAAAATCCTGGGCTGTTGCTTGAAAGAAATGTTTCCAGATATTCGAAGGAAGGAGCTATTATCTCCTCATAACCCCATTTTTCAAAAACATCATATATGACTCTTTCCATCCGCCTTTTTTTACGGACCAGCGGCGGAAGGAAATCCTTCACTCCTGCAGGCTTTTGAAAGACGATATCCATGATATACAACATCCTTTAGTTTGGTAAATTGTTAAAGCATTAAAATGATACTACCATAACTTTGCATTTCGGTCAATATTAAATTTGATAATCATAACAAATTCTGATATAATGGAGAATGATTTTAAATAAAGACATAAATTGAAAGGAGCTGTGTCCTTTGAAGGAAAAAGTCAAAGAAGTCCTTGATAAAATTCGCCCATCTCTGCAGGCCGACGGCGGCGACGTTGAGCTGGTGGATGTCGATGAATCCAGCGGTGTAGTAAAGGTAAAACTTACCGGTTCCTGCTTCGGATGCCCCTTTGCTACCATGACCCTGAAAAACGGCATTGAGGAAGCTTTAAAAGAACAGGTCCCCGGAGTAAAAGAAGTACAGCAAGTTCAATAAGATAGATAGTTTAAAGAGCAGCTAACGGCTGCTTTTTTTATTTTGGATAGCGTTTATAACTTATTTCATATATATAGATGATAAGTATCGTTTACAGTAACTATATATGCGTCGCTTCGAGCCAATTCTTTCTGACCGTCATATTCTACCACTGTGAGAGAGGCATTGCTGATTTTAAATTTCCAGAAAAGGTCATAATGCAGGTTTAGTATAACCGAAAGCAGTGCCCTGATAGGACCGGCATGGGTAACTATCAATATATTCTTGTCTGGATGCTTGTTTGCAGCGGTTTTTAAAAAAATGGATGTCCTGTCGCAAAGCTCTGACAGGGTTTCTCCACCTTCCGGTCGCTCGTTATAAGGATCCTTCCTCCACCTTTCCATCTCTCCCGGCCATTTTTCATTTATTTCGTCAAAGGTGCAGCCTTCCCATACACCAAAACTCAGTTCCCTCATCTCCCCGGCGGGAAAAACCTCTAATCCATGCGGCGCCGCTATAATTTCGGCTGTTTCCATGGCCCTTTGCAAGTCACTGGCATATACAGCATCGATTTTCTGATCCTTTAGCCTTTCTGAAAGTTTTAATGCCTGAAGCCTTCCTATATCGCTGAGGGGTATATCCGATTGGCCCTGATATTTAAACTCTTTGTTCCATAAGGTCTCCCCATGCCTTATCAGATAAAATCTAGACAAAAAAATCACCCTTTGTTTGATAATATGGCAAAAAATAAAAGCACAATTACTTCACAAACTTCATTTAACGCCCCATATGTATCGCCTGTATGGCCGCCCAGTTGACCCATGATATATTTTATAAAAATATAGCTTGCCGCAAACAATATCAATGATATAACAATTCCTTGAGATTTTGCAAGTATAATTGCAATTCCAATGGCACAAACACTTGAAAAAACAAAGTGCCATGGACTTTTGTCCATACTGAAAGCTTTGCCAAGCCCGCTTTCCCTGGCATATGGGAATTTGATTATAGCATAAGTAATTATCCATCGGCTCAAAGTGGGAGCGAGAATTAAAGCTGGTATCATGAGTCGCTGCGAAAGGACGCCTAATAGAGAAACCTTAAATAATAGCAGCAATACAACTCCCATGGTGCCATAGGCTCCAATGCGGCTGTCCTTCATGACCGACAGCTTTTTGTCCCTGCTACCTCCACAGAAAAGCCCGTCCATGGTATCGGCGAAGCCATCGATGTGCATGCCTCCGGTAACCATGACCCAGCCGGCAGTTATGATCACCGATAAAACCTGCAATGGTAGAAATTTTCTCCCCAGGAAATATATAAGACTTAATATACCGCCTATTACACTCCCTGCCAGAGGGAAGAATGGAACTGATGATGCAATCTTTTTTTCGTCTAGCATCACCTGGGGAAAAGGTATCCTTGTCAAAAATAAAAGAGCTGCATAAAATCCCATACAGTTTTTCACCTTCAATTCCTTCTGAATAGACCGGGGTTGAATAATTTGTTTACATAATATAATTATGGTTTCATAACAATATCACTAACTCCCCAGCTATCAACGCAATAATAGAGGATACTATGCTCAATGCCACGGCAGTCTTTATGTCATCTGGAACCATGTCCCTCAACTTCTCACCCATGTAGGCCCTGAAATTGGGCTGGCCGGAATAATAATTCATGCCGCCCAGCCGGATGCCCATGGCTCCTGCCATTATGGATTCGGGAATGCCCCCGTTGGGGCTTTCATGTTTTTTTGCATCTCTCAGTGCCGTCATTAATGCCTGCCTTGCATCAAGACCTAAAACTTTAGCGGCTATTAACATAAAGACCCCGCCTAACCGGGCAGGCACATAGTTTAGAATGTCGTCCATTTTTGCTGAAAACCATCCAAAGTGAAGATATCTTTCGTTTTTATACCCCACCATGGAGTCCAGAGTGCTGGCAGCCTTGAACGCTATGGCAAGGGGTGCCCCTCCGAGAAAGGCATACAGCAGAGGGGAAACGATGCCGTCTACGGTGTTTTCCGCCACTGTTTCTACTGTCGCCCGACAAACCTCATCCGGCGGCAGTTCCCATGTATCCCGCCCCACTATGCCCGAGAGGCGCAGCCTCGCCCTTCCTATATTCCCTTTTTTTAATTCATGAAAAATGCCCATAGCTTCATCGGATAAGTTTCTGACCGCCAGGGTCGTATACAGCAGCCAAACTGATACCGCCTGCCCGATCCGGATATTTATTCCATAAGCCAATTTTATCACACAAAACGTCAAAAAGTAAGATGCTCCTACGGTGACAAACCACAGCACCATCCCGCCCAACATAAGCTCCGAAGAAGTGCGAAAAACTTTTCGGATAAGTCCCTCCAATGATGAAATCAATTTCCCTATAAGCACTACGGGATGGGTGAGCCTCCTTGGGTCTCCCAGAATCAGGTCCAGCAAAAAAGCTACAAATATAAGTGTACCCATGTATTTCTTTACCTTTCTTCAGAAGTTTGTATAAAAAAGCTTTTATTATAAATTGAAGTGAGAGCATTTATAAGGATTTCGTTTTCCTCTCTTGTTCTAACAGCCACCCGGAAAAAGCTGTCGTCCAGAAAATCAAAGTTCCCACATTGTCTTATCAAAATTCCGTATTTTTTAAGTTTGTCCGCAAGAGCGTCGGATTTTATGCCGTCGGCAATTTTTACAAAGACAAAATTCGCCTCCGGGTACAATGGCAAAAGTCCATTTATGTCGCTCAGTTTACTCCAGAGGTATTCCTTTTCCTGGGAAATAAATTTTCTGGTCGTCTCAATGTAATTCTTGTCTTTTAAAACTTCATAGCCCACCAAACCCGCAAAAGTATTGATGTTCCAGGGATCTTTCAACTCTTCCAACTTTTGTATCAGTTCACTGTTACAAGCGGCAAAACCTATTCTAAGGCCCGGCAAAGCAAAAAACTTCGTGAGAGATCTGAGAATAATCAAATTTTTATGTTTCTCGACCCCTTTTATCAAACTCTGACTGTCTATCACAAAATCCATGAAAGCCTCGTCCAGCAAAAGAAATGATTTTCTGTCCTGCAACATCTCGAGCAAATTTGTTATCTCTTTTTTTCCGGCGAGTTTACCAGTGGGATTGTTGGGATTACATATTATCGTCATTGAATTTTTATCTATAACATTTTCCACTTTCCGAACAAGCTCAAAGTCCCACCCGTAATTATTTTTTGTCATGTCTACAAGTTCTACTTTTATTCCTCTCCCTCGGCAGGAGCGAGCGTATTCGGAAAAGGTGGGAGCAAAAATTATAACCTTTGATGGTTTCAACGCTTCCACAATTATGTTTATAAGTTCTACCGAGCCGTTTCCGGGAAGAATATTTTCCGGGTTTATGCCATAATATTCCGATGCGGATTTTTTAAGCTCTGCCTGTTCCGGATCTGGATAATAGACTATATCGTCTATCCGGTTGATTATTATTTTTCTTACGACATCGGGGAAACCGAGCGGATTTATATTGGCGGAAAAATCCATAAGCTTATTATACGGCATATCCAGCTCTCTCCCGACTTTATACACATTTCCTCCATGAATCGCCATGGTATCGGTTCCTCTCATGTTTCAAACTTTGTGTTGTCATGCCTGCTGCAATTCAATTTATACTTGGGGTATATAAATTTCCCTCGGACCGGCATTGTCAATACCCGCTTTGATGATCCTGTATTTTTTCCCGTGCTTTTTCATTATTCCATCCAGCTCTGCCCATAAATCGGCGTCTATACGGCAATTTTTTTCAAAAAACAAACTTACAGCGGAACCACTATGGGCTACATTTACCCCTGCGGCATTGAATCTGTTTGCAACTTCAATGGTATCCATTAAATGAGGCTTATAAAATATCTCCTGATGGGCAATGGCGCTTTTTATCATTGCCCTGCCGAGCAGCCTCACATCACCCTCTTTTATTGCGGTGCGTGCTAATTCCAGGGCCTGTCTAATAGCCGGTTCCTTTTTCGAATTCAACTTTTTTAAATCCGGGCGACCGTTGAATTCCAATGTATCCACAGTTTCTTCTGTATCTATGATATATACATCCATTTCCGGCAGGTCTCCCAAGCTCTCCCTCCATTTTCCCTTTATATGGTCAAAAATCACCGCCCCTTTAAACATTATACCGTCGCTCGGCTCTATGGAAATGGCAATATCGGCTATGGAATCCGGGGAAATTCTTTTTCCAAGGGCCGATGCCGTAGCCATGCATGCGGCGGTAATATCGGCAGTGCTAGATGAAAGACCTGTGCCCCGGGGAATGCGGGAGTTTATAGTTATGACCGGTTTATATTCAACCGCTCCGAAGAATTCAAGGGTTTTTTGCACGGCAAGATATGATTTAAAACTATATATATTTGGCCCGTCAAATGGTTTTCGTGAACTTTTTTCAGAAATCAATTCTACCGTTATTTCAGTATATAGTGAAATTGGGCAGGTCACCAGAAAGTCCTTTCCATCAATTGCGCCCTGAACTATTTCCCCGCAGCTGGCAGGGCAGCGGGCTTTCCCCAGCAAATACGGTCCCTCCTATTATTATTTGATTTTCAAAGGTATGCCAGACACCATGAAATAAACATTCTCGGCATACGATGCCATCAACTGATTCGCCTCTCCCAGCAAATCCCTGTAAAGCCTGCCTAGAGGGTATTCGGGCACAAGGCCCATGCCCACTTCATTGGATACAACCATAACATGTTTATTTAACCTTCCGGCTTCCCGGATTATTGAATTTATTTCATTCAGAAGCGATTTTCTTAAATCTTCCCATGTGGCGGGATCTTCAGCTCTGTCCAGCGGAATCCGGTTTGAAACCAACAGAGCCAGACAGTCGATAAGGATTATTCCATAATCCGACCATTTACTGTTTTCACCTATATTCTTTAAAACTCTCGATACATGCTCGGGCTCTTCAATCGTTTCCCATTCGATAGGTCTTCTCTGCCTGTGGAGGGCTATCCGATGAGCCATTTCCTGATCAAGAGCCTGAGCGGTAGCTATGTATACGACCTTTTCTCCGGATTCACGGGCCAATTTTTCCGCGAACCGGCTCTTGCCGCTGCGGGCGCCGCCGGTAATAAATGTCATACTCATATTATCACCTTCACATCCTGTAATCCTTATTTTTTTTCTTAAAAAGAAGGTATATAAAGAACGGACCACCAAACAGCGCCGTCAGGATACCCACCGGAAGTTCTGTGGGGCTTATGATAACCCTGGAAAAAGTATCTGCTATCATCAGATAAAGGCCTCCTACCAGGGTTGAAAAATTAAACAGCTTTCGATGGTCGGGTCCGATTATCAGCCTAGTGATATGCGGGATTATGAGCCCCACAAATCCTATTATGCCGCTGACCGACACCGCCGAGGCCGTAAGAAGACACGCTGCCGCAAGACTCACTTTCTTCGCTAGTTCTACATCAACTCCTGTAGAAAATGCCGTTTCCTCGCCCAATTGCATTAAATTCAGTGCCCTTAAGTTCAAGACCCCTATAATGTATCCTGCAACCCCGTAGGGCAGATTAAGTATTACGTCATCCCATCCCTGAGAAGAAAAACTTCCCAGAAGCCAGAAATAAATCTGGTGCAATTTATTGTCGCTGAAATACATGAAAAAAGATACCAGTGCGGATATGAAGCTGCTAACTGCGATTCCTGCCAGAAGCAATGTAAATGGATATGTGCGTCCTCCTACACTGGAAATCACATAAACCACGACAATAGTGACAGCCGAGCCCAAAAAAGCAAAAAATGGCACCGACCCTATTCCCCATATTTTCAAGCCCGAAAAAAGAAGGATAGCCAGAGTCGCACCCAGAGAAGCACCAGAGGAAGCCCCAATCACATACGGGTCGGCCATAGGGTTTCTGAATATGCCCTGGTATATTACACCTGCAGCCGAAAGTTCGGCGCCAACCAGAAAAGACAGCACTATTCTTGGAAGCCTCAACTGAAGTAAAATTGCTTCCTGAGAATAAGACCAGTCGGCGGTAACATTTCTTCCTAGAAATGGAATTTTATGAATGATAATTTTCATAATTATAACAGGGCTTATACTCACCGACCCTATTCCAAGAGCCAGAATGCCTCCAAAAATAATCGCTGCGATGAGCGCCGTATATTTTCGTATATACTTAATATCCTTCTGGAAACTTCCGGTCACTTTGTTCCTCCATTGCTCATACCTATTTTTATTTGAACAATTCCGGATGAATAATTTTTGCAAACTGTTCAAGACCGTCAACAAGCCTCGGTGTCGCTCGCTGGACTATATTTTCATCCACATAGAACACTTTATTATTCTTTACGGCATTGATGTTTTCCCAGCCGGGCCGTTTTAAAATATCTTCTATGGTTTGTTTGCTGGAGCCATGGTGCGAAAAAATAATAATATCGGGGTTTTTGGATATGATCATTTCCTGACTGTATTGCGGGTAGGCATTTTCGGCATCGCCAGCTATGTTCTCGCCCCCAGCTTTTTCGATTATGTCATTGACAAAGGTGCCCGGACCGGCAGTTGTAAAAGGCTCAGGCCAGACTTCATAGTAAATTTTTGGTCGTTTATCTTGTGGGATTCCCGCAGTCTTATCCTCGACAGTTTTTATCCTATTTTTAAGGGTTTCTACCAGCCTGAGGGATTCCGCCTCTTTGCCTGATATTCTTCCTATTATTTCAATGCTGTTCAGCATATCGGGGATATTCTTAGGGGCGAGGATCACCACAGGTATGTTTAATTTCTCCAGTTGTTCCACAGGCTTTTGATGCATATCTGTTGCCAGCACAAGGTCCGGTTTCAAAGAAATTATCTTTTCCAGATTTGGATCGGAAAATCCGCCTATCTTTTCTTTGCTCTTTGCTTCCTCAGGATAATCGCAGTAATTTGTCACCCCCACGACTTTTCCTCCCAATCCCAGGGCAAAAAGAATTTCTGTATTGCTTGGAGCGAGGGACACTATCCTTTTCGGTTCTTTTTCCACAGTTATTTCACGATTCATCTGGTCTTTTACTTTTAAAGGAAATGTTGCACTTTCTTGATGCAGAACGCTGTCCTGCGGCGCGGCAGGATTTTCTGGCGTCTTGCCTTGATTATCTTTTGATGAATTGCATCCGGCAAAAATGCCAATTACAATCAACAATATTAAAAACAGTGGTAAACTCTTAAATATTTTTCTTATCATAATTGTGTGGTAAAACCTCTCGGTCTGCCCAAACCTCCTTTATAATTCTTTATCCTGTGACCGTTAGAATTTTACGTTAAAACAATTAAAATAACCCGGCTGCTCTTGCGGAAAGACCGGGTTTTTGTTTCTTTGCAAAAGTACTCCCCCTTTCTTCCGAAGGCTGGTACCCTCATCAACAGGCAGGTTTCCTGGCTGACGGATCATCTTCGCTGCGCCTTCCCGGTTTTCCCAGTGGCATAGCAGTTTATCCCCGGTTACAGTGGCGGGACCGCTCAGGATTTTCACCTGATTCCCTTTTAACCTTTCGGCACCTGTTGCATATTGTTTTTTATATTATATCTCACATTTTCTTTTTCTACAAGTTCATGAGGTCATGCTTAATTCAGTTCTAATGTCTTAACTTTCAAAATGTGCTTTAATTGCCCCTATCATACTATTTTCCTTTTCTATTACCCTTGCCCTCATACCGGCTAACAATCTTTTGTGAAACACCAGCCTGTAATTGTACCTTCTTCCGTTGCAAAAATTATCCTTATATGATTCATTTCCCCTTAAAAAATCAAAAATGTTATCTTTTCTTTCTATTGATGTTTTTATGGCTGCTGAAGTAAGAAGCACCCCTATGCTCATATTTTTATAGGCATCGTCAAATCCGCCAATACTTTTTTGATGTAGCTCCACCATCCTGAGCAGGGTAGGTTTTACATCCTGCTCTTTGCTCACCACTTCATATTTTATATTAAAATCCCTGTTTACCCTTCTCCAGTAATATTCTATATTTTTTCTGAACCGCTTGTTTAAACTCGCTTTATATGCATCCCAGCTGTCGGGTAAGGTAATGTGTTTGATATCAGAAAAATGCTCCTTCAACTATTCCCGCCCCTTCTAAAATATCTAAAAAAAAGCTTCCAGGCCAGAAGAACGAATGTTATAAACATCATTATAGCGCCGGCTTTATATTCCCACGGCATATAAAGTAGCCTGTGTATCTCTGAATAGGTTTTAAAATACAGTATCATCCAAAATGTTGCCCAGAAGAAATCCCCGATCAGAGAGAATACAAGATAAGATAAAAAATTTATTCTCAAAAGGCCGGCGGCCCAAATGGCGGGAGTCCTGGTTATCCCGATCCACCGGCTTATCATATTTGCCACTCCTCCATATCTGTCAAACCATTCCCTTATCCTTTTAATATCCTCATCTTTCATGTGCAGGAATCTGTTTAACCGGTCTACCACCGGTGGGCCGCCGAAGTATCCTATGTAATAGGCGAGAATATTACCCGAAAGGTTTCCGATGGTAGCCACCGCTATAACGTATGACAATGACATTTGATTGATACTAATAAAATATACGGCAGCCATAAATAAAAGTTCTACAGGCAACGGCAACCCAGTACCTTCGGCCAAAAGGCCAAGATAAAGTCCCGCATATCCGTATTTAGTCAAAATATCATAAGAATTTTGCCACAGGTTGGACATGTCCCATCACCCAATAAAATTATACACTCGATGTACGTTTGTTTAAATGTTTTTCTTACAAATATAGCCGATAATGTTTCTCATTGTTTGAAACATCATCGGCCATAAATTCCACTACAAACCTTACAAACCAGCAAAAAGCCTTGCTGCGTGAGCGGCTTCTTCCCGGGCTATGGTCTTGAAAACTTCGGCTACTTCTGTAAATCCTTCTCTTTGAACCTGCCGGGCTGCAGAAGCATGAGTTTGTTTAAAAAGTTTATAATGAGCGGATTTTCCGGCTTTGACCGGATGTTTATATAAATTTGAAAAGACTTTAATCTATGGTATAATTTTAATTGTGTTTTTATGAATTTATTTTACAGTTTCTTAATTTCTTTTTTACTACGGCTCCGATTTTCCCGGTTTCCTGGGCTGTGAGCATGTCCCAGCCAATGCGCTTTACTTTGTCGAAAAGCCCCAATTCTGTGGCGGCTTCAAGTTTCAATTTTTCTTTGGGGTCTGGAGTTTTTTGCTTGTTTTTTTTAATATTTTTCCCCATAAGCTCACCTCAAAATTATGATGTCCGTTAAAAATAAATTTATTCCCGTATTTCTGTATAAAGGAGGAAGCTGTTTGATAGAACTTTCCAATATCACGAAAAATTATGGCAACAAGACTGCGCTGAAAGGTATATCGTTGTTTGTAAAGCGTGGTGAAATTCTTGGCCTTTTAGGCCCAAATGGAGCTGGTAAATCAACCACCATGCGAATAATTGCGGGGTATATGCCTCCCACTTCCGGAACGATACGGGTGGCAGGATATGATATCGTAAAACAACCCGTAACGGCAAAAAGATTTATTGGTTATTTGCCCGAAAATCCGCCGCTTTACAAAGACATGACCGTGAAAGATTTTATATCTTACTCCGCCGAATTAAAAGGTTTTAAAGGAAGGGAAAAAAGTTTAAGGGTAAATAAGGTCATGGAAGAAGTAGGAGTCGACGTTGTGAAAAACCGCCTTATTTCTCACATTTCCCGGGGATACCGCCAGCGGGTGGGCCTTGCCCAAGCACTGGTAGGAGAACCTGAGGTTCTGATTCTGGACGAGCCCACCGTAGGTCTGGATCCGCAACAGATCATCGAAATAAGACAACTTATAAAAAACCTTGCCGGCAAAAGGACAGTCATATTGAGTTCCCATATACTGCCGGAAGTGAGCAGCCTGTGTCACCGAGTTGCTATAATCAACAAGGGTAAACTTATAGCTGAAGATACTCCAGAAAACCTCGGCAACGCCCTTATGGGGAATCGGGAAATAATTCTGCAGATAAAAGGGCCCGATAAAGATGTTCTTTTTGCCCTTCAAAATGTCCCGGGGGTCCAATCAGTCTCCATAAATTCTATCGGCAAGGATATATCGGAGTTCAGGGTGACATCCGAAAAAGGCAGAGATGTCAGAGAAGACCTGTTCTTTGCCATGGCTTCCAGAGGTTTTGCCATACTGGAGATGAATTCTTCAAAAATGTCCCTGGAAGAAATATTCCTTGAACTTACGACCGAAGAAGATGCCATATCCGCATCTTTCAAGGAGGATGACAAAAATGACAATCATATACAGCATATTTAAAAAGGAACTGAAAGGTTATATTCAATCTCCACTGGCCTATGCGGTCATTTCGGTCATTATGGCTCTAGCAGGTTATTTCTTTTCTGTAGCCCTTTTTACTTCCAGGATTGCCGAAATGACAAGTCTCTTTATGAATCTGGCGGTAATCCTTATTTTCGCAGCCCCGGTTTTGACTATGAGACTGATGGCCGGAGAAGAGCAGGACGGCACCATGGAATTCCTGCTTACCTCTCCTGTGACCATACCCCAGCTGGTGCTGGGAAAATATCTGGCGTCACTGGCACTGTTTATCGCCATAATTATTTTGACCTTTATTTTCCCGGGTATTTTACTTTCCATATCTTCACCGGATATAGGAGTGATAATAACTTCATACCTTGGGTTTTTACTGCTGGCGGCCACATACCTTGCTATAGGAATAATGTGCTCCTCGTTTACCAGCAGCCAGATTATAGCCAGCATATCGGGCTTTGGCATATTGTTGCTGTTTTGGATAGTGGGATGGCTGTCGGGCAATATATCCGGACCTCTGGGTCAATTTGCAAAAGCTCTTTCAATTTCCGAGCATTACGGAGATTTTCTCAGGGGAGTGATAGACACGACTCATGTAATATATTTTCTGAGCATCATAATTGTATCTTTGCTGATTTCCATGCTTGGCGTAGCCAAGAGGGCCTGGTCATAGGGAGGATGTATAGCTTGAAAAATAACTTTTCATTACTATTTGTGCCGCCAGCGGTAGCGGCGGAATGGAGGTTAATATGAAAATTACGAGACTCTCCGGTGTTTTTATAGTTTTATTGCTTCTTGTGTCGCTCGTAGGTGTGAATTTTGTGGCCGCTAAGTACCATAAGCGATGGGATTTAACAAAATCCAAAAGATTTACCCTTTCTCAAAAAACCAGGGAAATTCTGGCCGAGTTAAAGGACCCTATCAAAATAACGGCTTTTATCGCCGAAGGCAGCAATACCGGCAGCGATATAAAAAATCTCCTGAAAGAATATGGTTTTGCTTCTTCTAAAATAAAAATCAACTTTTATGATCCCGAAAAAGAACCGGCAATAGCAAAAAAATACAATGTCCAGGAATACAACACCATTATAGTCGAAGATTTGAAAAATCAACGCACCATTAGCCAGTACAACCTATATTCGCCGGGGAAAAATTCCTATTCTATGGACTTCAATGGCGAACAGGCGGTAACAAGAGCCATTCTTGATTTAAACCGCCAGAACCAGGCTCATATTTATTTCCTGAAGGGTCATGGCGAGGCCAGCATTATATCGGATCTGGACAGCTTTAACTCTTATCTCAAAGGGGAAGGATATATTACAGAGCAATTGGAGCTTCCTGTTGAAGGAAAAATTCCTGATGACGCCGATCTGATAGTAGCGGCCGGTCCCCAGAGGGACCTTGTTTTAAGAGAGAGGGAACTGTTGGAAAACTATGTCAAGAAAGGCGGTAAACTTCTAATATTCCTTGGTCCTACCGATAACAGCGTCCCCTTGACCGAATGGAAAAATCTGCTGAATAGTATCGGTTTAAAGGCTCATGACGACGTTGTTACCGATCCGCAGCGGTCTTTTTATTCCGATCCGCTCACACCGGTACCGATGGTAGAAAACCACGATGTCACACAGAGCCTGCTGGATAAAAAACTCACAGTCATTTTCCCTTTTAGCAGAAGTTTGGAGCCGATTGCAAAATTGCCCGATAATCTTCAGGTAAGGTCTCTCCTGATAACCAGTAATGATGCATTTGGCGAAACGGACCTTACCAAAAACAGCGTGTCTAAAGACAATAACGATATCAAGGGGCCACTCCACCTGGCGTACGCCGTCTCCAGGCCTGCTGAAGAAAAAAAGCAGGATACACCTCTTGACCCGAATACAATAACTGCTCCCGACCTGGAAACCGGAGACCCCATAGCCGTTGTGGCAGGTAATATTGCATTTTTGGGGCCGCAGACACTGGGGCTTGCCGGAAATCTTGATTTTGCTGCAGGCTCAGTGACATGGCTGCTCCAGAGTACCAACCTGCTAAGTATACCGGCAAGATCTGAGGAACCGCCTTTTATTAATCTGACAGGAAATATGGTTCAGACTATTTTTTATTCTACAGTGGTAGCTCTGCCTTTGATTATAATTGTCGCTGGTTTTATAGTGTGGATACGCAGGAGGAATCTATAGGGATTCAAAAATACGTGACAGGGTTATCAAAACCCTGTCTTGTAAGTTATAATTGTAATCATTGCTATTGAAGGAGTTTTTAAATGGTTATTCTGCAATCTGTCCAAAGTATTTTAAGCATAATGCTCATGATTTCGCTGGGATATGTGCTTACATCTCGGGGGTGGTTTGACGAAAATTCTTCAACACTTCTTGTAAAGCTCGTTGTCAAATTATCCCTGCCCATGCTTATGATTCATGACCTCATGAACAATTTTAATAAGGAAAATCTTCTGGCCAGTGCCGGCGGACTGTTGGTGCCTTTTTTATCTATAGCCTTTTGTTATCTGTTAAGTTTTGTTACTGCAAAATTTGCAAAAATACCTGCCGAGAGACAGGGTGTATTTAGATCTATGTTTTTTAACTCAAACACCATTTTTATGGGACTACCTATTAACCTCGCATTGTTCGGTGAAAACAGCATTCCTTACGTATTGTTATACTATATTGCAAATACCGTTTATTTCTGGACGTTTGGAGTATATGAGATAAACAGGGATGGCAACGGCGGATATAAAAAATTATTTTCCATGGAAACATTAAAAGAAATTTTATCTCCTCCGCTTGTAAGTTTTATTTTCGCAATCGTAATGATTTTGCTGGGTATAAGATTGCCCTCCTTTATCATGGATACTTTTAGATATGTCGGTAATCTGACGACCCCTATTTCTATGCTGTTTATAGGCATCACCATTCATTCTGTCGACTTGAAAACCATAAAAATCAGCAAAGATATGCTGTTTTTGTTCGCCGGGCGGTTTATAATTTCACCGATATCAATTATTTTACTGACATTGTTTTTTCCTTTACCGCCACTTATGAGGAACGTCTTTGTGATTCAGGCGGCCATGCCGGTTATGACAAACACAGCCATAATCTCAAAAGCTTATGATGCTGACAGTAAATATGTAGCTGTCATGATAGCTGCAACCACCATAGCCACTCTCTTTGTAGTACCTGTGTATAGAGTGCTCTTAAATCAAATTCCGTAATAATAAAAGAGGCGTTTTTAATCACGCCTCCTTTGAAGAACTTCCTATTTTATTTTTTCTATAACTTCTTCAACCATTTTTCTTATCTCTTCAGATTTTTCCATACTCAATGCCTGTTCTGCAATTTTTTTTGCTTCATCGTACGTGAGAGAGCGAATAATCTTTTTCACCTGTGGGATGGATGATGCGCTCATGGAAAACTCGTCCAGTCCCATGCCCAGCAATATCGGAACTGCGGTCACATCTCCCGCCATCTCGCCACACATGCCTGTCCATTTCCCGGCCCTGTGTGAAGCGTCGATAACATTTTTTATAAGCCTCAGCACCGCCGGATGAAGGGGTTCGTAAAGATTGGATATGTGTTCGTTCATTCTATCAACGGCCAGAGTATATTGAATCAGGTCATTGGTGCCTATGCTGAAGAAATCCACTTCTTTTGCCAGGATATCGGCTATAACCGCGGCAGAAGGAATTTCCACCATGATGCCAACTTCCAGGTTATCGTCAAAAGGTATGCCCTCGGCTTTTAGTTCTTTTTTGGCTTCTTCAAGTATCGCATTGGCTTTTCTAATCTCCTCGGCCCGGGATACCATGGGGTACATGATTTTCACATTGCCGTAGAAACTGGCTCGAAGTATGGCTCGAAGCTGGGTTTTTAAAATATCGGGTCTGTCCAGGCACATACGGATGGCTCTCCAGCCCAGAAAAGGATTCATCTCATCGGGCATGTCCAGATATGGAAGTTTCTTATCCCCTCCGATATCCAGAGTCCTTATTATGATCGGCCGTGGGGCCATGGCTTCGGCCACCTGTCTATATGCTATAAACTGTTCTTCTTCCGTAGGAAGGTTTTCCCGATCCATGTACAAAAATTCTGTGCGGTAGAGCCCTACGCCTTCAGCTCCGTTATCCAGGGCGCCTTTTACATCTTTTGGAGTGCCGATATTTGCCGAAAGCTCCACTTTCCGAACCCCGTCTCGGGTCTGACCGGGAAGGTCTTTCAATTCTTTTAGCTCCCGGCGATAATTTATATAATCTTGTTTTAGCTTCTCATATTCCTTTAAAGTATTTTCATCAGGATTTATATGAACTATCCCTTTATTGCCGTCGACTATGATTATATCTCCCGTTTTGGCCTGCCGAGATATATCCACAAGCCCCACCACTGCCGGAATCTCAAGAGATCTGGCCATGATTGCGGTATGAGAAGTTCTGCCTCCCATGTCGGTGGCAAAAGCCAAAACTTTCTCTTTGTTCATTTGAGCGGTATCAGAAGGTGTCAGGTCTTTCGCTATTATAATGGACTCATCAGAAATATCCGCAAGGGTTTCGATTGGAACTCCCAGAATGTTTTTTATCATTCTGTCGCTTACATCTTTAACGTCTGCTGCCCGTTCTTTCAAGTATTCATCATTCATATTATTGAACATCTCAATATATTTATGTGATACCATTGATACGGCATTTTCGGCAGTTATTTTGTTATTTCTTATCATGGACTTTATTTCATCTATAAATACGGGATCATCCAAAACCATTAAATGAGCTGCAAAAATTTCAGCCTTGTCATGACCCAATTCTTTTTCGGCTTTTTCTTTTATTTTTTTCAACTGGATTTTCGATTGTTCTATTGCTTCTTCAAGACACTTTATTTCTTTTTCCACCATGTCTTCTGTGATGTTTTCTTTGTTAATGACAATTTGCTGGCCATTTAGCACATAAGCTTTTCCAATTTCAATACCGGGCGATGCCGCAATCCCTTTTAACATGTTTACCTCCCTCAAACTTAATCTTTTTTAATAATATCTTCCACTTCTTTTGCGATACGGTACGGCTTTGTAATTATCCTGATAGGTAAGGATAGAATGAACTTTTTGATGTCCCCTTCCAGTTCTTTTGTCATCCTGAACGGTTTTGTGAGGATTCTTTCAATAAAATCTACAGCATAGTTTCCTAATAGTTTTTCTCTTTTGATTTCAATTTCACTACCGCATTGAGTGCACTTGACGCTTTTTAAAATATTCCCCACATATGTTACAGTATGGGGTGTATCCTTATTGCAGTGAAGACAAAAAAGTTCAGCTTCCATTCTGGAGGTCATTCGACTCCCCCCTCTCCAAGATAATCATAGCCGCTATCATAATCAAAATTGCTGCATCTGGACTTTCTTCCCTTCGGGTAAGAAGAAAGCCAAACAAAGGTTTTTAAAGATGAATTCTCCATACAATATAATAATAACGTTAAATCTTAAAAGTATCAATATTAAAATGATAAATGAAGAGGGAGAACCCCTTCTCCTACATCTTGTGAATAGGTTCTCCCAGGACATCAAAGGAGGCTTCCATGACCGCTTCCGAAAGGGTTGGATGAGCATGGATTGTCTCGGCCAGTTCCTCTGCGGTGCACTCTAGCTTTATGGCAAGAGCAGCTTCGGCGATAAGTTCTGTAGCGCTGGGGCCGAGGATATGGACGCCGAGGATTTCGTTGTACTTTGGGTCGGATATTATCTTCACAAAACCCTGTCTTTCTCCAAGGGTCAACGCTTTTCCGCTGGCTATGAAGGGGAATCGGCCGATTTTGATGTTGTCTTTATATTTCTGTCGTGCCTCTTCTTCGGTAAGGCCAACCGATGCTGCTTCAGGGCTTGTATATATGCAGCTCGGTATTACTATATAATCCATCTTTTTGTTTTGTCCCAGGATGTTCTTGACCGCATTTAAGCCCTGGTGGGAGGCCACATGAGCCAGCATGGATTTTCCGGTGACATCTCCTATGGCATAAATGTTCTGTATGTTTGTTCTGAGGTAATCATCTACCATTATGCCGGTTTTTTGTATATCAATGTGAAGATTCTCCACTGCCTGGGTATTGGGTTTTCTTCCTGTGGCCATGAGGACTTTATCTGTTTCAATCCGTTTTGTGCCTTCCGGGTTTTCAAAGGTCGTTATGAGTTTTTCATTCTGCTTTTCTATGGTCTTTACTTTTGAGTCGGTGTATATTTTTATGCCCTGTTTTTCGAGAATTTTTCTCAGTTCTTTTTGTATTTCTTCGTCCTGTCTCGGGAGTATCCGGGGGAGCATTTCCACTATTGTGGTGTCGGTCCCTAAAGTGTTATATATATACCCCAGTTCTATGCCTATGACTCCACCGCCTATTATGAGTATGGACTTCGGAAGTTCTTCTAAGGATAGCGCTTCATCGCTGGTGATGACGCCCGGCAGGTTGTGGCCCGGTATGGGAACTATCGCCGGGGCAGAGCCTGTGGCAATTATTATGTTTTGCGCCGTTATGGTTTCTTTTTGTCCGGTATGGTATGTTATTTCTATGGTATTTTTGTCTAAAAGTTTTGCCTCTCCCTTATATGTTTTTACACCATTTGCTTTAAGGAGGTTTTCCACTCCCCTGGTGAGGGTCTTTACTATGGTTTCTTTGTTTTTCTGGATAGCATTCCAGTCTATTTGTACATCCCGGGCTGTTATGCCGAATCTTTTTGCCTGTTTTATTTCGTTTACTATGTTGGCGCTATGGATCAGGGATTTTGTGGGGATGCAGCCGCGGTTCAAGCATACTCCACCCAGCTCGCTTTTTTCTATCAGGGCGACTTTTGCTTTTTTCTTTCCGGCGTATATGGCGGCCACGTATCCTCCGGGGCCGCCGCCTATTATCGCGATGTCGTAGGTCATGTAAAACAGCTCCTTTACATTAACATCTCCAGAGGTTCCTCCAGAATCTGTTTGAGCATTTGGAGGAATCCGGCTCCCTGGGCGCCGTCTATGACGCGGTGGTCGCAGGAAAGGGTGAGGTTCATCATGGGTTTTATAGCAATCTGGTCGTCTATCACAACCGGTTTTTTCATTATTTTGCCCACCGCCAGGATGGCGCTTTCAGGCTGGTTTATGATGGCCTTGAAGTTTTCTATATCGTACATCCCCAGATTAGTAATGGTAAATGTGCCACCCTGGTAATCGTCGGGCAGGAGTTTGCCGGAGCGGGCTTTTTCTATGAGCTGTGCCGTATCTTTCGATATTTCTCCAATGCCTTTTTTATCGGCGCATCTTACCACAGGAACTATGAGGCCGTTTTCCAGGGCTACCGCAAGGCCGATGTTTATGTCTTCTTTTATTATTATTTCATCTCCGATAAAGCTTGAATTTATTATGGGGTTTTGCTTTATTGCCACAGCCGAAGCTTTTATGAGAATGTCGTTGTAGGACAATTTGCAGCCGTACCGGGCCTGTATGGCCGGAAGCAGTTTTTCTCGAAGCTCGATGACTTTTGTCATGTCGACTTCCAGAGTAAGGTATATATGGGGAACAGTGGCTTTGCTTTTTGCCATCCTATCGGCTATTATTTTCCTCATGCCGGCCACCGGGATAACCTTCTGTGTACCCGGGGCGGGGGAGGCTTTTTTGTCCTCCTGTGGCATGAGGTCCTGTTTTGTTATTCTTTCTCCCGGAGCCTTGTGAATTGTGGCAAGATCAATCCCCTGTTCTTCGGCCATCTTTATTGCTGCCGGAGTGGCTTTCACTTTGTGTGTTTCGATGAAATCCAGCACGTCTTTTTCTATTATGCGGCCGTCGGGGCCGGTGGGGGTAACTTTTGAAAGGTCCACACCGTTTTCCCGGGCTACTCTTTTTGCTGCCGGAGTTGCTTTTATTTTGCCTTCTGCGATTTGTGTTTGTTCCGGTGGTTGTTGTATTTCTTCGTATGCATTCTGGATGGGTGATGTTTCGGTTTCTTTTTGTTTTTCTTTTCCTATTTCGGGGAGAGGCTCGTCGGCGCCGGCAATTATGGCTATTTCTTTTCCAACGGGCACAACGGCACCTTCAGGTATGAGGATTTTCCTCATTATGCCTGATTCCGGAGCTTCGTCTTCAAGGTTTACTTTGTCGGTCTGTATTTCTACGTACGCTTCGCCTTTTTCTACCGGGTCTCCTTCTTTTTTAAGCCATTTTATTATGGTTCCTTCTTCCATGGTGGTACCGAGTTTGGGCATTGTCAGAATTGTAGCCATTTAATTCTCCTCCTTTATAATGCACAGGAAAGCAAAAATATGCCTTAATATATGGCTTTCCGTAGCGCATTTCAAAAAAGCTACCGCTGTTTTATTGTTTTTTTAATGAAAGCTTTTTTACTTCAGGATGTCTTTTATTGCTTTTACGATATCTTCCACCTGCGGAACGGCGTGTTTTTCTAGGTTGGGGTTGTAGGGAATCGGGATATCCAGGCCGGCCAGGCGCTTTATGGGGGCATCCAGATAGTCAAAGGCGGAGCTTGATGCGATTCCTGCGGCAACTTCCGCTCCCCATCCGAAGCTTATGGGGTCGTCTTCTACTATGATTACTCTGCCGGTCTTTTTTACGGAGTCCACTATGGTGCCCATATCGAGGGGTTTTAAAGTCCTGGGGTCTACCACTTCTACGTCTATGCCTTCTTTTTCAAGTTGTTTTGCGGCTTCCAGCGCTCTTATGACCATGATGGATCCGGCCACTACGGTGATGTCTTTCCCTTTCCTTTTTATATCGGCTTTGCCCAGCGGCACTATATATTCTTCTTCGGGCACTTCGCCTTTTACTTTATACAGCAGTTTATGCTCTGCAAATACTACCGGATTGTCGTCTCTTATAGAAGCTTTGATTAATCCTTTTACGTCGTACGGTGTGGAAGGCATGACGACTTTGAGGCCCGGGAAGTGGGCAAATACCGCGGGAAAGCTCTGGGAGTGCTGGGCGGCGGCTCCAGTGCCGCATCCCATGGGGCCTCTTATCACCATGGGTACTTTTGCTTTTCCTCCGAACATGTAACGGTTTTTGGCTCCCTGGTTTACAAGCTGGTCCATTGCTATGGTGAAAAAGTCGAAGAACATTATCTCCGCTACCGGCCTCATGCCGCACAGGGCGGCTCCCACTGCGGCTCCCGCTATGGCGGCTTCGGATATGGGGGTGTCTTTTACGCGGTCTTCACCAAATTCCTGAAAAAGGCCTTTTGTGACTCCAAAGGCACCGCCGTATAGGCCCACATCTTCGCCGATTATGAATACGTTTTCGTCGCGCAGCATTTCTTCCCGCAGGCCTTCTCTTAAGGCTTCGATATATAGTTTTTCAGACATTTTCTTTTCCTCCTTTATGCGTATACGCCGTCCATGATGTCTTCTACTCTTGGCTCGGGGCTGTTTTTGGCGTATTCTATGGCATCTTGTATAGCTTTTTCTACTTCTTTTTCTATTCTGTCCAGTTCTTCCGCCGATGCCACGCCGTCATTTATGAGTTTTTGCCTGTAGCGCTTGATGGGGCATTTTTGTTTCCATTCTTCTATTTCTTCTTTGGTCCTGTATACGTTGGCGTCGCTTTTGGAGTGGCCCAGCCATCGGTATGTTTTGTTTTCTATCAGGCTGGGCCCTTCTCCTCTCCTTGCCCTGTCCACGGCTTCTTTTACTGCTTCGTATACTGCTTCCACATCGTTTCCGTCTACTACTTTGCCAGGTATGCCGTATGCTGCCGCTCTGTCGGCGATATTTTGTACTGAGCTTGCCTTGCTGAATGGTACTGACATGCCGTAGAGGTTGTTTTCGCAGATATACACTATGGGGAGTTTGTTTACTGCGGCAAGGTTTACTGCCTCATGGAAACAGCCCTGGTTTGCCGCTCCGTCTCCGAAAAAGCACAGGGTTACTTTGCCGTCTTTTTTCATCTTGGAAGCCAGTGCTGCGCCTGTGGCTATGGGTATGCCTCCTCCCACTATGCCGTTGGCGCCGAGATTTCCCTTTTCTAGGTCGGCGATGTGCATGGAACCTCCTCTGCCCCGGCAGTAGCCGGTTTCTTTGCCCAGAAGTTCGGCAAACATTCTGGGAAGTTCTCCACCCTTGGCAAGACAATGACCATGCCCACGGTGGGTACTTGTTATCATATCGCCGTCTTCCAGGGCTGCGATGGAGCCTACGGCCGAAGCCTCTTCGCCCACCGACAGGTGGCAGGTGCCCCATATCATGTTGGCTTTAAAAAGCTTGTCTACTTCCAGTTCGAAATGCCTTATTTCCAGCATCTTGCGGTACATCCATAATTTCTTGTCTCTGGCAAGAGACATGTTATCAACTCCTTTTTTGATTGTAAGCACATTTGAGAAACTATATTCCATTTGTTAATTCTATGCAATTTTTGTGCCATTGAAATTGATCGAAAGAGAAAGGGCATTACGCCCTTTGCACTTAATCTTCCACAAAATATACCGCTATTTTATCAATTTCTCCTGCATTCTTCTTAGCTGGAGAATGAGAGAACTTTCATCAAGCTCTACCGCATCGTAAGTTATGGTTTCGCCCTTTTTGACATCTTTTTTTAATACAACATTTTTGTTTACAAGGCCAATTGGAAGCGCATTTTCTTTTCTGGCGTTTTCATAAGTGTCTATCACTCCATAAATAGTGTACCCTCCTATACCGTCCAAATACTCTCCTGCTTTTAAATCTTTTTTTGCTACGGTGACTGTTTCCGAAATGGGGGCTCCTTTTGGAGCGATAGTTGGTTCGTGATAGATATACGCCCTGGCCGCCGACAGAGGAGTTTCTATGCTGGTCAGATGATATGGCCTGTATATCACATAATTCGGGCCTTCGCCCATGGAAAGGTATGCCATCTCCTCCCTTACGGCTTCAAGATTTGTCCTGACGATTAAAAATACTCCAGGCGCTATGCCGTTTATAAATTCCACCACCTGGTATCTGTCCAGGATTCCTCCTTCTTCTTTCAAGCTCAATAGCTTCGGCAATTCCTTTACAGAGGCTTTAGGGCCGATTAAACCCCTTCGTGTGGGTAGAAAACCTATGGCATTTGAAACAGCGGTCATCTCAACCATAGTCTTGGTCCCATCCACAAAGGATGCCAGCATCTTGGGATTCATTTTTTGTGCTTCCGCTTTTTCTCTTACGGTGTCGGGATTCGCATCAAGGTTTAAAGGGTTGTTCTTACCCTTTCCGGCTACCACCACTTCAAAACCCATGGCATCGGCAAAATCATACAATTCTTTGATGGCGCCGGGCTCGTCGCCTGCTGATACGGTATATACCACTCCGGCGCTATCCGCCATTTTTTTAAGGATCGGCCCCACCGTTACGTCAGTTTCCACATTCAACATTACAATATGTTTGCCGTTGTAAATTGATTCCAAAGCAATCTGTGCCCCTGCTTCAGGAACTCCGGTGGCATCAATGACCACATCTATGGGCAGGGCCTTCGTTACCACTTCAAAATCATCGGTGATAACATACTTCCCCCGGCTGATAGCCTCCTCGGCTTCAATAGATGTTCTGGCCACCACTATGTCGTCGGGAATTATGCCTGCCAGTGTATAAGCTTTTTTCGCATTTTCCAGATTAATATCGGAAATTATAGCGGGTCTAATTCCTTTCATGCAGAACATCTGGCTGGTCATGCCCCGGCCCATCTGACCTGCGCCCACGAGACCAATATTTATTCTCTTTCCACTCTCTTCGAGCTGTTTTAACTTTGTGTTTAAATTCAACATGTTTACATCTCCTCTTTAAAAATTTTTTTAACCTTCTATGACAATCTTTTCTCCCAGATTTGCCTCGGGCAGATGTTCACCTGAAAGATGTATGTCGCCGGGCAGTTCGGGAGAAGTCTTGCCGTCAAACTTAAGGCATGTATGGCCCATACGCCTAATATTTTTATTTGCCACTTCACCCACTGCAGTAATGGTATAAACTCTTTGCCCTATGCTAAGCTTATCCCCCACTTTAATATCGTCCAAAAGTTCCCCCTCCGTATGAAGCACTGAAATGTCCTGCAACTCCAAAGGCGCATTTTCATTGAATAGCACGATAATGTTCTGCCCCAAAAATTCTTTCACAAGTTCGCCGATCCCTGTTACGGTAACTTCGTATTTTTTCATAGCGTTCCTCCTTCAAGGGCTATGGCGCCTTTCGGCGCCACAGCTTAAAATTATTCCCTTATTATATTTTATTTTGCATAAAGCCCGAAGCTGAACAAAAATGCAATCAATACTGCCAGCGGTCCGGTTATCAACCTTGAAATCAGTATGGCACTCACGCCAACTTCCACCGTTTCAGGTTCCGCTTCGCCAAGGCTCAAACCTACCGGTATAAAATCGCATCCGACTTGAGGATTTATGGCAAATAGAGCCGGCAAAGCAAACTGCGGGGGCACGTTGCCCTTGCCTATTTCAACGCCTACCAGCACTCCTACCACCTGTGCGATTACCGCTCCCGGCCCCAGCAGAGGCGAAAGCACCGGTATGGCGCAGATGACAGAAATGATCAGCAGTCCCGGCAATGTTCCCGCCATGGGCGATATGACATGGGCTATCCAGTCGCCTACTCCCGATTTCAAGATAATGCCTATTAGCGTGGCGACAAAAGCCATAAAGGGCAATATATTTTTAATTATCTGATCTATAGTTTCTCTGCCTGCCTGGTAGAGTATGCCCACAACTCCTCCCATGCTGCGGCCGATCTTTTCTATGAATCCCATTTTGTGACCGTTTCCATTGCCGTTCTTTTTAGCCTGAACCCTGCTTGCATCTTCCCTAGATGTATTTGCCGAAATGGCCTTTCCCGCTTCCTCGCCCGAAGCAAGAATAACATTTTCCGGTTTCACTCCGGACACATAGATATCCTCTTTAATATATTGAGCCAGAGGTCCCACCTGGCCTACGGGAGTGAGGTTGATGGTAGGAATCCGTTTCTTTGGATAGACCCCACACCTGGCTGTGCCGCCACAGTCAATAATGACGCAGCATATCTGGTCTTCCGGCACCGACGACTTGAACCCGTCAAAGGCTGTCCCGCCGGTCAGTTCGGCAATCCTTTGAGCCACGGGGTCTATCCCGCCTCCGGTCACCGATACTATCTTATCCTTTCCCGCCGAGGGTTTTATAATCAGCGGACCGCCCCAGCCGCTTGCGCCTTTTTCTATTTTTACCGCTTTATATTCCATTTTTCTCCCCTCCTATGCCAGTTCTCTCTGTCTCATCATTCTAAGAGTAAGCCATTCGGTAACCATACCACGGATGAAAATTACTATAACGCCCACTATAAAGTACCTTATGGCCAGTTGACCCAGAGGTAAACCCAATTGTTGTATTCCCTGCGCAATACCCATATAAACGAAAAGTTCGGCGGGATTTGCATGGGGGAACAATCCAGTTATTGGATGGACAAAAGAAACTGCCGCATCGTAAAACGCTGGTTTATATTTTTCCGGTAAGAATCTTCCAAAAGTATACGCCATTGGATTGGTGAGGAAAAATACCGCCAGCACAGGCATAATCGTATATCTCAATATGGTATTTTTGCCTGCAGCTTTGGCAACACCGTTAATTCTGTCTTGCCCTACGAACTTTGTTAATGCATTTACGGCTGTCATAAGAGTTATCAAGGTAGGTAAAATTCCACCTGCCAGCCCCAGGAACGTCTGACCTCCCTGCTGAAATAGGCCGATGAAAGACTGGGCAAAATTTGCTAATACATCCACTTGCTCCACCTCCAAAATTTTTGAAATGCATGAGAAAATAGTCTGTAATTTAAAACTGCCTCCCCAACCATCACCTCCTTCAAAAATTAAATTCTGAGTATTTAATTAAATTTATTATTATAGTACTTATTATGAATATGCTGCTTAATAAAATGTTTCAGTCATAACAGAACAGTCTACTTTCATTTTTTTAGATATAGAATCGACGGCCATAGTCACAGCTTTTAACAATATTTTATTGGAACCGTCGATCGCTCCAGTCGCTTCCCAATAATACAAATCATTCAGTTCGGGCAAAGGCGTGAATCTGGCGAAAACCGATACACCCGACATTTTCTGGGCTTCTATAATCCTGCCCGTCTCATCAACTGATAAAATCACTATAGCACCGGAGCCGAACCGATTTTTTACAGTTCCAATGCCTACTATTCCCTTTTCTTTCATTTTTTTTAATTTTATTTGGAAATTTTTTATCTGAAAGTATGTCAATACTCCCTGCAGAATCCACATAAAGCCGGCTATCAGCAACAACTTTACCCACATTTTTATCTCCCCTCAGTTCCTGCCAAGAAGAAAATTTCCGGTATGTTCATCTGTTATAAGCACATCCAGATGCTTGCCTTTAAGAGCTGCAAGAATGGCTTCCTGCTTATCTCGGCCTCCCGCCACACCGATGACGAGCGGAATCCTGTCGAGTTTTTCCAGCGGTATGCTTATGACCCTCTGATTTATCTCCGCCGGACATAATTTGCCGTCTTTATCTAAAAAAATGGAGCACAGATCGCAGACGGCTCCCGCGTTTTTAAGTTCTTCGAGTTCCTTTTCTGTAAAATATCCGGTTTCAAAAATGGTTGAATGAGGCGTCAGAGGCGCTCCTATTCCAATCAACGCAACACAGGATTTTTCTGCAAATTCCATAACATGCCTGGTGTTTTTATCCGACAATATGGTGTTTTTCACATTGATGCTGTCCACTATAGCCGGTGCATGAAGGAGCTGCCAGTCACCGCCAAAGGCTCTTGCAAGATTGATAACAATATGGTTCGAATGCACATCAAGCCTGGTCTGCCCTACACCTCCTATTAACGGTACAAATGTGACTTTAAGCCTGGGTGCGTTTTTGAGATATTCATACATATATGCAAGAGTAGTTCCCATGGAAACGCCTACGATATCTCCGTCCTTCAAAACTCTCATGAGGAAGCCCGCTGCAGCTTCTGCCAGCAACTTCTTGAGGCCCTCGCCTTCTTCTTCAAAAGGAGTAATTATAACTTCTTTTATTCCGAATGCTTTTTCCAGCGCATCCTCAAGGCGTGCGAAACTATCACCATAATTTATCTTTATTTCAACAATACCTTCCTCTCTGGCTTTTTGTAAGAGCCTGGAGATAGACGGTCTAGAAATGCCGAGCCTGTCGGCGATTTCCTGCTGGGTTTTGTTTTCATCATAATACATATGGGCGATTCTTATAAGCAGTCTATTATCTTTATTTTTGTTCATTATATCACCTTTGAACAAATGTGCATTATTTAATCATTCGTTCAGTACCATTATAACTCTATATTTTTTAATTTGTCAAGAATTGTGATAAAAATCACATACACCGGCCGGACAGATAAGTTACATCTCAATTGCCGGCACAAACCCCCAAAATAGGATACCAGGTCGTAACTACCACAAAATCGATTTTCTTCACAGGAAGCAATAATAAATAATTTGGGAATAGATTTCTCTATTCCCTGTAAGTTTATTAAATCACGTTATCACTGTCTGCTGGAAATTATAATAGCCCGAGCTTTTTTATCTTTTGTTATAATTATGCCTAATTCGTCATTTACCTTAATATCTTTTAATTCTACATCATACTCATTGTATATATATCCGGAGGTAGAAACACCTACTTTCTCTTGATAATGGATGATGGCGTCAGGTAAAACATAAATGTCCGGACCGGCTTTTATCCGGGTATCGGGAGAGTCGATGTATTCCCGCTCGATGATTATGATCCTTTTCTCCGGGTCAACGTTCTTTACCCTGCCATATATAAATGCCTCACCGGCTTTGGGGTCTGATTCAGGTATAGGTGTCACTTTTCTGGATATGTGGTTTAATATCCATATACTTTTTCCCCCGGGGCCAAAAGGCTGATAGAGCTGGATGGTATATTGCTCTCCTTTGTGTTTTACATTTACATAGGCTTCTCCGGTGTCCTGATTATCTCCCTGGCTTTTTTTAGATACAAGTACATACTCATCCTCAGGCAAAAAACCGAAAGCTCCAGATTCCTTCCTGGCCACTGCCACAGGGTCATACAGCCAGTCTCCCTTGCCGCTTTCTGCAAGGTCTTTGAGGTATTCCTGCCGGCTCTTGCTCACATAAACGGGGCCTGTTTTTATTGTCCGTACATAAATCCCATTTTGCCCATTATCATAGGGTTTATTATTAACTTCGATGGCCACTTTTTCAACATCCTTGATTTGAGTTAAGGAGAGCACTATGGATTGTATAAAGGCCGGTGACTTATCAAGATATTGTTTAGCTTCTTCTCTAAATTTAACCATTACTCCGTTTGTATCATACCAGTCGGCCGATTCCAGTAAATCCTCATCTGCATCCCGTGATATTACCGGCAATATTCCGGGTTCTTGCGGGCCGGCAATGATTTCCTTGACTATTGACTCGAATAGGTTTTTGTCCGATGGAATCTGTCTTTCTTCGGGAATCAACTGTTTACCGTTATTATCCAGAAAATATAAAGTCACTGCTTGAGTTTGTGGAGCCACCGGTTTATCATTGGCATTGTCCTGCGTCCTTGTGATACATCCTGTCAACAAAAGCAATACTATGGAAAAAATAATTAAAGGCCTTGCTAGTTTAGGCATTATTGAACCTCCTTGGATTTTTTGAAACATCTTTAACGAGCCCATTTTATTATACCAGATTCCCAGGAAATTTGCACTTCGAAGAAACCGCTTTATCACATAAGCTACTTCATTAAAACCTATAATATTATTGGAATATTTTTTAAGGAGGCTTTGTCATGGAAAGGCAAAAAAAGATTAAAGTGATAGATAAATCTGAACGTAAGGAGGAATTTAATCTTAAGACGGCAGAGAGAAAGGAAGATTTAGATAGGATAAGAGGAATGAGAAAGGTTATAGACCCGGAACGAGGACCTGAAAACAAGCGGTGACATGTTAAAAGCGGCTATAGATTTAACCAGTGGTATCTACAGCCGCTTTTCTATCTATAACCCTTATAGAGGGCTAATCCTTTTTAGGCACTTTCTTCCAATCTTCCAGGAAACGTTCCACCCCTATATCCGTCAGCGGATGTTTTATCATCTGCTGAAGAACTTTGTACGGAACCGTGGCGATATCGGCTCCCGCCTTCGCTGCGTTGATAACGTCCATGGGGGTCCTGATGCTGGCCGCAATAATCTGGGTATGTATATCATGTATGCTGAAAATCTCTGCAATGTCCGATATCAGTGCGATACCATCCTGGCTTATATCGGTGAATCTGCCTACAAAGGGACTGACGTAAGTTGCGCCGGCCCTGGCGGCAAGGAGTGCCTGGTTTGGGTTAAACACAAGTGTTACATTGGTCTTTATACCCTTTTTGCTGAGCTGACTTACCGCCTTCAAGCCTTCCCATATAATGGGGATTTTTATGACAATATTTGGATGCCAGGTGGCGATTTCCAGCGCTTCCTTAACCATGCTTTCGGCTTCAAGGCTTACCACTTCGGCACTGATGGGGCCGTCCACTATGGATGTGATTTCCATGATGGTTTCCTTAAAATCCCTGCCCTCTTTTGACACCAGAGTGGGGTTTGTTGTGACGCCGTAAATCACTCCCAGCGATGCCGCTTCACGTATCTCGTTTACATTGGCTGTATCGAGAAAAAACTTCATCACAAAACACCTCCGAATTATTACTTTTTTATTATTTTATCCTATCTCACGAAATATTTCCAGAGGTTTTTGGTATTTTTTAAAAATATTTTCAATGGTGAAATTAATTTCATGTATTGTTATTTCTTCTTCCTCCATAAGGCGCAGATGAATCCACTCTGCTCGCTGGACCACAACCAACATCCAGGACTCTTATCCCCTGGGCGGGAACAAACAAATCAAAAGCGAGCATGGTTTCCACCTCACCCGCAAAGCTGCCCATCCCGGTCTTATACCATGCATCATAATCCCGGGCTATTTCATCGAAAAAAGACATCCTTTTTACCTCCTCGAAATTTTATTAATTCAATAATTCGAATCATCGGTACTTATATATCTTTTCATCCATTGTCACACCGCCCGGTTTATAGTCTATCATAACTATGGATATCACTCTTTCGGCGCCTTCTTTTATACATACATCCTGGGCTTTCTTCACAATCTCCAGAAGCTCGTAAGTTCGCCTTCCATAGTGGTCTCCGAGGGCCCGACTATGTACCTCACACCGGATTCCTTAATTAGATCTATCACCTTATCCACTACCGGGTAGATCTTCTTCTCCTCCACTACCGGAAGCACCTTCAAGCTGACATTCACGTTAGCCATTTTTTCACCTTCTATAAGTCCAAAGCCCGTCACCTTTCAAGGTAACGGGCTTTGGAAATTTTTCAAATCATCTTCACTATTTTTCTCCCTCCGCTGGCATTACCCAGATCAGGTGTAAGGGTCGGAACCGTCAGTTCCCTCTCAGCCGGTCAAACCGGCTCCCCTGTTTTTATATTATTATATTCCCCAACATTAATTTCGTTAAGAAAAAAATCTTATATCCTACTTAAATATATTTTAACTTTTTCTGTCAAAATAAATATTCTTTCCTGTAGCCGAAAGGGGGATGCCTATTACAATCTCTCCTTCAATATAGCCCAGCTTGCGGGCTGTTACACCTATACGGTACATGATGCGGTTGTCCACGTTCAGGATGCTGGCTGTTTTAACTGCTGATCCCACGGCAATGCCAAGGTCGATAAGCCTCCATGCACAAATTGGACCCGCAAATTCGTGACCTTCCATTAGTGAAGGCAATTTTGCACATTCGGGATATCCGCAGGCTCCACAGTTGAGGCCCGCCTTTTTGGATTCTTTAAGGGATATGAGCAGGACCGCATCGGAGTTTTCTACGTTTTTCCCATCCCTATCATAGTTTTTCTTTCCTGTGTGTTCTCCATAGGCAGCCATTTCTTTACCCAGCCTCGTCAAATCGTCGCCTTCGATGATTTTGATTTCTATGAAATCCTGGCCTGCAGCCTTTGGAGCTGTTCTGGCCGATAATGCCATAAGCTCCGCCACCATTTTTACCGTATCTTTCATAAGCAATAGCCTCCTTTATAAAAATTATTGTTCATGGGTTTCCCCTGTTTTGACATTATCCTTTCCAGGCGTTTTTTAAGCTCCTTTATTTCCTGTTCTGGAGCTACACCTGTAAGACCTTTCTTTTTATATGCCAGTTCCAGTGCCCTGCGAGTAACCTGCTCTGCTTTCTGATATTCCCTTGTCTTATGTTCATACATTTTGGCAAGTTCCACCAATGCAAAGGCCGTATGTATGTTATCCCGGGCCATCTGCATCCACAGCTCTTGTGCTTCATCCCACCGGCCCAAGCGTTTGTATAAAAGCGAAAGCCTGATATATGCCTTTTCCCGTACTCCCGGTATTTCCAGGGCTTTTGAATAACTTCTTATGCTCTCATCGAACATCTCCATATCCTCGTAAAGTCTTCCCAGGCAGTAAAAGTCCTGTTCGGCGCAACCGTCTGAACCAAAGGGGTCTTGCAGAGCCCCGGCCATTTTTATGACCAGAGTCACCATGGATAGAATATCCATTCGATTGTGATAAAAAATGGGCGTCAGGGGATTTGGGTCTTTATCTCTCAAAAATCTAAAATAAATCGAGGGTATCTCAAAGCTGGGTATATCCCCTTCCCTTTCCATTGAAAAGAGATTTGTCTCCAGCGACGATAGGCTGACACTGGCCAGACGCTCTTTATATAATCTCCTTGCCGATGAGAGAAGGTCGAGGTGATAAGGCTTATCCAGGGGGTTTTCCATGCGATTGATTAAAAATCTTGTGGAAAGAAGCGGTATATCATACGCTTTACCGTTGAAGCTGACAACAGATTCAAATTCTTTCACGAGATTTTTTAAACTGTGCAAGACCGCCGGTTCCTCGTCGTAGTCCCTCATGAAATACTGAATGAGTTTGAATTTTTGCCCTTCAAAATACCCTGCGCCTATTAAAAAGGCATAGGTGCCCGAACCTCCTGCAAGACCGGTAGTCTCGGTATCAATAAATACGGAATTTAGGAAATTTAAGCAATTGTAGCAGCTATCTTTTGCAATAAGCGCTATAATTTCCCGCGGTATTTCAAAGATTCCGGAAAGTCTTACGCCGGCATGACAGAAAGCATCTTCATAGAAAGTCTGTGTTATCAGATGTTCTCCCAAAGGGGTTTTTACAGAGGTCGCATTTAATACTCTGCAAATTTGCTCATTTTTTTGAACCCGCAAAAAATTTTCGGAATCAAATCTACTATTTCTCCTGTCAAAATCCCGAATGCCATCCTTTTCATTCTTGCCCATATAAGTTTGCAGCTTATCGTAGAGGTTCAACTCAAAACACCTCTCTTGAATCAGATAAGGCATTGATTTATTATCTTTAAGGCGTAGTTCTTGCTGCCGGAACCCACTTCGTCGTAAGGCCCCACACAGGATGGGCATCCGTCCTCGCAGCCGCATTCCATTATAACCTGCCGGGCCGCCTTTAAAAGCATCCGGCTCATATCATATAGTTTCTCGGAAAATCCGACGCCTCCGGGATAATTGTCATATATATAAATTGTCGGCTTCAATGTGAAAGGTGACTTTATCTGCACCACACCCCGAATATCCCTGGGGTCGCACATCAGATAGAGTGGTGCAATGTTTGCCATTACATTACATAGGCCCAGCAAACCGGATTGGAGTTCTTCCTTTGACAGCCCCTCTATATCTTCCGGAATGGAAATCCAGAAGGCAGTTGTATGCATTTCCTCCGGCGGCAGATGTATCGGTCCGGAACCCACATTTTCGTGCGTAAAAAACTTTATTTTTTTGAACATGGTGGCAAGGCCGGTGACCATGACTTCGCCCATATGTTTTTTAAAATTGTCTTCGGCATCCTGTTTGAATTCTTCCAGTACCTTTATTTCCACCGCCAGATTGGCGTCGGTGTAATAATCCACATCCACTTTTCTGACATAGGCTTTCTTTTCATCGTAGTCCAGCTTCTCAACCTGGTATTGCTGTCCTCCGTGGATGTATATGGCCTCCTCATGAATCATCATTGGTGCGCTGGACCTGTCTACTTCCCCAATGACTTTTGCGCCCTCTGTGATATCTACCACCACAAAGTTTTCCGGTGAAGCGCTCCGGAGACTTATGTCATCCGCTGGAAAAGACTCGGCCATCCAGTGCCACCGGCCACCCACGTGCCTCAGAATCCTTTCGTTTTCCAGAAAAGCCAAAATTTCATCAATCCTTCGTCCTCCAAAGGTTTCTCCATCTTCAAACGGCAACTCAAAAGCGGCACATTTTATGTGACTTACGAGTATGTATAAATTATCCGGGTTAATTAGTCCGTTTTCTGGCGAGGACTCGAAAAAGTAATCGGGATGGTTTATTATAAACTGATCCAAAGGGCTGCTGGAAGCCACCAAAATCGATGCGGAAGATGCCATTCTCCTGCCGGCTCTGCCTGACTGCTGCCACGTGCTGGAAATACTTCCGGGATACCCCGTAATGATACTTACATCCAAATTGCCTATATCTATCCCGAGTTCCAGAGCATTGGTACTTACAACCCCAAGGATTTTCCCCTGCCTAAGTCCCTTTTCTATCTCTCTGCGCTCTTTGGGCAGATAGCCTCCACGGTACCCCCTTACCGCTTCGGCTCCATTCGGTATCTTTTTCATTTCCTCTTTTATGTAAGTAAGGAGAACCTCTACAGCGAGACGGCTCCTGGCAAAAGTTATGGTCTGAATACGGTTTTTTAAGAATATAAGGGCTAAATTCTTTGCTTCCAGGATACTGCTCCTTCTTATTCCCAGTTGACGGTTAACTACCGGGGGATTGTAAAAAATTATATTTTTTTCCCCAGAAGGAGCTCCGTTTCTGTCAATCAAAATCATGCTTTCCCCGGTCAATTTTTCGGCCAGTTCTTTCGGATTTGCTATAGTAGCTGATGAACAAATGAAAATTGGTTTTGATCCGTAAAACCTGCATATGCGCAAAAGTCGTCTCAGCACATTGGCGGTATGGCTGCCGAAAACTCCGCGGTATGTGTGCACTTCATCAATGATTATGAATTTGAGATTTGAAAAAAGTTTAATCCATTTCGTATGATGCGGCAGAATTCCGGTATGCAGCATATCGGGATTTGTGACCACTATGTGGCCGTCTTTTCTTATGGCAGCCCGGGCGCTGGTTGGAGTATCCCCATCATAGGTGAATGTTTTTATGTCTTCTCCCATGGCGTCCACCAGATCCATGAGTTCTGACACCTGGTCCTGGGAAAGGGCCTTTGTTGGAAAAAGATATATGGCCCGGGCATTCCTGTTCCCTGTCAGTTCGTTCAGCACGGGGAGGTTGTAGCACAGGGTCTTGCCGGACGCCGTAGGGGTAACCACAACGACACTATGTCCTGCCGTCACTTCGTCGAGAGCCTGCCTCTGGTGGGAGTAAAGCCGGTAGATGCCCTTTTTGTTCAGAACGGATACCAGTTTTTCATTGAGATATGAAGGAAAATCTTCATACTCTCCCGGCTTTTGAGGTATAACCTCCCAATGAGTGACATTTTGCATGAATCGTTCAGATGTTTTTATATAATCCAGCAATTGCTCAAGATTCATTAATCTCCCCTCTTCGCGGGCTATCATAAATTAAATAAACATCAGTTTGATTTTATCACAATATTTTTTTCTCATCAATAATATAAAAACTCCAGCGTTTTTTCGCCGGAGTTTTGGGCCCTCGCCGAGGGCTTTTATCTTACGCCTCACCCAAACTTACATCCACCCCCGGATGAAGAAGGACCGGAAGTGCCGGAGCCTGCGGTTCCAAATACGGAAACCGCTATTTGAATGTTTTTGCTCTTGCATTTGGGGCATTCAATATCTCTGTCCTTTTCCGAAAACTTCCGTAATTCCTCAAAGTGATTTCCGCAGTTTCTGCAAAGATACTCGTATATTGGCAATGTGGATACCTCCCTGGAACATTTATTTACATATATTATATAATATTTTCGCTATAAATAAAAGTATTTTTGGTTTTTATCTTTTTTACTTGAAAGCGTGTAATATTTTAAGAGTTTTATCACAAAATAATATCATGGATTAATAAACATTTGACAGAACCCGATTGTCATAAAGCTTAAAAATATCAGGGAGGCAAAATATATGGTAAGCAAAATGCAACTTCATGCAGTGGGTGAGATGTGTCCCGGTTACGTCAACAACGGCAATGTATCCGGAATAAATCCGGCTATAACGGAAGAAAAAACGGTGAGCTGTGAGACGTGCATCCACTGGGATAGGGGAAGATGCGACATAAACCTGTTCGATAAGGTTTTAACAGATCTAGACCAAACATAGTAAGATTCAGTCTAATTCAGAGGACGGAGTGAGTCAGAGAACCGTCCCCTGACTCACTGCAGGGAGGTTTAATATGGCATTGAAGAAAAAGCTTTTTGCTCAGAAAAGGACTTTTGCACGGCAGGAAATAGGATCCAATATTTTTAAGCCGGCCGGAAGGCCGCATCCACGCGAGGTCCGATCTCAGATAGCACAGTTGGAAAGCAACCAGCCCGGCACCAGAAAAGATGTAAAAATAAAGATGGATAAAAAATTGAATTAAAAGTACATTACATTAACGTTTTTTCCCATTTTTTCCAATATCACTATTATATCCTTAACTATGTTCAGTTTTATGGATAAGTCTCCTGGAAAGTCCGGATTCTGATGAGCGGGGTTTACCGCCTTTCCAAGCAGAAAGGTTAAATCTGTGGCGTCTACAAGGATTTTCGCCAGTCTTGAGGCGCCGTCTTTTTTTTCCAGCTGCTTTAATTCGGAGAATCCTGCCCCAGGCAAAGCATACTGCTGCAGTATCTGTCTTGTGCGCGCAAGAGTAAGCACTCCTTCAGTAACAAGGTCGATTCCTTTTATGCTGGCTATGGGCGGAACATCAGGGTCTACAAATTCTGTTGAGGTGACAAGTTCGCGCTTTAAAGTTCTAGAAACTATTCCGGCAGCAGTTCCACCGCACACAACTTTTTTCCCGGGACCATCCATGAGAATTTTAACCACCTTTTCATCATTGGCTATATTCTGGGGAGGACCTGTAAATATCGTGACCCTGCGCGGTCTTATTATCTTTAACACCGCAACGGTGGCATCGTCTCCCGGCCGATCCACATAAAAATTGGAAGTTACAGTGGCTAGAAGTCTTGTAAGGTTCTTGGGAGTAGTTTCGGTCTTTGATATTTTCTCGATATATGCCGCTATATTTTCCCACTGCCATCCCAGATTCAAAAGACCACCTACGCCGGCATGCACCACTCCGTCGCTCACCGCTACCAACAAGTCATTTTCCTCTGCCTTCAAACGGGTTTCTTTGATTCTTTTACCCGCAATCTCCCGTGTAACACCATCTAAATATTTAATCTTTCCATCTCTCAAAAAGAAGACTGGAGGATTGTCATACTCCACTATATAACAATTACATTTTTCATCTATTACAATTATTGTAAAAGTGGAATAGGCTATCTTTCTGACCCTGCAGACTGGAAGTGTAGAAACAATGGTTTTTACCGTATCTTCGATAGAAGCCCCCCCTTTTAGCATGGTTGCTGCTATTTTTGTGGTAAGGGTAGAAAGTATATTGGCTTTTACGCCGCTTCCCAGGCCGTCTGCCATCACAAAAATAGTCTTGCCTGGACTGCGGACTATCTCTACACTGTCGCCGCAGAGTTCCTCTCCAAATTTATTTATACTTTCCCAGTAAATATCAGTCCTGATATCCATTTTTTTCACCCGGCATCTCATCTATTAAAAGCTGCTTTACTTTATTTAACATTACCTTTGTCTCTGCCGTGGTTTCGCCAAGTAAACTTGCTATCTCCTGCGCTACTCTCATCTGATTTTCAATAACCTCCTGTGTCGTTTCCAGGGTTTTTTGCCTTACTTCCGCATTTTTCTGCCGGGATTTCTCCTGAGCCGTAATGTCTGAAATTATTCCGATAATAAGGTTATGGTCTTTTAAATAATATATATTTTGTAATGTTATCAGGCCGTAGTTTTTTATTACCACTTTTTTTTTTATGATATTTTTAAAGGTAGTGCCAACCAGCCTGAAATTGTCATCATTGAATAAACTGCTGAGGGGTTTATGTTTAAAACTGCCTGCCGGTATCTGGAACATATTCTCAGCCGCAGGATTCATCTCCTGAATAATCATCTCTTCATCAACCGCTATTATGGCATTTGGCGTCGATTCAATGATGAGATTGGAAAGAGATTCAGCCCTGTTTCGCATATACGGCATACACATATGAATTTCTGCCATGCCGTTGTATACGGCGACAGCCTTCTCCCGGCACGAGTTATACCCGCAGGCTCCGCAGTTAAGTTCATCTTCGGGGGTAATCTTGCCGATTTTAAGCAGTATGTTTTTAATTTCCGATTCAGAAGGGTATTTCATTGTCACCCCTATCGGCGAAAAATGTTTTGATAGATCAAGACCCTGGCATCCTTCAACGGTTAATGCCGCGTCTTCTCTGCCTTGCGCAATAGTATTCCGCGCAAAATCCTTTATTTTTTCGAGACGTTCGAAGGTGCCGCAGCCTGTATTCCCCACCGCCGGTCCGTTGCTGCAACTTCCGTAACAGGCATTCATCTCTATCCAGGTGTTCTCCAGCCTGCCTTTTTTCAACTCTTCAAGCAGTTTCATACAACCCTCCAGACCATCAACGCTGATAAAGCGCCGCCATAGTTGCTTCAGTAAAGGTTTTATGGTGAAAAACGTGCCGCCGGGAACAGGATAAAAATTTGCATCATCGGAAAAGCCGCTCTCATTACCCACTTCTGCCGCAGGGTCTATACCCTGTTCCAAAAACCACTTTTTAACTTCCTCAAATGTCAGAACAGCGTCTATATCATTTTTGTCATCGTCATATATCTCCATTTTCTTGGCCAGGCACGGGCCTATGAAAACCACTTTTGAGTAGCCTTTTATCTTTTTTAAATACCTTCCATGAGCCACCATAGGGGATACTATCGGTATCATGCAATTTACCAGTTCGGGGTAATATTTTTGAATGAGGTAGTTCACGGCAGGGCAGGCGGTGGTAATGATGTTGGATTTATTTTTATCGTTGTAAATATCCGCATAACCCTCCGCTATGATACGGGCGCCGATCGATGTTTGATAAACCGCCGAAAATCCCAGTTTCTTCAAAGCGCTGACCATCTGCCCGTAGTTTTGAAAACAAAAAGCTCCTGCAAAGGAAGGAGCCAGGCTTACAGCAATATCCTTGTTTTCCTCTATAAGCTTTTTTACTTTTTCAACATCACTCTTTACCGTCTTGGCATTTTGAGGGCATACTGTAAGGCATGTACCGCACGTAATGCATCTTTCCTCCACAATCTCGGCTTGATTGTTCTTCATGCGTATGGCTTTCACAGGGCAGGCTCTGATACATTTATAACAATTTCTGCAATTAGCCCTGGTAAAGTTGATAACTTCCATCTAATTTTCCCCCAATATTTTTTGCCTGAAGAAATCTTCCACTCCGTTTTTGTCAACAGAATAGGGACCTTTTTCATCAATCTTTACTGAAACAGGCTTGGTACAATTGCCGAAGCAGAATTGGGCCTTAAGCTCCACTTCCTCTTCCATTTGATGTTGTTTTATAAGTCTTTCCAATTCTCTTATTATATCATAAGATCCTTTAAGATGGCAGGAACTGCCCACACAAACGCTTATAGTTTTCATAATATCCCCTTGCTTTACAATTTTTTACCTGAAAAAGTGTAATCAATAACATATACTTAAGTTCTATTATAATTTTATTATATCATCTTTATATTTTTTGTCAATATTTTAACAATGTTTGTTGTAATGATTTTTTTTAACACTTTTTCATGCGATTTTTTATGTGAGCAGATCTTTTTTATAGGTAAGCCCGATTTCACTTCCCACATTACCAAGTCTCTTTCTTACTTTTTTAACTTTTTCCAGATCATATCCAATAAGATCGGATATTTCCTCATCTTTCAAACCAAGTGCAACAGCATCCAGAAACAGGTACAGATCTACGCCGTATTCCTTTTTTATTCTATCTTCGCTCACTCCCAGTTTCTTGAAAAAGCCATCTTGAATACCTTTCATGCAACCACCTCATTAATGAATTTCAGTCCCTTTTTCATTTGCATCTTTGATATTTCTATCAATATTCAAGTTCCCTTCTTCATCCAACCATGCTGATTTTATTTCAGCCAGATCTTTAATTCCTTTTTTATTCAATTCTGTTAGCATCTGGTCTATACTTGCACCGACTTTATCTAGATTATTCTGCAAAACCTCTCCTCGGTCCACTACCAGCGTATGGAAGATGCCCTGGTTTGCCCATATCCCCAGATCTTTGGGTGTAACCGACTGCGCTTCTTTTTTCTTTATAATACTAAGTTTTCCGTTGGGTTCAATGGTAGCTTCCTCTATTTCATTTATATTAGCGATGTTTTTTTCTCTAAGGAGTATAAGTAAATCCGCCAGGGTTATTCTTTCTTTTTTCATATTTCGGATAATGACTTCTCCATCCCGCACCAGTACGGTGGATGTCCCCTGAAAAAAGTTTTCCAGTTTGCGGTTTTTGGTGATAATCAAAGATAACCCATAATTGAGTACAGACATTACTATAACCGGTACAATGCCATATGTCAGTTTTATTTTGTCGTCTTCAAGAGGTATGGCAATAGCAGAGCCCATTATTATTACAACGATCAGGTCAAATGGTGAAAGCTGTGCGATGGTCCTCTTACCCATAAATCGAACCAATAACAGACTCACTGCAAATAGTATTATCGATCTGTAAGACAACATCAGGATTTCTCTCACGGCAAAACCCCTCAAATCTCAAATGTAAGATTATCTTGTACCAATTTTTTCTTCAATAATATTAAATTTTACCGCTAAATCATCCAAACCGGTCATCAAAATCAGACCATTTTCGGCCTCGGCCAGGTCCTGCGTCGCTTTTAACATGGATTTTTGTATGCCTTTTGCCAGTAATAGTCGGGTGTCGTAAATTATTTTGCGCATTTTTCTAAGAATTTTTTCCGCTACCTTTATATTATTATTATTAATTGAGCCTAATACCAGCCGGCTTGCCAGTTGAATTTCCTCCATTTTTTTATTGATATCCACCAGGCTGGAAGATTTCATCATTGTTTGCTGAAGTTCATCATCCAGTTCTTTTTTTATTGTCTTTATAGCTGTCAGCGTATTATCTATTTCTTCTTTCAATCCAAGCATGGCTCCACTCGTTTTTAATATTGCCGGGTTCTCCATTATAACTCCTCCCTCTCTTTTCTTCTTTTATTTATTTTAAGGATTCAATAAATTTTTATTCACCAGATTTTACAAGTCCTCTCGAACTTGGCACATTGAACAAATTTTGTTATACTTAAAACATAAATACTTTTACATAGGAGATGACAAATGAAGAAAACTGTAAGTTTATTTATTATCATGGTTTTTGTAATGGTCTTTTTTATGGCAGATGCATCAGCAGAACCCGCTTTGACAGATCCCAGTTCTCCTCCGACCATTACGGGTGAAACAGGCATATTGATAGATGTCAAAACAGGAAAAGTGCTTTACGATAAAAATTCGCATGTCCGTATGGAACCCGCCAGCATCACCAAAATTATGACAGCGATTGTCGCACTGGAAAAGGGAAAGCTGACCGATACAGTAATTACCGGAAAAGAGCCTCCTCTGGCTGACGGTACCAGAATATATCTTGAGGAAGGCGAAAAATTGACACTGGAACAAATGCTATATGCCATGCTTTTAAACTCAGCCAACGATGCGGCCATTGCCATAGCCGAACATATCGGCGGCGACGTGCCTTCTTTTGTAAAAATGATGAATGAAAAAGCGAGAGAAATCGGCGCCATGGACACCACATTTGTAAACCCAAACGGTCTGCCTGCCGAAGGCCATCTGACGACCGCCTATGACATGGCGCTAATAGCTAGATACGCTCTTTTAAACTTCCCGGAATTCAGAAAAATGGTGGCTACAAAAAACTTTGATATCCCTTGGCAGGGAAAAGAGTGGAATCGCAGGCTGATTAACCTAAATAAACTTCTCTGGAATTACGAGGGTGCCGACGGGATAAAGAGCGGATATACCCATTCTGCCGGTCAGACCCTTGTCGCATCCGCTACGAAAAACGGTTGGCAGCTTATTGCGGTTGTTTTGAAATCCCGGGGAAAAAGCATATGGGCCGACGCCGAAACTCTATTAAATTATGGATTTGATAATTTTGAGCCGATAGATGTCGTAGAAAAGGGCAAGATAATAGCTTCAGAAAAGGTAAAATACGGTGATACCGTGGAAATGGAAACCGATGGAGATTTTTCAACAGTGGTACCAAAAGGAACCAATTCAATAACCACCAGGACGGTGCTGAAACCCGACATTAAAGCTCCTGTTAAAAAAGGTGAAATTTTAGGAGAACTGGAAATTTTTCAAGACGCTCAAAAGATAGGAAGTATCCCTCTGGTGGCGGTAGAAAACATTCCCAGAAAATTGTATACTTTATGGTGGTTCTGGCTGGGAGTAATATCCCTGGGCTTTTATGCTCCGTTCAGAGTGATGGTGGGTATAAGACGTTATAGAAGACATAGAAATCGGAGGTATTATATATCCTATGTCAAAAAATATAGATAAAAAAGTCATACATAAACAAGAAAAGGGCTATCATAAGCCCTTTTCATTTTAATACATAAACTGTAACCCATTTTCTTCCAAAGCGATTGGCTTCTGCCCGGGATTCCATAAAAAGATCGATTTTATTATCTTTTATGGCTCCCCCGGTATCCTCTGCACGGGCAAAACCGTAACCGTCAATATAAAGCCTCGAGCCAAGAGGTATAACATCAGGGTCCACAGCCGCCACTCCAACTCTGGGTTTGGTATCCATTGCCGTTAGATTGCCAGTATGAGTATAGGCCGTAGCCAGCATTCTGAGTTTTTTTGTATAGGCAAAGTCAACTCCTCCACGGGATGCTATCAGCATGGAGCCGGTAAGTACAATTCTTGGCTTGGCCGGTTTTATCACGGTGCTTGTAGTATTTTTCGAAACAACCTGGCCGTTTTCAAAAATTAGTGTGGTCACTATTTTCTCCTGACCGTTTTCGCCTTCCTGTAATACCTTTTTCTGACCTAGGGGAATGTTGGGATCCTTTCTGGTCACAGTTTCATAAGCAATGGTTTTAATTTCTTCGACGACCTTTTGATTCACCCTGGTAACAACCACTTCAGTCGGTGCGCTGATGTATGTATCAAGCTGCGGTTTTACTTTATCTTTTTCCCCGACTAAAATGTCGGCTTTTGCCAGGAGATTGGCCACCGTATCAGGTTGAGTCTTTACCGTGTATTCTTTACCGTCAGATAATATTTTTACATCAAAAGCTCTTTTTATCCGGATACCCAAACCATCTTTCAGTCTTTCGTCAATTCCAGGTGTAATTTCGTCTTCCGGGATTACCTTTATATCCGCCTCTTTAAGCGCCTCGCCAACCGTGTGGGCAAAGGTGGATATATTAAATGTTTTCCCATCTACTTGAACGACTACATCCTTTTCAAGGTAAGAATAGCTTCCCACGGCCCCGGCAAATACCAAAATAATTACCATACAGAATATCGCCCGGCGGGTCTTGAATAAAGTCACAGTATTCCCCCTTTGAAAATATATATTAATTATTCGACACAAACATCAAAAATCCTTTTAATATATATTATTACCTGTTTCAGTTAAAATATCCAAAAATTTTCTCTATAATTTATATCAGTTTTCTTTAAGTCTGTCAAATATATTTTCATAAAGCGTGGTTATTTTATGATAATGTGCCTGCCATTATCGAACAATTTAGGTGGCCGGCTTATAATACAATCTTTTTCCATCTGCCTTTCCGAAATCTGTAACCTATCAAAAGGGCTTCTACAAAAAATTGAGTTACTGTCGCCATCCAAACATATTCAAGACTTTTGCCCAGAATAAAAATCACAAGAAATATGAGCGGCAATCTTATCAACCATGTACTTACCAGCGTGACAAGAAATGTCCCTTTAGTATCTCCGGCCCCTTTCAGAGCACCGCCTAGAGTCATTGAAACGGCAATGGTAGGCTGCTCAAAAGCTCCTATCTTTATACAGACGACTGCCAGGTCGCGAATTTCCTTTATGTTTGTGAAAAATCCCATCAACCATCCGGGAAATAAAAAGAATACAGCACCCACAAAACCCATCAATAGTGTTGAGAATCTCATGGCTTCCCAGCCGCTGATTTCAGCGGTTTTCTCCCGTTTTGCCCCTAGGTTCTGACCCACAAGGGTGGACGCGGCTACCGAAAATCCGTAACCGGGCATAAAAGACATGGACTCAGCACTGACCGCTACCTGATTTGCGGCAAAGGCCAGTGTTCCCAGGTGTGCAATCCACATGGAGGAAATAAGCCGGCTGCCGCTGTATGAAAATTCCTCCAGTGAAGCCGGAATGCTCAATGATATAATTTGTTTCAATGTATTAGGATCAATATGTATTATATCCCGCATTTTTAATCTTACTTCACTTTTTGGCCAGATGACATAGCCCATGGTAATTGCCGCACCGCAAATCTGGGCAAGAGTTGTTGCAAAGGCCGCTCCGCTAACTTCCCATCGGGGAAAGCCGAAATGACCGAAAATCAGTACATAATCTCCAATTATATTAACCGTATTAGCTACCAGCGCTGAAATCATTGGGAGTTTGGTGTTGCCCGCTCCGCGCAGGGCGGAATTCATTACCAGGGTGGGGACCATAAACACGACACCTACCGACACTATTTTCATATAATTTATACCCTTTAATACTACTTCGGAATCTCTCATGATATAAGAAAAGAATAATTCGGCGCCCGAATAATTTAAAACCCCTAGAAAAAGTCCTATCGTACAGGCTATCAAAAAAGATTGCCCTGCTGCATGATCTGCTTTTTCGGTCTCTCCAGATCCCGTGAAACGGGCAACCATAGCCGATGTCCCTACTCCGATAGCAGCGAAAATAAAAGTCACGGTATAGGCCAACTGCCCGCCAAGACCTACCGCACTTAAAGCTTCGGCGCTTAACCGTCCCACCATGGCAGTATCAAAAATCCATACTGCGGTATGCAGCACCATCTCCATAATGGCAGGCCATGCAAGATGGAAAATTTCCTTTCTTATAAAAGTAATGCTTAGATCATTTTCTATTTTTCCCATGAATTACCTCTCTTTATCATATTTATTATCTCTGAAAAGTTACTTGCCGCATCAGACTCATATGTATTATTATATCACATGCCATACGGGTTTTGCCAATATTGATTTCAGATGCCAGATGCCGGATGCCAGATGTCAGATTAAGTTGGAATTTGTAACTCGTAAATTCTTTCTATTCCGACTTCTGACTTCTGGCTTCTGAAAGAGCGGCAGACAACGGCGGTGCCGGTCCATCTCCGATAGAGAAGTGACTTTTTAAACCAAAATAAAGGGACAGGTCTTGACTGTTTATGACCTGTCCTAAAGTTAAAACATTTTTCATCATATGCTAATCTTTTTTAATGCCTTTCTCATTCTTTCATATCCGTCGTTTAGATCTTCTTCAGTCACAGTAAGAATTGGTCTGAAGCGGATGCTATGAGTACCTGAAGGCAGCACCAGCATCTTCTCTTCATAGCAAGCCTGACGGAATTTGTCTCTCAGCGCCGGGTTCGGCAAGCTGAAAGCCGCCATTAGCCCTTTATATCTCACATTGCTTATAAGTTCCGGAAATTCTCTTTCCAGCGCATGCAGATGTTCATGCAATACTCCAGAAATTTTATTTGCATGGTCCAAAACATTATCTTCTTTTATTATCTCCAGTATCCTTGTGGAGCGGACCATGTCGGTCAGGTTTCCGCCCCAGGTGGAATTTATGCGGCTGCTTTCCACAAAACAGTTATTTTCGACTTCATCCACGCGATCGTTCGCCAGGATGCCGCATACCTGGGCTTTTTTGCCAAAGGCAAAAATGTCGGGTTTTACTCCATAGTGCTGCCATGCCCACATCTTGCCCGTTATACCCATCCCGCACTGTACTTCATCGAAAATCAACATGATGTCGCTTTCATCGCAGATATCTCTTAGTTTCCGGAAAAATTCCGGTCTGAAATGATTGTCGCCACCTTCGCCCTGGATAGTCTCAATAATGATGGCACAGATGTCATCAGGATTATCCTTTATGGCTGCCTTTATCTGGCCCAGCGACTCTTCCTCTGCTTTTATAACCTCTTCAAGATGTTCCTCCAGAGGCCATACTATCTTGGGATTTAATACCCTGGGCCAATCATTAAATTTGGTAAAGTACATATATTTTCTCGGGTCTGCCGTATTGGTGAGAGAAAGAGTATATCCACTGCGGCCGTGGAAGGCTTCTTTGAAATGAATTACCTTTGTGCCTTTTTCGGCGCTCTCTTTGTATCCTTTTGCAATATTCTTGCGTACCTTCCAGTCCATTGCTACTTTAAGAGCATTTTCAACTGCCAGAGTGCCATAATCTATTAAAAACAGATGCGTGTAACCTTCCGGCGCAGCCACTTCCATAAAGGTCTTTACAAAGTCGGCCATTTCCACTGTATAAATATCCGAATTGGCAACTTTATTCACAGCCGCCCTAAAAACTCTTTCTTTGAATTCGTCATTGGCAAGTTTGGGATGGTTTATGCCCAGAGGCGATGAAGCAAAAAAGGTATAGAAATCCAACCAATCCGTGTTATCTCTGGCGTCTATTATGTGGCTTCCATAAGATTTTTCCAGGTCCAGCACTATAGGGAAACCATCCACCAGAATATACTTTTCCAGCGTCGAAAGAACTTCCTGCGGTCTAACCATTATAATCCTCCTTGTCTTAAAAATAATAATTAATTACAAGATATTACCTGTTTTTGAACATGACCCCCTTTCTTTTGTTGTCCGTATTTCACAATTTTTTCGATATGTTTATTCTTTTGCAAGTTTAATGCCATCGTCACATGGTTAATTTTCTTGTATTTATTCAAAAAAATGCTGGTAATATTGCAATTCAATTGCTCAATATTGGGCAGTTAATTGCTGATTTTTAATTTTAATAACTTGACATCCTAGTTTTATAAGTGTATTATTATTCATATATTTGAATAATAATAAATTATTGTAGGGGGTATTTCCATTGTCAAATAATCAAGATATCATCAATATCACCGAGAAATACAGCGCTCATAATTATCATCCGCTGCCCATAGTCATTTCCCGTGCCGAAGGTGTATGGGTAGAAGACCCGGCCGGCAATCGCTATATGGACATGCTGAGCGCCTACTCCGCCGTCAATCAGGGTCACAGGCATCCAAAAATCATTGCCGCCCTGAAGGAGCAGGCAGACAGGGTCACCCTGACTTCAAGAGCTTTTTACAATGATAAGCTGGGACCTTTCTGCAAAAAAGTGGCGGATATAACCGGTAAAAATATGATACTTCCTATGAATTCCGGGGCCGAAGCCGTCGAGACAGCTATCAAGGCCGCCCGGCGGTGGGCTTATGATGTAAAAAAAGTTCAAGAAAATCAAGCGGAAATCATTGTGTGTGAGGGTAATTTCCACGGCCGTACTACCACAATAATCTCCTTTTCCTCCGATGAAGACTATAAGCGTGGATTCGGCCCCTTTACTCCCGGTTTTAAGATTATCCCCTACGGGGACATAAATGCATTAAATACTGCTATATCGGCAAATACAGCCGCTTTTCTGGTAGAACCCATCCAGGGTGAAGGCGGAATCAAGATACCGAAAGAAGGGTTTTTGAAAGAAGCATATGAACTTTGTAAAAAGAACAACATACTCTTTATGGCCGACGAAATCCAGACGGGCCTTGGTCGTACAGGCAAGCTTTTTGCTTGTGACTGGGAAAATGTGGTACCCGATGTCTATATTCTCGGTAAAGCTCTGGGAGGCGGCATAGTTCCTATTTCTGTAGTGGCAGCCAATGAAGACATTCTGGGTGTTTTCGAGCCGGGTTCTCATGGCTCAACCTTTGGGGGAAACCCTTTAGCCTGCGCCTGCGCTATTGCCGCTCTTGATGTCATACAGGAAGAAAATCTGGTTCAAAGATCCCTTGAAATGGGCGAATATTTCATGGGCAAGCTAAAGCAGATAAAAAATCCCTCCATCAGAGAAATACGCGGAAAGGGCCTTTTGATAGGAATCGAGCTCGATAAAAATGTAAGACCTTACTGTGAAAAATTGATGGAACTGGGTCTGCTGTGCAAAGATACCCATGAAACCGTTATCCGGTTTGCCCCACCTTTGATTATAACAAAAGAAGAAATTGACTGGGCTGTGGAAAAGATAAAAGCGGTACTAGGATAAATATCAGCGAGGCTGTTCATGATTTCAACAGCCTCGTTATTTTTCCAGCTGGCGGGAGCATGTGGGAATTGAACCCACCTCGGAGGTTTTACCCCCGATGCCGGTTTTGAAGACCGGAAGGCCCACCAGGACCTATCTACTCCCAATTGATATTCTAACAGATAATACGGCTTTTTTCAACCATTGTAAAGGTTGCTTCCGGCTATCCTCACATCTTTTACGCGCCTTGTAGCCTTGATGCCATCCATATACTCGAGCAAAGGCAAGGTAAATTTGCGGGAAACCCCCAGCATATCCCTGAAAGCTGATACAGTCAGCTCTCTGTTTTCCACAAAATAATGTTGCAGAAGATGAAGGGCTTTTTCTACCCATTGGACGGACATATAGATTTCTTCATTGATTTTTATTATTTTCCCCTCCTCGATAAGTCTGAAAAGCACTTCCTTTACATCTTTCTCCCGATAAGGAAATCTTGACAATACTTCGTCGATAGCAGGCGGAGTCCAACCACCTTCTAAAAAAATGTTGAGTATTGTCTCTGAGATTTGACGTTGGATGGGACTCATTACAACAGAAAACTCCTTTTTCTTTACGATATTCCCTTTGCTCTCTATCAGACCTTCATTTGCCCATTTTTCCATCAAAGAATCAAATATAGCCGGTTCAATACTCGCTCTGCTTCTGAGCTCCTCTCTGGCGATACCTTCGCTGAGTGGAAATTTTCTATGATAATCTTCAATTATGGCAAGCGTTTCATTGGTAATATTGCCGTAATATGTTTTATCAAAGAGGATTTCTTCTCCCGAAACTTTTAGTAATACTACTTTACCTTCAAAAATTAATGCTTTCGCAATCTCTTCCATTTGCTTTACATTTTTTCCCACATAAGGGCACATATCCCGCAAACTAAGGTATTCTCTGCCAAAAGTCCCCAATAAAGCAACGGCAAAGTCCTTTATCCCTCCCGAAGAGGTATTTTTCAGCGCTTCTTTTATCTCTTTAAGGCATTCTTTTTTCTTTATACGTCTGGGGTTAACGAAAAGAATTCGACCTCCTCCGATGGTAGTGGCGGGCGAATAGCTTCTTATGACATAATAGTCATTATATGCGCAAGCTATGGGCTCTTCCATCAACCACAGCACAAAAGCGCCTTCTCCCGGAAAAAGTTCATCTCTATCGAGCAAGTCAACCCTCGCCAGGGCTTCTTTGGTCCCGATATGGAACCGTATCCTTGCCCTGTTTTTTAAAGGTGACGGAGCATCGTCTATGAGTTTTAAATATGCGTAAGCTTTTGTAACTGAAAAAAGCGTCCCAAAAGGCGCTACCACATCGCCCCGCCGAATATCACCAATCTTCACATTAGCGAGGTTAAGGGCGGTTCTCTGCCCGGCTTCGGCTTTATAACGACTCTGGCCGTGAACTTCAATGGACCTTACCCGCGTGGTAAGCCCTTCTGGAAAAATCGCGACTTCATCGCCGGTTTTCACGGTGCCGCAGATCAGACTGCCCGTTACAACAGTACCTATACCCTGTAAGGAAAAAACCCTGTCGATGGGCAGGCGGAATGGAGATTCCAGGTCCTTTAAGATTTCGCCACTGCTCATCTCATCTATTGCTGCTATCAGTCGTTGTAACCCTTCGCCTGTGGTGGAAGACACGGAGATGATGGGGGAACCTTCCAGAAAAGTCCCTTTAATTTCTTTCCTTACTTCCTCCGTCACCATTTCCAGCCACTCTTCATCGACCAGGTCCTTTTTTGTCAGCACAACAATTCCTCTTTTAACATTCAACAATTTCAATATGTTCAGATGTTCTCGGGTCTGAGGCATTATTCCCTCATCAGCGGCAATCACCATCAGTACCATGTCTATACCGCCGGCCCCGGCCAGCATGTTTTTAATGAATTTTTCATGGCCTGGCACATCCACAATACCTATCGTGCGACCCGAAGGAAGGGTCATGTGGGCAAAGCCTAGTTCTATGGTTATGCCCCTCTTTTGCTCTTCCTTCAGCCTGTCGGTGTTGATCCCTGTAAGAGACTTAATAAGTGTAGTTTTGCCATGATCGATATGACCGGCGGTGCCCAGTATTATGTTGCCCATATTGCTTTTCCCACCATCTCTACAATCTTTTCTATTTCTTTTTCTGAAATTGTCCTCAAGTCGAATAACAACTTGTCTTTTTTCACCCTTGCCACCACTGGAAAAGAAACTTGTCGCAGCCTTTTTGCCATCTCCTCCGGTGAAATTCCATCAACACTTATTCCAACGCATTTGGTAGGAATCTCCACACCCGGCAGAGAACCTCCACCCGCCTGTGTAACATCATTTATGATCTCTACCCTCCCTTTTTCGTTTAAGACCTCCTTTACCCCTTCGGCAAGTTTTTGGGCCCGGTCCTCCATATCATCTATGGATTCCATAAGCATGGCCAGCACCGGAATATGCTTCCACCGTCCATCCTTATAAAGTCGCAATACTGCCTCCAGAGCCGCCAGGGTGAGTTTATCAATGCGCACTACTCTATTGAGGGGATGGCTTTTAATTACGGAAATGTATTCCGCTTTCCCCAGGATTATTCCCGCCTGTGGCCCACCCAGAAGTTTGTCGCCGCTAAAGGTTATCAGGTCCATACCTGCCCTTACCGAATCCTGAACTCTGGGTTCTTCCGAAAAACCGAAAGACCTCATATCAAGCAACACTCCGCTTCCCAGGTCTTCCATCACCGGCAGGTTGTATTTTTCCCCAAGAGCTTTTAATTCCTCGTCTGTTACCTGGGAAGTAAAACCTATCTGTTTAAAGTTGCTGGTGTGTACTTTTAATAAAAGCGCAGTATTTTCATTTATGGCCATTTCATAATCTCTAATGTTGGTTTTGTTGGTAGTACCCACTTCCACCAGCTTTGCTCCGCTCTGAGCCATGACATCTGGAATCCTAAAGCTTCCGCCTATTTCTACCAGTTGCCCCCGGGAAATCACCACTTCCCGGCCGGACGCTATGGCGGAAAGACAGAGAAGTACCGCAGCCGCATTGTTGTTTACCACCAGGGCGTCTTCGGCGCCGGTTATATCGCATAAGAGTTCCCGGACATGGCTGTATCTTTCTCCCCTCTCACCTATACTCAGGTCGAATTCCAGATTTGAATATCCGGAAGCCACCATTTGTATTCTTTTCAATGCTTCTTCGGGAAGAGGCGCTCTCCCCAAATTGGTATGAAGCACCACACCTGTGGCATTTATGACAGGTTTCAAACTGTATGGGGAAAAACTCAACTTGTTGATTGCCAGGGAAATAACTTCTTTCTTCAAATCTTCTTCACTTCTGTCAGGAACATTTCCATCTTCTATCATCGTAAGCATTTTTAAACGGATGGATTCAAGGCTTTCCCTTAGCACATTAGTAACATAGATTTTATTTAACCTTAGTATCAAGTCTTTTATTTCGGCCTCTTCCAGGAGGTCGGCTATTTTAGGAAGCTTCTTCATAAAAAAGTTCTTATCCAAATAACACACCTCTTTTGAGAGAAAAGCAAAAAGGGATACAAAATTTTTCGGATATGGGATGCCAAATATCAGATTAAGTTAGAATTTGCCATTCGCAAATTCGTTCTATTCAGACTTCTAACTTCTGGCTTCTGAAAAAAGCAGCAGAGGACTGCGGTGCTGAGCCATCTCCGGCAGAAGAGTAACTTTTTATACTGAAATCAAATTTTACGTCGCATATTCTTACTCCAATACTATCCTGTAATCTTCAGACTCCACCGCTCTTCCTATGGGTGCTGCATCTGCAACCCCGCTTTGTTTTAGAAGAGCGAGCAGTGCTGAAGCTCTATTCTCGCTCACTGAAATAAGAAGGCCACCGGAAGTCTGTGGGTCGAAAGTCAAATCTACCAATGTTTCAGGCACCCCGGAACTTATATTGACCTTATCTTTCAGGAAATTTTTATTATGATACAATCCTGCTGGTAAAAGTCCCATCTCCGCCAGTCGCTCCATGCCTGAAAGTATGGGAAGGGCTTCAGCTTTCAACCGCAGGGTTACTTTTGAGGCTTCCGCCATTTCGAAGGCATGGCCTAAAAGTCCAAAGCCAGTTATATCTGTTACGGCATTTACACCAATTTGTACGGCGGCGAGAGATGCCTGCTTGTTTAGGGTAGACATGATTTGAACAACTTGTTTTTCAGTTTCTTTATCAAGCATGTCAGCTTTCAGAGCGGTGGTAGCCACTCCAATCCCAAGAGGTTTCGTGAGTATTAATACATCGCCTGGTTTTGAACCGGCATTGGTTAAAATTTCTTTGGGAGAAACCTCACCTAAAACAGACAAGCCGTAGATGGGTTCGTTACTTTTTATGGAATGGCCTCCTCCCACTACGGCACCCGCTTCTAACACTTTGTCACTTCCGCCCTTCAAGACATCTGCCAGTACATTTTCCACCAATTGTTCCGGAAAAGCCACCACATTTAAAGCAAGGAGCGGTTTTCCTCCCATGGCATATATATCGCTCAACGCATTGCATGCAGCAATCTGACCGAATGTATACGGGTCGTTTACAACAGGCGTAAAAAAATCCACAGTATGGATAATGGCAAGGTCGTCATTTATTTTATATACCGCCGCATCATCGGAGGTGTCGAGTCCCACCAGAAGATTTTCATTTTTTATTACTGGTAGCTGCCGCAGGACCTGCGACAGGGCGTCGGGGCCAAGCTTCGCCGCTCACCCGGAGCTGCAGGTAAGTTTGGTAAGTTTAACTTTCTGCATGGGTTGAATACCTCCTTCCATTATTTCGTCGACTACTAGCAGATCAGTCAACTTTTATTTTATCTTTAATCTGCTCGAACTTCTTGTCTCCTATTCCGGAGACGTTTTTAATATCATCTATGGATTTAAAAGGACCATTCTGAGTTCTGTAATCTATGATTTTCTGAGCCGTAGCGGGGCCTATACCAGGCAGTGTATCCAGTTCAGAAAGCCCTGCGGTGTTTATGTTTATTTTCCCATCGCTTAAAGAAGTTATGCCCGCTGTACCACTTGCGCCTGCAGTGCTTTGCTGTGTCTGCGATTCGCTCATAATTTCTCCAATTTTAGGGACATATAATTTATCCTCATCATGGAGCTTTTGAGCAAGATTCAGGCGCAGAAGATCTGCTTCGGGGAGGACTCCTCCCGCCAAATCAATGGCGTCTTTCACTCTCATACCGTCTTCCAGAGTATATACTCCGGGATTCTTGACGGCACCGGTGACGTATACTACCACTTTTTTAGGCTGTTCCTGAGTTACCGGTGCGGTAACCGGTATTGCAGGACCTTCCTGCAATTTAAAAGCTACATCGGCGTTTTTTTCGTGAAAAGCATAATAAACAAGCCCTCCGCTGATGATAATGGTCGCCAGTAAAAGTCCCAATAAAATTTTTTCTCTATCGCTTAAATTGAACATTTAATCCTCTCCCGCATTTATCAGAAACTGGAGGTTGGACATAAAACAGAGCCCGGAATTTGGTAATCAGAGACCAGATAGAAATATTGGATTGAAGTCCACAAATCCATACTTAAATTTAACATCTGACATCCGAAATCTGATTTCCGGCATCTGTTGTGCGGCAAATCCAACTTAATCCGACATCTGGCCTCCGATATCTAGCAAGTTTAGGGTTAGGCTTAACTAATTCAATTATTACGATCTAAATCTACTATTTTATATATCTTACCTATATCCAGGTTTTTTCGCACAACATCGGCCCACCGGTCGTACTCTTTCTGTTTGAATTTCGCGAAGTCGAATGCGTCCTCTGGATTAAATCCGATATCGTTTATATCATTTAAAACACTCCCGGTAGAATGGCATTTTTGCCTTTTTAAATAACCGACAAATCTGGAGGTAAATTGGTTGCTGTCGAAAATACCATGGATGTAGGTACCCAAAATCCGGCCATCGAAACTCACACAGCCGTCTATAATGTATACGTCTTTCTCCAGGCGCTTTTGAATAAGCACAAAGCCTGGGTAATTTCCATCAGATATGGTTTTGCCCATGTGTATCTCATAACCATCCACCTGCGAACCGCCCAGAGCTCCGGCAAGCCCCGGCAGACCCTCCGGTACTTTTCCGGAAATTCTTGTGGTCACCTTTTCCATTTCTATCTGTGTATGAACATCCAGCAAGCCCAGGCCTTCGCTTTGCTCTATGCTTCCTTCAATATGATTCGGGTCTCTTATGGTTTTCCCCAGCATCTGATACCCGCCGCATATTCCTACTATTACCGCTCCTTCTTTATATAGTTTCCTGATTTCTTCATGCCAACCCTGAGATTTAACAGCCGCCAAATCTTCCAGGGTGTTTTTTGTCCCGGGAATAATAACCGCATCGGCTTCGCCGATGGTCATGCCTTTTTTGATATAGGTCAGATTAACACCGGGATATTCGGCCAGAGGCACAAAATCAGTAAAATTGGATATATGGGGAAGGCAGAGCACTTTTATCACTACTTCACTTGAGTGCAGTCCTGCATCGTTGGAAGCTAAACCTTTTGCTTGCCTCTTTAAATATTTCATTCTATAAATCTCGGCTTCCGGCGAATCTTCCTCATCCACATATATATCGGTGTATGGTACCACGCCAAGTACAGGCCTTTCTATAATGTTTTCCAGCATCTCAAGGCCCGGTTTTAAAATCTCCAGATCTCCCCTGAACTTATTAATGATGACGCCTTTTATCCGGCTCCTTTCGCTTTCGTTTAAAAGCAGCATGGTGCCTGCCAGGGAAGCAAAAACTCCCCCTTTATCAATGTCCCCTACAAGTATGACCGGAGCATCCACCAGTTCGGCCATCCCCATATTGACTATATCCCGATCCCTGAGGTTAATCTCAGCGGGGCTGCCCGCTCCTTCTATAACTATTATGTCGTTTTGCTCGGCAAGCATGTCATAAGCCCTTTTTACTGTTTCAAGCAGCTTCGGCTTGAACTCATGATAATCCATGGCGGAAAGGTTGCCGTATACCTTTCCCATGATTATTACCTGACAGTTTTTATCAGAACTGGGTTTTAAAAGCACAGGATTCATTAGAACCGAAGGTTCCACACCGCAGGCTTCCGCCTGCGCCACCTGGGCTCTGCCCATTTCCAGACCTTCCCGGGTTATAAAAGAATTCAAAGCCATGTTCTGGGATTTAAAAGGCGCCACTTTATACCCATCCTGTTTAAACACCCTGCACAGCCCAGCCACTATGCGGCTTTTGCCCACCGATGACCCGGTTCCCTGCACCATGATGCATCGTGCACTCATTGCAGAAAGCCCCTCAATATGACGTCTTCGGCTTCTTTTTCCGAAAGTCCCAGAGTCTCCAGCTTCATCAACTGTTCCTCTGCAATTTTTCCAATGGCGGCTTCGTGCGTAAGCTGGGCATCGGGGTGCTCGGCAGATATGGCTGGGGAAGAGCTTATTCTGCCCCGGTCCATGATGATGGAATCGCACTCGACGTGGCCTCTTGCTGAGGCTCTGGCCACCATTACAGGGCGGAAAACCTGTTTTGAATCGTCTTTTGCCACAGAACGTGATATCACCTTTGCATTGCTGCCTTCTCCTTCCAGCTCTATGAGAATATCCGATACCGCCTCCTGATGGTCGTGAGTCAAAAGTCGCTCAATAATGGTCAGGCTCGCGCGTTCCGCAAGTTTTGCCTTTGTATCGCGGACGGTACTGTCAACGCCCTTTATCTGAGTCAGTTCCATCTCCACCACAGAATCTTTTTCCATAATTAGAATGGTCTTCGGGTTCAGTACCCTTTCACCGGTACCATCGCCACCGCCGTAGTGCTTTTCAACATATTTCATCCTGGCACCTTTATGGACTATAATCTCATGGATGCCATCATGCTGAGACCTTTTTGAACCCGGGTTATGTATCCCGCATCCCGCCACTACCGTGACATCCGCTCCTTCGCCTATTTCGATGGTATTATACACCACATCCACAATTCCTGAAAGGGTAATCAATACCGGTATATGGACCGCTTCGTTTTTTGTGCCCGGAGACACAAAGATATTTATGCCGGGTTTGTCCGTTTTCGGGCTTACCTGTATATGAGCCGACGACCTTCTTTCCACGCCCTGACCATCCTTGCGAATGTTAAAAGCTCCGGAAGGAATACTGTGAAGGTCGGCTACTGTTTTTAAAAGTTCATTATCTATAGCATTCAATGGCATCTTCGTCACCTCCGCAATTTTGCTGCCAGCGGCATTTGAAATCACCCTTCAGAGCATCCCACATTTCATCTCTGGCTCCCCGCTCTTTTATCTCGCCTTCCGCCATGAGGATTATTTCATCGGCAAGAGATAGCACCTTTTCATGATGGGTTATTACTATGCTGGTAACTCCTCCTCGCAAATGGTATTTTTTAATCAGGCCGAGCAGTTTTTCAAAACTCCACAGGTCAACTCCGGCTTCGGGTTCATCGTATATCACTATCCTGGAAGGCCTGGCCAGCACCGTGGCAAGTTCGATCCTTTTTATTTCGCCCCCCGAAAGGCTGCTGTCGCATTCTCTGCCTAGATAGTCCTGAGGGCATAGACCCACAGCCCTCAATCGAGCAAAATCTGTATCCTTACCGCCGGAGGAAATTTTCAGAAGGTCCCTCACCTTAAGGCCCTTGAAACGGGGAGGATTTTGAAAAGCATAACTGATACCGGCTTTAGCCCTTTCAGTAATATTAAAATCCGTAATATCGATGCCGTCAAGATAAATTTTGCCGCTCGTTACCTTATAAATGCCCATTATGGCCCGGGCCAGGGAAGTCTTCCCTCCGCCATTGGGGCCGGTTAGAGCATAAAACTTGTTATCCTCCAGTTCTATATTGATATTCTTTAGAATCGATACATCACCAGAACCATTGGAAATATCAAGGTTTAAAGACTGTATTTTCAACATTAACCTCATCCTCTTCCCACAAATATCGCTTTATAGTAATCTAAGACTATTTTACCTTACTTCGTTTGAGATTACAACATTCAAGCTTATAATAAATAAAATAATAAATTAAAAAAAGAAGCCGGGTTTGCCGGCTTAAAAAGCTTACTTTACCACTATATTTACAAGTTTACCAGGAACGGTAATCACCCTTACCACTTCTTTGCCCTCTATATGCGGCTTCAGTTTTTCACTGCTAAGAGCCCGCTGCTTCATCTCTTCATCGCTAATGCCTGCCGGAAGGCTTATTTTGCACTTCAATTTACCGTTTACCTGAACAACTATTTCAATTTCTTCCTCAGCAAGAGCCTCTTCGCTGTATTCTGGCCACGGCATGAGGTGGATGCTTTCCTCTTTGCCCATCCTTGCCCACAGCTCCTCGGTCATATGAGGGGCAAAGGGTGCCAGCAGCAAGAGCAGGTTTTCCACCGCTTCTTTCAGGACAGCTCCCGAAATTTTTTGATCTTTAACCGCATACAGGCCGTTTACCATTTCCATGATTGCACTTATTGCCGTATTGAAATTAAATCTTTCAGATATATCTGATGTAACCTTTTTTATGGTCCTGTGCACCAGGCGGCGCAAATCTTTATCGGTTTTTGACGCCGTATCTTCTTCATTAATTCTTTCAGAAAGTTCTTCCACCAGACGCCATACCCTCTGAAGGAACCTGAAGCAACCTTCCACGCCCTGGTCGCTCCATTCAAGATCTCTTTCCGGCGGCGACGCAAACAGGATGAAAAGCCTGGCAGTATCGGCGCCATATTTCTCGATGATATCCTCCGGGCTCACAATGTTGCCAAGGGATTTGGACATTTTGGCGCCATCTTTCAGCACCATGCCCTGGGTCAACAAGTTCACAAACGGTTCATCGACATGCACAAGACCTGCGTCGCGCATAGCCTTGTTGAAAAATCTGGAATACATCAGATGCAGTATAGCATGCTCAACACCGCCTATATACTGATCCACCGGCATCCAGTAATCAAGCTTTTCCCTGTCAAAGGGCTTTTGCGCATTTCTTGCATCCGTGTATCTATAATAGTACCAGGAGGAACACATGAAGGTATCCATGGTGTCCGTCTCCCGACGGGCCGGTCCTCCGCATTCGGGACATATCGTATTTAAAAATTCCTCGCATTCAAGGAGCGGCGAAGTTCCTCTAGGATTAAATTCCACATTTGGCGGAAGCATCACCGGCAGGTCTTTTTCCGGTACGGGCACCACGCCGCATTTTTCACAATATATTATAGGTATTGGCGCTCCCCAGTATCTCTGGCGGGAAATGAGCCAGTCTCTTAGTCTGTAGTTTACTTTGATGCGGCCTATTCCCTTCTGTTCCATATACTTACCAATGGCCTGGATGGCTTCAGTATTGTCCATTCCGTTAAATTTATCGGAATTAACAAGTATGCCCCTTCCCACATAGGCTTCAACCATCGCTGCTGCATCAGGAGTTTCTCCCTGAGGCGATACGACCACTTTTATCGGCAGGTTATATTTTTTCGCAAATTCGAAATCCCTCTGGTCGTGGGCGGGCACTCCCATAACCGCGCCGGTCCCATATTCCAAAAGTACATAGTTGGCCGTCCATATGGGAATTCTTTCGCCGTTCATGGGGTTTTCGGCATAGGCACCGATAAAAATCCCTTCCTTTTCGGTTTCAGTGGATGTTCTGGTTATTTCATTTAATTTTTCAATTCTTTTCTGAAATTCCTTAACCGCATTTTCCTGCGGTGTCCCGGCTGCAAGCTTATTCACCAGAGGATGCTCTGGTGCTAGAACAATATAGGAAACACCATATACGGTATCAGGCCGTGTGGTAAAAACTGGTATTTTTTCTTCGGTCCCTTCAACCGTAAAGGAAAACTCCACGCCTTCACTTCTGCCGATCCAGTTTTCCTGCATAGTCTTAACTTTGTCGGGCCAGCCTGGAAGTTTTTTCAGATCTTCCAGCAACTCATCGGCATAATCTGTTATCTTAAAAAACCACTGCTCCAAATCCTTTTTCCCAACCTCTGTGCCGCAGCGTTCACACCTGCCGTCCACCACCTGCTCGTTTGCAAGCACTGTGGCGCAGGATGGACACCAGTTTACAAAAGACTTTTTGCGATAGGCAAGTCCCATTTTATAGAGTTTCAGGAAAAACCACTGGGTCCATTTGTAGTAGTCGGGATGGCACGTGGCCACCTCCCGGTCCCAGTCGTAACTCAAACCAAGGCTTTTAAGCTGTCGTCTCATGTTGTCGATATTATCCCAGGTCCATTTTGAAGGCGGAATGCCATGTTTTATGGCGGCATTTTCAGCGGGAAGGCCAAAGGCATCCCACCCCATGGGATGCAGCACATTGTAGCCGTTCATTCTTTTAAATCTTGCCACCACATCTCCAATGGAATAATTTCTCACATGACCCATGTGAAGTTTCCCTGAAGGATAAGGAAACATCTCAAGGCAATAATACTTGGGTTTCTCCGAATCTTCTACCGCTCTGTAAAGTTTTTGTTCAGCCCATTTTTTTTGCCACTTGTTTTCGATGGCTTTAAAATCATAATTCAAGCCAAAATCCTCCTTTGAAGTGAAAATTTAAAATTTAAAAGCTCCTCAATCCCCTTTAGGGACGAGAAGCCTTCTCGCGGTACCACCCTAATTGGCTAAAAGCCCTGCTCTTTTGCCCTTTAACGCCTGCCGGCCATTTTCTACTAAAGGCGAGTTCAAGGCTTTTCCCTTCCGGATTTCCACCAGCCTCCGGTCTCTGAAAAAGGGTTGTCGCCTTTACTACTCCTTTTTGATATCTTTTTAGATATTATATGAAACATTGCGGCTTCTGTCAATATGTTCCTCTGTTTTTGGATTCCCACCTCATTTACGCCCTTTGACAATACAAGAATTAATTTTGTGGGCACCGTCCATACAGCCTATCTCTAATCTTTCAATCAGAGGAGTCTTCATGTTTTACTGCCGTGGTCACCCGACCGGCATCAGCCCACAAGCGTTCCAGCATGTAGTATTCCCTCTCATAAGTATAGAATATATGCACTATTACATCATAAAAATCCAGCAGGATCCATTTTGCTTCATCATATCCTTCCTTGCCCCGTAAAGTAAAGCCTTCTTCTATAAGTTTTTTCTCCACTTCGTCAGCCAGGGCTTTTACATGCACAAATGATTTTCCGGTGGCTATAACGAAGTAATCCGCCAGAATCGAAATCCTGCTTATATCCAGTATTACCACATCCTGACCCTTTTTATCTTCCAGAATTTTTGCTGCAATAATAGCGCACTCTTTAGGGTCTTTTGCCATCAATTTCCCTCCATCAATTTATATCTTTTCCGATTATCACAGTGGTTAAACCCGCTTGAAGCTGGGATTCTTCCTTCATCTGAGCGTTTGTAAAAATCCTTGCGATTTTTTCAGCATCATCTTTTTTTTCTTTTGGGTAAAGAATTGTGGTTGTTTCGTAGTCAAAACTGTCCGCATTGGCTATCCGGACCACCTTGAATCCATTTTGTTCCAGCACCCTGGCAATTCTGGAAGCTATACCCGAAGAACCATTTCCGTTCAACACAGCAACTTTTGAATATCCGCCATCAAAAAATATATTATCCACCATCTCGTTCATCTGGGCTTGGAACGGTATGAAATAGCTTATGCCCGAAATATATTTGCCTTCGCCAGGCAGCATAAAAGTTTCAATATTATCAGGCCCCACCTGTCTTGCCAGATTGGCAAGGCTTGCGATTGCCAAAGGTTCAATATCTGTCTCAACATTTTCCTGAATCGTATTTATAATCTTTGGCAATTTTAATAAAGTAGACGGTTTTAAAATAGTCTTGCCTACAGCCTCAATGAATTTTTGTTGAGCTTTTATTCTGTCAATATCTCCACCAGGATAGTGCCTGTACCTTACAAACTGTTCTGCCTTATCTCCATCCAATACCTGCAGTCCGGGTTTTAAATCAATGTGAAGATTGCCCGCATTGTCATCATATTTCATGGGCTTTTCTATATTTATTTCAACTCCGCCCAAAGCATCTACTATTTCTTTAAAACCTTTATAATTCACGACAACGTAGTTATGAATGGGAACGCCAAGTAAATCTTTGACGGTCTTCACAGCCAGGTCCGGACCGCCAAAAGCCATAGCCGCATTTATCTTCTCAATTCCCACTCCCTGAATTTTAACTCTGGTATCCCTTGGAATCGACAGCACCTTTATGTTTTTTTTATCCATATCTATGCTGAAAACCATCATCGTGTCCGACCTGTAACGGTTATGCTCTTCGCTAGCGCCTATTGTGCCGGCATCCACGCCCAGCAATAAAATATTCAGTCTGCCGCCTTTGATAAATTCATCGGTGTTTGTGCTTTGAGTATCAGGATTACCGGAGTTTGTCCTGTTCAAACTGTGAAATACATAATAAAAACCGCTGCCGACTGATAATACTATAAAAAGTATCGCAATCAATGAATATTTTAAAATTTTTTTCATGTTCTCTCCTCTCTCCCTTTACACAAAAGAATATAGTTTCTGGCGTTTACGGTTCTGGGATGTAACAGGCCCTGCCTTTCCATTACATATCTTACGGTCGAATCAAAAGCTGCGGTTAGGGCTTCATCCAAGTCCTTAAAAGCTTTTACCCTCAAGTTTTCGACGCCTGGAAAACATCTTCCCGGCTCAATATAATCGGAAATGAATATAATTTTTTCAAGCAATGTCATATTTTTATCCCCGGTAGTGTGCAATCTCACCGCATTGAGTATCTCTTCATCATGGATGTCAAAAACATCTCTTGCAATTTCTGCTCCCAGCGGTCCGTGAATCAATACGGGTTCGTGCTTTTGAATATCATCCAACAGTATACCAAAATTTTCAGCCATTTTCAACTGCGTATCCAATGGTATATCCCTTGCGCAGTCATGTATGAGTCCGGCAAGTTCAGCCTTTTCTGTATTTGCCCCATAGCGTCTGGCAAGTATCATAGAAGTTTCCATAACTCCGAGAGAATGTTTAAAACGGCTTTCCGTCATTGATTCTTTCAATTTTGAAATAATGCCATCAGGTACCATCTTTTCATCACCTGTAAATTCCATGCTTTTTAATATATATCTCAATACTTTCAGGAAGAAGGTATTTTATGGAAAGTCCTTCACGTACCCTTCTTCTAATTTCTGTCGATGATATATCCATACCGGTGACTTCCAGAGGATAGACTTCGCTGTTATACAATCTTTTTATTTCCTGAAGCTTTTGCTTCAATTTTTCCATCGGGTATCCAGGCCTTGTGGCGGCTATGAAAGTGCACATACTCAAGACTTCCCGCACATCTTTCCATGTCAGAATGTCCAGTACAGCGTCGGCGCCGCTTATAAAAAAAAGAGACGTATCTTTCCCGTATTCTTTTGCAAAATATCGCAAAGTATCTACAGTATAGGTATAACCTTTCCTATCTATTTCAACCCTAGAAACTTTAAAATAAGGATTATCGTTTATAGCAAGAGCGGTCATCAGGTATCTGTGCTCGGCGGAAGTGACAGTATAATCTTTTTTATGAGGCGGATTACCAGTGGGAGTGAAAATGACTTCATCCAGATTAAAATATATCCTAGCGGCTTCGGCTGTAACAAGGTGGCCGTAATGAATAGGGTCAAAAGTACCCCCCATTATTCCTACCCTATTCTTTTTAGACAAATTAAATCCTCCCCCAACAATTCTTTAAAAATTATACCATTCAAATGCGCATTTTTCAATTTACTCCAAATAATAAAATTCCGCATCGCCAATTTTGACACTGTCCCCTGGCTTTATGCCTTCTTTTTTAAGGGCTTCGTCTAGACCTATTTTTTTGAAAATCCTCTGAAGCCTTTTGACGGCAGATTCATTCTCCAGGTCTGTCATAGCCACAAGTTTTTCCACCATGTTTCCGGAAACGGTAAAAACCTGGCCCCCTTTGTTTATCTGAAAAGGTTCCTCTTCCTGAATTGCGTATTCTTTTATTTCTACAGTTTCAACTTTGTCCGGAATCTCATCCAATCTTTGCTGAATCTTCAATAAAAGTTCTTTCACTCCCTGCCCCGTGGCGCCGGAAATTGGTATCACTTCAAACCCTTCTTTTTTTAAGGTCGATTCGATCTTCGCATAATTCTCCCGGGCTTGAGGCAAGTCCATCTTGTTGGCTGCAACCAATTGTGGTTTTTTGGATAGGCTGAGACTGTATTGGGCCAGTTCTCTGTTTATTATGTAAAACCCTTCTATAGGATCGTTTTCCAACCCTGCTGCGTCTATTACATGCACCAGCAGTCTCGTGCGTTCCACATGCCTTAAAAACTCATGCCCCAATCCCATGCCTTCATGCGCACCCTCGATGAGGCCGGGGATATCCGCTACCACAAAGCTTCTCCCTTCTCTTTTGCCGGGGTCTACTACACCGAGGTTGGGAGATAATGTTGTAAAGGGATAATCTGCTATCTTGGGCCGTGCGGAAGTAATTCTTGACAAAAGCGTGGATTTGCCGGCATTCGGAAATCCGATTAAACCCACATCCGCAATAAGCTTTAATTCTAATAGAATCCAGCGTTCTTCTCCGGGTTCTCCCTTTTCCGCAAAATCCGGAGCCTTGTGAATCGAAGAGGCGAATCTTGCATTGCCGCGACCTCCACGGCCGCCCCTGGCGGCTATAAAAGTTTGGCCTTGTTCTACAAGGTCGGCCAGCACATCTCCAGTCTCCGGGTCCTTGACCACTGTCCCCGGCGGAACCCGGATAATTAAATCCTCGGCACTTTTGCCCATTTTATTCGAACCCTGCCCATGGTCTCCCCTCTCAGCCTTATAGTGTACTTTATATTTAAAATCCATAAGCGTGGAAAGACCCGAATCCACCTTTAGAATCACATCTCCACCCTTACCGCCATCACCACCGCTGGGACCTCCCCGTGGAACATATTTCTCGCGCCTGAAAGCCACAACGCCATTGCCTCCATCTCCACCTTTTACGTAAATCTTCGCCCTGTCTATGAACAATCAAATCACCTTTCTCTAATTTAGGAATTAGTCGTTATAAAGGATTCCCCTCTTTTATAAAATTATATAAAAAATTTTTGTCTTGAGTCAATTTTAAGCGGAAACGGAATCTTCATTGACAAAGCTAAACTCTACTCCGTTTTTGTTCAGTACTATCCTAACCTTTTTAGGACCAACAGTTTCATTTAACTTCGATGTGAAAGTATTTGCCGTTTTAATCAAATCTGCCGTGGGAACCCTTTTAATATTTACGTTTTCTTCTACATCTAACATTACGTCGATCTCAAACTGCCGGAAAAGGTTAACCACCTCCAACAGGCTACAAATTAACATAGGATTGTCCAAGTGACATATACGATCATACACATAGTCATTTTTTTTAATACTGTTTATGTAATTTATCACCCTATCATATTTTTTCAATTGTATCATGCCGTATATTATCTGCAGGTGATTGTGAAAATCGTGCCTCTGTGCGCGATAGGCTTTCAGCAGCTTCCACCATCTTGCATCCGGATTTCTGTATAACTCATTATACATAATCGAGCATTCGGAAATGAAAAGCAAAACACATAGACCCAAAATAATCTTGATCATAGGTTCCGACTTATTTATTGTTGACAGTAGAATAATAACAATTGCCTGTACACATAGTATCGCAATGATTAATTTGCGTCTTTGCAAAAAACCCAATCCTTTCATAGATATAATAGTAACACAGATATAATAGTAACACAGTGTTAATTCTATTTTTTTTTGTAATTTCCTGCTTCAAACCTACAATAAAAAAGCTCCTCATTACAAGGAGCTTACATTTGAGCGTATACGCTAACCTGTTTTTTGTCTCTACCGTTTTTCTCAAATTTAACATAACCGTCGACTTTGGCAAAAAGAGTATGGTCGACGCCTATCCCCACGTTTTTCCCTGGATAGACTCTGGTGCCTCTCTGCCGAACCAGGATGCTTCCCGCATTTACAAACTGTCCGTCAAACCTCTTGACTCCCAGACGCTTCGATTCGCTATCACGACCGTTTCGGGTACTGCCCATTCCTTTTTTATGAGCAAAAAGCTGTAAATTCATCTATAGCACCTCCTTTATAATCTTCACCTGAACAAATTTCGGATAGGATTTTGAAATGTCTTTAAGGCCCAGCAAAATTGTTTGCATAATGATATCGGCTTTTTCCCGGGCATTAACTGATACACCTCTGGGAATTTCCAATAATACATAGCCTTCTTCTTTTAAGATAAGCGGCTTAAATTCGCCGATGTTTTCGAGCCCCAGAATACATGTTTCAATAAGTGCCGACACACCGGCGCAAACTATATCTTTTCCATAATTCGCAAATTCCGCGTGCCCCGAAACCTTCAGGCGCATAAACTTTCCGGCTGAGTCTTTTACTGCTGTAATTGTTATCATCTTAAAATTCTATTTTTTCGATTTTAACCTCGGTAAAAGGCTGGCGGTGCCCCTGCTTTCTGCGGTAATTCTTTTTTGGCTTGTACTTGAAGACAATAATCTTTTCTCCTTTGCCATGCCTTAAAACAGTAGCTTTAACTCTTACGTTTTCAAGACATGGTTGACCTACCGAGAGCCGATCGTCTTTAGATAAAACCAGAACCCTGTCAAATTCGACAGTTTCGCCTTCATCGGCGGCAAGTTTTTCCACTTGTAGCACATCGCCTTCGGATACCCGATATTGTTTTCCACCGGTCTCTATAATTGCATACATAAATAAAAACACCCTCCTTAATATCTCGCCGAATCTTAAGGTCGGAACAAGCGAATCTACAGGGGCTTGCTCCCGTCAATACCCGATCCGTGCGGCAGGTGGCAAGCGAAAACCACCGATGTTATTTTAGCATAAGAGGGACTTTGTGTCAATGCCGGTTTCCAATGCTGAATAAACCGCAGCAGTTATATTGCCATGTTGCATAATTTAGTTATATCTTTTTGAAGTGGCCCTGGGAAAATGCCATACCAGCGTCTTCAGAGGTTCTTTTGATTCCCGCATATTTTCTCTTGATTCTTTTAAAGATTCTTTACTCTTGATTTCTTTAACAGCCTCTTTAAAATCAATTACTTTTTCGCTTGCAGAGTCATCATGGGAGCCATCATATTCGCCTATGTTATAAGATTCATCAAATGCTTTCTCTACAGGCTCTGTTATCTCCTTATCCGACGGAACACTTTCAGGAATCAGTATAGGTAAATTCTCCAGTTGTGATGACTGTTCTTGTTCTTTATCTTGAGTAGTATGCATGTCGGCAACCGTATTTTGCTTTGTTTTTAAATGAAGCCCCAGATTCAGATTTTTTTCCATAAATATCGAAAGCCCTAAAACGTTGGTCAATAACAGCATGTAAACAAGAGAAGATTTGCCGGCATTTCCCGAACCCGTTATCACATCCTGAAAACTTGCCATTGAAAAACCCCCTTAAATTATTTTTGCCGCCGGGCGGGAAGCGGCAGTCAGACAATGCCGCTTCCCGCCACCTAAAAGTTCTATCTTGATTATATATATGCTCAAAATATTTTTTATGACACTTATTCTGCTAAAACGAGCAATATCAACACTAAAAATATGATGAACGTATCATGCAAAGTGTCTTCAGACAAAATCAAAGAAGACCCCTCCTTACTCTGCTTTTCTATTTATAAAATATTCATCTGCGAACATTTAGTTGCATATTTACATGGTCATAGTTCCTTTATCGGTTTCGACAACTTTTAATATCTGTTCTTCAAATCCACTTTCAGCATTTATATAAATGAAATACCGTTCATCTTTCAGATTGCCGTCAACTTCATAACACAGTTTTTCCTTCATGGCGGGATCAGGAATTAGAGCTAGCCTGATTCTATTTACTTTTAGATTTTTATTTATTTTATCCATCACCTCTTGTTTTGAAAGTTTGACATGAGACAGATTTCTAGACCTGTGAAATGTCAGATAACTGGTAGAGTCAAACCCTACTATTTGACCGTTATCCAACGCCACCTCGGTCTTGATGAAATCAGGGTATAACAACACATCTTTCATTTTAGGAACAAAAGTTATTGTTACCGTACCATCCTGAGTAAGAGACCCGGTGGGCTCAAGATCAGTATATCCTCTGGAACCCAAGAATGTTCTGGCGTGATCGACTGCTTTACTTAAATCAATTTTTTGCGTCTCAATTGCTCTGGTATTTAAGTACCATATGACATGACCGCCTTTTTCACTGATATCCATCACTATTTCAGGAGTCTTTCCGCCTTTCCTGGTTAATTCGACACTATATGCCGGTATATTCCCCCTGGCTTTTCCGGTTATGCTGATATCATATTGCAATTTATCCGGATTATCTATAAAAGCCGCTGCGATATTTTTCGCCCTGGATTTCGTTATGGCGGAGCCAGTTATGCCCATGGGTTTTACATTTTCCACATGGTCCGAAAATGGACCGTCATAAGTTATTGTCGGTGCTTCGTCTTTTAATTTTTGGTCGATAATTGCAAATTTATCCGCCATTGCCTGGGGAAGTTTACTCATTTTGCCAGCGGCAAAAGCTCTGTTTTCCCATTTTATCCTGCCTGCAGCCACATCATCCTGAAGTTCCCGGAGTTTTTTACTTAAATCCTGAGAGTATTTTTTAAAATCCTCTATCTTTTTCCATTCTGCCTGCGTAACCTTTTGGCCATTCACTATTTTTTTGGAAAGACTGTATGAAAAATCTCCTAGTTGGGCAAAAAATTTTTGACTGTTGGTCATATCCCTTTGGCCCAGCGGAAGTTGGGAAAGGCTTGCCCTGGCTCCTTCCGCCTGGTGCCATATGGTTGTGAAAGTCATTATTCGCTGGGCGTCGGAAGAAGTCACAAGGCTTTTTGAAATAAGCAGATTCAGATTGTTTACCTGGTCTATAAGGTCAAAAAAGCCTCGTTGATATGAAGCTTCAAGTGCATTTTCCGCTGAATACGCCCTTTTTGACATCGACCAGAAGCCAAGGATTATCCCACCTGCCAGCAAAATACCGATTATCCAGAAATATGTCCTTTTCAAATTATCCCCTCCAAATCTATTTTCCAAATACATGCCTGCCTATTTGTGTCATCACGCGTCTAGTCCATATCCACGGGTTTACCCATTTATATGGATTCCAGAAATAAAGACTTCCATAAGTGGGATCCCATCCGTTCAGTGCCTCCCGGGCCGCATTGAAATTGCTTCGGCTGGGATATGAAGCCCATATCTGACCGTTGATTACTGATTCGAAAGCCCCCGGTTGAAAAATAACTCCGGCCACCGTCGAAGGAAATTTTGGATGCTTTGCACGATTTAAAATCACCGCCGCAACCCCGACCTGGCCCAGATAAGGTTCACCTCTGGCCTCCCCCGACACCAGCCTTGCAAGAAGCATGTAGTCGCCGTTCCATGAAGAAACGGCATAATCTTCAACTTTGGTTTTAGAAGTGTGTGTTGCGATATTTTTGTTGTAAGAAGCAAATATGCCCAATGTAATCAAAATAACTAACAAAACTAATATGAACTTGTATGCTCTGGTCAATATAAAACACCACCTTGCTTTTTTTTTAGTTTGTGACATTTTCAAATCATTATTCTGGTACCATTTAATGCTCTTTATTCATATAATATTTTAGAAACGCTTTTTAAGGAGGGGATCCTTTGATAAAAGAAAATAATAAAAAAACCCCCCCAACCGCCCCAAAGCCCAACCCTTATACACTTTTTCTTATTTTGATACTGTTAATCAATTCGACAGGAAACACGTGTATTTTTAAAAAAGGTAAAAAAAATAATCTGTAGGACCGGGAGGGCAGAAAATGAAAATTTTAACACTTGCGGAAGACGATATGCAGATTTTAAAGGCAATTAAACCTTTTATGAGTCCTAAAGGCCAGGGAATTATTGAAACATTCGTTACTGTTATGAACATTTTCAAGCCATCGGAACCGCAGCAAAAAATAAACATAGACGCTCTTGTTGATTTTTTAACAATCATGAACCAATCCTTTGAAAGCCAAAAAGCGCATCAAAAAGTTGAGGCAAATAAGTCTGAAGGACAAAATGCTTCACCAAAATCTCAAGATGTGGGAAATCTCTTAAACGTATTGGCAGATAAAAATAACACGAATAATGCGAGGAGGTGCTAATATGGATAATAGAGCGGTATTCTCACTTTTTCTGATCCTTATTTTACTGTCCTTCTCTGATGGCGCATCAGCTAAAGGCGCTGCTGATACAAAAAAGACTGAAGTAAAGGCAACTTCAAAATAATTTTTAGGGCTAAAAGCCCTAATTTTTGTTCATCATTCACATTTTGAGCACATATACTTTATTGATGAAAGTAAGGGAGGTGTTAAAGTGCTTGGTGATATGGAAAAAATGGCTAAAATTTTTCAGGATGAAATAGTTCATTTAAAAGAGCAATTGAAAAATGCTTTTTTCACGGAGGAATCTTCTGACGGCAAGGTCATTATAACAGTAAATGGCCTCGAAGAAATAGTAAAAGTCAATTTCAGTGTTGAAGATCTGGATCCCGAAATTAAGAACTCTCTGGAACGCTCAACAGTCGAAGCAACCAATAGGGTTCTTGCCAAAGTAAAAGACCACTTAAAACAGAAATTCTCCAATACCGGCCTTTTTGGAGGGATATAATTGGCTGAAAGTGATAACAATCCCAAAACCGACCTTTTGACCACGATAATGGATGTCATTCACGGAAGGCATGGTCAGAGTATAAATGAGCTTGTGAGCTTGCTGGCCTTGAGCAACTTGCTGGGTATTATAAGTTTCCTTAATTCTCAAGACATAAAACTTGACATCGGTTCTTCTTCAAAATCCAGCAGTGCAGACCTGAAAGAAATAGCCATGAACCTTTTAGGTTCTATGGGCGGCGGTTCTCCCGACAAAAAGATAAACCCCGCCATGCTTTTAAATCTTTTAAAGACAATGTCTTCCGGGGAAGGATCCTCCTCGGAGGCGAAAAACGGTGAAAAAAGCGAAAACAAGCCGAAGAATTAAAAGATGAAGCCGTGCTTTACACACGGCTTCATTTCAAGTTTAGTTCATCAGTCATCAGAGAAGAACAGGAGAATCAGTATTAAAAATAAGGCAAATGCCATTCTGCTGTCAAATCCGCCAAAGCCTCCCATCTCTATCCTCCTTTCTCTGTTTATTCCGCTTTATTCATATTAATCATCGCCAAAGAAGAGGAGTATCAATATCAGGAACAGTGCAAATGCCATTCTTCCTCCAAAGAATCCATCTGCCATATTTGAAAACCTCCTTTGATTTTAGCTTAATATAATATATGCACTATATATGGAGGCGGTTACTAATGCCTTGTATTTAGACTGAAATCGACCGCATATAAAAAAGCGGTACCTTGTATAACGGTACCGCCTTAAAAAATCATATTAGTCTTGCTCTGGCGTACGTCCGAAAGGTTTTATATATTTCCACCCGAACTTTTTCTCCAATTAGGTCCGCTCCTTCTTCCACATCTATGACATAACCGTCGACCCTAGCAATGCCGTCGTTGGGGTTTGATACATGAACTTCTTCTATGACTACGTCCATGATTTGACCTTCTCGCACCGGCATCGCTAGGTTTTCAAGCTTCGTCCTGCTTCCTACGGCTTTTATCCTGATTTCTTCAGGGTGAAGACTATCATTGCCTTTAATAAAAATATACTTTTCATATCGGCTTTCCATCTGAGATAGCCGGTTCCCACCGCTTCCAATCACCACCGCCGCCACCGAAGGGTGCACTTCCAATAATACCGCTTCTCCTTTCCGTTCACGGAATACTCTGTCAAGTTCCCTTTCCACTTTTTTTGCGACTGTGTCTTCAGATAAGATCCTGCCTCTGCCTTCACAATAAGGACAGATTTTTTCAAGCACTTCGTCCAGACTCTGGCGCACCTTTTTCCGGGTTATCTCCACAAGACCCAGTTGAGTCAGGCCAAGTATGTGAGCCCTGGTCCTGTCTTTTTTTAATTCTTCTGCCAGTGCAGAAAGCACCATTTTTTGATGTTCCTGGGAAGTCATGTCAATAAAATCGATTATTATAATACCGCCGATGTCACGCAACCTCAACTGCCTTGCTATTTCACGGGCCGCTTCAAGATTTGTCTTTAAAACAGTATCTTCCAGATCTACACTTCCTACAAACTTGCCGGTATTGACATCTATTGCGGTTAATGCTTCCGTCCTGTCTATCACAATATATCCGCCGCATTGAAGCCATACTTTACGCTGGAGAGCTCTATCAATCTCCGATTCGATATTAAAATATTCAAAAATTTCTTCCTGGCCTCTGTAAAAGATTACCCTGTCTTTTAATGTCGGTGAAAGTACTGACAACAGTTCCTGAACCTTTTCGTATTCATAGGAACTGTTTATGTAGAACTTGCTGATTTCGGGAGTAAAGAGGTCTCTTACTATTCTCGATATCAGATTCATATCTTTATAAATAAGTTTCGGAGAAGCACATTTTTTTTGTCTTTGCAGTATATCATCCCACTGCTTCTTTAAAAAATCTATATCGGCTTTTAACTCGTCTTTACCGATGCCTTCAGCAACGGTTCTTACTATAATGCCCATATGAGGGGGCCGAATACTTTCCGCCAGGAATTTGAGACGGTTTCTTTCATCATCTTTTTCTATGCGTCTTGATATACCAACATAGTCTACAGTCGGCATAAGCACAACATAGCGACCGGGGATTGTAATGTTTGTTGATACTCTCGCACCCTTGGTCCCGATAGGTTCTTTTACGACCTGTACCAGCACATCCTGCCCCACTTTAAGCATATCCTTAATGGATACTTTTTTTAAGCCTTCTATCAGCTCTTCATCTTCTGGCCCAGACGCCTCGAAGTTTAAATTTATATCCCCGGCATATAGAAAGGCATTCTTGCCCAGACCGATATCTATAAATGCGGCTTGCATCCCTGGCAAAACATTTGCCACCTTTCCCTTATAAATATTTCCGACCACACGTTCATTATTGATTTTCTCCACATAGATTTCCGAAAGTTCCCTTTCTTCCAGCACAGCCAAACGGATCTGGTCTCTGTTTACATCTACAACGATCTCCTTTGACATGAATTTTCAGCTCCTCAAAATGGCAAAAATTTATCATAACGGGGGAAAAGCTTTTCCTTCTTTTAATAAATATAAATCTTCCCTGTGGACATGTTTTACTTTTAATTCTTTCGAAAGATATTTACCCAATTCTTTTACTATCAAATCGGGAGATACGCCGCCCCCCTGGCCTATCGCCATTTTCATCACAAGTAAAATCTCATCGGCATTATTACTCAATACTTCAATGCTATAAATGAGTGGGGCTATATTCACTTTTTTTATTCCTTTTTTTGAAACTTTTTCTACGATTATTTCCTTTTTCTTCATGAGCTCGTCCGCCGCCCTCACTATATCTTCTTTTATAAAATTTCCCGATATTGTTACAGTATATAGTGCGGCGTTAATTTCTGAAAGAGCGTATTTTCCATCGGAACTACCGGTTTTTAATATCTTCAGTCCCTTCGGCAAACTGGAATTTAAACGGTTCAATACCTCCTGGGCAGGAATATCTTCATAAAACTCCGCATCCATGTATTCGCTGCTGCTGGTGACCCCGACGGATAACGCCGGAGAAAAGGTCAATCTGGGATGGGGAGTAAATCCTTCCGAATACGCAAGGGGAAGCTTCGCTCTGCGGAATGCTCGTTCAAACGTGCGCATCATATCAAGATGTGAAATATATTTTACCGGGTCAGCCTTTTCAAATTTTATTCTGAGCTTCACAAAAACCACCACCTTTCAATCTCATTATACCGCAGGCATGACACCGGTTAAACCTGCAATCCGGAGTGGTTACTCCATTTTTTGATTTTTCGCGTTCCTTCAGCAGATATTCTCTATCAATACCGGCATCGATTATTTCCCATGGGAACAGTTCGTCCGTTTTTCTTTCCCTGTTTGCATAAAACTCTGGAGAAATGCCGGCTTCATTAAAGGCAGACAACCACTTTTCAAAGGAAAAAATCTCGTTCCAGCCGTCAAACCTGCAACCTTTCTCATGGGCTAGCTTTAATACCTTCCCCAATTTTCTGTCCCCTCTTGAAAAGACCGCTTCAAGAAAACTCAACCTGCCGTCGTGCCAGCTGTAGGATATGTTCTTTAATTTTAACAATGTTTTTAACAATTTCTGTCGCCTTTCAATCTCGGGAAGTGAAATCTGGGGTTCCCATTGAAAAGGTGTGAATGCCTTGGGAACAAATGTAGATGTGCTCACGGTCACTCGCAAGCCGCCAGTCGACCCTTTAACCTGCCTGTAGACATCGACCACACCCTGAGCAAGCTTTGCTATGCCCTCAATATCTTCATCGGTTTCTGTAGGAAGTCCTATCATAAAATATAGTTTCACAGAATTCCACCCGCATGAAAAGGCATCTTTCACGGAAGCCATCAGGTCTTTTTCGGTAACCCCTTTGTTGATTACGTCTCTCAGCCTTTGGGTCCCGGCTTCCGGCGCAAAGGTAAGCCCGCTCTTTCTTATTTCCTGGACCTTCCTGGCAAGCTGAACAGAAAAAGCATCAATTCTGAGAGACGGCAGCGAGAGCCCGACCTGGCAGTTTCGGAATTCATCGGTCAGGATTTCCGTAAGTTCCTTCAATGAAGAATAATCGCTGGTACTCAACGACGCAAGTGAAATTTCCCCGTAACCGGTCTGTTCAATGATGTTTTTTGCCAGTTTCGTCAGCCGCCCCACAGATTTTTCCCTGACCGGCCTGTAAATCATCCCCGCTTGACAGAATCGGCAGCCGCGGGTACATCCCCTGAAAATTTCCAGCATAGCCCTGTCATGTATGATATCCAGATAAGGGACTATAAATTTTGTAGGGTAATATACCTCATCTAAATTTCTTATGACTCGTTTCTGAACTCTATCAGGAATACCGCTTTTATTAGGAAAAATATTATCTATGGTCCCATCATCATTATATGATACATCATACAATGATGGCACATAAACCCCGGGAACGCAGGCAACCGCTTCAAGAAACTTTCTGCGTTTTTCACCCCTTTCCATGAAATTCTTGTACAAGTCGATTATTTCAAGAATTGCTTCCTCCGCTTCCCCTATAACGAAAAAATCTATTATATCGGCCAGCGGTTCAGGATTATATGCGCATGGACCGCCTGCGATAACAATAGGGTGCTCATCGGATCTATCCTTTGAAAAAATCGGGATACCCGACAGGTCAAGCATATTTATTATATTGGTGTAGCTCATCTCATACTGGAGTGTAAACCCCAAAAAATCAAATTTTTTTAAAGGAGTCCTGCTTTCAAGGCTGAAAAGCGGTATTCCATTTTTCCTCATGAGCTCTTCAAAGTCCACCCACGGTGCAAAAACCCTCTCTGCATAAACATCTTCTTGTTCATTGAGAAGATGATATAGTATTTTAATACCGAGATGCGACATCCCCACTTCATAGATGTCGGGAAAAGCCAGAGCAATATGAACTTTCATTTTCTCTACCGATTTATGGACGCTGTTATATTCGTTGCCTGTATAACGGGTTGGTTTTGATACCTTCAATAGATTTTCTTCTAGCCACCGGTTTATTTCCAAAGTTATGCCTCCCAAAAATTTATATGTATGATTTTGGTGTTAAAAGTTACTCTCCTGCCGGAGATTGCCCGGCACCTCCATTTATTATATATCTATTATTATTATATCAGGTCTTCTAATCTTATGTCCAATCCTTTCCGTATTATTTTGTCAAATATTTCCGTTTCAGTCACATAATTTTTTATTTTCATACTGCTATCCAGTATATAAACAAAATAATATTTGTGAGGCATAAACTCGTAAAGCAGTCGCTTTACCGGAGTATTCCCTACAGCCGCAAAGGCTTCTATGGGTAAAAATCCTTTTTTAAACAGCATTTCTTTTTTTCCTGCAATGTGTTTTATGAAAAATAAAGGAGCCTCCTTTTGTTCTTTTGAAGCATAGGCCAATAAAAAAAATCCGGCGATGACAAAATTGATAAAAAATCTTCCCATGAACAAACCTGTAACAGCAAAGAGAAACATCGCCAGCGCCAGATCCTTGCTGAGACCGGCAGCAATGCGTACCGCCGAAATAAAGTTCATATGCTGTCTGAGCCATAAAACAAAAACCCTTCCGCCATCTAAAGGAAGGGCTGGCAGCATGTTAAAAAAACCTATCATCAACTGATAGTCGATAAAATTTTTGCCAATTTTTGATATTATTTCATTCTGACTAAATAAAAACAATAAAAAGACCGATACAGCAAAATTCGTCATGGGACCTGCCAGTGCAGTTAGCATTTCGGCTTCAGGAGAGGCCTCATCGAGGTTTGCTATCTTTATTCTTCCGCCAAATGGTAAGATGTCTATCTTTTCCACCTTAAGGCCCAAAGCTCCGGCTGCTGTCACATGCCCCAGCTCATGAAACCCAAGGGCCGTCATGGCGGCAAACACATCGGACCACAATCCTGCCATTATGGAAGATAAAATCAATAAGATAAAAAAAAAGTCAATCTTTACTTCTATTTCCAGAATTTTAACAGTCATGTTATCACCTTAATCAAGGTATTTTCAACCATTTCTCAGGGTCTTGGGGAACACCGTTTTTTAGTATTTCGAAATGTAGATGGGGTGACTCCGCCAGGCCGGTTTTGCCCACAGTCCCGATTATATAGCCCTGTTTAACAGGTTCATTCCGACTCACGTAGATATCCTTCAAATGTCCATATACGGTTGTCAAATCGTCATCGTGATTGATTTTTATAACATGCCCGAGTTCTTGGTCTTGTCCCACAAAGAAAACAACACCATCAAGAACAGCTTTCACCGGAGTCCCTTCTGTTTGGGCAATATCGATACCATTGTGCATCCTTTCAACCTTTAAAATGGGATGCAGCCTGCTGCCAAAATGAGATGTTATTTCACCTGACACCGGTAAAATTAAAGATGCGGAGGTCATTTGTTTGAAAGCTGGAATGCTTTCTGCAACCTTTGGGATACCTTTGAGTGTGTCGGCAAGATCACTGAAATCATATGTATATTTAAAGACATAATAGTCTATTCGCAAAAGTGTCGATTTTGTAAAAGGGGTGTCAATTTTCTTAAGTAAAAGGACCATTATCAGGATTAATATACATATCAGTATTTTTTTTAAATCCAGCCAACTTGCCCAATTTTTTTTTGAATTTTGTTCATAATAATTATAATACATTGAAACACCCCCCATACAATTCTTATATATATCTATTTTGGAGAAGGCTCGTTTATTACAAAAAAATGCTCTTTAAAAGAGCATCTTTAAAACAATATTTTCTGTCGTCTCATACCAACATTCAATACAAGACCGACTGCCATCATGTTCATTAGAAAGGAGCTTCCCCCATAACTCATAAAAGGTAGAGGTATGCCTGTCACCGGCATTATTCCCAGTGTCATGCCAATATTTACCAGAATCTGAAAAGTCCACATTGTCGCTATGCCTACCACCATATAAGTCCCCAGCAGGTCCCTGGCTTTAAAAGCCACCTGGATAGTACGGTACAATAACAGGAAAAATAAAATTAGCAGCAACATTCCACCTATAAACCCAAGTTCTTCTCCAAGAACGGCGAAAATAAAATCGGTATGTCGCTCAGGGATAAAATCCAGCTGATTCTGGGTTCCATGGAATAAACCTTTTCCCAGGAGTTTGCCCGAACCGATAGCAATCTTTGATTGAATCACATGGTAACCGGCTCCCAGAGGGTCCAGATTCGGATTTAAAAAAACCAGAATCCTATTTTTCTGATAGTCATGAAGAAAACGCCATAACAGCGGTAAAGACAGTATGCCGCTTCCTATTATGGCGCCGAAAAGCTTGTAACTTATACCCGCCACAAAAATCATTCCAAAAAGTATTGCCAGCAAAACCAGGGAAGTGCCAAGATCCGGCTGTTTCATAATGAGAACCAGGGGCAGACCCACGTGCAAAAATGCCAGAGCCACATCCTTTAAGTTGTTTAAAACTTTTTTCCTTTCCAGATACTTTGCAAGGGTTATAATTACGGCCAGTTTCGCAAATTCCGATGGCTGCAGTCCAAAAGGCCCTATTGAAAACCATCTCTGAGCACCCATGCTTTCCTTGCCAAAAAACATTACTGATATAAGCAATAGAATGTTTACGATATATATTACATTCGACCAATGAGCTATCGTATGATAATCCATGGACATTATAAAAAACATGGCCGTAAGGCCAATACAAAACCATAAAAACTGCATTTTTGCATAATGAAAATTGCCTCCCGGAGAGGTGGCATGAGTGGCACTGCTTATTATCAAAATGCTGATAGTTGTTATAAACAATATCACTATCAATATGGGATATTCTATATACTTCAATAATTTGCGATTCATATATAAGCCTCCCGAAAACTCGATGACCATTATATCATAAAATGCAGGTGATTATAAGCCCTCTTTTTTCCTTTCAAGAGGGTATGTTTTTCCAGTAAATATCTATCTCATCACCGTCTTTTACCGTGCTTGCAAAGCCGGCTTCACATCCGTTTATTTTCATGACAATCTTGCCTGTCATGCTTTCGGGTTTAAAATCGATGATATTAAAAATGTCGCTTAAAATAATATCTTTTGTCTTCATGGTTATCGAGGCATTGTCGACTATGTCTTCTTCGGGAGAAACAGGTTTCCCATTCATGATTATGTCCGGGTCTATGCTGAAATCACGTCCATTTATTTTTATTTTCACTCTATCGGTATCGGAAATAAAATCTGCCAATTTTGCCCTACCGGGTTCTCCGTCGACTGCAGGCTCAAACGTAATTACATCACCATCGGAAATCAGGGAATCAGTCTCAGCTTTTTTACCGTTTACCATGATTTTTGCAGGTTCTGCCATTTTGCCTTTAACTACTTTTAATTCTCCATTAATTTTAAATGTTAATGCCATACCGGGCATGCCATAAACTAAAGCCGGTGTAAAACCGGCATGAAGCAATGCTTTTAGCACCGTCGGCTTGTCCTGCCCAAGAAGATTTACAGTCAAATCATTTACTTTAACATTAATAAAAGAAAGGGTAGTGCCTTCTAGCGCATTGACGGCAATGCCCAGCGGAGTCACGGCAAATGGACCCGAAAGTTCTTCTTGACCGCTTATGAAGGTAATGCTCTCTCTACTTCTTATGCCCACCCGTTCTTTCGGCAGATCCAGTTGAGATGCTATACTTTCCGTAAGGCCGGGCAACAGGCTCCCGCCTCCGACACATATAACCGCCGCCGGAGCTCTGCCGTTAAGACTTATTATCTTCCGGGCTATCTCGGAGGATAGCTGGTATGTAGATGTTTTTATCGTATCGAGAATATCTTTTGCGTCAAGCTCATGATTCTGCCCCAGAATATCCTGAAAATGTACTTTTTTCATTGTCAGAAGTTCCCGTTTAACCCTCTCGCCCTCACTAAAATCAAGAAGGTACGTTTCGCAAATCTTCTCGGTTATTTCATCGCCGGCTAAAGGGACCATACCGTAAGCAAAAATGCTCCCTTCTTTTGATATGGCGATGTCCGAAGTTCCCGCGCCGATATCCACAAGGGCTATATTGAGCTTCTTCATTCCCGGAAGAATGACAACGGATCCCGCTGCTATCGGCTCCAGCGTAATGCTGAAAAGCTCAAGCCCGCACCTTTTTAATACGGTCAGTAGGCTTTCTACCACAGACCTGGGAAGGAACGTCGCCACGATTTTTACCGAAATCGATCTGCCCTTCTGACCTATAAGATTATCCAGTTCTTCGTCTTCCAGAAACCATTTCACAATGCTGTATCCTACACAATGATAATCCGAAAAAGATTCCGTAACATTTTTTCCGGATAGTGATTTTATGGCATTGGCAAGAGCGTCGGCTTTCAGGCTGTCAATATCCTGCCGGGTAATTTCTACAAAAGGCGACGTGTTTTTAACCGCTACGGCTTCCACGGTATAAAGGGCTCTACCTGCAGCCGCAACCGCAGCTTTTTCCAATTTTTTGCCCAATTTTTTTTCAAGAGAATCCTTTATTTGCCTGACGCTGTCCGCCACAGCCTCCACGTCATGTATCTGCCCGTCGTACATAGCCCTTCCCTTATGTTCCAGGACGTTATGGGCGACAATTTCATAGCCCTTTTCATGTTTTCTCACCACCACTCCCACTACTGTCCTGGTCCCAATATCCAGGGCGAAAACTTCCTGTCCGATCTTCACGAAAAAATATCCTCCTTCAAATTTTGGCCAGGTGTTTCATCCTTCTTATGGGGATATTTGCCACCAGGGCCGGCACTGTTATTTCTTCATCTTTCTTCATTCGTGTAAGCTTAATCTCCATACCCTCTTCTTCGATCTCCATGTAATCGGAAATGATGTTTATCAACTGGCTTTTAATCATTTCAAGAAATTTTGGCGATACATTTGCTCTGTCATGTACAAGAATCAAGCGCAGTCTTTCTTTGGCAATGTCTTTGCTGGAAACATCTTCCCTGCCAAAAATTTTTAAAAAGTCCATTTGGCTCCCTCCCCTTTTGCTGTACGGGTTTTTAATCCGAACAACATGCGAAGCTTATCCATAAAAGTGGGTTCAACTTCTTCTATTGTCATCAGAGGCACTTCTTCTCCCTCGATGCGCCGTGTAATATTCCTGTAAGCCTGACCCGCTCTTGAAGATTCGTCAGCCACAGCGGGTTCTCCGCGATTGGTGGATACCACTATCTTCTCATCTTCGGGAACTACCCCCAGTAATTCTATCGCCAGAATGTCTATCATATCGTCGATACTCATCATGTCTCCGCGCTTCACCATATCGGGTCTTATTCGGTTTATCAACAACCTGGGCTCTTCAAAACCCGACGCTTCCAGCAGTCCCACTATTCTGTCCGCATCTCTCACGGCGGACACCTCAGGGGTTGTTACAATTATGGCCTTGTCCGCTCCGGCTATGGCATTTTTGAAACCCTGTTCTATTCCGGCGGGACAGTCTATCAGCACATAATCAAAATCCTTGCGAAGTTCGTCACACAGCTTTTCCATCTGCTCCGGCGTCACAGCCGTTTTATCCTTCGTCTGGGCTGCCGGTAAAAGATAGAGGTTTTCAAAGCGCTTGTCCTTTATAAGCGCCTGTTTTAACCTGCATAAGCCATGAGTCACATCCACCAGGTCATACACTATCCTGTTCTCCAATCCCATTACGACATCCAGATTTCTCAGCCCGATATCCGCATCCACCATTACAACCTTTCTTTGTTTGTAAAGAGCAAGTCCTGTCCCGATATTTGCGGTGGTAGTTGTTTTGCCAACCCCTCCTTTTCCCGAAGTAATTACCAATACCTGACTCATTTAATCCCCTCCTGTTTTCGTTTTATGTTATCAAAACTTAATTGGTAATATGGTTCTATAACAATGGTTTTGTCTTTCAAACGCGCAATTTCCGGAAACCGTGGTATTTCCTGGTTTTCCTCCGGAGGCCTGGATATGACGCCCGCAATGCGGAGTTGAGTTGGTTGAAGGCGAAAAGCCGCTACAATTGCCGAAACATCGCCGTCGGCTCCCGCATGTGCCATTCCTCTCAAAACACCCATTACCAGGATGTCCCCGCACGCTACGATCTCGCTTCCCGGATTCGCGTCTCCCAGAATTACGACGGTTCCTTTATAGGATATTTTTTGGCCGGATCTTACGGTCCTCTTTAAAAGTAATATGGGATTTCGGGATTGTCCTGGAAATATGTATGTTTTTGGAAGCGGTTGCTTTTTCAGGCTCATATTAAAATCTTCAAGAAGCCGTTCAAGCTCCAGATATTCCTCATCGCTCAAAGAGCCGTTTTTCACTTTCACGCGCGCCATGCCCCCGGCAAAGAAATCTTTACCGTTTTCCAGTTTTTCATAGATGAAGTTTTTGACTTTTTCAAAATCGGCATATCTTTCTATTATTATAGTAATACCATCCCGGGTGCCTTTTATTATAACCGGTTCTAGAGCCATAGCAATTCCCTCCAACGCTCATATAACATAATTATTCTTCAAAAAACAGGCAAATCCTTCTTTTTTAAATGAAAAAAACCAGAATCTGTAAAGATTCCGGTTTTTTTACGGCTGAACCAGGAAATCTTCTTGGTTGGTATTTACATTAAGATGAAAGTATGTTTCCAATATCGCTTTTGCTACGGGACCGCCCGTATTTCCACCGGAACCAGCCTGCTCTATAAATACGACTATGGCAATTTCGGGATTATCAAAAGGGGCAAAAGTAACAAACCAGCCATGGGGATCTTTCGTCACATCCCATTGAGCCGTCCCGGTTTTCCCGGCCAGCGGGATAGGAAAGTCGGCAAATACCGAATAAGCGGTGCCTCCAGGCGATACGACTCCCTTCATGCCCTTTTTTATTATTTCAAAGGTTTTTGCCGATACGTCCAGCTTTCCCGCAATTTCCGGTTTCTTTTCCAGCACCACTTTACCGTTGGCGTCCACAATGGATTTAATTATGTGAGGCTTCATCCAGTAGCCGTCGTTCGCTATCGCTGCTACATAGTTGGCGATCTGCAGCGGCGTGTAACTATGAAATCCCTGCCCTATAGCCGCATCCAGGGTTTCGGCGGGGTACCATACTTTATCTTCCACCCTTTTGAAAGCGCCGGCTTTATAATCTCTGCCTGCCACGGTTCCAGCCTTTTCTCCCGGAAGTTCAATTCCCGTCAGCTTTCCCAAACCGTACATCCTGGCGTAATTTTCTATATTGTCTATCCCTAGGCGTCTTCCCATTTCATAAAAAAATATGTTGCACGACTGGGCAAGAGCTTTCACGATATTTACATTGCCATGTCCGCCGGGTTTCCAGTCTTTTTTGGGAGCTATGGTCCAATAGACGCCAGTATCATAAATATATTCGTTTTCTGTTGTTACTTTTTTTTCCAGAGCAGCCGTGGCAGTCACCATTTTAAATACAGAACCCGGAGGATACGTCCCGGATATGGCTGTATTGACCATAGGTCTCAACGGATTGTTGACAAGGCTCTGCCATTCTTTCTGGGTAATCCCCCTGGCAAACATATTGGGGTCAAAATCCGGAACGCTCACCATCGCCAGAACTTCTCCGGTTTTTACATTGAGAACCACCACAGCGCCTTTTTTTGCATTCGGAAATGGGTGAACTTTATCTGTCTGCAGTTTTATTAACTGCCCTTGCAGGGCGTTTTCAGCCACCTGTTGCAACCTTGCATCGATGGTAAGATTTACCGTATCTCCGGGAACCGGCGGTTCTTCGCCCAAAACTTTTATGGGTTTGCCAGTCGATGTCACTTCTACCTGTTGACCACCGTCTTTTCCCTTTAAATAATGCTCCAGCTCTTTTTCAAGCCCCATCTTGCCCACCAGGTCACCCGGCCTGTAACCTTTATCTTTAAGGGATTGAAGTTCTTGCTGATTGATTTCTCCCACATATCCATATATGTGAGAACCTATATTTCCATATAAATAGTTGCGGATCGGCTCCACTTCAATAACTACTCCAGGCAGACGGCTTTCCTCTATCATTGAAATGGTTTGAAAATCCACGTCGGTTTTCAAACGCACAGGCATATATTTTTTATATCCCTGGTCCCTTATTTTATTTCTAAATGTGTCAAAACGATATGTGACAAGCACCTTGGTACCCGGTTTCAGGTTCAAACTTATTTTACCGGTAGAAAAATCTATTTTATGCGGTTTTACCTGTTTGCCCGAAACCTCTTCAACGACCTTGATATCATTTTCATCTCGTTTTCCGTCGCCGTTCAAGTCTACCACGGGTATCTGATTCAATATAAACTCTCCGTTATTGTCAAGTACATATTGTTCGTTTGAAACATCAGTGAAAAGAGGTATCTTTAAAATCCTGCTCAATGTTTGAAAAACATTGTCCTGTTCATCTGGTTTTGAATTTACATTCATATAAGATACCGTAAAACTGGGGCGGTTGTTGACAAGTTCCCTGCCGTACCTATCTTTAAATACTCCCCGAGGAGCCGTAACAGGAATTAGCCTTATTCGGTTTTCCTGAGCCAGTTTTTCATATTCGTCACCCCTGACGATCTGAAGCGTAGAAAGGCCAGCAGCCAAAAATAAAAATACACATACTACGGCGCCTATGAAAATATATAAACGTTTTTCCAGTTTCTTAACATCCACAGGTATCCCCTCAAGCTCAGTATTTCACATTAAAATAATAATCAAAAAATTTTTCTATTTTAATAACCGCACAATATACAAAGGGTGAAACAACCATATTAAAAAGAGCCGAAGGCAGAACAATCGGCATTAAAAAATACCATGGGTTTGCAATCTCCCCGAAGATTAAACTTAAAAAAATAAAAATGATATTGTAAATCAGAGTTCCCAGAAAAGTAAAACTCATGGTTAAAATGACAGGCCCCTTGAATATATCTCTGGTAATATATCCCTGAATATAACCGGTGAGGAATTTTATAAGGGCAGCAAAACCCAAAAACCTTCCATATATTATATCTTCCAAAACACCGTTGATAAAACCCATAAAAGCGCCCATACTTTCCCCTTTTACAAGTGCTGTACATAAAGCAAAAACTAAGGGTAAGTCCGGTTTTATTCCACCTATTTTTAAAAGTTCCATCGCAGTAGATTGAAAAACCACAAGTACACACATAATTAAAACATATGCCGCCATTCTCAAGGATTGTTACCTCCCTGATTACCATCATGGCTTTTTATTACGAATACCTGTTCAAGCTTCTGAAAGTCAACCTCGGGTCTTACAATGGCGTATTGCATCAGATCATAAGGTTCCTTCCGGGCCTCGATTACTTCTCCTATTATAATGCCCTTTGGAACGAGCCCGCCCAAACCCGAAGAAATTACCACATCGCCCTTTACGATATTTGCTTCCTGGGGCAGGTAAACCATTTTTATATATCCCCTGGGAGCCGGATCTATGGTCCCTTTCAATATGCCGTTGTCACGGGTGCGTTCTATCATGGCGCTGACAGAGCTCCGATCATCGGTAATAAGTATCACTTTTGCAAAATTTTTCCCCACACTCAGGATATACCCGACCAGCCCCTGGTCAGTAATAACGGCCATGTCTTTTTTTATGCCGCTTTCTTCTCCTTTGTCAATCAAAATCACATTAAACCAGTTCCCTGGATCCCGGCCTATAACTTCCGCCGCTTCCAGCTCGTATTGAAAATTGCGCTGTTTTAAGCCCAGCATACTTCTAAGATTTATGTTTTCTCTCTGGTATTCCAGAAACTTTTGTTTGTATTGTTCTAGTTCTCTGACCTGTTTTTGGAGCTCTTCATTTTGTTTTTTCAGGGTGAGCATATCGGGAATGGTGCTGAAACCCTCTTTTATGGTAACACTCACTGAGGATAAGACTTTTTGCGCGGGGCTCAACACCGTTATTACCGGAAACCCCAATCTGTTTAAAAAATATTCATTCTTAGCTGTATAATTAATAGTAAATATAAGCACAGACAAAACGATGCCCAGAAGCCATAATCTTTTGCTTCTGAAAATATTAAACAAAAATACCACGTCCTCTAACCTACTTTTTTAGGAGAAATAAGCGCCCTTCTCCATGTGTCCAGGCCTTCCAGCACCTTCCCCGTTCCCATGGCCACACAATCCAGAGGTTCTTCGGCAATATGCACCGGCATTCCTGTTTCTTTGCTCACTCTTTTATCCAAACCTGACAGGAGGGAACCGCCACCGGTTAGAACTATGCCCCTATCCATTATATCCGCCGCCAGTTCCGGAGGAGTCTTTTCCAGAGTTACTTTTATGGCATCAATAATATTATTGACGGGTTCTGCTAGAGCGGCCCTTACTTCTTCGGAAGTAACCTTGATGGTTTTAGGAAGTCCCGTTACAAGATCCCTTCCTCTGACTTCCACGGATTCTTCTTTTTGCCTGTCCGCAGCGGAACCGATTGAAATCTTGATTTCTTCCGCCGTGCGCTCGCCAATCATAAGATTATATTCCTTTTTAATGTAATATACAATGGATTCGTCCATCTCATCTCCGCCAATGCGAATGGACTTGCTGGTAACTATGCCGCCCAGTGAAATAATAGCCACTTCGGTAGTCCCGCCGCCTATATCAACTACCATATTCCCGGTAGGTTCGTTTACTTCAAGCCCGGCACCGATGGCTGCGGCCATCGGCTCTTCAATAAGATAAGCCTCTCTAGCACCCGCTTGAAGCGTAGCGTCAATTACCGCTCTTTTCTCCACCTCGGTTACACCGGAGGGAACCCCTACCACTACTCTCGGTTTTATAAATGTCCTGCTTTTGAGTGCCCTTGAAATAAAATATTTTAACATGCTTTGAGTCGTATCAAAATCAGCAATAACTCCGTCTTTCATGGGGCGGATAGCTATGATATTGCCCGGCGTACGGCCAATCATCTGCTTTGCCTCATCGCCCACAGCCAGAATGGCTCCAGTATCTCTCTGGATGGCCACGACTGAAGGTTCCCTCAGGACTATGCCCTTTCCTCTAACATGAACCAGCGTATTTGCGGTCCCCAAATCAATACCCAGATCTCTTGACAGCATATTGAAAAAAGAAACCATGAAAAATTTTTCTCCTTTCTACTCGCATCATGTTTTTATTTATTATATTATTCCTTTTTCTCTTAGGCTAATATAAATCCCGTTGCCTATTATAATATGATCAACAACCTCGATCCCCAGTATTCTGCCTGCTTCCACCAATCTTCTGGTTATATCCACATCCTCGCGGCTTGGCGTAGGGTCACCGCTGGGGTGGTTGTGAACCAGAATTATGGCGGCACTGCTTCTTCGAATGGCCGGTTTAAACACTTCCCGGGGATGCACGATGGAAGAATTAAGGCTTCCTATGGATATGTCTTCCACTGAAATAACATGATTTTTTATATTCAGCAAAATAACTTTGAAATGCTCTTTTTCTAAAAATCTCATCTCTTCCATGAGCAAATTTTTAACATCAACAGGGGTGTTTATAATGGTCGGATTGTGCCCCGCATATGAAGAAATCCTGCGGCCTAGCTCTACGGCAGCTTTTATCTGGACGGATTTTGCCAGCCCGATGCCGCGAATTTCGGACAGTTCTTCGATACTGCTCTCTGCCACAAAAGCTAGACCGGATTTTGCTCCATTTCCTTTTAATATCCTCTGGGCCAGGACCAATGCCGATTCGGAAGGCGTACCGGTCCTAATCAAAACCGCCAGAAGCTCTGCATCGCTTAATACCTGCGCTCCATAACGTTCCATGCGCTCCCTTGGGCGTTCTTCTTTTGGTAAATCTTTTATTGTAAAACTTTCCGTCAATTATGACTTCCTCCCGATATTAAAGTATTTCTATTCCGAATTTCAAAAGCATGGAGTTCAATTTGAACAGAGGCAACCCCACAATATTATAATAACATCCTTCAATTTTCTCAACAAGCAGCGAACCTTTCCCCTGAATCCCGTAAGCTCCGGCTTTATCAAAGGGTTCACCGGTATTGATATAGTTTTTTATTTCTCTTGCTGAGAGATATTTAAATTTTACCTTGCTTTCTTCATAATCCTTGATTTGCCTTCCAGTTTCGGCATCAATAAGGGCAACTCCGGTATAAACGGAATGCCACCTTCCACTCAGAAGGGAAAGAATCTCCATCGCCTGTTCGCTATCTCTGGGTTTTCCAAGAATTCGGCCATCTATTACTACTATTGTATCGGCGCCAAGGACAAGGCTGTCATTATGTCTCAATGCAACATTCCTGGCCTTGTTTTCCGCCAGGTTAACCGCTACAACAGCTGGCGGCAGGTTAATATCGATATTTTCTTCACCGATGCTGGGCTCTACAGTAAAATCAATCCCAAGTTGCGATAAAAGAAACTTCCGTCTTGGTGATGCCGATGCAAGAATCAACTTTTTCGACACGTTTATCGCCTCTACATGCGCTGATACAAGATTACGCCAAGAATCAGACCTATGGCCGCCGCAAGATTCAGGGTAATGTTGAAGCCAAAAGTAAGCGTAGCAATGCCCAGATCCAGTTTTGCAGGGGAAAGGCCTATACTTTTTCCATAAGCAAGAAAGGGCGCATATTTGCCTAGGACCTGCCCCAGAACACCTCCTATTATCATACCTACCATTAATATTATAACCAGCAAGGCAGTACTACGATAACTTCGTCTCATTGTTTATCCTCTCCTCTCCCGGCAAATTGAATTTTGTAAGTACAACAAAAAGGTTTTGACATATAAATGTGGCTGCAATGCCTGTGAAAAAACCGGTAAAAAGCCCGATTATCATTAAAAACGGCAAGTACACGTATAATCCAAAAGTGGAAAGAACAATCCCTGCCACGGTTACCTGAGTAAAATTATGTGTAACCCCACCGACAATGCTTATCCCCACCAGGCTGAAAACTTTTTTAAAATATTTATAAAACAGGGCCATCATCAAGGTGCTCAGGATGGCTCCCGACAGACTGTATAAGAGACTTGCCATGGAACCCGTCAGCAATGCCCCTATAAGGCATCGAAGGATATTTACCGTCAAGCCTTCTTTAACACCATACATCACTATAGCCAGGAGTGAAATAATATTAGCCAGGCCAAGTTTTGCACCGGGGATTGGAAAAGGCACAGGTATCATGTTTTCTATGACGTGAAGCGCAAGGCCAAATGTCACAAGAAGGGAAAGATATATTATCTTCCGGTGTTTAATCAAGTGTATTCATCCTTTATATCTATGTTTTAAAAGCTCACACCGTCCAGGTCGTTTTTAGTTCTGTCGCTTTCAATTTTAATCACGACTCTGTTCGGCAGACATACTATCATCTGACCGGATCGGCTTACCCAGCCCTGGCGCTCGCAATCTTTATCGGGACATGGCGAATAAAGCATCCTTACCTTATCCTTATCGATTTCCACTATACTTTCCCCTAGGATTCCCGGAACCTTAACCTGGAATTCCGGGCCGTCCTGCCCCAGGGATATCTTCTGGTAAGGTTGTCCATTTACCTCTATGACAGCATAGGTTTTGTCGCTGCCAAAGCCGCACACTTGAAATCCGGCAAATATTAAAGCGGCACTGATCAGTATAAACACTATGAGTACCTTGTCACCTTTTGTAACCATGAAATACTCCTGCCTGCTTTAATCTAAACATAGTGTAACATTTTATTCCAACCAAAACAAGTGGAAAAATTCCCTAAGGAGACAATATAAAAAAAGATTTTATGAAGTAAACCAAAAAACTCCATAAAATCTTCTCATGCATCCCCTGAACCTATTCTTTCACATCATACCCTGCGTCTTGAATTGCTTTTTTTATATCGTCCAAATTTACTTTTGAAGGATCGAAAGATACATTTACTTTGCCAAGACTAACTTCAGCTTCCACTTTGGATACGCCGGGCAAAACTCCAACTGAAGTTTCTATGGCCTTCTTGCAGTGGGCGCAGGACATACCTGCCACATTGAGGGTAATATCCGACCTGATCGGATCGTGACCACAGCAATGAGACATTTTCCCATACCTCCAACATTTTAAATTTATGATTTTAATATCCCCAAAGTAAAAAATTAAATTCAATATACTCTATGGGGGTATATTAATTTTAATTCAATTTAATGACGAAGTCAAGTTGATTATTGTGATTACTTAATCTTGGGAGGAATTTTGATTGTTTATAGCAGTAGCATTTCATTTCAAAGATTTCATTTCAAGCTGTTGAAAAAAATGTTGCACAGGTATAAAATAATGTACAGTAAATCTATCTATTAAATATATTTTTGTGGAGGAGGTTGAATTGATACTTCCTGAAGAAAAGATTTACAGGTACATGAGGCACATTATAATGCCGGAAATCAGCGGTTCGGGTCAGAAAACCCTGTTGGAATCAAACGTGGCTGTATTCGCAAAGTCGGCCCGGTTTGCGGCTACGATGATGTACTACCTGGTATCTTCCGGTATAGGGGGTATAAAATGTTATTTTGATGACTATGAAGATATGGAGCCTCTCATGGAAAAGTTGCGAGATTTAAACCCGGATGTATTGATTGAAAGGATGGAGTTCTCGGAGATAACCACAAAATTTCAAAATACTTATGAAGGCCCCGAAAAAAAGCTGTCGTGCCGTATAATCTTTGGAGATTGTAATTTTATAAAAAACATGATTGACATTACAATGGAGCCATTCAATATTCGTACAAGTTTCACCGCTAAACCACATTATATTCCGACCATTTTTGCCGCAACAGAAAATTGGCGGGGAGTTATACAGACCGTTAAAAATCCCGAAAATGCTTCTCCATTCAACAGCTTATTTTTTGGGCAGACCATTATTTCAACAGACGGGGAAAATAGTCCGACTCTGGGATATTTGTTTTCCTGCTTTCTTGCAGGCACCCTGACCGCAATTGAATCCATTAAACTCTGTCTGAATCTGGGCAATTTGTCGGAAAAACCGCTTTATTTTGATCTCCTGACTATGAATTTTGAGAGGCTCAAAGACAATGACAGTATGGTTTTTAACGGCCCTGCACATCTTCCGTCGGAAAAAAAGACGGATGATATTCAAAAGAAAATGTCCGACGCAAAGATACTCATTGTGGGCACCGGCGGTCTCGGCTCTCCTGCGGCTTATGCATTGGCTCTGGCCGGAGTGGGCACTTTAGGACTTGTGGACAGCGACAGCGTGGAAATAAGCAACCTTAACCGACAGATACTTCATTCCACTTCCCGTATAGGAACTCCCAAAGTAAAATCCGCGGAAGTATTTATCAGAAAGTTGAACCCTGCAGTCAATGTAATTACATATGAAACCCGTTTTACAAAATCCAATGCCCTGCAAATAATAAGGGATTTTGACGTGATAATAGACGGTGTAGACAATCTCCCCACGCGATACCTTTTAAACGACTCCTGCTTTTTTGCAGGAAAACCGCTGGCCGAAGCAGGAGTTCTCAGGTTTGACGGCCTGGGCACGACAGTAGTTCCAAAAAAAGGCCACTGTTATCGTTGTATTTTCCCCGAAATACCGCCGGCCGGCAGTATTCCGTCCTGCTCCGAATCCGGTATACTTGGACCCGTGCCCGGAGTGATGGGATTTATTGAAGCGGTTGAAGCCGTTAAACTATTGACAGGTATAGGAAACACTTTACAGAACCGTTTAATAATATTTGATGCAATGGATCTGGATTTTCGACTCACAAATGTGCGCCGGGATGCAAATTGTCCGCTATGCGGCGAAAATCCTTCGATAAAAGAGCTCATAGAATATGAAATATAAAACTATGCAGCATCATTTGCTGGTGCAGTGGTCTTTCACTCGCATCATCTTTAAATAGTAATTCTTTTTAAAACTATTAAAGGAGATGAGGTAAATGAATAATAAATACAGCAGTATCAATGATTCCATCCTCGATCTCGTCGGTAAAACGCCCATGGTAAAACTGTCCCGTCTTTCGCCGGAAGGAGGCGCCATTATAGCCGGAAAACTTGAATCCTTCAATCCCGGCGGCAGTGTTAAAGACCGTATAGCTCTTAATATGATAAATGCCGCAGAAAAAAAGGGCATTTTAAAGCCCGGTTCCACTGTGGTGGAGCCTACCAGCGGCAACACAGGAATCGGTCTTGCCATGGTTTGTGCGGTGAAGGGGTATAAACTTTTACTTGTTATGCCGTCATCCATGAGCATCGAACGCAGGAAACTTCTAAAGGCTTACGGCGCCGATTTCGTCCTGACGCCTCCAGAATTGGGGATGAAGGGTGCCGTTGATAAGGCAATGGAACTCGTAAGTCGGAACAAAGACTATTTTATGCCCCAGCAGTTTGAAAATCCTGCAAATCCCGCCATACACGAAAAAACTACAGCAATGGAGATTCTGGAACAGACCGGCGGCAAGATCAACGCCTTTGTAGCCGGCGTTGGAACCGGCGGAACTTTGACAGGAGTTGGAAGGGTTTTAAAAAAACAGATTCCGGGTATTAGAGTTATCGCTGTAGAACCTGCCGCTTCTCCCGTGCTTTCCGGAGGAAAGCCCGGCCCTCACAAAATTCAGGGTATAGGCGCAGGTTTTGTACCCGGGGTTATGGATCTTTCGTTGGTAGATGAAGTTGTTACTGTCAGCAACGAAGACGCCTATGAAACCGCCCGTAAACTTGCCGTCACCGAAGGCATTCTGGCAGGCATATCCTCTGGAGCCGCGGTTTTCGCCGCGCAAAAAACGGCGAAAACTTTGAAACCAGGCGATCTGGTAGTGGCCGTACTTCCGGATACGGGAGAAAGATATCTGAGTGTGGAAGATCTATTCTATGAAGAGTAAGATTATGATGCCACTTCATTAATAGTGCGCAGAATTTCTTTTTGGTTCCAGGTTATAACCAAAATGCGCAGGTTGAATAACTTAGAGAATGACCGCGGCAGAAACTCGCCCATAACATGGCATGTTTTCTGCCGCTTTTTTTCATCAGACCATATTTTTGAAATAATCGGCGATTCGTTGGATGTCATGTACCCTTACATCCGAGTTTAATAAAGGCAGATAGATGATAGTTTTTGTGGGAAAGGTGGACTTTATTTCATCCAGGTATTTTTCCTCAAGGGCTTTTCTTGATACCCAGAATTCATCCTTAAAAGATTCAGGCATCACTTTATTTACCACCAAGTAGTTCACCGGTATTTTATATTTATCAAGTATGTTTACAGCTTTTTTCGTCTCTTCGATAGGCAATTTCTCCGGATTCAGCACAAAGACAAAGCTTATCATCCTGTCATCTATCAATATTTTTCTGACTTTCTCCAGGTTCTCCTTTCTTGTACTCAGAATTTTAATGATGGGGTCATCTATCAATTTCCTGGACTTGTCAAAGTTCGCCATTTGCTTAAGTTCCAGCGCTCTTCTGCGCTTGTCCAGCAAACGGTCGAGCCATCCGCCGAGAAGTTCCGGAAGGGATAACAGTCTCAATGTATGACCCGTAGGGGCAGTATCAAAGACTACAGTGTCAAATTCATTTCCATAAGAATTTATTATTTCCACAAATTTATCAAAGATGGCTGATTCCTCGGAACCTGGTGATACTGAAGCCGCATCCAGTTGTTTTTCCACTTCGTCGATTATGACCGGGCTCAAAATAGTGGACATGTTGCATTTGATTTTTTCAATATATTTTTTACTTTCCTGCTCCGGATCGATCTCCAGTCCATACAGGTTCTTTTGTATTTCTTTTATTTCCGGGCCTAAAGGAATTTCAAAAATATCCCCTAAAGAGTGGGCGGGGTCTGTGGAAACAGCCAGGATCTTTTTACCCTTTTGTGCGCAGAGCCACGCAAATGAAGCTGAACATGTTGTCTTTCCCACTCCGCCCTTGCCACCGAAGAACACAAATTTATTCATAGAACCCCCCTCTACAAGCTTATTTTAACAGCAAAAATCTCCCCACCTGTCTCCCAGGACATCTTTCCTCCTTAAAATCCTGTTCTCCCAGCCATCCAGTTCTTGAGCAACATAAGGCAGGATCTCTAAAGTATAATAAGACGTAGGGGTAGGCAAACCCAATAAATCTGGAAACAATAAGAGATAGAAATTATCCGACTCATCCATAGCTTTCTTTTTCAGATGAAAGGTGGCCTGATTTTCCAGGTCAAAAGCCCCTTTAAAGAATAACTTTATATTTTCCAACGAAGTTTTTATTCTGTCAGACTTCATGGTTATTCCACCCCTCCCGGAAAAATTACAGGATTTTGGTGTGTAGTTCTTATTACTCATAAGATAGTTTTCTGTCTAATTTGAATTCTTAGCATAATTATATACCTTTATTTCTTTTATAAGTTAAAACTTTCCCTGAACGGCCTTGTTTTGGCTTTGTCCGGTCAAAAATCAACTCTGAATGGAAGCAGACCGTTTATCCGATCATTTTATAAAAATGGCAATCCAAGGCAGGATGCATACTCATTTGTAGAATGATTTCTGGAACCGAAAAAAATATCACAGCATAATATACTATTGAAAACAGGTATAAATAATGTGATGGGAGGAATCGGTATGAGCAATTTGGATGATTTAAATAGAGACTACCACATGGATATGAAACTTGCCGAGGCCTATGTGCCCATGCAGATATATGGCGACATTTTTGATTTGAGGACAGCGCTATGTTACGGCACGCTTTTCCCCGAATTATACAGGCCGTATCCGAGAAGAACTACAGCGTAAAATAATCTGGAGGTGGACAATATGCCGGGCAACAATATGGTGGAGATGATAAAAGAGATACAGGCAGTGGATTTTGGAGTATACGAACTTGCTCTTTTCCTGGATACCCATCCCGAAGACCGCCAGGCTTTAGACGAACATAATAAACTGGCCAGGATGTCTTATCAGTTAAAGGCCAGTTACGAAGAAAGATACGGGCCGCTGCGGCTGGATTCCTTATCTCAATATCCTTATCAATACATCAATGAACCTTGGCCCTGGGAAATAGTCTATTAAAGATCGGAGGGAAACCGAATGTGGTATTATGAAAAAAAGCTGGAATACCCGGCCAATGTTTCCAGGACGGATATGGCTATGGCCAAATATCTCTTTGCCCAATACGGCGGCCCTGACAGCGAACTTTCCGCTGCAGTAAGGTATCTCACTCAGCGATACACCATGCCTATCCCCCAGGCAAAGGCAGTTTTAACCGATATAGGCACCGAAGAGCTTGCCCACTGGGAAATCATAGGCACTTTAATATATAAGCTCACCGACGGCGCCACGCCGGAACAGCTTCGCAGAGCCGGCATGGGCGACCATTACGCCCAGCACGATCATGCTCCGTATCCCCATGATGCCGCCGGTGTCCCATGGACCGCCGCATATATACAGGCGACCGGTGACCCCATAGCCGACCTGCATGAAGATCTGGCCGCAGAACAGAAGGCTCGCACCGCTTACGAGCACCTGATAAATTTAACCGACGATGCTGGTGTCATAGCTACACTATCCTTCCTGCGCGAACGGGAAGTGGTGCATTTCCAAAGGTTTGGTGAAACTCTCATGCTGGTGAGGGAATATATGAATAATAAGCATATATATTAAACTGAAAGTAAAAATATAAGTATATATACATGTAAAACCGCCGAATTGTCGGCGAACCCCTAACAATCAGATGCAGAACGCCAGATGTCAGATTAGGTTGGAATTTGCGGCTCGCAAATTCCTTCTATTTTTTGATTCTCGACCTTCGCTCCTTTCATTTTGCGGTTTCGGGTTTAAACCTTCTGAGCCTTAGAGCGTTTGTTACCACTGACACCGAACTGAAGGCCATGGCACCCCCGGCTATGGCGGGGCTTAAAAATCCTAATGCTGCAAAGGGGATACCCACAGTGTTGTATATAAATGCCCAGAACAGGTTTTGTTTGATATTCCTCATGGTTGCCCTGCTCAGTTTGATGGCGGTGACGATCCCCCTGAGGTCCCCGCTCATAAGGGTAATATCGGCAGTCTCCATGGCCACATCAGTGCCTGTGCCTATGGCTATGCCCACATCGGCAGCGGCCAGTGCCGGGGCGTCGTTGATGCCGTCTCCCACCATAGCGGTTATCTTACCCTCTTTCTTGAGCTTCTCCACTTCTTTAGCCTTATTCTCCGGGAGTACTTCAGCCAGCACGTGTTCTATACCTACCTGTCTTGCAATGGCACTGGCGGTTCGTTCATTGTCACCGGTAATCATCCATACTTCAATGCCCAGTTTCTTCAGTTCATCTATGGCCTCTTTAGAATGTTCCTTCACGGTATCAGCCACAGCAACAATGCCTTCAATCCTCCCGTCAATGGCCATTATCATGGCGGTCTTGCCTTCGTCTTCTAATTTTGTAAGCAGGTTTTCGATGCCCTCTGTAGGAAGGTTTTGTTTTGCCATAAGCCGCCGGTTGCCGAAATATATCTCTCTACCCTGTATTTTTGAATATATTCCATGGCCGGGTATGGCCTCAAAACTCTCAGGGTCCGGAATATCCATATTTGTAGCCTTCGCTCTGCTTACAATTGCTTCACCCAGAGGATGTTCGGAATTCTTCTCGGAAATGGCTGCGAAGGTTATGAGTTCTTCGGGTTTCATATCTCCCAGGGATATTATATCGGTAACTTCTGGTTTTCCTTTGGTGATGGTTCCCGTTTTATCCAGGACAATGGCCTTTATTTTATGGGAACGCTCCAGATGTTCACCGCCCTTGATGAGCACACCGTTTTCCGCCCCCTTGCCGGTGCCCACCATGACTGAAGTAGGGGTAGCCAGTCCCAGTGCGCAGGGGCAGGCTATGACAAGAACCGAAACCGCATTGATAAGGCCTGCAGTGAAGTTACCAAAGATAAAATACCATACCCCGAAAGAAATGGCAGCGATAACTATTACTATCGGAACGAATATTCCTGAAATCTGATCTGCCAGCTTCTGTATGGGAGCCTTGGAACCCTGAGCGTCTTCCACCATCTTTATTATCTGGGATAGTGCCGTATCCTTTCCGACTTTGGTTGCCTCAAACTTGAAAGTGCCGGTCTTGTTCAACGTGGCACCCACCACTTCGTCTCCCACCTTTTTCTCCACCGGTATGCTCTCACCGGTTAGCATGGACTCATCCACCGATGAATAACCTTCTATTATTTTGCCGTCAAGCGGTATTTTCTCCCCGGGCCTTACCACCACTATGTCTCCCACTTCCACTTCTTCCACTGGAATATCCATTTCCCGATTATTCCTTATTACCCGGGCGGTCTTGGCTTGCAGGCCCATGAGCTTTTTGATGGCCTCGGAAGTCCTGCCCTTGGCCACCGCCTCCAGATATTTACCAAGGGTGATTAGAGTAATGATGACTGCAGATGCTTCAAAGTACAGGTAATTATGAATCATTTCCATAGGCTGTGTAAACACATTATACAGGCTGTAGAAAAATGCCGCCGTGGTACCCATGGCAATCAAAACATCCATATTGGCGTTGCCGTTTTTTAAGTTGTGGTACGCACCCCGGTAATACCTGTAACCTATGAAGAACTGAATAGGAGAGGAAAGTGTTATCTGAAACCACGGATTATCGAGGATCCCTCCAGGTTTTCCCATTATCCTCAAAATCATGGACATGACCAGCGGAGCCGAAAGTATAGCTGAAATAACCACCAGTCGTCCCAGGGTTTTTATTTCCCGATCCCGCTCCTGCTTTTCCCGGTCCGTATTTGCTTCGGTTTTTTCGTAGGCATCATATCCTATATTCCGCACGGCTTTTATCAGATTTTTTACATCTATCTCACTGCTGTTGTATTCTACTGTGGCAGTCTCGGCAGCAAAATTGACGGAGGCATTGTAAACCCCTGGTTGTTTTGCAAGGATTTTTTCGATTCTTGCAGCACAAGAGGCACATGTCATATTTTTTAGACCCAGTTCTACTTTATCCAGGATGACATCATATCCTACATCTTTTATCTTCTGGATAAAGTCACTCGCCGCTGTTCGGCACGAATCATATGTTATATTGGCCTTTTCGGCCGCAAAATTCACATTGACCTGCAAAACCCCAGGCATTCTGGAAATGGCCTTTTCTATCCTGGCGGCACAGGCTGCACAGGTCATGCCTTTTATTTTAATCCCCGTCTTACTTGGTGTATCAGGCATAAAAATCTCCTCCTCCATATACCCCCATGGGGTATTTATTGATTATATTATATTCTTTTTTTATTTTTTGTCAAGGGATGTAAAAATATTATATGTATACTTTAGAGCATTTGATAGTAGATTGATAACAGCCTGGCTGATTTTGTCTTTATCCGCATCAAAATTATAAAGGATGTAACATGTTCATCCCTTCCGACGCATGATAAGAACTCCGTACAAGAGGACCGGAAGCAATATATTTGAACCCCAAATTATATCCTATTTCCTTATACCTTTCAAACTGTTCGGGGATTATATATTCAGCCACTTCTATGTGCTTTTTTGAAGGTCTTAAGTATTGACCTATTGTCATCATGTCGCAGTTTACTTTTCTTAAGTCTTTCATGACATTAATGACTTCGTCCTCGGTTTCACCCAAGCCCACCATGATTCCCGATTTTGTATGAATCTTTTCATCTAATTCTTTTACTCTCTTTAAAAGGCTCAGTGACCTATCATAACTGGCCTGAGGCCGAACTTTCGGGTAAAGCCTCGGAACTGTTTCAACATTGTGGTTTATAATTTCCGGTCGGGCCTTGACCACGGTTTTTATAGACTCCTCATTCCCCCTAAAGTCAGAGACGAGTACTTCTACCGTAAGACCCGGTATTTTTTTTAGTTCATCGATGGTCTTTGCAAAATGAGATGCACCGCCGTCGGATAAATCGTCCCGTGTTACGCATGTGACTACAACATGTTTTAATCTCAGTTTCTCCGCTGCCTCTGCCACTCTCTTTGGTTCATCTTCATCAAGAGGCTCCGGTTGCCCCTTACTTACCGCGCAGAACCTGCAGCCGCGGGTACAAATATTTCCCATGATCATAAATGTTGCCGTCTTTTTGGCAAAACACTCACCGATATTGGGACAATCGGCGCTCTGGCATACGGTGTTTAAAGACATGTCTTTCAAGAAGTTCTGCATCAGCTTTAATTCATCGTGAGAAATCTTAACTTTTAGCCATTCAGGTTTTTGCATCCATATACCTCCTATCCCAAATCTTTCAGTGTTATTTCCTCAATTTCAGTGTTAAATACCTGCTTGAATTTATCAATCATTCTATTCAACACTTCGTCTATACCGACTTTTACTCCCAGTTTTTCCAGTGAAGTTACGCCAAAATTCGTTATCCCACACGGATTTATGAATTTAAAATAGGTTAGGTCTGTATTTACATTAAAGGCTATACCATGCCATGTTATCCATTGGTTTATGGCCGCTCCTACGGCACAAATTTTTTCATCCCTTACCCATACTCCTCTGTATTTATCCTTCCTTCCGGCATCAATTGCATAATCCGCAAGAAGCCTTATAATTACCTCTTCAAGCATATAAACATAAAGATGCACATCTTTCTTCCATTTGTTAAGGTTAAAAATTGGGTATACCACAATCTGGCCCGGACCATGAAATGTAATATTCCCTCCCCTTTCCGTCTGATATATCTCAGCTTTTTTCTCAAGTTCGCCAATCGATATTAATATGTTTTCAAAACCTCCAGCTCTCCCTACAGTATATACGGGAGGGTGCTGCAAAGTTATCAATATTCCATCGGAAAAACCATGTTTTACCTTTTCCCTGGCTTTAATCTGCAAATCCCTTGCTTCCATGTAAGGTGTAAGGCCTAATTTCAATAGCTTGACATCATGCAAGTTTAACCATCTCCTAAAAAATAAATATTTTTTTGTTATCTTTTACGATTACCAGCATGGCCAATCCCATAAGCAACAGATATTCCTACATCATTTCTATGATTAGAAGAATGATCCATTATCCTCTCATTAATGCATTGAATTGTAACCTCCTGCCTGTAAATAATAATTATTAATATTCTGCATTCTTGTAAGTATGCCTTGATATCTCTCGAATTAAATATATTTTTATACTGAACTAAAGTCAAGATATTTTATTTACTTTAATGCAAAAAGTGACCGATTATTTATCGAAGCACTTCACAAAAAATATAATAGCTTGAATGCAATTTAAATCTATGTTAAAGTTTATTAGGAGGTTTATATGCAGGGGGTATTCATGTGCTCGAAAACATATGGGAAAAAATAGACTCCGAACAGGATCTTAACCAGCAGGAACTTTGCAGTTTACTGGCGCTGGAAGATACTGAACAGCTGGAACTTCTATACCAAAAAGCGGATAAAATAAGAAAAAAATACGTTGGAGATGAAGTTCACCTTAGGGGATTAATAGAATTTTCCAATTACTGCAGGAACAACTGTCTCTATTGCGGGATCCGCCGGGACAACAAAAAGATAAAGCGTTACCGCATGGAAATCGACGAAATCCTGGATACCGCCGTTCTGGCAGCAAACATGGGCTATAAGACCGTGGTGCTGCAATCGGGCGAAGATATGTATTACACCACGGATAAGCTGGTGGAACTCATAAGGCTCATAAAAAGCAATGCGGATCTCGCCATTACATTGAGCATCGGCGAGCGCTCCTATGATGACTATGTAAGATTCTTTGAAGCCGGAGCAGATAGGTACCTCATGAGATTCGAAACTTCAAACCCTGAACTTTATGCCAAACTCCACCCTGATTCCAGTTTTGAAAATCGCATGAACATATTGAAATGGCTAAAACAAATAGGTTATCAGACCGGCTCTGGTATAATGATAGGGCTCCCCGGCCAAAGCATTGAAGATTTAGCACAGGATATCCTCAAGTTTAAGGAACTGGACCTTGATATGATAGGGGTGGGGCCATATATTTGCCATCAGGACACCCCTCTGGCGGGAAATCCCAATGGAACTGTGGAGATGACCCTCAAGGTCATCGCATTGACAAGGATAGTTACTAAAAATACTCACATACCGGCGACTACGGCCCTTGCCACCTTAAGGCCTGCTGACGGCAGGGAAAAAGCCCTTCAAGCCGGAGCCAATGTAATAATGCCGAATGTGTCTCCGGTGAAATATCGTGAGTTTTATGAACTATATCCCAACAAAATATGCATCCGGGAAAATGCAAAGCAGTGCAACAACTGCATAAAAAGAAGGATTTTCTCCATAGGTCGGACCATAAGTAAAGGGTATGGACATTCTTTAAAGAAAAAAAATGGATGATGTTGCAGAAAGCCGTTGACCTTGAGCCAACGGCTTTTACTTTTACTTATCATATAATTTGAAAAGTGCCTGGGTACCGCTGTTTTCTTCCCCTTCGGCGGCAAGTTTCTCATATAAAGACAGAGCAAGTTCAAGGCCTGGAACTTCAAGCCCCATCTCTTTTGCCGATTCCAGGGCAATCTTCATGTCCTTTATAAAGTGTTTTATATAAAATCCCGGAGTAAAATCACCCTTTATCATCCTGGGGGCAAGATTGCTCAAAGACCAACTGCCCGCCGCTCCCGACTCTATGCTCTTTAATACCGTCGTCGGATCAAGGCCTGCCTTTTTGGCATAGGCCATGGCTTCGCAAACTCCTATCATTCCTGATGCGATGGCTATTTGGTTGCACATCTTGGTATATTGCCCTGCACCTGGACCCCCCTGTAACACTATATTTTTGCCCATGGCATCAAATACAGGTTTTACCGCTTCAAAAGTCTCCGGATCTCCTCCTACCATGATGGAAAGCCTGGCTTCCCGGGCGCCGATATCACCGCCGGACACCGGTGCATCCAGGGCGTATAGGCCTTTATCTTTGGCCGCATTATAAATCCTTTTTGCGAGCATGGGACTTGACGTGGTCATGTCTATCAGATATGACCCGGGTTTTGCATTATTTATAATTCCCTTTTCGCCCAGGTAGACTTCTTCCACATCCCTTGGGTACCCTACCATTGTTATAATGACATTTGCCTCTTTTGCCACGTCAGCTACCGTATCTTTCCATAGGGCGCCTTGTTTTATCAAATCTTCCGCCTTGGACCTGGTTCTGTTATAAACCAGAACCCTGTAACCTGCCTTCATCAGATTTAAAGCCATGCTCTTGCCCATAACTCCTGTGCCGATAAATCCTAAAACCGCATTATCCTTGTTTAGTTTCATATTACCTCTCCCTATTCCAAGATATAATAATTAGTATATTATTATATTCCACAAAGGATCGCTGTTTCCTTTTTTAATTTTGACAACTTTAATTATAAATGTACCTACCATTAGTTTATAAAGTTCTTAACTTTTTTCTCAAAGACAAATGATTATATTTGAGGTTAATAAAACTAAGTTTCATAAAAAAAAGTCAGAGGTTTGTTCTCTGACTCAAATTTTTAAAAACATTAGTGCTTTTCAACTTTGGGTTTATAGTCTTTATCCTGGTTCCTGTGCAACTCACAGCAATCCATCTTTTTGCCGGCAAACTCTTTCTCATTGGCTTTAGCAAGTTTTTCCAGGAATTTGCTGAACCAATTAGCCATGATATCGCCTCCTGTAGTTTTTAGTTTGTTTATCCTTTAAAAGAATCGGCGCAGTCTTTACTACAGAAATAATAGGTTTTTCCATCTATAGTTCTAATAACCGCATCTTTTTTTGAGACCTTCATCCCACATACGGGGTCTGTCGCAAAGTCTATGGTTTCCATGTCATTTTGGTGATTTCCATGAGAATATCCTCCATGGGAATGACCTCCATTTCCGCTATACCCTCCATGTCCTCCATGGCCGCCATGACCTCCGCAGCAACCGCCTCCTCTCATCATAAGAAACATAAAGCCTGCGGCTAAAAGTATCCATATTATATTTAAATCCATAGTAAATACCTCCCTCATGAATTTTATACCCCTAATGGGTATATTTATTTTATACTATTCCGATATATTTTGTCAACTATTTTATTCTTATACTTTACCCTTACTATCCTGAAGTCTAAATGCATTTGGTTCGGGTGAAACTATTTTCCCAGCTATTAATCTTATCAGCCTATCCCCTATTTTTCCAATTTGTGGTTATGGGTGACAAGAATAATGTAGTTCCTGCTATTTTCAGCTTTTGCGATTCTTGAGATATTTCTTATCTCAAGTTATAAATGGTTAGGCGGTAAGTTCTTATATAGAACTTTGCTTATCCTCACCTGATTATATATAACCCCCAGCACCACAATTACCAGGCTCGTCCACTGGGCTACGGAGAGAGGCCCCGCCATCACACTGTCCCTGAAAAATTCGATTATAAATCGATAGATGGAGTAAAGTACCACAAAGCTCACAAAAAGCTCTCCGTCATATCGGATTTTTTTCCGGCGGTTCCATAGTATTATGAACATTGTATAACCCGCCAGGGCGGAATATAGCTGGGCAGGATGCCTGGGAACACCTTCCACCATTACAGCCCATGGAACATTCGTCACTTTTCCGTATATATCGCATCCTATGCGTCCTATGCCATAAGCCAGAGCAAGGGAAGGTGCTACTATATCCGCCAGTTTAAAAAAGTTGATTTTCTTGAGCCTGGTATAAATGACCGCCGCTATCAACCCGCCCAGTATGGCTCCGTGAAAGGATAGACCCCCTTCATTTACATGTAGTATCATGGCAGGATTTTTAAGATAAAAAGGTAAATCGAGGAGGACAAATAGCAACCGTGCTCCTATAAAGCCTGATATAATAATAAGCATGGAAAAATTCAGCACATCATCTTCATTCAGGCTTTTTCTTTTAGCTTCCTTCAATACCAAGTACATACCTGCCAACATTCCCAACGCTACAAAAAATCCCAGTTTATAAATCGTAAACGGTCCCAGTTTAAATAAAATGTTCATTGGACACCTCCATTCTTACATTCCAAAGGGTAATTTATATGGTAAAATTCTGGACAACAACCCAGTTATTTTTGTGAAATTTCCGGTCAGAATCATTATCCCGAAAATAATCATGATTGCACCCAGCACCTTTCGAGGAGTTCCCCGGCTCATCAATGACTTTAACCTATCATAATATTTGCCGAAGGCCACCGAAAGGATCAAATACGGTATCGCAAGGCCCAGTGAAAATATGAACATCAGCATCATTCCCTGTTTTGCCGCCGAGAGGGAACCCGCAATGAGCAGAAAATAAAAGAAAATCAAAGCTGTTGCTGCAAATGCAATTGCCACAACCCATGTTATGATCTTACGCATTTCCCTTCAACCTCTCTATTTTTTGCGGTTCATCGCTTAACTTCTTTTACTTTCGAAATTTTTATCTCCATGACAGCTTTCCTTATCGTGCCCGCCAAACATACCCCTCATCATAAAGATGTGCATCAGTGGGCAGAGCAATAGAAAACCGTATGATAAGACACTCCTGGCGCCGAACCTGGAAAAAGCGAAAATCAAAACCAGAGGAAGCAAACAACACAGCATCATCAATAACTCATGAAATAAACCACCGTGTTTTTTATCCATTTTTACCCTCCTTTAGATTTTTATACCCCAATGGGGTATATTTTTATTTTATACTATTCCTATGTTTTTAGTCAACTTATCTCGAATATATTTCACAAAAATATCAAAGACATCACGAGCAGGATATTTAATTTTTTGTTAGAAATACTATAATAGAAGTGAAACCTATGGCTATTCTTAATGTCAGATACACTGTTCTAAAAAAAGACCTGAGAGAAACGAAATCTAACACAACAACAGTTGGTAGACTATAAACCATAATATTCTCCCCAAAAAACAAAAGGAGACCAAGTTATGTTTTTATAACATGAACTTAGTCTCCAGTAAGTCTGGCCAATTAAATAAAATCTATATTTTTTTCAAAGCTCTATCAAACTCTGAAATTATATCATCAATATTTTCCAGGCCCGCAGAAATTCTGATCAGTCCTTTTGATATACCAGCGCTTTTAAGTTCATCATCATTCATTGCTCTATGGGAAGTCTTTACCGGATAGGATACTGAAGTAGTCACTCCGGCAAGGCTAGGAACAAATTTTATTGTCTCAAGTTCTCGTATCAGATCATATGCACCTTTCTCACCATTTTCCAGGTCTATGCTGAGCATTCCTCCAAAAAGATTGTTGTTAAAGATCTTTTTTGCCACATTATATGACGGAGATGTCGAGAGGCCCGGATAGTATACTTTTTTTATTTTATCATGATTTTCCAAAAAAACGGCCAGCTTCATCGCATTATTCGAATGTTGGATCATTCTCAACTCCAGCGTCCTGAGACTTCTTATCAAAAGCCATGCATCGAATGGACTCATAGTTGGTCCATAAAGAACTCCGGTCGAGCTAACTCTCTTTATCGTCTCTTTATCCGAGACTACTACACCTCCCAGGATGTCACTATGTCCGTTTAAAAATTTTGTGGCACTGTATACAACCACATCGGCTCCCAATTTTAACGGCTCACATATGATGGGTGTGGCAAAGGTATTGTCAATGATCACTTTGGCATTATGTTTATGCGCAACTTTTGCAATAGCAGGTATATCAATTACTTCCATTAAAGGATTTGATATGGTTTCCACATATACTATCTTAGTATTAGGTTTGAAATACGGTTCTATATCGTCATGTACAGGGTCTACAAAAGTAACTTCAACATTAAATTTCTTAAGTTCATCCTTTAAAAACTGAAAACTTCCTCCATATAATACATTGGCAGCTATGATATGATCACCGGATTTTATATGTGCCAGAATCGACATAGTGATTGCGGCCATACCTGATGAATAAACCTGGGCGTCTTCTCCGCCATCGATGTCGGACATTATTTCTTTTAATGCATCATGGACGGGGTTACTCATTCTTGTGTAGACATACCCTTTAGCTTGACCTTCGTATACTTTGTCCAGGGTCTCAACATCATCAAAAGTAAACACCGAACTTAAAGAAATAGGTAGTGATTTGCTCCCGGAAACTGAAGATGGGTTTTTCTCGCCCAAATGAGTAAGCTTTGTCATGAAGCCTTTTAGCATCATCATTTCCTCCAAATTTAATGTCATTTGTACCGGTTTTTACTCACGTCAGTACCGTGGACCCCTGTCTGCCAAATGCCTGTGACCAGGATTACTAAAGCTGTGAAGGTACAGACTATCTTAATATCGATGAAGACGTCGGAAATGCCATAGATTCCCTGTTACACAGGGTGTTTTACCCTGGCAACGGCGTGAGCCATCTCTCAAGACATCTCTGTTCTGCAGGAATTAGCACCTTCGGCTCTTCACCGGGTTGCCGGGCATCATCGGGCCAGTCCCTCAGCCTACTCTTGATAAGAGTTTTTAATATTCGTTTGTATGGAGTATTTATAGTACTTATATAAGATTATTTAAAATTATGGTAATAATATATTACTTTTAATCACTATTGTCAAGGGATATTCTTATTATTCAAATTTCTTTTCCATCCATCCCTGAAACATGGAAAGAACTGAACTGAAAATGAGATATATGAAAGCTGCTTCACTATATAGCCATAAAGGCTCGTAGGTAGCTGCAGTAATTTGCTGGGCTTTTTGAAACATCTCGGTCACGGTGATAGTAGCCGCAAGGGACGTATCTTTTACAAGACTAATAAAGGAGTTAGACAGCGGAGGTACAGCTACCCGCATCGCCTGGGGAAGAATTATATATACCAATATCTGTGCACGTGACATGCCTAGAGCCTGACCGGCTTCCCATTGTCCTTGTGAAATCGACAAAATGGAGGCTCTAAAAACTTCCGAGTTATATGCTCCTACATTTAGCGTAAAACCTATTATAGCCGAGGTAAAAGCATCCAGGGTGACACCGATACTAGGCAAGCCGTAAAATATGATGAATAATTGAACGAGCAACGGGGTACCTCTTATGATCCAAACATAAAACCTTGATATGCGTTCCAGCATCTTAATATCAGAGATCCTGGCAATAGCAGTGAAAATGGCTACAACCAATCCCAGAAAATAGGAAATAATGGTCAATGGAACCGTAAAATAGATGCCGGCCTTTAATAGAGGAAAAAAAGAATGTACCAGGATACCCGCAACCCTTAAAAATCTCTCATTGTTTACTATAAGATCCATCATTATTTAGACACATCTTCCCCAAACCATTTTTTAGATATTTCAAGATAAGTTCCATCATTTTTCATTTCTTCTAAAATCTTATTTATCTCCTTTATTAACTCTTCATTCCCCTTTCTGAATAAAAACGCACTTTTCTGTATATCTTTCTGTTCGTCAACTACCTTTATAGGTGAATCTGGTCTCTGTTTTTTAAAATCAAGGAATGATAGGCTGTCATTTATTGTTGCATCAATACGCTTCGACAGTAGTAAATCAACCGCTTGATTAAATCCTTCCGTCTGAATGACCTCAGCTCCATAAGATTTAGCCAAGTCAGCATAATTGCTCGTTAAAGACTGACCTGACTTTTTGCCCTTTAAATCTTCAAATTTTTTTATATCGTTGTTGTCTTTATGGACTATGAGTACCGCTTTGGAAACGATATATGGGTTTGAAAAATCGTATTTTTCCTTCCTATCGTCTCTTATGGCTACTTCATTTGCAACCACATCAAACCTTTTTGCGTCAAGACCTGCAAACATTCCATCCCATTTTGTCTCAATAAATTCAGGCTTCACTCCCAAACGTTTTGCCACTTCTCTGGCAATATCCACATCAAATCCGGTCAATTCCCCCGATTTATCATGAAAAGTAAAGGGCGCATATGTGCCTTCGGTACCTATTTTTATAACTCCTTCTTTTTTTATTTTTTCCAGGAGATTTTCCGTTTGAGCTGTTTGTGCTTGACTGGAACTCTGATTTTGTCTATCGGGTCCAGTGGCTTTTTTAGTACCACATCCGATAATAAATAGGGTAGCCAATACTAATACCAATACCGATACCGATACAAAAATTCTTTTCATTTGCAAGTCCTCCTTAAAATCTCATTTTTATTTACAATATTTTAACTTTCAAATACCATAAAACAACACCACTGAAAGCACCTGGCGTTTAATCCTTTCATCAATAAATTGGTATTATAAACCCAAAGCGAAAAGGATATCTTCCTTCAGGTCTTCTACATTTTCTATACCTACCGAAAGGCGCACCAGGCTGTCGCTGATACCTCTGGCCTTTCGTTCTCCTTCGGGAATAGAGGCATGGGTCATTTTAGCCGGAAGGCTTATAAGGCTTTCAACCGCTCCTAAACTTTCGGCAAGAGTAATGACTCTTACATTCCTTAGAAGTTTATCCGCAAGTTCTGGAGTTTGAAGCTCGAAAGATATCATGCCCCCAAATCCTCCGGCTTGCTTTTTCTGGATTTCATGGCCCTGGTGACCCGAAAGTCCAGGGTAGTATACCTTTTTTACATCCGGTAATGTAATAAGCCATGACGAAAGTTCCCTGGCATTTTGTTCATGGCGTTCCATGCGGACTCCCAGAGTCTTTATGCCCCTCATCAAAAGCCATGAGTCAAAGGGGCCAAGGATTCCTCCGGTAGAGTTTTGTATAAAATGAAGCTTTTCTGCCAGTTCTTTTTCTTTTACTACCACTAGTCCTGCTACTACGTCACTGTGTCCGCCAAGATACTTGGTGGCGCTGTGAATGACAATATCCGCCCCAAGGGCTAAAGGCTTTTGCCAGTAAGGGGTCATAAAGGTGTTGTCTACGATAACTTTAAGATTAAACTTTTTTGCAAGCCTTGAAACTTCATTAATGTCGGTTATTTTTAACAATGGGTTTGTGGGGGTTTCTATATATATCGCCCGAGTGTTTTTTTTGATAGCCCTTTCCACCTGATGTAATTCGCTAGTGTTTACATAAGTGGCTTCTATCCCTAGATTATCGAAGATTTTGGTTAAAACTCTATAAGTCCCGCCATAGACATCATCGGAAACTATGATGTTATCCCCTTTTGTAAACAGCATGAAAACCGCCGTGATGGCTGCCATCCCGGAAGCAAAGGCAAAACCTCTCCTGCCTTCCTCCAGGCTTGCGATCACATTTTCCAAGGCTTCCCGTGTTGGATTTCCCGTGCGGGAATATTCATAGCCCGAATGCTCCCCCGGCTCTTTTTGTCTGTAAGTGGAAACTTGATATATAGGATAACTTACCGCTCCCGTCCTGTCATCTATTTCAAAGCCCGTATGAAGAACTTTGGTATCTTCTCTCAATTTATATTCCTCCATGGTAAATCTTTTTGCTCAAATACCGCTCACTACCATCAGGAAAGATGGTTACTATGTTTGCCGGTGAGGTAAGTTCCCCAGCAATCTGTAAGGTCGCATAAAAAGCGGCACCTGAAGAACTACCTACCAGCACCCCTTCTTTTTTTGCCAGCTCTTTTACCATATTAAAAGCATCCTCATCAGAAACAGTCACTACTTTATCAATGAGTTTAACATCCAGAGTTTTGGGAATAAAATCCACGCCGATGCCTTCAGTTTTATGTGGTCCTTTGGGCCCTCCTCCAAGAATGGAACCCACAGGTTCCACAGCCACCGCCTTTATCTTGGAGTCTCTTTCTTTTAAAAACCTTGCAGTTCCGGTAAAGGTACCGCCGCTTCCCACTCCTGCTACAAAATAATCTATCTTACCGTCGAGCTGCTTATATATTTCCGGGCCGGTAGTTTTATAATGGGCCAGGGGATTTGCCATGTTTTCGAATTGATTTGGTATAAAAGAGCCCTCGATGTTTTCGGCCAGGTCCTTCGCTTTCTCAATGGCTCCTTCCATGCCCTTATCGGTGGGAGTATGAATGATTTCAGCCCCCAAAGCTTTCATGAGTTCCTGCTTTTCTACGGAAAACTTCTCCGGTATTACGAAAATGACCCTGTATCCCCTGTTTAATGCGGCCAGAGCAATGCCGATACCCGTGTTGCCTGCCGTGGGCTCTATAACTGTTCCCCCTTTTTTGATTAATCCTTGCTTTTCGGCTGCTTCCAGCATGAAGTTTCCAATCCTATCTTTTACACTGCCACCGGGGTTGAAATATTCCAGCTTTGCATAGATATTTACTCCTTCCGGCAGTGAAAAATTATTGATTTTTAGTATTGGTGTTTGACCTATAAGTTCTCTTATGTCGTTCACAACTTTACTCATTTCAATTCCCCTCCAATAATTGATTAGTGTAAAAACTCTAAGGCACTCAAAATCGACTTTTTACACCGGAATATTCATACCTCAAATCGTCACAAGCAGAAATAAAATTTCCCAATGGAAAAGTTTCATCCCGATCAATCTTTATTTAACTTTGATGAATGTCCAATTTTAAGCATCTCCTTTATATTTTCTAGCGGCGTTTCTCCAGAAATTTCGCATCCCGGCATCAGTATGAACCTTCCATGCCCTGCTTTTTTAATGCACTCCTTGGCTGCCCTGGCTACATCGGCAACGCTCCCGTATTCCATCACCGATGAAGGGTCTATGTTTCCCGCCAGGATCACTTTATCTTCCAATAGTCTTTTCGCTTCGCCAATATCTATTTTGTGGTCTACAGACATAATATCCGGTCCGATTTCCCTTATCAAATCCAGGCGGTCTCCTGTATCACCACAGATATGAAAAAAGGTTTTAGCCCCTTTGCTTTTTATATATCGGTTTATCTTATCAAGATAAGGAAAGGCAAACTTTTCAAAATGCCTCTTTGATATCAAATCCCCTGACGCCGAAGGGTCGGATATATATATCATTTCTATCCCGCTTTCTATAAAGAGAGTAACATATTCCAGGAAAATCTCGGTGGAAAATCTTAAAACTTCATTTGCAAAATTCTCATCTTTCCTCAGCATTCTCATAAATGTATCCGGGCCCACCATTTGTGCAGCCTGGGTGAAAGGTGCACGGCAGTTGACCGCAAGGATAATTTTTTCTTTTACCTTTTCATTTATGAAATCTGCTATCTGCCGTAGAGAATTTACATTCCTATCGGATTTTATCTTATTTATATCAAGTTTAAATAAATCCGATTTATCCCTAATGAGCGGATTTTCCATAAAAGGCGCACCCTTTTCGGGAAATTTCAGTTCGCCTCCCAAAGCCATGACAGGTACAGATGTAAGGCCCGCCAACAGGAAAAATATATCCGAGTCAATATTCAGAGCCTCTTCTATAACCACAGGAGCAAGTTTAAAAGGATTATCCAGAAATTCCTTTATGGTATACCCCCTCCGGTTTAAAGCCCAGAACTCGGTAGCAAAAGCCGAAGCGGCGGCTGTATTTTTATCAAGGAACATATCAATTATCCTCTGTCTGCCGACCATGACACATATCCCCCTTCGGAAATTTCAAGCTTCGGGTAAACACCCTGTCAAAATCAGGCAGCATGGAAAGTTCTACATATTTTACTTTATCGGTAAGCTCCTTCATTTCTTCCCTTATCTTTTTAGAAAGCAAGCACATCGCTGCACCGGCCTTTGAGGTGTTGCCAACAAAAATTATCTTATCTTTCCACTCCATGGCCGCCATTCCGATACCTATCAGGCTTTCCGGTCGAAGATGGGCACCGAAGGCTCCTGCCACATACACCTTTCCCAAATCCCCGGGTTTTAACCCCTTTTGTTCTAAAAGTGCGGTTATCCCTGCCCACAGAGCGCCTTTGGCCAGCTGGACCTGGCGTATATCCCGGGAAGTTAAATAAATGGCCGGTATATCTTCCCTGGGTTGTGTTACCATAAAGGCCGGCTTTCCATCATATTCAACGATACGGACAGCTATATCCATCAGAAGTGACTTCTCACTGTTTTTATGCATGCCGGTGGCAAGAACACCCGCGGTGATGTCGGCTCCTACATATCCTGATATGGATGGTAGACAATATACTTTCCCAAAAGGGGAGATCATAAGTCCCAGGTCCTTTTGAACCTGCAAGGTCATCAAATATCATAATGCCGTCAGCGCCTTTTTCCAGAAGTTCCAGAACAATTTCAAGATGCCTTTTACCTAAACTTCTCATATAGTTTCTAAACTCCAGCGGACTTCCGGGCAAAACTTTCGGATATGGGGCCCCCGCCCACCAACACTTTGACCCTATCGCGCAATCTTTCTTCTTTCAGTAGCTCAATTACTTTTTTCATTTCTCCCATAGTTGTAGTCATCAGTGTGGAAAGGCAGATGAGATCCGCATCTACTTGCTTTGCCTTGTTTACAAAGTCCCGAGCAGGAACATTCCTCCCCAGGTCGATAATTTCAAAACCCGATGCCTGAAGCAGTACTTTTACCAGATTTTTCCCTATATCATGGGTATCTCCTTCTACAACTCCTATGACAACCCTTCCCAAAACATGGGTTTCCTCTTTTTTAATATGGGGAGTCACCACTTCAAGTCCTGCGTACATGGCATCGGAGCATAGCAGCAGTTCCGGCACAAAATATTCATTTTCCTCAAAGAGCCTGCCCGCCTCATTCATGCCGATTACCAGCCCTTGATTGATGATGGTGAGCGGATTGATATTCATCTCTAATGCTTTTTTTGAATTTTTTGCCGTAAGTTCTTCTTCCATCTCCACTACATTATCGGCAATGGTCTTTAATATATCGATGTCTTTCAAAATGATTCCCCCTTATATTTTATTTCCGAGTTAATTGATTGGATTACTTATATTTATATTTATATTATCCTTCATTCTATTATTTGTCAAGATAAAAATTTCTTATTAAACAATATTTTGGCCGGTTTTACCGGCCTTTAAATTTTGTTTTTTGGAGTCGGATGAGTCACAGAACCGTCACCTGACTCACCTGACTCACTTTTTTGGGCATAAAAAAAGGAGATACTTTTTACCAAGTATTCTCCTCTTACGTCAGGATAAACTAAATTTTTCAATATTGAAACTGGCTTTGCCAATTTCCTCTATTTGTCACCTATAACCTTGTACTTCCTGCCTCTCATTTGGCTGCATTACAGACATGCAGACGTTTCATTTTATGCCCGGATTTCCTGGCGCAAAAATAAAGTATACGTGACGGCAAAGATTATAAGGGTCGCTGCGACCAATCCGGTAAGATGCGGCCATACGAGCAAAATGCTCTGGCCCAGAGGCAAAAATCCCTTTATTGCTCCTGATGCTTGTTCCGCAAGCACCGGTCCCAGAGTTCTGACGTCAGGGGAAAGAAGCGTTACAGAAGCTTCACTGTATAAAGTCGATGGAGATAAACGAGCCAAGCCCTGCTTTAATTCGATATTGTAAAGCTGGGTAATTGCCGGGGATTGATCATCTATTGGAAATACGGCGTCGGCCACCATTCCCGCCAGAAGCGGAATGAATATGGAAAACAACAGCCAGAGGGCTATTCCACCAAGTGCAGATGTGGCGCTCTGTCGAAAAAGTAGAGAAAACAGCATCGAGAGAGCCAACCAGAAAGCCATATAGACTACGCTTAAAGCCAGATAAAGCAGGAGCCGTGCGATTTCTTCTCCCGTCGGTGCTACACCCGTCATGAGTATTCCCATGCCGCCGACAAAACCTCCCAGGGCAAAAGTCTCAACGGCAAGCACTGCGAGCCTTGCCAGAAACTTGCCGTTTATAACATCATCGCGATATACGGGTTGAGACAGCAATCTGCTCATAGTGCCTCGATTTTGTTCTCCATTAATTGCGTCAAATCCCATAGCAAGACCAACCAAAGGGCCAAGCAGGGATAAAAACCATGTAAAAGGTGGCAGAGAATTGCCCGCCTTGGTAAAAATTCTTATTAAAACAAACTCATTATCCCCCGTTGCGCCGCCTGAGAGGTTCTGAACCGCTGCATAGAATGAAACCGCGCCGGTTATCATAATAAGAAAAAAAAGAATGAAAAAACGGCTGCTGGAAAACTGATCCGCCAGTTCTTTTCTGAATACCGTTTCAAGATTTCCGCTTCTGCGGCTTATTACTTTTTCTTCAACCTCTTTATTTATTTTACTAGAGCTTGCTGCTGCCATTTTGTTTCACCTCTTCCCCCCGAAAGTATTGCTGGTAAATGTCATCCAGGTTATATTCTCTGACTTTAAGATGGTAAACTGCCATGCTGCGAGCGGCAAGCTCAGCGACGATGCGAGGCGCCAGATTCTCTCCATCCCCTTTGACAAGCAACATATCGCCTTCCATTTCGATATCCAGGACTCCAGCCACCGATTTGACAGCATCGGCCAGCCGCTCCATAGGTTCGGCTCTAACTTCAATCACATTGCAACCGCTTGATAGTCTCGCTGCCAGATCCCTTATTCTCCCTTCTACGATTAGTTTCCCTTTTACAAAAATCCCGACCCTGTCACATACTGACTGCATCTGAAGGAGCAGGTGTGATGATATAATCACGGTCTTTCCTTCTTTTCGGCCCATATCTCTTATCATGTCCAGCAATTCTTTTGCCCCTTCCGGGTCAAGGCCAAGAGTCGGTTCGTCGAAGATTATAATCTTCGGGTCCTTCAAAAGCACATCTGCAATCCCAAGCCGCTGGCGCATGCCTCTGGAGTACTCCTTAACCTTTCTATCAGCCGATTCCGCAAGCCCCACATTTTTCAGCAGGCTTTGTATTCTGGCTTCAGCCTCCCTCTCGGAAATATGATTCAGTCTTGCAGTATACCGCAGATTCTCCCGTCCTGTCAGGTCATCATAAAACCCGATATTATCCGGCATATATCCGACTATTCTTTTTACATCAAGAGCATCTCTCATCGGATCATATCCACCCACCCGGAGGCTGCCTGACGTCGGTTCTGTCAACCCCATCAACATGAGTATAGTGGTGGTTTTCCCCGCTCCGTTGGGACCCAGAAGGCCGAAAATCTCTCCGGAGTTTATCACCAGGTTCAGGTGGTCCACAGCAGTTATATCTCCGTATGTTTTTGTGAGGTCAACGGTCGTAATTATGCCATCCTGTCCCATCTCTATCGCCGCCCATACTTATTAAATGTCCATACAACCCATAAAATTACGCCTATAACCACTGCGGCACCCACCAGACCCCAGAGCGTGGATGTATGCACCGTTACCCGAATATCCGCACTGGTGGAAGTTTCTTTGGTAGAAGCAGTAATGCTCAACGCATAATCTCCGGCGATGGCCTTGCCATAAGGAGTTATGAAGGCTGTCACCTGTCTTTTTTCTCCGCTCGCCAGTCTATCTATGCTGGTGGGTTCAAAAGTCACCGACCAGTTGTCAGGTGCCTGGGCTGAAAAATTAATATTTTGAAGGTCGGCACTGCCCTTGTTTTCCAATTGCAGTGTTACTGCTCCTCTCTGGCCCGCAATAGTATCCGCATTCAAACGTCCCGAGGGAGTTGTTAAATTTAATCTATATGTGCCTGTTATTACCACTTCCAGGTTTGTTTTGACAGCTTCATTTCCAGAAACAGCAGCTACGGTGATACTGTATTTGCCCGCTTTGACTCCTTCCGGAGGCTGAACTTCTACATCAAGGTCCTGGGTTTTGCCTGCTTCTAGGCTCAGGCTTGTTATCTGATTTTGCTGGTAAGCCGGCTTGAAAGAAACCTGCCACCCTTCTGGAGCGTTGGCACCCAAACTGTAGAAACGACCGTGACCGCTGTTATTATACAAAGTTGCACGAAAACTGTAACTCGCTGTGTCAGGACCGCTCAGCGAAGGGTACTGTACATCGAGCTTATCCCCACCGCTGGCACCCGCTTTTATCTTTATATTTAACGACAAATATGCACGACTATTTGAGCTGACGGCTTCAATCCGAAGATTATAATTTCCGTCCTTTTCGTTCTGAGGTATCTGAACCCGGAGCTCCGCCTGGGCCGTGTCATTGGAGGGGATAAATACTTCATGAATTTCCATACCATTTCCGAAAATTTGCCCGGTCCATCCGGCAGGCAGGGATGCTACCTTTAAATTGACATAACCGGATGGTCCGCTTATGGTGAGAGGAAACGATACACTGCTTCCCGGCTGTGTCGTTATTCCCGGATAATTGGTGAAAATCGTAAGATTCCCGGCCGCATTTGCCGGCGCTGAATACATTACAGTAAAAATAAAAACCAGAGAAAACAATAGGTACAACATTCTTTTAGGAAATTTTAAAATATAAAACCGATTAATCATCAAATTCACCCCTTTTTTTTATTTTTTGTTGACCCTATTTCCAAAATAAGTTTAAGGTAAAAATTTATAAAAAGTATGATAAATTTGTGAAGTTTTTTTGAAAAAATTTTTTAGTCTGCGGCTCATTAATCCACACCTGAGTATAAAAATCAAAAAACCTCTCCTTGTATAAGAAGAGGTTTAAAACGGTTTGCACTCATATTTCATTACCGCTTGTTATATAATACGACGCGGGTTGCTTTCCTTCCATTCCTTGCCTCATTGCATTACGAGCAACTGTATTCTGCCTTCTGTCCCGCCCTTACCATAGTTATGGCGTCCTTTGGGCATTTCTCCTCACAAATGCTGCAGCCGATGCAGAGCTCTTGATTTACTACATGTTTTTTCTTTAATTCGCCCTGTATGGCGCTGACCGGGCAATTCTTCGCACATATAGTGCAGCCTATGCATTTGTCGTCAATGACGGCTTTTTTCCGCTCGGTAAAAGCTGACGTTATGGTCTTTGTGGGACATACCTCAACACACTTCATGCAGTTTCGGCATTTTGCATAATCTATTACAGCCACATTGTTGACAACATGAATCGCATCAAAGGGGCATGCCTTTTCGCAGCGCTTGCATGCTATACATCCTATGCTGCAGACATCGCGGGTATCCTTGCCCTTCATCGTCGTCCTGCAGCGCACGTGGACTTCATTTCTTTCCGGCGTAAGGGCTATAACAAATTTGGGGCATTCTTTAACGCATAAGCCGCAGCCCGTGCATTTTTCTTCATCTATTACTGGTAGGCCATCATCGTTCATGGTAATGGCGCCAAAAGGACAAACTTTTGCACAATCCCCAAATCCAATGCAGGCAAATGGGCAACCTTTCGGGCCGCCGTTTACCAGGGAGGCTGCCCGGCATGATTTCACTCCGTGATAGTCCGATTTTAGTTTTGCCTCTTTATTTCCTCCCTGGCACAGAACCCGGGCGATTTTTTTATCCGCAGAAGCTCCCATATCTGATACACCCATGATACTGGCCACTTTTTGGGATACCGATGCTCCTCCCACTGCGCATGCATTGACCGGCGCTTTCCCTTCCACGATGGCCTTTGCAAGCCCGGAACATCCCGGAAATCCGCAGGCGCCGCAATTGGCGCCAGGCAATGCTTCAAGAACTCTGTCAACTCTGGGATCGTTTTCCACGGCAAATTTTTTAGACGCAAGCACCAGTCCTCCGCCCAAGACAAGGCCGAGGCCTGCCATACTCAATGTTGAAATTAAGATTAAATCCATGTCTTCACCTCCGGTATTTAACACGCTTCACAATTTTCATTCAGTCAATATGTGTTATATCATAGCGGCACAAGCCCGGCAAATCCCAAAAATATCATGGCAAGCAGACCGGCTGTAATAAACACTATTGCCGGCCCTTTCAATGCATCCGGCACATCGGAAAATTCCAGGTCTTCCCGAATGCCCGACATCAGAATCAGAGCCAGGGTAAATCCAAGGCCGGCCCCAACGCCAAATACGGTGCTTTCAATTAAATTGTAATTTTTTTGCGGAATTAAAAGCGCTACCGCCAGCACTATACAGTTTGTGGTTATCAAAGGAAGATATATGCCAAAAGCATTGTAAAGTGCGGGACTTATCTTTAAAACCACCATTTCCACCAGCTGTACAAGCGAGGCGATTACCAAAATGAAAGATACTATCTGTAAAAATGGCGCCAGACCAAACGGCACAAGTATAAAATTCTGTATAAAATAAGCTGCAACCGCTGTCATGGTCAAAACAAAAGTGGTGGCCATGCCCATGCCGACAGCGGTTTCCGTCTTGCTTGAAACCCCCAGGAAGGGGCAATTGCCGAGAAATCTGGAGAATACAAAGTTATTGACCAGTACTGAACCTATGATAATGAAAAATAATTCTTTCAGCATAAATGCACCACCTCCCTAGTGGGAATGCGTATTTTTAACAGATTTTCTTGTGATCATATTCATTATGCCTACCAGGATACCCATAACCAGAAATGCTCCAGGAGGCAGCAGCATGATTACCCAGTGAGTAGCCCGGCCCATCACATTTATCCCAAACAGGGTCCCGGAGCCCAGCACTTCCCTCACCACACTTATTAACGTAATCGCCCATGCATATCCGAGCCCCATCCCCAGAGCATCGGCGATAGATCTGGCCAGGCTTGCTTTAGATGCAAAGCCTTCAGCCCTCCAGAGGACTATACAGTTTACTACAATCAGAGGAATAAATATTCCCATAACCTGGTATAAAGGCGGGAAATAAGCCTTCATAAAAAGGTCGACCATAGTAGTAAAAGTTGCTATGACTATAATATAGCACGGTATCCTAACTTTTGGCGGAATGATATTTCTTAAAAGCGACACAAGAATGCTGGAGCATGTAAGCACAAATGTAAGTGCAAGGCCCATGGCAATACCGTTTTGCCCTGCCGTTGTCACCGCCAGGGCTGAGCATATGCCGATAACCGCCCTGAATATTGGATTTTCATTCCATAATCCATTTGTAAAATCTCTTATTAGTTGTGTCATCAGAAATCGCCTCCCACGGGAAATATTTTAGTGACTTCTGCAAGGGAAGTTTTTATGGCTTTTGAAACCGCCGTAGGAGAAATGGTCGCACCTGTTATAACCTTAACATCCTTCTTGGGAATAAATTCATCATTGACGGATTTGTTTTTAAACTGGTCTGTAAAAGCCGGCTCTTTTATTCTGGCTCCAAGGCCCGGAGTTTCGGACATGCTTAAAATTTCTATACCGGTGAGTTTGCCTTCCCGGGGATTATATCCAACCATTATTTCAATAGAACCGCTGAACCCCGATCCCGTTGTTTTATAAGCAATCCCTTTCTTGTTCCCCTGATTATCCGTGCCGATGTAAAATGTCATTCCTCCCTTTTCAACTGTGGTCATTTTTTCTGCACCGGGAATGACCTTTAAAACCGCCTGCTGAAGAGCCTGCTGGGCCTGCTCCTGAATCTTGGGGTTCGTCACTTCATAAGAAAAGGCCAGTACTGCTCCAGCCGCTAGGGAAATAATCGTAAGGACAACTATCATTCTCGCATATTGATTCATCTTGCCTTCACCTCCCCGTAAATCCTAGGTACTGTGTATCTGTTTATTACAGGAGTAAAGGCGTTCATTAATAGTATGGAAAAGGACACGCCTTCAGGATACCCGCCGTAAAATCTGATGATTACAGTAAAAATGCCGGCTCCCAGGCCAAAAATTATCTTCCCCAGCCTGCTGATTGGTGACGTCACCATATCGGTAGCCATGAAAAAAGCCCCCAGCATCAAACCGCCTGAAAGAAGTTCAAACACAGGATCCCGGCCTAACAATATGGATAGAACCGCTACTGTCCCCAGATAAAATGTTGGAATTCTCCATTCTATATATCCTTTATACAATAGATACAATCCTCCCAAAATTATCATCAGTGCCGAGGTCTCTCCCAGAGAACCGCCTATATTTCCTAGGAAAAGTCTGGCATAGTCGGTGGACACGCCCTGCATTTTCATCATCTGAAGCGGTGTGGCGCCAGTGGTGCCATCCACCGGATTTATCCATGTAGTCATCTGTACCGGGAAGGTAATCATCAAAAACACCCTGCCAATGAGAGCCGGGTTAAAGGGGTTCATTCCGAGGCCGCCGTAAACCTGTTTTCCCAGGGATATAGCTATTGCAGCGCCCACCACCGCCATCCATAGTGGAAGTCCCGGCGGAAGGTTCAATGCCAGAAGAATCCCAGTTACCACGGCACTGCCATCCCAGATGGTGATGGGCTTGCCCCTGAGTTTTTGAAAGATAGCCTCTGTCAATACTGCTGCCAGTGTTGTTATGATAACAAGAACTAAAGCTCTCATCCCGAAAAAATATATACCTGCAGCTGCTGGCAACATTAAAGCACCTGCCACGTTGAACATTATTTTCTGAACACTTTCTCCCGAATGAATATGGGGAGATGAAGTGGTAATAAACTTATATTCTCCCATCCAATTATCCCTCCTGCCTTTGCTTTATATATACATGTTTCAAATTTACACAATTTTTCTGGGTTTCTTTCGCACCATTTTAAGTGCTTAAATTTTTTCCTATATTAATATTATTTTTTCTTTGAAGCAACTATGTGATTTTTAGCAAGTCTGATAAGCTGCGTCAAAGGAATATGAGCAGGGCAAACATATGCGCAACATCCACACTCTATGCAGTCAAGAGCATGATATTCTTCGGCTTCGGTCCACATGCCTCTTTCTGCAAATTTGCCCAATGTAGTGGGCAACAGATGTATCGGACATGCATCTACACAGCGAGCGCAGCGTATGCAAGGCGATTGCTCTGATAAAACAACATCATTTTTAGCCAGTACAAGTATACCTGAAGTCCCTTTTATGGCAGGTACATCCAGCACCGACTGGGCAAGACCCATCATGGGGCCCCCCATAATAACCTTGCCCGCTTCTCCCTTAAATCCTCCACACTGTTCAATAATTTCGGAAAAGGGTGTTCCTATTCTTATTAAGAGGTTCTTGGGTTCATTTACTGCTGTGCCTGTTACGGTAGCTATCCTTTCCACCAGAGGCATGCCGGTTTTGATGGCATTGGCAATGGCAGCACATGTGCCGGCATTGTCAACTATAACATGCACATCCATAGGAAGACCACCCGAAGGCACTTCCCGACCGGTGACAGCATTTATGAGCTGTTTTTCTCCGCCCTGAGGGTACTTGGTAGCCAGTTCTACCAGTTCGATGCCATCTTTTGCTTGTATGGCCTTTCTGATGGCCTCAATGGCATCGGGCTTGTTCTCTTCGATGGCAATATATCCATTTTTCACTCCTGTGGCCTTCATTATTGCCTCAAGACCTAATACTACATCATCGGGTCTTTCAACCATCAACCTGTGGTCCGCCGTGAGATACGGTTCGCACTCGGCACCGTTTACTATGATGGTATCAATGGTCTTCCCGGGCGGTGGTGACAACTTTACCTGAGTGGGAAAACCTGCACCTCCCATACCTACTATGCCCGATTCCCGGATAAGGTTTTTAATCTCGTCAGGCGAGAGCTCTGCCAGGGGTTTCGGAGCATTTATACCTTCAAACAGCTCGTCCTTGCCATCGGACTCTATCACCACCGACATTACCATGCCTCCACCGGGATGAGGCCTTGGCTCCACAGCCGTCACCTTGCCTGATATGCTGGCATGAATTGGTGCTGATACAAATGCCCTGGCTTCACCAATCTTCTGGCCTTTTTTTACCAGGTCCCCAACTTTTACTATGGGTTCGCATGGAGCCCCTACATGCTGACTCATGGGGATTATTACCCTGTCGGGCAATTTTGCCGTCTCGACAGGTTTATGCTTTGTAAGGTCTTTATTGTAAGGAGGATGTATACCTCCTCTGAAGGTTTTGAGCATCGTTTCACCTCTCCTTTTAAAGTAAAACCTAATAATAGTTCGACATTTTTTTTTAAAAACCTTTTAAAATAATCCTTTTTAAGCTAATATTTCTTTTCACAAGTATATAGTATACATTATTACAACGGTTATTGCATACAATTTATTTAATTCAGATACCAAAAAAATTTTTAAAGTTGTCAATAAATATAGCAGGATGATTATAAAGCTAATTTCACATATTCATTATACAATAAAAGAAGCCCGTGTTCTATAATTATATGTTAGAATTTGATTGTAATATTTTTCAAATTAATACAAAAAAGCCCGGGGATTATTCCCGGGCCAAAACCCTGGGTCTTGGGGTGTAATCGGTATGGAGAAGTTCATGAGCCCTGTGGCTCAAGGGCTTTATCAGAAAATCCCTGTAAAGCTGCTGTACTGCCGGATTTTCATGGGATTTCCTTAGCCTCATGGATTTATCGGCCTCATATATGGCCTGCATGCGCTTTTGTCTTACGTCATTATCCGTGGGAATAATCTGGCCTCCTCCTCCCAAACAGCCGCCCGGACATGCCATAACTTCTATAAAATGGTATGTTTTTTGTCCGGCTTTCACGGCTTCGAGAAGCTTTCGCGCATTGGCCAGGCCATGAGCTACGGCGGCTTTTAAAATGGTGCCGTTGATAGCTAGCTCCGCTTCTTTTATACCGTCAAGACCTCTTACCGGAGTAAAATTAATGTCTTCCAGCTCCTTACCGGTCACCAGTTCATATGCTGTTCTGATGGCCGCTTCCATAACCCCGCCGGTAGCTCCGAATATGACGCCGGCACCGGTGGATATGCCTAGCGGGAGATCGTATTCCTCGGGTTCCAGTTTGGAAATATCTATTCCCATTTCCTTTATCATTCTGGAAAGTTCCCTGGTAGTTATAGCTATATCCACATCGATGTATCCGCTGGATACCATTTCCCCTCTCTGAGCCTCGAATTTTTTGGCTGTGCACGGCATCACCGACACCACAACTATATTTTCAGGATTAAGCCCTGCTTTAGCGGCATAGTAGGTCTTTATCAGAGCGCCCATCATCTGCTGCGGAGATTTGCAGGTGGAAAGATTGTCGAGGAATTCCGGATAAAAATGCTCGCAGAATTTTATCCATCCCGGGCTGCAGGAAGTGATGAGGGGCAATTTCCCTCCGGCTTCAAGGCGCTCGATGAGCTCACTGCCCTCTTCCATGATGGTGAGGTCTGCAGTGAAATCTGTGTCGAATACTCTGTCAAACCCCAGCCTCCGAAGGGCTGCCACCATCTGCCCTGTCACAATACTGCCGGGTTCCAGACCAAAGGCTTCTCCCAGGGCTACTCTTACCGCCGGAGCCGTCTGCACCACTACAAATTTATTTGGATCTGCCAGGGCTTCAAAAACCTTTTCCGTATCGTCCCTTTCGGTCAAAGCGCCGGTAGGGCATGCCATGACACACTGGCCGCACTGGCTGCATGGCATACGGTACAACCCCTCGCAGAAGGATGGGTCAATGGAGGTCTTGAATCCCCGGTGGTGGGGTTCCAGTACACCTATACCCTGGATGTCATTGCACACATTGACACAGCGCCGGCAAAGAATGCACTTATTTGGGTCCCGAACAATGGCGGGGGTGGTTTCATCTTTTTCGTAACGGGATCTTTCTCCCTCAAAGGGCATTTCGGTAATATTGAGTTGGCTTGAAAGCTTCTGTAGTTCACAATTTCCGTTTCTGAGGCATGTAGGACATTCCATTGGATGGTTCGACAGAATGAGTTCCAGGATGGTCTTCCGTGCTTTTCTTATAAAGGGAGTATTGGTTCTTACTTCCATGCCTTCCGCCGCCGGTGTGACGCAGGACGCCTGTAGGGTTTTGGCCCCCTTGACTTCCACCACGCAGAGCCGGCATACTCCCATGGCCTTCAAATCCTCTCGATGACAGAGGGTGGGAATGTATATCCCGGCCTTTTTAGCTGCATCCAGGATGGTGGAGCCTTCTTCCACCTGGACATCTACACCGTTTATTTTAAGATTCAGCATTTTTCACCCCTCCTTCCTGGGATTCTTTAACATCGCATCTCAAGCAGCGGCAAGCTTCCTTATATGCCATTTCTTCCGACATGCCCCGTTCCACTTCGGCAAAGCTCTTTGTTCTTTCATCCGGAGAAAGTTTTTGTACTGCGTATCTTTCCATCGGCTGTTCATAAATTTCGTATTCGGTTTTCCTAACATATGTCCTCTTTCTCCTGTACATCTCTCCTCCCAGGAATTTATCTATGGACAGTGCCGCTCTCCGCCCAAAATCTATGGCCTCTATAACTGTGGCAGGGCCAGTTACGCAGTCGCCTCCGGCAAAGACGCCGGTCAGGGATGTTTCCAGGGTATCTTTATTTACCTGAAGGGTCATATTCTTATTTACCTCAATCCCAATATTATTTAAATCAGGCTGTTGTCCTATGGCTGCGATGACACTGTCGACCTTCACCGTAAATTCCGAATCTTCGATAGGGACTGGTTTTCTCCGGCCGCTTCTGTCGAATTCCCCGGGTCTCATCCTCTGTATCCTGATTTTATCCACCTTTCCATTGTCGCCCAGGATTTCCACCGGAGCGGTGTAGTGGTGGAATCTGATGCCTTCGGCCAGAGCGTCTTCAATTTCCTCTTTTTGAGCCGGCATCTCTTCCCTGCTCCTGCGGTAAAAGAGGTGAACCTCGCCGGCTCCTTTTCTCAGAGCAGTCCTCGCTGCATCTATCGCCGCATTGCCGCCGCCTATGACTGCTACCCGTTCCCCGAGAGGTACTTCCAAACCTAGATTTACTTTCCTCAAAAACTCCACGCCTGAAAATACTCCAGTCAGTTCCTCGCCGGGAATCCCCAGCTTCATGTCCCTGTGGGCTCCTATAGCTATAAATATGGCTTCAAAGTTCTGTTTCTTTAAATCTTCCAGGCTAAAATCTCTTCCGAGGGCCTGATTCAATTTTATCTCGACCCCGACGGATTTTATATGCTCGATTTCCGCCGCCAGGACCTCCCTGGGAAGCCGGTATTCGGGAATCCCCACCGCCATCATGCCTCCGGCCACCGGCAGAGCTTCAAATACCGTAACATTGTATCCTTCTCTCGCCAGGTAATAGGCCGCGGTAAGCCCCGAAGGACCTGCACCGATGATGGCCACTTTTTTACTTTTAAGCGCTCTCAAGACGGGCTTTTGTGGATTTTTCATATCATAGTCGGCGGCAAATCTTTTCAATGCCCTTATGGCCACAGGATCATCTATCTGGGATCTGCGACATTTAGACTCGCAGGGATGGTTGCACACCCTGCCGCAAATGGCCGGGAAGGGGTTGTTTTCCCTTATTATTTCCACCGCTCTGGAATAATCCTTTTGCCTTATGGCGCTTATATAAAGCGGCACCTCTACTCCGGCGGGACAGGCGTTCTGGCATGGCGAATCAAAAAGGCTGGCGCAGACCGATGCCGGGCATTTCTTGTATTTTATATGGGCTTCATACTCGTCTCTAAAATACCTGATGGTGGAGAGTACCAGGTTCGGAGCCGTTTGCCCCAGGCCGCACAGAGCGGTTTCCTTTATGATATTGCCGGTATCTATGAGCCTCTCAATATCCCCTTCGCGGCCTTCACCCCTGGTGATGCGTTCCAGAATCTCCACCATCCTCTTGGTGCCCAGGCGGCATGGGGCGCACTTGCCGCAGGATTCGTCCTGCACAAACTGTAGGAAGAATTTCGCAAAGTCCACCATACATGTATCTTCATCCACTACGATAAGGCCGCCGGAACCCATGATGGTGCCCAGTTCCTTCAATGTCTCATAATCCACAGGAGTATTCAAATATTCCCTGGGTATGCATCCCCCGGAAGGCCCACCGGTCTGGGCAGCCTTGAATTTTTTCCCGCCGGGTATTCCTCCTCCGATATCGTATATTATATCCCCCAGACTCGTGCCCATGGGTACCTCCACAAGGCCTGTGTTGTTGATTTTTCCGGCCAGGGCGAATACCTTGGTCCCGGTATTGTTGGAAGTACCGTATGAAGCAAACCATTCGGCTCCATTCAAGATAATCGGACAGATATTGGCATAGGTCTCCACATTGTTTATAAGAGTGGGTTTCCCGAGATATCCTTCGTTGGCCGGAAATGGTGGTTTTGGCCTGGGCTCCCCACGCTTCCCCTCCACCGATGCTATAAGGGCCGTCTCTTCACCGCATACGAAGGCTCCCGCCCCCACCTTTATATCAAGCTCGAAGTCAAAACCGGTCCCCAGGATATTCTTGCCCAGTAGGCCCCACTCTCTGGCCTGGGAAATGGCATAGCCCAAACGTTCCACCGCCAGAGGGTATTCTGCCCGGACATAAACATACCCCTGATTTGCACCTACAGCGAAACCTGCTATGGCCATGGCTTCTATCACGGAATGGGGATCTCCTTCCAGGACACTTCTGTCCATGAATGCGCCGGGATCTCCTTCATCGGCATTGCACAGTACATATTTGGGATAGCCTTTAGCCCTGGCGGTAAAGCTCCACTTCAATCCTGTGGAAAACCCTGCGCCGCCGCGACCCCGAAGGCCTGACTTTTTAATGACATCTATCACTTCTTCGGGTTTCATTTCACTCAGTACTTTGGTCAATGCCTTATACCCGTCAACAGCTATATATTCCTCTATACTCATGGGGTCTATAAGGCCTGTGTTTCTCAGGGCAATTTTTACCTGTTTTGCGAAAAAAGGGTTTTCTCTTAACGTGGGGGCAAGCCGACCGTCGTGTTCCCGGGCCACCAGTTCCTCCACTACCTCCCCCATATAGAGATGTTTTTCGACTATCTTTGCGGCGCCTTCCGGCGTAACTTTGGTATAGAGCACGCCCTCCGGATACACTAGCACCATGGGGCCCAGATGACAGGGGCCCATACACCCCGTTACCACTACTTTGATTTCCTGCGAAAGGCCCATCCGATCAATACCTGAAAGCATTGCTTCCTTTACTTTGAGGCATCCGGATGACATACATCCCCCGCCGCCGCATACCAGCACATGGCTTCTGTAAAATTGCATTTCTCTCCCCCCTATACGTTTGGAATTACCCATTCATTGATTATGGTGCGGTTTTGAATGTGGTAAAAAACGATGCCCCTTGCCATTTCCGGTGTTACATGGTGATAAGTTACATTCGGAAGTCCTTCCACATGAACATCCACCAGGGGTTCCATAGAACAGAGGCCTATACAACCGGTGGTTTTTATCCTGACATTGTTCAAATTTTTATCCTCTATCTCCTTTTGAAAGGCCGTAAGTACATCTTTCGCTCCCACCGCAATGCTGCATATGCCGTATCGAAGCACTACCTGTGCCTTTGGAGATTCTCTTGGACCTTCCATAATGATCCTCCCTTCACGTATTAATTAAAGCGTTCTTTCTATCAAACCCATGATAAAATTCAATTTGAGAGCTGTCCCTATTTTTCTAAATCGGTGCAAGTCTCCTGCTGGGTTCGACTGCAAATTTTTCTTTTGTTCTGGCCTCTTCCCGCTGCTGCCTCATCACCTCGCTGTAATCCCTGAACGGCGGTTCATAGCGGGAAATTATTCCTGTTATATCTTCGGGTTTGAGCCTGGCGTAAACGTCATCATTTATAATCATGACAGGACCCAAACCGCAGGCTCCCAGGCATCTAATCACATCCAGGGAAAACAGGCCGTCATCGGTGGTATCGCCAGGTTGTATTTTGAGATACTGGGAAAGTTTTTCGATGATTTTTTCCGCTCCCCTGACATAGCAGGCGGTACCCTTGCAGCAGCTTATCTGGTACTTCCCCTTGGGTTTTAAAGAGAAAAAGGCATAAAAGGTAACAATACTGTAAATCTCGCTCAGGGTCACGTCCAGAAGTTCTGACAACCGGACCTGGACCTTTCTTGGTATGAATCCAAAATGTTCCTGGACATCCCTCAGAATCTGAATAAGCTCACCCTTCTTTTTACCGTGTTTTTCTACCTGTTGTTCCACCCAAATGAGATCTTCGTCACTGACATCAAAGATATTTTTATCCGGCATTTTACTCCCTCCTGTTATAGGTTTCGATGAACACACCCAACAAACTTTAGTGAGTATAGCGTTTTTTTTGTTCAATCAGGACGGTCCATCGTTCCTTAAGTTATTGCAAACCTCATGCCACAAGATAATCCGGCAAAAATAAAGAGCATTGAGAAATCATCAAAATTTCTCAATGCTCCTGTGCATTAAGCAAATTTACTTTCACTATTAACTCATTTTCTCAGACCTTTAATTAGCAGCTAGAAGTCTTAAACCTTTCCTTAATGCTCTCCTGCATTAAAATGCGGAAAAACATTAAATTTGCTTATCTTTGAATCGCTGGAGCTTCCTCACAATGGTGGACTGGTTTACCCCTAGAAGTTCCGCCATTTCATAGGTGGTTTTGCACTGTTTTACCGCCAGTTCCAGCAATTGATGTTCCACCAGTTCCTGAGCTTTCTTTAGAGGCATAATTCCCTCCACCATTATTTTTTGTAATGGTGGCTTTTTACCCCTGATAAATTCAGGAAGTTCCTGAATGGTTATACAATTTCTTTCAGAGGTTACCACAAGCCTTTCTATAAGGTTTTCCAGTTCCCTGACATTGCCCGGCCAGGAATAGTCAACGAGGGCTTTTATGGCATCATCAGTTATAGATTTTGTCATTCCGTAATTTTTATTAAAATAGGCCATAAAATAATCTATCAATGGTTCTATATCTTCTTTCCTGTCCCTCAATGGCGGCACCACCAGAGGTACCACATTTAAGCGGTAATATAAATCTTCTCTAAAAGTGCCCTCTTCCACCATTTTTCTCAGGTCTTTATTGGTGACTGCAATGACCCTTATATCCACTTCAATGGGTTTTGTGCCGCCAATGCGGGTAAGTTCCCTTTCCTGCAGCACCTGCAGGAGTTTAACCTGCAGGTTAAGGGGAAGATCGCCTATTTCATCCAGAAGAAGGGTCCCTTTGTGGGCTATTTCTATCAGGCCGGGTTTACCTTCCCGTCGGGCTCCGGTGAAAGCACCGGTCTCATAACCGAAGAGTTCGGACTCCAGCAAACTTTCGGGTATGGAGCCGCAGTTGACCTTTATGAAGGGACCTTTTTTCCTGGGACTGTTTTCATGGATAAACCGTGCAATAAGACCTTTGCCTACACCGGATTCGCCCAATATTAAAACCGTAGAGTTAACCGCGGCAACCCGCAAAGCAATTCGCAGCAGTTCCTCTATCACGGGGCTGATAGATACTATTCTTGGTAATGGTCCTTGATCTCGTTCTAAATAACTTTGTTCCATATATGTTTTTAATTTCTCAAAATCCAACGCCTCTCTGCTTAAATGGTTCAGTTCCGCCATATCCCGGGCGTTTATGACCACCCGGACTACCCTGCCTTCCTCATCAAAAATGGGATTGCCTGTAGCCAGCACCTTTTTGCCGGTTCCGGTTTCCTGTATAAGTGTCAGTCTGCGTTTTTCTTTTAGCACCAATTTTGTCAAAGATGGATATATGATGCGGCTTTTTTCAAGGTCATCGGCTTTTAATCCGATAACACTCTCCGGCGATTTCCCTAGAAAACGGGCAAATGCCCTATTTAAACGTAAAGTTTTTCCCTCTCCGTCAGATACGAATATTCCATCATAAGACGAATCTATAATGGCATTCATTTCACGGTTAAATTCTTCAGTGCGTTTTTTTTCTTTTATCTCCTTTGTCAGCAAAAACGGAAGGCACATGTCAATTTCGGCAATACCGTTATATACCGCCACAGCCTTTTCCCGACAGGAACTGTAACCACATGCCCCGCAATTTAATTCATCCTGTAGTGAATACTTGTTTGTATAATTCAAGATTTTTCTGATATCTTCTTCCGATGGAGATTTCAAAAAAACAGCCTTATTTGAATAACGCCGTGTGAGATCCAATTCCTGTGCATTTTTCATATGCATCAGATATTCAGAAACCGTATCCCGGTCTTTATCATTTTTATCCCCTTGCAGTAAAAATTCCTCAACCTTCTCCCTGTTGGCAAAGTAATTGGTATCCTTGAAATACGGACCTTCCACACACCCGCCGCACATGAGAATATCCACAAAATATGGGTTATATTCTCCACTATCTATACTTTCAAGACACGGCAATACATCTTCTTTCTTGTCCACAATCACAGTCTTGCGGGAAAAATTGAAGGGGTCTTTTAAAGAAAGAAATAACCCGCCACTTACCGGAAAACCACGGAAGGCTTTCTGCGGCAATGGACCGTCAAAGCATGAAGGCTCCAAACGGGTTATGTCTATATTTTTTGTAAAAATCATATCTTCCAGTTCTTTAAAAGTGAGTACCGCATCCACTCCTTTCACCTGTTTCATCTCATCTTTTTTTGCAACACATGGACCAATGAATACTACCAATGCTTCTGGATATTCCAGCTTTATCAAACGGCCCGTGGCTATCATGGGAGAGACTACGGGTGAAAGGTGGGGGATAAGGCCGGGAAAATGTTTTTCAACGATATTGACTACCGCGGGACAGGCGCTGGAAATTAGCGGAGGCTTGAAGCTGCCGTTCAATAGTTCCTCATATTTTTTTCCGATTAATTCGGCCCCTACCGCCACTTCCCATACTTCATCAAATCCCAAGGTTTTTAAAGCGGCAATGATTTTGCCTGCCATGCCTTCTGTGAAAGCCGCAGGAAAGCTGGGAGCAAGAATCGCTATTTTATATTCTTTTTGATGTAAAATATCCAGTGTTTTTTCTATGCCGTTTTCTATAGTCTTTGCGTTTTGGGAGCAGACTTTTACACAATTGCCGCAGGCTATGCATCTTTCGCTTAAAACCTCGGCCTGGCCGTCTTTCACTCTTACCGCTTTGACCGGACAATGTCGAACACAGGAATAACACTGCTTGCATTTGTTTTTTTCCGTCCATACGATACCCGGCAAGGTCTTTACCCCCTTTATATTCAGGGTCATTCTCGTAAAAAATTAATAAATGAACTTTTATCCAACAGCCACGATAGCTAATGAGCAATTAAAGCTATTGTCATGCTAGTATTAATTGCTGACAATTTTATATTTAATTATTATTATAACAGCTATTTATAAAAAATTATAGCTACTATATGAATTTAATGACCAAATAAATCAACAAGAAAATAATCATTGCTGATATAGGAATGTTGAGATATAATTATTTTTGATGGTAAAGCACGGTAAAGGGAGGTCTATTATGACTTACGAAGATAAGATTTTAACGGTTCTCGAACGCATCCAAGAAGACATGAAAGATCTGAAAGAAACCCAATCTTCCATGCAGGCAGATATCCAGAGCCTTAGAGAAACTCAGTCTTCCATGCAAGCCGATATCCGGAACTTCAAAGAAACTCAGTCTTCCATGCAAGCCGATATCCGGAACCTCAAAGAAACTCAGTCTTCCATGCAGGACGATATCCGGAACCTCAAAGAAACTCAATCTTCTATGCAGGACGATATCCGGAACCTCAAAGAAACTCAGTCTTCTATGCAGGACGATATACATAACATTCAAACAGATATCAGAAATTTGAAAGAGACCCAGGATAAAATAGATAGTCGACTGACCAGACTGGAGGTATATCAGGAGCAAATCACAAAGAAAATAGAAACTCTTGTGGAGGTCCAGCAGACTTATCAGGAAACCAATGAACGTCAGCACCAGGATATTCTCTCAGCCGTAAACAAGAGGGCTGAAATCATCGAAATGGCAGTTAAAAACAACTCCAAAAAACTGAGCAAAATTTCGGTAGATGTGGATTTTTTGAGATATAAGATGTTTGAAAATGAACGGGACATATATGTTATAAAGAAAAACATAAAATCGGTCTAAACTTATAAATTTAAATGTATATGGGCTCCTTGCGGAGCCCTTATACATTTGGTGTGCCCGGCATGGGTAATAGCTCGGCAGTGAAAGTCTGCTATGGGGCTGGCAGCGGCGACCATTAGCCAAACAGCAAGGGTGTCTATCGTGAGATAGAATCTGAAGGAAGCTGTAAGCAAAGCCACGGCCTGAGGAACACGAACCGCATATAAGGCTATACAGTTCGGATGAGTTTGCCAAACAAAACGAAATCCAACACTGCCAAGGGGCTGTGTAGTAAATGCGGCAGGTATACGGGGCGAAGGCTATTGCTCTTACCCGGGGAGGTCTGGCGGAAACGTTAGGGAAACTAACAACCCGGGCCGAGAGACCCGGCTGAACCGTCAGAAGTCAGCAGAGGCCATAATAGTCGGCATAGACGTCATGCCGACGAAGGGCCGAACACGAAGCGAGGGATAAAACTTGGCAAGTTCGAGAAACATACAACGACAGCAGAAAACCCCGCAAGGGGCCTACCCTGGGAAAGAAGCGGTGAAGCCGCAAGGGTCCCAGGGAGGGCCGAGTATGTATCCGGCACAACCCGAGAAGATATCCCCGAAGGACCATGATATCCACCTGATGGAGAAGGTAGTATCAAGAGAGAATATGACAAAAGCACTGCGACGGGTAGAAGAAAACAAAGGAGCGCCAGGCGTAGACAGTATGCCGGTAGAATCCCTCCGGACATACCTACGAGAAAACTGGCCTCACATAAAAGAACAACTTCTTACGGGGACCTACAAGCCTCAACCAGTGCGCAGGGTCGAAATCCCGAAACCCAGTGGAGGAGTGAGACTGTTAGGAATCCCCACCGTCACAGACCGCCTAATCCAGCAGGCTCTGTTGCAAGTACTAACACCCATCTTTGACCCGGAATTCTCAGAATCAAGCTACGGATTCAGGCCCAACCGAAGAGCCCACGACGCAGTAAGGAAAGCACGCCAATACGTAAACCAAGGATATAACTGGGTAGTGGACATGGACCTTGAGAAATTCTTCGACAGAGTAAACCATGACATACTCATGGCCAGAGTAGCTCGCAAGATAAAAGACAAACGCATATTAAAGCTCATACGCAGCTATCTTGCGGCAGGAGTAATGATAAACGGAGTAATCATGATTACCGATGAAGGAACACCTCAAGGCGGGCCCCTAAGTCCACTTCTTGCAAACATAATCCTTGACGACCTAGACAAAGAACTAGAGAAAAGAGGACACAAATTCGTAAGATACGCAGACGATTGCAACATCTACGTCAAAAGCAAAAGAGCCGGGCAACGGGTAATGGAAAGCATAACAGCTTTCCTGAAGAATAAACTAAAACTCAGAGTAAACGAACAAAAGAGCGCAGTGGACAGACCATGGAAGAGGAAATTCCTTGGCTTCAGCATGTATATCGCCAAAGATGGAACAACCAAAATAAGAATCGCACCACAGAGCATAGACAAAGTCAAGAATAAAATCCGAGAAATAACCTCAAGAAGCAACGGACACGGAATAACACAGAGAATAGAAAGACTAAACACATACCTTGGCGGATGGCTGGGATACTTCGCGCTATCAGAAACACCCAGCAAACTTGAAGAACTCGACGGATGGATAAGAAGAAGACTACGCATGTGCCTGTGGAAACAATGGAAGAAGGTTAAGACAAGATACCGGGAACTGAGGAATCTGAAACTTCCGGAATGGGCGGTCCATAAACTTGCCAACGCCCGAAAGGGATACTGGCGTATGTCGGGGGTATTAAACACAGCCCTCAACAACGCCTATTGGCAGGGTCAAGGACTCATGAGCTTAGCAAAGAGATATCATGAAATTCGCAAAGCTTGGTGAACCGCCGTATACTGAACGGTACGTACGGTGGTGTGAGAGGTCGGGGGCTAATCGCCCCCTCCTACTCGATTACCAAAAGTTCATTATTTTATTCAGTCTGAATAATCTTTCCTTTATTCCCGTGTTCCTTAAACCTCAGGGTACAGCGGCCGTTTTGTGTAATGAGTGTGAAGCAGGTGATGAGATTTTTCGCTCAGGGGTTTGCCTAGAAATTCCTTGTAAAGGGTCTGTACAGCCGGGTTTTCATGGGATTTTCTGAGCTTCATGCTGCGGTCCACTTCATATATGGCATTTCCTCTTACCTCACGGTAATCCGTATCCCAACGCTCTTCGGAGCTCAGGATTGGCTGGCCGCCACCACCCACGCATCCGCCGGGGCAGCACATGATTTCTATGAAGTGGTAGTTGGCTTCACCGTTCTTAACGCGATCCAGCACCTTGCGTGCATTGGATAGGCCGTGGGCTACCGCCACATTGACCTTAGTACCATCCACATCTATGGTGGCTTCCTTGATCCCTTCCACGCCGCGGACACTCGTAAATTCTATATTCTGGAGTTCTTTGCCGGTTACTACTTCATATACGGTCCTCAAAGCAGCTTCCATGACACCGCCGGTAGCTCCGAATATGGCACCGGCGCCGGTGGATATACCCAGCGGATCGTCGAACTCCTCGTCGGGCAGCTTGCTGACATCTATCCCGGCCTCTTTCAGCATCCTGGAAAGCTCTCTCGTAGTCAATGCCACGTCCACATCCTGATAACCGCTGGAGTTCATTTCCGGTCTCTGGGCTTCAAACTTCTTTGCAGTGCAGGGCATTATGGAAACCACAAATATCTTTGATGGATCTATACCCATTTTCTCAGCATAATAGGTCTTGGCTATCGCACCGAACATCTGCTGCGGGGATTTGCATGTGGAAAGGTTATCCAGAAGTTCGGGATAATAGTGCTCACAGAATTTAATCCAGCCCGGGCTGCAGGATGTTATGAGCGGAAGTTTGCCGCCATGCTGCAGTCTCTCAAGGAATTCATTTCCTTCTTCCATTATAGTCAAATCGGCAGCAAAATTTGTGTCAAACACCTTGTCAAACCCCAGCCTTCTCAGAGCGGCAGGTAATTTCTTGGTTACTATGGCTCCCCTACTTTCACCGAACTCCTCGCCCAGAGAAACCCTGATGGCAGGAGCAGTCTGGACTATCACATGTTTGTCGGGGTCGGCCAGGGCCTGCCACACTCTGTCGGTATCGTCCTTTTCTTTTAGAGCTCCCACCGGACATGCCATTATACACTGGCCGCAATTGACGCAGGCCACTTCCGCAAGGCTCAAGTCAAACACCGGTGCAATTACGGTATTAAAGCCACGGTGGTTCGGTGAAATGACTCCAACGCCCTGCACTTTGTGGCACACACTCACGCACCTGCGGCAAAGGATACATTTGGATGCATCCCTGACGATAGATGGAGAAAAATCATCATAGCGGGGCGCATGTTTTTCTCCCGGGTACCTGATAGATTTTATTCCTAGTTCTTCGGAAAGCTTCTGGAGCTCACAGTTCAGGTTCCTGACGCATGTGGGGCATTCCAGATTATGATCCGAGAGCAACAGTTCAAGGGTGACCTTTCTGGATTCCCTTACCGCCGGTGAATTTGTTATTACTTCCATACCCTCGGAGACCGGCAGGACGCAGGAAGCCTGAAGGGCTCTGGCTCCTTTTACTTCCACAACGCACATGCGGCAGGCTCCGATTTCATTTATTCCTTTTAAAAAGCACAGGGTCGGTATTTTAATATTGGCTTTGTGAGCTGCTTCCAATACTGTAGACCCTTTTGGGACCTCTACCTTTTGACCGTCTATGGTTAATGTAACCATTTCCATGATTTCACCTCTCCCTTCCATCAAATTAAGCCTTTTTTATAGCACCAAACGGACATCTATCAAAGCAGCTGTTGCATTTAATACATTTTTCCTGATCTATGACATGGGGTTGTTTTCTTTCACCGCTTATTGCTCCTGTGGGACATACTTTGACACAGAGACCGCAACCCCGGCACTTGTCGGCTACAACCTCATAATGTATAAGAGCTTTGCATGCTCCGGCGGGGCACCTTTTTTCCTTTATATGAGCCTCATATTCGTCCCTGAAATAGCGAATGGTAGAAAGCACGGGATTCGGAGCGGTCTGCCCCAATCCGCACAAAGCTGAAGCCTTTATGCTTTTTGCCAGATTTTCCAGAAGCTCTATATCTCCTTCCTTGCCTTCCCCATTTGTTATGCGTTCAAGAATCTCCAGCATCCTCTTGGTGCCGATGCGGCAGGGTGGACATTTGCCGCAGGATTCGTCTTGGGTGAATGTCAGGAAGAACTTTGCTATATCCACCATGCAGTTGTCTTCATCCATGACTATCATTCCGCCGGATCCCATCATCGAGCCTGCCTGTATAAGCGTATCATATTCAATGGGCATATCCAGAAGCGACGCCGGAATGCATCCGCCCGAAGGGCCTCCGGTCTGAACCGCCTTGAATTTCTTTCCATTGGGGATACCACCGCCAATTTCATAAATAACTTCTCTTAAAGTTGTCCCCATAGGGATTTCCACGAGGCCTGTATTATTAATCTTGCCGCCTACAGCAAAGACTTTCGTGCCCTTGCTCTTTTCTGTGCCGATGCTCGCAAACCAATCGGCTCCCTTTAAAATTATCTCGGGGATGTTTGCATAAGTCTCCACATTGTTTATGATGGTTGGTTTGCCCCACAATCCCTCATTGGCCGGAAATGGCGGTCTGGGCCTTGGTTCGCCGCGTCTGCCTTCGATCGAAGCCAAAAGCGCAGTTTCCTCTCCGCACACAAATGCTCCGGAACCTAACCTTAAAAATATATCAAAACTAAAGCCTGTGCCCAGAATATTCTTCCCAAGAAGTCCGCGTTCTCTTGCCTGGTTGATAGCTATTTCCAGCCTCTTTACAGCGATGGGATATTCAGCCCTTACATAGATATATCCTTCCTGGGCTCCTATAGCGTAGCCTGCGATTTCCATCGCTTCCAGCACCGAATGGGGGTCGCCTTCCAGAACGCTCCTGTCCATGAAAGCGCCAGGGTCACCTTCATCTGCATTGCAAACCACATATTTTATATCGCCTTTGGCATTGGCCGCAAACTGCCACTTGTTGCCTGTTGGAAATCCTCCGCCTCCGCGGCCCCTGAGTCCTGATTTTTTGACCTCGTCTATAACCTCCTGTGGCGTCATCTGAGTCAGAGCCTTAGCCAGCGCTTTATATCCATCATTGGCAATATATTCTTCAATAACTTCGGGATTTATCAGACCGCAGTTTCTGAGGGCTATACGCTTTTGTTTTTTATAAAAATCAATATCCGTGAGCGACCTCAAACGTTCTTCTGTAAGGTGTTCTTTGTATAAAAGCCTTTCCACAATGCGCCCTTTAACAAGGTGCTCTTCCACTATCTCGGGTATATCTTCAGCTTTTACCCTGCAATAATAACTTCCTTCAGGATAAATCAATACATTGGGCCCAAGTTCGCACAGCCCCAGACAGCCGGTCTGTACAACCCTGACTTCCTTTGAAAGACCTCGCCTATCTATTTCCTTTTGAAAAGCATCCATTACATTCTCGCTGCCGGAAGCCGTACAACCGGTCCCTTTGCAAACGAGCACATGGGCTCTGTAAATTTCCATATTAATCCCTCCTAAGCTCTTCCTGTTATTGTTAAATGTTGGGGATTACCCAATCATCTATTATTTGGTTGTTGATAATGTGCTTTACTACAATCTGGCGGGCCTTCTCTTCATTGACATTCACATAAGTCACTTTCGGCTGGTTTGGCTTGATTACGTCCACCAGTGGCTCATATTTACAAAGGCCAATGCATCCGGTTTCCGTAACTATGACATTATCCACATTTCTTTTTTTCAGCTCATCTAGAATAGCCAGCATTGTCTGCCTGGCTCCGGCGGCTATGCCGCATGTTGCCATTCCTACAACCACTCGAGTTTTTGTCTCATTGTCTTTTCTTAAGTTAATCAAATCCTTTGCCTGTTCTCTAATCTTCTCCAGTTCCTCTATGGATTTTATCACGGCCATTTTTATACACCTCCGCTGATTTGCTTTAAATTTTCCTCCACAAAGGTCTTTATCCAGTCAAGCACCATGGGATTGGATATGGGCACATCCTGCAGGGTTTTTTTTATTTCCCTGGTATCCAGCGCAAATTCATTGTTGTCAACCCGGTGTCGGTAAATAAAATCCATTCCGGGATTCGTCGCCACCAGCAAGACCATGGTATCTGCCATGCTGCCCAGCGGCGGCCTATCTATATGGCTTCTGATAAAACTTGCCCGGATACTTGTTCCCTCTCCTACCCTGGAAAATATATCAAGCTCGCCCCCACAGCTTTTTGCGGCCTGCTCAAACAGAGGTACCCCCAGGCCCACTTTTCTGGTGGTCCTTGTAGTGAAAAAGGGGTCTTTCACTTTTTTTAAGGTGCTTTCATCCATTCCTCTGCCGTTGTCCTTTATTTCTATGGTCATGAGGTCATTTTTTGTATCCTCGGCAACAATTATTTCTACAAGCGTAGCTCCTGCGTTTATAGAGTTTTCGACAATATCCAGAACATGTAAAGAAAGTTCTTTCATCATGGTCATTCGTATTTTTTTAGGATTTCAGGTACTTTATCGGGCGTCAGTCTTCCGTATACTTCGTCATTGATTATTATGGTCGGCGCAAGGCCGCAGGCTCCCACACAACGGCAGGCATCCAGGGAGAATTTGGTGTCGTCGGTGGTATCTCCGACTTTTACACCCAGTTCTTTTTCAAGCCTGTCAAGAACTTTGTTGGCGCCTTTGACATAACAGGCTGTGCCGAGACAGACTCTTATCTGATATTTGCCTCTGGGTTTCAAATTGAAGAAAGAATAAAAGGTAATGGTGCTGTAGACTTCACTCAGGGTTATATTCAGGGCTTCGGCAACCTTTTTTTGCACCTCAAGAGGCAGATATCCAACTATGCCCTGAGCTTCCTGCAGCGCCTGAAGCAGCGCTCCTTTCTGCCCTTTATACTTTTCCAGCATTTCGTCGACTTTTTTTAACTTTTCCTCCAAATCAAGGTCCTTTTTAACAGCAACTTCCATTTTCATCCTCTCCTCCTAAAGTAATAGTATTCTTTTTCACATTTTTCTTCATATTCACCCTTTTATTATTACGCGCCTCCCTTCCAATGCTTCAAAAGCCATTCTAACTTCTGCAAAATTTAGTGATTCAAGATATAAAAATGTTTTTTGAAAAACCATTTCCTGCAACCTGTGAGCATCAGAAGATGTTATTATACAGTATCTATTCGATATGCCAAATTTCTTTCTTGCCTCGATTTCAGAAATATTTCTTGAAATTTCTATCGCATTTATCTTTAAACCTTCAGGAATAAATCCCAGCTGCCCCCATAAACTGAAAGTCTTTCTGTCGATATGGGCAGGAACAAGCATTCCTCCCATCTCGAACACCTTTTGAGATATCTCTTCGGCAGTAGCAGAAGTGGCTGATATGAGCATACGGTCTTCTTCTCCTATGACATTAGAATCCTTATCCACAATTTGCTGCGATCCAAAGAATTTAGGATTGTTCTTTCTTGCAGGTAAATGTCTGTAAACATAATCCTGCCACTCTAGCATTGTGTTTAAATCCTCAAAAAACACGAGCAAATGAGCTTCCTCGGCGCTTTCCACTTCCATTCCGGGAATTACCATTATATCATAATTTTTTGCGGCTTCCTGCACAGGTTTAACATTTTTAGCGCTATTATGATCACAGATACCTATAATTTTTGTTCCCATCAATTTTGCCATATTCAAAATATTTGCAGGGTTCATCTCTTCATCCGCGCACGGTGACAGGCATGTGTGGATGTGTAAATCCGCCGGATATTGTTTTAACATTTTTCCCGGCTCCCCGATAGCAAATTATACAGTATACCACAGATTTCATAGATAGATTTTTGTGTGGCAAATATGGGAATATTTTCATCTTCGGCTTTCTTTATTGTATTTTCATCAACTTCCACTCCCTCGGCCACTATTACCCCCGAAAGGCCCAGCAGTGAAGCAACGGCGATTATATTTTGATGACTCTGAATCGTCACCCAGACTTGATTCTCGCGGGCGTGGGCCATTACCCAGCTTAAAAGGTCGGAAGCATAACCGCCCTCCACCTGCCTATTTTCATCCATTCTGCTTGTAAGTAATTTAAGTTCAAGTTTTTCCTTCAATTCAAGTAAAGTCATTTGTGCTCACCCCCCTTGCTTTTTTCCATGGTAGGAGGCAATTTCTGAGAAAGGGCCAGCATTTCCGACGCCAGCTGTTTGACCTTGTCCCTTAATTTGAACAGACAATCTGTTTCGTTTGCCTCACCCTGAACTATATCTTCTGCGAGGGCCCGGCAGTTTGGAGAGCCGCAGCTGCCGCAGTCCAAACCCGGAAGTTCCTTCAGGGTTTTTTCAAGCTGCTCCATTTTCTGAATCGCCTTTACTATATCGTCGTCGAGTTTTAGAGACGGCTTTGGAAGGATTTTTTCCTCAAAATTGTAATATCCTTTTTCAAGTCCGTCAACAACATCTTTTATATTTATCGAACTTTCACATCCCAATTTTTCAAATAGCCTCCTGATTCTTACCCGGGCTACAAATTGATTTTCCACCGTCAGGGCTCCCCCGATACAGCCGCCTATGCACGCCTGGCACTCAATATAATCGATATCCGAAAGTTTGTTTAATTCTATTTCCTCCAAAACTCCGATACAGTTGTGAATTCCATCCACCGCCAGGTGGTTCTCCCCTCCGATGGCCAGGTTTTCTCCGCCCGCTCTTCCCCAACCTATACCAAGACCGGAGGCTCTATCAAAAATGGATTTAAATTCATCGTCGCTTAAATTTTTAATTACTTCACCATATACGCTTGCGATCGATAGCACACCATCAACGAAAGACCTTTCTATGCCTATGGGCTGTTTCACCGAAGTGACCTTGGCCGGACACGGGCTTATAAAAAACACACCTATTTCTTCGTTTTTTAAACCGTATTTATCGGCAAGTATTTCCTTTGCCCTCTTTGCGGCAATTTCCATAGGCGCTTTGATGGGGATAATATTCTTTATAAGCTCCGGAAACCTTACCTGTATAAGTCTCAACACCGCCGGGCATGATGATGAAATTAGAGGCCTTACATCTTTATTACGTTTTATATATTCCTTTATGGCGACTGAAACTTCTTCAGCCGCCAGCGGCACTTCATATACTTCATCAAACCCGATTCTTTTGAGGGCACTCAGTACACTATCTAAGGATATTTCTTCTTTAAATTGACCATAAAAACTGGGTGCAGGCAATGCGACCCTGATTTTGAATTGTTTAAGCCTTTCAAAACCGTCTACAGCCGCATATTTTGCATGATTTGGACATACTCTTATACATTCGCCGCAGTCGATACATTTATTCTCCAGTATATGGGCTTTCCCATTTCTGACTCTAATCGCTTCGGTTGGGCAGCCTTTTATACAATTCGTACAGCCCTTGCACTTTTCTAAATCAAGAGTTACCGAGTGGTAATACTGCCACAAGGGTTTCACCATCTTTCATTAAGTTACAGATTGATTACCATTCTTACTTTTGTTCCTTTTCCGACAACAGAACTTATTTCGAAAGTGTCTGAAAACTTCTTCATATTCGGAAGGCCCATACCGGCTCCAAATCCCAACTCCCGTATGCGGTCAGGTGCGGTAGAAAACCCTTCCTGCATGGCTTTTTCGATATCAGCTATTCCGGGACCAGTATCATCGGCAATGACTTCTATATATCTGGGCGTGATGTTAAAGCTCAAATTCCCCTTTTCAGCATGAATGACAATATTCATCTCAGCTTCATATGCGACAATTGAGACCTTCCTGATGGCTGCTGAATCCGCTCCAATCTGTTTTAATATCTTTTTTGCCTGTTCTGTGGCTTTACCGGCATTGTTAAAATCATTACCTACAATTTCATAAGAGAGCTTCATGACCTGGAGATTTTCCTGTTCTTTCGGTGCACCTTTCGGACCGGAAGCCAATCTGGTCTGCTCGCCTTTCAACCCTTCCTGGTATAATATCCCGCATGTTTCGTAAAGCGGATATTTAGTCCTCAATAGCGGCAGTCTATGCTGTTTTGCGAGCTCTATAATATCCTCCGCTGGAATTTTACCCCTTACAAAAACTATAGCCGCAAAATCCGACATGCTGGCAGTTTGTATTATCTGGCGGTGGGTAAGCCCCGTAAGAAGGATGGCGTTTGTTTTGGTGTCTGCCAGTATGTCGCTCATGAGATCAGCGCCGCAAGCATTAGCCACTTCTATATCCAGGAGTTCTTGCCCCCAAAGTATTTCAGCCTGCAGTAAATCTTTAATTCTGGAAAGTTTCATCTGGTATCCTCCAGATAATATGTCAAGTATTCCAGCTGTGCGGCGAGATCCACCCTTCTCAGCATTACGTTTTCTCCGGTATTAATATTTACGGGAGCGAAATTTATAATGCCTCTAATTCCGGCTTCGATCAGTTTATCTGCCACTTCCTGGGCGGCCGAAGCCGGCACGGCGATAATACCCAATTCAATGTTATAAGCTCTGGCTTTTTCACCCAGCAGATCCAGAGGGCATATTTCTATCCCTGCAAGTTTTTTACCTATCTTGTTGGGATCGGTATCAAATATGCAGGTTATATCGAATCCTCTTTCAGAGAAACCTTTGTATTGTGATAAAGCTTTGCCCAGATTGCCAGCGCCCACTATAGCCACCGGCCATCTTCTTCCGAGGCCGAGGATTTTCATTATATAATTGTACAGCTCTTTTGAATTATATCCTACTCCCCTTGTGCCAAATTCGCCAAAATAAGCCAGATCTTTTCGCACTTGTGCAGGAGTTACTCCGGTGGCTCTGGCTATTTGCTGGGAGGATACTGTATTAATCCCTTTTTCATCAGCTTCTTTTAAATACCGAGAGTACAGCGATAATCTTCCAATCGTGGCATCGGGTATCTTAAATTTTTTAAACATGTAAATAAATCACTCCCTTGATTTGATTTTAGCACAGTACTTTGGTTTTTACAATAGATATAAGAGAAAAAAATCACAAAGTTATAATATTGTCTTTAGATTGTTAATATTTTAACATTCTTTGGTTTCAATATACTTCCATCTGCAGATGTTTTTTTCCATTATATCCAAAAATAAAAATAATAAAAGGCCGATAAGACTCATTCCCAGAATTCCGGCAAAAAGTTCATCGTAATCCGCCCGGGTCCATGCATCCATTATGAAATATCCTATTCCGCGGGTAGTCGCAAATGTCTCTGTAAAAAAGAGTACCGAAAGAGCCGTACCAAGACTTATCCTAAGCGATGTGAAGATTTGGGGCATGCATGCGGGAATCACCACATGTTTGTAAATATCACTTTTTTTCCCGCCCAGGCTTTTTATAGAATCCATGCTCCGATGCGGAAGATTTTTCACCGCATCCCTTGCGGTGACCGCCATATGAAAAAAAATGATTATCGAAATGAGCAGTATCCTCGGTAAATCTCCTAATCCGAGCAGCATCAACAGTACCGGCAGGAAAACTATTTTCGGCACGGGATAGAGCAAAAGTATGATAAATGAAAAAAACTCATCAGCTTTTTGCTCCATGCCGAGAAGCAAGCCGAAAGGAACTCCAATACAAAAGGCGAAAATCATGGCGGTCAAGATGCGGTAAAGACTTACCGCCATATGTATCAACATGCCATCCTTTAAGAGATATGCAAATGTCGTCATTGTGGTGCAGGGCGAAGGTATGATAGGGCCGCTTGTTCTAGAAAGCCCCCACCAGAATAACAATATAAAAATACCAGCAAAAACATAATGTTTAATCCTATTCATTCGATATACTCCAACATTATATTTCTAATAAGATTTACTGTGTTGTAATACTCCACACTTTGCCTGAGTCCACATCCGTTGTTGGATATGATGTCTAAAATTCTTCCGGGTGACGGCGAAAGTACAATGATCTTTTGCCCTAGAAAAACGGCTTCTTCAATGCTGTGGGTTACCAGCAGTATTGTCATCGGATTTTGCCGCCACAGGTTCAAAATCTCGCACTGCATATTTTCCCGCGTTATAGCGTCAAGAGAAGAAAAGGGCTCGTCCATTAAAAGCAGAGAAGGAGAAACTGCAAGTGCCCTGCCTATGGCGACTCTCTGTTTCTGGCCTCCGGACAATTGCCCTGGATAGTGCCGTGCAAAAGGCTTGAGAAACAATTTATCCAGAATATCGTCTACAATTTGTTTTGTTTTAACCGGATTTTCTTTTCGAATAATCAACCCCAAAGCTATGTTCTGCGCCACAGTTTTCCATGGAAAAAGCCCGAAATCCTGAAATATTACCGCAGTATCCAGGGATGGGCCATCAACCATTTCCCCTTTTATAAATACGCCGCCTTCGGACGGTTTCAGGAGGCCCGCGATGGCATAAATTAGAGTCGTTTTTCCGCTTCCTGAAGGTCCGACCAGAGTATATATTTTCCGGTCCTCAAGAGCAAGATTAATATTGTCCAGCGCTTTAACCCTTGCGTTTTTCGCGGAATACTCGACCGATACATTTACGATTTCTATCATTTTTATCGTTCCTCTAAAGTTTTTGAACTTTTATAACGATTGAGGATTCTTTTATTTTATAACCGAATCATCCACGAGATCTTTGTACTCCAGCTGTTTCTTTAGCAATCCCCTCTTTCTCATCCAGGCCAGCACCTGTTTTATGTCGCTTTCCGTCGGAACCGAAAGCTTTGTATATTGCGGAAACTCGAAAGTACCCGCAACCTCTTCCGGAAAATGAGCGACGTCAAGAACATCTCTGAAATTTTCAGGGTTGGCATTAATGTCTGCGGTCACTTTCTCATATGCAGTATATACTTTTTTTATGGAATCCCTTTTATTATTTATAACATTCTCAGTAAACAGCATGACGCCCGGCGCAAGTAGCGAATCTTTTGTGGAAATCAATACTCTTGCTCCGGATTTTACAGCAAGACTCGATAGAGGTTCCGGCAGGCAGGCCGCATCCACCTTGCCTGATTTGAGCATTTCAAGCCTTACAGGCATCTGGGATACTACAATTTTTTCTATATCATTGTAGGAAATGCCTTTTTGCGCAAGCATACTGTCCACAGCATACTCTATTATCGTATTTTTTGACAGAGCCACTTTTTTACCTGAAAGCCCGCTCACATCCTTTATCCCCGAATCGGGCGCTGCCAGGATATCGTATTTGCCGCAGGTTACGGATGTAATTTTTACATCAAGTCCGTTCTGAACGGCAAACACAGCCGCCAGTATATCTCCCACTTCGCCATCTATGGCTTCGCTCTGGAGGGCTGCGTCTCTTTCCACCGGATTATTAAAGGATACAAGTTCCACTTTTACTCCTTCTCTGCCAAAGTACCCTTTTATAGCAGCTGCAATAAAAGGAATTGAGTCAACATCCGGCAGGATTCCAATTTTCACCGCCGGAGTGTCCGGGACGGAGGTTTCGACTTTTCTTCCGGTCTCGTTTTTGCTAAAATTGCAGCCGTTTATCAAAAAAACATGGGCAATCAACATCAGAATCAACAGCTTTTTCATACGTTCCTCCTGTAAAAATTTTAATGCAGAAAATTAATTTTCCAATAAATTATTACTACGGCTAAATAAAATTTATTCATTAAATTTTTCCAGTTTAAACCTTTCATTCGTAATCTTGAATTCATACTGCCCAATGCCGGAACTTGTGTATACCCTGCGGTCTTCCGTGACAAACACAGCCTCAATGTGAGGCGTCTTTTCCACATACTTCATGCCATCTTTCAACCCCAGCGCAAAAACCGTGGTGGAAAGGGCATCGGCATCTATGGAGCTGTCAGATATGATGGTAACGCTTACCAGCCCATTGTCTACCGGATAACCTGTGGAGGTGTCCAGAATGTGATGATATCTTTTTCCATCTTTCATAAAATATCGTTCATAAACTCCGGAAGTCACCAGGGTTCTGTCCGATACATCCATCGTGGCAAAAGTGTTTCCTCTGGGCTCAAAGGGGTCCTGGATACCTATTTTCCATGGAGAACCGTTGGGTTTTTTGCCAATCACATATATATTGCCACCCAGGTCGGCGGCTGCGCTTTTTATGCCGTTTTCTTTCAGTATTCTGACCGCTTCGTCGGCGGCATAACCTTTTGCTATAGCCCCAAGGTCTATGGCCATACCCGGTTCTTTTAGCATGACGCTGTTTTCATTTTCATTCAAGACTGCATTTTTATAGTTTACATGTCGCAGGGCAATTTTTATTTCTTCTGAAGAAGGAACACGGGCTTTATCTGTCCCTATACCCCACAATTTGACAAGAGGACCTATTGTTATGTCAAACCTTCCATGGGAACTTTCGGAATAGTAAATTCCTTTTTTTATCACATAAAAGGTATCGGGGCTGACCTTTTGAAAATCTTTACCGGCATTATTGTTAATTTCAATAACTTCGCTGTCATCGCCGCCTGCGGTCATCTTTTTTTGAATGTCATTTATCCTGTCAAAAGCCCTGTCAATAGCGCCTGAAGCATTATCTCCATAAGCTGTTATCTGAATCAATGTATCCAACAAAAAATTGTTTTTTGTGATGGGGCTTTGGGATTTTGTTTTCCCGCAGGATGTAAGAAGTGCGGCTATCAATATTACCACGAAAATTTTTACATGTGTCTTTGCTGTCAACAATGACGGTTCCGGCAAATAATGTGTTTACCGGTGCCTTACCCTCCTTCAAATCGGAATTTTTAATAAATGTTTGTCAGTGCAGCTGCAAGGATACTTAAACATAATTCTACAAAAATTTATAAATTCCTTCCCATATATTTTGAATGTATTACTTTTTATACAGTTTGTTGTCATATATGAACATGTCCTGGATACAATTAAGATTTTATTGCATACTAAGAAGGAAAATGCAATTTTCCATCGAATATATAAATTAAATACAAAATATATTGTATCACAATTGTATTAAAAAATGAACATGTTGTACCTTCACACTTCAATCAATAACGTGCATAATATGATTGAATTAATGACTATTTTCATTTTTGTTAATATTGCTAAAACAAACTATTATAATTAAAAACGAGGAGGAAAGGTAATGGAAGAAAAAAAGAAAATTGTTGTTCTGGGAGATGGATTTGGAGGTCTTACCGCCGCTCAAGCTCTGGATAGGTTTTTAAGAAGAAATAAAAATGTGGAGATAACTCTCATCAATAAGAGCCCAAATCAAATTTATCTTACAGAACTGCACGAAGTCGCAGGAAACCGCATACCGCCGGAAGGCGTTGAATATTCATTGGAAACCGCCCTTGAAAAGACCCGGATAAAACTTATTGTCGATGAAATTCAAAAAGCAGATTTAAAGGAAAGAAAACTTTACGGCATTGATGGAGTATATTCTTTCGACTATCTGGTTCTGGCCTGCGGGAGCGAACCGGCATTTTTTGGGATACCGGGAATGAAAGAGAATGCATTCACATTGTGGTCTCATGAAGATGCTTTAAGAATAAGGGAACAAATTATAAAAATGTTTAAGGCTGCGAGCAGCGAACCCGATGAGCAAAAGAGGCGCGAATACCTTACCTTTGTGGTCGGCGGCGGCGGATTTACCAGCATTGAAATGGTCGGTGAACTGGTGGAATGGGTTGAAGACCTATGCCTTGAATACAATATAAAGCATAGTGAAGTCTCCCTCATGGTCATAGAAGCACTCCCGAAAATTCTGCCCAACCTTTCCGACAGCTTAATCGAAAAAGCCACCAATTACCTGAAGAGAAAGGGAGTGCACATTTTGACCAATTCTCCCATTAGACAGTAAACCCATGCCCGCACTAGTAGAATCGGCAATGCAGTCTGCTCGCTGTGCCGCATACAACATTGCCGCGGAAATAAACAACAAGCCCAAAAAAGCACTAAAATTGCAGCTACATGGGAATATGGTTTCGATAGGTGCGGAGTATTGTGTAGCATATGTCATGAGATTTAAGCTTACTGGCTTTCTTGTGTCCGCAATAAAACATCTGGCCGATATACATTACCTTTTCGGTATCAGCGGTTTAGGTTTCATTATGGACTATAAGGTGGTATTTCCATACGCTCTGTTCTTCCAGGTGTTGTTTGCTTCAGTTTTATAACATATCAGCTCTGTAAGATGTACAGCAAAGCTCTTTTTGATGCTTCTTAATCAAGACAGTGAATAAATAAGCCGCTTCTCAGTTTGGGTTCAAACCACGTGGATTTTGGGGGCATGATTTGTCCCGCATCGGCTATGCTCATCAAATCTTCCATAGATGTGGGAAACATGGAAATTGCTACCTTCATCTCACCGCTGTCTACTCTGCGTTCGAGCTCTTCCAATCCCCTTATTCCGCCGATAAAATCTATCCGGTTGTCATTTCTGGGGTCTGCTATGCCGAATATGGGAGAAATCAAATTGTTATGAAGTATGGATACATCAAGTCTTGCCACAGGATCATCTTCATTAAATGTCCCAACTTTTGCGCGAATACCGTACCATTTCCCGCAAACGTACATGCCAAAAGTATGTTTTTCTGCAGGTTTGAACGGCGCCTTTCCCGTGTATATAATGTCAAATTTTTCGGCCATCATCCGTAAAAGTTCCACCTCGTCCAGACCATTCAAATCCCTTATGGCCCTATTGTATTCCAGTATGGTCAGTTCATCATCCGGGAAAACAACAGATAGGAAATAATTGTATTCCTCACTGCCGGTAAAATACGGATTTTCAATTCTCCTCATCTGTCCCACCCTTACGGCGGCTGCTGCCCTGTGATGGCCGTCAGCAATGTATAATGACTTCACTTGTGAAAATAGCGCCACAAGCTTGCTTATTGTGCAGTCATCATTTATCACCCAAACAGTATGCGAAATGCGGTCGTCCGACATAAAATCATACACCGGTTCATTTTCGCCTGTCCATTCATCCACAATAGCGGCAATTTCCGGATTCCTGCGGTATGCCATCAGGATCGGGCCGGTATGTGCTCCGGTATATTTCACATGATTTACTCTGTCCTGCTCCTTGGGAGCCAGGGTATTTTCGTGCTTTTTGATTATGTTATTCACATAGTCATCTATGGAAGCGCATGCTACAATGCCCTTCTGGGCTTTTCCCTCCCTTACCAGCCGGTAAATATAAAGGGAATCCGCATCTTCCTTTATATAAATTCCACCTTGCATCATACTGTTCAAATTCTCCCGGGCTTTTTCATATACCCTGACATCATGGGGATCGATGGAACTGTCAAGGTCTATCTCGGGTTTGTCCACATGTAAAAAAGATATGCTGTTATCTTTCACCATTTCGCGGGCCTCTTCGGTGCTCACCACATCATATGGAAGTGCGGCGACTTTTACCACAAGTTCAGGCAGGGGCCTAAAGGCTTTAAATGGTTTTATGACAGCCATGGTATTCCTCCGTTTGCTATTGATTTATTTTGATTTGTTTTAATGATCATATGGTAATTATAAAATATTTTGCTTGTATCGTCGAGTTAAATTTGAATTTATGTAATAATTATTTTGGCTATGTTTTGTCTGTATGAATTATTAAAATCAATGCAATTGTGCATTTAAATAGTTTTGACAAAATATTGTAAAAATAATTCTTGAATTTCCATGAGTACAGTGATAAAATATTATCAATGGAAAAATATCCTAAAAATCATAAGGGGAACGTTGAATGAAAAAGGGTTATTTCGTCTTAAAAGTTGCGTTTTTACTTATCTTTATTATCACCAACGTGTCCACTATAGTAAACGCTGCACCAAGATTTTATTGTAAGGCAACATAATATGGAATGTGTTGATCGGAAAAAATAAAAGCACCAACAGTATCCAACCGGTGACGGCGGTCTGCATTTCAAACGACGAAGGCCTCATAATAGCGGCGAGCAGTTTTACCGAGTATAACCCGGTGTATGGAATAGATGCCGGCACGGGGGAAATCAAGTGGGAATACATAAACCCAAAATTTAAATATGTTTCTTATATAACCAAAGACGGATTCAACAATATCATACTTGCAGCCAATGATCCCAAGCAAAGCGACATATGGTATTCTACTGATCCTGACGCGCCGGATCCTCCCTTTGATAAGATAAATTCAATAATAGGGGGTTCTATAATACTCCTGGATTCAAACGGGAATGAAAGCAGCGTATTGGAAATCCCTAACGAGGTGGGTATAGAATTAGTTAAACCAGATCCATTGCATAAACGTCTGATAGCAATATGCAGCACCTATGTAGAAGAAGAAAGTCTATTGGCACCATACATTTTATTCATTGCCGATTATGAGGGAAATATTATTAAAGGCAAATCTGTTGATACGTCAATGGAAGTATTGGCTCGTAAGAGCGAGGATAGCATAATAGTAGACGGAGATACTATTTACGTCGGATCCGATGATGGTTTGAAGAAGTTTGACATAGATGGAAATTTGATAGACACGTATGATATCCTCATGGATAAAAAAATTAAAACGCGCATATTTCAAACCGATCCCGAGGAAAAAGCCATATATCTTACCGGGACCGGAGAGCAGATTTCAGACGAGCAGGGTCGTTCTTCAAGGATCTTTAAATATTATTATGGTGAAACGGTCTCGGAAGATGAAATTGAACCTTTAACCGATGAAGAATTAAATAAAATTCCCAACTAATGGCAAGAGCCGGAAAAACTCCGGCTCTTTTTATCTATCAATACAGGTGGCAAGCCACGAAATGTTCGCCGCCCACGTCCTTTAATTCGGGTTCTACTTTGCTGCACTCCGGCTTTGCATATTTGCAGCGCGTATGGAAATGGCAGCCGCTGGGCGGATTCACCGGGCTTGGAACATCGCCTTCCAGGATTATCCTTTCGCGCTTGACCTCGGGATTCGGAATGGGGATGGCCGAAAGAAGCGCCCTAGTGTACGGATGCAAAGGTTTGTCATACAGTTCGTTCTTTTCCGCTATCTCCACCACCTTGCCCAGATACATTACCGAGACCCTATCGCTGATGTGTTTCACCACGCTGAGGTCGTGAGATATGAAGAGATACGTAAGGCTAAATTTTTCCTGTAATTCCTGCATGAGGTTTAACACCTGGGACCTTACCGAAACATCCAGGGCGGAAACAGGTTCATCACATATGATGAGTTCCGGGTCCACCGCCAGCGCCCGGGCTATCCCGATCCTCTGCCGCTGACCACCGGAGAATTCATGGGGATATCTCCTTATATGCTGGGTCCCCAGCCCGACTACATGTAATAGATCCAGGACCTTTTCTTCTTTTTCGCGACCGGAAGCCAGCCCAAAGATGTCCATTGGTTCTCCTATGATATCTCCGATGGTCATTCTGGGATTTAATGAGGCATAGGGGTCCTGGAAAATGATCTGCATTTTCTTGCGCATTTCCCGCATCTGTTCTTTTTTGAGCTTCAATATATTTTTGCCGCCGTAATTAATTTCACCTTCGGTAGCATCCAGCAGTCTTAAAATAACTCTGCCCAGCGTTGACTTGCCGCATCCGCTTTCACCCACAAGGCCCAGGGTTTCTCCTCGCTTTATAAACATATCCACCCCGTCTACGGCCTTAACATAACCCACGGTTTTTTGCAAAATACCGCCAGTGATTGGGAAATATTTTTTTACTCCTTTGACTTCCAACAATTTCTCCTGGGTATTTGCCATTATCTGCCGCCTCCTTTCCACTCATCGGTATATTTCCAGCACCGCACCTGGTGGCCATCAAGCTGCAGCAACTCCGGCTCTCTCGTTCTGCATATTTCCCGGGCTTCCGGACAGCGCGGATGAAAGCGGCACCCCGAGGGCATGTTGAAAGGATTCGGAACCACGCCTTCGATCACATAAAGTTTTTCTTTGGGCTCGTCAAGTCGCGGAATAGAACCAAGCAATCCCACGGTATACGGATGTTTAGGATTCCTGAAAATGGTCTTTACATCGGCATATTCCACCACTTTACCTGCATACATGACCAGTACGTTTTCCGCCATCTCCGCCACCACGCCAAGGTCATGGGTTATGAGCATTATCGCCGTGCCCAGTCTCTCTTTCAAATCCTTCATCAGTTCAAGTATCTGGGCCTGAATGGTAACGTCAAGAGCGGTGGTAGGTTCGTCGGCTATGAGAAGGGCGGGGTTGCAGGAAAGAGCCATTGCTATCATCACCCTCTGCCTCATACCGCCGCTCATCTGGTGGGGATACTCATGCACTCTCTTTTCAGCCGAGGGGATGCCCACCAGTTTTAACATTTCAACAGCTTTTGCCATGGCATCCTTTTTATTCAATCCCTGATGGAGCTCTATGGCTTCGCTTATCTGCTCGCCGACGGTAAATACCGGATTTAAAGATGTCATGGGCTCCTGAAATATCATGGATATATCGTTTCCGCGAATTTTGCGCATTTCACTCTCGGTTTTATCAAGGAGATTTTCGCCTTTAAAATACATTTCGCCTTCGACAATTTTGCCCGGAGGATTCGGAACAAGCCTGAGCAAAGACAGTGATGTGACGCTCTTGCCGCACCCGGACTCTCCAACAATGCCAAGAGTCTCTCCTTTTTTTATGCAAAAATCTACTCCGTCTACAGCTGGAACCACTCCATCGTCGGTAAAAAAGTAAGTTTTAAGATTTCTTACTTCTACAAGATTTTCATTCATAATTCCACCTCCCTACTGTTTCAGCCGGGGATCCAGAGCGTCCCTCAGGCCGTCGCCGAAAAGATTGAATCCCATTACCAGCGCCATGATGGCAATTCCCGGAAATACCGACCACCACCACTGGCCTGAAAGGAAGAACTGCTTTCCTTCACTTATCATAAAGCCCCATGCCGGTTTCGGCGCCTGAACACCAAACCCTAAAAAGCTCAAGGAAGATTCCAGCAAAATAATGCTTCCTATCTCCAGTGTGGCCTGAACTATAATGGGTGCGAGAATATTGGGAAGGATATGCCTGAATATAATGCGCCAGTCTCCACCGCCTATCGCTGTGGCTGCCTCCACATACTCCATTTTTCTGACCTGTATCACCTGCCCCCGGGCGACCCTGGCAAAAGAAGCCCAGGAAATGATGCCTATGGACATATACATGAGCGGAAGGCTGGGCGGAAGGTAAGCCACCAGCGCCAGCACAAAGAGCAGGAACGGGAAGGCAAATATGACATTGGTAAGCCAGCTTATAAAATCATCTATGAATCCACCGTAAAACCCTGCCAGGCTTCCCAATATAACTCCTATTACAACAGCTATTCCTGTTGCAGCAAATCCTATCTGAAGTGAAATCCTGGCACCATAAACTACCCTTGTATATATGTCCCTACCGTATACATCGGTGCCAAACCAGTGTTCGGCGCTTGGGGGAGCAAGTTTTGCGCTTGGACCTTCTTTCCATATGAGCTGATCATAAGGATCGTATTTTGTAATATATGGCGCAAAAATAGCCGCAAGGCATATTACTATTACCAGAGTCATACCGAACATGGCGGATTTATTTTTCCTCAAACGAAGCCACGCATCCATCCACAGGCTTCGGCCTTCTACTTTTCTCTTCGCTTCACCGGGAACCGTATTATTTATTTCTGTTTTTGCTTCCATTGCTTCCCCTCCCATCAATCGTATTTTATTCTTGGATCAAAAAATGGATAAGAAAGATCTACTATCAGATTGGCAAATACGAAGAGGAAGGCCATAAACAATACTGTGCCTCTTATTACAGGAAAGTCCCTGTTTACCAGTGCTTCTACGCTTAATCTTCCTAAGCCCGGTATGGAGAAAATTTGTTCAGTTACCACCACCCCGCTCAACAGGCTTGCAGTCTCTATTCCGATAACTGTTACAACCGGAATCAGAGCATTCCTGAGAGCATGTTTCATGATAACTACTCTTTCGGCAAGGCCTTTGGCTCTGGCGGTCCTTATATAGTCCTGATGAATTATTTCCAGCATGCTGGAGCGCGTAAGCCTGGCGATAAGTGCTCCGGGACGCAGACCCAGTACAACCGATGGCAGGACATAGTATATCAATTCTCCATTGCCGACACCGGTCCCCGGAATCCATCCAAGTATCTGGCAGAAAAGCACCACCGAAAGCAATCCTGCCCAGAACACCGGTGCGGATATACCGAGAATGGCAAAAATCATGGCTGAATAGTCTATCCATGTATATTGTCTTACCGCAGAAAGAATCCCCAGCGGAACACCTACAATAACTGCAATAATCATGGAAAATATTGCAAGCTTAATGGTAACTGGAAGTCTAGTCAATAATGCATCAACAACAGTCATATTGTTTCTGTAAGATTTTCCAAGATTAAACGTAACGGCATTTTTCATAAAATCGACAAACTGAACTACAAGAGGTTTATCAAGTCCCATTTCATGTCTTATTTTTGCAATTGTCTCCGGATTCCCCCGCTGACCTACCATTAATCGGGCCGGGTCACCTGGTACAATGGTTGTAAGAATAAATACTACTGCTATAACACCTACAATAACGGGAATTGCTCCTATGAGACGCCTAATAATATAATTCAACAAACTTTTCCCCTCCTCAAGCTGCCGTACATCACATTTGACCTGGCTTTTCTTTAAAAAGAAAGAAAAGCCAGGTCTTTTAAATCAATCATTACTTTTCTATCTTTACTTGAGTATATTTCATAGAAAATTCACCCATAAATGGCTTTATTGCATTTTTCACATAGTCCTGCACTAACATGTGATCCGTATAATGGTATATAAATAACCATGGAGCTTCTTCACGAGCTATTGCTTCCGCCCGCTTGTATAGCTCTGCCCGCTTCGCCTGGTCGGTTTCTATTCTTGCCTGATTTGTCAGATCATCAAATTCCTTATTGTTAAATCCTGAGTAGTTTCCCCTGGCTCCGCGATTAGCGGAATTTAATAGCACATACAGGAAATTGTCGGGATCAGGATAGTCCGCTACCCAGCCCATACGGAAGAATGGAATTTCCATCTTGTCTGTGCCATCGAGCAAAGCGCCCCAGTCAATGTTTTTAAGCGAAACATTGATGCCTACATTTGCAAACTGAGCTTGTAATGCTTCAGCTATGCTCTTATGAGTATCACTCGTATTGTAAACCAGTTCCACGTTAATACCGTTAGGATAGCCTGCTTCTTTCAAAAGGGCCTTTGCCTTTTCAGGGTCAAAAGTATACTTGGGCTGAATGTTTTCATCATATCCCATTATACCGGGGGGCAATACACCTGTTGCAGGCAATGCTCTGCCATTTCTTACCATATCGATAAGCCCCTTACGGTCTATGGCATAGTTAAATGCCTGTCTTAAAGCTTTGTTGCCTTTGAAAGGAGCTTTTTCCAGGTTAAAGCCGTAGTAGTAAGTAGCAGGTTGGGCGGTTTCCTGAAAACCCGCTTTTGTCTTTGCTTCTGCATAGTAAGGGTCCGCTACTTCTTCTATTTGATCTACATTTCCCAGATTGAATTCGGTCCATTCCATGGCAAGGTCAGTTATTACTCTGAATTCCAGGCCATCTAGATACGGCAATTGATTTCCATCTTTGTCTTTCTGCCAATAGTCTTCATTTTTGGAAAGGACAATCTTGTCGTCCTGTACCCACTGTTCAAACTTGAAGGGGCCTGTTCCTACGGGATGGAAATTGAACTGCTCTTTGCCGTATTTTTCAACGTCTTCCTTGGGAAGTACGTTAAAGGTGTTGTAAGCGAGCACGCTCAGGAAAGGTGCGAACGGATAATCTATTTCAATCTTCAGGGTGTAATCGTCGACCTTGGAAATACCGGCGATATGGTCGGTTTTGCCTTCCTGATAATCCTTGTATCCTTTAATCATGTCCAGGAAGTATGCCCTGGGTGAGTTGGTTGCCGGATTGAGAATATAATTGAACGACCAAACCCAGTCATCGGCCTTTACCTCGCGGCCGCCGTTGGCCGTAGGTTTGCCCTCGATTGTCTTATGGAAATGTACGCCTTTTCTGAGATGGAAAGTGTAGGTCTTCTTATCCGAAGAAATATCCCAGGATTCGGCCAGTAACGGCTGTACATTGCCGTCTTTGTCGTAATCTACCAGTGTCTCAAATATCTGATAAATAATCCTTGAGGAGGCTGTATCTGTGGCAAATACAGGATCAAGCTTCGGCGGATTGGACATTATCGCCATTCTCAGTATATTCTTGGGCGCTTCTGCTGAAGGCTGCTGAGTCGTTTGCTGTTGTTGCTCACCGCCGCTCTGCTGTGTAGTTTTTTGCCCGCAACCGGCAAGAGTCGTAACAACAAGTAACAACACCACTAATAAAACAAGGCTTTTTTTGAACATTAAATCCCCTCCCAAAAAAATGAATTAAGATAAAATGGTCAAAAAAAATCTACTTTATTCTATCTGTAACGATCCCCCCTTTCATTTTTACAAATAAACAATATTTCTGCCTTGTCTCTTCTAATCTTGTATCTAATTTTATTAAGACATTTAAATATTCGATAATAAATTAAAAAATCCTTCTATTGTAAGCTTCATTTTAATAAATTAAAATAATTTTTCTTAATTGTATAATTATTCACTTCTTTTAACGATTCATAAGGTATGGTATTTTTTGCTTTCCTATGCATTATGGAACCCCCTCTCATATTATTGAGAGGGGGTTGTTTATTGCTTTAATTTATCCAAGTAACTTTTTCAATATATCATTGACCATCTGCGGATTTGCTTTTCCCCTGGTTTCCTTCATCATCTGGCCTACCAGGAATCCCATGGCTTTTTCCTTGCCGTTTTTGTAATCCTGAACCGATTTTTGGTTCTGCTCGATGACTTTTTGGGCAATTTTTTCAAGCTCATTTTCATCGGATATTTGTACAAGACCCTTTTCTTTCACTATAACTTCGGGGTCCTTCCCGGTTTCAAACATGTCCCTGAATACTTCTTTGGCAATTTTACCGCTGATGGTGCCTTTGTCTATCATGCTAAGCATTGCCGTCAGTTGCTCGGGTTTGAATTTAATTTGCTCGATTTCCATTCCCTTTTCGTTCATAAGGCCCATCATCTCAACCATCACCCAGTTGCTGACGGTCTTGGGGTCGTGGTAGTGGGCGATGCACTCCTCATAAAAGTCGGACAAAGCCTTGGAGGAAGTGAGGACTCCTGCATCATAGGCGGGAAGCCCGAACTCTTTCATATATCGCTCTTTTCGCACATCCGGCAGTTCCGGGAGATTTTCTTTGATTTCGCAAATCCAATCTCTATCAAAAATCATGGGAACAAGATCGGGGTCCGGGAAATATCGATAATCATGGGCCTGTTCCTTGTTTCTCATAGATACCGTAACGCCTCTTATTTCATCCCACCGACGCGTTTCCTGAACAAGTTCGCCGCCTTCTTCAACCACTTCCCTCTGCCTTTTTTCCTCATATTCAAGACTGCGCCTCACGGCTTTGAAAGACCCAAGGTTTTTTATCTCCACTTTTGTCCCAAATTTATCCGAACCCTCGGGCCTGATGGAAATATTCACATCGCACCGGAGGGAACCTTCCTCCATCTTGCAGTCGGAAACTTCTATATACTGCAAAATAGATTTCAATTTGTTCAGATAAAGCCACGCCTCTTCAGGAGAGCGTATATCGGGTTCGGATACGATTTCTATTAAAGGCACACCGGTGCGGTTCAAATCCACCAGAGAATTGTTTTTCCCTTCTTCGTGGATAAGTTTGCCGGCGTCTTCTTCGAGATGCACTCTGGTAATCCCGATACGACGTGTCTTCCCGCCTGCTTCTATCTCAATGTATCCATTTTTTGCAATAGGTAAATCATACTGGGAAATCTGATACGCCTTTGGCAGGTCCGGGTAAAAATAATTTTTTCTGTCAAATTTTGAAAATCCCGCTATTTCACAGTTCAGAGCAAGGCCGGCTTTAATGGCATATTCCACCGCTTTTTTATTCGTCACTGGAAGAACTCCGGGCATTCCGAGACATACGGGGCAGCAGTGGGTGTTGGGATCCCCACCGAATTCCGTGGAACATCCGCAGAACACCTTGGACTTTGTAAAAAGCTCCACATGCACTTCAAGACCTATTACTGTTTCGTAATTCATTCTATCACCTCTATGCCGGGTTTATTTTTGTGAAAATCGGTGGCCTGTTCGAAAGCATAGGCAGCCCGCAGTATCGTCGGTTCGTCAAAGGGCTTGCCTATGATCTGAAGACCTATAGGCATTCCTCCGGAAAAGCCGCAGGGCAGAGAAATGCCCGGAAGGCCGGCCATGTTCACAGGTATGGTACACACATCGTTCATGTACATCTTCAAAGGGTCATCGGTGTTTTCCCCTATCTTAAAGGCCACCGTAGGTGCTGTAGGAACCAGTATGAAATCGTATTTTTTAAAGGCTTCGTCGAAATCTCTTTTTACCAATGTCCTCACCTTTTGAGCCTTTAGATAATACGCATCATAGTAGCCCGAGCTCAGAGCATAGGTGCCCAGCATGATGCGTCGTTTTACCTCAGCTCCGAATCCCTCGCTGCGGGTCCTTTTATAAAGGTCTATGAGATCATCATATTCCTTTGCCCTCACACCGTAGCGGATACCGTCATATCGGGCAAGATTGGAACTGGCTTCTGCCGGAGCAATGATATAATAAGCCCACAGAGCATACTCGGTATGCGGAAGGGAAATCTCTTCAAAAAAAGCCCCCATCTTTTCAAAAGTTCTGGCTGCCTCCATCACCGCATCTCGAATCTCGGCATCAATCCCCTCACCCATGTATTCCTTTGGAATTCCTATCTTCATGCCCCTTACGTCGGGTTTTAAGCTTTCGGTATAATCCGGCACGGGTATATCTGCCGATGTTGAGTCCATTTCGTCATGTCCCGCAATGGCATTCAATACAATGGCACAGTCGGTGACATCTTTCGTAATAGGTCCAATCTGATCCAGGGATGAAGCATATGCTACAAGGCCAAAGCGCGATACCCTGCCGTATGTTGGTTTCATCCCTACCACACCGCAGTAGCCAGCAGGCTGACGGATGGATCCTCCGGTATCGGACCCTATGGCAAAAATACACTCATCGGCAGCCACCGCCGCTGCGGAACCGCCTGAAGACCCGCCCGGAACCCGTTCAAGATCCCAGGGATTTCTGGTGGCAAAAAAAGCAGAGTTTTCAGTGGAGGAGCCCATTGCAAATTCGTCCATGTTGGTCTTGCCCAGGACTACCACATCCCGGGTTTTCAACTTTGATGAAACGGTGGCATCGTAAGGTGGTACAAAATTTGCGAGGATTTTCGACGAACAGGTGGTCTTTAGGTCTTTTGTGCAAATATTGTCTTTCACGGCTGCCGGAATTCCGGTGAGAGGATGTGAAAAATCACCCTTTTTATCTATATTCCGGCTCACAAGCAGGGCTCTTTCTTCATCAAGAGTTATAAAAGCCTTTACTTTATCATCTACATTTTTTATCCTTTCAAAGAGAGCTTTTGTGAGCTCTTCCGAAGAAATCTCTTTTTTCTTCAAAAGTTCATGAGCCTCATGGATAGTAAGCTTATGTAATTCCAAAACACTAACCTCCAATCCGATATTCTTATTGCTATTCTTCTATAATTCTAGGTACTCTGAAGAAGTTTCCATCCCTGTCAGGAGCATTTTCCAGCGCTTTTTCCAGCGGAAGGCTTTCCTGCACTACGTCTTCCCGAAATACATTTTTAATGGGTATCACGTGGGCCGTAGGTTCTACATCGCTGGTATCGAGCTCGTTGAGTTTGTCCATGTAATCCAGGATGGAGTTTAATTTTTCCGTCATCTCGGCCTTTTCTTCTTCCGAAAGATAAAGCCTTGCAAGATTCGCCACATGCTCCACCGTTTCTTTTGCAATCCTCATGATTTCACCTCTTTTAAAAATTTTTATGATGGGGACATTCCTCCGCCTACCTAAGGCGCACTCCTCAGAAAAGGAGGTGTGTCCCCTAACCTATAATCCGCTTCGCCCCGATGTATTTTTTATCGAGGTCTTCGCGGTAATTTTCAGCTTCGGGGTTAAAGCTGTTTATGGCAACACCTGTTTTGCCTGAACTATGGATATATTCCCCGTTTCCCATATATATGCCTACGTGGGAAGGGCCCGGCGCATAAGTGCTGAAAAATACAACATCACCTTTCACCAGGTCTTCGCGCTTTTCTACTGCCTCTCCCACCTCGAACTGCTGGTTCGCATCCCGGGGAAGTCTATATCCATTCATCAAAAAGAGAGTTTGTACAAATCCCGAACAGTCAAAACCGTAAGGAGTGGTGCCTCCCCAGAAATAAGGAAGGCCTATGAATCTCTTGCCAGTTTCTATGATGTTGTCATAGCTTCCCTTAGGAATTTCACCAAAAGACGATATTACAAATCCCGCCTTTTTTGACAGCAAACCCGCCTGACCACCGGGCAAAGCTACGATGTAATACCCGGCATTTTCTCCGATCAGCCTCAGCATTGAAGCCATCACTGCGCCGTTTACGGGTCTTAAATCCATAACAGACAGTATCGGTGAAAAGCTTTCGGTTACCAGCACATGCGGACTATCCAGCCATCTTCGCCAATTATCTTCATCCATTGTGTCGACATCCTTTGAGTGTATCCATCCTCTGTATCCATCGGACATTTCTATGTAATACCAGCTATTTTCTTCCTTGAGGATCCTGACTGGTTCCGAAAGCCTGGCCTGAGTAACCACACTTTCTCCCAGAATCCTGTACGGTTTTTCACCAAGATTACAAAATTCCTGCATGATAAACCCAAAATCTACCCTGCTCACTCTTCGACCCCCTTCTACTTTTTATTTCAATGGGGACATTCCTCCGCCTACCCCAGAGGAATACCCTTGAAAAGGAAGCATATCCCCATACCTTTAACTTTAATAATTTTATCATTTTACGCCATTTTATACAACCGAATGGCATCAATTCGATGGATAAACTTATTAGTGGAATATTTCATAATAGTTCTGTTTCCTGATTTTAAACCATTATTCTATAAAAAAAGTTCCCTTCGTCGGGGAACAAACAATTCATGATCCAAACATAACTCGATTATTATTTAAAAATAAGGTTTTTTTACTATTTTTAAGTACCCGTTCGTAATCTGGAATAACTTTATTGATCAAATGATAGATTGCATGTTCATCATTGCTAACAGTAGTTATATTCGCCGCATTCTTTACCAATGGGTGTGCATTAGCTGTGGCAACTCCCAAACCTGCATTTTCAATCATTTCTATGTCATTGCAGTAATCGCCTATAGCAATTACCCTATCGCGCTCAACTTTCATAATCCGCATTATATCCAATAACGCACTGCCCTTAGAAATACCATACGGTAAAAGTTCAAGATAAGTCGGCGAAGAAAAAACACTTTTTATGATTCCAGATGTAATGCTATTGTTCAGGAACTGGTATATGCTGTTTAAAACTTCATTTGTATCATACAGCATTAACTTTATCCATTTTTCACCTATTACATCATCAATACGGACAGTTTCGTAAGGCTGATTTTCTCTTATAACCACCGGGTCTTTTACATAACCGTTATTTACAACATACATTTTACCTTGAGTAAATATCTGTAAACATAAATTTCTATATTTTTTCAAAATCTCTTTTAACAGTTCATATAAATGCTTATTATCCATAAAAGTAACTTTTATAAAACTCTGTTTTTTTAGATCGTAAATTACAGCTCCATTATAAAGTATGCAAGGACAATTAATTGTAAGATCTTTTATAAATGGCTTCACATTGAGTTCTGTTCTCCCAGTAGAAATAGTAAAAAGTCCGCCTGATTTCACATAATCGGTTATTGCTTCTATGTTTTTTTTTGATATTTCCTGCCTCGAATTAATCAATGTCCCATCCAAATCCGATACAATAAGATAACCTTTATGATGTTGCATTCGGTTTCCTCCTCATTATTTTATAACAGCAATCAGTTTATTAATTTTATCTGTGGAACACACTCATTGACAAAATCCGTCGGCGTAGTTCCCGTATATTTCTTAAATACCCCGTAAAACTGCTTATAGTCGCTGAAACCAACCATATAAGAAACTTCGTATATTTTATATTTACCTGCATTCAGCAGTTCAGTAGCTTTTTGCACCCTGTACTTATTGAGCACTTCAAGAAATGTTTGGGAAGTCACCTCTTTAAACTTTCTGCTCAAATAGCTTGGACTTACACCCAATTCATCAGCAATTGATTCTATACTGATTTTTTTATTATATTTTTCCTTTATACGCTGTAACGTTTCTTTTACATAGAAGTTTATATTCTCCCCTGTATACAACGCCAGATCAATTAAGGCTAACTCTTTTTTTGATTTTATCTTCTTTAAAACGCTGCTGTAAACCCTTTTTTCCTCAATACTCATTTTTAACTTCTCAATAGTCTTTAATAAAATCTCTTCATCGACAGGTTTCAATATATAGTCAAACACCCTTAAAGTTATAGCCTTCCTGGCATACTCAAACTCAGAATAACCTGTCAGTATGATGCTTTCAAAGTCATTATTCTTGAGAGCATTCTGTATCATCTCTATGCCATCCATTTTTGGCATTCTAATATCCGCAATCACTATATCAGGCTTATATCTTTCAATTTTTTCCAACCCCTCTATGCCGTTTGAAGCTTCAGCGACTACGGTACAGTCCATTGAAAGCCAGTCTATGGTACATACAAGACCTTTTCTGATAATTTCTTCATCCTCAGCTATTAATATCTTAAACATCTATGTCACCTTCTTTTTGAAAAGGAAGAAATATTTTTACGATCGTCCCCTTACCCTTCCAGCTCTTTATCATTAAACCGTATTTTTCGCCATACATAAGCCTTATCCTTCTTTGGACGTTATACAGCCCAATATGCTCTGTGTCATTCTTAGTCTTACTGAGCATGGCTTTTATAGCATTTAATTCCTCCGCACTAATTCCATCCCCATTATCCCGTACGGTTATGACTAGTTTATCTTCTAATAATTTTGCATTTATATTTACCGACAGTTGATCGCATCTGTCCATATTGTGCTGAATTGCATTTTCGATGAGCGGCTGGGTTATTAGTTTCGGAACTACGCAATCCCTGCATCTTTCGTCTATATCTACAAAATAATTAAATCTGCTGCTGAAGCGAATCCTTTGAATAAACAAATAGTTTTCTGTGTGTGATATGTCTTCCTGCAAGGTCACATTCGATAGTGAGCCGTTCATACTGTAGCGAAGCAGGTTGGAAAGCTTGACTATAATTTTTGATGCGGCTTCCCCATCAAATTTCACCATATATTTCAGGGTTTCCAAAGTGTTATATAAAAAATGAGAATTAAACTGCGATTCCAGCTGTTTTAATTCGGAGATAATACTCTGTTTTGCTTCTTCCCTGTTTAATTCAATCAGTTCTTTGATGTCCTGCAGCATCTGGTTGAATGAATCACCTATAATTTTAAACTCATCATTAGTATTTATGTAAAGCCTTCTATTAAGGTTGCCGTTCTGGACATTGTGTATCGCTTCAACGATTTCGTCTATCACCGCTGTCTTTTTATTTGCTATGTATCTTGCAACAAAAAACATAGAAACAGCCAGTGCTGTAAAAACTAAAATAAGAAAAGAACCGCTCACAAAAAAAACAGTATCCAAAAAATCAATGGCAGTGAATGTATATATATACAGAACGCCGCCAGCAATCTCATTTCTTATGACAAAATAACTGTCATCGCCAGTCCTGATAAAGCCCTGCCTTTTTATAAATTTTGTATTAAGCTTTCCAATAGGATCCGTAAAATTTATATTGGTCGTAAAGGCAATGTGATTATATTTATCTGTTATTACTACATTCCATAATGCTCGTTCACCTAAGATTTTTTCTATATCAGATCCGGAAATATCAAATAAAACATAACCAGCAATCTTGTCATGCAACTCTATTGCCTTCCCTATCATCACCACACCCAGATCATTTTTAGGGATTATTGAATGGTCAGTCATTATCAAGACATCATCCGGGTTTTCATTCAGATCTCTTATCATGTTTCTAAAAGAACCGAGCTTATCGGTAAAATATGAAGGTAGCGAATAGAAATTGGTCATAACCGGTTTTAGAGCACTGTCTAAAATTAGAAAATGACACCGGGGATTCTTTTTGTTTGCAATCTCATACATCTTATAATAAAGTGTATTTGTCACTTTTTTATCATAAACCACGTGTTTTATTTCATCATTCCGAGATATTTCCACTGCCATTTCATTGTAATAGGAAACAGCTTCATTCAATTTTGCAGAAATATTCCTGTTATAAGACAAGTTTTGAGTCTTGATAATGTGAGACCATATGAAATAGAACGAAACATATGTTACCAGGGTCAAAACTATTATAGGGATAAAAGCATATATAAAAAAGGTTTTCCTTATTTCATCTTTAAAATGACTTTCCCTTTTATCCCGTTTAAGGTAAGACATTTACTTATGTCTCCTTCGTACAACAAAACTACCTTTTAATCATTACAGACCATATTCAAAGGCTGCGGTGGTCAATCACAAATTTTTATATCTTTATTTCCTTGTCACCGGAAATCTTGAGGAATATAAGCAGGGAAATGACTATGGTTATTGTAAGTATTGTAGATAATGCAGCCGCCGTCCCGTAGCTCGCTCGTATTACCTCCGTATATATGGCGACCGACATGGTTTTGGTTAAACCCGTATAAAGTATCACCGATGAACTAAGCTCGGTAATAGCTGTAATCCAACTCAATATGGCTCCAGATATCACGCCCGGCATCATCAATCTCGCCGTGATTTTGAAAAATGTCTTTGCCGGAGAATAACCCAAGCTTATTGAAGCTTCTTCAAGACTTGGACTTATTTGATACAGTATTGCTGAGCTAGACCTTAAGGTGTAAGGGAGGCGCCTTATTATAAGTGACATAACAATTATAGTCCCCGTTCCGCTTAATATCAACGGCTCGTGATTAAAGGCCAAAAGAAGAGCTATACCCAAAACAGAACCAGGTAAAACATAACACCTCCATCGGAAAATGAAAATATTCTAAGGATTTTGTCGGTTGATACCGAAAAAGCTCACAAAGCGAAAAGCTTTGTATAGAATGATATTGAAATGCCAGGGAAAATATAGTTATAATAATATCAAACGATAAAAAGATTTACGCAAGGAGTTGAAATAAGTGACAAGAGTTTTTTCCGGAGTACAGCCCACAGGCGATATTCATATTGGAAATTACCTGGGTGCCATGAAGCATTTTGTAGACCTGCAGGATGCGCACGAGTGCTTTTTCTGCGTGGTGGATTTGCATGCCCTGACAATTCCTCAGGACCCCGATGTGCTGAGGCGAAAAACAATCGAAGTTGCGGGCATATATCTTGCCATAGGCCTAAATCCCACAAAAACCACGCTTTTCGTCCAATCCCATGTGCCCGCCCACAGCGAACTTTCGTGGCTTTTGGAGTGCATCACATATTTTGGAGAACTGAGCAGGATGACGCAATTCAAGGATAAAAGCGCCGGTAAAGAAAACGTATCCGTGGGGCTTTTTACCTATCCCGATCTAATGGCGGCGGATATCTTGCTGTATGATACAAACTATGTGCCCGTAGGCGCCGATCAGAAACAGCATCTTGAACTGACTCGGGATATCGCCCAGCGGTTCAATAACAGGTTTGGAGAAACCTTTGTGGTCCCCGAACCTCTCATAAGCGAAGTCGGAGCAAGGATAATGTCCCTTTCAGACCCAGAAAAAAAGATGAGCAAGAGCGCAGAGGATGAGATGGGGCGCATAAATCTGCTAGATACTCCTGAGATTGTAAAAAAGAAAATCATGAAAGCTGTGACCGATTCTGAAAACAGTATTTATTACGACCCGGACAAAAAGCCGGGATTGAGCAACCTTTTAACCCTGATGAGCGTCCAGACAGGCAGGAGTATCGAAGAAATAGCGGCGGAGTACGACGGAAAGGGGTACGGTCTTTTGAAAAAAGACCTGGTAGAGGTCACCGTGAATACACTGAAGGAAATACAGGATAAGTACTATGGCCTATCCCAAGATGAGATAAAAAGGGTGCTTTCCGATGGTGCGGCACGAGCCGAAACCATAGCCACAAAGACTCTACAAAAAGTGCAGCAAAAAATGGGGCTTAGGTATTGAAAGAAGCCGTTTCTCAAATATGGCTTCAACCTTCTTCCCCGGTATTATCATAAGCCTGAAACAGTCCTTATGAAATATGTGCGGTTGGGGTTTACGATAATTTCAAAAGGAAAGCCAAAAAGTGCCGGTTTTCCGTAAATATCAAGGATTTGTATGTCTCCTACATCCGGATAAGTGGTAAAGTATTTCTGGAGTGTCATGCCAAAGGGCTTTGACAGAAGGTTGGCCGCCAGAAAGGCCAATATCAAATTCAATAAGGAAAGATGATTATAGAAAAACAGCACCAGTATAAATACCAGAGAAAACAGAAAGTTGGCTGCAGCTATGGATGTGCCGCACCTGGGATGAATGGCAAGATCTGCCTCTCCCCTGAGCATCCTGAAATGACCTTCTCTTACAGCATCCATTACCTCATACGGCGAGGGCAAGTCTGGACCCGACAGCGAAAAACCGTTTGTATATGCAAGACCGCCGATCCGAAGGTTTCTGCCGTAGCGCTTTTCCAGAATGTTTACCGTGGCATGTTCCAGGCTGTGGTTTTTTCTTATGCGTTTATCAACGGCGATTTTCAGGATTTGCCAGGGTATAGTTATAACATTATAAAAAGAATTAAAAACCAGCACATAGGGCAGCAGAAACAATATCCCTATTCCCAAAAAAATCAGTATGGGAAGAAGAAGATATGGAAAAAACATCAGCAGTATAAATAATATCAATAAAAATGGCATTTTTTTCACCCTTTCATGAAATTTACATAAAAATCAACCGTCATCACTATGCAACAGTTATTATTTACATCAGCTAAAGCATACAGTAATATCAATGTCTTTTACAAGTAAATCTTTCATTATTATAACAAATATTCAACCGCTTATAAACCCTAAATAATGCGATAGAGGCGGTTTATAAATCTCTACATGAACAATCCCCTGGCTATGAAGTAATTTTAAGATATTTTATTATCATGAAATAGTGGAATACTGTACCTGAATGGTTTATAATTAATACTAGAGTAAATTACATAGCAGGAGGTAAAAAATATGGAATACTTTGACCTTATCAGGCAAAGGCACAGTGTGCGCGCATATAAATCCGACCTGGTGGAGGAGGAAAAATTAAACAAAATCCTGGAAGCGGCCAGGCTTGCACCCACTGCCTGCAACCTGCAGGCTTTTAAAATCATAGTAATTCATACAGCAGGCCGTCAACAGGAAATCAGCAGGATATACGGCAAAGAATGGTTTTATAAAGCTCCAGTTGTGCTGGGTATTTGCGCAATCCCTAATAAAGCCTGGTTAAGAAGCGACGGTAAAAATTACTGTGACATAGATGCCGCCATTGTTATGGACCATATCATACTTGCAGCAACGGACCTGGGACTTGGCACATGCTGGATTGGCGCTTTTAACCCAACCGCCGCAAAAGAAGTTTTAAAACTCGGACCAGATATGGAACCCGTAGCATTTACACCCATAGGCTACCCTGAAACCCGTGAGTTCAAAAAGGTTAGAAAAAATTTGGATGAGCTGGTTATAAGAATTGATTGACACACCCAATTATTAATACAAAGGCCCAACGCTTATATAAATCTTGTGAATGAGGTAAAAATGGTATATTGTTTGGAATTGCCTCCTCTTATTAACGATATATGCGAAAAGTTAAATGCCGCCGGTTTTAAAGCTTATGTGGTGGGCGGCGCGCTCCGGGATATGATTCTGGACCGTAAAAACTTTGATTACGATATTACTACCGACGCTTTGCCGCATGACATAGCATCCGTATTCCCCGACGCAATACCTTACGGGAATTTCGGTACCATGCTGGTGCTAAGGGAAAAAAGTGATAGACTCATTGATTCGGGAAATCAAGAATTACAAAAACACAAAGGCCTCGAGCTCGGGTTTAAAAACCACACTGATAATCTTATAAAAATAGAAATCACCCCTTTCAGAAACGATGCTCCCGGCCGAAAGCCCTATTACACCTTTGGCGGCACCATTTACACCGACCTTGCCCGCCGGGATTTTACCATAAACTCTATCGCTTTTGACCCCGTATCAGGAGAATTCATCGACCCATTCGGCGGAGTGAAAGATATCAAAGCGAAAGTCATTAGGTGCACCGGCTCTACTCAAAGGATATGGGAGGACCCCCTGAGGGCCATGAGAGCCGCCCGTTTTCAGGCTCAGCTCGGCTTCTCAATTGAGCCTTCCACCCTCTATACGTTAAAGGCAAGGGCTCCTGAACTGGCCGATATTTCCCGGGAAAGGATCAGGGATGAACTTTCAAAGCTTGTAACCGGAGACTATGCCTTTGACGGCCTTGTAACTCTGGTCATAACCGGACTCATGGATTACGTCATCCCCGAACTCATGGAGGGCATGGGAATGATGCACTTCAACAAACCGGTTGACGTACTGGAACATAATCTTGCCGCCTGCAGGGTTATCAGAAACACACTGCCGCTGCGCCTTGCCGCCCTGCTGCACGATGTGGCAAAGCCCCGCACCGCTTTCCATGGTGAAAATGGGCTGGAATTTCCCAAACATCACGTAGCCTCGGCAAACCTCGCTGAAAAAATACTGACAAGACTCCGTTTCGATAAAAAAACCATAAAAAAAGTGGCGCTTTTAATCAAATACCATATGTTCCATTACACGCCGGAATCCCCGATATCCGATGCCCGCCGCCTTATATCAAAAGTGGGATGGGAAAATATTTATGACCTCATCGATTTAAGGGTGGCCGACAGGCTGGCCAGCTGCTTTGAAATGGCTATAGGAAAGGGACTAAAAAAGCTGCTGGCCGATTTGGAGATGTTAAAGCCGGAGCACAGCGATTACAGAGTAAAAGATCTGGCCGTCGACGGCACCGATATTTCGAGAGAGCTGGGCATTCCCCCGGGCAAAAAAATAGGAGACATTTTAAACTATCTCCTGGAAAAGGTTATTGAAGATCCGAATATAAACAATAGAGAAACACTGCTGAAAATTGCCCGAAATAATTTATAATCAGCATTACAACACTTTGCCGATGTCTTTGCGGTAATGCATCCCTTCAAATTCTATCTTTGAGACGGCGCTGTACGCCTTCATTCTCGCTTCTTCCTCGTCTTTGCCCAGAGCTGTAACACCCAGCACACGTCCGCCGGATGTGACCAGCATGCCATTTTTTTCCGCAGTGCCGGCATGAAATACGATCGCTCCCTGCCTTTCCGCTTCCGAAATCCCCTTTATTGCTTTTCCTTTTTCATATGCGCCGGGATATCCTTTTGATGCCAGCACCACGCATACCGCTCTGTCATCTTTCCACCGTATGCTCAATTTATCAAGGGTTCCATCTAGGCAGGCTTCTATAATATCGATAAGGTCGGTTTCCAATCTCGGCAGAACCACCTGGGTTTCAGGGTCCCCGAACCTGCAATTGTATTCCAGCACTCTGGGCCCTTTATTCGTGAGCATAAGCCCCGTGTATAAGACGCCTTTGAATGGAATGCCCTCTTTGGCCATGGCATCGATGGTTTTTTGGATAATTTGCTTTTCTACTATTTCCGCAAGTTCCATGCTGTAAGTCGACGCCGGAGAAACCGCACCCATGCCTCCCGTGTTGGGCCCTTCATCATGGTCAAAGGCCCGTTTATGGTCACGGCTCGATACCATCGGCACACAGGTTTTGCCATCGCAAAACGATAACACCGTAACTTCGGGACCTTCCAGGAATTCTTCAATAACCACCCTTGAACCTGCATTGCCAAACACTTTTTCTTCCATTATTGATTTTACGGCCGATACGGCTTCGCCCTTTTCTCTTGCCACTACGACACCCTTGCCTGCCGCCAGCCCTTCGGCTTTGATGACCAGGGGAGCTCCAATTTCATCAATATAATTTATGGCATCTGCGGAATTGTTAAAAATCCTGAAACCTGCTGTTGGAATATTATATTTTTGCATAAGTTTTTTGGCGAAAACCTTGCTGCCCTCTATTTGAGACGCCGCCTTACTCGGCCCGAAAATCCTGAGCCCCCGGCCTTCAAATTCATCCACTATACCGAGCACAAGGGGAACTTCAGGCCCTACCACCGTTAAATCGATCCGCTCTTTTTCTGCAAAATCCGCCAGAGTCTTGATGTCTTCCGCAGGTATATCTATGCAGCGGGCAATGTTTTTAATGCCCGCATTGCCGGGGGCGCATAAAATCTCTCTTACATTCGGACTCTGTGATATCTTCCATACTATGGCGTGCTCCCGTCCCCCTCCGCCTACAACCAGAACTTTCAAGGCCTCACACCCCTTCATTCTTTTTATGAACTTATGTATCAATGCCTGAAATGGCGAACGCCGGTAAATACCATGGCAATGCCGTATTTATCGGCAGCTTTTATGGAATCCTCATCTTTAAGTGAGCCGCCGGGCTGGATAATTGCAGTTATTCCGGCAGCGGCAGCCGCCTCAACCACATCGGAAAACGGGAAAAACGCATCCGAGGCAAGTACGGACCCCTTCGCCTTTTCCCCGGCATGGGCTATGCTCTGCTCGGTGGGCCATATGCGATTCACCTGTCCTGCTCCGATCCCGACTGTGGTCAGGTCTTTCGCCAGCACGATGGCATTCGATTTCACGTGCTTTACCACTTTCCAGCCGAACAAGAGATCCTGCATTTCGCTTGCGGAAGGCGCTCTTTCGGTCACAATCTTTAAATCATTTTCACTGAAATCCATTATATCGGCATCCTGCACCAGCAGCCCTCCGGAGACTCTTTTCATATCCCATCCTGCTCTTTTTCCGGATGAAAAAGATATGTTAGACATGTCTATTTCCAGCAGCCTCAGATTCTTTTTTGTCTTTAAAATCTCCAATGCGTCCGGATCATATCCCGGAGCAATGATGATTTCCAGGAAGATTTTTACCAGTTCCTCGGCAACAGCTTTGTCTACTGGGCGGTTCAAAGCCACAATACCGCCGAATATGGATACCGGGTCGGCTGAATACGCCTTGAGGTATGCTTCATGGATGTCTCTGCCGCATGCAACGCCGCAGGGGTTGGTATGTTTTACACCCACCGCAGCCGGCATATCGAATTCCATTACCGCTTTTAATGCCGCATCAGCATCATTGATATTATTAAATGAAAGCTCCTTACCGTGAAGCTGTCGTGCCCCGGCCAACGTGCCCGATACACTGCCGATTTCCCTGTAAAATGCCGCCTTCTGGTGAGGGTTTTCTCCGTACCTCAAGTCCTGTACTTTCTCAAAGGCCAGAGTAAGATTTTCGGGAAATTCGATTCCCTCCCCGGCCGCTTCTTCGCCATTTTCCTTATCCCCGACTTTTCTCAAATAATCCGATATTACGGCATCATAATGCGCAGTGTGTTCAAAGACCTTTAAAGCCAATTTTCTCCTGTAGTTTTGATCTACGTCACCTTTCGATTTCAAAAATTCTACCACTGCAGAATAGTCCTGCGGGTCGCATATCACTATCACATCCCGGTGGTTTTTTGCAGCGGAACGGAGCATGGACGGGCCGCCAATATCTATATTTTCTATAGCCTCTTCAAAAGTCACGCCGGTCTTTTGCACCGTCTCTTTGAATGGATATAAGTTTATAGCCACAAGATCAATTGGCTCGATGCCAAGATTTTTAATCTGTTCCATATGTTCATGATTGCTGCGAAGGGCCAGAAGCCCTCCGTGAATTTTTGGATGGAGGGTTTTTACCCGCCCGTCCAGAATCTCGGGAAAACCGGTGACATCGGACACAGGCGTCACTTTTATACCGGCACTTTGCAGCGCTGCTGCTGAGCCGCCGGTGGAAATTATCTCCACTCCCATATTATAAAGTTCTCTTGCAAAATCAACAAGCCCCGTCTTGTCAGAAACGCTGATGAGCGCTCGTTTTATCATGAAAATTCCTCCTTTTATATTGGTATAACATTTCACCACTTCAGGAAGCTGAGCTGCGGTTTTATAGCGAGCGACTTGTGCAGTGTTGTCGGTGCGAACTTGGAACGAGCGAAAAACCGCCGTCTCAGCGCATGATGCTGAAACGTTACTTTATCATTACCCGCCTGCCGCGTATTTCCAGGCGGCCTTCCGAGTAAAGTTTAATGGCTTCGGGGTATACTCTATGCTCTTCTTCCAGGACCCTTGCAGCCAGGGTTTCCGGGGTGTCGTCGTCTTCGACGGGCACCGCTTTTTGAAGTATGATTGGCCCCGTATCGGTGCCCTCATCCACAAAATGCACGGTAACTCCGGTTATTTTCGCTCCATAATTAATAACGGCTTCATGAACCTTTTTGCCGTAAAAACCTTTCCCGCAAAAAGATGGTATCAGTGAAGGATGAATGTTCATTATCCTGTCAGGAAAAGACCTGACGAAGTGAGGAGAAAGAACTTTAACAAATCCCGCCAGCACCACCAGTTCTACACAGTGCTTTTTCAGCAGATCGATAATTTCGTCCTCGTATTTTTCCTGTGAATCAAAATTTCTGCGCTCCACCGCATAAGCGGGGATATTATGCCTTTTTGCCCTTTCCAGGGCATAAACGCCTTCTTTACTGGAAATCACAACCACAACTTCAGCCTGCAGATATCCTGATTCTATACTGTCAATAATGGATTGCAGGTTGGTTCCGCTTCCGGAGACAAGCACACCCAGCTTCAGATTCTGCACAATACCACCCCGCTTTTTCCGGCGGTAACTCTTCCGATAATTATAGCTTTTGTATCCTCCGCCGCCATCATACTGTCGCACCACTTATCTCTGCCTGCGCTCCCCTGATTTTCATTTCTTGACGGTTTATTAATTGCATTCAGAATCCCTTCCGCCTGGTTTTCCGGAGCCACTATCACATATCCTATGCCCATATTGAAGGTCCTGTACATCTCCGTTTCATCCACATTACCTGCTCTTTGAATCATTTTGAAAATGGGCGGCACTTCCCAGGAGTTCTTATATATCTTAAATTCCAGCCCCGGAGGCAATATCCTAGGAAGATTTTCAATAATGCCTCCCCCGGTAATGTGTGCCATTCCGTGAATATCAAAACTTGAAAGTCTCCGGACCGTTTTTACATATATGCGGGTGGGCGTCAGCATCTCTTCGCCCAGCGTTTTGCCCAGTTCGCCTATGTATTTTGAAAGAGACAGTTTCTCTTTTTCCAGCAGCGCTTTTCTTGCAAGGGAATATCCGTTGCTGTGAAGGCCGGAGGAAGTGAGGCCTATAACCGCATCGCCTTCCCGAATCCCGGAACCGTCAATTATGCATCCTTTTTCAACTACCCCTACGGCAAAACCCGCCAGGTCATATTCATTTTCTTCATATAATCCGGGCATCTCGGCGGTTTCACCGCCGATGAGGGCGCATCCGGCCTGTCTGCATCCTTCTGCAACGCCGCTTACGATCTCTCTCACCTTTTCGGGAATCAATTTCCCCACCGCCACATAATCCAGGAAAAATAACGGTTCTGCGCCATGTACCAGAATATCATTGACGCACATGGCGACACAATCTATTCCAACGGTATCGTGTTTATCCATGGCAAATGCTATCCTGAGCTTTGTGCCGACACCGTCTGTACCGGCTACCAGCACCGGCTCCCGGTATTTTTTAATATCCAGCTGGAAAAATCCGCCGAAGGCGCCAATTTCCCCCAAAACACCCGGGCGAAATGTGGACTTTACGTAATCCTTTATGAGCTCCACAGCCCTGTTGCCCGCATCCACATCCACCCCGGCTTCCTTATATGACATTTTCTCTGTCATAATATCCTCCCTATCAATCGCTATCTTTTCTCAAATAAATACTTTTTCCCTTCCCCGGGAACTTCCATGGGATATGTGCCGCAAAAACATCCCATACAGAATTTTGCTGCGGGAAACCCTGTAGATTTCACCAAACCTTCCAGGCTTAAATAACCCAGGCTGTCAGCGCCGATAAATTTTCTTATCTCCTCCACCTGCTGCCGGGCGCCGATGAGCTCTTTCTGCGTGGAAGTGTCGATGCCGAAATAACAGGAATACCTTATTGGCGGGGAACTTACTCTGACATGCACTTCCCTGGCACCTGCGTCTTTTAACAATTTTACTATCTGGCCACTGGTGGTCCCCCTGACAATAGAGTCGTCCACCATCACTAGACGCTTGCCTTTTATCACTTCTTTCATAGCGTTCAGTTTGAGCCTTACCCCCAGCACTCTGGATTCCTGACTGGGTTGTATGAAGGTTCTCCCGATATACCTGTTCTTTATCAAACCTAAGTCAAAAGGAATGCCAGAAGCTTCCGCATACCCCATGGCCGATACCGTGCCGGAATCGGGCACTCCAATCACGATATCCGCATCGGCAGGATGTTCCAGCGCCAACTGCCTTCCCGCCTTCCATCTCGCCGTATGGATGTTCATTCCGTCAATATTGCTGTCCGGCCGGGCAAAATACACGAATTCAAAAATGCACAAAGAAGAGTCGGTATCTTTTTTTGTTTTAATGCTCTTAATACCTGATTTGTTTATTACTACTATTTCTCCCGGTTCTATATCCCTTATAAACTCCGCTCCGACAGTATCCAGCGCGCAGGATTCCGATGCCAGCACATAGCATCCGTTGTATTTTCCCAGGCAGAGGGGTCTTATGCCTTTTGGGTCCCTGACCCCAATAAGGCTATCTTCCGTCATTATGATTAGCGCGTAGGAGCCTTTGATTTTTTCCATACATGCCACAGCGGCTTTTTCTATATCTCCTGTTGGCTCCCGGGCAATCAAGAATGCGATGACTTCGCTGTCCACTGTGGTTTGAAACACTGCTCCGTCTTCTTCCAGCTCCCTCCGGATTTCCAGGGCGTTCACTAGATTGCCGTTGTGGGCCACAGCCAGCGAACCTTTTTTGTATTTCACGACCAGCGGCTGAGCGTTGATTAAAGTATTTGAGCCGGTGGTGGAATAGCGGACATGGCCAATCGCAATATGGCCCTGCAACTTGTCAAGTATGCCATCGTCGAATACCTCCGAAACAAGGCCGAGACCCTTATGATAATTTATACCGTCTCCGGAAGTTACGGCAATCCCCGCGCTTTCCTGACCCCGGTGCTGAAGGGCATAAAGGCCGTAATATACCGTTCGGCTCAAAGCAGAATCTTTGCTCAAGCTGTATATTCCGAATACTCCGCAGGCTTCCTTCGGTTTATCATTTTCAAAGGAATTTTCCCCGCAGAACTTTAATTCTCGACTTTCCATTTTATAGCGTTCCCCCAGCTTAAAGCTAATTTATCCACCGGAATATCTACCTTCCCGACATTTTGACCTTTCATCTTTACTTCCAATTTAAAATTCCCGGATTTAACAAATCCAAGAACCGTTATATTTACATCCAGTTCTTTCGCAAGCTGTTGAAAAAGAGAAAGGTTTTCTTCCGGAAGGCTCATTATTATCCTTGACTGTCCCTCTCCAAAAAGTAGCGCATCGGGGCGAATTTCTGTTTCTATTTCTCCTGAAAAACCGATGTTTCCGGCTATGCAGCTTTCCGCCAGAGCCACCGAAAGCCCTCCTTCGGTAACATCATGAGCGGAGCGGATAAGCCCCAGTTCTATGGCCTTCAGGCAGCAATCCTGGACTTTTTTCTCCACATCAAGATTCAACCTGGGCGGTCTGCCGCCGCGCAGTCCGATTATTTCCTTCAGATATACGGAACCCCCCAGTTCGTCCGTATTATCTCCCAATAGCACTACCACATCGCCCTCTTTCTTAAACTCCATGGTACAGCGCTTCTCCACATCTTCAAGCAGTCCCACCATTCCCACCACCGGTGTGGGATATATGGCGTTGTCCTTCGTTTCATTGTAAAAACTCACATTTCCGCTTATCACCGGAGTGCCTAAAAAAGAGGCTGCTTCTGCCATGCCGTCCACGCACTTTTCAAACTGATAATACACCTCCGGTTTTTCCGGATTACCAAAATTCAGGCAATCGGTAATGGCAAGAGGTTTCGCGCCGCTGACCACCAGATTTCGGGCGGCTTCGGCCACGGCCTGTTTGCCCCCCTCATAAGGGTCCAGGAAGCAGTAATAGCCGTTGCAGTCGGTGGTCAGAGCAATACCCTTCTTCGTCCCCTTTATGCGCAACACCGCCGCATCGGAGCCGGGGGGAACCACCGTATCGGTCCTTACAGTGTGGTCATACTGCTGATATACCCATGCCTTGCTGGCAATGTTTGGTGACGACAGAAGTTTCAGTAAAACGTTATTGAGGTCCTCGGGGATTTCAATTGAAGATAAATCTATGTCTATATTTTCCATATAAGAAGGTTTTCTGCTTTCCCTTTTGATAGATGGAGCGCCATCTGCCAGAGATTTTGCCGGGACTTCGGCCACCACGGTCCCGTTTTCCAGGATTCTAAGCATACCATCGGCGGTGACGGTACCTATTTTTACCGCATTCAGATCCCATTTTTCAAAGATTTTTCTGACATCTTCCTCATGGCCTTTTTCTACTATAACAAGCATTCGTTCCTGGGATTCAGATATCATGACCTCATAGGGGTTCATGTTCTCCTCCCTCCTTGGAACCAGGGACACATCCAGCTCAATGCCGCTTTCGGCCCTTGCTGCGGTTTCACAGGAGGCTGAAGTAAGTCCTGCGGCCCCCAAGTCCTGGACGCCAACCACCCAGTCATTCTGTAAAAGTTCAAGACACGCCTCCAAAAGCAGTTTCTCCGTGAATGGGTCTCCCACCTGCACCGAGGGTCTTTTGGCCACAGAGTCCTCGGAAAGCTCCTCGGATGCGAAACTGGCTCCGTGCATACCGTCCCTGCCGGTGGCGGAACCTACCAGCATGACGGAATTCCCAACCCCCGCTGCTTTCCCCCTGACAATGCGGTCGCAGCGGATTATTCCCACACACATCGCATTTACGAGGGGATTGTCCCTGTACGAGTCGTCAAAATACACCTCGCCTCCCACGGTGGGAATGCCCATGCAGTTACCGTAATCCGCAATACCGGATACCACCCCTCCAAAGAGGTACTTTACCCTCGGCTCATCCGGATTGCCGAATCTCAAAGAATCTAGCAGTGCGACCGGCCGGGCTCCCATGGTAAAAATGTCCCGGATGATTCCTCCTACGCCTGTTGCGGCCCCTTGGTAGGGTTCCACCGCCGAAGGATGGTTGTGGCTCTCAATCTTCATAACCACAGCCAGATTATCCCCTATATCTACTATGCCGGCATTTTCCCCGGGACCCTGCAGCACCCTCGGGCCTGAAGTGGGGAACCTTTTCAGGACCGGTTTGGAATTTTTATAGCTGCAGTGTTCCGACCACATCACGCTGTACATGCCCAATTCCAGATGGTTGGGTTCGCGGCCGAGAGTTTTCACTATTTCGTCGTACTCATAATCGGCTAAACCCAGCTTTTTTGCGTCTTCTCTACCGGCCATAAGTCGTCCTCCCCTCGATATGCCTCAAAATAGATTCGAATAATCTTTTACCGTCAGTATTGCCAAGTATTTCTTCCGAAGATCGCTCAGGATGAGGCATCATGCCGAGTATATTCCCCTGTTCATTGATAATGCCTGCAATATTTTCCACCGAACCGTTGGGATTGGCTGCATCCGAAACATTTCCGTCTCTGTCACAGTAAGTAAAAACGACGCGGTTTTCGGCTTTGAGTTTTTCGATTGTTTGAACATCTGCATAATAATTTCCTTCGCCGTGTGCGATGGGGAGCCTGATAATCTCCCCTTTTTTGTACAGCCTCGTAAAGGGCGTTTCATCGTTGTCCACTCTCAAATATACGTCATGGCAATGAAATTTAAGATCCCTGTTCCTCTTCATGGCTCCCGGCAAAAGCTTTGCCTCAAGCAAAATCTGAAAACCGTTGCATATGCCTATGATCAGTTTCCCCGCTTCGGCGGCTTTTAGCACCGAATCCATCGCCGGCGAAAACCTGGCAATGGCGCCGGCCCTGAGATAGTCTCCGTAAGAAAACCCGCCGGGCAAAACGATGAGGTCAAAATCCCCGGGACCGAATTTTTCTTTGTGAAACACATATTCCGTAGGCTGCCCCAGCACTTCGCTCAAGACATGGTAGCAATCTATATCACAGTTGGAACCTGGAAACATTATTACGGCACATTTCATGGTCAAACCTCCAGATTCTGAGTTTCAAAGCTGTAGTCTTCTATCACCGGATTTGCCAGGAGTTTTTCGCACATGGATTTTATTTGCTCTTTTGCATCTTTTTCATCGGCAGCATCCAGTTTCACCTCTATCAGCTTTCCCACCCTAACATCCACCACATTTTCAAAGCCCAGGTGCTTCAGGGCTCCTTTGACGGCGGTACCCTGTGGGTCGAGAACTCCGGATTTAAAACGCACGTGAATCTTGGCATTAATCATAATTAAATCTCCTTTCTCTATTTACAATTGGAAGTCTACTTTCCAATCACTCTTTTCAGAATTTCCTGATAGGCTTCCTCCACCTTCCCGAGGTCTCGGCGAAAGCGGTCTTTGTCAAGTTTTTCTCCGGTGCCGGCGTCCCAGAAACGGCAGGTGTCCGGAGATATCTCGTCAGCGAGAAGTATTTCGTCGTCGAACGTGCCGTATTCCAATTTGAAGTCCACAAGTATTATGCCCTTCTGAATGAAGAAGTCTCTTAAAATTTTATTCACTTTAAAAGATGTTTCCTCAATAAATTTTAACTGCTCCTCTGTAGCGATTCCCAGCGCCATGGCATGATAATCGTTTATCATTGGGTCCTGCAGCTCATCATTTTTGTAACACAGTTCCAGAACCGGCCTTTGCAATTCTTCTCCTTCTGCCAAACCCAGTCTTTTTGCCAGGCTACCCGCGGCAATGTTTCTCACGATGACTTCCAGAGGCAGAATCCTGACCGCTTTAACCAGCATTTCCCTATCGTTTAAAAGCTTTACAAAATGAGTCTTTATTCCGTTTTTCTCCAATAGTTCAAAAAGAAAGGCCGAAATCCTGTTATTCATAATTCCTTTTTCATGGATTTTGCCTTTCTTTTGTCCGTTGAAAGCCGTTGCATCGTCCTTGAATTCCATGATGAAATATGATTTATCCTCTGTGCTGTATACTTTTTTAGCCTTGCCTTCATAAAGCATGTCCATTTTATCCACTCTTTTACACCTCCCAAAAATATATTTTTACCTTTTTGTTAAAAATATGAACAATTCCTGAATTATATAAGGGTCTATGAAATCTTATTTATTTTTTAAACTTTATATTACAATCTTACCATAATGTAATTTATTTGACAACAGGTTTTCCGAACATTTTTGATTATTATTCAAGAATTATACGGATTTTTAATAAAAAGCTTGCATTATAAAAGCATAATGCGTCAGGAAATCCTGATAGAGCAATCAGACAATTGTTTTCACTTTCACTGCAGTGTGATATAATAGGTGCGGGGACACTCTTCCTCTTCTGGGGTATGCATCTGGGGTAGTCGGAGGAATGTCCCCAATGTAGAAAATCAGAATTTTTTGGAGGTGACTTTCATTGAAGCCTCAAGAGAGATTGCTGGATTATAATGATTACCTGAAACTACCCGATGACGGCAAGAGATATGAAATTGTAGAGGGGGAATTGTTTGTGGCTCCAGCACCGAATCCTGTTCACCAGCGGGTAACGAGAAATCTTGAGTTCATACTTCATAAGTTTGTTTCTGAAAAAAATTTGGGAGAAATATTTTTCGCGCCTCTGGATGTAATACTGGGCCCCCATGCTATAGTTCAGCCGGATATCATTTTCATATCAAAGGAACGATTAAATATTATCGGCGAGGCCAATATACAGGGCACACCCGATTTGTTGATTGAAGTGCTTTCGCCCTCCAATAAAAGAATGGACCTTAAAACAAAGCTCTCTCTTTATGAAAAATATGGGGTTGAAGAATACTGGGTGGTAGACCCTCATGAAAGATTTGTGACGGTATTTACGCTGAACAATGGAAATTACAGGATTTTCTGCAATGGAGCCGACGATGAAACCATAACCTCTCTTGTGATAAAAGGCCTGGAGATAAATTTATCACAAATCTGGAGTTGAATTTGATCGGCGCTGTCTGACAAATACAAAAAATGGTGCAGGCGGTTTTAAGTTCGAAGAATTGCCGCTGCACCGGAAAATAATTGTGTACGGTAACAAACTATAGCCCGGCCATAAAATTTTTTATTCTTCTCACTGCTTCTTCAAGATTTTCCATGGAAGTAGCATAGGCCATCCTGACGAAGCCCCGGCCGTTTTCGCCGAAAGCAGTGCCCGGAACAACCGCCACCTTTGCCTCGTACAAAAGCCTTTGTGCGAACTCTTCGCACGGGATGCCGGTCTTTTCTATGGAAGGAAATACGTAAAAGGCTCCCCTGGGTTCAAAGCACTCGAGCCCCATATTCCGCAAACTTGATAAGAGAAAGAGCCGCCTCTTGTCGTATTCTTCTCTCATCCTTGCGATATCCTCGTCGCCGTTTCTTAGGGCTTCAATGGCAGCGTACTGACTCATGGTAGCCGCACATGTGACGCTGTACTGGTGGACCTTAAGAATCTCTGCGGCAAGTTCCTGCGGAGCGGCGATATAGCCCAGCCTCCAGCCCGTCATGGCGTAGGATTTCGAAAGGCCGCTTATGGTAACGGTCCTCTCCCACATACCGGGTATGGATGCAAAAGCCGAATGTTCCACACCATAAGTAAGGTCCCAGTAAATCTCATCTGAAACCACAATTAAATCATGTTTTTCTACCACTTGGGCTATAGCCTCCAGCTGCTGCCTGCTCATTACTGCTCCCGTGGGATTGTTGGGATACGGCAAAACCAGTATTTTTGATTTTGGGGTAATATATTTCTCCAAAACATCAGGCCTCAAAGCAAATTCGTCTTCCATGTACGTGGGCACATATACCGGCTTGCCTCCTGCCAGTATGGTGCAGGGCCCATATGCCACAAAGGACGGTTGGGGTATCAAAACCTCATCCCCGGATTCCGTCAAGGTTCTTATAGCCACCTCGATGGCCTCGCTTGCTCCAATGGTGACGATTATTTCAGACTCCGGATTGTACTCAAGTTTAAAGCGCCTCTTCATATATCCCGCAATTTCCTTACGGAGCTCTAAAAGCCCCGCGTTGGGAGTATAGAAGGTTTTTCCGTCGTTTAAGGCCTTTATGGCGGCTTCATTGATATGCTCCGGAGTGGTGAAATCCGGTTCCCCGATACATAAAGATATGGCGCCTTCCACCTGGTTCACCATATTGAAAAAATATCTGATGGTGGAGATTTCGATGGATTTTACATTTTTTGCCACATATTTTTGATATTCCATACAAACCTTCCTTTCCATATTATCGTTTTATATTTTTGCGCCGGGTCTGACCGGCGTGGAGGCCAGCAAAAAATTGCTTTCCTGCCGGAGATGGCCCGGCACCTCCGGCAGCGGACTTTGTTTCTACACTGCAATTAATTATTCAAATCTAATAGGAGGAGCCCTATGGAACTTCAAGCGGATATTATCAAATTCATTCAATCCATCTCTTCGCCTGTCTTTGATTACTTCTTCATTTTCATCACAAATCTCGGCAGTGAAGGTTTTTACTTTTTGCTCATCCCCATTTTCTACTGGAGCATTGATAAAAGAATGGGAATCAAACTGAGCAGCTCTCTTCTGCTGTCCATGTATGTAAATGCGACTCTCAAGGAAATCACCGCCGTAGCGCGGCCCATCGGGTATCCGGGCATAAGGTCAATTTACACTTCCTCGGCCGGCGGATATTCTTTTCCCAGCGGCCACGCCCAGGGCAGCACTACAATATGGGGCATAATAATGTTCCATTACAGAAAGATTTCTGTCTATATACTGGGTACCACCATAATAATTCTGGTCAGTCTTTCAAGGTTGTATCTCGGGGTGCACTGGCCCGTTGATATCGCCGGGGGAATAATTGTGGGGCTTATAATAGTGCTGCTGACGCTCGTCAGCGGCAAATTTATTCTCCCGGCAGACGATTTTATAATATGTGCCGCCGCGCTGGCCGGCCCTGCAATACTTCTTGTCATATTCCCTCACCCCGATGTATTTAAATATATGGGAATGCTGTCGGCTTCATGGCTGGGATATTTAATTGAAGAAAGGTTCATAGGTTACGAACCTAAAAAGACAAACGCGGTGATAACTATTGTAAAGTATTCCACAGGCGCCGTCGGGTTTCTATTGATATATGCAGGATTAAAAGAAATTCTGCCTGCCGGAAATATTTTCTCCGCCGCCAGGTATTTCTTATTGGGTCTGTGGCTTACCGCCGGGGCGCCGTATCTTTTCAAGAAATTTTTTGGGACATAAATCATTCAACGGGCATTCCTCACACGCGGGTTTTTTCGCCCGGCAAACCCTTCTGCCGTGATATATCAGCCAGTGATGGGCTTTTATCCACATTTCCTGGGGAACTTTTTCCATAAGGTCTTTTTCCACGCCGAGCACGTCATTTTTATCGGAAAAACCCAGCCTTCTAGCCAGCCTGAAAACATGGGTATCCACCGCAAAAGCAGGTATGCCGAAGGCATTGGCCAGAATAACATTGGCTGTCTTGCGGCCTACTCCGGGAAGTTTTAAGAGCTGCTCAAAATCCGCCGGCACCCTGCCGCCATGTTTTTCCACTATTTCCCGGGATGCATCAATTATGCTTTTGCTTTTGTTTCGAAAAAGCCCGCATTCTTTTATGTCTTCCTGCAGTTCCTTAATATCGGCACCGGCAAAATCCTCGGGTCTTTTGTATTTTTTAAATAATCTTTCGGTCACCATATTTACTCTTTTATCGGTGCATTGAGCGGATAAAATCGTAGCGACCAGCAGTTGGAAAGGGGTTTCATAGCGAAGGGCAACAGATACACCGGGATACAGTGTTCCCAGAGTCTCAAGAAGTCGCGACAAACGCTCCCTCTCTTCCAAATTCCCCGGGTAGTTAAATCGAATTCCCGATTTGTCTGTTTTTTCGTTGCCTGTCATGTTAATTTTTGAGCCATCCGCATTTTTTTCCAAAATTCATCACTCGTTTTCTTTAACATATATATTTTCTTAATCTGTCATGCTTTTAAGCATATCTATTTCCTTTTTATAATTTTCAATACCTCCGGGAGTCTCAAGAAGAAAAGGCTTATCTTTTAATGCCGGATGAGTTATTATGTTTTTTATGGCTTCACTCCCCAGCTCTCCCTCCCCCAAATTGGCGTGACGGTCTTTACGGCTTCCAAGGGGAAACTTGCTGTCGTTGAGGTGAATCGCTTTAATCCTTGAAAGCCCCAGAATCCGGTCAAATTCAGACAGAACCTCGTCCAATCGGCCAATTACATCATATCCAGCTCCCAGAAGGTGACATGTATCAATACATACCCCGAATTTTTCGGGCATGCCTGTCCGGTCCATGATATCATACAATTGTTCAAAAGTGTATCCGACTTCGCTTCCTGCTCCAGCCATGGTTTCAAGTAGAATCATCATCTTTTCTCGCCCAGTCATTATATGTTTGAGCCCAGAGGCTATTTTTTCAGTGCCCTGTTCAATGCCGTCCCCCAGATGACTTCCTGGATGAATTACCATGTAAGGCACTTTTGCCTGTTCCAGCCGCTCAATATCGTCTTTTAAAACCATAAGCGCAAATTCCCTCGCTTTTTCTCTGGAAGACGCCAGGTTGAGGGTATATGGCGCGTGAGCCACCAAGGGACCAAAATCCTGCTTTTTACATAATTCTTCTGCGTTTTTAATATCCACAAAGTCCAGCGCTTTTGCCGCGCTGCCCCGGGGATTCCTGGAAAAAAACTGCATTGTATTGGCCCCAATGGAAAGAGCCTCTTTTACAGCATGTTCATAACCTTTCGAAATAGAAATATGGGCGCCGATACGCACGTCGCAAAACTCCTTTCTATGTGAGGGGTTGGAGGCCGCTATATACTCTTAAAAAGTTTCCTCCCAGTATTTTCTTTATATCCTCATCAGAATATCCTCGAAAGACCAGGCCTCGGGTGAGATTTATCATCTTTTCGCACGATTCGAGCCCTTCCACATTGCCGTCATATCCGTCAAAATCGGAACCGATCCCCACATGATCTATCCCGGCAACATCTACAAAATAATCTATAACATCCAGTATATTTTCGATGGAGCCCTGCCGCCCCCCGTAACTTGAGAAGTAAAAGGTGGCGCCTATGACCCCATTTCTTTCTGCCACGGCTTTAATCTGCTCGTCATCAAGGTTCCTCGGAATATCCATGAATTTTCTGGGCATGGAATGGGACACAATGAGAGGCTTCCTTGCAACATCCAGCACATCCCAGAAACCCTTCGGGGATATATGGGCGATGTCTACAAGCATGCCGAGTCTTTCCATCTCCTTTACTACCTCCACACCAAAGTCCGAAAGGCCGCCGCCGCTTCTTAGATCCTGGGCACCGTCTGCAATAGCATTTCGGCGATTCCATGTCAGCACTATAGAACTTACGCCCAGTTCCCTGTATATCCTCAGCATGTGGATGTCCCCCTGCAGAGCCTCGCCACCCTCGATGCTGATCAAAGCGGCTATTTTACCGTCTTTTGCGGCCTTTTCGACATCCGCCGCAGAATATGCAATATCCACTTCGCTGCCGTTTTGCTCCATCTGGCTTTTTAATATGGATATCCCTTTCATTGTCATGTGAACTGCATCATAATACCATTCGGGCCGGACAAAGACCGCAAACACCTGCGCGTTTACGCCACCGCTCCTGAGCCTGGGTATATCTATATGCCCTCTGTCCGATTTTTCGCCTAGGCTTCTCTCCCCTTCAATGACCGACAAAATTGTGTCACAATGGGCGTCAAATACGATGCTCTTTGCGTGTATCCGACGGGCCCTCTCCTCCTGTTCCCCGGTTAGCTTAAACAATAAAATCCCTTCCTCCCTCGAAATTGTAAAAGAAGCAAATAATAGAAAATATAACAAGCATAGATAAATTTTATCAGAAAATATATCGGTTTAAAAGTAGTCTTTTAACGTATGTCGGTTTTTTATGTATAAAATGTTGAAAACAATAGACAATTAATTTATATTAATCAATAATGGAATAAAAATCCTACATAGATTTTTAAAGGAGATTTGCCATGGACAGAATAAAAATTCTTGAATTTATTCGGGATGCCGAAGGCGGTATGAAAAAGCATGTTGAATCCATACTCTCGGGGCTTGATAAAGACATGTTCGATATAATCCTTGTATGCCCTGAAGGGCAATATGACAGGAACAGTGTGAAAAATAAAATAAAAAATCTTTATGAAATCGGCGTGGGCGATCGGAGAAATCCATGGTCTATGCTCAAATCCCTTTTGAATCTGATTCAAATCATAAAAAAGGAAAAAGTAGACATTATCCATTGCCACGGCATTGCGTGCTGTATCATGGGCACCGTCGCAGGGATATTATCGGGCAAACGGTTGATAGTGACTACTATACACAACTTTCCCGCTGTAAAAGAAACGGGAACAAAACAGCGCCTTTCCAATTTCCTTGCGGGTTTTTGCATCAAATTCAACCGACAGGTAATTGCGGTATCCTCGAGCTTAAAGGACCATGTATCAAAACTGTGGGGTATATCTGAAGGCAATATTCGGGTCATATACAACGGAATCGATATAAAAAAAATTCGAAACAGCGCAAATAAAAGCGCATATAACTCAAACGAGTCGCCGGATTTAATAATGCCCGGATTGCTCTCCGGAATGGATAAAATAGATGATACAAATAATCGTTCTTGCATACATAAACAAATAATAATATTGAATATAGCCCGTCTGATTGCTTCCAAAGGCGTAGACGTCTTTTTAAAAGCAGCAGCGGTTTTAACAGAAAAAGTTGCCTGCAAAGAAGTATCACGTGTTGAAATACCGCAGAATCCATCACAACCTGTTATCCAGCCTTTATTTCTTATTGCTGGCGACGGCCCGAAAAAAGCAATGTTAAAAAAAATGGCCCGTCAGTTGGGCATTGAAAAAAATGTGGAGTTTTTGGGATTTCGAAATGACATATATGAACTGATCGATTGCTCAGATATAGTGGTGCTCTCATCCCGCAGCGAGGGCCTGGGGATTTCAATCCTGGAGGCCCTCGCTTTGGAAAAACCGGTCGTTGCCACGAATGTGGGCGGCATCTCCGAAATTGTGGACCACAGGAAAACAGGCCTGCTGGTGCCCTCCGATGACCCTGAAGCCCTCGCCGAGGCAATGCTTTACTTTATCAATAATCCTCAAGAAGCAAAGGTAATGGCGGAAAAAGGCTGCCGAATGGTATTTGAAAAATTTACCATAGAAACAATGATAGATAACCTGCAGGAATTATTCTTAAATCTGCATAGAAATACGTTTATAAAAACAGCTCGATAATGCATTGTTCAACTCGAAATTCATCTATTGTGTATTACGCTGCCTTCTTATAGGCAGTTTTTATCTTTTGCTTTAAAACATCAATTGCCGTCCTGAGCTGGTTATCCTCCCGCGAATTCAGATAATCATAAACTGCTTCGTCAAGCGCCTTATAAAAGGCTGCATCCACTATTCCGGTAACGGGAAGTCCTTTTTGCTTCTGGAGCGCTTTTACCGCTTCAAGAGTTCTGGGGCCGAACACACCGTCGGGCGTTGCTTTTAATAAATTCATTATGTTCAACCTCTGCTGGATGCCCAGCACATCAAGGCCGATATTCCCATATTGAAGGGTTTTGTCTCCCTTTAAAGAAACAACATCCTTCAAAAGATTTTCTTTATCGGATTTTACAATAATATCGGGCATAATCCCGGTTTTATTTATATCTGTGCCATTTGGCGTTGTATAGCGGGCTATGGTCAACTTTATGCCTCCAAGGACTCCCAGGTTCAGAGTGCGCTGCACTGTAGCTTTTCCGAAAGTCTTCTCTCCTACCAGCGTCCCCACTCCGCGGTCTTTGATGGCTCCGGATAATATTTCCGCTGCGCTGGCCGAGCCTCCGTTCACCAGCACCACCAGTTTAAATGGACAATCTTTTGAATCCGAAGAAAAAGTTTCCATTTTGCCGTCCTTGTAAACCACATGGACTATCGGGCCTTCCGGAATAAAGCGTCTGGCCACTTCAATAGCCTGATCCAGCAATCCGCCGGGGTTGTTTCTCAAATCCAGGACAATGCCTTGAACGCCGCCGTTTTTAAAATCTGCAAGAGCTTTATCGATATTATCGGCGGTATTCTCGTTGAACTCGCTTATCTTTAAATATCCTATACCCTGGCCCAGGATTTTATATTCTATCGGATTCACTTTAATTATGTCCCGGATTATATCGATCTTCAATATTTGCTTTTCTTCATTCCTCATAATGCCAAGACTTACTTTCGTCCCTTTTTCCCCTTTTATCAGATTGGAAACCTCGGCCGTAGATAGGCCCGACACATCTTTTCCATCCACTTCCACAATCCTGTCGCCGGCTTTTAATCCTGCACTTTCTGCGGGAGTTCCTGGCAGGACAGATACAATTGTTATATTTTTTTCTTTTGAAGTGATCACAACGCCTATTCCGCTAAAATTTCCGCTGGTGGACTCATTGAAGTTTTTAAAATCTTCGGGAGTAAAGTATTCCGAATAAGGGTCGCCCAGGGATTCGACCATGCCCTTGACGGCTCCTTTTATCAGATCCAAATCCTTGATTTCATTCACATAATTATTTTTTAAAAATTCATCCAGCTGTATCAAAAAGTTTATTTCCGGTGAGATCTTTTGAGAAGTATTGTCTGCGGCTTTCAGCGGCTTTAATGTGACAGGGTTTACAAGCAAAACGGCTGTAATGAGGAGCGCAATTAATACTGAAAAATATTTTTTCATCGGATATCTCCTTTCAAATGACTACTGTTTTTCTTTGCTGTCTCGTGATTTCATTTTAGCACAAATTAAAAATACATGCATCATATTTTTATGTATGTATAGTTCTATATTTATCATAAAAATCCTGCTAAATTTTTCCTATATATATTAACTTTATTTATATTAACTTTAAAGTTAGTAACTCATAAGTTAGTATCTTTATTTTATTTTCCACTTTTCTTTTTATAAAACAAGTAATATACTATAAGAAAGCTATAGCAACGAGAAATGCATTTTGTTCCAATATTAATTTTTGAGGGGGATATTAAGTGAAGTTACCAGAGTTGAAAATAGGAAATCTTATAGCAAAAATTCCCATCGTTCAGGGAGGAATGGGCGTCGGAATATCGCTTTCTTCCCTGGCAGGAGCGGTGGCGTTAAACGGTGGCGTGGGAGTAATATCCGGAGTGGAAATAGGATTTAATGAACCGGATTATTATAAAAATAAAAAAGAGGCTAATATCAGAGCTCTTAAGGCTCATATCAGGAAAGCCCGCGAAATATGTAAAAATGGTATTATCGGAATAAATATAATGTCGGCGCTGAATAATTTCGAAGAAATGGTGATAGAATCCGTTAAGGAAAAAATAGACGTTATTTTTTCCGGAGCAGGACTTCCTTTAAAATTGCCCCAGTTTACAAAAGGCTCGGATACAAAAATCGCCCCCATAGTATCTTCCGGACGGGCTGCCGCTCTCATCTGCAAAACATGGGATAAACATTATCAGGTAGCTCCCGATGCGGTGGTAGTAGAAGGGCCCTTGGCAGGCGGCCACCTCGGCTTTTCTGCCGATGAGCTCGATAAACCGACTCATCAATTAAAAGAGCTTTTGCGGGATGTCCTCGAAGCATTGAAACCGTTTGAGGAAAAATTCAGAAAAAAAATTCCGGTCATCGCTGGAGGAGGAGTTTTTACCGGAAAAGATATAGCAGATATATTGAATGCTGGCGCTTCCGGCGCCCAGATGGCCACCCGGTTTGTGGCTACCGATGAATGCGATGCTTCGCCCGAATTCAAACAGGCTTATGTAGACGCAAGGGAAGAAGATGTGGAAATAATCCAGAGCCCTGTGGGCATGATAGGCAGGGCCATTCGAAATGAATTTCTGAATGATGTAAAGGCTGGGCTCAAGAAACCCATCCGCTGCCTTTGCAATTGTTTAAAACCATGCAATCCCCTCAAGGCCCCGTACTGCATAGCCGAAGCTCTGATAAATGCCCAGAAGGGCAACCTCAAAGAAGGTTTCGCATTTGCCGGGGCCAATGTCTTCAGGATAAAAAAGGTGGTGCCGGTAAAAGAGCTGATGGAGGAGCTTGTATCAGAAGCGGAAAGATATATGGTTAAAAGAAGCTTTAATGACTAATCTTAAAAAGGCGAATCATCTGCGATATCATCAAGTGAATAAAGCTTTATATTATCATTGGCTTTTGCTCTTGCAACAACTTCATCACAGAAGCCGGATTTCGAAAAAAAGCAGTAATATTTATCTTTAAAGCTGTTGAATATTGCGCTTTTTTCCATGAGTCCATCGACGATTCGATTATCCATTAGCTCATTTGTCCATTTGCACTCTCCAAAAATGGCTTTGTCTCCGGAAAATGCTATTATATCGATTTCTTCCTCCTGCTTTTTCACCGGATTGTTCCCCCACCACCTGCCGATTCTGTCAAATACAAACGGCAAAGCCATTTTTTTGTTCATCTTTGCTAGGAATTCAATGCATATTTCTTCAAATATTGGAGCAATATAGTGATTCAATTCCTTTTTTATATGAGTTTCATACAAGTAATCATACATTCCCTGCTCAATAAGTTCGGTATTCGGAAAAACAAACCTATACCAAAATCTGAACAGGTTGTCTTTTATCTTATAAATGCTTCTTTTGGACGGATTTACTATTGGCGTTTCTTTCTCTATGATTTTTAATTCCAGCAGCGTCTTTATGTACTTTGCGCATTTGTCATTATCTTCGCCGATTTTTGCAGAAATTTCATTAAGTTTTGACGCTCCCTTTGCAATAGCTTCGATTATCGAATTATAAAGCGCCGGTTCTCTAAGTTCCTGTTTCAATAGATTTTTGGGCTCTTCATGAAGATAAGATGTTTTATCTAAGAAGTTCATTATTATGTTTTCCTTAATGCCCACGTTTTCGTCAAGCTTTAAAAGATACTGGGGAATGCCTCCGGCTATTGAATATGCTTTAACCTTGTCTTCAGCAGAATACGACTTGAAAAATTTAATACTGTCATAAAAACCGAACGGTTCAATTGAGAATTGTGAAGTTCTTCTTCCGTACAAAGGACTTTTATAGCTCAATACTTCTTTTTCCATAAAGCTGAGCGAAGAACCGCAAACAAGCAAGAAAAGTTCGGAACCGATTAAATGATGATCGATTAAATTCTGCAAAATCGATGGTATGCTTTTATTTGCAGAAACAATGTATGGAAATTCGTCCAGCACAACCACCAACCGCTTATTCACGGCCTGCTTTGCAAGAAAAAGAAAGGCTTTTTCCCATGTTTCAAAAGGAGACATGAAATCATTGATTTTGAAAAACTCAAATATCTTTTCAGAAAACTTTTGAAGAGCTATTTTATCGTTATATTCTTCGGCTACAAAAAAGATAGAAGGCTTATCTTTGCAGAATTCAAGCATAAGGGTGGTCTTGCCGACCCTTCTTCTCCCATACATTATTACAAATTGGAAACCCTTTTTCCTGTAAAGCATTTCAAGTTTTTCGAGTTCCGTTTTTCTTCCTATAAACATCAATATCACCACTTAATATAAATTAACTCTAGAGTTAGTAACTTTAAAGTTAGTAACTCTAGAGTTAATTATAACACAGATAAGATTTTTTATACAATGGTTTGTTGATTATATACTTTTTACCCTGTTATTTTTTCGCATGCGTCCTTTATTGATTCGGAAAATGTCGGATGGGCATGTATGGTTTCCGTTATTTCTTCCAGGGTAAATTCATTTTTTATGCTGAGTGCTCCTTCGTGAATCATCTCGGTGGCGCACCTTCCTATTATTTGCATGCCCAAAATCTGCTTGTATTTCGGTTCGGCTATAACCTTCACCAGACCCGTGTCATCACCGGTTGTCAGCGCCCTGCCCGATGCGGAGTACGGATATGTCCCCACCTTAATATCGCCATACTTCATCCGCGCCTGTTTTTCGCTCATCCCAACCAACGCCACTTCGGGCTCCGTATAAATGCAGCTCGGTACCGATTTCAGATCCGCCGGTTTTCTCTGGCCCAGTGCATTCATTGCGGCTATGACGCCCTGATATGATGCCGCATGAGCAAGCTGTATGCCTCCGGTTACATCCCCCACGGCATATATGTTATCAATATTCGTTTTCATGAAGTCGTCGACTTTTATTCCCTTTTTATCAATATTTAATCTTAAAGCCTCTACTCCGTTGATGTTGGCAACCCTCCCCGCTGCGACCAGCACCTGATCGCAGTCAGCTTCCATGACCTTTCCGCCGCTTGAAAATACAACCTTTAAACCTTCTTCGATTTTTTCCACTCGGCTGTCCAGATACAGCTCAACGCCTTTTCTTTCAAGGCTTCTCTTCAGAATCCCCGCAATATCTCCATCCAGCATAGGAAGCAGTTCAGGCAGCATTTCTATAATCCTGACCCTGCTTCCCAGAGCGCTGTAAATGCAGGCAAATTCAAGCCCTATCACTCCGGCTCCGATTATCACAAGGCTTTCGGGGGTTTTCTCCATCTCAAGCGCCCTTTCGCTCGTCATGACCTGCGGCAAATCCGCGCCAGGTATAGGCGGAACGAAAGTCTTCGATCCGGTGGCGATGATAAATTTGTCGGCCGTAAATCTCCTGCCGTCTGCTTCCGCGGTCTTCTCATCGATAAAGCTTGCCTTTCCCCGGATGACATCTATGTTGTGTGCTTTCATGAGGAAACTCACTCCGTTTTTGAGCCTTTCCACCACATTTTCCTTCTTTTTTCTGAGTCTGTCGATCCCCAGCCTGTATTCGGCGTCGATCCCGAAATCTTTTGCATTTTCAATCTCATTTATCAGCACCGCTGCATGTGCATAAACCTTTGTGGGGATGCATCCTCGGTTTAAGCAGGTGCCTCCCAGAGCCTGTTCTTCAACCACGGCGGTTTTTGCCCCGAGCCTGCTTGCCTTTATGGCCGCCACGTATCCCCCGGGGCCGCCTCCGATTACAGCCACATCATAATCGTATCCCATGTCCTTCCTCCTTTTGAAATGATGTTAAATTGCGATTACAGCGCAAACAATTCCGGGTTTTCAAGCATCTTTTTGATTTCCGAAAGAAAAGCCGCCGCCGTGGCTCCGTCTATGAGGCGATGGTCGAAAGACAGGCTCAGGATCATGACGCTCCTTATGCATATGCTCCCGTCTTTTACAGCAGGCTCCTGACTTATGGCATTCACACCGAGTATCGCGCTCTCGGGCGGATTTATTATGGGAGTAAAGCTGTAAATGCCGTACATCCCCAGATTTGTGATTGTAAATGTTCCACCTGATATTTCTTCCGGCAAAAGTGAATTTTCTCTTGCTCTGCTCCCAAGATCCTTTATTTCCCTGGAAATATCGAGCAGGGTCTTTGCGCCGGCGTCTTTTATGTTGGGCACCATGAGGCCGTTTTCAACCGCCACCGCTATCCCCAGGTTTATGGTGCCGTTCTGGATTATGCTGTCGCCCTCGATTGACCAGTTCAGGGCAGGAACCTTTTTAAGCGCCTCCACGCAGGCCTTCGCTATAAAGTCCGTCACCGTGAATTTATGTCCCGTAAGCCCTGACAGCCTGTCCTTCCATCCCAACAACTCCGTAACATCTACCTTTATGTTTTCTGTGACGTGAGGCGCGCTGCTCCAGCTCATTTTCATCCGTTCCGAAATGGTCCGCCTCATTGCATCCATGGGCACCCTTTTTGTTTGGGCATCGTCCTTTCTCTCCGCTGCTTTTTCACACATGGGCTTTTCAGTTTCCTCAAGCCTTTTTTGCTCATCTATCTTTTTCTTCACATCTTCTTCCGTTATTCTTCTTCCGGGACCCGTTCCGATTATGGAGGAAATGTCTATGCCGTGCTCTTTTGCGAGCTTCTTCGCCACAGGCGTGGCCTTTACAAATGCCTGTTCAGCCGCTTTTTCCCCTGATTCATCACTTTTTTCAGCGGGGTGATGCTGTTCCTCGATTTTTTCTCCCTCTTCGTATATGATCCCGATTATCTCAGATACCGCAACAACATCGCCTTCGGCGGCGATGATCCTGCCGAGAATGCCGTTTGCGGGCGACGATACGGTATTTGTTATCTTATCGGTGGAAATCTCCGCTATTTCTTCATCCTTTTTGACCGGGTCTCCCTGTTTTTTGAACCATTTTTCCACCCTGCCCTCTTTCATTGTCAGCCCAAGTTTTGGCATGAGAATGTTTACAGCCATTATATGCACACCTTTCTGAAAAATTTTGTCTTCAATGCTGCCCTGAGCGTTTTTTCCACATTCAATTGATAAGGCCCGTTTCTCGTCACAACAAAGTCTACGGTGCAGCTTTTTTTGAGCGGTATTTCCCTTTCACCGTCCAGCGCTATCATGGAATTTTGCTTTGCGCAATGGCGGTAAGGCCTGTCAAGTTCAAGCCTGAACATACTCTTTACCGGAACCGGCCTTACAACTCCCGGAGCAATCGGCGCTACAACCGTTTCTCCGGGGTGTCCCAGCTTTACCCATCCCCCGAAATCATCGCTTTCTTCTATCACATCGATGTAGCCCGGCACCGAAGAAAACCCTATGGCATTGGGTCGCGATTTGGTAACGATGATATCGGATATTGTTTCGCAGGACCATACGGCTCTCGCTCCTACAAATGTTTCATTGCAGATTACGGCATCCACAAGGGCGATATCAAGCAGGCCGCCTTCGTTTAAAATCTCAATCCGCTTGTTTTTAATGCATATATCCTTCAGGTCAAAAATCTCCGAGGCCGCCACAGCGGCAGCTATGCCTGCTACAGTGCCTTCTATCACATCTGGGTAGACATTGTTTGTGCCTGTTGATATGGGAAGAAGCGGAGTCTGTTGGAGTGCTTTGGCAATGGCCCTGTTTGTCCCGTCGCCTCCGAGAGAAATAATGCACCCTACATCAAGCTGCTGAAGTATTTCGGTCGCCCTGATGGTATCCTTCAAGCTCGCCGTGATCTGCATGTCAAGAATATATACTTTTACTGCAAGCTGCCTTGCGCTTGCAAGGTCGTCCCTTGCCTTGAATCCAATATTGAATGTGTCCGGCATGATGTATATTTCTTTTACGCCCAATTCCTGAGCAGACAATATGATTCTTTTTACGATGTTAACCTTTTCATTGTTGTCAATTATTGTGGCGTGAGCCACCAGCCTCCTTATGTCCTTGCCGGAAGCGGGATTCGCAATGATTCCGATGCTTTTCATATATTCCCCCATTGACGGGGAGGTAGCAGTAGCTGCTACCTCCCTCATTTTTATTTGCAATCACCCGTTACTCTCTAAAAATTATAAAAACACCTCGTCGCCGCTCTTGAAGCCGAGGCCCGGATGGTTGTCAAAGCGCACAGCTCCTACTGCCACCTTACTCCCGGCTGCCTTCTTTACAATCGCAGCGCCTTCCGTGCCGAACCCCCCGCACAGCTCTATAGCGCCTATCCCCTCCTCGGCCAGCCGGGAGGCTGCATCGGCGGCTGTCTGATAGTTTTCAACGCCAACCACGGTAAGCTCTACTTCGGGCGTCTTTACAACGGCCCTGTGCTTGTCGGGATCCGCTCCCGGAGCAATGAAGATAAAAGCTGCTTTGAACGTCATGATTTACCTCCTTTTCCGGCGCATTCGCCCTGTCACAGTATTGATTTCACCTGATTTATAATATCCACTTCCGAAGGTATTACATAGTCCTCAAGATTTTTTGCAAACGGAATCGGTGTATTCAGAGCACCTATCCTCACGATCTGGGCATCCAGATAATCGAATATCTCCTCGGCTATCTGCGCCGCAAGCTCGCCTCCCCATCCTCCTCTTTTGGCTTCTTCCGTAACAATAACCGCTTTGTGCGTCTTCTTGATGGAACCGTAAATGGTATCCTTGTCAAGAGGGAAAAGCGTCCTGGGATCCACAACCTCAATTTCTATGCCTTCTTTTGCAAGCTGGTCAGCCGCTTTCAAAGCCTTTGCAACCATATATCCCGTGGCTATGACAGTTGCGTTTTTGCCCGGCCTTTTCACTTCGGCCAGCCCCAGCGGGATCGGCTCGTTTTCATCAGGCACTTCTCCCTTCACGCTGTAAAGCATCTTGTGCTCTATAAATGCAACGGGATTGTCGTCTCTTATGGATGATATGAGGAGACCTAGGGCATCCTTCGGTTCGGACGGATATACGACCTTTATGCCGGGAACGTGGGTGAGCCATGCCTCCAGGCACTGGGAATGCTGGGCCGCAGCCTGAATGCCGCCGCCCTCGGGCAATCTCACCACCATGGGCAATGAGATATTGCCGCCGAACATGTACCTCATTTTTGCTGCCTGGTTTACAAGCTGATCCATTGCGACCGTGACAAAGTCTATAAACATTATTTCCGCCACCGGCCTCATTCCCGTCGCTGCAGCGCCGATAGCAGCCCCCGCTATGGCTTCTTCGGAAATGGGAGTGTCTCTTACCCTGTCCTCTCCGAATTCCTCCACAAGGTTTCCGGTGACCCCGAAACACCCTCCGAATCTTCCTACGTCTTCGCCCATAATGAACACCCTGGGGTCTTTTTTAAGTTCGTTCCTCATGGCCTCTCTCAATGCTTCGGCATATGTCATTATTCTCATCTTGCCCTGCCCTCCTCTACCAGGTCTGAATATACGTCGGTAACGGCATCAGCTTCATCGGGAAGGTCGCTTTTTTCCGCAAAGTCTATAGCCTGCTGGACTTCGCTTTCAACCGAACGCTCTATTTCTTCGAGCTCCTTTCTCGAGGCATAGCCGTTTTCTTCAAGATAGCGTGCGAATCTCGGGATTGGGTCCTTTGCCATCCATTCCTCCAGTTCCTCTTTCGCCCTGTAGGTGGTCGGGTCCCCCTCGAAATGCCCCCTCCACCTGTATGTCTTGCACTCTATAAGCGTCGGGCCCGCCCCTTCTCTTGCGCGCTTTACGGCTTCGTGCGCAACCTCGTATACCGCCAGCACATCGTTGCCGTCCACGGTTATGCCCGGAAAACCGTACGCCTGCGCCCTGTCGGATATGTCCGCAATCGCTTGGTGCCGGTCCTGCCTCATGGAAATTCCGTAGAGGTTGTTTTCACAAACAAATATGACGGGCAACCTCCATATGGACGCCATGTTCATCGCTTCATGAAAGGTCCCCTGGTTCGACGCCCCGTCGCCGAAAAAGCACACGGTAACCTGGTCTGTCCCCCTCATCCTTGCAGACAGCCCTGAACCCACAGATATGGGAAGTCCGGCGCCGACGATGCCGTTTGCCCCGAGAATGCCTATTTTGGCATCCGCAATGTGCATGGAACCGCCTTTGCCCTTGCAGTAACCGGTTTTCCTGCCGAAAAGCTCGGCCATCATATACTTCAATTCTCCGCCTTTTGCGATGAGATGCCCGTGCCCCCTGTGGGTGCTTGTTATATAATCCGTATCTTTCAAGTTTTCACAAACCCCCACCGCTGTCGCCTCTTCGCCGATGTAAAGATGCACAAACCCGGGCACCATGCCCTGAGCGAAAAGTTCGGACACCCTCTGCTCAAACTTCCTGATTTTCATCATCTTGCGATACATGCTCGCCAGTAATTCCTGTGAAAGATTCACAACCACACCTCTCCCTTCATCATAAGATACTTACTGTGATACAGGCCACAGCCACCTCGATTGAATCGCACCTGTCCCCAAACATGGGCAGGTCCAGTCCGGATACTGTCATCCCCCCTTTCACTGCTCTTATAGTTTTTTTGCCAACTGGCAAAACCTTTTCTATCTTTTCAGCTATAATTTCTTCGGGCCGCGAACAGGCAACAGTAACGTCGACAAGGACCTCGTCAAGATCCTTGATGCCGCATATTTCCACCAGGCCGCTCAGACAACTGTGAGAAATCGCATCCTTCACCGCCTTTGCCGCTGCATTGTTCACGTCCTGCCCGTGAAGGTCGACGCCGTAGCCAAACTCGATCACAAACCTTCTCATGCCAACTTCTCCCCCCCAGCAATATATTTTCATTCGAACCAGAATTCCGTTTTTAAAGAGACTGCTCTGCAACTTGCTCATCCCGCAAGTTGTGTTTTGCCCGCTTTTATAGCAATTTGCTGACATGCATCCGTACATGATGCCCCTGATTCGCTAGTTCCGGCCTCAAAAGCGGCTAAACCTCACTTTATGGTGCCTTTGGCCGTTACGTAATGTATATTGTCTTTTAATATAATTAATTGCAATAACCGTGCCAAAATAAAAAACCCGTTTTTAACGGGTTTTATCGGTCAGAATTCTCATTTTGAGACAGATTATTTTCATTCAATTGAGATATATCAGCCAAAAAAGGCTTAAGCATTTGTAATTAATGTTCTTGGGAATATTCTCATTTTGATACATTTATCATCTAAATCTCAATATTGTATTTTTTTATCTTTCGATAAATCGTTGCCCTGCTTATCTTGAGCATCTCCGCTGCCTTCACAACATTTCCGCCGCAGGAAAGCAGGGCGTTTTTAATGGCGTCGCGTTCAATGGATTTGAAGGGGTACACGCTTCCAGCGCCCCAGTTTTCTTTTGTAAGGGCTCCGAGTATGCTTTCGGGAAGATATTCTTCGGTAATAACAGAACTTTCGCACAAATAATATGACCGTTCCACTGCATTTTGCAGCTCCCTCACGTTCCCCGGCCAGTCATAGCGTCTCAGCGCCATAACATATCCATTGCTGAAAGATTTGGGCTTTTGCGAGTTTTTGCGGTTCAGCCTTTCCAGAAAATAATTTGCCAGTAGTTCTATATCTTCCTTTCTTTCGACAAGCCTCGGAAGCTTTATCCGTATGACATTCAGCCTGTAATAAAGGTCTTCTCGAAAGTTTTTCTTTTTAACCTCTTCCTTAAGGTCTCTGTTGGTCGCTGCAATAACCCTGACGTTCAGCTTCTTTTCGTATACGCCGCCGATTCTCGTAATGGTGCTGTTGTCAAGCACCCTCAGCAGCTTTGACTGCAGATCAAGCGGCAGCTCGCCTATCTCGTCCAGGAAAATGGTCCCGCCGTCGGCAAGTTCGAACTTGCCAGGATGGCCTTCTTTGCGCGCACCCGTAAACGCTCCCTTTTCATAGCCGAACAGTTCGCTCTCCATGAGGTCTCTGGGTAAAGAAGCGCAGTTTACTGCAACAAACGGGCCTTTGGGGTGGGCATGGTTGTGAATGGCCTGAGCAAAAAGCTCTTTGCCCGTGCCGCTTGGCCCTTCTATGAGCACGCTGCATCCGCTTAGCGCGGCTTTTTTCGCGTCCTCTATGATGGAAAGCATTACAGGATCTCTGGTCTTTATATCATCAAAGCAGTAGGATGACTCAAACCCCGCCACTTTATTCACCACATTATGGATATATTTTTCTTCCTTGAAAGTGATTACCATGCCTGAGGACTTGCTGTTTGAAGCAATGGGTATCGCATTTATGGTGCACGTTATTCTCTTCTTGTTTGCATAAAAATTGCAGTCTATTCCATAATACGGCTTCCCGGAATTTAAAACCTCCGACTGCAAATCTATTTCCCTTACCAGTTCCCCTATGTCAGCCTTAAGCAGCTCTTCATGAGAAAGCCCGAGGATCTTTTCGGCCATACTGTTTGCCTTCTTTATATGCATTTTTTCATCGGTTATTATTATGCCTTCAAAAATCGAGTCAAACGCAGTATCGATTAGCTTATGCGAATCGATAAGGTCCATCTGCTTTTCTATTGAAAATGCACCCGCCAGTACTATCCCAAGCGTGTGGGAATGGGCGTCATAACAGCTCCCGGACATGTTCAGGCATCCTATCAAATTTCCGTCCGCATCGTGGACGGGAGCCGCAGAGCATGTCCATGGATGATGCTTTCTGCAAAAGTGTTCCGCGCCTATTATCTGGATGGGCTTGTCCAGAAAAAGGCATGTGCCGATGGCGTTCGTTCCCACTTCTTTCTCGGTCCAAAGCGCCCCCTGTATAAAGTTTAGCTCTCTGGCCCTGTCCAGCACGCTGTCGTCCCCGATTACATCTATAAGATAACCCTCTTTGTCTGTGAGAATTATCACGAAGCCCGAGCCGGCCACCATGCTGTAGATATTTTCCATAATTGGATGGGACGTTGCAATGAGATCGCGGTTTTCCTCGAGCTTCCGCTGAAGCCTGAACCGGTTCAGGACCTTGCCCTCCCCTCCCTCCGGGTTTACCCCGTATTTTTTGCATCTTTGCCACGACTCAGCCACAATCGGATTCACCGCGCTTTTTACACAACCGGTTGCGACAAATTTTTCCCAGGCGCTCTTTATAAACCTAAGATAATCCTCCATGCAGCTTCCTCCAGTCCAGGTTTTTGCACACACAGGATTTATTTGTGAATTTTTGCATTATTACAATAATAAGGAATGCTCTATTATATGCTTTTTTAGTATTTCTTGAGCTGATTTTTCAGCGATACGATCTTTGATAAAAAATGATAGGAATTTCTTAAGGCTTGCTTTTTTGTGCTTTTTTTGTGTTTTATGACATTCGTTGCCAGGTTTTATTTTAATTTAACCGCAGGAGATTTAACTTCGCTGACAATTCCTGTATACATCCCGGACTAATGGATCGCCGGAAGCCTTGCTGAAATCCACGTGGCAAACCATCCCACTGCTGCCAGCAAAATCCCCACGACTGCCCCTATGGACCACAAGCGCAAACCTCCGACCTCCTGACTCAGTGCCGCTATTTCCTGTTTCAATTCCGAATGCATTGAGTTCATTTCCTGCTTGAGTTCGGATCTAACAGAATAAACCTCCTGCCTCACAGCAATGATCTCCTGGCGCAAACTCTCATCTGTTTTCTGCACCTGATTTTGAAGAGAGGCAATCTGCTGGTTTATGGAGCTGAGCTGCTGTGACAGCAGGAAATAACCCATCTCGGGCATTTTGGCAAATTGCTCTTCCGCTCCGCTTGCAGCCTCTTTTTTTGCCTTTTCCAATTCTTCCATAGGCATGCTCATCACACCTTTCCTCCTACCTCAATATTACCATATTTTTTCCTCGCAAACAACAACTCATGTTTCTGAATTCTTCCAGAGTTCCGTATAAAACACGCACCTGTCCCCTCTGGTAAGGGATCTTGTGGCCTCCACCGGCCTATCGTTTGAATCGTAGGTGATGGATTCAAGTATCAAAATGGGCTCTCCAGGCGCTATTTCGAGAATGCCCGCCTCGCTCTCGTCAGCCTTAGCAATGCTGACATACTGTTTCGCAAACTTCATCTTAATATTGTAATGTTCCTCTATCAGCCGGTAAAGCGATTCATTATGAAAGTTGTAATTTAAAAGATTGGGAAAAAGCTTTACAGGCAGGTAGGAATATTCCAGGGCAATAGGTACATTGTTGCCGCAGCGCAGGCGAACAATCTGATACACATTTTCACCGATTGACAGGTTCAATTTTTTTGCAATGAATTTGTCCGCTTCGAGCACCCTTGAATTGATAACCGTATTTGTCGGCACAAGACCTTTTTCTTTCAGCATCTGGGAAAAGCCCATCAATTTCATCAAATCCCTTTCAATCTTCGGATTTGCCACAAAAGTGCCTTTTCCCTGCTGTCTGAAAGCCCATCCTTCGTTTACAAGCGCAGTCAGTGCGCTTCGTGCAGTCATTCGGCTTATATTGTACTGCTGGCTGAGTTCCCTTTCAGAGGGCAGTTTGGAACCGGAAGGAATTTCACCGCTTTTTATTTTTTCCAACAGCATCTCTTTTACCTGTTCATACATGGGCAATAAATATGCATTGTCCACCATTTTTACCTCCAATTCTACCACTGCAGCTTGCGGCGCGAATAGTAATAAATATTTTTAAGCTATATTTTCTCTGTATGGTTTATGGTATGTACCATCCATAGCAGATGACATCCGATCCTTTACAAATGGACATACTCATCACGTCCTTCCTTCTGCCTTTATCTTACCATATTTTTTCTTCGCAAACAACGCTCGTTTTGTTCTCCTGCCAAAACAAGGCATGTCTTGATGCTGGCATTATAAAATTACTTGGAATAAACATAATCAGCAGGGGCTGACCCTTTCATAAAATATCGGGCGGCCCCTGCTGAACATTCAACTATATCAACAAACTTGCCATCAATACTCCACTTTGCCCATATACCTTCTTGTTGAAAGCGGATGATTCCTTTCATCCGCAAGGCGGTTGGCTAAGCGGTCCAGCACCGCAGAAAGCACGAATGGCGTAAAGTAGCCTCTGTATGCCTCGGATACTCCCGGCAGCGGATATTGTTTCGTGTCGATGATGACCAGCCTGTCCGTGTACTTCTTCGAAAAATCGATGACTCTATCGATAAGCGGCCTGCTGAAGTCCTCGCCTTTTAATATGATAAGATTCGCATTTTCGTCCACCACTTCAAAAGGACCGTGGAAGTATTCGCCTGCGTGGATGGGCTGTGCGGTAAGCCACTGCATTTCTTCCAGTATGCATATGGCAAATGCATAAGCCTCTCCCCATCCCAGGCCCGCGCCTAAAGTGTAGAATATCTTCTCATTTTTATACGCTTCGGCGAATCTTTTTGCCTCTTCCTCGGCACTTTCTTTTATTTTTACAAGGCTGTCGGGCAATGTATCGAGGCATTTTGCTATGTCTTCATACCTGTCAAAATCGTTCATTTCCTTCATCAACTTGAACACTATCTGGTAAAGCATTATTAGATTCGCATCGGTCGCACCGACTTTCGCATTGTTTACAAAAACATTGTCAACAGTCTTGCTGAGTGGGGATTCCATCTTCCCCGTAAACCCGATGGTTGCAGCGCCTTTTGACTTTGCGATATTGACAGCCTCTATTGTTTCCGGCGTTGTCCCGGAATATGAAGCAGTAATTACAAGAGAGTTTTTTCCGAATTTTTTGTGCGTCAGTTTGTTGAACTCACCGGCATTTAATATAAACGACGGGATATCGGAAAGTTCCTGCATGATGTACCAGGCGGGATACATGACCGCCAGCGAACCCCCGCATCCCACGAAAAACACATTTTCCACGCCGTTTTGAACCAGTTTTTCAACGGTAGACGATATCTCATCGCGCCTTTCTACCGCATTCAATAAAGCCTCTCTGTAGTCCTTAAAGTTGTCAGTCATTTATGATTCCTCCTTTATATATCTCAGCCTTTTAAGCTGCCGGCTGTCAAACCTCTTATAAATTGTTTCTGGAACAATATGAATGTAACAATCATGGGTAGAGCCGAAAGCGCAAGCCCTGCCAGCAAAACAGGCCAATTGGTGGTCAGTTCCCCTCTCATGTTCATAAGGCCCAGCGGGATAGTGCGAAGATTTTTATCCTCTATGAATACCAGGGCAAACATGAACTCATTCCATGAGAACATTGCCGTAAGAAGCGCCGAAGTTGCGAGAATCGGCTTGCTCATGGGCAACACTATGTGCCAGAAGACTTTAAAACTGCCGCACCCGTCGATATACGCCGACTCTTCGACCTCCCTGGGCAGCGACAAAAAATACGAGCGCATTAAAAATACGGTGAATGGCACTCTGTATGCGACGTAAGGTATTATTAAAGCAAGATAAGTGTTATAAATCCCGAACGTGTGAAGAAGCCTGTACAGAGAAATCAATCCTACCTGCGGCGACAGCATCAAGCCGCCCACTATGACCATTAGAAACACTTCCCTGAGCCGAAACTCAAACCGGCTCAAGGCATAAGCCGCAAAGGCGCTTACCAGAATTGTGAGCAGGACTGTAAAAACCGTGACCAGTATGCTGTTGAAAAAATATTTTCCTACGCCGATTTTCCAGGCCATGGCGTAATTTTGCCATTTGAATTGCTCCGGGAGGGACCATGTGCTTATAAACAGTTCCCTGCTTGTTTTAAATCCGCTCAAAAACATCCACAAGAGCGGATATATAATGCATACGGCATAAAATGAAAACCATATAAAAATAATAATGCGGGTGATTCTTTCCGAAAACGCCATTTTGTTCATTTTTATCCCTCCCTAAGCGTCTGCTCCCGTCCTGAACAGTTTAATCTGCAGAAAGGACAGAACAAATGTGATAACAAAAATTACAAAGGCGATAGCCGCCGCATATCCCATCTCATCATTTCTGAAAGCGGATCGGTAAAGGTAAGTCGCCAGCACCTCCGAGGAGCGGCCGGGGCCGCCGGCTGTCATTACATAGACTTCGTCGAATACCTTAAAAGCCCCTATTATGGTTATTGTGGTACAGACGAGAATCATTTCCTTTACCTGCGGAACGGTGACATTGAAAAACATTTGCAGGCGGTTTGCGCCGTCAATCATCGCGGCTTCGTACAGCTCATAAGGTATCTTTTGAATCGCCACCAAAAACAGAATCATGATATAGCCGGTGTACTGCCACTGGGATACCGCAATCACCGCATATATAGCAGTTTTGCTTGAGCCGAGCCAATCCTGAGCATAGTTTCCGAGGCCGATTAATTTTAAAAATGCGTTAACTATGCCGATGTTGGAATTGTATATGAGCTGCCACAATAGCCCCACAACAGTCAGAGAAATCACTGCGGGAGAAAAATAAACGGTTCTGAAAAAAGCCTGATATCTTCTCATAAACTTTTCTTCCAGTATTGCCGCTATTATCAGGCCAAAGCCCACCTGAAATACAATCGATATTACGGCATACAGGACATTGTTTTTTAAGGCCACATAAAAGACAGGGTCTTTTAAAAGCCTGTTGTAATAGTGCATACCCACATAAATCTTTTTTTCGGAAAAAGCGCTCCATCTGTAAAGGCTGTAAAAAATATTCAAAACAGCGGGATAATAAATAAACACCAGGACTAGAATGACTGCGGGAAAAAGATAAGTGTAGGCCAACCGCCTGTCGGCATACATTTTCACACGATATTCCCCCTGATGGGGATGCCTCAAGAAAAGGCATCCCCGTTTTTCTTCAATCAACCTCTCCTTGAACCGTCTTCGCCGCCTGGCTGACTTCTTTCATAATATCTTCAGGAGACTTGCTGCCGTTTAATAGTTCCTGCAGCCCGGCAAGATAGGTTTCCGCCACTTTTATGTGCACATCGGTGTCAAGCCATAAAGCCATACCTTCCGCACTTTCAACGGCGTGCATGCCTTCAACAAGGAATTTCGGGGCATTGGTTTCATTAACCGCGCCGATTACTGGGCTCGGCCAGCCCAATGTTTTAACCAGTTTTTCCGTGCTTTCCTTGCTCACAAGAAATTTTAAGAATTCTATTGCTTCCCGGGGATGTTTTGTTTTAGCAGAAATCATAAAGCCGTCAGGGGCTCCCGTCAAAAACTTCTGATTCCCTTCGCCCTCGGGTATTGCCGGCATGGCGAAGAAATCCCACCTGCCAGACATATTTTCTTCGACCTGTGCAAATTCTTCCAGCTCCACGTAAATCATGCCCGCCTTGCCCGCATAAAACAGCTGGTGAGCCATATCATGGGAAGTGGAGTTGACTCCGTCGTTGAAATACCCTTTGTCTTTTAATAATTTCAAATATTCGAGGGCTTTTACATAGCCCGGATGGGTAAATTCGCCTGTCTTGGGGTTATAATCTTTCATCCGGACGTCCTGCGGCACCAGCTTCTGGTTAAATGTCGTGAGGTAATGGCATGCGGCCCAGGGGAACTGATTGCCCAGCGCTATGGGTGTAATCCCGGCTTTTTTCAGGGTTTCGCATATGTTCATGAAATCCTGCCATGTCTGGGGCTTTGTCAGGTTGTATTTTTCAAAAAGATCTGTGTTGTATACGAAAAATTTGCCGTTTATCCTGAAGGGCATGCCGTAGACTTTGCCGTCAAACGTGAATGGCTCTATCCCCGCCTTCATGATGCTGTTTTTCCATTCGGAATCGGAGTTGAAGGCATCGGTTATATCCAGCACGCTGCCAACCCGCACAAATTTTCTGGCGAATTCCCCGCTCCATGAGAAAAACACGTCAGGTTGATCATCCGAGCCCATAACAATGCGGAGTTTGTCTTTTATAGGCTCATCTGCGACGGCTTCCATTTCAATCTTTATGTCGGGATGTTTTTCTTCAAATTCTTTTACGATCTGTTCAAAGTATTCCATGTTCTGAGGTTGCGGCCATTTATGCAAAAATTTCAGCACAACCTGCTCTCCGGCGTTTTTTTGTGAGTTTTCATCTGTCTGAGCGTTGTTGCCCTTTTGCCCGCAGCCTGTAATTATCGAGGCGAGCAAAACCGCAATCACTATCAGGGAAAAAATCTTTTTGAACATCATAACTTTCTACCCCTTTCTTTTTAATTTTCAAACTTTATTCCGTAACCAAAAGCCCCGTAATGGCCGCATGTCTCTGCGGCTGCATTGGCGGCGGCATTTAAAGCCTCTTCAACCCCCTTTCCGTTCAAAAGATTAACCATAAGGCATGCAATAAAAGCGTCGCCTGCTCCCAGTGTATCTACCACTTTAGCGGGAACGCTTGGCTGCAAATAATACCTGCCATTGTAATATAAAACGGCTCCTTCCGCTCCGCGCGTAATGAGGATGAGTTTCGGACCTTTTTTTGAAAACTCTCTCTGCAGATATTTAATCTCATCAAGGCTTTTATGACTTCCCGAAAAAAATGCAAAATCGACATATGGAAGAATCTCGTTTAAATAATCATCGTCGTATTTATCCGAGAAATCAAAAGAAACCATTCGGGCTTTCTCTTTCAGTGACTTCATTTCATTTTCAATGCCGCTATACACGCTGCTGTGGACAATGTCAAAGCCGCTGATAAAGTCATAGTCTTCACAGGTAAGTGTAAAATCAAACGATACTCCCTTGTCGCCGCCCACAAAAACCCTGTCGCCGTCTTTCAGCGTCACTGCAGCATACGCATTCGGGCCATTGATTACTTTCATATGCGACACATCGACGCCTTCGCTTTTTAAGGCATTACAAATATGCCGCCCTGCTTCATCGCTGCCGACGGCTCCGATGTAAGCGGTCCTGGCACCGTGCCTTTTCGCAAGCACCGCAACATTCAGGGCATTTCCTCCGGGAAACATAAGGCCCAAATCCAGATACTTATCAACCACATTGTCGCCCACGCCTATTATGCTTGCCAATTGAATGCACCTCCTTATCTGGATGAAGAACATATCTTTTTTCTTTTTTAATAAAGGCTCTTGCTGAATTGAAACCGCGTATTTGGATGAATATATTCATACCGTGAATTTATTTTTATCATTTCCATACCGTTTTATGGTTTGTGGTATATACCATTTGTTTTATAATAATTCTACATTAATATCAAATTTCCTTCTTTGTTAATAAATTATTTTATTCTCAAACGTCCCAATTTTATAAAAACAAAAAAACAGCGGCTTTTGCTCGCTGTGTTGTAAGTTTGTTCTAAGGAAAAATTGGCACTTTGTTCCTGCGAAAGTTGAGTTAATTATTTTTAAAAAGCTGATCAACAAATTCTTCAAACTGCCCTTTTTGTATAGATGCTAGTTTATATGCAATCATGCCGTCTCGCTCTGCTATCCTAGCAATAATAGCAACTTCTACTATATTCCCTTGGGCAACTTTCCATATAATTCTTATAGACTTATTGTTTACGTAAATACTTCGGTAACCCGAAAGAGGTCTGCCTGCTTGATTCTCTAGTTCTTTCCCGAAGCTCGAAGGAGCCCTTGATATTTTTTGCAGCGCTTTGATTATCTTTATTTGGCGGTTTTTGTCAAAAGTAAGGAAATCGTCAACGGCAGCAGGAAAAAATATTATGTTTTCCGGTAAAATATCAGTCAGTTTCAAGTTCGACATCGGGGGCGCCCTCCAGGTCTTCTGCAGTTATGTTTGCTTTTGAAACTACATCAGCAAAAGATACATATTCTCTGTTATTTTTTACGTTTTCTATCATGCGACACAGTAGTTCCATTTTTAATTCGATTTCAGAAGCTTCTTTTACCTTCTTCCATAATTCTTCAAAGCTATCATAGCTCAAGATAGTTGCTTTGGGTTCCGTTCCGGAAAACATCATTAAGAAGGGAAATTTGCTTAATTTTGGTTCAATTACACTTCTCCATTTCCTTTGAATGTCACTTATACTGATAATCTGATCGCTTGAGAAAAGCGGTTTTTTATTCATTTGAAAAACATATCCTCCCATGTTTTTTCTCCTTTCTATTATATGTTGATTTATTCAATATTATTATCGCATATTTTTTCGTATAATGCAACGTATAATAGTAAGTGGATTTGCTCCAGTTCTTTATAAAGTCGAAGACGTTTTTTCTATAGTTAATAATGTATAAAAATAAAGGGTTTGCAAACACTTGATATTTCCGGCGGCTGAGTTGCCGGAGGTTTCAATGACAAAAGCCTTGGATAATAATGTTAATTACGCTAAAAAAAGTAAAGAAGGACAATTCTCCTTCTTTACTTTTTTTAGTAGTTTTATTTTTATGAATAGAATATATTTATTTTCCTAGAATCATATCTTTCGCATCTTCAAATTCTTTTAAGGCACTATCAAGATATGCCTTTGTATCAGCAGTATTCATATAAGCAGGCTCAACACAATATGCTTTCTTGATATCCTCTGCATATTCAGGTTTCTTTGAAACCTCTTCCATAGCATTGGCAACTTTCTCTATTATACGCTGATCTGTTCCTTTCGGAAAAGCCAGAAAATATGCTCTATGTGCAATTATATCATATCCGAGTTCTTTTGCTGTAGGCACATCAGGGAAGAGACTGCTACGCTTTTCAGAAAAAACGGCCAAAACTCTAAAATCACCCGAATCGATATATGGTTTCATAACACCATATGGGTTAACATTAGTATCTATCTTTTGCGCAAGCAGTGCTGCATTCCTATCAGCTCCTCCTCCCGCATCAACTATGTTAAAATCGGCTCCTGTCAATTCTTCAAGCTTGCGACCAACATAATAAGTATAACCACCCACAGAAGAAGCGTATTTTATTTTGCCAGGATTTTCTTTTGCATCCTTTATTAAATCATCAAGTGTCTTGTATTTACTCTTTGAATTGACTGCAATAATGTACGAATTATCCATTATCCCTGTAGCGCAAACATCAAACGCCTCATGTGCAAAATCTGTTACACCTACGACCTTATTCATTAACATTGAGTCATGAAAGAACAGCGCCGTATATCCATCGGGTTTTGCATCACGCACTTGAATACTACCCACACTGCCATTTCCTCCATCTACATTCACAATTACAATAGGAGCTCCTAAAATTTTTTCCATATATTTAGCATAGGTACGTGCATGAAAATCAGTATCCCCACCAGCTTTAAATGGAACTACTATTTGAATTGTTTTACCGTCAGGCCATTTAAGTTCATCTGATGTTTCAGCAGTAGGAGCTTTTTCCGCTTTTTCTGCTTCAGGTGTTTTTTGCGCAGAGTTTGTACAACCTGCTAATACTATGCTCAATAGTATTAGCACAATTAAAAGAATAGTAAGCTTTTTCATTCTTAATCCTCCCTGCTTTTTGCTTAATTTTTGCATAAAATTGATTAGAGTACTTCTTTAAATTTATCCTCTATAACGTTCCCCCCTCGATTTTAAATATTTTACTAATTGTTTAATATGTTATTTTTTGTAATATCTATCAGTAGCTAAACTCAATTTAAAAGATGTCAACCTGTTCTTTTAAGATTAAAATATCATTTCGCTTTTTTGCTATTTAGAGACAATTGCACTTTTTTGTTTTTTATATTCGCCGTATACAGTATAAACAATAACGAGGAGTGCAGCTATAAGAAACAATGCTGAAATAGGTTCTGTTAAAAATGGTAAGAAACTCCCCTGCGAAAACATTAATCCACGCCTCAAGTTAATTTCCATCAATGGCCCAATTAAGAAACCCAGTATAAAAGGAGGGGCAGGAATTTCTACTTTATTGAAAGCATATCCTATTGCTCCAAAAAGCAAGACAGTCCAAACATCAAACATTCTATTATTCACTCCAAAGGCGCCAATAACACAGAATATGAATATTCCTGGCAATAAAAACTGTTTAGGTATTTTAAGCATTGCCGCAAATACTCGAAGCCCATAAAACTCAATAAACAGCATTGCGAATGAACCAATAATCATTGTAAGAAAAATTGCATAAACCATATCCACATGCTCTTTGAACATCAGTGGTCCTGGCGATATTCCCTGCATAGTCAAGCCTCCGAGAAGCATAGCGGTTACAGTATCTCCAGGAATACCTAATGACAGTAACGGCACTAACGCTCCACCGATCGCTGCATTATTAGAAGTTTCGCTTGCAACAACACCATCAATGATACCTGTCCCAAATTTTTCAGGATACTTAGATCTATTCTTAATAACACCATATGCTAAAACATTCGCAACTCCGCCACCAATGCCAGGCAAAATGCCTATCCCGATTCCGATTAATCCTGAAATCAGCGCATTCCACTTTTGCTCAAAAAACTCTTTTAACGAAAAGCCAAATCCTCGAATGCTCTTGAGGTCTACTTTTATTGTTTCTATTTGCTGAGCGTGTTTTGCTTTTTCTGCTGTAATCAATATTTCTGAAATAGCAAATAGTCCTATTAACACCGGTAAAATGTTAAAACCGGAAGCCATTTGGACATTGCCAAATGTATATCTTTGTACACTTGCTATAGAATCCATGCCAACAGTTGCAAACACACACCCTAAAAATCCAGAAATCAAACCTTTAACTAATGATTTCCCCGATAAACCAGCCATCATTGTGAGTGAAAATAAAGCTACTGAAAAATATTCATATGCGCCAAATTTTATGGCTATTCTTGCCAACCATGGTGCCATAAATATCAACACAACAGTAGACATAATTGTTCCTATGAAAGAAAACACTATGCCAACACCCAAAGCTTTTGGTCCTTCGCCTTTTGCTGTAAGCGGATAACCGTCAAAACATGTGGCTACAGACGAAGGTGTGCCAGGTATGCGTGTTAAGATGGCGGAAATCAAGCCGCCTGAAATACCGCCAATATACAATGATACCAGTAACACTACACCTGCTATAGGATCTAAACTATATGTTATAGGTAAAAATAGTGCCAGTGCCATCGTCGCAGATAGCCCAGGTATTGCACCAAATATAATACCGATTACGATTCCAATAATTATCAGCGAAATGCAAAGAGGATTTAAAATTGCTTGCGCGCCTATCGCAAAAGACTCAAGCATTGTTGTATCACTACCCTTTCAACATTTTATCTTAAATTATCCCTTTAGGAAGAGGCATAAACATGAAATTATGAAATAAAACATATATGCAAATTGATAAAATTATTGAATAAATCATTGATAAATAATAATTAACCTTTGCATTTGCTGGAGAAAGCAAGAAGCTCATCACAAAAAGAAATAATGCCGATGATAAAATAAAACCTAGAACTTCCATCGTCGATATATACAACAGTATCAAAAGAAATGTTAAAATAACGTTTTTTGTATCTTTATTATCTTCTTCAGCTTTAAATTTTTCTTCTGTGATTTTGTATTTTTTAACATAAATTAATCCTTTGTAAATTTGCAGTAACGCTAGTATAAATAAAATTAAGCCATATAATCTAGGCATAAATTCTGCCCCTATTGATACAACTTTATTTTGTTTAATTGAAAATGAACCGATAAAATATACAATTGCAAAAATGATTATGACAATCCCTATTATCAGCTCTTTGTACTTTTTAAACAGCTGTTCCTTCATTTTTTGTACTCCCTTTCCATCTTAAATGTTGGTAAACTTCTGGATTGCACACATGCGGCCATTTTTCGCCTCGCAAAACAGCTAATGTTCCTTCTACTGCCATCATCACCACTTTTCTGGTTGTTTCCTGAGTTTGGGCTGCCATATGAGGCGTAATTACACAATTCGTAAGTTTCATCAATGGATGGTCTGCCTTCATTGGTTCATCTACTAATACATCTAAACCAGCACCTGCAATGATGCCTTTTTCCAGTGCCTCTACAAGCGCAGCCTCATCGACTATATCTCCGCGAGCACAATTTATAAAAAATGCCGTCGGTTTCATTGCTAAAAACTGTTTTTTCCCCATCATGCCTCTGCTTTGTTCTGTTGAAGGCATATGCAAAGATACATAATCGCCAACTGAAATTGCCTCTATAAGATCCATACTGTATTCACATCCCATGGCTGCAGCAATGTCTGCCGAAACATACGGATCATAGACCATTACCTTCATTCCAATGCCAAGACACATGCGAGCCAGTTCTCTACCTATATTCCCAAAGCCCAATATGCTTACAGTCTTGTCTTTCATTTCCACTGCAGCATATTTATTTCGAATTCCAAAATTGCCTTTTTTCGTCTCAATATCACTTTCAACGATATTTTTGCTCACCGCAAACATCAGTGCCAGCGTGTGTTCCGCAACCGCACGAGCATTTGCAGAAGGGCATATCACCACCGGTATACCTTTTTCAGTGGCAGCCACTACATCAACATTATCGACGCCGACACCCGGTCGCGTAATAACTTTAAGTCTATTACACGCTTCGATTGCCTTGCGATCGATTCTGCCAATTCGCAGAATGAAAGCATCTGCTTCTTTAAGTATATCAAGTATTTCAGCACTATTTCCATTATTAGTTATAACAATATTTGCTTTGCCTTCAAGAGCTTCCATCCCCGGTTTATATAGTTCATGCGATAAAACAATGTTATACAAGGATTTTGACTCCCTTCTTCTTATTAAAAACAATTTCCCTTTTATTTAATGATTTGTATTCTATATTATCTTCCTGTATATTGCTTTCATATCTTCTTTGCTCATCTTCTTAGGATTATTGTCCAGCAGCCTCGTGACCTTGGACGCGCTTTCCACGATTTCGTCAAGTTCGCTTTCGGATATATTCATTTCTTTTAGCGGTGACTTGATGTTCAAATCTTTTGTCAAATCGTACAGGCTCTCCACCATTTTTTGCGCGGCCTGTTCGTCCGAAAGGCCGTTTATGTCGATTCCCATGGCTATTGCCATATCCCTGTATCTTTCTATTGCTGCTTCCATGTTGAATTCCATGACATAGGGCAGCAGTATTGCATTTGAAAGCCCGTGCGGTATCCTGTATATGCTGCCCAAAGGATATGACAAGGCGTGCACCGCCGCGGTCCCTGAAGCAGCTATGCATACTCCACCGTAAAACGAACCTATTAGCATGTCATTGCGAGCATTAATATCTTCACCGTTATTAAAAGCTCTGCGGATGCTGTTTGAAATCAACTTTATTGCTCTGAGTGCGAAAGTATCGCTGAACGGATTTGCTTTAAGCGATATATAGCATTCCATAGCGTGTATCAATGCATCCATGCCGGTGTTTGCCGTTATGGCAGGCGGGAGTTTCACAGTTAAGCTCGGGTCAAGGATCACGTAGTCGGGTATCAACTTGCTGCTTACTATGCCGATTTTAAGCTTTTCCTCAGGTACAAGCACGATTGCGTTGGGTGTGGCTTCCGATCCCGTTCCTGCTGTAGTGGGAATCATCAGCGTCAGTATACCTTTGTTTTTTATCCTGTCAGTTCCAAGTATTTCTCTAACACTGCTGTCATTCGTCATTAGCACCGATATGATTTTTGCCGCATCCATGGAGCTTCCGCCGCCGATTCCAATAATCATCTGACAGTCCATGCTTTTTACACTTTTTAATATTTCCTCGATCTGTGAAACTTCGGGTTCAGGCGGCGTGTTATTGATTACCTCAACAGTACAGCCGCAAGATTTTAAAATTTCTATTGGTTTTTCCACCAGCCCTGCATTCCATACCCCCTTATCCGTAATGATTAATGTTTTTTCTACTTTTTCATCTTTTATAATATCTTTCAGACTTTCTATGCTGCCTACACCTGCTATTACCTTTCCCGGAATTTGCAGGGAATATATTCCTTTAAACATTTTTAACTCACTTCCTGTTATTTGTATAGTTTTAATACTCTTTCAAGTTCCTCTTCTATTTTAGGATTAAGACCGCTCACAGGCCTTCTGGCTGGCCCGACATTATATCCCAAAAGATTCATTGCTCTTTTGACAACTGAATTTGGATTACCCATTTTCATGACATCTCTAAATGGCCTCAATTTTTTCTGCAACTCGTTCGCCTTTTTAATTTCTCCTTTTTGCCATAGTCTGTAAATTTCAACCAAAAGTTCCGGGAATAGATTTGCGGTTCCCGCTATGGCGCCATTCCCTCCTGCCAGAAGCGTCCACAGAATGAGCGAGTCGTTTCCTGAAAGTACCGATATTCTTTCATGCGTATCTTCTATATATCTCAATGTATTGTCGAAATTGCCGCTGCTGTCTTTTATGCCCACTATGTTCTGATATTTTGAGAGCCTGGCCACTGTCTTGTAGTCAATGTTGTTGCCGGTCCGGGCAGGAATATTGTAAAGAACAATGGGCAAATCCACGGATTCCGCAATTTCAGCAAAATAGCTATATATATCATCCTGTGTTACGGCGACATAATACGGGGATAGAATAGACAGTGCGTCTACTCCCAGTTGTTTTGCCTTCAAAGAAAGCCTTATGGTTTCTCTGGTGCTGATGCAGCCTGTGCCCGCATATACTGGTACTCTTTTTGCGGTCTCCTCAACGGTGATTTCTATAACCCTCAATTTTTCCCCTTCAGAAAGGGCATACGATTCTCCATTAGTACCCAAACAGAATATCCCGTGTATGCCGCTGGATATCATTCTGTTTATCTGGTTTCGAAGCTCTTTTTCATTTATCTCTTCGTCTTCCGTCATGGGTGTGATGATTGGAACAATAATCCCCTCAGGTTTTAACATTTTTCGTCCGCCTTTCATCATAAATTTATTTCAAATCAAACTTCACCTTTGCCATCCTTATTGCCATTTCAATGGCATCCACCAGGCTTTCCTCATTCGCCCTTCCTTCTCCCGCCTTGCCGAAGGCCGTCCCGTGGTCCACGGATGTGCGAATGATCGGAAGGCCGAGGGTGCAGTTGATTCCGCTCACAGATGTATATTTGTTTGTTGCAATGTCCAGTTTAAAGCCTGTCAGTTTAACGGGAATATGCCCCTGGTCGTGGTACATGGCCACAACTATATCGTATTGCCCCGCAAGAGCCTTTACAAACACGGTATCTGGAGGAACAGGGCCGTCCGCGTTTATCCCCTCACGCTTTGCCCTTTCGATGGCAGGTATGATGGCCGTTGCCTCTTCGCTTCCGAAAAGACCGTTTTCCGAACTGTGGGCATTAAGCCCCGCAACCCCTATTCGCGGCTTTTCAACGCCCATCATTTTTACGGCATCGAAGGCCAGGCGAATAACCTTGTATACCCTTTCTTCGGTTATCAAATCGCATGCTTTTCGCATGGAAACATGCGTCGTGGCATGGACCACCTTCAAACTGCCGCTTGCCAACATCATTGCATAGTCCTTTGTTCCCGTCAAGTCTGCAAATATTTCCGTGTGGCCCGAATAGTGGTAGCCCGCAAGGTTGATTGATTCCTTGTTGATGGGTCCGGTAACCACCGCGTGTATTTTGTTCTCCAGCGCAAGCTCGATTCCTTTTTTCACATAGTTGAACGCCGCCTTGCCCGCCAGAGCGCTTACCTTCTTGTATTCCCAGCTTCCCGGCGAAAGCAGATTCAAATTCAGGTAGTCCACGGTTCCGAATTCGCCTTTTGCCTGATTAATCCCGGATATTTCATTCATTTTTAAATTCAGGCTGGTAAATCTGTTTGCGTCTTTCAACGGTTCGGCATCTCCGATGATTACGGGAATGCATTTTTCATAAATATGCTCTTTTGCCAGCGCTTTTATTGCTATCTCCGGGCCTATTCCCGCAGGGTCGCCCATGGTTATTCCGATTATTGGCTTCATTTCAACTTTTCTCCTCCCGTGTTTAAATAATTTACTATATTTATAAATGAATCCTTATCTCCGAATCCTCCGGCTTTTGTAACCACATGCAAACCGTCAAATTTTCCTCCGATAAGTCTGCCGACAGGTATGCCCGGCAATATCTCATTTTCCAGTATTATTCCTTTTGCCTCCATGGTGTCAAAAACATTTATCGCTACATCGCCGCCCGTTACAACCAGGGCTTTAATCATCTTATCGGAAACAACATTTTTTGCCACAACACCAAAGCTCTTTGCGACTTTTTTAGCGTTTTCCGATGAAATCTCCTGGTTATAAATTTCTTTTTGGCTTTTCAGCAAGCTGTCGATTGCCACTACGACGATTTTGCCTTCATGCAATGCTTTTTTCGTTTCATCTGTGACTCTGTTCAATTCTTCATCGTTTTTCCCTTTGATTATTTCTTCAGAATTCATTTCTACAACTTTCACCGAGCTGAAAGCGGTAAGCGTTTTAATCTGTTCAGCAGTCACCATATTGCGCGTTCCTGCCAGAAATAATATTGGCTTTCCACCGGGATATTGACGATACTCCTTCACCATATCCCACATCAGAGGGATGCAGCTCGCCAACCCCGCAGACCCCGCAATCACGGATTGTGTCGCATAATCTTTGACGGCAAGGGCTATATTCATCAGATCATCGTTTGTCACTGCATCTATTACAAATATCTGTTTTTTCAATTTCCTCAGTTCATCGATTTTTTGTTTTAAATTGGATGCGCCTTTTCTCACATCTTCGATTTCTATTAAAGACACCGGTTTATCTTTTTTATTTTTAAATATATCCGGCACAAAACCTATGGATTGAAAATTGTTTTGTTCTTCTTTCAGATTTTTATCAATATATAGATAGCCTTTTTCCACTTTTCTTCCGTTTGCCGGAAACGATGGAACTATGAATGCCATCTCAAAACCCAATTCATCCATCATGGCTTCAATTTCGACATCGGGCTGGCCGCGTAGAGTGGAATCTATTTTTTTATAGTACAACTTAAAATTCATACCACTCAGAGTCCGAACTATATCTTTTACCCTTGAATAGGCCACTTCTCTATCGATATTGCGCGTTCCGGCATTAATGGAAACGATATCGAAGTCGAATGTCAAATCTTTAATCGTCAAATAATTGAAGACGACGGCTGTGGATATTCCGAACTTGCTGAATTGAACACCGGTGTCGGTCGCTCCCGTAAGATCATCGGCAATGATGCAAAGTTTTTCCATTAACTTATCACCTGTTTGCTTAATATAATTGAGGAATGTAAATTTTTGAAACTGTTGCCTTAATTTTATCTATTGATTCATGTCGCTATATTTTTAAAGCAATTATCATGCCAGGTGTAAAACATGGTTATGATTTGTTTATTTCAAAAAAAATGTTGCAAATTACAATAGAATATATTGTAATTTGCAACATTTGATGTATTTTGCATCACTGCATCAAGCCTGATTCCTTAATCTTTCTCCAAATGGTGGTTCTGTCCACGCCCAAGAGCCTGGCCGCCTCGGAAATATTGTTCTGTGTCTTTGCCAGCGTCTCTTTTATGGCCATGATTTCTATTTCTTTTAATGTGAAGTTTCCTTTAAATATATCCCGGGATATGGTATCACTTTGCTTTGCGGCCTGGTTTGAAATCCCTAAATCGGCTTCTTCTATATATTCACTCTCGGCAAAGGCCACAGCCCGTTCGATGACACCCTTTAATTCCCTCACATTTCCAGGATAAGCCAGATTCATAAGCAAATCCAGAGCTTTTTGGGTAACTCCCTTTATATTCTTGCCAAGTCTTGCAGAATATTTCTCAACGAATAAACTCACCAGCAGCGGTATATCCTCTTTTCTTTCTCTCAGAGGCGGAATAATCAGCTTTAATACATTCAATCTGTAAAACAGATCCCGCCGGAAGGTGCCTTTTTCTATATCTTCCTCCAGATTTCTGTTAGTGGAAGCTATTATCCTGACATCCACCGGAATCACTCTATCGTCGCCAATCCTCATAACTTCCTTTTCCTGAATTACTCTCAGCAGCCTCGACTGAAGATTCAGGGGCATGTCCCCTATTTCATCAAGAAAGATTGTACCCATGTGTGCCATTTCAAAAAGGCCGATTTTCCCTCCCCGGCGGGCGCCGGTAAAAGCACCCTCTGCATAACCGAAGAGTTCGCTTTCGAGAAGATTCTCCGGAAGGGCGGCACAGTTTATAGCCACAAAAGGTCCCTTCGCCCTGGGGCTTTCGTTGTGGATGCTGTGGGCGAAAAGCTCCTTCCCCGTTCCGGTTTCTCCCAGTATAAGGACCGTCGTAGAATCTAGTTCGGCATATTTTTTTGCTCTATATATAAGGTCTTCCATTATTTGGCTTTTGTGAATGATATCCTTAAAACTGTATTTGGCCACCAGGCCTTTTTGGTGCAGCTCCCTCCTTATTTTCTGCTCCATCTTCTGTATCTGGGTCACATCCTGAAAAGTAGCCACCGCACCTTTTATTTCGCCGTCCACTATAATCGGGACCCGATTTGTGGCAATCACCACATCCCCAACCCTCTGCAGCTCTCCAAGTTGGGGCTCTCCGGTTTTTAAAACCTCCGGCAGTTTGGTGGTTTCCAGCAATTCGGATACAGGTTTGCCCACGGGATTGTCACTCTTTTTGAATATCTCTCCTGCTGTTTTATTAAAAATTGTAATACAGCCTTTTTCGTCCACCGCTATTATGCCGTCATGGATAAAATCCATTATAACTTTAAATCGTTCGGCTCGGGCCCTTTCTTCCCGTCGTATCTCGAGCACCCTTCGGGCTTCATAGATAGCCGACAATACGGCTTCTTTCCCTGATTCTATGAGTCTGCCTCTAAAACCCATGCTTTTTACCGTCTTTATACCAATAGTATCCCCTACGAATTCTCTCACGCCTTTTGACGCCACTTCAAAAACCTGTCTAGGCGCTTCACTCTCATCCTTAAAGATGACACGTATCAAATCGAGCCCCAGTACATCAATCAAAGTATCTATCCCAAAAACCACATTTTCATATCCCACTATTCCAATGGGGCCCCTATAATCCAACAAATCTTTTAAAGCCCTTAAAATGTCAAAGGCACTTACCTGAATTTCCACCACGGGTATGTTGACAGCATTTTTTATTACCTGATATGTACCTCCCCGACTGATAATAACTTCTACGCCCTTTTCTTCTGCATGTTTTGCTATTATTGCTCCATCACTTAAATTCCCCTGGATAACATCTACTTTGAGATTATATTCTTTAATCACATCCTTTGCCGTTTTTTCCAAATCCTCATAAGGTGCAATCAATAAGATATTATTCATATTTTCCGCCCCAAAGGCAATTTCACCCCCCAAAATCATTTCAGTATAATAAAGCATATTAAAAATAAAATAAAGTTCAAATTAAGTATATCACATACTAAAATGATACAATTATTATGTTTCAATAGGTTGCTAAAAAATTAACCTCTTCTCCTTTTTAGAAGTTGAGGTTATGCAATCAAAATTGCTCTATTAAATCATTCTGGACCCAATTATAAAAGAATTCATGCGGGCTTTGATAAAAACTTATCTCAAAGAGCATGACAAGATGTCACGCTTATGCTTATTTGAATTAAGAGCATAAATAAATTTTTTCTGCAAAGGTTTTTCCAGGGGAAATCGGAAGTGAATATTTAAAGTCCCGTAAAGTTTTCTCAAAGGCTGTAAAAAATCTAAACACCTTTTCTTCCCTTGCGTTTTCTCCCATGTGGCCTATGCGCCATACTTTACCTGATAGTTTTCCCCAGCTTCCGGCTATCATAACATTGTATTTATCCCAAAGATGCTTTCGAAACTTTTCATCATCTATCCCTTGCGGAATATAAAAGGCGGTCACGGTATTGGCTTCAGCTCCTTCTTTGGGAAATATCTTAAAACCTGCATCTTTTAGAGTATCCCTCACGGCATTAGCTATGCGGGCATGTCGGATATAGATATTTTCACTCTCTTCTAAAACTACATCTACCGCTTCTGAAAGGCCGTATATATCCGATATGGGCTGCGTATACGGGAATACCCTGTCTTTGTACCACATTTGCTTCCATTTTAAAAGATTGGTGTAAAACCCAGGTACGGGTGTCTTTCTTTCTTCCATGCAGTTCCATGCATCTTCGCTTATTGAAAGAAAAGTAAGACCTGGAGGTGCCGAAAGGCATTTCTGGGAACCACCCAGGACTATGTCTATACCCCAATCGTCGGTCATAACTTTCTGTCCTGCAATGGACGATACAGCATCCACCACTGTAATTATGCCCGCTTCTTTTAAAACCGGACATATTTCTTCAATGGGATTTATCATTCCTGCCGGTGTTTCGCAGTGAACCACTGTAGCAAGCTTGAAACCATTGTTTTTTGCCAGAAACTTTTTTACATCGTCAACGGTAAAAGCATCATCATATTCTTTTCTTAAATAAACAACTTCCGCCCCATATAATTCAGCAAACTCTCCAAAACCCTCACCAAAAACACCGTTGGCAAGGCACAGCACCTTATCTCCCGGTTCTATCAGTGATGCCATGGCTGCATCTAACCCCAGGATCCCCTCTCCACTCAGTATAAATACATCATTTTGGGTTTTAAGAATCTTTTTCAACTTTTCACACGTCTTATCATAGAAATCAAAAAAGTCCGGGTCAAGGTCCGGGTTTGTTATTGGCCTTGCCATTGCCATCCTCACCCGCTCATTAACTTCCGTAGGCCCCGGCGTCATTATAAGTCCATTCTTAATGGTCATCGTTGATTGCCTCCAAATTAAAGTTTTCTTTGAATTAGAACCAGGAATAATTATAATTTAGCATAGTCAATAATATCCTCCAAAAATGCATATACATCCTTTAAATCATTCTTTGCGATTTTATATATAGTCTTAAAATCTATGTCGCCATACTGATGAGCTATTATATTTCTTAAACCGATCATGTCTTTTAATGGCTTTTCAAGTTCCTTTCTAATGACTTTTTCTTTTACAAGAATGTTCGCCATATCTGATAAAAAAACAGGTTCTTCGAATCCTTCGTCAGATATAATATGTGAGCAGATATCTATAATATATTGAAGCGTCACGAAAAGGTTATGACATATAATATCTCTCTCATCCTCATTATTTAAAAACTCTTCGAGCGAAATATTGCTTTTTAAAGATATCCGCTCTAAATGATGCCTGATCAGATTTACTTTTTTCGAAATTATTTCCCTCTTAACCATTTGTCATCACTTCCCTGATCTTTTCTTTAGTCCTTTCAAGATACTTATTTATTATATACATTTGATCAAGATAAAAATAAAAGTTTTTAACTCGAAATTGAGAAAGTATGGAAGGGTTACCGTTCTTTAAAATAATGCCATTTTTAAATATTTCATGGTTTAACAAAGGTGGAGCACTGTTCATAATTATTAAATCCACAGGGAGTTTCAAAATATTTTCAAGCTCGCCTTTATATTTTAATTTGAATTCAAAATATTCTTCAGCTTTCATGCCTGCTACGTAGGCGGCGATGTCGATATCGCTGCCGGCTCTCACCTTCCCTTCGGCATACGAACCGAAAAGATAAGCAAAAACAACATTGTCATTTGAAAGGAAAAATTCCTTTAATTCTTTAATTAAAGCGTTTGCATCCACCATTCTCACCCAAAGCAATTATATCACATATTTTAATTCTGTCATAGGAAACTCGTTTTTTCTATAAGCGCCAAAAAGCAAAAATTTAATCCGCCAAAATACCTTCGACGACTGGAAATGAAAGTCAATTTCTTATGCTTAGAAGCAGACATTTGCAAAATATTGCAACGCGATGATGTCGATGTCATAAATCTCAACAGCTCCTCAATTGATATTCAATTTCAGGTAATTTCCACCGGGGATTTGCTGTATTGTAGTAATGAATTATTATTAGCCGATTTCAAGGAGAGAGTATTTAATATATATATATATGGCGACTATGGTTATACATTAAAACGTTTTTATAATGATTACGAGGAGGGATTAAAAATAAAATATGGAAATCGATAAAGCAAAAATATTAAACAAGATAAATATAATCGATACTTCCCTCAATAAATTGAGGCAACTTTCTGCTTTAAGAAAGCCCGAATTCTTCTATCAAAATCAGCAATTCCAGTTTCATGGCATCGAAAAATTTCCTGGGGTCGTAGCCGGTAATTTCCTTTACCTTGTCAAGCCTGCCTGACAAGGTATTGCGGGTTACGCCAAGCTTTTCCGCTGCGGTGCTAATATTCATATCGTTTTTAAAAAAGGTTTTTAGTGTATCAAACAGTTTTTCGTGATTTATGATTTTAAGCTGCGGATTGTGAGATAAAAGCAGTTTTTTAAATCTCTGAAGCATGTCCTGCGGTATGTTGGCGAGCAATATTTCAAGGCTTACATCCTGGGCTAATGTTATAGTTCCTTTTTCTTTATCGGCTTTTTTAATCTGTTCTTGAATTTCCAGTGCTTTAAAGGCTTCGTCGTAAGATTTTTTCAAACCCGAAAGCCCAGGATAAAAAGAACCGACGGTTGCCAGGAAAGTGAGATTATATTTTTCAAAGATATCCTTCACAGAAAAAATTGAATTCCAAATTTCTTTCTTTAATTTAACGTTATCCAAATTTTTTATGGCGTAGAAGATGATAAAAATATTGCTTCCGCTGTAGCTGAACATGTTCTGCGGATTTGAAAAAGCCTGTTTTATTCTATCCAATATCTTTTCCCGCCGTTTCTGTAATCTTAATTCATCTTTTTGAGCAAACAGATGATTAACATACACACTATTTTTCTCATTTAAGAGCTCGGTTTTATTTTCACTTTCAACTTTTTTTATTTCACCATTATTAACTTTGCCATATATTTTTTCATTCAGGCCATATATTTTTAATACTACTGCTACTCTAGGTATATTCATATCAAATCCCAATACTGTACCTTTTGCCAGAAAAATATCCTCGTTATCTATAAAGTTTCCGCGTATTATGTCATCTACATAAAGCTCCCGGGCATTTTGTTCCATCCTGAGCTGTTCGGAAAGAAATGCCTGCTGCAGCATGGTTTCTACCGAAATCTTTAAAAGCTCTCCGTAAGGGCGTACCTCATTAGGTTCACCGGTGATCCCTACCACTCCCGCTATTTTTTCATTCAAATAAATGGGGAGGTTTACTCCAGGCTTTACTCCTTCAAGTTTCTCAGCCTGGTCCGAAGTAATCTCCAGGGGTTTTCCAGTTTTAATAACTTCGGCCGCCCCCTGGTGAAACGTATTTATTCTCTTTTTATCCCCGCTGCCTACAATGATGCCAATACTATTCATTATATTTATATTGTATCCCAGGACTTTCATAGTCCTGTCAACAATACTCTGTGCGTACTGATGGGTAATTTCCAATGAAATCCCCCCGTTTGAAATAAATTTACATTAACCTCCACGCCGGGCAGCCCGGCACAAAAAAGGATGAAACATAGCTTTAAATCCTGTAAAATATATAAAGACACAAGGTATAGACCACGGTTTTAGTACCGGTGCCAATCCATTTTCCTGGATTAGCCCGAGCATTAACATGTTTGCAGCAGCCTTTAAGCACAAAAAAGTATTGCTTCGAGCATGCATATTAAACATTGCTTTCTTCGGGCTGCCATACCAAGTGTCGAGTATACTATACAGGGGGTCTATAATTGCCAAAAATACTCAATGTCCTAAACAAATCCTGCTGTGGGATTGATGTCCACAAAAGGAATGTAGTAGCCTGCGTTTTAAAAGCAGACGAATTCGGTGAATATACCGATAACATCAAAACTTTCTCAACGATGACTTCGGACCTTGAAAAATTAAAAAACTGGTTAAAGGAACAAAACTGCGAAAAAGTAGCTATGGAAAGCACCGGAGTATATTGGATACCCGTTTTCAATGTACTAGAAGGAGAATTCGATATCGTTCTTTCAAATGCCAGGCAAATCAAAAACGTGCCCGGAAGAAAAACAGATCCCAGCGACTCAAGATGGATTGCCAAACTCCTAGCTTTAGGCCTTGTTAATGGCAGCTTCATTCCACCGAAAGATATCCGGGAACTCAGAGAAATGACAAGATACAGGGCAAAACTGGTATCCATGCGCACTTCGGAAAAGGACAGGGCTCATAATATACTTGAAACCTGCAACATTAAGCTTTCCTGCGTTGCAACAGATATCTTCGGTGCATCCGGAACAGCCATTATGAAAGCTCTTATCGAAAACCCTGAAGAAGCAGATCCTGAAGAACTGGCTCAACTTGCTAAAGGAAAACTTCGCAGAAAGATTCCGGAGCTTATGGAAGCTTTGAATGGAAAAATGGACAAACACCATGCAATGATGCTGCAAATGGTTCTGGAACATCTTGCGTTCATTAGTGAACAAATCGAGGAACTGGATAAACTGCTTGAAGAAAAATGCAAGCCTTATCAGCAAGAAATCAAGCTCCTCACCACCATTCCAGGTGTGGATAAAACTTCCGCACAGGCGATAGTCGCAGAAGTGGGCATAGACATGTCAGTCTTTGAAACTCCGGAACGTCTAACATCATGGTCAGGCTTAAGCCCGGGGAACAATGTCAGTGCTGGTAAAAAAAAGTACAAGAACAAGACCAGGCAACCAATACATAAAGACCATAACATGTCAATGTGCCCATGCAGCATCTCGCACAAAGGATACTTACCTTTCCTCAAAGTTCCATAGCATTAAAGCCCGACGAGGGCCACAGAAAGCAGCCATAGCTACTGCAAGACATATCATGATTGCCGTATTTCACATAATCAAATACAAAGAACCTTATGAGGAACTAGGCGGAGATTATCTCTTGAAATTAAGGCCTCATAATGTAGCCAAAAGCATGATAAGGCGCCTTAAATCCTTAGGTTACGAAGTCATCGATAAAAAGTCTGTTTAATTTTAAAGGTGCATATTTTTCTTCGGAAACCTCTAAAAAGTTCGTATTTAGAGGCTTATTAAGGTGTTGCTTTTTTGCGCTTTTTTGGGGTTCGGGTTGCTCGTTACTATGTTTCATATTAAGAGTAAAAGTCTACATGAGGATCTGTACAATCCTTTCGGCCAATTCTTTCGAAACTCGATATCGGCTTTCCATGAATTATTCCTCCAAAAAAGTTTGTAAAGATATAAAAAAGCGGATAAAAATCCGCTTTTCATTGAATCAAAATAAAGCACAATATATCAATGGAATATCGCAAATAGTATTAAGGTTGTCACTATCGTTACTATTCCTTCTAATAAAGTTGCCATAGTTTGGGCCCTGTAAGCATCGGTAACCTTCAAACCGGAAAATTGGGATACTACCCAGAAGTAACTGTCATTTACATGGGAAACGGTCATGGCTCCCGCCCCGATAGCCATTACTGTCAAAGCTAAATCCATAGGAGATGTTAATCCAAGCTGAGGCAACATTGGGGCAAGCAAACTCGACGTTGTGACAAGAGCTACAGTTGAGGAACCCTGGGCCGTTTTCAGCAGAGCTGAAATTAAAAACGGCAAAAGAAGCACAAAAACTCCGTCCGCTATGCCTCCACCTGCGAATGTTTTTATATAGTCGGCAATTGGTGTGTTTGAAAGTACATTGCCAAGAGACCCCCCTGCTCCGGTAATGAGTAGGATTATCGCTGAATCTTTTAGGCCAAGACCGACCCAGTTCATCAGTGTTTCTTCATCATATTTTGGAAGTAGAGTCAACGCAAGCAATACACCTATCATCAAAGCGTTGACCGGAGTGCCTAAAAACACTATAAAATTACTGCCTATTCCTGTATATTTTGTAAACTTTACAAAAGAAGCAAGAGCGATTAAAAGTATTGGTATAACAATAGGAGCAAAGGATTTAACCGCACCAGGGAGCTGTTTAAATTGTTTCCTTAATTCATCGTAACTTGCCCCTGTTTGATCCACTTCGGTAGTAATATTTTTCCCTATACGGTAAGCCCACCAAAGTCCTACGAGTGCTGCAGGAATTGATACAACCATACCTATTAGAATAACCAAACCTAGATCGGCTCCTACATTTCCAGCAGCCGCTATAGGACCAGGGGTCGGAGGTACCAGTGTATGGGTTGCGTAAAGACCCGTTGATAAAGCCACTGCCATGACAGCCATGGGGATCCCGGCCCGTTTTGCCAGTGCTTTGTTTAGCGGTGTAAGGATAACAAAACCCGAATCGCAAAAAACCGGAATACTTGTGATGTACCCAATGATACTCATGGCTAAAGGCGAACGTTTAATACCGACAATATTTAGAACAACCTCGGCCATTTTAAGGGCAGCTCCGGATTTCTCCATGATTGTTCCGATTATAGTGCCGAAAACTATTACGAGGCCTATCCCTGTCATTAAATTGCCGAATCCTTGCGCAATTACATTACCAATAAACTGAACTGGCATATTGCTTAAAAAACCAACTCCATAAGCTGCAATCAATAATGCTAAAAAAGGATGTATTTTAAGTTTTGCCGTGGCATAAATAATAAACAAAATTGCAAGGACTACAATTACGAGCAGCATAGGCCCATGTACCATTGCCTGTTTGGCAGCTGCAAGTTGTTCTGGAGTCATTTTTCTACCTCCCTAAAATATATTCGAAATACATTTTGCGATATTTGTTCCAGCAGCTCTCCCCCCCTTTCCATGGCTTCTTCCAGGGCCATGGGTCTGTTGATGATGCTGAATAGGGCGGTAATTCCTGCATCATATAATTTTTCGTAGCCTTTCCCCAGGCTACCGGATATGCAGATTACCGGTTTGCCATATTTTTTTGCCACCTGGGCAACACCGAAAGGCACCTTGCCGAACATGGTCTGAAAATCGGTGGAACCCTCGCCAGTAATTACTAAGTCGGCACTTTTGACCTTTTCTGGAAAGTCGGCAAGATCCATTATTATATCTATTCCCGGTTTCATATCGGCATCTAAAAATGCCATTAATGCTGCTCCAAGGCCTCCTGCTGCACCGGAGCCTGGGATCTGGGATATGTCTTTACCCAACTCCCGTTTGATAACTTCCGCAAGATGTCCCAGATTCCTGTCAAGGATCTTTACCATTTCCGGTGTAGCACCCTTTTGAGGGCCGTAGACAGCAGATGCTCCATCAGGGCCGCAAAGTACATTTTTTACATCGGAAGCTATAGTAAATTGTGTTTTTTTAACCCTGGAATCCAAATCCGAAATATCGATTTGCTCTATCCTGGCAAGTTCACCTCCTCCAAAGCCTATTTCATTGCCCTTTTTATCTAAAAACCTAACTCCCAAAGCCTGGGCCATTCCTGCCCCGCCGTCATTGGTGGCACTCCCGCCAATGCCTATGATGATTTTTCTGCAGCCTTTATCGAGAGCTGCTTTTATCAGCTGGCCTGTCCCGTAGGTCGTAGTTTTCAGCGGATTCCTCTCTTCAGGTTTTACAAGATTTAATCCCGATGCCGCAGCCATTTCGATGATGGCTGTACCATCCGGTAGTATGCCGAAAAAAGAATCTATTTCTCTCCCCAGAGGATCGAGGGCTCTTGTTACAATCGTATTCCCTCCCAATGCGGTGATCAGTGCTTCAACGGTGCCTTCTCCCCCGTCAGCCATGGGGATTTTTATTATTTCGACATCACATTTAAAATCGGAGTCGGGTAATCCGCCATTGTATATCATATTTTCTGCGAAGTTTTGAGTTTCTTTTTTATTCTTTAACGCCCTTTTTACTCCTCTTTCTATGGCTTCTGCCGCCTGAAGGGCGGTCAAACTTCCTTTGAATGAATCTGGTGCTATAACAATTTTCATAAATTCCTCCGATTTATGATTTCAAATTCAATTTTATTTTATCAGAAACTTTTATTAATATACATTGTCAAAGTGATTAATTTAATATGATTATACAATTATTTTTTTAGCAATTTGTTTAAAGCAACTTTGTAACTTTTGCTGTTACTTAAATAAACCGAAAAATATTATTTCTTTTTTAATAAACTGGTATAATTTAGTAAAAGTCTAAATCTTGAAGGTGATTGTTTGAAAAAAGATAACTTTAATGAATATATATCGGACCTTAAAGAAAAATCTTTAAAAATATATAGCTTAATGGAATCTGAAAACAAAGGTTATTCCTCTAAACGGACCAAAAGATTGAGGGATCCGGAAGAAGAATATGTTCTTTTTTTACTTGACTACATGAGATGGCAGAGAGCATTAAAAAGCGGTGCTGTTGCAAAAACCGGACCTAGGAGGTACAAGTTAGATTGGACGAAAAAATTTTAAAAGAGCGTTTACAGGAATTGTTAAAAGAAGAAAACAACCTTAAAAAATCATGTAAATAAGAGCAGCATAATTGCTGCTCTTTTGGTTATTTTTTGAAATCTTTCTCAAATTCATCTATGGAATCTTTTAATAATGATACGCTGTAGGCCATGGATGGACCTCCACCAAACGCCACCGCCACCATAGCTGCTTCCATGATTTCTTCACGGGTGGCGCCGGCTTCAAGGGCTTTATATACATGGTAAACTATGCAGTATTCGCAGCGGTTGTAAGCGCCGATGGCTACACTTATGAGCTCCTTCATCTTTGTGTCCAGTGCCCCGGGTTTGTAAGCTGCGCCCAAAAGATTCATGAAAGCCTTTACCTGCTCTGCATTGGTCTTGGAAACTTCTTTCAAGCCGCCCATAAATTCATTTAGCAGTTCTCTGGGGTTTTTTGTCATAAAAAAGCCTCCTTCAAATTTTATGTTGCTATGCTAATAATTAGTATAGCAACTATTATGTTATTATTCAATACTGAATTAGGATTTTCACAATTTATTTATTATAATATCCTTTTTTAGCTTATATTATCCACCATTTTTTTTAATACTCTTTTAAATATTTCTATTTCCTCATCAGTAATGCCTCTTGCAAAAATTTTGCTCATTTTTTCGCATTCGGGGAGAAATTTCTCCCTCAATTCCTTTCCCTTTTCCGTGAGCTTAAGTCTGATTATCCTTTTGTCCTGGGGGTCGCCTTCTCTTGCTATAGACCCTTCTTTTTCCATTCTATCTAGAAGCCTTGCTACGGTTGAGCCCTTAACATTCATCTTTTTTGCCAGATCTTTTTGACTAATGCCTTCATACTTGCCCAGATAATACAGAGCAATCCACTGCACCCGTGTAATGCCGAGAGAAATCAATCTTTCATTAAAGGCGTCGGCCAGCATTTTTGAAGCTTTGTTTGTAACAAAAGCAACACACGTTTCCAAATCAAACATTTTTATCCTGCTCCCACAAAGTTTTTCCAAGATTATACTATAATTTATGATAACATATCCGCTAAAAAAAACGCAAGCAGCGTTATCCCCACAACTTCATTTACATTGTACGATGCTACTTTTGCATGGGTAAGATTGGCGGGGGATACGATGGAATGCTCGTAATAAAGTAGAAGGGCTACGGCGATGATACCCGCAAAAAATAAAGGCCCGAGGTGCATCAATAGCCAGAACCATACCAGCAGCAGAACAGAAACAACATGAAAACCCCGGGAAATTTTCAGGGCCTTCTCTATACCGAAATCCGCCGGTATGGAATGAATACCGTTTCTTTTATCAAAGTCCACATCCAGTGTGCCGTATATGATGTCGAAGCCCGCCACCCAAAGGCCATAGACAGCCCCCAGCACTACGGCAGGAAGCTCTAACTTCCCCGTGACGGCTATCCAGCTTCCAACAGTAGCCGCACTGCTGGCAAGGCCCAGAAACAGATGGCATGCCCAGGTGAACCTTTTTGTGTAAGAATAAAAAATCAGCAAAAATCCCGCCAAAGGCAGGAGTTTGACACAAAGGGAATTCAGCATAAAAGCCGCCAGTACAAGAAGAGACAGACATACGGCAGCAAAAGTCATGAGTTCCTTCTTTGAAAGGATGCCGGCCGGTATGTGCCGCTCCCGGGTCCTTGGATTTTTCTCATCTATTTCTGCATCTATTACCCTGTTCAATGCATTTGCTGCGTTTCTTGCGCCGAACATGGCCACATTTATCCAAAAAAAGTCGTAAAAGCTCGGCAGCCTTCTAAAAGGCGCAATAGCCGCTATATACGCAAAAGGCAGGGAAAAAATCGAATGGCGGAACATGACGGCTTCCCCAATCAAACGTATCTTTTCGAAGTACTTCAGGTTAATCGGTAAATCCATATTCCTTCCACCTTCTTGCGACGAGGTCCTTTATTTCTTGCGGCATCTGTATCTCTTCGGGCCATATCCTCTGATAACCTTCGGTTTTCCACTTCCTTGTAGCATCTATTCCCATCTTACCACCATAACCTATCAGGCTAGGAGAGTGGTCCAGCACATCCAGCGGCCCTCTTATAATTATTATGTCCCTTTCCGGGTCCACATTATTAAAAGCTTTCCATGACACTTTTGAAATATCATGAGGATCGGTGTCATCGTCGATGACCAGGATAATCTTTGTGAACATCATCTGACCCATACCCCACAGTGCGTTCATAACCTTGCGGGCATGGCCTGGATAGGATTTTTTTATGGAAACGATGGCAAAGTTGTGGAAGGAACCTTCCACAGGCAAGTTGATGTCCACGATTTCCGGCAGAAACATTTTCAGCAGGGGCAGGAATATGCGCTCGGTGGCTTTTGCCAGGAAACAGTCCTCCATGACAGGCTTGCCCACAACTGTGGCGGAATATATTGGAGATTTTTTCCTGGTAATGCATTCCACGTGAAACACAGGGTAATCATTAGCAGGCGAATAAAACCCGGTATGGTCTCCGAAAGGCCCTTCCCGTCGAAGCTCCTTAAAATCCACATATCCTTCCAGAATAAACTCGGCATGAGCGGGCACGTATATGTCCACCGTTTTTGCTTTAACCATTTCCACGGGAGCATTGCGCAAAAATCCGGCAAAGAGCATCTCATCGATGTTCCGTGGAAGCGGAGCGGTAGCGGCATATATGAGGGCCGGGTCTCCGCCCAGGGCTACAGCCACTTCCATTATGCCCCCGGCTTTTTGTCCTGCCCCCGGGCAGGGCCCTCCTATCGCTTTATCCCCACAACTTTCCAGACCATCGCTCTTCTCGCAGGCCCGCCGGTAATTTTCAGCGCCGTCCTTGTGCATGTGCCAGTGCATGCCTGTGGTGGATTTATCAAAAACCTGCATGCGGTACATCCCCATGTTCTGTCGGCCGGTCGCAGAATCTTTTGTAAAAACCAGGGGCAGGGTGATGTACCTTCCCCCATCCTGAGGCCAGCACTTCAATATGGGAAGTTTAAATAAATCCACCTCATTTTCTACCACCTGCTGGCAGGGAGCTTCCTTAACCTTTTTCGGGAAGATCCTTGCAAGGCTGGCGAGCTTTGAAAGACTCTTCAGCTTTTCCGTAAATCCCTCCGGCATGGTGATATGTATGAGTTCATCGATGCGTCCGGCAATGTCGTCAAGATTTTTTACTTCCAGTGCAAGGTTCATCCTCTCCTCCGTCCCGAAGGCATTTATCAGGAGGGGAAAACTGCTTCCCTTCACATTTTCAAATAAAAGGGCAGGCCCTCCGGATTTTACCACCCTGTCATAGATCTCGGTAATTTCCAGTTCCGGGTCCACTTCCGTTTTTATCCTTTTTAGAAGCCCTTTATCTTCCAGAGTTTTTATAAAATCCTGTAGATCCCTGTAAGCCATTTTATCACCCTTTAATTTTTCCGGTTGTAAATATATTCAGCAATATCCGCCAGCACTTTTTTCATAGGAATGTTCGGCAGGTTTTTTAAAAAACCGGCGGCTTTTTCAACGTATCTTCCGGCAAGCCATCTGGTGTATTCAACCCCGCCTGAGTCTCTGACTATTTCCAGGGCTGTTTCCGTATCTTTGACAGTTTGTTTTTGCTTTTGCAATATATACCGAAGCTCGTCCTTCTGCAAAGATTTTTGAAGGGCATATATGACCGGAAGCGTTATCACTCCCTCTCTTATATCCGCTCCTCCGGGCTTGCCCATGTCATATTCATCGCAGGTTACATCCAGCAGATCATCGATAAGCTGAAAAGCTATCCCCAGTTTCATCCCATACTGGTTAAGGGCCCGTACTATTTTTATATCCGCTCCGCAAGAGGCTGCTCCAAGTTCGCAGCTCAAGCCGAACAGCAGCGCCGTCTTCCTCTGAATTCGATAAACATAGTTTCTAAAAGTGACATCGGTGTTATATAAATCTTCCCTTTGTTTTATTTCTCCCTCACAAATTTTGTACAGCACGCGGGAAGTGCGATGGAGGACATCAAAACTATTCATCGATGCCAGCAGTTCAAAAACCCTGCAAAAAATAAAATCCCCAGCAAAAACTGCAACATCCTTCCCTAACCTGGCCTGGATACTGGGGGCCCCCCTTCTTAACGGCGAATCATCGACAATGTCGTCGTGCACCAGCGTCGCGGTGTGTATAAGTTCTACCGCCGCAGCCAGGGGTTTTGTTTTTTCAAAGTCATATCGGCCGAATCGTGCCGAAGCCAGGACAAGAACAGGTCTTAGCCTCTTGCCTCCGCCGCTTACCATTTCAAATAACGGTTTGTTTATCAGATGAACATTTGTATAAATTGCCCTTTTCAATTCATCATCCAGAATTTCCAGTTCCTTCTCCAGTTCTCCCGGAATGAACTTTTGCACCTTATCACCACGCCTATTATTTTACCAAATCACTTCTATTACATAAGTATAAACATTTTGTTCAAAAAATAATTTCACTTTTTTCAGAAGGAAATTTTTATGTATTTCTCGAAAGTAATAGTAAATTTTTTTTGAAAAACATGGAACTTTTTTTTATTTTTTTCGTCTATATATCAGGAACATATTTGAAGGGGGTTATATTTTGCCTTTGCTGGAATTATCAAATATATGCCGCACTTATAAAAACGGCCAGATTCACATCGAAGCTCTGAAAGATATCAACTTATCAATTGAGGAAGGAGATTTCATATCCATCATGGGGCCTTCGGGCTCCGGAAAATCGACCCTGCTCAACATTATCGGCTGCCTCGACAGACCCACTTTGGGCACATACACCATCGCCGGGAACAGGGTTGAAAAGATGAGCGACAACCGGCTGGCAGATATCCGCAATCAATTGATCGGGTTTGTGTTTCAGAGCTTCCACCTGCTGCCGGACCTTGATGCCAGGGCCAATGTGGAATTGCCCCTCATATACCGCGGCATGGGAGGCAGGGAGCGAAGTCGAAGGGCGATACAGGCTTTAGAAGCCGTTGGCCTAGGCGAAAGGGTCCATCACCTGCCTTCCCAGCTTTCCGGCGGCGAACAGCAACGCGTTGCTATAGCTAGGGCCATTGCAGGCGAACCCAGGGTGCTTCTGGCCGATGAACCCACAGGGGCGCTGGATTCAAAAACCGGCGAAAATATAATGGCCATATTTGAAAAATTAAACAGAGAAATGGGAATAACCATAGTCCAGGTGACCCATGAAGAAAATATCGCAAGATATGGTCACCGCATCTTCCGTCTTCGGGACGGAAAGATAGACCGAATAGAGGAGGTCCGAAATACAAAAGCGCTAAATTAATCAGGAATAAATGAATAAAATCGGATGTCATAAAAACTATATTGATATCAGGAGGTCTTATCAATGACACAACGGATTTTAATGATCTTTCTCATACTGACCATTGTATTCGGCGGCGGCTTTTATGCCTACAGGCAGTTGGTTCCGCCTCCTGTACAGGAAGCCCAGGGGCCGGTTTATTCTACAAAACCTGTAACGAGAGGCGATATATCCGTAGGAGTGGATGTTACGGGCACTTTAAATCCATCAAGGAGCGGCGGCATACAGGTGCCGGGTTCGCGGGAATATTCGGCGGATAATGTTCAATATATATTAAGTGAAATCCTCGCGCAGGAAGGCGAAGAGGTCAAACAGGGCCAGGTTATAGCAAAACTTGTGGCACCGGGGCTTCAGTCACAAATAGACAGTCTGGATAGCGAGATTCGGGCTAACAAAGATTACCTTTCGGAACTTACAGGCCTGCCGGCGGATAGGATATATGAAATAAAGCCGGGCAGCGGCATCACTCTTCGGGCTCCTATAGACGGCAGAGTCACGGAACTCAGCATAAAGGAAGGCACCGAGGTGCCCCAGGGTCAGATAGTGGCAAAAATAGTCGACGACTCTACATACAGGATAAAAGCAAAACTTTATCCCAATGAATTCGAACAGGTTAAAAAAGGCCAGAAGCTGGCTATAAGATTCACCGTATTCGACGGAATATATTACGGATACATAACGGAAGTCAATCCAAACCCCATACCGGACGGAGATGATGAGAATCCAGCCAGGGGGTTCGTTTACTGGATTACTGTTGAAGGAAAAAATCCCGGTCTGGTGCGAGCCAATCTGGAGGCCTGGCTGGGCATACCGTCGCCGGACAATGACGATACGAAAGTAAAATGGTTTGCAAACAACGCAACGGTCGACGGCTTTGCAAAAGAAGAAAAGGTCCTGGCCACCGCCGAAGCCATTGCTTCAACGGTTTATGTGCGACAGATGGACCTTGTCAAAAAAGGAGATCCGCTGGTTCTGCTGTCCGGATCGGATATAGAAGATACTATCCAGGAAAAACTCGATAAAATAAGAGAGAAAGAAAAGGAGCTTGCGAATTTGCTGGCGAAAGCCGGTCAAACGGAGATAAGAGCTTCCATGGACGGTGTCATAGCCGAGTGGGATAAGCAGGTTGGTGAAACAGTGGGCCCCAGAGAATGGATCGGGTATATTTTCAACACATCCGATATGGAAATGTGGGCTCAGGTGGACGATGTGGATGTGTTGCTGGTAAAACAAGGGGCTCCCGTCAAAATAACGTTGGATGCTCTTCCCGGTGAAACTTTTGAAGGAGAAGTCACGCAGGTAGAGACAATGGGAAAGGCGGAGAATGGAATCCCGCAATTCGGCATATATATCCGCGTAAAAGGCGGTCCTAAGCTTCGCCCCGGAATGCAGGCTCACGCCCACATTGATGCGGGCAGTGCAAAAAATGTGCTGCTTGTCCCGCTGGAAGCCATATTTGAGGAAGACAACACTCCAAAGGTGGAAATTTTGAATAAAGACGGAACCACAAAAATAGTAACCGTAAAGTTGGGATTGATGAATGACAAAGTGGCAGAAGTCAAAAGCGGTGTAAATGAAGGAGACCTTGTTATAACAGGAAGCAGTGCAGATGTGCTGCCCAGCCAGCATATCGGCTCAAAAGATACTCTGCTGCCCGGAAATAATAAAGAAGAAAATGGTAAGAAAGACAGCAGTAATGAAAATAATAAAAATAACGCTCCTGCAGGCAAATGAGGAGGATAAAAATGAGAAAAAATCATATATTTTCTTTCTTTGTCCGAACTCTTTTTGCTGCAAAAATGGCGTGGCACGGAGTCCTGGCCCATCCAATGCGCTCTGCCCTCACAATACTGGGAGTGGCCATAGGAGTGACATCGGTGGTAAGCCTTATGGGAATAGGCGAGGGTGCCCGTCAGGCGGTGGTGGCTCAATTTAAAAGCCTGGGTTCCAATGTCATAGCCATAAAGGCCAATGATCCATCGGTGGAGTTTGATCCCGAAGAAGCCGGGGATTTGGTGGAACGGGTCAGCGGTCTGAAAATGGCCACGCCAGTAATCAATACAAAGGCAGTAATGCGCTGGCGAAGAGCACGGGGCACCGCCAGCATAATAGGCGTAAGCAATGAATTCCCTCAGATAAGGGATCACGCCCTCATCTCAGGCCATTTCTTTACAAAATGGCATGTGCTGCAGCGTTCTCCGGTAGCGGTGCTGGGATATAACATAGGTCACGGCCTGCTGGGAGGAAGGAGCCCCGTAGGCCAGACATTCACCTTAAATGGTGAAACCTTCAGGATAGTCGGCGTTCTGGCACCAAAGGGTTCCGACAAAGCTGAAGGCATCGATGACAAGATTGTCATTCCATATACCACCGCATTAAAAGTAGCGGGCAAAAAGAAAGTCGATGAAATCTGGGCGAAAGCCAGCTCCACACAGGATGCTGATTTGGCGGTAGTGCAGCTGGGAAGGATTTTCAAACGCAAGCTGGGCCTCGATCAGAGTGCTCCTACCCCTTCTGCGGGTAGTGAAAGCGGAGAAGGACAGTCTGCCGGAGGTGGTACCGCTGTTTCGTCTTCTGAAGGAGCAATAGTAGAAAAAAAGGAAGTCTCAATGGGTTCCAGTTCAGATGAAGGTCGAGCCCAACAGCCCATCATTCCCGGCGGAGAGGATTTAATTACCATAACCAATTTAAATCAACTGGTCGAAGAAGCCGATCAGGCCAACAGGGTCATGACGCTGCTGCTGGGCGGAATAGCGGCGGTGTCATTGCTAGTGGGCGGGCTTGGCATAATGAATATCATGCTGGTATCGGTAACCGAGCGCACCGAGGAGATAGGCGTAAGGCGTGCCATAGGCGCAAAACAGATAGACCTTTTGATCCAATTCCTGCTGGAAGCGCTGTATGTCAGCGCTATAGGTGCCATCGCTGGAACCGCCGGAGGGATATGGGGACTGAATGTCTTTACCCGCTACGGTTTTCATACCGCCATAAGCCTTCAGGCAATAAAAATAGCGGTTGTGGTTGCCCTTACATCCGGCCTGCTGTTCGGCATCTATCCGGCCATATCGGCTTCCTCGGTTCCTCCTATAGAAGCTTTGAGGCGCCAGTGATTTATCAATAAACTGCCAGAAAAAACAGGTTGACAGCTATATATATATAATTGTATAATTATAAAAAATAAAAATTGTAGCATGGTAGTCATGGTAGGAGATATGTTAAAAACACTCTTACTTGAGTGTTTTTTGTTTTGCTCCCCATGCTGACCGAAATAAAAGGGGGTTTTTATTGTGAAAAAAATATTGGCGGCAACCGTATGCTTATTGCTCATCTCTGCTCTGATTCTGGCAGGATGCAGCCAAAAAACTGCAAGCACGAATTCCGACACTTCCTCATCCAGTTCAAATCAATCTCAATCCTCTTCAAATTCCGGGCCTTCTTCGGATCAATCTCAATCTGGAGATAAGGTTTTCAAAATAGGTATTTCTCAATTCGTGGAACATCCGGCCCTGGATGCGGCTCGAAAGGGTTTTATTGATGGGCTTAAGGAAGCCGGCTTTGAAGAGGGGAAAAATGTTACCTTTGAGTTGGAAAACGCCCAGGCCGACTTCCCCACCACCCAGACTATCGCTAGCAAGTTCGTTGGGGAAAAGGTCGACATGATTCTAGCTATCGCCACTCCATCGGCACAATCGGCAGCTAACGCCACCAAAGATATTCCCATTTTGATCACAGCCGTAACCGACCCGGTTTCGGCAGGCCTTGCAAAAAGCCTTGAGAAGCCCGATACAAATGTCACCGGCACCACGGATATGAATCCCATAAAAGAACAGCTTCAACTATTAAAGCAAATCCTTCCCAATGCTAAAAATGTCGGCATCCTTTATAACGCAGCCGAAGCAAACTCAAAGGTTCAGGTAGACATAGCGAAAAAAGCTGCAGAAGAGTTGGGCCTTACCATACATGAAGCTACTGTAGCCAACAGCAGTGAAGTAAATCAGGCAGTCCAATCCATTTCCGGCAAAGTCGACGCTATCTATGCGCCTACAGATAATACCGTGGCTTCTTCCATCGGTGCCGTTGTAAAGGTTTGTAATGATGCCAAAATTCCCGTCATTGCAGCCGAAAGAGGCATGGTAGACGGTGGAGCTCTGGCCACTTTAGGAATTGATTATTACCTTTTAGGTAAACAAACTGGGAAAGTCGCAGCCAGGGTTTTAAAGGGTGAAAAACCTGGGGATATTCCCATTGAAGGTTCCAAGGACTTAAAATTAATCATCAACAAAAAATCCGCTGATACACTGGGGATAAAAATTCCCGACGAATTGATGTCAAAAGCCGATGAAATCGTAAATAAATAATGTAAAACCATCATAATATTTTGAGGTGTTCTAAATTAATGTGGCAAACAATGTTGTTAAAGTCCATCGAACAGGGCCTTGTCTTTGGCATAATGGCCCTGGGAGTATACATCACATTTAAAATCTTAAATTTTGCTGATCTATCAGTTGACGGTAGTTTTCCGCTGGGAGCTGCAGTGGCCGCTTCACTCATCGTGGGCGGCCATAGCCCATTTACCGCCACCGTTGCGGCAATCCTGGCGGGAGCTCTGGCGGGCTATGTCACGGGGATTTTAAATACATCAGGTAAAATAAGCGACCTTTTGGCAGGCATTCTTACCATGACTTCATTGTACTCCATAAACTTAAGAATTATGGGAAGGCCGAATATTCCGCTGTTAAACCAACCTACTGTTTTTTCTATAATCCAGGATGCCGCTAAAAAAATATTTCCCGGTTTTCCGGTACAATATATGTACCTTATCCTGTTTATCATCGTCGTTCTTATTATTAAAGTGCTTTTAGATGCATTTTTGAAGACTCAGCTGGGTTTCTCCTTAAGAGCTACCGGCGATAATCCCCAGATGATCCGTAGCCAGGGCGTAGATACCGACATGACGAAGAGAATAGGCTTATCTCTTTCCAATGCATTGATTTCCCTGTCCGGAGCTCTGGTGGCCCAGTACCAGGGTTTTGCTGATGTGGGGATGGGCATTGGGACCATCATAGCCGGCCTTGCTTCTGTCATAATCGGCGATGCCTTGCTAGGTGAAAAATCGATCTTTATCGCTACTTTGGGCGTGTTGTTCGGCTCCTTTTTATACAGGTTCAGTATTTCACTGGTACTATCTTTCAGACTTGCCCAAGCGTCAGATTTGAAGCTCTTGACAGCCCTGGTCGTAATATTAGCCCTTACGGCACCACGCTTCAAAAAATCACTGAATCGTAAAAGGAGTAATATATATGCTGGTTCTTGAAAATCTTTCAAAGACATTCAATCCCGGCACCCCCAATGAAAATCAGGTATTTAACGGCCTTTCGTTGAAAGTGGAGGACGGAGATTTTATCACTGTCATCGGCAGTAATGGTGCAGGTAAATCCACCCTGCTTAACGCCATAGCAGGGGTTTTCCCCATCGATGGTGGAAAAATTTATCTGGACGGCAGTGATATTACCGGGCTGCCGGAATATAAGCGGGCGGCATTCATAGGCCGGGTTTTTCAGGACCCCATGCTGGGCACTTCACCTTCCATGACCATTGAAGAAAACCTTTCCCTGGCTTTTTCCAGGGCAGAGAATATCTCTTTAAGGTGGGGACTCAACGCAGAAAAAAGGAAATTATTTTCAAAATATCTTTCAACCATTCCTTTGGGGCTTGAAAACAGATTGAGTACAAAAGTTAAGCTATTATCCGGCGGACAGCGGCAAGCTCTAACTCTTATCATGGCTACTATGAAAAAACCAAGACTTCTTCTTCTTGATGAGCACACGGCGTCTCTAGACCCCAAGACAGCTATGCTTGTAAATGAGCTGACAGAAGAAGTCATCGAAAGGGAAGGAATCACCACAATCATGGTGACCCACAACCTGGAACATGCTATCAAGATGGGCAACCGCCTCATCATGATGCACAAGGGCAGGATTGTGCTGGATATAAGAGGCGAAGAGAAAACATCCATGACCATCCCGCGCCTATTGAACAAATTCGAACAGCTCCAGGGCGAAAAATTTGCGGAAGACAGGATGATGCTAGCTTAAAGTGGAAACTTTGCATAACGTGTTTCACCATCTTTTCGAAAAAATATGATTCCAATTTCTTTACAATCGGTATTTTCCGGAACGTCGTGTTTAAAATATCCTACTACGGCATGTTTTACCACTTCATATGCCGGCATTACCTGTGCCTCCGGAAAATAGTTTTCAAGCCACTTGCGGTCGCCTGCATAAGCCCGGACCTTTTCCATAAGGCGTTTGTTTCCGGGTCTGCGTGTATTAACCGGCGGGGCCTCCTTACCGTTATGAAACAAGAAGTCGAAATTGACCAGATCTCTGAACAATTCATGGTCAACATCGAGCGTGCGGGCGTATTCAAAGAGCAATTCATACCGCGATCTCAGCGAAAGGCTTCGCCTCAGGAAGCCTTTTTTGTTGCAGTAGTCGTAAAATGATAAATACATTTCAAAAGGACTCTTGAATTTTTTTATTAGATAAGAAAGGGAATGTTGAAACCTGCCGTCATTGTAAAACCTCTCCAGCAGTTTTGAAATCCCCTTCAGGATTCTGAGCTCTTCATACGCCATATCCCGGGTGTACAAAACTTCGTAGGGCGGTTTTGAGCGGTAGCGGATACCGTATTCTTCCGCCTCCCTCCGCAGGCGTGTTCCTTTCAGAAGTTTCAAAAACCCCAGCTGTATCTCCTCGGGGCCCAGGCTGTACACTTCATTGAAAGAGCGGGTAAAGCTTGAAAAATCTTCATGGGGCAGGCCGGCGATCAAATCCAGGTGAAGTTTTATGCCGGCTTTTTTCAGCAATTTTATGCCTCTCAGCGTCCTTTCAACATCCGCCGTCCTTGAAACGGCCTTGAGGGACTCGGGGTTGGTGGTTTGAACCCCCACCTCAAACCGGAGCCTTTTCTCAAGGCCTTTCAGGCTTTCTATAAACCGGTCATCCACCAGCTCGGGGTTTATCTCGCAGTGAAAGACCGTCTCTCCGGGCAGAGTGCGTATTATATCAAGGATTTTAACGGCCCTCTCTGCATCGCAATTGAAGGAACGGTCTACCAGCTTGACCACACTGATACCTTTTCTTGCAAAAAATTCAAAATCCCTCTTCACTTTATCAAGATCCGCTTTTCGCACGCTTCTTTCCAGAGAAGAAAGGCAAAAGGCGCAGTTAAAAGGGCAGCCTCTCGATGTTTCATAATACACCAGTTTGTTGCTCAGGTCTTCCTCCTCGCCGTATGAAAGGGGGATTTTGTTTAAATCCAGGCAATCCTGCAGGGGTGGGTTTACTGTCACTCTTCCATTTTCCCTGAAAGCTATTCCATCTATGGTCTCGACCGTTCCCCTCCTTTTCAGAGCCATGAGCAGCCGCCTGAAGCGTTCCTCCCCCTCCCCGAGAATGACGCAGTCAATATACCCGTTTTTCTCCATTATGGCGGGGACGTCATATGAAACCTCCGGCCCTCCCAGTACTATCATAGTCTCTGGCCTTATCTTTTTGATATTTTCGGCCAGGTAAAGCACCTGCTCAATGTTCCAGATGTAGCATGAAAAGCCAATCAAATCCGCTTCACAGGAGACCAGGTCTTCCAGCACATCATCCATATCGTCATTTATTGTTGCCTCATACAGCAAAATTTCTTCTCCCTTGCAATATGCCGCTATGTTCCTTATGGCGAGATTGGTGTGGACAAATTTAGCGTTAATACCCACAAGAAGTGTTTTCACCTTCGTTGCCCTCCCAGGCGGCAGTTGGAACGCTCTTACATTTACAAAGTCACCCCGTTTTTAAATATGGCTATTTCTCTAAATCCCATTCTCTCAGACCTTGTAGGCATACCCGAAGCTACTTTTATTACATATTCCATGAGTTCATCAGTAAGTTTTTCCATAGATTCTCCGGTAAGCAGCCTTCCCGCGTCGAAATCCATCCAGTGGGATTTCCTCTTGAAAATATCGCTGTTGGTGGCGATTTTTATAGTAGGAACTGCAGTCCCCAGGGGAGTTCCTCTGCCGGTGGTAAACAGGATTATCTGGCATCCCGATGCCGCCAACGCAGTAGAGGCTACCATGTCGTTGCCCGGTGCACTCAAAAGGTTTAATCCCTTTTGTTTTACGGTTTCGGCATATTCCAGCACATCCACCACATTGCTTGTGCCGCCCTTCTGGGTACATCCCAGGGATTTTTCCTCCAGGGTAGTGATACCACCTTTTTTATTGCCCGGAGAAGGATTTTCATATATGGGCTGGTTATATCCCATGAAATATTCTTTAAAGTCATTGATGAGCTTTACTGTCTTTTCAAAGACTTCCAAATTTTTGGCCCTATTCATGAGAAGAATCTCGGCTCCGAACATCTCCGGCACTTCCGTAAGCACCGTGCTCCCACCGCAAGATATGAGTTTATCGGAAAAGCTCCCCACCAGAGGGTTGGCGGTAATGCCTGAAAAGCCGTCGGACCCTCCGCATTTTAGGCCTACGGTAAGTTCCGATACAGAAATTTCTTCTCTATTAAATTGAGAAGCATATTTTACAAGCTCGCCTATAAGTCTTACGCCTTCCTGAATCTCGTCTTCCACTTCCTGAGCTACCAGGAATTTCACTCTTTCTGAATCATACTTTCCCAGCACTTTCTTAAATTCCGGGATGTTGTTGTTTTCACATCCGAGGCCCAGCACCAGCACTCCGCCGGTGTTAGGATGGTTTACCAGGTCGGCCAGTATCTTCTGAGTATTTAGATGATCTTGTCCCAATTGAGAACATCCGTAGGGATGCGTGAATTCATATATTCCTTCGATATTCCCGGCCCCCAAAAATTCTTTCGAAGCTTGCCGTGCAATTATCTGGGCATTTCTATTGACACAACTTACTGTAGGGATTATCCAGATTTCGTTTCTAACTCCTACCCGCCCGTCTTTGCGGCGATACCCTCTGAATGTCTTATTACATTTAATCGGTGCCTGGTGTTTTAATTCCGGATGATATTCATAATTCAGAATTTCGCCGAGATTTGTCTTTAGGTTATGAGAATGCACCCATTGACCGGCTTTTATACCGGAAATGGCATGGCCGATAGGGAAACCGTACTTTATAACATTTTCGCCTTTTTGTATATCCTTTACGGCCATCTTGTGCCCTTTGCTTATATCCTCAAGGGCTGTAATGGATAAAGACCCTATGGTCAGGATCTTTCCCTTCTTTATATCATCGACGGCCACTGCCACATTGTCCCTCTCATGAATCTTTAATATTGACATCGAAACCCTCCCTGTGTGAGGTGAGAAGCGAGAAGTTAGATGTAATACTTCTCACCTCTGATATTAGTAGTTTATAGTTACTATATCAGTTTTCCAATAGCAGGATTTGCCGAAAAGGCAAATCCTGCTTAATCCGACCCACGTCTTCTATTTCTTAAAGGGGCAAAATCCAGATTTTAACTTGTCATCAAATGTAACTTTTTACATAAAATCTTAAATAAGTTTTTTTACCGTAGCTTGTACGCCATCCTTTGCAATCTGGTACAGATAATCGCCAACTTTCTCCGCAAGGCCTTCCACATTGTTCAAGTCTTCGCCCCACATGGAGGTATTCGCTAAAACCTTTTCCGCAACTTTTACTGCAGACTCCCTACTTCCATCAAAGCTCCTCCACGTTTCTTCGAAAAATTCCAGGACAGGGAGGTCATCCTTCATGGTGAATTCGCCCTTTTCCCTCCTGGCCTTCATGGCGCTGCCCTCCACACGGCCGTCTTTATAAACGGTGATGAGGGCCGCCAGTGAGAAGGTGAGCTTTTCTGGAAGTACACCTTTCAATTTTTTGTATTCCAATATAGAAGGCAAAACCCTTGTCTTGAACTTAGAAGATGAATTCAGGAGAATGCTTATAAGGTAATGCTTTATATACGGATTCTGGAAGCGCTCCACCACCGAATCGGCAAATTCTGTGAGCATTCCCTTATCAAGGTCTATAGATGGAATTATTTCATCATATATGATTTGTCTTGTGTATTTGCCCATGACTTCATGGTCCATCATTTCGCCTACGGTCTCAAGACCATACAGGAATGCGGCCGGCACCGAAGAGGTATGGGCGCCGTTTAAAATGCGCACTTTTCTGGTCCTGTAAGGCGTCATGTCATCAGTCCATATAACATTGAGCCCAACCTTTGTGAAGGGCAGCCTTTCGGAAAGCTCCCTGGGGCCTTCGATTACCCACAGGTGGAACAATTCTCCCGTGTCCACTAGTTCATCTTCATAGCCGAGTTTTGCCTGTATGTCTTTTATTTCATCCCTTGGGTAGCCCGTCACAACTCTATCCACAAGGGTATTTAAAAAGGTGTTGTGCTCATTTACCCATTTTTTGAATTCTTCTGGAAGGTTCCAGTCGTCGGAAAGCTGGAGGACAATCCTCTTCAGGTTATCGCCATTCCTGTCGATAAGCTCGCAGGGAATTATTACCATGCCCCTGGCAGCATCTCCGTTGAAATGCCGGAACCTGTGGTAAAGGTATGCCGTGAGCTTGCCCGGATAGGATACCGGTGGCTTGTTTTCCAGGCTATCGTTTTTATCGTAGGCGATACCGGCCTCGGTGGTATTGGAAATCACGAATTCAATATTTGGGTCTTCGGCACATTTGAGGTATGAATCCCAGTCCTTATACGGGTTGATTCCTCTGCTTACGGAGCTGATTATTTCCTTGAGCTCAGTGGGCCTGCCCTCCTTTAAACCCCTCAGTATCAGGGTATAAAGGCCATCCTGCTCATTTATTTTTGGTACCAGGCCTTCGGCTATGGGCTGAACAACTACAACGCGCCCATTGAACAATTTGTTTTTGTTCATCTGATGGAACATCCAGTCCACAAATGCCCTTAAAAAATTGCCTTCACCGAACTGGATCACCCTTTCCGGCAGGTTTTCCGGAAACTCCTGTACTTGCAAATCTTCCGGAAATTTGAATCCGCTTTTTAATAATTCTTTGTTCAATTTTGGCATATTACATCCCTCCAGAAATTTTTTATTATAACCTCAACTTTTTATTTTTTTACATAATCATGAGCATACAGAGTAATTGCTATAGTATATCTCTTATTTGTCTGCATAAGCTTGCATGTCTTCCAAAATACTGGAGTTTGGTTTTAGCAATTCCCGCAGCGCCAGGGCGCAGGCTCCTATCACCCCGGAGTTTCCGTCAAGGGCCGAAAGTTTTATTTCTGTGGACCCCGCTATTTCTGGAAAAGCATGCGAATTCACCGTTTGCTTTAAGATATCCATGAAGGCTGATGCCGCTTTTGCCATCTTTCCGCCTATGAAAACCGCCCCGGGATTATATAGGTTTATCACATCCGCTACTGCAAGGCCCACATATTTACCCATTTGTTTGAGCAATTCATTGGAATAAGTTCCTTCAATCGAAGCCGATTTTAATATGTCATTTATAGAAATCTTCCCGTTTATTTTCCATATCTCTTTGAGCGGGTCACCTTCTTTTATAAACGGCATTTCAGATACAGCTTTCCTGACAATCGCCGGAATCCCGCATATGCTCTCCAGGCACCCACGGTTGCCGCAGTTGCACAGGGGGCCACCTTCAACCATGACAATGTGGCCGATTTCACCGGCATGGCCCTGAAACCCCTGTAGTATCCGGTCATCCATAATGATGCCGGCGCTGATGCCTTCTCCGAGATTAATATAAACTAAATCTGAACATTCGGTCCCTCCCCCAAACCATCTTTCCGCCAATGCCGACGCATTGGAATTGTTTTCTATATAGACCGGAAGGCCGATTTCTCTTTCGATGGCACTTTTTACAGGGAACCCGTTCCATTTGGGCCCCAGATTTATGGAGCGCTTAACTATGCCTTCTTTTAAGTTCAACAGCCCCGGAAAAGCGACCCCCAGCCCCAAAAATTTTTTATCCCGATATTTTGAATTATTTATAACCTGCCTTATAGTTTCTGACAGTTGGTGAATGCCGGCTTCAGGGTCTGTCATGTCCAGTTCAAAAGTCTGGATATCCGTCGGGTGGTTTTTTAAATCCGCTATGCCAAGAGTGGTTTCATGCCTGGTTACTTCCAGACCCAACACAAAACCTGCTTCTGGGTTAAATTGTAACTGTACCGGTCTTCTGCCGCCGCAGGATTTCTCCAACCCCACTTCCTTCACAAAGCCCATATTAATAAGTTCCCTGATTATCTGGGTTATTGCCGGGGGCGTGAGTCCGGTCATCCTTGCCAGTTGCTGACGGGATATGGATTCGTTATCTTTTATTATATTCAAAACAGTCATGCGGTTAAGTTTTTTAACGTACTTACTATTTCCAGGCCATTTCGGCATTATTTTTCACCTTATCATGTTATACTCATTTCATGTAACCGTTTAATGTCGGTATTTCCGAGCAATTGGTGTTTTCCCGCAACATTCTTTTTTTAAGTTAATTAATTATCTATATATTACTATTCTACATAAATATAAAAATTCCTGCCGGCAAAATAATTTTAAAGAAAAAAATAAAAAAGAGGTTGGCTGCCCTCTTTTATATACACATTACTTATAAGACCGAACAATTACATTATAGAACTGTACACATAATTTGTAAGCGTTACAATATCAAACACCGGAAGATTTACCGCCTGCTGGACTGCCCTGCGGAATGGCGGCATGTTGGTGCATTCGAAAACTATTGCTCCTACATCATGGTTTTCGCCAATCATCTTTTCCGCCACCCGCACCATTTCGTTTTCCGCTTTCTCCACATCCAGGGTTTCCTTCTGGTCCAGAAACACCGCCGGAAATTCCTCCTGATCCTCCATCCCATATATCACCATGGGTATATCTTCTATCCCCACGCCCCTAAAATGTTTTTCTGTAAGGTGGGGTTTGCTGGCGGTCATGATTCCCACTTTTTGCCCTTTTTTCAACATTCTATAGACAATCGGCACCTGAAGGAGGCTGGATGTAAATACAGGAATGTTTACAGCATCAGCCAGATACTCGTGGAATACGGCAAGAAAGCCGCAGCTAGTAGTGATGGCTAATACTCCTTCCTCTTCCAGTTCTCTTGCAGCCTCTATAAAGGGGGCTATGAGCGATGGGTCCGCCTCCCGGACCACCCTCTGAGATGTGGCTCCTTTTACTTTCTTATATTTTACCGGAAAATCGAAAGTGAGGGCGTTTCCAATATCACCGGGAATCCTGGGGAACTTTGTATCCAGCATGAGGATACCTATGGCTTCCCCATAATTGGTCCTGCCGCCTTTTACTATCACCCGAATGCCTCCTCACGATACGGCCTTTATTTTCTCCATGTTGCCGAACCTTCCCGGGCTCAAAGGTGCTATATCTATAAATGTCTTGCCGTCCAATATTATATCGGAAATGATCTTGCCTGTAATAGGCGACAAGGCTATTCCATCACCTTCATGACCCGCTGCCATGATGAAGCCCTCTATACCCTCCACAGGGCCAAGAAGGGGCAAACCGTCCGGCGTATACGGCCGAAGTCCAGCAAAGGACCTGATGGCATGGATTTCCTTTAAAGCCGGCACCAGCCTTGTAGCATGTTTTAATATGGTGGTTAAGACTTCATGAGTGGTACTTCGATTATATCCCACAAACTCTCGGCAGCCGCCGATAAGTATGTTGCCGTTTCTGGTCTGGCTCAAAGATAACCCAACTCCGAGGCGGGTTTCGAGATCATCGGAGCTCTCCAGCAGTTCCGGATTGTATTTTGCTACGATATATTTGGCACAGAGCACGTCTCCCATGATTAGTTTCGGCACTGGTTCTGTGACTATTATCTGCCCCCGGCGGGGCTTTATGGGCACGCTCATCCCAACCATGGCGCAGATCTCCGGCGCAAACACGCCGGCGGCGTTTATAACCATGCCGGTCTCTATTTCTCCCTGGTTTGTCACAACAGATTTTACCCTGCCTTTTTCAACTTTAATATCCACCACGGCAGTATCCAGGTAAATCTCGGCTCCGAACTTTGCGGCAGCCCGGGCAAAACCAAGGCATAGCCTTATGGGATTTACATGGGCGTCTTGAGGACTGTATGTGGCTCCTACCAGATGAGGAGCAAGACCCCCTTGAAGCTTTAAAGCCTCCTTTAAATCCAGAAGTTCCACCTGAAGTCCTATAGCCTTCTGTTTTTTCACAAATTCCTTCATTACCTTCAATTGCTCTTCATCTTCTATGAGTATCATACCACCGGTATTCTCATATTCAATGTCAAAATCCAATTCCTGGGACAGGCCTTTATAAAGCTCAGCGCTGGCCATGGCAAGTTTCAGGTGAATGCCGGGGTTTTTGGACTGGAGGATTATGTCTATGTCACAGGCGCCTGAGGAACCCGAAGCCAGGTCATCTCTTTCTACCAGCACGACTTTTTTGCCTCTTTTTGAAAGAAAATAGGCTATGGAGGTGCCTATGACGCCTCCGCCTATTACTACGATCTCCGCTGTTTTTTTCAATCGTCTTCTCCCTCCACTATCTCCCCGATTTTAATAGCCCTTACCGGAGGTCTGGATGTGGGCGGCGTTATCTCCGCCGGGTCCTTCACTTTAGACAGCATTTGCGTGATAAGCCGACGACAGGTCCTACCCTGGCAGAGACCCATGCCGGCCCTGGTCCTTTTTTTTATCCCCGAAAGGGTGGTAGCTCCGTCAGTGATGGCTTTTTCTATCTCTTCCCGTGTTACTTCCTCACACCGGCAAATATATTCTTCTTTCATTTTCAGGACCTCCCCAGCCTTTTTATGCTGCGAACAATTTTTATATATTTTATGGGCACTTCCACCGTTAGTACAGCTGTGGCATCATACCTGGGGGATTTTACCACCCGGAGCACCGTACCCTTTACCACGAGTTTGCCTTCCCGGTCCACACAGTCCACTACATCTCCCTTTTGCGGAAGCGGATAATACTCGTACGGAAAGCTCACTTCAGCCTTTTGCTTTGATCCATTCAGCATAAATATAGCAAGACCGGGACATACGGCTATACATGTGCCGCACCCGATGCACTTTTCTTCATCCAGTTTGGGCAGATTAGTTATGGGCTTGCCAACGGTTATGGCTCCGTAAGGGCATGCCTCCTCGCATGGGTTGCAGGGAATTTCCTGCACGCACTCTATAAATGCTACGGGCCCCCTTTTGATGCGTTCATCGGAAGGAACCCCCGGCGCGTTCGAGAGTTCCTGCTCGGAAGGGTATCCCTGGTATATTACGCCGGTTTTTTGTGTCATGCCAGCAACCTCCTTGCATTTAGCTGTTTTAATTTCGCCGAAAATCTTCCTTCTCCGAAGGGGCCTGTCCTCAGGGCATTGAGCCTTTCCCAGATTTCCTTCTTCAATTCTTCCGCTTTTTGCGCGTCGATATATCCGAGGCTTTCCGCAGCAGCCACCCCGGCGAGGCGACCTTCCTCCATGGCCGAAGAGGCTTCCTCCACCCCGGTGATATCTCCTGCCACATATATTCCCGGCAGAGTGGTTTCCATGTTCCTGTCATGGATGGGCACATGACCTCCCAGTGCAGGAATATAGGTAAATTCACAGCCGGCCATCCAGGCAAGTTCGGTAAGAGGCGAGAGCCCCACCGCCAGGCATACGGTGTCAGCCTCGAACTGCTTTTCTGTGCCATCCACCGGTTTCCACTTTTCATCCAGCTCCACGGTAATGACACCCTCAACCTTTTCTTCTCCCAGCACTTCTTTAATGGTTGTTGATACAAAGATTGGAACTCCAGCCCTCCGTATCTTGGCTGCATGAACCCCGTATCCACCTATTTTGGGCGCAGCCTCTATGAGGGCCACCACATCGGCGCCAGCCTGCATGAGCTGGTATGAAACTATGAGTCCCACATTTCCGGAACCCACCATAATAATCTTCTGCCCCGGCAGCACCCTGTTTACGTTAATCATGGTCTGGGCGGCTCCTGCTCCCATGACGCCTGGCAGGGTGCATCCCGGGAAAGCCAGGGCGTTTTCCGATGCCCCGGTGGCTATTACTATCTTCTTTGCCTTCAATGTATGATCTCTGCCGTCCTTTATATAGGCAATGAGTTTATCCTCATACAACCCGTAGACCGTGGAATTTAAAAGCACTTCCACACCAAGTTTCTCGGTTTCTTCCAAGAGCTGCTCTCCTATGCGGAATCCTCTTATGCCTGCCTTGTGTTCCCGGGATCCAAAAAACTTGTGGATCTGCTTAAAAAGCTGGCCTCCGGGTTTTAGATTCTCATCGAGAACCGTAACTTTTACCCCGGCCCTGGCGGCTTCCACCGCGCAGGAAAGCCCCGCGGGTCCTGCCCCTATAATTGCTATCTCGGTAGTATTCATCGGGCATCTCTCCATTCTCCCAGTCCTTTCTGGGTTTTTATGACCATGCCATCTCGAACGGGAGTGACGCATGTCCTAACATTAGGGATGCCGTCCACGGTCATTATACAGTCGGTACATCTTCCGATGGCGCAAAAGATGCCCCGGGGCTTATGATGTTTGGGCGTCTCCCGGAATTTTTTGATACCCGCCGCAAGAAGCGCCGCCGCAATGGGCTCACCTTCAATAGCGGGGATTTGCTTGCCATCCACCGTGATAGTGGCATTACACACCCTGGTTTCATCTCCCAGGATGGGATGATGAAGTACACGCAATTTTATCCCTCCAGATTCGCCAATATGTCAAAACCAGGCTCTGTATCTTTCATTGCAAGAAATGTACCCGGGATTTTTTGTCTTCCTGCTGCTTCCTATGATCCTGAGGATTTTAATATTTAGAAACATTATAATATGCCTCCCGTAATAGCGTCAACAGGGAAAACAATTAAAATCAAAAAAAGCGGCTGCTGCCGCTGTAGAAAAAGGCCTTCTTATTTTTAGAAATATTATTATATATATTAGAAACAGTGTTTAGAAATTTCCAGCTCTCCTGCACAATATGATATTTAGTTATATTTCCCATAAAGCCCTATGGTATTCATACCCCTTCCGGAACGAGATAGAAGCCGTGACCATAATTTTTATCATACAACTTCGATTACTTCTACATCCTCAAGGCCAGTCTTAGTCAATTCCTCTATATCAAACTTTTCCTCCGCTTCATGCACCGCATCAATTTCCGGACGAGTTTTGGGATGCTCGGGGACAAATACTGTGCAGCAGTCCGCATATGGCTCAATGGAAATGTCGTAGGTGCCTATTTTCTTGGCCAGGTCCATAATCTCCACCTTATCAAATCCTATTACAGGCCGGAAGATCGGCATTTTGGCCACTTCGTTTGTGGCGATTAATGCTTCCATAGTTTGACTTGCCACCTGCCCCACACTCTCGCCGGTTATTAGGGCTTTTGCCCCAACCCGGGCCGCTATTTCCTGGGAAATCCTCACCATCATCCTGCGCATGAGGATAGTAAGAAGCTCATCGGGCCCCTTTTTCCCCAGCTCTTTCAAGACATCGGTAAAGTTCACCACATGAAGCCTCAATCTACCGGAGTACTCGGCCAGGACCTTGCACAGATCTATGACCTTTTCCCTGGCCCTGTCGCTGGTAAAGGGAAAGCTGTGGAAATAAACCGGTTCTATCTCAACACCGCGCTTCATTATCATATAACCCGCTACGGGGCTATCGATACCACCTGACAAAAGCAGCACCGCCTTGCCGTTGCTTCCCAGGGGCAATCCTCCGGGGCCAGGTATCCTTTCGCAGTATACGAATCCTTTTTCTCTTATCTCCACATCCACTTCGATATCCGGATGATGAACATCAACCTTTATTCCCTTAAAATTCTTCAAAATATGCGCCCCCACCTCCCGGCTCACATCGGGAGATTTCAGCGGAAAAGATTTATTGGGGCGCCGCGTTTCCACCTTAAATGTCTTCCCATTATAGTCCATTTCTTTTAAAGCCGAAAGAGCAGCAGCTTTTATGGAATCCATATCAAGTTCGCAAGGGTATGCTGGACTTATGGCCACAATGCCGAAAACCTTTTTTAAACGGCCTATGACTTCTTCTTTTGGGCCGTCCACAAAACAGTAAATTCTCCCATGAGTCTTACGGATGAAGATATTTTCAAAATTACTGAGCGCCTGTTTTATTCTCTGAATCAATATCCTTTCAAAAAACGGTCTGTTCTCGCCCTTGAGCGCAATTTCTCCGAAACTTACCAGATATAGGTTTGACATCTTATACCTCCATAATTTTACTTTCGCACAAATTTTCTTATTTCCGCCACTTCCTTTTTTAGAATTTCCACCGTATAGTCTATGTCGTCAATCGATAAAAAAGGCGAAAGGCTGAAGCGTATGGCTCCATCGATTTCTTCGGCTTTTTTTCCCATAGCGGACAGCACATGGCTTTTGCCCGATTTGTGGGAAGAGCAGGCGGAACCTGTGGAAACATATATGCCGTGGGCCTCAAGGGCATGCAGGAGAATTTCGCCTCTGACGCCCAGAAACGAGATATTCAAGATATGCGGAGCTGCGGCATTTACATTAAGAGATACACCGGAGCCTTCTATATCAGATTTTATGGAAGTTTTTGCCAACACGCGGGAACAATCTCTGCGCGGTCCGTTCAGGACCGTGTCGGGTATCTCCTGCAAGATTCTGTCGCAAAGCCTTTTTTTTAATTCCTCCATAGCCTTTCGCCATTCAAAAAGGTTGTTCATCGCATCTTCCACGGCAACACCAAGGCCTGCAATACCCGGCAAATTTTCGGTGCCGGACCTTACGCCCTTTTCCTGCCCGCCGCCGTTGAACAGAGGATGTAACCTCACATTTTCTCTCACGAATAAAGCTCCGATTCCTTTTGGGCCGTATATTTTATGTCCGCTTATGGAAAGCATATCAATTCCTTTAAGAGCGCGCACCAGCGGAATTTTTCCAAAAGCCTGCACCGCATCCACGTGAAAAAGGGTGCTTTTATTACGATGAATATAAGCTGCGGCTTCTTCTACAGGCTGTATGGAACCCACCTCATTGTTCACATACATGATACTTACCAGGGTGGTTTCGCGTCTTAATGCCTCCCGCAATTCCTCGACATCTATAAATCCTTCTTTATTTACGTCAAGATATGTAACCTGAAACCCTTCATTTTCGAGTTCTTTGAAGGTATCAAGCACCGACGGGTGTTCTATGGTGGTGGTGATGAGATGTTTTCCCATCTTCTGCATACTGTATGCCGCTCCCTTTATGGCAAGGTTGTTGGATTCAGTGCCTCCGGATGTAAAATAAACCTCCGCTGGTTTTACTCCGAGGGCCTGTGCGATGGTTTCCCTTGCCTTTCGCATCAGTTTTTCCGCCTCAATTCCCTTGCCGTGAAGGGAAGATGGATTTCCATATTGTTCTGTCATAACTTCATATACGGTCTGAGCCACCCGATCCGACACCCTGGTGGTAGCGCTGTTGTCCAGATAAATCTCACGCATTCAAATCACCTGCATGCAAGTATTTTTCAAGCTTTTTTGATACCGGCTCAAGTAGCATATCCATATCTTCCAATAATTTTCCATACACTTCTACAAGCATCCTGCCCTGAGGGGTAAGATTCGCTCCTCCTCCGGATTCTCCCCCTTTGCGCCGCTCCAGCAGCTTGACTTTAAGCCGGTCTTCAATCTGTTTTATCTTGCCCCAGGCCTGCCGGTAAGACATTTTTTCCGCCTGGGCTGCCTGATTTATAGAACCATGTCTTTCTATAAGTACCAGGAGGCGGTATACTCCGTCTCCAAATACCTGTTTTCCGTCTGCCTCCAGCCAGATTTTATATTTTAATTCCATTTTTCCTCCCCCGGTTTAACCTTCCTTGCTTCTTCTCAGTTTTATCTTAATTATATCATAGTCTTTTTAGCCTGAATACTTTTTTTCAACTTTAAAATTGATGTCATTCAGCCTGAATCATTTCAGGCTTCCTGCTCTGGAGTTTCAAGCCTGGTTTTTTTTCCATATGCTCTATCCTGTTGTTTACAGTGGTAATCCCAAGCACATACAGCATAGGACAAAATCTGGTGATGCCCTCGGCTATTTTTCCCGCACCCAGCAGAATCATCAAGTCGGACTTTTTAGCTATTCCACAGCCTAGCATCGAAAATCCCAGCGTCAATCTCAGGTAACTGTCAAGCATTCCCACATTTTTTCCTATTTTCATCACACATTTCCTCCTTTTAGCCTATTTTTTCAGTTTAAAGCTTGCCAAATTAAGCTTTAAAGCTATCAATATTATTATTTGCACGACAAATCTTTTTAAGCCTGAACATGAAAGTTGTATTTTTGTTAATTTATTCCACAAGTATAGCAACACATCAGGAGGAAACAATAAGAACGGAATAAATATTTTCCGGGAGGTGATCATATTGCAGTTAACTCAAAAGGAAAAATTACAGTTGCAGGACGCCATAAGCCATGAAAAAATATGCATCATGAAGTACAACAATTATGCCAACCAGGTACAGGACACCGAAATTGCTTCAATGTTTAAGAATCTTGCCAATCGTGAACAGCAGCACGCGGATACGCTGACAAAACTTCTGCAGCAAGGGGGAGTTCAGGCGGCCGAGCGGCGCTAATTTAAACTAACGCAAGCTCAATACACAGACCATCTATGATAGGAGGGATAATATGACATTACAACAAAAAACTGTGGGGACCACCGCAGACAGGGACATACTGAATGACATGCTCATGACGGAAAAATACGTATCGGGCGCTTATGAAACAGCCATAATGGAGTCCGCTAATGAATCCGTGAGAAACGCCCTTCGCCAGATTCAGGATGAAGAACAGCAGCATGCCAAGATGATTTTCGATGCTATGAACCAGCGTGGATGGTACAATCCTCAATAAGTATTTCGACAATGCGGCGGGAGATTGTTCTCCCGCCATCAGAGGTGAAACCATGGGCAATGACAGGTATGACGCCGTAGTAGTGGGAGCAGGACCCGCCGGAAGCTCCGCTGCCTTAACTATGGCCGAAAACAATATGTCCGTTTTGCTTTTGGAACGGGGAGAATACCCCGGGGCAAAGAATGTCTTTGGCGGCACCATATACCGTCAGCCGACAGAAATTATTGTCCCCGCTTTCTGGGAAGAAGCTCCTCTTGAGCGCCCCGTAACAAGTGAAGAATTATGGCTTCTGGATAACGACTCCGCAGTAAAGATAGGATTTACGGGCCTCAGATTCGCTAAACCTCCGTATAATAAGTTCACCGCGCTCAGATCCAAATTTGACCGGTGGTTGGCAGACAAGGCCCAAAAAGCCGGTGCGCGCCTCGTTACCAATGCTCTTGTAAAAGACCTAATTTACGAAGAATACGGCGCTAGAAATCGTAAAGTCGGCGGAGTGCTGCTGGAAAGCGGAGACAGGATATATTCTGATATAGTCATACTCGCCGAAGGAGTTACCGGTAATCTAGCGGAAATTGCCGGGCTTCGAAAAAAAATAACTCCGGATAGTTTGACCCTTTATGTCAAGGAAATCGTGGAGCTGCCTTCCGACAAGATTGAAGAGAGGTTCAACCTGGAAAAGGGTGAAGGGGCCATCCTCGGCATGGTAGGATATCCCTCCTCCGGTGCCATCGGCAAAGGTGCCGTTTTTACAAACAAAGACAGTATTTCCATCATGGTGGGAGCATACTTAAATCAGATAATCGAAAAAGGTTTAAACCCGTTTATGCTGATGCAGAGATTAAAAAGCCACACAATTATCAAAAGACTCATTGAAGGTGCAAAAACCATGGAATTTCAGGCTCATACCATTCCCAAGGGCGGCTACGGGCAGGTCCCCCGTTTATCCGCCCCCGGATTGATGGTGACCGGCGATGCAGCGGTAATGATTGTAGGCCGCAGGGGGACAGACCTGGCAATGCTGGCGGGGAAATTTGCCGGCGAAACCGCGGCCCAGGCTAAAGCTGCTCATAACTTTTCCGAGTCTCTCGCGGCTTATGAAAAGAAAGTCAGGAGCAGCTTCTTCATGCACGATATAAAGGCGGACAGAGGTACAAAAGATTATTACAGGCGGTATCCAGATGCGGATTTTCTTTTGACCAAAGCCGCCAACGACATGGCTTATGAATACTTTACGGTGGATATGCTTCCATTCAATCAAAAATTTGAAAAAATCATCGCCAAAATCGCAAATCTGCAACCTCTGCCTAAAACACTTGCCGACGTATATCAAGGATTTTTTCACTGGGGAGTATTTTAAATGGATAATTTCATAAAAAATGCGGATATCCTTCTTGATCTTGTGAAAATAAAAGCCGACGGAGTGTCACATATTTTCATAAGAAACCTCCGCCTTTGCAGTGAACAATGTGAAAACAAACCATGTACTTATTATTGTCCTACCAGAGTCTTCTATTGGGACGATGATGCCATGAAAATACAGATAACCTATGCCCGCTGCGTGGAGTGCGGGGCATGCCCTTACGGCTGTCCCCACGGCAACATAGACTGGCGCTTCCCTGCAGGAGGGTACGGAGTGCTGTACAGATATGGTTGATGGATAATGGCCAGCTGTCAGGCGGCCTCATCCAGCAGCATCCTTGCTTTAAGCACAATCCTCTGGTCCGGGTGGAAGGTTTCCGGCAGCACCAGAGAAATCAGGGCTTCATAATGCGCCCCCCTTCTCATATTGAAATTCATTATGGAAGCAATGCATCTCGGAATGTATCCCAAATCAATTCCCTTCTCAGTATATATATGGACCGCATTTGGGTCGTGAATATTATTCTGCTCGCGCTCGAACACGACCTTTTCGCCGGACTTTAAAAAATCGATAGAATTATACCGCCGTTCATGGCAAAGGCCTGTGGGATGAATGTAGAAAGAAATTCCGGGCTCGGAATATATGAGCTTTGGATCCAACTCCGGAATCTTAAAAAATCCGATGTTAAACCCTTCATCAGCCTCTTTTATAGAATTTCCGTAGAAGTACTCAGCCGCTATATTGGTCCTCAGGATGGACGGCAGCATTCTTTCTAAAAACAGGCTTTCCGATAGATTAGCGTCCATCAACCGCAACATCGCGAGGCCCGGCCCTATCGCGCCATTTTTAAAAAAGCATACCGATTCCGCCAGCTTTATCAATTTTTCCTCATCCTTCAGTTCATTGTGAAGATGCGCCGGCGCATCCACGACTACAAATCCGGAAATAGCTGGAAAATATGCATGTTTCACAGGACTGACAATGTTTGTTTTCAGCACATCATTGTAATGTTTGAATGTGAAAACTTCCTCAAAAACCTCCATGCTTAAATCCTGAACCGAAAAAGAATCTTTCGCTGCTAGCTCCATTTCTATTCTAAAGAGCTCCCCTTTCTTTTCCGCGATGTCGGAAACCCCCAGCCAGATATTAAATATAAAAGTCCCATTCTCCATAAAAATACCCCCTGAAATGTTTCTTTTAAAATGATTTTACCACTCATCCTGTACATTTCAGGGGTATAATAGAATAATTCTAAAAATCATTTAAAAAATTGCCAGGAAAAATCCCCTTCATGGTCCATCTGGCCTGTTCTCTTATTATTTCGGACGGGTCTGCGGCAAGCTCACTCAACAGCGCTACCACATCTTTTTCGCATATTCTTCTGAAATCATCCGCCTTTTTTTCTCCGAGATATACATTGATAGCTATTGGACTGTTTCCGCGTTCATAATTTGTCCATATATTCCCCAGAGCGCAAATGGCGTTCCTGCGCAGCACATTTCTCCCCCGCCAGCCTGCGGCGGTGGGCTTGAAAATCCTTTCGAACCCAGTTTTATCAATGACTGCCAGCTCCGTCAAATCGGTTATAAGCGGAAAATCCGGCACAAACTCCGGGTGATGGGGGATCCTGACGCTTTTGTTCTTGGGGCATGCTTCCTGGCAGGTATCGCAGCCGAATATTCTGCTGCCAAGAAGTTTTCTGAATTCCTCCGGAATCGGTCCACGCTTCTGGGTTATATATGAAAGGCAGCGGTGAGGATTCATATGGTACGGCGCTGTCAATGCACCGGTGGGACAGGCCTGCACGCACTTTCCGCAGTGGTCGCAAAGATCCGGAGCCGGTTTATCGGGTTCAAATTCGATATCGGTCAATATTTCTCCCAGGAAAACCCATGAACCCAGCTCCGGCGTAAAAAAGCAGGTGTTTTCTCCAATCCAGCCGATTCCCGCCCGCCGGGCCGCCGCTCTGTCCAGGAAAGCCCCGGTATCTATTAAAATTTTAAATCGGCCTTGTTTTCTCTTTGAAATAAATTCCATAACGGCGGTCAATTTATTATCCAGTATTCCGTGGTAATCTTTTACCCGGGCGTAACGCGAAATCCTGCCATTCGGACTTGTCTCGTATGGGCATCTTTCTAAAATTAGCGTTTCCCCCGGTTCAAAGGAATAGATGAGGTATCCCATAGCAAAGCATATAATAGTCCTGGCGCCGGGTAAAAGTTTCTCCGGATAACATCTGCGCTCGATGTCCGGATCTTCGAAAGGCGAAAGCATTCCCCTTGCTTTTTTCTCCAGCAGGATTTCCTTTTCCTGTAAAAACGGCTCCGCCGACGCAAAACCAACGGCGTCCAGGCCTATTCCCTTCGCGAATTTTTTTACATCCTCTTTTAATCCCATTCGATGCATCTCCGTTTAAGTTACAGTATCCGGCATCCCAGCGTCTTTTCCATCTCTTTAAGAGCAAATCTATGGGCATCTTCGTCAAAGGAAGCAACACCCTCTCTATAAACATTTACCTTATATCCCAGGTTTCTGGCGTCAGCTGCGGTATAGAGCACGCATATATTGGTACAGACTCCCACAAGATAAAGTTCATCGATTCCCTTTTCTCTTAAAAAAAGGTCCAGATCCGTACCAAAAAAGGCACTGTAGCGTCTCTTTCTTATTATCTTATCGTCATTTTTTACATCAAGTTCACGTATGATATCGCTTCCCGGGGTACCGGCAATGCAGTGGGGTGGAAACATTTCAAACTCTCTGTCGTCCTTTTGATGATTGTCACAGATGAAGATAGCCGGGTTTTTCTGTTCTCTAAATTCTTGAATTTTCTGCCTGACAAATGGTACGATGGCCTCTCCGGAATGGCCTACATATAAAGTGCCTTCTTTGTCGATGAAATCCTTCAACATATCGATGACAAGCAATGCTTTCACAATGGTCACCTTCCTATTTGGTTTTATATACTTTCTTTGTAACTTATTTATTTGACACTATAAAATTCTATATAAAATTATTATATACCGATGCCTAGGTTCTATATAAATACTAAGGTCAATTATGCTTCTTATCAATCTTCTACCTTCCTGAAAGTCCCTCCAATATAGCCTCAAGGTCTCCCGGCATATAAGATACCGCCCAGTTCCATCTGCCAAACCCACCATGGGCATTTACCGCTTCCACCCACTCAGCAAGGCTGGCATGTTTTGTTTTGGCTACTATATCTTCTTTCCCTTTTACCTCAAGAATCAAGTATTCTCCATTTACCAACCTGACAATAAAATCCGGATAATATTTCCGCACAATGCCTTGATAATTGTAAACAATATTAAACCCTAGATGATCATTTTTCACAAATGACTTAACAGCAGGGTGTTTATCGAGTATATATGCTTCTGTAGCCTCCCAGCTACTGTCAATTACAACGTGGCTGATGTGGGATTTTTGCGTCCACTCGCATGGTTTGCTGGTATACCATGCTCGCATATCAGCCGTAGAACGGATAGGATTTTCGCTATCAAAAACGGGTACACGTTTCTCGAAATTTTCAGCTTTTAAAGCCTGCCATATGTGCTGGATAATTTTATTCATATTCAGGATAATCAATACCTTGCGCCGCTCTTTTGAACCATTGAAGCGCTCGCTGGCTATGACTATTCTGTCCGATTCGATAAATTCCCCCACAATCTTTATTAGCTGGGCAAAGAAAAGTTCCTTGCTTCCTTTCCAATTCGGCTTATTAATATTATAAATTCTTTTAGCTGTTTCAAAAATAATCGTCTGGGTACGGTATCTATCTGCTATTTCTTTCAAATCAATATCAGAAAGAACAGCAGGGTTAGGCTTCCCCGCTATAATTGCGGCCAGTTCTGCTTCTGTTATGCTTGCAAAAGGATCCAGCACTATCGGCTCCACCTTGCATAAATCTAAAGTCAGTTTCGGCCTGTAAACAGTATCTATCCTAATAATATTTGGCCAAGAAATTTCGTGTTCAATTTTTTCTGGTACTGGTTCAATTTTTGTCTTCGGCTTTGGCGGTGGCGGCGGTGCACCTTCTCCTCCTTCATGGGGCAGGAATGTAAAAGGCACTCCAAAAATATTGACATACTCTGGTTCAAAAAGCCCATCCTCGCCAACATCATAACTGACACGGCGTAATCCTCTTCCGACCACCTGTTCGCAGAGGAGCTGACTGGAAAAAGCCCTGAGACCCATGATATGGGTTACGGTTTTGGCATCCCAGCCTTCCGAAAGCATACCCACAGATATAACGTTTTGAATCTTTTCGCCCAATTTCCCAACTTGGCCGACAGTATCAACGGTTTGACGCAGAATTTCAGCCTGTTGATTCTTGGTTAACTTTTTCGTAGGCGCTCCATCTTCTTGATCATCCTGGTTAATATCTACAAAAACTTCTTCTTCGCTCGACTCAGCCTCGTCCAATACCTTGCTGTCAATTTGTAAAATGCCCTCAGGGACGCAGAGTTCAGGTATCATGATTTCGTTGTGAATAAAAGCATATTTAATTCTTGCAGAGGTTTCAGTACGGTTAGCAACAGTAATCATCACCGGAGGTATCTTTTGTCCTGCCTCTTCCCATGCCTTTTTTGTTTCCAACCAGTCCTTCCCCAAAAGATAATATGCATTAATAATCAAGTCAGGAAGTGGCTCGCTTTCTTGCGCCTTTCGATTTATGTCATCCTTTACATCAGGATCCATGTAAATGTGATAAAGTCTCGATTTAAGCTCAGATGTTCTGGCCGAATCGTCTCGGATTACCACACGTGGTGTTTTGATCAACCCAGATTCAATGGCATCGTTTAAACCGAAATCGCTGACAATCCAGCCGAAAAGCGCCTCTTCCTGGGCTTTTTTCCCCGACGGTGCAAAAGGCGTGGCCGAAAAGTCGTAGCAACAAAGAATCCCCCTTGCCCGATGAATACGATCCAAGCCGCCAACCCATACCGTGGCCTGAGCTTCCTGTTCCTTGAACTCCCTTTTTACCTTAAGTTCCGGATTAACGCGCCAGGCGTGGTGAGCTTCATCATTGATCACAATAATATTTTTGGTGCTGGCCATATCGCCCAGCACTTCGCGGACATAAGCCTCATCGCTCTTGGCCCCTCGCTTATCCACACTTTTCTTCTTTTTTAATTTCTCATCGTCTTCCCATGCCAATGTGTGCCAGTTGGTAATGAGGATTTTCCCTTGCCGGAGGGAATCCATAAGACCCGGCGGAACAATGTTAAACACTTCATAATAGTTATTTATATCGGACGGATTCAGTACACTTAACCGGCTCTTTACCGTCAGCCCGGGAGCGACAACAAGTACGTTTTTGGAAAACCTGGTATCGCGGGGATTAGCCACCTTATTCAGCACATGCCATGCGATTAGCATAGCCATGACAATAGTTTTACCTGAACCGGTGGCCATTTTAGAACAAATCCTTTTAAAATCCCCACCATCCGACGGAATGTGTATGCCAACTTTTTCTGCATCCGGTGCTTCTAACAGCCAGATCAGCGTTTCAATTGCCTCAAGCTGGCAGAAAAAGAATCGCCTGTCCGCTCTTTCTCCCGGATCCCTCCAGTAAGAAAGCAGCCGCTTCGTCATCCCGGTCACTCCGGGATATCCGGCTTCCCGCCAGGCCTTTACCCTTGGCCGTATGTCATTTACCAGCTTGATAGGCACAAATACACCAGGGTCATCAAAAGATTTGCTGCTTTCCGAGGCGACGACGTATCCGGCAGGCCTTCTGCCCTTCCGTTTTTCGAATGTTCTCGTTTCTCTATCATAATGCCAGTAATATTTCGGTTCCTCATACGGCGAGTTTATAATCAGCTTATCAATAGTCTTCTGTCCAGCCATAGTTCCTCCTTATAGCCTAATTACTCGCAGGCTTTCAATCCCTCTGTCATCAATAATTTTTACGGCAATGGTCTTGTTGGGACCCGCTTCAAAAGGCAAGCTGGCAGTCCCTCTGAAGGCCTCCATCCGTTCCTCATCAATCTCCGCCTTCAATGTCCTTGCCAATTTGGCCCATCCTCCACCCGCACCAGCCATTGGAAAAAAGACCTGAGTTGGGAAAAGGCTGCGCCCGTCGTAATTGGTATCCAGCATCCACATGGCAATGTTGTTTTTGCCACCTGATTCCACATTGCCAGTCTTGGTGTTGTAATAATCGAAACCTAACACCTCAACCTGATATTTGCCTTTATCTTCGCCTTTAGCTATTCTCTTTACTTTTACATCGGGCTGGCCGATGAGCCAGAAACTGTCATTGCCAGAACGTTTTTTCTTCAAATCCTCTGTAAACAGGTCGGCGTTCATCTGTACCTTTAAAAGCTGCATCCCGGCTATCTCCGGTTTCAATTCGTCAATATCTTTTGCAGCTTCCTCGTCGAACTGGAAAGCGCAGAAAAGGAGTATATCCGGTCGGAACATCCGCGCCTCTTGCCATGCCTGCTCTACCTGCTTCTGCTCAAGCGGCGCGTACTCAGGGCCAAAGGAAATCAACACTCGTTTGGGCACATCTTCTTTAGTCTCTCCCTCTGCCTGAATCCATCTTGACCCCTGGAAAGGCTCCACCCGGGAAAATTCGATGCGCTGTCCGTTCTTAGCCCGGATACCGGTCCGCAGCAGTTCCTGGCGCCATTCCGCCTGCCGCAATGTTTCGCCGGATCTGACTACTGAAATATCGGAAGCCCCTTCATCTTCGCCCACATCATCCAGCGACTTAACGGTGGGGGCCGGCACGGCTTCCACGGTAAACGGGCCGGTAACGCGAATCTTCTTACGGTCGATATAAGGCTGGTCATAGAGAATCTCTTCGGCTGGCGGTTCATTGTTGGCGATAGATTTTAACGTGATATGCGGTACCGTCTTATATCTAAACCCACTTCCTACCCCTTCTTCCGGGCGGGCAAGCTCATAGTAGTCGAAAACCGCCGTCATCAGCCGCTGCTTAGCTAAGGCAATAGCAACCCGAGAAGTGTCGCAGGTAATCCAGCGGCGCCCCCACTGCTCTGCTACATAGGCGGTGGTGCCAGAGCCGCAGGTAGGATCGAATACCAGATCGCCCGGGTCGGTGGTCATAAGGATACAGCGTTCTATTACCTTATGATTAGTTTGTACAATATAAACCTTTTCAGATGCACCAGATGTATCCAACCAAGGATTTGTTAGTTTCTGATAAGGAAAATCATCATGATACAAAATATATCTTGGTAAATTTCCATCTACTTGCAACCTTCTATTTGCTGCTAGTCTTAACATTTTCTCTTTTGTTGTAAGCCAACATTGTCCTTTAGGAGGACAATATATTTTTCCTTCAAATTCCAAATCATAAACATTAGATTCAGAATATGAAGGCGCTAATTGAGAAACTGTCGTATAAACTTTTGAGCCTTTTGGAAGTTGTTTATTGCCCTTTCTTTCGTCATATGTTAATTGTCTTCTTGTCCCATCAGGTAATTCTACAAATCGCCATTGTGTTCCAATAGGTTCAACATATATGTAAAGATGATGATATTTAATAATTGAAATATTTTTTGCATACCATAATAAATAGTCACACATATTTTCAAGCGTTTTTGCGCCTAATGGCATCAGTTTTTTTCTAAATGTAATTAATGAAACAAAATTCTCCCTACCAAACACCTCATCCATCAAGCATCTTACGAGATGCACGTTTTCATCGCTGATCTGTACAAAAATGCTCCCACTTTCGTGCAGCAACTCCTTCGCCAAAAGCAGTCTGTCCCGCAGGTAAGTTAAATACGAATGAATCCCCAGTTCCCAGGTATCCCGGAAGGCCTTGATCATTTCCGGTTCCTGAGTCAGATCCTCATCCTTGCCATCCTTGACGTCCCGCTTGTTCACAAACGGCTGAAAATTGGAGCCGTATTTTATCCCGTACGGCGGGTCTATGTAAATCGTCTGTACTTGGCCTGCCAAACCTTCTTTCTCAAGTAGGGAGTTCATTACCAGCAGACTGTCACCGGCAATCAGACGGTTGGTCCAGTTGTGGCGGTGTTTGTAGAACTCCACTGCCTCCCGCATGGGAAGGTACTCCTCTTTTGTTTCAAATAATGAAAGCTGTTCGTGTTTTGGCCACTGGTAGTTACGGAACTGATCGATTATCTTGCGTGGATCAATCCGTTCATGGACATGAAGGGATACAGTGGGAACTTCAAAAGACATATGCTCTGCCTTTCCGGCCCACTGCAGGGAAGGGTCTATATGCGGATCATATTGATATTTCTTCTTGCCGCTTTCTCTTTCGGTCTGCGGTGTGACCAATCCCACTGGCGGGTTGTTGAGTCTTGTTTTTCCCTTATGTTCATATTGTTCGATATGCCTTATATCCTCATCAATATAACTTTTAACCATTGAATATCCCCCTTATATAACTTCAACATTTATTTCCAGGCGCCTGCTTCCCGGAATAAAGTTGCCGCCCAGAGAAAAGCGTTTTCATAAATCATATCCCACTTTAACGGCTCCATTAGTGCCACCTGTTTTATTCTCTCATGCACCTCTTCCAGGCTCACCAGTTTTACAGGTAAACCCTCCTTTTGGGCGGCGGTTATGGTTTCTGTAACAAAATTATTTGGCGGTAAAAAGCACCATATCTCATAAATCGCCTTGTATTCAGCTCCAGTTTGCTTCTCTGCAAATTCTGTATATTTCGCGAGTTCTTCGATAATCCTCTTTACCCTGCGCAACCTGGTTTTAGATTTTTGATTTTCAGTAAAATGATACTTGCTTGAAAAATCCATGGCATAGATTTCCCCTGGTTTATGGGCAAAAGCCACTACCGGAATAATATTCTCTCCGGGTATATCCAGGCTGACTTTGCAACCTTTTACCAGTTCATAATACGCTAGAATGAATCCCCGTTCTATATCGGCTTTTAAATACCTGGATAATCTAGGCATAATTTCCCTCCGTAAATTTTATATTTATTCCTACTTACTTACTTAATATATCATAAAATCATACTCTTTAAAATATTATCCTTTAAATATGCCATGGATCCAGTGCCTTAAATTGCAAAAAAAAAATAAAGCCCTTTTAGGCTTTTATCTTCATTTTATGGTGCGGAGAGCGGGAATCGAACCCGCACGGTCGTCCCATACGCCCCTCAAACGTACGCGTCTGCCAATTCCGCCATCTCCGCATTTGACAATAAATATTATAAACCGTTATCGCTTTAATGTCAATATGATGTGAAAGTCTTTATTTAATTTAACTTTCACTCCCGGTTAAGGCTATGAGACCGACCCTAATAGCCTGACACCAGCTTCAGTACGAAATAAATTAGCAACACTACTCCAAACATCATCAGAAGTGGAGGAAGCACCAGTTCAAAAGCGGCTATGATCATGGCAATAATGTCCTTCGCACCAAAATCTGCTTTTCTCCCGAAGTTTTCTCCATGTTTCCCCTCACCGGTATCGTGTTCATGATAAAAATAATATCCATCGCCGCCGACATTCTTTTTCATAAACACAGCTCCTTCGCTAGAGTTGGGCTTTTCTTGTGATTTTACTCCACCCACCAGCCATCAATATTGTTAAAGATGTTAATAGAATCCGTTTGAAAACCCTTTATCCTCTTATTTACCGCAAGCAGGGCATTGGGGCTGTAAAGAAAGATGTACGGGAGTTCGCGGCTGATAATTTCCTGGGCCTTATAGAGCAGCGCTTTCCTGTCTTCTTCCAGATTTGACGACTGCGCTTTTATCAATAATTCATCAAGTTGAGGGTTAGCGTAAGATACAAAATTATATCCGCTCTTTATTTCATCCTGCGAAAACATGAACCTTAAGTCAGGATTGGGCGAAAGCTTCCATCCCATGATCGCCGCATCATACTTCTTCCTCATGACCCTGGTTTTCAGTTCTTCCCAGGAAACATTCACCACTTTTACGGATATGCCCACTTCTTTTAAATCTTTCTGTATATCGGAAGCAGCCTGGTATCGGGAGGTATTCGATGTGTTTACCAGCAGTTCGAATTCAAATTTTATCTTTTTGCGGTTCAATTTTTTCTCCAGTATGCCATCGCCATCTTCATCGCTCCAGCCTGCCTCTTTCAACATCTGTACGGCTTTGTCCTTGTTGAAAACCTGGTGCTGCAGTTGAGGATTATAAGCCCACGAGAACGGTAATATCGGGCTGTCTATAACGACGCCTCTGCCCAGGGTGGTATCCTGCAATATCTTACTTCTATCTATGCTCATTAGAATGGCTTGCCGCACACGGACATCGCTGAAAAGATTATTTTTTAGATTGAGAGCCATAAATTCAAAATAGCGGGAGGGATAGTGGAGAAGATTGACATTTGTCATGTTCTGAAAAATACCCCAGTCCTGAGCCTCTATCGGCATCATGTCAATCTCCTGGTTTTTAAAGGCCTCTTTCATAGAATTTATATCCGGAAAGATGCGTACAACGATGTCATCTATATAAGGTTTTTTGCCGTAATAGTCCTCATTTTTCTTCAGTTCGACGGTATCGCTGTCCCGCCTTACAACCTTATATTTGCCCGTTCCTATCAGATTCGATTTCTGCTGGGTTTCGGAAGATTTTTGCGAAATGTTAGATGCGGGCAGTATCCCTACGGTCATATCATATAGGAAACCCGCATCGGGTTTGAACAGGTTTACGACGAATGTGTGAGCGTCCGGAGCAGAATAACTCTCTATATTGTCAAATTCGGGGAACACTTTTACCTTATTCTGCTTTTCCTGTTGAATTTTTATCTGTTTTATCTCATTAAAAGTAGCAATTACGTCATTTGAAGAAAAAAATTCACCGTTATGCCATTTTACATTATTCATCAATTTAAAAGTGTATGTCCTTCCATCCGAAGAAATTTCCCAGGCAGAAGCCAGTGCCGGTTTTATCCGAGCCTGCCCGTCAATACTGACCAATCCTTCATGTATTAGTGAATCTATGGATTTTTCCTCATCGGTTTTTATCTGTAAGGGATCAAGATTTATCGCAGAAGTTACTCCAATAGTAATCTTCCCGCCGTTTTTTGGAACTGCGGAAATGCTGTTTTCAGATTTTTTCTCCTGAGCGGGCTTCGCAGGTCTGCCGGAACACCCGGTTAGTAAAAAGGCGAATATTAAAAAAACTGTCAAAAAAGCCTGTAACCTTTTCATGGTTTCCTCCCGCGGATTTTTGGGACATTCCTTCAATTTTCACAGACTCTGCCCCGGAAAAGGAGGTGTATCCCCTTTCATAAAATTGCTTTTCAAAAAAGATTATAATATATCCCTTATCCGAGGTCAATTTCCAATGGTTGGAGATTTCAGCTTGTAATGGTTCCTAATTTTTGTTAAAATATTGAAACGAATTACTTTTGCCATTCTGTCTAAATGGAGGGTTGTTTATGTTAGAAAAAACTTTCGCAATGGTAAAGCCTGATGGCGTCAAACGCGGTCTGGTGGGGACGATTTTGCAGAGGTACGAACAGAAAGGGCTAAGAATAATCAAAGCAAAACTCATGAAAGCGTCAAAGGAACTGGCTGAAAAACATTACCAGGAGCATTCTTCAAAACCCTTCTTTCCGGATCTCATCGATTACATCACTTCCGGGCCGGTTTTTGCCATGGTGCTGGAAGGTGACAAAGCCGTAAGCCTGGTGCGGCTGTTGAACGGAGCAACAAAGGTCGAGGAAGCGCTTCCCGGCACCATTCGCGGGGATTTTGCCACCTCCACCACTGAAAACCTGGTCCATGGTTCCGACAGCGCTGAAAGCGCCGAGCGTGAAATATCACTCTGGTTCCCCGATGAAGGGTGAGAAACTACTTTATCCTTTTTAGCTTGGGGTTGTCAATGAGCCCGGGAATCCTGCCTCTTTTTGCTATGGGAGTGCCATCCACCATCTTCAGATCCAGGGTCATGTCAATAGGAGATGCTCCGGATATGTAACTTCCCACTCCAAAAGCGTCCGCTCCGGCGGCGGAAAGTTCCCGGATCCTTTCGGGAGTTAAGCCGCCCGATACGAATATTTTTACATAATTGTACCCTTTCTGGTTCAGCCGCAGTCTTACTTCATTCACAAGTTCCGGAGTCACTCCTCCCCTCTCGCTGGGGGTGTCCAGTCTAACCCCTTCGAGAGTTCTTCCCAGGGCTTCCGCGACGGCCAAAGCTTCCTCAGCCTCATCCTTAAAAGTGTCCACAAGTATAATTCTGGGAGAGTCCGGCGGCATGATCTCATCGTAGGTCCTGGCGACAGAAACCGTATCGCCGGCTACCAGGATGGCCGCATGGGGAATGGTGCCCGATGGTTCCCGGCCGAGCAGTTTTGCAGCCAGAATGCAGCTGGCATTGTTGGCTCCGCCGATTACAGCAGCCCTCTCCATAACGGGCGCAACCGCCGGGTGGACATGTCTCGCGCCGAAACATATGTACACCTTGTCGCCAGCAGCTTCCCGGCAGTGTCTGGAGGCGGTGGCCCATGCGCTGGAATGTGCCAACATTCCCAGCAGCACCGTTTCAAACATGCCGAATTCTTCATAAGAGCCTATTATCCTCATCACCGTATCTTTGGGCTCAAAAGACTCCCCTTCCGCAAGGGAATATACCTCGATGTCTTTATCTTTCAATAGGTTCAACACCTCTTCAACTCCGCAGAGAACACCCGCTCTCCTGGCGAATATTTCTGCCACAACCTTCTTTTTGGAAAGGCCCATGTGCCTCAAAATTTCCATGGTCTTTATAAAATATATATCCGTTGTCAGCCCGGCTTTAATTTCATCGTGATTTGCCGAGTAGAAGCGCCTTTCGGACTCTATTTTAAAATTTTTAACATCTGCTAAATTTTTGATTTCATCCATAAAATTCAATCGCTCCTTTAATGTTTTATTATAATTTGTACAATTTCCTGTACCATTTATATGCTTTTTTTACCTTTAAGACAAATGACTTTGTTTCCGCAAATGGTATGGCATCTTCCATACTTTCCTTTAATACGCCGGATTTTATCCACTCCTGCACATTTCCTCTTCCGCCGTTATACGCGGCCAGAGCCAGAGTCAAATCTTTGTTAAATTCTTCAAACAGTTCGGCCAGATACCAGGTACCTATTTTTATATTCGTTTCCGGTATCATGAGTTCTTCAATTTTAAAATCCTTCATATTCATTTTTTCCGCGGCCCACTTTGCCGTATCGGGCATTATCTGCATAAGTCCGACTGCGCCTTTATCGGATACCACATTCGGGGAAAAGCCGCTTTCCACCTTTATCACCGCGGCGATCATATATGGGTCCATGCCGTATTCCTTCGCATATTTTACAATATGTTCCCTGTAATTCAACGGATAAAGATACTTCATAAACCATAAGACATTGTTGTAAAGAGCTACAAAACCGATTGCTACTATGAGTACTGCTGCAATTTTTTTTACCACCGCCGGCTTATATCCCTCCATAACGCATCTATCTGCCGCTTTGTTTCTTCGATGCTTCCGCTGTTTTCTATTATCCTGTCCGCCATTTTTATTTTTTTGTCAAGGGGCAACTGAGCCCTTATTCTATCCATCGCCTCTTCAACGCTCATCTTTTTTTCTCTATTCAAAAGCCTTGCAAGCTGTGTTTTTTCATCCACTGCCACCAGCCAGACCTCGTCCACCATAGAATCAAGGCCTATTTCCAGCAGCAGGGCGGCATCTATCACCACTATTTTTTCTCTTTTTTGCCTGTAGTAATCAAGTCTTTTTTTTATCTCCTCCAATATGGCCGGATGAGTGATGCGGTTCAATTTTTCCAGCATGGCCCTATCGGAAAAGACCATGCGCCCCAGCTTCTTTCTATCTATATTTTCTCCGTCCAGAAGTATTTCCCGGCCGAAACAATCTATTACCGCATTCCATGCAGGTTTTTTCGGGCTCAGTATTTCTCGCGCGATCTCATCCGCATCTATTATAACAGCACCTTTGTCGCGAAGCAACATGGAAACGGTGCTTTTGCCGCTGGCTATACCGCCGGTAAGACCTATGACTTTCAAAATAATTCCTCCCCGGAAATTTAGTTTAAAGTTCTTCCCAGGTGTAACCCGTTTTAAAGTCGACTACCAGGGGGACTTTCAAAGGTATGGCATTTTCCATATCATATCGGACAATTTCTAAAACAGCCGCAAGCTCATGCTGCGGAACATCCAGAATAAGTTCGTCGTGGACCTGTAAAAGCATTTTGGACTTTAATCCCGCCTTCTTTAAATCTCTGTACACTTTTACCATGGCCACCTTAATTATGTCCGCGGCACTTCCCTGAATCGGCGTGTTCATGGCCACTCTTTCGGCAAAAGACCTCAGGTTGTAATTCCTGCTGTTTATATCCGGAACATAGCGGCGCCGGTTCATAATCGTGGTCACATACCCTGAAAGCCTTGCCTTCCTGATGGTTTCCCGCACGTAATCCCTAACTCCGGGATATCTTTGGAAGTATGCTTCTATGTAATCCTGGGCTTCTTTGCTGGAAATACCCAGGCTCTGAGCCAGGCCGAAATCGCTGATGCCGTAAACTATGCCAAAATTTACGGCTTTAGCCCTGTCTCTCAACAAAGGCGTCACATCCCTGAGCGGTATGCCGAATACTTCGCCGGCGGTCCTGGTATGGATGTCTTCGCCTTTCACAAAAGCATCTATCAGGCTTTCATCCCCGGAAACATGGGCCAGGACCCTTAGCTCTATCTGGGAATAATCTCCTGACAGCAGCACATGTCCCGGGCCGTCCGCTTCGAAAACTCCTCTGATGCGTTTTCCTGCCTCGGTTCTTACAGGGATGTTCTGGAGATTGGGTTCAGTGCTGCTGATGCGCCCTGTGGATGTGACCGTCTGATTGAAGCTTGTATGTATTTTGCCGCCGCTTTCGTCTACCATGGCTAGCAGCCCGTCAGCATAAGTTGATTTCATCTTCATCAAGAAGCGGTATTCGAGGATTTTTTCAATTATGGGGTGCGCCGGCTTTAATTTTTCAAGCACTTCCGCATCGGTGGAATAGCCCGTTTTTTTCTTTTTTACCGCCGGTAGGGACATTTTTTCAAAGAGCACTTCCCCTAGTTGTTTTGGGGAATTTAAATTAAATTCCATGCCTGCCATGTCGTAAATCTCACGGCTCAATTTATCCAGCTTTTCTCCGAACTCCCGGGACAACTCTTTCAGCTTTTGAGGGTTCACCTTAAAGCCTGATTCCTCCATGTCGGCCAGCACCACGCTAAGAGGCATTTCCACTTCAAAAAACAGTTTTTCCATTTCATAATCCTTGAGCCTGTCTCGCATGAGCTGCATCAAAGATTGCAGAGCTGCAGCAGCCGCACCAGCATTTTCTTTTAAATTGAAATTGACTCCGAGGTGCTCGTATAAAATGGTATCCAATTCGTAACGCGATCTGGATGGGTCCAGAAGATAAGCCGCCAACATGGTGTCAAAGCCGGGATAAAAATCAATATTTATTTTCCGCAGCACATTCCTTGCCAGCTTTCCGTCATGAGTCACCTTGAGAATGTTTGGGTCTTCCAGTATTTTTTTTAAATCCTCTCTTAGGCGGATATCCTTATTGACGAGTTCTAATTCAGCATAATGAAACCGGTCCCCACCGGCAAGGTATATGCCATTTGCAGACGGCGCGTGCGAAATCCCGGCCATATCGACGAGCAAGCATAAAACCCCCGATGATTTCACTTCTTCCAGTATGGAATAAAAATCCGCACCCGTTTTTGCCGCCTGCTTCATTTCGCCGGAAGCTCCGGTTTCAACCGTCGGGCGCTCAATTTTATTCAAAAGGCTGTAAAACTCCAGCTCCCGGAATAAATTTACAAGCCTTTCGTACTCGGGCTCTTTCTTCACAAAATCCTCGAAATCAAAATCCACGGGCGCATCTCTCACGATTGTGGCGAGATGTTTGCTTATCCTGGCCTGTTCTCCGTACTTTTCTAGAGTTTCCTTCAATTTGCCTTTAAGGTTGTTAATATTTTCCAGGAGACTTTCCACCGTGGCATATTCCTGCAAAAGTCTGCAGGCGGTTTTCTCCCCGATGCCGGGGACCCCGGGGATATTATCCGAGGCGTCCCCCATCAGGCCTTTTAAATCCGGTATATATCCGGGCAGTATTCCGTATCTTTCCTTTACTTTTGCAACATCGTAAGTTTCCATCTCGGTAATGCCTTTTTTCGTCAACATGACATGAGTGCCGGATGACACCAGCTGCAGGGCATCCCTATCACCGGTGACTATCAGCGAAAAAATCCCTGCCTCCTCGGCCCTCCGCGATACCGTGCCCAACACATCGTCCGCCTCGAAACCTTCCGTTTCGAGGTAGCCGATATGGAGCGCCTTCAATATCTCCTTCAATATGTCAAATTGCTCCGCAAGCTCATCCGGCATCTTCGGCCTGGTGGCTTTATATGCCGCAAACTGTTCATGACGGAAGGTGGGCCCTTTTTTGTCAAAAGCGACAGCTATATAATCAGGTCTGTGTTCCTTCATTATTCTAAACAGCATGTTGCAAAATCCGTAAACCGCATTGGTATGGACCCCTTTCGACGTCATCAAAGGCGGCAGCGCATGAAAAGCCCGGTGCAGCAGACTGTTCCCGTCAATTAACATTATTTTCTTCATCCAATTCACTCCCGGTACTATTATTCACCAAAAAACCGCAAATACCTGCAAAAAAAATAAAAAAAAGACTTAATTTGATTGTGGCTGGGCCGTCTTCTTTTCAATTATGTTTATCTGAATTATGGCCGTTTCATTTTCTTCCGTCGCACTTTCGGTTTGCGGTTCTTCATAGTTTTTTTCTATTTCGCCCAGGGCTTCGATTTGCTCCAAGGCAGAAGCCATGCTTTCAGACGGCACTTTCATCACGATATATGCTGTCCTGGAATTGTCCCCACTTTGCGTGGTTATTTTACTCTGCTGAATATCCCCGCCCAGTTGATACGCCAGGCTAATAGTGAAAACCACTTTCTTATCAAAATCATTCACCAGTATCGTAATATTACTGGTCTCGCCATCTTTCTGCGATAAAGAGGGGGCGGCAGCCGCCTTCGGATCGCTTTCTTGCAGGGCTTTATACTGTACCCCGCCCCTTGCGGATGCGATATCTTTGGCGGCGCCATTCCGCGAACTCGTGGCAAGTTCGGCCGAACGGCCGGTAGTGTCGCCTGCGGCGCCAGCAGCGGCATCTTTTTTAACTGCTTCATGTTTTTCTCTCTGAATTTCCTGAGGCACATCCTGTTTAACATCTGCATCGCTTCGTGATGCGCTCTCCGCCACCATCAACCTTTTTTCGGAACCGCCGCCGGTATCAGACCGTATTCCGTTATCCTCAACAGAATTCTTTTCGAGAGAATTCTGTTCAGATACCACTGGCGATTGCGGCGTACTCGCAGCTGCATCTGTAAATTGGTTTTTTGCCATCTTTTGCTCGACGGTGGCATTTGTTCCGGCTTGATAGCCGTTAGGCATGACGGAAAACCGTCCAAGGAAAAAACTTATCAAGACAGCGCAAATACCTGCCGCCAGAACTTTCGAATTGAATCGATAAAAATTGTATAATAATGCCGTGACATTTTTTATTATATCGGAAACAAATACCCTTCTCTCTTTATCTGTGTATTCTGCTCGTACCTTTAACAACCTCTCGTGAAGAGAAGGCATGAAGTCATCCGGCAAATCCATACTTTCAAAAGAATTAAAAGCTCTCAATATCTTGCCGATGTCTTCCACTTCGCTCCTGCATTCGTCACATGTTTTCATATGCTCTTCAAGGTCCGTTTTTTCTTCAGGAGACGCTAGATTTTCCACGAATTTATCTATTATGTCCCTATATGTTTCGCAAGCCATTTCATATCCCTCCTTCTACCTGTTTAGACGTTTTTTTTAATAAAAAGTTCCCTTTGCTGCAATAATTCTCTCAATGCCCGGCGGCCCCTGCTTATCCTGGACTTGACCGTCCCCTGTGAACAATTTAATATATTGCCTATTTCCATGTAACTGAATCCCTGTATATCCCTCAGCACCACGCACATCCTCTGGTCTTCCGGCAGGGATTTAATGGCCTCGTTGAGGGCTTTTTTTAATTCTTTATTTTCCGCAGCGGTATCCGGTCGATCTGAATATTCTCCTATTCCTATGCCGTTCTCATCCAACTCTTCCTGAAGAGGCAATAAGTCATCCTTTTTTTTTCGACTAAAATCTATACACGTGTTAACAGCTATTCTATAAAGCCATGTTGAAAAAGATGAACCTTCCCTGAAGCGCTTCAATGAGGTGAATATTTTTATAAAGATTTCCTGGGTTACATCCCTGGCGTCTTCAGTATTTTCAAAAAAACGGTAGACCGTATTGTATACCTTTTTTTCATAGCCGGAGACAAGTTCTTCAAATGCGCGCACATCGCCCATCCGTGCACGGTGGATGAGGTCTTTTTCTTCGCTCAAGTCCTCCTCTCCCCCTTTCTCATAATGGAGACATTTCATTATTATTCGATTCTTACGTTTAAATTCCTTCAAGAACACGGCGGAAATATTTTAGCTTATATTGCGATAAATCTGGCTTGAATAATTAAGTTTTTATGTTTTACAATTGATTAAGAAGGATTTCTATGTTTTATGTAGAATTAATATATTTAAATAATGGATGACCTTAAGAAGAAATCAAGCATTCACCGTTCCTTTCATGTAACGCAGCCTTCCCGGCTAGCTACGCATGAAAGGCCAACAGGAGGACTGCATTGATGGTTTATCCCAGAAACACCATATATATCATAGGCAATTCCAAAGCGCCTCAAAACAATCCCATAACACATATGTACAGCATGTTTTTCATAGGCCTTGTGATTGAAAAAGATACGGGCCGTATAATTGACGCCGGAGCTTCAGGAGTTCTTCCGCTGACATCGGAATTCATCAAATCCATTTTTATAAATAAAAATATCGAAGGCGATATATCCGAGTTCTCTAAAGAGATCGAATCTAGGTATTTCGGCTCCTCCCAAAAAGCTCTCATAGTGGCGTTTAAGGATGCCCAAAAAAAATATTTCCAGATAAAAAGCGGTAAAAATGTTGAAGAGTAGCTGCTTTGTCAACTTTCCGTTGATGAAATCCAGCGAAAACGCGATTGTGTTTTCTCTGGATTTTTTAATTAAATCAAAATTTTATTTTGATATTTATCGACTAAAACAATCCGGAAATCTGACAATAAACAGGACTTTTAAGAAAAATGTCGAATAAATTTCTCTCATATATTCTTAAAACTAAGCATACCATGTGAAAGGAGGTTTTGTAAAGTTTTAAAAATTTATTGCATCAATCTCAATTTCCAATTTTTAGGGGGGACTTGAATGTCGGTTTATAAAAAACTATTGGCGGTAATGTTGGTAATGTTGGTAGTGGTTTCACTGGCAGGCTGCGGAGGAGGCCAGAAAACCGGGCAAAACCAGGACCAGGGCCAACCGGCGGATACAAAACACGGCGGGACATTGCAGGATGCCCTCGGCGGGGATCCTCCGGGGCTGGACGTGCAGCAGAACTCAATGCTGGAAACATACTATCTGGCAAGGCTTTTGTTCAGCACCCTTGTCAGATATAAGGGCGGTACCACCGACCTTGAGCCGGAACTTTTAGCGGAAATGCCCACGGTCAGTTCCGATGGGTTGACCTATCATTTCAAATTAAAACCCGACCTTAAATTCAGCGACGGTACTCCTTTAACTTCAAAAGATGTAAAATTCACCTTTGAGCGCATGCTAAAACCCGAAACCAAGGCCATCAACCAGTGGGTGTTTGATCCGATAAAGGGTGCAAAGGACATGGAAGACGGCAAAGCCACCGAGCTTTCAGGCTTCAAGATATTAAACGACCAGGAATTCGAGATAACCCTGGAAGCTCCGTATGCGCCTTTTGTGCAGAACCTGGCGGTTCCCTGTGCTTCCATCTATCCCGCCGAGGCCACCCAAAAGGCCGGTGAAGAATGGACCTTAAACCCCATCGGCAGCGGGCCGTACAAAATTGCCGAATGGGTGCATGACGACCATATAACCCTGGAGAGAAACACCAATTACTTTGAAAAAGATCTGCCGTACATCGATAAAATCCAGATGAGGATTATTGAAGACGAAGCCACGATGACTATGGAGTTCGAGAACGGAAACATTGACATCCTTGCCATTCCCGACTCCGAATATCCAAGGCTTTCTTCGGACCCGAATTTCAGCAAAATGATAGTGGAAAATACTCCGCTAAACACCTATTTCTACGTAATGAATGAAAACGTTAAATTCTTCCAGGATGTAAGAGTGAGAAAAGCCATCGCCATGGCCATTGATAAAGACAAGATATTGAAGGAGCTGTTGAACAACAGGGGTATTGTTGCCAAAGGCCTGCTGGGCCCCGGAATCCCCGGATACAATGAAAACAACCCCGGTTTCCCCTATGATCCGGAGCAGGCCAAGAAACTCCTGGCGGAAGCCGGTTATCCCAACGGCTTTGAAGTGGAAAACTGGCAGGCAAAAAATGAAACTTTCTACAAGAGGAACGTGGCCATCCAGGCCATGTTGAAACAGGTCGGCATCGACATGAAGATTAACCAGATGGACAGTGCTTCCTGGAGACAATCGAGAAACAACGGCAAAGTGCCTATCTATCTTGCCAACTGGTGGGCTGATATACCCGATCCAGACAATTATATGTACAACATCCTGCATTCTACCCAGACACCAGGATGGTCCATCAACTACAAAAATCCCAAGGTAGATGAGCTCATCGAAAAGGCCCGGGTCTCCACCGATATGAACGAGCGCATAGAGATGTACCAGGAAGCCGAAAAGATTGCCATATACGACGATGTATCGATTATTCCACTTTTCCATATAAAGGAATACTACATCGTTCAGCCTTACGTGAAAGATGTCCAGTTCCATCCCACCGGAATCGGCAGCTACAATTACAGGACCATGTGGCTTGAAAAGAAGTAAAAATGGGGGGTTGGGCGCCGGAGCGCCCAACCGTTTATTTATGATACATCGGAGGAGGTGCGGTTTTGACTTCATATATCATACGCCGGCTTATATCCATGATTCCGGTGCTGATAGGCATTACACTCATAACATTCATTCTGATTAATGTTGTCCCCGGCGACCCTGTGGTCAATATGATGGGAAAAAGAGTTGACGCGCAGACCATAGCAAACATCAGGCACCAGCTGGGTCTCGACCGGCCTCTTTACATTCAGTACTTCGATTTTTTGTTTAAAGCTGCAAAAGGCGATTTAGGCAGATCCTTTTACAACCATCAGGACGTGATGGAGACCATACTGCAGCGGTTTCCCGCTACGGTGAAATTATCTCTATCTTCCATGGTTGTTGCAATTGTAATAGGGCTTACCGTGGGAATTATATCATCCGTCAAGCAGTATACCTTTTTTGACCATTCCAGTATGATAATAGCCCTGATGGGGATATCAGCCCCTGTCTTCTGGGTAGCCATCATCCTTCAATTAATCTTCGGATTAAAATTGAAATGGTTTCCAATTTCGGGTTATTCGGGCATAGAATACATGGTACTACCCGCCATCGCTCTCGGAACGAGGTTTGCTGCCACCATAGCCAGGATGACCCGCAGCAGCATGCTGGAAGTAATACGCCAGGATTTCATACGTACCGCCCGGGCAAAAGGTTTGAGCGAGAGAGTGGTAATATACAAGCACGCATTGAAAAATGCCATGATTCCCGTAATAACCATCATAGGCCTTCAGGTCGGCGGACTTCTCACAGGCTCCATCCTTACCGAAACAGTATTCGGCATCCCCGGTCTGGGAAGGCTTTCCATCGAAGCCATCAATAACAGGGATTTTCCCGTAATACAGGGCACCGTGCTCTTCACAGCCCTGGTATTCGTATTTACTAACTTGATAGTGGATATATCATATTCCTTCCTGGATCCAAGAATCAGGTATGACGGGGGTGAAGGCTGATGGCCAGGAGTCAAACACTCCTTAATAAAAACCCGAAAAATAGAAAAAATGCCGCGAAAAAAAGCCCTCAGCAAAGCAGAAGCCTATATTACGACGCATGGCTCAGATTGAAGAGAAATAAAGCTGCGATGGTGGGATTATTTTTCGTGGCGGTTCTGGTGGCGGTAGCCATATTTGCAGAGGCCATCGCCCCTCACGACCCTTATGTTCAGGACCTGGAGTATCGCTTAAAACCCCCTACCATCGAACATCCGCTTGGGACTGACGATTACGGCCGGGATATCCTGAGCCGCATCATATATGGCGCACGAGTCTCACTGATGGTCGGCGTAATCTCCGAAGGAATCGCCCTGGCAATCGGCGTGCTGCTAGGAGCTCTTGCAGGCTATTACGGCGGTAAAGTGGATAATCTTATTATGAGATTCTGTGATATCATGTTCGCTTTCCCCGAACTGTTATTCTGCATAGGCATCATGTTCGCCCTGGGTCCTGGAATTTATAACGTCTTTATTGCAATTGGCTTTGTTGGCTGGGCGGGCTACGCCCGGCTCGTGCGCGGTCAGATTCTTTCTCTCAAGAAAATGGAGTTTGTGGAGGCGGCCCATGCGTCGGGAGCAAAAGATTTTCGCATAATCTTAAAGCATATCCTACCAAATACACTGGCTCCCATAATAGTAATGCTGACATTGAGCATACCGGGTGCCATCATGTCGGAAGCCAGTCTCAGCTTCCTGGGCCTTGGTGCCCAGCCACCTATGGCAAGCTGGGGGTCGATGATCTACGACGGGAGGTCGTATCTCAGGACCTTCCCCTGGTTCAGCATCGCGCCCGGGATTGCCATTATGCTGACGGTGCTTGGATTCAACCTGTTCGGAGACGGCTTGCGGGATGCGCTGGACCCCAGATTAAAAAGATAGGTAAATACCTATCTTTTTTAATTGATATGTATTGGCTTTTTTGTTATACTGAATATAATATAATAATTATAATTGGCGCTCGTCAAATTATGACATTTTTTGACTTTACAATAATACCTATTTTCTCTTTACTTTTTTTACAAAAAATTGCAACATATATAAAGAAGCTATGGGGAGTTGATGAGTTTGCCAACAGATGAAATCTTTAGAGACATAGGCAAAAAAATCAGACAGATCCGGCGGAAGCAGAACCTTACTCAGGAAGAATTGGGAGAAAAAGCAAATCTGCATTACAGCTACATTGGTCAGATGGAAAGGGGTGACAAGATACCGTCTTTAAAAACATTAAATAGGATAGCAAAAGCCTTGAATGTGGGTCTGGATTATATTCTGGAAGGACCACTGAAATATAGCCCTGCATCTTCAGCCGAAGATGCTATTAATGAATTTGTTCACATTTTGAGGACAAGGCCTGCTCGTCAGACAGAAATGCTCATCTCAATCTGCAGAAACATTATCGAAGAGCTCGATGCCTGCGAAAAAGATGAAAAAAATAAACAGCAAGCCCCGAATATTTAAAACTATTCGGGGCTTTTTTATAACTTTTTTATAATTAGAGGCTCATGTTGTTTACAATCTGCGAATCATCTTTTGGAGTAAGTTTCCTTCCATGCGGCCCGGCCATAACCCAGAGATAATATATCTTAAAACCGGGCGCAGCCGCCACAGGGTGATATCCTTCGGGTATCGCAACCACATCACCGTCTTTTACGATATAAGCATTCCTCAAGGAAAAATCATCATTATACATTACCTGTACGCCAAAACCTTCTTTCGGTTTCACTTTAAAAAGATATATTTCTTCCATTTTTGTTTCCTGAGGCGGATCATATCTGTCGTGTTTGTGAGACGGATAACTAGACCATTCTCCCGGATACGAAAAAGTCTCTCCAACTATTATCCGATCCACTTTACCTTCTCCATTATCAACGATTATATCGTGCACATCCCTCCGGTATCCCTGCATTCCACGATGATTTACTATTACCTCATCGGGTTTTACCACGAAAGGCATGAATTTCCTTTCCGCCGGTGATGACAGCACGGCAATTTCCACCTGTCCTCCCTGTGCTTCTATCACTTTATAACTGCTGTCTTTCGGTATATATATTGCCGTAGCTCTTCCGGAAAACACATCTTTTCTTTCGCCGAGATTTTCAAAGTAATTATCTTCGACCTGAACACAGGCTTTGCCGGATAAAATCACAAGAACAATCTCATTGCCTTCAGATTTTGCACAATAGCTTTCATTTGCATCCAATGTCAATAATCCTGCTCCAACGTATTCCATCGTGTCTTTCGCTTTAATAATATCTCTATAACCTTTTTGTTTCTTGAAAGGATAAAAATACTCCATAATTTGTTCCTCCTGCCCGTTTTTGAATTTTTGATTCTGATTTAGAAACTAAAACATTTCTTTTGCAACTTTAACGATATGCTCAGAAGTAAGGCCGTAATGCTCCAGCAGTTCATCCGGCGTTCCTGATTGACCGAACATATCATTAATTCCGATTCTCATAATTTTTACCGGCATGTTTTCTATCAAGACTTCCGCCACTGCGGAGCCAAGCCCGCCTATTATGGAATGCTCCTCCACAGTGATTACTTTTTTCGTTTTACCAGCTTCCCTCAGAATTGTCTCCACGTCCAGCGGTTTTATCGTATGAATGTTTACGACAGAAGCGCTTATACCCTGATTTTCAAGCTCTGCTGCAGCTTCGAGGGCTTTTGCCACCATCAGCCCGGTGGCAAATATCGTCACATCGCTGCCTTCTCTGATAACATTTGCCCTGCCGGGTTCGAAATTATAATCCTCATTCGTTATTATGGGGGCCACGGGCCTTGCAATCCTGATATAAACCGGGCCGTCTATTTTACTCGCCGCATAAACCGCCTTCTTTGTCTCTACGGCATCGCACGGAACGAGCACCGTCATATTTGGCAGACTTCTCATCAACGATATGTCTTCGACTGCCTGATGGCTCCCGCCATCTTCGCCCACCGTAACTCCAGCATGTGTTACCGCAATTTTAACGTTCAACGAATTGGGGTAACATATCGTGTTTCGTATTTGCTCAAACGCCCTCCCCGCCCCGAAAATTGCAAAAGTGCTGGCAAATGGAATAAAACCGGAGAGTGCAAGGCCCGCCGCAACACCCATTAAATTCTGTTCAGCTATGCCGACATTAAAAAACCTGTCTTTGAACCTTTCCGCAAACATGGCGGTCTGAGTGGCGTGGGCCAGGTCTGCATCAAGCACCACTACTTTTTCATTTTTTTTGCCGAGCTCTACAAGAGCTTCTCCGTATGCGACCCTGGGTGATTTCATGTTTTCCATTATATTTCCCCTCCAAGTTCGATAAGTGCTTTCTTTACTTCCTCGGCATTGGGCGCTTTGCCGTGCCACCCTACCTGGTTTTCCATGAAAGAAACGCCTTTGCCTTTTACAGTATTTGCTATGATGAATTTGGGCTTCCCTAGCATATTGCCCTTTCGAAGATTACTAATCAATTCTTCAAAATCGTGTCCGTCAATTTCATATACATCAAATCCAAAAGCTGCCATCCTTTCTTTTATATTGCCGAGAGACATTACCATATCGTTTGGCCCGTCTATCTGAAGTTTATTGTGGTCCAGAATAATCGTCAGATTATCCAGTTTATAATGTATCGACGACATTAAAGCCTCCCATATCTGGCCTTCCTGCATTTCCCCATCGCCTATTATACAGAAAACCTTATAACTTTTTTTCTTTAATTTCGCTCCCAGCGCCATGCCTACTGCAACGGACAGCCCTTGCCCTAAAGACCCTGTCGAGGCGTCTATGCCAGGAGTTTTTTTCATATCCGGATGACCCTGCAATATAGACCCCAGTCTCCTCAACGTAATCAGTTTATCGGTGCCAAAGTATCCTTTGTGCGCCAGGACCGAATATAGCGCCGGGCAGCCGTGCCCCTTGCTCAACACCAGCCTGTCTCTATCCTCCCAGCAGGGGTCTTCGGGCTTTATGTTCATCACCTCATAGTACAGTGAAACCAATATTTCCACCATTGAAAGGGAGCCGCCTGGATGGCCCGAACCGGCTTTGCCTATCATTCTGATAATATCCTGTCTTACGGTCTTGCTGATTTCCTGCAATTCTTTCAGATTCATTTTTTGCTCCTCCTTAAGTTACAGATGTTATCCCTTAACAGCTCCAGCAGTTAAACCTTCCACAAGCTTCTTTTGCACCAGCATAAACATCACGACCACCGGTATCGTTGTAATTACGCCTCCCGCCGTCAGCAGGCCCCATTGTATATCATACTGCCCGATAAAAGTCTGCAAAGCAACAGGCAGTGTTCTTGTCGCCTCATTTGTGAACATCAGAGCAAACACGAACTCATTCCACGCGGTTATGAAAATGTATATCCCCGTCGCCACAATCCCTGGCGCAGTAAGCGGTAGCGTTATCCTGAGAAAGGCCTGAATCCTGCTGCAGCCGTCCACCATGGCGGCTTCTTCCAGAGAAACGGGAAGGTCCCTTATATACCCCGTCAGCAGCCATACGGAAAAAGGTATGGTAAATGTCGAATACGCCACAACAAGGGAATACGGCGTATAAAGCAGCCCGATTTTGCGCATGGTGACAAAAAGCGGAGTCAAGAGAAGTACCGCAGGGAACATGTTTATCAATAAAAAGGAAACCATGAAATATAGCTTGCCTTTAAAGTTGAACCTTGCAAAAGCATAAGCCGCCAGGACCGAAACGATCAAACTTATTACGGCGGTAACAGACGCCACAAAGAAGCTGTTCATCATATTTTTAATAAAATTGGACTTTTGGAACAAATCCACATAATTTTTTAATGTCGGGTGTTGAGGGAAATACCTCACTGTCGATGTATAAAGTTCATTATCCGGCTTGATGGAAGTTAAAAATGTCCATACATAAGGAAATACTGCAAATGCAACCAGCAAAGCAAGCGGGATGTAAAAAAACACCATATTGTGCACAGCATTTGATTTTTTCATCCTACCTTACCTCCTTCAAATTTAAATTCCTAAGGTAAAAGTAAGCTACTGTCGAGAGCATTAAGGTAAGGTAAATGGCGAGGGTTGAAGCGTAACCGAAATCCATAGCCTTTTGAGCTTTCATGTAAGTGTAAACGCTCAAAGTGAGAGAACTATACCCAGGCCCCCCACCGGTCATTATATATATTACATCCACAGAGTTTGCGACCCATATAACCCTGAGCAGGGTAGACACGAGTATCGTCGGTTTGAGCATGGGCAAAGTGATTTGCCAGAACGTTTGCCAGCCGGTTGCTCCGTCTACCTTTCCCGCTTCGTACAGTTCTTCCGGTATCGCCTGAAGACCTGCCAGCAGCATTATTGCAAAGAAAGGTATCCCTTGCCATACAATTGTGATTATCACCGCAAGAAGCGATGTTTGGGATTTTGCCAGCCATGGAATATAGTTTTGAATTATATGCAATCTTGCAAGTATATCATTGATGACGCCGTAGTTTCCGTCATACATCCATTTCCACATCAGGCCGATTAAAACCCCCGGGGTGACCCATGGAATTAATATAATTGACCTTATGAAGCCTCTGCCATTAAAACTCCTGTTCAATAACAGTGCCAGTATCAAACCGAAAAAAAACTGGAAAAACACTCCCCCCGCTATCCATAAAACGGTATTCGCCAGGGATTGCCTGAATACCGGGTCCTTCAACACATTAAAATAATTCGCAAGCCCTATGAACTCCACATCTTTCGGTTTGAAAAGAATGTATTTTAAAAAGCTCATGCGCACGGAATTGGCTATCGGGTATGCTATAATCAGCATCATCAATAAAATGGCAGGGGCGATCAACAAGTAAGGGGCGGATTTTGACCAGAAATTTTTCATAGGTACACTCCTTGCGAAACAAAATCGGATGCCGGAAATCAGATGTCGAATGCTAGATTAAGTATAAATCCGCAAACTCCAATTCTAAATTTGTATCTGGACTCCGATTTCCGACTTTTGGGCCTCTGAGTTCCGGCATCTAAAATATTATAAAATCCTGATATTTTAAGTTTGAGGGGGTCTTGCAATTGACACTATCTGTGATTACTTTTTGGTCATGCCTTCGGCAAGTTTTTTCATCATTTCTTCGCTTGTTATCTTGCCTTCCAGCGCCTGCTGGGTTACCGCAGGCCACAACGATTCAATCCATTCTCCCATATTCTCGTTTATAGGATAAATGTGCGCAAAAGGCATGGACTCAAAAGACGCCTGCATAAATTTGTTGTTTTTAAAGTAATCCACTTCCTGCAGGGATTTGAGCACAGGCACATTGCCGGTGGCTTTATCCCATCTCAGCAACTGCTCTTTTTCGGAAAGCCATGATATGAATGTGAAAGCTTCTTTCGGGTGTTTCGTGGATTTATATATAACATTTTCGGTATCGCCAAGAGAGGTCCACCTGCCGTTGGGACCTGCCGGAACCGGGAATGCGTCCACGTCTTCCCCGAATTGCTCAATCATGCCATTGGAAGATTTTATGTGGTGTACAACCATTGCTGCTTTGCCTGATTTAAAGTTTGCAATGATTTCATTGAATCCGTCTGCCGGTGCCGTTGGTGGCACAACCTTGTATTTTCTGTACAGATCTATGAAGAATTGATTTGCCTTTACAGCTTCCGGCGTTGTCAAAGTGCAGTTTCCGCTAGCATCAAAGAAGGTATTCCCCGGCACGCTGGCAAGTACGAAGCTTGCCCACGGCTCATGACCGCCTCTTGCTCCTCTCATGGCAAAGCCGTACTGGTCAATCTTGCCGTCTCCGTTTGTATCTTTTGTGAGTTTCTGCGCAGCTTTCAAGAATTCATCCCATGTCTCGGGAACCTTGTCTATACCTGCAGCTTTGAAAAGGCTCGGCCTGTAGTACATGTAAAGCACCTGAAGTTCCCATGGCATCACATAATGTTTGCCATCGCTGTACTGCATGACATCCCACAAATTGTCCACCACGTCATCCTTGCCTGCCCACTCATTCAAATAGTCATCCAGAGGAAGCAGCGCATCCTGCCCTATGAACTCCGGCTGCCAGGTCAGCTTAAAGGAAGATGTATCCGGTCCGCTGCCGCCCGTAACGCTGCTCAGCAGCTTCGTATGGAAATCGTTCCACCCGATGACCTCCACATCCACATGAATATTGGGATGCGTATCGTTGAATTCTTTCACAAGCTGCGAAAAGGTAGGGTCGTTCGGGTTGTCGAGCCAGACCCAGTGTTTTAAGTTTACAACTTCGTTTTTGTTCTCCTCCTGCTTTGCAGGTTCCGAACTGCTACCGGAATTGCCTGAGTTGCCGCAGCCTGCCAGCAGCACAAGCACCAGAAAAATAGAAACCGTCACGGATAATGATTTAAAATATTTTTTCACACTTTTCCCTCCCGTTTTTTGTTTCAAACCGTAATTTTGTCCTGCGACCAGCCGATGTCTTTTAATGCTTCCTCCAGGTGAAGCCTCATTTCCCTTTCCGCTGCCGCAGCATCATGATTTTTAATTGCCGTATAAATTTTTTCGTGACTTGAAACAGCTTTTTGCGCACTGCCTGGAACGTTTATTGTTTCGTAATAACCCTTGGTTATTGATTCGATGATTATCGGCACAATTCTTTCGATTATTGGATTTTTCATTGCTCTAGCGATTTCGGTATGAAATTCTATATCCTTTTCTTTATGGCTTTGTTTCCCGCTTATCACCTCCTTCATTTCATCAAGATGCTCTTTTATTTTTTTGATATCTTCTAGAGTGGCTCTTTTCGCGGCAATTGATGCGACTTTTGGTTCGATTAATATTCTTGTCTCAAAAAGGGAGTACAATAGATTTTTATCTTCTATAAACCCTACTCCCAGCGGGTCCTTTATTAAACCCGGCATCTCGCTGACAAATGTGCCCCTGCCTCTTATTATTTCTACAATATTGTTCGAGGCAAGCAGCTTAATCGCTTCTCTAACCGTTGTCCTGCTGACATTCATCATTTCCGAAAGCTCCGTTTCATTCGGCAGCTTGCTGCCGGGCAAAAATTCTTTGTTTTGTATCATCTTTTTTATTTCACCGGCAACCTCATTGGATAAATTTTTTCTTTTAACCATTGTTGACAGCCCTGGCCTCCCATCATATTACGTAATACGTATGACGTATGATGTCTTTTTATATAATATTTATTCTACATCAAATTCAAAAATCCTTCTTTTTTATAAATCTATTTGATAAAATTATAAAATATAGAGTAACCATCAGTCTTGCTTTCTTTAATATCGCACCAGTTCCAAAATTCGACAAGGCTCCATTGATGGCTTTTCGGAGGAAGGCTTGATTTATACCTTCCTCCGGTTTTCATTAATATAGTTCTAAGGTATCCATCAATCTCTTTAACATCACAATAGCCTGGGCTCTAGTAGCTGTCTGTTTCGGTGCAAACAGATTGCCCGCCATTCCCTCGACTATCTCAAGTTTATATACTCCTTTTACCGCATCTTTTGCCCAGGGACTTATGTTCATGCTATCGGCAAAGGGTAAGCCGTCACCGCTCAAAGTCTTACCAGTAGCGTAATTGTATGCCCTTGCTATCATGGTAGCCATTTCTTCCCTTGTTATTTTTTGGTCAGGGAAGAAGTGATTCTTATCCTTGCCTGTGATTATACCGGCCTTGTATGCCGCAGCTATGTTGTTTTTAAACCAGGCATTATCAGGCACATCCTGGAATATGTTTTCTGATGCCGTGCTCTCCAGTTTCAACATCCTCGTAATCAGTGCGGCAAACTGGGCACGGGTTATGCTTTGATCAGGGTAAAATTTAGTGTCTTCGATTCCTTTAGCAATACCCCTGGCGGCCATCAGTATTATATCTTGCTTTGCCCAGTGTCTGTCAATATCCGTAAACTTACTCTTGAACTCCATTACGGTGTATTTGCTGAGATGCCCCAAGTCGATTCCGCAGCCGATTACTTTGCCATTTTCATCTTTGACGGCTTCTCCACCTAAACATTCGAGGGTTTCATCTTCTTTGATGCGATAGATGAAGAAGTTTCCCTGACCGTTCTTATTTAATTTCATTATTAGTCTTATGGGTTTTTTAAATATTTTTTGTTCTTTATCTTCTACCGTTACATTCACATCTATAACATCACCGGCCAGATCAAGGTTATCCGGCAAGCTCTTCAAAAGCTGCTGCACTTCTTGCTTTTGTAATTGCTCTATAGTAATTCCGACTTTGGCTCCCGGAGTGGTACCCTGGCTGTCGATAGATGACGGATTTACCGTAACTTGAGCCCACGGTGTGGCTACGGTGACCTTAATGCCTTTTTGAGCCAGTTTTTCCATGGAAGTTGCACTGATGCCTACATTTACCTGAGTCCCTTCGGCCTTTTGCTGATCAATTACCGCAGTAAAACCTTCCTGCTTTAAAACTTTATCTATAGCTTCATCAGTAACTTCCACTTTCACCCGACCATCGGTAGTTGTTACATTAAGTTCGGATTCAGGGATGACTCCCGGGCTGGTGGAAGGTTCTTCCTTCTTTTTATCTTCTTTCTTCTTATGATCCTCATCGCTATCATCATCTTTTGATGGTGAATATATTGATATTCTTCCTTCAATCACCGGATTTACAGGACTATGTTGCTGCAGGTATTCTTTAAATACTTCATAATCCACAAACCCTATATCTATTACCTTGCTTGCTTCCTTAAAGGAAGTGTAGCCGTCTCCGCCTCCGGCCATGAAGTTATTTGTGGCTACCAGGTACTTGGCGCTTCTATTTATGGAACTGTAGCCTTCCGAGGTCTTTACCTTAACGTCAACGATGCGCTGTCCTACCGCTTTTTCAGGGTCCCATGTGAATTTAAGTCCTGCCACCTGGGGGAATCGACCGGCTTTTTGTTCAACCTGGCTTACGCCGTTTTCCAGTGCAGCGATGATTTGTTCACCGGTAAGCTCCAACACTACCAGGGTATTTCCAAAGGGCATTACTGTAAGGACTTCTCCCAGGGTAATATCACCTTTATCAATGGAAGCTCTTATACCGCCGCCATTAGTAATAGCCATTGAAGCTCCGCCTAGTCTCGAGGCTTTTTCCAGCATAGCATCGGCGATGAGGTTGCCGAGATTTGTTTCTTTTGTCCTGACATTATCCCTCGCGCCGTCAAGGGCTACCTGGGTTTTACCTACCACTGTGTTTTTGAGTTCTTCCAGAGGTGCTTTATAGGTTGCAAGTTTTTCAGCGACTTTCTGATCTTCCGCATAGACATAATTTCCATCTGCATCTTTTGCCGCTACATCAATCAAGCGGCCTTCGTATTCCTTAATTAATCCCGCATCATCAAAGTCCACATCGAGTCTACCCAGATACTTCCCATATTCATTAGCCTGCACCACAAGGGTGGGAGTATTATATTGCGCATCCGTAATCACCGTAGGATAGTCTGAAGGTTTGGTATGGCTGTGACCACCAACTATAATGTCAATACCTTCTACTTGTTCGGCTAATTCCTTGTCCTTATCCCAGCCCAGATGGCTGATGGCTATGATTTTGTCTATACCTTTATCTTCCAGCATATCTACTGCAGAAGCCGCCGATACAAAAGCATCATTGATCTTTATCTTGTCACCGGGGCTGGAAATCTCGCCGGTATCTTCTGTAGTAACCCCAATGAGACCTACCTTTTCTCCATTTACATCAACTATGGCAGCGGGGTAAATACTTGCTTTAAGGGATTCCCCTACGGAGCCTTCTCCTACACTATTTTTGAATAAAGAACTCAAAGCAGGTTCGTTACTAAAATCAAAGTTTGAGTTTATTATGGGGAATGCGGCTTTATTGATAAATTCGGCCAGTGCAGTGGGGCCCTTATCAAATTCATGGTTGCCGAGGCCCATAGCATTATATCCCAGCATATTCATTAAATCTATATCGGCCTGGCCTTGATATTTGGTAAAGTAAAGGGTTCCGGAAAACACATCGCCGGCATCTAACAACAGATTATTATGAGCTTCTGACCTAATAGTCTTAACCACTGTTGCTCTCCGGGCTATATCATCCAGATGTGCGTGGGTATCGTTAGTGTGCATGATGGTGAGGCTCCAATATTGTGGCTCTTGTGTCGTTTCTCTAACCAGGTCTGCGGGGAAGCGCACCCTTACTCTGGGGCCGGCGGCACCTATAGAAGCTATGCCTGTGACCGTATATTTATCTCCTACTTTAAGGCGGCTCATGTCTATGCCCAGGTAGCCGTCCACATGGATGTAGGCTTCTCCCGAACCGTCATCTATCTTGAAGTAGCTGGCAGGTTCGTTAACGTCAGTTATAGTACCTCCTGTCTGTACCAGCATGCCAGTATACTGAGAGTTCATGGCATCTTTAGTTGAAAGCTTCCTGGGCTCTACTGGAGTCCCGGGGCCCACATACAGCACTTCCATATCGGCATTTTCATAGGCAAGTTCCATTTCGCCTTCAAACATCTGCACTCCGCCGGTGGCGATAACAACAGTACCTACGGGCAATTCTTTGCCCTGGGTGCCGTAGAGGGAAATGCCGCCGGTTTCATCTTGAATGTATACGGTATCAAAGAAGTTGTTTGTGGGTGATGTCACTACACCCTGAACCGTTACAATATCTCCTATTTTCGCATTCTTTCGCACATCAGCTATTGTCCTTATGCGATCATTTTTAGCCAGCCAATCGATGAGCCGCAAGATAAAAGCGGTGTTGCTCACATCATTTACTATTTCATAATCCGAGTAGAAGTATCGCCCCGCCACCACCAAGCGGCCGTAGCCGATATTTTCTTTAGCTATAAGGGGGATCTTGTCACCGTCGGGACCTGCAGTCTGGTTCGAATCATTTTCCCCGCCTACTGCATTATTATATGTGTAATATCCTGGCTTTACATTGAAGTTATAGGATGTCTTGTTGCCTGCCACAAGGATTTCAATGCCGCTAGCCGGGTCATTGGTTAAGGCCTTTAGGTTCTCATCCACCAGGGAGCAGCCGCTGAAATAGCGTATGGCTTCCAGGTTCTTATTGAGGCCGCTGGGAGCATCGGGTATGGTGCGGGCATATACCGACCATTTCATACCTCCGCTGTAGTTTTCTGAACTGTTGGGCTCATATACGTTATCATTGTTGAGGCGGATGCCGGAATTCATTTTCGCAAGCAAGGCATTTAGCATGGTATTGCCATCATGGTAGTTGTTACCGGCACTACCTTCAAACTGATAATTTGATTTTGATGCTAACAGCAGCGAACCACCGGCCTTTACCCATGCAGCAACAGCATCCATTTCCTCTTGTGTAAGGTTTTTACTATAATCGGTCGGAGTGTTGAGTATCAGTACATCTGCATCTTTTAGCAGGTCAGAAGTCAATGTCTTTGTATTAAATGAAGCATTGTATCCATATCGCCTCAAAAGTTCCATGAGGTCATTGTGCGTGCCGGGCACTTCGGAATTTGCATGGCCCTGGTCAACGAGTATCTTTTTGCCGTTAGATTCCACCACTTTTACAGCTTTTGAAAGTTCCGTCACCGTAGTGACATTCTCTATGGGGGTTAGCACTGCGTAGATCCTGGTCTGGCCTGCTGCCGAAGGCTTCCACGTCACACTTGCCTCTTTTTTATCCCCTGCAGCAATTCTGTCTATGGTGACGGTGTCGATAAGATTACCGGCATCTTTACTGCCTTGATAGAACTTAACTTCCAGGTTTTCTACAGGGCGCACACCCATGTTGGAAACGGTAGCCGTAAGGGTAGTATCAAAGTTTGGTAATGTGGGTTCGGGATTTATCTTGAGCTCTACGAGTTTCACATCATTTTCTCCACCGGCCACAAATATGGGGCTTGAAAAGCCAAGCTTTCCGCTCTTATGATATACCTTTACCACATACCAGTGGGAACCGGAACCTGGAGTAACACTCGGATTCCATGATACGTCGGTTTCCCCGCCTGCCTGATACGTATCTATTACTTTCCCACCATTGGTAACAAGTTCCAGTTTATCTATGGGTTGAATTTCATCTTGGGCTGTTATTTCAAAATTCAGTTTCCCATCTGTTATGTCCTTGGAGTCCAGAACACTTCCCATCCAGTAACCGTTAGCTTTCATAATAAGTTCCAGAGTCCTGGTTTCTGTGGAGTAGACTCTTCTTTCCCTCAAAGCCTCAATAAATTCATCATGACTCAATTCATCTGCCACTACCACGGTGAGGTTGTCAGGATCTCCCCAGTTCATGGAGTGGTTATCCTGGGCGTTTACCGCTCCCACGTGCCAGCCGTTGTCAAGGGCCCTGTAATACCATTCTTCTGCACGAGAGTAAGAATATGGAGGAGCACCGTTTCCGGTTTCTATGAGGTTTAATATGCGGTCCACTTCGGGAACATATCCCAGGTTATTAAAGGAATCGCTGGGCCAGTTGGGATGGTTAAATTCTGCTACCGCATCGGGCTGATTTTCCAGCCAGTTGTAAAACTCCCTCAACCCTGTCATGGTCTTTTTAGCTTCTACATATTTATCGGTGTTGTGGACATTTATGTGGCCCCAGTCGCTAGAAGTCATCTCAAAGCCGCGCAGGGCAAGGAAATCGGGATGCTGTTGATTGAAAGCAGCAGCCATTTCGCCGGTCTTGGTCCATTCGGAATTTTCCTTAGCAAGGAATTCTTTGGTTTCCTCTATATATTCATCACCCTGGAGGGAATTGGAATGATCCGTTACCACAAGAAAATCGAGCCCTTTGCTGCGTGCATGCTCATATGCATCTGCCGGAGTGCCTTGACCGTCGGAATAAGATGTATGTGAATGGGGGATACCGTAAAAGAATTTCGGATCCGTCACGCCGTCGTCGACATTGAAATACCAGGAATATTCCGCTGTCCTATATACCGCATCGGTCACGGAAATCGTGACATCATGCTCGCCATAGGAAAGTTCGGTAGAAGGTGTATATGTTACCGACCCTTTTTGGGTTTCGGGTTTGAAATCTATGGTAGCGGAACTTGTAACATCGCTGCCATCAAGTTTTATAGTTACATTTCCATTCAACGGATTTATGTTCGCCCCGCCCCTTTCAAAAGTGGCGGAAATGGTGGGCTTTTTGTTATAGGTAAAGGCCATGTTTGCAGGGTGAACATTATATATCAAAGGTTTATCTTCCACAACCTCTTGCTTTTCCACAATATCAGCAGAAGAACGGGGGAATATCTGGTAACCAGTGGTGTAAGGACTTGAACTATCATATTGACTTACAACACCTGTAATGTAGTAGGTTTTATTAACTGTTAGCTTGCTGACATCAATTCCTGCTGTACTCATAATTCGAAGTGTTATTTCATTGCTTCCATCTACATCAGTGATTTTAACATTATAGCCCCCGCCTGTATCCGGGTTTGAAGGAATATTTGTTATTTTAGCTTCCGTCACTATCAAAATACCCTCTAACGGCTCGGCTGATGAAAAGGAAGTGAGCTCTGAAAGTTGTGTTGTCCTCGGTTCAGGCAACGTATTTCCGCTGCTCAATACTTGAATGAAATTTTGGTCCGCTCCGGGGCTAAATTCAGTCAAACCTCTGTAAAAGGCTATTTTCCCTGTTGCACGAACCTTGTCGCCTTTTTTTATTCCATTTAATTTGCCGCTCCCGTCATAAATTGCAATACCACCTGTACTATCCTGGACATAAATTGTCTTATTGGCATCAAGGATTCCAGCGCTAACCAGCACAATGCCCTCAATGGTGATTTTGTCTTCATTAAGTCGAATCGGATTCCCGTTTGCATCCACTGTATCCACTTGATTTATGGGTGTTATAGTTGGCCCTGCCTCACTTATAGTAGTAAAACTCCATGTAACGTCATTAGTAGTAGCATTATATACCGTATCCAGAACTGCCCCGGTAGGAATAGTAACAGTGTATTGGGTGTTATATGAAAAATCATCATGGTTAATGGTAAGCTTATTGGCACTAATAGAATATGTTACACCAGAAACAGTATTATCATCACTATCTTTAATGGTTATATTATTTATTGTATTTCCAGCTGTAATATGTTCATCGAATGTTACACTGACTTCCGCATCAAGGCCTACATTATTTGCTCCATCGACGGGAATCATATTTAGAACCGTTGGGGGTGTTGTATCTGATAAGGATGAACGCAGGCTATTAATCCAGCTTGTATTTCTACTGTTATTTCCGCTGCCAGGAGTAGTAACAGGATTCGCGCCATCATCAATTATAATCCAATTTTCAGGAGCATTAACCTCTGCAGCGTCATCTCCCTGGAATGCGGCTGCCTTCTCTGAATTGACAACAGGGATTCTTGGTGACCGTGTAGTATCGGTTCCATAAGAGATACCGTCAACAGCATTATCCGAAGCATCTCTCAATACCACTGCATCACCGCCAGAGTTATTCAGAGCGCCCCATGACCCTGAAAACAAAGTTTCATTGTTGTGAGGAATGACTGCATTATAATCACCATTTCCAAAGTTCACGTCATCAGTAGGAAAATTGGAAGTTTTCCCACTAACATTATTGTAAATGACAATAATTGTACCTGCAGGAACGGCAGACCATTTATTATCATTGCTGAAAGTCAAGTCTCCAGGGGTGTTATCCCCTAGATCCCATCCCCTCATGTCAACTGTGGATTTGGGACCAGTGCCTATAACTACCAGTTCGATCCATTCAAAAGAATTTCCACTGGTGCCTTGTCCAAATTCATTGATTATTACCTGACCTGTTTCTGCTGCCCTTGCCGCCTTCATCCCCACCGACCCTACCGGGACGAGGCCTAACCCCAAGGCAAATACCAGCAGCACTACCAGTAAGCGTTTCCAATAAAAATACGCTTTTGAAGCACTTATCAAGGTTATTCCCCCTAAATATTTATTCTAAAAAAGGTCGGAACATTTTCAAATAATTACATATTACGTTTTTTACACAACTTGAAATTTATATAATTTTTTTGTGTAATTATCCAGGTGTTTTATTTTTTCCTCTCCCCCCTTTTCTGGTTTTTTAATATTTATTAAAATCCCTTGTTGCACCCCCTCTCATAAAAACAATTTTTAGGCAAAGCCTTCCGCCAGCGCATAGATAACGCTCCATTATAATAATAAAATATCTTTGTTAATGTGTAGTTAATTTTTAGTAAACTTGAAGTTAAGTTTGTCTTTTTAATTGTCCGACATCAGACTTTTAGATTTTAACATGCCTTATGAAAGTAAGTTAAGTTAATTTCGCCTTTTTTCTCTTTTCTTTTTTTGATATGTTTCTCGTTATTTTGTATATCGATGTCAGGAGATGATGAATTTTACAATTTAATGTTCTTTTTTCAAACTAAAAATTATGAAAAAAAACTGCGGCTTTTGCCGCAGCTAAATGTTATTGATTGATCGATTATGTATGCAAACCATTCGTTTCTCCTCGGATTCATCAACCTTTAGTTTCCATAAACACGGCCGGTTTGAATCGATCCTGAAGATTCGAAGCCTTTAACACGGGGTTGTCGTCCAGCAGCTTTCCAGCCAGGACTATATACGCATTGGATTCCAGCCTCTCAATTACATTGTAGGCTTCGTAAAGGCTCCTGCCTATCGCCACAATCCCATGCCTTGCCAGCATCACCGCCATGCCGGAATGTTTGATTTTTTCTTTTTTTGCATTGAAATATTCTATGACCTTTCCTGCAAGGTCCGGCGTGCAGGCTTTTTGATACGGCAGCACATCCACAACGCCGTATTTCCTTGTGGCTTCCGTCACAGAAGGCAGCGGGACTTCCAGGCAGGCAAATACCAGAATGTTTTTGGGGTGGGCGTGTATGCACGCGGCTGCTTCCGGCATCTTTTTCAGAATTCCGCAGTGCATGTCCATCTCGCGGCTCGGCTTTCCGTTCCCCTCCAGAATATTCATGTCAAAGTCCACCAGCATGATATCTTCGGGACTCAGGCTGCAGAATTTTTCTTCAGCCATCAGTGCAGGGGTTATCAGTGCCAGATTTTCCCCCACCCTCATAGAAACATTGCCGCCCACTGCATTCGTGACGAACCTGTCAAACATAATCTTCACTAATTTGCACATCTGTTCTCTTTCTTCAATATATTGCAAAAAAACTCCTCCTTTATGTCCATTCTTCAATTTTTATTTTTTTAATAAGTTCTTGCGCCTTTTTTAAGTCAAATTTGGAAGTTTTAATCTGCATAGCTTTAGTTGCACTTAGAGCAGTAGCGAATATGAAACTTTCATCGAGGCTATTTTTGTCAGCGATTTTTTTCAGTGCGGCAGCCAGAAATACGTCTCCGCAGCCTACAGTGTTCACAGTATTGACCTCAGGAGGATATATCCGCCATATTTTTTCTTTTGTAACAATAAGCGAACCCCGTCTGTCCAGCGATACGGCAACCACATGTATCCCTTTCTCAAGCAGTTGCTTTGCATAATCGGCTATTTCCCGCTCGTCTTGCATATTTTTTTCAGCTATTTGTGAAAACTCGTCACAGTTCGGTTTTATCATATAAGGCGCTGAGATTATGCCTTCCTTTAAAAATTCTCCGCTTGCGTCGAGCACCGATTTTGCACCGTGTTTGTTAGATATCTCTATAAGTTCTCTGTAGATGCTTTTGTTAAAGCCTGGTGGGACCCCTCCTGAAAAAACCATGTATTCGCACTTGCGAGAAAGCTCTTGGACTTTTGCCTTTAGTCTGTCAATGGTTTCGCCGTCGACTTCTGCCCCTTTTTCCGTAAGCATAAAATGCCTGTGACGCCGGAATTCTATTACGATATAGCTTGTCCTTGTCTCATAATCCTGTTTCCATACGAAGTCGCAGGCGACGCCTCTGTCCGTCAAAAGCCGCTGCAATTTTCGACCGGTGCTCCCTCCAAGAATACCGGTCGCAACATTATCAACCCCCAGGTCCGACAATACAGCGGCTACATGTGTCCCTTTGCCTCCCACATCTATTTTAAAATCGGATAATCTGTTGTTTTCGCCTGGCCGTATTTCATCTATAATCAGGATTTTATCCAGCGCAGGATTTAACGTAACGGTGCATATCAAAGCCATCATTCTCCTTTATAGCATCAGTTTCCCGCATCCAGCCTTTCTTTTGCCTCCTTTTCACGCAGGCTCATGTGTTTCCAGTAATACCATATGAGTAGAATATACAGCGGTAGTATCAATATCCCTGGGAACAGATGTCCCTTGAAAATCAAACCTATCTGGCTCATAAAATATCTGAATTCTGGACACTCCATTCCGTTCCACGTAATCATCTGTCCCGCCGGGATATTGATGGTACCCACTTTTTTTGCCAGATCGGTTATAATTGGGGCAAAGTAACTGGCTACCCAGAGATATAACGGAGTGGATATAATCCCCAGTATAATCATACGGAACAGGTCGCCCTGTGTGATAATCAGGGCTGTGGCGGCAAAGCATATATTGAGGATACCGCCAAAAGGCAGTGTGGTGTTCCCAGGCAAAACCACTGACATAAGAAGGATGAAAGGAACGAGAATGATAGTAGTCACCCATAAAGAGGGCTGCCCTGCCAGAAAAGGCCAGTCCAGGCCTATGTAAAACTCCCGCCCGGGGAACCGCGACTTCATGAAATCGGCTGCAGCTTCAGAAATGGGGGCCAGCGCCTTCATAAAAAGTGCCGCAACCATAGGGAACAGAACCAGGGCGGTCGCCGATTGTACCGCAAGAGTCAGTGTCCCCTTCAAATCGTATTTTGCAAACAGTGCTATAATCAGGCCGACAATAAACCCCAGAATATGATTCTCCCCAAAGATACCCAGTTTTTCTTTAAGCGCGTCGGCATCAAATTTTACCTTATTGATGCCCGGCACAAAATCCAGCAGCCTGTTAAGAGGTGCCAGAATCACGCCTGTGAGCGCCATGCTGTGCGGCAGGGCGATGCCGGGAATGTTTGTTATTTCATAAATCTGCTTTTGGGTGAGGTCGGCATTTTTCAGTTCAAACACAACCATAATTGCGCATACAATAAAGGCAATCGGCAGACTCCCGGTTACGCCGGCCACCAGAACCCCGGTAAATACCTTATTCCAGACATTCCACATATCCACATTCAAGCAGCTGGTCCATCCCATTGCCAGCATAATTATATTAATCGTTATCTGAAGGGGAAACATGAAAAAGGCATAGGGCCAAGCCCATGCGATGGCTGCATTGGGCGTCCAACCCAGGTCCAGGGCGTTTAACTGCAGACCGGTATTTTTGACAAAGGCGTTGGCGGCGGGAGAAATGGCTCCCATCATAAAATCCAGTATCACCGACATGCCCAGAAAAGCGACACCAAGGGTTAAAGCCGAGGAAAAAGCCTTTGAAAACTTCATCCTCATAACGAGGCCCAGAATTATCATCACAAATGGCAAAAATATGGATGGCCCGAGGTCAAGGATATATTGAATTACATTTTTAAACATACCCATTTAGCAAACCCCCTTTTATTTTTTCAGCAGATTTTCCAGTTCGAGCATGGCCTCATCACATTTCACGCCCGTGAGGAAAGGTATGCCGCTTATGGTGGGCACACCGTAGTCCGTCTTGTCGTATGGGGCGATGGAAATAAATACATCGGCGCCTTTCAGATAGTCTTTCAATGACCGAAAATCCACCGCCTGGACATCAACTTCGATTTTTCTTTTCTTGCACAATTCTTTCACCTTTTCCGCAACGGTATTCGAAGTGGCGACTCCCGAACCGCATGCGACAACTATTTTTTTCTTCAAACAGCATCACTCCTCCAAAATTATTTTTGAAAAACACATGCCGATTATTGCTTTATCCAGCTCCTTTCATGAAATTTTTTCAACAAGAATTCGAATTATCTTTTTGCTTTCAGGCTCACAGGCAATTTCTTTTAAGTTCCGTCCATCTACAAAAAAATCCATCAGCCTTCTTAAAAGGTCCAGATGATTTTTCGAGTCATTGAGGGCAAGCAGAAAAATCAATTTGCACATGATTTGCCTGTCGCTTGTGCCCATTTCTCCGAAAGCCACCGGTTTTTTTAGGACCCCCACCGCTACGGCGGGCTTTATCACATAGTCCGGATTTGCATGAGGTATGGCAGCCTTAATGTCTCCTTCCACCGGCAGCCCTGTAGGGAAACTTTTTTCCCTCTCCACCAGCGCCCGATAAAAATCATCTTTTACATATCCCTTTTCTTTCAGCCGGCCGCTGAGAATCTTCAATGCTTCTTCCCAGCAGTCCGCCTCCATGCCGGTTATCACCAGGTCTTCATCAAGCCAGGATTGTAAAACATTCCGCTGTAAATCCATCACTGAACCCCCAACCATTTTATTTGGCCGAAAAGAGCTCGAGAAATATAGCTCTTTTTTCAGGCGGGTCTGTCCACAAGCTCTATTACCGCCACCCCCAGCGCATCCGCTATAATCTTCAACTCGTCGGCCTTCAGATACCTTTCATTGTTTTCTATTTTGCTGATTTGAGACTGATTAAAGATTCTGGTTCTCACCCCCAGCTCACGCTGCGACATCTTCTTTTTTTCCCGCAGCTTCTTAATTCTCTGGCCAATCACAAGCAACCCTCCTTTCAATTCTATTATAGAATTAATTATTAATTAAATCAAATTTTTAATTCTGTTTTAAACTTGTTATGACTTATTTACCTTTAATTTTCTTAAATTATCTTGATGTTTCTTAAACTTTCTATTACAATTTAAGAAGAGAAATTCTATTTTAGAATTTTTTATAGGAGTAATGTTTATGAATATAGGAAATCGCATCAAACACATAAGAAATATTAAGAATATCTCAACATATAAGCTTGCAGAAATCACCGGTATTTCACAATCTGTAATAAGCAAGCTCGAAAATGGCTCACGCAGGGCTGACATAGAGACCATCGAAAAAATATGCAATGCGCTGGGTATCACGCTGGCAGATTTTTTTAATTTCGATGGCGAAAGAACTAATCCCGAATACCTTGAACTGATTAAAAATGCCAAAGACCTTTCTCCAGAACAGCTTAAAATATTGAACGACATCATAAAAAATTTCTAAATCGACTATATTAATCACTGTTTCGGGTATAGGACAAAAATAGCCGCGTTTTAACGCGACTTGAATATATATCTTTTATAAATCTTTTCACACCGTCTCCTCCTCTTGAGAAAGCCAATCTTTGGTCAAACTGCTTTCACTGATTACAGCTGTTTCATTCTTTTCCAACATCGATTTTGTCTTAAATAAATCTAATAAAATCAAAAACTTCTTCTAAGTCGATATTCCTCTGCCCTTTGCCTATCCTGCTTATGGACCAGGTATGTGGCTGAAGCTATATTGTACCGTTTTCCACCACTACGGAAATTCCGCTGCCAAATTGGGTCTGGCTTTCGTACTCGGGGTGTATAGCACTTGGTAGTAATTCCACTTTTAAAGATTTTGTGATATAATATACTTGCAATTGTTTGATTCTTAAACTTTTGTTGGAGATGGTGGTTGTATGACGCTTACTCATAGGGAAAAAGAAGTATTGAAGCTGATTCAGGCAAATCCCATGATATCGCAGGAAGAGCTGTCAAACATTGTCGGCATAAGCAGGTCCGCTGTTGCTGGGCATATTGCAAGCCTCGTTAAAAAAGGATTTATACTGGGTAGAGGATATATGGTAAAAGGCTGCAGAGGAGTAACCGTAATAGGCGGCGCCAACCTTGACATCAAGGGAAAGCCCTATCAAACGTTAAAGAAGTATACATCAAACCCTGGCCATATTGATGTGGCGTCAGGCGGTGTTGGAAGGAATATCGCCCATAATCTTGCGCTCTTAAATGTGCCTGTGACACTTTTAACCGTCGTTGGAAACGATGAGGAGGGCAGAAGGCTTCTTGAGGATACACGAAAATCCGGCGTAAATTGCGAACATATTGCCTTATCAAATGCGGGCCATACGGGAATATACATTGCCATTCTCAATGAAGCGGGAGAAATGGACGTGGCCATATCGGGCATGGACATACTTGAAGAGTTGAATATAAAGTATCTGGAATCAAAGAGAGATATAATAAAAAACAGCGGCATAGTAGTTATTGATACCAATATACCCCGACAGAGTATAGGTTACCTTCTGGATATTTGCAACAAAGAGAAAATACCGGTGCTGGCAGAGCCCGTATCGGTGGAAAAGTCGAAAAAATTGAAAGATGTGCTCGGTAAGATTGAATACATTACGCCCAACAGAGAAGAACTGGAATCCATATCCGGCATTGCCGTGAAAAATGATGGCGACATGATGAAGGCTGTAGAAAAAATTAGAAATGAAGGCGTAAATAATGTGATAGTCACGCTTGGGGAAAGAGGAATATATATGAGTTGCGGAGAATTTGGCAAATTTTTGGATCCATATAAATGCGATACGATAGATGCGACAGGGGCGGGCGACGCTTTTACCGCCGGCTTTGTATATGGAGTTTTCAACGATTATTCTGTTGAGCTTTCGGCGAAATTAGGCCTTGCAGCCGCATCCCTAACCGTATCGTCAATTTATACCGTAAATCCTCTTTTAAACGAAGAAGCACTAAAAAATATTGTAAAGGTGGATGAAAATGAACAGCTACATTGACTTGTCGGATGAAGTAAGAGCAGCATTTGAAGAAGACCTTCCCATAGTGGCGCTTGAATCTACGATCATATCCCACGGCATGCCTTATCCTGAAAATATGAAGACGGCTGAGACGCTTGAAAACATCATAAGAGAACAGGGCGCCGTCCCGGCCACCATCGCCATAATTGATGGAAGAATCAAAATCGGCATAAACAAACAAGAACTTGAATTTATGGCGACATCCGAAAAAATTTTAAAGGCCAGCAGGAGGGACCTGCCGGCCGTAATTGCAAAAGGATTGAATGCCGCCACGACAGTATCCGCCACCATGATTTGCGCCAACCTTGCGGGAATAAGTATTTTTGTAACAGGCGGAATAGGAGGAGTTCACCGGGGAGCAGAGCAAACATTTGACATTTCTGCAGACCTGCAGGAGCTTGCGAATACGAATGTGGCGGTGGTATGTGCGGGCGCCAAATCGATACTGGATCTACCTCGCACCCTTGAATATCTCGAAACCCACGGTGTGCCCGTGCTCGGGTTCAGGACTGATGAGTTTCCCGCTTTTTATACTAGAAAGAGCGGGCTTAAAGTGGATTACATGGTGAGCGACGAAATGGAAGCGGCAATGGCGATTAAGATAAAATGGGACCTGGGACTGCGCGGTGGTCTATTAATCGCAAACCCGATCCCTGAGGAATATTCCCTTGATAAAGATTATATCGACGGCATTATTAAACGGGCACTGAAAGAATCTGAAAAAAACGGCGTTAAGGGTAAAAACATCACGCCATTTTTGCTTGGCAGAATAAAAGATTTGACAGGCGGAGAAAGCTTAAAAGCAAATATTGAACTCGTAAGAAACAACGCATGCGTAGGTGCAAAAATAGCCGTAGAATTGAATAAGTTAATGAGACGATAATTAGCACGAACAAAAATTAAAAAGAGCCCAACGGGCTCTAATCTTAGACAAATTTTTTATGGCTGTCACCGACGCAATATAGTAGAATACACAAGGCTTTAAAATAAAAATGGTGCCGAAGGCGGGAGTCGAACCCGCACGGTATCGCTACCACTGGATTTTGAGTCCAGCGCGTCTGCCAGTTCCACCACTTCGGCACATTTGCAATTAATATATTAGCATATCCTCCAAAATATTTCAAGCCTTCGATACATGTGATTTTAATCACAGACTTTTCGGTGAAAATCAGATATTATGACCATGAAGACGTTGATAATTAAAACCATAATAAAAGGAGGAATTTTTAATGGGCATGTTTTGCTATCAGTGTCAGGAGGCGTCAAAAGGCACGGGATGCACTTTAAGGGGCGTATGCGGCAAAAGGGATGATGTGGCAAGGCTTCAAGATTTATTGATTTATGTTCTGAAAGGGATTTCCATTTATACCACAAAAGCAAGAAAAGCAGGCATTGTAAGTGAAGAAGCCAACAGATTCATAATGGAAAGTTTATTTTCAACAATAACAAACGTAAATTTCGACAGGAATTATTTTGTGGAGAAAATAAAAGAAGGTCTTGCGCTGCGCGAGCGGATAAAGAAACAGTTGGCAAATGAAGGCGTCAAGTTTGAAGACCATCGGGACTGCGCTGTGTGGCATGCGGATTCAGTAGACGAATTCGAGAAAAAAGCCGAAAAAGTTGGCGTGCTTTCCACTGAAAATGAAGATATAAGGTCTTTGAGAGAGCTCCTGACTTACGGCGTAAAAGGCATGGCGGCATACGCAGAGCATGCGTATGTTCTTGGGTACAGGGACGATAACATATTTGCGTTCATGCAAAAAGCGCTGGCTGCCACCTGCGATGACAGTCTGACGGCGGATGAACTGGTGGCTCTTGTGATGGAATGCGGAAAATTCGGCGTGGATGTCATGGCTCTACTGGACAGGGCCAACACCTCCACTTACGGCAATCCGGAAATTACAAGGGTAAACATAGGGGTAAGGAACAATCCCGGGATACTCATAAGCGGCCACGATCTGAAAGACATGGAAGAACTGTTGAAGCAGACGAAAGGCACGGGAGTCGACGTTTACACCCATGGTGAAATGCTCCCCGCAAATTATTATCCCGCATTCAAAAAATATCCCAATTTCGTAGGAAACTACGGAAATGCATGGTGGCAGCAGGATAAGGAGTTCGAATCCTTTAATGGCCCTATCCTGATGACGACCAACTGCCTGATTCCTCCGAAAGATTCCTACAAAGACAGGGTATATACCACCGGTGTGGTAGGTTTTGAAGGGGTAAAGCATATCCCGGCGGGCAAAGACGGCAAGCCCAAGGATTTCACGCCCATAATAGAACATGCCAAAAAGTGCAGTCCGCCGATTGAACTGGAAAAAGGCGAAATCATAGGAGGATTTGCCCACAATCAGGTGTTGAGCCTTGCGGACAAAGTGGTGGATGCGGTAAAGTCCGGAGCCATTAAGAGGTTCTTCGTAATGGCCGGCTGCGATGGAAGGATGAAGAGCAGGGAATATTATACCGAATTTGCAAGACAATTGCCGAAAGATACAGTTATACTAACCGCCGGCTGTGCCAAATACAGATACAATAAACTTAATTTAGGAGATATCGGCGGAATCCCCAGGGTCCTTGATGCGGGCCAGTGCAACGACTCCTATTCCCTGGCCGTGATAGCCCTAAAACTAAAGGAAGTTTTCGGATTAAGCGATATAAATGAACTGCCCATTTCATACAACATCGCCTGGTACGAACAGAAAGCGGTAATCGTACTGCTCGCATTGCTATACCTCGGCGTCAAAAACATACACCTGGGGCCCACGCTTCCGGCGTTCCTCTCGCCTAACGTGGCAAAGGTGCTGGTTGATAAATTCGGTATAAGTGGAATATCAAATGTTCAAGACGATATAAAAATGTTCATGGCATAAAATGCGGTGGTGGGTTTCAATCAACCCACCACTTCTTTTGCATTCATGTTATTTTACAAGATTATATTGCTTCATTTTGTTATAAAGTGTGCTGCGAGATATTTTCAACGCCTTTGCTACTTTCGTCTTGTTATAGGCATATTTTTTCAAAGTTTCCAGTATAACCCGTTTTTCGGCAATATCAGCCGCTTTGTTCAAATCAGTGACTTCAGGAATCGGACCGATGACAGCATCATCATGCTTTAGATACTTCGGCAGCAGCTCTTCAGTGAGCTCTTCCTTATTGGCAAGTATTACCATGCGTTCAATGACATTTTTAAGCTCCCGCACATTCCCCGGCCAGTCATGGTCCATAAAAGTTTTCAAGACCTGGGATGATATGCCTTTAATTCTTTTATTATAAAAATTGGCGTATTCATTTGCAAAGTTGTTGGCAAGCTCCACAATATCTTCGCACCGTTCCCTTAGAGGCGGTATTTCTATTGTGTTCACACTTAGCCAGTGGAAAAGCTCTTCATTAAAAAGTCCTTCCCCTACCATACTTCCCAAATCTTTACTGGTAGATGCAATTATCCTTACATTCACACGGATAGACCTGTTGTCCCATGATTTATATAAAGTCTGTTCCCGCAAAAAATCAAGCAGTTTAAGCTGCATGCCTTCCGGAAGTTGTTCGATCGCCTCAATGTAAAGGGTGCCCTTATCCGCCAATTCCAGCAGCCCGGTTTTGCCGCATCGTCCGAAATCGGCATTTTCTCCATCTTTGCAGCCAAAAAGTTCATATTCAAATAAATTGGAAGGCACGGCGGCACAATCTACTTTAATAAAGGCAAAACTCTTTCGATTACCGTTTTCGTGAATGGCGTTTGCCAGCATTTCCTTACCGGTTCCGTTTTCACCTCTTATGAGAACAGGATCTTCGGAAAACGCAATTTTCTTCGCCTTTTCAATAGCCTTAATCATTTTAGGATTCCTGCTCATAAATTCTCCGAAACAGTATTCCTTATCCTTGAAACCTTTCATCTGTTTCTCCAGAAATGAAAGTTTGTAATAGGCTTTATCGAGTTCAGCAATCAGATTTACGGCATCCGATATTTCCTCCATGCTCAGTATTATGCCATTTAAATTTCCCGTCATATTAAATCTGCATATTTTCACGGTGAATTTCCTGTTGTCTTTGCTTTCAAAATATATCTCCTCAAGCGGCTGTTCTCCTTTTTTTATCCGTTCCAGGAGCGGTGCCGGTAAAAAATTCGCCGGAGTAATTTTTATAAACCTGGATGGTCTGAACAATTCTTCAAAAGCTTTGTTGTATGACAGTATCTCGCACTCGTCATCGAGCACACAGACGGCCGTCTTCACACTGTCAAGTATTAGTTCGTGTAATTTTACAACATTTTCAAGTCTGTTTAAAAAACTATCGCAAATACTTTTTGCCGTCAGCAAACCGAGCAAATTTCCATCATTGTCGAGTACCGGCGCCCGGCTGATACCCAGCTTTCTCATCTCAGCCTTTGCTTGCGGCAAAAACTTATCAGGCTGCATAAAAACCACATCCGGAGTCATGATGTGTTTAACCTGAGTTTTTCTGTCAATGCCCCTGGCAAGGTTTTTGGCAAGATCGTTTCTTGTAATTACCCCTACAATCTTTTGATTCGTGTCTGTTACTAGAGCTTCTTCCTGCTGTTTCAACAGCATTATTTCATTCAATTTTTCAATATCCGTGTCGTCTGGTACCAGGAAGACCTCTTTTTCCAGTGCGTCCTTGACTTTAATATTTAAAAGGTATTCGGCCTTCAACTTGAGTCCCTCCGGATTTAAAAGTAATGTCTAAAAACTGATACATATTTAATAAATTCTACAAAATTTATTAAAAACCTTCTTAATAAAAAAATCCCTACTTTTTTGTAGGGATTTGGTATATTAATAACTCTTTTGCGGAATTAAATATATAAAACTACAAAAAATATATTCGTATCCTTCAGCAAAAGGTGATAGCATGTCAAAAATACGGATAAAGAAAGTTTTTTTATTTATAATAACCATTCTCCTAATTTGTCGGCCGGGTCATATTATCTGTGCACCCCGCTGTTCCTGCGGTGAAGACAGAACTCTCAAGCTGCAGACTCCTCCCATGACAGGCCCTGACGTCAGGGAAATCCAGTATCAGTTGAAAAAATTCGGCTATTATAAAGGCACTATCAATGGCGTTTACGACAAAAAAACTTTCGAGGCTGTCAGAGCTTTTCAAAAGTCCGAGGGGCTTGATCCGGATGGAATCTTTGGTGTAAAAACACTTTTAAAAATGGCACAAATTTACGAAAAGCCGGCTGCCAGAGTGCCTTCAGAAAAGCCCCGCGGAGAAGTTTCAATAATTATTTTTACCCTGGAAAGAAAGCTCATGGTCATGTCTGACGGAAAGCCCTTTAAATCTTTTCCCGTAGCGGTAGGAACGTTCGATACGCCAACGCCTATAGGCCTTTTTACAATAACCCAGAAGGATATATGGGGGGAAGGCTTCGGTTCACGGTGGATGAGGCTTAGCGTTCCCTGGGGCATCTACGGAATACACGGCACCAACAAGCCCTGGTCTATCGGAAATTTTGAATCCCACGGCTGCATTAGAATGCATAATCAGCATGTGGAACAGGTATATGAGTGGGTAAATATAGGTACAAAAGTATACATTATCGGCGGAGTAGACGGCCCTTTCACTTTCGGTTTAAAACCCCTGACTCAGGGTTCAAAAGGTTCCGATGTGGTGGAAGTTCAAAAACGTCTTTCGGGGTACGGATATTACAACGGCCGAATCGACGGCATATATGGTTGGGGTGTCAAAGAAGCCGTAAAAGCTTTCCAGAAGGATAACGGTTTAGACCCATCGGGTAATGTGGACGATAAAACTTATAAAGCTCTGGGAATAATGTTGTTTGAGTAGTGAAATCGCTTATTAATATGCTATTTATTATTCATTATACTTTATAAAATGCCCAATAAATCCATAGGGCTTTTTATGAGTACTTTTGCCCCACTTTCGATGAGTTCATCCGCTTCTCGGAATCCCCATAGGACGCCGACCGCATACATTCCGGCGGCATTGGCGGTTCTCATATCTGTATTTGTGTCGCCAAGGTAGACAAACCTTTCGGGAGGTATTTTCAACTTATCGGCAATTTCAAGTGCTGCCGCCGGATCAGGCTTTTTGGGCACCCCCTCCCTCTGCCCGAGCACTGCATCAAATTTCCATCTGGCAAGCAACCTATCCACTATCAGTTTTGTAAAATCATGAGGTTTATTGGACAGAACAGCCTTTTTCAATCCCAACTTGCCGAGCCTGTCCAGCAGTTCCGGAATACCCTCATACGGTCTGGTTGTATCGGCCCATCTTTTACCGTATTCATCGTTCATTTTAATCAGGCATTTTTTTATTATGCTTTCTTCTCTTTTATCCGAAGGAATAGTCCTTATAACAAGATTGTACATTCCGTCTCCCACGAAGTATTTATATTTTTCTACATCGTGGACTGGAAAGCCCATACTCTCGAGCGTACTGTTCATCGAATCTGCAAGGTCCCTTAGAGTATCAAGCAGGGTTCCGTCCAGGTCAAAAAGCACTGCCTCGAATTTCACTCCAGATCATCCTTCCTACTTATTTCCTATTAATAGATATCTTGGGATATTAAAAGTAAATATTTAGTTATCTATTGAAATCCTTTTAAAAATAGTAGAAATAAGAATTATAAATATAAGGGGAATCTATATGTTTTCAAAATTTAAAGTAACTTTTCAGCTGTCCCTACATCTGTAATAAGTACATCTAGCCACTTTCCATTTAAAGCAGCACGAATAACATCTACTTTATGAAGCCCCCCAGCAACACCAATAACTTCCCTAGCATTATTTTTAACTTTATTTAAATCGCTGGCTACTAATCTTTTATGAATATCATGTGGAATAATCTCTCCATCTTTATTTATAAAGCGAAGTGCTATATCCCCTACGGCTCCTAATTTTGCCAACTCTTCAATTTCTGATAATGTAATATATCCACGCTGCAATATTGTAGATTTCCAAAGAGAGCCAAGGCCAAATATAGCAACGGTTGTTTGTTCTCCTTTCTTTATCGTATCTTTTATTAGTGGATCACTTAGAAATATGTCTCTTTCAGCTACTCCAACTGTAAATGCAGGTGCATGAAGTAAAAAGCATTGACCGTTCAGTGCAAGAGCTATTTTTGAAGCGATTTGATTGCTTAATAATTCCGGATCCTGCCCCATACCTCCTAGAAGTGGAACTACTGTAATTCCCGGATAATGTAGATGTATTAATTGTTGTGCCATCATAGCTAATGTTTTTCCCCAGGAAACTCCAATTATATCATTGGATTTTAAGACAGATATAAGATAATTAGCAGCAGCTCGTGCTAAATGAATAATATCATTATCTGTTTCAATTGTTTGCTTTATTACTCTTGCATTAACAAGAGAATAACGTTTTATCAATTTCTTTTCAAGCTCTAATATGCCTGCAGTAGGCGTTAATACTTCGATTCTTACTATTCCGATGTCTTCAGCACGTTTTAACAATTTTGATACCCACGGCCTTGATACCCCTAATTTTTTCGCAATTTCTTGCTGCGTAAGATGATATGTATAGTAGAGTTCTGCTGCTAGAATAGTTTTTTGATACATAGGATCTGCCAATTGTATGTTTTCTGCTTCCACTTAACAATGCACCTCATATTTTAAATATATTAAAAAATCACATGCAGTTACTTTTTTAAAAAGTTTAACAACACCTAGATTCTAATTACATCCTTTATAGCAATATTCTTTTCCTTCAATTTATCGAGATCAATTTTAGAAAGTTCTTTAGTAAGGTTTATAGATTTATCTCTTTTTGAGTTTACAATACAGAAAAAAACAAAGGACTCATCATTTATTTCTGCTGCAAGGACTTTCTTTCCTTCGGGTAAGAAGAAAGCCAAACAAAGGTTTTTAAAGATGAATTCTCCATACAATATAATAATAACGTTAAATCTTAAAAGTATCAATATTAAAATGATAAATGAAGAGGGAGAACCCCTTCTCCTACATCTTGTGAATAGGTTCTCCCAGGACATCAAAGGAGGCTTCCATGACCGCTTCCGAAAGGGTTGGATGAGCATGGATTGTCTCGGCCAGTTCCTCTGCGGTGCACTCCAGCTTTATGGCAAGAGCAGCTTCGGCGATAAGTTCTGTAGCGCTGGGGCCGAGGATATGGACGCCGAGGATTTCGTTGTATTTTGGGTCGGATATTATCTTCACAATACCCTGTCTTTCTCCAAGGGTCAACGCTTTTCCGCTTGCTATGAAGGGGAATCGGCCGATTTTGATGTTGTCTTTATATTTCTGTCGTGCTTCTTCTTCGGTAAGGCCAACCGATGCCGCTTCAGGGCTTGTATATATGCAGCTCGGTATTACTATATAATCCATCTTTTTGTTTTGTCCCAGGATGTTCTTGACCGCATTTAAGCCCTGGTGGGAGGCCACATGAGCCAGCATGGATTTTCCGGTGACATCTCCTATGGCATAAATGTTCTGTATGTTTGTTCTGAGGTAATCATCTACCATTATGCCGGTTTTTTGTATATCAATGTGAAGATTCTCCACTGCCTGGGTATTGGGTTTTCTTCCTGTGGCCATGAGGACTTTATCTGTTTCAATCCGTTTTGTGCCTTCCGGGTTTTCAAAGGTCGTTATGAGTTTTTCATTCTGCTTTTCTATGGTCTTTACTTTTGAGTCGGTGTATATTTTTATGCCCTGTTTTTCGAGAATTTTTCTCAGTTCTTTTTGTATTTCTTCGTCCTGTCTCGGGAGTATCCGGGGGAGCATTTCCACTATTGTGGTGTCGGTCCCTAAAGTGTTATATATATACCCCAGTTCTATGCCTATGACTCCACCGCCTATTATGAGCATGGACTTCGGAAGTTCTTCTAAGGATAGCGCTTCATCGCTGGTGATGACCCCCGGCAGGTTGTGGCCCGGTATGGGAACTATCGCCGGGGTAGAGCCTGTGGCAATTATTATGTTTTGCGCCGTTATGGTTTCTTTTTGTCCGGTATGGTATGTTATTTCTATGGTATTTTTGTCTAAAAGTTTTGCCTCTCCCTTATATGTTTTTACACCATTTGCTTTAAGGAGGTTTTCCACTCCCCTGGTGAGGGTCTTTACTATGGTTTCTTTGTTTTTCTGGATAGCATTCCAGTCTATTTGTACATCCCGGGCTGTTATGCCGAATCTTTTTGCCTGTTTTATTTCGTTTACTATGTTGGCGCTATGGATCAGGGATTTTGTGGGGATGCAGCCGCGGTTCAAGCATACTCCACCCAGCTCGCTTTTTTCTATCAGGGCGACTTTTGCTTTTTTCTTTCCGGCGTATATGGCGGCCACGTATCCTCCGGGACCGCCGCCTATTATCGCGATGTCGTAGGTCATGTAAAACAGCTCCTTTACATTAACATCTCCAGAGGTTCCTCCAGAATCTGTTTGAGCATTTGGAGGAATCCGGCTCCCTGGGCGCCGTCTATGACGCGGTGGTCGCAGGAAAGGGTGAGGTTCATCATGGGTTTTATAGCAATCTGGTCGTCTATCACAACCGGTTTTTTCATTATTTTGCCCACCGCCAGGATGGCGCTTTCAGGCTGGTTTATGATGGCCTTGAAGTTTTCTATATCGTACATCCCCAGATTAGTAATGGTAAATGTGCCACCCTGGTAATCGTCGGGCAGGAGTTTGCCGGAGCGGGCTTTTTCTATGAGCTGTGCCGTATCTTTCGATATTTCTCCAATGCCTTTTTTATCGGCGCATCTTACCACAGGAACTATGAGGCCGTTTTCCAGGGCTACCGCAAGGCCGATGTTTATGTCTTCTTTTATTATTATTTCATCTCCGATAAAGCTTGAATTTATTATGGGGTTTTGCTTTATTGCCACAGCCGAAGCTTTTATGAGAATGTCGTTGTAGGACAATTTGCAGCCGTACCGGGCCTGTATGGCCGGAAGCAGTTTTTCTCGAAGCTCGATGACTTTTGTCATGTCGACTTCCAGAGTAAGGTATATATGGGGAACAGTGGCTTTGCTTTTTGCCATCCTATCGGCTATTATTTTCCTCATGCCGGCCACCGGGATAACCTTCTGTGTACCCGGGGCGGGGGAGGCTTTTTTGTCCTCCTGTGGCATGAGGTCCTGTTTTGTTATTCTTTCTCCCGGAGCCTTGTGAATTGTGGCAAGATCAATCCCCTGTTCTTCGGCCATCTTTATTGCTGCCGGAGTGGCTTTCACTTTGTGTGTTTCGATGAAATCCAGCACGTCTTTTTCTATTATGCGGCCGTCGGGGCCGGTGGGGGTAACTTTTGAAAGGTCCACACCGTTTTCCCGGGCTACTCTTTTTGCTGCCGGAGTTGCTTTTATTTTGCCTTCTGCGATTTGTGTTTGTTCCGGTGGTTGTTGTATTTCTTCGTATGCATTCTGGATGGGTGATGTTTCGGTTTCTTTTTGTTTTTCTTTTCCTATTTCGGGGAGAGGCTCGTCGGCGCCGGCAATTATGGCTATTTCTTTTCCAACGGGCACAACGGCACCTTCAGGTATGAGGATTTTCCTCATTATGCCTGATTCCGGAGCTTCGTCTTCAAGGTTTACTTTGTCGGTCTGTATTTCTACGTACGCTTCGCCTTTTTCTACTGGGTCTCCTTCTTTTTTAAGCCATTTTATTATGGTTCCTTCTTCCATGGTGGTACCGAGTTTGGGCATTGTCAGAATTGTAGCCATTTAATTCTCCTCCTTTATAATGCGCAGGAAAGCATAAATATACCTTAATATATGGCTTTCCGTAGCACATTTCAAAAAAGCTACCGCTGTTTTATTGTTTTTTTAATGAAAGCTTTTTTATAATGCATAGGAAAGCAAAAATATGCCTTAATATAGGGCTTTCCGTAATGCATTTCAAAAAAGCTACCGCTGTTTTATTGTTTTTTTAATGAAAGCTTTTTTACTTCAGGATGTCTTTTATTGCTTTTACGATATCTTCCACCTGCGGAACGGCGTGTTTTTCTAGGTTGGGGTTGTAGGGAATCGGGATGTCCAGGCCGGCCAGGCGCTTTATGGGGGCATCCAGGTAGTCAAAGGCGGAGCTTGATGCGATTCCTGCGGCAACTTCCGCTCCCCATCCGAAGCTTATGGGGTCGTCTTCTACTATGATTACTCTGCCGGTCTTTTTTACGGAGTCCACTATGGTGCCCATATCGAGGGGTTTTAAAGTCCTGGGGTCTACCACTTCTACGTCTATGCCTTCTTTTTCAAGTTGTTTTGCGGCTTCCAGCGCTCTTATGACCATGATGGATCCGGCCACTACGGTGATGTCTTTCCCTTTCCTTTTTATATCGGCTTTGCCCAGCGGCACTATATATTCTTCTTCGGGCACTTCGCCTTTTACTTTATACAGCAGTTTATGCTCTGCAAATACTACCGGATTGTCGTCTCTTATAGAAGCTTTGATTAATCCTTTTACGTCGTACGGTGTGGAAGGCATGACGACTTTGAGGCCCGGGAAGTGGGCAAATACCGCCGGGAAGCTCTGGGAGTGCTGGGCGGCGGCTCCAGTGCCGCATCCCATGGGGCCTCTTATCACCATGGGTACTTTTGCTTTTCCTCCGAACATGTAGCGGTTTTTGGCTCCCTGGTTTACAAGCTGGTCCATTGCTATGGTGAAAAAGTCGAAGAACATTATCTCCGCTACCGGCCTCATGCCGCACAGGGCGGCTCCCACTGCGGCTCCCGCTATGGCGGCTTCGGATATGGGGGTGTCTTTTACGCGGTCTTCACCAAATTCCTGAAAAAGGCCTTTTGTGACTCCAAAGGCACCGCCGTATAGGCCCACATCTTCGCCGATTATGAATACGTTTTCGTCGCGCAGCATTTCTTCCCGCAGGCCTTCTCTTAAGGCTTCGATATATAGTTTTTCAGACATTTTCTTTTCCTCCTTTATGCGTATACGCCGTCCATGATGTCTTCTACTCTTGGCTCGGGGCTGTTTTTGGCGTATTCTATGGCATCTTGTATAGCTTTTTCTACTTCTTTTTCTATTCTGTCCAGTTCTTCCGCCGATGCCACGCCGTCATTTATGAGTTTTTGCCTGTAGCGCTTGATGGGGCATTTTTGCTTCCATTCTTCTATTTCTTCTTTTGTCCTGTATACGTTGGCGTCGCTCTTGGAGTGGCCCAGCCATCGGTATGTTTTGTTTTCTATCAGGCTGGGGCCTTCTCCTCTTCTTGCTCTGTCTACGGCTTCTTTTACAGCTTCGTATACGGCTTCTACATCGTTGCCGTCCACCACCTTGCCCGGCATGCTGTATGCTGCCGCTCTGTCGGCGATGTTTTCCACTGAGCTTGCTTTTCTGAACGGCACAGACATGCCGTATAGGTTGTTTTCACAGATATATACTATGGGAAGTTTGTTTATTGCGGCAAGGTTTGCCGCTTCATGGAAACAGCCCTGGTTTGCCGCTCCGTCTCCGAAAAAGCACAGGGTTACTTTGCCGTCTTTCTTCATTTTGGAAGCTAGGGCCGCGCCTGTGGCAATTGGTATGCCTCCGCCAACTATACCGTTGGCGCCTAGGTTTCCCTTTTCCAGGTCCGCGATGTGCATGGAACCTCCTCTGCCCCGGCAGTAGCCGGTTTCTTTTCCCAGAAGTTCGGCAAACATTCTGGGAAGTTCTCCACCCTTGGCAAGACAATGACCATGCCCACGGTGGGTACTTGTTATCATATCGCCGTCTTCCAGGGCTGCGATGGAGCCTACGGCCGAAGCCTCTTCGCCCACCGACAGGTGGCAGGTGCCCCATATCATGTTGGCTTTAAAAAGCTTGTCTACTTCCAGTTCGAAATGCCTTATTTCCAGCATCTTGCGGTACATCCATAATTTCTTGTCTCTGGCAAGAGACATGTTATCAACTCCTCTAATTTTATTATAATAAGCAAGCAATAGGTTTTTAAGGCAAAAATTTAAGAAGTGGAAAATATTATTAAAAATGCATATTGTAATAAATTAAAATTATAGTTCACATTCTTTTCCCCACTTCTTAATTATTTAATTTTAATATTTTTAACAAGATAAATAAAAAGCGAAAATTAAAGGCTAAGATCCAATAGATTATCTTGATCAGTTTCACCTTTGAACTTTCGAATTGTGCTATATAAATCCTGCTGTGAAAATAAGCCTGAACCTATCACCAAAATTTCTGCCCCTGATTGTTTTATTAAATCAGCATTTTGTAAATTGATGCCACCATCTACGCCTATCGGTATATCATATTTAAGTTTTTTCAGCAATGATTTTGCTTCCCTAATTTTATTAATTGTTGTACCTTCAAAAGTCTGGCCTCCAAAACCCGGTTCAACGCTCATTAAAAGTAAATAATCTATATATTCTCCAAAATATCTTATCTCATCGATATTCTTACAAGGATTAATCGCAAGACCGACTTTTTTGTCATATGTCTTTATTGATTTGAATATCCTGATGGGGTGAATACAGCAATCTAATTGTACAGTAATTATATCTGCCCCTGCATCAGAAAAATCCGAAATATATTTCTCAGGGTTAAATAATTCAAAATGAACTTCTATAGGGAGTTTTGTAATCTGTCTCAAATCCTTTATTGTCTGTGGGCCAAAAGTTAAATTGTTTACATAATGACCATCCATTATATCCACATGTATAATGTCGGCTCCGGCTTTTTCCAGATTAACGACATTTTCTCCAAGATAGGCTGTATTGCACGCAAGAATTGATGCTGATATTTTTGTCAAAGCCATCACCTCGCGCTACTCTATTGATGTCTTGTAACATCATGCATCCAATCTTTTAAAATTGGGTAAACTTCAATATATTTGTCTACATAGAACTTATATTCTTCGTGTTTTTCCTTGTTTGGCACTATTTTATCAATAACATTTACCATATGATGAGCAGCCTCAGGTATACTACGATAGACCCCCGAAGCAATTGCCCCTAATATAGCTGAGCCAAGGCTTGCAGCTTCAGAAACCTCAGGTATAAAAATAGGTAAATTTGATACATCTGAATGAATCTGCATCCACAATTTACTTTTTACTGCCCCTCCACAGGCATATAATTCATTAACGTTAAATCCAGATTTTCTAAAAGTACGTAGAATGTGTTCTGTTCCATAACTTATCCCTTCAATTATTGCTTTATAAATATGCGCTGGCGTGTGTTTCAAAGAGAGACCATATATCATACCTCTAATATTCGAGTCAGTAAGTGGTGTTCTATTACCCTGCCAATAATCCAAAAGTATTAATCCTTCAGAACCAGGTTGAATACGAGAGGCTTCTTCATTTAAAATATCATAAATACTGCAACCTTTTTCCTTCGCAAGCTTTTCCAAACTTCCACAAAAATTATTTTTAAACCAGTTAACTATAGACCCGGTAGAAACTTGCCCACCTTCCACTACATTAAGGTCTGGCACTACTGCATCCGGATAGCTGCCGAAAATTCCTGGTGCATGTAATTCTTCTTCAGATAATCCTAAGAGCAAATGCGAAGAACCGGTGATAAAAGCTACCCTTCCCGGTTCTACAACATTCAATCCTATCATAGCAATGAGAGCGTCAGCTCCGCCCTCGCCTACCGGAATTCCCTCTTTAAGTCCAAGATCTCTAGCTGCTTCTTTTGTAAGAACTCCTATATTTTTCCCTAGAGGGTAAACATTACTTGGATATTTATCTATAATATCATCTAATCCAATTTTTTCATAAAAATCTACAGGCCATCCGCCGCGTTTATTATCGTAATATCCTCTGATTGAAGCAGTATTGATACTTGTTGTCCATTCACCAGTGAGCTTATAATTAAGCCAGTCAATACATTCAATAACTTTAAAAGCTTTTTTATAATTTTCAGGCTCATTTTCTTTTAACCATAAAGCCTTACATGGAAGCCATTCTGCTGAAACATTCCCAAAGCCATTATATTTTAATGCAGGATGCTTAGTAGCAGCGATTCTTTCTGCCTGATCTGTAGATCTGACATCCATCCATAATACTGCTGGTCTTATTGGATTACAGTTTTCATCTACCAGCAGTACAGTGCAACTTGTTGTATCGGCGCCAATACCAACAATTTCTTCAGGTTTTACTTGACCTTTCTCAATGGCACTTCTTACAGACTTGCAGATAGCAAACCACCAATCCTCTGCACGCTGTTCTGCCCATCCCGGGTTTGGTGTATATAGCGGGTATTCTTCTGTTCCGTATGCTATGGGTTTGCCTTTTAAATCAAATATACCAACTTTTACACTGCTTGTACCTAGATCTATACCAATAACATATGGTGGTTTTAAATTGCTCATAAAATACCTCCTCCAAACAATTTTTATTTTATAAATCTTTTATTTCTGGTTTCTATATACTGCTGAAGCAACGGCAAGTATCATTATGACACCTTTCCCTATATCTTGAACCCAAAACGGAAGCCCGAGTAAGTTAAGACCATTATTTATAACACCAATAATAAATGCGCCGACCATTGTACCTAGGATGTTGGGTTGGCCTGGCTTGATTGTAGTCATGCCAATAAAAACAGCGCCAAGACCATCCATTAAAAATGCTTGTCCTGCAGTAGGTTGACCCGACCCTAAGCGCGATGCCAATACTATTCCGGCAAGAGCTGCAGTAATACCCGAAATAATAATAGCAATACTGCGATAATATCTAACCCTTATACCGGATAGCCTTGCCGCATTAATATTTCCCCCCACGGCATAAACATATCGCCCAAAGACGGTTCGGTTTAAGAGAAAATATGCAGTTATCAAAACTATTGCCATAATAATTATTGGTGTTGGTATACCAAAAAAAGATCCTCTACCAAAAAAATAAAAGAAATCCGGTAAACCTCCATATACAGCCCGACCACCAGTATAACCGAAATTTATTCCCAAAATTATTGAAGAAGTACCAAGTGTGGCTATCATTGAGCCAATCCCTATATAAGTTATTAAAAAGCTGTTGATTAAACCTGCTAATATTCCAACAGAAAGACCCGCTGCAATAGAAAAGAGCATTGAATGTTGAGTAACGAGGAGTCCTGTAGTTAAAACACCAGCCAAGCCTGCCACATTTCCTACTGAAAGATCAAAATCGTTGGTGGCCATACATATTGTTAATCCAACAGCAACAATAGTTAAGGTAGATATTTGTCTTAAAATATTTATTAAATTATCCGGAGCCATAAATCTATCTGATATTACGGAAAAAATGACAATAACGGCAAGTAAAGCAAAAACAGTTCCATATTTGCTTAAAGATGAATTCTTATTGATTCTTATTTCTTTTTCGATTTTCTTAGTGTTTGCTCCCATTATTTTCTAACCCCCACTTCAGTTCCCATTGCCATACTTAAGATTTTTTCCTGCGAAAAATTTTCACGATTTATAGTACCGACACTGTACCCTTCATGCATTACCATTATTCGGTCTGAAAGACCTATTACTTCTTCAATATCAGACGATACGAGTATAATTCCAGCTCCCTCGGAAGCTAGTTTCCCAATAATGTTATACATCTCCACCTTTGCCCCCACATCTACACCTTCTGTGGGCTCATCAAAAATAAAGACTTTGTTTTTATGGTTGCCAAACAACCACTTGCCAAAAGAAACCTTCTGTTTATTTCCCCCGCTCAAATTATTTACTATATTATGGGGGTACGAGGGGACAATATTAAGGTTATCAATCAATTTTAAAGAATTTTTTACTTCAGCTCGACTGTTGATAACTCCAATTCTTGATATTGTATTTAAATATACCATGCTAAGGTTTTCCATAACACTATTTGATAAAAATAACGCATTAGACAATCTGTCCTCTGGTATAAGCGTTACCCCTGAACCTATAGCCCTATATATATTATAATTTTTCATAACTTTCCCGTTTAAAATAATATCACCCTTTATAATACGCCGTGCCCCAAAGAGCGCTTCAACAAATTCTGTCCTTCCAGCTCCTACAAGGCCAAATATCCCTATTATTTCACTTTCTTTTACATCTATTGAAGCATCTATTACGGTTCCATCTGCAGTTGCAACATTCCTAGCCTCTAAAATAACTTTACCTGGCGAAACTTGAACTTTTGGAAATTGATTTTTTATATCTTGATTAATCATCATTTTAACAATTTCAGGTTCTGTCACATTTTCTTTATTACAGGTTGCCACTTTCTTTCCATCTTTTAAAACGGTTATTCTATCACACATTCGTAATATTTCATCCAAGTAGTGAGATATAAAAATAATGCTCGATCCTGACTTGCGGAGTTTATCCATTACACTAAAAAGATGTTCAGTTTCATTCTTTGTCATGGCTGCTGTCGGCTCATCCAAAATCAGAATTCTAGGATTGTAATTCAGTGCACGGAGAATTTCAATCAATTTTCTCTGGGCAGGATTTAACTCCCGTACTGGTTTAGAAAGTTCTACATCTACACCCAGTTGTTCCATCAATCTTTTTGCTTGAGACTCCATGGTTTTGCGGTCAATTATACCAAAATTTGCTGCTTCATTACCTAGAAATATATTCTCTATACCATCAAAATAGAAAATCAAATTACTTTCTTGAGGTACTATTGAAATTCCTGAACTATAGGCTTCTCGCGGATCATTAAAAGATACCTCTTTCCCATCAATGAGGATTTGCCCTCGGTCAGGAGACAGTGCTCCGGTTATAATTTTAACCAAAGTTGATTTGCCTGCTCCATTTGCGCCTACAAGACCATGAATTTCTCCTTGGTTTAGATCTAAATCCACATTCTGAAGCGCAAGGGATCCCGGAAATGCTTTTGTTATTCCTTTTGCTTCTAACAGGCAGGGCATATTTTCCTCCTCCTAGCATATTTTTTGAAAGGGCCCTTGTAAAAAGGGCCCTGGTTATTATTTATGATACTAACAGTTGATACTATTGTTCGTAAAAATCTTTACCCTGCCATGGTAAAAGGCCCTGGGCTGGTATATTCTTATTGGTAATAAGTGGTGACTGCAGATAGACTGTTGTAGAAGGTACGACTTCACTTGCAGGTTTCTTTTCTACAACAATAGAATTGATATATTCCGCAGCGCGTTGACCCATCAATTCGAATGCCTGCGCCACAGTAGCTGAAAATGCACCGCCTTTAGCTATTTCATCCACAGCATCAGGATGACCATCAATTCCTACAACAAATACTTTTTTATCAAGCCCATGCTGTTGGAGAACAGAAGCTGCTGCCATAGCGGGTTCATCCCAACCCGCCCATACTGCATCGATTTTATCACCAAAACGGGTAACATAATCTTCCATTGTTTTTAGTGTGTCTTCATAAAAATTAGTATAATCGATATTATGATCAGCCAAAACTCTTATACCGGGATTTTCTTTAATCATCACATCAAGAACCTCGCCCCGTTTGCGAACTCCATGATGTTCAGCCATTTTAAACAGAATCACATTGCCATGACCACCTAAACGGTCTATCATATAAGCAGATACTTTTGCCGACATTAGATAGTTGTTACTGGTAATATCTACAATCACACCAGGGGTCCAGCCTGAATCAATAGTTATTATAGGGATACCTGCTTTGCTCGCCTCATCAATCGAAGCTTGTGAAGCTCGTAAATCAGCCATAGAAAGAATAATCGCATCAGGTTTGCGTTGAACAGCATTTTCTAGGAAACTCGCTACATTCGCTCCGGAGCCCTTGCTATCTGAATAAGAAATATTCCACTTCCAACCTTTTTCCTGGAGAAACTTTTCGAAACCGGCTTTTGCTCTCTGTTCAGATTTTGCCGCTGCATTTGAATGTATCCAAGCTATATTAAGTTCTTTAGATTGACCAGAACTCTGATTTGCATTCTGATTTGACTGACTTGAATTCTGGCTCGTTTGATTGTCATTTTGTGCCTGTTGCGTGTTTTGAGCAGTTGACGACTGTTGACTGCTGCTTCCTGTTTGTACCCCAGATGAACAAGCGGTTAATACCAACAAGACCAGAATTAATAAAATGACCACAGAAAGTTTTTTCATGTTTTTCCTCCCTTTCATTAATTTTCTTTATAAATTACCTTAGAATATATTTACTCCCTTATCACCTCCAATCAAAAAATTTAGGAATCTACCTTTGTCTTATATAGGCACTTATGTGCTTATATATTACTTATGTAACTATCTTAATATTACAGCTTGTAGTAATATATTTTCAAGTTATTCTTTTCCTCATATGAGTTTAATTTTATATAATATGACTTGTCTTTGCTATTTTTATCAAAATTGCTAACAGATACTTGATTTTTCATTATAAGTTAAGTTTAAAATTAGGTTCTTTTATGAAAATAGATAAACTTCTATATATGCGTTCAGCAATTAAAATTATTTATCTTCTCGAAACAAAAGTTTCTTTATCATTTCTGCCATTTTATATACCTACACCCTGGAACAACTATCTCAAGGAAATCATCCACAGCAAATCTTATTAACACAATAAAAACCACCTGCCCTTTTCAATCTCTTTTTGAAAAAGGCAAGTGGTTGATTTCATGAAATAATGTCTAATGTGCACCGCCGTTTATAATCAGCGGACAAGACTATTAATTTTGCAATTGGTGCCGAAGAGGGGATTCGAACCCCTACGTGCGTAATGCACACTAGACCCTGAATCTAGCGCGTCTGCCAATTCCACCACTTCGGCACTACGGTCAATGCATTATATATATTAGCATATCATTAAAAATAATTCAAGACCATCTGCCCAACTTTTCACGGCAAACGCATGAAAATATAACTGAATCAACAATCCAAAAAAGGATTTTTAAAAAAATGCCGGGCGGCATGTAGTATAAGAAATACAGTATGGTTGGGGAGCCCTAAACTCTGCTGATATGGCTTTAATAACGTTTAGAGCATCTATTTATACTGGATTTTCTCAATCAAAAACCAAGCAGTCCTTTTTAAGGATATGCCCAGTTAGAAAAAATCCAGTTATAAATCTATCAGTCAATCAACAGAGATGATAATACTTTATCAAGGTATTTTAAGCTGCCTGATGCTTTAAAACGCTTGGCTTTCAAGCTTTTCTTTTGTGTTTTTTCCAGCTTTAATATGTTGTATGCAAATTTATGCAGCACTGAAAGGTTTTCAGGTGCGTTGTCTTTCCTTACTCTCTTTGAGTCTTCGTTGAATGTGACATCCAGTGACCAGTGCATGCTTTCTATGCCCCAGTGTTTTCTTACTGCATTGGCAAATTTTTCGGCATTATCTTCTATGCTGCACAGGAAATATCTTTTCTCATTTTTCTTTTGACCATTTTGTTCGCTGTGATATATGACCATGCCTATAGAAGTTAGCTTCTTCCATTCTTTTTTTGCATCCATCCAGCGAATATTGGATGTGATGTAATAGTCTCTGCGTTCTATCCGGCCGTGGCCTTTATCATGGTTTTGATATGTATTTATACTATGTTCTTTTCGGTATTTTTCATCTTCTGCTTCTTTGAAGAATTCTTCAACTTCTTGATATAGTAGGGGATGGTTACCTTTTAGGGCTAATACATAATCGCCTTTCTTTTTGATTATTTTTTCGGCAATATCTTTTTGTGTTCCCATTGCATCGATGGTTACTATGCAGCCTGTAATATCAAGTATGTCTAATAGTTCCGGAATTGCTGTTATCTCATTGCTTTTTTCGGTGGTCTTTACTTGACCTAATACCATGCTTGTTTCGCTAAACCATGCGCTGACTATATGGAGTGCTTTTTTTCCTGTGGCAGAGTCAAATGTTCCGCACATGGTCTTACCGTCAATTGCAACGATTCCTCTTTTTATTATGTTTGCTACTATCTGTGTCCATTCCATGAAGCACTTCATGAATATTTTAGGGTCTATTTGTTTGAATACCCGTTCGATGGTATCGTGGGAAGGAACACCATTAGTTAGTGGTATATACTTCCTAAACCAATCTACATGGTCTTCGGCAAATATTTGCATACAGACCCAATCGTCAGCACCTGCTATGGATGCTACTATGGCTATAAATACAATATCTACTAGTGAATGTAATACTTTCCCTTCCTGGCGAACATCTGGTATACGGCTTAGAATATTAATAAGTTTTGCTGATGTATTATTTTCCATTTTGTTCCTTTAAATCCTTTAATTATGTATTCTTGAGTCATGGCTTAAAACATTCAATACAATGATACACTAAATTGAGGAAAAGTACAAGGAAATATTTACCAATTACAGTGTTTTTATGAAGATTTTATAATAATTTTTTATATTTTCTTTTATGGATTCTGCCCATTTGAAACTTTGTACAGTAATTAAGTGGAACAAACCCGTCTTATGTTGTTCCACTTATCTATATTTATCAATATATACCATTTTTCCCATTTTATGTCTTCATGCGTTTACCGTGCCCAACTTTTTTTATCAAATCTTTACATACAGCCCGATTTCCTCAAATCTTTGCTTTATTTGCTTTAATTTTTCCTGTGATGGAGCATGATGAACCGTCATCCTGTATTCCATGTCGAGTCTGCGGTACTTCTCGCTGATATCATGGAAAGGAAGCAGGTCTATTTCGCGTATGCCCTTCAATGAAGAAACAAACTCCGCAAGACCATCAACATTTTCCTCAGTATCGGTTATCCCAGGGATTACGGGAAAGCGCAAGATGACATCATGACCTCTGCCTGTGTCCACCAGCATCCGCAAATTATCTTTAATCAGGCTGTTTGAAACTCCGGTGTATTTCCTGTGTTCTTCATCATCAGCCAGCTTCAAGTCAAAGAGGAACACGTCGACATAATCCATGACCTGGGAAAATACGTCAGGGGAAGCATAGCCCGATGTATCCAGCACGGTATGAATATCTCTATTCTTACATTCTCTCAATGCTTCCCTTAAGAATTTATGCTGTAATAGCGGCTCTCCTCCGGAAAATGTCACGCCTCCCCCTGAATTATCGTATAACAGAACATCTTTTTCAATTTGCTTCATCAATTCTTCAATCGTGATTATCTCGCCGGCATGTCTTAAAGCTTCAGTAGGGCAAGCGTCGGAACAGATGCCGCAATTATTGCAGCGGATGCGGTCGATATGGTGAACGCCGTTTTCAAAAGATATCGCGCCGGTTGGGCAAATACCGGCACAGGTTTTACACTGCATGCATTTATATTCAAAAAACATAAGCGATTTTTCTTGAGAAATGCCTTCGGGGTTGTGACACCACCAGCATCTCAGTGGACACCCTTTAAGAAATATCGTTGTCCTGATTCCGGGACCATCGTGGACAGCATATCTTTTTATGTCGAAAATAAATCCATTATTGACCATTTAGTTGCCCCCATCCTATTCAGCCGTTTCATGCTTTTATATAGCCCCTGAAACTTACATTACTGCCGGAGACGGCCAGGCATCTCCGGCAGGGTCAGGTTATATTTTAATCAAACTTCTTTATGCTCGGTCCTTGCAATTATTTCCTCCTGCAAGCCTTTGGGTAAATTCACAAAGTAGTCGCTGTACCCGGCAACTCTGACCATGAGATCCTGGAAATCTTTCGGACGCTTCTGCGCCTCCCGGAGTAGTTCCACGCTTACCACATTGAACTGGACATGATGTCCTCCCATATTGAAGAAGGTTTTTATTAGCTGGGCGAGCTTCCTCAGATTATCTTCGCCTTCGAGCAGATCCGGTGTCAGTTTCTGGTTCAGGAGCGCTCCGCCGGTTCTGGCCCAGTCGCACTTTGAAACGGACCTGAAAACCGCTGCTATTCCTTTTTTGTCGCTGCCCTGCACAGGCGAAATGCCTTCTGATACAGGGAAACCGGCTTTTCTTCCATCCGGTGTCGCTCCAGTAACTTTGCCGAAATAGACATGGGCTGTAGTAGGCAGGAAGTAAACCCTCTTCGATGCTTTTCTGATCGGAGATGGCGGGTAGCTTTCAATCATCTTAACTAAACTATCGACTATCCTCTTTGCAATTTCATCAGTATAGTCATCATCTTCTCCATATCTGGGTGTCTTATTTAAAATGATTTGCCTCATCATTTCATATCTTTCTTCGAAGTTCTGTCTGAGAGCCTCCAGAAGTTCTTCCATCGAAATAGTCTTCCTATCAAAAATGTGGTACTTTATGGTGGTCAAACTATAGGTCACAGTGCCCAATCCTACCATCTGGATATACTGGGTGTTGTACCTTGTTCCACCTGCGTTATAATCTCTGGCTTTCTTTACGCAATCATCTGTCCAGAGCGAAAGGAAAGGTACCGGCATGTATTTCGCAAAAAGCGTCTCTATGATGTCATTGCCTTTCATTTTTATATCTATGAAATGCTTTATCTGCCGGATAAAAGCCTCCCAGAGTTCATCAAAGGTTTTGAAGTTTTTCGGATCTCCCGTCTCTATGCCCAACTTCTTCCCGCTTTGCGGGTCGATACCGTTGTTCAGTGTAATTTCAAGGATTTTGGGAAGGTTGAAATATCCCGTAAGAATATAGGCTTCCTTTCCGAAGGCGCCCGTTTCAACACATCCGCTGACCCCTGCGGTGCGGGCATCTTCCAGCTTTTTGCCCTGCCTCAGCATTTTGACAATGGCTCCATCGAAATTGAAGAACGGCGGCTCTCCGAATCCCGGACCTACAACTTTTAACGCCTTCAGGAGGAAGCGTTCGGGGTTTTTATCGCTCACCAGCACGGCGGTATTGGGCTGCAATGTCCTGATCTCGTCAAGGACCTCCAGGAGCAAATATGAGACTTCATTTACGCCATCCGAACCGTCTTGCTTCAGCCCGCCTATATTGATTTTTGTAAAGTCATTGTATGTGAAACTTTCTTCCGCCGTGACCCCGACCTTCGGCACTGCCGGCTGATTGTTGATCTTTATCCAGAATGCTTCCAGGAGCTCTTTAGCCCTTTCTCTGGTAAGGTTTCCCTCGGCCACATCCTTTTCGTAAAACGGGTACAGGTGCTGGTCCATGCGGCCCGGGTTGTAAGAATCCCACGGATTTGTCTCATAGACTACGCCCACATGGACAAACCAGTAATGCTGGAGGGCTTCCCAGAAGCTTTCCGGAGCGTGAGCCGGAACACGGCGGCATATTTTTGCCATTTCCTCTAATTCTTTTTTTCTTTCTATGTCGTTTTCATCTTCAGCCATTTTTTCTAATTTTTGCGCATATCGTTCGGCATAAATCAGCATCGCATCCGCCGCAATATCCATAGCTTTAAGTTCTTCCATTTTATCGAAATATTCCGGGTCGCTGGGCTTCAATTCCTGCATTTTCTGCTTTATTTCATCTTTTATTTCCAAAAGTCCTTTTTTGAATATTCTTTCGCCGCCGGCCGTATGGCCCGGTGCCCTCTGTTCCATGAATTCCGTCCAGATCCCCGCTTCATAAGCTTCTATCCACTCGGCGGGAAGATTGTCGAAGATGATATCCCTCAATGTGGCGCCTTTCCATGCGGGGATAACTTCCTTTTCGTACAATTCCCTGGTTTTTTCGTCCACCTTATAAGGCATGTTCTCTCTGGAGTTCAATATTTCCAGGTCCTGCATGCTGTGAGTGCACATTTCCGGATATGTCGGAACTTCCTGTGGTCCGGTCCCTCTCAATCCTACAATCAGCTGTCCATCCTCCACCGGCAGGCTCACACGCTCCATCAGGTATTTGAAGGCCATGGCGCGCTGAACGGGAAAGGATTTGCCTGCAGCAATTCCACTTTTGTAGAATTCGGTAATTATTCTTGCCCTCTCATCGGATATTCTGACTTCGGCCCGGACGCTTTCTTCTCTGAGCTTTGCAATCCTTTCATTCATCGGTCTTATGGCAGCCCTTTTCCTTTGCATTTCTTTTTCAATGGCCACACACCCTAAGGAATCACTCATGGTTTCCGCCTCCCTGATATTATTATTATAAAAGTATAAACATCTTTCTCATTCCATAATTTAATGCATATTTTATGCCAGTATATTCATATTCAATTTCTTATAACAACTGCGGCAGAAAACTTATTTTCGCCGATTTTATCCCACTTTGAAATTTGGATATTTTACGGCGATTTACAAACGTATCAAATAAAAGCACATCATTATGACCATTTTAGAGACTATGTCTCATTCTAGATACATTATATCTGTTTTATCTACCTTGGTAAAGCCTTAGCTTTTCCAAAGATAGAGCCAGTTGGCGGCTTTTTTGTAGCATGTGCCTTTGTATTTGTCTATATATACAAAGGTTTCCACAAGATATGGAGTTTTCAATGTTCAGCTTTTTTATTCTATATTGTAGTATTAATATTGACATAAAAAATACCACCTTTCAACATATTTCTATTATACTAAAGTAAAAGGTGGTAAATGTATATTATGAAGTTTTGAGATCAAAACTACCGTTAATGGTGGCTACTGCGAAGCGTTTTAGTGCAATAGCCGTGGGTGACCCTTCTATCTCTGGATGTTTGGTGTTACTTAATTGATTCAATATTGAAGAGGGTCACCCTATTTTTCTTGGAGCCATTTTTTATTCTTTAACCCTAATACCACTCAACCGCAGCTAAATTCATGCCTTTGGCGGGACAAAATATTTTCCCATACACCTTCAACCCGTTTTTAATTTTTACTCTTGCGTCAGAGCAAACCTCTCAATAGATGGAAACTATCAACTACTATGGTCCAAATTAGATATCGTTGATGCTGCTGATGTGGTAAACAAGTTGACGAGTAGTAAGACAAGCGTTGTTACTACAATTGCCGGGATAATTCCGCCTCCCAACAATTTATTGAGTGACGGGACCCCCTCGAATAGTACTGCTACTACCGCTCCTGCGGCAAGACCCGCACGACTTGCAGTTGCAGACAAGCCCGACTTAAACTCCTTAGAATTCTTATCCTTATAAATATAGGCAATAATGAAGTAAGGAATTAATACACCGCCACATATCGCATATCCAAACATCCCCAGATCAAGAATGGATGGGAAAGTAAGAGCAGCACCTATTGAAAAGAGACCAGCTATTGTAGTTACTATTCTAGAGTATTTTACCTGCTTCTTTGCTTCTATTCTCCCATAGGGATCAATAATATCACACATTATGTTAGCTCCTCCATTATTGAGGTGTGTATCTGCAGTAGACATACAGGCAGCCATAACACAAACCATTGCCAAAGCCTGTACAAACATCGGTGTATGGTTGAATATAAACCAGTAGGTAGCCTTATCTCCGATTTGGGGATTTACTGCTCGCGCATATAATCCCATAAACACTGTGAACGGTACACATATGGCGGTTATAACCATAGCCATTTTGAATGCTTTTACAGTTTCGACATCCTTAGCAGCAAAAGCCCTATTCCACATCGGTGGATTAGAAAGTGCCCCAAAAAATCCAACTAGAAACCCGGATAAATGTGGTAAAATACCTTCCGGCGTCCACTGCCACAGTTTTGGGTCCTGAGCTACAAGTTGTTTGCTAATCCCTGAAACGTTCAGACCGGTTACCTTCACAATATAAGTGATTATAAAGACAGCAAGCGCAAGTTGCATAATTCCCTGGAAAAAGTCTGTCTGCACAACTGCTTTAAACCCGCCGCTAATAGTATAATAGATAACAACCGCGCCAACTATTATCATAATTATTTTAGGATTAATATTAAACACCATGCTATAGATATACGATAATGCCATTATTTGGCCGCCTACCCAGCACACATTTGGCAAAAGGGTAGCAGCACCTGCAATTCTTCTTACAAATATATCTCCACCAGCGAGATAGTCTGAAAGATAGTGAGCCATAGTTATATAATTAAATTTGGCAAGATGAGGTGCAAGAAGGAACGCGACCGTGTTATAACCTAATAATACCTCTCCAAGATACACCCAATAAGCGGAAATTCCATGCAACGCAGCCCTACCAGCGTAACCGACAAAATTACCGGCACCACTAAAGGAGGCCCAACACGTAAAAAACAGGAACCAAAAAGTTACTGTTTTACCTGCTAAGAAATAATCATAAGCATCTTTTATGTCAGTGCGAGTTTTATATCCTACCCATACGCACACTCCAAGATAAATTGTAGTCATAATAATTACCAATGTTTGAAGTGATGTCATCTTCTATTTAATCCTCCCTTTTATTAACTTTTACCTTTTCTAATTGTTTTAACCTAAAAGAACCAAAAGTATAATTTTCACCTCCCTTATTTGGGTTTTTCACCCTTTTGCCTTGGTGAACACCAGATCATTTACCTCCATCCTCACCCCCCTTCACCTTATTGGCCATACAATCTATACCACCCCCCTTTCTATATGTTCTATATGATTTACAAGCAAATAAGGTCTCGGATTAACGCTCCCATTAGCTTGGAATCAGAAATCCCATCTTCAATGGATCGTCGGGGTCAACTACAAACTGGTGGATACCTGTTATATATGCACTTCCAGTAATTTCCGGTATAATCGCCTTATAACCAGCTACTTCGCATTCTTCAACAACTTTTGCCCTAAACAGACTCCCTATAATGCTTTCATGTACAAATTCCTGCTTAAGAGAAATCTTTCCCTTCGCATATAGAACAGCAAGTTTTGCAGAGGTACCAGTTCCACAAGGTGAACGATCCAAAGCATCATGTGTAATTAATACCGTATTTTTTGCGTGCGCTTCCTTGTGAGTAGGAGGTCCAGAAAATTCAACATGTGTTAAACCTTGTATATAAGGCCTTTCTGGATGTTGAATAGTGTACTGACTATTTACTGCATCCTTAATCAATCTACCCACTCGTATGATCTCCCTTGCATTTTCAGGCGTAATAGTCACTCCAATTTTTTCAGCATCTACTATTGCATAAAAATTACCCCCATATGCAATGTCTAAGGTAAAATTGCCCAACTCTGGCACTTGTAATTCAACATCCGCCATATACAGGAACGAAGGAATATTCCTAAACGTAACTGACCTCACAATCCCGTTTTCAACAGTTGCTTTTGCAGTAACAAGACCCGCTGGTGTTTCTAAGGTGATTGTAGTTATAGGTTCTGATGCTGAAATCACTCCCATCTCAATAAGTGCGGTACAAAAGCCTATAGTGTCATGCCCACACATTGGTAGGTATCCACCTGTCTCAATGTAAATAACGCCTATATCCGCACTGGGATCGCTCGGCTCCGTTATTATGGCCCCTGACATGACACTATGACCCCTCGGTTCATACATGAGCATGGTACGGAGCCAATCCATATGTTCGCGCATGTACACCATCTTCTCGCTAACCGTCTTCCCCGGTATGCGAGGCAAACCGCCTATTATGGTGCGCGTTGGTTCTCCTCCTGTGTGAGTATCCACAGCAGTAATCATTCTTTCAAACCTTAACATCACAAAACCCCCTATATAATTTTAAGTTTAGAAGTTATCAGAAAACCCAAGCTAAGAATAAGCTAAAAGGTTCTTGTTGAGATCGCTGCAAAAACTGCAAGTTCTTCATATCGCCTATAGCTATGGCTGATTCCGTTAATCTGACTATAACATCAAGTATTTGCGTTAGTGCAATCCAGCAAGAGCTTAAATCTTTAAGTCATGGTTATATATATATTACACTTCTTTATGTTCAGTTCTTGCAATTATTTCGTCCTGCAAACCTTTTGGCAGATTAACAAAATAATCGCTGTAACCCGCTACTCTTACCATTAGGTCCTGGAAGTCTTTCGGTCGCTTCTGGGCCTCCCGGAGCAGTTCCACGCTTACCACATTGAACTGGACATGATGTCCTCCCATATTGAAGAAGGTTTTTATTAGCTGGGCGAGCTTCCTCAGATTATCTTCGCCTTCGAGCAGATCCGGTGTCAGTTTCTGGTTCAGGAGCGCTCCGCCGGTTCTGTCCCAGTCGCACTTTGAAACGGACCTGAAAACCGCTGCTATTCCTTTTTTGTCGCTGCCCTGAACCGGGGAAACACCTTCAGAGACCGGAAAACCGGCTTTTCTTCCATCAGGTGTCGCGCCCGTAACTTTCCCAAAATATACATGGGCGGTGGTGGGCAGGAAGTAAGCCCTCTTTGATGCTCTTCTAACCGGGGACGGCGGATAGCTTTCAATCATCTCCACTATATTGTCGACTATTTTCTTTGCGATTTCATCGGTGTAATCATCGTCTTCCCCGTATCTTGGGGTTTTATTTAGTATGATTTGCCTCATTACTTCATATTTTTCTTCAAAGTTTTGTTTGAGAGCCTCAAGAAGTTCGGGCATAGAAATGGTCTTTTTGTCAAAAACATGGTATTTGATTGAGGTTAAACTGTACGTAAGGGTGCCGAGGCCGACTATTTGAACATATTGAGTGTTGTATCTTGCGCCCCCGGAATTGTAATCTTTGGCTTTTTCAACGCAGTCATCAGTCCATATTGAAAGGAAAGGAACGGGCATGTATTTTGCAAAAAGCGCTTCTATTATGTCGTTGCCTTTCATTTTTATATCCAGAAAATGTTTAACCTGTTTTATAAAAGCCTCCCAGAGTTCATCAAAGGTTTTGAAGTTTTTCGGATCTCCCGTTTCTATGCCCAATTTTTTCCCGCTTTGCGGGTCAATGCCATTGTTTAATGTAATTTCCAGGATTTTGGGAAGGTTGAAATATCCCGTAAGAATATAGGCTTCCTTTCCGAAGGCGCCCGTTTCAACACATCCGCTGACCCCTGCGGTGCGGGCATCTTCCAGCTTTTTGCCCTGCCTCAGCATTTTGACAATGGCTCCATCGAAATTGAAGAACGGCGGCTCTCCGAATCCCGGACCTACAACTTTTAACGCCTTCAGGAGGAAGCGTTCGGGGTTTTTATCGCTCACCAGCACGGCGGTATTGGGCTGCAATGTCCTGATCTCGTCAAGGACCTCCAGGAGCAAATATGAGACTTCATTTACGCCATCCGAACCGTCTTGCTTCAGCCCGCCTATATTGATTTTTGTAAAGTCATTGTATGTGAAACTTTCTTCCGCCGTGACCCCGACCTTCGGCACTGCCGGCTGATTGTTGATCTTTATCCAGAATGCTTCCAGGAGCTCTTTAGCCCTTTCTCTGGTAAGGTTTCCCTCGGCCACATCCTTTTCGTAAAACGGGTACAGGTGCTGGTCCATGCGGCCCGGGTTGTAAGAATCCCACGGATTTGTCTCATAGACTACGCCCACATGGACAAACCAGTAATGCTGGAGGGCTTCCCAGAAGCTTTCCGGAGCGTGAGCCGGAACACGGCGGCATATTTTTGCCATTTCCTCTAATTCTTTTTTTCTTTCTATGTCGTTTTCATCTTCAGCCATTTTTTCTAATTTTTGCGCATATCGTTCGGCATAAATCAGCATCGCATCCGCCGCAATATCCATAGCTTTAAGTTCTTCCATTTTATCGAAATATTCCGGGTCGCTGGGCTTCAATTCCTGCATTTTCTGCTTTATTTCATCTTTTATTTCCAAAAGTCCTTTTTTGAATATTCTTTCGCCGCCGGCCGTATGGCCCGGTGCCCTCTGTTCCATGAATTCCGTCCAGATCCCCGCTTCATAAGCTTCTATCCACTCGGCGGGAAGATTGTCGAAGATGATATCCCTCAATGTGGCGCCTTTCCATGCGGGGATAACTTCCTTTTCGTACAATTCCCTGGTTTTTTCGTCCACCTTATAAGGCATGTTCTCTCTGGAGTTCAATATTTCCAGGTCCTGCATGCTGTGAGTGCACATTTCCGGATATGTCGGAACTTCCTGTGGTCCGGTCCCTCTCAATCCTACAATCAGCTGTCCATCCTCCACCGGCAGGCTCACACGCTCCATCAGGTATTTGAAGGCCATGGCGCGCTGAACGGGAAAGGATTTGCCTGCAGCAATTCCACTTTTGTAGAATTCGGTAATTATTCTTGCCCTCTCATCAGATATTCTGACTTCGGCCCGGATGCTTTCTTCTCTGAGCTTTGCAATCCTTTCATTCATCGGTCTTACGGCAGCCCTTTTCCTTTGCATTTCTTTTTCAATGGCCACACACCCTAAGGAATCACTCATGGTTTCCGCCTCCCTGATATTATAGTATTATAAATGCATAAACATATTTCTTTTTTGATGTTTATGCATTTTTCATGCCAATATGCCTATTAATTTAAATCGACGCCATTATTCTAAACTAAAAGCACTTTTATATATTTGAAAGTAATTTTCAACGTACCATTTTAAATATATAAGGATGACCATTTATGAGACTATATCTCATATCAGATACACTTACATTATGAGATTTTTAGACAAAATGCTCATCAAATCTTTAATTTTAATATAGATGGCACGCTATAAAATGCTCACCGCCTGCATCTTTAAATTCAGGCTTTACTTCTTCACATATCGGCTTTTTAAAACTGCATCTTTTTTTAAACAGACAGCCTTGTGGAGGATTTATGGGACTTGGAACGTCTCCTTCAAGGAGCAGTCTCTGGCGGTTCCTTTCCAATTTAGGGTCTGCAATCGGTATTGCTGAAATGAGAGCTTTTGTATATGGATGCAGAGGATTGTCATATAACTCAAGGCTTTCGGCAAGTTCAACAATATTGCCCAGGTACATAACAGCAACTCTATCCGATATGTGTTTCACCATGCGCAAATCGTGCGCTATAAACAGGTAAGTAAGCTTTAATTCCTGCTGCAGCGTTATCAAAAGGTTTATAATCTGCGCCTGAATCGATACGTCTAACGCCGAGATGGGTTCATCGCAAACGATAAACTTGGGCTCTATGGCAAGAGCCCTGGCGATTCCTATTCTCTGCCTCTGGCCGCCTGAAAATTCATGAGGATACCTGTCTGCATGTTCTTTGTTTAGCCCAACAATATTAAGCAATTCGTATATTCTTTGCACTCTTTCTTTTCCTCTATATAAATTGTGTATATCAATGCCCTCTCCAATTATATCCCTTACAGTCATCCTGGGATCCAGAGAAGCATAAGGATCCTGAAATATCATTTGAGCTTTTTTACAAAAATCCCGAGCTGCACGCCCTTTTAGCCGATGCACATTTTCTCCTTCAAACAGCACTTCGCCATCTGTGGGCTCATATAATCTAACCAGCACCCTTCCTGTAGTGGATTTGCCGCATCCGCTTTCGCCTACAAGACCTAAAGTTTCACCCTCTCTTATGAAAAAGTTGACATTATCTACAGCTTTCAACGTTTGACCATATCCAACATCAAAATACTTTTTCAGATTTTTAACTTCTAGCAGATAATTACCCTCAAATCCCATCGCTCTTGCCCCCTGACTGTAAAGACTGCCGAATCTTTTGAGCCCTTTCATGAAGAAGCCAGCACGCGCATTGATGCCCTCCACCTAAATCTATCATTTCAGGATATATGGATTTGCAGACTTTCATAGCATAAACACATCGTGCTGCAAAACCGCATCCGGCAGGAGGCGAAAACAAATCTGGCGGCGTACCTTCTATTGATATCAGCTTTCCTTTCTTGTGCGAATGCAATCCGGGAACAGAATTTAAAAGTCCCCACGTATATGGGTGTTGAGGATTATAGAAAATATCATCAACATTTCCTGATTCAACTATTTTGCCGGCATAAAACACCAGCACTCTGTCTGCCATATTTGCCACGACACCAAGGTCATGGGTAATCAACATTATTGAAGTGTTGAACTTTTTTTGAAAGGATTTCATTAAATCCAAAATCTGTGCCTGTATGGTTACATCCAATGCAGTAGTAGGTTCATCTGCAATTAAAAGCTTTGGATTGCACGCCATGGCTATTGCTATCATGACACGCTGCCTCATCCCTCCTGAAAACTCATGGGGATACTGGCGCATCCTCTTATCGGGATTAGGTATGCCGACAAAATTAAGCATCTCTCTTACTTTTTCTATGGCTTGTCTCTTGTTTAATTTTGTATGTCTTTCTATAGCTTCCTGTATCTGTCTTCCAATAGTCATTGTTGGATTTAAATATGTCATGGGATCCTGAAATATCATGCCTATTTCAGAACCTCTTATTTCCATCATGTCTTTTTTACTCAATTTTAGCAAATCGGTATTTTTAAATATTATCTCACCATCTGTTATCTCACCGGGCGGCGAAGGAATAAGTTTCATTATGGCTTTTGAAGTTACGCTCTTGCCGCAGCCCGATTCGCCGACAATAGCTACGCATTCTCCCTCATCCAAATAAAACGATACTCCCCTTACAGCATTTACCTGGCCACCATAAGTCTTAAAATTTACTTTAAGGTTTCTCACATCCAATAATCTGCCCATTTTTTACCCCCTGCTTCAAGTCTGCATCATTATCATCTTGTTGTCCCGCGCATTTTGGGATCCAATGCGTCTCTCAAACCATCACCAAGCAAATTCAGGGAAAGCATCGTAGTGCTGATGAAAAACGAAGGCAGGAACATTTCCCACGGGTATACTCTGAAAGTTTGTGAACCCGCCTGTGCAAGCTGCCCCCAGCTTGTGTCCGGAGGCTGGATTCCTATACCGATATAACTCAAAAAAGCTTCTCCAAATATCGCTCCGGGAATCGCCATTGTTATATTTGTAATTAGAAGCCCCATCATATTGGGTATGAGGTGCTTCATAATGATTCTCATGCTACTTGCGCCCAGCACTTTTGATGCCAGTACAAATTCCTGATTCTTTAATTGAAGTACCTGCCCTCTTACAAAACGTGCACTTCCTATCCAGCCTATAATTACCATGGCTATTATTAGACTGGTCATACCGGAACCGCCTCTGACCATCATGACAAGTATTGCCACAATCAATGAGGGTATTCCATAAAGTACATCAATAATTCTCATGATAATCATATCCAATGTCCCGCCAAAATAGCCTGATATGCCACCTATAATGATACCTATGAACTGATTGAGTAGAGTAACGGCAAATCCAATAGTAAGTGAAACCCTGGCACCCAGCCACAGTCTTACCCAAAGGTCACGACCCAGAGAATCCGTGCCAAACCAGTGCTTAAGGCTTGGAAGCTGATCCGTGGCAGTTGAATCGGTTGTCCTATAATCCATAGAATTTAGATATGGACCAATTATTGCCATAATAATATACAATACGATAATAGAAAGGCCCAGCATTGCTACTTTATTTTTTTTCAATCTCATCCATGCATCCTGCCAGTATGTTAGGCTTGGCCTGGTTATAGTATTGTAATTTTCAATATCGTTACCGACAACTGTAAACATATCATCGTTAATAATAATTGGATCCTGCATCGTCTGATTCACCTTACTTTCCGGATATTCTTATTCTTGGGTCGACTAATCCATAGATTATATCGACGATAAAATTGGCTGCTACAAGAAATACTCCGTAGAAAACCGTCATGCCAAGTATCATACTATAATCAAGGTCATTAATACCCGATACATAAAACCTTCCCATGCCCGGTATAGCATATATTTGCTCTATCACAAAAGTCCCAGTCAAAATCCCTGCAGTAATGGGACCCAAAATTGTTACTATAGGAAGTATGGCATTTCGAATTTGATGTCTTGTGATAATCTGCCACTGTGACAGACCTTTCGCCTGTGCAGTCATAATATAATCCTGATTTATCACTTCCAGCATACTGGCCCTCATTGTCCTCGTTATAACTGCAAGAGTATATAGCGACAGTGCAAAAACCGGAAGTATGGTATATCTAAATCCTTCCCATCTTGCTATCGGAAACAGCTTGAGCTTCAAACCAAAAATATATTGAAGTAGTGAACCATTTATAAAATCAGGTACAGATACTCCGACTATAGCTATAAATACACAAAAATAATCAAAAAACCTCCCATTATTTAGGGCTGCCATTACTCCAAGAAAAAGGCCAAGTATTGTTGCAAGTATTATCGATCTTATACCCAAATCCGCAGAAACAGGAAAGGTTTGAGCAAGTATGGTATTTACACTTCTGTTGCTGTATTTTAATGAAAGACCTAAATCTCCACGCAAGAGATTGCCGATGTAGTGAAAGTATTGCACGTAGAGAGGCTTGTCAAATCCATAATATGCCATCATATTTGCTTTTATTTCAGGAGTCATCTTTTCACTAACAAACGGATCCCCCGGCATTAGCCTAATGAGTATAAAGACTGTAGTGACGAGCACCAGCACCGTAAACAAAGATACTATAAATCTTTTCAATATATATCTTCCCAAATGCCTGCCTCCCTTCGAGGTTTAAACGATGCTAATGTAGCAAATAACTCAATTCACTTTTATAAATATATGAAGGGCACTCTTTTATCCGGGGCTAAATGAAACCTTAGATAAAGAGCGCCCCAATAAACCTTTATTCAAAATATGCAAACACGAAATCTATATCAGAACCGACAAAGTATCTTGACATACCTTTCAAATTATCCTTTTCAAGATACCCAAGCCTTCTGCACTGCAGAGGTACAAATGGAGCCTCATCAACGAGTATCTTTTCAGCATCCCAGAAATACTGCTGTCTCTTGACCGGATCAACTTCGGTTCTCGCAGCTTCTATCAGCTTGTCATACTCTGCATTACTCCAGCCGGTGGAGTTCTGGCTGTTATTGCTTTCAAACAGCTCAAGATATGTCATCGGGTCGTCATAGTCAGGCATCCATCCATTGTATACGGCATCATACTGTTTGGCTGTATCATCAGCCAATTTCTGTTTATAGGTAACCAGCTTTATAGTAACTGTAATGCCAAGATTTCTTGTCAACTGGTCCTGCAGCACTTCTGCAAGTGCTTTATCGGCAGCCGAATCGGAAAACTTCAATTCCAAAGTTATATCTTTAGGATCCTTGATATTAAGAGCAGCCATTGCTTTGGCAAGATATTCCTTTGCTTTTGCGCTATCACCGGTAGTAGGATAAATGTCAATGGGGCTTTCTTCAGTATATTTTCCTCCTTTTGCACCTACAACCATCGGAAGCACTAGCCTTGTATACGGGAGATAAAGACCCTTAGTGGCAGTATTAACGTATTCTTCCCTATTGATTGCATAGTTTAAGGCTTTTCTGAAGTCTTTGTTTGCCAGCCATGGTTTTCCCGGAGCATTAAGATTCAGCCTCAGCCAATCAATTGCTCCATTCATGATGAGCTTGGTTTTGGGATTATCTTTATATTTATCCCACAATGTATTCGGTATAGAAACGAAGTCAAGCTCTCCATTCTCATACATGCTAAGGGCTGTATTTGGGTCAGTAATCTGCAGTATATTTACTTTGTCCAGCTTTATAGCATCTTTGTTCCAGTAATCCGGATTTTTTTCCAGAGTTACACCTGATTCATGCTTCCATTCCTTCAAAATAAATGGTCCATTATAAACATTGTTTTCGGCTTCAAGTGCAAAGTTGTTGCCATATTTCTCAACGATATCTTCCCTGGTTGGCATGAAGCACGGAAGGCTAAGATAGCCCAAGAAATAAGCCGCAGGATTGGCCAGCTTTATTTCCAGAGTCTTTTCATCAAGAGCCTTTACTCCCAGCTTGCTCACATCAGTTACTTTTCCAGTGTTGTATTCATAACCGTTTAAAATGCCATATCCTGCAAATGCGTAAGCTGAACCTGTTTTTGGATCGAGCAGTCTTCTAATGCCGTATTCAAAATCGTAGGCTGTCACTGGTTGTCCGTCAGACCATTTTGCATCCCTAAGATGGAAAGTATAGGTCTTTCCATCGCTTGAGATGTCCCACTTTTCCGCCATGCCCGGCTGAACCTTGCCATCATGCAGTCTCACAAGACCCTCAAAAATTGCATTTGTTACCTCAAATGATTGCATTGAGTTTTGAAGCTGTGGATCAAGGCTAGGTATTTCAGCCGTCTGCGCAAAAGTCAATACTTGAGATTTTCCAGCAGATTCCGCATTGCCTTTTTCCTCTGAATTTTTGCTCCCGCAACCCACGAATGTGGTGCTAGCTATCAGTATAACCAGCAATAATGCTATAATTGATACAAATTTCTTTTTCATTAATGCTAAGCCCCCTTGTTTTAAATGAATTTCTATATTATGATTAGATGCTTTGGCGACTTTGTAATGATTTCACATCCATCTTTTGTTACTACGACTGTATCCTCGATTCTGACACCCCCCCATCCTGGTATATATATGCCAGGTTCGACAGTTACTACATTGCCTTCTTCAAGGATTAAAGTAGATTTGGCTGACATAAACGGCTCTTCATGAATTTCCAGACCTACGCCGTGTCCTAATCCATATTCAAACACCTCCTTGATTCCTGCTTCTATGATAACATCTCTTGCCAGCTTATCTACAGCCTTGCATTCTACCCCTGCTTTTATTATCTTTATGGACTCCTCCTGCGACTTTTTTACGATGTTGTAAATGCTTATTTGTTTATCACTTGCCTTACCCAAAACCACGGTACGGGTCATATCCGACCTGTACCCTTTATACATGGAACCTACATCAATAGTTATGAAATCTCCTGCTTCTACGGACTTGTTGGAAGGAATTGCATGAGGCTTTGAACTGTTTTTCCCTGATGCAACGATAATTGAAAACCCTATATCATCGGCTCCTCTTTTTCGTATAACGTATGCAAGCTCCCTTTCGATATCCCTCTCAGTCACTCCGGGTTTTATATATTTTAAAATTTCGTCGAAGGCTTCATCTGTAATCTCCGCTGCTTTCTTTATGCATTCAATTTCATCGCTGTCCTTTACACTTCTTACCTTCTCAACCAATCCTATGGTACCTACAAGCTCTACATCGCCCAATCCATCCTTCAATTTTTCGTATAGATCCACGCTGACGCAGTTTTTCTCAAAGCCCAATCTTTTGATGCCGAACCTAGCGCACACTGACTTGATCGTCTCCGGCAAATCAGGATTAGGCGATCGCCATTTGATTACTTCGAATCCAGGACATTCCTGCTCAGCCTGCTCGGTGTACCTGGAATCCGTTATAAAAGCTCTTCCTTTTTCAGATATTACCACATATGATTCGGAACCGGTAAAGCCGCTCAAATAACGTATGTTGGCATCCTTAACCAGAAACATCCCATCCAAATTCTCTTTTTCCATAACATCCAGCAATTTTTCTATACGCTTCATAATGTTACACGCTCCTTAAATTATACTTTGTATAACTCTAGCTTATCAACAGTTTTTTATGATGTAGCCGTGCGGCGGCGTCGCTCCAAGCAAATGCTGAACAAAATAATCCCACCTTTTGCGAGTTACATACGGATGATTCCCGGAACCGTGAACACCATTCGGGAGAATCAGGAAATCGAAATCTTTATTGGCTTTAATCAAGGCATCTACCAGTTGAAGCGTTGCCGCCGGAGGAACATTTTCGTCCATTTCGCCGTGCATCAGGAAAAGCTTGCCCTTCAAATTGTGAGCAATGCTTGGATTTGCCTGTTCTTCATAGTGGCCTCCTACCGGAAAGCCCATGTACCGTTCCACCCAGCTTGCCTTATCGATTCTATGGTCGTGATTGCCGGCCCAGGTTACTGCAACTTTGTAAAAATCGGGATGAGCCAGGATAGCATGGGCGGCAGCGTACCCACCGGCTGAATAACCGTAGATCCCCACTCGATTAAGGTCCATGTACGGATAGCGGGCCGCCAGCTGGCGAAATGCCGCTATATGATCTTCAAGACCTGCATCGCCTAGGTTCTTATATGAAAAGTCCTGAAAAGCCTTGGAACGAAATGCCATTCCCAGACCGTCAACAGAGACCACTATAAACCCCAGCTCTGCAAGAGCCTGATCGTGCCAAAACTGTGTTTTCGCATGGCCTCCGGCGAATGCCTTTGGTACCCGGATGGTATGCGGACCCGAATAATTGCCTTCAATAACAGGGTATTTCTTGCTGGGGTCAAAATTAGACGGTCTTATAATGACGCCATAAATATCCGTGACCCCGTCCCTCGCCTTTGCGCAGAACCTTTCGGGAAATTTCCAGCCGGTGGCAAGTAGGAGTTCTATATCAGCCTCTTCGAGCTTTCGCACCAGCTTGCCGTCAGCATTTCGCAATACAGTAACCGGAGGCAGATCAACTCTGGAGTATGTGTCTATAAAATATTTCCCCGTAGGTGAAAAAGTAACTTCATGTTCTGCGTCCTCGGGTGTAAGCAGCTGCAAATTGCTGCCGTCCATCTTAACCCGATACAGATGTCGATAGTATGGATCCCGTTCTGGCTCTCGCCCTCCGGCAGTGAAATAAATAACCCCTTCTTTCTCGTCCACGTATTTAATTTCGCGGACTACCCATGACCCCGACGTAATCTGTCTTTTTAGTTTTCCAGTCAATCCATCATACAAATACAAGTGTGCCCAGCCGTCCTGCTGAGAAATCCAAATAAACTCCCTTCCATCATCAGCTATCCATCTTGCATGTTCATCTATGGACATTGAGTTTTCTTCGTTCCGATTCATCTCACAAATAGTCGGAGGTCCGCCCCAGGCCCAGGGGAGCACCGGTTCAGAAAGTGTAGCAAGCAATTTGCCTGCCCCGGTCTCGGGGTCCAGCACATAAAGTTTAAGGGCTGTAAAACCCCGTTCGGGTTTTAAAAGGTAAATTCGCCCAGGTTTGCCTTTTGCCCAGTGTACCCAAAAGTAAGGCCCTTCATAGTAAAACAATGAGATGGGCTCCATTTCGACCCTTATCTGTTCCCGCTTTTCGACGTCAATGATAACAGGCTCCACCTTTGGCAGGTTTTCATCCCCGGGAAGCGGATAGACATACGGATGACACTTAGGCCTCTTGCTGCCATCCTTCGGAACGGATTGGATTAACTGAAGTTCATTCGCATCGCGGTGATCTATTTTATACGTTAATAATTTCGTAGAATCGGGCGACCAGATGATGGCAGGCCCCTGAGGCTCTCTGAGGCCCGCTGAAACCAGTGGAGACTGAAGCGGCAATCCGTAATGGCATTTTGGTTGCCCGTCGCTGGTTAGCTGAATTTCTTCACCGGTGATTTCAGAACGCACATACAGGTTATAATCTTTAATGAACGCATCCCATCGACCATCCGGCGATTTTACCCCATTGCCACTGCTCTTTATCTGTACATGCTCGGCCGTTAATTCATAGGTTTTAAGATTGCATTTCCAGCGTATATCCCCCAGGTCAAAGGCGATAGATTCCCTGCCGTCAGAGTAATCAAAGCGCTCAAAAGGAAGATTCCATTGTGTATACGGAACGCCCGTTGACCGCGAAAGCTCGGCTGCAAGCCGTTCATGGTCAAAAGCCTCTTCGTGAATGTCTGCTTCCGGATTTACAAACATGAATTTGTTTCCTCGACGGGTATCAATTCTGTACCAAAAGCAATCGCTTTTATCTATCCAGTTTGGCTTGACATATAAGCCAAACATCAACTTGCAGGCACCTTTCGGCAAGAACATGTCCGCCCGAGCGTAGTCCTGCCATGTCACCGTTGATTTTGAATTATAATGGTCTAAATAATTGTCCTCAATTGACATTTTTACGCATCGCCTTTCTTAAAAATGTATTTATTTTTTTATATGTCTTTGTATAATACAGCTCAATTAATGTTAAATATTTCGCAAATATTATGCCAAACGTGTTTTAAACTTCAGATTAAGTTCTCAGTTTGTCTTTATCTCTATAAATAAGCATCAATATGGCAGCATGGCGTAAATACTGTTAATAAAACGTCCCATTTCAAAGACATATCAAGCCCACTTTTAAGACATCTTCTTAAATTATGTACCTGCTCTAGGCAGTAGCCGAAACGTTTTTAATGCTTTCAATTATAACCAGTATTCTGCATTAAATCAATCCTAAAATTATAACCAGTGTTATGCATTAAATAAAAACCTTAAAGCTTGTATCCTCTGAACTTTATTTTATTCACAATAATAAAAGATGTCCTGTTTCAGGACATCCTTGAAAATCTTTTTATGAGCGTATTATTATCATCTCTTTCGAAGCATTATTGAGCACCTCGCCCCTGCCGTCATTTATCAGGACTATATCCTCTACCCTCATCCCGAATCTGCCGGGTATATAAATTCCCGGTTCCACGCTGAAAGCCATGCCGTTTTCCAGTACCTGTTTGTTGCCTTCCATAATGTAAGGCGCTTCATGTACACCCACTCCTATGCCGTGGCCGGTCCTGTTTAAAAAAAACTGCCCGTAACCTGCTTCTCTTATTACATTTCTTGCTGCCAGGTCCACTTCTTCCGCCGTAGCGCCCTGCCTTGCACAGGCTTCCGCTTTGCTGTTCGCTTCAACTACAATGCCGTAAATTTTCTTCTGCTCATCCGTCGGTTCACCCACAAAAACGGTCCTTGAAATGTCTGAACAATATCCGTTATATCTGCATCCAAAATCCATTATTATTACATCTTTTTTCTCGATTGCCCTACCGCTCCCGTTATAATGGGGCTTGGAACTGTTGGCCCCCGACGCCACAATGGTTTCAAAAGCCAGTTCCTGGCCGCCACTTTCCAAAAGGAGCTCCTCCAGCTTACCTTTGATTTCTCTTTCCGTAATCCCAGGTCGGATATGTGTTATGATTTGAGCTGCCGCCTTATCGGCGATTTGAGCCGCTCTTCTCAGGTTTTCCATCTCTTCCTTCGACTTTATGATCCTCATTTTTTCCATTATGCGGCAACCGTTTTTAAAATTTATATTTAAAATATCTCTCATTTCGATTAAATCTACAGCCCTTATTCCATCGTTTACTCCTATAGTTTTGCCATTTAAATCATAATTTTTATTTATTTTGCCGAATGCTTCAAGAAAACCTTCGGAATCGCTCCATGTGAATATATCTACATTTTCGCCGAGCACTTCCCTGGTCTCTTCATAGCACAGTTCAGGAGAAACATAAAAATATCTCCCGTCCGATAAAATGAACAGTGCTTTGAATCTTTCATCAATCAGAGGGTGAAGTCCAGTCAGGTATTCGAGATCCGGTGAAGGCCCTACTACCAGTATATCTGTTTTGTTTTCTTTCATTAGACTGACTAGTTTATCGATTTGTTTTTCTAAAAGCATTTTTGAACTCCTTCCATCACCTAAAATAATTAGTACCCTTGAAAAACGCAATTTTATATCTTACCCCTTTTTCGATGGACCTTGATAACCTAATCTATATTTATTTATTTTCCAATACCATGCTATTTTTCATATTTAAAGCCCCATAAAACAAAGAAGAGTATTAGTTGAAAGTCAAAAATAAAAAGGTGTATCATTTAATTACACACCGACCCATTTTTGAGACACTTTTCTTAAATGTGTTACGTCTATTCTGTTATAAATTTTTTTGTAATGCCGTATTTTTTTATTTTATTGTGAAGGGTCTGCCTCGGAATCTTAAGGAGTCTCGCCGCCTCGGCATAATTGCCGTTAGCTTTACTTATGGCTTTTTGAATGAGGTTCTTTTCAAAATTCTCCATTGTCTCTTCCAGGGGAGGCACACCGAATGAGTTTTTATTCTGAAGCTGAAATTCCATTCCTTCGTAAGCCGTAAAATAATTGGAATTTTTTGTAGCAATCTCTTTTACGGTAATTATATCTCCATCCATAAAATTCATTATGCTTTCGATCCTCGATTTTAATTCCCTTACATTTCCAGGCCATGAGTAATTCATGAGCAAGTCCATTGCTTCCCGGGTAATTCCTTTAACATTTTTACATAATTGCCTGTTATAAAATTTTATAAAATGCTCCGTCAGTACAGGTATATCTTCTTTTCTCTCTCTCAGGGGAGGAATTGTCAAAGAAATAACATTTAATCTGTAATATAAATCCTCTCTTAAAAGTCTTTTTTCAACGGATTTTAATGGGTGTTCATTGGTTGAAGCAATCACTCTCACATCAACAACAATAGTTTTTACCCCTCCCAGTCGCCTTACTACTCCATCCTGAAGTACCCTCAACAATTTTGCCTGGAGCTCGATATCCATTGAATTTATTTCGTCTAAAAATAACGTCCCTCCATCTGCCAGCTCAAAAAGACCGGGTCGGTCTTTTGCACCGGTGAAGCTACCTGCGGTAGTTCCAAAAAGTATACCTTCCAGAAGCGTTTTCGGCAAAGCCGCACAGTTCTGGGCTATAAAAGGTTTGTTCTTCCTTGTAAAACTTGCGTTATGAATAGCCTGGACCAGGAGTTCCTTGCCGGTCCCAGTTTCTCCGTAGACCAGGACAGGAGAATTGCTCTCCGCTATCTTTTTTGCTTTATCTTTGAGCTCTTTTATGGCAGCGCTTTCGCCGATAATATCATCTAATGTATATTGGGCCTGATTTTCAATGTAGACCTTTTGACTTGAAGCCTTCCTGAATAATTCCCTTTGCAGCGAAATAATCTTTTCGGACAATTCACCGATCGTGGCCACATCTCTGTAAAGTTCAAACGCTCCTATGATCCTTCCGTCTTTTATCAGCGGCATGGTAGAGGTCAGTGTCGTAACCTGCTCTCCGCGATAATTAAAATATGTTTGAACATAATCAATCAGCGGCTTTCCTGTCCTCAATACATAATAAAATGTGCTTGTATCCGGAGTTAAACTCGGGAATATTTCCAGAATATTTTTGCCTATGGCATCTTCGGCATCAATCCCCGCTATATGTGTCACAGGTTCATTGTAGAATATTACATTGGCATCGGGATCCACAACCAGGATGCCCTGTCTTAAGTGGGTAAGCATGGATTCAAAAAGAAATTTGTAGTCCATAGTCCTTCCCCCTTTTATCGGGAAAAAGATTTATTTTTATTCTACTGCCATCTGTTTCTTTTTCCGGGAGTTTTTCGGAGCCTTTACAGCTTTGGATTCTGCGGTTTTGGATTCCTTAATTTTTGACCCTGCAGCCTTTACCTCCAGTACTTTTTTTAAAAACTGTCCCGTATAAGAACCATGGTTCTCCGCCACCTCTTCCGGGGTACCGGTGGCTACCACTTCTCCGCCTCTGTCCCCTCCCTCGGGGCCTAAATCTATGATGTAGTCGGCTGTCTTGATGACATCCAGGTTGTGCTCTATGACTATCACGGTGCTGCCGCCCTCCACCAGCCGGTGCAGCACATTCAAGAGGTTTTGTATATCCGCAGGGTGCAAACCGGTAGTAGGCTCGTCAAGAATATATACTGTGCCACCGTTGCTTTTCCTGGAGAGTTCGGTAGCCAGCTTCACCCTCTGGGCTTCCCCACCCGATAACGTGGTGGAGGATTGTCCCAGCTTGATGTAACCCAGCCCCACATCTTTTAAGGTTTCCAGCTTGCGCTTTATTTTTGGAATGTTTTGGAAAAATTCCAGGGCTTCTTCGACTGTCATGTCGAGCACCTCGGATATATTCTTGCCCTTGTATTTTACCTCCAGAGTTTCCCTGTTGTAACGCTTTCCCTTGCATACCTCGCAGGGCACATATATATCTGCCAGAAAGTGCATCTCGATTTTGATGATGCCGTCTCCCTTACATGCCTCGCATCTGCCTCCCTTTACGTTGAAGCTGAAGCGCCCGGGCTTGTATCCCCTCATGCGGGCCTCCGGGGTCATGGCGAATACTTCCCGGATGTCGTTAAAGACATTTGTATAAGTGGCCGGGTTAGACCTCGGGGTCCTCCCTATAGGAGACTGGTCTATGTCTATCACCTTTTCTACATGTTCCACCCCCAGAATTTCGTCAAAATCACCTGGATTTGACCGCGAGTTATACAGTTTATATTTAAGCGCTTTGTAAAGTATTTCATTGATTAATGTGCTCTTCCCCGATCCCGACACGCCTGTTACGCATATGAAAAGCCCCAGCGGAAATCTCACATCGATATTCTTTAGATTGTGCTCCCGGCATCCTTTCAGCTCCAGCCATTTATCGCCCGGCTTTCTCCTTATGGCTGGCACCGGAATTCTTTTTTTGCCGCTGAGATACTGCCCGGTTATGGAAGTGTCGCACTCCACTATGGCTGACAACGGTCCTGCCGCCACCACACGGCCGCCGTGCTCTCCCGCTCCGGGGCCGATATCTATAATGTAATCCGCCGCTCTCATGGTATCCTCATCATGCTCCACCACCAGTACCGTATTCCCGAGGTCCCTCAGTTCCTTTAGGGTCTTCAGCAACCTTTCGTTGTCCCGTTGGTGAAGTCCTATACTGGGCTCGTCCAGGATGTACAGCACTCCCACCAGCCGGGAACCGATCTGAGTGGCCAGCCTTATCCTCTGGGATTCGCCGCCGGAAAGGGTACCCGATGCCCGATCCAGAGTAAGATAATCAAGGCCCACATCTACCAGAAATTGAAGGCGGTTCTTAATTTCTTTTAATACCTGATGGGCTATCATTTCCTCCCTCCTGGTGAGGGGAAGATTTTCAAAAAAACTCATGGCCTCCCGGATGGATAAGGCCGTAACTTCCGCTATGGACTTGCCTCCCACCGTCACTGCAAGGCTTTCGGGCTTTAGCCTCGCACCCTTGCAGGCCGGGCATGGCTTTGTGCTCATGTAGTCTTCGATCTCCTCCCGGGACCATTCCGAGCCTGTTTCTTGATACCGCCTCTTCAAATTATTCACAACACCTTCAAAATATCCCCTGAAATGCCTGGTGTTGTCTCCATAGCGGCTTTCATAGTAAAACTCTATAGGTTCTCGGGAACCGTAGAGAAGTACATCTACCACTTCCGGCGGCATATCCTTTATGGGAGTGTCCACATCGTACCCGTAATGATTCAATACAGCCTTCAGCATCTGATAATAATATCCATCGGGCGAACTGTTCCACGGCTCAACGGCGCCCTCCAAGATGGATTTGGAACGGTCGGGGATGACTAGATCAGGGTCTATTTCCATATTGATCCCCAGGCCGCTGCATACTGGACACGCACCGTAAGGGCTGTTGAAAGAAAACATGCGGGGAGTGAGTTCCTCAAGGCTCACACCGCAGTCCGCACAGGCAAAATTCTGGGAAAACAACATTTCCTGATCATCGATGACATCTATTATCACCAGACCTTCTGCCTGGGCTAGGGCCGTCTCTATGGAATCGGCCAGCCTTGATTCTATTCCAGGCTTTAACACAATCCTGTCCACCACGATTTCAATATTGTGCTTCTTATATTTGTCCAGTTTGATTTCCTCGCCGGCCTCCTTTATCTCCCCGTCCACCCGTATTCTGACAAAACCGCTCTTTTTTATCTGGTCAAAAAGTTTCTGGTACTCACCCTTCCTTCCCCGCACCACTGGAGCCATCACCTGAATTCTGGTACCTGCTGGCAGTTCCATAACGGCATCCACCATCTGGTCTATGGTCTGCTGGGTAATCTCCCTGCCGCATCTAGGGCAGTGGGGCTTTCCTATCCTGGCAAAAAGCAGCCTGAGGTAATCATATATTTCCGTCACGGTTCCTACCGTTGACCTGGGATTTTTGCTGGTTGTCTTCTGGTCTATGGAAATGGCCGGAGAAAGTCCCTCAATGTAATCTACATCTGGTTTGTCCATCTGGCCAAGAAACTGGCGCGCATAAGCCGAAAGAGATTCCACATACCGCCTCTGACCTTCGGCGTAGATGGTATCAAAGGCCAGCGTGGATTTCCCAGAACCGGACAGGCCTGTAATAACTACCAGCCTATCCCTGGGAATCTCCACATCTATATTCTTTAAGTTATGTTCTCGAGCACCTTTTACAATGATTTTATCTGCAGACACCGATTATCACTCCAAAAACAGTTTTCTTTTTTCACGCATACTTTATCATATCAAGGATTTGCCTTCTTGGTTAATCCAACTCAATCTGACCTCTGGTCCCAGAGCTCGCTTTTAGTCCGATTTCCGCCCTCCAACTTCCACTTTCCGCACCACACTGAAAGCTTCTGCCTGCAGCTCGAATATGAGGTCCCTCAGCCTTGCGGCCTTTTCGAATTCGAGATTTTTTGCTGCTTCCTTCATATCCTTCTCAAGTTTTTCAATATAGTTTTTCAATTCCTTTTTGCTCAACCTGGCCACATCTTTGTCCGGCAGATATTCGGTGCCGTCTTCCGCCACTTTTGTGGCTTCAATGATATCTCTCACCGCTTTTTTGACGGTCTGGGGGACTATACCATGTTTTCTGTTGTAATCCATCTGAATCTTGCGGCGCCGGTTGGTCTCATTTATAGCCCTGGCCATGGATTCGGTGATGGTATCGGCGTACATGATGACCTTCCCCTCCACATTGCGGGCGGCCCGGCCTATGGTCTGTATAAGGGATGTCTCTGATCTGAGAAAACCTTCCTTATCCGCATCCAGTATGGCTACCAGGGACACCTCCGGTAGGTCAAGGCCTTCTCTCAAAAGATTTATGCCCACCAGACAGTCAAACTTTCCCAATCTCAGGTCCCTGAGTATCTGCAGCCGTTCCAGAGTATGGATTTCCGAGTGAAGGTACCTCACCCTGATGCCTGATTCTTTAAGATAATCGGTAAGGTCTTCCGCCATCTTCTTGGTAAGTGTGGTCACTAGCACCCTCTGGTCTTTTTGAGCCCTTTTCTTTATCTCGGCAATGAGGTCATCGATCTGACCCTTTACCGGTCTTATCTCCACTTCGGGGTCCACCAGGCCCGTGGGGCGTATGATCTGTTCCACCACCTGCGAACTTTTCTGCAGTTCATAGGGCCCCGGTGTGGCCGAAAGAAAAACCGCCTGATTTATACGTTCCTCGAATTCTTCGAAAACGAGAGGCCTGTTATCAAAGGCCGAAGGCAGCCTGAATCCGTGTTCCACCAAGGCTTCCTTCCGGGACCTGTCCCCAGCCCACATGGCATGCAGTTGCGGCAGGGTAACGTGGGATTCATCAATTATTATGAGATAATCCTTTGGAAAATAATCCAGAAGGGTGAAGGGCGCTTCTCCCGGCTTCCTTCCGGTAAGATGCCTGGAGTAGTTTTCTATGCCCTTGCAGTAACCCATCTCCCGGAGCATTTCTATGTCATAATTAGTCCTCTGTTCCAAGCGGGCTGCCTCCAGTACTTTACCCTTTTCCCTGAACTCTGCCAGCCGCTGTTTTAATTCTTCCTGGATGGATTTTATGGCAGCCTCAATCTTGTCTTTAGGTGTCGCATAATGGGATGCGGGGAAAATGGAGACATGGTTTCTCTGCCCTATTATTTCACCAGTTAAGGTATCCACTTCTGTGATCCTATCGATGGTATCCCCGAAAAATTCCACCCGGATGGCCCTTTCCGTAAAGGATGCCGGGTATATTTCCAGCACATCACCGCGCATCCGGAAGGTCCCCCGCTGGAAATCGTATTCGTTACGGCTGTACTGGATATCTATCAGTTTGCGGACTACTTCGTCTCTCTCCCTCTCCATACCCGGCCTGAGAGAAATAACCTGATTTTCGTAATCTTCAGGAGAACCCAAACTGTATATGCATGAAACGCTGGCAACTATGACCACATCCCTGCGTTCGAAAAGGGCAGCCGTGGCCGAGTGTCTTAATTTATCGATCTCGTCGTTTATGGAAGAGTCTTTTTCGATATAGGTGTCTGTCTGGGGGATGTACGCCTCGGGCTGATAGTAGTCATAATAGCTCACAAAGTACTCTACCGCATTGTTGGGCAGGAACTCTTTGAGCTCGCTGCAGAGTTGTCCCGCCAGGGTCTTGTTGTGGGCTATTACAAGAGTGGGTTTCTGGACCTCCTGGATGAGGTGAGCTATGGTAAAAGTCTTGCCGGTGCCGGTAGCCCCTAAAAGCGTCTGGAACTTAAATCCCTTTCTGACTCCTTCGGCCAGCTCTTTTATGGCTCTGGGCTGGTCGCCCCGCGGAACATATTCAGAAATTACCTGAAAGTTCCCCATAAAAACACCTTCTTTTCGTTTCAGTATCATCATTTTTAATATTTTCGGCGCTATATTCTATCACTAAACCATATCGTTAGATTATTATATCATATAATAATTTCCATGAAAAGAGAAAACACGAAAATATGTTCGGTGCAGAACCAAAGCTTAATTAAAAAGGAAGCAAGGGAACTATCCCGGTGCTTCCTAAAAAGGGGAGTTTATATATAAACCTTTCGGTTGTTTTCGGCTCCTTCGGCAGCCTTTTATGTTAAAGGTAGGGAAAACTTTATTCATGCTTATAATAGGCTGAAAGAAAGTCCTGATATTTTTGTGGCAAAATGTAAAAACCGGGGGCCTCCCGGTTTTTAGTTCATGTAAATGATCTTGTTTCTGCGGCGGGTGAAAAAACCACTGGATTTCCTGCCATAAGTATCCTTGTCGCCGGCTTGAGTATCTATGCTCATTATTTTTAGCATGATCTCCCGCTTTTCATCGCCAGTTGCGGTGGTATAGGCTTTCAGCAGCATATCTCTTTCGCGGTCTAAGTACTCGTTTCTTGTCATCGATTTCCCTCCTTTTTCTGCGTATTTTTTATATATGAGTATAGGAAAATTAGTACAATAATTATAAAGACTGTTAGTTCTTTCACAAACATTATAACATACTGTAAACTTCCGTTCAAGTATATAAAGTTAAAAAAATCGTATAATTTTCGAAAAATTATCTTTTAATCTCTATTCTTCTTTATTTATCTATGTATTTCATCTAAATATTATTTTTTCCTAATTCCTGTTTTTTATACAAAAAACCCCGAAGTTTTCGGGATCATAAAACATAATTCTTCAACTTACCTATACCTTCTATAACAACCTCCACAGTATCCCCCTTTTGCATGGGGCCGATACCCTCGGGGGTGCCGGTCATCACCACATCGCCGGGTATAAGGGTCATTACCCGGGACATGAAGCTTATGAGTTCATAAACAGGAGTTATCATCATCGCAGTTGAAGAACTCTGTTTCAGTTCACCGTTTAGATATGTCTGTATTTTTAGGTTGTCAGGATTTAGCTCTGTTTCGATCCATGGTCCCAGAGGACAGAAAGTATCAAAAGATTTGCCCCTGGTCCACTGTATATCCTTTTTCTGCAGGTCCCGGGCCGTGACATCATTGCCGCAGGTATACCCCAGGATGTATCGGGGAATATCCTCAGGCGGCACATTTTTACATACTGCCCTTATAACCACAGCCAGTTCACCCTCATAATCCACCCTTTGGGACATGTCGGGATATACGATTCCATCGCCGGGGTTTATAACGGCTGTTGGCGGTTTTAAAAATAATATGGGTTCTTCAGGAATCCCTTCCCCCATCTCCAGTGCGTGTTCTCTGTAGTTTTTCCCCACGCATATTATTTTGGAAGGAGCTGTGGGGGCGAGTAATGTTACTTCCGAAATACCGTAACAGTTTTTGTCTGTTTTAAAGTCACCGAAAACATTTCCTTTTATTTCTGAAATAGAATCGGTATCCAGAACTCCGAATTTTATCTCATCATTAAACCTGAATCTCACAATTCTCAATCTAAGGCCCTCCTATTTTGATTATATCCAGCTTTTTACATTTTACTATATTATTTGACATTAATCAATAGGTTATTTTCTGATACACTATTGACAAATCAAATAAATCATGCTAACATGTTAATCAATAAAAATGAATATTAAAACTCTTATCAAGAGCAGGCTGAGGGACTGGCCCTATGACGCCCGGCAACCGGCAGTGAAACAATTCCCGCTGCATCGGTGCTAATTCCTGCAGAACTTTATGTTCTGACAGATGAGAGGGTTTGCGATGCCTCTTCTTATTGTCAGAAGGGGTTTTTTTATTTTAATTTTTTGGCGGGGGTATTTAAAAATGATATTAATAAAAAATTTGACCAAAGTATACCATTCGGATGCAGGGGATGTAACGGCGCTGGAAGGGGTCAACCTCCACATTAAGAAGGGAGAAATCTTCGGCGTGATAGGATTAAGCGGCGCTGGCAAGAGCACGCTGCTCAGGTGCATCAACATGCTTGAAAAACCTACTTCGGGTTCGGTGGAAATAGACGGCGTGGAAATGACTTCTCTCGCTCCCAACCAATTAAAAGAAATGCGCAAGAAGATAGGCATGATTTTCCAGCATTTCAACCTTCTCACTTCCAGAAACGTAAGGAACAATGTGGCTTTTCCCCTGGAGATAGCCGGCGTCGATAAAAAGACTATCAATCAAAAAGTGGAAAGACTACTGGACCTGGTAGGGCTTTCAGATAAGGCCGACAGCTTCCCCTCACAGCTTTCCGGAGGTCAGAAGCAGAGGGTGGGCATTGCTAGGGCTTTGGCCAATGACCCGAAGGTGCTGCTGTGCGATGAAGCCACTTCAGCCCTGGACCCCCAGACAACCCTTTCCATTTTAAACCTCCTGAAGGATATCAACAAGAAATTAGGAATTACCATAGTGCTTATCACTCACGAGATGAATGTTATAAAGCAGATTTGTAACAGTGTAGCAGTCATCGAAAAGAGCAGAGTTGTGGAACAAGGGCCCCTGCTGGAGGTCTTTGCAAATCCAAAAACAGATACCGCGAGAAATTTCTTAAATTCAATCACCCTATCTGAGCTGCCCGAAGAACTGAAACAGAGAATACGCAATTTAGGCAGCCGCCAGCTGGCCGGCCGAATCGTGAAGATAGGCTTTTTTGGAGAAGTCACTGCCGAGCCCGTCATATCCACTCTGGTGAAAAAGTTCGATGTGGATGCCAACATTCTGTACGGCAACATTGATCACATGCAGGATACTCCTTACGGCACACTGGTAGTGGAACTTCGAGGCAAAAACGGAGGCGCCGACAGTGCCATTGAATATTTAAAAAATCTGGGGCTTAAATTAGAGGTGATATAACAATGACTGATACGATAAATCTCCTTCTCATATCGACCTGGCAAACAATCTATATGGTTCTGATATCTGTAGCCATTGCTACGGTATTCGGTATTCCGCTGGGTATTTTACTGATGATTACGGATAAAGGCCAGATATGCAAAAGCCCAATTCTTAACACCATTTTAGGGTTCACAGTAAATGTATTTCGATCTGTGCCATTTGTAATCCTGCTTATTGTATTGATACCTTTTACAAGGTTTTTGGTGGGAACTTCCATCGGGACTACTGCCGCCATAGTCCCCCTTTCCATAGCCGCTATCCCTTTTATGGGGCGGCTCACGGAAACCTCCCTTCGAGAGGTCGATCGGGGTCTTATAGAAGCGGCACAGGCCATGGGGGCTTCCTCACTTCAAATAATCTCAAAAGTACTCATTCCGGAGGCTCTTCCATCCATAGCTTCCGGAGTCACCATCATGACCATCAACCTGGTGGGATATTCCACCATGGCAGGAGTCATAGGAGGAGGTGGTCTTGGAGATTTAGCGGTAAGGTACGGATACCAGCGTTTCATGCTATCGATAATGGTGGTCACAGTCATTATCCTCGTGATAATGGTCCAGCTTATTCAACTTATTGGAGACGCCATAGTAAAGCGGCTATTAAGAAACCGTTAGGTAATGAAAAATAAGTAAAATGGAGGAGATACACTTGAAGAAAATTCTAATTATTTTTTTGCTTCTCAGTCTGATAATAATTTCCCTGGCCGGATGCAGCCAGAAGCAATCACCAACTTCCGATAATTCTCAAAATCAAACTTCTTCTCAAAGCCAGAGCAATGATAAAATGGTTACCGTCAAAGTTGGAGCTTCGCCGGTTCCACATGCAGAAATATTGAATGTAGTAAAACCTTTACTCGAAAAGGAAGGAATAAAACTCGAAATAGTTGAATTTACGGACTATATTCAGCCAAACCTGCAACTGGCGGATAAACAATTGGATGCTAATTATTTCCAGCATATTCCATATCTTGAAAAATTCTGCAGTGACCACAATCTGGATTTAACCTATATCGCCAAAGTTCACATAGAGCCAATGGGAATATATTCCCAGAAGATAAAAAAACTCGATGAACTAAAAGAAGGCGCCAGCGTGGCAATACCAAACGACCCCACCAACGGCGGCAGGGCTCTGCTGCTTTTGCAAAAAGCAGGCGTTATAAAATTAAAAGACGGCGCCGGCATCACCGCTACAATTAACGACATTTCTGAAAATCCTAGAAAAATCAAAATAAAAGAGCTTGAGGCCGCCACGTTACCGAGAGTGCTTCAGGATGTTGATGCGGCAGTTATAAATACCAACTATGCCCTTGAGGCAAAACTTGTGCCCACCAAAGATGCCCTGGCAATTGAATCTGCCGACTCTCCCTATGTGAACATTCTGGTCGTGCGCAAGGGAGATGAGAATAGGCCCGAACTCAAAAAACTTGCGGAAGTTTTAAATTCTCCCGAGGTGAAAAAATTTATAGAAGATAAATACCAGGGAGCAGTAGTGCCGGCATTTTAGTGCTGATTTCAGCATTATAAATATGATGTCGATGAACAGGATTTGCTTTATAATAGCAAATCCTGTTATTTAAAAAAAGTCGCAAATGTTCATTAGTTGCAAAAACTCACGCTCCCCTTCCATTATTCCGGAGGTGGTCTTCTTGATTCAGAAAAAACATAAAATCGGCGTCATTGCAGGCACACCAGTAGATACTAAAATGGGAGTGGATTTTATAACAAATAAAGGCCATGAAGCATTTGGTATCCCAACTGCCGCCAGTCCCCATGAACAAAATTTGTTGCAATTTTTTAGTACTTCAGCTCTAACTGAAAAAGTAAAGAATATAATCCAGACATTTCAGCAAAATAATATTTTCAGTATTATGATCTATTGTAATTCTCTTTCATCGGCAGTGGATCTTAATTACATAAGAAAAGCCTGCCCCCAGAGCCGTATTACAACCCCCCTGGAAATATATGCCAATCTTGCTTTACAATATAAAAGTATTATAATCTGGGCCGCCAATGGTCAGTGCCTTGCTGCAATAGAAAAAATTTTTTATGAAAACAACCCTTCCATTGAAATAATGGGTGTTACCATGCTTCCAGTGATAAAAGCTATAGAAGCTCAGGAACCACCGGCAGCCATAATCGAAAAGTTCAATATATCAGACTTAATCTATTTTAATGGTAAAGCCGAATGCCTCGTTCTGGGATGCACCCACCTTCCATACCTGAAAAATGATATACAGAAAAAGGCCGGGTGCCCCATTATCGACCCGGCGGAAGAGATGCTGTCTAAATTAATGTTGCTCTAACTTTGAGCAACTTTAATTTTTTTTGCGCAAAATCCGCTTTATCCATTCGAAAAAGCCGACTTCCTCCATAACGACATATGCGGCATCTTCATTTCCGGGAACCAGAATCGCACCCAGGGAATTTACACCTTCCGGGTACGCGTTCATTTCAGCATTTTTTATGCCGCCGTCCGGCTTTTTCACCGTCAGCCAGATGTAGGTCGGGTATTGTGAAAATATATCCCTCAGGTCTTCAGAATGCAATATCTCCCTTCCGTTGACCGACAGGATAATATCTCCGGGGCTAAGACCCATTCTCTCTGCCGGGGAGCCTTTCATGACATCCAGCACCCTTTCGCCTTGCTGTGGACGTGAGAAGAGGGGCAGACGGCTTTTTTCGGTCTTCTTGCCGTATATTATGAGAAATTCATGCGCAGCAGGAGCGAAAATTGCGGCTGCAAAAGCAAAAACTCTGTATCTCGACGCCAGCACCGACAAAATCAGCAAAATGCCGCTGAATGCCAGCAGATTCAACGCCGAAGATCGGCACCGTTTTTTTGGCGTGCCGGCCAGTGCAATGTCGCCGTAACCCAGGGCAGCAACGACAGGAACCATCATAAAAATGACGTCTGGATTTTTCATAATGTCGGAAAAAGGTCGAATCAAAGGCCACCACTCGGGCATCTGTATCAGAGTCTGTTCCGGTATCTGCGCTGTTATGACTGTTAGAAGCATTATAGGTACGGGCCAGAATTCTTGAAGGGAAAAGCCGCCTATAATACCATAATTTTCACTTTTCACAAAAACTGGTGCCGCATTTATATATCCGGCAAAATATATGAGAGTGCTTTCCACAAGATGTAAAACCGCCACCAGCCCCATGAGGCCGGCCACGTCTACTCTGGGATATCCGAATATGAGAGAAAAAAGCGATACTATGCCCCCTGCATAGGAAAAGCACATAAGATGGGGATGTATCAGCATCAATATCAGTGCCAGGGGCCAGACGTAAATAAGACCCGCTTCGGTTATGCTGATGCCGAGCAATATAACCGCCAGGCTGCCCACAAGACCTCCGACACAACCATAAAAAACTGCATAAAGCACTTTTTCCTGCGGCTTTATCTTTACAGCGCCGAACATCTTCTTTTCCATCTCGGCCGTTCTTTTATATTGATTCCATACGAGAAAAATTACTATCCAGAAAAATGGATTAAGAATAGCCTGCGGCAATCCCTGCAGTATAAGATAAATAATTTTTAAAAATGGAAACATTAAAATCGCCTCTATCTTGCGGCAGTGATGGAAGCTCTGAGGACTTCCACGGCTTTTGCCAATTGATTATCTTTTTCTTTCGGAACTGAAATGGGGTTTAGCCCTTTGTTCAACTCCACCTTTACATTTGGCTGGATTCCGACACCGTCGATGCTCCTCCCGCTTGGGATATAATACCGGGCTATGGTCAATTTCAGTCCTCCTCCGTTCTCAAAGGGTTCCAGTTCCTGAACAGACCCTTTGCCGAACGTCTTCGTCCCCACGAGTATCCCGGCTTTGTAATCCTGAATGGCGCCCGCCAGTATCTCTGATGCGCTGGCACTGTTCTCGTTTATAAGCACTGCAAGCGGAATGGATATTCTATCTTCGTCTGAATAATATTCTTCCAGTTTGTTTTTATTCCGGTCCTCGGTATAGACCACAAGACCTTTGCCAAGGATTCGATCGGCTACCTTTACGGATTCATACAGGGAGCCTCCCGGATTGTTTCTGAGGTCTAGCACAAGCCCTTTTGCTCCCTCTTTTTTCAATGCGTTGAGGGCATTGTTGAATTCATCTGAAGTGTAGGAATCAAAGGATGATATTTTTATGTATCCGATATTCCCGTCTAGCATTTCATGCCATACTGTCTTCAATCTGATACTGTCCCTGACCAGTTCAAACTTCAGCGGGCCTTTTACTCCCGCTCTCTCGATATAAAGAGTCACTTTTGTGCCTTTAGGCCCCCTGAGTAGTCTTACTGCATCGTCCACACTTTTCCCCGTCATGTCGACGTCATCCACTTTTATTATTCTGTCCCGCGGACGTATGCCCGCCTTTTGAGCGGGAGTACCTTCTATAGGCGAAATGACTACGATTGCACCCGATTTTTCGTCAAAACCGAGAGATATGCCTACACCCTCAAAAGATCCGTTTACTGAAATCATAAAATTCTCGAATTCATCAGGGCCCATATAAACGGAATAGGGATCTTTCAGGGACTGAACCATCCCTCTGATTGCTCCATCCACCAGAGAATCGTCGTCAGTATCCCTCACATATTTGCTCTTGATCAATTTCATAACATCGGCGACGGGCTTCAGCTTTTCAAGGTCGCTTGATTCTCCAGCCTTTTCGGATAAAGCCGCGTCTTTATGAGTTTTATTTAAAACATAAGAGGGCACGCTTGCAGATCTAGCCCCCAGAATAAATGAAAGCAGCGATACTGCCGTACACAGCACCGCCACAAGAATAACATTTTTCCATCTTTCAGCCGGCATATGATTTCCCACCCTGTAAGGTATGCATAATGTCATACAGATATTATATCACTTATTCTTTTAAAATTCAGCATTAATAATTCATCTTCCACTTAAAATCGTGTATTTACTTATTTTAGCCAGTTCCAGGGGTCGACAGTCTGCCCGCCTTTTCGGACTCCAAAATGCAGGTGAGGGCCTGTCGACAATCCTGTGCTGCCTACCAGACCGATTTTGTCTCCCTTTTTCACTTTATCCCCGTCGTTTACCAGAATTTTTGAAAGGTGGGAATACTGAGTGGAAAGCTGACCGCCATGGTCTATGATTACCGTATTGCCATAGCCGCCATACCATCCGGTATAGATTACCACGCCGTCATCGGCGGACACTACGTCGGATCCGGTCGGAGCGGCAATATCCACGCCGTCATGAAATCTTCTGGTTTTCAATATGGGATGTATTCTCCATCCGTAATCTGAGGTTACCCTGGTAGAGCTCGGTACGGGCCATCTGAACGCTCCGGTCCCCATGTACGCTCTCTTGCTCTTGGCCTGGAGTTCCTGAATCATTTTTGAAAGGCGCGCCGCATCTTTTTGGAGCTCTTCTTCCTGCCTCTCGTACTCTCTTTCCTGCGCTTCCAGCTCCGCATAAAGTCTCTGCCTGTCGGCCTGCCTGGAAGCTATGGTAGCTTTCTGGCGGCTTATGTTCTTTTTATGTTCCGCAATCAGTCTTTTTTGTTCCTCCAGCTCGGCCTTCTTCTGTTCAACAACCTCTTTCTTTGCCCTGAAATCCGCCAGCAGATTCTTATCGGAATCGATAACCCTTTTCACCATGTCCAGCCTTGTCAGAAAATCTGCAAAGCTGGTAGATGCCATCAAAACTTCTATGTAATCCACCGGCCCGGTCATATACATGGCTTTCATACGTATGTTAAGGGTTTCCCGCTGGTCTTCCACCTGGGCCTGCGCCACTTCCAGCTGCTGCTGGGTATTGACGAGTTTTTGCTGGGTGTCTCTGAGTTTTGCTTCGGTAGCCGCCAGCTCCTTCTGTGCTTTTTCCAAATCCTTTTCGATAGCTTCCAGTTCCGATGCCACATCCTGCTTCTGGTTTGTTACGTCTTTGAGATTCTTCCGGATATTGGCTAGTTTCGCTTTAATTATATCCTGCTGTTTTTTCAAGTCCTGCAGATTTATGGCAAATGCGGGAGCTGTATTGATACAAAAGAATATCAATATAAAAAGTATCGACAGCAATCTGCATTTTTTCTTTATCAATTCTATCCTCCTTCCTCCGGCCAGCATCATCACACGTGCAGGAAGCGCCTGATGGAAAAGCTGCTTCCGAAAGCCCCTATGAACATGCCTATTGCTAGAAATCCCAGCGCATAATCATAGAATTCATTTATTGGGATAAGCGATATCATGGGTACGTTCAATTTTACGACATTGTAAAGATAACTGTATCCTCCGGCAAGGATGCCTACAGCAATAGCCGAACCGATAAAACCCAGCATCATGCCCTCTATCAGAAAAGGCCATCGTACAAACCAGTCGGTAGCTCCTATATACTTCATTATGTTTATTTCTCTGCGTCTGGCAAACACCGTCAACCTGATGGTGTTTGAAATGATAAAAACGGATACCGCCGCAAAAACGGCCATTATAGCCAGGCCGAGAAGTCTTACCCAGTATATGATATTAAATAATTTCTCTACTACTCCCTTGCCGTACTTCACTTCCTCTATCCCCTGAAGTTTCTGGATTTCTCCGGCCACGCGGGCTACATCCTGTGGGTTGTCGACTTTTATCCTGAAGGAATTGGGCAGCGGATTATCAATGCCTTCAAGCAGTTCTTTCCCCACCTGCTGTTTGAATTCTTCCAGGGCAGCCTCTTTTGATACAAACTTGATTTGTTTCACGCCGCTGATAGATGATATCTCTGTGTTCAGGCGTGCAATGCTGCCGGTATCTACAGTGTCTTCAATGTACGCCGTTATTTCCACCTGAGATTCCACATCTTTTAATATATGGTCGAAATTAACCGACAAGAGAAGAAAGGAACCGAATATAATAAGAGCCGAAGCCACCGCACCTATAGAAGCCAGACTCATCCACCTGTTCCTGGCAAAGCTGATAAAGGCCTCTCTGAAAAAATAGTTGAACGTCCTAAGCCTCATTGCTGTAAACACCTCTCTCTTCGTCCCTTACCAGCACGCCTTTATCCAGTTGCAAGACCCGTTTTCTCATACCGTCCACCAGTTCCCTGGCATGAGTGGCCACTACCACCGTTGTGCCGCGCTTATTGATGTCGTTCAACAATTTCATTATTTCCCAGGAAGTGTCCGGGTCAAGGTTTCCTGTAGGTTCATCAGCCACCAGCACATCCGGGTTATTTACCAGCGCCCGGGCCAGCGCCACCCTCTGCTGTTCTCCCCCCGAAAGTTCCGACGGCTTTGCACCGGCTTTGTCGGCCAAACCCACCCTTTCCAGAACATAAGGTACTCTTTTTTTAATTTCCCTGCTCGACGCTTCAGTTACTTCCATGGCAAAAGCCACATTTTCGTAGGCAGTCTTTTCCGGAAGCAGCCTGAAATCCTGAAACACAATACCTATACGTCTTCGAAGAAGCGGGACTTCTCTGCTCTTCATCCTGGTGATATTCTTACCGTTGAAAAAAATCTGACCCTTTGTGGGGAGCTCCTCCCGGAACAGCAACTTAATAAAAGTAGACTTGCCCGCTCCGCTGGGGCCTACTATGAATACAAACTCTCCCCTTGAAATCTTTATATTTATATCCTTCAAGGCGGCAAGACCGCCCGGATATATTTTTGTAACTCCGTACGTCTCAATCACACAAACCACTCCCCATGTACGCACCTTTTATAAAACTTCGACGTCAATCTAAAAATTCCTTCATAAAAAACAATAAAAATATGGAAAATATCAAACTTCGCCGGCTTTTTTAGTTTACCATCAAAATATCCCGTTTTTCAACTCTATCTGCTGATGTATGGTGCTTTCAGGGGGAAAAAGCTTGTTTTTCGACGGTAAAACACTTGTAATCCATAAAAATTTGTCCATATCCCATATTAAGCCAAAAAAATAGAAGGATTTACTTTTTCAGCAAATCCTTATTGATTCGACTTTGGTAAATCAGCGGAGATGAGTCAGTGAGTCAGGGGACGGTTCTCTGACTCAAAATTTGAGTCAGAGAACCGTCCCCTGACTCATCCCCTGACTCACTTTTGACTCATGTCACTTTCTGTCTTAATCGCTTCCGAACTTCCTCGGGTATCAGGTCCTCCACCCTGCCTGTCGCAAGGCAGATGTTTGTATCGGCTGCTCCATAGTAAACCAGGATTTCGTCGTCATCGTCCAGTATTTCTTTATCCAGTGCGGGTACCGCACCGCAGGTGAAAACCACATTGGGCACCCAGCATTCACCGTCTATTCCTATTTCGCATTCGGTTTCGGGCGAAAGTACAGGATTTGGAGAACGGTAGAGCAGCCTTCCCGGGTCCTTTAAATCCACCAAAATGACCCCGAGCCTGTAAACCATTTCTCTATCCACTCCGTGGTATATGAGGAGCCATCCGTATTTCGTCTTTATAGGCTGGGCGCCGGCCCCTATTTTCAGGGAGTCCCACATCATGCCCGACCTCGGCCCCATGATTATCTTGTGACCGTCTCTGGGCCAAGGAAACACCAGTTCATCGGAATAGGCGATCCATATACTGGGTTCTATACGATGATATATCACATATTTGCCTTCGATTTTTTCCGGAAACAGAAAGGCATCTTTATCCCACAGGCCGGGAAACGCAAGTCCTCTTCTCTTCCACTTATCGAAATCCCTGTTCAAGAAATCTTTCACCGGGATGGACGCTGCCGCTATCTGGGCCACCACGCCGTCATAGGCGGTATAAAGCATAAAAATTTCATTGTCTATTATAACGGCCCTTGGGTCCTCACATCCTTTTCTTTCCTGTTCCATTTCCGGGATAAAAATCGGCTTATCCAGCCTTTCGATAATATTGTAACCGTCCGATATTGCAAGACCTATCCTTGAAACGCCGTCCTGTCCAAATGCCCTGTACAGCAGGTAAACCTTATCTTTTATCCTCAAAGCGGCGGTATTGAGCACATATTTATTTTCCCACCAGTGTTCCTTGATGGGATCAAGCATGGGATTTTTGTCGAATCTTCTCAGTGCCCGGGCTTTGGGCCAATTTTCCAGTTCCTGAATCACAATTTCCTCTTTGGGGGGCTTTACACCCAGAAGCACCACTGTCAGATCGCTGCTCTCGCGTCCCTGACTTACCAGTTGAAACACCTGTTCCAGGATTTCTCCGGGATCGTATCCCATTTCTTTATAAATTTCTTCCAATAAATCATGATTGAACCAGTCCCTCTCAATGTGCAAAAACAGCGGTGTAGGAATGCCTTCGCCGCCTTTGAAACTGTAACTGGCCCAGGTCCACGCGGAACAGGGGAAGAACGTACCGTCTCCCAGCACCAGGCTGAGGCCGTACCCTTCGGCCATTGCCGCTACTCTGGCCGAATCTTCCATTTTGTTTTCATCCGCCAATTTTGCGGCCAGTTTTTTTAACCTAGCCGCAAACTGTCGTTGATGCCAGTTTTCGAATATATGATGAGCGGAAAAAGTGGCTTTGCCGTAATGCCCCAGGATGGAATTGACGAATTTCCTTCCCACTTCTTTTCTTTCCCTGGCGTAGGTCTTCCATATATCAGAAAAATGTTCCGCCTCCACTATACTCTTTGCAACTCTTGTAAAATATCGGAGTTTTGGATAATCGCCGCCCATCCCCTTGCCCAGATTCATTATGGCTATTCGGGCAGTGAGACGGTTGAGATCCGATATCTCCCGAAGCTCGTTCAATACCGGGAACTTATTTCTGCTCACCACCATAGGAGAAAGCTCAACTTCTTCAAAACTGTCGGGCCGCAGATTGTCCTGCAGCCAGTAGAAGATGCGGTCAAAATAATCTTTATCCTCGGTAAATTGGGCCAGAGTCAGTATGTCCCGGACATCTACATTATCCAGAAGCTGACGCATATTTCTGAAACCCAATCTTATTATAAGATTTCTTGGAGGATATTCGTATAAAAGCTTTCTAAGCACTTCCCACTTCACAGCGGTGATTTTTTTGTGTGGGAAAATTTCGAAAAGCCCCCTGACCATGTTCATTGTGCCCTCTTCGGTGTAAAGGTTGCCGGGGCATAAACTATCTATGGTATTTTCGAGCTGCGCCATGAAACCGGCATAGTTTCTGAATATCTCCTCCGATGGAGCGCCGCTGTCTATGCCGAGCATATGCATGAATTCTCCAAATGAGATTTCATATTTCTTTTGTAATTTTTTAAATATCTCACCGGTGTGAATCTCCCTTTTATCTGCGCCGATGAGTTTTTTGGGAAGGACTATTGGGACACCTGGAATAAATTCAAGGTAGTCCAGTGGTGTCAGTAACGGTTGTGTTTCCTGGACTTTTTTTCCCCATTTTTCAATAAAATCATGCTTGAGTTCAAGAAAGGCGTTCCTTTGTTCTTTATATATATCCCGCATCCTGGAAAATATTATTGGATCAGCATCTATTCCGCCCATCGCCAATACTTTCTTAAGATCCGTCATTTTTTTCAAAATCCCGGCAATCACGCCATCATAAACCGCCAGCATGGATTCCAGCGTATCTTTTTTTTCCGAATCCTTTTGAAAACCGTAGCTTATTAGAAACTCATACACCATTTTAGCCCAGGCAATGGGCGATATATAAATGCTTTCAAAGGAGTCTTCCAGCAAGTTTTCCAGAACATTAATTGATTCATCGCTTAAAAGCGCGCGCAAAAAATTCTGATAATGATAATAACCTTCTCTAAAAGAATTCACAAAATCTAAATAATTACACATGATTTCATGTGGAAGCTCTCTGCTTTCCTCTCCTATCATATGGGGAGTTTCGACAACGATCGTACGGTTTGACCAGATATCATCATCCCTTTTTATACATTCGAATAGTGTGCCGGCCATCTGCTTGAAGACAAAATTTTTCTTGCCGAAATCAGCCGGAGAAAGCTTGGCGCCGAGATTCACTTCACAAATCTTTTTCTTCCACCTCAAGGCAGTTGTAACGAGCCATGGATCAAAACCGTATCCGCCGGCCAGATCCCTGAACTGGTCAAACTCCACGCAAAGATCTTCCACTAGGTCATGGGATATTGAATAAACGCCGCTTAAGGGATCTGAAAATTTTACATTGTATAGAGCGGCAAGCAACGGGGAAACTAGCAAAGCCCCCGTTGTATCTTCAAATGGGTGTCGCCGAAAGGACGCGACAGCCATGTCATACTCATTAAATATGGGTTTTGTGAGTCTGTCGATCCATTCAGGCTTGATTCCCTGATTGTCTCGGCTTTCTAGATCCGCTTCCAGAAGCGTTACATCTGCTTCGTAAAAGCGCGCCAGTTCAAATATGGCTCTGATGCTCCATCCTCTACCATTCATTCCCCGCGGCATTACGAAAGCGGCAAGAGGTGCGTTTACAAATTCTTTTTTGAGTATGTCAGGTATACGGGCCCCCTGGGGGTCACCAGCACATACCACTAGCTTGCGGCTGGAACCGTTCTTGAGGCTGTCCAGAGCCGTTTCTACTACTTTAAGCAGCGTTTTCTCTTCATTATAAAAAGGAATGCCGATTATAATATCCACCTCATTGATTTGCTCCACCTGATTTTTGGCCTGGTTTACGGTTTTAATAAAGAGGTCTTCCAGGTTAATATTTTCGTTTTTTTTCACCAGATCCACTCCTTAAACCGCAGGGATTAATTTTTGCCGTTTTTTCTCCATTACATCTTTAATGATCTGATGGGCCATGAGGAAGGATACAACCGCTTCAGCTCCCTGGTTCAGGTTCACACCGTCAGGAACCAGCGCGTCATGGCATCCCTGAGTGTCTTTATTATAAAGAGGTATGCCGTTGATGTTTTTTCCCCAGTACCAGTCATATGCGGTCTTAGCTTTATACATATATTCCGATTCACCGGTAACGGTAAAAGCCTCAAGGCATGCCAGCACTACCGAAGCCGCATCCACCGGTTGTTGATCGAAAGGCGGAATAAAGCTTTGCTTATGCCACCATCCCCGGTTTCCCACAATGTTCAGGTAACCTTTTTGAAAAAGAGAGTCTGTCAGGAAGTTGAGCGTGTCTCTGGCAACCTTCAGCGCCCTGGCGTCGCCGCTCACTCTGTAAAAACCGAAAAGAGCATGCGGGATTACCGCATTACAATATGTCAATTTATCTTCAAACCACAGCCAATCGGGGCTTCGATTCATTTCGTACAGGTTTATCAGTTTATATGCCATACGTTTTGCATGAGGCATAAGCCATATACACCCGCCGCAGTTTATCAGGTTTGCCACCCCCAGCAGCGCATAGGATACGGCCCTTGGAGAATTGAATTGGAAAGCCCTGGGAAGAGCCTTTTTCAACATATTTTTTGCCATTTTCTCAGTCTCTGATATGCCGCAATCCAGTGCGAAGCTCGCTGCGAGAATCCCCCTGCCCATACTGTCTTCGGAATTTATGACAGGCAAAAATTTTCCGTCAAGCTTTAAATTCTGCCATATGCCCCTGGAATCCTGTGCTTCGTCCAGGAAACGGATGTATATGTTTATGAGCCTTTCCTTTTCCTCCGTTTCCATATCCATAGCCACCAGCAGCGCCCTAGCGTTGTCATCCACGGTATATCCGCTTTCTTTTTTCGGCTTTGATTTGTCTGCAAACTGTATTATGCCGGTGGAATCGGTCATGTTCAAAAAATGTCGGTACATCTAGTACACCTTCCTCTCGGCATTTACTTGAAGAATTCCCTGCATAATACGAACATAACTTTTTGCCACTTCGGGCCATAACATGGTCCTGCCGAGTTTCATAGTCCTTTTTTCAAGTTGCGCTTTCAATTGCGGATTTGAAAGGATTCTGTCAATCAAAGCCGCCAGCTCTTCAGGATTCGTTTCCGACGCTACGAGGCCTCTTCCGTCCGCCAGGATCTCCAGAGAATAATCATACGGCGTCGATACAATGGCTCTTCCGCATCCGACGGCGAACGAGAGGGTACCGCTTACAGCCTGATTTCGGTGGGGATAAGGCGTCAGGTATACGTCGGTCATATACAGTATCTCACCCAGTTCCTCCAAGCTGATATATCTGTTGATAAATTTAATATTGTCTTTTACGTTCACTTTTTCTATTAAGTCCAGCAGGGAATCACGGTAAGTCTCTCCCATCTTTTTCTTCAAATTGGGATGAGTCTCTCCCGCCACAAGATATATTATGTCTGGATATTTTTCTTTTAAAAGTGATATGGCCTTTATCCCCAGTTCTATTCCCTTTCCGGGACCTATAAACCCAAAGGTCGTAACCAGAGGCCTTCCGGCAATATTGTAAGACTTCTTCAGCACTTCCCGGGGTCTTTCCTTGAACATTGGCACCCCGTGTGGAACTACATATATCTTCTCGAGAGGAATCCGGTACACTCTGTTTAAAAGCTCGGAAGACCTGCGGGTCATACAAATGACCGCCAGAGCCTTTTTCCCCAGCTTTGCCAGAATGCCCCTCTGGCGGAATCCCGGATGAGGCAAAACGGTATGAGTATTCAATATAAAAGGTTTGTTCAGATTGGAGGCAAACTCAAGAACAAAACCTCCGTCCCGCCCTCCGAAAATGCCGTACTCATGTTCTATGAAAACCGCATCAACTTCAGCCGAGTTTAAAAACTCCGCCGCAATATGGTAGTCATCTTTTTTGTCTTCCCTCAGTTCAAATACTACCTCCGGCGGATAATTATACGAAGAATTTTTATCGGTAATAGCAAGAATGGATACATTTTGCCCCCAGATGGCGAGATTGTTTTTTAGATCTCTTGCAAATGATGCAATACCGCATTCTCTTGGAGGGTAAGTGGATAATATGGCTAGATTCATAAGCATATCCCCTCTCTATTATTTATTATATATTTTTGTTTTGCATGTCCAATGTCATATTAATATTATTTTATATTAAGCCCTGTATTATCCAAACGGGATATTATCAATTAGCCGTTATCTGATATTTCTTTATTAATGATAATTTTATCATCAATTTTAAGCCTGTTCAAACATAACAAAAAAGTGTAATTAAAAGAAAACCGTCCTGAGATTTTTTCAGGACGATTTTTTTATAAATAATGGTTATTATTAGTTTTATATTTAAAATATTTCTCTTATTTCACATCTCCTTTTATACAATTCTCCGACAAAATCTGCAATATCCACCACAAAGCATCCCCTCCGCGGCCATTCTATTTTTACATCGGGCCTGATGAGCGGAATCTCCAGCGTCGCGCTTTCAGAAAAAAGTTTTAAATAAAGACACTGTATCAGTTCTCCGGGGTCCAGCCAGATATTGGTTTCTATCCAGAGCTTTATGTCATCTTCGCCGTCTATGAATAAAATATCCAGCGGAACTGCCGCATCCGCCTCAAAAATGCCAGCAAGATCCCGGTAATCGTAGGACCTTTCCCTTCCTGCAGCCGCCAGCCTTTTATCCCCCGTGACCGTGCCGGAAAATTTATATGTGTCATTTGATACGCTCTCTTCCAATATCCTCCCGTTAAAAAGAACCTTCATACTCACTTCGTACCCAGGATTTATTGACACCGCTGTTTGAGTATAAAGTTCAATCCCCACTTGCATAAAAATCACTCCCGTTAATAAGTTAATAATATGATAAATATTCAACCGTTCATATTAGTATATTCGGCAGGCCGCACAGTGGTTACTTTTCATATGACCCGGATATAGATTAAAACTTGACATATGTTAACTTCAGCAGGAATATATGGAGAATGCATAGAATATAAATTATAATGATTATCTAATTTCTACCCTGAAAATAGATTTTCATTTATCTGAGAGTGTCACGAAGTGGCATGGGCGTCTAACTACACTTTTCATATTATCAAAGGGGAGGGAAAATCCTTGAAAAACATAGGCGAATTCAAACAGGAAATCATTAAAATAAACAACCAGGTAAATGAAGAAATGTACGGCAGAGGCCTGGACTGGCAAAAAATAGAAATCATCGGAGACAAGATAATAATACTTGCTTTGAACCGCAGGATATCGGTATTGAAGCACATCGACGGAAAAGACTCCCTCACCGCCAGGCTTATGGATCTTGCGCTGCTCAATGAATTTAAAGTTCGATTCAAGACTTGTTTCGAAGAAGTTTTTGGATTAAAAGTCAGAAGTGTGCTGAAAGATTACGATCCCGTCAATCAACTGGCCGGCACAATCGTCATAACCGTTGAACCCGTGGAGGAATTCCTTGCAAGAGAAAATTCATAATAAATAAAAATTAAATACTACTCTTGACAAACTCATCATAAGTCTGTATATTAATTATAAAATAAAACTACAAAATATTATACTGGACTGGATAAGAAAGATCCGAGAGGATAGTTCGAGGCCGTCAAATAAATACTTTTAAAGGGAACTGTTTTATCATTTTCCTTTGGGAATGATGGTGAAATTTTCCCATGTTGAAGTATTTATTTGGCGGCCTCGTTTTATGTCCAGAAGGAGGACAAGATGAAGGTAAAAGATCTTGTAAATGTGCTCAATAAAATAACAGGAGGGAGGGTAGTATGCGAAGCAAAAGACATTTTTTCGGGTAAAAATCCTTTTGTGGTGATGAAATCGTCCAACATCCCTGGCAAATCGGTGGTCGAAATCCCAGGCCTGGTTTTCGGCAATCCTGACGCAGAAATTCATAAAATAGCCGTCACCATGACGCTCACTGAGGGGAATATAGAACTGGCCGGAGCGACCGGAGTGGATGTCATTGTCGCCCACCACCCCATTGCGGATGCCACCAATTCAGGCGGCGTCACATTGAATCATTATCTAAGCCTGTATAATATTTCGGTTTTTGAGCTTCACGAGGCTTTTCACGGGCTGCATCCCGGTATTGCTTACATTCACGGCCACAGGGCCTTCCGGGTGGATATAAGGTATGGAGGAATCCCAGGCAATATCATGTATGTGGGCAAAGCCCTGGATGACGTCAGAACTCTCGGAGACATACTTTGCCGCTTAAACCGAATGATGGACATGGATAAAGAGTTGAAGATAACAGATGTGGAAAAATCCCTCATGGACTGCGGAGATATCAAAGATTCAGCCACGGCTGTGGGAGGCGAAATTTATCTTGGAACTCCCGCAAGTCCAGTGAACACCATTCTTCATATCTTCCCGCACACGGGTTTTACCGCTGAGCACCTGGAAAAGGCGAAGAATGAACATCCCGAAATAGACACAGTGCTGGCCACCATCAGCCGGGTGAAAAAGGACAGTGAGCTGGTGAAAAGGGCAGATGAACTGAAGCTCAATTTCATCTGCGGCAATTCCCACGCTCTGGAAATTTTCGAAAACGGCCTGCCCCTGGCCTATGCCCTGAGGCACTATCTTCCTGAAGATGTGGAGATAGTGATATTCCGGGAGAGGATAACTTCAACCCCTCTTGAAAAATTCGGGTCAAAGGATATTCAGGAATATGCAAAGTATATTACCGAGAATTACTTGATAGAAAAATGAAAAATAAATTTTCCCATAATATAATAAAATAATCAAAAGGAGGTTTTTCAATGGCTGTCAAAGAAAAAGAAATTGCGCAAACCGGGCGCAAGGTTGAGACAATCGAGTATGTCGGTCTCACTCTGTTATTTCTTTCACTGGCAATTCTCTTTGTAAAACCTTCTCTCATCGGTGGCATTTTCGACGCCATGATGGGAAGGGTCGTCCCAATAGTGGTAAAAGTATACCTTACCGGAACCCTGGGCAGCGCCATAATACTTTCTGTCATGACGGGACGCATTCTGGAGCGCCTTGGTTTTACCGATGCGCTGGTGCGCGTCTTCACGCCTGTGGCTAAATGGCTGAAAATAACTCCGCTGGTGATAGTTCCCGCTATATACAATATTCTGGGCGATATCAACGCTTCCGGCAGAATAACTGCTCCTTCGCTGAAAAAAGCTCAGGCCACAAAAGACGAGCAGAAAATAGCAATAGCCACCATGTGCCAGGGTAATCAATCCTTTTCCACCTTCATGCTTGGTCTTCTGGCCTTTACCAAAGGCGGGATATGGGCTTTCCCCATCGTGGTTGTAGGGCTTTTCCTGCCGGTTATTCTGGTGCCGCTGATCCTCAGCAAGACCATTTACCGGAATGTAAAATACAAAGATATCAACGAGATGCCGCGATTTACACCCAATACCCCAGCAATTCCCACCATTTTCAACGGTGCTCGGGAAGGGGCTGAGCTCCTATTCCTGCTCCTGATACCGGCGGCTGCAGTGGTGTTTGCCCTCATAGGCGCCCTGGATTTTATAGGGGTATGGAAACCAATCGAATCGGGCATTACGGCATTTCTTTCGGCACTTTCAATTGACCCTGCGACAGGCATACAGTCGGTGCTGGTGTCCCCTACCCTAGCCATGAACACACTGGTTGAAACCATTGGCAAGGTTCCGGTGCGTTTTGCCATCGGTTCGTTCATCATTGCGGCATCAGGATTCCCGTTGCAGATACCCCTCGCCCAGATACCGGCCGTATGGGCTCAGAATTCGGATCTTTCCGCAGGTGAAGCCATGCAGGCTTCCATAGTGGGTATGATAATCAGAATAATATCAGCCTTCGCTCTGGCATGGATACTGACACCTCTGGTAGTAAGATAGTCAAGACATAAAAGGCCATAGAATTTAAGCTATGGCCTTTTTTCTTACCGCCAAATTCTATTTCTCAGCCTTCAATTCCTTTGCCGCCTTTGCTATGTCATCCGCCGTGAGATGGTACAGCTTCAAAAGTTCATCCGGATTTCCCGACTGCCCGAACTCATCGGCTATGCCTATCCTCTTCATTGGTGTAGGCTTTGTTTCTGCCAGCACTTCGGCCACGGCGCTGCCCAGGCCTCCAATGATGTTGTGTTCTTCTGCTGTGACTATCGCGCCGCATTCTGCCGCTTTTATTATCATTTCTTTATCGATAGGCTTTATTGTAGAGATGTTCACCACCATGGCTTCGATTCCATCTTTAGCCAGTATTTCCGCAGCCTTCAGGGCTTCTCCCACCATTACTCCCGTTGCAATTATGGCCACGTCTTTCCCTTCTCTCAGGATAACTCCTTTCCCTATTTCAAACCTGTATTTATTATCAAATATAGTCTCCACCGGATGACGGCCGAATCTCAGATACACCGGGCCTTTATGCAGGGCTGCGGCTCTCACGGCCTGTTTTGCTTCTTCTGCGTCAGCAGGATTTATGACAGTCATATGGGGGATGGCCCTCATAACGGCCATATCCTCCACCGACTGATGCGTGGCTCCGTCTTCTCCCACGGTGATGCCTGCATGGGTGGCGGCTATTTTAACATTCAAATTGGGATAACAGATGGAGTTTCTTATCTGTTCAAAGGCTCTGCCGGCGGCAAAGATCGCAAATGTGCTTGCAAACGGTATCTTCCCGCAGGTGGCAAGCCCCGCTGCGGTACCCATTAAATTTTGTTCCGCTATGCCCATGTTGAAAAATCTTTCAGGGAATTTTTTGGCAAAAACGCTGGTTTTGGTAGATTTTGAAAGGTCCGCATCCAGGACCACTATATCCTTTATTTCTTCGCCAAGTTCTGCCAGAGCCTGGCCGTAAGCCTCGCGGGTTGCGATTTTTGGCATTTTCATCACTCCTAAATCAGTTTTTTGAAATCTGATATGAATTACAGAACTTTAAGTGCTTCTTCTGCCTGCTCCTTTGACGGAGCTTTACCGTGCCAATCCACTACGTTTTCCATGAAAGGCACGCCTTTTCCTTTGACGGTCTTCGCTACTATGACGGTAGGTCGCTCCTTGGTGTTTTTTGCTTCTTCCACTGCATTTAAAATCTCCCTGAAGTCATGGCCATCGATATTTATTACGTGCCATCCGAACGCCCTGAATTTGTCTTGAATCTTTTCCGGCGACATGACCTGAGTGATGGGGCCGTCTATCTGCAGGCCGTTGTGGTCCACAAACGCCGTAAGATTGTCCAACTTGTAGTGAGCCGAGGCCATGGCTGCTTCCCAAACCTGGCCTTCCTCGGTTTCCCCGTCTCCCAAAAGCACATAAACTCTGTAGCTTTTTTTATCTAGTTTCCCCGCCAGAGCCATGCCATTGGCGGCGGAAAGCCCCTGACCGAGAGAACCTGTGGTCATGTCGAGACCCGGAGTGCCTTTCATGTCGGGATGACCCTGGAGCATCGCTCCGGTTTTCCGGAGTTTCATGAGTTCCTCTTTGGGAAAATAACCTTTTTCAGCCAGTACAGCATAAAGAGCGGGAGCTGCATGCCCTTTTGAAAGTACAAAGCGGTCTCTTTCCGACCATGTGGGTCGTTTTGGGTCCACGTTGAGGACATTAAAATACAGAGCTGTCAGAATATCGGAACAGGAGAGGGACCCGCCCGGGTGTCCTGAGCCCGCTTCCGCCGTCATCTCGATAATATGCCGCCGCACGGTGCGGGCTATTGAAGTTAATTCGTCGATTCTTTCTTGAGTTAAACTCATGCTATCACTCCTCTTTTTTGTTTAAATTACTTTTTAAGGTTTGTTAAAGCTGAATCCTTCACCCAAAACCTCGTGCACGTCATGGACAATTACGAAAGCTTTGGGGTCAATTTCATGGACTATATTTTTCAAGCGGGAAAGTTCCATGCGGGTAACCACACACATGAGCACATTTTTATTTTCTCCCGTATACGCCCCCTTTGCTCCAAGAAAAGTCACCCCCCGTTCCATTTCATCTAATATTTTCCGGGAAATATTCTCGGCTTCATTGGAGATTATGTATACGGCTTTGGCGAAATTCACGCCTTCCTGTATGACATCAATCACTTTACTGCTGACAAACAACGCTATCCAGGAATACATTGCCAGTTCCCAGTTGAAGGATACGCCGTCGAGGCCTATCACAAAAAAATCTACAAAGAGGATGCCTTGCCCTATGCTTACTGCCGGGATGAAGCGGTTTATAAGCATGGCCGCCAGATCCGAACCCCCGGTGGAACCTCTTGCCCTGAAAACTATACCCAGACCCACACCCAGAATGAGACCGCCGTATACCGTGGAAAGCAACAAGTCATGGGTGGGTACAGGGAAATTTTTCGTAGCTTCCGTAAAAACCGAGAACAGCAGGGCTCCCACCAGAGTCTTTGCACCGAATCCCCCGCCCAAAAAAATTACCCCTGCCACAAAAAGCGGGATATTCAAAGCCAGCATAGTCCATCCTACCGGCAACCCAAAAAGATAGTGCAGCACCGTGGCAAGACCGCTCACACCGCCCGCCGCTACTTTATTGGGAACAAGGAACATTGTAAGCCCCGCCGCGCCTATAAAAGACCCTACGGCTATCTGTAAATATTCCAGCAAAATTGACTTGACTTTCACATATATCACCACTTCTGCCGGCTGCATTTTTGCCCGTTTAAATCAAGATATCCTCTATGGCCATACTCTCATTTTATTATTTTATATAAAAAAATACAAGCGTTCATATCGTTTGTCATAATAAAATACATCGACCTTATTTACTCTAATGCCTGTATTTTGACAGTATCGCCTCTATTAGAAAAAGAGGGAGCACAATCATTCTTCTCATTCTCGCGGGTTGGGTTACAAGGCGGTAAAGCCATTCAAGACCCGCTTTCTGCATGAAAACCGGTGCCCGCCGGACCCTGCCCGCCAGCACATCCAGACTGCCTCCAACTCCCATAGCTATACTGCATTGAAGCCTGCCCCGGTTTTTCAACATGAAAAATTCCTGCTTTGGGGCGCCCATGGCCACCAGGAGAATATCGGCTCCGGAACTGTTTATTTTCTCCACAATCGCTTTTTCTTCATTATCATCAAAATATCCATGATGAGTGCCGGCTATTGCGATGCCAGGGAATTTAAGCTTTATATTGGTTGCGGCTTCCTCCGCCACTTTTGGCCTTCCTCCCAGTAGAAAAACCGATAAATTGCGCTGGGCAGCAATATCAAGAATCCTCTCCATCAAATCATAACCCGCAGTCCTGCCGTAAAGAGGCTTCCCAATTATCCGGGATGCCAGAACAACCCCGATGCCGTCTGGAAACCGAATATCTGCGCTATTAACTGCCCTCCGCAATTTTTCATTGGTTTGTGCAGCCATAATAATCTCCGCATTGGGAGTTACTATGACTTTTAAACTGTCCGATTCTAGGAAGTTTTCAATTTTTTTTAGCGCCCCTTCATAATCCACCTTATCCAGAACTATCCCCATAATATTTACTTTATCTTCGGTGTACGAAGTCATACGTGTCCCTCCAGCAAATCCAGCGCAAGTATTGCGTTTTTAAAGGCCTTCTCTCTGAGTTCTTCTTTTATATTCAACAGGAAGTTTCGCCTTTCTTCTTTCTGCTTCAGGGTCTCCTCCAGCAGGTGGCAGAGCTTTATAAGGTCAAGTTCACCGGGTCTTCCGGCGGATGGCTGGTTTACCCTAGCCAGAAAATGTTCGACTTTCGGGTCATATATCAAGCCCACCAGGGGTACTCCCATCATGGCTCCGAATATCAATGCATGTAGCCTCATGCCAAAAATGAGATCCATTTTACCGCTGAGCCATAAGAGTTCCCTGGGGTCCATGGGTTTTTCCAGTATGTCTGCCTTGCTTTTCATTAGTTTCATGACTTCAAGGGATTCATTATAATCCTTTGGAAACTGCATGGGCAGAAACACGATATCGGCATTGACGGTTTTTGCCAGATAGTCGCAGGCCCCGGCTATAATCTCGCGGCTTTTGCCAAGATTCCACGGCCGCAGAGAAATCCCCACTTTAATTCGGGAGTCATCCAGAAAAATTTTGTTCTCATTCAGGATTGAAAAACCCTCTTCATCCTTTACAGGTTCAAGGACAAAAGCCGGATCAGCCGTCACCACCAGCGGAGGATTTTTTACTCCCAGATTCTCCAGTTCCTTTTTTGAGTGCTCATCCCTCACGGTAATAAGGTCCACGGTGTTTCCCACCAATCTTATCAAGCGTTTGTTTATGTCGCGAAAGACCGGCCCGACACCATTGGCATAGAACATGACCTTTTTACCCATCTTTTTTGCCATGTAAACTATGAAAAGATAGTAAGGGATAGACCTGGAACTGGTAACGTCCTGAAGAAGACCTCCCCCTCCGCTTATTACAAGGTCCGCCCCGGCAATTTCTTTTAAAATATGCAATGGGCTGGTCCTTTTTACCGAGAATATGCCGTGGAGTTTTGTGGTTATATCGGGATCGGCGGAGAGTGCGGTAATCTGTATATTACTATTCAATTTTTTCAAGGATTCCACAATAGCTGCAAGGATAGCCTCATCGCCGGTATTTCCAAACCCGTAATACCCGGAGACCAGCACTTTATGCATTGTATCCTTTTCTCCTTTTTTCATATAGATAAAATCCTCCCAGCGCTGCGGACCCGAGAACGGCTCCCAGAACCATTCCCTCCAGCGACCTGATCACGGATACCAGGGCGGCTATGTGGAAATGACTGAAGGTGTTCATCATTGAAACTTCCCCCAGCAGTGCCGCCATATAAAGCCATCCGGCCCACCTGTCGTATCCCATGGAGCCCAATCCTCCGGCCGCCATCAGAGCCGGAAACCCCAGAAGGAATTCCTTTGTGCGGGGTCTCACCCAGAGCGTGTTTTCCAGCCATATCCGGAAAGAAAGTTCCCATTTCGGTATGGGAATTACCGAGTAATTTCCGGTACGGTTTATAAGTACAAACAGCACTGCTCCGAATAACGATAGTATAATAATGCTTCCGATAGACAGAATTGGCTTTCTCAGGGATATACCGCCGTAGTTGTCCTTTAAATAAAGCAGTAAAATGATTCCATATGAAAATATATATAACGCTTTGATACCGCGGAATTTTTCCAGGCCCAGAAGCGCACCGGTCCCGCCAAATATCCCCCACAGTATCATAGTACCCATTAAAGTGACGGCGGAAGCCCGAATATAACTATATACAGCCATGCGCCATGTGCGCTTGAAATCCTCGGCTGCCGGAGATTTTTCCCTCTTCATTTCCGCATATATGCCCAGCACTGGGAAACTGACCGCTGCAAGCAACCCCGCGGTATCTCTAAATAGAGGGAAGTTCAGGATTGCAACCCCATTTAACATCGCCAGCACCAAAAGAATTATTTTTGCGGCCGGGCCGTCTTTTACACCGGCAATTTTCATCAGTCTCCACAGAGCCCATAATATCCCGAGGGCCGAGAAAATGGAAAAAAGTTTGTTTGTGTAGAAAGGTTTAAAACTCTCGACCCTGTCGGGTGAAACGGCCGGCTTGAAGCCCTGGGAAACCATCATATCCCTGATCTGGTCTATGTGCTCCTTATCGTATGCCAGCATATCTTTCTGCCCCGACAGGAAAAGGTGCAAGTACAACAGTCTGTCGTTCCTGTCTCTTACCGCCAGGAGGTACTCATCCATCCATTTGTGCGGCGGTCGATTGTACACTCTTACGGCCAGATAATTTATTTCTTCTATGAGCTCTTTGAGCCGCCCTGAGTCCTGGAATTCGTCAAATCCCAGCTTTATACGCCCAGCCGCCAGGTAATTTTTCAAGATACGGGAACTTTCAGGGTTAGCCGGAGCTTCATTTGCTTGGGGAATTAAAACCGAAATGTTTCTTTCGGCAAGCTCGCCAATTATAGCGTTCATTTCTACGGGAGTTTTTTGTCTCAAATCCTTCGGCATTACCGCCGTATTCAAACCCAGGGATTCAGCCAGATCGAGAAATTTATCGTCAAATCCCATTCCCATTACCGAAAAGCCCCCCAGCCCTTTCACTTCCTGAACTATATACAGGCTGTTTTCGGCATAGGATTTAACTTCATAGCCCCGGGCTTCCATGAAGGATATCATTCTTTTAAAAATATCCGCATCCCTGGTAAATACATAATAGCTTCTTGGGTTAAAGTCTTTTCTTGAAACGAACTCCTGAAGTAATCGGGAATCCACGCCCAGAAACCTCTTATGGTCAAGGACCTGCCATCCGTTCAATATCAATATCCTGCCGCTTTCCTGCAGGTCCTTCACAGTGGTTTCTTCCACCGCAAGAGTCGTAAGACCTGAAGCTTTCAGTTCCTTCAACACGTCTTCCGGGCTTTTATTCACCGCTGCCGCCAGCATGGAAACCTCCCTTGCCGGCACAGAAATCTCCACTGCTTTTTCTTTCCCCTCCGCAGAAATTTTTAAAGCCAGTAGACCTGCTGATATTAAAACAGATATTGTCAACAAAACAGCCAGCGTTCTTTCTACTGTTTTCATTAATTATTCTCCTGTCTTTTGGAGTATTTTATCATATATCTCCAATGTCTTTTCAGCCATAGTCCGAGCCGAAAATTTTTTAAAGACGGTGAACCTTGCGGCCTGGCTTAAAGAAATAGCCGTTTGCCTTGACGACAATATATTGATTATGGCTTCTGCCAGGAATTTTTCATCTTTCGGCGGCACCAGAAGGCCATTTACGCCGTTTTTTATCACTTCCGGAATCCCCCCGGCTTCCGTAGCAACCACCGGTTTCTCAAGAGCCATGGCCTCTAGCAGCGCAAGGCCCATGCCTTCGCTTACCGAAGGAAGAACAAAGACGTCGAAGTCGGCAACCAGACTCTCAACATTCTCTTGATAACCCAGGAAAACCACGTTATCCGTTATGTTCAACTCGTCTGTCACTTCTTTTAATTTCCATTTCAGCGGTCCATCTCCAACGATGACCATGCGCGCCTCCGGAAATTTATTCAGCACTCGGGCCATAGCCTTTATGGCGAATTCATGACCTTTTTCGGGCACAAGCCTTGCAACTGTGCCGATTATCGGTCCTCCGGTAATGCCGAATTCCCTCTTCAGCCGTGGTTCAATCCTGTTGAACTTCGACAGGTTTATCCCGTTGTACACTATTTTAATCATATCCGCCGGGACACCGGTTTCGATAAGGCTTATCTTTACCGCCCTGGAGATGGCTATAATGCAGTCTGTAAAAACCCTGGAAATAATACTCGTAACGATCCGGTGAAAAAAATCCTTTTTCCCGGCGCCAAGGCCGTGGCGGGTTAGCACCACTTTGCGCCCCGACAACCTGCCGGCTATACGCCCGGCAAAGCTGGCGTGAGTGTGGACAATATCGATTTTTTCCGCGAGAATAATATCTCTGATTTCCTTAATATGTTCCAGTTTCATTGAGCTTTCTCCGCCGGAAATCGTAAAAACTCTAATACCTGTTTTCCGGAGCTGTTTTTCCAACTCTCCACCTTTCGGACAGGCCGCCACAACTTCATAGCGCCCGAAGTCCCATGCAGAAAGAAGATTTAAGAAATATCGCCCGGCGCCACCTATATTTGTATCGGTAAGGACATGAAGAACTTTTTTCATGCCATTTCTCCCTTGTTCAAAACTTTTTCTGCTCCCCGACTTGACAGTGCAGACATCATGCCGAAAAACAGCCAGAATGCCAACACTATTCTGGGGCTGAACCATACATAGTCGAACAGGCCGTGTAAAAGGTGGCCGCTGAGAGCCCCTATCACTCCCGCCAGTATGAAAGAACTCCATGTGTCTTTCTTGATGCTGTTCATCGCTTTTGACAGGCCTGCGGTTATCATCCACAGAAATACCAGAAGCCCCACAATTCCCATCTCAATCCCCATTTCCAGGTAAAGGTTGTGGGCGTGAAGCGCGGGAGTCCCTGCTATCATGTAATCCCTGTAAACTCTGGAAAACGCCGAAAGGCCAAGGCCTACGCCGGTAATCCAGTAATCTTTTATCATCCTGAGGGCCGCTATCCAGATGGTCACCCGAAAGGCATTGGAACTGTCCTCCAGGCTTCCTATGCTGGCCACGCGGTTTATTACCACGGAAGGCATGAAAAGCGGAGAGATGAGAGAAATCAAAATCAGCAATATCAACAGCCTCGGCTCCTTCAACGCGGCAAACACCACCAGTGCTAAAACAAGCCCCAGCCAAGCTCCCCGCGAAAATGTAAGAACCAGGCAGATTGTAATTATTCCGGTTATTATTGAAAAAATAAACTTTCGGCTGAAACTTTTGCCAGCTAGCAGCATCCCCAAAGCCAGCGGAAGCACAAGCATAAGGTACTCCGCCAGGACGTTCGGATTTTCCAGAGTGGCATAAACCCTGGTGGCAAGCTCCGGAAACTGTTTTACATCCACCCATGCTATGGCTGTGGGAACCTTGACGAAAAAATACTGGTAAATTCCATAGACTGAAAGCAAAAGTGCCGACATAATCTGAAAAAAAAGCGTTGTCTTCAATATCACTCTGTCTTTAAATAAAATGGCGGACGAATAAAACACCATGAAATACGCCGCATAGAGCGGCAGGGTTTTCAAGCTTTCGGCCCTCATGACGGAAAATGTCGCCGCCAGCGCTGCCACGGCTATAAACATGAGAGCGGGAATTGAAGCTGCAGGTATATCCACATCGAATCTATCGCAGTTCAGCAAAAGGCTTGCAAAGACCAGGCCTATCACCGCCACACTGTACGTGGTATCGGTGAACGGAAGTATGAAGGCTGCCGTATAAAGCCCCCACCATGGCTTAATATATATGAACACGGGCAAGAATATGAACCCCAGAAGCTTCACGAAAGTAGTCGCCGGCAAGAAATAATAAAATAAACCCACTATAATTCCAACCGCGGCAAGCAGCAATCGGGCAGTTATATTAAAAGCATCATTTCGCTTCTGAACCCCGGTTTCAAAAATTACTTCACTCTTTTCGTCTATCATAATGCATGCGGCTTTCATTAAAGTGCTTCCGGACAAAAGTGTCTCAAGGGGCAAATTCAAAAAAGCCATTGCAAACGATACGACCATCAATGCGAGCCTAAAAGCCAGAGCTTTCAACGTAAAGCTGGAAAAAATGGCTTTGAGCGCCGTTGAAGAAAAGGCGGCTGGAAACAGAATATATCCCAAAACTACCAGAGGCCTTTCTATAAAAAGGCTTTCTACTCTCAATATGGCCTGGTATAACAGGCTGCCTCTTATCATACGGTTTATATGATTTATCACTTTTTTGAACAGGGGCTCCGTCATTGACACGGCCCCTATAAACCGGCTGCCGCAGACGGCGGATTTCTCCCAGTCGCTGTCAACGTACAGAAGACGAAGAAAGCTTCCGCGCATTGCAGCCGACAGATATTTTAAAACCAGGGCGATAAAATTGCAGAAAAAGCTTCCCTCATATATCTCAGGCTTCGTAGTCGCTGCTATTATTCTCATGATTAAGCTTTCTTTAGCCCACCGGTCTATCATTTCCACGGATAAAAACTCCCCGTCAAATTAAATTCTTCAATCGAGCACCTTTATACCCATGACAGTGGTGAGCACCGCATAGATATTCGTCTTGACGCTTAACTGCGTACCTATGCGGACTTCGCTATTGCCCACCACAACGGCATTTTCTCCTGCAGTCCCGGTACCTACCAGAGTGACATATACATCCTTCAGCACCGGATTCGGATAATTTACCACCCGCCCGTCAGCGGTATTTACCAGAGTGTCGGCGGGCTTCACTTCAACCTTTGTCACCTTTCCCAGAACAAGATTTGTCTTTGTTTCCCTAACGATATCCCCTTCTTTTATCACCCCGGACGTAGCTTCCCTTACATCCTTTACAAGTAGTGTTATCTCTATATTTTTTGTCTGGACCCCGGCAGGTTTAATCTGAGATTTGATCGCATATCTGCCCACCACGCCCACTATAAGTAAAATTACAAGCAAATCGATTATATTGATAATCCCAAAAACCCTGCCCTTGCCGTCAATCAATCTCATGCTTTTTCCTCCTCTAAAACCTGAAGGTACACTTCCATTATTTTGTCGGTCATTGCTTCGATAGAAAAATACCTGCTTACCGCCTGTCTTCCAAACTCGCCCAGCTTGCGGCACTCTTCGGCATCCGCCAGAAGCCGCTTTATCGCCTCCGCCAGCGCGGGAGCCTCGGTTTTCCGGTCGGAGCCCCTGCCGCTGAAATTGTGCTCCCTGGCCTGTTCAAAATTCTCAGGCGTCAATATCCCCGCAAACCCTGCTTCACCGGCTATAATAACCGGCTTTTCCATGGCCATGGCTTCCAGCGCCACCCTTCCTACTCCGACCGCAACATTTGCTAGATTCATCAGATGCGGCGTGTCCAGCCTGGCTCCAGTAAGAATTACTTTTTTATCCCCCATCCTGTCGTTGAATCTTTCTGCCATGGCTTTGATAGCTTCGTACCTGTCCCCTTCGCCAACCACTATCAGTTTTACCGAAGAAAATTCCTTTTGAACTTGAGGAAGGGCTTCGATAAGTCTGAGGGCTATCTCTCCCCTGGCTCCCATGAGCCTGCTGACGTATACGATTCTATAATCTTCGGGTCCGATTCCCATATCCCGTGCCACAATGGTAGAATCCACCCCGGGATTGAACTTTTCCAAATCTATTCCGTTCGGTATAACAGAGATTTTACCGGCGTCCACTCTGAAGTTCTTAATAAGATGTTTTTTTACATCTTCGCTTACGGCAATGATTCTTCGCCCCCAAACGGTGAGAAAACCCATACCCCAGCTAGTGGAGTATATACCGTGAGAAGTGGTAATGTACGGACAGCCGGTATAATATGTAACCCATTGGGACACCCATGCCGGTATTCGGGCATGGGCGTGAATTATGTCCACTCCGTATTTCTTTACAATACCGGAAAGACCCATGGCGGAATAAATCAGACTTGAAGGCGATTTGCTGTCCAGGGGCAGGGTAAAATGTCTGATGCCGCTCTTTTCAAGCTCTGTGGTTAACTTTCCCCCGTGAGACGCAATTATCACACGCACTCCACGTTTTTTCAGTTGTTGAGCCAGAGAAACGGCATGAGTTTCAGCTCCGCCGGCATCAAGGGCCATCAAGGCCAGCAGTACCGTAAGCCTCTCCATTAAAAAAGCCTCTCTCTCGAGAAAATTTGCTAGAAAAAGTATATCATCATAACGTATGAAAGTAAAGTTATTTGACAATCGTAAAATTACCCCTTATCAACAGCACCACATCAGCCTGGGCTGCAAGCCCGCGGCCGTCGTCCCTCGGAACGAGAAGAAGATGGTTTTGAGGGATTTTTTCACCTTTTTTTAAGTCTTTCCCCGCCGTCAAATCCGACAGACCGCCACCGGCACTGTCAACCACCACCGCCTGACCGCTTCTCAGAATGATTTCCGTGCCTTTTCCTCCGGTGAGCCTTTCTCCCTTCTTAAGATTGATCACTTCAAGATTTGCCGACCCGCCAGTCTTTGAATCCACATATTGTTTCATATTCAATATTAGTTTTTCCACATAACTCTTTGTCACAAGAGGGTCGCTCTCGGAGCCCGGTGCGCCGACATCTGCTCTAACCGCCAGTGCAAAAAAAGTAAAGGCCGCAATAGTTATTGCAAGAATTATAATTCTTCCATATCTTCTCATCTTTACACCTCCATCAGCTATTCGACATCATTCACTTGTACAGTGGTTTTTTGCCCGCCCACTATTCTGTTCAAGTGGTTGCAGAATAATTCCTCAAAATCAGCATGACATATTATCTTCGACATAAACATGCAAATTTCCTGTCAAAAAAAATATTATTTTTCTCAATTCAGCAGCCCTGCTATGGCGGCTCCAATCAAAGTCGCATTTTCAGCCCTTACAAATTCAAAGTAAGTTTGTTTTTTATCATTTAAAAATGTTTTCATATAATATTCAAGCTTATTTTTAAACAGCTTGAATTTATAAAAGGTCGTTCCTTCGGCCGTTATGCACACGGGCTTACATGGGTTTTTGCCCTTCCCGATTTTAAGTATTATAGAGGACAGGTTTATCGCTGCAAGCTTTGCCGCTCTTTCCACAATGGCATCTATGATGTAGAATAAAGTGAAATAATCTTCTTCCTCAGAACAGCACTTTGAAAGCACATTTTCGGAGTAGGGATAATACAAAAATTCGTTGATATCTTTTGTATCAATATAATCAATATAATTAATCTTGTCGGCAAACTGTGCAGAAAACAATCCGTCTTCAGCCGCTTTTTTTATGACCTTCAGCAAAAGACCTCCCTGATATTTGCCGGCCATCATCTTTTCAAATTTATATGCGCCGGGATTTGCGGTTTCATTGTCAAATTCTTCATCCATCGAGCCTTGCGGCACTTTATCATAACCACCCGACTCTATGTTTATTATGGTGGAGCCCTCTTGAGGCATTAAATCACATGCTTTCTTTATGTTGCAATTTTTTTCGATATAGCATGTATTTGTTCCCGTACCCAAAATAAATCCTATATAACTTTCAAACACCCTATCCGGATATGCTGCTCTGCCCCCCAGCAATGTGGCCACTGTATCATTGAGCAGCACAATTTTTTTATCTTCATTGCATCCCATGTTTTTCATTGTTTTCAGAAGACCTTCCCCTATAATCTCACCTACCAAATCTTTAACCTGGACTTCCTTGCTGAACTGCAGCAGTCTCCCGTCTTTGTTGGGGAGTATTTCAGCGGGATATGAAAAACAAAAACCTATTTTCTGGCTCTTATTCAGCACTGGTTTAATATATCCGGCAATAGTCGCGAAAAATTCTTCTTTTGATATTTCTCCCTGCGTTCCAGGCATAGGATACAACCTGTAATTTTCCATAATCGGCTTACTGTCTTTGCCAAAATGGATGACAGCCATTCTAAAGTTAGTGCCGCCCGCATCCATCACTATTACCGGCTCTTCTAAGGGTATCTTGCCGTCCATTGTTATATACGTGGGCAACATTTTAAGGGAACTTTTTTGACCTTCGAGCCCCTTTTTCATTTCTTCCATAAAAGTTTTACAGCTTTGCTCCATGTCTATACTTTCATAGTCCATGCCGTAACTTTTTAAAAAATTCTTTACTTGTATCTGCTTGTGCATAAATAACCTCCCCTTCTATGTTACAATTACAATCATTTTTGCATGAATAACTTTCGCTATTCAACTCGGAATTCCTTCTTTTAAAATGCAACTTTTCAACATCATTTTTGCATTGCTGCTTTTATCCGAGGCTGATGTTGACATTCTTGTTCCGGTGATAATGTCTATAAAAAAAGGACCTGAAAGGTCCATCATATTCGATAGGATTCCGCCATCTTTTCTCCCGCAGCCTTTTTCCTGCATTTTTCGCAGAATGAGTAACATTTATCTTCTCCAAATTTTTTCTTCATATACTCAATATGCTCTTGCGTGGTAAAATACTCCCCGCATTTTTGGCACTTGACCAGCTCAAAGTCTTTGTTCCACAGATGCCTTATACCATCTTCATCCAGTATCTTTATCGCTCCTGTGGGGCACACGAAAGCGCACGCCCCGCATCCTATGCAAACGTCGGAAGCTTCATCAAAAGGTGTGGAAACTTTCTTGCCAATCCCCCTATTCACGGTGGATATGGCCGATATGCCCATTTCGTCGCAGGCGCGGACGCACAACCCGCACAGAATGCAATTTTCTTTATCGTCCCCAGAAAACCTTGTCTCGGGCGAAAGACCGTATTCCTCCCGCAGTTTTTTTATATACTCATTTTTCGGAGCCCTTGCAGAGAGCAGTCGGATTATGGTTTTCCTCATGCGTTGAATTTTTTCAGAGTTCGTCACCACTTCCATCTCACCCGTCACTGGAAATATGCAGGATGTGACAACTTTATTCCTGCCGTTTTCTATTACTTCCACTATGCACAGCCTGCAGGTGGCCTGGCCCGGAAGAGCTTCGGAATGGCAAAGGGTGGGGATGTGTATGCCGTTCCTTCTGGCAATGTTTAGAATATATTCCCCATTTTTTGCAACACATTTTTTACCGTCTATGATTATTTCCACGATTCATCTCTCCCTCCGGTCTTTACTGCGCCAAATCTGCAAACATCCATGCAACTCCCGCATTTTATACATTTTGATGCATCTATGGTGAAGACTTTTCCGGTGTACCCATCCACTGCTTCCGACGGGCAGTTCTTCTTGCAAAGGCCGCATCCTTTGCACAGGGCTTCATCTATATAGTATACCGTCAGATTTTTGCATACGCCGGCGGGGCACCTTTTTTCATTTACATGGGCCAGATATTCGTCTTTAAAATAACGAAGAGTTGTCAGCACAGGATTTGGGGCCGATTTGCCCAGTCCGCACAGAGACGCTTCTTTCAACGTTTCGCCGAGTTCTGAAAGAGTCTCCAGGTCATCCGGCTGCCCCCTGCCTTCGCATATGTCGTTCAATATTTCCAGCATCCTTCGTATGCCTTCCCGGCAGGGCACACATTTGCCGCAGGATTCCTCCGAAAGAAATGTCAGGTAGAATCTGGCCACATCCACCATACACGTCCTGTCGTCCATTACTATCATGCCGCCGGACCCCATCATCGAGCCCACCCGATCCAGAGAGTCGAAATCCACCGGAATATCTATGAGACTTTCCGGTATGCAACCTCCTGAAGGCCCTCCGGTCTGAACGGCTTTGAACTTCCTGCCGCCTGCTATTCCCCCACCGATATCGAAGATGATATCCCTGAGAGTCATTCCCATGGGTACCTCAATGAGGCCGGTGTTTTTTACCTTGCCCACCAGTGAAAACACCTTTGTCCCTTTGCTCTTTTCAGTACCTATGGAACCGAACCATTCGGCGCCTTTGTTTATAATCACTGGGATATTGGCCCAGGTTTCCACATTATTCAGCACCGTAGGTTTGCCCCAGAGCCCCTTTTCTACCGATCGGATATATTTTGCCCGCGGTTCACCCACCTTTCCTTCAATGGAAGCCATGAGGGCGGTGGATTCTCCGCATACAAAGGCTCCTCCGCCTCTCACAATCTGAACGTCAAAATGAAACTTCGAACCCAGAATGTTCTTTCCCAAAAAACCCCTCTCGCGTGCCTGCTCAATGGCCCGTGACATGTTCCTGATGGCAAGAAAATATTCATCCCTTATATACATGAAGCCTTCATGGGAACCCACCGCGTATGCGCCAATCACCATGCCTTCGATGACGCTGTGCGGGTCACCTTCCATTATGCACCTGTCCATAAATGCTCCGGGGTCTCCTTCGTCTCCGTTGCAGATGACGTATTTGGGGAAATCTTTCATGCGGGCGCACTGCCGCCACTTGCGGCCCGTGGGAAAGCCGGCTCCGCCCCTGCCGCGAAGTCCTGATTTTTCTATTTCTGAAATGACCTCATCCGGGCTGAGTTCAGATAAAACCTTCTCCAGTGCTTTATAACCGTCTCGCAGTATATAATCCTCTATGCTGGATGGGTCAATCTCGCCCACATTTCGGAGCGCCAGTTTTAGTTGCTTTTTATAAAACCCCGTCTCCTTCGGCGAAAGCACCTTTTTATCCAGTAAAGGCTCATGATAAAGGAGCCTTTCAACGACCTGACGGTTTAAAAGAGTTTTCTCGACTATTTCAGCTACATCGGAAACTTTTACACCGGTATAAAAAATATCATCCGGTTCTATCCTCACCAGAGGCCCCTTCTCACAAAGGCCCTGGCAGCCGGTCGCCTTTACCGCCGTTTTGACGTCGGCTTTTATTTTAGCCTCACAAACCTTTGCTTTCAACTCCTCGTACACATCCATGCTGTGATTGGAAAGGCACCCCGGGCCGCAGCATACCAGCACTGTCCTTTTGTCACACGTGCTCATCTTCAATCCTCCCATACTCCGCCAGGATATCCCTTACAACGGACGGCGTTACCCTGCCGTAAAACCTGTCATTTATGACCATGACCGGCGAAACCGCACAAGAACCAAGACAATTTACAGTCTCCAGGGAAAATTTACCGTCCCCGGTGGTGGTTCCGGGGACGATGTTCAATACTTTTTTTATTTCATCTATTATCACCTGGGAAGCTTTTATATGGCATGCAGTGCCGTCACAGACTTTAATGACATACTTGCCTTTGGGTTTCAGGCTCAAAGCCCTGTAAAACGTTGCCATGCTGTATAGCTTGCTCAAGGGAATGTGGAGGTAATCTCTGACCATCTCAAGGGATGCCCTTGGAATATAGTTGTAATGCTTCTGTATATCCTGAAGTATTGCCAGCAGGAAGCGGCGTTCCGGGGGATAATTTTTCAGTATGGTTATGGTGTATGAAAAATCTTGCCGTTCCATGATATTATCCTCCTGCTACGACGGGAAATATGGACACTTCATCGTCTTTAGAAAGGACAGTGTCAATCCCGCCTGTAAAGTAGATATTTCTACCGTTTACAAGGACTATGACTTCGTTTGTTATATCATTGTCCCTGAGAACCTTATCTCTGAAGGCTTTGCCGTATTTATCGCAAAGTTCTTGCAACAGCTGTTCTAGATTCGCCGCGCCTTTAATTTGAATTTCCTTTGTTCCTGTTATGTCTCTTATATTGCCGAAAAACTTCACCTTCATGCTGTTGTCCTCCATCCGATCAGATGCCCGAGGCCGGAATCCGGATAATCTGGATATGCCGCACAACAAAGCAGGAAATCAGATTTCGGACCTCTCACTTCTGATCTCCGGCTTCTCTTTATATGGACAGCTCCGCCAGTTTCTCTTCTGTCGGGACACCTTCCTCGTTCCACCCGCGCACGCGGTAATATTCAGGAAGCATTTTGTCAAGCTCCACCACTTTGCCCTTTGCCGGTCCTGAAGGCAGAGGCTCCTTTAAAAGCCTGGGCGGCAGAGTGTCGTCGTCAGAGGTAAATCCTGCGGCAATATTGAACAACCTTTCCAGATTCCATATCCTTTCGCCTATTTTCAAGACTTCCTCATCGGAAACATCCCAGCCAAGGGCGCCCCTCAACATGGATGAAATCTCCGGAAGTCCTATGGCGAATGTTGTAAAAAGACAAATGCCTGCAGAATCCACTACCGCGGTCAGATCCTGGAAAACTTTGAGCCACGCGGCTTTATCGGTAGTCACCAGGGGATCCAGCTTCTCGGGTATCCCAAGAATCTCCGGAGAAGTCATATAGCCCCTCACATGGCATCCGCCTCTATTGGAGGTGGCGTATTCAAGGCCCATGCCCTGGGCGCCTCTGCCGTCGTAGGCCGGCATTTCCTGCTTCTTCACCGACATGGAAAGTTCGGGGTGCCCGAAGCTTTCCGCCATCCTGTAAGACCCCAGGGCCAATCTATCTCCAAAACCTTCCCTCATACCCGTAAGCTTGGTCAGTTCCACGATGGCGTCCGCATTACCGAATCTCAAATCCATTCCGGCGATTTCCCGGGAAATGATTCCCCTTTCGTAGAGTTCCATGGCGCATGCTATGGTAGTGCCCATGGTGATGGGGTCCAGACCCAACTCGTTACAGATGAAGTTTGCTTTGCTGACAGCCGCCAAATCCCTTACGCCGCAACTGGCTCCATATGCCCATCCAGGCTCGTATTCGGGCCCTTCTCCGAAACTCTTGAACCTGCCTTCGGGTATTCTGGTAACCCTGCCACAGCCTATCGGGCAGCCAAAACACGCTTTATTCTTAACAAGATACTTTTCCCGAAGTGTCTCACCGCTGATATCTTCCGCATATTCAAACACGCCCCCATCTCTCCAGTTCCTGGTAGGAAGGGCTCCGGCCTGATTCACCACATTTATCAGAATTTCGGTCCCATAGGTAGGAAGCCCTGTTCCGGTAACCGGATTCTCCTTTATCTTCTTTCTGGCCTCCATGCAGGCTTCTAAAAAAGCTTCTGGTTTTGCCACCTCTACCGATTTTGATCCCCTCACGGCAACTGCTTTAAGGTTCTTTGAACCCATAACCGTTCCCATGCCGGAGCGCCCCGCAGCCCTATTCTTATCGTTCATCACGGTGGCAAAGAGCACCATTTTTTCGCCGGCAGGCCCTATACAGGCAATCCTTGCATCCTCCGCAGTCTCTTTTAAAAGTTCGTCGGTGGTCTCATGAACATTTTTCCCCCACAGGTGTTCAGCGCTTCTTAATTCTACACGGTCATCATCTATCCACAGATAGACAGGCTTTTCAGCCTTTCCTTCAAAGATAATTCCATCGAAACCTGCGAACTTCAGTTCTGGGCCGAAGTGCCCTCCGGAATTGGATGATCCGATGGTGCCCGTCAGGGGCGCCTTCGAAACAACCACATACCTGCCCGAAGTAGCTGCAAAAGTCCCGGTAAGCGGCCCTGTCATGAAAATGAGCTTGTTGTCGGGGCTCAGCGGATCTACTTTGGGATCCACTTCATTCATCATTATCTTTGTGGCCAGGCCTCTTGCACCGAGATAAAGGTTAGCGTCTTTCGGATTAATAGCCTCCTTTTTTATTGTCCCGTCACTTAAATTCACCCTGAGTATGGTCCCGGTCCATCCGAACATCATTGAGTCACCTCCCCGAATAATTCCTTGAATCTTTCAGCAATAAACTTTTTTCTGGAAAGATTTGCGGGAGTGGCCTCTTTGTACTGAATGGCTCCCGACGGGCAATTTTCAGCACATTTCGGCTCTCCTTTGCACAGGTCGCATTTTACGACCTTTCGCTCCACGGTGCTGAAGCTGATGTTGCCAAGCGGGCACGCACTCACGCACATCTTGCATCCGATACACTTAGCGTCGTCGATGAGCACGGTGCCTTCAGGCGTTCTTGTTATGGCAGATACGGGACATACCTTCATGCATGAGGGCTCTTCGCACTGCATGCACATCACGGGCACCGATACCGCCATGTCCTCAAATGCAAGCACCGAAACCCGGGAGCTTTTGGGATTAAACGCCTGGATCTTGCTGAAGGAGCATATTAGTTCGCAGCTCCTACAGCCTGTGCACTTGTCCGGGGAAATGGTCAGGATCTTGCTCAATTTTCACTCCTCCTTTTTTTATAATCCTGGTATTTAAGTAAAAAAGTTCACCCACTTTTAATTTAATTAAAAGCAGATGAACTCCTTTGCAAACCGGCAGGTATGGGGATTTCTCCCGCATGCCCTAACGGCCCATAAAACCTTCGCCAGCTTTTATGGGCTCGGAGAACATTAATATTTTATTAATCTATGTTTCAATTCCATAGTATTTATATTCTACATTTTTTATAATATTCCTTTTTTTGATTGAAAATTATTCAATTTTTAAGGTGTATGATTTTTATGAAAAAATTCTTTCGCGTTAAACAGCTCAAACACAGCCGACTGGTCTTTAATATCCCAGCCGTCACATCCCGGAGAAATAGGGCGGGTAACGCCATAGCCGGATTCCCTGGCTTTCTTTGCCAGCTCAACCAGAAACCTGTGGCTTATATCTTTTAAAACAGAGATACCGATGCTGTCGAAAATCATCCCCCGCATATAATCTCCGTTCTCGAAACATGATGCGGATTTTTCATCTATACCTGACCCCAGGGTCATTATCACTACAATAAATACGGTCGACACCTGTAAGATATCCGACATTCCTTAAAACTTCAATTTTATTGGGCACGGCGGCCATCTTAATTATGGGCAAATCAAACACCCCGGCAAGCGATCCGATGCACTTTAAATAACATCAACATAAAGGCTGAGGCCTTTGTATAAAGTGAATTATGTTCCCCTCGACATCTTTGAAAAAAACGGTTTTGACACCCTTTGCATTAGTGCTCAATTCGGTCACGATTTCTACATTATTCTTCAAAAGATTTTCATATTCCTTTTCTATATCGTCTGTACCAAAAGCCAGGTGCCTTATACCCTGACAACTGTTATTAACGCTTTCGCTTGCGGTTTCCGCAGGATATATTTCAATTAAGCCCCCATCCGGCAAGAGAAGAAAATAAGTGGGTTTTTCCTTTTTGTTATCATATACGATTTTAAGATTAAAAAGCTTTACATACCAATCTTTCAATGCTATTGGGTCCCGAGCACAAATCCCCACGTGTTCCAGATTTAACATACGCATCATCTCCTTTTATGATAATGGAAGATTCATAATATGAAACCATGTCTCAATATAATATACATTCGACGTAATTTAATAAAATCCTTCTTATTCTGGAAAATATTATCCTAATTTAATTCAATGTCGATTCAGATGTATAAACTTAATGCTATATAATCAACCGCTCGCCGGACCTTATCCAGCGGGAAATTATTTTATGAAAAATCATCCTTGTATAATAATAAATTTTAGCATATAATGTATTAAAATATGAATCCAGGTTTTTTAAAAATCATGCATACAATACCTGACAAGGAGTTGATATATATGAACATCAAGACTTTCGGAGTAGAAAGATGGATAAATTCTTATGAACACGGCGCTTTTTACAACCTGGCGGAAACCGATGCCAAGGCTTTCACTCTTGACGAACTTCTGTCCCTGGGAAAGAAATTTGAAGTTCTGGACGAACTGCTTCGCGTAAAGATAAGTTACAATCCCACCACCGGTAGTCAATCCCTGCGGGAAATAATCTCGTCATTTTACGAAAACACCGGCCCTGAAAACATTCTCATCACCACCGGAGCCATTGAAGCGGATTTTCTTGTGACTAACTCCCTGGTGGAACCCGGCGACACGGTCATCGTTCAGTTTCCGGCGTATCAAGCCCTGTATTCCACCGCAGAAGCCAGAGGGGCCCGCATAAAGTACTGGAATATGAGCATTGACAGAGGATATGAACCTGATATCGACGAACTCAAAGCCCTTATAGACGATAATACGAAAATGATTGTTCTCAACATTCCCCACAACCCCACCGGTGCGGTAATATCCGAAGACCAGCTTAAAACCATTCTTTCATGGGCCGAGGAACAGGATTTCTGGGTGCTCTGCGACGAGGTATACCATGATTTCGCTCTGGAACCCGGTGCGGTGCCGCCTTACGGTCGCACTTTAAGCAAAAAAGCCGTCAGCGTAGGAAGCATGTCCAAGGCCTATGGTCTATCTGGATTGCGCTTAGGATGGATAGCGGCTCCAGAGGACCTGGTCAACCGCTGCTGGTGCTGGAAGGATTACACCTCCATCAGCAACTCGCCCATAAACGATTTTCTGGCCGCCTTCGCCCTGAAAAACATTGAAAAGGTCATGGACAGAAACCTTGGCATCGCCCGGCAGAATCTCGAAACACTTTTGAAATGGTTTAAAGAACATTCGCATTTCTTTGACTATGTCACGCCCAGAGCCGGAGTTTTAACTTTCCCCCGCGTCAAGAACATATCAATGACTACAGAAGAACTTTGTAAAAGGCTTTTTGAGAAAGAAGGCCTTCTCATGGTGCCAGGAGAATGTTTCGAAATGCCGGGCTACCTGAGGATAGGATTTGGTAATGACAGCAAGATGTTCCAGACCGGGCTTTCCATATTCTCGTCTTTTTTAAACTCATTGAGCTAAAACAGGTTTACATTTGTACCTTTCATTTTTAATTTTTTTGTAATATACTTGTTATTGGTATTTAAAACTTAAAATCGGGAGGTTTTATCATGCCATTGGTAACATCAAGAGAAATGTTCCGGAAAGCTTATGAAGGCGGGTATGCCGTAGGCGCCTTCAATGTAAACAACATGGAAATCATCCAGGGCATCGTGGAAGCGGCGAAAGAAGAAAAAGCCCCATTAATCCTGCAGGTTTCCGCGGGGGCCAGAAAATACGCAAAGCCTGTATACCTCAGGAAACTCGTGGAAGCAGCCATAGAAGACACGGGCCTTCCCATAGTGCTGCATCTGGACCACGGTGAAAATTTCGAAATCTGCAAAGCCTGCGTGGACGACGGTTTCACTTCGGTCATGATCGACGGTTCCAAACACCCCTTTGAGGAAAATATAGCCATTACCAAAAAAGTCGTAGAGTACGCCCATGAAAGAGGCGTTGTAGTCGAGGCGGAGCTCGGAAAACTGGCAGGCATAGAAGACAACGTAAACGTATCCGAAAGGGAAGCTACCTTTACCGACCCCGACCAGGCCGTGGAATTTGTGGAAAGGACAGGCGTGGACTCGCTGGCGGTGGCCATAGGTACCAGCCACGGGGCATATAAGTTCAAGGGTGAACCGAAACTTGATTTTGAACGTCTGGAAAAATTAACAAAGATGCTCCCCGGATTTCCTCTGGTGCTCCACGGGGCCTCCACCGTGCTGCCTGAATTTGTAGAGGCATGCAACAAATACGGCGGCAGTATCCCCGGTGCAAAGGGTGTACCCGAAGAAATGCTAAAGAAAGCTGCAGGGATGGGGGTCTGCAAGATAAACATAGATACTGATTTGCGCCTTGCCATGACCGCATCGGTTAGAAAATACCTAGCGGAAAATCCATCGGAATTTGACCCGAGAAAATATCTGGGCGTGGCCCGGGATGCCATAAAGGAAATGGTGCGGCATAAAATTAAAAACGTTCTGGGCTGTGATGGAAAAATATAAAGTGAAGGTGATTGGATGATTAATCTGGATTTTTTAATGGTAAACCTTCCGGAAGACATTCAGAATCTTGTGATTTACGGCGATTTCGAAGGTGCACGCAGGCTTATCGACTTGAAACTTAAAAAAAATATAGGCGATATGTTGAGGGATAGGCTTATTTTTGAAAAGGAAAGGCTAAGCAGGCTCGAAAACGAATACATATATCCCTTTGAAGAAGCTTTAAAGCTTGCCGCTTCCGAGATAAGGGATTTTACCAGAGAGGAGCTGGAATCTTTAAAAGACGAAGGGTATGCTGATTGGGCCTTTGTAAACGGCAAATTGATGTTTCACAGGAGATTCCTGGAAAATGTAAAAAAGACCCTGCCAGGAATTAAGGACCGGTTGATTAATTCCGACAAAAACTCGGATAAAGAATCAGACATCCTGGATACCACAGTTAAAAATATCATTGAACATGGCCAAAAGAGCTATCATATACATGTAAAAACCGGCGTGAAACTTAAAAAAGAAGCCGAAAGGATAGGAGAAACCGTCAGGGTTTACCTTCCTATCCCGGCTGCCGAAAAAGGGATTAAAAACATCAAAATATTAAATACATCTCATAAACCCGCTTTTATATCCCCCGACTATCACCCGTCAAGGACCGTTTACTTTGAAGAAAAACTCAAAGGCGGCGATGTATTCACCGTGGAATATTCATATGAGAACCATGTTTGTTATACAAAGCTTGACTATTACGAAGTCAAGGCCGACCAGCCGGATTTTTATACAGATGAACTGTTGCCGCATATTGCCTTTACGCCATATCTGAAAAACCTGGCGGCCAAAATTGTGGGAAATGAAAAAAATCCTCTGAAAAAAGCCAGAATGATATATGATTACATAACCTGCAATGTAAAATATTCTTTTGTAAGGTCCTATTCGGCAATACTGAACATCACCGAATACGCAGCGCTGAATCTTAAGGGCGACTGCGGTGTCCAGGCCCTGCTTTTCATAACTCTTTGCAGGATTTCCGGCGTCCCCGCAAAATGGCAGTCGGGCCTCTATGTCAACCCCCACCGTATCGGCTGCCACGACTGGGCCCAATTTTATATAGAGCCCTACGGCTGGCTGTATTCAGACCCGTCCTTCGGCGCAGGCGCGCTGAGAAAGGGCAGTAATGAGGTGTGGAATTTCTATTTTGGAAACATCGACCCCTTCAGAATGCCCGCCAACTCCGAATTCCAGCAGGAATTTACACCGAAAAAGGCATTCCTGCGTTCCGACCCTTACGACAACCAGGTGGGAGAAATAGAATACGCGGATGGAAATGTGTATTCAACGGATTTTGAATCAATAATGGAGATAATTGATATACATGAGATATAGAATTTAAATTTTCCCCGCTTGAATATGTAAAAATGACCATGTTAATGGTCATTTTTTTATGGCGTTTGTTAAATTAGCTGATTCATCAGTGCTGGATTGATGTTGCTTATGACGGCATGGGATACCAGAAGCCCTTCCTCCACATTTTGAATTCCGCTGGAAACTGCCGCTTTTACGGCGTCGATTTCTCCTGTCAGAATAACAATGGACTTTCCTCCCATTCCCCGGGCTATCCTGATTTCCGAAAGATGGACATTTCCGCCTTTGACGGCGGCATCCGCCGCTTTTATTGCCGATGCCACGGTAAACGTCTCTATAAATCCCACCGACCTTGCTATTTTTTCGCAAGCCGCAGTGCCTGAAAGCGCAGGAATTACCGATGGATGTACGTTGGGCAGAACGAATTCGTCCACTACTCCGTCTTTAAAGGCTTCTCTGCCCGCCGTGATGGAGTTTTTAACGGCACTCACATCGCCGGAAATCAATATAATGAATTTCCCCGGACACACACTGGTGGCCAGAAGAAGTTCCACCTGTGAGGCTTTCATCATGGCGTCGGCAGCTTGCACTCCCCTGCTTATTTCTCTGAATTCCAGCAATCCAATGGTCTTCAAAAGATCGCCTCCGATCATTTATTGGAGATTGTTATGCATTCCTGCCCCACCCTGGTAACAACGCCGCTGATGCTGGCATGAAGGTTGGCTCCGATTTTTCCTTCAGGGATTTGCGCTATTATATCGCCTTTTTCAACCTTCTGCCCTTCCTGAACTGTGGGATAGACTGGAACTCCAATATGCTGTTTTAAGGGCAGGGTTACTTCGTCTACCTTTATTTCTTCCTTCATCAGCGCCGCATGATTTACGGCATATTCATCCAGGCCTATTCTAGCCAGCAGTTTTTTTGCGGGATATTTCCGCCAAGCCCTTTCCTTAATTTCTGTAAGCACCGGTCTTTTCTCATATTTTATCCCTTTTTGCTGCATGGTTTTTTTGATTTCCACATTTATTGCCCTGGGGCTGAGCCCCATGGGGCACACTATTTCGCAAAGCCCGCACTCCGAACATATTAAAGCCGTTTTAAGAGCGGTCACATCGGAAATGCTGTTGGCCACAGCGCGCATAATCCTGTGAGGCTCCAGCGAATGCCCCAGCAGGCGCCTGGGGCACAGTTCGGTGCATTCGCGACACTGGCAACAGGCGGATCTGGCCCTTATTATCTGGACATGTAGATTTATTTTTTTTGACAGCCAGGGATGGGTGCCGGCAGGAATAGACAGCAATCCAGATGTTGTTTTTGTGACCACGCTGTCTAGGCCGACGACTTTTCCCATCATCGGTCCGCCGTCGAAAAGCACAAATTCTTTTGCAGTTGTGCCTCCTGCCATTTCCAGCAGCTTTTTAACAGGTGTTCCCAGCGGAACCCTGGCGGTAAACGGATTTTTCACCGCTCCGCTCACGGTCACATATTTATCCGTAACTGCCATTTGCTTTGCGGCGCGGGAAATGTTGTACAGCGTCTCCACATTCTGCACCACCGCATTGACGTCAATCGGTATCCCGGCTTCCGGGATTTTTCGGCCCAGTACATCATAAACTAGCACATGCTCATCTCCTGCAGGGTAAAAATCGTCAAGCAAAAAAATGCTTATTCGGGCTTGTTCTCTTATTGCATTCTCTATTGCTGCCAGGCTTTCCCGGTATTTCTTTTTTATGGCTACAATTCCCCTTTGTGCCCCTGTAGCCTCCATGGCCAGGTTTAAACCGTCTATCACCGCACCCACACTGTTTTTTATCAGTACCTGATTATTTGTCAGCAGAGGTTCACACTCGGCAGCATTGGCTATGACCACATCACATGCGGCTTGCAGCTTAATGTGGGTTGGAAAGCCCGCTCCCCCTGCACCCACGACTCCGGCAAGTTTTATTGCCTTTGTTAATTCTTGTCTTTCAGCCAAATTAAACCCTCCACTCATACAATCCTGAAGCCATCCACCAGCACGCATCTCCTCTGCCTGGTGAATGTCCTGGCGGATGTTACGCCTTCTCCGGTGGGCCCTGCTATGGTAAAGGTGGCAAAGCCCTCTCCGCCCGCCCCTATGCCGGCGTAAGACGGCGCATTCTTGACGAAAACGGTGGTTTGAATTCTTCTGGCAAAATTGGTCATGTTGTCTACATTCTTTGAATGCATGACGGCGGTGTGTTTATTCCCGCCCTCAGCTCGAACCGCCAGCTCAATGGCATCCTCTACAGTGGGAACCTTTACGACGGGCAGCACCGGCATCAACTGTTCATGATACACCAGCGGATGGTCCGGCCCTACTTCCATCACGACAAGGCGCACGTCCGGGCCCACTTCGATTCCGATTTCCCGCAGAATGACAGTTGCATCTTTGCCTATCAGTTCTTTGTCTATTTCACCGGACCCGATTATTCTTTCAGTCAGTGCGTCAATGTCTTTGCCGCGGAGGATATATGCCCCTTCTCTCGAAAATCTCCCCATGAGCTTTTCGGCAATGGATTCCACTGCGATCAATTCCTTTTCCACAATACACGGCAGGTTGTTGTCGAAACTGGCACCGCACACTATGTCGTGGGCTGCCTTCACAAAATCGGCTGTTTCATCCACTACCACCGGCGGGTTACCAGCACCGGCGCCTATAGCTTTTTTGCCCGATGACAGAGCTGCCCTTACAACTCCCGGACCTCCTGTGGCGGATATCAGCTGTACTCCGGGGTGGGCAAAGAGTCTGCCAGCGGTTTCAATGGTCGGCTCGCTTATGCTGCAGACCAGGCTGTCGGGGCCTCCTGCCTTTGTAATAGCATTGTGGATGATTTCGACGGTTTTGTTGCAGCAATTTTTAGCTTTGGGGTGAGGATTGAATATCACTGCGTTTCCAGCCGCAATCATGCTTATGCTGTTGTTTATCACAGAAGCGATAGGGTTGGTCATTGGAGTTATCGATGCTATCACTCCAAAGGGGGCCATCTCCACAAGGGTCAAGCCGTGGTCGCCGGTCCAGGCTGTGGTCTTTAAATCTTCGGTGCCCGGGGTTTTTTGAGCAGCCAGGATATTCTTCACCACTTTATCCTCCACCCTGCCCATGCGGGTTTCTTCCACAGCCATTTCGGCCAGAACTCGGGCGTTGTTCAGACACGCTTCGCGGATTGATTTAATGATTTGTTCCCTTTTTTCCAGATCCAGTAAAGCAAATCTTTTTTGCGCCCGCACAGCCGCTTCGACGGCGTCGTCCACATTTTCATATATAGCTTTATCGGACCGGGTATTTCGCGATTTTGCTTCAATTTCCTCCAAAATCTTTTTTGCCACTATTGAAACAAATTTTTCATCCAGAGCCATCTAGGTAAAAACCTCCTTATTTTAAGGTTAGCAAAATTTCCAATCCCGCCCGTGCCACCTCGATATCTTCACTTACACTTCCGCCGCTCACTCCTATTGAACCTATAACTTCCCCGCTGGAGCAAATGGGTATACCGCCGCCGAAGGTTATAATCCTCCCGCCGGCGACAGAGTTAATACCGTAAAGCTGCTCTCCGGGGGCAGCTATTTTTGCCAGTTCTTCGGTGGGCATTTTCAGCACCGCCGCTGTGAAGGCTTTGTCTTTTGCTATCTCCACGCTCGCCAGCAGGGCTTTGTCCATGCGGTGAAGCGTTATCAAATATCCGCCCTGGTCCGCCACCGCTATTACCATGGGCTTTTGAATTTCTTCCGCCTTTTTTCTAGCGGCGGCGGTTATTTTCAAAGCAATGTCAAGCGTCAAATTTTTTATATCACCGCTCATTTCCAGTGCCACCTTGACTTTTTTTGTTATGGTTAATATCATTTCTTCCTGTTCTTCGAACAGGGCAAGAGCGTAAATAAGATCCGACAACCTGTTGAGATATTTTAATAATTCCGGCCTGATTTTGCCGCGGACTTTCAAGACCGCCGCCCGCCGCTCCGCTCTGCGCACTGCGGTCCTTGCCATATGAAGCAAAGCCGAAGAGGCATAAGGTCCCGGGACAATGAAATCTCTTTTAAAGGCAATCCTGCTCATAATTTCATCTATGGTTCCTTCCATCCATTCGATTTCGGAAAGCTCAACCTTTTTTTTGAGAAATTTTTCCGGCGCCGGACAGGCCAATTCTGCAGCCACTAAAAACAGTTCTTCTTCCACTTTTTTTAAAATATTTTGGGCAAGTTCGCGTTTTGCCTGGCTTCTAGCCAGGGCTAGAACCGACACCGCCTCGTCGACGGTACCGTAGGCTTCTACTCTGCTGTCGAACTTGGCCACTCTTTTTCCCCCGATTAAACCCGTCTGACCTTCATCCCCGGTTTTTGTGTATACGGTCGTCATCGCATTCACCCGCTTATCTCTATATCGTCGATAATGCCTATGACGGCGGCGTTGACAGGAGCGTTTGAATCTGCCATAACCTTACCCGCGGCACTGCCGGTCACAAGCAATACCAGTTCTCCTTTGCCCGCACCCACGGTGTCCACCGCCACTACGATATCTTTTGAATCATCCTCTTGAAGACTAGTGTTTAAAGGCTTCACTATGAGGAGTTTGGAACCGATTAACGCATCGTTCTTTCTAGTTGCCACCACCGTGCCTATCACCCTGGCAATTTGCATGGTTTTCCTCCTTCATTCCCTGATTACCTGTAAATTGTTTTCTCTTATGACATAAAGGGCTAGCGGCGTGATTACGGCATTTTTCGGTATTGTAATCCCGCACCCTTCCTTTATGTGGGGGATTATATCCCCGCGGGTGATGATTTTTCTTTCTATTCTTATGGATTCATCTTTCATTCCAGAGAAAATATTTTGTTGAGGCTTGCCATAAAATTGGGAAGTTATGGCGCCGTATAATTCTTTTGCTCTGCAAAATTTTACGCCGTACCCGGAGAGTGTATTTATATTTTCTTCCAGTGCCGTTTTTAGGGCACCGTTGGACCATATGAATCCTAGTTTTTCCCATGCCTCCAGCCTGGGGTCTGCCGCATCCAGGGCGCAAGTCACCGGAATGCCCATCATGAGCGAGTCTATTATGGTCTGCGCCGCGTATGTATCCAGAAATAATCTGGCGGCCTTTGCTGCCGTATTTCTGGTGAGCAATCCTACCACCACCAGAGTGTAGGGATTTAAAAAATCTTTAAAAGATTTTATGCTGTCTTTTCCTTCGACTATGACCTGTCCGGCATTCAGTTCTTTCGAAATCGAAACCACATCGTGAATTTCCGCAGCCGCTCTTGAAAAAAGGATATCGCATTTCAATGCATTGTCGGAAACCGCCTTTTTTATTTCATGTACGGCATCGGCAAATCCTCCCATGCCTCCGGTAAAAACCACAAGCAGTCTTTTGTTCAGATGCCTGAATACAACTTCTTCCACTATCTTTCTTATCTTTTGTTCGATTTCTTTCGAAATCATTCAATCACTCCCCCTTCGGACACAAAAGCGCTATCCCCAGCGGCGTGACATACAGGGGATGATTCGGAATATATGTCTTAATCCCCACTCTTTTTTCCACTACATCTTTCAATCCTTTTAAGGAGCTGGTGCCTCCTACAAGGTAAATCATATCTATATCAAACTGCGACACATGTCTTTCTATAATGCTCGCAACCTTCTCCATAACGGGATGCAGAATTGGAAAAAGTTTCGCCTGGTTCGACTCATCAAGCTTTATATCTTCGGCTTTTTCAAAAGAAATATTATAATACCCTGCGATTACCAAAGTAAAATGCGTGCCGCCTGTGGGTTCGTCCGCCGTATAAATTTCCTTCCCGTCTTTAATCACAGAAATGCCCGTGGTCCCGCCTCCTATATCCACCACCGCTCCATCGGTGATGCCCAGCACCTTTGCCGCCGCCTGCGGTTCCCCAAACACATCCAGAACCTCCAGTCCGCTGGATTCCACCACGTACTTAGTAGATTTGCAATCGGCAAACGTGGTACCAGGAGGCACGGCACAGGAAGCGTACCTGAGCGGCTGGCCCAGTTGGGTCTCCAGCTCTTCCACCATTTTTGAAACGATGGTCCTCGCTCCCACAAAATCCACTACCAGGCCGTCTTTTACGACCTGAGCTCTCCGAATTCTGCCTGCAACTGGGTTGTCTTCACTGTCAAGGACCGCCGTCACGATATTCGCAGTCCCCAGGTCTACGCCCACTCTCAAATTCCTTGCAGGCCGGTTAACCTTACCCGCCAGACAATCAGCAAAAGCCTGACATAGCCTTTCACCGCAACTTACATCCACCTTCATACGCTCATCCTTTCCTTATAAAAGCAAGCATACCGTGTCCCCATTTTCAATTCCGGCGGCGTTGGCTTCATCCGTATCCACATGCATTTCAAGAACATAGCGGGGAGATACCCTTAGAAGGACATTATCAAAGATGACCTTTCTTTCTCCATCGGTCCTGACCTTCACCAAATCTCTGTCTTTAAATCCCATTTTTTCTGCCATATCCTGCGGCATGTGTATATGCCTTTCAGCAAGGATAACCCCTTTCTCTATCCTCAATCCTCCCATGGGCCCCACCAGTATGCAACCCGGCGTGTTTTCATGGTTCCCAGAATCCCTCACGGGCGGGTTTAGACCGAGTATATATGCATCGGTCCGGGATATTTCCACCTGAGTCGCTTTGCGGGGCGGCCCCAGCACCCGCACGTTCTGGAGTATACCCTTTGGCCCCACCACGATCACTGTCTCCTTGGTAGCATATTCGCCGGGCTGCATGAGCTCTCTTATAGGTGTGAGCTTGTAATCCTTGCCGAAGAGGTGTTCGATATGTTCCGGACAAAGATGCACATGGCGCGCAGAAACATTGACTGGCAGATTTAAACACATGGATTGTTTTTCCAGTAAATAGCACTTGATTGTTTCTTTTATCGCGTCTTTTAAATCTGAATCCACATCCAAACCCACTCACCTCTTAGTCGTTCCTATAGTGAATGCACAGGGATCGGGGCTCTCCCTTTTTCCTCGGGCATTTCGGGTCTTTGCACAGATTGCAGGTGGCCGTTTGTTCATTTTCTTCGCCAATCTTATTCAGGATTTCCTCTTGAACATCCTCTTCCTGAATATTTCTTTGTTCGTTATTTATTCGTTCATCTCTATATGATTCCAATTCGTTTCCATCCGAATCACATTTTGACTCTTCTTTTACTTCTAGATCCTGTCTTGTTGCTTCTTTTGCATCATTTCCATTTTCGTCGCATTTTTCATATTCAGCTTCCCATCCTGCTGGAACCCCGGCAGGAGTTGTTTTCTGGATTTCTCCTGATTTATCTTCGGTAAACATGCCCAGTTGTTCATGGGGCCTGGGAATGACATGAACCGCCGCCACAACTCCCACGCGAGAAGCTGCCGCTTCTGCGGCAGCTACGGCAGCTTTCACTGCTGAAACACTTCCCTCCAGTTTTATAGTGGTCAGCCCCTGCCCTTTTGCCAGTTCATAACCTAAAAGTCTCACATCCGCAGCCTTTAAGGCCGCATCGGCTGCTTCCACGGCCGGGATGAGACCTTTTGTCTCTATCAACCCCAATGCTTCCGTCTTCACACTTTCCCTCCTTTTGCTAATATTAGGGGACATGCCTCCTCTTCAGATGTTAAGGGACGAGCCTCCTTTTTGGCAGGAAACTTGCGGGAGGCAGAGGAGTATCCGCATCATATGGAGTAGTAGGAGGAATGTCCTTAATATAATTTCAGCGGCATTATCTTGGCGAGGCGGGCCGCATTGCACCCGATTAAGCGGTAATCTTTGCCATCCTGCAGTCCAGGGAATATTTTCATAACGGGATTGCCCGGAGGCATGCGCCGATGCTGTAGAAGACACTTCCCATCAGAAGTAAGGCCGATCCCGATCCCGAGCCGGGACTCCCTTGCGGCACTCACTGCCATGGATTCGGCGTCCCCATCCGATATCTTTATTTCCACCGGGACTCCCTCCTCTTCCAGCCCTTGTTTTATAAGCCTGAGTTCGGCGGAACTCATTTCCGGATTTTCACAGTATATTATTACGGAAGGTTTTATCTCTTCAAAACCTCTCATGCTTTTTCACACCCCGATAAAACAAGACCTGTGGCCACAGCATTTCGGGGACCTTCAGAACCCCTGATATTGCCCCGGCCGGCGACTATACCGTATCCCGCCAAGGCGTCGGAAATCATTTCCGGAATCTCGAAATCCAGGGCAGACCCGCCCACCAGGACCACAAAGTCCACCAGTCTGATATTGCCTGCCGGAGCTACCTTTGAAAGAGCTCTCAGGGCATTTTTTATGAAAACCTGTTCTTTCGCCTTCCTTCGAACATTTCTTATTTTTTCCAGGTTCAGTTCCGGCGGAAGCGGCACCAGACCATTCTCCTTAAGCAGCACTACTCTCGCGAACACCTTAGGATCCAGGGGCTTTTCAAAAAATCTTACCGTGCCGTCTTCCAGTCTTATGGAAAAAAGGCTCTCAACTTTTGCCGCAGGATACCGTTTTATATCCTCGACAATGCCTCTATCATTTACACCCAGTTCTGCAGCAATAAGCATGTTTACCATTTCTCCGGCCCCGGCCAGATGGACTGCCCTGATTTTATTGTCTTTATTTATAAACGCCGCGTCTGTGGAACCTCCACCCAAATCAAGTATAGCCAGGGGCGAGGCTGCACCCGGGGTGGTCAGGGCTCCCAGAATGGCCATATGGGCTTCGATACCGCCTATCTCCACAGGCACGCCTATCTCGTCTTTAATCTTCTGCGCAACTCTTTCCATGGGCAGTCTGGAACTTTTTACCATGGCCGCCAGAGCCACTGCATCTTCTGAAAAGAATTCATTGGCCAGCCCGCCTTTCACCTTCTGCTGCACCAGGGTATCGACCGCAAGGATATCCTGTATTTTTATATCTTTCGCATCCTGGCCCGTAACAGCAGACATGGTCTCGCGAACTTTGGCCAGCAGGCCGCCCACATTGGTCCCGGCGCTCCCTTCCACATCCGCAAGCGGCCACAGCCTTTCGACCAATTCCATTATCGCATCTGCTCCATTTTCCACATCTATAGTGCCTTTTGTATTCTCGCCCTTGATCAAAAGGCTCCCCGCAGGAATCTTTCTTTCCTTCACGTCTCCCATAGGCGTCCTTATGACCACCGCGGACCTGTTTCCTATAAGGGCTCTGGCTATGGGTACAATGCTTTTTGTTTCCTCAGAGTTCAGGCCGAATTGGGCGGCTATGCCGTACGGATTCGACAGAGTCCTGATGGTGAATCCCGGTTCCGCCACTTCCACGACCGCCGTCATGTTTAAAGGCACTTTCTCAATAAGGCTCACTTCGTCAACTATGGGTATTCTTTTTATCAATCTGTTGGCTATGAGCACGCCATCGTCCTTTTGAACAATGGCGCCGTTAACATTGACACCTCTTGCCAGAGCATTGTTTACAATGCCTGCAGCATCTTCAAAATCAACATTTTTAGGTATAACAACTATTATATCCTCACCGGGTACGCACTCATCAAGTTTAAAAATGGGGGTAGTCGCCCCTACCCCCAACCCCACTCCGCCCGGCGTGGACGGGTTATGCCCTATCATTGTGGATTCCGTAATAATCGTTTCGGTTATGGCTTCCATGGCCACATCGGCAATGACAGGAGTGGCTTCATTTATCCTGAGAATATCTATATCGCTGATTTTTATACCAGCCTTTGTTACTGCGTCTTCAAGGGAAAGCCTCACTCCTACCACGTTGTCGGGTGTCCCTTTAATTCCCGTGGTGGCCGATATGCCGCTGGCCATGAACACGGGCCGGTTTCCGCTGACTTTTGCCAGCGCCACTTCCGTGGTGTTATTGCCGATGTCGGCGCCCGCAATTATCATGCTTTCATCCTCCGTTATTCCATGCCTTTCAATCTTTTTCTTTTCTCATACACATCCGCCGCCTCTCTTACAAGAGCAGCACAAACGGAAGCATTATATTTTTTATCCAGCTCTTCAGCTATATCCAGCAGTTCCTGCTTACTCGATCTGTAGGGTCGAAGAGCGGTGTAAATCTCCAGGATGCGCTCATCGGGCACCTTTGTCAGTTCAGCGGCCCTTCTCAAATTGCCGGCGAACTGTTTTCTACCGGCAGCTTCGGCGACTTGTGCCTGTAGAAGCAGCGTTTCTGCGGTTATCCTGAAATCATCTGCACTGACGTTTCCTTTCATGACCTGCTCCAGCGTTATATCGTCCATACTTTTGCCGGTGGATGTTTTTATCAGATCTTTCCTCTTTTCGCCGATGGGATAGTCAGATTTAGGATCGAAGTTTTTGCCCTTTTGCATAATAGGTTTTTCTTTAGCTGTTACCCCCGCGGCATTTACTTCTTTTAATACTTCCCTGATTATTTCTTCTATCATCTTTTCATCTATCATTTCAATTACCTCCCCTGCCGAATGAAACTTTTAATTCAACAGGTTTTGCACCGGGGGTCACGTAACTGGTTTCAAAATTGTGCATGACTGCAGCCTTGGCCTGGAACTTTGGCCTTGCCATCTGATCGTTCTCCACCGGAACAGGGGTTGGTGACTCTCCTTTAGCATACCGGGCGGCATTTTTGCCGATCTCTCTATAAGTATCCAGGTTTAAAACCGGACATTGTGGAAACAGTTCGAGATTGTTGAGCGGCTGCAGATCTTTCTGGTGTATGACGGTGGTTCCTCTGGATTGAATGCCTATGCCGATGCCCGAACCCGAAAGTTTGGCTGCAGTATGGGCAATAAACGCCACATCGGCGGTATGTTTCACCCTAATTAGCCTGGGGCTCAGCCCTTCTTCGGCAATCCCCGCTAGAATCTCCCTCAAAATTTCACTCAGAGGGATCCCCAGTATGTTTTCTTTAAATTTTATCCCAAAAGCCGGCGATATGCCGACCACCACTTCGTCTTCTTTTGTTCCCGCCTTAGCTTCGCCGATTTCTTCAAAGCCTATATGTACAGGCTTTCCGGTATTCGCGAGCGGGGATGAAACTTTGGTTTTTCCCTGCAATCTTTTTAATACTTCATTTACGACTTCTTCGACGAGGGCTTCGCTGCTCATCATATCCTATGCCCCCTCCTCTATATTAAATGATTCAGGCTTTAACGCTTGTGGAATTTCTTTTATCTCTTGCCATCTTTCGGGTGACAGGCGGTAGCCTGTGCCTGGGCCGGTATAATCGTTGGGATTGTTCACGGCTGAATCGATGTTGAACGATTTGTCCAGGACCGCCGATGTATGCAGGTAATCCCCGGCTATGCGCTGTTTCAGCATATTCAGCACGTTCTGGGCTACATCGGTATAACCACTCTCCGCCAGGGCACGGACTACATCAAGACCTGTGATTCGCCTCTGCATCATCTCCGTGGCCGCCTTTAGATCCTCATTTACATCCCGGGCGGGCATATCCCTGGAACCGTTGGCCAGTGTGGCTGCTTCCACTTCTTCATCGGTAATCGGAGGAAGCCCCAATTTTTTAAACACCGCCTGAAGCGCTTTTGCGGCCTTGTTCCTTACAGCTATGGCCTCCTCTTCCGTGACAGGCCTGAGGCCCCCGTCCACCATCAAATCCCTCTGGATGGCAAGGTAATCGTCCACATCCTCTATGTCAAAATTGGAACCGGCGAACATATTATCATAATTCGGAACCGCACTGTATCCGGAAAAAATAAGGTCCGTTCCGGCCAGAAGCTGAGGCATCAATCTTGCAGTCCTTCGTATATCAGAATGGGAGAAGGTCTGATCATTCCCGGACGCCACTTCCAGATCGAGCATCATGGTTATTAAATTTTCGCCTGCGACAACCCGAATACCCGACGGCACGGCACCGGGGACGCCGATACAGCTGATAGAACCGTTTTGCAGCCCCTGAACTCCTGCGGCTTTGGTTATCATAACGCATTTGGCTTCCAGGTACAGCATGGACTTGCCTTCGGCATAACCCATCTGCACCTCGGAACCGGTGCCGGACGTAAACCGCATTTTAAGTCCTCTTGAAGCATATGCCGACGCCAGGAAGGCCTTAGACCAGGGTGTATCATCTCCGTCGACGAAAACCTGCTCGGTCCCGTATACGGATATGGTTTCCGCATATGAAGTCAGTCCCCTCATCCCAATGGTCAATTCAAAGGCTTCTTCCAGGGCACACTGAGTCAATACGCCGCCCCTTCCCGTCTGAGCTCCAATCAAAAGGGCCAGGGCGTTGAAAGGCGCGTATCTGGTTATGCCGACGGTCGTTTCTTCTTCATCGAAGCCTCTCAGGGCGCCTTCGGCGGCATCCGCCGCAATAAGCACCGGATTATCTCTGACATTTGTCACATGGCACTGGTTCCCCGGCCTTTTTCTCGCTCGCATCTTTAGCATGGCCATCATGATCTCCAGGATGTTCATCTTATCGATCACATCCACTATCTTGGCCGGAGTCAGGCCTTTAGATATCTCCAGCACTCTCTCTCTGGGGACATTTATGTCTACCAGCATTCGTGCGATTTCCACACTGTCCATGGACATGGCTTTTTCCGCCGCTTCTATATCTATGGCGTAATCGGCGATAAACCTCTCTATCATGTCGAAGTCTTCCCGCCGTTTTCCATCCATCTCGACGATTTTTCCGTCCTGGATTTTAATGCTGGGTTTTGGATCGTTCGGGCTCCCGATGGCTATGAGTCCCACTTCGGGCCATTCCGCCACGAATCCGTCCTTATTGACGGGTCTTTCAGCCAGGGTTTGAAACCTTTTGGACTTCAATGTTTTCCCTCCCTTCATGTATTAAATATATGGGACTCCGGAGGATGATTTCGGCTCTTCTCCCAGAGTAGACAGCAGCTTTTTGCCCACCTCTCTGGCGGCTATCAGAGCCTGGCGCACCGCTCCCGAATCGCCGGAAATGAAGAGTATTGCTTCGTTGGTAAAGCTGGTCCCCTTTGCCGGACTGGCATATCCGATAACATTTACTTCAGCGGCTTTCACCGCAGTATCGCAGCATACCACCCCAATGGCGGCGGGTGCTCCCACTATCAGTCCGAAAGCCTTGCCGAGAGGAGCACCAAAGGCCTTTTCAAGGGCGAAGCTTGCACGGGCCGTATATTGAAACTCAAGATGCCCGGCGTCATTAGCATAAACGTCGCCGAAAGTCCTGGGGAGTTCTTTCAGGCATACTTCCACCGCCCTGCGGGCATCGGAAACTTCTTCGGCTCCGAAAATCACCAGGCAGCCGTGGCCGGCCCCACCTTTTGTGTCTCTTGCCAGTTCGATGGATACTATCTCCGTGTTCGTAGCTTTGACCGCCTCATCCGCAGCCATAATCTGTGGACCGGCACCGGTTCTGGCGCCTATTATGCCTATGGAACGGTACTTTTTGTCCAGACCCATTTTTTCATGGAGCGTCGAATCCACATTTGCTATGACAAGGCCGATGGTGTCGCCTATCGCCGTGCCGACAAACTCCGTAAGGCCCGGATTGGAACAGGCCGGTAGTTTTTCTCCGCTCTTTTCAGCGACCTGTACCTTGCTCAAAACCTCCTGCACCACCTGTTTGATTACCTGATCCTCCATTCTTCCACCTCCTTGAAAATCTTTCGGGATTACTCTGCCTTAGGAAGTATCTTTTCAACATCGCTGTGAGGCCTGGGTATCACATGGACCGACACAACCTCGCCTACTTTCCTGGCAGCGGCCGCTCCCGCATCAGTGGCGGCTTTGGTGGCTCCCACATCTCCTCTTACCATAACGGTTACAAGGCCGGAACCAATCCTTTCATACCCGACGAGTTTTACATTGGCGGCTTTGACCATGGCATCCGCCGCTTCTACAGCGGGAACCAGGCCTCTGGTTTCCACCATTCCCAGAGCTTCTCCACCCATATTGAATTTGCACCTCCATGAATTAATGTATTTTATATGTTTTATATCATTATTTCTTTTTTGAAGTTAATTTCCCTCTGGACTAAAATGTGTTGTTTCTGTATTTTCGCTCAATAAAAAAAATCCCTGCAAATATCTCGCAGGGGTAATCTGTAATTTTCCGATATATTCAGTAATTTTTTGATATATTTAGCATTTTTATTTACGATTTTTCCGTGATCCCTATCCTCTGGCGGTATTCCGTCGGGGGCAATCCCACAATTTTTTTAAAAACCTTGCTGAAATAATTTGGGTCGGAATAGCCCACTTTTTTGCCTACTTCCGCTATGGTAAGCGAAGGGTTTGTCAAAAATTTTCTTGCTTCTTCCACCCGTATTCTTGTCAGATATTCGGCATATGTGCATCCCATTTCTTTTTTGAACAATTTGCTGAAGTAGTCGGGATTTATATATATAAGCCCGGCTATCTCCGTCAGGCTGAGCTCCTGGTAGTAATTTTCTTTTATATATTGGGCCGCCTTTTTTACTACATTTCGTTTTAAAGGCTCCCGATTGTTCTCTGCAAATACCTCTTCGATAAAACTCCTGCACCACGCCCTGAGGCTGGATATGCTCTGGCACCTTCCAAGTTTTTGCAAATGAGAAAAATCCAGATGCCAGTTTTTTTGATTGATAAGGCCCGCCTGGCGCGCAGTCCTCCATATAAGGCCGGTAAGCTCCGCCAATCTTGTCTGGCAAAAGATGATCGAACCGTGGCTGGATGCTACCAGCTTTCTCAATATTTCTTCCAGAATTTCCTTGGCGCGATCTTCCTGCCACCGGCGTATAGAGTCCAGGAGCTCTTCTTCTTTTTCAAAAGTTATGCTTTCTTCAGAACCCATCAGGTCATCGAGCATATCCCTGGTTATTATCCTGTTGCCTCCAAGGAAAAACTTGCCGAGTTTTGCGGCCATGCATGCTTCCCTGTAAACTTTTTTCAGGTTTCCCGCATCTTCGCCGACTCCAACGGTCACGGTAGTCTGCATTTTTTCTTCAACATTTTTGCGTATCTGCTCCGCCATATATCGCGGCTCGGTTTTAGACGAGGTTATCCCTATCACCATTTCTTCACTTAGCGGCAGAATAAATTCAATATCAAGCCCGACAGATATTTGCTCAATCTGCCTGAATATTTCATATCGCTCCAGCTCCGCGCCGGGCGCCGAAGGGTCTATGTCAGGTTCTACAACAAGTATCGAATCAGGGAGCTTTTCTATCTCGAGAAGTTCGGCCTGGGCTTTTATGACCGTATCGTCCTCATACTCTCCAAGAAGCATTGTCGCAAGAATAGATGATCTGAGCAGCCTGCCCGCTTTTTTTATAGCATCTCTCAATTCCCTGTCACGCACCTGCTTTTTCTTTTCCTCGTCATAAAGCGCGATGATTTTTTGCAGAACCGTGCAGATCTCTTCGGGTCTGACAGGTTTTAAAAGGTAATCTGCGGCGCCCATCCGAAGAGCTTCCTTGGCAAAATCGAATTCATCATATGCGGTGATTATTACAATTTTAATATTGGGATTTATATTTTTTATCTCATTGGATGCGGAAAGACCGTCTCTGCCGGGCATTTTTATGTCCATCAGCACTATATCCGGATGAAGTTCCCGGGTTTTTTCCACTGCTTCATAGCCGTCCCTTGCCACCCCGACCACCTGCAGCGGAAGATCCGACCGCTGTATTATGATGGACAGCACTTCTCTTTCCAAAGATTCATCATCGCAAACAAGCACTTTATAAGACAATAAATCACCCTCCTTTCATGGTCTTCGGAAATCTAAGCCGGACTTTTGTGCCCATATTCTCCTTACTTACTATCGTAATTCCATAATCCGAACCAAAGTACCGCTTAAGGCGCAGATCCACATTGGGTATACCAAGGCCGGTGGTATGGCCGTTTTTTTCATGCAAAGGGTTGTTGATTTCTTCCAGCTTTTTGGGACTCATACCGACACCGTTGTCTATAATATCAATGGCAATGGTATTACCTTCATCAATAGCTTTGATGACCAGCATTCCGCCCTCTTTTTTGTTTTCCAGGCCGTGTTTTATGGCATTCTCCACAATGGGCTGCACGCTCATGACCGGGATGAAAAAATCCAGAAGGGCTTCCGGTATGTCCACTTCCGCCTGTATGCGGTCTTTATACCTAATCTGCTGGATATAAAGGTAGTGTCTGATGTAGGATATTTCCTCCCTTAAACTCACAAATTGATCCAGATTTCTTATGGAATACCGCAGCAAACTGGCAAGAGAATATATCACATCCGACGTTTGCCGGGCGTTTTCCAGATATGCAAGGCGGGCAGCCATATTCAGGGTATTGAAAATAAAATGGGGATTCACCTGGGATTGCAGCGCTTTCAATTCCAGTGATTTTACTGCGCTTTCCAGCTCGGACCTTCTATATTGTTCTTCCATCAACCTCTGCTGCATCAAGCTATTCACACCGAGCTCCACTATATAATTGGAAAAAATATGGAGCATCTCTCCGGCCGCAAGCACCTGGCTCTGAGGTACCAGCTTTATTTCCATAAAGGCTTTTAAATATTCGTCGGGGTCCAGGCCAAATAATTTGGCTCTTTTTCTGGCGCTTTCAATGGATTTGTCATCCGGCGGCCCGATAGACACCTGTCCGCACAGGACATAACCATAGCATCTTCCCTCCACTATAAGAGGGGCTGCCAAATCAACAATCCCGCAGTGGCACGGTTCAATTGCGGGGCCGCCCTTTTTCACCGAGAGCTTGCCCAATCTGGCGTCGGACGCATAGCATCCCAACTTGCCCCGCTTTGTGGACCTTACCAGCATGCAGTGTCTTGTGAAATTGCTGGGGTCGGTGATGTTTCTCCCGCGCCGGTCGGTCATTATGGCGGCGAGCCCGGTGGCTTCCGTAAACTTGTCCAGGATCTCCCGCAGCTTGTGTCTGTTGATTACATCTGCCAGATCATAGCTATTCAATGATTAGACCCTTCTTTGCAAATTGATTAATTATTGGCGGTATATATTTATATCAATTTTATATATTCTATAAAATCTGTGAAACTCCTTTTTCAAAATATAAAGTTTTCCGTAACCATACTCCCATCCGTAGCAATAGACCGCAGCCGTTGCACTTTTCTTCATCGATTTTCACAATTTTTCTTTTCATTTTTATCCTCCTTCCACCTGCTTCATTGTTTTTACATACACATTATACTATAATTTACTGAGAGATTCGGTATCCCCGGCAACAAAAATGAAGGGGCGGTAAAATGTCGAAGCCCAAGAAACGTGCGCCGTATTTTTTTATCGAGAATGCAAATTGCATGCATTATGTTTTTTTGATATACTATATATACAAGAACAATGAAAGGAGGGATTGCAATGCCTTCTTTACAGGTGCGCGATTTGCCGGATTACATCTACCAACAAATCATTCAACTGGCAGAAGCTGAAAGACGAAGTATTACCCAGGAAACAGTGGTATTATTAGAAAAAGCATTACAACTAGAAAAACAAAATAAAAAACGTCGTAGATTACTTTTTAACCATATAATCCAGGAGACCAACAATAAAAATGATAAAAATAATTTCGATCCAGTAAAATTAATACGAGAGGATCGTGAAAGATGATCGTTACAATCGATGTAAGTGCTGCAATTGAAGTTGTTATGGGGCGGCCAAAGCAGAAACAAATAATAGATATTCTTGAAAAAGCGGAGTGGGTTATCACCCCTTCTCTTTACATATATGAGGCATCCAATGTAATGTGGAAATTTCACTTGATCCAGAACTATCCTGTTGATGAACTGCTTCATAAAATCAGGCATTTAATTGAAATGGTTGATCAGTTTATAAAAGCTGAGGAGCTTTATGAAGAAGTAATTCCATTGGCATGTAAACTTAAACATCCTGCCTATGATATCATGTATTTAGTTGTAAGCCGTAGAAAAAATGCCACATTGGTAACATTAGATTCAAAGTTAATAGATACTGCCAAGATGTTGGATATTCCAGTGGCAGTGATTGACTGAGTAATATACTGAGTAATATAATATTGATTCCAGTGTAAAAACCCTCCGATATAATCTACAGAGCAAAACCATCGGAAAATGAAAGCAAACTGGAGATGCTCCTGAACCTGTGCCTCAATGTTAAGAACATCATAGAAAAAGCTCCTGAAATAAAAGATCTCGATACCTTGATGATACTCACAAGATTCATATCAGAACAATCCGTATTTGATGAACAAAAAAAACCGTTCTAAAACGGTTTTATTTCTTTGGTAGCCATAGGGGGATTCGAACCCCCGTTACCGCCGTGAGAGGGCGGCGTCCTGAACCCCTAGACGATATGGCCATACAAAAATGGCTGCGGGACTAGGATTCGAACCTAGACAACATGATCCAGAGTCATGCGTGCTACCGTTACACAATCCCGCAACACTATATTGTTTTACGCAAAAAATATAATAGCATATTTTTATAGGGAAGTCAAACCACTTGTCTTTGAATTTAGCTATTTTTATTATATAGTGGTGTAGATAAATTTGCAAGTGGTTTTTTAAGTTTGCGCTATGATGAACGGCCCTTTAAATCATACATTGTAATAATGGAGAGTCTTTCTGATAAAACGTGGCTCACATGGCTTTCTGCAATGCAGCCTGCTATTTCATCTTTGTAAAGGCTGTATGAGCATATGCCATCCCAGTTGTTATTGATGCAGACCCGGCATTTTGTTACCTTGTGGACGATCCTGATTTTTTCCAGTATTGGTTGTATACTATCTCATAAACAGCGGTGCGAATACCAGCGCCACAATGGTCATCAGCTTTATCAGTATGTTAAGAGACGGCCCGGAAGTATCTTTAAATGGGTCGCCCACGGTGTTTCCCACCACCGCTGCGGCATGGGTGGGTGTGCCTTTTCCGCCGTAGTTGCCCGATTCAATGTATTTTTTGGCATTGTCCCATACTCCGCCGGAATTGGCCATCTGAATGGCTATCATTACGCCTGTTACAAGAGCGCCGGCCAGCACCGAAGCTACGGTACCCGTTATGTAGCTCACGGCCGTCTGCCAGTTGATGAATATGCTTATCACGGCAAACATCACTATTACGAACATGGCAAGAGCCCTGTATTCCCTAAAAAGAAAAGCCATAGCTCCTTCGTGTATGGCATCGGAAATTTCTTTCATCCGGTCGGTTCCTACAGGGCTTTTAACCACACGCATGGCAAGCACGCATGCAAAAGCTAAAGCTGCGATTCCCATGATTGGTGCAAGTGTTATTAGATTTTTCATTTAGTTGTCCCTCCGTAATTCAATCTGATCAGTTTTATTTATTAGCCCCGCCGTTGAATGGCGGGGCCAGTTTATTCGGTTTCTATTTATTTTTATTTCTTATTGCAAATTGCGTTTTTTATTTTAGAATATTTACGCAGAGCCACCATGGTGTTTACGGCCTGTTCCGGCGTAGAATAAGCCGGTATGCCATGATCTCTGAGTTTCATGATTGCTTCATGACATTCCGCTCCGCCCTGGCATTCCATTATAAAAGGTTTGCCTAGGTGTTTGTATTCCTCATAGATTTCAATTACAATATCGGTGACAGCAGGCACATCGGTTACGGCTGTTGGGCAAATAGACCCTATTATTCCGTCTACATTTGGGTCACGCATAGCCTGTTTAAATGCTCCTTTATATTGAATAGGAGAAGCGGTACCGGCTATATCCACAGGATTTAGCGGAGAACCGAACATGGGCATATAAGCCCTGATCTTCCCCGGCAGTTCGGGAGATATTTCTCTTAACTCTTTCAAAGGCATACCGATTCTCTCAAAATGGTCACAGGCCAGTAAGCCCGAACCGCCACCGTTCGTTATCATGACGACATTGTCGCCTTTTAATTCCGGCTGCATTCCAAGCGCCATTGAAATATCCAGAAATTCTTGCCATGTAGTAGCCCTTAATACCCCTGCCTTTGCAAAAATCTCGTCATAATAGGCATCATCAGTACCTTCATTTTCTGAAGCTGTATGGGCAAATGCAGCCTTAATTCCTATTTTGGAACCTCCGACCTTTATAGCAACCACTGGTTTTTCGGGGACTACGGATCGGCAGGCTTCAATATATGCTTCGGGGGAATCAAGGCCCTCAATGTATGTCGATATACATTTTGTATGAGGATCTTGACCGCCATATATAATAAATTCGCAAAAATCAACATCGGCTTTATTGCCAAGACCCACAAAAAAGCTCATACCAAAGTGCAACATCTGTGATGTTCCAAGAGCCGCGAGTAGATTTGCTCCTGATTGTGAAATCATAGCCACCGGCCCTTTTACGGGCAAATACGGGATAAAGCCACAGTTAAAATTAAGATAAGGACTCCCCATACCCACCAGGTTTGGGCCTATCAGGGGCAGTTCATTGTCACGGCAGAACTGTGTAAGCTGGTTCTGAAGCTTTTCCCTGCCTATTTCCTTGAATGCACTGGTAGCAATAACCACGATCTTCGCTTTTTTAGCAACAGCATGTTCAAGAACCATTTTTACTAAATGCGCTGGAACCGCCACAAACACCAGGTCTATTTCACCGGGTATGTCTTTAATGGTCCTGTATGCCTTAAGGCCAAAGACTTTGTCAGCTCTGGGATTGACGGGATAGATGGTCCCCTTATATCCCCATTTCATCAAACCTTCGATAACCTTATAGCCCACTTTATTTTTATAACGTGATGCACCTACTACGGCAATTGAAGAAGGATTTAGAGCATACTTCAACTTTTCGACAACATATTTGCGAGGGGCTTCAATTCTCATTTAGTTTCCCTCCTTTCCATTATTGCAGCATTTGAATGATTTTTTATCGGTACGGTCCTGAAGGAAATCGTCTGTAAATACGCACTCCTCCCAAAATCCGTTTTGTTCATCCAGTCTGCAAACCCAGCGCCTGAATTGTCTTGTTATATCAGCCTCTTTTATATCTTCAATTTCGCTGTAAGACAGAAGTTTTTGTTTTAACGCTTTTATATCTGATATTTCGTTGTACGCCCAGACGCAAATATCGTAGAAAGAATCACTGAATTCGAAAACCGTGTTAAACTCGGGGATTCCAGCCAGCTCATCCGCTATTCTGGCCTTTCTAAAACTGGGTGTATTTTGGAATAACCTTATAGTAAACATATGGTTTGTAATCCCGAGTTTCATAAAATTAAGGTAAAACAGTGGAACTATAATGCGCTTGTTTTCTACCACATTTTTTATTCCTTCCAGCATTTCTTCAGGGTCGAGTCCAGAAATATCTGACAGAACTTTAAAATCAAACATTTCTTCCACAGGTCTTTTCATATTTAAAGCTTGAACAAGTTTTAAATCAGTAATATCCATCTTGTCCTGGATTTTAGATAATTGTTCGAGTTGACCTTTCCCCCACACTACCTCACGGTAAGAATCCATGGGTGCATCCCACATATTGACGTGAGATTCGCGTATGTCCCTGCGGATTGGACAAATGTGAACAAATTCCACTTCAGGGTTGTTTTTCCAGGGTTCAATTACATCAGCTAATAAATTATCCAATACCCTCATATGGTTGCCGTTATAAAAGTCAAAGTCTCCATTGCATACGTAACCTGTACATATATCGTCTTTATTCTGGAACCAATCAGCCAATTTTGCCTTACTATCTTCGGAAGTTCCGTCTTTTAGCTTCACAAACCAGTAATAAAGACCCCATCCGTAAACCTGTGTAGCCGGGTTCATGACGAACATTATCAAATGTTCATCATACAACCTGTGCATTCTTCTTACAATTTCCTTTTTATCCAACCCCAGAACTTTTGTTAGATAGTCCATGTTAAAAACTTCCGGATGAATTTGGTAAGACGATTTTGCCACGTTATAAGCGCTCATCGCCGCCGAGTCCAGTGATACCACTCCGGGCTCAAGGAATCCAACACCTCTAGGAGCAAAAAAGTATTCTTTCATCCATTTTTGTTGTTCAGAACTTCCAAGCAAATAAGGAACCTGATTTTCTTCTTTCTTACTTACCATTTATAAACCTCCCCTTTTTTAAATTTAACGACGTCGTTAAAACAAAATTCTCGACAAAATCTCGACAAAATATATATAGCAACAATAACATATAGCAATAATAATGCCAGGGTGTAAGACCTTTAAAAATAGGAACTCCCCTGGCATATTTAAAAATAATATCCGTAATTTTTGTCCTAAAACAGAGCATTTTTTTAATATATATGTATGTGAGTTAGCTTTATTATATTTTTGTTAATTGTCCTGAAATCTAACAACTGTTAGATTTCTGAATATTTATTTGATATTTTTTAATTTTACAGTAGAGTGTATTACGTGCTATCCCGAGAATTTTTGCGGCTTTTGTTATGTTACCGCAGGTGTCGAACAGAACCTGCTGTATGGTTTGTTTTTCGGTCTCTTCTAAAGAAAAACCTCTATGAGGAGTAAGATTCTTCACCTCCATGACAATATATTCGGGAAGGTGATGCGGTAGTATGACACCATCCTCGGCAAAAGTTACGACCCTTTCTATGACATTTTCAAGCTCTCGAACATTTCCGGGCCAGTGATATTCCAAAAGCATTTTGAGGGCCTTATCATCCAAAGTATATTTTTTATTTTTTAAAGCTGAATGTTTATTTAAAAAGTGTTCTATTAACAATGGGATATCATCGCGGCGCTGCGCTAGGGGAGGTATTTGTAATGTTATAACATTTAATCTCCAGTAAAGGTCCTGCCTGAAACTGCCTTTTTTAACTTCCTCTGCGAGGTTTTTATTTGTAGCGGCAATAACTCTTACATCAATTGGGATGGGCTTAGACCCTCCTACGCGCGTAATTTCTTTCTCCTGCAGGACTCTAAGCAACCTCGTTTGTAAAGCATATGGCATTTCGCCGATTTCATCTAAAAACAAGGTTCCACCCATCGCCAGTTCAAATTTGCCTGGCTGCCCTCCTTTGAGCGCCCCCGTGAAAGCACCCGCTTCATAACCGAAAAATTCGCTTTCAATTAATTCTCTGGGTATAGCGCCACAGTTTACCGCTACAAAAGGGCCTTCGGCTCGATGGCTGGCATTGTGAATTGCCTGGGCAAACATCTCTTTTCCAGTGCCGCTTTCACCCATAATCAATATATTACATGTACTCCTGGCCGACATGACCGCCATTTTTTTAACTTGCTTGATCTCCTTGCTCGCTCCTATTATGTCATCAAAAGTGTATATTGCTTTCCAGCCATCCTCTTTCTGATCTGCACGACAATTCTTTTTTTCATTGGTTAAAATGTTTACCACTCCGGCTATTTCGCCACTTTCTCTTAACACAGGTATTGCACTTTTAATTTTATATCGAAATCTATCATTCTTGAAATCAAATAATACATCATTGTTCCCATAGAATTTACCTGGCTGCAGCCTATTCATTACAACCGGTTGAAAGCCCAAAACTTCTCCGGCAAATTTCCCAATAATTTTTTTTGAATCCACCTGCAGAAGGACCTGGGCATTTTTATTTATATCACTTATTATACCATTAGCGTCAACTATAACGATTGCATCTGAAACCGCATCAAAAATTGTTTTATAATAATGGCTTATCACACTGAGTTGTTCACGCGTATTCATCATCCTAAAATGGTTCTCTACGGCCATCTCGGCAGCTATCAGCATTCCGAAAATCTCGTTATTTGCGCCCGGAAAACAGGCGGCTACGCCAAGAACACCTATTATAGACCCATCTATATCTTTAATAGGCACTGCCGAACAGGCAAACTGTTTTAATTCAAGACAGTATTTTTCTTCAGCCATAAAACTGACGGGAACACATTCTGTTAACGCTATTGATATGGCTGTTGTACCTACTACGCTCTCGCTCCACGTCGCACCCACTGTAAAATTTATGTGTTCCCGCAAGTGTGCCAGTGCTTCTTTGTCACCTTTAAGATATAGCAAATTCGCCTCTTTGTCCGTAAGAAAAACCACATAATCGGAGTCTTTAATAATTTTATAAACGCTATCTATATACGGTTTTGCTACGTCTATTAATTTTTCATTTTGCTTTATCCTTAACTCAAGTTCATGGCCGGAAAGTATTATATTGCATTTGCCTCCGTAAGGGTTGATGCCTAAGTCCTTACACCTTTCCCACGACTTTAAAACAGCTAATCTGACTCCTTCAGGTTTTTCCCCTCTAATGAATTTCTCCCATTCCGTTCTGATTTTTATTTCCGCTTTAATCTTCATTACGCATTTACACCCCCTCTCTCAAAATTATTAATCAGGTCTTTCGCCACCTCAGTTCAAAAATAATGTTTAACACATGGTATTCACATATTTCTTACCTGCTGCGCCATGTTTTATGCCCAGGTATATGGCATACTCTATTCTCTTTTTTTGCAACTTACAGGTCATTTCATAGGGAACGTTCATATCGCCGTTTATCAAAAAGTTGTTGGCATTGCACCCGCCGCTGCAGAAAAACCTTGCCCAGCAGCCGGAACATTCGGGTTTTACAAACACATGCGTATTTTTGAACCTCTCCACTATTCTTTCATCTAATCTTTTCTCAAAAACATTGCCCATGATAAATTCATCAAAGCCCACAAACTGATGACACGGATATATATCTCCGTTCGGAGTTACCGCCATATATTCCCTTCCGGCACTGCAGGCAGAGAGTCTTTTGTATATGCACGGCCCATCATATATGTCTATTCTATATTAAAGTGATAAAATCTGAAAGGATTTTTTCCCGAACTTTTTCTCTGCAAATACTCCCACGCTATTTTTTCATATGCTCTTTTTCTCTCAATGCCACCATTTTTTTAATGTTGGGAACAATCATATCATATGACCCAGCACCATCAGCTGTTCTCCGCCGAAAAAATCTATCTCCAGGTTTTTTATATTTCCCAAATGCTCCACCAGAAAATCTACGGCATTTCTGCCAACTTCTTTTGACATCAACTCTCTCCTGCCGTGATAATCCCCCTTGGCCGCAAAACAGTACTTGCACCGGAGATTGCAGTCGTGGGCTACATTCAGGCAAAGAGCTTTTACATACCGCCTGTTCCGAATCTGGTCTACGGCAGAAGAAAAGGCCGCCTCGGTGTATATAGGGTGGTTTTATTTTACAACCGAATTCAGCGCCTGTTCTACGATTAAGGCAATAATACCACCGAGGATGGCCGTAAACAACTGCGGTGTCTGCATGGCCTTTGCTACTGGAGGCGGCACGCTCACTATAAGTCTTACTGCATAGGATAATATTAAAAATTTAACAATTGCCCCAACAACTATTCCGATGCCTGAAGCCGTATAGCCTTTACCTAATAAATTCCTTGATATTGTATACGCTATTACCAGAAAAGCATTTCCAGCCATGATAAAAGGTATCATGGACCCCAGCGGTGATGCCAGAATGCCTCTGGCAAATGCTATCCAAGGTGTAAGTAACCCGATAATTATTCCTCCCAGTACACCAACATAGGTGCCGGAAAGGAGCAGCATGGCGTTTACCGCGGGACCGGTTATCATCTGCGGAAAGCCCAGCATCTGAAAAGCAAGGGTTATCGCCAAGAACAGGGCTGTGCGGGTAAGCCATCTCAAGCTGAATGGTTTAACAACATTTTTATCCATAAAAAACACCCCTCTTACTTAAAGTTTATTATTATCTCTTCAGGCCCGTGTCAAGATTTTGTGACATTCTCCCCGGCATGAATTATAGGGCTTCATGCGAGAGGTTGTGAATCCATGCTTTTATTGGTATCTACTTACTAATTCCACGACATCGGGAAAATCTATGCCCAGGCGTTTTACAGTCTCAAGGGTAGGCACTCCGTTGGAATTCCAGCCCCTGCGCTTATATACCGCATCACACAGTTTTTGATACTGGGATTCCCTGTATTCCCGGAGGATCTTCATTTTTTCTTCGGTGGTTTTTTCCTCAATATCATATCCCAATTCCTTCAGCTGTTTGTCATATCTTTCTTCCCGTGATTCATATTCTTCTTTGGTCACAGGCCCTACGGAGCGATAGGGTATGGCGTCATACTCCCGGGTGCCAAAACCCATCTTAAGGTTGAATATCCTCTGGAAGTTGTATACCCTTTCGGACTGCATGATCAGTTCTTCTTTAGTTATGTTCTTTCCCGTAACACCGTTAATATGTCAACATAGTTTTTCACATGTTCCGGAACTTTAGCCGGTTCGCTGGTTTGGCCGTTATCGGCGGGCTCTATGTCATTCCACGGCAATTTACACAGACCGTTTAAACCAAACCATGTGCGGAACATGGGGAAATAGTGCAAAGCTTCAGCCTTATCCTCAAAGGTGGGGATTTGCTTATTAACCATGTCCATAAATATGAGCCATGCTTCATCGTGCTGAGGGCCCTTGAGGGCAAGGCCGTAACCGCCCTGCATTGCAAGGGACTCTTTTGTCACATATTCAGAATACTCCATTCCTTTAGCTTCCGTTCCAATATCATTTAATATCTTCGGGTCGGCCCCGTATTTCTTGACAAAAATCTCTTTCAAACGATGAATGCCCTTGCCGGCAATCTTGCCAAATCCTTCTCCTCTGGCCATCTGATGAATGAGCTCCATGGCTGCTTCTTTATTGCCGAATTTAAGCTCCAAACCGCCGGTTATATCTTTATTTATAATACCCATTTCATAACATTCCATAAGAAAAGCAATAATGGTACCCGTAGATATGGTGTCCAATCCGTAGGTATCACAGTAAAAGTTGGCTTCTATAATATATTCGGGGTCGAAAATTCCACAGTTTGAACCAAGGCCCGCTATGGTTTCATATTCCGGACCGTCCACGCATACTCTCTGACCCTTGTAGGGACCGGTCTTTAATTCGAAATTATCCACGGCCTTGGCGCATGCCATGGAACAGCCGTACCAGCATCCGTCGGGCATGTTCTGAGTATAATACTTTTTGAATACTTCAGAAGACAGCCTACAAGCTTCCGGATGAGAACCATATTTATAATTCATCGTCGGCAGGAGATCGTAATCGTTCATAATTTCTACCAGATGAGAAGTACCAACCTTTCTCATCCTGTTTTGTAAATCGTCAAGTTCTTTTATTTCCCTGTGAAGCCTGAGGCCTGCATCAATAATTTTTTTCTTATCGGCAGGACCGTTGGTATCACCTTTTACTCCGCTAAATTTTACAATTAATGCTTTAATCTTCTTGTTTCGAAATACGCTCCCTGTGCCGCCTCGACCCGCCTGTTTAACCCTGGGCACTCCCCTTTTCACATCAAAAAATGAAAAATTCAGCATTCCGATAAGGGTATTATCCGCAGCACTGCCCGAAGAAACCACAGCTATATTTCTTTTATCTTCTTCTGAATCGGCATACATATTTGTAAACTGTTCAACAGCTAAGTGCGTGTCTATAGCTTCTTCCAGAGCTTCTTCGATGGTAACATAACCTTTATTTCCATCTATGTATACTATTACGTCTTTTTCTGCTTTCCCCTGGATCTCGATGGCATCCCATCCGGCAAATTTCAATAGAGGCCCAAAGTATCCTCCCACGTTGCTGTCCACTACAGAACCGGTAGTTGGAGACAAAGTTACAACTATCGATTTACCCGCTCCCGGGTATTGTGTAATGCCGCCTATGGGGCCCGAGGATATGATTATTTCATTTTCCGGATCGTCCCACTTTGTATCGCCTGAAACGGCATTCCATAACAACCATAATCCGAAACCCCTGCCACCTGTAAATATATCTTTCATCTGCTGGGTTACGGGTTTTGACTTTATGGTGTTATCCGAAAGATTTATGTAAAGGGTACGGTTTGTATAGCCCCTTTCCACTTTTCCCAGCTCATAATCTATCCTGGCCAGGAGCCTGTGTGCCCTTTTCATCTCCATAATATTACCGGTCATTCTTTAGCACCTCCATTTAAATTATTTTTCTTCCATGTAAATGGCCCCGGTGGGGCAGACCCGCGTACAAGCTCCGCAGGCTATGCATTTAATCGGTTGATTAATTTGTGCATTTACGAATATCGCATTATTCGGACAAAATCCCACACAAATATAGCATCCAACGCATTTTCCACCATCTATCCAAACAGCTCCATTTTTGGCCCGATATAATGCGCCGGTGTTGCATACGGAAATACATTCACCGCAGTGATTGCATACATAGATTTCGTAGCTTCCCGGTTTTCCCACCTTCTCTTTTATTCTGATAGCCGATTTCTCCGGATCTGCTACTTTATTGAAAAGTATAGAGCATTCCGTCATACAGGCTCCACACCCGTTACACAATTCTGGTTTTGTCTTTACTATTTTCATTAAGTCACCCCCAATACATTTTAAATACATAAAAATTTTTCGTCTTTAAGAAGAACCCATTGTCGGCGGCAATTTCTGTGAAAGATCCAGCATCTGAGATGCTAGCATTTTCACCTTCTCCCTCAGTTTAAACACACAATCTGTTTCACTTGCCAGCCCCTGCACTATATCTTCCGCCAGAGCCCTGCAGTTAGGGCATCCACAGCTGCCGCAATCAAGACCGGGCAATTCTTTTAATACTTTTTCTAAAAGATCCATCTTCTTGGATCGCTTTTACGATATCTTCATCTAACTTTATAGAAGGTCTCGCACTAATTTTTTCTTCAAGACTATAAAACCCTTTTTTAAACTCATTAATTACGTCCTCAGCTTCTATTTCAGTCTTAAACCCCACATTTTCCGATATCCTGCGCAGCTTTGAGGTAGCCACGAACCTGTTTTCGACGGTAAGTGCGCCGCCTATGCATCCGCCCAAACATGCCTGACATTCGATGTAGTCTATATCTGAAAGTTTACCAAGTTCTATTTGTTCCAGAACATTTATGCAGTTATGAATACCATCAACAGAAAGTATATTTCCTATGCCAATTGCAAGACTCTCTCCGCCGGACCTGCCCCAATTTATGCCTATACCGCAGGAACTTTTGAATATGGATTTAAAATTACCATCATCTAAATTTTTTAAGAGCTCGCCATAAATGCCCGCCATAGAAAGTACGCCATTAATATGAGATTTGCTCATGCCAATGGGTTGTTTTGTAAATGCCACCTTGGCGGGACATGGGCTTATGAAAAACACTCCAATTTCTTCTTCTTTATATCCATAGGTTTTAACTATGGCTTCTTTTGCCCTCTGGGCGGCCACTTCAGTCGGAGGTTTAATAGGAATTATATTTTTTATTAGCTCTGGAAATCTGGTTTGTATTAGTCTTAACACTGCAGGGCAGGCTGAAGATATAAGCGGTCTTATGCCATTGTTTTTTTCCAGGTATTCACGTATAGCCAAAGATACTTCTTCTGCTGCCAACGGCACTTCATAGACCTCATCAAATCCGATTTTTATGAGGGCATTCATGATGTTTTCTTTTGTAATGCCCTCTTTAAACTGGCCATAAAAAGCCGGGGCCGTCAGTGCCACTTTGAATTTGAACTCCCTCAGCTTTTCAAGCCCATCTGTGCTGGCGTATTTGGCATTATTGGGACATACTCTTATGCACTCACCGCAATCGATGCACTTATTTTCCTGTATGCTGGCCTTTCCGTTCCTTACTCTTATGGCCTCTGTAGGACAGCCTTTTATGCAATTTGTGCAACCTTTACACTTCTCTACATCCAGACTCACCGAATGATAATAATGCCACATTTCTCAAAACCTCCGTGGCAGGGCCGGAGGAGTACTCAACCGGCGGAATGCCCTTTGATATCGCTTTTACAACATTTTCGTCAAAGGGGATTTTTCCTATAACTTCAATGCCTTTTCTGCTGCAATATTGTTCTATCTCCCTGCTTTTATCTTCCGCGAGATCGAATTTATTTATCACTACTTTTACGGTCACTTTAAAATTCTCTGCCAGCTTCAATACTCTCTCTAAATCATGCAATCCCGCGGCGGTAGGCTCCGTTACAATCATTGCCTCATCGGCTCCGGAAAGAGTGGAAATTACCGGACAGCCTATTCCCGGCGGGCCGTCGGTGATTATATATTTATATCCCTCTCTTTCGGCTATTTCCCGGGCTGTCTTTTTTACCAGCGAAACCAGTTTGCCGGAATTTTCCTCGGCTATTCCCAGCCTGGCATGAACCATGGGGCCGTATCTGGTGTCGGAAATATACCAGTGGCCTGAAAGAGTGTCAACCATGTCAACAGCTTTTTGTGGACATATATTATAGCACACCCCGCAGCCCTCGCAAAAAGTGGGGTTTACTTTAAAATCTTCGATGGCATCAAAGCGGCATACTTTTTCACATTTACCGCACCTGATGCATTTGTTTTCATTTATGCGGGCCTTCTGACTTCCCCAGAAATTAAAGGTATCTTTAATTTTAGGTTTTAAAAGCAAGTATAGGTCGGCTGCATCCACGTCACAGTCGGTTAAAACCGCATTTTTTACTAAAGCCGCAAGAGAGGCGGTGACGGTGGTCTTTCCCGTGCCTCCTTTACCGCTTAATACAACTATTTCCTTCATGCCTTCACCTGCCTTTCTATAGCCTTCCATAAGTTGTTAAAAGACTGTCTGAGTTCGGGAAATTCTTCTACGAGCAGTCCTCCCCGGGCACAGCAGGCCGCATACCGCCGGTCAAAGGGGATTTTCATCAGCAGGGGAATACCCTGCTCCTGCAGATATTTTTCTACTTCATCATCTCCCATACCCGCCCTGTTTATCACGACGCCGAAGGGAATCTTAAGTTCCCTGACAACTCCCACGGCCAGCTGCAAATCGCTTAAGCCGAAGGGCGTGGGTTCTGTCACCAGCACACAGTAATCGGCTCCGGATACAGCATTAATCATAGGACACGATGTGCCCGGCGGAGAATCGATTATTACCGCAGGGCCACTTTTTATCCGGCTTTTCACTTTCTTGATTACCGGTGGGGCTGAAACCTTGCCGATGGAAAGGGTCCCCCGGACAAATTCTATACCTTTCGCAGTGCCCCGTTCCACAAGCCCTATTTCTTTATGTATTTCCGTTATGGCTCCCACCGGGCAGAGCAGGCTGCATCCCCCGCAGCCGTGGCAGAGTTCCTCAAATACCAGTATCTTTTTGCCCAGATCTGCCAGGGCGTGATAGGCGCATATTTTTGTGCAGATTCCGCAGTGGGTACATTTATCGGAATCTATGGAAGGCACCGGCAGGGCAACAGACTCCTTTTCAGTAAATTCGGGCATTAAGAAAAGGTGGGCATTGGGCTCTTCCACATCGCAGTCCAGCAGTGCCACCGGCATATTATCTTTTAATGTAACGGCAAGATTGGCGGCCACCGTGGTCTTCCCGGTGCCGCCTTTCCCGCTGGCAATGGCAATTATCATGTTTTCACCGCCATTTGGAAATTATCTTGAGCTTCAGTGGGAGCAGTGTCCGCAATGGTCTCCTTCTCCGTGATCGCACAGGTTGCCGCTGCCCGCAATATTTCCTTTGAGATATTCCTGTATTACATCGTCCACTCTGCCGGAAACACCGGTTATGGTTTCTATATTATTCTGGGCGAACAGTTCCTGAGCCCTTGGGCCCATGCCCCCGGCTATAATGCAGTTGACTCCTAATTCTGCCAGATACCCGGGCAGGAAACCCGGCTGATGACCCGGGTTTTCAATTATCTTTTTCGAGTTTATCTTGTTTTGTTTTTCGTCCACATCATATATGGTATACTGGGGACAGTGCCCGAAATGGGCTGAAACTACATTTCCTTCGGTAGCTATGGCTATTTTCATGAAAAATTCCTCCAATCTATAGATTGATTAATATGAAACGTCACCTTTCGAAAATTCATTCTTGTTTGTGCCACATTTTACGGCATGGACAATATATTATAGTGTGGAACTTAGTGTAGAAAGTCGCTCTTCTGCCAGAAATGACTCACTTTTTGTCTTTTTACATATGCGGTTTTGTCGTTGGACCAGAAGCCATGCTCAATTTGCCTTTTTCAAAATGTTCCAGCGCCTCTTTTACGCTCATAGAATGGGCTGTATATACTTCTATTCCGGATTCCGTCAATACCCTCATGGCGTTTGGACCCACGTTCCCGGTTATAAGGGCGGAAATCCCCTTATCTACTATGAACTGCGCCACCTGAACACCCGTGCCGTGGGCGCCGCTCGCATATTCATTTTCCACGGCTTCAAATTCTTTTGTATCAGAATCCGCAAAAATAAAAAACCTGCAGCGGCCGAATCTTTCGTCCACCATGGAATCCAGATCTTTGCCTGCGGCTGTAACAGCAACTTTCATAAGTTAAATCCCTCGCTTTTTTAATTTAGGGCTTCCATACTTTTATGAAAATGCCCCCTCTTTTCCGACGGAGAAAATTTAGATATTTGGCTCAAAATATGTTATAAATATGTTATAATTATAATAATATAATATACAGCTAAATTTTAAATATCTTTTTGTTTAATTGTTTGTAAAGATGTGGCAGGGCAGGCTGCTACCTGCCTCTGCCAATGAGCCTGATTTTTCTTAATCCTGGCCTTTTTCTTCATCAGGGCCTTCTTTTTTTGCCCTTTTGAGCTCTTCCAATCGCGCTTCTATTTCTTTTAGCTGCTCCTTTAAGATTTTGGCCTCCTGAGAAAGGGCTTCTGCCTCATACTTTTGTTCATCCTCGACGGCAGGATATACCGCCGCAGGGTCAAAAGGGTAATATCCCCTTGCCCAAAACGGCAGTCCAGTGGCATAGTAGCGCCACCTCCATCCCCGGCCGGCACCAAGCCCGAGGCCACGGCCATAACCTATCGCTCTTCTCCAGAATCTCCCGACAGGGTTCATATAGCCCGGTACCGGAAAACCGGCGCAGAAACCGGCGGCTCTGCCGGTCATGGGGCCAAGCCCCAGGGGGCCCGTTCCATCGCCTCTTGGCATGTTTTTCACCTCCTTTCGAAGAATCTCAATTTGAGTCTAAAATACTAAGTTAGCTGCCGAAGGCGCCGGCCATCTCCGGCAGTCAAGTGGCTTTTTATTTATCTCTTTTTAAGACGTTCCAGATCCCTTACCCATTCTGCCATACCTTTTATTTCATCGCTATTGTACATTTCTATGCTGCCGCTATCGCACAACTCGGCAAGTTTGTAATCTAATGGCAGGGAACCCAGATATGGGATTTGCACCTGCTCTGCAGCTTCCTTTCCGCGGCTTTCACCGAATACTTTTATCTTCTCGCCACACTTTGGGCAAACCAGGTAGCTGTAATTTTCCACAAGGCCCAATACCGGAACTCCCATCATTCTTGTCATATTTATTGCCTTCTTTACCACCATCACAACCAGATCCTGAGGTGATGAGACAATAATCAATCCGTCCACAGGCAAAGACTGCATGACGGTAAGCGGTGCATCACCGGTGCCCGGAGGAAGGTCAATGAGCAAAAAGTCAAGGTCTCCCCAGATCACATCGGTCCAGAACTGCTTTATCGCGTTTGCAATAAGAGGACCTCTCCATATGACAGGGTCATCTTCATTTTCCAGCAACAGGTTCAGCGACATTATCCGAATTCCCGATGAGCTTTCGGGCGGCATTAATCCAAAACCTATACTCTCAGGGCGTTTTTTTACACCGAACATCCTGGGTATACTGGGGCCGGTAATATCGGCATCAAGGATGCCCACTTTATACCCTTCCCTTTGCAGGCTTACAGCCAAAAGCCCGGTGACCGTGGACTTGCCCACCCCGCCTTTCCCGCTCATTATCGCTATAACGTTTTTTATGCGGTTTAATTCGCCTGCAGGGATTTTGTCTACTCCCGGGGCAGTATGGGTTGTTTCCTCTCCATCTTTTTTAGTTGCGGCTTCATTTTGATTCATTCAAATACACCCTTTCTTTTATAATTATTTAGGATATTCGAACCGCAGATACAGCATTCAGCATATGGCAAAAATGTCACGGTACATTCTAAATTAATAAAAGCTATTTTCGATTTCTAAGTGTAACAATTTGCCAGTTGCTATTTTATTTTAGCTTTATCAATACAGTTTTTGCAGTATCCAAAATACCAACATGATCTGGTCGTTATTGTAAAATCTTTTATGACATCATTTTCTGCATCTGATGAGGATGAGTCCTTTTGTAAAGGCATTTCGAAAATCTTACCGCATCCCAGGCACACATAATGGCAATGAGCGTTATTATCTTCCTCCAGTAACTCATACCTGGCAGGCTCATTTGGTAGATTAAATTTTTGTAGGATACCTTCTGTACAAAATAGTTCTAAAGTCCGGTATACGGTTGCCAATCCTATAGTTGGCATAACTTTTTTCGATATCAAATAAATCTCTTCTGCCGTAAGATGTTTCTTTCCACTGTTTGCAATAACTGAAAATACGGTCTTGCGCTGAGGCGTCCATTGCCATGTTTTCCCTTGTATTTTTTCTGCAACAACAGATTTCATCATTCTTTCACTGCCTTTTATCCCAGGTTTAATCTAAATAACCAAACGGCCCTCTTTGGCGGTGGCCATGGCACCATCCCCGGCGATTTCCTGCTGGTGAAAACTGATATTTCCCACCTTCTATTCTAATGGCCTTTCCTTTTACGAGGGCCTCGGCCACTTTGCTGCGGGCTGAATTTATTATCCTGAAGAAGGTGGGCCTGGAAATGCCCATCCTCTCGGCACATTCTTCCTGCTCCAGCCCCTCCAGATCCTTTAATCGAATGGCTTCCAGCTCTTCAACCGTCAGGATAACTTCTTCCAGCTGCCGGAGCGGTACTCCCGCAGGCTTAAAATATGTTATGTCGGGCAAAAACTCCACTCTGCGCCATTTCGGTGGTCTTGGCACTTTTTCTCTCCTCTCTTGTTATGGTCACTTGTTCATAACTCTTTGATTTTATTATAATACTATTATGAACTTATGTCAACAATAATATTCTTTATATTATTGACATATGACCAATATAGTATTATATTGATAATGAACATTATAAATTTCATAAATAATTCGAGGGGGCAAAATTATGTATACCGATAAGGTGCTCGATCATTTTTTCAATCCCAGAAATGTGGGTGAAATTCCCGATGCGGATGGTATAGGGCAATACGGCGACCCTTCATGCGGCGATTTTTTAAGGGTTTATATAAAGGTAAAAGATGGGCGTTTAGTAGATGTTAAATTTCTCATTCAAGGCTGTCCTGCCGCTATTGCCACCAGCAGCATCATGACGGAGCTTGCCATAGGCAAAACCCTGGAGGAAGCGTTAGAAATTACGGATGACGATATCCCGGAGGCCATCGGCGCTCTTCCGGAAGAAAAAACTCATTGTTCCAATTTGGGGGCCGGAGCTCTTCATCTTGCCATAGAGGATTATTTAGATACTCATCCGGATAACTAATTGTAGTTATTTTCGCTATCTTCAGTTTGATAATTTTCTCATATAAAATGTCTCATTTCGGTATTCAAATTTTATCAGTTTCTGTTCATCAATCAGCTTATTGATGACATCCCAGTCACAATTACATTTTTGTAATAGTTGCTCAATCGCAGGTTTTTTCATGGGATGCACTGCTGTTATATTCAGCAAATCTTCTTCGATACTTCCTGTTGAAGAAAATTCATTTCCTTCATAGCCTATCAGATATTCTGAGCTTATACCCTTCTGCTTAAAAATCTGATAGGCAATATTTATTTTATATTCTTCCGGGGGAAGAACCTTTTTTTCTGCAGGGGGTCTTGTGGGTATAGAAATATATGCCTTATCGGGTTTTAATTTAGCTAAAACTTTTGCTATTTTTTCTAATTCTTGCTCGCTGTCGTTTATTCCTTTCACAAGCATTGTTTCTGTAGCAAGAAACCCTTCATAATTTTCGGAAAAACGCATCATGCCGTCGAAAATATCATCATGGCATAATTTTCTATAGGGCCTGTCAATCTTATGCCATATTTCATCGGTTGCGGCATCTACTTTTAAAGAAACCCAATCAGCTTTTGATAGTTCTTTTCTCACATCCTCCCGCCATATCAACGACGAATTAGTTATGACGGCTATTTTTAAGCCCAGAGGCTTCAAAGCTTCAATTTCATTTCCAATGTTTACATCCAGGGTCGGCTCGCCATCGGAAACAAATGTGAGATAATCTATTTTCTCACCTCTCTCTTTTAATTCCTCAATCTTTTCCCTTACTTCTTTTGCGATATCTTCCACATTATAATAGGCTTTTCTTTCTATCTGCATTTTTAAAGTTCTCCCCAACTGACAATAAACACAGGCATAGCTGCAGATTTTTGGAGGAATGTTGTTTATTCCAACACTTCTTCCCAACCGTCTTGATGGAACAGGCCCGAATACTATCAATGTTTTTCTCTCCCTTATTGACATTTTATAACTGTATCCATAATATTAACGCCGAGCTCTTTCGCTATTACCGGGCATTTTGCCATTAACATGAAACATATACCGCTATTTTCGCTCAAACCTTCAAAATTTCCCTGACCTTTGGAAATCACCAGATCGTGCTGCCTGATCCACTCTTTTACATCATCATCCCGCCGGTTAGGCCCAGTACATTCTTGGCCGTTTCCCAGCCTATAAAAAACCACATTGGGGAGTTTATTTATCCCGACCTCATGTGCATCATCCATCATGGCATCATTGATTATAGGACCGCCCTTTACTACGAATGAAATATATTTAAAAGGTTTTTCCCTTGCTTCTAACATTTCTTCAATAAATATCTTATCCAATACTATTTCTCCAGCATTGTCCGCAAAATACAGAAGGCTCTGGGACGACATAATCTTCTTCAGCAATATATCAAAATTATCAATAGCCGGTTTTTTATTCAATACCTCTTCTATGGTTTTTTCCAGATCAAACTCGAACGCCGGACCAAAATCTATGATATTCCCGGCTATAGCAAGATTTACAGCAATGTAAAGCCGATCTTTTTTTCGAACTTTTTTCAATTCCATTTTCAGTTTAGAATACAGTTCCAGTGCCGTTTCATTGCTCTTTTTTTTAATTTCTTTATATGGGTCTGCTATTCCTGTCTCTCCCCGGACTAAATTGTATACTTTATGGGCAATTTCATCCGGTGTAAGTTCCCAGCCGATGTTATATAAAAGATACATGACTTTTTTTAATATCTTTGCCCGCAATTGATTATCCAGATCCTTTGTCGCATATAAGGCCTGTTTTTGAAAGCACGGTATGCAGTCTAAATATAGTTTCATTTAATTTAACTCCTTTCATGGTTCTCAGGTGAGTTTATTATCCTAACTTCATCTCCCACTTTAACTCTGCCGCTTTTTATCACCCGACAGAAGATGCCTTTGTCAACCAACAGAGCCATGCCATGAAAGGAAAACGTATGGTTCTCTGCCCCGTGCTTGCCTATCTCAATCACTTCTATCTCACTTTCTCCCAACTGCAAATGAGTACCTGTCTTTACATTTGTCAGGTCAATTCCCTGTACAGTTATATTTTCCGCAAAATCCCCGGGTCTTATATCAATATGTTGTTTTTTAGCCATTTCTTCAATTTGTTCGGCCATAAGCAAGCTTACTTGGCGTTCTGAACCTGCATGAGCATCTCCGACCAACCCATAGTCTTTTAGCAGATAGCCTTTCTCAATATTCTTTTTGCTTGTACCTCGGGTGGAGCTAACGCAAACACCTGATATTTTACCGGTTATCAATCTAAGCAGCCTCCTATTCTAAGTTCAGGCCTTCAGCCAAAACTGGCTGAAGGCCTGAACTTAATTATTCATTTTGCCATTTTCTATAAATTCTCCTTAAGCAGTTTTATTATATCTTCCTTATCCGGCACTGACCCCGCAATTTTTAGCTTACCATCAATGACCAGAGCAGGAGTGTCCGTAATACCCTTTTTAATTGTAGCAATCTTGTCAAAAATTGGAATTACTTCTGCTTCAACCCCTAGCTCATCCACTGCTTTTTTGGCATTTTCCAAAGTCTTTTTGCATTTGGCGCAACCGCCTCCATAGACTTCAATCTTCATAATTTTTATTTCTCCTTTCAATTAGTTTTTTTATTTGAAAACTATAATATTACAACCGTGTTGAGATAAACCAACCCTGCAATTGCAGCTACGATAATTGACAGTACCGCATATCTTATAACCAAATTCCATCCTACAATTTTTGAGACACCCATCATAGAAGGTATTGATGCCATTGGAGCACCTATCAGGAAAGCAAGAGCTGCAGCCGGTTCCATTCCTAACTTCAGCATGGCTTTTATTAAGAACACTTCAACTAAAGTAGGAGTATACGTAGGGACACCAATAACCGCACCTAAAACCACTCCCAATGTTCCTTTAAGATAATGAGCAACTAACTGAGGTGGTAAATAAGCTTCAATAAAACTTACTACAAAAACTCCTGCGAATAAATATGGAATGACCTTTTTCGCAAGGTCCCAGGCTTCTAATAATGCTTTCCATGATTTTTCTTCAAAACTCTTTTTTACAATATTATCTGCAGTCATCTTCTCTATCCCTGAAAACTGCTCCTCTACTTTTTTTCCAATTTGGGTCTTAGAAAGTATCCAGCCAATTAAAATTGCACCGACAAATGAAAAAACAAATCTAAAGACAGCAATTCTCCAAGAAATTATTTCCCATGTAAAAATTAAAGCAAGAATATTTGCAGCAGGAGCCATTAGCAAAAATGTTAAAGCAGGGCCGATACCTGATCCGGAGATAAGCAAACCTCCAAAAATAGGAATCATGGCACATGAACATACGGTCAACAAAGGTGCGGCCAATGCAGCCAAGAAATACGAGCTTATATTTTTGCTAGCCATATACTTGGTCATTTTATCCCTGGGTACAAATCCGCTGATTATGCCTCCAAGCATGAAAGCAAACAATAAAGCTCCCCATGCCCGTGTGCAATAACTGTATATATACACAAAAGGAATTTGCCAGAAAGCAAAATCTCTTAAATTACCGTATTGATAAACAGGAAAAAGGGGATGATTTGTAAATCTTGGATATATTACAGTTAACAAACCTAATGTAAATAATGTCCACGGGACTAATATTTTATATGCATTAATTTGCTTATCTTTGTTATCAAAAATATTCACATTTTCGTTTTCATGCACTTTTATCGCCTCCAAAATCATTTAACTTTACTTTTTAAAGACTATATAATTAAAAATCTAAATTTGCTTTAAAACAATATTTGTTTTATGTCCCATGCCACTTGCAAGTACATCTCTTTTTTTTCATTTTTTCTCACCTTGAAAGTTTCATTTAACGGTCATTTGTTCATAACTTGCAGATAATATTATATTATTGTTGTGAACATATGTCAATAATAATTATTTTAAAATTTGTGATAAAATGTTGGAAACCCTTGACTGAAACGGCAGCTCGTGCTATAATGAAAATGAATTGCACAGACATTCTGAAAGGGAGGCTTTGTGCCAACCTCGAGGAAATGGCTTATTATTCTGAAACCGTGGAGTAATTCTGAGGTTGAGGAGGTTAAACATCATAAGCTTATTGCTTAACCTCCGGTTATTAAAAAAAAGGAGGTTTTTTTAATGAGTGAGGTCAAAGACTTTATCAATGACGAGGAAATCGAAAGGCTTTTAAAAGAAGCCGAACATCCAGAACCTGCGGAGATTCGTGAAATTCTCGCCAAATCCCAGGAAAAAGTCCGGTTAGAACCCAGGGAAACGGCAAAACTGTTGCAGGTAGAAGATCCGGATTTGCTGCAGGAAATGTTTTCACTGGCAAGAAAGGTGAAGGAAGAAATTTACGGAAACAGGATTGTATTTTTTGCTCCGCTTTATGTTGGGAATAAATGCATTAACAATTGTCTTTACTGTGGTTTTAGGCGGGATAATAAATCCATTGAACGAAAGACTCTAACTGATGATGAATTGAGGGAAGAAGTCAGAATACTGGAAAGCAAAGGCCATAAAAGGTTAATACTGGTCTATGGCGAACATCCCGATTATGATGCGGATTTTATAGCCCACACCATAAGGGTGGTTTATGATACCAAGGTGGGCAGAGGCGAGATCCGCCGGGTAAATATCAATGCTTCCCCCATGACGGTGGAAGGTTATAAAAAATTACACGAAGCAGGGATAGGAACATTTCAGATATTCCAGGAGACATACCATCATGAAACCTATAAAAAACTCCATCCTAAGGGAGACATAAAGAGCGACTATCAGTGGAGACTTTACGGCCTTGACAGGGCTATGGAAGCAGGCATAGACGACGTGGGTATTGGAGCACTTTTCGGGCTTTACGATTGGAAGTTCGAAGTCATGGGGCTACTCTATCATACGATCCATCTGGAAAAAACTTTTGGCGGCATAGGACCGCATACAATCTCCTTCCCGCGCCTGGAACCGGCGCTGGATACGCCATTTATACAAAATGCGAAGTATAAGGTGTCGAATGATGATTTCAAAAAACTGGTAGCCATAATCCGCCTTTCGGTCCCCTATACAGGCATGATTTTGACAGCCAGGGAAAGCCCGGAGATAAGAAGAGAGGTTATCCCTCTTGGAGTTTCCCAGATAGATGCAGGCTCCAGGATTGGCATAGGCGGCTATGCAGAAGCGGAAAAAGGGTATATCCCCGAAAGGGAACAATTCCATCTGGGGGATATAAGGTCTCTGGACGAAGTGATTCGAGAAGTTTGCAGCATGGACTGTATTCCATCCTTCTGTACGGCTGGTTATAGGTCCGGCAGGACCGGGGAACACTTTATGTCCCTTGCAAAACCGGGTTTCGTTCAAAAATATTGTATGCCCAATGCCGTATTGACCTTTAAAGAATATCTACTGGACTATGCCTCAGAAGAGACGAAAATTGCAGGAGAAAAGGCTATTGAAAATCAACTGAAAGCCTTTGAAAAGGAAAGCCCTGAGAGAAGGCAATTTATACAAAAGAAATTGGACCTCATAGAGCAGGGCCAGCGTGATGTATATGTTTAGAGCTGATTTTAAGGAGCTGTTGAGGCAAAATCTGAAAGACGCCTTGGATGCCCCCAACTTAAAGAGTTCTTTGCAAAAAATGGCCGAGGCGGTCTCCAAATTTTATCCCGGCACAAAAATATGGTTTGCCCGGCGCTTTGGGAAACGATGGGCGTATATAGCGGGAGCTGGAAAAGAAACGTATAATCCACCGGAAAAAATAATTTATCTTGACGATTATGCTGTGTTTTTACAAAATTTTACAGCCATATCTCCTGAAGAAAAAGCAGCTCTATTAGATCTATTCAGACTTGTTACCATTGTTCAGGATACCCATGGCGAATTTCCGGCAGCCGACAGCGGTGTTGCGCCTAGATTCTGTTTTATGTCATGAGATTTAATGGACCTTTATAATATATAGACCACCGGACGGGAACATTCTTTGTCCCGACCCAGTGGTCTATATTTTTTAAGCCTCAGTTGACGGTTGCAGTTATTTTCCCATGTTCTCAGGAAAAAGTTTGGTTTTGTAATAACCCTTCGAAAGGTAAATGGCAGCTAACGGATTATGACCCAGCACTCTATCCTTAACCGCCAGGACTGTAATCGGTGCCTCTGAATACTTTATGAAAAGCGAATCATGCCCGACACAAAGGCCTAAAATTATGTTTAAATCGGTTCCGGCTTTATTTAAGAAAAACGCCTGGCCAATAGGGTTGCACATTGGTTCATAAGTATTCGGATGTACTTTTTCATTTTCTCTTATATTTATAGTTTCTTTAGGAATACTACAGTTTTTGCAAGCAATCGAATTAACCTCAAATCCGTTGGCGGTCAGTATTTCAGCTACTATTTTAGCTTCCTGGCTAAGACCTATACAGAATGCTATTCCTAAGTTTCTAAATCCGCATTTCCTGGAAAAGTCCATAATCTCTTCTATTCTTGTTTTTTTGCAGTAACCCTCGCTTTCAACCAATGCCGAAGAATAAGCTAATTTAAGATTTCCATCTTCGAAATACTTTTTTAATATTTCATCCTTCTCATTTTCAAGGCACGGACAGTTTTTAGGAGCTTTTGACATATCGCCGGTTCTGCATGAATGAATGGCACATTGGGCACAGGAATACATTTTCTCCACTCCTTCGTGTTATATTAATGATTTTCCCCATCTTTTGTTAAATACAAATACACAGACACATTTTTATACAGACGATTATTACCAACAGCAACCTGACAAGATTATAATAACATTATAATATTATTATGGACATATGTCAATAATAATTATCCTGAAAAAATAATCTTTTCAGTAAATCAATATCTACAGGTAATTGACTTACACCCATAGGAGTGTTATTATATATTTGGATATAATGAGCATATGACCATAATATGCCGGGATTATATCTATCAGGCCGGAAATTAAAAAAAGAAAGGGTTACTTTAATGAAATTAAAAGCTACGGTTCTTTGTGAAAATTACGTGACTAGCAATGTCGGCGCCATAGCCGAACACGGATGGTCCATATTTCTGGAAACCAACCATGGCAATTTTCTTTTTGATACAGGGCAGGGCAAAGCAATTATCAACAATGCGCGAATTTTTAAAATCAACCTGTCAACGATTAAAGGCATTATACTCAGCCATCATCACTATGATCATACGGGAGGTCTTCTGGACGTCCTGTCGGTTACGGGGCCGGTGGATGTATATGCTCATCCCGAACTTTTTAAAGAAAGTTTCTCCATCAGAAATAAAAAAGTAATACATATCGGGCTTCCCTTTTCCCGTTCAGTCCTGGAAAATAGAGGTGCTCGTTTCCACTTCAATACGGCCTGGCAGGAGATTGTGCCAGGATTATCGCTGACAGGAGAGGTGCCCAGAAAGACCGATTTCGAAAAGGGAGATAAAGATCTTGTAATTAACACAGACAACGGTTTTGAGCGGGATCCTATTATGGATGACCAATCATTAGTCATTGAAACCGAAAAGGGTCTTTTTATCATACTCGGTTGTGCACATGCAGGCATAATAAATATTATCAACCACGCCATTGAGCGAACTGGCCAAAATCATATTTGCACCATTATCGGCGGGACCCATCTGGGGGCAGTAAGTGAAGAACAGCAAGAAAAAAGCATCAAGGCTTTAAAGGAATTTGATATCGAACACATTGGAGTTTCCCATTGCACAGGATTAAAAGCCTCGATGCGCCTGGCACAGGAATTCGGGGAAAGATTTTTCTTCTGCAATGTGGGAACTGTGATAGAGTCTTAAAAATATTATGATATGTCTTGTTGTTATGTGGCTATTTTAATGTTACAATATGTCTACATGGAGTGGAGCATGTAGGCATTCGTAAATATAGCCCTCAACAATGCTTTTGGGCCGGTTGAGGGCTTATCCATAACTTTATATTAACGGCAGAATCAAGTTTTAAACTGAAATCAGGTTTAGAATCTGGTTCAATATGCCTCCTATCAGTATGGCGCCGAAAATTTCTATAAAAACAATCAATACGGTCTTCATCCACCCAACTGTCTTTTTTAGCGCTGCGATCGTGGCAATACACGGTATATAAATCATGGTTATTATTCCAAAAACCAGCATCTGCTGCGGCGTCAGGACGGCGGCGGCCGATGTTGCTCCGGAAAGAGTAAGAAGCATTATGAGAGTCAGTTCCTTTCGGAGCAATCCGAATATCAGGACAATGCCTGCCACCGAAGGTAGCCCCAGCCATCCTTCAACGACAGGGTCTGTAAGGGCGGTTATATATTTGAATACATTCAGGGCTTTTAATATTTCAAGCGCAAGGCTTCCAGTGACTATAATTGGAAGCGCCACATACAAGAAATCCTTAATCCTGAACCACGTCTGCTTTAATGTGGGTTTCAAGGCCGGCATCCTGTAGTCCGGAAGTTCCATGATGAGGTCGTACGCTTTGCCCGGAACCATTTTATCTGCAAAAAATGCTGCCGTATAGACAATTAAAACATCCAGAGCAAAGACCAAAAGCGCATACTGAGGCCCCATAAAGACGCCTATGGTGCCCAGGATGATTACCAGCCTGGCCGAACACGGCACAAGAGTAGACATAAACGATGCAATAAATATTTCTCTGTCGGTTTCGAGAATTTTCGCCCCGAGCACTGCCGGCACATTGCAGCCTAATCCCATGAGTATTGGAATAAGGGCTTTGCCGTGCAGCCCCACCTTATGCATTATTTTATCCATTAAAAATGCTATTCTTGCAAGGTATCCCGAATTCTCAAGTATTGCAAGAAAAATATAAAACGGCAATATATACGGCAGCACAATTGTGACCGCAGAGACAAATCCTTCAATTATTCCGGCCCACAAAATATCTTTATAAATGCCGGAAATGTTTGCATTGTACACGAGCGGCCTGAACCGTTCGAAAAAGTCTGAAAGCACCCCCGAAAAATATTCTCCAAACTTGAATATGCCGTAGAATGACAAAAATATAATAAATGCCATCAATACATATCCCCACAGTTTATCCATTGCCACATTGTCTATCAAATCATTGAATATGATTTTATTTAAAATTCTTTTTGTGCTATTTTCCGCAATACGTGAGGCAATCCTGTATCGGTCCGATGTCACTATGGTTGAAAGAGGTTGGTCAAATTTCTTCTGCAACGTTGCAATTTCAGTTTGAATTTCCATGTATGCCCTGTCTTTACCGGCTTCTCTTTTTATTTTTTCTTCTACATATTTGTCCTGCTCTATCAGTTTCAATGAGAGCCATAGGGGATGATACGATTTTAAAACATCGATATTCTGCCTAAACAATATATTGCAGATTTTCTTTACTGCATCATTAATTTCTTCCCTATATTTAAGCAATTTTTCCTTACCGATATCGTAAGTTCCCATATCGGCGGCATTCCTGGCCGAATCCGCAACTTCCAAAGCCGTGCTCAACAATGCGTCAAGCCCTTTTCCTCTTGTAGCGACAGTTTTCACGACGGGTATGCCTAGCATTTCAGAAAGCTTTTTGGCATCTATTTCAATCCCCTTATTGCGCGCAAAATCAATCTGATTTAAAGCCAGCACCATGGGGACATGTAATTCCAATAGCTGAATGGTAAGAAACAGATTCCTCTCAAGATTCGACGCATCTACAACGTTTATAACGACATCCGGTTTCTCGAATGCTATAAACTCCATTGAAATAATTTCTTCCTGCGAATAGGCAGAAAGCGAATAAATTCCTGGCAGGTCAATGATTCTTACAATCCTGCCCTTAAATTTTAATATGCCTTCAGCTCTTTCGACCGTTTTGCCGGGCCAATTGCCGATTATCTGGTTTAAACCGGTAAGGTGATTGAATATCACACTTTTGCCTACATTAGCGTTGCCTGCCAGCGCTATTACGATCTCTTCCTTCATAAATTTTAGCCCCTTCTACATTGCAATTTGAATAACTTTAAATAATCCTTATATATATTTTTGAAGCAAGGCCAGCACCTATTATCAGGCGTGAATTTCTCACCCCGATTTCGATCGGGCCTTTCAATGCGCCTTTTCTCAAAACCTTTATCCTCGTTTCCGGCACAAGGCCCATCTCATTGAGCCTCTGTGTCGCTGCCCTGCCTGCTCTTATAACCGCAATCTCCCCCTCATCGCCTTCTTTTAAAGATGTAAGCTGAACATAGCCGTTATTGCGGACATCATTTATATCTTTATGCATAAGTGAATAATTTTCACTTTTTTGCTTTACATCCGAATCCATGCATATACACCTCCCCGTAATTGAAAACAATTATCAATGTTCTCAATAAAATTGTAACACTCATTATCGTTTTTTGTCAAATAATCGTTTTCATATTATGCTTAAAAAAGTTTTATAAAACCCGCTTACAAAAAAGGCCTGCGCTCATTTTCATAGGAGTCGCAGACCACTGACTATTGCTAACTATATCTAACTATATATAGACCTTATTTCATTTTTTATCCTTAAAATTTGTCCCGCACGCCTTTCCGCATCCGGGGCATCCGGAACATCCCGAGTTTCTGAACTGCAATGAAAAGCGGCGTATCAGAAAGATACCCGCCAAAGAAATAATTCCAATTAAAAACACCATTTTCATTATTTTTTTCCTCCATGCACCGTATTTATCAAATTCATCATTTTAATCAACTAAAACCCAAAAGCCTGCCTGCCTGAAAAACCAATACCGCCAAGAGCCATCCCAGCACCAGGCTGTAGCCGATGGCAAAGGCCGTCCACTTCCATGAATTGGTTTCCCTCTTTATAGCGCCGATGGTGGCCACACACGGGATATATAGCAAAGTCATAACCATAAATGCATAGGCTGAAAGAGGTGTAAAATGCTGGCGGATTACTTCTACAAGGCCTGCCTCTTCCACGCCGTATACTACAGCCAGTGTTCCGACCACCACTTCTTTTGCCAGAATTCCGAAAATGAGCGATGCCGCAGCCTGCCATGTGCCAAACCCAGCGGGCGAAAGTACCGGTGCTATCATAGCTCCCAGCCTGCCGATTAAACTTTCACTGCTGGCATATTCTACCCCAAGGGGCAGGTTTGAAAGGGCCCATATTAGCACAACCACCGAAAAAATTATTGTTCCTGCCTTTTTTATAAAGGAACTTCCCCTTTCCCACATATGAATAAATAAACCTTTTAAAGTAGGTACACGATACGGTGGAAGCTCCATCACAAAATGCGATGTCTCGCCTTTGAAAAGGTATTTCTTGAAGATCTTGCCCATAATTATGGCAAGAACTATTCCTAATAAATACAATGAAAATATTACCCAGCCCTGATATTCTGCAAAAAATGCCCCGGTAAACAATACATATACTGGAAGCCTTGCCGAACATGACATAAACGGATTTATCAATATTGTAATCAATCTATCCTGTTTATTTTCCAGCGTCCTGGTAGCCATAATGCCGGGAACATTGCAACCAAAACCGATCAACAGGGGTATGAAGGATTTGCCATGCAGGCCTAGTGCGTGCATCAATCTGTCCATGACATAAGCTGCGCGGGCCATGTATCCGCTGTCTTCCAGGATCGATATGGCAAGAAACAGCAGGAATATGGGCGGGATGAACACCAGCACAGACCCTACTCCTCCTATGACGCCGTCGACCAATAAAGAGACGACCAGATCGGGAGCGCCAATGTTTTCTGCGACGCCTGATACTATATCGCTCAGACCCTCAAACAGCGTTTCAACCCATCCTATCATAGGATCGCCAAGTTTGAATGTAAATTGAAATACAGACCACATGGCAAAAAGAAATATGGGAATGCCCAGATAGCGGTTTGTCACGACTCTATCGATTTTGTCAGACAGAGTATATCTCTGTTCCGCGGTCTGATACTTCCTGACAAATTCCTTTTCTAAGCCTGATATAAAGCCGTATCTTCTATCCGCTATGATTGTCTCGGCATCCTCGCCGGAAATCTCCATTAAATGGCTTTTGCTTTTTTCAAGTTGATCTGACACATGTTTTATAAAATTGTCTTTATTTATTTCTTCTAAAATACGCTTGTCTTCTTCAAGCAGCTTGACTGCCAGCCACCGCGGCGGATACTTATTTGCGATTTCCGGGTAAACATATATAATCGATTCAATTTTTGCTATTTCTTCTTCTATATCCCGACCGTAATTTATTCTGAAACTGCTTTTTGCTGCTTTTTTAGAGGCTGAAATTGCCTTTTCTATCAATTCCTTGATGCCTTCATTTTTTGTGGCTACGGTGACAGCTACCGGCACATCCAGTAAAGCCGATAATCTGGCCGCATCAATTTCTATCTTTTTGGCCCTGGCTTCGTCAAACATATTTAATGCCAGCACCACATTCGCGTGCATTTCCAGAAGTTGAACGGTCAAGTATAGATTTCTCTCCAGATTGGTGGAATCTATCACATTTATGACCACATCGGGGCTTTCTTTTAAAATATAGTCACGCGTTATGACCTCATCTTCGGAATATGCGCCAAGGCTGTACGTGCCCGGCAGGTCAATCACTCGAACGGCCGTGCCGTCGAAATCCAGCCTGCCTTCCTTTTTTTCAACCGTCACTCCCGGCCAGTTTCCCACATGCTGTCTCGCCCCAGTCAATGCATTAAATAAACTGGTCTTGCCTGAATTGGGATTCCCCACCAGAGCAACGACAATTTCCTTTTCTTTTTTAACGGTGTTCAGATTTTCCATCAATCTTCCCCCTTATAGTTAGGTTAGCCTAACATATGCTTAAAATTTTTTAAGCCTCCTGTACAATCACTTTCTGAGCCATCCCGTGGCCCAAAACCATACGGCTTTCTTCCAGCGCTACAATGAGCGGGCCGTTTTCGTTCGCGATGACTCTAACGGTCGCTCCTCTGTTAAAACCCATTTCAATTAATCTCCTGCGCATGCATTCCCCTCCGATTATATCTTTTATTACGACCCTTCTCCCTGCGGGCACCAGCCCCAGCGGCAATACAGCTCCGGTATCAGATATCATCTCGCATCACCTCGACAAAAATGCTTGAAGCCTCGTTCTTCCTCAGGGTCAGATGGTACCCCCGAACCCTTATTTCCATCGGGTCTCCAAGAGGTGCTATACCTTCCACGAAGATTTCCGTGCCGGGCACGATGCCCATATCCATGATGCGGCGGCGGATTAGGTCTTTTGCGGCAACCCTTATGACTTTTGCCCTGGCGCCTGGAGTAAGTTCGCTCAATGCCTTTGCATTAATGACCTCCACATTCTCCATCTCCTTTTCAATTATATTTTTTTCATTAAGCTCGGTTTCAAGAAATTCCACCAGCTTTCCCATTGTTACCTGGCTTATCACATGTTCCATGAGGCATGCGTCCTTTTCTGCGATTCGGGGGTCTACTTTTAATACTTCGATGAGAAACTTTTTTAAAATGCGGTGTCTTGTTCGAATTTTTTCCGCCTCTTTCTTTCCCATGGGTGTCAGTTCTATGGGGCCATACTTTTCATGTTTCAGCAGCTTCAACGATGCGAGAGTGCTCACTGCCTGAGTCACGCTGGCCTTTGCCATGTTCAATCTTTCTGCCAGGTCCGTGATTCTTACCGTATCGTTTTTTTCCGAAAGATTCAATATTACCTCAAGGTAATCTTCCAGTGCCGGTGAGATAGAAATTGCTTCGCTCATCATCTCATCTCCATGTTAGGTTAGGCTAACTTTGTGATTGATATTCATTCTCATTGCTTTAATTAAATATTATAGTAAAAAAACAATTTTGTCAATAAAAAAATGATATAAAAAAGACCGGCTACATATAATCCTGTGCCTATGGTGAAAGTAGAAATAACAAACATAAGTTTTTAATATCCGATATGCTCCTGAGACCAGGTCTTTTTCATTCAGTCAAAGCCTTTTTAAGGTTTTCGAGATTTTCCTGCATAATTGAAAAATAATCCTCACCGGCCTTTATTTCTTCAGATGTAAGCCCGCCTATGGGGTTTAATACCAGGGTTTTGGCCCCCACCTCCCGGGCAAGGCTTTCGGAAAGTTTTGGGCTTACCAGGGTTTCAAAGAAAATGTATTTTATATTCTTTTGCCGGCACACTTCGATCAGCTCTGCCATTTTCTTAGGTGAAGGTTCCTCCTGAGGCGAAAGCCCTGAAATTGGTATCTGTACCAAACCGTACCTTTTTGCCATATAGCCAAATGCCGCATGGGATGTAATAAACTCTTTTCTCTTCAGGTTTGCCAGGTTTTCTCGATAGCTTTTGTCCAGTTCATCCAGTTTTGCCAGCAGTTCATTGAAGTTTTCTTCATAATAGGATTTGTTGTTGGCATCTGCGGCAGCCACCGCATCATATATACGGCGGGCTATTTCTTTAGAAAGGATGGGATCCAGCCAGATGTGAGGGTCATGATTTTCTATAAGGCCTTTTCCCGCTTCCACTACAGTTATCCCCTTATCCCTTAGCTGGCCTTCCAGCTTTTGGGCCCAGGGTTCCATGACATCTCCAAGAAATACGAATACCCTGGCATCATAAATCCCGGCTATTTGCTTTGGGGAAGGTTCATAATCATGGGGTTCCACTCCTGCCGGTATAATGTTCTCTACCTGCGCTCTGTCCCCTACTATCTTTTTAGTAAAATCATACAGCGGATAAAAGGTAGTATAAATGACATGACGACTTGAATCAACTTTGGCAGGAGCATAATCGGCTCTTTTTGCAGCACAACCGGCCACTGTAAAAATCAGGGAAAAAATTGCAATGAATACTAACGCTTTTTTAAACCTTTTCATAAGGACCTCCTAATTGCAAATTATTTGCATTTGCTTTTAATATCATTATATATAATTTCCATCCGGTGTCAATAGTATGCAAAAAAGCCGCCCCGTCTTCAAAACTTGAAAACGGGGCTTATTTTTCCAATGTAAACTAATCAATTATGCTTCATCCATAAAGGGATATCTGTATTCCATTGGCGGAGTAAAAGTTTCACTTATTGTCCGCACGCTCGTCCACCGCAATAAATTTATTTTACTGCCTGCTTTGTCGTTTGTTCCGGAAGCTCTGCTACCTCCGAAAGGTTGTTGCCCTATCACTGCTCCCGTGGGCTTGTTGTTTATATAAAAGTTGCCAGCTGCATGACATAGCCTCCGCTCCATTTTAATTATTGCACTCCTATCCCGCGCGAAGATGGAACCAGTAAGACCGTAGGGCGAAGTGGTATCACATAGTTCCAGAATCTCGTCAAGTTCATCATCTTTATAGACATATATTGTAAGGACCGGCCCGAAAATCTCTTCTTGCATGGTTTTAAACTTCGGGTTTGTGGTAAGTATAACCGTCGGCTCTATAAAAAACCCTTTGCTGTCGTCGCACCCGCCGCCGCAGATGATTTCAGCATCCGAAGAGTTCTGGGCAAAATTGATATAGGATTTAATTGAATTAAAAGCATTATGATCGATGACAGCACTCATGAAGTTGGTGAAATCTTCCACATCCCCCATCTTTATGTTGGATATATCCTGAATCAGCTTTTCCTTCACCGCAGGCCAGATGCTTTCTGGAATATACGCTCTCGAAGCTGCGGAACACTTCTGACCCTGATATTCAAAAGCACCTCTTATTAAGGCCGTCACCAACGCTTCAATGTCCGCAGAATTATGGGCAAATACGAAGTCTTTGCCGCCGGTCTCCCCGACAATTCTCGGATAACCCCTGTATCTTCTGATATTTGCGGCCACAGTTCCCCACATGCTGCGAAAAACTTCCGTAGAGCCGGTGAAGTTTATTCCCGCAAGCCATTCATTGCTCATAGCCGGGGCACCCACCTCCTCTCCCGAACCCGGTATGAAATTTATAACTCCATCGGGCAGGCCGGCTTCCTGCAACATTTTCATAAGATAATATCCAGAATAAACCGCCGTAGATGCGGGCTTCCACAAAACCACATTGCCCATCATTGCCGGTGCGGTTATCAGATTGCATGCTATTGCGGTAAAATTGAAAGGAGTCACTGCAAAAACATACCCTTCCAGAGGCCTGTACTCCATCCTGTTCCAGGCATTTTGTGATGGAAACGGCTGCTCGCCATATATTTGGGTCATATAATAAACATTGAATCTCAAATAGTCTATCAATTCACACGCAGAATCTATTTCCGCCTGGTAAACGGTCTTGCTCTGGTTCAGCATTGTGGCGCCGTTGAGAACAGGCCGCCATGGTCCTGAGGCCATTTCCGCCGCCTTCAGGAATATTGAGGCTCTATATTCCCATGGCATATTTTCCCATTCGCTTTTGGCCTTCAGGGCCGCATCAATTGCCATTTGAATTTCTCTTTTCCCGGCTTTATGATAGGTAGCCAGCACATGGTGCCTATCATGGGGAATGATGCATTTCCCTGTATTTCCGGTCCTGATTTCCTTGCCTCCAATGATAAGGGGGATTTCAATTTCTTCCGATCTCATCCTTTTTAGTTGCTTTTTTAAGACTGCTTTTTCATCACTTCCGGGTGCATAATTTAAAGTCCGCTCATTTTGAGGCCTTTCCAGTTTAAAAATGCCGTTTGCCATTTAAAAATACCTCCTTTTTTTAAGATAAAAAATCCGCCCTGTGGAAATCACAAGGGCGGACTACTCTTTTCCCAAATGTTATCCGCACTCTCTTCTTTCCACACCGGGAGGCGCAACCGTTTCCAGCTACACCCTATCGGTCTTAGAACCCTGGACTGAATCTGTAGGTTGAAAGACTCGAAGAGACTGAAACAGATGACAAATATTTAATTTTTTTAATTTTATTTTAATATACTGAGTGTACCATGTCAAGCGTTTTTTAATGGCAGCCGCCGCAGGTGCTGCAGCTGCCGCCGCTGCAACCTCCGGAGTCCGAGGAAGTTGACCCGCTCCCGCTAATATACATAAATCCGGTAAAGCGCTGGCTGGCCGTTCCTCCACATTCGGGACAGCGGACTTTGTCTTTGTCTTTTATAGAAACAAAATCGCTGAACCTGTGTCCGCACAGATTGCATTTAAAATCAAAGGTCGGCATATAAATCCCTTCCTTAACTATTTATATCATTAATCGCCAAATAAGCCAAATAAAAATACTTATAAAAATTCATCCTACTTCATATTGTATTCTTTAAAAGCTTTTTCCATCTCGCGCTCGGCATCTTTCCGTTTTATGTCTTCCCGGCGGTCGTAAAGGGTTTTTCCTTTTGCCACAGCCAGTTCAACCTTCACAAGACCCCGCTCGTTAAGGTAGACCCTCAGCGGAATCAAAGTTACACCTTTTTCCTTCACAAGGCCGAAGAGGCGGTTTATTTCCCGCCGGTGCATGAGGAGCTTTCTGGTGCGCAAAGGGTCTTTATTGAAGATATTGCCCTTTTCGTAAGGGCTGATGTGCATGTTGTAAAGAAGCAGCTCTCCCTTTTCCACCCCGGCGTAGCTATCCTTCAGGTTGCCCTTCCCCGCCCTTAGAGATTTTACTTCAGTCCCGGAAAGAGCAATACCAGCCTCATATGTTTCCAATATATGATAATCGTGCCGGGCTTTCCTATTTGTCACCAGATCCCTGGACTTTTTCTCCACTGCCATACCTCCGCTTATATTGACTGTCAAAAAATCTTTCATTCTTCCGCCATCGCCATTAAAGCAGCATAGGGCTGTTCACCAGTTGCCGAATATGTGCGATGGTTTTGGGTTCTTGTTTAAAAGATTTCCCATTAATTATATCATAGATTTTATGCCGCCGCAAAAGATTTACATTTGTTCGCTCAGGATTTTCCGGTAAACCTCATTTTGCCTGGCTTTGCTGGAAAAAGCCAGCTCAAAAACGTATATAATATATAACCTTAGCGTTGGGAAATTTGGTTCTGATTTGAGGTGAAATATATATTGCTACAATGACCCTATGACCTCAGAGATGCCTCTGGCCTTGATGCGCTTCAATGGGCTTATGACGGAAAGGGCCGTCACGAGCAGGGTGAGAATCCATATCAAGATGATCTGGGCCAAAGGAAATCTCCAGACGATGCGAAACGATGAAAGCAAATCCGCAATGAGTGCTCTCTGCAGCATGACTCCCAAAACGCACCCGGCGAGGCATCCGGTCAGGCTGTACGTTGCCGCTTCCGCCAAAATCATTTTATCCATTTGGGCACCCGACATGCCGACAGCCCGCATGACCCCCAGATACCTGGTCTTTGACGCGACGCTGGTATTCATGGTGTTGATGATGTTCAGAATACTGATTAAAGCAATGACCGCCACAAAACCGTATACAAAAACCGCCATTGTAAGAAAAGCCTGGTCAAGCTCGGCATTTTTCTGGCGCGCATCATGGAGCGTTATGGAACTGTCCAGCATGCCTTTTATTTCTTTCACCGTTTGCTCCTGATTTCTCTTTTTAAGCTGTATATCTATTATCTGGTACGGTGATTCTCCGGCCAGCTCCGTGAACAGTTTTTCCGTTACGATAAAAGTTGCAAGGTTCAGCCTGGAATCATTGAAGGGCACCGAACGCAGCCTGCCCATTACGGTCAATTCTCTAATCCCGGCAGGGGTTTTAATATAAACCTTATCACCAAGCTGCAGGTTAACGGTATTTATTGTGATACCTTTTCTTACATTGGTCATAACCGCTATGATGCCGTTTCGGGCATTCAGCTTATCTTCATCGAGGGTGCCGTCGATCAAGTCCCGTTTTGCCCAGTTCAATTGATTCCTGTCATAGGAGATGAGCCAGGAGTTTTCAGGAGGAACAAAAAGGCCGTTATCTTGTATCTTGATTTCTCCCACCTGCTTTTTATATGCCTCGGTCAATCTTGCCACATCAAAGGCAGCCTCCACATAGGCAAACCTTCTGCCGTACGCTTTCTTGACCCCATCCATATCCGACAGCTTTTTATACAGATTGCCGCTTATACCCTGTTCTGACGTCAGAGAAATATCAGGAGTGTATGGTTTAGTGGTTTTCATGCCCGCATGCATAAAATCTACGAATACTTGAAATCCCAAAAACAAAATGATACTGATCGCAATGGAACAGGACATCAAAAAAAGTGTCTTCTTTTTCATGACGGCGTTATTTATCCCCATGGCGATCTCCACACGGAACACTTTGGTCAGAAGGCCGCGTTTTTTGCTTCTGGATATTTTTATGTCGCCTCTTCCGGTCACAGCATTGATAGGAGATACCATCGCGGCTTTCTTGGCCGGCAGGAAAGAAGCTATGGATACGGTCAGAAATCCCGTGGCAATTCCCGCCCCGATTCCTGAGACGCTGATATTAAACAACGGCATTCCGGCAAAAAGGCTGCTGTTATAAAACTTCAATATGGCCGAGCATACAAAAGCAACGATTATGCCCGAAACTACACCGATAGGAATGGCCCTCAGCGTTATGGCAAGCCCTTCTCTTTGCACAAGTTTTCTGATCTGATCCCGTGACGCGCCGATGCACCTTAAAAGCCCAAACTGCCTAACCCTTTCCATGACTGAAATATTGAAGGTATTATATATCATCATGACGCCGGCGATCAGGACTATCAAAAACAGGATGGCTCCTGTCGTATAAATTCCGACAGCCGCCTTGTGCTTGCTCTGCCCTATGACTGCGAGAAGGCGTTCGTTGCGCTCAATCCTGCCATCGGCTATCTTTAATGTGTCTTTTATTTCCTTTTCTGCATTTAATATCTTTACCCCGCGTTTAAATAAAATTATGTATGATAATTCTGCCTCGGGCTTCACCATAGCAGCGCCATCAATAGACATCAATACTCCCGGAACGGCCTTGGCCTTCATATTGGCCAGGTCATTGTATATTCCGCTGACTTTAAACTCTCTTTCCACATTGTCCGGTGAGGAAATCCTGACGGTGTCGTTTATTTTCACATTCAGGCGATGGCTTTCAACCGCCCACTGTTCCAGCATTATTTCATTTTCAGCCGAAGGGTATTTACCGGCAATCACCTTTATATTTAGATTGTCCGCAAGATTTTCGTCAAGGGCACCCACTGCACATCTTACGCCATTTATATTTGCCTGTCCAAGTTCTATCCACCTTCCGGCCTCTTCCACATCGATCCGGCTTGCAATGGCCTGCATTTCTTGAGCGGAGGCGTCTTTAATCAAAAGGTGGTAATTCCCATAATCATGGATCACCTGTATTTTTTCAAACCGCAGGAACACGTCCAGCATGGAGAAGATACCGGTCACAAGAGCCACGGACAGGGCAACACTGATGATGGCAAGGCCGGTCCTCTTTTTATGGGCAGCCATGTATTTGGGGACAAGGGCAAGATAATTCCTCATTTTCCCTTACCTCCCAGTTCGGTTACAATACCATCCTCCACATTGAATATCCTGTCCGCAAGGGCAGCGAAATTCGGGTTGTGAGTAATCATAATGAGGGTCTGTTTATACTTTTCAACGGACAGCTTCATCAGATTTACTATCTCTCTGCTGTTTTTGCTGTCAAGGTTTCCTGTGGGCTCATCCGCCAGAATAATCGCCGGTCTGCTTGCCAGTGCCCGACCTATGGCAACCCGCTGCTGCTGCCCTCCCGACAACTGGTTGGGAAGGTGGTGTTTCCTGTCCGAAAGGCCCAGCAAATCCAGCAGCTCATTAATGTACTGCTGGTCCGGCTTCCTGTAGTCCAGCAACAGCGGCAGAATTATGTTTTCCTCAACATTTAATTCAGGGACCAGGTTGTATGCCTGAAAAACAAAGCCTATGCTGCGCCTTCGGAAAACCGACAGATCCTCTTCTTTCATTGCGAATACATCCCGGCCGTCTATGAACACCCTGCCGGATGTCGGAGTGTCCAACGCGCCGATCAGATTAAGAAGTGTGGTTTTCCCCGAACCCGACGGGCCGACGACTAAAACAAATTCGCCTTTTGAGACGGAGAAGGATACATTTTGCAGAGCAATCACCCTTGTTTCACCTTCTCCGTACGTTTTTGACAAGCTTTCGACTCTAAGTATTTCCATTCTTCCACCTCAGCTTACTATTTGGATTTTATCCAATAACAAGCATAGAATATCACCGAAACCTTACAATATTATGAATTAAATCTTACTGTTTTGTAAGCCTGGGCAGATGAACGGTGAATGCGGAGCCTTTTTGAAGTTCGCTTTCGACGGATATAAAGCCTCCATGCATCTCAATTATTGTTTTTGCCAGGGCAAGGCCTATACCTGCGCCCTGCGTATTTTGTGAAAACCTGCTTCGATAAAATCTTTTAAAGATATGGTTTAGATCATCCGGATGTATGCCTTCGCCGTTATCCCGCACGGTTATCTTTACCATCAAAGGTGTTTCCTCAATGAGCGCCGAAATATGGCCTCCTGCTGCAGTATGCTCCACGGCGTTCTTTATAAGGTTGCTGAGGGCTTCGAGCATCCACTCTCTGTCGCAGGGATAATAAACTTTTCCGCCGGCCTCCAGCTCAAAGGTTTTTCCTTCTCTTGCGAGCCTGGTTTCAAAGCTTTCAGCCGCCTGCTTTATAATGTCATTTAAAATATGGTTACCTTTATTGAGTTCAATAATTCCCGCATCCAATTTGGCCATCTTTAAAAGATTGGCTATCAGGGTTTGCATGCGGCAAAGCTCCTTTTCGCTTTTATTTAAAAAGCTTATTATGGCTTCATTTTCGACATTTTCATCTTTCATAATTTCGTTATACATCATAAGTGCCGATAGAGGAGTCTTTAGTTGATGTGACACATTTTCCAGGATATCCTTCAGGAAGGTCCTGTCATGTTTTTCTTTTTCGATGTGGGCGTGCAGCGCCGAAGTCATGTTATTTATGGATGCCGCCAGTCTTGACAGGCTTCCTTCTTCCGTATCCTCAAGCCTTGTCTCAATTTGTCCCTTCATTATTCTGTTTATATCCTCATTATACCCGTCTATTTTTTTATAATGGGCTGCCAAAAACAGATAAATCGGAAGCAATATTGCGGCACCCATAAAAAAGGAAAAGATGAAATTTGTTGTCATATTCGATTTATAAAACGCGTTTGCCCTGGGTATCAAATGAATTTGCACACTGTTTATATAACCTGCCCTTTCAAGCAGCTTTCTGCCTTTGTCAAGATCGGTCCCCGTTTTGGCCGATGTGAAAATGGCCGGAATCTGAGAAGCCATTTCAGGATACTTCTGGCTTAAGAACCCCGCAAGCTCATAGTCGTGCTGTATCAATTCATTTTTAAAGCGGACGGCATACACATAACCAATTAGCTGGGCCAGCATGAATCCCAGAAGCAAAACCGATATTATAAGTATTAAAAATTTTTTTGCGCTTTTATTTATCAGAAGGGCCATGGCAAACACCTCAAAGAATGTTCCATTTATACCCCATTCCCCTGACAGTGGTTAAAAAAGAGGGGTGTCTGGGATCATCCTCTATTTTTTCACGCAGCCTGCTGATATAGACGGCCAGAGTGTTGTCATCGATAAAGCTTTCACGGCAGTCCCACAGCTTTTGCATTATCTGCTCCTTTGATAATATGACTTTCGGATTTTGCATGAAAAGGCAAAGCAGCCTGTATTCGGCGGATGTAAGTTCCAGGTCGATTCCGTTTTTTATCACCCTTCCTTCCAGGAGCTTCACCGTAATCCCGTTTGCCTTCAATTCCGCAGCCTGCTGATTTGCCGGATCGCAGCGCCTCAGTACGGCGTTTATCCTGGATATGAGCTCATTCAGTTTGAAGGGCTTTGTGATATAGTCATCGCCGCCTATGTCCAGGCCCATAACGATATTTACCTCCTCATCGGAAGCCGTCAGGAAAATGATCGGAATGTCCGATACTTGCCTGACCATTTTGCAGACATCAAAACCGCTGCCGTCTGGAAGCATTAAATCCAGCAGAATCAAGTCATATTCATTTTTATCAATACAGGCTCTGGCTTCCTTTACTGTCCTTGAAACGGTTACATCAAAGCCATGCTTGGAAAGGGAAAATTTCAAGCCTTCGATCAGGCTTAAATCATCTTCCACCAACAATATCTTTCTCATAGCCGTTCCTCCATGTCTCTCTACAGGTATAATCTGGAATTATTGGCTGATATATGTTACTTTCATATTTACTTTCATGTTTACTTTTTTAAATTTTGTGCTATAATATAGTCAGATGTAACCGGACCCGCAAAAGTGCGGTTGCCACATAGGGTAATTAAAGAATAATCACCCGCTGGGACATAGCAGGGTGATTATTTTTTTTCCTTTACTTTTCGCCTTAATCAGCACGACAATTAAGGAAATCAGCGATACGGTAAGCATAGAGGATGCAATCATTAATGATAGAGCCTCGTATGTACCCATACCGCACCACCTCCTTCCTTCTGATATAAAGGAGGTGGCAACCACACCCTGCTCATCCAGTTACCTGAAATACATGGTATCATATTCTACATTTTTATTCAATTTGCAATTTATTTTTTCTTTCAAACAAGCAGAGGAAAATAGCCGGCCGGTCACGCGGCACTCCAAGCAGGCAAGGCACTCGGCAATGAATGGCGCTTTTACATCGGTCGCCGCAAGCGGCGTCAACCCGAATTTCTTAAACTTGTCCACCTCCGCACCAGAGATTGCACAGGGCAAAAAAGAGCGGAAAGCTGGAATAAATACAGAGGCCTTTTGACCAAAGCGGCAGTCATCTTCATCGTAGCCACATGGATCTTAGTAGCCAAGGTCGAAGCTGTCAGAGTGCCGGTGATGAACTTTTAAGCATTATGATGTAATGTTTTCCCTTTACACCGACGATGGTGAAGAAATAAGAGAAGTATCGGGAAAGGTAACGCTGGACGGGAAGCTGATTTTTTCCAAAGAAGAGACAGGCAGATTCCCTGAGCTGGGCGAAGTGGAAAATAAAATAATATGGTGAGAGCATAAAATAGGGGCTGTTTTCAAATTTTTTTGAAACAGCCTCTGTTTATTCAAGCCTGGCTCCTCATGAATAGCCTATATCATGCTTATGCTACGCTTTAATTTGCTTGCAGTCTTAATATTTCTTCTTCTGGCAAGCCGGTAATTTCCATTATTTCTTTTACATTTCTGCCTTTACTTAGCAGTTTTCTTGCTATTTCTAACTTGGCTTCCAACATGCCTTTTTCAATGCCTTTTTCAATGCCTTTTTCAATGCCTTTTTCTATCCCTTTTTCCATACCGATAATTTCTCTTTTCTGAAATTCTTCCTGTAAAGCTCTTTCAAGATTATATATCATCTCATCCACCTCCTCGCTTTCTTCTATTACTTCCGAAAGCTCTCGCTTTTCCTCCTCGGGCAGTCCCCTTACTATGACTCTTTTCAACCATGTCTTGAACAGAAGAAATTCTTCGGGGCTCAATTTTTTCAGAACATCTATGAGTTTCCGCAATCTTTGCTTTAGCTTTTCTATATCGGCTTTCTGGTCGATTAGAAATACCGCCCCTATAAGGTTGGACAGTCCCATAAGTTCTTTTTCGCTATATCGGTTTACGTCTATCAGGATGTATTCAAAGTCCAGCACCTGTTGTTTGAAAATCTCCTGGCCATTCAGGGTGTTTCTAAAGTTCATAGACGCTGTCCAGTTGTTTTCACCGTTGTATAATACTATTGGAATAATGGCGGGAAGTCTGAAATCTTTTTTATGTATTATATCACAGATTTTATGCTGCTGCAAAAGCTTTTCATGCTCTTTTCTCCACAGTAATTAACTTTCTCTTCCCTGACGGGTGGGAGCTTGTGAGAAGCTCCAATACGGGACCCGAGCTTATCGTTCGCTGCGAAGCAAGTACCAAAGAAGGTTTGGAGCGTATCAAGTCGGAGATGAAGGAGGCGTTAAAGCCGCTGCAGCTTTTCTGATTGCGGTTCCTCTTCAGTCCAGATCCTCTCCATTCGATCGAATCACCTTTTTGTACCAGTCAAACGACTTCTTTTTTAAACGCTTATAAGTTCCATTGCCAAAATCGTCCGCATCCACGTAAATGAAACCATAGCGCTTGCTCATCTGGTTAGTGGACAGACTTACGATATCAATACAGCCAGGGGGCTTTCAACTCAACGACTGTTTTTTCCACTACTTGATGTGGAAAAGGTTGCTTGCAAAAAAAAAACTGTATGCTAAGATTTAGAAAGATTGTATTTTGCAGTACAATGCAAATCATAAATTCTTGATAGATTTGCGGTTTTTCATGTGAAGTAATAAATGAGAGGGCGCTTAAAAAATCATCTGCAGATGAAAAATTATTAACAGGGGAGGTGGTGCCCGTTGAAAATAACGGAAGAAAACTTCATCCAGCAATTGAAAAAGAGAAATGAGAAGGCCCTTGAATATGTTATAGACAATTATGGATGGATCCTCAAGACGGTCATAAAAAAGCATCTCTGTTACCTTCCGGATTATTATGAAGAGTGCATGAATGATTGTCTAATGGGTATCTGGGAAAATATTTGCTATTATGACCCTGGCAAATCCAGCTTTAAAAACTGGGTGGCGGGAATCGCAAAATATAAATCGCTCAATTATGCAAGAAAATATTTAAAGGACCTGGAGAATGAAGATATTGAATCTGTGATAATCCCAGCGGAAGACAATGCTCTAAAAGATATTCTGGCAAAAGAAATCAGCGAGGAGACCCAAAAAATGCTTCGCAGTCTGTCGGAAGAAGATAGGGACATTTTCTTAAAAATTTATTTTGAAGATAAAAGCGTGGATGAAATATCTGATGATACGGGCCTTACCAAAGCCGCAATCTACAACAGGCTTTCAAGGGGTAAAAAGAAAATGCGCAAAGCTTTCAGTTTAAAAGGAGGTTCGGGCAATGAAGGGTTTTAAAAACGTTTATGAACTTTTGAATTACATGGACGTTGACCTTGGGGATTATCATAAAGAGGATCTGAACGAAATGGAAAAGCAAAGTTTAAAAAACAATTTCAGGAAGAAAAGCAGGAAAAAAGGCATTAGCTTTAGAAAATTTGGAACTATTGCTGCTGTTGCGGTTTTATCCATTGGGCTTTTAAGCCAGACAAATTTTGGGAAAAATGTTTATGCCGCTGCCCAGTCAAAGGTTTCGGAGATTTCTTATTCCATCGGCAAAGCCCTGGGTATTGAAAGAAATATTGAACCCTATGCAAATGTAATTGACCAGACCGTTGAAGAAAACGGCGTGGAAGTAAAATTGAGCGATGTTATCATAGATAAAGACGAGTTGATCTTCTCCACACTCGTCAACACAAATAAACCTGTGGATGGTTTTTTCTTCGACTACGACATTTTCATCAATGGCAAAAAATTGACAAATTATGGCGGATCCGGCCGCGCCGGGAGGATAGATGATTCCAAAACGGTTTTTTTTTACACCCGTGCCGTCGATACTAAAGGGATTGATTTAAAAAAAGACATAGACGTAAAAATCGTGTTAAAGGATCCGTATTATATTATAGGCACTTCAGAAGAAAGGGTAAAAGGAAAGTGGGAGTTTGAATTCACGGCAAACGGCAGCGAGTTAATGGCAAATTCGCACTCAGTACCCCTGGATTATTCATTTAACATAGGTGACACAACCTATAGCCTGGAGGAATTCAGGTATAATCCCGTAAATCAAAAGATTTTCGGAAAAGTAAGGGGCAAATCAAACGTTTCATATGATGTTTCCTTAAGGGGACATGACAATCTGGGAAATGACGTTGTATTTTTCCTGACCAGTGTATCCGGCGAAGATTTAGTATTTAAATACGAAAACATACAGGGGGATTTATCCGATGAAATCACATCCATTACTCTGACTCCTTATGCAGCAAAACTTCCTGAAAAGAGCGGGAAAATGAGCGATGATTATAAAAAGGTGGGAGAAGAATTTACAATATCTTTAAAGAAAAAGTGATTTGCCTGTAGGATTCAGTCCATTGAAACAGAAGAATATTCATCTCGGTTTTTTGAGGCCTGCTTTGATTTTTTAAAGCGGGCTTTTTAGTGATAAAATAATCTTAGGATTTTGGGCAATAGATCCCCGAATATAATTCATACTGCCTCGCCGTCGGTCTCCCCTAAAGCTGTCATGGCATTGAGTTCACGGTAAATCTGACTTGCCTGTGGAAGATCGAAGTATTTAGTGATATAATTTCTACTGAGCAGATGATGGTCACCTTGAATCGGTCGTAGATTGTGAACATAATTTCCGTTTAAAATTAATCAGCTAGATAAGATGTGGTGTGAAACATGCTAAAAAAATACAAGAGAATTAGAGTTTTGCTTGTTGTGGCATTTGTTATTGCAAGCATGTCATTTTTTTGTGTATGGCAGAACAATGATATAACAACAACATACATTAATTATAGCAACACTAAGATACCGCATGAATTTGACGGATACAGGATCGTCCATATTTCAGACTTGCATAATAAACAATTTGGCAAAAATCAGGAGCGTTTATTGAAGAAAATCAGAGCAATTTCTCCGGACATAATCGTGGTCACAGGAGACTTGATTGACAGAAGAAAATATGACCTTACCACTGCGATGATATTTATAGAAGGAGCGATGAAAATTGCCCCGGTTTACTATGTTTCCGGAAATCATGAGGCATGGTCCGGTGATTATGATAATATCAGCCATAAACTGTTGAGCTGCGGCGTGCAGATACTTGACGACAATAAAGTTAAATTGATAAAGGGCAGAGCCGAAATTGATATATTAGGCTTATCTGACCCGGATTTTCTTACATCTTCCTACATGGACGGGACAAATTCGTCTAAATTGGAAGAACATCTCATGCGCCTATCAGATGATTCTGTTTTTCAGATTTTGCTTTCTCACAGACCTGAACTTTTTGATTTATATGCAAATGAAAATATAGACCTCATCTTTTCAGGACATGCTCACGGAGGACAGTTCAGAATCCCTTTTGTCGGGGGATTAATAGCACCAGATCAAGGCCTGTTTCCTAAATACACAAGCGGTGCCTATACACAAAATCAATCAACGCTCATCGTCAGCAGAGGACTTGGCAATAGCATCATACCAATAAGAATATTTAACAGGCCGGAGATTGTAGTGGTAACCTTGCAAAATGTAAAATCATCTATTTAAACTTAACAGTCGCACAACTATATGATCTTTTTTGTAAGTTTCACGGTGTATCGCCCACAAAAGCAAAAAAACACAATCACCCGAAAACATTCAGGCAATTGTGTTTTTTAAATAGTTTCCATTGAAAAATAAACCCCTCAAACCTGCAAAAAACCTGCATCTTCATCTCCATAATATGGACATTTATGGTATAATATCGCAAGAAGGAGAGGGATGAAGAATGCTGATAATTAAGAACGAAGACTTCAAACAATTAAGCATATTTGACCAATTACTTCCGAAAAACAGTAAAAGAACTGGTAGAAATAACGAAGGATGTATTACACTCGGCCAGTAAGGTTTCCGCCATGGAGAAAAATAGCACTGGCAGAATCAGAAGAAGGTTTGATAGTTTCAAGCTATGTTGAAGAAGGCAATCCTTGCGACAAAACCCTGGCCGTACCAATGGTGAAGAAGTCAATAGAGGTTTTAAATAAAGCTCCCAAAGAGGTTGCCGCATATAGAAGTTTTTACTCCAGCGAAAACGAAACAGAAATACAATGCCTTAAAGTAAACTTGGCTTCCAACATCCTTTTTTCCATCCCCATAATTCCCCTTTTCTGAAATTCTTCCTGTAAAGCTCTTTCAAGATTATATATCATCTCATCCACCTCCTCGCTTTCTTCTATCACTTCCGAAAGCTCTTTCTTTTCCTTCTCGGACAGTCCCCTTACTATCATCGGCATAAATTAAATTCCAGCCTTTGTTATGCTTAATGCGAAATGTTATCAATAACCCAGCCCCCCTGACAGAGCATTGTCTGCCTTTCTATAAATAATCATAATATAGATAAAAGCAATAATAACCAAAAAAATGCTGAGACTACTGGCAAAAAAGGATGCCCGGATCCCAAATTTCTGTGCCACCCAACCAATGCCGACCCCACTAATCACCTCGCCGGCAGATCCGGCCATATTATAAACCGATAACACGGTCGCCCTATATTTATCTTGAATGTGAGCATTGATAAAAGTTTCCTGTATAGGCTCATATACACCGGTCAGGATCTTATAAATAATATAAACAATTATTGCCATAATTGGGTTAAAAGACATGCCAAATGCAAAGATGCAGGTTAATAGCAGGATGTTGATAGTAACAAGAGCTCCTGCATTCGACAAATACAGTTTTAAATATTTTTTTGATTCCAAATTCCGGCCACTCGGTCTCGGGCCCGGATCTTTCCTCGTAATGCTGCTCCTTCATCTTAAAAAATGCATAGAATAGAGCAGCAATATTGATCCCAATATAAATTATCCACACAGTGTTCATTTTGGTCAACCCCAGATGACCGCCAAAAATACTCCCGATTAAAAATCCGGCAATGCAGGAACAGCAGTACCGGATAGGGCCTGACATAATTCGGCAAATCAAATAGCGTCAGTCCGGATCTTTTTGTCATTATTAGCGCACTCCTTCACACTTTGAGATAAGGATTTGAGATGTTGTCAACAACTCCGTCCCTCTGACACTCATAGCTACGGCGCTTGAGCCTTTTTGGCTTCTACCAGTTCAAAATCTATCTGCCTCTCGGGCACATTTACTTTCGATACTCTGACCCTGACAGCATCTCCAATGCGAAATACCCTGCCTGTGCGCTCGCCCCGCAGAGTAATACTCTTTTCGTCAAAGTGATAGAAGTCATCTTCCAGGTTGCTCACATGGACCAGACCTTCCACGGTGTTTTCCAATTCCACAAACATTCCGAAGGGGGTGACGCTCGAAACAATGCCTTCATAAATTTTTCCTATGCGCTTTGCCATGTATTCGGCAATTTTCAAATCCGTGCTCTCTCTTTCAGCTTCTTCTGCTACGCGTTCCCGCTCTGAAGATATCTTTGCCACCCTGGCCACAATATTATTTAATTTTTCCTGCCTTGATTCATCCAGCCTCCCCTCCAGGTGTTCCCGGATGATCCTGTGTATCATGAGATCGGGATAGCGCCGGATGGGGGAGGTAAAATGCGTGTAAAAGTGGGCGGCAAGACCAAAGTGGCCCAGGTTTTCTTCGCTGTAGCGGGCTCTTTTCAATGACCTCAAAAGCACCGTATTCACCACGCGCTCTTCGGAACGGCCTTTTACCTTTTCCAGAATATCCTGCAGGGCCTTGGGCTTTATATTTTTTATGCCCTTAATGGTATAGCCCAGGTTATACAGAAATTCCCTGAGAGAGAACATTTTCTCCTCATCGGGCACCTCGTGGACTCTGTAGACGAAAGGTGCCTTTAGCCAGTACATGTGCTCGGCTATTGCCTCGTTGGCTGCCAGCATAAATTCCTCGATGATGCGATTGGCGATTCGCCTCTCCTCCTTCACTACATCCACCGGGCTGCCGCTTTCATCCAGTATTACCTTTGCTTCTTCGATGTTAAAATCTATGCTTCCCCTGGAAAACCGCTTTGCCGTAAGTTTTCTGGCCAATTCCTCCATGAGCCTGAAGTCTTCCACCAGATATTCATAGCGCTTAATTGCGTCAGCATCATTTTCCTCCAGGATTTTCGTGACTTCGGTATATGTCATCCTTTCGCAGGTCTTTATCACTCCCGGAGTTATCCGGTAACTCTTTACATCCGCATTTTCGTCAAAGTCTATGATAATGCTCATCGTGAGACGATCGGTCCTGGGGTTCAAGCTGCAGATGCCGTTAGAAAGCTTGGAGGGAAGCATGGGGATGACCCTGTCCACAAGATAGACGCTGGTGCCCCGCTTCATGGCTTCAATATCCAGGGGGCTTTTTTCCCTAACATAGTAGCTGACGTCGGCTATGTGAACACCCAGCCGGTATCCGTCTTTTGTGCGCTCTATCCCCACCGCATCGTCCAGATCCTTTGCATCTTCACCGTCTATGGTCACTATCTTCTTATCCCTGAAATCCTCCCTGCCCTTCAAATCCTCGGGCCTTACTTCATCGGGTATACTTTCCAGTTGGTTCAATACTTTTTTGGGAAATTCCAGAGGAAGGTCGTACTTTTTTATGATGGAAAGCACATCTACGCCTTTTTCCCCTTCATACCCCAGAACTTCCACCACTTCACCCTCGGGGTTGCGCCTTTTTTCAGGCCACCGGGTTATTTTCACAACCACTTTCTGTCCGGATTTTGCACCCATGGTTTGATCCTTTGGAACGAATATGTCATAATAAAACCTTTTATCATCGGGTATCACAAACGAAAAATGCCTGTCCCTTTCAATGGTGCCCACCACCTTTTTGACAGCCCTCTGCAGAATTCTTATCACTTCACCTTCAGTTTTACCCTCATGTCTTGCGGGCAGCTTGGGACGGACTACGACTTTGTCGCCGTGAAGGGCACCGTTCAAATCCTCACGGCTTATATAGATATCATCTATCTCCTGACTTTCAGGGATTAAAAAGGCATAACCTTTCGGATGGCCCTCTATTTTCCCTACTACAAGGTTCATTTTTTCTGGAATGCCGTAACGGCCACGCCGCGTCCTTATCACAAGACCTTCCTTTTCCATGTGAAGCAGAACTTTAAGCAAAAGGTCAAACTCCCCAGCCTCAATATTCAGTGCCTGTGCCAGTTCACTTTCCGTCATGGGTTTATATGCTTCCTGTTTCATGAATTCTATGAGCTGTTCTTTAAATGGCATACTTTGCCTCCTGTTTAATATAATCTATATTATACCTTATTTTATGCTTTTCTGGCATATTTTACAAGATGCAGAAATTTATCGGAAAATATTTTTGTATTCTTCATACCGACAGCTGTCAAAATATCTTGCAATGCCATTGATTATGGCCTGTGCCGCCCTCTCTTTAAAAACCGGGCTCCGAAGCCAACCTTCTTCCACCGGATTCGATATGGTGCAGACTTCAATGGTCACAAAGGGTATATTGCCCTTTGTTCTAATAAAATCGAACCTCTCAGAAAGGCTTTCTTCGTATACGCCCGTGTTTTCCAGTTTCAATTTTTTACCAATTTCTTCAAGAATATATCTGCAAAGCAGTTCGCCCTGCTTGGAATGATACAGCGCGCCGGCTCCGCATTTGCTTTTGTCCCGGTCCCAGCGAGTGTGAATGCTTATCCATATATCCGCTTGCAGCAATTCGGCGGCTTGCAGCCTGTCTACCAAACTCAGGGATATGTCCTTCTCTCTTGTAAGTACTGCCCTGCCTCCTGTAGCAATAATTTTTGATTTAAGAAAATCCGCAATATGCATCACTACATTTTTTTCCAGAAGGTTTATATAGCCCCTGCGCCCGGAATCGCCGCCGCCGTGACCCGGGTCGATTACTATCATTTTATCTTTCATTATTTCTTTTACAAATGCTCTGTCAAAATATATTTCAAGTCTGTCGGGAATACCCCGGACTCGTTTTAAGCGGCATGACGACGGGTACTGGAGCACGGTGGAAACCTGACCGGCTCCATTTTTTTCAGAAACCTTAATTGTGTTTATCAGCCCGTCATATATATTTATGGTATCCTGTGCCATTATAAGTTCCCCATTCAGCAAAACCTCATAAATATGGTGAGAAAGCTTTTTTACGGTATGAGAAAGCGGTGCGGTGGATTCCAGTATCATAGTAGAAAAGTCGGAACCGGTCCTGACATATAAGTTTGTCAGACCTCTCTTCATGCCAATCCCCCTCAAACCCTATATTTTTCTTCATCAGATTTATTTTATTCCGGCATTTTAAAAATGGTTACTGAAAACAACATTCTAAAATACGATAATGTTGAATAAAAATGTAAATGGAGAGAAGGGGTGAACATGGAATTATCCGCCGCAGGATGGGCGCCGGTGCCCATCAGGACTCATATTATAACAGAAAAAGACGATATCGTGGAGGTCGTAGTAAAATACGCTCGTCCCGTGGCTGAATCCGGAGATATAATCGTCATAGCCGAGAGCCCTGTGGCAATAGCCCAGGGAAGGGCGGTTTTATCCAGTTCCATGAAAAGCGGCCTTCTAGCGCGTTTTTTATCCAAATTTCCGGACAAGGATGGGAGCCTCGGCACTCCCGAAGCCATGCAACTGGCCATTAATGAGGTGGGCAAAATTCGCATTATCCTGGGAGCCGTAGCGGCAGCCCTGGGGAAATTGTTGGGTCGAAGGGGCGATTTCTACAGGGTGGCAGGAAGAGAGCTGGCCAAGATAGACGACATAGCGGGAACTCTCCCTCCCTATGACCATTACATAGTGCCGGGACCAAAAAAATCAAAAGAAATCACGGATAAGATATATAAAAAAACCGGTATAACTACCGTTATTGCAGACATAAATGATTTAAAATGCGTCGATATTCTGGCCGTATCGGGAAAAGTAAAAGAAAAGGAACTGGTCGAAATTTTAAAAAACAATCCCTTGGGCAATGACGACCAGCAAACTCCCATCGTGGTGTTAAAGCGCATAAAATATTAAAAAGGGGAGGCGCGGTTTAATGAAAAACGCCGTCCACAAACTTTCCGGTCTGTTTAAAAAAATAAATGTAAAAGTTTTAAATCCAAAATTGCCGGCTGTAATTTTTCTGGTAATACTTCTGGGTTTGAGCTATCATATGTTTATTACAGGCAACATTCCAGTGTTTAAGCTGCTTATTCCCCGCAGGACCGTTATTATAGATCCCGGACATGGTACCATTGACAGGGGGGTGGTCCACCGTGACAGCGGTGTGGCCGAGAGCCCAATTAATCTTGCAGTTTCTTTGAAACTGAAAGAAATCCTTGACCGGCAAAAATTCAATGTGGTTCTTACCCGGGACCATGAGACCCAGGAACAGATGGCAAACCACAAAGAACTCAAGCGCAGAATTGACATGGCTGTTTCAAACAGAGCGGATATATTTGTGAGCATACATGTCAACCAGTATCCCGACCCGTCCTGCTTTGGAGCTCAGTGTTTCTACAATCCACAAAAACCCGAAAGCAAACTGCTGGCTCTGCTGATTCAGGAGGAATTAAAAGCTCTGGAACCTGAAAATTTCCGGGAAGCCCTGCCACAGGACTTGTTCATACTGCGGGAATCTCCTATTCCTGCGGTGCTGGTGGAAATGGGGTTTATATCAAATCCTTCGGACCGTCAGAAACTTCAGGACCCTTCTTACCAGGAAAAGATAGCCAAAGCCATATCGTCAGGTATAAATCGGTACTTTAATAAAGATACTCCCAAACATACTCCTGAATACAATTAAAAAAATGTAACGCATCTTTTCTCCCTCTCATATTATATTTTGTAAAATCAGATGAGAGGGGTTTTTTTATGCTGCCAATGCCAACAAAATACAGGATGGTAGCGGGTAGTTCGGAAGGAGCTACTGAACTCAATGCCTTCGATGGTGCGCTGCTTTCGGCCGGAGCTGGAAACCTTAATCTCCTCCGGGTTAGCAGTATTTTACCTCCAGGTGCGGTATATGATGAAACTCTGGTTATACCTCCGGGGAATCTGGTACCCGTAGCCTATGGTTCCATCGTGAACAGCAGGCCCGGGGCCGTCATATCTGCTGCGGTGGCGGTGGGAATCCCGGAAGACGGTGATTACGGCGTCATTATGGAGCTTTCCGGGGAATTTGACAGGTTCACTGCCGAAAGCAGGATAAGGCAGATGGTGGTGAATGCCTTCAAAATTAGAAACAAGCCTCTGGCCGACGTAAGAATCTGTTCTGCCGAGCACATGGTGGATAAAATCGGTTGCGCCTTTGCAGGAGTTCTTCTATGGTATTAAAATATGTTATTGACTTGTGAGAGCAGTTTTTGTTATATTTTTATTAAATTAATGCACAAGAGGAATCGTCATGACATCCACTGAAAAAAATCAACTCGCATTTGGCATTAAGCGTGCTATGCCCATAGTGATGGGTTACATTCCCGTGGGATTTGCCCTGGGGGTGCTGGCGTCGGGCAACGGTCTTTCTCCGTTCGAAACCGGAGCCATGTCTATTCTGGTCTATGCCGGTTCGGCTCAATTTATAGCCGTAAATATGCTGGGAGCGGGCATAAGCCCACTCCCCATTATTATTACCACGCTACTGGTAAACTTAAGACATATTCTGTTCAGTGCTTCCCTGAGCCCTTATTTCCGGGAAGTAAACAAAAAGCTTATCCCGCTGATTTCCTTTTACATCACCGATGAAAGTTTTGCTGTAAGCATCACCGATGTTAAAGAAAAAAGTTTAAATCATACTTATTTTCTGGGGCTTTACATAACTTCATATTTGAGCTGGGTGCTGAGCACCATACTGGGCTCGGCTTTTGGAAGCCTCATACCGGATACAAAAGCCCTAGGTTTCGACTTCGCCCTGCCAGGCATGTTCCTTGCACTTTTATGCATGCAGTTGAAGGATATGAAAACCATCGCCGTGGCTCTGGCGGCCGGTGCGTTGTCCATGTTTTTCTTTTTCACTGTTCCCGGCAACTGGAACGTGATTCTGGCCACCATCGCTGCAGCGTCACTGGGGGTGTTTCTTGAAAAATGAAATTGAGTTATGTTTATCTCATTGTCGGCATGGGAATAGTGACATACCTACCCCGCATGATACCGGCCACGGTGCTCTCTCAGAAAAAACTGCCGGATATTTTGATAAGGTTTTTAAACTACATCCCTGCAGCCGTACTGTCGGCCCTGCTTTTCCCCAGCGTGCTGGTGACAGGGCACGAAATCAATATAGGGATGTCAAATCCCCTTTTTATAACGTCGCTGCTTACATTTCCCATAGCATACAAAACCAAAAATATGTTTTTAACCGTAATCATTGGAATGATAATAATTATAATTTTAAACAACCTTGTATATACGTAAGTGTATCCCATCATTCTTATCCGTTATATGCGGGTGATGGCCCCAGGCCAACGGCTTTACAACGGCTTTAGGTGTTGTTAGATTAAAACCCATATGCCGATGGCTGCCAGAATCCCCATAAACCCTCCGAAGTAAAAGGGCGCAGCAGCCCCGAACATGTTCCATAAGGCCCCGGCCAGAATGGAAGCAGGCAGAAGGCCTATACCCACCAGAGTGGCGTGCAGGCCTATTAATGTCCCCCTCAAGTTTTCCGGCGCTATATCCGTCACAAAAGCCTTTTCCACGCCTTCGGTGAAGGCTATGTAAAGCCCGTAGACTCCGAATAAAACCCAGATGGCGGTAAACGTCCGGGCCAGGGCAAATCCGAAGTATACCAGGCCGTAAACGAGATAGCCCGCTACAAGCATTTTCTTCCTGCCGATGCGGTCCGATATCAATCCTGCAGGATAGGAAAATATATCGTATATTACATTATATAAAAGGTATAGAAGCAGCACAGTCTTTGCATCAAAACCCACATTCTGGGCTTTTAAAAGCAGGAATTGGTTGGATGAATTTCCAAGGGTAAATATAAACATCAGAATTAAAAAGGATTTCAAGCGTTTATCCAGAGCGTTCCAGTTCAGGGATAATTTTTTGGATGCATTTTTAACCTGAGTGACCTTTTCTTTTACCAGAAAGAGTGCCACCACACCCAGCACTGCCGGAATCAGGGAATAAAGGAACACGCTGTAGTAATTGCCGGGGTGTCTGGTCAGAAAATAGTAGGCCAGCACAACACCTATGGCTGCCCCCAGGGTATCCATGGCCCTGTGAAGTCCGAAAGCCCTGCCCCTGGCATCGGGGGCCGCCGACTCGGCAATAAGCGCATCCCTCGGTGCTGTACGTACTCCCTTCCCGAAGCGGTCCGCCACCCTGCCTGCCAGCACGAAAGGCCACGATGAGGCAAGGTACAGCAGCACCTTTCCTATGGTGGAAAAGCCGTATCCCATTATGGCGAAGGGTTTCCGCCTTTCCATTTTGTCTGAAAAGTATCCAGAAAAAACCTTCAAAAGGCTGGCCAAGCTTTCAGCTATGCCTTCAATCGTGCCCACAATCAGCGGCGTCGCTCCCAGCTTTGTGGTTAAAAATATGGGGAGCAACGGATACACCATCTCGGTGCTGATATCGGTTAAGAGACTGGTTATGCCCAGAATGATGATGTTAAACAATTATATCGTCCCCTCTTTTTTATATATTTTGTCCGCAAACTCCATCAGGAGTTTGCGGCATCCAGCCATCATTTCCTCGGCTTTTTGCCTCTTCTTTGAGCCGAAAAAATCCCTTTCCCTTATTTTTGAAAACCAGCGCGACAGCTTGTCAATTTCTTCATCGTTTTCTTCCAGCTCCGCAAAAGTGAAATTCTGTTTTGCGGTCTCTTTTTCTATTTCTGAATAAAAGTCATTGCATTTATCCATCAATTCCTCATATTCCAGATCTCTTTGCTCGTTGAATTTTGAGATAAGATAATTTTCATCCTCGTCAGAAAGGGCCGTCACTTGAAGCAGTAGAGCCTCTCCCCCCGATTCCTTTATATCTTTTGTCAGGATGCGGATCTCATCTTCGAGATTGTTTATGCATGGATATATGGCTGCCGATTGCTGAAGATACAACGCACCCAGCTCTTTTAATTTTCTCCATGCCTTCACCCGCAAAGTCGAAGGCTCCGACGGAACCCTGTATATGATCAGAAACCACTTTAATTTTTCGGACATATGGTTCGCCTCTTTGCAACATATGTTTATTTTTTAATATTGTAACATATGTTTTTGACTAATGCAACATATGTTGCTAAAATATATGTTGCATTATATTTTGATATTGACATCAATTCTAATGTATTTTACAATGTGTGTAAGAATTTATTACTTTAAGTAAGGAGGTTGGAATTGTGAATTATAATATTGTAAAGGTAACAAGTAAGGGTCAGATGACTATTCCACATCTCATTAGAAAAAAGCTGAATATAAAAAAAGATGATTCTTTAATCGTCTATTTACAAAATGACGAAATCAGGATAAAAAAACTGTCAGTAGTAGAACCATTGGGAGACAATGATCCTATATGGAAATTCGCAGGTACTCTGGCTGATGAGCCGGATGTAGCCGAAAATCACGACAAATATTTAGTAATGGAAGAAAAGAAGCATTTAGAATATAAAAAGGATGGATAAGATGAGCAAAAAGATTCTGGTTGATACCAGCGCCTTATATGAAATCTTCAATAAAACTGGTTATTATCATGAATCTGCTATGAATATCTTAAATAATATGTTTAGATATAAAATGATTCCAATACTGACTAACTTCATCGTAGCGGAAATATATACATTGATTTTAGTCAGGGTCGGAGCCGATAAAGCAAGGGCCTGGATAAAAAATAATATATGGCATATTGAAAGAATAACGGAAGAAAATGAAAAACGTGCGATAAATATTTTATTAAGCTATACTGATAAAACCTTTTCTTATACTGATGCAACAACTTTTGCATTAATGGAAAGGTTAAATATTGATACAGCCTTTACTTTTGATAAACATTTTGTACAATACGGATTTAAACAACTACAATAAAAAAGCTTCTACTTTATTTATCAAGTAGAAGCTTTTTTATCTCTATCTCATAAAAAGCGGTGCAAACACCAGTGCCACGATTGTCATCAGCTTTATCAATATGTTGAGCGAGGGCCCTGAGGTGTCCTTGAATGGGTCGCCCACGGTGTCGCCCACCACGGCAGCTGCATGGGTGGGTGTACCCTTGCCTCCGTAATTGCCCGACTCGATGTACTTCTTTGCATTGTCCCATGCGCCGCCGGAGTTTGCCATCTGAATGGCTATCATGACGCCGGTCACCAGCGATCCTGCAAGAAGGCCGCCCAGAGCTTCTTTTCCGAATATCAGGCCCACCGCCAGAGGCGCAACCACAGCCATGAGACCCGGGATTATCATTTCTTTAAGGGCGGCTGCGGTGCTGATATCTACGCACTTCGCATATTCAGGCTTGGCCTTGCCTTCCATGAGGCCGGGAATGGTCTTAAATTGTCTTCTTACCTCTTCTATCATCTGGAAGGCCGCCTTGCCCACGGCTTCCATTGTCATTGCAGAAAAGAGGTAAGGCAGCATGCCGCCTATCAATAATCCCATTATTACGTCTGCCCTGAGCAGATTTATGCCTTCTTTTAATCCCGCCGCAGTGGTATAGGCGGAAAACAGGGCGAGGGCCGTCAACGCGGCGGAACCTATGGCAAAGCCCTTACCTATAGCCGCAGTGGTATTGCCCACGGAATCGAGCTTATCGGTTATCTTTCTCACAGCCGGGTCCAGTTCCGCCATTTCTGCTATGCCTCCGGCGTTATCCGCTATCGGACCGTAAGCATCGACTGCTACAGTCATCCCGGTGGTGGAAAGCATTCCTATGGCGGCCAGCGCGATGCCGTATAATCCTGCAAATTTGTAAGCTATGATTATTGCAAATGCTATGAACAGGACCGGCCATGCGGTGCTCTTCATACCTACCGCCAATCCGGAGATGATGTTGGTAGCCGGGCCTGTTTGCGAAGATTTTGCAATGCCCTGAACCGGAGGGTTGTCGGAAGAGGTATAGTATTCGGTAATCATGCCGATAATTATTCCTACGACTATCCCTGAAGCTGTGGCGTAGAAGACGCCCTGCTCTCCCAGAATGTATTTGCTTAAAAAGAAGGATGCCAGTATTATGAGCGCACCGCTGGCAAAGGTCCCGTTCATCAGCGCTTTCTGGGGGTTTGCTCCTTCACCGGTTTTGACAAAAAGAGTGCCGATAATGGAGCTCAGGATCCCCGCAGCGGCTATTATCATGGGGAAGATGATGCCTTTTATTCCGTAAGACTGTCCGGTGGCGGTACTTACCGCTACAGCTCCGATGGCCATTCCGGAGACGATAGAGCCCACATATGATTCAAAGAGGTCGGCGCCCATTCCTGCTACATCGCCTACATTGTCACCCACGTTATCCGCAATTACCGCTGGGTTTCTGGGATCGTCTTCCGGGATTCCGGCCTCAACCTTGCCCACCAGGTCCGCCCCTACGTCGGCGGCTTTCGTATAAATTCCTCCTCCGACTCTGGCAAACAGAGCTATTGAGCTTGCGCCAAGCGCAAATCCGTTTATCACGTCAAAACTCTTTATATCCGCAGGATTGCCGAAAATAAAGTATAATATTCCAAGACCCAGAAGTCCCAGCCCCACCACAGACATGCCCATAACCGCCCCGCCGGAAAAGGCAATGGCAAGAGCCTTGTTCTGGCCTTCCCTGGCTGCATTTGCTGTGCGGACATTGGCTCTGGTGGCAACGTTCATGCCTATGAAGCCTGCAGTGACCGAGGCTATTGTCCCTGTTATGTAGCATATTGCAGTCTGCCAGTTGATAAAAATGCTTATCACGGCAAACATGACAATGACGAATACGGCCAGGGTCTTGTATTCCCTGAAAAGAAACGCCATAGCCCCTTCATGGATAGCGTCGGAAATTTCCCTCATGCGTTCGCTTCCCGCAGGGCTATTCACCACGCGCATAGCCAGCATATATGCAAAAGCAAGGGCTATGATGCCCATTACAGGGGCAGTTATTATAAGATTTTCCATAAATATCCCTCCATTTTGTGTTGTTATGATGATTCTATTGAAAAAAAGCCGCTTTTGCGGCATTTACTACTTTAAAAATACCATCATTATGATTGACATCGTCAGAAAGCCCACAGCCAGAAACTCTGTATACCGTGCCAGTTTCTCATCAATGCCCTTCTTCTTTCCAAAAAAGGTTTCGGCACCGCCGGCAATACTTCCAGAAAGGCCAGCACTCTTACCCGATTGAAGCAGAACCGTTGCAATGAGGCCCAGGCAAATCAAAACATAAATAATTGTTAAAAATATCTCCATCGGTGCACCTCCAGAAAAATTTACGAATGTTATTTTACCACAAAGTCTATAAAAACTCAATATACATCGAAATAATTATGGCATATTTTTTAATAAAATCCGGAATTGTTGTGGCTTATTTAAAATATTAGTACACGTTACAATCCAATTAACCGGTAACATGATATACTTATTCCCTTCAATCAAATCTAATAAATAAATAATTTTAAAGCACTTATCATTATTATCTACTTTATTTACTTTCATATCCCAAAAGGTGGGGCGTCATAAGCCGCAGGTGGCCGAAAGTTTCGGCCACCTGCAGAATTTGGTATCGTTTCATTTTGAGTCACCGCTTGATATTGTAGAATGCGCTCAACCCCAGATATTGAGCCGCCATGTCCAGCTCTTCTTCTATCCTTAACAGCTGGTTGTATTTTGCCACTCTATCTGTGCGGGATGGGGCCCCGGTCTTAATCTGGCCGGCATTTACCCCAACCACCAGATCGGCGATGGTGGTATCTTCAGTTTCTCCTGAACGATGGGAAACAACCGCCGTATATCCTGCCCTTTCGGCCATCTGTATTGTATCCAGAGTCTCGGTGAGAGTGCCTATCTGGTTTAATTTAATGAGTATGGAGTTGGCTACACCCATTTCTATACCTTTTGAAAGTCTCTGGGTGTTTGTGACAAATACGTCGTCTCCCACCAGCTGTACCTTGCCGCCCAGAGCGTCGGTAATGAGTTTCCAGCCTTCCCAGTCTTCTTCGGCCATGCCGTCTTCTATGGATATTATTGGATATTTTTCGACAAGGCGAGCATAGTAGTCCACCATCCCGGCGGCATCATATTCAAGTCCTTCGCCTTTCAACTGGTATTTGCCGTCGCTGAAAAACTCCGACGATGCGGGATCCAGAGCCACATAAATATCTTTTCCGGGGGTGTACCCGGCTTTTTCAATGGCTTCCACAATGAATCGAATGGCTTCTTCGTTGGAGGAAAGGTTCGGCGCAAATCCTCCCTCATCTCCCACAGTTGTGGAGAGGCCTTTATCCGCCAGTACTTTTTTGAGGGTATGGAAAGTCTCAGCCCCCATCCTCAAAGCGTGTGCGAAATTCCTGGCACCGACAGGCATTATCATGAATTCCTGGATATCTACATTGTTGTCGGCGTGCTTTCCGCCGTTTAAAATGTTCATCATGGGTATGGGCAATACTTTGGCGTTCGCACCTCCTATATACCTGTAGAGGCTAAGCCCGAGGAAATTGGCCGCAGCTTTCGCTGTGGCAAGAGAGACGCCCAGTATGGCATTGGCTCCAAGTTTGCCTTTGTTGGGAGTGGCATCCAGATCAATGAGCACACGATCTATGCTCACCTGGTCCAGAGCATCCATTCCCTTTATTTCCGGCGCTATTTCATTGTTTACATTTTCTACAGCTTTCAGGACGCCCTTGCCGTTAAATCTTTTTGCATCTTTGTCTCTCAGCTCCACGGCTTCAAACTGCCCGGTTGAAGCTCCCGAAGGCACGGCCGCCCTCCCCACAGTACCGTCTTCCAAAACAACCTCCACTTCAACCGTCGGGTTGCCACGAGAATCCAGTATTTCTCTTGCAAATACATCCAAAATCGACGACATTTTTGCATACTCCTTTCTATATTTAAAATCGGATGCCGGATTTATCATCTTTAATCAGCTGTTGAATATTTACCTTGTCCGCATATTATACGGAATCTATCAGTGATTCTCCTGTCATTTCTTCCGGTTTCTCGATATTCAAAAGCTCCAGCATGGTAGGCGACACGTCAGCTAGTTTGCCCGGATGCAGCCTGTAGTGTTTATCGCTCACCAGTATAAAGGGTACGGGGTTACTGGTATGGGCGGTATGAGGTTCGCCCGTGGCGTAATCCACCATCTGTTCCGCATTGCCGTGGTCCGCTGTGATAATCACGGTACCGCCCTTTCCCCGGATGATTTCCACTACCCTGCCAATGCACCTGTCAACGGCTTCCACCGCTTCCACCGCAGCCTCAAAAACTCCAGTATGTCCCACCATATCAGAATTGGCATAGTTCAATATGATTACATCGTATATTTCTTCTCCGATTTTTTCGATTACCTTATCCGTGACCTCATAAGCGCTCATTTCAGGCTTCATGTCATAGGTGGCCACTTTGGGCGATGGAATCAGAATTCTATCTTCGCCGGGATATGATTTTTCCACGCCGCCGTTGAAAAAGAAAGTAACGTGGGCGTACTTTTCGGTCTCGGCGATGCGAAGCTGCCTCAAGCCTTTCTTTGAAATCACTTCCGCAAATATATTTTCAAGTGACTGAGGTTTGTAGGCGATTTGGGCGTTTTTTACTTTTACATCGTACTGGGTCATGCAAACATAAAATACTTTTAAAAAACCGCTTCTGCGCTCAAAACCCTGAAAATCTTCATCGCAGAAAGCATAGGTGAGCTGCCGGGCCCTATCAGGTCTGAAGTTGAAAAAAATGATGGAATCTTTTTCTTTTACTGTGCCTTTCGGATTTCCATTTTTGTCCGTTATAACCGTAGGTACCACGAATTCGTCGGTTTCTTCTCTGGAGTAGCTCTTTTCAAGAGCTTCCAGAGCACCGCCGGCTTTCATCCCCTCGCCGAAAACAATTGCGTTGTACGCCTTTTCGGTCCTGTCCCATCTCTTATCCCTGTCCATTGCGTAATAGCGGCCAGCAATGGTGGCAATTTCACCGATGCCAAGTTCATCCATTTCTTTTTCAAGTCGCTTTATATAAGTCCCGGCATTTGCGGGGGGAACATCCCTGCCATCCAGAAAAGCATGGACATAGACCCTAGTCAGGCCCTGCTGTTTTGCCATTTTTAACAATGCCAGAAGATGGTCTATGTGGCTGTGCACGCCTCCGTCGGACAAAAGACCCATCAAATGAAGGGAACTGCCGTTTTTTGCAGCATTGTCCATGGCATCCAGCAAAACCGGGTTTTTAAAAAAGCTGCCCTTTTTTATGTCCTCGCTTATTCTGGTAAATTCCTGATAAACAATTCGCCCGGCCCCGAGATTTAAATGACCGACTTCCGAGTTGCCCATCTGACCTTCCGGCAGGCCTACGGAAAGGCCGCTGGTTTCCAGGATAGTATTGGGATAATATCTCATTAGCCTGTCAAAATTTGGGGTTTGAGCTTTCAGGATGGCATTGCCCCGGGCATGCTCGTTGATTCCCCATCCATCCAGTATCATCAACATCAATGGCTTTTTTGACACTGTTTTCAACTCCTAGCTCCGATTAAATGCCGCAATCAGATAAAATCCATCGGGTTTGAGGCTGGCGCCGCCCACAAGAGCCCCGTCAATGTCGGGCTGTGCCATGAGCTCTTTTATATTTTCGGGTTTGACGCTTCCCCCGTAAAGCACTCTCACCTTCTCCGATACGACGGCATTGAAAAGTTCCTCAATCTTTTTTCTGATTGCCCCTATAACATCCTGAGCGTCCCGGCTGGATGCGGTTTTGCCCGTACCGATAGCCCATATGGGCTCATATGCAAACACAACCTTTTGCGCTTCTTCGTCACTCAATCCTGACAGGGCATTTTCCACCTGCCCCAGGACCCAGGACATGGTAACGCCCTGCTCCCTTTGCTCCAGGGTCTCGCCCACGCAAATAATGGGGGTCAATTCATATTTTAAGGCAGTCTTTACCTTTTTATTCACTGTTTCGTCGGTTTCCGCAAAATACTGACGCCTTTCCGAATGGCCTATGATCACGTAATCGCATGGGATTTCTTTGAGCATGGCCGCGGAAATTTCTCCGGTGAAGGCGCCTTTTTCCTCCCAGTGCATATTCTGAGCTCCGAGTTTTACCCTCGAACCCCGAATCTTTTCCGCCGCCGCCCAGAGGTCCGTGAAAGGAGGGCATATGGCGACTTCGGCCTCCAGGTCTTTAGCCTTCGGCAAAAAGGCTTCAAGAAACTCCAGAGTATCCTTTCTGTTGTTATGCATCTTCCAGTTGCCTGCTATCAACGCTCTTCTATTACTCAAGAAAACACCTCCCACATTATAGACAGATAGTAAAATAGTAACAGTTCAGCACATAACAGGGAGCCATTACTTGTCGTTCAGCACCGCCACTCCGGGCAGCTCCCTGCCTTCCAGGAATTCCAGCGATGCGCCGCCGCCGGTGGAAATATGGGTCATAGCGTCGGCAAATCCCAGCTGTTCCACCGCAGCCGCAGAGTCTCCCCCTCCTATTATGGTCACGGCTCCGGATTCCGCCATGGCCCGGGCTACGGCCAGAGTCCCTTCGGCAAACTCCCGGATTTCAAAAACTCCCATGGGGCCGTTCCATACTACGGTCTTCGCACCCTTTATGACTTTTGCGAATTTTTCCCGGGTTTTCTCGCCAATGTCAACTCCCATCAGTTCCTGCGGAATTTCATTTACGGGAACCGTCCTGTAAGGCACACCTTCCTTTATCTCCTCTGCAACAACCACATCGTCGGGCAGAAGCAGGTTTACTCCCCTTTCTTTGGCCTGCTTCAAAAGGTCCGCCGCCAGCTCGATCTTATCCTGTTCCAGCAGAGATTTGCCTATTTCATAACCCATGCTTTTCAAAAAAGTATAGGCCATGCCTCCTCCGATGAGCAGAGAATCCACTTTGGACAGCAGGTTCTGGATAACGCCTATCTTATCTCCGACCTTAGCGCCTCCTAGAATGGCGACAAAAGGTCTTTCGGGAGCTTCCAAGGCTTTGCCCATGATCTCGATTTCTTTTTTCATCAAATACCCTGCTCCTGCGGGCAGGAACTCCGCCACCCCTGCCGTGGACGCGTGGGCTCTATGAGCCGTGCCAAAGGCGTCATTTATATAAATATCGGCAAGATTGGCAAGTTTTTTTGCAAATTCCCTGTCGTTCTTTTCCTCCTCGGCATAAAATCTGACGTTCTCCAGTAGCACTATATCTCCCGGCTTCATGGCCGCCACTGCTTTTTCGGCGGGTTCCCCTATGCAGTCCGGCGCCATTGTCACATCTTTTCCCACGAGCTCGGAAAGCCTTTTTGCCACAGGGGCCAGGCTGTATTTCATATTAACTTTTCCCTTGGGCCGTCCCAGGTGGGAAGCCAGTATGACTTTCGCTCCATGCTCCGAGAGATACTTTATCGTCGGCAGCGCCGCCCTTATGCGTGTATCGTCCGTAATGCGCCCCTGTTCGTCCATCGGCACATTGAAGTCCACCCTTACCAGCACCTTTTTGCCGTTTACATCAAAATCTTCAAGAGTCTTTTTGTTCATTCCTTATCCCTCCTTCAATATCGAGAAGCCTTCGCGCGGCTCCTTCGTCTGTGATTAAAACCGTCGGCCGGTGGTACCTCAGAAAAGCTTGTATGGCCGGTGCTTTGCTGGCTCCGCCGGCAATTGCAATCACTGTCCTGATGTTTTTCAAATCCCTGACCGAAAGCCCCACGCTCGTTGTTGCGTGAACTATGTTGCCTTCTCTGTTAAAGTAAAATCCAAAGGCTTCCGCTACTGCGCCTTTATTTAGTATTTCTCCAATTTCCTGTTCGGCAAGGCCCCGGCGCCTCGCCATCTCCTCGGCGCCGCCTATGCCGTGCAGCAGAATACTGGCCTGACGGATTGTGGCGATTACCTCTTTAATGCCGGGTTCATTCACTATCGACTCCATGGCCTCCGACCCCAGATTGTCCGGAACGTATAAAAGCCGGTACTGGGCTCCCAGCTTTTGTGCAAGCTCTGCGGCTATGGAATTGGATTGAAGCTCTACTCGCTCGCCCAGGCCGCCCCGGCCGGGCACTACGATGACTTCATTAAACCCCGATGTCGGAGGTATGCTGCGCGGCACCTGAGCCATAGTGGTTCCACCTGTGACCGCCACGATGTCCCCGTTCTTTAAAAACGATAGAAGATTTCTGGCCGCTTCCCTGCCGAGCTGTTTTTTTATAGTTTCATCCTGATCCGAATCTCCTGGAACGATTATGACATGTTTACATTGAAATTTTTCCTCGACGCTCCGGGCGACGGGGCTCAAGCCTCTCAGATAAAATATGAAATCTTCAAGCCGGTTGATTACATCTTCTCCTTCACCGGAAACTTTCATGCCCTTTTGCTCAATCTCTACCAGCCCCTGTTCTTCCAGCTTCTTTATCTCGCTTCTGAGAGGCCTTTCGGACCAGGAGATTATTCCGGCTAGGGCCCTTCTGCCGATAGGCTGGTTGAAATATATATTTTGCAGAATGGTATAGCGGTTTTCCACCTCTCTCACAATTTCAGGCGCAATCTTTTTAAGCAGCTCTGCTACCTGTTCCATGTATAATCTCCTCAGTTTAAAATAGCCCGAAAATGGGCTATTTTAACTTAAAATCCTTTATTTGCGATATACTCTACAAGATCCATTACCCTGTTGGAATAACCCCATTCGTTGTCGTACCAGGAAATTACCTTCACAAAATCGTCCTCTATGACCATGGTGGAAAGGCCGTCCACTATGGAAGAAAGTTCGCAGCCCTTAAAGTCCATGGACACCAGGGGTTCTTCTGTATAACCGAGAATACCCTTCATCTTCCCTTCGGCAGCCTCCTTGAGGGCCGCATTCACCTGTTCGGCGGTGGCACTCTTTTCCAGTAGGCAGGTGAAATCAACTATGGAAACGGTAGGAGTGGGAACTCTCAGTGCAAAACCGTTCAGCTTGCCTTTGAGTTCGGGGATAACCAGCGCAACGGCTTTTGCTGCGCCTGTGGTAGTCGGAATGATGTTCAGGGCAGCGGCTCTCGCTCTTCTCAAATCTTTGTGGGGCAAATCCAGTATCCGCTGGTCATTGGTATAAGAATGGACGGTATTCATAAGTCCTTTTTGAATCCCGAAGTTGTCCATCAAGACTTTTGCAACGGGCGCAAGGCAGTTGGTGGTGCAGGAAGCGTTGGAAATCACATGATGTTCTTTGGGATTGTATTTTTCCTCATTAACTCCCATAACTATGGTGATATCCTCACCCTTGGCCGGTGCACTTATGATGACTTTTTTGGCTCCTCCCGCCTCGATGTGCTTTACTGCTTTATCCTTTGAAGTAAAAACTCCTGAAGATTCCACAACTATGTCCACACCCAAATCTTTCCATGGAATATTAGCGGGATCCTTTTCGGCAAATATCTTGATTTCCTTGCCATTTACTACCAGCGATGAATCTTTGGCCTCCACCTCCGCATTGAAAGTCCCGAAGACCGAATCATACTTTAGAAGGTGGGCCAGAGTCTGGGTGTCATACAGATCGTTGACGGCTACTATTTCTATTTCAGGATGTTTGTTGAACGCCGCCTTGAAAGAATTCCTCCCTATTCTACCAAATCCATTGATACCAACTTTGATGCTCATGAAATTCTCCTCCTTTATATTTTTATTCTGCCTGGTGCAGCGTTTTAGCCGCACAGCCATTTGCAGTCATTGAACAGTTGCCCTACTTAAAGAATTGGTTAATAATGTAGATTTTATGCGCGTTTGATTGTGAAATCAATGCGGGACGATTTAAGACCCATAATATTGTTTTATGTCCCATATGCTCCAAAAAATCAGGGTTTCGTTGAAACCCTTATATTTCTGTTTTATATAATTCTACACCTTTTGGCAAATTCCTGCTATATTAGAAAATTTTTTTCCTTCCTCACGGTTAATACCTCTTCCTCTTGGCTGAAGATGGAATGCCCAATTCTTCCCTGTATTTTGCCACAGTCCTTCTTGAAATGATAATTCCCTTCTTCTTTAAATCATCGGCCAGCTTTTGATCGCTGAGAGGATTATAGGGGTCTTCCTCTCCCACCATTTTTTTGATCATTTTTTTTATGCTCTCGGAAGAAATGGACGAACCATTTGTATTATCAAGGCCGTTTTTAAAGAAAAACTTCAGTTCAAAAACTCCTCTCGGAGTTTGAACATACTTGCCGCTTATAGCTCTGGATACGGTAGACTCATGTATACCTACCCGCTCTGCGATCTGCTTCATGGTAAGGGGCTTAAGACAAGTAACTCCATAATCAAGGAAATCCCTTTGAACTTCTACTATGCTGTTTATTACCTTGTTTAAGGTGAGGCGGCGCTGTTCTATGCTTTTAATGAGCCACATGGCCGAATCCAGCCTTTGAGACAAAAACTTGGATATATTTGATTCGCGGTTTTCAGAATAAAGCAGTGAACGGTAGTAGGAATTTATTGAAAGCCTGGGCGATATGTTGTCATTCATAATCACCACATAATCATCGCCCACCTTTTCAATAACCGCATCCGGAACAATATACTGCGTTTCGTTAGCGGAAGAAAAGTTCCTGCCGGGTTTTGGGTCCAACGTCAGTATGATGTCTTTTAACTGCTGGACCTCCGACAGCGAAATATTCAAAGCCTCAGCTATCCTGCTGTAACGGGCTTCCGCCAGGTCCTTCAAATGGCCTGTTATCAATTCCCGGATTTTGGGTGTATTGATATTCCTCTGTTCAATCTGTATTAAAAGACATTCTATCAAATTTCGTGCTCCGATTCCCGCAGGCTCGAAAGTCTGAATGATTTTTACTACATCCTCCACTTCCTGCTCGGATACTTTCAAAATCTTTGCCGCTTCGGCGGAACTGATTGTCAGGTACCCCTTTTTATCGATATTCCCTATCAAAAACTCCCCGATTTTAAACTCCGTGCGGGAAATGGAACAAAGGTGCAGCTGCATCATCAGGTGTTCCTGAAGAGTTGGCGTTGAAGATACAAAGTTTTCAAGCCCCGGCTCTTCTTCCTTTTTTTCCCTGGGGAACCTTAGAAAATCAAGATCTGCACAATCCTGAAAATAATCCTCCCAATCGATGGTATCGGAATCTTTCTGCTCTGATTTTTCTATAACGTCGTCATTTTTTGAAATATCTTCATTCAAATCTAACAGGGGATTCTCCAGTAGCTCCTGTTCAATATATTCGTCAAGTTCCTGTGCGGACAGCTGCAATATTGTAATGGCCTGTCTTAATTCAGGTGTCATGACCAGTTTTTGTGTTTGTGTAAGTGATAGGCCATAACTCATCTGCATTTTATAACCCCCCTTCAAAGGCCGCAAGATGATAAAAACACATCTTTATTTATATAATATATATTCTATAAAACATCAATTTTTCCTCTTTTTTTTCAATAAATCCCTTAATATAATAATTCTTAGGATAAATCTGTTGTATTATACTTTCCTTGCAATTATTATACCATAAAACAGATGTGCAGTGAAGATTCCAAAAAATAATTATATGTGATTTATAAAAAGCAGGGTTGTGTTTACCCTGCTTTTTGCTCAATGTGTTTCGACATCTTTTGCTCCGTTTTGTCTCATTATCGCGGCTGCGTTGTCCACTTTCTGCTCATGCGCCCTGACTACGGCCAGTATCCTGCCTTTTCTGACTTCACCCTCGTAATAACGGCCCCTCTCTTCGGGAATCCCCCAATCAAGCAGGCCGCCCGCCACGCCACCGGTCGCGGCTCCGGAGATCAAACCCGCTATGGGCCCTGCGGCGATAATGGGCCCCAGGCCGGGCACGGCCAGCGCCCCGGCTCCCAGAGCAAGTCCCGCAAGCCCTCCCAGAACTCCGCCCGTAGTGGTTCCATCGGCTACAGTATCCATGTCCAGAGTGCCGCCGTCTTCATCGTCTCCGCTATTTCCATTACCGCTCTCTCCGTTCCCGCCACCTTTCCCACCTTTGGCCACAATGGATATTTCATTGGTATCAAAGCCGGAATTTCTCATCTGGGAAACGGCTTTCTCCGCCTGTTCCTTGCTGTCGAACACTCCTATGACGGTTTTTACCATTTGTAAATTCCTCCTCTATCATTATTGAACAATTTTATTTTAACCCCATTTCTTGAAGGTATACGCAAAACAGGGCCTTTGATTTACAATAATCATGAATTTTTATTATGAACCCGGGAAATATTAAAAAAGAAAAAAATTAAACGCAAGGAGGAAGCAATGTGGCCGATAAGATTGATGTAACTCAAAAGAGCAAACAGGACAAGACCATGAGCGAAATCAGTGAAAGGCTCGGGACGGAAACTGTAAATCAAATCCAGGATATAGTGAACCAGCAGCGTCAACAGAATGCCAAACAGTACCAGAATGCTCAACATAAGCAGTTTTCAACCAGCGTTGAATGCCTGGTAAATTCCGCCCGGGAACAGCAAATGGCATCGGAGCAGCAAATACAGAGCACCTTGAATCAGGCATCTACCAGCCTCATGGATGCCCGCAGGCTGGAAAATCTTTATACTAGCGCTCAGCAACTTCAACAGGGAGCACAATTGGGAATATCAAACCTTCAGATGAACGCCAAACAGTACAAGCAGACCATCGAGCAGATGGAAAAAGATTGCCATGAACAACAGGTTGCCATGGATATGCAGGTAATCCAGGCCATGCAGCAGGCTGTTTCGGCTCTGGCCCAGGCTCAAAATGCCATTCTTCAGAGCCAGGCCATCAATAAGATGTTCGATTCCATAACAAAATGCGAGGACAGCCTCACGCAAATAGAGCAAATGGGGAAACCTAGCGTTACTATGTAAGAACAGTGTAATAACTTCTACTAATAATAAGATACCTCGAGCCTTATGCCCGAGGATTTTTAATAAAAGATTCAATTTTTTCCACAGGTTTTTTTACCAGTCATCGTGGTAATTATCGTGATATTTATCATGGTATTTATCATAGTCTTTATCCGGACAAGGCTCGTGGAACTTATCATGATGCTTGTCGTGATATCCGTCGTCGCACCAGCATGGCTTGACAAGTTTTACCAGCATCTCGAACAGTATTGTCACTTTAATTCTTCTGGGACTTACCACATCCACATTAATATGTTCCACTTTGAAAAAAACCAGGGCTTCCATTCCGGGGTCCGCACCATGCAAATGAACAAACTGCAGGAACGGAAATGTAGCTTCAAAAAAGTGCACCGGCTGGGATGGAATTGCTGCAACGTATAGAATTTTTGCAGTCACTTCTCCGTCCACAATAACCTTATCGCAGAGCACTCTCACTTCATCTACCGTAAAAGCGACTCTAGCTTCCACGCCCCTTTCGGCGTCGGGCTTGCCTTGCGGAATCTCTACCGTGTCCTGTACTATGGCCTGAATCTTGCCCACCCATAATTTCCCCCGCTCCATATCCCTGCGGGCTTGCATTACATATATATAGCCGTACACGGTACCCAGGCAAATTTCACCAAAACCTCTCATGTTTAATTCTCCTACATCAACACATATGGCGCCATTCGGTATGGTCTGCTTCCACTCCAATATGATGTTTCGGCCCTTCCAGCCGTAGATATATACGGTGTTGAGGCAGGTGATGACAAGTTCTCTTCGACCGTCTCCATCTACGTCAAAAACGGCGGCATCCTTGGGGTCCTGATCCAGGGCCGGGCAGCTCCACATGGTTTCATATATTCCGCCTTTAAAATGCAAAATCTTTACGGTTCTATCGGCACAATCATAGATAATTTCATCTTTCCCATCCCCGTCAAAATCATCCACCACGATAAAATCCTTATCGGCATCCGGTATGGAACCGCTCCATTTTTCCGCTTTTCTGCCACCCATAAAACATATCACATGAATGACACTTTCGCCATAACCGCGGGTTTTAAATACGACCTCGCAAGTTCCATCGCCATCGGTATCACCTGAATCCACGCAGTAAACGTTGTTCTTGAAGACTTCCTGCCTTAAAAAAATCAGCTTTCCCTCAAAGCGAAAAATGTGAACATGCGTCTTCCCTTTTATTGCCGCTACAATTTCAATCTTTCCGTCTCCGTCGATATCGGCTATGGCCAGCGAAACCACTTCTCCACCCACTGCGGTGCTTTCGGCAATTTTTATCAATTCTTTGCCTCTCATCTTATAGATGAAAATATGTCTGTAACTGCCTATTATTATCTCATCTCTACCATCGCCATCAATATCATAAACTTTCATGCAGCGTACATCATTTTCTCCAAGAGCAACTCTAGCCATTTGATGGTAGGTTTCCCTTTCAAATCTGAACACATATAAATGAGCGTCTCCGGAAGATGCTGCGGTAGTTCCCGCCACTATATTCATCCTGCCGTCGCCGTTTATATCCCCCAGGGCTATCCTGGTCTCCTGCCCCAGGTCCTTGCCGGCCCATTCCAGCTGATAGGTTTGACGCATCATACCCCCTCCTTTTCGGTGCCAAATCTTCTTTTACTATAATATTCCCGGGAAGGAGGGATGGTTCATAACGGAGGTCGGAGGTCAGAAATCAGATTAAGTTGGAATTTGCGGCTCGCAAATTCCTTCTATTCCGACATCCGACTTCTGGCCTCTTATAAGAGCAGCAGAGAGCTGCGGTGCCGGGCCATCTCCGGCAGGGAAGTGACTTTCTACACCAGAATCATACTTTAAATAAGTGAGTGCTCCACCATGTATTCCGCAATCTGTACCGCATTGTAAGCCGCTCCTTTTCTCAAATTATCCGCCACTATCCACATGTTCAGACCGCATGGAATCGAGAAATCCTCTCGAATTCTGCCCACAAAAACATCATTCTGGCCGGATACATATTCCGGCAACGGATAAATCCTGTTTTGAGGATCATCCGCCACCTTCACTCCAGCGGCTTTTGCTAGAATGCTGCGAGCTTCTTCTGCGGTGAGCTTTTCAACCGTTTCAACATTGACAGCCTCCGAATGGCCGTTGAAAACAGGGACCCGCACTGTTGTGGCTGTCACCGCTATGCTTTCATCTCCCATTATCTTTTTTGTTTCTCTCACCATTTTCCATTCCTCTTTGCTGTACCCCGTATCGTCAAATACATCTATATGGGGTAGCACATTAAAGGCTATCTGATGAGGGTAAATCCTGGGTTCGGGCTTTTCTCCATTTAACAATTGCCTGGATTGGAGCTTCAATTCTTCTATTGCATCCATACCGGTTCCTGATACAGCCTGGTATGTAGATACCACTACCCTTTTTATTTTTGCCCTGTCGTGGATTGGTTTTAAAACCACCACCATCTGGATGGTAGAACAGTTGGGATTTGCGATAAGTCCCTTATGCCGGTGAATGTCCTGCGGGTTCACTTCCGGAACCACTAGGGGAACTTCCGGATCCATTCTGAAAGCATTGCTGTTGTCGATCACCACAGCCCCTCTTTTGACGGCCTCCGGCGCCAGTTCCATGCTAACGTCCTGGCCTGCGGAAAAAAGGGCGATATCAATGCCCTCAAACGCAGCCGGGACAGCTTCCTCCACCGTTATTTTTTCACCCATGAACTCTACCGTATGTCCGTTTGACCTAGCAGAAGCCAAGGGTAAAATCCTTTTAACAGGAAAACTTCGTTCCTGTAAAATTTTAATCATCGTCTGGCCAACCGCACCGGTAGCCCCTACCACCGCCACATTGTAACCTTTCATATAAGCCTCTCCTTTAAAAAAATATAAATATGAAGACTCGATGAGCAGCCTTGCTCATCATTAATAATTATATGCAAAATATAATATTATAGTTACTGCCCCTGTGTCAATATGTATAATGGAATATAAAAAAATTTAACTAAAATTTAACACTTTAAAATACAAAAATCATGAATTTGTCTTTGCTTAATGGATATTTGTTCTTTATAAAAAGACAGTTGAGATAAAATATTCTACAAACATTTCAATAATCCTTTTTTCTGAAATTATTTCCTAGCGAAAATATAATGAATAATATTGTTATGAGTCAAAACGAATATAAATTTAAAACGGCAGGTGGAACTGCCGTTTAGGGGAGTTATTTATATTAACAAAATGAATTGTCCTCGGCTGCTTTTAAGCAGCCTTTATGTTAAAGGGAGGGTCAACATTTTTTATCGATTTTATTATCGCATATATAATTTAAGAAAATATTAAGCTCATATTAAATATTTGTTAAAACTTACACAGACTGAGCTTTTTGTAAAGATGAATCTGCAAATGCCATTCCCCCATTTTTATTTTTTGCAAAATAAAAGCCGGAGAAAATCTATCATCTCCGGCAGAGGAAGTATTTTGCTATCTCGAAACCTTCATATCGGAAATTGGTATATATCCCAGTTCTGTCACCAACGATTTTACCTCGTCGCTGACCATGTAATCCAGGAATGCTTTTGTCAGGCCGGTGGGTTCACCTTTCGTATACATGTGTTCATAAGACCATATGGGATATTTGCCGCTTGTTATGTTTTCTACAGTCGGTTCGATGCCATCCAGCTTTAAGGCTTTAACGCTGTTGTCCACATAGGATAAAGCAAGGTAACTGATGGAACCCGGCGTATCGGCAATGGCTTTCTTAATGGCTCCAGAGCTTTCTTCTGTAAGAGCTATGCCTTGAGCTTCTTCCTGGCCGTCAAGTGCGTATTTTTTGAAAGTGGCCCTTGTACCGGAACTGGCAGGTCTATTGAGGATAACTATTTTCTGGTCGTTGCCGCCAACTTCTTTCCAGTTGGTAATCTTGCCCGTGAAAATGTCAACCAATTGCTGTTTTGTCAGATTATCAACTTTAACGTCCGGATTTACAACCGTTGCAAAACCTACTACACAAACTTTATGGTCAACCAGCTCTTTTGCCTTATCGGCGTCCAATTTTTCTTCAGCAAAGATATCAGAGTTTCCAATTTCTACAGTGCCTTCGGATACCAACTTGAGACCTGTTCCGCTGCCTCCGGCCTGGACGTTTATTTTGGCATTGGGGTTCTTGCTCATGAATTGTGATGCAGCCTGTTCCACCAGAGGCAATAATGCCGAAGAACCTGCTGCTGTTATGCTTCCAGATACTTCACTGCTCTGACCTGAGCCCTGATTCTGGCTTTGACTCTGACTGCCGGAATTCGAGTTTTGATCGACGGATTGCTTTCCGCAACCTGCAATTGTTAGAAGCCCGACAAGAAGAATTGCTATCGCCACGAAAATACTTTTCTTTGCTCTTGACACCAAAACCACACCTCCATAATTTTTTTGCTTACAAAAAAAGTATACCAGCATATTGTAAAAATGTTATTAAACCAATGTTAAGAGTTAGTAAATTCTTTTAAAATACACACGCACAAAAAAGGAGTTCAGGTATTAAAACCAAAACTCCTTTATCATATAGGCTATCGTGACTGTTCGGTCTGCATCGTTACAACGCTATTTCCAGAAACTGCAATATGCTTTTCTGATATCAACCGGCTTCTTTTACTTCCTGCGCGAAGAAACCGTCGAAAACGGCTCTAACAGCCGGCCTGGCATAATTTTGAGGTATTACCGCATAAAAACAATTTGAAAATATTTTTCGATCTTTTACCGGAATATTTGCTTCCGCCAGCAGAGATTCTATCTTCAGGCTTATGGCGCCGGCATTAACCGCCGCATCGCATTCGTTATATATCACCGATACTGCGGAAAGTCCATTTTCTAACTCTTGAAGGGATATGCCGGAAACAGGGTAATCATTTCCTTTCGGCCCCACCAGAGTTCCATCTCCATCATCAAAGGTGGATTTTATCCTGAAAGGCATGTTAAAGTTCATGGCGGCTTTTACAGCCCTGGGATGTATGACTTTTGCACCGTTTACCGCCATGGTGAGCATCTCCTTAAAGGATATCTGTGATAAAAAAGGAGCCTCCGGGATAATGCGCGGGTCCGTCACTGCCACTCCAGGGACATCTGTATATATCTCCACAAGGTCTGCCCTGAGATAGCCTCCCAGCACCACAGCAGTGGTATCGCTGCCGCCCCGGCCCAGCGTAGTTATCTCGCCCTTTTCGGTCTGTCCCTGAAAACCGGCTACCACTACCACTTTTCCTTCTTTTAATTTATCAAGTATGGGTTCAGGATCAATATCAATTATATCGGCATTGCCGAACTCCCCGGTAGTCAGTATCCCCGCTTGAAATCCGGTCATCGCTTCTGCAGGGATACCGGCAGCTTCAATATTCGCAGCCATGACTGCCGAAGAAATAATTTCTCCGCAGGCCATTATAAGGTCTTTTTTCTTCGGACATTCAGGGCCGCCCTGAGATTCCAGAAGCTGTATCAGGGTATCGGTGGCGTAAGGGTCTCCTTTGCGCCCCATTGCTGATACCACTACGACAACATCGTTGCCTTCATTTTTTGCTTTTAAAATATGTCTTAACGCCGCTTTTCGATTTTCATGAGTCCTTACGGATGTTCCGCCGAATTTCTGGACTACAATTGCCATCGTTTTCCCCCTTTCGATATGATAGGATTTTAAATCAAGCCCATTTTCACAAGAGTTTCGGCAATCTGAACGGCATTGAGTGCGGCTCCTTTCCTCAGATTGTCCGCTACCACCCACATATTGAGGCCGTTTTCTATGGAAATATCTTTCCTGATCCTGCCTACGTAGACGTCATCCGTGCCGACAAGCTCCGCGGCAAGAGGATAAAGATTTCTGGAAAGGTCGTCCAATACTTTTACTCCCGGGGCTTTTTCCAGGATTTGTCTTGCTTCCTCTATTCCGACAGGCTTTTCGGTCTCTATGTTGATTGCCTCCGAATGGCAGCGTATCACCGGGATTCGGACTGCAGTAGGGCACACGGCTATGCTGTGGTCGTGAAGCATCTTATGGGTTTCGTTCACCATTTTCATTTCTTCCCTGCTGTAGCCGTTTTCCAGGAATACGTCTATGTGGGGCAGGGCGTTAAAAGCAATCTGATGGGGATACACCCTTGCTTCCAGCGGTCTTTTCTCCACATAGGCCCTGACCTGGCCTTCCAGCTCCGCTATGCCCGGCAGACCCGTTCCCGATACAGCCTGGTAAGTGGAAACCACAATCCTTTTTATCCTGAAACGGTCGTGCAGAGGTTTTAAAGCCACCAGCATCTGGATGGTGGAACAGTTGGGGTTTGCTATAATATTCCTGTGCCAGTTGAGGTCTTCCGGATTAACCTCCGGGATTACCAGCGGCACATTCGGATCCATGCGAAAGGCATTGCTGTTGTCGATAACTATGCAGCCTTCATCTGCGGCCACCGGAGAAAGCTTCAGGCTTGCGGCTTCACCGGCTGAAAAGAGAGCGATGTCCAGGTCTTTAAAAACCCCTTCCCGGGCCGCTTTTACTTCGACTCTTTCTCCTCTGAACACGACTTCTTTGCCTTCGTTTTCGACTACGTCAAGCGGTTTTATATTTTCTACGGGAAAATTTCTCTGTTCAAGCGTTTTGAGCATTTCTGTTCCTACCGCGCCAAGCGCCCCAACAACACCCACACGATATTTCTTCATATATGTTCCTCCCAAGAATATATTTTAAAATTAGCCGGATATAACCGGAAAATTGTAACCGGACAGATTCATCGCACACTTGTGCGACTTTTAAAAGAGGAACATCAGCAATATATATTCGACATGCTGTTGCCAAGTCCTCTTTTTCAAAAATACTCATAATTTAGGTTAGGGGAAACACCTCCTTTTCTGGGGTAGAAAACCGTGGGAGGCGGAGGAATGTTCCCAATGAAGGGCTTTTTTGTGATTATATTTTAAGTACCCATATAGGTCAACAAAAAATGATGAAAAAAACGCTCAAACCCTTTATCCTCACAGGTTTGAGCATTTCTAATTATTATATATAAATATTAGAATGACACATCATCTTAAAAAGTATCATTTGACCTATTGCACGCCTTACACCCGTAAATAAACGCTTTCCAGCGCGTAATCCAGGCAGCGCAAAAGGCAAGATTAAAGTCTCACAGGATTTTAACACTCCGCTTCCTGATTCCATTTTAAAGGAGTCCGCAAAGCGTCTTAAAAAATTCAGGGTAAGATATTCTCACGCAGTCCACATTTTCTATGACGGTTTCCCCTTCGGCTCCAAGAGCCGCTATGGCCAGCGCCATGGCTATGCGGTGGTCGCCGAAGCTCTTCACTCTGCCGCCCTTCAGTCTGCACGGACCTTCGATTATCAGACCGTCCTCCGTCTTTTTAATGCGGGCCCCCAGGCATGAGAGGCCGTCCGCCATGGCTTCAATCCTGTCGCTTTCTTTTACCTTCAGCTCCTCCGCATTCCTGATGACGGTGACACCCTCAGCAAAGGCTGCTGCTACGGCAAGAATCGGGATTTCGTCTATGATACGGGGGATGATGGCTCCTTCTATTGTAATACCCTTAAGCCTGCCGCTTCTTACTCTTATATCCGCCATCGCCTCGCCGTTTGTTATTCGTTCATTTAAAATTTGAATATCCGCGCCCATAAGCCTCAGGGCGTCAATTATTCCGGTGCGGGTGGGATTAATCCCGGTATTTTCGATAATCACCTCCGAATCCGGCAATATACATGCTCCTGCAATGAAAAATGCCGCCGAAGATATGTCTCCGGGTACGCTTATCTTCTGAGCTGTCAATTCTTTTACGGGCGCCAATCTGATTTTGTTGTTTTCCCGGGAAATATTTGCTCCGAAGGCCTTCATCATTATTTCGGTATGATCCCTTGATTTCTCAGGTTCTTCTATGACGGTTTGTCCTTCAGCGTAAAGCCCCGCCAGAAGCAGGGCTGATTTCACCTGGGCGCTGGCCACCGGTAGTCTGTAGTCTATGGCTTTCAACTTGCCTCCCTTTATCTTCAGGGGGGCTTTGTTCCCGCCGTCTGCGCCGTCGATGCGGGCTCCCATCAGCCTCAGGGGCTCGGTCACCCTCCCCATGGGCCTTAGCCGGATTGATTCGTCTCCCGTGATTTCCGTCTCGAAGTCCTGTCCTGCCAGTATGCCCAAAAGAAGCCTTATGGTAGTGCCGGAATTGCCAACGTAAAGCGGGCCGCCCGGTTTTTTAAGGCCAGATAAACCCCTGCCGAAAATTCTCACCCTTGCACTTTCCGGCCGGGGATCGCGACCTTCACATCCTGCTTCATCTTCATCGATACGACCTTCATTTTCATGGGTTATCTCTATGTCAACGCCCATTTTTCTGAAACAGTCAATGGTGGAAAGGCAATCTTCCGCCATCAAAAAACCTTCTATTTCTGTAACACCCTCGGCAATGGACCCGAGCATTACGGCACGGTGCGAAATGGATTTGTCGCCGGGCACCGATATCCGGCCTTTCAGACTTCGGATTCCTTTGATTACTTTATCCACGGCTTCACCTCCTGCTTTTATACGCCCTGGCATTCTGAAATCTTTCTATAATTGCGTCTCCGTCGGAAGTTCCAATGGCTGACTCCAGAAGCAGAAGCTGCTCTTTAAAGGTTGATATTAGAGGCAGTATTTCGTCTTTATTGTAAATGAGTATGTCTTTCCACATGAAGGCATTGGAACCGGCTATGCGTGTGGTGTCGCGCCATCCGCCTCCTGCAAGCTCCATAACGCGATCTTTCGGATATATTTCGGACACCGCATTTACCAGGGTAGTGGATATGATCTGTGGCAGGTGGCTTGCCGCGGCTGCCATTCTGTCATGTTCCTCGACTGACATTATTACAGGCTTTCCCCCCAGGTCTTTCACCAGTTTGATCATGGTCCACAGGGCTTCGGCATCGGTGCGGGCGGTAGGGGTAAGCACATACGGCGCTCCCCAGAACATGTCTTCCCTGGCCCATTCGAAGCCGGAATTTTCCGACCCGGCCATGGGATGGCCGCCCACAAAAGCCGAACCGTCAGGCAAAATAGCCTCTATTTCACTGACGATGGCCTTTTTCACGCTGCCGGTGTCGGTGATTATGGTGTTTTGAGGAATATATCCCGCTATAATCTTAACGGCATCAACGATACGGGATACCGGCAGCGATACAAATACTATATCGACATCAGCAAAAATATCGGGTATGGCCGTTTTATCGGCCATACCTTGCGTATCGAAAGGATAGGTTTCAATCCCTTTCTGTCGGGCAAGTTCCAGTACGTTTTCATCCGAATCCAGGCCAAATACCTTCATGCCATTCTTCCTTAACGCCATTGCGATGGAGCCTCCGATAAGGCCCAGGCCGACAATCACTACCTTCTTATGACCGTTCCCCTGTATATGCGTCATTGCGTAAGACCCCCTGCGTATTGTTTCAATCTCCATCCCTGAAGTATCTTCCTACTATGGCCGCCGTTTGTTTGAGCTCTCTGCTCAAAGCCATGAGGTTTTCGGGGTTGAGCGATTGCGGCCCATCGGACAGGGCCTGTTTTGGATTCGGGTGAACCTCTATTATCAGCCCGTCGGCTCCAACAGCCACGGCGCCGCGGGAAAGCGGGACAACCCAGCGCCAGTTGCCGGCGGCATGGCTTGGGTCTACGATTACAGGAAGGTGGCTTAAATGCTTTACAATGGGGACCGAACTTAAATCTAGCGTATTTCTGGTCATGGTTTCAAAAGTCCTTATGCCTCGTTCACACAGCATAACGTTGAAATTCCCTTCATTCATGATGTATTCTGCGGCATTGAGCCATTCCTCGATGGTTGAAGAAAGGCCGCGCTTTAACATGACGGGTTTGTTCGTCTTGCCCACCATCTTCAAAAGGGGGAAGTTCTGCATGTTTCTTGCCCCTATTTGCAGTATATCAGCATATTCGGCCACAAGGCCGACCGTTTCTGTGTCCATTACTTCGGTTATCACAGGGAGGCCCGTCTTCTCCCGAGCTTCAGCCAGAATCTCCAGTCCCTTTTCTCCCAGCCCCTGGAAGGAATAGGGGGAGGTTCTGGGCTTGAAAGCCCCTCCGCGCAATATCCTGGCTCCAGCCTTTTTCACGATTTCCGCCGTTTCCAGAAGCTGCTCCCGGCTCTCGACGGCGCAGGGCCCCGCCATCAGAACGACCTCGTCCCCGCCTATTTCCACATCCTTAACCTTTATCACCGAAGGCCCGGGATGAAAACTTCGGCTTGCCAGCTTATACGGCTCCATAATCGGCACCGTTTTCTCCACGCCGTCCATCAGTTCTATGGGTTTTTCCGCCAGCTTTCGCCTATCGCCGATGACACCGATGATGGTTACATCTTCACCCTTCGATATGTGAACCCCAAGTCCTGCATTTTTTATCACCTCACACACATTTTCTATATCCTTCCGGGTTGCGGTTTTTTCCATTACGATTATCATTTACAATTCCTCCCAACCATGCTACACATTTTTTAAAATAGAATTTTAAATACCCTTCCTACCGTTCTACATTGCTTCTTCTCCCCCCGCAGGGGGATAGTCCGGCTTCACCGGTGCACAGACAAAAACTTCAGGAACTTCTTCGTTTCCTTGCAGGCGAGCAGAAGTCTTTTTCCCAACCTCAATCCCGGATAAAACAGCTTCGTCAAATACCGGGTATGATCCCAGCAGTTTGATAAATCCGGTATATTGTTTAAGCGTTTCCAGAGCCTGTTTCAATACCCCATCTTCCCTGTGCCCCTCCACTTCGACGAAGAATACATATTCACCCAAAATTCTTTTTGACGGCCTTGATTCGATCTTTGTCAGATTCAAATTCCTTTTTGCAAAAACCCCGAGACTGTTGAAAAGGCTGCCCGGCCTGTTTTCCGTGGAAAATACCACAGCGGTCTTGTCTCTGCCTGTCCTGGACGCGTCTTTCGATGAAAGCACATAAAATCTCGTCATATTGTTTTTGTGCCCCTGTATATCTTCCTCCAGGATCTTCAAGCCGTATATTCCTGCAAGGCGACGGCTTCCTATGGCAGCGGCGTTTTTGCCCAGCTCCGCCACTATCCTTGCGGCCTCGGCAGTACTGAGAGTCTCCCTTACTTTAGCCTGCGGCAATTTATCATATATGAACTTTATGCTCTGATATAGCGCCTGGGGATGCGAATATATTTCTTTCACATTTTCAAGCGGCACATTTTCTTTGGCCAGTAGGCACTGCCTTATGGGCAGTATAAATTCACCTTTCACCATTACATCCACTTCGTGTATCAACATATCTACAGTAATATTCACAGAACCTTCAAGGGAATTTTCAACCGGCACCACGGCCTCATCCAGTTCCCCATCGTCCAGAGCGTGTATGAGCTTAGGAATGGAAGAATATTCGATTCTTGTATATTTTTTTATTATATCATGTTTTTGGTTTTCAATCCACATTTCCATGGCTTCTTCCGTAAAAGTCCCTTTTGGGCCGAGATATCCTATTTTTATGGACATGGCATCCCTCCTGTTTATTCTGTTTTAGAGCCTATCAATCACTTTTTCGGCGCCTCTCTTAAAAAGTGATTGAGAGTCTCTTTAAAAAACACAAGCCGGCCTGCATTTTTACATTTTTATATATTAAAAAACCTCTCGACCCCTACAGAGGGGCGAGAGGTTATGCTTTCCCGCGGTACCACCCAATTTGGCCTGCGAACAAACAGGCCCGCTCATAAAGGGTACGAGACACGAAATGTCTTTATACCCCCTTCCTTTTTACGGTGGAAGTTTCCGGTCACGCCTAATAGCTTTCGGGAAAAAAACCCGCGCATTCAGGTGACAGCTCCAGGGGGAACTTCAAAGGATTCCTTCATACCGGCTTTCACCTTCCCGGCTCGCTTTAAATCCGATAATCCATCTACTTTCCCCTGTCATTGCTATTAAACTTTATAAAATATATTGATTGAAAAGATTATAAACTACAGATAAGCCGTTTGTCAATAGGGAAATTTATTGAACTCGACTATATCTTATTGATATTCCTTGGCCAGATCTGCATATTCTATAGCCCGGTTTTTTGCCATCTCTATGTATTCCTTTGGGAGCTCTTTCACTGCTTTTGCCGGAACTCCCATAGCTAGCGTATATGGAGGTATTTCTTTTTTCTCGGTTACCAGGGCTCCAGCTCCAATCAGGGCACCTTCGCCTATCACTGCTCCGTCCAGGATGATGGCCCCCATGCCGATAAAGGCATTGTCTTTTATAATACAACCATGGACAATAGCACCATGACCAATTGTGACATTATTTCCTATGATGGTGGGATACTCTCCAGCCACATGCACTATGGTACCGTCCTGAATATTGGTGCAGGAGCCTATTTCTATCCTGTTTACATCTCCCCGCAGCACCGCGCGGTGCCATATGCTGGAGTTTTCCCCTATGGTCACATCTCCAATCACGTCGGCAGAAGGTGCAATAAAAACCGTCTCGTGAATCTTTGGATTTTTATCCTTGAAGTTTGTTATCATAGAATTAATCCCTCCATAATCATATATTCGAAGCCTACAGAATCAATTTGACAAGTTCCCGCAAATCCTTTATTTCATAGTCGATTCTAAGCCCTGTATCGTTTATGCGGTTCGTCGGGTTATACCAGCACGTAGCAACTCCGAAATCCGCACCGCCCTTTATGTCCGCGCTCAACGAGTCTCCCACAATAATTGCTCTGTCTCTATCCTGATGTCCGCAAACATTGAATGCATACTGGAAAAAACCCTGATGGGGTTTTTGATATCCGGCGTCTTCCGAAACTATCAGGTGTTGTATATACGGAGCGATGGCAGAGTTCTCCAATCTTCTTTTTTGTATTCTGGAAACGCCGTTGGTTGCGATTGCCAGCGTGCAGTAATGGGATAATTCCCTGCATATTTCCAGCGCACCGTCAATAAGGTAGCCACCTTCCGCCAGGAAACCAAGATACATCGAATTGAAAGCGCTCTCATCAGCTCCAAGATTGTATTCTTTTAAAAGTCTTTTGAACCGTTCAGTCTGGAGTGTATTTTTATCAATTTTTCCCTTCTCAAATTCCATCCAGACATCATTATTGATTTCACGGTACCTGCTTCTTACGTCGTCGCTGTATTTAAATCCATGGTATTCAAACGCCTTTTTAAGGGCTATAGCCTCAGCCGTATCATAATCAAATAATGTGCCGTCGGCATCCAGCAACACTAAATCGTATTTTGCCAAATCCATCACCTACTTTAATATTATTCAATCTGATATATGAATTCCATCAAGTTTTAACTGTGATAAGCGGATATAGGAATATATACAATTCTTTGTTTTCAAATGATTTAATTCAACTTTTTTTTGCATATTCCTTCTTTGTGTTTCGATTTTGATCAAAGCTTTTTTGTGCAGAATTGCTTTATTGGAATGGGTCAATTATAATAAATGTATAACCCTGACACTTTAAAAGAGGCGATATTTTTGAGTATCAGATATAACACATACATTACCTTTTCTTCCATTCATGACGTCCTTGCAATGGAAAAAGCGCTCAAAAATATCAGTGAGGCTGGGATATTGTTCGAAATTGTACCTACACCGCAGTCCATCAGTAAAAGCTGCAGCTCGTGCATAAAGACCGATGAAAATAATAAAAAGGCGATCCTGGAAATCGCCCGCAAAACAAATATTCCTGTAAGCGGTGTTTATTTGATGGAAGACAAGTTTAGCCAGACTGTACTTTGAGGCTTGTCAAATTCGAGATATTACCATAAATTTCCATGGAACTTTATTTGATTTTTTTCGTCTATATTATTAGGGCAGAACTCTCCAGAACTTTTCAGCTTCCAGAAGGAAGGATTTTCGGCTTTTGCTGCGAATAGTATAATAATCCGGGGGGTTGTAATAAAAGGAGGGATAATACTCACCGGGGTAGCTGCCCGTCATCATACTGCTTTCAAACAATTTTAAACAGCTTTTACATATGGAGGGAAAATCATGCTACATAATATGTACTGTTCCAAACCCTGGAGAAAACGTATTGTTTCGATTCTCCTGGCAGTTTTGCTTGTGCTGGGTCCGCTTCCGGCCTTTGCCCAGGAAATATCCCTTTATGAGGATTCCCAGATATTCACTGTAACTGCAGGAGTAACTTATGAGGGGAAGACGCTTTTTACCTCTCTTGGATGGCAAAAAATTCATATATTGAAGGTCGACCTTTCTTCGGAAAATATAATCATTGATTCGCTTTTGCCCGCAAAAGGCCTCTCGCAGAGGGATACCCTCGGCAGGATGGTGCAGGAAAACAATGCTGTGGCGGGCATAAATGGCGATTTCTTTATAATGGCGACTCCTTCCGCACCTATAGGAGTCCAGGTGAAAGACGGCAGGTTGGTTTCATCGCCTTCCAACCGTCAAGACATGGCTGCTTTCGGACTTACCTTGGATAAATTGCCGGAAATCCTCCGCATGGAATTTTCCGGAAAAGTGGAAGCCCCCGACGGAACAACATTCGATATTGGGGGAATAAACAAGATTGGAGATGGTTACAGTAAGATTTTCGTATATACCCCGGATTTCGGAGCGGCCACTCCCGCCGTTGCCGATACTGCTCCAGACCTTACTTTCGCCATAATCAGAAACAACCGGATAGAAAATATCGTAGATGGAAAAGCCGTCGATATCCCGAAAGACGGGCTGGTGCTTGCTGCCAGAGGAGACGGTGCCAATTTTCTTAAAAGTCGTTTTAGCGTTGGGGACCCGGTTAAGCTGGACCTCAATATCACTCCGGATATTTCAAACCTCGAGATGGCCCTAGGCGGTGGAGCTGTTCTGGTTGAAAACGGAGCTGTTCCTGCCACCTTTTCCCATAACATATCCGGTACCAATCCCAGAACTGCCGTCGGATTTTCTGCCGACAAGAAGATTATGTTCCTGGTAGTGGTAGACGGCCGCCAGGCGGCGAGCCGCGGAATGACTCAGAAAGAACTGGCGGAACTCATGGTGAAACTCGGGGCTTCTTTTGCCCTGAACCTTGACGGAGGCGGCTCATCCACCATGGTTGTTAGGCCTCTGGGAGAAAAACAGCCTACTGTTATAAACAGCGTTTCCGAAGGCGTCCAGAGGTTAATTGCCAACGGCATCGGCATTTTTTCCAGGGCTTCTGCAGGCGATGTCTACGGTATCAGGATTGTATCCAGCTCATTCAACATTCCTAAAGGCGGGCACAGGACGTTTGAGGTGCGGGCCTATGATAAAAACTATAACCCGGTGGAAATAGATCAGGATAGCGTTAAATGGAGCGTTACCAATAATCTGGGCGCTTTCAATAAAAATGTATTTTATTCTTCAAAGTCCGGATACGGCCAGGTAACAGCCACTCTGGGCGGTATTAAAGCGACTCAGGAGATAAAAGTGCTGTCCGACGGCGCAGTGCTTTCGGTGAGCCCCGGGAAAGTTCAAATGAATTGCGGTGATAAAAAGACCTTTGATGTCATTATAACCGATGTACAGGGTTTTAAAGCTCCCGTAGAACCTATGGACATAAAATGGGAAATACAAGGCAATATCGGTAATTTCAGTGCTGGTGAATTCGTTGCAGGGCAGACTCCCGCCAGCGGCGCCGTCATCGCCGGTTTTTCAGGTCTTAGAGCTGGAGCCCTGGTGCAGGTAGGCATGGGTGAAAAAATTCTGGAAGACTTTGAAAAACCGGATGGCAAGGAATTTTCTTCATATCCGTCTACCCTCGGAGGTTCCTTCTCGATTGTGACCCAGCCGGAACCGGTAAACCAGGGCACTTCTTCGGGAAAACTCGCCTATGAGTTTCCCGTAGGGGACAGCACGAGAGCCGCTTATGTAAACTTCAACAGCCTTTCACTTCCCGCAGGCACCGTGAAGCTGTCGCTGATGGTGTACGGTCAGGCAAAAGGACACTGGCTCCGCGGCACGGTGACTGACGCCGACGGAAATGACTACAATATCGATTTTTCAAAAAACATTGACTGGCAGGGATGGAAGAAGGTAGAAGCGGAACTCCCCGACGGCAAGGAACCGTTCAGCTTAAAACGCATATATCTGGTAGAAATCGACCCAACCGACAGCGATACAGGAGTCATATATCTGGATAACCTTTCTGCAGTTGTGGTCGGAAAATATGATGACTCTTTGCTGCCAGCTTCATCTCCCTGGTTTGATCCGGCCAACAATCCTTCGAATGCAGGAAATCTTATCTTCAGCGCTGTTGGGAGCTTAACAACATATTCCGGCACAGAAAGCCAGAAAATGACAAGCCTTGCGGCGTCTCTGGTAAATCGGTATAAACCGAAAATAAATTTAATAGCCGGTAATTTTTCAACAACAGGCAAAATATCATCTACAAGTCCACTGGCAATTTTCATGAAAAATATGAAGACCACAGGCTCGGGTTATCAAACCCTGGCGGAAAAGGAAGCCTCCTTCATCTTCCTGGATTCCTCAAAAGGAAGTATCAGACTTACAGATTACAACCAGTGGATAAAGCTTCAAAAGGACCTGAATGCCCTGCCAAAATTCAGGACCGTATTCATAACAATAGATAGAGCGCCGGAAGCTTTTTCGGACCCGCTTGAAGGCAGCCTTCTGAAAAAAATACTTTCAGACTATGTGAAAAATAAAAACCTCAATATCTGGGTGCTTTACGGAGGAGCTAGCCGGTTCGGCGCCCGGATGGAAAATGGTGTCCATTATGTTTCACTCCCCGGAGCCAGTGCAAAAGAGCCTTCGGTTGCTATTTTCAATATCGGAGGAGGCAAAGTTTATTACAGGGTTTTGCCGGTAATAGAAAAAATTATTTCCGAAACCCCTGCCGTAAAAAAGGGCGTTGCCGCCAATCTGAAAGTCTACGGCATCTCCCCGGCAGGCCAGAAGATACTTCTGTCTTATCCCTATGCGGTAGACTGGAAATTTCCTAATGGTATGGGCAGCCTTGATTCCCGGTCACTGGTGCTTACGGCCACAAAAACCGGCACTTTTAATCTGACCGTCAAAACCGCCGGGATCTCATCCTCATTCAGTCTGACTGTAGTGGATATGACGGTCAAAGTCAACGGCAAGGAGATTTCCTTCCCGGACCAGCAGCCTTATCTCAATAAAGACGGGCGCACCATGGTGCCGGTGAGGTTTATATCCGAAAGTCTGGGGGCAAAGGTCGGCTGGGATGAAAAGACAAAAACAGTAACTATAGCTGGCACAGATAAGTCCGATAATACCATGCTTGTCAAGCTGCGGATCGGAGAAAATAAAGCCAATGTCAATGGCAAGAACGTAACGTTTGACACCAAAGCCGAGTTCAAAAACGGCAGGACCATGGTTCCCTTGAGGTTCGTCAGCGAAGTCCTGGGCGCAAAGGTAACCTGGGACCAGAATACAAGGACCGTAAATATCAATAAATAATCTTCATTCCCAGATCCAGGGCCTGGGATGGACAGTAAAAACCACCCTGTTAATCGAGTAGGAGGGGGCGTTTAGCCCCCGTCCTCTCACACCACCGCACGTACCGTTCGGTATACGGCGGTTCACCAAGCTTTGCGAATTTCATGATATCTCTTTACTAAACTCATGAGCCCTTGACCTTGCCAGTCGGGGCCCACCGAAGGTGGGTGTTGTTTAAGGCTCTGTTTAATACCCCTGACATACGCCAGTATCCCTTTCGTATTGCCCTGAACCTGGCTCCGCTGCAGTTGGACTCTTTAAAATGAATAAATTCAATCACATGGCAAAGCTCGTGTTCAAACACAAGTTGAAGCGCTTCAAGGCTGCTTTTAGTCTTAATACCGCAGACTGGATTGCACCCTTTAATCGAACCGTATTGAAAAAAGAAATCTACTCCTATTTTGATTTCAATGACGAGATCCTCCGGCTTTATTTTATCTATGTTTTTTGGACAAAGCGTCAAACCCGCACTCTTTGTCATTCATCCTTGGCCTCCATCAATTCCCTGTTTCTTTTCAATATTGTCTGAAGGACTTCGTGTTCAGGATTGATTCCGAGGCCCAGGATGTGATAATTTCGGCCGTTATAAGAAGTGCTGACTTCGCCTGTCTTAGTACACAGAAAAGCTTTCTGGGCGAAACTGTAAAACCTTATGTACGATATCAAGCCTCGTTTTTCGGTTGTTTAGCCAACGTTCTTTCCAGAAATTAATCAAATCTGTCATTGGATAGTCGTAATAGTCTGGTTTTTTGGCATTTCCATTTAAGAATTCTAGGGTGTTTTTCGCCAAAGGGACATAATAAATTTTTCGTTTAAAAGAATGATGAAGTAGGAAATCAGTGTCAAATCCAAGAATATCTCCAGCTGCTCTAATTACACGCATTCGCCAACTCGGGCCGTCTCCAAAATTGTTGCCAATTACTATTCTCTTTTCCTCCAGCAGCTTTCGCATAAAGTGAAGTGTTTCATCTGTTAAATGAAGAGTTCCGTAACCTCTGGTTTCACCGATTGGTTGATATAACAACCTACCTTGATATTTTAGTCTGTTATATTGCGAACTTCGTCCATATAAACTCGTTGTAAAAATGCCGACCAAATCCTTTGCTTTGCGCTTTTCCATTAATGTAATGGTATTTTCGTATTTTTCTCTATAAATTTTCCTGATCTCATTAGAAACCAAAATGTACGCAATCAACTTACCTCCCAGCAACAGATTATAAGGAGGAACGGCACCTACAACATAGGCATCCATTAAGTATACAAGATTTTTGGTCCTAGTTTTCTTATCCCAACCGATAAAATCATCTCTTTCAGGAATATGAATTATTGGACTGCCAAGGGCTGCTATTCCAATTACTGGCTGTTTTTTTATTGCAGCATCTCTGATAATCAGTTTAATTCTTCGACCAACATACTCACTGTAAGGTGATGACCAGTAATAGCGAAATATCCGAAACAGGTTATGCTGACTCTGAGACTCGCAGACTTCAATGATTGGCTCTATTTTTGAATTGAGTGCTTCATACCCATTGGCCAAATTCTCTCTCGCAAAGTTAATATGTTTCTCAATCCAACTCTTGTTTTTAGAGATAATCTCATTCCTTCGAATCGCCATGGATTGTTTTATCGTTTCTTTGTCGTAATAGGCTGGGGGAACAACTTCTACCTCATCATTCTTAAAGTTTACATTCCAGTTCAGTCGTAATAAGTCTCGGAGAATCAGGAGTTTTACTTGCTCTTCAAGAGGTTTATTTGAAATATCTAACTCAAACTTCTCTGGGATTTCTATGTAATGACCGATGTTTTTGCTTTTTATCAAGATGTTAAGCATTGTAACACTAAATCCTTTCCCAGATTTCTTTTTTTGCACAAAAGTATTCTTTGCCGTCGGAGTGCTGAATAATTGTAACGTTTTCCTCTCCGAAAATCAAATTCATGAGAATTAGCATTAATTGATTCTCATTTAGGATTTCGTTGTCAGGCTTAATATCTACAACTAAGTGGTACAAATGCCCTTTGTATAAGCCATATAAATTATCATCGATTTTTGTATATGATTTTTGACCTTTATGGATTACTTCCTTAATTTTTACAGTTAAATCTTCTGCCATTTTCCTCAGTCTTTCGTCTGCTCGCCGTTTAATTTCAATAGCAGGAGAATTTCCATAAGGAGGTTCGTTTTCATTGGTTCTTATATTCTCTCTATATAGATTCTCAAAATTTCTAATTCTGACAGGTAGAACAAAAGGTTGTGTAGGAGCACTCCACATGTAACAATTTCCTCGGATTGGTTCCCCTATAAGATGGGCCAAAATATCGTGAGAAAAATGAGAATTGTACTTACCTAATGTTCCTGCATCCCCTTCGGAAAGCAGATGAAAACAAAACCAGTTATCAGCCTGACTCAACAGTTCAGGAGCCAAAGAGCCCGGTTGCTGCGTAACCAAGATTGCACCTAAATCGTATTTCCTCCCTTCTTTGACCCATTCAACAAACGGGCTTGTTTCATCTAAATTCCACCCTAATACACTTTGTGCTTCTTCTATAACCGAAATTACTGGAATAGGAGCTAATCCACCTGTGAAATTTTCTTGGTTATAGGAAAAGATTCTTCTCATCAATAAGCCAGCAATATTGTAACCAGCGGTGGAACTTAATAGGCTTATATCAACAATAACAATATGACCTTGTCGTAGAGCATCAATTGTACCATTGATTAATTGGCTATCTGGATCATGCAAATGTTGAATCACGTTATACATATTGCTTCTGGCGGCTGCAATTTCAGCTAAATTGTTTGTAATCTGGCTGGAACTATATCCAAGCAAACGACCGACCTCATTATCTGAAGCCTGGAGTTTATTTTTATAAATCAAATCAACTAGCTGTCTCCAATTTGTATCATAAACGCTTTTTAGTTTCAAGACATTCTGTTGATTTTGTCTGTCGGCTGAAATTGCAATGCCGATTACATCTCTAGCCGGGAGATTTCGAATATCAAGTTTTACTGATCCAGCCTTCCAACTATCATAATATTCATTAATCGCTTTTCTATTTGTGAATACGACAATATGGTCCTGAAGGTGCGGAACGTCACAAAGTCCGGGTCTATTTCTAAAGTCTGGCCAGAAGTACTCGCCGTCAGCATCAAAAATAAGAGTCCCAACGTGTTGCCCTTTTTCAGTTTTTGGTATTCCATTTCTATACAATTCCGAGATGAGATATTTGATAAGATTTGACTTTCCATACCCAGCTCGTGCAAAGACTACTGACCGCCTAGAAACCAGATTATTTATATTAAAGTAAACTGTTAGCTTGGGCGTCAAATGCCTGAACATATCATCAGACTTATGGCCACCTTGATTACCATCATACACAAACTCACCTAAGACGTAATCGCCTAAATCAGTTTGCCCTTGGCTGAGACTACAAATTTTCTTCAATACTTCGTCACTTGGTAAAGCTACCTTTGCTCCCAAATGTGGAAGTCTCCGTTGAGAGGGAACAAAAACAATATCCTCCTTACCATCCCTTTTGACTATCTTTACGGCGCCGAGCAATTTTACTTGTACACGATATTTCAATTTCTGCTTCTTCAGATCTTCTGGAACAGCTTGGCCCCGGCTCTGCATTGTGTTGATATAGTCTTCGCCTTCCGCTGAGGCAAGTATACCAGAAGGAACATACTTTGTAATCCTACCAAGTGAAGCTTCCTCTTCACTCTCAAGTTGGATTAGAAGAAACTGTCCTAGCTGGGGTCTTTCCAGCATTGAAGAATCATAAGGAACTATAATTTCGGCTGCAAATTCCAATCCTTTTTCATTGAACCCTTTAAAGGTTCCCATTACTTGAGATTTGGCGAACAACTCAGGCATTTCTATACCTCCGATTTGCTAGATTTTCCCCAAGGTATTTCATACGCAATATTCTTTCTTTTTCTTGATCATTTAATTTTTGTGTAATTCCCTCAAACAGAATATCTTGAAGAATTGAAACCTCTATTCCACTAACTTTTGCATAATCGTGTGCTTTTTGAATGCACATTGGGTAATCAGGGATGGGGAATCCATGTTGTGCATCCACAGTCAGTTGTCCAATAATTCTATCGGCATAAGGTACTTGCCAAGAAGCAATGTCCACTGGCCAGATGGGATCAAAAGTTCGATCGCCAAATTTAACTAAATACATTTGCCCCATTGACTGAAATAAATATGGCTTTTCGGGTTCTCCTTCTTTCCGGGCTTGATTATCTGCTTGGATTGACTCATAGGTATCCAACCATGTACGGTCGAATTTATAGCATTCCTCTTCAATTTCTTTAGGAACTTTAGCATAGCAAGGATATGGTTTGTGGAATACGCCCTCCAATTCCAATGCAACAGCCAATCGACTTAATACCGCGCTTTGCTTTGCTACTCCAACAATAGAGATATTTACATTTTTGCGACGGTGCTTTTCGATGCCTTCCCTAATTTTGGCATCAATTTTGGGAAATAATTCTCGTTTGAAGGACTTGGTTCGTAATAAACCATCTCTAACGATTATAGTGTCACTTCCCCACTCATAGTTCACTATCAGATCATAAAGAACTGCCCATTCAACAATATCACGATAACACCTAATTACACCAGTACTTTTACCTTCTTCTAATCCACTAAGTAAATAGGATAGCTGTTCTACTTCTTGAATACCAAGATCTTCACATAATCTTTTTAATGGTTCAACCAAAAGAGGACTGTCAGCTTTAACACGTTCATTTAAATCTTTGGTCTTAGTATTACTTGCGATTGCATCTATGGCGCACTGGTTTCCCCTAGAATCGACCACCCTTACAAGCTCTATTACTGCAGGATTAAAAAAAAGGCGATTATCACCACCGTCTGATGATACAAATGATACTGCGTTGACAGAATATGGCCGTATAGGTTTAATAAGGTCAGCAAAAACCTTGGCGTGTTTTCTAAGTTCCTCCATAATTGGTTCTTCTTTTTGATAAGCCTCATAGATTCGCTTTCTGAATTCGTCCAAATCATAATCTGCAAGAGCCATGATTATCACTCCTAAATTTTATCACGCCATTATGTATCTGATTGATATCAATTTTGAGTAGTCATAATGTCACCGAAATTCAACTTTCAGTTATGATGATGGTACACGATTCTTTTGACAGAAAGCAGTAAGCTTTCATATGATGGGTTGCCTTCCCATAAATCATAATGAGTTATTATACGTCCTTCGCTTTCACAAATAAGCAATTTTCCTCCAAATTCAGTCGGGGCTTTCAGTTTACCTTTTCTGATCGGTCTTGCCTCGGTATCAAAGATGCTTATAATACGATTTGGAATATAACGATTTTCTTTATTCACTTCCAGGGTTTGCTCGATAACTTTTTCAACGGTTGAGATAGTTTCTTCAATGGATTTTAGATCATTCCTGAATATCTACTTCTGACATGGGTATATATTTTGAACGTTTTTTTAAAATTAATTTATGGCTGCAATAATACATTTATTTTAATAATTCGATAGTAAATACCTAATTCCTTCAAAATTGTGTAAAATTAATTTAGCCATGTTCGGCTGCCATTGCACAAGCCACGCGGTTCGCACCCATCATTCAAAACCTGGTAAAGTCACAGTAACACACCCCGTAAAGGATATAACAATCCAAACTCTTAAAAGTATCGAAAAGCAAACGGGAATTAAGTTTCCCTAATCCCTCCTCTTCCCCCATTTTAATTTTTCATGAAGGAGTTGATTCTTTTGGTAAAAGACATTTACGTCTTTCCAGCGATATTCGATTATGCAGAAGACGGTATTTCCATCGAATTCCCCGATTTGCCTGGGTGCTTACCGTGCGCCAAAACAACTGAAGAAGCCATTAAAAACGCCAAAGAAGCTATGGCTCTGCATCTTTGGGGTATGGAAAAAGACGGGGATTCCATACCTGAACCCACTCCTGTAGATAAAATCCAGGTGAGAGAAAATCAGGCTGTAATGCTGATTGAAGTATATATGCCTCTTTACAGAGAAGCAATTGAAAATCAGTCAGTAAACAAGACCTTAACCATTCCTCAATGGCTGAACAAATTGGCCGAAGAAAAGAATGTTAATTTCTCTCAATTGCTTCAATCAGCATTAAAAGAACATTTAGGTATTCACGATAGGCCGTAATGGCCTTTTTTATTTTAGGCATGAAAAAAGAGCCCATGGGCTCTAAAATGTATAACACATATTCCGCACCCCTTCAAAAAACAAATTATTCTAGCTGACATCCTTCACAATAGTAGATACACTCTTCATTTGAAAGTGTTAATACCTTCCTTTTGGGATGAAGTTTTGCATTGAATAATACATCCTGTAATACTCCATTTAAATCTTCGATGATACATTTTGATCCACCTTTAATTTTTACGCCCCCGCTTTTCCGACGTAACCCGGCCTCAATGCGCTATTCTCAACTTATTTATTTCTCTAAATCTGCTTCTTCATCTATGCAATTAAAAAGTTTCGAACCTCAATTCCCACACTTCTCACTATACCAACTAAAATTTAAACCACACTCAGGACAACTCCACCTGGATTTTTGCTCTCTTAACCAATATTCAACCCCGTGTTTTTTTATGAAATCTAGATTTTTTATCACTACCGAGTGGTGAGAATATTTATCATGTCTGAAATCTATGAGTCTCTGGCAAGGATATCATGTTACCTCGTCATAGAGATTGTCAATTATACAGCAAAGCTCATTCCAGATTTTGAATTTTTCACTGCCTAATAATAATGATAATTCCTCATTTGATGGTATTTGTTCTAACAAACAAATGCACCTTACTATCGTAAATATAAAATTCTCTTACTTCAACTAACATTTACTCATCTTTTGTGTCCAAAATTCTGTCCACTCTCGATCCATTTTGTTTAAACGGTTCTTTTTAAGGTTCTCTTTGATTATCCAAATAATATCTTTGTCTGTAGTTGATGTCCATTTTTCAAATATTTTCTTGCCTTCTTCAGGGTTCCCAACTATCGCGACGCTCCAGCAATATCACATTCCCTTTTTCAGAGCTTTAAAACTTTCGTCTTTTCTATCCGGGGTTTTTTTAATTGAATCTGTAATGTCATCCAATATTTGCAGCACTTTCAATACTTGCTCTTTTTGTTTTAACAATTTGGGTTCACAAAGTGCTGCTGCCGCAGCTCTTTTTTCATAGTTGTTACCCCTTGCCCATTCTTCCATTTGTTTTATTAGTTCTTCCATATGATTTTCGCCGTAAATCTGCAAGGCCATTGCTACCGCTTCACGAATTCTCCACCTGGTGTCTGATGCAAGTAAACGTAATTTTTCAAGGTATTCTTTTTTTTCTTCTTTTATGAGCTTACCTAATCCCAGCGTTCCGCAAAAAGCCAAGAATTCCTGTTGTGAATTTACTGGAGCTTTTTCAGGTGTATAGCTGAGCAGGTGCAAAAATTTTTCTTCATTTCCTACCTCTGCAACGGCCTGGGCTAATTCTATGTTGGCGCGGTGGCCAGGTAGTCCCGATTCTTGCATCAGGTAAGAATCCCAATATTCTAAGCTTTTCAATTTCCCAATATACGCTTCAACTTTTTTCATACATTTTCTCCTTTGAGTCGGCATTGTTTTCCTTTTACCATTCTATCAAGTTTTTGCTTATTCAACAATGCCATAGAAATATTAATTCTTACTCAGTATTTGTTCCACTTTTCCTTCAGTATTAACAGGTTTGGTTAATGTCGGCATATTCCTGCCCATATTAATATGCAAGCAACGGGCGTTATCCTTCTGAATACACTTTCCCCAAGTTTCTTCCTATATACTTTTAATGCAATATTTCCTTCTACTGAATCAATCGGTAGTCCACTTTCACCTAGTCTGTAGTTAATGGCATTACCCCTTATCGCTCTTCCCCTTTTTCATGTAAAAGTCGAACTGTCTCAATAAATACCTCCCAAGGCAAGAACTGACTAGAACCCAAGTTATCAACATAAATACCTTTTTCTGATAGTTTAGCTTGAAATGTTTTATTGCCTTTCAACAAAGGTATTCTTGCTGGATTTCCTTCTGACTCAAATTTACTTTTTATAATACTAATTATTGATTCCAGTGTAAAAACCCTGTTTTTATACCCCTTTATCCGAACCTTGAAAACTTCATAAGGTATAAACTGGAAAATATTTTAGCTTCGAGAATAATTTTTGCTATATTCACCTCTAATATCCGGTATTTTACTACCCTTTCCGGGACCTTTTACCATTTATTGGCTTAAAATGGGCAGACTTATCCCTGTATCTTGAGGCATGAGTTTTTTGGTCTGCTCTATCATGTAATTTGCAAACCTCTTGAAGTTGTGGGCTAATACCTTAAAGCCTACAACCATGTTACATTTTACAAAGCCTCTTACTTTGAGTTTGCCAAGCTGGTGGCCACGCTTTAATGCCGAGTTGGTCCCTTCTATGGCTGCTCTCATGCTGGTGTTTTCTTTGCGGCATTCTTCGATTTTTTGACGCTGTCTTGCTGTTTCTATGGCTTTTAGATTTATACGGACTACATAATCTTTCTTCTGCTTTTTGCAGTAACAGTCTTGTCTATGTTTACATGCATCGCATATATTCAAGGCAAAATGAGCTACTGTCTGACCTTTGGTGATGCCAGTGTGGATAGGGGCCATGCCTTCAGGACATTTTGTTATTATGTTGGTGGATTCATCTATTTCAAACTGTGTTATGGATAATGTCTTTTGAGGTTTTTTGCCGTTGAGGTTGGTGAAGTGAAGTTCAATTTCGTTTTCTTTACCTTTTTCGATTACTTCAGGACAGTAGTATCCACCATCAAAATAGAGGTGTTTGCAGTCGGTGTTTTCTTTTGTACTGGCCCCCTATTATTTGGACTTAAACGACCAACACGCCACGATTCACAGTATTTCTTAAAAATGCTTCATAAAATGCTGAAGGTGTCATATAATTCAAAGATTCATGGGGCCTTTCGCAAAGATAAAATTTTATATAATCATCCAGGCCTTTAAAAAATGAACTATAACTGGCAAAATCATTTAAATTAACATATTCTTCTTTCAAGGTTCTATGAAATCTTTCAATATTTGGGTTTCTTTCAGGCGACCTTACTGGTATTCGCTCATGCAGTATACCCTGTTTAGTACAAAATTCCTGAAATTCTTTTGACTTAAACTGCGGCCCATTATCGGTTCTGATTGTTAAACTATCTGTTATATGCCTTGATGCAATGGCTTTTGTTACGGTTTTTATCACATCGCTCTTTGTTATCGAAAAACCAGCCTTATAGCCTACTATCTCTAAGGTATATGTATCTATTATATCCAGGATAAAGATTATTCTAGGGAAAATGGTCACATATGTAATATCCATCTGCCAGTGGGTATTCGGGGCCTCGACAGATACTTTTTTGAAAACTATTTCAGTATTGGAAGAAGCGTAGTGTTTAATAACTGGCAAAAGCAGATCCATTTCTTTGCATAGTCTGTAACCCTTTTTCTTGTTGATAATAATTCCAAACTTTGACCTTAAGAGAAATGTAAGTTTTTTATACCCAAAGAATGGGAATTCCTCAGCTAAATCAAAAAGTAGGGTCTTTATCATTTCATCGGATATATATTCACCACTAAGTGTTTCTGAATAACCCGGCTTTGAGCATCCCCGCTTTGAATCCGTACTTTCTTGTCGAGGTTCATAGAAAAATGTGCTTTTGGGTATATTAGAAATTTTAAGTAGAAAATCTAGATTATAGCCCTCAGAATATAAATGCTTTATTAGATCGATTTTATCGGCTATAGACGGTTGGTTTTTTTTAGAAGCTCTTTTAGATAAGCAATTTCGAGGTCTTTATCAACGATGATAGAACGAAGCATGATGTTTTCTTTTCTGAGATTTACTTTTTCGTCATCATCGTTACTATCGTTAGGGTTTAAAAGCTTTTTTCTCCAGTAATCGATTGTAGTTTTTGATATGCCGTATTTCCTACAGACAGCTATTTTAGTGGTACATGAACTCTGAGCTTCGGATAAGATAGCGAGCTTTTCTTCCGTAGTAAAATTCTTCCTCGCTGCCATAGAAAAATTCCCCCTTCAAGAGTTATTTTATCATGTTGTGCGTTTTGGTCCAATTCTCTTGAGGGGCCAGCAAGTTTGATAACGGGTATTCTTTCCTGACCTACTTCTGCATCGCTTTTGATGTTTTGATCTGTCTTGTAGTCTGTGATCATCTGGAATGGATTGTTCTTTGAACAGGTTTCTGTAATGGTTAGTGTATATCCGCTTTGGGCTTTATCTCCCTTTTTTCTGTATGTGGCATCTTCATCATAAGCTGACTGCAAGGAGTTGGTAGGAATATCTTTATTGTCTTTGGCTTTGAGTTTGTTTTTTTGTTCATCAAATACGGATTGCTCTGATATGAATCTTGTGAGTATCCTCAAGGTATTGGGATCTTTTATTTCAGGAGCTTTTTCTATGATGTTCTTAACATCAAGGCAAAGGTTCAGGAGCATGTCCAGTTTGCTTTCATTTTCCGATGGTTTTGCTCTGTAGATTATGTCTGTTTTGAATTCGGGTTTTAAGACTTCTTTGAGGTTTGGTGTAAGAAGGTCTTCAGGTACGGATTTTACTGCCCTTTCCAAAACGTCAAAGGCTAATGCTATTCTTCCGGCTTTCTTTAGTTTTTCATGAACATGGTGGAGTCCATGCGCTGTTCTTCAGTAGATATGCCGGCTTCTTTGATAAAGTTTTTTGTAAGGTTTAGAAAGGAGGCAAAGATTAAATCTTCCTGTTCAGGGTGTTGTACCAGATAGCGATATACTCTTGCTCTGAAATCATATAGGGTTTTTTCTGCCAGATTTATTTCTCCCAGGACCCGGATTCCCACTGCATAGTTTACCAGGTAATTGAAGTAGAAGTTGTCAATAAGTTCAACATTAAATAGCATTCCTGTAATAATTTAAAATGAAAATCGTAATTGATTAACTGATTTTAGTATTTTCGTACACAGATACATTCATCCTGTTGATTTCAAAAGTCCCCGTGTCTTCAAAAGCTGGAATAGGTTTACCCAACATCAAGTCATTGAGCCTTCTTACAACCAACTCACCCCATAATCTGGGTCTTTGGGCGATTACCGATACTAATTTGCCCTCTTTTATCAGCCTTACAGTATCAGGAGTTTTATCAAACCCTACACACTTTATACCTGTTTTCAGCTCATCATGTAACTTTTCCACCAGCAACCCCGCTTCTGAATCCAGGCACACAAAACAATCAAAACCAGAATGCTTCCTTATTATGCTCTTCAAATTTTTAATCCTGTTATTTATATTCCCCGCATCCGATAAATCAATATCAAGAATTTTGATGTCGGGATATTTTCCAATAGCTTCTTTAAAACCTTCCAGACGTTGTTTCATATTTAATTGGACTAATGCACCACTAATAGTTACAATTACCCTGCCCCTTCCATCCAGTATCTTGGCCACAGCTTCTCCCACTGCTTTCCCCGCTTGAAGATTGTCGGTGCCGATGAACGATTTTGTACCCGAGTCGGGCAGGTCCGTATCAAAAACAATAACATTGATGCCTTTTTTTATTGCTTTACTCACCGCATTTCTGACTTCCGGAGCATCTATGGGCCCTAGTCCTATTCCCGATATGCCTTTTTCTGTGAATTCTTCTATGAGTTTTGCCTGTTCTTTTGCATCTAGTTTTTTGGGTGCTGCACATAATATATCGATGCCTAGCTTTTTTCCAGCCTCCCGAGCCCCATCAAATGTATCTTTGAAGAAAGGAATGTCCACGCCGGGAATCACTGCAAAACATGCAGTTTTCTTTTCTAATTTATTAAAGTTGAACATTTCTATTTGCTTATCAAGGTTCTTTATCAGTGTATCCAGATTCGATGCCAGTTGCACCATTATCTCTACTGAATTTGTCTGAGTATACATAAGGGATACGATCTCTTCGGTTGATGCAGCAGTCTCCTCCGAAACAGAAGCAATATTCGTAATTGAATCGAATAATCTCGTTTTATAATCGCCAAGTTGGTTAATGCCTTCTCTAACTATCATTAACTGGTCGTATAATTCTTTAATGGCATCCGATATACTCTTAAACACTTCCTCTGTTTTATGCACGGAGTCAATCTGAGTCACAATTGCTTCCATGGTTGAATGGATAGTCTCGGTAGTGTTCGCCACCCGCTTTTGAATATCCGATATAATTTTTACTATATCGTTGCCGGATGTTAAACTCTGGTCGGCAAGTTTTTTAATCTCTCCCGCAACAACTGCAAATCCTCTGCCTGCTTCGCCTGCCCTGGCCGCTTCAATTGCCGCATTCAGGGATAAAAGATTGGTCTGGCTGGCAATAGATGTCATTACTTCTGTTATATGTGTGATATTTTGAGCCATGTTGCTCAACTCTTTAACTCGCTCAGTTATGTCTCTTATATTGCTCTCAGACAACCTGCTTTTATGTATGAGCTCGCTAATGTTTTGTTTGCCAAATTCGGTCATCTGCTGCACAATATCCGCTTTCTTTGACATTAACTCAGCCGAATTTGCTACTGATTCCATTTTTTGGATAAGCTCATTGGATATTGCAAGACAAGCTTCTGCATCCTCTGCCTGCTGGCCTGCTCCTTTTGCCACCGATTCAGATGCGGCGGAAATTTCCCCTGCTGCATGTGAGGATTGGCCGGCAGTATCATTTACAACACCGGTAAGGTGCTTTACCTGTTCCATCGATACAAAGACATTTGCCATGACATCGTGGAACTGCTTTATTATTGAACAGACACCCTGCGACAATTCGCTTAATTCACTATATGAATATTCGCCTGGTGCAGTGGTTAAATCCCCCTGCTGAACCCTGCCGACTGTTTCTATAATACTCTTTATATTTTTTGAAAAAGTTCTTGATACAACCAATTGAATAATCAATCCTGCCACTGCCAGGCCCTCGAATATACACATAACCGGCCGGACAGTGCCTTTGATTTCCGCTGGAAGTTTGGGCGACACAGTAAAAAAGATAATGCCGAGAATTGCAACTGGCAGAAAGCCGAGAAAAAAATAAACCAGATTGAAAAGAGCCCTGATTGAAATACGCCTCTTCATCGCTATCCCCTCTTAACAATTAGACTTTATGGCATTTTGATACAAAACATATGCATGTTAATAGCGCTATCAAAGCATAAAAAAAATTAATCAAAGGTGACAGCACCTTATCTTTTGTGCCGCCACCTCAGGTTTTTTTATTGCAGTTCTATAGGCTCAGCCAGGCTCTTTGGCGCAGCGATATCACTGTTGAATTCATCCAATGCAAAGACTTTTACCCGGTAGGCACTGTTTTGCGGATCTATTATGTTGAAGTGGGCTATGACTTCTTCTTCTTCTGGCCTTATGTCTTTTTCTACTGCTATTATGCTTATCGGTGTTGTGCCTTTCATTAGCTGGAACACTATTGCTTCTTTGCCTTCATGTGTCGTTATCCCTTCTGTTGGTCTTATTTTTACTGTCGCTTTGATGCCGGTTGTCCTATCCAGATTGCTTTCAGTTATGATGGTAAAGGGTTTTTCTTCTTCCGACTTAAGTTCCAGGCTGTTTATGGCTTGCTGCAGCCCTGATAGAGCCTCATTTATTTGTTCCTGGGTCGCATCAGGATTGTTATATACACTTTTTGCATGGCTTAGTGCTTCCTGGAAGTTTGCCCACGATACGGTTGTATAATCTTCTTGATTAAGGTTTTCTGCGTAGTCTATTTTTGCTTTAAGTTGTGTCTTGTCTGTTATGTTTTGTCGTGGATTGATTTGTACGGTCTTGCTTGAAGCAGTCGCATTTATCACATCGCCTTCTGGAGTTTTTATTTCGGCTTTTGTTATGTTTATTGCTCCTTCTTCTGTTTCGTTTACGTCTTTTGCTTTAAATGTCATGTCGAATAATTTAATATCTTCATTGGCACTTATGGGTTGGCTGGCAGATAGTGTTATTTTCAGTAAGCCCGGTTCTTGATATACATTGTCTATTATCAGTTTGTCGTTTGATTCTTCGCAGGTGATAAATTCGAAAAGGTCTTCATCGTATTGTGCTGTGATATCGACCGAATAGACTTCGGCATATACGCTTTCTCCCATGCCTCTCAGACCCACGTTGAGTTTGAATTGGGCTTTTGCTTCTACTGTCTCAGGACCATCTATTGTTATTGATCCCTCGGGAAGGTTTGTTTTATCAATGTTCACGATAGCTTTATTTGTTTGAACGGTTGTCCCGTTAAGCGTTATATCGGCCCATACTTCTATCGCATCAATATCTCCTACTAATGATGATATGTTTAACATGACCGGATCGTATTGTGAGTCTACATATGCGATATCCGGATGGCTTACCTGGTATTGGATGATTGCATTAGTTAAATCAGCAGGAGTTCCATCACTCATCAAACCGCTCAATGTTACTACAGCATTGTTGCCAGGCTTGATCTTATTAGGTGTTACCTGTAGATTTGTGCTCTGCAATACTGGTGTTTGGTTCCCTGTTACAATGAGTTTGGCATCTGCCCAGCTTGCATGGTCGTGCCCATTTGATCCATTGGGATCTACTACCAGACGCAGTTCTTTTACGCCTGTAATATCCACGCTAATAAACTTCTGCTCTACTTTCCCTGACATTACTCCGCTATTATAAAGTTCAACTCCATCTCCGTATACTTTGAATATGATGCTTGTATTTGCCGGTTTTGATGCTCCATGGTCTCCTCCTACGTAAGATTCAAAAACGTTGAATCCAAGCCCATCAAGGTTATATACGATTTCTGACAAAGCATGAACGCCCAGTCCTTTTTCGTATGTTATAACAGCGCCTCCTGGGCCGATTAATCTGATTGGGTTGCCTGATACTGCCACATCCTTGCCGATTGTGCCCCAGCCTGTCGTTGCACTTACCCATTCCATGTCGCTTAAATACACGTAAGATGAAGAATTAAATTTAATAGTATAGGTACTTTTTAGCAAACCATCAAGTGTTCTAACATGAATTAAAGCTTCGCCGGGCAATTGTTCCGCATTAATCACTTCTACAATCAAATCATTGCGCGAATAAACTGCTTCCACTACAGGCAACTGCTGCCCGCCCAGATTCGTCAATGTCAGCTCATAATTTAAAATATCGCTGTTAAAACCACTGATTGATTTGCCATTCACTTTTATATCGTCCAACAAATTCAAATTAATTTGACGTTTGCTCAATTCCATTGGATTCATCGAGTTTGTTATCGGTCTCAAAAAATAGCTATAAGAATAAGATTTATTAGTGGGAAGCATGTACTGTGACAGTGCGGTTCCTGACCAACTATTCCACACACCCATCTGCCTGTAATTTACTTCCAGCACAATATCGTTCGTTTTCTTCAAAGAATACGTATGAGTGGCGTCATCTAGATCAGCATCAGTATAGTGCAATGCGCTAAAATCAAACGTCGGCAATCCGCCTATCATCAATCCAAAACCCTCATTATCGGTCAAAGTAAGCCAACGGGCGTCCATCTTGTTTCCTGTATCCTGAGGATTGGGATAAGGGAAATACTGCTCATCAACTGTACTGTTGTAAATACCTACAAATGCTCCGTCATAACGATCCCAATAGTGATCATGCTCGCCGCGACCGTACCATTTTAAATTTTGAAACTCTCCCGGAATCATCATTTCCATACCAATTTCCGGAATTTCGGATAAAGAACTATCAGGTTTTAGAGCACCTCTAACAATCACTTCACCGCTGCCAAAAATATAATAACTCATCCTATATATAGACGATCCGGCTTTTGGCAAACTGGCATCCACTTGAATAACTACCAATTTGTCGTTCATCTTATCAACAGTAATTTTTTCCACATTCATATTGCTGCCTGCATATTTCCATGCTGCATCACGCGTCGTCATTCCATTCATTACATCATTATCTACAGGTGCTCTCCAGAAATTCGGCGCAGGGCCTGTTTTTAACAATTCTTTTCCCTGATATTCAAATGAAGAAAATGTTCCTTTCGTTTTATCAAATACTATTTCAAAATCCGGGCCTGATACATCCACCTGCGTATCAGATTCATCCATGGAAAGCGACGGCATGTTCTGTGTGTCAAATCCTGGTGCCGCCGGTGATTCATACGGCATTTTAAACTGCATTCTTGCAACTTCATAGCCTTTTGGTGCCCAGCTTTTATCTTCTTTCAATCTCACACTCACATTGAGCCAGTACTCCGAACCAGCCTTCAATACAGGCTTTTCAATTGGAAAACTTATTGTTGCAACAGAACCGCCAGGAAGATCAATATTCAAACTCCCTTCCTGGATTACATTCCCGTCTTCAGTCAATGTCCAGTTGGTATCATATTCATTTAAATTAGTAAACAAATTTTGATTCCAAATTTCAATCTGATTCTGTTCAAGATTTGTAGATTTTACTTTAAAGTTTTGATACGCCACTTTAATGTCATAAAGCTCAGGCTGCGGTGTCCTGTCCGGGTTGGTAACCCCATTCATGCAAAAAATTCCATCAGTATTCTGTTCCTTCCAATCTCCTCCATATGAAAAATATGTCTCGCCATTATAACCTTCAGGAATAGGCAATCCGTCGACGCCCCCATCTACGGGGAGTCTTACCGATTGGTCCGACCAATCCCAAATATAACCACCCTGAAGATTGGCATATTTGTCTATCAACTCCCAGTATTCCTTCACATTGCCGCAACTGTTTCCCATTGCATGCAGATACTCACACATAATATATGGTTTTGAGTTTCCGGATTTTCCATAATTCTCAACAGTAGACAGCGACGGATACATCTCACTTTGAAAGTCAGCAATAGTATTGTCCGCCTGAAAATGTATCAATCTTGTCGGGTCATTTTCTTTCAGCCAATTTCTTGCATTAATAAAGGGCGTACCTGAACCACATTCATTCCCTAAAGACCAGAAAATAATCGAAGGATGGTTTTTATCCCTTTCATACATATCATAAATACGCTGCTCCACTGCAGGATGCCAGGCTGAAAACTGATCTCCTGCCGCAAACGGCCTTGCACTGTGTGTTTCATTGTCAGCTTCATCCATCAAATACATACCATACTCATCCGCAATATCGTATAATACCTGTGAATGTGGATAATGCGCCAGTCGGATGGCATTAATATTGAATTTTTTCATCAATAATACGTCTTTGAGTATTTGTTCTTTTGTCATTGCATAACCTGTATCAGGATGAACTTCATGATAATTAACACCTTTTATCCAAATAGGTTTTCCGTTAATTTTAACCTGACCACCGCTCAATTCGATCTCACGAAAGCCTACTCTGGAGCTCAATATTTGAATAACATTTCCGCTTTCATCTTTCAAACTGAGAACCATCTTATATAAATCAGGCTTTTCGGCAGACCATTTTAATGGATTTATCACTTTTTTTGTCTGACTTAATGTTGTTTCACTTTCATTTTCATGCAGATCTGCATTAATTTGCATTGGCGATTCAAACGCGGGAGTATTATCCCAGTTATACAGCATCGCTTCTACTTTATATGATTTATTTTCTCCGCTGTTATTTTCTATTGATACGTTCAAATACAAATCAGCATTTTGGTAATTCTCGTCAAGATCGGTCCTAATATTATAGTCTCTAATTCTTACTTTAGGAGCTGCATACAAATATACATCACGGAAAATACCGCTTAAATCTATCATATCCTGATTCTCCAGCCAGGCACCGTCGGACCATCGATATACTTCAACCGCAAGCGTATTAACCCCTGTTTTTCAAATAGGGCGTGATTTTGAAATCCCTGGCCATAAAACTATCTTCGCTATAACCCACCTTATTTCCATTAACCCATACATAATATGCTGATTTTACACCCTGAAAGGAAATATAGACATCCTGCCCGTTCCAGCTCTCGGGAACGGTAAAAGTGCGGCGGTACGAACCTACTTCGTTATGGTTGACGGGTACTGATTTAGAATCTGAAGTGACTTTAGTTGTCGCTCCCACATATTCACTATAGCCTTCCCAGGGTACTTCCTGATTCATATAGATAATCTGCCCGTATCCCTGGATTTGCCAGTTGCTTGGAACCGGTATTTCAGACCATGCAGAGACATCATAATCCTCTTTATAAAAATCTATCGGTCTTTCATTTGGATTCTCCGACCACTTAAATTTCCATTTTCCATTCAAAGATTGGTAATATGGAGATTGTTCATAACCAAATGTGAGGGCAGAATTAACATCAGAATAAGATATGGTTCTGACGCTCATTTTTTCAGCTCCCACGCTGAAGACGCCAGGCGTCCCATTCCACTCGGTTCCGGTAAAATCTGCTGCCAAAGTAGGAATTACATTTACCAAAGGACCAAATGCGAATAACAATATTAAAACAATGCTTATCAATTTTCTGTTCATATCTATTTCACCCTCATATAAATTAATAGCATCATTTTGTCATCAATAAGTTATAAATCCTGTAAATTATTACCGCTGTTTCCGCCCTTGTGGCATTTCCCCTGGGGTTAATCCTATTGTTATCTGCACCTTTGATAATGCCGTTTTTTATAAGTGCAGCTACTCCCTCCATAGCATAGTCCGACAATTCATTTGCATCAATAAACTTTTTAATATCTTCATCAGTACCGATAGTATTTATATACCCTTTTGCTTTTAGAGCCCGATATACTATTACCATAAGGTCCTGTCGGGTTATCTGAGCTTGAGGATTGAATCTGTTGTTGCCCATTCCATTAATTATACCGAGCTTTTTGGCCGCGGCTATAGCATCATAGTAATAATCAGACTCTTTGACATCAGCAAAGTTATCATTATACTCGGCTTCAAGCCCCATTGCCCTTACTAAAAGCAGGATAAAATCAGCTCTTGTTATATTCTTTTCGGGACTAAATGTATTGCTCGAAGTGCCTTTAATGATACCTTTTGATGCTAAAAATTCTATTTCATCTTTAGCCCACGGAAAATTATTCATGTCATTAAAGTTCTTTTTTTGAATTTCAGATATGGGTTCTTTCTCTACGTTCGTTTCTGTAGTCTTTGAGGAAGAATTTTTTTTGCTGCTTCCACCGCCGCTGCTCTTTTTCGTAACGGTTACTTCACATTTTGCTGTCTTACCACCATCTTCAGTTTTTACTGTAATGGTTACGGTGCCTGCAGATTTGGCTATTACTTTCCCTGTATTATCTACAACCGCTATATTATCGTTGCTGGATGACCAACTTACATTTTTGTTCGTCGCATTTTCAGGATATATCGTGGCTGTAAGTTTATATGTTTCTCCAACTTCAAGGCTTAAGCTTGTTTTGTCCAATCTTATCTCGCTTACGCTTATAATTTCTGATTGTTTTGTTACTTTGAAAGTTACTGTATCTATAATGCTTCCTTGCCCTGCTATAACTGTGTAGTATCCTTCAAGAGCATCTTCAGGAAGTGTAAATTTATCTTGAAACGGACTCCCCTTTATTACATTCAAATACAACACAGTGTTATTCGGTCTCAATACTTTTATAGTAGTTTCGTCGAGTGAAGAATTGCCAGATATAATTACTTCATCACCCGCCTTTTTATCATTAATTGGATTGAGCTTTACAGCCCCCGCAGCCATTGCAGGTATCGGCGCAAGTGTTATCATTATCGCAATTATAGTAATAAGGGTGATTATTCGCCTTTTCATGGTTATCAATCCTTTTTATCTTTTTTCAGAGAAGGTGACGGCACCTTATCTTTAGTGCCGCCACCTCAGGTTTTTTTATTGCAGTTCTACTAGCTCAGCCAGGCTATTTAGCACAGTTATGTCACTATTTCTGATTTTCAATTTAAAAATATTTAATGTGTTATCCTTAAAACTAGCTGGAAACATATTAGGAGGCGCACAATGCCTCACCCATTTTCTCTTTCGGTTTCTCATATCTCCGCTATGAAACCATCTCCGCTTTTAATGCTCTATTTTGACTTTACCTTTGATTCTCGCGACCTTTGCTACTGGCTGAGCATCCTGTATATTATCACGGCTACTTCTGCTCGAGTTGCAGTGCCTTTTGGATTTAGATATGCCCTGTCGCCTTTTACTATTCCAAGTTTAACCAGTGCTGCAACACTTTCTACAGCATAATCCGCTACTTCTGATGCATCCGAATAAGCGGCAAGGTCTGCTCTTGTTCCTGTTTCTGAAATCTTTCCTGCATGTTTCATCACTCTGTATGCCAGCACCATCATATCCTGCCTTGTAATTTGGCCTCTTGGGTTGAATATGTCTTTGCCTGTGCCTGTGGCTATTCCGAGTTCTTTTGCTATGCCGAGGGCGTCATAGTAGTAGTCGTTTTCTCCAACATCTTTAAAATTCGTTTTAAAACTTGCCTTCAGATTGAATGCCCTCACCAGCATCAACATGAAATCAGCTCTTTTTATGTTTTTGCCGGGGTCGAATGTTTTTGCGGATGTTCCCTTTATTATGCCTTTTCCAGCAAGGTCTTCTATTGCCTCTTTAGCCCAGGAATAGCCTGTCAGGTCGGCAAATTCCTGCTGTTCGGCCGTTGTCTGTGTCGTTTGAGTTTCCTGGCCGGATGTTGTTGTCGTTGTTTTGGAACTGCTTTCTTTTTTGTTTTTGCCGCTGCTTCCGCTGCTTGATGTTTGGTTTGTAATAGTCACATTGAAGGTTCCGCTTACTCCTGATCCATCTACAGCCGTTGCTACTACTTTCACTAAGCCGTTCTTTTTTGCAGTCAAAAGCCCTGAAGTACTTATAGTTGCCTTATCAGTTGCTGAACCGTCTTCATTATACACCGCCCAGGTTACTGTCTGATTTGCTCCTTCCGGCAGCACGGTTGCAATCATTTGCAGCGTCCCGCCTTTTGTTGAAATCGAGGCAGCGCCTGAACTGCTTTTTATTGTTATTGATTGAGCTAATGGAGCGGTGTTTTCCTGTTGATTTACGATTGTAATGTAAGTATAGCCTGATACGCCGGAACCATCCGTTGCAGTTGCTACTACTTTAACAACGCCGTCTTTATATGCTTTCAAAAGACCCGTATTACTTATTTCTGCAATATCTGTTTCTGAGCCATCTTCATTGTATACCGCCCAGGTTACTGTCTGACTGGCTTCGTTCGGTGTTATTTCCACACACATCTGTAGTGTTCCGCCTTTTGTATTAATAATATCGACATTTTCTGAACCTCTCACCAATATTGACTCAGCCAGCACAAACTGATTTGTTATTTTTATATCCACACTATCTGATACAACATCCCCATATTCATCGCGCTCTTCTGCTTCCGCATAGACCCTAACTGTTCCGTTGCCTTCTCCTGTTGCTTTTAAAAGCCCGTTAGCATCTATAGTAGCTAAATCAGTATCTGAACCGTCAGGATTATACACCGCCCAAGTTACTGTCTGATTAGCATTGCTTGGCCATACTACAGCATAAAGTTGCAGCGAACCCTTTGCCGAATCTATAGAATACTTGCCGCTTGCACTCTTTAATTGTATAGCCGTTGGTGTATTTGAAGCGGACGATGAGTACCCGTATACCTTGAATTCGTAAAAGGATGCCCATGCGCTTGAAGAAGACATACCCGTAATCGTTATCCTGACAAACCTGCCCTTTGAGCCCTCCGGAAATACGTCATTCTGCACCTGTTGCGCTGTAGTATTATTTGTATTGTCTACAAGCGTCGTCCATTTAGAGTAATCATCCGATGATTCTATCTTATACTTGTATGCAACTGAACCCAATTCCCAGATTGCCTGAGAACCAACAATCCTGCAGCTTGTTCCTAAATCGACCAGCCACCACTGCGGAGTCGACCCGCTCGACGCGCACCATCTCGTACTTGTGCTTCCATCGTTTCCAAAACTCGGTATGTTACCGGATTCATTTGTCAGGGCCATGACCGTCTTTCCCTGAGAAATAACTTTTGCTCCCTGATTCTCGATTGTTATTTCGGCAGTGCCGCATACGCCCGAATCGTCATTTGCTTTGGCCACAACAACCACTACTCCGTCTTTCTTTGCCGTAAGCAGCCCGCTCTTGCTTATTTCTGCAATGTCGCTCTTGTCAGGATTGTCGGCATTGTATACAGACCATGTCACTGTTTGTATTGCGGCATTTGATGGCGATACAGTCGCCTGCATCTGCAATGTTCCTCCAGGCAGTGAGATTTTATTCTGATTGTTTTTCCCACTTACTGTTATACTCGAAACTCTAACTGAGCTATCCGAAAGTATAGAAAGGCTCATCTTGCTTAATTCCATTGGGTCTTCTTCATTCGTTACAGGCCTTAATCTAAAGCTGTAAGAATAAGTATTGCTCGACGAAAGTTGATACTGCGAATGCGGCTTGGCGTTGGAACTCCAGCTATCGTCTCCGCCGACTCCCATCTGCTTGTAATTTATTCTAAGATATACATCGTCGCTCTTTGTCAACTGGAATGGATGAGTCTTACTCTCCAGTTCAGACGCCGAATAATGCAGTGCACTAGCTTCAATCAATGGCTCAGCAGAATCTATGTCTCCAGATACCATAAGCCCAGTTCCATCGTCGTTCGTCAATGTCAGCCAGCGAATATCCGTCCTGTTGCCATTTTCAGAAGGCTGAATATATGGGAAGAACTGTTCAGATACCGTGCTCTCATAAACTCCCACCTGTGTGCCGCTGTTTCTGTCGCAGTAATTTTCCTGCGGCCCTCTGCCGTACCACTTCATGTTTTCAAATTCACCGGGTAATTGCACTTCCATTCCGATTTCCGGTATTATCGGCAGTGATGATGATCCCGGAACAAGTGTTGCATTGACAAGAATATCGCCGCTCCCAAATATCTTGTATGTGTTGGTGTAATTTGATGTCGTGCTTGTGGGAAGCGTTGATGTCACATAAATATCAATCTCTTTGCTTGAAACCTGCTGTACCGTGACACCGGTAACGGTCCTGTTCTGCCCTGCAGTCTTCCAAGTGCTGCACGTATTTGGCATTCCCCAGCCTTTGTCGTTGTCCGTAGGCGCTCTCCAGAAGTTTGGCTCAAGGGCGCTTTTGAATAGTTCCTTTCCTTTAAAGATAAATGAAGTAATGGCTCCTTTTGTTTTGTCAAAAGTCAATTGAAAATCACTGTTGCTTATTACCGCAGACGAAGATGTTTCGTTGAGCGTCAGATCCTGCATTGACGCCTGGTCTACTTTATTCAACTGGGGTGTTTCAAACGGCACTTGCATCTGTGTCGATGCGATAACATAACCCTTCGGTGCCCACCACATGTCTTCAGACAGTGTGAAATTTATTGTCAGCCAGTACTCCGCTCCTGGCTTTGTTTCCTGCGGCATTGTAAACGGAATGGTGACAACCTTGCTAGTAAGAGGCTCTATATCGAGTTTGGGCAAATCGCCTTGTTCTATTATCTTGTCATCTTCCTTCAATACCCAGGAAGCATCGTATTCATTCAGATTGGTAAACAAGAACTTATTCTTTATTTCAACCTGTCCGGACAGAATATCTACCGCACTCACCCCGATGTTTTCGTACACGTGCTTCACTTCCGTAAGTTGCGGTTTGGGCGTTCTGTCTCCGAGTATCAGGCCGTTCGCACAGAAGTTATCGTCATTTGGATAATCTCCCCAGTCCCCTCCGTATGAAAGATATTTAGAGGCTCCGCCCGGGTTATCTTCTGGATTGTTCATTTTGGATTCAAATTCATCAAAATCCATCCACAAAACGACATCTTGATCATCTGGCGAATAGCTGGAAGTTCCATTGTACTCTGCTGAGATTTCTGAACCTGTTAGAGCTTTTTTAAATATGCGGACATCGTCAATCAATCCGCTCATGTAGGTGCTCTTTTCTTCATTTTTCCCGATGGACACGGCGTATGAATTGCTCCCGCTTCCGACTGAGCATGATTTCGTGGCGACCTGCACACCATCCACATACAATCTCAACGTGTTCCCGTCATATGTTCCTGCCAGATGATGCCAGTTTCCAACCCAGTTGGGTATATTTGAAATTTTGTAAGATGCTGTATACCATGTGTTTGATTTATACAAATAAAATTCTATCTGCTGGCTGCTGCCTGAAAAATGCAGCGCGTATTGCGTATCCCCTTTTGTTATATACTCGCTGTTTATAACTGCTGCAGTGGGTTTCACCCAGCATTCAAGCGTTATCGGATTTGTCCCGCTTATGTTGAGCGCCGAAGAATTCGGCAGGGTCATCCATCCGTGAATTGATTTGTCATCAACATTTCCCGTTCTTCCGCTGCTCAAGACTCCTGTCAGCTCCGCTTCAAACCCGTTCTGACTTTTATCCTTGGTTACAGTTGCGGTATCCTTCCACAGAGTCTGATCGACCCAGTCCCATATAAAGCCTCCGCTGCACTTATCAAAGCTTTCATATACTTCCCAGTACTCCTGCAGATTTCCCACGCTGTTCCCCATTGCATGAGAATATTCGCACTGTATATAAGGCTTCGTGTTTGACGGGTTTGAGCAGTAGCTTGCCACTGTCTGTTTTGTGGCATACATGTTGCTGTATATATCTGCCACGCTATTATATCCCTCGTAATGGACTGGCCTTGTGGGATCATTTGCATGGATCCATGCGGCTATGTTGTTGAAGTTGCTGCCGCTGCCCGCCTCATTTCCCAGCGACCAAATGATAACTGAAGGATGGTTTTTGTCTCTTTCCACCAGATTCTTGACCCTGTCCACGCACGAATTGGTCCACTTGGAATCGCTGGCAGGTATTGTGCCGCTTGCGCCGTGTGACTCAAGATTTGCTTCATCCAAAACATAAATTCCGATTCTGTCGCACAGTTCATACCAGTACGGATCATTTGGATAATGCGAACACCTTACTGCATTTATATTGTTCTGCTTCATTAGCTTTATGTCTTTCAGCATCGTTTCTACAGGGATATACTTGCCGGTCTGGGGATCGATTTCACATCTGTCCACGCCTTTAAGCATTATATGCTTGCCGTTTATCCTCAATTGACTGTTTACTATTTCTATTTCACGAAAACCAACCTTGCAGCCTTCGGCTTCCAGCACATTTCCTGATGAATCTTTTAATGTCAGAACAAGATTGTACAGATTTGGATGTTCCGCTGACCATTTTTTCGGGTCCGAAACAATCTTGCTTTTTGATATTGAAGCCTCCGAGGGGCCACTTCCAAGATTGTAATTCATCTTTACAGGCTGATTGAAAACCTGCTCTCCGTTTTCGTCGTAGAGCATGGCTTCCACCGTAAACGACCCGCCGGCATAGTTCTTATCGTAATTTTTCAAAAAAGCGGTTATGGTCATATTTGCGTCTTTGTAATCGGAATCGAGGTCGGTTACAACCTTAAAATCTCTTATGTGAACCTTCGGCGTTGAATAAATGAAAACATCCCTAAATATGCCGCTCAAACGGATCTGGTCCTGATCTTCAAGATAGCTTCCGTCCGTCCATCTGTAAACCTTGACAGCAATTATATTTTCTCCCGGATGAACATAATCCGTTATATCAAAATCTGCCGGCGACATGCTGTCCTCGCTATAACCGACCGCCTGTCCGTTGATCCAGACATAAAAACCTGCGGAAACTCCCTGGAATGAAATGAATACCCTTCTGCCATCCCATTCATCCGGAAGCGTAAATGTCCTCCTGTACATTCCAACCGGATTGTATGCCGTGGGTGCAGGCGCACTTGATGCGTTCAGGCTTTCTGCGAATACCCATGGAAATGTAGTATTTGTATATATCGGGGTATCAAAGTCCTGGGAAACCTTGTTTCCGGGGACAAAACCCTGGGTCTGCCAGTTGCCTGGAACATCGATGTCATTCCATGAACTAACATCGAAATTTTCTTCATAAAAATTATCAGTAGCATCTGCGGGCCTCGGAACTAGTTTAAACTTCCATACGCCGTTCAACAGCCTTAAATAATCTGTCTCCTTTTTAAAGCCTATAGGATTATCCGGGTCTGTGGCATCCCGCATAATCTCGCTCAATGCGGTTTCCGAATCTTTATACGGAATCAGGGTAGCATGTGTGCTTTCCCGATTTACCTGAACGATAGGTACATTCGTTGTTCCTCCGCTCCATTCATTGAATGTTATAACATCCGCAAATGCAACCACAGGCAAGTTTGTCAATACGAAGATGCTGAGCACAAGAATTGTCAACCACTTTTTCCACACAAAGTCTGCCTCCTTCTTAATCCCAAATTTTTCTCTCATAATTTAACCGTTGCATCTTCCCCTCCAAATTCCACCACTGAATCAATGAGCGAATTTCTATTTCTTCGCGAGGTATTTCCTGATATCAATGGATACTGCCACTACGATTACTATACCTTTTAAGATATACTGCCAGTATGGATTAATGCCGATGAAAGTGAGGCCATAGTTTATTACGCCGAAGATGAGCACACCGGCTAATACTCCCGGAACAGTCCCGACGCCCCCGGTCGTGGATACGCCCCCGACAAAGCAAGCTGATATGGCGTCGAATTCATACATGAATCCATAGTTGTTAGTTGCTCCGCCGGTCCTTGCCGCCTCCAGCACTCCAGCAAATCCAAAGCATGCGCCGGCGATGGTATATATGAGAAGAAGCATGAGTTTCACGTTTATTCCGGATACTTCCGCAGCTTGTCTATTGCCTCCAATGGCGTAAGTATATTTTCCGAACGACGTCCTGGTGAAAACTATCCAGGCAACAGCAGCAATTATTATTGCTATAATTACTATTATGGGTATTGGCCCGATGGAGCCGGAACCCAAAAATGTAAAGTCCTTCCTCAAGCCGCCTATTGGCTGAGAGTTGTTTGGCGGCAGGTCGAAATATATAGATGTAATGCCGTATGCTATTACCTGCGTTCCAAGGGTCGCAATAAACGGAGGGACGCTGAATTTTGAAATGATCGTGCCGTTTAAAAGGCCTACCATTACTCCGGCCAGGACGGCAATTATTATCGGCAGCCATAGCGGAAGCTGCGGCATGTCAGGAAAGAATCTCCTCGCATACTCGGGTGTCTGGAGCATCGAAGCCGAAAGCACAGCGGCAAGCCCGATGACCCGGCCCGCGCCCAGGTCTACACCGCCGGTGAGCAGGATGCAGAACATGCCTATGGCGATAATCACCCTTGTCGACGACTGCAGGAGTATATCCCTCAATGTAGTAAGCGACAGAAACATCGGATTTACGATTGCAATCGCTGCTATAAGCATCAGCAAAAATATATATATGAAATTTTGCGAAACAAACTCCGTGGCCTTTTTCACATTCTCAGTCCTCATATTAACCTCCATTCCGCCGCTACCGCTGGCGGCACAAATAGTGATGAGTTCTTATTCATGCTATCCTCTCCCAGTCAGGCTATAAACCTTGTGGTCAACCTCATTATTTCTTCTTCAGTAGCTTTATTGCCATCGATAATGCCGGACAGGCGGCCTTCGCACATGACCATTATTCTATCGGACATCCCCAGGAGTTCTGGCATTTCTGAAGATATCATTATTATGCTTTTGCCCTGTTTTGCCAGATCTGCGATTATTGTATATATTTCATACTTTGCCCCTACGTCGATACCTCGTGTAGGTTCATCCAGCAGGAATATTTCCGGTTCTGTCAGCAGCCATCTGGCAAAAAGCACTTTCTGCTGATTTCCTCCCGAAAGGTCTTTTATCAACTTGCTCAAAGAAGGTGTTTTTACCCTGAGCAGTTCCACAGCTTTTGCAACGTCGCTTTTCATCCTTTTGTCATCCAGCAGAAGATTTGGTTTTACGTATTTTAATATATTTGCTATGGCTGTGTTTTCCAGCACCGGCATCATGGGTATAATGCCTGTAAGCCTACGGTCTTCTGTCAAGAGCGCGATTTTGTGCTTTTTTGCATCTATGGGCGATTTTATATCCACTCTTTCACCGTTTATAAATATGTCTCCATGCTCTACCTGTCTTAACCCGAATATGGCTTCTATCAATTCAGTCCGCTGAGCGCCGACAAGACCGCCGACTCCCAGTATCTCGCCCTCTCTCAATTCAAAAGAAACATTTTTAAAGGAATTGGGAACCGTTGACGTGAGGTTTTCAACTTTCATCTTGACCTTTCCCGGCACATTCTGGCGCTTGGGGAACCTGTTGGTGAGGTCCCTGCCGACCATTTTGGAGATTATCATATCTATGTTGAGCTCCGAAGCAGGCCATGTTCCTATGCGCCTTCCGTCCCTCATTATCGTCACTTCATCGGCCACCTTCAATATTTCCTCCATCTTGTGCGAGATATAAATTATAGAAACGCCTCTTCTTTTCAAGTCATCTATAATCTTGAAAAGATGCTCCACTTCGTTTTCGGTAAGTGACGATGTCGGCTCGTCCATTATGATTATTTTTGAGTCATAGGATATTGCCTTTGCAATCTCCATAAGCTGTATTTTTGAAACAGACAGGCTTGCAACCTTTTCATTCGGCTTTATGTCTATGTTCAATTCTTTCAAAAGCGCCTTTGTATCGTCGTACATCCTTTTATGATCGACAAAATTTACAGGCCCATATTTTTTCTGAGGAAACCGCCCCAGCCATATGTTTTCCATGACATTTCTGTACGGCACGGGATGAAGTTCCTGATGAATCATGGATATGCCGTTTTTAAGCGCATCGATGGGGCTGTTTATCTCTACCCTGTTTTTATTCAGAACAATCTCTCCGGAGTCTGGCTTGTAAATCCCGAAAAGGCACTTCATCAAGGTTGATTTTCCCGCGCCGTTCTCTCCTACCAGTGCGTGTATGGTACCCTTTCTGACCTTCAGCGTCACGTCGTCGAGCGCTTTGACGCCGGGGAATTCCTTGGATATGTTGTTTATTTCGAGTACAAATTCATCAGCCATATATACTTCACCTTTTTGTGTTTTATTGTATTGATAAAAAGGGGGCAAGGCAGGCCCGCATTGCCCCCGACTCAATACTTATTTCGCATCGTTTATGTTTTCCTTGGTTATCTTTTTGTAAGGTATCCATACGTACTTGTTGTCGGTTATTTCATACCCCACGTTGCTGCTGTCAGGAACAAGCCCCTGAGCAAGGACGTACGCCAACATGAAAGTTGCTTTCCCTTGATTCTTGGCATCATTCAGCACGGTGCCCAGCATCGTTCCGTCTTCCAGCGCTTGAAGCCCCGGTGCTGTAGCGTCAACGCCCACGACGGGCATGTATTTGTCGCCTTTGAAGTATCCGGCTGCCTTCAATGCCTCTATAGCTCCGAGCGCCATATCGTCGTTGTTTGCAAATACGACTTCAATCTTGTCTTTCTGTGCTGCAAGGAAGGCGGCCATCTTTTCCTGCCCTTTTACGCGGTCCCACATTCCTGTGTCTTCCGCCAGCTTCTCGGTTTTAATGCCTGCATCTTCAACGGCTTTAATCGAATATTTTGTGCGCAGTTCCGCATCCTGGTGGCCCGGTTCGCCCTTCAGCATGACGTACTGCATCACGCCGTCCTTATTTTTGTCGGCTTCCGGATGAGCCTTCCAGTAATCTACAACGATCTGGCCCTGAATTGTTCCGGACTCTTCCGCCTTTGCCCCTACATAATACGCTTTATCCCATTTCTGCATATCATCAGCCAGCGGTTCGCGGTTGAAAAATACCACAGGGATATTCGCTGTCTTCGCCTTATCGATTATAACCCCTGCAGCCGTGCGGTCCACCGGGTTTATGGCAAGCGCGTTCACTTTCTTGCTTATAAAAAGGTCAACCTTGTCATTCTGGGTGGGCTGAGAATTCTGGCTATCTACGATGTCGACCTTCGCTTTACCTTCAGCAGCTTTTGCGATGGTGTCACGGACCGATGTCATGAATGTGTCGTCAAATTTGTATATAGCGCAGCCGATGTAAGGCTGTGCAGCGCTTTGCTGGCTTTCGCCGCTCTGGGAGCTGCCCGAGCTCTGCTCCGATCCTCCGGAGGTAGCCTTTCCGCATCCCGTTAAAATGATTGAGAAAGTTAACAGAAGCGCCAAAATTAGATATACGGTCTTTTTCATAAATTTTCACTCTCCCTTTAACTTTTATATTTTATTGATTGAAACCTCATTTAACATCATTTCGACATCTTTTCTTTTGCATCCGCCAGTCTCCGCTGTCATTGACTTGGCGGCGGATACCGCAACGCCCAGCTTCAGCATCTGTCTAGCATCATAATTTCTTTTCATTGCCACGGCAAAAGCCGCAATCATTGCATCACCGCAACTTACTGTATTTACGGTATGTACTCTGGGCGCCGGTGCATACAAGATTTCGCTTTCAAATGCCATCACAGCTCCTTTTGAGCCGAGTGATATAACCGGCATTTCTACACCCATATTCTGCAGTTTTCTGACAGCAGCCCCAGCTTTTTCTGGACTTTCTATAATCACATCAAGGAGCTGTTCGGCTTCCTTTTTATTTGGTTTTATCAGTGTTGGCCCTGCTTCTATCCCCCCTTTCAAATACTCTCCGCTGGTGTCCAGTATCACCTTCTTTCCGTAATTTCTTGCTATTTTTATCAGAGTTTTATATATATTTACATCCACTCCCCTTGGAGCGCTGCCCGACATGGTTATCACATCGGCCCGCTGCAGGAGGATTTCATATAAGTTTATAAATCTTTCGACATCTTTGGGTGTAAGAAGGGGCCCCGGCTCCAGCAGTTCGGTATGCACATGGGTAGCCTCATCTATAATGTTCACACAGGACCGGGTCTCGCCTTCGATTCTTACAAATTCATGGGGTATGTTCATTTTTGAAAGTTCATGCTCTATAAAACCACCGGCAAAGCCGCCGATGAACCCCGTCGCCATGACTTCTTCTCCGAGAGCGGCAACGACCTTGGTGACATTGAGCCCCTTGCCTCCGGCGGTGTATACGGCCTCCTTTACCCTGGCCACATCGCCTATTTTGAAGTTTTCGACAACATAGGCCTTGTCGATGGATGTGTTTAATGTCACGGTAAGTATCATAATATCAGCCCGCTTTCGAACAGAGACATAATTACGGTTGGGCCATTTTTTTCTTGAACAGATTAATTACATCCACCGGAGTGGGGTCCACTCCCCGGTAGATGGGTGCGTAAAGGGTAATGAAGTCTCCCAGATATACCAGGGAAAACATGCGGCAAAGCCTGTTTTCGCCTTCGGCAAAGATTTCCTTCACTTTCCCCATCCTGCTCTTCAATATATCCAGAGTTATGTCCTTCCTCTTTTTAATTTTGGGACTATCCAGTAGATCATCCCTCAGCATAAGAAGGTAAAATTTTGAGATCAGCTCCTGCGGCATATCCCACCCCACCGCTTCGTCATGATGCAGGCAGGGGATGACATTGTAAAAAGCCATGAGTTTGCTGTTTTCCCCAAACTGGTTTTTTATCCTCCAGGCCACCGAATCGTAGTAATCCAGGGAACCGTACACCAGGGGTATATAGCCGTATAAGTCCATGGCTATCTGTTTTGCCGGGTTTTGCTCTACCGGAGTCTCGGCTCCATACCTCTTTTTGAGGGTGGATAATAGTTGTATGAGTCCTCGGATTTCTTCTTCCTTATCCTGAATAAGGCCGAGCTTTGATAAAATCACCAGCATAGGAATGAATATATATCCTATATCACGGCGGGGATGACCTATATCGTAGGGTACAATAAGGGTCGGAACGCCGTCATTTCGGCACATTTCTGCCAGTTTCCCGCCCGAAGTAATGGCTATCATGAAAGCTCCTTTTTTTATAGCCTGCTCGTAAGCAGCCAGGGTTTCTTCGGTGTTGCCCGAATGAGAAACCACAAATATCAGAGAATCGCTGTCCACAAAAGCTGGCACATTGTATCCCTGATTTACGATTACCGGGATTTCCAGTTCATCAAAAAGGTATGATCTCAGGAGGCCTCCCGCCACCGACGAACCTCCGCCGGTGCCAAGGATTACAATTTCATGAAATTTTCTGCCGGGGTTTTCTATTTCAAAATTTTTACCCAGATCGAGGCTTTCACCGAATTGAACATCATAGTTTTCGGTGGTAATTAAAGAATCCATAGTATCTATTTGTCGGATTTTTTCTACATCATTTAAGTCTATCAATTGCAGTCCTCCTCAAGAATTTTTGTTTTTTCAACAAATCTGTTTTTTGAATATATTATTATTTATTTTTCTTCATATGTGTCTTCCGGTCGTTTCTTTGCAAAATACTTATATTATCCTCATTTGATTCTGCCACAGCATCCTGCCAGGCGAATTTTGGATCTTACCACATCTTTCACCGCATCCACCGCAGGCTTGAAGTATTTTCTCGGGTCCACCTCCTTCGGATTATCTTTGAAATAGTCTAATAAAGCCCCGGCGAAAGCAATCTTAATATCCGTCGCGATATTTATTTTACAGATTCCCAGCGCTATAGCTTTTTTCACCATTTCGTCAGGAACGCCGGAGCAGCCGTGGAGAACCAGCGGAACCGCCACAAGTTTTTTTATCTTCTCCAGCCTTTCAAAATCGAGCTTCGGCTCCCCTTTATACATGCCGTGGGCGGTGCCTATGGCGACGGCCAGGGAATCAACACCGGTCCTTTCCACGTATTCCGCGGCCTTTTCCGGTTCAGTCATGGCAGCTTCATATTCGCTCACCGAAAGTTCTTCCTCCACCCCGCCTACCCTGCCCAGCTCGGCTTCCACCTGTACGCCCCTGGGCCGGGCATAATCCACCACCTTCTTCACCATATCTACGTTTTCTTCAAAGCAAAGCCTTGAACCATCCACCATTACGGACGTGAATCCGGCGTCTATGCATTTGAAGGCAAGTTTAACATCATCTCCGTGGTCAAGGTGCAGTGATATAGGGATATCCGTCTCCTGTGCCGCAGTATCTGCCATGGCATAAAGAAACTTTATGCCCGCATGCCTGCAGGTGCCGGGGGTTGCCTGTAGAATCACCGGGGCCCGCTCTCCCCGAGCGGTTTCAACCACGGCTTTAAGGGTCTCCAGATTATGTATGTTAAAGGCCGCTATGGCATAATGACCACGCTGTGCCGCTGTTAACATAATTTTTGAAGATACTAAGGGCATTTAACCTTCCTCCTACTTATATTACTCCCAAACCTTCCATGGCCAGGGCGGCGGCGCCTACCATGCCCGACTCGTCTTTCAGCTCGGCAGGTACTATCCTGACCTTTTCACCTGCATTTCTCATGGTCCTCCGCCTGACAGTCTTTCTCAGTGGTTCAAACAGCTTGTCGCCCGCCAGGGAAACTCCGCCTCCTATTATGACCATTTCGGGATTTATGATATTGATGTAATTTGCTATACCGATGCCCAGAATTTCCGCGGTTTCTTCCATTACCATATTGGCCAGCCTGTCACCTTCGTCGCAGGCTTTAGACACTACTTCCGCCGTTATTTTGGAAAGGTCGCCTCCCACCATGCCCTCCATTTTGGAAAAATGTCCAGCCCGGATATACTCCCTGGCCCTCCTGGCTATGCCCGGAGCTGACGCATAAACCTCCAGGCAGCCGCGGTTTCCGCAGTTGCAGTACAGGCCGTCGCTGAATATGGTGATGTGGCCTATTTCACCGGCGCTATAGGTGGTGCCCCTATAGAGCTTGCCGTTTATGATGATACCGGAGCCTACGCCTGTACCCAGAGTTATCAGAATCAGGTTGTCGACGCCTCGGCCCGCCCCAAAGTATTTTTCCCCAAGAGTGGCTACTCTTACATCGTTGTCCATGAATAAGGGCATTTTCGGAAATTCCTTTTCGAATTTTTCCATAACAGGTATGTTTTCCCAGCCCAGGTTTCCGGCAAAGATTGATAAGCCCTTTTCAATATCTACAAGGCCGGGAATCCCCAGCCCGATACCCACTACATTTTCCATGCCCACATCCCTTGCCACCCGTTTTATGGCTTCTATCATGTTAAAAATGACATGTTCGGGGCCGTATGCCGCCTCGGTGGGCCTTTTGTCTTTTTCGATAATTTCACCCTTCTCATTCACCAGGGCTGTCGCTATATTTGTTCCTCCCAGATCGGAACCTACAAAATACATGTTTACAGCACCTCCGCCATCACCATGTCCGCGGCGCCTTTTAAAGTGGCTTCATCGCCCATGGTGGAAAAACTGATTCTCACATCCTGAAAGCAGCTTTCCAGAGCCCGGCTTTTAACCGTGTCCATCATCGTTTCCTCAATAAAAGTCTTCGCCCGGGTGATTCCTCCACCTATGACTATCAATTCGGGATTGAAGGTGTTTATGGCATTCGCAACGGCTATGCCCAGATACCTGGAATCTGCCGAAGAATCCGGCTCGCCAGTATATCCCCGTTTGCTGCCGCTTCATAAATGATCTCCGGCGTAACATCCTCCAGATTGCCGCCCGCCAGGTCCAGCACCATGGAATCCCTTCCTTCTTTTATGGATTTAACCATGGTCTTCACCAGAGCGTTTTCCGACGCCATGGCTTCCAGGCAACCGTAGTTGCCGCATCCGCACTGATGCCCTCCCACATCTATGGTGGTATGGCCTATCTCGCCGGCGCTGTCGCCGACGCCCCGGTACAGCCTGCCGTCCATGATGATGCCCGAACCAACGCCGTATCCCACCTTTATAAACACCATGTTATTTACATCTCTGGCGGCGCCGTAGTAAAATTCACCCAGAGTCATGGCCCTGACGTCGTTTTCCACAAAAGTGGGGATGTGGAATTTATCCTCCACTATGAATTTTATGGGAACGTTTTTCCAGCCTATGTTGGGTGCAAAAATGGATATGCCTTCCCGGGCTTTGACTGGCCCGTGGACCACCACTCCTATGCCCGGCAGCTGCGCTTTTGCCTCATTTTGATATTTCTCTATATATTCATTCATCATATCGATGATCTGCTCTTTATTTAAATTTTTAATTTTCACAGTATCATGTTTCAGTACATTTATATCGCCATCGGTGAGATATGCGAAAAGTTTGTTGGAACTTATGTGTATCACTATGACATTCAGCGCCTCGGGATTTATCTTGAGCAGCACCGGCCGCCGCCCGCCGCTGGATTCGCCCATCATGTATTCCATGATGAGATTTGATTCCATGAGCTTGTTGGTGATATTGGTCACCGTAGGCTGGGTCAGGCCGGTGAGCCTCGCGATATCGACCCTCGATATGGGCCCCCTCTGCCTGATGATGTTTATCACCAGCGACTCGTTCATTCCTTTTAATAACTTGTAGCTAACAGGCATGATGTGTTGCAATCTTTATCACACTTTCTTTATGATTTTAAATAAGTTTGATATATATATTCTATAAAAATTTACAAATTCCTTCTTTTATAAAAAACTTTTTTAAGAAGTTTTTAAAGTGATTTATAAAATATGCCGCCGATGCAGGTAACAAAAATAAAAAACAGGGTATCTCACCCTGCTTTATCGTAAAACTTCTTAAATAAAAGTATGAACCTATTTTATGCGTATAATAAACGTCCTTTAGGTTTGGGAATATCTCGCCCCAATTCCTTTGCAGTCTCTATCCATTCCTTAATTGCTACTTCTGCATTTTTTATTGCTTCCTGATATGTCAGGCCATCCGCAGCGCATCCCGGCAGTTCCGGTACTTCTGCGATAAAAGCCTGGTCTTCTTCGCTCCAGTAAATTAAGATCTCATATTTAAACATCATTCTTTTCCTCCTAATTTATATTTGAGAATAACTTCTCTCACCTGCTTTACTTGATAAGGTTTGGAGCCGTTACCTTTTGGCTGCAAGTTCAATATTTCTTCTACATCTTGATTAAAAAAAATATGGTGACTTCCATTTATGCGTTCTTCAAACCCGAGATAGAGAAGCAAATTACATAATTCATCAAAAGAAATATTCTTATCTGACCTACCTCGTAAAACCTTCAATAATATTTTTTCAAATCTACTCATTTACTTTCCCCTAGCATCCTTTTAATCCTGTTTATATTATATATTTTAATTAGCTTTTCATCAATAATCTTTAACGAGGTGTTATTATTTGTGCTGTATGTAGATTTTGACCGTCATATTCTGGGCACTTTGTCAATTTAATAAAAATGCGATGGGAGTTAAAATATTGTTAAAATAATGTTAACAAAATCCGGTTATTAAAAAATTCGGATTTGTATTACATTTTTGGGAAAGGAGAATTGATATGGCCAGCGTGGTATTGAAAAACGTCTGCAAGATTTACCCCGGCGGTGTAAAGGCCGTGGACAATTTCAATCTGGATATTGCCGACAAGGAGTTTGTAGTGCTGGTGGGCCCCTCCGGATGCGGTAAATCCACCACCCTCCGCATGGTGGCAGGCCTCGAGGAGATTTCTTCCGGAGAGCTTTACATCGGAGATAAACTGGTAAACGATGTGCCGCCAAAAGACCGGGATATCGCCATGGTTTTCCATAATTATGCCCTTTATCCCCACATGAACGTGTATGATAATATGGCTTTTGGATTAAAGCTCAGAAAAGTTCCGAGGGCGGAGATTGACAGAAGGGTCAGGGAAGCTGCCAGAATATTGGGCATTGAAGAACTGCTCACCAGAAAACCAAAAGCGCTGTCAGGCGGCCAGAGGCAGCGGGTAGCTTTAGGCAGGGCTATCGTGCGGGAACCCAAGGTGTTTTTGATGGATGAGCCTCTTTCAAACCTTGATGCCAAACTCCGGGTGCAGATGAGGACGGAGCTTGCAAAGCTGCACGACAGGCTTCAGACCACATTCATTTACGTAACTCACGACCAGACCGAAGCCATGACCATGGGCAACAGGATAGTTGTCATGAAGGACGGCGTCATTCAGCAGGTGGATAAACCCCAGCATATTTATGACCATCCGGCCAACATTTTTGTGGCAGGCTTTATAGGCAGCCCTCAGATGAATTTTATGGAAGGCGTTCTTACCGCCGAAGGCGACAATTTATTCATCAACTTCGACCATACAAAACTCTCCATACCTGACGGCGTAAAGAAGAAAATAGACCCGACCTTCATAGGCAAGCAGGTAGTCATGGGTATCCGTCCTGAAGACATCCACGACGAACCCGCCTTCCTGGATTACTTCCCGGAGTATTGCTTTGATGTAAAAGTGGATGTGGTGGAGCTCATGGGTTCCGAGACATATTTATACCTCACCTTCGGAGAGCACACTCTTACAGCCAGAGTGGACCCCAGGAGCAGCGCAAGGCCGGGCGATGTGGTGAAGATAGGTTTTGACATGAATAAACTGCACCTGTTCGATAAGGCCAGCACAAAAAGGATTTTAAGTTGACAATATAATCAAAAATAAATGGCAGCCAAACTAGAAAGGCCAAAAACGTTTAAATGAACCATCAGAAAATATAATCAAAAATAATCGATAGTAAAACCCGCCTAAGATAATCTCCCGGGCGGGTTTTACTTATTTCCCTGAAATTTTAACAGTTCTTCTATATAATCAAAATGTTTATCAATAGAATACATGGATAGATGATATTTGATTGCTACAGCAGCAATGATTGTGTCCGTAAAAGGAATGGTCAAACCTTTTTTTCGCAATTTAAATGAAAAAAGACCGATATCAATCCAATCGGATTTCCTGATATCGATATATGGTAGAGCTTTAATGTTTGTAATCAGTTCCTCGGCTTTTGTCTTATCCTTTACGCCTTGAATGAGTTCGGATATGACCGGCCCTACTACGACAGCTCTATCTTCATCAATAAGAAGGTCTACAATATTGGTAATCTCACTATTGCCCCGAAAATATTCTATCCATATTGATGTATCTATTAAGACCTTACCTGTTAAATTCTTCATTATCTAAACTCCTTATTTTTTCTATATCTTCCGGTCCGATTTCAAATTCGATTTTGCCTTTAAGACTCTTCAACCTGGCAATTTTTTTATATTTAATGGCATCTTTTAATGCTTCCTCAATGGCCTTTGACCTGTTTTTTATAGGATAAATACTCTCTACTTCTTTAATAACATCATCGGAAATATTTAATGTGGTCCTCATCTGCATCACTCCCTTCATATAAATAATACATCACTATGTGATGTTTTTCAAGCAAAAAACTTTCTCTTTAACTAAAATTATTGTATGATTATATTGGTGATATTTCATGCAAAAAACACTGATAAACATTCTTTCTTCAATAAAGCCCTCGCTTCATACGCCTTTTACGCTGATGGATAAATACGGCCGCAGGGTGTTCGGCGATGAATTGAAGCAAAAGTGCCGAAAAGCAACCGTCAGGCTGGGCGGAGCGGAATATCATCTTGCAGCCGATTTGCCATCGGCCCAGCTGAAGGATTTCTGCCTTTTGCTGGAGGGTTTTGCCAACAGCATATTTGAAGAAAAGTTGAGAGCTTACATTCTTGGAAAAAACGTAGAAATTGAGGACTTTCCCTTCCCCTGCGGATTGATAGTCATAAAAAACGAGGTCGGTCTCGACCTCGAACCGCTGGTCCGGAGGCTGTTCGAAGAGGGATTTGCCGTAATAGTCGAAGATATGCTTTTGCTGATTATTCCGACGGGTAATATCGATGAACTCAAGGAGGCCTCCCGGGCGCTTTATGAAACATTGAGCGAGGAATTTCCCACAAGGATTTTAATCAGCATCGGCGGCATCGCCTGTTGCCGGGAGGAATTAACGGGAGCACTGGAAGATGCGAAAAAGGCATTGACATTTGCATGGCCGCTAAAAACTGGAGTCGTGTTTTACCCGGAAATGGAGCTGGAAAAGCTGTTTTCTTTTCTGCCGGAACAAAACATGCGGGAGTTCGTCGGCGAGATCGGCAGCAAGCTTAAAAAACTCGATGAAGATGCCCTCACAACCATTCGAGCGGTCCTGGACTGCAACCTTAATATAGCAGAAGCCGCCCGGAAGCTTTATATCCACCGAAATACTTTAATGTATAGATTAGACAAAATCCATGAGCAGACAGGTCTTGACATCAGGAACTTTCAGGATGCGGTGAAGATGGAAATTTATCTACTATTAAATAGAATTGTCGATACTAATCATCTGTAACTTCTTTTTCATTTAAGGGAATCATGAAGCCTCTCGAACCCCAGTCCCACAAAAAACCAGAATATGCCGTAGTCCAAACGCATAACTCCATCCATGGCAAAGGCTCTACTGCCGTAATCCCAGGGGCATACCCCCGTCAAAAGCCTGATGGCCATTCCGGTTAGATACTCAGCCATAAGGATTATGCCCGCCCATGTAACTCCCCTGACCCACCAGGGTACATTCCTTATCATGTCATGGATGAGTTCGAGAAATAATTTTTCAATATGGAAAACATCCAGAAAACCTCATCCATTTTCAGCAAGATACACATTATAAAATATACCAGACATCCCGAAAGGATAGCTGTGCCCAGGTCCATAGCCTGTCTGATGATACCAACAGGTGTAAAAATCGCGCTCATGTATCCATAGGTAAAATGGACTGCGGCTGCCATGACGGCCGAAGCGATCCCTGACTTAATAAGGCTTTCCGCTATTTTCTTCCCTCCAATGGGACCTATCCTTCTCCTCAAGCTGTAAAAAAGCATCACCGTACCGGCAATGGCGGAAATACTGGTGGAAAGCGCCAGGCCTCCCATGCCCATAAACCTTACTAGGATCAGGTTAAGAATTATGTTTATCGCCATGGCAATGGCGCCGTTTATCATGGGCGTTTTTGTGTCCTGCAGAGAATAAAAACCCCGGTTTAAAACATCCCGGAGACCAAAGGCTACCATTCCTATTGAATAATAGAGGAGGGCCGTGGCGGTCATAAATGTGGCCCTTTCGTCAAAAGCCCCCCGCTCGAAAAGAAACCGCACTATAGGCACTCGGAGAATAATGGCTCCTGCGGTCATGGGCATGACAATGGCGATGACAAAACCCGCTGCCCTTCCCAGAGCATTTTTAAATGCATCCATGTCCTTATTCGCCGAAAGTTTTGAAAGGGTAGGATATACCACTGTCGCTATGGATAGGGTAAAAATCCCGAAGGCAAAACCGTTCAGGCGGTTCGCGAAATTAAGAGCTGCTATACTGCCCTCAGCCAGTCCCGATGCCAGCATCCTGTCCACCAGGGTATTTATCTGGCTTACACCGGTCCCCAAAACCACCGGCACAACCAAAATACCTGTGCGCTTCAGGGCCTCGTCATGAAAATCAGGTTTCCCACCGATTCGAAAGCCCAGTTTGAAAGCCGCGGGCATCTGGATAAGGACCTGGGCGGCGGCTGCCAGCACTGAGGCTGCTACTAATCCCCATATCCCGAAAAGAGAACTTGACAGAAGGGCTCCGATAATAATGAGATTATACGGTATTCCAATGAGGGCCGGGATCGCAAACTGCTGATGGGACTGTAAAAAACCTGTTAAAATGTTTGAAAGGCCTACGAATACACAGACAATCATGGTAACACGGGTGAAACTTACAGCCAGATTGAGGGTCTCGCCGGTAAATCCCATGGCTACCAGCTTTACAAGAGGCTCTGCCATTAAAATGCCTGCCAGGCTTATAGTTATAGATATCGCCAGGACAACATTGAAAAGGTTACGGGCAAAATCTGCCGCAGGAATCTTACCCTTTTTTGCAGCCACATCGGAATATACCGGAATAAAGGTGGTGGCAAGGGCTCCCGCTACGGTGGCAAATATAACCGCTGGGACGGTAAGGGATACCAGATATGCATCGGTCACGTTTGTGGCGCCGAACTTTGCGCCGATCAAGAGTTCCCGAAAAAAGCCCAGTATCTTGCTGGAAAGCGTGGCGGCCATGACCACGGCTGCCGCCCGGGCAGCCTTCCCCGGGCTATACCGCTGATCGGAGGATGCTATTTTATTACAGTCAAATATTTCTTTCTGCAATGGAAAAACTCCTTTCTGAGTTAGTGAGTCAGGGGACGGTTCTCTGACTCATTTTTGAGTCAGAGAACCGTCCCCTGACTCACTGACTCACTTCCGCGGCAAGGTCGTCTATCAGAAGTTCCTGATATCCCGCTCTTTTTACTTCAAGCATGTGCCGGGCCACGGGAGCAAGTTCCGGGCATGCCAGGTTTTTCAGCATTGAAAGCCTTTTTTCGCTTATTGTTTTTTGAGAAAGGCATTTTTTATAGTCCCCGACACTATAATGCCATAATTTTAAATTAGCTTTATATCGCCGAAAAAGCCTGTCGGCAATAAGGATCCCTTCGGGGTCGAAATCGCCGGAATAATAAATTTGCATGCCGCTGTCGACCAGAAGGTCCAGAAGGACAAATGCAGAAAGCCTGGGCTGGCCGAAAGTGCATATAAGCGGGCGCTGGGGCGATTTTCCGGATCTGCTCGTATCGATAAGCGAAGAAAAAATGCCCGGATTTTCCACTACAAACACTTTTCCGATGGGGCTTGTTACTCTGTCGATGCTGCTTAAATTCAAAAGCGGCACTTGAAGCACTTCCCCGTTCTCATAGGCCGCCTGCCATACCGGGTCGGCAATATCGCCTCTGAAAGCCCGAAGTCCTGCAATGGTGACATAATTCGATATCTCATCCATCAAAATCCCTGCAGCGTAGTATACCTCCACCCGGTCCCGGCTGTCTTTCGCTTTTTCGGCATCCATGACGGTGAGAAGGGCGTTGAAAAAAAGATTCCCGACAGCGGTGCCGATATCGAAGGCGTGAGGGTTCTGGGTTATCCTGGACGCAAATACCGCGAGCCGTTCCTTTTTCTTTCGCTTCACAGGCAACTCGTCCAGCGCCCGCAAGACATCCTCCATCTCCCGGAAAAGTCTTTTCCTGTCGTCTTCCTTCGAAAGCCTCGTTTCAACGGCTCTGGCTCCGGCGGCCTTTCCCTCATACACGCTCCTGAGCCAGGTCCTGCTTTCTTCGCTGCGGCACACGGAAAAAAGCCTTTCGAAAAACCGGTCCCTTTGAACCCGAAAAGCTTCTTCGTCTTCTTTTTTGCCGGTCAGCGGCTCTCCAAAATACGCCTCCAGAATTTCCTTCAAAGAATAACATTCGAACCTGGTGCTTTTAAGGGATTCTTCAAATTTCAAAAGGCTTACGCAGGCCGAACTCTGCCTGGTGTAATCCTTTCTGAAATGGTTGGTGAGCACTTCCTTTTCCTCCCGGGAAAGGTTCGAAAGCTGGATGCTGCCGCCAATGCGGCCCAGGCTCTTATATTTTTTTCTGAAGGCTTCAAAAAGCCGTCGGTAACCTCTATTATCTTTAAAAAAGTTTAAATCTTCCTGCTTCATATCCTTCTCATTCTTTCACACATCAAACCTCTCATTTACCACTTCCCGCGGCTTGTGCCGCATCTTCATCCACATCATATTTCAGCATGCGCTTTTTGCCGTCCCATATATATCTTATGACCGTGACAAAGCCGGCGTTCTTCGGCCGCACCAGCTCGCATATGGAAAGCTCCGGCACAGTGTCGTAGTCTCCCCATAGCACCTGCGAATTTATGATAAAATTGAAATTCAAATCCTCCATCAGCCCGAACATGTCCCTTATATTGGTGTCGTCAACGCCCGCAAAGGCTTCATCCAGAGATATTACTCTGGGCGCATCCTGGGCCGCCGAGTTATACCGGGCACATACCGCCGAAAACAGCGGAATATACATGGCCATGGCCTTTTCTCCGCCGCTGAGCTTATCAAAGGCATGGTTGGTGAGCTCTCGGCGGGTTTCCCCTTCTTTTCTGAAATACAGCTTAAACTCAAACCATTTCCTGTAGTCCAGTATATCCTTTATTATATGATGGAACGTCTCCGTATTGTCGGCATTGTCCATGACTTTCCTGGCCCTGTCAACTTTGGACCTGAAATGTCTTGTGACAAGATTAAATTCTTCGGGTTTCAACATCTGGGCACCGGATTTGAGAATTTCCACCAGCTGCCTGGTATCCATTTCCTCTTCGCTTTCGGCAGGGACCGGCTTCCATTGAAGCGAAAACGTAATGCCGCTGGAGGTATCCCTCTCGGACATCAGGCGGTTCATGTCTTTCACCCATTCCTCCGCCCTGAAAATCCTGGCCCTTATCTTTTTCCCGACGTTGTGCAATATTATTTCCTCAAAGAGTTTTCGGTCCGTCTCCCGCAAAAGCGCCTCATTGGCCGCAATATCCTGCTCTATGGTGTCGTACAGGGTATATAGCGATACAATTTTTCCCTGCAGGTTAGCCGTAATCTGGAAACGCCTGAGTTTGGCTGCTGCATGACGGAGCGCATCCATTCTTTCTTCGTCGGATGTTTCCCCGCCGGCTGGGGTTTCTTCCGGGATGGACGCATCCTCGAAAAGATAACCCATGGCAAGCCCGTAGTTTAAAAGCTCCACCTGATTTATATAAAATGCTTCCTGCAAGTCTCTTGTAATTTTCTCTCTGTCCAGGCCTGGCCTTTCCGCAAAAGCCCCCAGAGCCTTTACGATCTTCCGGCAAAAACCCGATATTTCATCATCCCCCGCACTCTCCGGCAAATCTCCTAGGTCCTTCACGAATCCCAGTTTCCATTCGTCAAGAAACCCTTTTTTATAGATGCTGCATATGCCGGATATCAGCTCTATCTTTTTATCAAGCTCCGCCAGTTTTTCCATGTTGTTCTGCCTTCTGGTGGCCGTAGCCGTCGCAAGGTTATCGGCTTCCCTTATTTTTTCAGGGATCTCCTCCAGCCTGCGTATGCACCCCTTCAGCTCCTCTTCCAGCTTCGCAAGGCCCAGAGTCTCTATTGTCTCATTCAGGGCTTTTATCCGCGCAAGGCTTTCACTGATCGCCGCTTCGATATCCCTGATTTCAGCTGTAAGGTCGTCCGCGTCGGCTCTCGCATCCTCATAATTTTGCGTGAGTATAGAAACTTTCTCCGCAGCGGAAAGCATTTTACTGTACGCTATCTCCAGCCGCCCCAGGTTTTCGCCGTATTCGTCCATGTTGTCCAGGGCTTCTTCATAGGACTTTATATCAGCCCTGATATTGATGCCCGATGTGAGCTTTCTGACCTCCGCCCTTAAATTTTGCAGTAAATCAAAAAGCGTATTTACTTCCTGATTCTTGCTTTCCAGGGCTTTTTCGGCATTTTTAAGCTCTCTTTCTGCATCCCGGCAGGTAGCCAGCGCCGCGTCCATGTCTTGCGGACCGGGGAAAGCGTCGTACTCCTGCTTCAGTTGAGCAATCCTTTCGCCCAATATTTCTATTTGTTCATCCATGCTCTGTACGCGTCCGTTTATTTCCTCAATCTCCCGGTTCAAAGCCGCAATCTTTTCTTCCCTGAATCTTTTTCGCGATTCATAACCGATATATCTCGGCCTTTCGCCGCCTCTGCCCTTGCCCTTCAGCACGCCTATGCCGAAAAATCCGTCGTCTTCCACGTAAGTGGCGTTTTCCTCCCGGTACGCCAGGATGTTTCTCAAAGCGTCGTCCACCGTTTCCCGGGAAACGGACACCCCTTCCAGACCGGCCACATCGAAGTACTGCAGCACATTGAGGTTCATGGAAAATCGTCCGGGAGCTATGAACCGGTCGCACATGCTGCCATCCATCGCCATGGCCCTATCCAGATATTCCTTCGGCACTATCAGCGCATCCAGAAGGCCCATGTCTTCCAGGGCTGCTTCCAGCCTGCCCCTGGCTTCTTCATCCACATCTTCTTTAAATTCCAGGGCCATGTAAAGCGGCACATGAGGGATGCCGCTTTCCCGAAGCCTTTTGCGGTTTTGCTCCACCTGGGGATGCCGCTCGGGTTCCGGATCTTTTTTGTTTTTCCATTCCTCAAGCTCGGCCTTCTTCTCATCGAGCAGATTTACTTCCTGCGCTCTCCGGTTTTGAAGCGATATTCTGCTGTCGAGAAGCTGTCGGTTTTTATTCTCGAAAAATGCCCTGACTTCCTTCAATATGTCTTCAAACCTGATTCTGTCGCCATAGTTTAGCGCCAGGCGCGCCAGGGCTTCCAGAGAGTCCCGCTGAATCTTGAGTTCCCCGTTCGCATCGGACCAGGCGTATATCTTTTCCACATACTCGCCTTTCACCGTATCAAACTGGGCTTCCCACTCTTTAAGGCGCCTTAGGCAATCATCCCTCTCTTTCCTCAAAACGTCCTGCTCCTGGAGCGCCCTGTCGTACCTCCTGTTTTCCTCCCGCTCTTTTTGCATGGCCTCCAGGGCTTTCTTTATTTTATTTTTATGTTTTGAAGCCTCGCTCTTCCAAAAAGTAAAATCAAATTTCCTACCGAAAACTTTTTGAAGCTCGTCCTTTGAAAAATCATGTTCCATAAAGTCGGAAGCGCCTGCGGCCTTGTCCATATCCGCCATGGTTTCCCGCATTGCAAGCTCCACGGCTTCCTTTTCCCGGGCAGCCTCTCCTATCTGCCGCTCTAGCTCCTTTTTGCGGGAATTCTTTTCATTCAACTGGCAGCGCTTTTTTTCAAGGGCGGCCTTTCTGTCTTTGAGCTGCTGTTCCTCTTTTGCCAGCGCCTGCCCCGCCTTGAAGGCGTCGTTTTCCCTCAAAGACTCTTCCTTCTGCTTTAAAGCCGCCTGCTCTGCCTGCAGTGCCCCGATTTTTGCAGCAAGCTCCTCCTCCAGCCTCTTCTGGCTCTCGATTTCATTCGCCAGGGCGTCGCGGTTTTTCACGGCTTCTGACAGGTCCTGATAAGATTTTACCAGTGCCTTGGACTTTTCATATAAGATAAAGCGGTTGTAAGAGTCATACTCGGCTTTGAGCCTCGCTGCAGCCCCGCGGCTTTTATACAGTTCATCCAGGTGCGCCTTAATCTCGTCCATGTTTTCTATGGTCTCCGACAGGGGCCTTAAATCTTCGTCGGAAAGTGCCGGAAGGGCGGCATTCATTATCTCGTATATGACAGTCGGGCGGAAGTCCTTGGAAAGCTTGGGGCTTCGAAGCTGCACCAGCAGTTTTATGAGTTCGTCGTATTCTTCCACAGTGTTGAATCCGAAGATGTACTTGTTCACCATTTCCATGTATTCCCTCTGACTCTCCGTCACTTCGCCGCCCGGTACGATCTTCGCCTTCAGCTCCCTTTTGGAAAGAGGCACCTTTTGCTTTTTGCCGTCGGGGCCTATTTCCCATTTGTACAAATGCAAATCCCTGCCCACCCGGCGGCCGTCCAGGATTATAAACCCCCAGGAGTCCAGGCTCTGCCCCCGCCTGGCCTTCAGGCCCAGTCCCACGGTTATGTAACTTTCGGCATATTGCCGCTTGAACTCCATATAAAGATATCCTGTCCTCTCGTCGACGCCGCTTACAGACTCCTCCCCCAAGAGATAATCTTCCAGCCTCCTGGCCCTGGATCCGAAAGGGTCCAGCCTCTCGGGGCTCTTGTTCCCGTCCAAAAGCAGGGGGATGAAGCTCTGCATGGTCACTGATTTGCCTGAACCGTTGGCTCCCCTCAGAAGAAGCCTCCCTCCGGAAAAGTCGAATTCCTCATCATCATAGTACCAAAAATTTATAAGCCCAGCTCTGTTCAGCATCCATCTACTCTTCATGATTTGTCTCTTCCTTCCTGAAATTTTCCGGGTATTCTCCGACAAATTTTCCCATCAAAGGCAGAATTTTAACCGAGCGGAGCGCTCCGTCTTTTTCAATCATCTTCCATGACTCCATCGCATCCGCCACCTCCCGGATGAGCTTTTCGGGTGCAAGCTCCCGGTAAGATTTATACCAGCCGTCTTTATATAATTCCCTGCATTCCAATATGATGCGGTGAAATTCCATTTCCGGCATTTCTATCGTATCGTCGGGCTTTGCCTGAAGCTTCCCTTCCTCCAGCTTTTTTCGGATGAGCCCCGCCACCTGCAGTATGATGTCCGAAACATTGCCTCCGTCAGGAAAAACGTACCTGTTTTGAAAAGAACCGTCATACACGAGGAATGCGGAACTTTTGTGCAGGTGGAGTTTTGCGCCCACGTTTTCCTCAAAATCCTTCTGGATAGTATTCCTGTAATTTTTTATATAGAGGAAATCCTGGTCCTCGGGCCCCCGGCTGTACACCGCCGGCGAAAGCAGCAGCTTGCGGTACACCCTGTGGCGGCGAATGCTGCCTCTGTCGGCGTCTCCGGCGAACCGTTCGCTTTCCAGCAGGGTTTCAAAATCAATGTTGTCGCCGAGTTCCCGCCCGAAGCTTCTCAGAAAATACCCGGATATCCCGGTATTCTCATAGAGCACCTCTGTGCTCCTGTCGTCCGAAAACCTTTCCTGCTCGCCGTCATTCACCTTCAAAATCCCGTATTTTGTCGCGAAAACAAGAGCCCGCACCAACGACCTCCTGTGGGAATACAGCGTCCAGTCCACCTTTTCATCGCCATCATAGGCCGCCTGGATATACTCCGTTATATTTGAAAGCACGAACTGCTCCTCCGGCCCTTTTTCTTCCAGAAAAGCCAGAAGCAGGCACAAAAAGGCGTAATCCATGGGCTCTTTAAAATCCTGGATGCCCATCCAGGGTTCCGCTTCGCCCGGCACCTTCTCCAGCTTTGCCATGCGCGGGTTTATCAAAAGCCTGTACCCCAGCTTTTCCTCCAGGAAAGACTTCATGCGCTCCTGGGCGTCCCTTATTCTGTAATATGCGTCCCGGTCTTCGTCTCTGAGTATCCAGAAGTTTTCCAACAGCATATGTAATTCTTCCATAGAATCACCCGGCCTCCTCAAATTCTATGATAAAAGCCGGCATGTTTATATTGCCGTCCGTGCACCTCAGCCATATGCGCTCATCGTTTTTGGGAAAAATTACCCTGTAAAGCCTGCCGTCTTCCGTCTTTGCCGTTCTGTTCCTGTTTCCCATGGCCTTGCCGATCCAGCGAAGCAGGGTTACCCTCACAGAAGGTTCCAACTCGGGGAGCTCTGCAAGATTTATCCTGTTGCCCGAGATGAGGCTTTCCACCATCTCTCTTTCCCGCGCAAGTTCCAGCAGATATTCCCTCAGGCTGCGGTTTTTATATTCGCCGCTGTCCCGAATGGCGCAGGTTTTGCCGCTTTCGGAATAACTCCTGGTCTTGGGTTTCAGGATGAAAAGGCCGGGCTTTTCCTCCCACACCCCGCCGGTGATACTTTCAGTGGTCCTTTCCTGCTCCCCCGAAAGGTGGCGGGTATTGAAAGCCCCGAACGCCGCAGCCGATAGCAGGTGGGCTTCATTCAAGCTTTTGCACCTTGCAAAGGCTGCCGCAAGCTTCAAATAATCGTCCTTCCGGCTTAAGGTTCTGGAGCGGCTCTCGGCTATTCTGGCTGCAAAGCGGGTTATCTTCCTTATTATCTCATTCGTCACGGAAAAAAGCCGGTACGCTTCGCTCTCGTCGCCGCCGTAACCGAGAAACCAGCCCGTCAGATTTTCCCAGCGGCTCTGGATCTCCTCCCTTATTTCATCAGGCTCCGGGCGGACATCAATCCTGGGGACCGAAAGCTCGTATTCCACCAGCCTGTCTATAACATTTTTTACAACACCTGCATCCAGCTTTCTCAAAAATTCCTCGATGGCCGACGAAAACCGCTGCAGGTCCTTTATAAAATCCCGCAGGTATTCTATCATGCGATCCTTGTATACTATAAAAGCCTCCGTCTTCATAAGCTCATCCGCCCGGGAGCTCTGGAGGCTCGCTATGTAGTCGGTGGCGTTGTGATATATGCTCTCGAAATCCGCATTCAGATCCTGCCACCACCGGTGGGCCGCCGCCGTGTCGGAGGATGCGGAAAAATCATTTATCTTGAGCAGGGCGGCGTATATCCTCTCGAAAAGGGACGGCTCCAGCGACCCGCCATACCCCGAAAGGCTCTCGAGCCTTATAGTCATCCTCTCTATCTCAATGGAGTAAGGGCTGAGCTGATACCTGAACTTCTTATTTTTAAACTCCTCCAGGGTGGAAGCCCTGGTCGTGTCTTGCGTCGAGATGAGGTTTTTCCACTGCGAAAGGGCGTTCAAATCCTGCTCGCACTTATCCATGGTGTAATCCGAAAAGACCTCAAACTGCTTCATATAATCAAAAACATCTTCTTTGTAAAGGAAATAGCGCAGCCTCTGGTGCTGCTCATAAAAAAAGCGCATGATGACTCTGTACCTCGCCGCATTCTCCTGCGTGAGATACTTTGCCTCATCAAGCGGCTTTAAAAGCTCCATGTTTAAGCTATCCATCCCGCATCTCTACCTGCCTTCGACATTTTAATCCACCTTACCCGTTTTATTTTAACTTTTTTAAACTGAAGTTGCAAGCCTGTAAAAAACCGGGTAAGGTAATGCCCTCACCCGGTTTTTCTTACCCGCTATTCATTGAAGGCCTTTTTTCTTTAAAAAAACCCCCAGCACCTTGTCCATCTTCCTGATATGGTTTATCAGCCAGTCAAATAGGAAGTGATTGACCTTTATCACCAGATCAACTGTAGGGCCTTTTTGCTCCAGCTTATTTTTTAAATCCTGAAATTCCTCTATGAAACCGTCATGCTGCTTTTTATGCTTTTCATAATCCGGAAAGCCCTGAGCCTTCATGCGTTTTTCCTCGGCTCCAAAATGCATGACCACATAGTCTCCGAGAAAATCGAGGATACCGGATAATTCCTCCCTGCCCTTTCCCCTGGAGCACGCATCCACCAGCGCATTTATCCTGTTGAACAATTCTTTGTGCTGGCTGTCGATTTCTTCAATGCCCGTTGCAAGATCCTCGGTCCACTGCACAGCCATACAGAAGCCCCCTTTTAAAATTATGAGTCAGCAGTTTGAGTCAGGGGACGGTTCCTTGACTCAACAGGTTGAGTCAAGGAACCGTCCCCTGACTCACCTGACTCATCCCCCAATCTTTACTTTGCCATTTTTTGTTATTTAGATCGCTGACTTTTACAATCAGCTACATATCAACCGGCTTACTTTGTTACAATAACCACCGTGTTTTTTGGTATATTTTCGTAAAACCATTTTGCATCATCAACCGACAACCGGACGCAGCCGTGAGAAGCTTTTGTGCCCAGCTTGTCCGCTTCTGACGCAATAATATTATAATTTTCATCGAATGGAATACTGTGGAAGAGATACCCCTTATTGAACCTCACCCAATTGTAAGCCCCCTGCCTGTATTTTTTGCTGTAGAATGACGGCCCGCGGCTGCCAATCATATAAATGCCTTCAGGAGTTTCATACATGCCCTCCATGCCCGTAGAGCACAAAAAGGTCTTAAACAGCGTATTGCCTTTATAAATATATACCTTTTGGCTATCTGTATCAACTACCACTCCGTAATTTTGATTGGTTGAAACATGTTTTATGCTCTTTTTCAAGACGTACCCATCAACCAGCCTGCCAGAATCATAATCCCTTGCCCTTATCTTCACGTATTCCCCATCTTCGCCTCCAAGCACTTCCACATGGGCAAGGCTGCCGTAAACCATGCCTAATGCCTTTGAATCTGCCATGGGCTTTTGTTTTAAAGCAACAGCTTCTGTTTCTCCCGCATCAATAACTGTCAGCTTGCTCGGAAAAATATAATCTTCCAGAGAGTTGGCTGAATCTGCTGCTCCAGAAGGCATATCATCAGAAGAACTTGCTTTTTGGGAATAAGGTTTTACGGATTCATGATTCACGTTGCCATCCGGCAGTTCCATAAGCGTGGTAAAATTTTGGTTTTTGTTCGGGGCATCAGCAATCTTCCCCGCATTTTCGTTATGAATTACTGTTATGTACCGGCCATTTTGAGCAAAAGAAGGAATCTTAAACACGCTAAAAATCAGCAAAGCCATGACAATAAATATCTTCCAGCAATTCATTTAATATCGTGCCTTTCCCCTTTGCAAAAAACTTTTTAACCAGAATATAGATTATTAATTCGACACGAATGGCCGTTTTCCTCTAAGATTTTTAATTTTGTACTTCTTTTTCATGAATTTAGCAAATAAATTAAAAGGAAAAAGAAGGAATTTGACGGTTTATAATCGAATTTTAATAAACAACGAAACATTTCGGGAGGTCATGCCTTGAAAAAATTTATAGCAGTATTTGCAATCATGCTGCTCGCAATGCTGGTTTTCTTCATGGCTTTCGCCTTCAAGCAGCCGCCGCTCAACAGCAGCCAGAGCTCCGCGCCCACCCGTGAGGCCGAAAAAGAGCCCGAGCCGCAGCAAAACGCTTATGACATAAGGCTTGAATACAACGGGCTAAACCTCATAAAGGCCGAAATGCACTTAAAATATGTGAATAATACAGGTAAAAGCATGAGCGAGCTATATTTTCACCTCTACCCAAATATATTCAAAGACCAGAAACACCCTCCGTTTTCTTCCCGGGACCTTGATCTGGTCTTCCCTGACGGTTTTTCCACTGGAGGCATCGACATCCTCCAGGCTTTGCAGGACGGAGACCCAATCAGGTGGGTAGTCCAAAACAATGACGAGGTATTAAAGCTGTCGCTTAATAAACCCGTACAGCCAGGGGAGTCTTCCAGGATACGCCTCACTTTCACGCTCACCGTCCCGAAAGCCAACTACAGGTTCGGATACAGGGTGTTTGGCGGCGGGGCTGTCACACTTTCTCTCGGCTACTGGTACCCCATTCTGGCGGTTTACTCCAGCGGAGGATGGAAGCTGGACAGGCACCCCGCCATGGGAGACCCCGCTTTCAGCGATATATCAGATTACACCGTCAGCTTCACAGTGCCGCAGGGCTTTACCGTGGCCGCCTCGGGAACATTGAAAACGCATACGGTAAAAGGAGAAAAGGCTGTTTTTGTGTATTCAGCGGAAAAAATCCGGGATTTCGCCGCAGCCATCAGCAATAATTATGAAACCGCCGAGGATTTTGTGGACGGTATAAAAATCATATCCTATTTTCACCCCGAAGACAAAAAAGGAGGTTTCATGGCCCTGGATGTGGCAAAACACGCACTGGCCATCTATAACCGCAGCTTTGGGAAATACCCGTACCCGGAACTGCGCATAGCTGAAGCCAACTTCTACGCCGGAGGCATGGAATTTCCCACTTTTATAATGATGAACACCGCCAAATACCGGGAACCCGCTCTTTCCAACACTTCTTTCGAAAGGTCCATGGCTCACGAAGTAGCGCACCAGTGGTGGTACGGCCTGGTTGGAAATGATTCCATAAACGAGCCGTGGCTGGATGAGGGATTGACGGAGTTTTCAACGCTCTATTACTTCGAAAAAAGGTACGGGGATGCCGGCAGGGAATCTTATTTTGAAAGACAGGTCAATTCCAGCATGAATCTGATAAAACAGAGCAAGAGAAGCATGCGGGACCCCGTCAAATCCTTCATGGACAACCGTGAATATTTCGCCGTTGTCTATGTCAAAGGGGCCTTGTTTTACGAAGAACTGAAAAATACCATAGGCGAGGAAAAAATGCTGGATTTTCTGCGGTCCTATTTAAATACATACATGTATAAAAATGTAAGTTTTGACGATTTCATAAAGTTTTTAAAGTATAGGAATTACCCTGGCATCGATGACAATTTTTTTAAAAAATGGTTTTAATTTATTTGTGCAATAAAAATTAATGCCGGCCTTCTCCTGACCGGCACTTTATTCTTCCTTTATATTATGGACTTGCCGAATAGGCCTCTATCTCGGTGGCGCTGAGCACCTGGGAAAGTGTGGTTACCGTCCCTATGGATGGAGTAGATATAACCGTCACCCGCAGTTGATATAGAACGGGAGTGAGGCCTCTCACAGAAATAGGTGTAGTATCCACATGTTGCAATTGCACCTGATTGAATACTGTAAAAGGAAGCGCGGGTAAGAAAGTAGTTATGGATTGAACCGCAGAATAAATAACGGTGCTGCCGCGCAGTATCTAGGTTTCAATCCTGATAAATCAAAATATTATTGCAACAATGTGTCTCCTTGATATATAATATTAATGCCGAACGATCAAACACCGGATCGTCATTTCATTAAAAATTAATAAGGGGGAATGAAAGTTGAAAGTAGGAGTATTTTGGAGGAGATTCAGAAATGTGGAGCTTCAGAGAAGGCTCACACAGGACAAGATCTTCGATGATGCTTACGATGAGGCCTTTCAACACTATTCAGCCATTAAGGAAGCCGGTTTTGAGGCGGCCCTAATCGAATGGAAAAAAGATCCCCGGGAAACCCTTCAAACTCTGATCAATGAAAAAGTGGACCTGGTCTTCAATGCTTCATCCCTGAGGGAAGTGGCTTTTCTTGAAGTCTTCGGCATACCCTTTGTGGGCTCCGGTCTCGACCTGGTAGCCACCAGCAAAGCCGACCGCAAAAAGATAGTGGCATACCATAGATTGCCAACGCCCGGATTTTTCGTGGCAAACGGTCCCGACAGGATTCCGGAGCATCATCTCAAGTATCCGCTTTTTGTAAAGCCCGTGAGAGGGCGCGGCAGTGCTGGAATAAGCGAAGAAAATGTGGTGAAAAAACCTGAAGATCTGCCCGGGGTGGTAGCCAAGATAACGGAAAAGATGGGCCAGCCGGCTCTCGTAGAGGAGTTCATCAGCGGCCGGGAAATCACCGTGGGTATCATCGGCTATGATGAGCCGAGGGTTTTGCCCATTCTGGAAATTGAGTACAATTCCACCATCACCAATACCTTTGAACATAAGATGCTGGACAATGAAATCATTCACTGCCCTGCAGAACTTTCTCCCGAAGAACAAAACAGAATAATCTACACAGCCAAAAAAATATACAAAGTCCTGAATGCAAAGGATTTCGGCCGCATAGACATGATTCTTGGTCGGGACGGCACACCCTATTTCCTGGAGCTGAACACCTTTGCAGGCCTTACCATGTCCTCCGGCAGGGCCCACAATGGCTACATGGGATATATGGCAGAGGCTCTCGGCATGACGGCTGCGGAATTTATCGGCTCCATAATCCAAAGCGCCATAAAAAGATGCAGCATGGACACAAAAAATGCCGCATCAAAGCGGAACATCATGACTTCATGATTTGCAAAATTAAGGGACATCATTGTATAGCAAGACAGGATGTCCCTAATCTCTTCTCAAAAACTTTAGGATTTGTTCGATAAACCTTTCAAAATCAACAAGTTCATCTGATGCTATTTCATACACTCTTTCAGGAGTTACCTGCTGATATCCATGTACAACCCGATTTCTAAATCCGATCATTGAGCTATATATGTTATAACTATTTATATCAATGACGCTATGCTCTAAAAGTATGTCTAATCCCTCCCGTGCATCCTGCGCAGCCTTATTAAAATATTTTGCGCTTATGTGGTATATTATGTCAATCATAGCTTCCACCGCTGTCTGCAGGGAATACTTTAACCCTCTTAAGAGCCATGTGTCCGCTAATATTTCATCTTTGCCTTTTTCTTTTAATAATTCTCGAATTGATGATACTTGTTCCTTGATATAAGATATTTTTGTAGCAATTCTATCCATGTCAACTGTCATAATTTTACCCCTCCAGAATTATGTTAAGGGCTTCTTTATATCGAGGGTAGTTTTCAGAATAGAGTCGACTAACAATTTCTATTGTATCGGTCACTTTGTCTTCATCTTTAACATATACGGGTTCCCCATTTTTCAAAATCTTAAACGCCAGAATACTGTTGACGTTCTCTACCGATACAACATCAAAAGTATGCCCCTCATAATTGCCCAAGGTATTGACCAGCTTTGCAAGGAAGAGGTCCATTTCTTTTTCGCTTTTTATCGCACCGGTTTGTAATATGATTCCCAAATCAATATCACTATCAGGTCTCATTTTCTCGAGAACGGACCCAAAAAAATATGCCCCAGCCACTTCCGGAAACATCTCCAGTTTTTCCCGGACAAAACTTGAAAGCTTTACTCTGTCCAATTCGATGAGCTCGCCCATGCAATCACCTCCGCTCACCTGATAATTTATTTAGATAGGCGGCGCAATGGCCCCATTAAACCGAAGGCCCGCCGTGGGAAAGTCCCTTTGCTGAAAATATAATCCTGTCACCACGGCCTTCCTGTTTTTGTAGCAGTTTTTCTATAAAAAGGGCTATACCGTCATCATCATTGGTGGCAGTAACGAAATCGGCCTTTTGTTTCACCACGTCGGGACCGTTGCCCATTGCCACACCCAGACCTGCGTATTCCAGCATGGGCATGTCGTTTATATTGTCGCCGATGGCTATTATCTCCTGCCGCCTTATCCCCAGCATTTCTGCCAGCACCGCAATGCCCCGGGCTTTTGACACTTCTCCGTTTAATATATCCACGGTGTTTTTAATGGCAGTGGTCAAAAAAATGCTGTCGCCGAACTTTTCCTTGATATCCCTTTTAAAAATTTCCAGCTCGCCCGGATCCGCATAAATGACTATTTTTGCCGGAGGCTGCGTCATCATTCTTTCTGCACCGGCAATGTCCCCTGCATCTTTTGCCGGCACAAATACAAAATCCCGCAGATAATTATAGCATCCTTCGACAGAGTACTTGCTGGAAAATTTTAAAAAACGCCCGAACTGCATGCTGCGGTAACCCCTTCCGGCGTAAATCTTATAGTCCTCCATGAAAATCTGAACATTAAAGCTCCTGTATTTCGAGGCAATCCGCAATATGTCACGGGCTATCTCCATGGACAGAGGTTTAAAAAAAGCGACTTTCCCTGTGGATATATCCTTTATCAGAGCTCCGTCGTTGCACACCAGCGGAGCGTTAATGCCGATGCTCCTCGCTATGTGCCTTGCGCTGTGGTAAAACCTTCCCGTGGCTATGGTGACCTTCATGCCGGAATCCATAGCGGCCCGCAGGGCCTTTCGTGTGCGGCGCGTAACGGTGTAATGGCTTGTGATTAAAGTGCCGTCTATGTCAAGGGCCATCAGTTTGAAATTATGATTCATCCGGATTCTCCTCAAGCATATATTATATCGATTCCGGTATGGAAAGTCGCCTTATGCCGGCGATAGCGCGGCGGGCTTGATTTTCCGTGCCGGAATCATATATCTTCATCAGATGATATTCAGCAGGCCGAGAAGCTGTTTGGCATTCATCACCGCCTGGGCATTGAAATGGTTGTTCATGGCGATGAATACGACTTCCGTTTTATTGGAAAGCTCCCGTATTCTGGGGATCCACTCCGAAAGCTCCTCCTCGGAGTATAGATAGTCATAGCGTTCATAGGAATTTTCATGAGCATACCACTTTTTGCTGTTTCTGCCATGAAAGCGGATATATCCTATGGGGCCCGTTGCCACAGTCACAGGCGGCAGCAAGCCCTTTATGGGCGGCTCGTCCACGCACACAAAAGCCATTTTGTTTTCCCGCAAAAGCTTTATGGTATCCGGCGTCAGCCAGTCGGCGGTCCGAAATTCCACCGCCAGGGGCAGTTCCCCCATCCTGTCCCGGAACTTCTTCAAATAATCCCTGTTATTCTCGTTGTTGTGAAAACTATAGGGAAACTGCAGCAGCACGCACCCCAGGCGATTTTCATCCGCCAGCGGCTTCACGGCTTCCTTGAATTTGCCCACCGTTGTCTCGCTCAAATCTTTCCCGTGGGTCATCCCTCCGAAGGCTTTCACCACAAAGATGAAACCTTCCGGAGTTTTTTTCATCATGTGGTAAAACATATAGCCGTTGGGCATGCTATAATAGCTGGAATTTACTTCTGTAAACGGAAACACCTTGCTGTAGAAGGCCAACATATCCTTTTCTTTTATGTCCTCCGGGTAAAACTTGCCCTTCCAGTCTTTATAGGCATAACCCGATGTGGCTATGAGTATCAATTTCGTCCCTCCATTTTATCCGAAGCTTGCCGCCAGGTTTCGCCTTATTCTATGAGCAGGCTTTTTTTAAATCCCTCGAAAGTTCGATTATTCGCGTGTTATTATGCAGCTCCTTCATAGTAAGCTCATTTACACTTATCTGAAGCCTGTCAAACTTTTCATCGAGTGCATCGAGCTTCTCATGAATCACCTGTCTGTCATCAAACAGAGCTTTGATTTTATCCGCAATTTCACCATCTATTCTGGTTTCTATCTTGCTTATATCCTGGCGCACTTTTCCAAGCTCTTTTTCCATATTGTCAAATCTTTCATCTGTCTTAGCGAACCTTTTATCGAATTCCACATACAAGGTTTCGAGCAGCCCGTAAGTGTCATCGATTTTCTCTGTGAACTTTTGATCTATTGCATCGATACGTTTATCTACTGCGACGAATTTTTCATTCATTTCATCAAAGCGTTTATCTATTGCATCGAACTTTTTATCTATTGCGTCGAACTTTTTATCTATTGCATCGAAGCGTTTGTCTATTGCATTGAACTTATCATCCATCGCATCCAAACGCTTATCTACCGCATCGAACTTATCGTCCATCGCATCAAAACGCTTGTTAATATCTGTCTGCATCTGTTTTATTAGGTCGTAAATTTTGTCTTCCATCAAAAAGTCCCCCTTTAAAATATTTTGTAAATTCAAGGAAGCGTATCCCTCAATCTATTATAACATAGTTTCCATCAACCCGTCTCCATGTTTTATATTTTTTTTCTGATCCCTTTCAGAGCCGGAGCGTTGCCCTCGGTCCTGCCGAGCTTCCTTTCGTTGAGGCCGTTGTCTTCCAGAAGTTTTGCCCGAAAAATGGCGTTGTCCCCGAAACGGTCTTTTATTTCGTCTACGATCCGGTTGAGGCGGTTCTTCTTTTCATCTTCTTTAAACAGGGACACCTGCTCGAATTCTTTTATGAGCTGCGAAAGGCTCACCCCCAGCAGTCTGAGGGGAGTCCTGCCGTCCCAGTTTGCCCGGAGCAGCTTCCGGGCGGCGGCATATATGTCGTCGGTGGCGCAGGTGCATGGTATGGTCATGGAGCGAGTGATCGTGCCGAAGGAAGCATCCCGCAGCGTAAGGGTGACGATGCGGCCCATGTAATTTTCCCGGCGCACCCTCCTTCCCACCTGCTCCGCAAGGGAGAGCAACACCATCTCCGCCTCTTCGAAATTTGTCACGTCCCTGGGGAGGGTTATGGAATGGCCCATAGACTTTGCGGTATCCATGGAATGCGGGTCCACTGGTCTTTCATCGATGCCGTTGGCCGCAAGATGCAAATAGCGGCCGTTCAATCCGAAAGCCTGGCGCAAAAGCTCCTCCGGCACCCGGGCCAGGTCTCCGATGGTGGCGATGTTCATCTCCCCCAGGCGCTCGGCCATACGGCGCCCCACGCCGAACAATCTGTCCACGGGTAGGGGCCACAGCATCTGCGGTACGTCCTCCGGCGCCAGCACCGTGAGGCCCATGGGTTTTTCCATATCCGACGCCATCTTGGCCAGCAGCTTGTTGCAGGAAACTCCCACCGAGCATGGCAAGTCCAGTTCCTTCCGGATAGCCTTCTGTATCTTTTGCGCAATGGTGACGGAATCCCCAAAAAGACCCTCGCATCCCGTCACATCCAGCCAGGCCTCGTCTATGCTGAATACTTCCACCATGGGCGTGAACCTCCCCAGGATATTCATCACCCTGCTGCTGGTTCTGACATAGAGGTCATAGTCCGGCTTTATAAAGATGGCTTGAGGACACAGTTTTTTCGCCTGCCAGTTGGGCATGGCGGTCTTCACCCCAAACCGGCGGGCCTCATAGGATGCGGTGAGGATGATGCCGTTGCGCTTTCTGGGATCTCCCGCCACCAGTATGGGCTTTCCCTTGAGATTGGGATCTTGTGCCTGATGGCAGGAAGCGTAAAAGGCGTTCATATCCACATGAATGATGGGAAGCATAAAAACCATCTCCGAACAAGTGTTCTACTATCTATTTTATAACCTTTATAAAAAAAGTCAATATGAGTCAGGGATGAGTCAGGGGACGGTTCCTTGACTCATCTCGATGAGTCAAGGAACCGTCCCCTGACTCAAACTGATTCAAAAAAGAAGACCGGAAATATTCCGGTCCTCAATTTAGCTCGATAGTTCCAAATTCCTTCTAGCTTTCGGCTATCTACGGTATCAGTCAAACGAATTACATTTCCGCCAGCTTTTTGTAACTTTCATACCTATCCCTGGCGTCTTCTTCGGCTTTCTTGAAGAGTTCTTCGGCCTTTTCGGGGAAGGTCTGGGTCAGGGCCGAGTATCGCACCTCTCCCATGAGGAACTCCTTGAAGGAAGCGGTTGGCGCCTTTGAATCCAGTATGAATGGATTCTTGCCCTGTTCCTTCAGAAGCGGGTTGTAGCGGTACAGGTGCCAGTATCCCGCCTCCACAGCCTTTTTCTCCTCTAACTGGCTCGAGCCCATTCCGATCTTGATTCCGTGGTTGATGCACGGGGCGTACGCGATGATGAGAGAAGGCCCGGGATAGCTTTCGGCTTCGATTAGAGCCTTTATAAGCTGGTTCTGATTGGCTCCCATGGCCACCTGGGCCACATACACATAGCCATAGCTCATGGCTATCCTTCCAAGGTCCTTCTTCCTAGTCTTCTTTCCCGCAGCGGCAAACTGGGCTACAGCGCCGGTAGGCGTGGCCTTTGAAGACTGTCCGCCGGTGTTGGAGTAAACCTCAGTGTCAAACACCAGCACATTCACATCCTCGCCGGACGCCAGCACATGGTCCAGACCTCCGAAGCCTATGTCGTAGGCCCAGCCGTCTCCGCCAAAGATCCAATGGGATTTCTTGACAAAATATTCCTTCATATCAAGAATCTGGGCCAGAAGCTGCTTTACCCTTTCATCGGCCGCTTCATATTTTTCAAGCAGCGGGATAATGGCAAGTGCAGCTTTTTTGGAGCCTTTGGCGTCATTCATATTGTCCAGCCAGAGCTGGAAGGCCGCTTTAAGCTCCTGTGAAATATCCATTTCCATGGCTTCTCTGATGAGGGATGAAAGTTTTTCCCTGGTCTGTTTTACCGCCAGGTACATACCGAAGCCGAATTCCGCATTGTCCTCGAACAGGGAGTTGGCCCAGGAAGGTCCGTGCCCGTCCCTGTTGGTGCAGTAAGGCGTTGAAGGAGCGCTGCCTCCCCAGATGGATGAACATCCGGTGGCGTTGGCAATCATCATTCTATCCCCGAAGAGCTGCGTCACCAGCTTTGCGTACGGCGTTTCGCCGCAACCCGCGCAGGCTCCAGAGAACTCCAGTAGCGGCTGCTGGAACTGGCTGCCCTTCACGGTTTCGATGCTCATGGGGTTCTCCTTTGGCGAAAGGCTCAGAGCGTAATCCCAGTTGGGAATTTGACTGCTCTGGCTTTCCAGCGGCTTCATGATTAGCGCTTTCTGCTTTGCCGGGCAGGTATTGGCGCATACTCCGCAGCCGGTGCAGTCCAGTACGCTCACCTGGATGCGGAAGTTCAGGCCCTCAAAACCCTTGCCCTGCGCCTTTTTAGAGACAAATCCTTCGGGGGCGTTCTTAACCTCCTCCTCATTCAGCAGGAAAGGCCTTATGGCCGCATGGGGACATACATATGAACACTGGTTGCACTGAATGCAGTTGTCAGGCTGCCACTCGGGAACATTTACCGCAATGCCGCGCTTTTCATAGGCCGCAGTTCCCTGCGGGAAAGTGCCGTCTTCCCTGCCCACAAAGGCGCTTACCGGCAGCTTGTCGCCTTGCTGGCGGTTCATGACGTCCGCCACATTCTTTATGAAATCAGGGACTTCCCTGGCCGCCGCGGCTTCGTCCATGGCTTCAGTCCAGGATGCGGGAATATCCACCTTCACCAGGGCGTCAATGCCGCTTTCCACGGCCTGGTAGTTCATGTTCACGACCTTTTCGCCCTTGTGGCCGTAAGATTCCACTATGGCTTTCTTGAGTTCCTCCACGGCCTTCTCAATAGGAATAATATTGGCCAGTTTGAAGAAGGCAGACTGCATTATCATGTTTATCCTGCCGCCAAGACCTAATTTTTGAGCAATATCCACGGCGTTTATAATGTAAAAATTGATATTATGCTTTGCAAGGTATCTTTTCACCGAAGCGGGCAGCTTTTCATCCAGTTCTTCCACGGACCACTGGGTGTTTAAAAGGAAGGTGCCTCCGTCCTTCAGGCCCGACAGCACGTCGTACTGCCCGATGTAAGACTGCTTGTGGCAGGCAATGAAATCAGCCCTGTCGATGAGGTATGTGGACTTTATGGGTTTTTTGCCGAAGCGCAGGTGCGATATGGTGACGCCGCCGGACTTCTTGGAGTCATAAGCGAAATAGCCCTGGGCGTACATGTCGGTGTTGTCACCGATTATCTTGATAGCGCTCTTGTTGGCGCCCACAGTTCCGTCAGAGCCGAAGCCCCAGAACTTGCAGCAAACTGTGCCTTCCGCAGTGGTATTTATTTCCTCCTCCACCGGCAGGGAAGTATGGGTCACATCGTCTACTATGCCGATGGTGAAATGGTTTTTGGGCTCGTCAGCTTTCAGGTTGTCGAAAACCGCCTTTATCTGGGAAGGCGTGGTATCCTTGGAGCCGAGGCCGTAGCGGCCGCCAACTATCACAGGATGAACTCTGTTTTCAAAATATGCGGTACAAACATCCTGGTACAGAGGTTCGCCCTGGGAACCGGGTTCCTTGGTCCTATCGAGCACCGCAATCTTCTTTACGGTCTTCGGCATGCTGTCAAGGAAATGTTTCACCGAAAACGGCCTGTAAAGATGAACTTTCAATACTCCGACCTTTTCACCTCTTGCCATGAGGTAATCCACGGTCTCCTCGATGGTCTCGCACACCGAGCCCATGGCCACGATTACCCTTTCGGCCTCGGGGTGGCCGTAGTAGTTGAACAGATGGTATTCTCTACCTGTAATTTTACTGATTTCGGCCATGTAGGCTTCCACAATCTCGGGCACTGCCAGGTAATACGGGTTGCATGCCTCCCGTGCCTGGAAGAAAATATCCGGGTTCTGGGCTGTGCCTCTTGTGACGGGGTGTTCGGGATTCAAAGCCCGTTTTCTGAACTCCCTCACGGCTTCGAAATCCACAAGCTTCTTGAATTCTTCATAGTCCATCACTTCGATCTTCTGAATTTCATGGGATGTCCTGAATCCATCAAAGAAATGCAAAAACGGCACTCGCCCCTTAATGGCCGAAAGATGGGCCACTCCCCCGAGATCCATGACTTCCTGGACGCTGCCGGAGGCAAGAAGCGCAAAGCCCGTCTGGCGGCAGGCCATCACATCGGAATGGTCTCCGAATATGGACAGCGCATGGGACGCCACAGCCCTGGCGCTCACGTGAAATACGCCGGGCAGAAGCTCTCCCGCTATCTTGTACATGTTGGGAATCATAAGCAAAAGCCCCTGGGATGCGGTGAACGTAGTGGTCAATGCTCCCGCCGCAAGGGAACCGTGCACCGCACCGGCGGCGCCGGCTTCGGACTGCATCTCCACTACCTTGACTTCCTGTCCGAAGATGTTTTTCCTTCCGTGGGCGCTCCACTCATCCACATGCTCCGCCATGGGGGAAGAAGGAGTAATAGGGTAAATTGCCGCTACGTCTGTAAATGCGTAAGCCACATGGGCGGCAGCGGCATTGCCGTCCATAGACTTCATAACTTTGGCCATGGATTTCTCCTCTCCTTTTGTATATTTATTATTATATTTATTCGGCTCCTGGGATGTTATTGTTGTCTAACAAGTCGTACGATCTTATTCTGTTGTATTGCAGTATTTATACTGTTATGATACAGCATGCATAATTCCTGATAATACGGTTTTGGGAAGTATAACAGAAGCCGGGATAATTATATCACAGTCTTTGATTTTTGTGTATACTTTATATAGGCTTTCTGTGATGCGCCTTTGTGCGGCTCCCCTTGAGCCGCAGTCGGCTAATCACAGTCTTTGATTTTTGTGTATACTTTATATAGGCTTTCTGTGATGCGCCTTTGTGCGGCTCCCCTTGAGCCGCAGTCGGCGTGATGCGACTCAAGGTTTTTTGTATACAGGAATGCCAGTTATATGAATTCTACATAAATCCTCAAAGTCCTCCCTGTTTTCAAAAAAAACACGCCCCGAGGCTAGGGCTGCATCATTTTTTTTCATTCAGCGCTGCGGCTTCTTCTACAGATTCAAAATAATCTTTCATGAGATTCATTAAATATTTTCCGAATTCCTCCTTTAAATCGTCTCTCTTTAATGCATATTCCACCGTAGCTATGAGGTACCCGAGCCTGTCTCCCACATCGTACCTTCTTCCTTCAAAGTTGTACGCATATATGACTTCGAAGTTTAAAAGCTCCTTCAAAGCGTCAGTGAGCTGTATCTCCCCGCCTGCGCCGGGCTTTGTGTTTTCCAGTATCTCAAAAATTCTGGGGGTTATTATGTACCTGCCCAGGATGCCCATGCGAGAAGGGGCATCCTTTTTCCGGGGCTTTTCCACCAAATCATTCACCTTATATATATCCTGCTCTATGTAACTTGCATCAATTATGCCGTATTTGTCCACATCGTCTTCAGGCACCTCCTGAACTCCCAGGATGGAGCAGTTGAACTTTTCATACACGTTTATCATCTGCTTGAGCACCGGCTCTTTAGCATCAATGACATCATCACCCAGCATCACCGCAAAAGGCTCGTTTCCCACAAAAGTCCTGGCGCAGTAAATGGCGTGCCCCAGGCCTTTAGGCTCCTTCTGCCTAATGTAGTGTATATCCACCATGTTGGATATATCCTCCACCAGGTTAAGAAGGTTCTCCTTTCCTTTTTTCTTCAGTTCCAGCTCCAGTTCCACCGATTTGTCGAAGTGATCCTCTATGGCCCTCTTGTTTCTGCCGGTAACTATAAGGATCTCCTCTATACCCGACTTCACCGCTTCTTCAACAATGAACTGTATTGTGGGCTTGTCCACAATGGGAAGCATCTCCTTGGGCTGGGCTTTGGTGGCGGGCAGAAACCTGGTGCCCAGGCCCGCTGCGGGAATTATGGCTTTTTTTATCTTCATGGCCGCACCTCTTAAAAAATTATTTCAATGAACAAGACTTTGATTTTGGGTAAAAACCATCTTCCCTGCCGGAAATGGTCTTGCCTCTCCGGCAGCAGACTTTGTTTTATCACCCAAATCACACCATAAATAATTATTCTACAATAAAACAGGATTTCCTCCAAAAAAGCAGGATTTTCTGCGGTAAAACCGATTTATTTCCTCAGCAATGGCTGTCAAAGGCTGAAAACCATGATAGCAAGTCATTTAATCGGAAGTTTGAAATTAAAAACTACATATTGCACATATTGAACATTTATGCTAAACTCAATTTTGAGAGGTGGTTACATGTTGAATGAATATGGTTTTACCGAGGCAAGAAATGATTTTTCCCGAATATTCAATATAGTATTTAATGAGCGGGAACCTGCGGTTATCAGAAGAAACCGTGATCAAGAGGTATTAATGTTGCGCAAGGATTTGCTGAAAGATATGCTTTCAACTTAGGTTTCGAGATTTAAAACGACCGGACATAAAAAAGCCGCGCCTTTGCACGGCTGAATTCTTTCGAGTTTCCACCTTGCGCTCTGTAAGATGACTCTAAATGAAATCATAATTCAATGCTCTCTTAAAAACCTGTCCACATCTCGCCTATACGGAAGCGAATCCTGAGCGCCGTATTTTGTGGCTGTCAGAGCCCCTACCGCATTGGAGAACATCAAAGCGTCCTTAATATCTTTGCCTTCGGCGAGCGTTACTGCCAGGGCTGCATTGAATGAATCTCCGGCCGCCGTTGTGTCCACCGCTTTTACGCGAAACGCGTCCGTTACAATTCTTTCATCTTTGCTTACATAGGCGCATCCCTTTTCGCCCAGTGTTACGACAACGCTCTTTGCCCCGTAAGACAGAAGCACCTCGGCCCCCTCAGAGACGTCTTCTTTCCCGGTCAATTTAAATAGCTCCGTTTCATTGGGAGTAATGATATCGACATACTTGTAGGCATCCACCGGCAATTTTTTTGCCGGAGCGGGATTCAAAATCACTTTTACTCCCATATTATGGCATAATTTCATTGCGGATTCCACGGTTTCCAGAGGTATTTCCTGCTGGAGGATGACATAATCCGAACCGGCCAGATGTTTTTCACAGCCCTTCACCCAGTTTATGTCAAGTTCGCTGTTGGAACCGCTGTAGACAACTATGGTGTTGCGGCCTTCTTCATCAACTGTAATCAACGCGTTGCCGGTGGATTTTTCTGAAAACTTGATGCACGAGGTGTCAACGCCTTCGTTTCTAAATCTTTCCACAAGCTCCCTGCCCGCCGCATCCCGCCCCACGCAGCCGACCATTATAACATCCGCGCCAAGCCTCCTGGCCGCTACGGCCTGATTGGCCCCTTTTCCTCCGGGCGATACATAAAACGACGTGGCCATGATAGTTTCTCCCATCCGGGGCAATCTTTCCACCCGGGAAGTGTAATCCATATTGATGCTGCCGATAACGGTTATCTTCAAAAGCATCACCTCTTTCAGCTATATTTTTGCGACCGATTCCCTTATCACAAGTTTCGGCTTAAGTATTATTTCCTTTTCATCATTTTTCCCCTCTATGGACTTAATAAGTATCCTTGCCGCCAGGCAGCCCAGCTCGTAGGTAGGTTGCGCCATAGTGGTAAGCTTCGGCGTAATCACGTTTGAAACATAAATATCGTCATAGCCGGTGATGGATATGTCTTCAGGCACCCTTAAGTTGTGCGCTCTGATGCATTCCAGAGCGCCTATGGCCATTAAATCATTGGCGCAGGCTACAGCTGTAAATTGCTTCTTTTTATTGAGAATTTCCGACATGCATTTGAATCCGCTATTCATCTTGTAATTTCCTTCAAGGATCAGATCCTCATCAGGTTTCAGGCCTGCTTCAACCATGGCCTTTTTATAACCCTCATATCTTTGAACGGCCGTATAATTTGTCATCGGCCCGGATATATATGCTATTTTTTTGTGATTGTTTTTTATAAGGTACTGGATTATTTCGTACATTCCGCTTTCCCCATCGGCATATATATATGGTATGCCTTTGATATCAATCAACCTGTCCAGCATAACAAAAGGTATCTCATATTTTAACAGCGTCTTTACATTGTGGTTTTCGGATTTTATCGTGCTTGTATAAATAATCCCGTCTATGCACTTTTCTTTCAGCACTTTAATGTAAGTCTTTTCCTTGGCTATATCGTCATCGGTATTGCAGAGTATGATGTTGTAGCCGTACATATTAGCCGTATCCTCAACACCCCTCACAAGGTCGGGGAAAAAAGGGTTTGTTATGTCGGGCAGTATGAGGCCGAGAGTGTGGGTCTTTTTTGTCACCAGGCCTCTTGCTATGCTGTTCGGGCGATAATCAAGCTTTTTCATGATCTTTAATATCTTCTCTTTAGTCTCTTTGCTTACGCCCTCATCTTTGTTATTTATTACCCTTGATACTGTAGTTATTGATACGTTCGCTTCTTTCGCTACGTCTTTAATAGTTATGGCCATTAGCGGTCACCCTCTGCGGCTTTTCTCACACATTTGATGGTCCAGTCCGACAATTCCCTGATGTTCAGTTTTTTCATTTCCCGCATATATGTCACAAGTTCATCGCCTATGGGGCATGCCCATTTCTCGCTCAGTGCTGCGGGTCCCTTCATGATTCCAAGCACGGCAGCGATCTGGGCCGCATTGCAGTCCACGTCCTGCCCTTCTTCAGCGACTATTTTCATTGTCCTGTCAAAATCGCCGTTCCCGAACCAGAGGGCGATAACCTCTGCCGCAGCGTTTGGATACGCGTGGACCCAGTTGTATTTTTCCAGTCTCTTTTCGCAATTTCTCCACGCAAGCCTCCAGTCGCCCGAAAGCGAACATTGATCCAGCGCATACTTTACCACCTGGTAATACTCGCTGTCTTCGGGAATCAATTTTACGGCGTCTTCCACTATCTTTCTTGCGTCGTTTTTCACAAAGGCGAGGGAGCACATGACCGCATTGAATATTTCACCAAGCACGCCGTTATTGTGATGGGATATTACCCCGTCTTTCCATGCAAGTTCTGCCGCAAGACGGGGATCGCCCGGAGCCACCATCCCGCAGATGGCCCCTCTCATCTGGGCCCCTATCCATTCTGAATACGGATTATTGAAAATGCCGCTCTCGGGCGGATATATGCCGTATCTCAGATTGCGCAGCGCCACATCCTCAGCCGACCAACCGAAGGGTATCAGGGCAATCCATTGTTGGGCGAAATCCTGCGAATCCGCATCGTAGCCTCTGCGCTCAAAAGCCTTCAGAAAAGCGAGCTCATAGGTGATGTCGTCATTGTATGTGTTGGGTTTTCTTACATAGCCGTTTATTTCCCCGAATACTTCCTGCAATTTTTCAGCAGTGTAACCTTCCAGGGCCGTGCCAAGGGCGCCACCGCAAATCTGGCCCATCCATCCGGCGTAAATTTTTTCTTCAAATTCCCTGGAAAATATGTCATATTCATGCCTTTCAAAAGGGCCTGCCGCATTTTGGAATTTCTCCCACGAATCGTACTCTGTAAAGCTCCAGTATGGTGATGCTGGATCCTTTTTCGCATTGTAAAGCTCATGAAATATCATGGAAGTAACCCTGTGAAGCTCTGCCATATCATTTTCCCGATATGCTTTTAAACCTTCGGGAATGAGTTCTTCGGCCTTTGTCACATCATATCCGCGGTTTTCCATGGACTGGACCGCACCGATTATCAGCTTTTCGGGCGCCCCGGAACCGGGCACTTCGCTGTGCCAGAGGATTTTGACGGAAGCATCGGCCTGTTTTTCCAGGTTTGAAATTTCATCCCAGGTTTGCTCTTCTTCACTCAGCACCCGGGGCTTTGCGCTTTTCCTCAGATCCCTTTCCATTTCCCACGCTTTCACCCGCATCGCCTCCTTTGATTTAATATTGATTCCAAAATAGAAACTGGTTCCGCTGCCGGATACGGCCGGAGCCGTTCGGTGAATCGGAATCAATATCTGATTTTCGACTCGCCCCTGCCCTTCTTTAATATATTCGCCGCGTGCTTCTGCACATTTTTTACAATATAATCTGTGTCCATCAGCACCCTTCCGTCCTTTTTTACAAAGCGGCCGCAAACCATGGAATGAACAATATTTTCCGGACCGGAACTGTATATTATCGATGCCAGCGGGTTGTAAAGAGGCAGCGTGTTTATTCTGTTCAAATCCCATATTAAAAGGTCGGCATCGTAACCTTCCTCCACTTTCCCGGTGTTAAACCCGAGGGCTTTGTGGCCGTTCATCAATATGCCCCATATTTCCCTGAGGCGAAAGGCTTCCGGCCTATCACCTAAAAATTTGCCCGCCAGGGCAAACAACCTCGCCTGTTCCAGGGGGCTTTGCGTGTTTGAGCTGGCGGCCCCGTCCGTGCCGACGGCAAGCGGCAGGTTTTCGAATTCTCCCCATATGCCGCCGAAGCCCATGCCAAGTTTCATATATGTCTTGGGGCATACGGCTATAAATGTTTTTTCATTGAGATATTTTAAATCATCCTTCTCAATCCATAATCCGTGGGCGACAATCACGGGCACATCGAATCCACCCGCATCATAAAGCGCCTCAAACGGCGTCCTGCCCACCTCCGTCAGGCTTTTCTCCACCTGGCTTTTCGTCTCGGAAACATGAATGTGAATGCCCACTTTTAATTTCTTCGCCGCATCCACGATTTTTTTCAACGTGTGCGGCGGACATGTGTAGGGCGCATGAGGTCCCATGCGGAGCTTGATTCTGGGATTTGCGCCGTTTTTTTCTTCAATTAAATCGCTAGCCTTTCTCAATTCTTCCTCAAAATCCGCGCTCACTCCGAATACGGTCGGCGCGATATCAGCCCTGATGCCGCTTCCCAGAACCGCCTCATAAATTCTGTCCGCAAACATGTAATGGTCCGCAAAGGCCGTCACGCCGCAGTCTATCATTTCACATATCGAAAGCAGAGAGCCGAGGTACGCCTCGTCGCCAGTGAGCCTGCTTTCATACGGCCAGATTTTTTCATTGAACCAGTCGTCAATATTCACGTCTTCCGCAAGCCCTCTGAAAATGTTCATCGGCGAATGAGTGTGGAGGTTTACAAAGCCGGGCGTTACATAATGGCCAGAAAGCTCCATTGTTTCGGAAGCGCTCTCACCGATTTTTCGCCCTATTTTCTGTATCCTGCCGTCGCCGATGAGTATATCCACATCTTCCGTCACATCGCCCTGCTCATCTATTATATTCACATTTTTTAAAAGCAGTTCATTCACCATATTTTTTCATCAGCCTCTTCAATAGGTCCACAAAACCTTCCCTGGAAAGATCAATTCCTACAGATGCATTCGGGCGAAGGCCGCGGACATTGTATATGTCCACCACCGTCTTGCCGCTCGTGTATATCCCCTTGGTCTCCACATCCACATGATATTGTTCCGTCTTCATGAGGCTTGGCTCAATGACGCTCGCCATGGCAAAGGGATCATGCATTGGCACGCCCTCGTAGCCAAATTCCCTCACAAAATCCAGAGATGACAGCAGTATTTCTCCGACCGTGCGGGATACCCTATTGCCCATATTCAAAAAATCTCCTATTTCATCCTCAAAAACCATGGCCCTGTTGGTGACGTCCAGGCCCACCATGGTCAAATCTATTCCTGATTCAAACACTATCTTCGCAGCTTCCGGGTCTACAAAAATATTGAACTCCGCGGCCGGTGTATGGTTCCCCAGATAGCAGGAGCCGCCCATAAGGGTGATGTGCCCGATTTTCTCCTTTAAATCAGGGTATAAAAGGAGGGCGGTTGCTATGTTTGTAAGGGGCCCGAGCGCAATGATGTGGATTTTCCCCTCATTTTTCAAAGATTCCTCATATATGATTTCATGCGGCTTTTCTTTTGAAAAATCAAAGTCCGCTCGCGGGAGCACTATATTTTTCAGCCCGGTCTCGCCGTGGACGAATTCCGCCGTGGAAAGTTCCCTGACGAGAGGTTTTGACGCTCCCACTGAAACCCTGCATTTTTTGCCTGCATAGGCCACTATATCCCGGGCGTTTTTCGAGGTCTTGTCAATGGTCTGGTTTCCGGCCACAACGGTTACGGCTTTAATGTCCAGCTCGTCGGAGGCAAAAGCCATGAAAAGAGCCACCGCATCGTCCAGCCCCGGATCGCAGTCTATAATCACCGGAATGCTCATCATATCACCTCTCCAAATCAATGATAGCGCATCATCGCTTCATAAATCATTTTGATAAACCTTTCCCTGTCGATGTCAAAAGCCACATCCACATTTTGCTCTTTATTCAAAACATTGTAATAATCCACGACAGTCGCTCCGGTGGTAAATTCTCCGCTGGTTTCAATATCCACATGGAGTTTTCTGGTGGTAATTATGGTGGAGTCGATTACCCAGGCCACCGCACACGGGTCGTGCAGCGGGCTGCCCTTGAACCCGAAGCGGGAATGGAATTTGCCAAAGAAATCCAGAAGTTCGGCCACCATTGTCGCCACTTTTCTATTCATTTTTCTCAAAGTTTCTACTTCATCCTCGTATATCTGAGCCTTGTGGGTGACGTCCAGGCCGCACATGGTTATTGGTATGCCCGAATTGAATACGATGCTTGCAGCTTCCGGGTCTACCAGAATATTAAACTCCGCCGCAGGGGTCCAGTTTCCCCCAAAGCATGCCCCGCCCATGAGAGAAATTCTTTCAATGCCTTCTTTTATCTCCGGGTGGGAAATTAGAGCCATGGCGATATTGGTAAGAGGGCCCGTGGGAATAAGGGTTAACTTTGTATCGCTCTTCTTGATGGTGTCGACTATGACATCCACCGCACCCCTTTTGCTCGGTTTGAGCTTTGACGGCGGAAAAGTCGGCCCATCCAGCCCGCTTTCTCCGTGAACTTCAGGGGCGATTATGAGGTCGCGCATCAGAGGTTTTGCCGCTCCCGCGGCCACTTCCACTTCTATCCCGGCGAAATCCAGAACGTTCAGGGCGTTTTTTAAAGTCTTCTCCAGCGTCTGATTGCCGGCCACCGTTGTTACCGCCTTTACATCCAGCACGTCGCTGGCAAATGCCAAAAGAAGCGCTATGGCGTCGTCATGGCCCGGGTCGCAGTCTATAATTACAGGAATTACAGGCTTTTTCATGCTTTAACTTCCTTTCTTACGGTTTTTGCACCGGCCCTTTGAGTTCTGCGGCTCGCATATATTGCAAGGCCGATGATTGTGGTGATATACGGTATCATCTGGACAAACTCTGCAGGTATCCTCAGGGACTGCAGTGAATTCGACAATGCATCGGCAAATCCGAACAAGAGCGACGCCAGGAAGGTGCCTATCGGAGTGGCCATGCCCATGGCTTCCGCCGCCAATGCGATGAAGCCCCTTCCAGCCGTCATGTCCCTGGAAAACCACGATACGTATCCCATCGACATATACGCTCCGCCGAAACCGGCCAGAATGCCGCTTGCAATGAGCGAAATAAATTGAATCTGCCTCACGCTAATACCCACCGAATCCGCGGCATCGGGATTTTCCCCAACAGCCCTTATCCGAAGTCCCAGCGGCGTCCTGTAAAGAAAATAGTATACCACAATTACTGCAATGAGAGAAAAATACGTCATAACATTGTGATTTGACAGCACAGGCCCCAACACGGGAATTCTGGAAATCAACGGCAGCTCAATCTGCGGCAGCACCTTGCTCGCCAGAGAAGCGGAAATGCCCTTGTCATGAGCCACCAGATACAGCACAAAAACGGTTCCTCCACTGGCCATCAGGTTGAGGGCTATGCCGCCGAGGATTATATCGGTCTTCAGATAGAGGGAAAAATATGCCAGTATGGAAGACATGAAAATCCCGGCTATTATGGCGAACAGCAGCCCCGCCCAGGCGCTGCCCGTATATGCGCTGAATATCACTCCGGTCAGGGCGGCGGCCAGCATGGTGCCCTCCAGGCTTATGTTTATCACACCGGCCCTGTCCGATATCAGGGCAGCCAGAGCCGCAAAAAGAATGGGCGTCGTCACCCGAAGGACCGCATATCCGAAATTTGTTGAAAAAATGATATTCAAAAGATTATCCATCTATCTTTGCCTCCCTGACCACCATTTTGTGCCTCCAATAAGACAGGAACGCCTCTGCCGCAATCAGCATTATCATTACGGCCTGAATGACCGATACCATCTCGCTGGGCACGTCGGTCATCCGCGCCATGAGATCCGCGCCTATTCTCATGTAAGCCAGAAATACGGCCGCTACAGGAACCAACAGCGGATTGTTTCTGGCAAGAATCGCCACTATGATTCCGTCAAATCCGTACCCGGGCAGCGACTGCCACTGGAATCTCTGATACATGCCAAGAAGTTCCGTGGCGCCTCCAATGCCGGCGATCATACCACCGATGATCTGGGAATACAGAATCACCATGTTCGTGTTGATACCGGAATAATCGGCAAACTTGAGGTTGATGCCGGTCATCCTCAGGGCGAACCCCCAGCGGGTCCTGTAGAGAAAATAATATACCACGATGACGGCCAGAATGGCTATAAACACACCCGCATGAATCCTGGTGCGCGGCACAAATTGAGGCAGATTTGCTGTGGGATTAACCGTGTAGGATACCATGGCCCCGGCGTACGGATCCCGCAAATAATAGTTGATGAAATATATCCCCAGGTTGAACATTATATAGTTCAGCATCAGCGATGATACAAGTTCGCTTGCTTTCCACCTGGCTTTGAGAAAAGCCGGGATGAAATTGGCTGCCCCGCCCACGATTCCTCCTGCCGCGATCGCCACCAGCGGATGCATCACGGGCGGGAGTTTGAATTTTATACCGATAGCTGCAGCGGCCACCGCTCCGATGAAGAATGAGCCTTCAGCTCCCATATTGAACTGCTTAGCCTGAAACATCACGCTCACGGCAAGGCTTGTGAATATCAGCGGAATTACCATCTCCAGGACATTTCCGAAATGTCTGAAAGATGAAATCGGCCCGAACAAAAACCTGTTTATGGCCTCAATAGGTTGTTTGCTGATGAAAAAAATTATTATGAATGCCATAATTATGGCAATCAACACGGCAATGACGGTCCGCAGAAATTCAAACAGCGTGCTTTTTTGCATAGAAAGCTCCCCCTATCTCCTCCGCACTTTGCCTCTTGACGCCCAGCATGTAAAGTCCCATTTCCTCTTCAGTGACCTTTGAAGCATCCGGGAAATAGGCCACGATTTCGCCGCCATACATGACCAGGATGCTGTCGCTGATCTCCATGACTTCATTCAAATCCGCGGAAATCAAAAGTATCGCAGTGCCTCCGTCTCGAAGCTCGATGAGCTTTTTATGAATGAATTCTGTGGCCCCCACGTCGATGCCTCTGGTGGGCTGATCGGCGATAAGAAGCTTTGGATTTGAAGAAAACTCCCTGGCCACAACCACTTTTTGAATATTCCCGCCGGAAAGCATCTTAACGGCAAGCTTCGGCGTGCTGCACTTGACCGTATATTCTCGGACAAGCCTTCCGGTAAGCTCGCTTAATTTTTTAAAATTGAGGAAGATGCCGGTGTTATACTCTTTCTTATAAAATCTGTCGGATATGAGGTTTTCGCCAATGCTGGCAGTTCCCGCCACGCCATATGTCATCCTGTCTTCGGGAATGTGGGACGTGCCGAGCTCACGAATCTGCTTTATGCTCAGATTATTTACCAGTTTGCCGCCGATATATATTTTCCCTTCCTGGCAGGCTCGAAGGCCCGTGACTATTTCCACAAGCTCCCTTTGTCCATTCCCCTCGACGCCGGCTATGCCCAGTATTTCTCCGCGGCGGACGCTGAAGCTTATCCTTTTTAAAATGTTTTTTCCATAATCATCGGTGTAGCTCAGGTTCTCTACATCGAGCACCACATCTCCCGGCCTGCTTTTTTGCTTCTGCACTTTCAGGATGACGTCCCTGCCCACCATGAGTCTGGATATCTCTTCTTCGGTGACGTCGGCGGTCCTGTAGACTCCCATGTTTTTGCCGTGCCTCATTATGGTGACCCGGTCCGATATTTCTTTAACTTCTTTTAACTTATGGGAAATGAAGATTATGGTATGGCCTTTGTTTTTCAAGTGAACGAGCTCCGAAAAGAGCTCCGTAGTTTCCTGAGGCGTCAAAACCGCCGTTGGTTCATCGAGAATCAATATTTCGGCGCCTCTGAGCAGCGCTTTCAATATTTCGACCTTTTGCCTCTGTCCCACGGGCAGATCGGCTATTCTGGCCCTGGCGTCCACCTTCAGATTATACTTTTCCGAAAGTTTTTCCGTTATTTCAACGGCTTTTTCAACGTCTATAAAACCCCTCCGGCTGGGTTCCATGCCCAGAACAATGTTCTCGGCCACCGAAAGGGAAGGCACCAGCATAAAATGCTGATGGACCATGCCTATTTTATGCTTTATCGCTACCTGAGGCGAGGAGATGGTTATTTTCTCGCCTTTTAAATATATGGCGCCCTCCTCCGGATGCTCCAGGCCGAAAAGAATCTTCATAAGGGTGGTCTTGCCTGCGCCGTTTTCGCCGACCAGGGCGTGTATTTCTCCTGCGTCGATGGAAAAATTAACGCCTTTATTTGCCACAATGCCGTTGGGATATACTTTTGTGATGTTTTGCATTTTCAGTATTTCATCGGGCATATATATCCCCCTATTATAATTTTGAGTCAGGATAGGTGAGCCAAGGGGTTGAGTCAGGGGACGGTTCCTTGACTCAACAAAGTGAGTCAAGGAACCGTCCCCTGACTCAATATCCCCCCGACTCAACCCCCTGACTCATTGACTTTTTTTCGGAATTTGCTCGCTTACGGTTTGACCGAATTTCTCAACTCGTTCAATTTAGCTGTATCCATTCCGAAAGCGGTATCGACTTTGATTTCGCCGCTTGCGATTTTATCTGCCAAGTCTTTCACTTCTTTTCTTATATCTTCAGACAAAAGCTTTTCATAAAACTCGTTGTCCGCAAGGCCGACCGCTTCTTCTTTAAGGCCCAGTTCTTCAGACTTGCCGAACTGCAGCGTGCCTTCCTTGTACATCTTCACGGCGCGCAGAAGCGAGTTGTCCACTCTCTTTAGCGCTGATGTGACTATGAGGTTTGCCTTTGCCGGATCCGAGTCTTTGAATATCATAGCCTGATCCGAATCCACGCCGATGGCATATTTGTTTTTATCCTTCGCCGCATCCAGTTGGCCGAGGCCCGCCTGGCCCGCCACATTGAAGCCTATGTCCGCACCCAGGTCATACTGAGCCAGCGCCATTTCCTTGCCCTTTGCCGCATTGGAAAAGTCTCCGATGTATGAAATGGCAACTTTTATGTCAGGATCGGCGTATCTGGCACCCTGTATATATCCTACTAAAAAGTCATTGATTACAGGCGTATCCATTCCCCCGAGGAAGCCTATAATCTTCTGGGGATTGGCCAGCGGCATCTTCGAATTGGTAACCCTTGCTGCTACCACACCGGCCAGGAACGAAACTTCGTTCTGTTTGTAAAGTATGGAATAAACATTGTTCAGGTTGCCTTTGCTGTAATCCACGCTGCTGTCAAAAATGAAATATTTCTTGTCCGGATATTCGGGCGCAACCTTTTGCAGTATCTCCGTCATCTGCCAGGTGCCCACTATGATGATGTCCCAGTCCTGCTCGGATACATCCACCAGTGTGGGTTCCCATTTGGTCTGGTCGTAACCCATTTCAATGACCTTGGTTTCCGCTCCCAGTTCCTGCTTGATTAGCTCCATTCCGTGATTTGCGGAGTCAAAAAACGACTTGTCTCCCAGATTTCCATTTAAGAGAAGCACGACCTTAAGTGGTTTTTCCTTCGGCTGCTCCTGGCCCGATTGCTGCTCTGACTGTCCCTGATTCTGCTGCGACTGTTGACCGCCGCCGCAACCGCTGAGCAGCAATGAAAGGACCAACACAAAGCTCAATGCAATAATAAAATACTTTTTCACACTTTCCCCTCCCATTTTAGTTTAACGTTTTACGAAAACGTTTAATTAAATTATAGATAAAAAAAGTTTAACAGTCAATAAAAAATTTTAAATAACAAATTACATATTTATATATACATCATGAATTTTGCATCAGTTGAATTTATATAAAATAAAGGATATTTACAAAATACTCGTTAATTGATATGATAGGAATAAAGAGGATAAAATGCAGATATGTGTAAAAATAGAGAGAAACCTTTTGTCGTCGAACGGTATTCATGTTTTTACACCATGCTGGGGGAAATAAAAGAAGTAGGGGGCTATTGTTAATACTCAAATTTAAAAGGAGGTTGAACAATGGCACAATTGATCGGCATCGATGTCGGGTATGGCTTCGTAAAGGTTACTGACGGCGAGGCTGGCTACTCTTTTCCGAGCGTGGTGGGCGAAGGCCATACCAAACCGACTTTCAGCACAAGAGCAGACCAATTTTCGGCAATCGATCATCTTAAAGTAGGCATAGGTAAAAAAATTTATTTTGTGGGAAAAGCTGCCATTAGACACTCCAGGTTTGTTTATCGGGACCTCTCCTATAATCGTTCCGTGGGAGAAGACTTTGAAATCCTCTTTTTCAGCGCGCTGAGCTTCTTTTCCGGAGGGGCGTTCAACGAATTCAACGTGGTGACTGGCCTTCCTGTGGAAAGGATGCACATGGCTGACAGCCTGGCAAAAAGGGTCAAAGGGGAGCGCTCCATAACCCTTTTCAGTGAAGGCGGCAGCCGGGATATTCGGCTGAATGTCAAGGACGTGGAAATCGTCCCTCAACCGTTGGGAACCTACTGGTCACTTTTTTCCCACCCCCTGGGGCTTGATGCTGCCGCTCCTCCCGAAGGCCACATAGGCATTCTGGACATAGGTTTCAGAACTACGGATCTTGCTGCCATTGAGGACTCCGAATACATTCCCGAAAAAAGCAAATCGCTGACGGTGGGCCTGGCTACCGCTTACAGCGAGATAGGGCTGAGCATCGCTGCCAGGTATGGACTTGAAAAGGAAAGCTATTCACTGGACGGAATAGTCATAAAACGCAAAATCAATGTAGCGGGAGAATCCATTGACATCACGGATATCGTCAACGATGCCTTCGAAAAGCTGGCTACCAATATTCTGGTCGAAGTCAACTCCCAGTGGAGGGTTTCGGATTTCGACAGCATAATAATAAGCGGCGGCGGGGGACAGGCCATAAGCCAGTACCTGTTACCTCAGCTTTCTCAGGCAAAACTTGTCTCCGACCCCATAACGGCCAACTGCCGCGGATACCTGGCCTGGGCCAACCGGCGGTGGAATCCTCCATCCCGCGTCGGGCAGTCACAAGAAGAGTATATACCGCAGCCTTAAGGTGATCTGTGTGAACAGGAATATATTGGAATTATTTGACAATCTCCTGCATCCGGAAGCCCAACCCCTGGAAAACTGCGGCCATATGGAAATCTGCGGAGCTTTCACCGGAGATATCCTGAATGGAATGGACGTATTCGTCGCCCCATCGGGCTATATAAAAGGTAACATAAAAGCCGGAACACTAGTAATCGCCGGAAAGGTCCATGGAAATGTCCAAGCACACAGCCTGGTCATTCACTCTTCCGGCGAGCTTATATACAACAAATTGGTTTACAGGGAATTGCTGGTGGAAGAAGGAGGCGTAATGTTCTGCGCAAATGATGCCGCCGACGCTCACGGGATGCCTGCAATATCCCGGGCACCGGCAGCCGCAGCGTCAGAAGATACGCTGAATACTCAAACATCGTCACAGCCGGTAATTCATGAATCAGCGGCGGAAGAAACTCTGCCGCAAACGCCTGATATGGAGGAGGCTGCATCAGGAATACCGATGGCCGGAAAAACTCCGGCCCGGGTACCGGTTGTGGCAGAAAAAGAATTGCATTTTCAGAGCAGTTTTTAAAGCCGCCTGCTGCGGGCCTGCAGCAGACGGCTTTTTTCAACAAAAAAAATTCCGCCATCTTCTAATCCGCCATGTCAATCTCGATCCAGAATTCCACACCGCCTTCTACGTTTGCTACCCCATATGCGTTTTTATGCGCTTCCTGGATGGCCCTGACTATGGACAGGCCAAGGCCCGTGCCTCCAAGGCTCCGCGTCCTCGCTTTGTCAATCTTATAAAAGCTTGCCCAGACTTTATCCAGCGAATCCTCCGGAATGGGCATTCCCGAATTGTAAACCGAAACCCTTATTTTGTGATCAACCGGCTTTATAGTGAGTTTAATGGCTTTTTTCTCATCCACATGGTCTATGGCGTTATTCATAAAATTTACGATAGCCTGCTCAAATCTTACCGGATCGGCAAAGGCCGTCATTTTTCCTTCCATTTCCACATCTATGCGAATATTTTTTTCCTTCAGCACCGGCTCATACTTTGAAATGATTTCATCTATAAGCTGAGTGACATCGAAGAAAGTTTTATTGACTGAAAACATCCCCGATTCAATCTGGGAAAGATCCAGCAGGTCCTTCACCAGGGCATCCATCTTCTCCACTTCTTCCATAATAACGTCGCAGTAGAAGTTTCGCTTTTTTTCGTCATCAGCGATGTTTGTCTTCAAGCCTTCCGCATACCCCTGAATCAAAAAGATCGGCGTCTTGAGCTCGTGAGATACGCTGGATATGAATTCGCGCCGCATCTTATCCAACTGGCGCTCCCGGTCGATATCCTGTTCCAACCTTCTGTTCCTGTCGTTCAGCTCCCCTATGGCCTGGCTGAGTTTGTGCGAAAGGTGATTTATACTGCGGGACAATTGCCCGATTTCATCATTTCTGTCGATTTTCAAAGTCTGCGAAAAATCCAGCTCGGACATCTTCTTCGTGATCCTGTTCATTTCTGTGATGGGACGGGTAAACCTGCCGGAAATAAACAGCGCCCAGATTCCTGTTATCAAAATCGTAATCAATCCGATGATCGCCGTAAAATCGTTGGATACAGAGGCGCTTTCGGCTATTCCGGCCATGGGCACCCACACCAGAAGTATCAGGCCGCTGTCCAGTTGAACCTGATATCGCAGGGTGTTTATTTTGAAATTCGGGTCTTCTGTAATTATGAAAAATGAATTTTCGTCATAACGCTCCCATTCCTTTATATTTCTCCTGGGCGGCCCCGGAGCCCTCAGGTCCGGCACGGAGTTCGGGCCGGGCGGTGCATTCGGCTCTTTATCCAGCACATAAAAAGGGCTGGCGTTAAAGCCAGGTCTGGGCGGAACACCGCGATTTTGTTGATTCGGATAATACAGTGTTCCGTCGGAAGTCCCTATGAATATTGTGCCGCCTATGCTTTTTTCAAGAGTGTTTATTTCATATATCAGATTTTCGTCATCAAAATCGGACGCCTTTGTTTTGCCGGCAATCAGAGTTGAAAGTTTCCTGCCGGTTTCGATAAGCGTGTTTTTTTTCTGGCTGATGTAATATTTTTCGGCAAAAAAAGTATTGGAACCGTATAAAAGGACTGCAAACAGAACAATGTTTACGGTCATATATATCAACAGCTTGAAGCGAATGGACAAATTCATAATTATCCCTCAAATCTGTATCCGAATCCTCTGATTGTAGTAATGGCGTCGGCCCTTTTCCCCAGTTTTATTCTCAACCGATTGATATGCGTGTCTACCGTCCTCAATCCGCCGTAGTAGTCATATCCCCAGACTTGATTGAGCAATTGTTCCCGGGACACTATTTTACCTCTATTCTCAACCAGGATCAATAAAAGCGAATACTCTTTCGGACTGAGGGAAATTTCATTGCCGTCTACCCTGACCACATGGGAAGCGTCATCGATTTCAATGCCGTCAAAGGTTAACACATTATTTTCGGTCTTCCCCCTGTCTAGTCTTCGAAAAAAAGCATTGATTCTGGCGATTAAAGCCGTGGGCTTCACGGGTTTTTTTACATAATCATCCGCACCTATCTCAAACCCGTGGACTTCGTCGAAATCTTCGCTTCTCGCGGTAAGCATGATGATCGGCACCTGCGACACCTTCCTTATCTCCCTGCATACCGTCCAGCCGTCAAACTCGGGAAGCATGACGTCAAGGAGAATAAGGTCGATGTCTTTTCCCGACTTTTGAAACATTTCCAGCGCGTGCTTCCCGTCGGGAGACTCCAGCACATTGTAACCTTCCCTCTCCAGGAAATCCCTCAAAAGTATCCTTATTCTGTCTTCGTCATCAACTATCAATATAGTTTTCTTCTCCATCCGATACCACCCCGATATCCATATCCTGCTTGTCTTTCGCATAACCATTATACCACATTTATCCCTCCAGTCCAGATTGATTAAATTGAGTCAGGGGACGGTTCCTTGACTCATCTTGATGAGTCAAGGAACCGTCCCCTGACTCACTCGAGAATCGCCTCATTGTTCACAGTTTTTTAACAAAAATAACATAATTTCGTGACATTTTCGATACTGCTTTGTGAAAAATCAGGGTTACAATAAAGCCGTAAAATCAAAAATCTTACATGAAAGGGGTAGAAATTCATGAATCAAAAGCTAAAAATGATTCTGGGTTCCATTTTGATTGGAGGGATGCTGCTGACAGCCGGCGGCACCGTATTTGCGGACAGCAACGCTACCGGCGCTTCCGGCAGTCAGAAATCGGCGATGGATGCGGCGGGCAAAATGATGCCCGGCAGGATGGGCGGCCCGATGGGCATGGGTATGTTCGGCCCTATGGATCGCAGTGATAAGGCTGACAGTAAAGACAACATGGAAGATATCACAAAAAGTCTCGTAGAACAGGGTATCATCCCACAGGAAATTGCAGATAAAATGACGGCCTATATGGAAGAAAAGGCTGCCGAAAGAAAAGCCGAAATGGAAAAAGTGCAGAGCATGACGGAAGAAGAACGCAAAGCTTACTTTGAAAGCAAAAAAGACTCTAACTCAAACGGTAGAAAAGATTTTATGTCTGAAATGGTCGAAGCGGGGATACTGACACAGGAACAGGCGGACGCCATAAAAGCGTATCTTGAAGAACAGGCACAGGCAAAGCGGGAGGAGCAGCAAAAGCAACAGCTAGATAATCTAGTTAGCCAGGGATTGATTACCCAGGAACAGGAAGAAAAGATAATAGCATACTACCAAGAGCAAGAGGAAGCCCGCCAGGCCGAAATGGAAAAAGTGCAGAGCATGACGGAAGAAGAACGCAAAGCTTACTTTGAAAGCAAAAAAGACTCAAATTTAACAGCAAAGCCGGATCCCATGCAGGGATTGGTTGAGGCAGGCATCCTGACACAGGACGAAGCTGATGCCATAAACAAATACTATCAGGAACAAATGAAGGCAAAGATGGAGGAAGCGCAGGCAAAGCGGCAGGAAGAAATTGAAAGTCAGTTGGACAGCCTGGTTTCCGCAGGAACTATAACCCAGGAGCAGAAAGAAAAAATACTGGCATATTTGAATGAAAAAGAAGAAGCTCGCAAGGCCGAAATGGAAAAAGTTCAAAATATGACGGAAGAAGAGCGCAAGGCGTACTTTGATGAAAAGAAAGAATCAAAGCCCGAAAAAGGCGCAGCTGCCGATCCTCTGCAGGAACTTGTGGATAACGGGACGCTGACGCAGGAGCAGGCTGGTGCGGTGGCAAAAGCACTGTTCCAGGCAAGGGACGGAGGTGGGCCGCAACAGGGGGCGGAAGAGAACGCTTCAAATTAGATATATTAAGGAATAAAAAGACAAAGTATTTTTATGAGGAGAAAGGGCTTCAACGATAAAAATAAGGGCAACACCAAAGAAGGGGACGATTTGAGTCAAGGAACCGTCCCCTGACTCAAAAAGAGCGCTTCCCGGGATTAACCCAGGAGGCGCTCTTTTACTTTTTGTATATTGACATTAACCGAGTAATATAATATAGTATTTTTTGTAAACCGTAATATTAGGGAGGCAAATTTTATGGATATAGAAAAAATGGCCGATTTGGAGATGCTTTTGAGGGAAATAAACCATCAAATAAATCTCTACACCCGTTGCTTCCTGAATGAAAAGGGCATCACCATGTCGAGGTTCTGGGTAATGAATAAACTCTCTCTTGATAAGCCCATCACAATGAAAGATTTGCAAAAGCAGCTGCTGCTGGCACCTGCTACGTTGACGGGCCTTATAGACAACCTTGTGGAAGACAATCTTGTAAAAAGATGGCGGGATGATAACGACAGGCGTCTGGTCTATCTTACTTTAACCCCTGAAGGACACAAATTATTAAACGATATATTGCAATATCGCATATCGATATTCGAAAAATCGCTAAAGAATTTTGGCGAAGTAGATATAGAGAAAATAAATGATGACTTGAGATTGATTTTAAATCGCATCAAAAAAACGGCAGACGAATTGCCCTGATGCAAAGGAGGGTCTATATGCCGTATTCCATAGAAGTAATAAATTTAAGAAAACGCTTCGGCAATTACGATGCCGTAAACTGCATCAATTTCAACATAAATGAAGGAGAAGTCTTTGGATTGCTCGGACCGAACGGTGCCGGCAAAACCACTACCATCCGCATGATAACAACGCTTTTGCCTCCGACATCCGGAGAAATTAAAATAGCGGGCATAGATGTAAAAAGAAATGGAGCTTTAGTACGAAGATTGATAGGATATGTTCCGCAGGCACTTTCGGCAGACTCGACATTGACCGGATACGAAAACTTATTATTTGTTGCAAAGCTATTGCGCCTTCCGGCGAGAGAACGGAAAGAAAGAATCGATTATGTGCTGGATATATTGAATTTAAAAGACGCGGCAAACCGGCTTGTGAGAGAATATTCCGGCGGCATGGTGAGGCGGCTTGAAATCGGGCAGGCAATAATCCACCGCCCGAGGATATTGATACTCGATGAGCCCACTGTGGGCCTTGACCCCGTAGCAAGGCACAATGTCTGGGACGTGCTCAACCTGTTGCGAAAACAAACCGGCCTTACTATATTGATAACCACGCATTACATGGAAGAAGCCGAGGCCATCTGCCACAGGGTCGCCATCATGAACAGAGGGCAAATAGCCGCCCAGGGCACGCCCGATGAGTTGAAGGCCCTGACAGGCAACAAAGATGCCACGCTTGAGGATGTTTTTGTATTCTTTACGGGCAATCAACTGGAAACCGGAGGGAATTTCAGTGAAATGCGACAGATCAGAAAGCGCATCCAGCGCTTTAGTTGACATTAAACAATATAATCCATCACCCCTATCAACTTTTACTGCATATTTAGCCAACTCTTTTACAATCGCCGAAATGGAAATAAGAAAATTAAGGCATGACCCTACAGAGCTCTTCACCCGCGCCATTCAACCGGTTTTATGGCTGGTGATTTTCGGCCAGGCGCTTTCCCGTGTGCGGGCAATACCCACAGGCAGCGTGAACTACCAGACATTTATGGCCCCCGGAATACTGGCCCAGTCCATGATGTTCATTTCCATATTTTACGGCCTGAGCATAATATGGGACAAGGATCAGGGAATACTTCAAAAACTCATCGCTATGCCTGTGCCTCGGCCCGCATTTGTAACCGGCAAGGCTTTCGGCGCGGGAGTTCGAGCAGTAAGTCAAGTCATAATCATCCTGCTTCTTTCTCTGCTTATGGATATAAACTTTCGCTGGAGCATATACGGCATATTCATGAGTATTATCACAATAATATTCGGCGCCATCATATTCTCATCGCTGTCCATGGCCCTTGCGGCAATAGTAAAAAGCAGGGAGAGGTTTATGGGGATAGGGCAGGTGATAACCATGCCGCTGTTTTTCGCCAGCAACGCCATATATCCGATCTCCATAATGCCCCACTGGCTTCAGATACTTGCACGGATAAATCCCTTAAGCTATATTGTGGAGCTTTTAAGGGGCTACCTGATAAACGGTAATGTTCCAAATGCAGGATTCGATTGGCTCGTCATAATATCTGTAACCGTTATCATACAGATCATAGCCGCAAGTTTATATCCAAAAATCGTAACGTAAAAAAACAGCCCGTCTACAGGATGAACTGGCTGTCAGCTTGGCCGAATATGTATTCCATTACAAAAAATAAATAAGGACATTTGTATCTATCAGCACTTTTTTGTCCTGTTTAATGTGGTCAATCAAGACGTTTATTCCCAATCTTCTCTCTCCTTTTTAACATACTCATCCATCTCTTCAGCGCATTTGCCATGTACAAATTTACAATCCTGGACTTGCTTCATTTTTTTATGTTGAAAATATTCTTCAAAACGGCTGGAACTGAGTTATCTTCAATTTCTCTGTAAAGTTCCTTTATATATTCAACCTCTTTCTTCAAGCCTTTAGATTCCAGGTATGAAACATATCGTTCAAAGAATTCAACACTTGAAATATCATCAATGCTTTTGACTACAATTCCGCTGTCATCTACCGACTGCGGCAGGCTGTTGAAATACTCGGTCAAAGAATGTAGAAAAATGTTTTTAATTGCATAAAAGTGCTCGTCGGTTAAGAAGGAAAAAAAATCTCTGATTTTGGATAGTTGGCTTTTAAAAACTTCATCATCAGCCTTTTTTTCCGCTTCAGCTATTGTCTCATAAATACAGCCAAACACCTTTTCGAAAATGATTTCTTCCTGCAAGAATTCATCCGCAGCATCATAAAAATAATTAAAAATATTGCTATTATCATTTAAAACATTGCCGGATGCAGCATCAAAAAGCATCTTTACAGTTGCTGCAAAAAACTTCAGGAAAAATGCATATATTGTGTAGAACGGGAACCTGAAACTAAGCTTGCCGTCCATTATCTCATCCAAATCATCCCGAACATCCTCCATCGCCCTGGCACCCATATATTCTGCAAACACAGGATATTCGGCATTTATTTTAGAGAGTTCATTCATGTCATCCTGATTCAATTCATCTTTACCGTCAAATATCTCTTCCAATTTCTCCTGTGCTTCGTCGATTTCCTTTAAACTGGTATGTAAAATGGGAAGCATAAATCCATAGGCAAATTCGGTTAACAATCCTAATGAAATCCAGTGAAACACATTTTTGATTTCTTCTTCGGTGTATTCATCCGTCCGCAAGGAGTATGCCACTTCTAACAGATAATCCTCAGGTGATAAGCTGCCGATAATTTCATCCATGATAGATTCCATCTCATCATCATCCGTGTCAATATCCATATCTATCAGCAGGGAACCCGGTATTCTGACATATTTCATTCCATTCTTTTTCTTCAGTATTTTTTCAATGGTTTCTATAAATTCTTCTGAGCTGACTGTAAGAACCTGTTCCTCCTCTTCCCATGCCTGTAAAATTATTTCTGCCAATCTTTCAATATCGGTTTCTGCTTTGGCTTCATCCGCATCCAGATCAGCGCCGTACATTATACTGATTATCCGTAAAAACTCCCTGCCTTCTGCGGTAACGGCAACCTCCTTTTCAATAGCTTTCATAAGGCCCGCTTCAATTTTTTCCACCTTCGGAAGACAGCATTTCTTGTATTTTTTGCCGCTTCCGCACACACACTCGTCGTTTCGCTCAACATTGAAAACCTCAGATGGCATTTGACAACCTCCATAATTTTAATATAAGCCACTTTGTTTTTCATCTTATCAATTATTTGTTTTTTTGTAAATATGTTTTTCTGGACTCTGGTTTGAGTTTATGGTAAAATAGTCCAACGGGAGGAATGATATAAATGAAGGTAGGCATTGTCGGCGCCGGTAAAGCTGGAACACTTTTTCTAAATACCCTTTCAAACATCAGCGGCGTTGATATCATCGGAATAATGGACATTAACAGCAATGCACCGGGATTGAGATTTGCAAAGGATCGCGGCATACCAACTTTTACCGATCTTGCAGCCTTAATGCAGAATGATATGGATATAGTGCTGGAGCTTACGGGCCGTGATGAGGTGCTGGAAAATATACGAAGCATAAAAAGCGAAAAAACCCATATCATCGACTCCAATGCCGCAAAGCTGGCGCTGCTGCTTTCCGAGCATCAGCAGACATTGAATGAAAAACTTAAGAATTATATAATTCACATTGAAAACTTATTAAAAAATTTGGGGAAAAATATATCTGAAATAAACCAAACCGTAGAAGCCATCAATGATACATCAAAACGGATTATTGACTCTGTATCCGATTCCCTCGACAGCATTAAAAAAACCGATCAGATAATAAAACTGATAAATGACATCACAGCCCGCATAAAGATACTCGGCATCAACGCCTCCATAGAATCCGCCAGAGCCGGCGAACACGGCAGAGGGTTTTCGGTTGTGGCCCAGGAAATAGGCAAGCTTACCAGCTCCAGTAAAGATGCCACAGCCGAAATTATGGCCATAATAGAAAAAATGACGCAGGACATCACCAATATATCCGAAATCACAAAAGCTCTGGACCAGATCTGCCGTCAGCAAACTCAGGTGGCCGTATCGCTGGAAGAGGACAATCAAAAGATGGAGCAAATCCTCCTGTCAGAGCAGGCCTTATCTTGGGAAAAAGCTCCCCATACACTACAGTAGAGCCGTCATAAATTATATTTTCTTCTCCCACTCCCAGGCTGTCTTTATGATAAAACTCAGGTCGTCATACCGGGGTTTCCAGCCAAGCTTTTGCTTTATCTTGGTGGAGCCGGCCACAAGTTCCGGGGGATCGCCGGGCCTCCTCTGAGCATATTCCACAGGAAAATCCACTCCGGTAACCTTTTTTGCGGTATCTACGACCTGCTGCACCGAATACCCCTGACCGTAACCGCAGTTGAAAACATCAGACACACCGCCTTCCAGCAAATACTCAAGAGCCAGCATATGGGCATCCGCTAAATCCATCACATGGATGTAATCCCTTATACAGGTGCCGTCAGGGGTGGGATAATCGGTGCCATAAACAAAAAGCTTGTCCCTTTTCCCGCAGGCGGCTCTCACACACATGGTTATGAGATGTGTGGCATCTTTCTTGGTTTCCCCTATCTTTCCTGACGGGTCGGCTCCAGCAACATTGAAATACCTCAATGCCACATATCCGAAATCTCCTGCCAAACAGGAATCTCGAAGGATTCTTTCCACCGCGGCTTTGCTTTCGCCATAGGGATTCACCGGGCAGAGCGGCGTATCCTCTGTTATTGGCATCTTTTTTGGTTCACCGTAAACCGCAGCCGTAGATGAAAAAATGATCCTTTTTACCCCGCACTCTCTCATGGCTTTAAGCACGTTTATAGCGCCGCAGGTATTATTTTCGTAATATTTTAAAGGTTCCTTCACAGACTCCGGCACCACTATCTTTGCTGCAAAATGCATTACAGCATCGGGCTGAAAGTCATCCATAGCGGCCTTTATTTTTTCAAAATCCAGTATGTCTCCCCTCACCAGCCTGCCATACAGTATGTTGCCAGCATTTCCAGAGGAAAGGTTGTCGTAAACCACAACCTCGTTGCCCTTTTCTCCCAAAAGCTTAATCACATGGCTTCCTATGTAACCCGCTCCTCCCGTAACAAAAACCCTTGCCAATTTTTTCTGCCTCCCAAATTTTATCCTTAATATATACACTTTTAATGTTATAATCTTACCACCCATAAGGATGATTTTCAATAAAATTTTGCACCTTCCCGGGCGGTTTTTAGGATGTCGGCCTTATATTTATAAAAGCCGCGTTTTTTTGCGCGGCCAAGATTATTTCCCTGGTTTGAATCTGAAATTTTCTCGGCAAAAAACTTATTTGCTCTTGCTTTTGAAATTTACATCATCATTTTTGGCTCTACTTTTCCGGCGAGCAATAAACCCCGGCCGCCATGCATATATTCTGGCATGGGCTTCACCACTCTTTACGCCCTATCCGATGAATTGCATCAGGCTTTCGTTCCAGGCAGAAGCGCATCCATACGGGACGTGATCCTAGATTCAGCCGGAGCGTTGACTAATCTTCGGTTGGTGATTATAAAATCGCCTTTTATCTTCTTTAAACATTGCATTCAAGGCATCGTCCAATATCAAAATAGCTTCTTTTCAGCAATACATCCGCACGGTCTCATTAACTCATTGGTTATTGTTTTTGGTTAGGGGTCGGGTTGCTTTTTCCTTTTTCAAAAATAACTTTCCCAACTCTATCTATATGTTCTTTTAGTTCTTTATGGCTAAGATGGGTATAATCTACAATATCAAAAAAATACGGCAATGGCCCCTTTTCCTCTAACATGGCATGAAGAGCTGATACAGTATCAAAGGTGATATTTTCACCATAAATCCCTATATCCACATCTGACCCCGGTTTGTAATTTCCCTTGGCCCTTGACCCAAATATAACAGCCTTTTCTATTTCATGAAATTTTTTTATGGTATCAATGATGTACTCTATTTCAAATTCCCTTAATCCAAAATTCATAACAACTCCCCTAGCTTAAAATAAAGCTCTTTAATGATTTTATAATATTTTTCCCTTATTAGCTTTTCAACTTCCATTGTTCTTTTTTCATCATAAGTATGTGCCATTAAATTCCTTTTTTCCAATGCATCAATCCATGTATGCCCATCTGTAATTAGTTGTATTTGAAAGGCTGTTTGTATTACGTTTCTAGGACTTTTCACATCAAAGCCCTCTTGTTCTAAGTAATCTTTCATAGTTTTCCAAGCCAATTCAAAAGTATATTCAAAACATTGTATTAATCCTTGAACTTCAAATTTGTTTAATTCATCTTTTTCTATAAATTCCGTGAACTGCATCACAGCCTTTTTAAAATTTTCAAATCTCTGTTTCCACCTAACATCAATACTCATCTATATCACTTCCTCTATAATCTTTTATTTTCTTGATATTTCTCACTCATTCGTTTTTATTTTACTATTTATGTTGTGGCTTTGCAATAAGTAAGATTTGATATTATAGAACATTTGTTCTCTTTTATTATATAATCTTATTTGTTTTCCGTCAATGGGGATTGGAATTTTAGGTTATTATATATGAGTGTAAAAGTTACAGTTGTGGTTCAGAAAGAGGAAAACTGGTACGTCGCAAATTGGTACGGGATGCAACCCATGTCCCAGCAGGCAGCAGCAGCTACCCATCCCGGCCATCAGGTTATTGCTGCAATAAGGCAAAGGAGGTAAGTAGTAAATGAAAATGCTTGCAGACCCGGTCATCAGGTTATTGCTGCAATAAGGGGAAATATGCGAGCTGATGATGTGCTTACTTTGGATGCGATTACAGTTTTGCTGAGCAGTCACAAGGTATTTTCTTCCATAGACATGATTCATGTTTTAGGCAATCACAAGTACATGGGCGATGACGGCTCAAAAGAAGTAGCCATCTTCGGCAACCCGAAGAACGGCCCGAGTGTAAATCCCGCTGGCTGATATTCGGTAGATTACGGCAATATGCATATAGCTGTTATAGGGTGGACAGAAGACCCAAATATCATGCAGGGTGAACTTGAAGTCTAATACTTTGGACAGTTTGGCCTTAAAAGTTTCATCCGTCCGGCCACATGTCGAAGTTATAAACAAAACTGATTGCAAGCAAAAATAGGCTTATCTGGCCAACATTATCAAGAAAGCCGCACTTTTTGCGCGGCTAATATTTACAGGGTTTGATTACCCAGAAACCTTTCTTTTATAATATTAGCAAATTCCAATATATCGCTTAAATTTTTTTGAAGGATAGCATACACAATTTCTGGTTGGACTCGTATATAATCATGAACAATAACATTGCGAAACTGAGCCATTTTTTTAAGATTCTCTTTCAATCTTTCATCCAAGATCTTTTGTTCAAAAAGTACTTGGAATACATCTTTGTTGTCAACTGGCTCTCGATAACCTTCGTAAGAAATAATGTGGTTTGCAATATCTAAACATGCTTCAACAGCCATATGCAATGTTCTTTCAACATAGCGGCGAACTACTTTATCATGTGAAAAGTTTTCCCAATTAACGGTCTGTCTGGCTTCATCAAGATCACTGCAATATTCCTCCAAGACGGTTAATCTTCTGACTATTGTCTCCGGCTCAACCATTTTTATATTTCCTGCCCTTCTCTTCTAATCTTTTCAAAGCCTGACTGTGGTATAAGTCATAAAAGCGTTTCTTATCAAAGTATTTTCTTCGCTTTTCGACTTCGAAGGATACTCGCCTTTCAATGTCTCTGTCAAGAACAATTTCCTTGTTCAGCATCACTTGATGAACAAAATACAAATCGGCATTTTCCAGGTCAACAATATCTACTTTTGTCTTCAATATATCTTCCAGATCATTAGCAAACTCCAATTTCCTTTCAAAGCGATGCAACAAAGATAGCCCCCTAATGAACAAAACAGCAATATCTAAATCACTGTTTTTAGTTGTTTTTTTCTTTACAACTGACCCAAACAAATATACTGTAGAAACATCATCTTGCTTTGCAAAATATCTCATTATGTCTGTAATACATTCCTTTTTATCCATAATCAAACTTCCTTAAAAATAATATTTCCAATTAAGAGTATCCATCTTATCAACTCCATCATATCAATTATTCAATTTTTTGTAAATAGCATGGAACATATGTTTAATGAAACAAAATGTTTCTTCATTACCCCGCAATTTTTAATACATTCAAAGCAAAATTTGTTATTTTCATACTTCTTCTATTAACCATTTCCTTATCTTTTTTTCTATACTCTGGTTTCCGCCATTACTATCCGTATATTCGTCCGCATATCGCACAAACAGTTTACCTCGTTCCTTTTTTATGTCGGTAACAAGCCCTTCCAACCCAGAGTGGGCAAAGAAGTTCCTCTTGTCGGGGGTCTGTCTTTTATTTTGGCTATCGTAAAATGTTATAAGCAATTGCCATGCAAAATCTTGAGCATTGTTTTCGGTCTTTTTTTCAGAATTTGATACTTCATTTCCCAGGAAAACTCGGTTTAATTTTATATCAAACAAATCATAAACTCCTTTAGATTCCTTATCCTTAATGTTTCCGTTTATATCAATATGAAATTTTTCTTTTATTTCATTCAGGCTTACACCTTTATCCCTATCATACTTTTTAAATCCATAGAAATCTAAGACTTCAGCCAAACCGGCATAAAAACCCAGCGTCAATATTACTTTTGAATAGCTGGTTTTTTCCAGCCCGGGGGATTCTTTATAAGAAGCATAAAGCCGCAATTTCATATCCGCCAGCAGTTGCTCAAAAACTCCGTCTATCTCTTTCCAAGAATGAAAACCGAAATGATATACAGCCAAAGGAATATTATTCCTTATAGCTGAAAATATGATTGCAAACCTTTCCAGCAATTCCTTCAGCTTTCGCTTTTTCGACCTTTCTTGTTCATAAATTTTTTTATCAATACTCATACGAACATTACTTTCTAAGTCATCCCTGCTAATTGGAGACGTAAAAAATGCCTTAAATTCCATTTTTTCCTGATGTATATCATACTCTCTTGCGGACCGGCCCAATATAGGATCGGAAAAGGCGAGCCAAATTTCCGGTCTTTTGGCTATGTCAATCCAGTTTCTCAAACCCGCCCATGTGCTGAAAAATCTCACCGCTTCAAGGATAGCCGAAACAAAAATATTGTGCCCGCTGGAAATGTCTACATATATCCTCTCCACTTCACCGGCAATATACCTTTCCATCATGTCTAAAGCTATTTCAAACACAATATCATTAAATTTTCCACCGAATTGTACTCCTGCATATTCTCCCGTGGAGTGCACTACAATAAAATCATCCGTTTCGCTGGAATAAGGCATTTTTTCGAAAAATTCCGCTGGATTTTGCAGATACTCGCTTCCTCTGCTTGATATTATATATTTTATTCTTTCTAAAAAATCCCTGTCATCAAAATTTGCATCCTTAACAGTGGTATTCAATGGCAGGCTTACTGGATATACAAGGACCACCTTCACGTCATCGCCGCTTTCCCGCAAGTACTCCTTCAATGCAAAAGAAGAAAGGAGTTTTGTTTTCATATGGCCGTTTATTTTAAACCTCTGCAATTCGAACATATTCCTGTCCACTCTTCCGATCTGATATATCATACTCTTCACTTTCGTTCACTCCTCTATTCGGCTCATCATTCCATATCCAAGCCCTGTTTTTGCCCCTATGCCAAATTCGCCAAGTGCGGAGTTTAAAATACCCATCATTTCTTCCTTTAGTTTCAAATAATTATCGGCTTCCCAGTTTTCGATAATATTACTCATTCTGGATTTTTCGCTATGCTTCAGCAGCCCGGCCCTCATTTTATCATACAGTACTGTAAAGCAAAACCCTATGCCGCTTTTCACCGTCAAAAAGAAGATGGGATTGGGGTCCTGACTGTCATCCGGCGGCATATTTTTAGTATAATAATTACCGTAATGAACATTCATAACATCGAGTTCAAATATTGTATCTTCAGTATTCTTTAAATCACTTTTATGTTCAATTGTGGGAAAAGCATCCATAAACTCTAAAAGGCCCTGGAATCCCTGTGTGCCAAATAGAATTTTATATTTCAATAATTGGTCATCGTCATTTTTAAAATTAATTTCACTCTTATAAAATACCTTTTTTAATTCCTTTACTTCTTCACCACTTTTTGCTTCAGCCAAACGCCAGAAAGCAACCATTCGGCATAATCCCTTCTGTGCGCTTGCAGGAATATAGGGTATCCCGAAGATGTGATGAAGGGTCAAAGAAGTCTCCAGCACATGTTCTGAGCCAAGTCCAACCATGAGGCGCGATCGTGTTGTAAAGGTGTCGTCTATCAGAACTTCATAATCCTGGTTCTCAAGGGCTTTTTTCTGGGCTTTTATTCTTTCCTGCATCAGAACTAAAATAGATTGATCATCTATTTTAAACTCGGATGTCCGAAACTTTTCCGCAATACCTTCTAGAAAGCATTTCTTTGATTCACCGCCAACAGTTTTGTTCATTTTTTTGATATTCTCTCTGCCGTTTTTTACCACTTCTGCATCAATAATTGGAACAAATTTTGAATACATCAGTGAAAAATTATCCACTTCAAGACCTTTTGTTTTGCTTTTTATTTGTTTAGGAATGTATTCTACGGCCTTGCTTGCTCTATCAGAATTTTCCTTTTCTATTTGTTGCCAGTCGAATGTACCGAATTTTATCCGTCCGTAACTTTCATAGCTATTTCTTCTCTTCACTTTCTTCACTCCCCAGATTTACTTCCGCCATTCGTTTGAGCCAATTTGCAACAGCCAGAGTTTCAGTGGTGATAATCATTAACTTTTGCTGTGAAGCTTCTATTGTATCTTCCAAAGCGTCCATAGTGATTAAACCCTTTTTCTTCAACCATTCATCGAGAATGCCGTATATTTTCAAACTGCCGCCCTGCTTATAAAAGGCAAGGACAGGAATCAGACCGTTTGAAACGATTAAAGCCGGAAGCTTTTTGGCATCGGTTTTAAATTTATCTATTTCATTTTTAATATTTTCCTTTTTCTTTTTATCTTCTTCCTCATTAAATTCTTCCATCATTTTCTTGATCTTTTTAAGGCAGAATCCTGCCCGTTCCTGTTCAATGGATTTTATACCCATTTGTTTTCCCCTCCATCATCACCATTTTTATCATGATTGTCGTTATCCTGCTCTATGTAAAATTTTACTCTCATCAGGCCCTTTCCAGTTGTCCCGTTCGATCCCAGTTGAATTAAATTGTTTGCCGCATTGAAGAGACTTCCAACTGCTTCAAAAACCCCCGCCGCACAGAAGTATTTGCCTTCAAACGCTTTTTTAATCCTTCCTTCTTCATTTTTTATTGAATCCTCAATTTCTTTTTCTAGGTCATCCCATTTTTTACCTGCAGAACATGCTTCTGAAAGCTTTTTATATGTGTTGGCATCAATCCCCAGGTAAGGGTCCGTTGCAAATACCAGGGAGTAAAATATGCTTTCAGAAGGTACATATTCTTCGGTAAAAAGAGCTTTGTCTTCTACCGTCCCCGTGGTCGGGTCGATTTTTATTCTCGTGCGTATCTCCACCGCATAGTTTATAAAATTTTTAAAAATATCATCTGAAACTATGGCCATACGTCTTCCCAAACTTGCTGTTAAAGAATTGTCCGGAAGCAGCTTTGTTATAGAGTTCGCAATTGAAAATAAATCTTCTTTTTTAGCTGTAAATACAAACTCTTCTAATACTACTTTGCCCTTATCCCGGATTTCAAGAAAGCTGGTTTTGTCTGAAATTTCTTTTGACGGCCCGCATATGATTATTTCGCCATCGGTCGGTTGGGGAATATTATCCAAACCCCTACAATTAATACCAGCATTTTTTAAATCATTTTTAAACCTTTCCAGCACAAAAGGACAGGTAATCCAAGCAAAAACCCCCCGGCCGGATCTTACGGGATAAAAAAGAATTTTTGCATCAGTAAAGCTGACGCAGGAAGCCCTTGTATCTTCCGAATCGTTCCCCTCAAAGCCGAATATAACATTCACCTTATCATTGTCCATATTCCACACTCTCATAGCCGCATCTTTAATAACTCCCTTTATACCGCTTGCCCATAATACGGGATATGAAGTATGTCTTTCCCTCTGTACCGGCAAATCAACATATGAGACGCTCTGACCGGTCCCCATGTGGACGGGCGTTTCTGCATAAAAGGTTAGTAGTGCCGCTCGTTTATACATTTTTCAATACCCCCAATTTATAATAGTTTTATGCTCTCTAAAAAAGATAACCCTTTAATATATTTTTCCAGCTCCGTTTTTTTATAATAAACGTTATATTCTGGATTGTCTTGAGACAACACTATCCCGAAATAATTATTGCTGTGTGTGGTTTTCTTTATCTGGATTATCATGGGTGAAGCTCTCCTGGGCTTTGCTCCGCCAATCGCCGATATTTCCTTCTCTTTTTTAAATGCTCTATAAAAATTATCCCTCAGGTCGTCCATCGCACCATTCCAGCTGTGCCAAAAATCCTTTTCCGGTTTCATCAGATAGATATGGGTATTGCCGAGATGCATAAATTTAAGCGAATTGTCATTTCCTTTATATCCCTGAAGCATGCTAGTCATTTTTTCTGCGATTTGCTTTAAATTATTGCCTTCTATCTCATAATAATTTCCATCATGTTTTTCGACCTCATCAATTGAAATGGAGCCAAAGCCTCTGCGCCATCTGGCGCCCAATCCTCCCAAGGAGGAAATGAGCCATAGCGTCTTTTTTAAATCTTCCACTACGATATTTTCGTGCTGAGGAAAGTAAAAAAAGCTGAGGTCAAAGATTTTTGAAGGAGAAAAGGATTTTCTTTTAATATGATCATAAGCCTTTGGTACATCCCCTTCTTTTTTTCTTCTATCGTTCATGCATAAAAATGCCGCGCATATATCCGATTCCGTAAGCCCCGATGTTATTTTTAATCTCAATCTTGATGCATTCTCCTGGGAACCCCAAATGTAAGATTCTTTTTCTTTCAATTTGTCCAGCGAAGAAGCATGAGTCCCCTTCCAAAATCTATACCACCATCTCAACATACCCTTTATTGAAGGCTCCCTCAATTCCACATCGCTTGAATCTGCTCCGCTCATTATAAGCGGTGTCAATATTCTGCATCTCACTCTGTACTCTTTCATTTTCTCATCCCCTTCCGAAAGCAATCAGATTGCTGCCTATAAAGCTTTTTATGCTCTGCTGCCCGTCTTTTTCTTCCAGCACGCTTGCAGAAAGTATTTTTTGAGCCACTTCTTCATCGGTAACTTCAGCCCATATTGCGGTACCGGCAGGTAAAACTTTCCTTACAGTTTTTTTATCCAAGTTATTTGAATTAATACCCATTATTTTATAGCCATTTGATGCCATTGACTTTATCTTTAATCCATTTATTTCCGGCGGGAAAGTGCTGCAAACTGCAGGAGTTAAAAACACAATTCTTATAATATCTCCTTGCCTTACCCGGGTTATCAATTTTTGATGCTTCAAATTGAAATCATCCGCTTTTATCGTATAATTTACGCTTCTCATTTCTCCCCCTAGTTTCAAAGCCCTGGGATATTCATTGAAAAAACTGTAAATCATATCATCAGAGGTTTTATTTCATATAATTTTTCAATATTTCTATGCTTTTTGTCAGTATATATATTTGCAGGCTTGGGGAAACACAGAATTACATCTTTGCTTTCCCTTTTTTCAATGAAAGGCCCGTACACCATTTTCAAAATTTTTGAGGTGTTTATCCTTTTGTGCTGTGTTATCCTGCCGCAAATCGCTCCTGCAACGGTATGCGGAAAAGGCGGAAAGGTCGATTGAACGTCGCTACCTATATTGAAGGGCTTGCCCCGGCCGAAAAAGAGAACATCATAAGGATTTAAAGTAAATTTCAGCATTGTCATACCCCTTCCTCCAAATTCCATATCTAAGCAATAAATCCCGCTATTGCAAAAAGATTAGCAAACTCTCTATATCCAAATTCGTATCGCGTAAATTCATCGATAATGGTTTTTATAAATTCTTTGGTAAGCATATTCTCTTTATCCTTAGATTTTTTCCGAGTAAGAATTCGCTTTATCTCAGAACCCAAGATATCCGTCAGTAACTTCGTTTTTTCTTGCGAATTCTCATCGGTTAAATCTTCCACAATCCTTAATAAATCGCTGCAAATAGACGGTGATAATTGATCATTTTTAAAAACATTGATTAAACCGTTCATGAAATTATACATTTCCCATTTTCCGCCGCTTACCCTTTCTTCTCCCGACCGGGTTATGAGCTTTATGCAAAAAGCATTTCTTTTATAGTGATTCTTCGCCATCTTTTCCGCTTCATTCGCTTCCGTCAACGCAATGGATAAGGGAAATTTATGATGAACAATTACAATCCCCCCACTCATACTCGCTTTCGACCCCAAAATCTTTTTGAACTCCTCCTGAAGACGGAAAGCACAATCCAGAGCTTCCCCTGCGGGCAAAAACGCCAGCACATCGTCCCCTCCTGCATAAATCAATTTTCCCCAATGATCGTTTTCGACTATCCCTCTTACCTTTTCTAATGCAAAAATCCCCAGTTTCCTGCTAAAGGTTTGATGGAGCGAAGGGGTGATAGGATGTGTTTTATGCAATATATCCTTGTTTTTTGAATTTTCGTTTATGTGTTTTAATTCTTCAATTAATGATTCCCTCAACAAGGAATGAACAGTTTTTTCTATCTCCGGATTCATTTTGCCAGCCAGCCACTGGCCCATATGGTCGCCGTCCATCTGTAAGATTGCATAATACCTGTTCGCATCGATATTATGTTGATTTAAAAACTTCACCATCTCATCAATATCATTTTCATCCACATTCAGCCCGTACTCATTTTTGAAATATTCCTTCCTGTAGCTTTCCTGCATGAGCCACTGGCCGTCGATCTCATTGAGGGGGCTATCTTTTAACGCAGGGACGGAACTGCCGCTCGGAATTTTTTTGCCGTTATTTTTGGCTTTTATTTTATTGTCGAATTCATTGAATTTATATTTAAACTCCCGGGGATCAGCGATTGTTTTCTTTGCCGTAACAGCGGCCATTTCAGAAGTGGACGGGAATCTTATTTCTTCACATTGTTCCCCGACCCCTAAAATATCCGCAAAAACCCGGGGAAAAAGTCTTTTCGTCAGGCAAACACCGCAGAGCCGTTCTTTTTCTCTTATAATGCCCGGATGCTTATTTCCAAGCGCCTCCCAGTTTGCATCGATTATTTCGTTTTCTCCGCACAGATGACATATTTCGGCAGATTTATTATTATGCTTTTGAGAAATTTTAAGATCCCTTACACTCTTTCTCGCCCCAAGCAATCTTTCTGTAAGCTTTATCAAAAGCGGATATGCGTGGCCGATTTCCGAAAGAGGCGTTTTACTTTTTCGAAAGGTGCTGTATTTGATTATCATTTTTACAAGGCTATAAAGTTCGTCTTCCCCTATCGCTTCGCAATATTCATTTAGAGCATCATTGCAAACAGATTGATCGTTCAAATTAATATCTTCGCCCATCCACGGCAAAACCGCCCAATACACCTGAAAATACGATTTCAGGTGTCCTTCCACCTGCCTTTCCATTTTTATTTTTTTCTCCTTATCCGCCTCTTCGGTCAGTTGACATAATTTTTCTGTCACTCTTTTTGCAAGATTGGCCAGTTCCGACTCCAAGGCTTTCTCACACTTTTCGGCAATATACTTTTTCTCATATGGTATGATAGCCAGGAAACGGTTGGGAAGATTTGCTATTGTGATTTTTTCTATACTATCATCAAATAAATTTTCTTTAGTTTTAAGGAACATTTCTAAATATTTTTCTGTTATTCGGCCAAAATCTTTATCAATTCCACCTACATTAAACTTTTGTTCCTTAAACCACTTATCCATTAACGGCTGACCCAATAAATTCGGATAAATGACGGCATCCGGGCCCAATTCCTCTATCAAAAGCTCTATGCTTTTCCATGTAAGATAGGATAGCAAATAGCTTCCTGACCATAAATCCTGAGTCTTTCTGGCCGTTGAAATAAAACTTTGAACGGGGCTGATGGTATACAATAAAAACGCAGGTTTTGGCAAAGCTGATGCAACAGAACTTACCTGGACGATATGGTCGTAAATGGAATGGTTGGGCGTTCGGGAATCTGCGGGGTGGGTGTACATCCAGGGGAAAATCAGCGGATAAAACCTCCATAAAAACAGAAAGGCAAATCTCATTTTTTGCGAGCGGTCTCCGAAAGGTATTTCTCCTATTCCTTTAAATAATTTTTTAACTTTATCGTGTTCAGATTCAGAAATCCGCTTTAACACATTGTATATTTCGCATTCGTTAAACATATCAAAAAAATATACATTATCTCCCCTAACCGTGGGATTTCTTGCATTTTCATCGAATTTCAGCAGCACTCTGTTCATCGGATACGAAATATAGTCAGCATTTTTTATCTTTTCAGCTAATTCTTCCGGCTCATCTATGCATTCATCCGAACATATATAATCGAGTAATCTTTCAGCTAAAACTTCATGGGTGTTTCTGTGATAATTGCCATCCGGGCATGAATGGGTATCCAGTTTTAAAATTTCCCTTGCATTTTGGTTGCCACCGATAGAAAGGACCCATTGTTTATGAGGAGGATCATGAAGTAATGCCTTGAGTTTTAAATTCCAGTCAACCATCTTAAGACACCCCTCCGCTTTCTTTATTAAAATTTTCCGAAATTGTCCTTCCACACATTACAAATAATAATAAATCTATTAGTCAGGGCGATGTTATTTTCATTTTATAAAATTTTTTATTGTTAATATTTTTCTACATAAATTATCATATTCCTGCTAAAAATTTCATATTTTTTAAAATAAAACAAACAAAGGGAAGTCGGCTACTCGTAATATAGCAAATTAACCAAATTTAGCCTTGTACACTACAGCGTTTTGAATTCCCTTCAGCTTTATTGACCAAAAAAAGAAAGCAGTGTGCATTTTTTTGCACACCGCAATATGGCATTTGAGCGCTACACATCTTAATTATACGGCAGGAGATACTCTTATCCCTTTAACGCCCGTTATTCTGTCGGCAAGTCTATTAGGTGTAAGAAGTTTTACGGATTAATTTAGGAATCTACAGAAAGGGTGGCGGCGGATTGGCTTGTTTCTTCTGTTATTATTTTTTATAACGCGGAATTGTTTCCACATTTCTATCTTCATTGCGTATCAGATCAATATACGGAAAGCGGGCAACTTTAACGCGAATCTCCTTCTGCGGCGTACCCGGGGTTCCCCAGATCAATGTGAGTTCTTTTCCTTCTTCCGCATATTTCGGATCAATAAATCCCAGAGAAATCATCCTGTTGTAATAATAGCTGCAAATTCGGCCGGTGCTAATGCCGACCATCTTTCCATCCGCCATGACCTTATCCGCGCGGTAAATAAATCCTTCGTCAGGCCATCCGGCAATATTTTCCTGATAAGCCATATCAAGCGGCTCTGCATCGATTCTTTCACAAGGTTCTACTTCCCTGCCCTGGAACTGAGTAGCATAGACTGCTGCAATATCCGCTGCGTTCCACTCCAGGGTAACCACGGTTCTCGGGGGATTCTGGGCGATTTTTTCCAGGGCCTTCCTGCCGGGAAATTCATGATTGAATTTTATGAGGAAGCCCGCCAACATTGTCTGCGTTGGCCCCCTGGACGGCAAACGGTTCGACGAGCTCCCCTGCAATCTTATCAATATAGACGCCGGCCTCGATCTCCCGAAGGTCTTCAATATCTTACAGGACATTTTCGAGAAATACGCCGCCTGGAACCGGCAGATGATCGAGGCTATTATACAAAACGAACCCCTGCAAAAAATATTCGACATCGGTGCCGCTGCTCTGGAAAACCCCATAGCCCTGTTCGATGCCTCCCTCGCCCTGATCATGACCGCGGGGAAACTGCCGGAGAACTACCAGGGCACCATCTGGGAGGAGGTAATACGGTACGGGTATTCCCCCGTGGAAAACCTGCCCTTTCCAGAGCGGAAAAGGATGAGCGAATGGGTCCGCATCAGGAAAGAACCGTTTTTTTATAAAAGCAACCCCTCGGACAGATATACTCAAATGATAGCCGGTCTTAGCATTAACGGAAAACACTTCGGAAACTTCGGTCTCATCGACATCAATAAACCCTTCACCCTTGGCCAGCTATCACTTGTCTATCACCTGAAAAATATAATGGAGCTGGCCATCTCCAAAAACCGGGAGCTCACAGACATAACAGAAGAACCCCTTTACTTCATCAATAGGTTGATCAACGGTTTCGAAGTGGAAAAGAAGGTGGTTGAGTACCACTTAAAAAAGAGAAAATGGGGCCTCGAAGACGGTTTTTACATCCTCAATTTCTCACCTCCCGAAGAAAGCCTGGATGAAAAGCTGTTTATGACTTACATTTACCGCATAAAAAAGCTGATTGGAAAATCCATTATCTTTGCCTACGAAAATTCAGTCATAGCTGTCCTCCGTGAAAAGGACTATTCTCTCGATGATCCAGGCTTTTTACGGGAGATCGACGACCTGCTTTCCCGCATTGACATCAAATGCGGGATCAGCCTGAAGTTCTACAACTTTATGAGCATAAAATATCCTTACATCCAGAGCAAAACCGCTCTGACGGAAGGGGCCAAAAAAGATCCCCACAAGCTGAGATATTACTTTCGGGATTATTACATAGACCATATTATGAACTCCCTGGACAATTCGACCAGCCTGAAGAGCCTGTGCCATCCTCAAGTACAGAAACTGAAGGAATACGACGAAAAAAACAACACCGAATACGTCCGGTGTTTGTATACCTACCTTCAAAATGGCATGAATATCTCACAAACCGCCAGGAAGCTTTTCATCCATAGAAATACCCTGACCTACAGGCTGAATCGAATAATCGAAATCCTGGGGACCGATCTCCGCCGCGAAGAGGAGCTCTTTCTTCTCTTCTTCTCCTGTTTAATAGCGGAATACCTTTTCTAGAAGGGGCGCGTCCGACCGACCGCCAGGAACGAGATTCGCGTGGTTTTAATGGTTTATATCCTTCTCAATGCTCTCCTCCAGCGCCGTCGCATAGCCGAGGCCACATCATATCCTATGACGCATATGCTTTTTGCATTTTTCCAAACATAGAGCCATTAATTGAAGGGTCAATATCATGCTTGTATACCCCTTGGTCTTGGGCCCGACCTGCTCCTCCCAGCACAAGATGAGTCAGGGGACGGTTCTCTGACTCAACTACTTTACTTTTGAGTCAAGGAACCGTCCCCTGACTCTATCCCCTGACTCTATAATTATGATAGGATATATCTCTTTGTTTTTCATCCATTTTATTTTATCAACTCCACCATATCAATTATTTAATTTTTTTGTACCATCTTATATTAAACTGTTTGAATCGGGAGAATTGGATAAGAGAGCTCAAATTCTTAAGGAAAGGCTAAAAAGTTGTATATTACGTCCCCACCACTGTAAAGTAAACAGGCTGGAAAACCAGATGGGATTCTGCAGGGCAGGGGCGGAAATGGCCTGTTATTTAACACCATCGCGAATTCTTATCAATCTAACGCGATAAATAATTTTGTATGAAATCTTCTGGTGAAATTGCTTTATTGCTTATCTTTCGAAATTTTTTGTCCCTGGTGATTATAAAATCGCCTTTTATTTTCTTTAAACATTGCATTTGTAAGGCATCTTCCAAATCAGTAAACTCAGTAAAAGACATGGCCTTTTCTATATCTTTATTTGTTATACTTACAACATTCATTATATTAAATAATGCCTTTATTGCCATTATCCTTTCCTCATGGGTAAGGTTTTTGCTAATGAAATAATATATATCCGTTATTGAAAATGCAGCTATATGAGCAATTATCTTCTTTTCTTCCGCCAGTTTCAATATATTGTAAGCATCTATATCAAAAGGGCTTCTTTTCAGTAATACATCTAGAATAATATTTGTATCAATCAATATCTCCATATTTTAGTTTTATCCTCTCTTCTCTAATTTGTTCAGCCGTTACATCCTTTTTTTCTCTATTTGCTAAAAGCCCATATAAAAAATCTGCATTGGGAGTCACCTGGTGTTTTACTGGTACAAGTTTAGCTACTTGCTTACCATTCCTTGTTATAATAATTTCTTCTTTATCTACAATTTCCAAATATTTTCCCACTCTTGTTTTAAATTCAGTTGCACTAACAATCATTTTAACACCTCCTACTTTTGATTAATTAAATTATATCACTATTAATTAATCATTTACAATATTTGTTGACCAATTATTATAAAGGCAACTCATAGGATATAGAAAAATAGGCCTCTTGGCTGCTTAGTTCAAATACTTTTTCCATTCCTTCTTTTCCATGTGCCTCGGAAAGCGATTTCCAACATATTTGCGCAAAGATCGGCATTTTCAAGTTCAGTATCCTCGACCAAGATTTTGTTCAAAACTTCTATATCCAGTCCCTCATGTTTGCCGCTTATGCCTAAAAGTGGAACAACAAATTCTATTGAATAAATCATCATTTAAAAGCATCCTGGATAACTTTCTGTAATCGGAAGAATTCTCTATAATATAATTAGATACTATAGGTACTAATGACAACGGATATCGCATCTCGGGCGGCGTAGATTGAAAATTATCTTCTTCGATAAGCCTGAAAAGTATGAGGACTTCTTCTGCCGGGGGTTTTTTATGATCGCTCACGCATTTAGATAATATGCCAAGCATCTCAATAACTAATGTTTTTACAAGAGCATAAAATTCATTATCAAACATGAAAGTATACACCCCACCGGATGCTTTTTACCGGACTTCTCCATTTTATTACTTTTACTGTTGCCTCAATATCATTAAGAGGGACTAATAATCCATTAAAACCATCGCAAACCAAATCTCTGTTTCCCCTCACATCCGTTGCAATCACCGGCTTCCCCGCCACCATAGCTTCCATAATGCATCACAAATTCAATTCTTTTATCATTTTTCGGCCAACACGGCTGTGTTGAAATATTTTTTTCATAAATGCCCGCTCTTGCATCTTCGACTATATTATTTGAAGCAGGTTTTCCGTTTGCCAGATAATCAAACATTTTATTATGGCTTATTCCAACTCTGATTCCCCTTATTTTTAATTAGCATTAGCGATATATTCTTACATAACATCCTCGCGTCTATTTTCAAAATCTCTAATAAAGGTATCATCATCATATATTTGCCTTTCAGGGTCATACACAATAAATAATAAGCCGTATGCTTTTGGTACTTTTGTCATATCTTCAGCGATACCACTGGTTGCAACGGAAGGTGTTGTATTCTTACGAATAAATTTAGTTTCAATCAGCAAATCATCTTGTGAATGATCGGGATTATATGTGGTAATTCCAAATCTTATTGGCGGATATTCTCGCTCGAATTTAGTACTTTTCTTTTTTTCGAGTAATTTGAAGTTTTTCTCATTCTTTTTATATATATTGGCAAAACTAATATAGCATCAAGTTTAGGAATCAGCGGACCGTAATTTTTAGACCAGGAGACTATTGCATCTATATTTTTCGGATTATTTGTTTCTACCGATAATATCACAGAATAATAAGCATTGATTTTATTTATTATGTCATCAATGAATTCTCGACAAGATCGATTTATCTGAATAACATTTAGCCAGTTTAACAGATCACACAAAGAAAATATCATGAAATCTACATTTTTATTTTTTAATACATTTAACACTTGCTCCAGACAGGTTTTTTCAGGAAAAAAGCCTTTTATTATTTCTATATTTGACTTTATAGAGATTTTTTCCGAAAATGATGTAATCAGTTTTCTGGCAATAGGATGAAATAATTCATTTGGCTCTCTCTTTCCCACTCATTTATCTCAATAAAGCCATAAATGAGTTCCCTAATTTCCCAAATTTTATCCTCCAAATACCTCCCCCCTCGTAATGCCTATAAGAATATACGTTCGCCATAAAATTGAGATTTCCTGCCAGAAAATATGCAAGTTCAAAATTCTTTTTACACCAAACGTCTATTAATCAATCGTCTATTGTCATTTCCATATCTATATCTTCTTCTTTAAGCCATTCTATTATCTGTTCTTCACAGTATTTTCGGAGGAACTTATAATAGCGGTCACGTTCCTCAGGATAATCTTCTAAAACATCTTTAAACCTTCTAACCTCCATTCTGCCGCTACCGCTGGCGGCACAAATAGTAATGAAAAAAATGGTGCGCGGCTTTCACCACTTTGTTATTATTAGCTTGAGGAGAAGATACACTACAAAGCACGGTGAGGTGAGTCGTAGACTGCTCTTTGCGGCTTAAATCAGTAGTTTAACCAGTGTAAGAACCATCTTTCAAGCACAAATAAGTGGTTCTACAAGACCGCAAGCTAATCATTGTTTTAGCTCTTTGTTAATTGTGTGATGGTTCAGTCAATGTCTTCCTCCTCAACTACTAAATTAGCAAAGGAGGCTGTGCAATGAAAGTTGTTTATCCCATTTGTTGTGGTGTCGATGTGCATAAGACTTTTCTCGTCGCCACACTCATTACTTCAGAGGGGATAATTCCCCATTACTCTAAAAAGAGGTTTCCAACTTTCAACAATTCCATTCTCAAGTTCAAACAGTGGCTGATTGATAACAACTGCTATGATGTGTGCATGGAATCCACGGGAAAGTATTGGGTGCCCATCTACAACCTTTTGGAAGATACTATCCATATTACCGTCGCCAATCCCAAATGGGTGAAGGCTGTAAAGGGAAATAAGGATGATAAAAAGGATTCCAAGTGGATTGGCGATCTTTTCCGCCTTGGTTTAGTTCCAGGTAGTTATATCCCAGATAAGCCAATTCGTATTCTTCGTGAATATACTCGCTATCGATCTAAACTTGTTTCTTGCAGAACCAGTGAGAAGAACCGTTTCCAGAATGCCTTCACCGTCTGTAATGTAGCCCTTGATGCTGTCGTTTCCGACATGTTTGGCAAATCTGCCTCTTCCATCACGGACTACTTGATTTCTTCTGATACCTTCGACCCGGATTACTGTACTTCTCTTCTTCAAAAATCACTGAAGAAAAAAGCGGATGCTGTGGTTGAATCTATCGAAGGATATCAGATGACCAGGGAACAAAAAGAGCGTATGGTAATGGTTCGTTCTCATCTTGAATACGTAACTAAATCCATTGCTGAATTGGATGAAAAGCTTGATAAAATGGTTAAACCTTATGAAAGTGCTATCAAACTCCTTTGTACCATTCCCGGAGTTGATAGGACATCTGCCATCACTATCATCTCCGAGATTGGCACCGATATGTCTCAGTTTTCCAACTCCAAGGGTTTGTGCTGCTGGGGGGGACTTACACCTGGCAATAATGAATCTGCTGGTAAGAAGAAATCTGTCCGTATTACACGTGCCGGTGTCTACCTCAAACCTGCATTGGTGCAAGTTGCCCATGCAGCCGTGAAGTCGGATAAATCTTCTTACTACAGAATCAAGTATGAACGCATTTGCAAAAGGAGAGGCAAGAAAAGAGCCATTATCGCTATCGCAAGGATGATTCTCACCGCTATATATCATATGCTTGTTACTGGTGAAGTATGGAATCCAAGCGATTTGTATAAGATTGATATGCCACAAGAAATATTAGAAAAGCAGAAGGACAAGGCTATTAAACAAGCAGTGAAACTTCTGATTTCCAATGGTGTCATAAAAGCTTCTGATATTTCTGTGGCGTAAATTATAGCTTAAAACTGAGATTTAATTTTTTGGGCTTTCAAAGGCCTTGGTTTAGTGCGCCCTTTTTTACCTTATGTTGTGTTATTTTTCAAGCTATCACTTTTACCTTTTAATTTAAATGTATCTCAATATCATTTTTCTGCCATATAACCTGGCACCAAAATAATTATAACTTTATAGTTGCTACAACGTGGAAGAATACGGCATTGCCCTGGCTGAAGTACACAGTGCCGGCCTTAACCCCGAAGAATTTGAAGAAAAAATTGCAAAAAATGATTCCTAGCCGTCTTATATATGGAATACCAATCAGTGGCTTTGCTCACAGTTGGGCTGGAGTATGTTTATGCTGAAGGGGAAGTGGACACCAACCTATAGACCATCTACGGTGAACCAAATACTACACTGAAGATTGAACAACCGGCTACAGTAGAGCTTACCTGTGCAACTATAGTAAACCGTATCCCGCAGCTCATCATGTCCCCGCCGGGATTTTTCACAACGGAAAAAATGCCACCGACCAAATACCTGGCCTATCCGATGAACTTTTATGTTGATGATTGCTGTAGATAATTAAATTAGAAAGGAGGGGCAGTTGCCCCTCCTCTTTTTTCTCCTTGATTTCTCGATTGTTAATCAGAGACAACCATTAATCCTTCTAATCCCATTAATTCGACCCCTATAGCCTTTAATGGGAAATCATGTCTACCTATTACACTCTTGACAATTCATCTCTGAACGCAGGTCTATTTGCATATTTGTTAAAAAGCTTCTGTTTGATTTCCAATGCCTGCTCTTTCCCACCTGCTTTTTTCAGATTCCGGATAATAGCACATATTCCCTGATAATCTTTCCTGTTGCCCGCCCTTGCAGCAGTCTGCTCAATATGTTGCAAAACAGCGTGTAAACCTCTTCTTTGAATTCAGGAATAAGATGCTTGTAAAAATTTTCTACTGTTGACGGTCTTCCTTTAACATACTCAAGAAGCTTTTGTTTTTCTCCTTCCTCTATGAGAATACGGGTATATGCATCATAATATGTTTTCTTCTGGTTTTCCAACAGGAAAATGATCTTGGGGTAAACAGAGAACCACTCGCTTGAATCATATGTGCTTTTCAATTCCTAGTAATATTCAAAACTTCCATCCAGAATAAACTCCATTACAATTGCGTGCTGCTCATCAAGCTTGCCGGAAAGCTGATATGATTTGTACCGGTATTTCTTCCACCGATCTACCAGTCCAGGCCATCTTTTATCCTTCTCTTCTCCATCAAGCGCAAACTTTATTGCCGAGTCATAATCCTTTTTCTTCATTGCAGTTTCTATTGCCATTTCCCTGAAGTTTGAGTATTGAACATCGAGTTCGACTTCCACAGTGTATACATAAAAATGGTCCTCTTTGGCCTTATTAACAATTTTTCATATTGTGTGAGACAGGTGAGACAGGGGACGGTTCCTTGACTCATTTTTGAGTCAAGGAACCGTCCCCTGTCTCACCTGTCTCATCTCCCAACATCATGGAAGGTCAAACAATTTCTTCCCAAAATACTCTTCAAAAAGCGCCGGGCGCTCATCAAATTCAACCAGGCATCCGGCAACCTTTACCGCTTTTTTTGCACTCTCAACCCCTTGCGGGCAAATAACTATATATCCAGAAGCAAGTTCCCTGCCGGGTATCGCCAGGGCAGTGCATCCGGCCATATTTGCCGATCTCAACAGATATTTACCAGAGGATTTTTGCAAAAGTTCTCCCGTTTCTCCCAACAATCCTGCCACCGAATCACCAATTCCAAAAAGGTCTACAGGCCCTTCTCTGGTAACAATAACATCACAGGGATTTTCACAACTGTTTTTTTCACTCCATATGGAACGAAGCCATGATAAGGATTGTTGCCTGTCCCATAGTCCATCAGGAGCTTTGATTTCAAAAGTTTCGGCCCCTCGTGCCTCCAGGTTTCTTGCTGCAGGTCTGAGGGCATCAGCCATGTCTTTACCGTCTGGCAAAGTAATGCCGGGCCCTGGATACCCGATCTTGATTCCTGATAAATCTTTATTTTGCCTTTCTTTCAGAAACACCCCGGGCATATCCATTAAATCTTCTACTGTTTTTAGTATTTCTTCAAGATTTCGCCCCAGTATTCCTATTGCAGGCTCAAACCATTTTCCATCAGTAGCTTTATGGTGCTCGCCGGTTCCTAAGCCCAGTCCTTTCCCCATTACCGCAAAAAGCTGTGTAGCCAGAGCAGGCCCCAGTACCGAACCACCGCCATCGGTTCCTATAGCAATATCGGTTATGCCTTTTAGCAGATTAACAGCACCACCGCTGGTGGAACCGGTCATCATTTTCCCTGTGAGAGGGTTTATAAGTCCCGTATCAATAGCTCTTCCGCCGGGTGCCATCCTATCCACCGTGATATGAATGTAACCCTTTTCTGGAGTAAGGCAATCTTTTACCCAGGTAGGCACTCCTTTTTCCTTTATGCCCAAAAGGCAAAGGGGGCGTTCTATATCACTTTTCACATACCTTTCAGCCTGTTCCTGAATATCTCCAACTAGAGAAACTACCGAAGTGCTTAAATGTTTTTGGGCCCTCATAAGGGCTCCTACCAGTCTGATCATTTCAGTAGATTTTTCAAAAGAAGTTCTTTGAGACATGAAATTCCTCCTAATCAGTTCCTAAAAAGCGAGGAATCTGCTCGGATTTTCTACAGTCATTTTTTTAATGATGTCACAGGTCACCCCATGTTTTTGCAGTTTTTCCAGGAAAGACTCATATAAATATACATAGCCATGGCCTCCGAATTTTTTTAAATAAGTCTTCCTTGTAATATCACAGGAAAGCAATATATTGTTTTCAAAACCTTTATCTAACAGCTCAAGCAAATTTTGAATCCTTGCTTCATCAGTGCGATATCGGACCTTCCCTACAGTGTCAAATTGAATAAAAGCTCCCCACCTTAACAGCTCTAATTGCTCATGAATATTTTCGTTTAGATCCTGGTGGCCAAAAGAAATTTTTTCAGGTGAAATGTCTTCTTCATCGAAAATCTTTCTCTGCTCAAGTCCCATAGTTCCAAGTTCGCAATGAGTACTTATAGGTGCTCCGGTAACCTTATGGGATCTTGCTACGGCCCGGAAAACCTTTTGTTCCGACGGAGTTATAACGTTGTAGCTACTGCCTATTTCGCCATATACCCCTGCTTTTATCCCGGTGTTCTCCATATCTGACAAAATCTCATTCGTCAACTTTTCCGCCAATTCTTCAAAAGATAACTCAACAACTTCCGGAGGATAGTATTCTTCTTTGTAATAACCGGTTCCCGCTACGATATATAGTTCATTTTTCTCCGCCAATTCTTTAAGAAGTCCAGGATTTCTGCCCATTCCTATGTTTGTCAGCTCAACGATGGTATTTACCCCTAGTTCCTTGAGAGTATTAAGCTCTTCACTAATAGCCGGAAGGGTTTCCTGGTTGCCAAGAATCGACGTGGTTTCGCCCCTCACACCGGAAAGGTCCATAGCCAGATGTTCATGTACCATGGCTCCCTTGATTTTATCCTTCTTTATTTCGCCGGTGACGGTTTGGATTTTTTTATCCATTCTAAAAAACCTCCTTAGGAAAAAAGGGGAGGAGAAAATTGGCAAACCCAATACCCCTCCCCAAAAACTTTACTACATTAGATGAATCAAATAGAAGATATTTACCAGAATCCCTGTAATTATAGCCGCCAGCGGTGATGATGCGAGCCTTATGATAGGACGGCCAAGAGTTTCGTTTATCATATAAAGTGATGCAAATATAGCAAAGGCAAGCCAGTTCTGCCCCTGCACTCCCGGCGGGTTCATGTTGAGCACCGCCATGGCAGAACCTACGAGAAGGGCAATTTCCAGCACATTATTCATGGAAGTCCTTATATTGTCAGATGCCTCACGGATTGAAGGGAATTTTTCCAGGCCCACGCCCACCAATCGGAGAGCGGACACCTCGGCCAGTATTGTCAAAGCTCCCAGTACAAAGGCCATAATATGACCAAAGAAACCTTCGCCAAATAGCGTTGGCGCGAGCCAGTAACCTACAGGATATACGAAAGTCAAACCCACAACTCCGTAAACACCGGATGCCAGTGATGTCGTGACAATTAGCGGTAGAAACGCCAATCCACGGACGAAGTCAGCAGCCGCCACACTTATGAGCTGGCCTTTATTTCCCGTTGCATATATCTGACTTAAGAGCTGAAAGTCAACTTCGGAACCCGCAAACCATTTCATGTTGCTGATGAGTGCCACAAGACCGCCAATGACCATCAATAAAGGCAGTGAATTAAATATACGTCTGGTGTTAGCCTCAAAAATATTTTCACCTGATGCTTTGTCTTTTGCCCCCATATCTTTAGATATCGCAAAAATTATCAACATTATTACACCAATGAACATTTCCAGAGCTTCCGCATATATTGGGGTTCCGCCTACGGTAATGATTTTTAATGCCGCCAGCTGCCTTGCGATAAGTTCAAGGACAAGAGTAATGGCACCTTTCTTCCAACCAAACTGAGAAAAAATAGCCAGCACAGGAAATAGGGCAAATCCTGCTATAACCGGGGATGACAGTGCTCCTAAGGCATCCAGCATATTGACAGGCATTAATTTGAACAGGGTGTTCAATGCACCAAAAAATGCCGTCACACCTATACCCCAACCTGCGCCCAGGACTGCCGCCAGCCATGAATACGGGGCCACAACCCCCAGAATATCCGTGGGCAAAAATAGCAGCCAGGGGTTGAGAAGGTTTGAAGAAAGCGTAAAAGCAAATCCAACCGACACGATAAATCCCGCACTCAAGCCAAAAGCTACCGAGCTCATTTCAGCCCTTTTCATGCGTCCTTGATAATACTCCGGCATGATGGGACGTATACCATCATGAAATACCGCGCGACCGTAGTGAGAAGCTAAAGAAGTAAGAGCACACAGAACCGCTACCACACCTAACTTGATAAACATTTGTTTGTTCCCCCTTTACACTAATTTAAAATTCCATGTTTTTTAAGGATGCTTTTTACCAACATGGGCACCGCCTCGTCAATAGCTTCAACTGACATACCGAAGGCAATCTTTCCGGCCTGAACAAGCTTGTCTATTTCTTCAGCTTTGGGGCGGCCACCAGCCTTTGCCACAGTGGCACAGTTGGCATAACCTAATATTCCTATTGGAATCGACAGAGCAGCACCGCCCCCGCTGTTGCAGGCACCGAAATAGTAATCGGCCTGGCCCTGTTTTATCTTTTTTGCGGCTTCAAAGTCTGACATTACAGCCACGGTAACATTATCCCCTCCCGCAGATCTTGCGGCTCTTTCAATAGCATCCTTATTCAGGCCTCCCACAACAATGCGTATAGGCATTATTCCCAACTCCTTTCTTTAAAAAAATTTCCTCCGATGGTTTTGAACTTTTATGAACCGCCCACCACCTCCTTATAAAATTATGAGTTCAACAGTAAATTCATATACATAGCTATAAAGTTTATTTCACCTTTTGGAACATCTTTTATACCAAGAGTATCCTCAAAAAGTATTTCGGCCTCTCGTAAAATCTCAGGATGTTCTCTTACGGCAACTTCAGCTTCCTCACTACTCTCCTCTATGGCTTCATTGCAGGCAATACGGGAAAGAGCCTTAGCCAGATGAGTGGCAAACATCCCGCCTATTTCTTTTTCCACCTTAATCTTTAGTTTATTTTCTAAATATTTTATAGCCTTTAGGGTCTTGTCCTTATCCTCTTTGCTTATTTGACCCGATGTATGCAATATCTCAAGTCTTTCAAGAATCTCGCTGTCCATCTTGACTCCCCTTTAACCAATCAAGTTTAGAAAACTACTCCCGTGTTCGGGCTTTTGTATGCCGAAATAATCGGCTATGGTGGCACCTATGTCGGAAAGGGTATCCCTTTCTCCCAGATTCACGGCCTTCAGTTTCTTTCCATACACCAGCAAAAGGGCTTTTTCCCTGGTGTGATGGCTGTGGCCTATGGTGGGATCATTGCCGTGATCTCCTGTGATAATAAGCAAGTCCTGCTCTTTCATCTGCTCTAAAATACTTTTAAGATAAAGGTCCGCCGTCATCAACCTTTCAGCATATCTTGAGGCATCCATAGCATGGCCTGCCAGGTCCGTCTCCTGGACATTGGCGGCGATAAGGCCGGTTTTCTGGGAAACCATTTTTTCCAGAATTAATTCCATGACTCCTTCCGTCTCCACCATGGGAAAGTATTCAGCACCATCACACTCTATCACATCTGCCATCTTGCCGATGAGTGATACGGGATAGCCTTGCCGGTGAAGCAGTGTCGGGACCTGAACTTCGGGGTTTACACCGTATCCCAGGTGTCTTACCATGTAGCCGCTCCTGTAAACCCCGGATTTGGGGCAATCGATGCCGGTAATGGAACCATCCTTGAATTCAACAGCTTTTAAAATATCATCCACGGCAATATCCCTTCCACCCAGGACAATAACCCTGCCGACTTCCACATTTTCCCTGACAATCCTGCCTATGGCCAATTCTTCCTCAAAAGATATATAATCCAGGGGTGCGGTGACATTGTAGTTTTGCCCTGGGTCCGCCTCTATGTTGTCCGCCACTGTCACAAGGCCGTTCACGAGGAGGAAAGGGTGTTCCGGATCCGGTATTTTTACATCATATCCTGCTTTTTTAAGGGCTTTTTCGACCCGGTCCATAAATTTAATAAAAGGTTTTACTACCGGCATTCTGGGCTTGCTCCCCATTATCTCCTGATGCCCCTGATAGGTGTCGGCTCCAAAATGGGCAAGCTTGCTTTTGCCATAACTTCCAAGAGGGTTTGCCGGCCTTTTTATTTTCTCCGAATCCACCAGATACCCGACGCCCAGGGCCTCAAGGCTCGAAATTTTAAAATCTTTTACGGCTTCGGCCACATGCTTTAAGGTATTGGCTCCCTTATCTTGCAGCCGCACTTTCATCACATCCTCCATTTCACCAACACCCAGACTATCTATTACCAGCAATATAACCCTCTTCATCTTATTCTATCTCCCATAGAGTTGAATATGCCCAGAATTCTGGGTTCACCTTTGTGTATCCCCTCTATGATTGCCACCTTTGACCTGGTAACGAAGATCTGGGTCCTGAAAGAATATATCACCGTTTCACCGGGGTAGAGTTTGGTACCTTCGGTTTCCAGTGAAGTATAATAATCGATGGATTCAGGAGAAATATCTCTTGCCTCTAATATAAGTTTTTTATCGGGAATATACGCCTTTTCCAACCGGGAGCGTGGGTAGAAACCGCCGCCGAACACATAAGCTCTTTTTTCATTACTATGGGAAACTTCCGTAACATAAACCATGGACTGAACTTCCGGCTCCTGCCCCCTTGAATGAAGCGGCGTGGTGCCCGTAAGGGAATGGCCGGGTTCTCCGTGTGTAGCTCCCGTCTCCTTTAAAAGAGGCATAGTTGATACACAGGTGACGCTGGGAGCATTGATCTGGGCAATATCAAAGCCCATATCCTTTAACTGCCGTGCCGCCGTTGTTATAGTGTATAAATTTGCCGTAGGCTCTATTTTTGCAGAATCATAGTCATACAGCAGACATGGGAAAGATGTTACTCCTACGATCCTAACGTTTGCAAACTTTTTTATGGCCAATGCAGTCCTTTCCAGATCTTTTAAAGGGATTCCTCCCTCCTGCCCCGGATATATGCAATCGCCATCATCTACAACCCTTAAAAGAATATTTTGCACTATCCCCAGCTCACTGGCCGCATCATTTATCTCCCGAGCTTTTTCCAGGCTGAAACAGGTGACAACTTCAGGTTTCATCTGCAAAGCTTCCTTTAACAATGCTCGGGGCACCTGGACTATGTGGCCCATATGTCCTATAGTAATACCGTTTTTATAGAGAACCCTGGCTTCATCCATATCCACTGCTACAGCACTTTCAATGCCCGCCTGCACTATAGTCTTTGCCACTACAGGATTTCTGCCAAACTGTTTTGTCATAAAGTATAAATTTATTCCAAGCTTTTTGCCCGTTTCTGCTATCAAATTCGCGTTTTTCCCGACCGAATCCAGATCTATACAATAGGTATTGGGCTCTATTAAACCTTTTTTATGAAAAGCCGCAGCAGCTTCTATCAGTTCTGGATTGTTCTTCAAAGTTGCCTCTAAAAACATTTGAATCACCTGACTTTCTCAATGGCTTGTTTTAAAATCCGCAGCACGGTACCACTCCCGGCACGCATGGGGTTCACCCTTATGAGGTAGTCCTTCATTTTAGGGTTATCCTTAATAAATGTGCCCGACGCCCTGTAAAACATTGGAGTTATTTCATACCTTGATTCTGCACCGACGGGATAGGGAGCAGCTCCCAATTTATTGGCTTCTTCAATGACTTTTTGAGAAATAGGTTCTTTTAGCTCCACCAGCACCGTTCGCGACTGGGCATTGGCTATATATGCGGCAATAGCTCCAGGTATCTTACCTTCGTTTACGGCTTTTGCTACCTTTTCTATCTCCTCGCTCTGAATGGCCAGCATGACGGGGACATATACCATAGCTCTGAGGGCTTCCATGGCCTCCGGCCCCTGAACCTGCCCGCCGCCGGAATAATTCATCTCTCTGACTCTTTCGACGACCTTCTTATCCCCCACCACACAGCCTATACCTTCAGGGCCCAATAGCTTGAATAGTGAAAAACATGAAGCATTAGCTCCTAACTGGGTCCCAATATAGCGGGTCTTGAAAACGGTATAATTTTCATCGGTGACAATCGGAACACCGGAGATCTTTCTTATTGCTCTTATGATTTCATACATGTCATACCTGTCAGAAATCGTCTGGCGCGAATGTTGGATGTAAACCATATCGATATCGGAAGTAAGGGCTTCCAAAACTTTTTGTGTCTCATTCATATCGACTTTCACAATGTCAAGGCCCATGGTCCTGAAAGTGGTATCGGTAGTGGAATAAACAGGAGCATCATGGACTAGTATTTTATCCCCGGGTTTTAACAAGGCTTGCAAAGCAAAACGTATGGAACCCGTACCGGCACCTCGAACCAAGGCTACATCCTCCGCCCCGAAAAACTCGGCTATTACCCTTTCAACCCTGGCGGTGGTCCTGGGCCTGCCCAATCCCGGAACCACTCCTACATCTCCCATCGAAAGAAACTCGGTACCGGAAAAATGGCGTGTGATTATATCAACCAGTTTGAACTGAAGCTCTTTTGCCGCTTCTAAATTTATAGATTCCAAAGGAAATATCTCCATTTTTTTACCCCCAAGTATTATTCAATCTACAGAATTTTGTATTGTATCGTAAATATAAATATCAGTACTCGGGCAAAATATGACCGTCCAGGACTTGCCTCTGCACGTCCAATACAAATTGCCTATCGATGGCATGCCTTAAGACTCCGTCAACGCCCCAATTGGTCTTTTTGACCACAAAAACCGCCTCGGTATCATCTTCGTTTAGTTTCGACACCTTGGGATTTGTTAGATTATAATAGGGAAGATTCAGATTGCGATCTTCTGTTTCATCGATATTCCATACAGCGGCATCAATCCTTTTTTCCAGCAGGCTCTTTAAAATCTGGTTGTAAGAAAGCTGAACATATTCTACAGATTTCCCCTCACATTCATATCTGGTGAGAACATAATGGTCTATGGAAGTATTGTCTATGGCAACTTTCATGCCGTCCCTTATCTCTCTATATTCAGGATCGGCAAATAAAATCTTGTGACCTTTGACATAAGAATACTTGCCAAGACTCAATATTATCACTATGTCCCTGCCTTCAGCAATATTTATGTCTGCTGCCAATTTTGACATAACTGCAAAATCATATTTACCCTGCTCTAATGCTTCAATCCTGTTGTAACCGCCCCTCATATATGCCATGTTAAAGGGAATGCTGGCTTTTTCAAAAACTTTATAAAGCCCCGTGGCCAGCCCTTCATATCTTCTGGAATACGGCAGCGGCATAACACCTGTTATACTACTCAACCCGGAAACTCCCCAGAGTTTTTTATAGTCGATTTCTTCAATGTAAGTTCCGAGATGGCCTCTTGCCTCTAACCTTATAGCCCCGGTTTCCTCCAGATATCTCATGGCTGACTGTATGGTACCGCGGCCAAGGTCCATTTTCTCGGCATAGTCACCCACAGTTTCTATCCTATCCCCAGATTTCAGGGACAAGAACTCCCTGGCAAGCCGAAGAACGGCTATTCCATTTTTAGTCAAAAGCTGTCTGTCTATCATTGAATTTTCACCCATACAATATACTATACGTTGTATTTTAATTATAGCACATGTTTTTAAATAATTCAACAAAAAAAATTCCGCCATTACCCCGCCCTGAATAGAAATCAAACATTGAAAAACCGCCCCGGTTTTTGAGCCGGGGCGGCAAAATCGGACAAATCACATATTTCGCGCCACCTCGTAGGCATCCCAGATGGCGTTCATAATGTTTTGCGGGTCTCTCGCATCGCCGATGAGATATAGATTTGCAATTTTCCCGGATAGCGAACGGTAAAGGGCATTATCCGGCCTGTACCCGGTAGCCAGGACAACGGTGTCCGTCGGGATGGTGGTCCTGGTGCCGGAGTCTTTCCTCATGACCACGGCGCCGCCATCCGCCACTTCCAGGAGATATGCGGATGTCATTATATCCACGCCGTGAAATTTCAGGAGGTCTATGAGCATTATCCTGTTCATGTGCGGTACATATTTGCCTGCCCGAATTATGTCCGACAGCGCTTCCACTATAGTCACTTTCTTTCCCTGCTTTGCAAGCCACAGGGCCGTCTCCGACCCCACCAGACCTCCGCCCAGCACCACCACCGTATTCCCGGCTTTCTTTTTACCCAGAAGCAGGTCCGACGCCGTGAACACATTGTCCCTATTTATTCCCGGTATGTCCAGTATGATGGGTACCGATCCCGTGGCAACAACAACCTCATCGGGTTTTTCGTTTGCCACCATGTCCGGGGTAACTTCCGTATTTAGTCTGACATTTACTTTGAGCTCATTAATCTCGTTTATATACCATTCCAGGAGCCTTCTGTCATCCACTTTGAAATCGGGCACCGAGCCCTCGACAACGTGTCCGCCCAGCCTGTCGGTCTTTTCGTAAAGGATAACCCTGTGGCCTCTTATGGCAGCGACCCGGGCTGCCTCCAGGCCGGCTACCCCGCCTCCGATAATCATAACATTTTTTACTTTCTGAGCCGGTTCTATGGCATATTCCTTCTCACGGCCCGTAGCAGGGTTTACCGTACATGACAGGGGTTTGGACTGAAACACCCGTCCAAGGCAGCCATCGTGGCATCCTATACACGGGCGTATTCTCGCCGTCATACCCTCCATTACTTTCTTTGGCCAGTGAGGATCGGTAAGCAGGCCCCTACCGATGCCAATCATGTCTGCCTTGCCTTCTTCAAGGGCCCTGGCGGCAAGTTCCGGAATTTCCAATCTGCCTGCAACTATCACCGGTATATTAACCACTTTTTTCAGTTTTTCGGAAAACGGCAGGTAACAGCCGTGTTCTTGATAAACCGGCGGATGAGCCCAGTACCACGCATCATAGGAGCCGCAGTCGGCATTGAGTTCATCGTAGCCGGCTTCTTCCAGTATCCTGGCCGCCTCAAGACCTTCTTCAACGTCACGGCCCCGCTCGACGAAATCCTCTCCGGGAAGGCCACCCTGACCCCAGTCCTTAATGAAACTTTTAAATTCCTTCAAACACCGGCCCTAAATCAATCACAAGGTCCGGGAAAATAGATACTTTAATTTTATCCCTTTCGTTGTATAGTTCCGGCCTTCCGTACCTTTTATTTCCCTGTAATGTAAAAACACTGACAAACTTCCCTTCGGAATCTACTATCCAGTATTCTTTCACGCCGGCTTTTTCATATTTGTTGAACTTCAACAGCCTGTCTTTCCTTGATGTAGAAGGTGAAGTTATCTCAATTATAAGATCAGGAGTCCCATAATAGCCGGTCCCTTTAAGTCCATTTTTATCACAAACTACCACAAGATCGGGCTGGAGTACATTTTTCGTATCTTCATCTTTCTCGTTTTCTTCTGGAAGCCTTAAATCAAAAGGAGCTGAAAAGGCAAGGCAAGGTTTTCCGGTCAGATATGTTAAAAACTGCTTCAATAGCTGTCCTGAAATAGCCTGATGCTGCCATGTCGGCGCAGCCTGCATATAGGCAATACCGTCAATTATTTCCCATCGTTCATCCTCAGGCCAAGTCAAATAATCGGCATAAGTATATTTATTTTCTTCATCATGGGGTAACGGCACGACACTCAGCCTCCTGTGAATTTATTTTAAGGCTGCTTGATCAACTCTTATAAATACACAATATACATCCAAAAGCCTCTATATATAGATTATATCACAAAAATAATGTTTTCTAATCTGCCCTGTCAATTTCTATCCAGAATTCCACACCGCCTTCTACGTTTGCGACTCATATGCATTTTTATGCGTTTCCTGAATGGCCCTGACTATGGATAAACCGAACATCCCCGATTCAATCTGGGAAAGATCCAGCATAATAAAATTCCTGTCCATCCATTATTTGGTAAAAAAGTGAATAAAACTTCCAACGGTTAATGCTCGGCCTGACAAGTTTGATTAGAATAGAAAAGCCGCGCCTTTTGCACGGCTTTCTCCGTAAAAGAAAAACCCCCGGTTGTAACCGGGGAATGGGAATTGTCAAACAAGGCTGTCATCAGACTCCAGAGGAAAGTTAGTTATCTTCTTGCTCAGGATCAATTTCAATAGAACAAATGCGGTTTGCGGGAATTATGATTTTCTTCATAGTCTCTCTATCAGCGATCTTACCACCGCTTATAACTTTCAAGAAGAGGCAATCGCCCGGCTCAGGAAGAAGAATGGCAAAATTAAAGATGAAAAATAATTTGGCCCCGTTTATGACTTTTTTGCAACAATCTCCACATTCGAACTCAATACCGATTTTTTTGTCTCCGTTGAGCTGCATTTTGTTGAGGGCAGACTCCAGTCCTTCCAATGATGGGTCTTTTTGTTCGGGTAGCCCCTCTTTAAGTTTATCAAAAAATGTGTTCAGGTCAGTATGTTCAGTCATTGAAATCGCTCCTTTCTTTATCTTTTGATAAAATAATATGATTTATAACAGAAATTGTTGCATGATAGACCGGCTATTTTAGTAGAGTTTGTTAATGAAAGGATAAGAAAAAGTTTCATAATGACGACAGAAAGATATAGCTTCAGTCCATACAGCGTACATTAAAAAAGTGCCACACACCTTTCACCAGTGCCTGGCACCTTTCACGGGGGGATTTTTTACTAACAACAATATTAGTGCCGAACGGTTGGCCTGAACATATCCAGGACGCCGAGAACTACATGCGCCAGGCCAAAGCCAGTTATACCGGCGCCGATTGTTCCACCTGTCATATACCCTACGGCAGTAACAACAGCACCGACACCAGTCACTACCCAACTTGTAGTTTTTCCGTTCATGAAAATCGCCTCCTGGATAATATTATTCCCATGATAAGAAAGTTTTATGAATAAAGAGGCCCCCGGTTTAAGGTCGGGGGTTGTAATTAGCTTCTTGTTGCTTCAACAAACCCTGTAATTTTGTGATCATGCCCTTCATTAAAGCTCGTTCTAAAAGAAAAATAATGGGTATGATATCCATTCTGCAATGGTATTGATAGGCCTGTATCAGCTTTTAAATCAGTTTGTAGGCCCTGGCACCTGGATACTTAACTAACTACCATACTGGTCATCATCCCTCCAGGAAAAGACTCCTTATTAACTATGTGATTGTAATCCCTATCATATAAAATGTATTCCCCTCTAACAGTTGGAATTATTATTACATCGGCGGTTTGACCGGGAGCTAAGGTTATCCCGTTCTTTTCATAGGATAAATCCGAATCCGCTGACACCAGCGGATAACTGTCTTCTGCTATTATCCTTCCTGTTAACCCACCGAAATAGAAAGTATGTGCCTCATATCCTGCATTTGCTATTCTTAAAAGGACCCTGTCATTTACTCTGCAGTTTATTCTGGAACCATATGGTTGACTGGAACTGTTGTCGCTATCTATTGTATGAGGATAGACTCTGCCATTTAATATCCAATTATTTGGTTTAAAATCCAGCATATTATAATTTTTTCCAGGCACAACATTCTCATGCATTGTGGTGTCTATTTCACCCATAACCAATACCTTTTCCACATCATAGTTCGAGTTGGTTCCCGCACCATAAGCGGTTTTATAGTTACTATGACCTGGCATGTTATATCCTGCCGGTTTTACAACGATAATGCCGTAAACACCCATTTGTATCTGTTTTTCACTCTTTACTCCACTTTCATAAAGATATATACCGGGCTTTTTAGCCTGGAATTTATATATCAATCCCTTTGGCAAAAAAATATTTCCCCTGTCTACATAGTCTGTAAAAGCTACTAATTCACCATTTATATATTGGGGTTGAACAGGTCTTGAATTTCCAGCAGGCCATTCCTCAACCATGACTCCTTCTATACCAGGAAACATTAGCCCCACCGGTTCGCCTATCTGTTTTATATTAAGAAAACTATTACTCAATCTAATCCTTATATCGTCATTTACTTTCGCCTTTATCGTCGGGCCGGGGAGCCTGGGACCGGTAGCAAGCGTAGCCAGTCCCCAGAAAGGAATATTTTGATTATTTATCGTTATAATGCCTCTCTTCACCCATAAACTGAAAAAAAGTGCAGCCATACTTTCACTCCTTCCCTACAGACTGACTTAATACCCCGACATCTGGACTCAGAAAACCGGCCGGGTATATGGAAATCATAGTCATCATTCCTCCCGGAAATACGCCCCAATTTGTAATCTTAGGCTCTGAGTGAGAGTGGAGCATGAAATGATACTCTCCTGCTTCGTTAAATGATACTACGCCTTCCGGTATTTCACCCTTTTCTCCCAAATACGGGCTTCCACTCCACATAGTCCAGCCCGCCTCTCCTATGCCTAGATTTCTTCGATTTGGGATTATAGTTGGTATTGGATTATCCGGAGTATACCCTAACCCGGTCCACTGAAATATCTGATCATAAGTTTGCCCCGGACCTACTAAAACGGTAAAACGTTTAAAGGACCTGTCCCTGGCTCCATTTTTCAACAGCCTTCCATCCATAGCTATTATTCTGGTATGATTGCCATGAGGGTGTAATGGATGACTGTCAATCCCTGCACCAATATACCTTATCAAGACTTTTTCATTTGGCTCTGCCTTTACCATAGCCCCATAAGGCTGATTGGGCAAATATGGCGCATTATCAGGCAGCATCGTATCTGGAGCACACCGCCCGTTCATGGTCCAGTAGCGAGGATGGTGTTTACTGATCATGTACGGTTTTCCTTCAATAACTGCTTGATGAAGGCTGGGGTCAATTTCTGAAAATATTATCAGATATTCCCTGTCAAATTCCGTATCAGTACCGCTGCCATAGGCGGTCCTGCTGGTATTTTCATCGTAATCATCCGGCCTTACTACAAGACCTCCATACAATCCTAATAATACTTGCTTGTGAGGATTGGTTCCGCTTTCGTAAATATAGGTTCCGGGGCGGGTTGGTGTAAAAGTATAAGAAATGGTCCCCCCATTGGGGGAAGCATAATTCACAAAGGAAATTAAATTTCCACCACTGTATTGAGGTTTAACAAATTGAGAACCCACTTTTACTCCTTTCTGGCCCGGCAGGAAAACAGATACAGGTTCAGGCAGGTTGTTTGTTAAATTTATAGTAACGGCTTCACCTTGTTTAACTATTACAGGAGGTCCCGGCAACTGTGCCGGTTCAGCTGCTCCTCTGGAGTAACCCCAGAAGTATATGCTTTGGCCATCCGGAGTGCTCATATAGCCTTGCTTTGCCCATAGATTTATTACCGCCATTCTTCTCCCCCCTTTACACTTCTAAAACATTTATTTCTGTCATCATTCCGCCTGATGGAATCCCATTGTTAGTGTTCCTTTGCAGACTTCTATTATATAAAATGTATCTGCCTGCATCCGGCAGTGTTATTATTGCATCCACAGTTTGGCCCGGAGCCACATATACTGCATTCCTCCATTGACTTAAGTCTTCTCCATTTAATCCTCGCAGCTCTTTTGCATCCAATCCTATTACTTTAAAAGGAATGCCTGTTATCTGAATGGAATGATTTTCAAAACCCAAATTTACAAACCTCAGTAATACTTTTTCACCGGTGAATCCTTCTATATAGGCAGAGTAAGGTTGCGAAGGAAATGAAGGATCATTTGGCGGTTTTACTGTGTCCGGATAGGCCCTGCCATTTATCATCCAGTACTGAGGACAATAATCAGTCCAATCAAAAACTTGAACATTGGCTACTAAGCGGTGAGGTCGTGCATCCATTTCTGTTACAAATATAATAGCTTCCCTGTCGTATTCAGTAGAAATATCATTATATGCAAACTTTCTTCCCGTATAGTCTGGATCCTTTTCTATCGAAGGTCTAACTATCAAGGGGCCTACCATTCCCATCTGTATATGCTCCACCGGTTCAAAATGGCAGTGGTACATATAAGTGCCCGGGTCTAACGGTTCGTAATAGTACTCAAAATTTCTTCCTACCGGCACCGAGATAGAAGCTTCGGGCACTCCATCCCATAATGTTATCTGGTTGGAAAACCCGTGCCAGTGGATTGTGTGAGTATCATCCAAATCCGGTCTTTGAGGAAAACCTAAATTTGTTAAAGTCAGATATATTTCATCACCTTCGTATACTTCTAACAATGGTGCAAGTAAATTTGCTTTTCCTCTATAGCTAAACACTTCATTTTCAGGCACATCGGTTATGTCACAGAAACCAAAGATATAGTGAACAGTGCCGTCGGGCATGTTTATCCACCCGTCAGTGGCACCAAACCTTTTCTTTATCACAGCCACTTGATTCACCCCTTTCCTAGGCCATATACTCATCGGCACCGATGTCATAGCCTGCGCCCTGCGGTCTTGGATTGTCATCAAAATCAGTGTTTGGTGCAAAATAAGTAGTCGTGCCATCAGTTATAGAACTTACCCCCTGGTCAATGGCAGGAGAACCGCCAGTTATGTGATAATTCCCCAAAATCTCCGGAACTACAGTTACAATTTTTACCGATATAAAATCCGGTTCCATGTTGAAGGCTACAGCTGAAAGTTTTATATTGTATTCTTCTACAAACAGCGGATCCGATACAATATTGTTGCTTCCACCGCCATAAAGATTTGTCAGAATGCAATATCTTGGATTAAAGGTCTGGCTGGTTCCAAATACCTCCAGATCTATAACCGTTACAGGTTCACCATAATTTCCAATTCCCCAAATTCCCCCGGTCCCGCCGTTCAAAGTCTGATCATAGATTCCGGCCCTGTTATCCCAGAAAATATTGTTGAATAATATAGGATTGCTAAAATTATCAGATCCTGGTGGGAGTACGGCCTGGAATGCTGCACTATTGAGTTCACTTGCAAGTCCTGCTCCGTGGGCCAGCCTGTCACTATCTTCGGCTGTAGCTGTAGTAATGTTTTTAGCTATAGTATTGTTTACAATGACAACATTTGAAGCATCATCCAGGGCTATTCCTCCGCCCAAATCTGTAGAAACATTATTTACTATCATGTTGTTGTATATGTTGATTCTATAGTCAAGAGGCTGTAATAATCTTAATCCTCCTCCGTCATCATTGGCCACATTACCTCTTATCAGGTTGTTATATATATCAACTTCTCCGGAACCTCTGGTCAATACAGCCGGCGGTACAGGCTGCTCTCCGCCTATGAGTATTCCTGCTCCTTCATCAAAGGAGTTGTTGAATTGAACCACATTATGATGGATCTTTCCCCTCCTGCTCAGGCCAAAATGTGAAATACCTCCACCGTATTCAGCAGAATAGTTTCCACATATAAAGTTATACTCAATGGAATAATCATCGGCCCCGTTAAATATTCCTATGCCGCCTGCCAGGCTGATGCCGCCGTTATTTAGAATTTGATTATGGCTTATGGTTATATTGGAATTGTAATTATTGCCTGCATAGGCCTTTCCAATGGTAATTCCTCCGCCAAATCCTCCGCCATTGCTCTGTATTACATTGTTGCTTATAACAAGATAGTTGCAGTGGGCATTGATATAGATTCCTCCTCCGTCTTCTCCCCTTGCTCCCGTTATCTTAAACCCGTCAATTTGAGGTCTAAAGCCGGATGAAAACCGGTTTTCCTTAGCTACAACCGTAATCACTTGCCCTCTGCTTATCTCCTTGACCTGACCCGGATCCACCAGCTCCGGTCCGTCAAAATCAATACTATTAAGCTTTGCCAGCCATTGATCTAGATAAGATAAGAAGAACCTGCCATCTACAACGGAACCGATTACCGGATTATTGTTCGGGTCTAATCCTCCCGGCCCCAGGCCTTGAAGCTTCACATTCTTATACAAAATCGGACTTTCAAAATATGTCCCTTCATGACCAATTACAATAGTCCCATCCAGAGCATTATCTACAGCTTCTTGAATAGTCGTATAATCCCCGGTTCCATCTTTTTTTACATGAAGGATATCCGGCCAATAAATATTGTTCTTACGAACATGGAAGGTGATGCCATTTATACTCCTGTTCCCCAGGGCATTGGTCACTATCAATTGGGCAGGTCCTGTGGTTGTAAAGCCTGGAGGAATTTTTGCCTCAATACTTGTAGGGGTCCAGTCAATAATATCAATTTCCACACCATCTAAAGTTACCTTCCCGGAGCTGCCAAATCCTCTCCCGTAAATAGTAAAGGTTCTATCCATGTCATTTGGACTATCCGCATCTGCTTCAACTCTGCTTAGCTTAAATACCTGCGGAACATCATCTTTCAGGTTGCACTGAGGCGGCTGTGAAAAATGGGCTCCACCCACTTCTCCGGTAAACGCTGTGATGGGGAACAATGCTACATCTGCATAAGTGGTTTTTCCCGGCCATACATCAAACACCAATGTTAAAGATTGGTAATTTGGATTATATAATGGGTTGGGATGGTCCGGGTCTCCAGGATCATTTCCAACCACTAAATACATTCCGGGAGCCACTCCCGACGGTATGGGAACATTCCGTGTATAAGTTGACGGCAGCAAAACTTCGAAAACCCCATTTATATCCGAATGGACCGTGGTAATCAGCTTTCCTTTAAAATCCCTTATTCCAACCGGAGTATTGGGTATACCCCTTTTTTCCCCAAAATATATCCTGGCGGGGTCCGTTTCTATATTCACATCATCCAATAAGAAACCTACTATTCTTCCCGGCACCGGTACATCTGTATACAGGAAGAAATCTGCCGTACTATTTCTGCCCTCTATAACTTTGACTATCTTTTTATAGATATCTATTGACCCGGGAGTTTCCGGCGGCTCATAGTAAGGCGGCGGTGTCATAAGGTCTTTTTTGTCCCGGGCCCATTCATCTATACAGCCGGTAGCGGAAATCTCTTCCTTCAAGCCTCGTGCCCTAGAAGTTATGGTGGTATCAATAAAATATTCATCTCCCTCGCCGGTATTTACGGAACCCGTTTGGTCTATTACCTTATATCCGGCCGGCGGTACTACCTCCACTATATAAGTGCCACTCGGTAATGGTTCAAAAGCATATCTTCCGTCGAACACTCCGGGCCTGATTTGATTTGATATATTGGGGACTTCCAAACAAGGTACAGGATTATTGTCCGCATCCGTACAGCCTGTGGGATGCTGCCATGCATCGGTGGTCACCGTGCTAATCAGCTGCCCCTGAACTATTTGCCCGTCTATTTCTTCAGTGGCATAAAGATTTACCGTCACATTGGGTATCCCGGGTTCATAATCTTCGGCTGCTGCCATCCTTGGATCCATTTCATTTCTCATGGTGGCATAATAAACCATACCTGAAATTCCACCGTTTTCCGCCGAGCGGTAAGCCTTTTTACCCCAGTCAATCTTATTGGTCTTGGCAGCCCAGGTTAACTCCGCCATAGTCAGTGCTCCCTGCTCCGTTATAGGTGGCTTCTGTGCAGGGTTGCCATAATCCGGTATGGCTGTTCCCCCGGTTTTTTTAAACCTGGTGAAACCGACTTCAGCTACTGCAAAACGCTCTAATTCAAATACCTCGTTAAACAGATATTTTCCTTTCATATCAGATATGGTCATATATTGAATACTGCCATCTTTAAATCTTGTAAACATTTCGACATTTGGTATCGCTGTATCTCCGGGTTCCGGTTCAGCGTCTTCGTTCTCGTCATAAAATACATCGCCTTCAATATATCCGTACCATCTCGGTATGCCTATATCCCCCATATTTACCGTTTGTCCGGCTGCAACCTGGACTGTACGGAAAGAAATAATATAGTCTAAAGGTTCATCCTATATGGCCATTTGATATATGCCCGGCGGTACGTTTTCTATTGTAAAGGTACCATCAACATTTCCTCTTCCCGTATATACCTGCTGGTCATTTGCCCCAATGTCCGTAAGGGCAATCCAGGGTCTTTCCACGGGTCTTCCTAAAGTTAAAGGTCTAAAAGGTGGTACAAATTCTATAACTGTCATTATCCTGCCGGTTATGGTCCCCACTTCTGAAGGAGGCTTTACTTCAAACTTCATGGGTTTCACAAAACCTATCCATACTAATGGAACCATAAAACCTTCCCTCGGGCTATATCCATCGTTGCCCTCTTGAATCCATACATCGATTTCATGAGTTCCTTCAATAGTAGTAGTTTGTATCCAATCCGTTCCATCCGGCGGTATAGCCTGAACTGCGTATTTTCCGGGCGGAATATTGTCTATCAAGGCCAAGCCATTTTCATCTGTAAGAACAACTCCTCCTGTATCAGGTATGGGAATTGGGTTTCCTGAAGGGTCAAACACTATATCCCCATTTATATCCTTCTCGTATTGGGTTCCTAGTGGATTCCCAAAATAGTCTACGGTTACTTCACCGACAGCATCGCTAATTACAACCCGAAACCCTTCCAATCCACCTTCCAGTGGTATATCATCTTCCCCGTTTACAGGATGATTGTCTTCAAAAACCCGAACTCTTATTTTCGACAGCGGCAGCGGATTTGGATAAAGTTTTACTTCTATAATAGTATCAGCACCCGGCAGCACCGTCACCCAATTGCCACCCATCTTATACCCGGGTGCCAAAACAGAAATTATATATTTTCCCTCGGGTATTGTCACGTTTGCTTGAGAAGTTGCGCTTTCTCCCGTCAAGATTACAGGACTGTAGCTTTCTCCCGGTTTTAACGATGGAAACAAAGATGGATCTCTGCTATTCTCAGGGAGTTCCACTTGAGGGTCTCCTACATTGTTTAAATTGATAATATACTTGAAACCATTTATTAGATTGTCATTAACATCTTTAACAATAATGGTCACGCTTCCGTCAGCCATTATAGGTCTACACCTCCCCTTAAAATAAATCAAGTCCACTGCACTTTTATTGAAGGCCATTGACTTATCTTCTTTGTCGGTTACTACATAATATGATAATAAAATTATAATGAGTTACATCAATTAGATGGTGAGTCAGGGGATGAGTCAGGGGACGGTTCTCTGACTCATGCTGACTCATGACTCAATTACAATTTCTTAATAAAAAATATGCTGCGGGCAAACTGATGTGCGGCAGAATTGGCGGCCCGTCGTCGTGGAAGATTATATCAGGTTCGTATATCTTCACGTATTACTTCCTGAATGAAGCATAAAAAAATAGACAGGGAAAGCGTTCCTTGTCTTTTGTTTTAATTTAAGTCTTATTTGATTATACCTTTTACACGACTGTTGCGTCATCGTAAGTACCGGTACCGTAACCACCCTCAATTTTTGTGCGGCTGAGTTTATTTTCACTGCTTCAAGAATCTGTCAAGATCACTTAGCGATTCAATCTCAAAAATGTTTTCCGCAATCAATTCAAGAGTCTGCCTATCCTGGCCCAGAATTCTTTCTTTGTACCTGCAGGGCAGTTCTCCAAGTTTTTTGCAAAGTTGCCTGATTATGGTCTCAGCTATACCTTTTCCTACACCTCTTTCAATTCCTTTTTCAATTCCTTTTTCAATCCCTATTTCAATGCCCTCTTGAAAGCCTTCTTTTTTTCCTCTTTCCTCGGCATATTTAAATACATTCAGCATTTTAAATTCCTCCCATAATTTTTCTATGGTTTCTTCATCCAGCAGCTTATCTACGAGGATTATCACCGTGGCTATCAGTTGATCAATCTCATGCTGTCTGTTTTTTATCTTCTTTATGATTTCTATTGTTTTTAGAGTTATATCTTTAACCTTATTCTTACCGCTCATGACAGGCAGAAATACTATTCTGGCTATATCGGGTTCCTCATTTTTTCGTATCTTGCTTTCTTCCTCTATAAGAATTTGGTCCGGGTCTTCTATCTTTACTTTTATTATATCGGTTTTATAAGTTATAGATCCTGCGTCAATTTTACCTATATCATAGGTATCTATATCTCTCCAGCATATGATAGCTGTTTTTATAGTTTTTTTATATTGCTCATATAGTCTGACATCATATATCATGAATCTGACCATATCGTCTAAGGTTATGGTCGACTGGTATTCAAGGTGTAGCAAAGTATCATCCTGAAGTCTGAATATATAATCTTCATTGATTCTCCGTGCCTCTATATATGGCAGTTCAGTGGGTACTACTTCTACTATAGGTGCTGTATGAAGTCCTAGAAAATCAAGCATTTTACCCTGTAATGTCTGGGTGGCATATTTGAATACGATGTCATAATTCTGATAAGAAATTTCTCTTTGTTTTTCATTCATTTTATCAACTCCATCATATCAATTATTTAATTTTTTGTAAATAGTTTTATATGGAACACATGTTCGTTATAATTACAGTATATAATATTCAATCATAAAGTTCAATATTTATTTTTAAAATATATTGACGTGTCCCTGCGGTCTTTATGAACCACATCATAGGTTTTGGAAAGGATACCATAGAAGTGGAACAAAAAGATGCCCAGGGCAACCCCGTAAGAACCGCGGCTTTTTACCATGGCATGAAGATAGCCCTCTTTGATGTCAGCGATGTGAATCATCCGGTGGAAAAATTCAAAGAAATCATCGGTGACCGGGGAACGGATTCGGAACTTCTAGAAAACCACAGGGCCTTGCTCTTTTCCAGAGAAAAGAACCTCATGGCCTTCCCCGTCACCGTTATGGAGATAAAAAACAGGGATGATGCAATAAAAGGCAACATCCCGCAGTACGGCGAGTTTTCCTTCCAGAGGGCGTACGTATACGATATAGACCTTCAAAAGGGCTTCAAACTGAAGGGCCGGATCACCCACCTTTCCCCCGAAGACTACCTCAAGTCCGGCAAAGGCTGGTACGACAGCGAAAGAAACGTGGAGCGCATCATATATATCGGCTACACATCATGACAGGCAATAACAGCCTTTGCATGCCAGGTAGCAGTGCTATGAGACAGGGGACGGTTCCTTGACTCAAAAGTGAGTCAGAGAACCGTCCCCTGTCTCAGTCTCACATGGCTAATCTATTTTGAAAATATTTATAGTTGAATGATTTTGAAAATAAAATGGCGCTTCAAACAAAACTTTTTAAATCATAGATGGGGATTTCTATTTTTCTAAATCCTGTATCCACTGTTATGATACCGCATTTTAATGATATTGCGGACGATACTATCAAAGCATCGTGCATTTTTAACCCGTACTCTGCCCTTATCTGTGCAGCTACAGTAGCCACATGTTTATCTACAGAAACCAGGTTCAAATTAGGAAAATTATTAATAAACTTATTTATTTCAGTAACCAATTTTGCATCTTTCATCTTCAAGGGTTTCACGAGCAGTTCAGCAAGAGAGATGACAGAAACATAGCCTTTCACTTCGGCATTTTTTATTAATGTTAGAACTTTTTTTGAAGCCAAGCCAAATTCATCATTTCCTTCTAAAAAATAAATAAGGACATTTGTATCTATCAGCACTTTTTTATCCTGTTTAATGCGGTCAATCAAGACGTCTATTCCCAATCTTCTCTCTCCTTTTTAACATACTCATCCATCTCTTCAGCGCATTTGCCATAGGTTCCCTTTGCGATTCCATAATAGTATTCTACATAATCTTGTGGCTCCGGTGTTAATATAATTCTATTATCTTTTTGTTCTATCCAAAGTTTATTGCCTTTTTTTATTTTTAGTGCTCTGCATATTTGCGCCGGAATAGTAATTTGGTTTTTGCTTGATAGTTTTACAATATGCATGATTTCTTTACCTCCTTCAATGATTCTTTACTTTTAATTATAATCTTTACTTTCAAGAACCTCAACTTTAATATCAGTTCTTCGCATCGACTAGGATATAAAAAAGCTGTGGAAATTCCACAGCTTAACTTTTTCAAATACTCAATAACTAATCTTCGCGTTCTTCATCATCAGTCTCATATTCTTCATCATAATAACCGTATGGTTTCTATAATATTATCCGGAACATATAAGATTATATCGGCAGAACTGTGATTATGTAACCTCCTGCAAATAAGCTCAATAAATTTGCTGTAATAACATATAAAAATGTCCTCATCGGGTGATGCTCCTGTATAAGGGTTAAAAATGCGACAATTTCAGCAATGAATACCAGGATTTCTCCCAATACTAGCGTAAAAATAATATAGTTTGCCAGAGGACCAAAACCATTCAGCCAGATATTTAATGCCCCCTGGGTGATTAAATTAATTGCAAGAAAGACAATCCAGGACTTTTTACATCTGAAACCATATAACCAGAATACGATGGCTTCTATCAAAAGTGTCAAAGCTATTCGCAGAGACACTAAAACAATAGATCTCGACAGTAATTTCCCCGGTGTAAGTGTCCGATTGTCCAGGTTCAGCGTATAGATGTTGTTATATGATTTTAAAGGCTCTTCCAATAATATTTCAAAGGCGCTATCTCCTGTGTTTATTTTTATAGTGTAACTATCGACAAATCTTAAATCGTGTGAATAAAAAGCATAATACGTTTCTACAGCCTTGTCGATTTTGCTGGCTTTTGCATATGTATTATCTGATCCGATGCTTATTTCAAGGTCATCAGGTGCATTTGGGACTATTATCAATATCGATGGCGGCTCTCCCGCATTCCCATAGCATGCGGGTGTGACGGCAATCACCATCAACATCAATAGAATTATTGTAAAGAACAATCTGCTTGTTTTAAACATATTTTTAAACATTAAAGAAGACCCCTTTTACGCCCCCGCTTTTCCGACATCACCCGGCCTTAATGCGCTATTCTCAACTTATTTATTTCTCTAAATCTGCTTCTTCATCTATGCAATTAAAAACTTTCGAACCACAATTCCCACACTTCTCACTATACCAACTAAAATTTAAACCACACTCAGGACAACTCCACCTGGATTTTTGCTCTCTTAACCAATATTCAACCCCGTGTTTTTTTATGAAATCTAGATTTTTTATCACTACCGAGTGGTGAGAATATTTATCATGTCTGAAATCTATGAGTCTCTGGCAAGGATATTCCGGACATTCACAACAAAATTCAATCTTTCTATCTTTAGCACATCTCTTTAACTCACATTTCCTACAATAGACACTATTTACTGTAGTTTTACAACCATGACATGTTACATCTTCTGAAGTCCTTCCTAGATTTTTGGCTAACTCATTAACCTTATTTTCCATATTTGCTATGAGAGTGTCACATGCTCCACAATATAAGCCACAAAATGAATCAAATCGAAAGCTCATTCAACTAAACCTCCAATCAAATAATGATCAGCCATAAATTTTATACTTTTATTAGGTTTCCGTTTGATTGCCAAATCTTTTTATATCGTTAAATAAAGAAGTGTCTGTCAGTTCAAACATAAGCCATTTCCCATCATGATAGGTCGTTGTTTTACCATATACTTGGCAAACAGCGGTGGAATAACTTTGTCTATCAGCTTAAAATTCATCTTTCCTTCCCCAAAATCACTATAAACCTTAAGCAGTTTTCTTTTGCATACAAAGCACAAATGTCTTTCCGCCTCGACGATATTTGTACTCATAGGGATGTGAAGATTTAGATAAACAACTTAATGTATTGTTTATGCGAAGCGGCAACTAACATTTACTCATCTTTTGTGCCCAAAATTCTGTCCACTCTCGATCCATTTTGTTTAAACGATTCTTTTTAAGGTTCTCTTTGATTATCCAAATAATATCTTTGTCTGTACTGGATGTCCATTTTTCAAATATTTTTTTGCCTTCTTCAGGGGTCCCAACTATCGCGACGCTCCAGCAATATGACATTCCCTTTTTCAGAGCTTTAAAACTTTCGTCTTTTCTATCCGGGGTTTTTTTAATTGAATCTGTAATGTCATCCAATATTTGCAGCACTTTCAATACTTGCTCTTTTTGTTTTAACAATTTTGGTTCACAAAGTGCTGCTGCCGCAGCTCTTTTTTCATAGTTGTTACCCCTTGCCCATTCTTCCATTTGTTTTATTAGTTCTTCCATATGATTTTCGCCGTAAATCTGCAAGGCCATTGCTACCGCTTCACGAATTCTCCACCTGGTGTCTGATGCAAGTAAACGTAATTTTTCAAGGTATTCTTTTTTCCCTTCTTTTATAAGCTTACCTAATCCCAGCGTTCCGCAAAAAGCCAAGAATTCCTGTTGTGAATTTACTGGAGCTTTTTCAGGTGTATAGCTGAGCAGGTGCAAAAATTTTTCTTCATTTCCTACCTCTGCAACGGCCTGGGCTAATTCTATGTTGGCGCGGTGGCCAGGTAGTCCCGATTCTTGCATCAGGTAAGAATCCCAATATTCTAAGCTTTTCAATTTCCCAATATACGCTTCAACTTTTTTCATACATTTTCTCCTTTGAGTCGGCCTTGTTTTCCTTTTACCATTCTATCAAGTTTTTGCTTATTCAACAATGCCATAGAAATATTAATTCCTACTCAGTATTTGTTCCACTTTTCCTTCAGTATTAACAGGTTTGGTTCATGTCGGCATATTCCTGCCCATATTAATATACAAGCAACGGGCGTTATCCTTCTGAATACACTTTCCCCAAGTTTCTTCCTATATACTTTTAATGCAATATTTCCTTCTACTGAATCAATCGGCAGTCCATTTTCACCTAGTCTGTAGTTAATGGCATTACCCCTTTCTTTTTAATTTATTTTGTTAATATGATTAGACTGGTAATTATTGTAGGTTTTGTGATAAATATCGGTATTATCCTGACTTTCTCAATCGCGACAGGACATCGCGAATATTAAGCGTGGTATGTTCGTATAACGGTCCCGCATTGCCAACATCTCCCGATCTTAAGGCAAAGGCCAAGCCCTAGAAAGCTCTTTTCTTAGACCTCGACCAGCCGACCGCCGCCACAGTTAGGCCGGGGTATGTGGCGCGTACGCTTTAAACTCTTGCCCTATGCGTCCTCCAGTAATGCATTATTAGACAAAGCTTCGTAAATACTGAAAAATAAAAAGCAGTAATAATTCTGCTTTATATTAATAAAATCATTCTGTATCTTTTGCAGTAGCAACTTGTATCTTATAAGTCTTTATCTCATCTTTAGATTTCCTATCCAAACGGTTTAGCTTCTCAATAATGTTTCCAAAATTAGAATACTTCAGAATAAGTTTATTGAAAAATTCAGGTTCTATATCTTTAATAAAATACAAATAACCAAGTATCTCTTTACCATTACCTTCATTGTATTTTAATTTTTTATAAATCATCTTTTTTATTTGTTTTTTACGAGATAGTCCAACTGTAACCTTACCGCGATCTATTATTAATCCAGTCGCAATTCTTCTGTCCTTGGGAGACATGAAGCTTGTTTTATTTTCATTTAATTTGAATCCATATTTATTTAACGTATTTTTTACTATTTCAACAACTGAGTTGCTAATATATGTTGAGGAAGAAAATAGCATATCATCAGCATATCTACTGTAAGTAATACCATATGTAGACAACTCATTGTTTATCTCATTATCAAAATCAAACATAACGCAATTTGAAATTATTGGTGAACTCACACTTCCAATAGTTAGCTGACCTTCATAGAGGCAAACATTGTTTATGAAATCTATATCCTCCTTTGATAGAGAATCTATTACTAATTTGTCTTTATTAGCCTCAAGCAACTTACTTATATGTCTCTCATTTATAGATTCAAAAAAATCTTTTATGTCCAGATGTAATAAGTGTTTACAGTCTTTGTGTAAATATGCATTCTTTTTAATTGAATTTCCTTTTTGATATGCTGTAGCAAATTTTGATATGGGCATATGAGAGAAAATACTATCGACCATCCAGTATTGTAATGCTTTCAATATTGGAGAAGGGTGATATATTTTACGGATTCCCCCATTTTTTTTGGGAATTGAAAAGCGACTATAATATCTGCTACTGTCCGAATCAATTAAGTTAATTAAAGCAATAGATATGTTTAATTCATCTGCAATTCTTGCTTTTATAGACATTCACGATCTTCCCTTTTAATAAAAATACTTTCTTTATTATATTTAAACTTCCTAGATAAAAATTTGGCGCGCAAACTTGAAAATTTAATATTATCAAGATTAAACATAAAATTTATCCTATTTAAGCTAGACTCGATTGTATAGTTATCATTTCTTTTTATTATAAGTCCAGAATTAGTTAATAAATTAAAAATAAAACTCATTGGAATATTAAGTGGTTTGTTAGTTTCCGTAATAAATTCAAACCTATACTTAAAGCCTTTTATCTGCTTGTAAACCTGTAATACATCATCTTGTGTAATTGGTCCAAGCAAAGAAACTAATTCTAAAATTTCAATAATAAAAGCATTAATTCTGACATTATTTATATCCCGGTTAATTTTTATTTTTTTCTCCATATTAATTAATTCATAAAGTTTTGTATAAACCTGGGTATTCGAAAAAATAGCATTTAAATCAGAATAAATAACATTTTCTGGATTACTGTTTTTTATTTTTTTTATTGGGCCTTCCGTAAGAAATGAATTCTCATTTTTATAGGATGAATCATTAAAAACAACTATTTTCTTAGCTAAATTATCTTTTATAGTAAATGCCCCTAATTCACATGCAGTTCCATAACTTTCAACAAACAATAAAATCGCATCACTCGCTTCAGCTAAAAAACTTTCATATGTTAATAAGTCTAATTCCTGGATTTTACTTTCTTTTTCCCATAAGTTTTCTGCAAAAATACATATAATAGAATTATCATGCTTTTTATAGAATTCTTTCACCCATAATCTATTGGTCATCTCTTTAGAATCTTGCTTTTTCCCACATAAGAAAAAAACTTCGGATATTTTGCATCACTTCTTACATATGAATAGCTTTGTTTAGTTAATTCTTCTAAGAATTTATCAGGATATAGTCTTTGAAATCGATAATCTGGAATCTTTTTCACTGTAACCTCCAAAAAATGATCGGGGTTTCTACTTAAGTGCGAAAAGTGAGCGAGACTCGCCTGACGCGAGTCGAGCGAGCTTTTCGCACGATAAACCTATACAATCTGTCTTGCCCTGCTTACACAAGGCATCTATTTAACCTTTTACTAGAAACCCCGATCTTTAAATATCAGACACTTTTTATATTCTTCATACATCTGGAAAATCCTTCTTACAAATAAATATGTATTTGTCAAGTGAAAAATGGACCTTTTTATAATTAAATTTTACCCCTCTTAAAGATGACATTAATGTAAATAATTAACATTAGAATTTTCATTTCACATAGGGAAAAAACCTTTTCAAGAATCCAGTTGACAACAAGCCTCCCCTCTATGATTAGCCAGCCGATGGGGCCAGCCCCCACCCCCTCGAAGTATGACTATGAAGTTCGAGCATAGAGGGAGATGGGCGGCTGGCGCCTTAACAGGCTATCATACTGGAACCTCTCATTTTAAACCGCACTTAAAAAACTTTTTTCTCCCGAGTTTCAGGTAGCCTTAAATAAACTTCTTAAACTATTCACCACCCCTTCTTATGTATTATACAGCACACTTTTTAACCTCAAAAAGTATAAAAAACAGCAAATTAAACTAACCCGGGACCTTCACGTCAGATTGAATAATCCGAATTAAAAGGTGTAAGATTATTTAATCTGAACTTTTTTGTTTAAAAATGGTATAACTTGGAACAATAAAAATATAGAGGGAAAGACCAGACAATTGCTTTCCCTCTAAATAAAATTGAAATTTGATTGTCATGATTAGTATAACCAAATTTCAAGTAATTATTACAAGATATGCAAAATTAGGGAAAGACAATGATTTTCCGGTAATTTGCGGTTGTAGAAACTGTGGGTATGAGGGAAAGCTACATCGCCACGGTTTTTACCAGAGATATGTCATAACACAATATGAAGTTTACAAGGTTTTCATCCTCCGGGTAAAGTGCCCTTCATGCAATAAAACTTATTCACTAATACCGAGCTTTTTGATACCCCATCGTCAATATTGCTTTTATCATATATTCCTTTGCCTTTATTATTCCTTTGTCAAAAGGTACTCCTATCTTAAGATTTTAGAAGTTTTTAAGGGTCTAAATCCTCATACCTTATTTAGCTCCGCCAATATATATTTTTTTAGAAAGCGCATGATAGATGTGACCCCTCATGTGAATCTGTTCTTTGCAAATATCGATGACATGTATTTTGATATGGCAAAGCCCAGTGTATCCTGTATTGTCAATAAAATCTGGCTGTTTATTGAAAAAAAGCAAGACTTTAACCTTGTATACTTTACAAAAATGCCTGCATACTTTTTTAAAAAAATTTCATAGAGAGAATGCGAAGGGACAGGTATGTACTTTTTTAGGTTTTTCACCTCATTTTGGGGTGTTTTTTTGTTTTCTTTACTTTGTTTTAACCTCAAAGATAGATTTTTAACTGGCCTTTTTTGGTATTTTTTCATCCCACATAATTTTTTAAGGGTAAAAGATAGCCTCCTGGTAAAAATATGGATAAATATCAAAAGGAGGTTACTATCCATGGATGAGAGTTTAAAGCAGAAAATAGCTTTGTTTCGGTATTCTTTGATTGCTCCACTTGTGACGGAGACTTTTGCTCAGCCTACTGCCAGAGAGTATCTTGAAGATGTATGCTCAAAAAAATATGATACTCCCCGGGGCACTAAGGAGGAGTTTGCTCCTGAAACTTTAAAGGAATGGCTGAGGAATTACAGGAAGTATGGCATTGATGGCCTTTACCCCAAAGGGCGCTCTGACAAGGGTAAGTCCAGGAAGCTTCCCGATGAGGCAAAGGAGTTTATCGTAAGTTCTAAGGCCAATTTCCCTAGAAGGTCCGCTAAGGCCATATATCAGGAGCTTATCGCCAAAGGGTATATCGGTTATACCGATATTTCTTTGTCTACGGTTCAAAGGTTTATTTCTAAAGCCGATATTTCTAAGATAAAGCTTGAGCCTGTAGATAGAAGGTGTTTTGAGTTTGAATTTGCCAATGAATGCTGGCAGTCGGATATTTCGGTAGGACCCTATCTTACTATAGATGGCAGAAAGCACAAAACATATATTATTGCCATTATTGATGATGCCACAAGGCTCATTATCCACTCTCAGGCTTTTTTCTCCGATAATCTTTTGGCTTTGCTTTCGGTATTTAAAAATGGTGTTGCTAAAAGGGGTATACCCAAAAAGCTTTTTGTGGATAATGGCAAGGTGTATAAAAGTGATCAGATGCAGTTTGTTTGTGCTTCTTTGGGAACTATTCTTTGCTATGCCCGCCCTTTTTCCCCAGAGTCGAAGGGCAAGATTGAGAGGTGGTTTAAAACCCTTCAGGACCAGTGGATGAATGTTATCGACTGGGCAAGTTTTAAGTCTTTGGATGAACTGAATGTTTCTTTGACTCATTATGTTGAGGAAGATTACAACAATAGAATACATTCTGCCATCGGTGCAAAGCCTATGGATAAGTTTTTAAGCCATATAGAGCGCATAAGGTTTGTAGGTTCAAAGCAGGAGCTTGATTACATTTTTCTTTACAGAATTTCCCGCAAGGTTAAAAATGACGCTACGGTATCTATTGATAATTTGCTTTTTGAGGTTCCCATGAATTACATAGGTGACAGAATCAATATCCGCTATGACCCTTCGAGTCTTGATAAGGCGTTTATCTTCTCGGAGGATGGTAAGCTTATGGATACTATTTACCCTGTGAAGAAAATTGATAATTCCAGGATACGAAGAAATGAAAACGTAAAACCCATGGATTTTTCCTGTTTTACAGTAAACTGATTTGGAGGTGTTTTCTTGTGTTTCAGGCTTTTTATGGTCTTTGTTGTGATCCTTTCCCAAAGGATATGGATGTGAAGCATCATTTTAAATCTCAGGATTTTTCCCAGGCTTTAAATAGGCTTGAGTTTTTGAAAAATACTTTGGGTTTTGGGCTGTTAACCGGTGAGCCGGGTGTTGGTAAATCTTTTTTGCTCCGGTATTTTGTAGGCACGCTTAATCCCAATCTTTACAAGTGCGTGTATATACCTATATCGACGTTGACTGTAATGGAGTTCTACAGGGCTTTGTGCAACGGCCTGGGAGTTATTCCTTTCCATAAGAAGGTGGATATGTTCCGCCAGATCCAGGAGTCTATTTATATGTATCGTCAGAGCAAGAATATCACTCCGGTAATTATTATTGATGAGGCTCAGTTTTTAAAGAATCAGGTGCTGGATGATTTGAGGATTATTTTTAATTTCGAGATGGATTCTAAGGATTATGCTATTTTGATTTTGTCTGGTCAGATTCCTTTCATTTCTCAGCTTTCAAGGCAGCCTCATGAGGCGCTTCGTCAGAGGATTGTGGTTAATTATTGTTTGAAGGGGCTTACGAAGGATGAAACAAAAGAGTATGTTTTATCAAGGTTGAAGATAGCAGGATGTTCTGAGCCTGTTTTTACTGATAATGCTTTTGAGCTTTTGTTTTCCAGCACCAATGGTTGTTTGAGGCCTTTAAATTCTCTTGCCAGAATGTGTCTTATCTCTGGTGCTAATGAGAAGTTAAAGTCTATTGATGCTGAGGTGGTTTTTCAGGCTCAAACGGAGCTTAATATTACTGCTTAAGGTGTGTCTTCTCCTTCAGGGAGGATAGGGCTCTGTAGGGATACAACCTGAGCGTCCTGAGGGAAGGGTTATACGCTTAAATCTTCTCCCCCTCTCTCTGGGGGAGAAGGCACACCTTGCTATATTGGAAGGTTTAAGCGGTTACCCTTTAAAAGCGTAAAATCCTGGGGGTCTAAGGGGGCAAAGCCCCCTGTTTTTTATGCTTAAGGGTGGAGCAATGTGACTTTTTTGTTCTGTTTTCAAGGTGCAGATTGTTTAATCTGATTTTTTATGCAGATTAAAACCTGTTTTTAGTTTAATTTAATTTGATTTTTTGAGGATGGAATAATGTGCTACGGAACACTTATGACATGGTTGTTAAAATCATTGTTTCTGCATCCATTCTCTGGTTTCTTTGAGCCTGAATGAGTTACCGTTCATATTCACTATGTAAGCTTTGTGAGTTAGTCTGTCAATCATTGCAGCTGTCATGACAGGGTCCTTAAATATCTCTCCCCACCTTTCAAATGATAAATTAGTAGTTATAATTGTTGATTTTCTCCCGGCTCTTAATGATAGATTGGTAAACAGCAGTTCAGATCCTTCCTTATCAAAGGAAATGTAACCTAGTTCATCTGCTATAACCAAATCATATTTCTCAAACCTATTTTCAAAGGCCCGCAAGCTTTTCTCTGAACGGCTCTCTTTAAGCTGGTTTATCAGTATAGGCACTGCCGTAAAAAGCACCTTATAGCCTTTAAGACAAGCTTTTATGCCCAATCCTATCGCAAGATGGGTTTTACCTGTACCGGGATTCCCTGCGAGTATCACGTTTTGACCGGTAGATATAAATTCAAGAGAACTTAGCGTCTTAAGCTTTTTTTGGGCATCCTCTGGTAAATCCTCAACCTTTAAATCTTCAATATATTTTTTATACGGGAAACCGGCAAGCCTTATCCTGTTCTGCTTTGCATGTTCTTGCCTTAGATCATGCTCCCTCTCTAATAGCCGTAATAAATACTCTTCATAGCTTACATCTCTTGTACTTGATTCTTTTGCCTCCTCTCCGAAGTATTTCCTTATGGCTGGAAGTCTTAAAAATGTTGCATACCTTTCTATATCCTTATACATTTCCTTCTTACCTTTTATACTCATATAATTACTGTCTCCTTCGTAAATTCTTCAGAAGAAGTGGGTATCAGATATTTAAATTTTTCAAGCATTTCCTCAGCTTTTGCAGTTATTTCACAGACTTTGGCATTATATTCTGCGCTGCTTCCTGTTAAGGTTACATCCTGTGAGCGGTTGCAAATTGCCTTTATCTTTTCGGTCGTTACATCAAGAGGGCTTATCTTTTCTAAAGCTGAAATTGCTTCTTCAACTTCTTCTATGCTTTTTTGTGAAATTAATTCCAGCAACTCTATGAATTGCCTCTCCCTTTTGATATAATACCTACTGTAGATTTGTTGAAGCCTGGGATCTGCCTGATGCATTGCTGTGCTGCTGGCTAGAGCTCCCGGCTTTCTCTTTAATGTGTTCACATAATGCTCTATCTTGATATCCCACTCGTTAAACCCATATCTCCTGTTATGTTCTGCTATTTTGACCCCTTCATAAAAACATAGGATTTTGTTTGAATATACCTTGGTAAATATTTTTTTACCTACGTACATGTCAGGGACAGAATAATGACATGTATCAATAATTATAGTGGAATACTTATCAACACGGGGCTCTACAATCCTTGCAGCATCATACATAGGCATTTTGGGTAATAACCCCTCACGTTCTTCTTCCAATATTTCAAAAGCAGTCTTATTATCGTTAAGCTTTTGTTTCCTGTTATTCAATTGGTCACATACTTTTTCAAGATATTCATTTGCTTCTTCTATTGAACTGAAATGATCCTTAAATGCGAATGCTTTCCTGCGGATGTACTCCACACTCCGCTCCACATGCCCTTTCTCATTTCCGGAACGTATGTTGCAGAACCTGAATTTAAAGCCATAGTATATGGACAGCTTTAGTAATGCCTCAGTAGGCTCCTTCTCATGTGTCCCAACAAATTTTTTTACTGCAACCCTTGTGTTGTCATAAACCATTGTCCTGTAAACCCCGGATATCTTATCAAAAAACAATGCATGAGATTCTTGAAAACATGCCGTATCCTGCTTTGTAAATAATCTTGCATATCTAAAATTACCCTTTGCACTTGTAAAAGTAGACAACTGCAAAACTTTATGCTCATTATCTATGTATAATTTTACTTCCCCCCAATCAAATTCACATACATCTCCTGGATCATATTCAGCTTTTATATAGGCCTCAGCTCCTTTGCTCAATAGATTATTTACTGTATTTACAACAGTGGGATAGCTAATATCATAACCTTCAGCAATCAATGCTTCATATATGTCTGTCTTCTTCTTTTGCTGTTTGGACTGACCGATACTCCTTTTGTATTCATTCTCCTTAAGATAAAAGTAGATTTTCGGAAACTCAGTTTCCTTCATTCTTAAGCCCTCTCACAGGGGCTATTATTTTTTTACCTCCACTTGTCTCTGTTGCAAAAATAGCTGATATTTATAGATATCACGAGATATTATGAGTATACTTGTGATTGATGCGAATATCTGCTTATATTCATACTTGACTTTTTCGGATCGCCCCCATAATTGAAGTGGATGGTGTTTTTTACCATTACTTCTAATAAATGAGAGTGATCTTTTATGCTTATTAAATGCTCTTCTCATGTTGAGTTTAAAAGGTTTTTACAGCAGAGGATTCCTGTATTGTGGGCTTTGGAGGAAGATAGGCTTAGATCTTTCTCCAGGTCTTTGACTAAGGTCTGGTTTTTGAATCTGGATCCTGCTGTTCCTTTGTTGTCTCGCTGTTTTTCTTCTATGGGCCGGCCTGTTTTGTATGATCCTGTGTGTATTTTAAGGTCTTTGGTGTTGATGTTGGATCTTGGATACCATAGTGTTACTAAATGGGTTCAAGCTCTTCGTTCTGATGATATTCTGGCTGTTTTGTCCGGCTTTGAGCCTCATAAAACGCCAGGTGTGGGAACGTTTTATGATTTTTTTGATAGGCTATGGCTTGAGGATAGGAAGACCAGGATTGAAAGAAGGTTTAAGTTAAGGTCTCCTATTAAAAAGCCGAAAAAGAAGCTCAAAGCAGGTGACAAGCTGCCTGTTAAACATCCGGGGGTTGTAGGTAAGTTGTGTAAAAGGGTTAAGAGTGGTAGAATACCTTTCCCCCTGCGGGCTGAAAGGTTAATTCAGGAGATCTTTGCCCGCTGTTTTGTGGATGTTTCTGTCCATATGGGCCTGATCCCGGATCCTTTGGATCTTGTTTTGTCGGGTGATGGTTCTTCTTTGAGGACGGGATCCAGCCCATATGGTGTTAAGGTTTGTGATTGTAGGAAAAATGGTATTTTTAATTGTGATTGTAAGCGCCGTTTTTCTGATCCTGAGGCTTCTTGGGGCTGGGACAGTTACCGTAATGAGTACTATTATGGTTATTCTCCTTATGTTTTAACGGCAGCAGCAAGTGTGTGTGATTTGCCGATGTATATCAGGCTTGTTCAGGCTCGCCGTCATGATTCTGTAACGGGTGTTGTTTCTTTGGCTGAGTTTAAGGAGCTTTATCGGTATTTGAAGGTAAATAAGTTTTTGGCAGATTCTGCTCATGATGCTTATCCTTTTTATGAGCTTTGTGAGTTTTTGGATATTGAGCCTTTTATCGATCTTAATTCTAAGGGTAAGGGCAATTTTAAGAATTTGCCTTCTGTCAGTGTTAATGAGTTCGGTATTCCTATTTGCCCCAAAGGATATGCCATGTATTTTTGTGGTTTTAATAAAAGCCGCAGTCGTTTGAAGTGGCGATGTCCTTTGAAAGCCGGCAGCAGACGTTTGAGAAAGAATATTTCCTGTGATTGCCCTTGTTCTGATTCCCCTTATGGGCGGACGGTTTATACTAAGCCTCAGGATGATTTAAGGATTTTTACTAAGACTCCCAGGGATTCTAATGCTTGGCGTAAGGTTTATGCTATGCGGTCTTCTTCGGAACGCTCGTTTAAACGGATTAAGAATGATTATGAAATTGAGCGCTGTAGGGTAAGAAGCCGCAAGAATTGGTATTTCTTTATTCATTTTGCTGCTATGAATTGTCATCTTGATGCTTGGGTTGCTAAGGCTGAACATGAGCATTTTGATATTTGGCATGAGGTTTTGGGAAAAGCTTTGGCAGCTTAGAATTTAGAATCCCATAAGTTAAATATGTTCCATAATTTGCCTTTTAAAATGGTTTTTTTAAAGGGTTAGTTTGTTATTGTCTTTTTTGAGGTTTATTTTAGTAAGTATTGCTGTTTACTTGTTTTTTGTTCTTCACTTCCTTCTTTTGGTAAAAGGTTGTGTTTTATTGGTTTTTTTGTTGGGTTTGTTAGTTTTTTACAGGGAATTATTAACTGTTTCCGAAATTACTCTAAAATTCTATTTTTTCTATGATTTCATCAGTTAGCTTCCTCTTGGATCTGTTTTTAGAATCATATGTAGGCTTTTCGACTATACTGTCAGTCAATTCTCTTATATCATCAATAGTACCGGCATCTAGAAGTTTTTGCCTGCTTGCCTCATATTCCGCAATATACTTTCTTACAGTCTTTACGTTAACACCCAACTCCCTTGCTATAGCCTTTTTTGCTTTATTTTCCAAATATGCTGCTATGATAATTTGTTGCTTCTGGCTCAACTTAATCAATTCCTCTTGCCCCCTCTTATGCATGTTTTACATAAGAGAGTTTACCTGTCATGGGGGGATTTTTCAATTATAACCGGGGTCCATTTTTAGATTAGCATAAACATAAATATATTCTATCCCGAAAATAAATACCAGTAAAAAAGACAAAAAACCAGAACCACCTAAACCCAGATAAAGTAGTTTTTTAAAACTCTCTCCGGGTTTATGTTAAAAGATATTTAATATTCTTGTTATGCTACACTTTCCACGGTAACCTTTAACCCTAGTGCTTCTAATTTTTTGATAGATTGTTTTATAATCGTTTCTTTTTTACGTTCTTCGTAATAGTTAGCACCCAGTTCAATGTAAGTTTGCTTTCGTTTTAAGATATAATAAACGATTGTTAGAATACTATGTGCAACGGCGACAAGCAGCTTTATTGGCTCCTCTATGTGCGGCAATGCGGTGGTATTGGGCCGATAAATAGGTATCTTTTGTGCGAGCAGCAGAAGGGAATTGGTTCATGTCTGTTCCGATTTCTGCCAGAATATGTTCAGCAGTGCGCCTTCCTATTCCTGGTATTGTATCTATAAGCTCCAGGTCTTCTTCAAAAGGGAGCATTCTCTTTTTGATTTCTTCATCTAATAAGGCGATTTGTTCATCAAGAAAATCAATATGACATAGTTGGGTTTTCAACATCATTTTTTGGTGCGGTCCTATGAGTCCCTTTAATGCTTGCTTAAGTTCCTCTTTTTTGTCTTTTAATTTTCTTTGAGCAAGTTGAGCCAGTATGTTAGGATCTTCGGTTCCATCAATCAACGCTTCTATCATTGTACGGCCAGATTTACCAAGTACATCTGTAACGACAGAAGATAGCTTAATATTTGCTCCTTCCAATACCTTTTGTATCCGGTTGACTTCCCATGTTCGTTCTTCAATAAGACTTCGACGATAACGAATTAACTCCCGTAATTCGCGCTGTTCTCTTGATGGAATATAACTTCCTTGTAATAAGCCTAGTTGTAATAGCCCTGCAATCCACTCTGTGTCTTTTACGTCTGTTTTTCGGCCCGGCACATTTTTAATATGCTTTGCATTTACCACCATAGGATGAAGTTCTTCGAGTTCAAGAATGTTATAGATGGGTTTCCAATAAGAGCCGGTACTTTCCATGGCAACATAGGTGCAACCTTTACTTTTAATCCAATCTACCATGGCTAATAAATCATCGGTCATCGTGGAAAAAGTACAAATCTCTTTTTCTTCAGGTGTAATAACACATGCGACGACGTTCTTTTTATGAACGTCTAGGCCACAACACCGTGGATAGATTACCTCCATAATGAACCATCCTTTAACGGCTGTTTAAATTTGAAGGGCTGGTGCAACAACCTCAACTGATTATTCTATCCCGCGTGCTTCCAATACGGAGCAACAATCTGTGGTGCACCTGGTCGTTGGGGATCAGTCTAAACCTCGGGCCCAAAGCACCAAGTAATAACGACCTGCTTTAACCAGCCGTTAAAGAGATTATAAACAATTTAAAGGATATTTTCATTATCTGATGGTGATGCATTTTGCATCATGAATGTCTAAACCCTCATTTACTCTATTACTCCAATGATCAGGCTCATTAGAAACTCGAATCAGAGCAGGAGGTGAATCTGGTTCTTCAGGATAGGGTGAATGGAAATGATAAATCCAATCACCTGTAGGACCTAACCAGAATTCACAGATTTTTCCTTCATATGTCACTTGTTGTAGCAGCCCCATATATCTTAAATGGTAATATTGGGTTATTGTGTATATTTGTATATTTAAGAATTGTTTCAACTCTATAGTTCTGATTCATCCAACTCTTAATGAAAGGGCCATCTATATATAAACCAGCTAGATTATTACATCGTTTACAAACGTTATGTTTATGCTAATCTAAAAATGGACCCCGGTTATAATTGAAAAATCCCCCCATGACAGGTAAACTCTCTTATGTAAAACATGCATAAGAGGGGGCAAGAGGAGTTGATTAAGTTGAGCCAGAAGCAACAAATTATCATAGCAGCATATTTGGAAAATAAAGCAAAAAAGGCTATAGCAAGGGAGTTGGGTGTTAACGTAAAGACTGTAAGAAAGTATATTGCGGAATATGAGGCAAGCAGGCAAAAACTTCTAGATGCCGGTACTATTGATGATATAAGAGAATTGACTGACAGTATAGTCGAAAAGCCTACATATGATTCTAAAAACAGATCCAAGAGGAAGCTAACTGATGAAATCATAGAAAAAATAGAATTTTATCTTAAGGAGAATGAATACAAAAGGAGTATCGGTCAGTCCAAACAGCAAAAGAAGAAGACAGACATATATGAAGCATTGATTGCTGAAGGTTATGATATTAGCTATCCCACTGTTGTAAATACAGTAAATAATCTATTGAGCAAAGGAGCTGAGGCCTATATAAAAGCTGAATATGATCCAGGAGATGTATGTGAATTTGATTGGGGGGAAGTAAAATTATACATAGATAATGAGCATAAAGTTTTGCAGTTGTCTACTTTTACAAGTGCAAAGGGTAATTTTAGATATGCAAGATTATTTACAAAGCAGGATACGGCATGTTTTCAAGAATCTCATGCATTGTTTTTTGATAAGATATCCGGGGTTTACAGGACAATGGTTTATGACAACACAAGGGTTGCAGTAAAAAAATTTGTTGGGACACATGAGAAGGAGCCTACTGAGGCATTACTAAAGCTGTCCATATACTATGGCTTTAAATTCAGGTTCTGCAACATACGTTCCGGAAATGAGAAAGGGCATGTGGAGCGGAGTGTGGAGTACATCCGCAGGAAAGCATTCGCATTTAAGGATCATTTCAGTTCAATAGAAGAAGCAAATGAATATCTTGAAAAAGTATGTGACCAATTGAATAACAGGAAACAAAAGCTTAACGATAATAAGACTGCTTTTGAAATATTGGAAGAAGAACGTGAGGGGTTATTACCCAAAATGCCTATGTATGATGCTGCAAGGATTGTAGAGCCCCGTGTTGATAAGTATTCCACTATAATTATTGATACATGTCATTATTCTGTCCCTGACATGTACGTAGGTAAAAAAATATTTACCAAGGTATATTCAAACAAAATCCTATGTTTTTATGAAGGGGTCAAAATAGCAGAACATAACAGGAGATATGGGTTTAACGAGTGGGATATCAAGATAGAGCATTATGTGAACACATTAAAAAGAAAGCCGGGAGCTCTAGCCAGCAGCACAGCAATGCATCAGGCAGATCCCAGGCTTCAACAAATCTACAGTAGGTATTATATCAAAAGGGAGAGGCAATTCATAGAGTTGCTGGAATTAATTTCACAAAAAAGCATAGAAGAAGTTGAAGAAGCAATTTCAGCTTTAGAAAAGATAAGCCCTCTTGATGTAACGACCGAAAAGATAAAGGCAATTTGCAACCGCTCACAGGATGTAACCTTAACAGGAAGCAGCGCAGAATATAATGCCAAAGTCTGTGAAATAACTGCAAAAGCTGAGGAAATGCTTGAAAAATTTAAATATCTGATACCCACTTCTTCTGAAGAATTTACGAAGGAGACAGTAATTATATGAGTATAAAAGGTAAGAAGGAAATGTATAAGGATATAGAAAGGTATGCAACATTTTTAAGACTTCCAGCCATAAGGAAATACTTCGGAGAGGAGGCAAAAGAATCAAGTACAAGAGATGTAAGCTATGAAGAGTATTTATTACGGCTATTAGAGAGGGAGCATGATCTAAGGCAAGAACATGCAAAGCAGAACAGGATAAGGCTTGCCGGGTTCCCGTATAAAAAATATATTGAAGATTTAAAGGTTGAGGATTTACCAGAGGATGCCCAAAAGAAGCTTAAGACGCTAAGTTCTCTTGAATTTATATCTACCGGTCAAAACGTGATACTCGCAGGGAATCCCGGTACAGGTAAAACCCATCTTGCGATAGGATTGGGCATAAAAGCTTGTCTTAAAGGCTATAAGGTGCTTTTTACGGCAGTGCCTATACTGATAAACCAGCTTAAAGAGAGCCGTTCAGAGAAAAGCTTGCGGGCCTTTGAAAATAGGTTTGAGAAATATGATTTGGTTATAGCAGATGAACTAGGTTACATTTCCTTTGATAAGGAAGGATCTGAACTGCTGTTTACCAATCTATCATTAAGAGCCGGGAGAAAATCAACAATTATAACTACTAATTTATCATTTGAAAGGTGGGGAGAGATATTTAAGGACCCTGTCATGACAGCTGCAATGATTGACAGACTAACTCACAAAGCTTACATAGTGAATATGAACGGTAACTCATTCAGGCTCAAAGAAACCAGAGAATGGATGCAGAAACAATAATTTTAACAACCATGTCATAAGAAGGGGTGGTGAATAGTTTAAGAAGTTTATTTAAGGCTACCTGAAACTCGGGAGAAAAAAGTTTTTTAAGTGCGGTTTAAAATGAGAGGTTCCAGTATGATAGCCTGTTAAGGCGCCAGCCGCCCATCTCCCTCTATGCTCGAACTTCATAGTCATACTTCGAGGGGGTGGGGGCTGGCCCCATCGGCTGGCTAATCATAGAGGGGAGGCTTGTTGTCAACTGGATTCTTGAAAAAGTTTTTTCCCTATGTGAAATGAAAATTCTAATGTTAATTATTTACATTAATGTCATCTTTAAGAGGGGTAAAATTTAATTATAAAAAGGTCCATTTTTCACTTGACAAATACAAACGTTATTTATGGAAAAGGGGTTTATAGGAGTTAAATTACCCCCAATTCCCCGAGGTATAACATGCTCTTGTGTAAATTCTCTTTTTTCCTTTTCATTACCACAATAAAGGCAGATAGACATATCATCATCCTTTGTCAATGTTAGCTAACAGTCCGTGTTCCCGACGTCCACCAGCTCTAAGCCGATGGCCAGGTTCTACTTAACTCATATGTCAGGTTCGGGCGAGCCGGGTTATGCCTGACTAGGGCTGAGGGATGTGGCACGCCCGCCTGTGAAAACTACTACCCGCGCCCTTGCGGGAACACAATGTTAGCCGAAGTAGCCCATAATTTAGCTTCTTCTTCCCTTTTGCTGTTTAACGAACCAGCTTTCAATAAACTTTTCCTCTTTGAATTTATCATATAGTTCATTGACGGAATTGCTTAAATTCATGTAATACTTGCTATTGGAAATTCTTTCTTTGATTTCTTTTACGTGAGATTTCCTAAATTTAAACGACTTATAATTATTGGCTTTATATAAGTCATATATTAGCTTTCCTCGTCTAATTAATCGTTCTCCGTTTGGATCGATTATCTCATATTCTTCCCAAGGCCAAACGCCCCATTCTTTTAAACCTTCCAAAAGAAATCGTTTTATTCTTTCTGGAAACCAATAGCTGTCCTCAGATAAAAACCAAATAATGTAATCGATTATATCATAGACTTTTGGATTTGGTCCCAAAAGTTCTCCTTGTACGAAATGACATGCAATAGTACTGGCATCATAATTTCCAAAATTTTCATGCCTAAAGCAAAGATATATTTCACATTCAGGTATTTTTTTATTTGTTGTTAACCCACTACCAGTTATATCACCTACTAATTCTCTTTGCTTTTGCCTCTGTAATGATTCCTGGTATAAATTCTCAAAAACAGAATCAAACTCTCCACCAAAACCTTTTATAGTTAGTTGCGGTGCATAACAAGCTAAGTAATATGGATACGAAAAACACATTTCACTTAATCCCGGCGATGATCTAATAAACTCTAAAACATCACTAGGGTAAGTAATTTGTGATATTTCCAATTCATCAGCTCTTTGTTGCCATAACATCTGCATTGCAGCCCATGCAACTTCCGCACCCCTACAGCATTCCTTTGAGTTTTTTGGTAAAAGAGGGAATCCCCAGCGATTTAGATGAAAATCTGAACCTAAAAACTCAATTACATCAATCCACCAATCATCTGTAACTACTTGAGGTTCAAATCCCTTGTTTATCAATATATCTCTAGCATAAATTAATGTTGAACCTTCTGGTTTCATTATTTTCATTATCTCTGAAACAACAAAATCAATACCTTTTGAACTTAATATTGCAAATTTATCTGCTAAAGATGGAGAATAAGCAAGAACATCATCAATTGTAATGTTATGCCAAATGGGTATTATGACTTCTTCTTTTTCACGATTAACGCGTTGAACTAAACCATCAAGTTCCCACTGAGTCCATTCTTTATCAAAAAAGGCTTTACTTAATACAACTATCCCAAATCTAGACTTAGACAAACCAAGGTCGATTGATCTTCGTATGCTGTCCCCTGGTTTCAATGAGAATTCATCATACCATACCTCAATATTGTTTTCTTTTAATTTTTTAGCTAAAGGACGCACAAAATCATCTTTATCATCACTTGCATGACTAATAAAAACATCATATAGCATATTTTTACCATCCTTATATTAATTCACTTATAAGGGCTATTTCAACTAACGTCCACATGTTGTCGATGTCGTTTTGACTTAGTAGCCACTGCGGACTTAGTCAAAACGATGTGGTCGCGCCTACTTCATGAACCTTCACCTTCGAAACTGCTTCGTGATTCAACCTATCTCTTCGAGTCAACATCTCCGTACACCACGACCCGTCAGCGGCAACATGTTGTTAGGCTACGTCTTTTATTATTTTAATTTTGACTTAGCTTCAATAATAAAAGCTTGCCACCTTTTATTATTAACTCCATAAATATCCTTGAAATTTTCAATTAAAGAAACAGCGGTAGATACAGGCGCGCTAAGCAATGTATCCACGACGATGCCGACAAATGTCTTCCCAACGGAAATAAAAAAGTTTTTCGGATCCATGTATTTTAAAAAGACTTCTATTTTAGCTTTTTCCAGTTCATTTTCCACTTCAAGCTTTACATCTTTAATTTCAGCTTGAGAAATGTTTTTTGATTATGAAATAATCCATTGTCTAAAATATTTAAGTGTATTAATTTCCTGAACTTCTTCGATGCAAGGATGATACGGTCCATTTGGTTTTATGTAATTGTATATGACATGTCGCCTGACGTCCCCGTGTGCCAAAGTTTCGTAGCCTTAAGGTGTTAGTTCATGGCTACGAGCTCAAAGTGCTTAATGCGGACTCTGGATACATACACTTGGGCCTCGGAATTTTGGCAACATATTGTTAGCAGAAGTAAATACGGAAGATGTAATCTCTATAAAATATGAATGGATTCTCTATTTGAAATCAACTCATATATAAAACCAGACGAAAAACCTAAAGACATAACCACTAAAAAAGCAATAAATATTGTCATACCTTTGATATTACCAAATATGTTATCAAAGAATTTCATAACTTTATATGTTATGCTGTTTTGCCAATTAATAAATACATTAATACTTATAATATATAGGTATATAGCTATTACAATGAGATTAGCTAGTATTATAAATAACGCACCTATAATGTAATAAAAAATTCTACCATAATCACCTAGGCCATTACTTAAGGTCAAATCTTGTCTATACATCATCGCAATCGATATTATGTTAAACAAAGTTACGATTATTGTAACTATAAACCAGTAACGCGATAATCCATCAAGAGAGTTACGAATACTTAATACAATAGCAAAAACTATTGATCCGATAAAAATCATTGTAGATATAACAATAAATATTTGAAGAATTAGTGAATGATATTTGACATATAACCCAACTAATAAGAATGAAACTAATAGCACAATTAATAAATCGTTACTATTCAAACCACTATAATTGTTATTTGGTCTCTCTACATTTTCATTTTGATATATCACTTCAATACATTTTATTTGTTCCTTTATGTATACTATTTGAGTTTGATTCGACCTTTCAAAACTGTTAGTTCTTGAAAAAACCACTCCCAATATTGCACTAAATACTGCGAAGAAAGTGTTCATCAAAATTGTTGTTAGATTAAATACGCTTTCCATATATTACCTCCAAAATGTATTAACTAGAATTTGATGTCTGTTAACATTTTATATTGCCGAAGCCACTGAGAGCCTTAATGTGACCCGGACTTTAGATGCATCTCAGTACAGGCGAACCGGGCGCGACTGCACTTAGGCTGAGAGGTGTGCCGAACTGATCCTATACCATTACCCTCTGAGGCCTTGCGGCAATCTGGTGTTAGACGCCGTTATTTTCTTAATTTAATCGGTTTCCTTCTTAAATTAAGTTCTTTAATTGTATCATTATAATAGCTTCTTAACCACTCATACTTTTGACGTGTATTATTGTCTCTCTCTTTTAAACCATGTAAAATAACTCTCTTAATTGTACTTAAACACTTAAAGTAATACTCATTTAAATCTAGTTCTTGATACTGTTTTAGATAATCTAAGTAGTAAAAGCCGTCCTTATCTTTTCTAACAAGATCTATTAAATACTTATACTCTTCCGATTCTGTATGATGTGATATTCTATTTTTTGATCCTAAAATTATTACTTCCTCCTTGAGTATGACTCGAGGATATATAGCACATTTTGATTCAAGTTCATAGGCCTCTACCATAGCTGGACCAAATATCAAATTACTGTCATGATACAAATCACCAATTGATATCCCACCACGAAAAATAATTCCTCTAAATGCTAATTCCAGTTGTATGTGAATTATATCAAGCAAGGTATAAAAAACAGAACTAGCCCATGAAAAGGGGTATGAGATTACGATAGAATCGGAAAAAACAGTAACTTCTTTTCCAAGTTGCTTTAAGGCAAGAGTTCCACTCTCATTGTCTTTTTGGAAACTCAATATAAAACTAAGGGCATCTTTTAGATGGACAAAATAATCTTTATCCTTCGTGCTTTTCGTGATATGCTCTCTAAAACCCATTATATCAATAAATGCAACTATTCTTTTTGTATATACTGAGTCATCTGACATATCATCACTCCTTATAAATAATGGCGTCTAACATTGTATTTCCGACCCATGTCGTAAATACTCCTGAAACATAAATATACACGACTTCGTGTCGTGAACATCTCCCTAACGCTGATCTGTTTTTTGAACAAAACTATCAAGTGGATTTTGGATCAGACCTAAATTTCTACTACTGACATGAGTATAAATTTCTGTCGTTTTACTACTTTTATGCCCAAGCAGTTCCTGGATATACCTCAAATCCTTTCCTCCTTATAGGAGATGAGTGGCAAATGAATGTCTGAGAGAATGAATCGACAGTTCTTTCTTAATGCCAGCCTTTTCCCGGGCCTTTACAAATATCCTTTGAACGCAGCGTTCAGTTATATGCTTGTCCTCTGTAACTCCGGGAAACAGCCATACTTTTAAATGGTTACTGTGAATATATTTTAAAAATCTATTCATATGGTTAATATAAGCATTTCTTGTTTTTGGGCTATATCCCTTTAGTTTAAGTTCTTGTTCCGTAAGTCTTATTAAATCTTCATCAATCTTTATCGATATATAAATAACTTCTTGAAAAATATACCTGTTTTAATAATTCGATAGTAAATACAAAATTCCTTCATAATTGTGTAAAATTATCAGCATATTTTCCCTTTCCTCAAGGAATGGAAAGGGAAAGATTAAAGCGGTAAGGCACGCCCCAAACATGTACTACTCCTTGGCTGGCTTCTCACACTAATCCGCACCCGAAACGGGAATGCGATGTTATCCGAAGTAACGACCCAAGAATTGTCAAATAAATTTCTGAAAAACTTTTCTCTATTATTAAGAAATGCCCTGGTCAATTGATAATGATCGGTTTCTTCATATTCAACTTGCTTTATTCTATCATTGTCAAAGCTATATATCATAGCATTTGGATATGCCATAAGTATCGGTGAGTGTGTCGCAATAATAAATTGCGCCTTACCCTTATGTATCCATGTATTGGATCCTTCACAATATCAAAACGTTTGATACATTAATCTACTTATATCAATGAGAGTTTTTAAATCTAAAGAAGATAATTTTTTTATCTCTGCTGCTTGCTCTTTGCTGAGATTAGACTTTTGAGCAATAAAAGTAATAACATGAAGCATAGTATAAGATTTTAAAGGTTTGTATAGGAATAAAAGAATTTTACTTCAGCTGTAGTATATATGTTACTCAATTTTTTGCCGGTCACATATGAATAAGCCTTGACTATTATCACCGCCATCTCCTGTCTTGTGATTTTCTTTTCCGGCGCAAAATGGATGGCCTCATATTCAAGAGGGTTTGAATGTGTAACTATAAGTCGTTTTCAAAGTAATATAACCGGTGATAAAAAAATCTCGGGTAGAAGAAAGGTCAGAAAAGGTAGAACTGTCCCGCAATTGCACTTCTGCATTTAATCTAAAAAACCTTTTATATATTGACGATGACGGATAATATATTATTTGCCCAGTCCATAATGTTTATTTTAATTTTACGGGCCTATTTTTCCGCCTTCGACCAGCTCATAACAGGCAATAACAGCCTTTGCATGTGCCAGGTTGCAGTATGAGACAGGGTATGAGACAGGGGACGGTTCCTTGACTCAAAAGTGAGTCAGAGAACCGTCCCCTGTCTCATTTGGCCGTTTTCTATATAAGAAATAAATTCTTTTGAAACATTTACTTTCTCGGCTAATTGTTCTTGAGTTATTCCTATTTTTCCCTTTACTTCTTTTATCCGGAACATGCAATCTACCTCCTACTTTTCATAATATTTAACTATTGGATTAATTATAGCAATATTTTTTAAACTATAAGATTATTGTTGATTAATTTACTATTACTCTATTTTTCTATGATTTTCTTGACTTTTCAATACAAGTTGATTATATTAAAGTTAAACTTATAGTTTATCTTTCAAAGGATGGTAATACGTGAAAATTGGTGAACGATTGAAATTTCTTAGAATCTCAAAAAACATGCAAAGTAATGAACTTGCCCAAAGAGTAGCATTTCAAATGTTTATTTAAGTTATATAGAACATGGCACGAAAATTCCTACGATAGATACTCTCCAAAAAATCTGCGAAGCTTTGGGTGTTAGCCTATCCGAGTTTTTCTCTGTACAGGATTCAGACTTGCCTCCGGAGTACCTCGAAACGCTGCAAAACCTAAAAGTTCTTACGCCTGAACAATTAAAGATTCTTAATGATTTTTTAAAGACTCTGAAACATTAAAATAATATTTTTAGCAATAAAAAAACTGCGGTATTACCGCAGTACCTTTTGGAGCCACCTGCAGGTGGTTTTCTTAACCAAAAAAGCCGCGCTTTTTTGCGCGGCTGAGTTTATTTTCACTGCTTCAAGAATCTTTCGAGATCGCTTAGCGACTCAATGTCAAAAAATGTTTTCCGCAATCAATTCAAGAGTCAGCCTATCTTGACCCAGGATTCTTTCTTTGTACCCCCGGGGCAGTTCTCCAAGTTTTTTGCAGAGTTGCCTGATTATGGTCTCAACCATACCTTTTCCTACACCTCTCAATCCCTTCTACAATCCCTCTTTCAATTCCTTTTTCAATATCTTTTTCAATTCCTTCTTCTAATCCTTTTTTGTAAACCTCTTGATTAATGATTGTTTTGCCTTCTTCAAGGTCTGAAATTCTATGTGGTATTTGGTTTCTTTTGCGTTTAAAAAAACTACGGGATTACCGCAGCTTGATTTTAAAGCCATATCATCAATATATTTCTTATTGCCTTCTATATACAATTCTAAAACCTGTAGCTTCATAAATTTGTTAGGATAAATTTTCCTTCACTTCTTCCCACTTCATGCCCTTCACCATCCTTTGATATATTTGAGCTATACTTTAGGTGAAAGAAAGCGTTTCCTATATACATCATCAAAAGTACTCCGGCTGGCCCGCATCATTTGCAACTGTTCCTTGCAGTCCATATTCCAGTTGCCGGTCTCCATGTAATGCACCCATTCGGGCATAGCGCATCGCGCCCCGCGAACTCTGGATTTATAATCAAAGGGTTTTAATACATCGGGCATTTTTTTCATGTATGGGTCTACTACTATTGCCAACAGGCTTTTATTAATAAGCATGGCATTATAGATCCGTTTGTTTACATGGTCATCATTAAATCCATACCCGATGACCACCAGCTCATCCACGGTGTCGAGCACTTCTTCCATCAATCCGATTTTTTCTTCGCCGGGTTTGGGGTCAAAGGTCTCGCTGTATTTATATCCCCCGGTCAATATTGACTGCCTTAAAAACTGCATTTGGCCGTCAAAATCGCTGACGGCAATCTCAGTGCAAATATTTGCAGGGGTATTGCCCACAAAATAACTCATTTCATGCAGCACCAAAGAAACTTTCTGCAGATAGGATATGGAAGTTTCATTTTCATCATATCCGACGTGAAGTATTTCTTTGTCGTCATTATAGGAAAACTCATTGATGGCGCCGTGCAGTTTTATTAAATTGACCCCCGCCAAGCCACGGATGAAATTCATAGCGTCAAGTTTCATGTCTCGGCGGGGAGTTTTGCAAAAAGAAACGGTGCTTTGCAAATCCCGGTTGCTTTTGGGTAATTTCATGTATTCTTTTGCTCCAAAGCTCAGGGGTATTTTATAATCAAAACACAAAAACTCAATAAACAAATCGTGATTCAAGGAAAGCACCCACAGCTCGTTATCTGACAGAAAATGAAACAATGATTTATAAAATTTCTTATTAGCCATATAGATCCACAGGTTATTTACTTGATACATATAGAACATCTGGACGATCATGTCCAGGAACTTTCCAAATACGTAGTGCAGCGTATCCCGGCGGTCCTGTTTTGCGCCCAATTCGTGATACCGGTCCTGGATGGTCTTGAGAAAGCTCTCATAATTGCCGTCGCTGTTATTATAAAACTGTTTATAGATTTCCATTACTTCGTCCATAGTCTTTGGATTTATAGGTCTGTCGGCTCCATATGGGTCGGCGGTCTTCCAGATTTTTATATATTTTTCCATGCGGTCGGGGTTCAAAAAATAAAAGAAATCCTTTGTAAATCCCGCGGCCAACGGCATGCCCAAATCATGTGAAAATCCGGCCCCCAGCAGCAACGCCCTTTTTGCCATATGCAGCCCCCCTTACCCGAATCTCGTCTTTTCCGCTCAATATAAAAAATTCGTTCTTTCGTTTAATAAGTATTATTATTGTTTAGGCCTCCCTTTATGATATGCACGATCATAGTAAAGACTTTTACACACTATTTCAATGCTTAATGCATAAAACACCTTTGTCTACCGATTCATTAATCTCTTCCGCTAGTTCACTGCTATTATGAAAATAGGCTTGAATAAACATCCAATATCTTGCAAATACATTCCCTGACTGTATTTTTTATATTATGGGTTTGCAACATTATGAGAAATGTTATAATAATTAAGGCTTTATTGAAAGAGTGATAGATTATGACTTGGTCAAGAGAAGAAAATATCAAAAATGCCGCTTTATGGCTGTCAAGTAAAATCAGATTAATTGAAGATAAATATATTCTATTGACACGTCACAACAACAGGCCAAAAGCCACCATTAAGATTGATTTATAAAGGCGGAGTCGTTCCTATTTCTTCGAAGTTTGCTTACAAACTGGATTCAAATGGTCGTAAATTACCTAAATATAAAAATCATTATGTGCTTGATATTAAAAAGTATCCTCAACTAACTGAATCTTCAGCAGTCAAATGTGAAGATATTAGATGAATCGATGTTGTTAGGGTTAAAGATTTAATGTTTAATATTCAATTTAGATTGCCTTGTCGCAATCGTATGACACCTATTTATGAATAGGATTTACTGTTTCCAGAAGGATCTCGTAATTGCGAGATCCTTTCTGTTTTTACTCATCGAACCTGAAATTTTCTCGGTAATAAATTCTTTGCTTTGGCTTGCAGCATTATGTTTATATCCTGTAGATGCAATTATAAAATTGTTATTTGCTCGAATTCCTTGTTAGGATAAAATGTTCCGATAACTATCCACCTATTATATTGATAAACCGTTCCTACAAAAAAATATGTATCTTTATTTTCCCCGCATATTTTATTATAGAATTTGTCCTTTACTTTTTGACAAGCGACCTCCTCACTTTTATATTTATCTCGCATTTTCCTATATAATTGTCCAACTTCCCAATCTTCAATCATCATTTTATGTCCAGGGCAATTAGGGTCTAAACATTTAAATTTATATCTAAATTTATACGGTATCTTTTCTAAGGGTTTTCTATCGCCAAAGAAGCTTAGCTGATTCATTTTCGCTAACCATTCAGGTTTCCAATCTCTTTCTGTTTCCTCAATTATTAAATCTTCTACAACCCTTGGTTTAATAATACCTAAAGAAATTTCTTTTTGATTCATTTTATTAAGCTCACACATTGTAAACCTGTATTTAGCCAATACATATTTTTTTCGCTCGCGCCAATTATTATCAGTTTTAAGGGGGGTTCCAATCGGCCTTATTTCACCAATAGGCCTATAACTTTCTGGTCTATAATCTTTTTTATTTTTCTCGGCTTCAACTTCTATCCACTGATATTTAGAATACCATTGGTCATATGGCTTATAACGATAATTGATTGGATATAATCGTATAAAACTCCCATCTTCTAATACACCAGCAGTACAAACTAATTCATCATATTTATCAGATGGCAATGGATACGTTTTTGCGGTAATAAGAACCCTTAGTTTTTCAACCATACTTTTCCTTCACTCCTATAATTAATTATAGGTAGCCTGGTTCTTTTACAAATCTCTTCTGCCAGGATATGTCTATGGCAATTTTGCGGGTCTTTTTCAAAACAAATCATTACTGAGGGCTTGTTCGTTAGTATTTTCTCTATTTTATATATGTCTTCAATTGCGTTTGGAATTACATCTTCCCGATAAATATCCCATAATAAATATCGTTCATGAACTTTATTACGGATTCTTGATGTGATACCGACCTGTGGGAAATGGTAATATTTTAATCCTACATCTTTACACCTCTTTTCTAAATATGGTTTTGAGAAACCATATTTGTGTGAAACCGGATTATTTCTCACATCTATTACGGCATTGATGCCAGCACGTAATAATATATTTAAAAAACTATCAATAGATAATCCTTCATAACCCAATGTATATATGGCGTTAGCCGCGGTCGGTATATTATATTTATGGTTGTTTGATGTTATTTCGCTTTTTGCCGCATACCATGGATATTTTTTATAGACATAATCTATTAAGTCTTTTATCTCTAATTTCCCATATAAATCTAATATACTATCAATAGCGTCAATTATACTTTTTTTGGTCCCATAATCTCTATAACCAAGTTCTGAAAGCATTATCATATTATCGTCATCAAATTCTATCAGATTCATTTGCTTTAATTCATCAATATCTCTATAAACCGTAAATGAAAATGGTCCATATTTATAAGGCAAAAAATCGTAAAAAGGTACTTCACTATTTATGCCTGTTTCATTTTTTAACAAAAATAATAATTTAATAAGCTGTATCCTATATACTTTTTTATTCGGGATCCTTTTAAGGGTTTCAAGTAAAACCTTTTCACGCCAATATATCATAATATTTACTCCTTGTATAATAAGAATATCTAAAGATTTGGTTTACATAAAATCATATTTACTACGTTATTTTTCTTTTAGTATCTTGCTCCTTGACAATTGAATAAAAAGGTCTTTACAATACTGGGGTGCCTTTGGGAAAATAGCCATAGGTGTCTACCAAGGGAATGTTCGTATGCCTCCTGTTGACCCTTATATAATAAGGGTTCTTCCAAATTGAGAGTGTTCCCCTGGCCCCATGATATAGACCTACACGCTGACTGTTTCCCGGCCGATCACCCCTTCAGCAAGCAGAGGAAGGCTCGTGCACCGGTGACTCCCGGTGTATTCCAATAGTTTCGCAAGGTTGTCGTTCATGGGTTTCTCAGGGACATCCTAGGATTGTAAGCATCTTCATCCTGTAGCAAAAAGGAGGTGATTTTCTATGACTTATCCCTTGTTTGTCGGGATTGATGTAAGCAGCAGTGATAACGTTGTATGTTATTTGACAAAGGATGAAGAAAAGAAACCTTTATGTCGCTTTACTGTGTCAAATAACCGACCGGGTATTATGGAATTTAGAGAACGTATCGTTTCATTGGTACATAAACACGGATTTGATCAAATTCTGTTCGGTTTGGAGCATACGGACTGTTATTCGACTCATGCAGCGATGTATCTTGAGCGCCATCTTGATTTTGAGTGTAGTGATGTTAAGGTCTATGTGTTTAATCCGAGTCTTATTAAAGAGTTTAAGAAATCTCATTATCTTGATGCCCCCAAGAATGATAGGATTGACGCATGGTTTATTGCATCAAAACTCAGATCCGGCCATCTCCCGCATCCTTTCACCTGGAGTGAGCCTTTGCTTTCGCTTCAGTATTTAACACGGGCTCGTTTTCATCTGATGCAGGATTTGACACGGGAAAGCAATTTCCTTGCTATGGCTTCTAATATTCGCGTCATTCGTGCTATTCAGGATGAGCTTAAATCCCTGAAGAAAGCCATTGAGGACCATTTGAAGACGATTCCTCAAACCCTTGATTCGGTGCCGGGTATTGGCCCTATTTTTGCTGCCGGTATACTGGCCGAAATCGGTGATATCCGACAGTTTAGTAGTCATAAACAATTGGCCAAGTTCGCCGGTCTTGCGTGGACCGAGAACCAGTCTGGCAGTTTTACAGCTTCTCAGACCAGGCTTATTCATTCGGCAACCGTTATCTGAAGTATTATTTCATCGAAGCGGCAAACAGTTCAGGGTGCACGATCCTGTTTTGCCGAATATTATGCTCGTAAGGTAGCGGAGCCGAAGGTTTATGCCGAAAAACGTGCTCTTGCGCTTACTGCTCGTAAACTCGTGCGGTTAGTCGATTGTCTGCTGCGAACTAACCGACTTTATGAAGCCCGGGGAGGGATTTCATAAATTTCTTTAGAATTATGTTTTAATTTTTTAACTCACCATTTATTTTCCATTTTATGGTATATGGTGGGCTTAGTTTAGTATTGTCTTTTTTTGATTCACCTCTAAATGTAACAGTAATTTCTTTTGTATTATGTCAACTTAGGGTCTTGACATAATACCGCTGCTCTCTTTGTACTTTCCTTTTGATTTATATTATAATATAAATTTAATAATTATGAAATAAAAATAAGCCCCACATTTCAAGATTCATACCATATAGGCCGTCTCCTTTCATTCCATCCATATCTCCATGCTTTTGATGGCTCCCGCTAAGGCTACTCACGCAAGGTACTTCTCTCAAGTGTGCAACTTTATATAGAATATATGTTCGCCATTTATTCCAATATTCCTGCTTAAAAATAACAAAACTCATAAATTTTTATCCGATTTCTGTTTCACTTATACAATCTCCCCATACACCGCTGTGGCGTCATCGTGTGTGCTGAAGCGGGGGAATTTGAGGCACTCCTCATCGCTATTTCAATCTCACGGAGGGTGTCTGATAGGTCTCGCAGGGAGCTTTGCCGCAGCGCATCGAAAAGTTGTTCCCATGAATCGAAATGGTGAAAGCTTTCCACCAGCCGGGAAAAACCGTCAGTAGCCAGCAAAAGCCAGCCGCCCCTTCCCACGGGAATGATGCCCGTCTTTGCATGATCCACTGCAAGGGGCAGCACCGCCAGGGTCCTTTTAAGATATTTTTCCCCATGCAGGATAATACCCAGGCCGCCATAAATGCACAAAAGGCTCCCCGTGAAAATCAACATCAGGTAAGCCCCTTTTTCTGTACTCTGACCGCTGATAAACTGAACTGCGAATGTCAATAGAAATTTGAGCCACTTGCTAATGAATTTTTGAGCCACTTGTGCTAATGAAAAAGTGAGCCATGTGCTAGTGAATTTTTAATCCATTTAATCAAAGAGGTGAGGTACCTTAGCAAAGATTTAAAAAAGTATAAAAATCTTTTATAGGCGGCCGAGGATAAGTCATTTATAAAGCATACCTGAAAAAAAGGAGGAGGAAGCAAATGCTCACTTTGAAAGTGAGGGGAGGGTTGCTTCCTGTACCTCAAGCAATAGATAGTAGCACTCGTTAAGGTACTTTAGAGCTATTTTTCATTCTGTAAGACTCTCCATTCATGTTCAATACATGTGAACGGAATGTCAACCGGTCTACCAGAGCAGCGACCATAGTAGCATTCTCAAACATCTCCGGCCATCTTGAAAACTCAAGATTAGTCGATATAATCACACTTCCTTTTTCGGCGCGATCTGAAATCACTCTGAAAAGTAAATCTGCCTGATGCCTGTTGAACTCAAGGTAGGATAATTCATCTAGAATAAGCAAATCCACATTTTCCAGCTGCTTTTCAAGTTTTGATAGCCTCCTGGAGTCCTGGGCTTCCGTAAGTTCGGTAACAAGGCCGGCTGCCGTATAAAATCTTACGTTGTATCCTTCTTTGCAGGCTTTTAATCCTAGCCCTATGGAAAGATGTGTCTTGCCCGTACCGGGCTTTTTTAAGGTCTTCTCAAGATTTCCGTAACCCGTTCTAAACAATATCTCCCTCAAGTCATTAAGTTCCTTTTGAAAACTCATAATTCTGGATTCAGCCGGAGCATTGATATTCTTGAGACAGTCTTGAGACAGGGGACGGTTCCTTGACTCAAAAGTGAGTCAGAGAACCGTCCCCTGTCTCATTCCTGTCAAACATCAAGAAAGCCGGGAGAATAGCATTGGCATTTGATGTTTTGGAAAGAGCAGTAAAATCAGCATCTGAAAATCAAGGTTCGTGAAAAGAAGTAAAAAAGTAGGGTTTCTATACTAGAATCAAGGACTTAATTGATGAAAGTTCATCTTGCACATATTGCACATTTATGCTAGACTTATTGAAGAGGTGGTTATATGCTGAATGAATATGGTTTTACCGAGGCAAGAAACGATTTTTCTCGGGTATTTAATATGGTATTTAATGAGCGGGAACCGGCGGTCATCAGAAGAAACCGGGATCAAGAGGTATTAATGTTGCGCAAGGATTTGCTGAAAGATATGCTCTCGGCTTATGTTTTTGATGTAGATCTATTGCCCGAAAATGATTGTTCTTTTACCGTATCTATAGATATACTGGAACTTGCGGCTAACGGTCCTACACAAGAAGAAGCCTTAAATGAGCTTATACAAGATTTGAAAATATATGCTCAAGACTATATGGAAAGGTCTCAACTTTTTCTTAATGCTCCCAACCGTAAACACCACTTGCCTTACCTTCTTAGAATTTTACTTTGTGATTCGGACGAAGAGATAAAGTCGCTTTTAAAGGTGCATCATGCCTCCTAGATTTCGAGATTTAAAACGTTATTGTGACAATAACGGTTGGGTCATGGTTAAAAATACCGATCATTTTTACTACGAAAAGGTTTTATCTGATGGGTCGCTGTTAAGGACTAAAATAAGCCATGCATTGCAAAAGGAAATACCGGGGAACTTATGGAAAAAAATACTGAAGTTACAGTTAAAAATGCAGGAAGATGAGTTCTGGAGTAGCATAAAGTAGCTCATTCTAACCTCCACTGCCTTTATTATGTTTTTCCTGAAGGCGGCTTATGTCGTTTGTTTCTTTTTTGTTTTTCCCTTCTGCGTTCATTGTGGATTTGTACAGGTAGGTGCTAACAATTCCAAAAATTTTGCATTTTTGGCTATTAATTAATGCATATTAATTAAATCTCTATAATCTATCCCTGCGAAAGTTGAGTGTCTAATTTATTAGAAAGATGATATAATATAAATATAATCTATCTTGAGGTGATTGTATATGAGTATAAAAGTTACGGTTGTAGTTCAAAAAGATGAAAACTGGTACGTCGCAAAGTGTATCGAAAATAACGTAGCTTCACAGGGTAAAACAATCGAGGAAGCGCTAAACAATTTACGTGAAGCATTGGAGTTATATTATGAAAATGAAAAACCGGATATCTCTTATTATCAGACTTTTATAACCACCATGGAGGTAGCGCTATAATAGGATCAAAGTATCCTGTTCTCCCTCCAGTTCCTGCTCGGTATAGATTTTTAGCCTGGTCTGTTTTAATGTCTTTATCACATACTCCTGAACCTCTTCATTTATCATGTCCTCATACATCTTATACACCTCCACCGCTTTTATTATGTTTTTCCTGAAGGCTGCTTCCAGTAGCCTTTTCGCTTCTGATGAACTTTTTTCGCCTGTTATTGTTTGAAAGTATTTTTTCAATGCTTCCTGAAAATATTCATTGTCACTCAGCAAGTTTTGAATATCTTTCCGATTTGCTTTTTTATCTGATGGCTGTCCAGATTTTTTATGATGATTACGTCTATTCTGAGGGGCTCTTTTGATGGGTATTCCTCTTCTCCTTTGTTTGTATTATACCTCTAATCATTCCCTTTAATATATATTTCATCCATTTTTTTCAAGACATTTTCCTTTGTCACTTTTATCCATTCACATCTTTTCAGTCACTCTTATTAAAAATTTACACCAGGGATTTATTAATATGGATTAATAAAGATTTGTTCCTTTAAAATTTTATTTTCTTTATTCTGATCTTTTTAGGATCAATAACTACAACATTTCCTTTTATATCTTCTTCTTTAAGAACCTTTAATGCTTGCAATAATAGTTTTTTAGTTTCCTGCACTATAAATTCATTTGGGATTCTTAAAAGAATGAATCCCATACATTCTATCAAACTTTGGAATGGCAGAGTTGCAAAGCCCACATCAGCAGTAATAATTACTCCTTTTTTCTTTCATTAGAAAATTTCAAGATCTCCTTATCCGTTGCTCCACGCAAACCAATATCACGGACATCTATAACCTTGTAGCCTTGTCTTTTCAATTCTATCGCTAAAGAACGAGGCATATCTTCATCTATAATAAACAGCAATTATTGCACCATCCTTACTTGTTCATTAGAAAGGATGTTTGCGGCATATCGTAGAGCTGCAAATATGTCTTCTTTAGTAAGTTCATATTCCGTCATTATTTCTTCATAAGAAAGCCCTGAAGCTAATTTTCCTAATATAAGTTCTACTGGAACTCTAGTCCCTTTTATTACAGGTTTTCCACCTTTAATTAAAGGATCGATAATTATCCCATGTATATCTTGCATAAGTAATCCTCCCATTCATTATCGTCTACATTAATGATAACATACTGCGAAAAAAACTCAACGGTGTTATATTTTAAAGATTTTGCAGCCCACTCATCGCTCTTGTAAATTACCACCGGGCTAAACACTTTTTTTGAGCTGCTTAATGCCTCAAAAAGCCTGTGCCCTACCCTTGATGTAAACATAATCTATCTTGAGGTGATTATATATGAGTGTAAAAGTTACAGTTGTGGTTCAGAAAGAGGAAAACTGTTACGTCGCAAAGTGTATCGAAAATAACGTGGCTTCTCAGGGTAAAACAATTGAGGAATCGCTAAATAAAGTATCCTGTTCTCCCTCCAGAAATCTTTCAATATTCGGGTTCCTTTCAGGCGACCTTACTGGTATTCTCTCATGCAGTATACCCTGTTTAGTGCAAAATTAGTGCAAAATTCCTGAAATTCTTTTGACTTAAACTGAGGCCCATTATCGGTTCTGTTGGCAAAAGTAGATCCATTTCTTTGCATAAGATGATAGAGCAAAGCTAATATTTTCTTTTCTGAGATTTACCTTTTCGTCATCATCGTTACCGTCGTTAGGGTTTAAAAGCTTTTTTCTCCAGTAATCGATTGTAGTTTTTGATATGCTGTAGTATCGTTCCCCCTTCAAGAGTTATTTTATCATGTTGTGCGTTTTGGTCCAATTCTCTTGAGAGGCCAGCAAGTATCGCGGCGTAAAAGTCGCTGTGCCAGTCGTTCATGTTCCATTCTCCTATATTTATTATATTACTTTGGTTGTTCAGCATCAATTGCCTTCAGCAAACCTTTTTTCAGTGTCAGGGTCCTCTTTTTTTCTATATTTATTCTGCTACCGGGCGAAATGGCAAAACAGTATTCTTTTACTTGTGGGACAGCGGAATTCATAAAATCAAATTCGGTAACTATTAGTTCCTTAGATCCCGACACTTTTTCTATACCGCATCCCATTACATCAATATCCAAAAAATTTCTCAATGGGATACCACCTGATAAATAAATCTCCTCTCCTTTTATATCCAAGCCCCAGTAATGCCTTGCTTCTTCATTAGATATAGTTCGCCCGGCGAAAAATTTTAACTCGCCCATTCCGTATCTTGCATCCTGACCGACGAAAATACGTTCAGCATTTTTTATCGACTCTATCTCTTCTCTTTCAGCCTTTAAAAGGCCGGTCCAGTAAAGCCTGCATCTTTGCACCACGCCTTTTCGCTTTTCTGACGGCAAAATTATTTCTATCTCATGGGTTAATTTCTCAGCAGCGCTTTGACTTGCGGGATCAATGGCAGTGGAAAAATACGAATTCACAAAGCGCCTTCTAAAATCATGTTCATTGTAGTCAACTTTTTCGCTTTTAAGATGAAGCCCGTCCCCACTTAATTCAGGAAAAAGTATATCTTCATTTTCAGTGCCCAGTGCCGGAAAAAAGCAGGTGATACAGTTAAGTTTTTGCTGCCAAATTTCAAATGTTTGAGGAGATTTATGCTGTATGGCACAGGCATTCACCAGAGCGCCGAATACGGTCCATCCCGGCATGAAAAGCCTGGTTTCGGAAATGACCCCGTATTTTTTCCCGCCAATATTAAGCGGCTGCTTTTGTTCTAAGATGATGCGATACCATTCAGCCATATTTCAATCACCTGCTTTTCTTTACAGCTTTGGCGTGGTACCGAGCGTATATCAGCGCCGTTTCCAGGTAATTTCTGAAAGCAAGCATTTTGTTCAAATCCTCCGAAAGGCTAGAAAAATATTGTTCAACCTCGCCTTTATCGCTTTGTTTATTATTTATTTCCAAATTTATATACGGTTTGAGTTTTTCCAGCGGAAGTTTGATGAAAATATCTTCTGCATCCCTGCTCTTATCGTTGTCCTGTGCCTTGCAAAACACATAATAAGCGTATACACCGTCGTTTGCCAGCACTCCAAGGGCCTTATCAATAAGCCTTAATAATTTTTCGTTATCATCTTTTTTCGTAATTTCTGCCACTATTTCATAACCCAAGTTGTTTAGCACTGCTTCGAGATTCACTCTCGCCTGACTGCTCATCACCTTTTTCTCCCCCTTCGCAGCCGTGTGATTGGTTCTTGCAAAAGTCAGAGAATATCGTCATCCTACCGAATCCTCTGGTAACCATGCCGCCAATACCGAATATCTCATAGTATTTTTTGCTATCTTCCAGTGCCTGCCATATATCTTCAGCTGAAAACTCAACGCTGCCCCTATCCCCTGGCTCTGCTAGCACAATTTCACTCACAAACACAGTGCCCCTGGGCACCGCCTCGGAAGTAAAAAGCGCTCCTTCTTTCGCTGCTCCGGTCATTGGATCAATGGAGACCGAAGTCCTTACCTCAAGATTGGCGTTTATAATGTTGGAAATCAGGGTATCAGCCACTACAACATAGTTTTTCTTCAACCGCTCTTTCCAGTCTTTATCAAGCGGCAGATTGTCAATGGCTTGATTCATACCGCTTTCATCTTCATATTCACCTGCAGAAAGATTCATCCAGCCAAGATTTATGCTGCCTGCCCTACCAGCTTCTTGTTTCGGCATTAACGCCTGCCCTTCGGCAGTGATAGGGATTTTGCATATATTAGGTCTCACCCCTTGAAGAAGTTCCGGCGATGTCACCCATCGGGTGCCGTACATGGTGTACACCGGGAAAAACAAAATATATAAATCAGAGAAGAAAGCCCTGCCCCGCATGGATTTGTCTTTCTTGGAAAAACCAAAGGTTTTGCATACTATACATCTTCCGCAGTGGCCGGTCTCCGGCACATCCTGGGCATTTTCATCAATAATATTTTTTTCAGGGCTCTCATCCTGCCCTGCGCAATTGATTGCCGCATATCTATTGCCTTCATGCTTTACCCATTCATGCGCTTCGCCTTCAAAAAGTGCCGCCATATCCTTGCCATTTCTTTTTTTCCTTTCCATCCTGTATTCATCTTTAAAGTGCGAATATAGCTCCAGCATCATATAGTAGCGCCATGTGCCAGCAATACTGGATGCAGGTATTTTGGGGATTCTAGTTACGGGGTCCCGAACAATTGTATTGTCCACCCTTCCTATGGTGTAGCCTCCGGTGCCTATGTATACAGGGTCAATGGAAATAGCCGCAAAGCTTTTTTTCTCATATACTCCCATTTCAAAACACCTCTTTTTTATTTTTTTATACTCCGCCAGAATTCGAACATGTCTAAAAAGCGCTTCAGGCCATGGGTAAATTCCTCCGGCGCCATTTTGCTCACGTCTTCCCAATCGCTTTTTCCTAAAAAGCCTGCGAATTGCTGCCGTTTTTCGGCGCATTTTTCATCATTTAACCCGAAGATGTTCACAAATGCCGATAAAACCAGCTTCTTTACCGCATCGCTGTCATCCCACTCCGAAAGCTTTCCATAAATAAGCTCTGCCATCTTGTGCAGCCTGCCAGCCGTCTTACTATCCTCGGCAAGCTGGATGAAATTCTTAAAATGGTCCCACTCTTCCCAGCAATAAGGGCGGTTTTGCTTTAATCCGTCGATGCGCTTTCCTTTTTCATAGAAGATATCGTCTCGGCGGATATTTGAGTCGATAAACTCAAAGTCAATGGTGCAGGGATACGCTTTTATTTTGGCCTCATCAGGCACCTGTGATGGATAATCCAAGTAAGAAGGTTCATCATCTTCAGGCCTCATGTAAAACCTGTAACTTCCTCCTGTGGCTTTGAGCGGATACAGTCCATAGTACATTGCCATATTGTCATTTTGCTCGTAAAGATAATCTTTGCCAGACTTACCAATTGGTAAAACGGGCCATTCGTCTTTATCTGCGCAGATTTCTATATCCTGCAGCCTCCTTTTGTTTTGCCTCATACTCCTCAGAGCTTTTATGCCCACATAAAGCGGCATTTTGTAGTTTTGAACGATGATTCCCACGTGAAGCGGAAGCTTTCCGCAGACGTATTTAAACTTTTTGAAATAAAGCTTTTTTGCCGTATCGACAAAACCCGGAACGCAATCCGCCGGGATGATGAACTGCCAGGAAGCGGGTGAAGGTTCGGTTATGGAATAGAGAGGTATGAAGCAGGAATAAGATGCTCTGGCTTTATTCAGACTGACTTTTTCCTCCGACTTCGAAAGCCCCGTAATTTGGATTTCATCTTTGAGCCAGCTCATATCGCCGTTAGAAATCATTTTCTTGATTTTATCCTCTTCTTCCCTGCTGAATTTCCCGGAGTATTTTCGCAAAACGGGTATGGCTCTTTCCAGCGAAGATATGAGATACACTCTGCCGCCCTTTGCCCAGAATTCAAGTCCTGCATACTCGTATTCCCCATCCTTAGCGCAGGCTGCCTCCCAGACTATCCTTTTGCCGCGCCATTTTTGCACCAAATCTTTTTCCAATATAGCCTTCAATTTGTCAAGATATTCTCTTGTAGACGACCATATGCGGCTCAGCCTGGCAGGAGACGGCGGCTTCCTGAGCAAAAACTGCAGCATGATTTCGGCCATAAACTTGATGCCGTCATCCGTCACCTGATCCCATATTATTCTCTCGGTATACCAATCCACCGTGCCCTGCCCCATTTTTCTTTCCACTAAACCCTTCCATCCGGTGCCTTTGCAGGTCTGGATGAAAACCTGGGCCAAATAATCTTCTAAACTATTTGCGCCATTATAAGCCTCTTCTGATAATGTTCTTAAGATAGAAAAATCATATTTTTTGACAAACGATAGAAAATCAATTTTTTTCTTTCTTCTACTACTGTTCTTGTCCATTTTTTCAAATATTCTATTTATCATGCTTCGCTTATTTTGTTCTTTAGCGAAGGTTTTATTTTTATAATTTATATTGTAATAATCTTTAAGCTGCTTAGAACTATTAGCTAATGCATTATCTATCCTCTGTAAAAAATCAATAAATTTGTCATCTAAATTGCGCCTTTCGCTATCAGATCGCATGTCATAATCTTCATACAATATCTTATATATCTCATAAACACTTTTATCACTAGCCTGAAAATGCTCCAAAATCTCATCCTTTTTATCCTGTTTCATTTTCAGCGATTTTATTTCATTTTTAAGCCTTTCATATTCCCTTTTTTCCTCAAGCTTCACAGCCCTTACAGAACGCAGGGTCTCCAGCATTTTGGCATATAAATCGCTGTAGTTATATTCATCCCCTATATTCACCAGTGTGGTGGAAAGCATATTTCCATTTTGCCATTCCTCAAGCTCGAATTTCATGGTAATTAATGCTATCCTGCCGTTTTTGTCCTGCAGGTCCCCGGTCCATATAGTCTCTCCTGCCGGATTTTTCACCCAGTCATCAAGCCTGTTTTTCATGCGCGACCTGCACTTATCGCATGCATCAAGCTTTGTCTTATCATCATTCTTATCTTCGCAAACCAGGTCCATCCCGCATATCCTGCATACAGTTCTAAAAGACCCCTTCGAATCATCTATAGACGGCACGTCCCATGATGCGGGCATCAGACAATTCTCCGGTGCCTTTGAGATCATATCCGTCAAGGCATAAAGACCCCTCGAAGCTTCAGTCAAGAATATGGCCGGAAAGGTTTCTTTCCTGAATACATGCTTGAAGACATTTAGTATATCTTTTTGGAGTTCGGCCATGTCTTGATGCAAGAAATACAGCCGATTTTCATCCTGTTTATCTCCATCCAAATAATCCTTATCATCCTTTAGATTGCCTGCTAAATTTTCTGCCACCACAAAGTATATGCCTGTCTCATCCCTGTATATTTCATTTCCAACCGCATATTTTTCTTCTACGATTCTTCTGACCATATTGTCCGCTTTTTCACAGGCTCTCATGTACCAAGCGATGAAATGGCTTTTCAAAGCCTTCTCAGAAAGGCCCAGCTTGTCGTACTGCACTCCCATGATGCGCCACCTTACGCTGGATGGCTTGTCCATATACTGCTGATACAGCATGCCATCTGGCGATGCATCAAGACATATCGCAGCCAATGCCGCCTTAAACATGCTTGCGGTCATATACGCCTGTTCCCACAAAGTTATATCGTTTAACGGCGCACGGCTGTCGCTTCCTACGTGGGAATACCATGCCCGAATTTTATCCTGAACATTCCTTCTCAATCTCCTCCATGCAAAGGCGTCATAATCGGCAGGCGACTTGCTAATGCCATATAGAATGCCCGAAAGCTCGGCAAAAAATTTTTCCCGCGATGCATCCAGATGGCAATCGTTTACTTTGGACTTATACGCTCCAAAGGCATTTGAAAGCCATAATTTCTTCATCTGTTCTCTCGGAAATCCCTTATCCATGCCGGAGTTTATATTTTCACAGCCTTTAAAGAAAATATTTTCGACAAAATCTATTATCGGCTGCTGGTCCCCTGAATCTTCCTTTAAAACTTTTCCTATGGCATCGCCATAGGCAATATGATAAATCTTCAGCCCGCTTTTCCTGAGATTCCCGCAGTCCAGCAGCACATCCGAATTGAAAAATCCCTCCAGGTAGTTTCCACCAAGTTTTTTTTCTGTGTTTTTTACATCCTTCCAGAAGGGAGTGTCTGGTTTATCCTTGAAATAATACTCTTGATATTTTTTGAAAATATTGTAACCGTATTTTTTTTCAAAATCAGTTTGATAAGTTTCATCAATTTTGAAATGCTCAATCTCACCCTTTTTCCCCCAAAATCCGATATGCGTCTTTCCAAGATTAAACATCAAAGCCCCGATTTCAGCCTTGAGTATCTCTGCAGATTTTTTCCGCAAGTTTTGAATATTTAGCGCTTCCATAAAGCTCACCTCCGCTCCTGGAGTGTATTGAAATGGGAATCAATCCTGCACAGGCCCCATCCGTATTTATTTTTTGCACCTATTCCATGCTGCACAAGAAGCCTTTTCACCCATTTTTCCAGGAAAATGCAGTCTTTCTTTGCTTCCTCGCATAAATCAGCCTTTTTCAATGACATCAGGGCGTCGTGCGGCACATAAATCATCTGCAAAAATCCTTTCGCTCCTTTGGGGACCACCTCGAAATAAATCGGCCCCTTGCCAACCTTTGTCTTTCTTGTGTGCGGATTTATGATTTCCAGAGAGAGCCTGTCAAAAAAAATTGGATAAAAAATAACTCTTCCTCTGTGAGACCCAAAACCAGTTTTTTGCTGGTTTTGTTCCTTTATGTAATCAAAAATCTGCTGTGCATAAGACTTGTCCGATCTGGCTTCAATGCGCAGATTTGCACTCAACTCTGAAAAAGCATATTTTATTAAAGATGAAAGAACTTTTTCCTCGCATTTTTCTTTTATGTACTCATCAATGATTTTTTCCACTTTCCGAAATTCATCGGAACCGCTGCCGAAAATCCTGTAAATGCCAAAAAAAGTTTCCAGCACCTCATCGGCATCCCCATTTTCCACTGCTTCCCGAAATACTTCCTTAGCTGCAGCGAAAAGCTGCCCCTTCAGACTGCTTGCCCTTACCATGGGCACTTTCCAAACCTTCTCCTTCATCACCGGATTCTGCACGGCATAAAAATCTTCATCGTCCCTTGAAAAATAAGGAGCCTGCAGGGTAAACTCAAATCCCACGCCGAATGAACCGGGCACAAGTTTTTTCACTGCCTCTGACATTTCATTCTTTGTCCTGTATATGCCGCACAATTGATACAAAAATTCAAGAGATTCTTTGTCTACTTCCCATTGATAACCGCCAATACCCTTTGATTTGAACCACTCCAGAGGAAAATTTTTTACTTTCAAATTTCGGCTACTATGAAAATCCCTGCTTCCGGCAAAAGGAAAAAGCACCTGCAACCGGCTACTGTCCACATATTTTAATTGTTTCCCACATTCGCTGCAGCCTACATATTTTAGTGCATATTTCAAAAAATGGTAAATACCGTTATTTCCAACCGGCTTTTTCAAATCTGTCAATATAACTTCATAAGGCATATTCTCACTGCCTCCTCTGGCTTCCGAAGTCCTTCATAAAACATACCGAAACAAAGCCGCATTCAAAACCACGTCCTTCTCTTTCGCCGTACCATGGAATTATTTTTGTGGCATTTGGACCTTCAATATCACCAAATTTATCTTTTTGTATGGAGCCGAAAATGAAATGACGCATTGCATCGTCCCATCTCTTCTTTTTATCATTTGATTTTTCTTTATATTTTTGGTTTGATTTCCCCTCAGCTCGCTCCTCTGCCTTTTCCCTTATGAGAAACTTAATTGTATCAAAATAGCCAATGTTATGATTTCTATCGCTGCCATTCAGCTCTTTTCTTATATTTTTATGCGCATCTTTATAATCATATCTGTAAATCGCCAACTTATCGCAGCTTATCAATTTATCAAATGAATTTACTTCTTCTACTGCATCTTTTATCTTAACGTCCGGCATATTTTCGATAATCCGGCTGAACAAAAATGCATCCCGCTTCAGAGGCGCCCTCCCACGGCCACTTGCTTCATAAAACTTCACCCTGCCGAACCCCATATTGTTTTTCCCTCCCAGAAATCCGTAATCCTGAATGAAGGAAAGCAGAGGAAATAGCAGGGCTTCTTTCAGAATCGGATCGGCACATATAAAGGAAATAACACCTTCACCACAAAAAATTTTTTCAGGGAAAAACCACAGATGATATTCTTTTCTGTTATAATTTCCAGGCTGTCTTAATGTTATTTCTTCCCATTTTCCTTCATGTTCGTTTCTTTTTTTCGCTATAGCATAAGGCAGGCCCAGCTTTTTAGACAACATGGCGGGCGGGCCGGTTATGCTTCTTATACCTATGACCCCGCGCCAACCTTCGCAGCCGAAGACAATTGAAGAAAGCGAAAGGCCCTTTTCAGCAAGAGCTTTCATCGAAACCTCAAACATCCCGGTATTAGGATGCAACTTGATAAAACTCATCACCTTTTCGTGAAATTCTTTCATATTGACACTTTCTCCATCATAATCTGCCGTTTTCAAGCCCGCTGCCAGGCAAAAGGCATCAAACCAGTACCTCATGCTCCCCAGGATAGACTGCGGTTTGATGTTCTCGTTCCTCATCCATGCATCGCCGGTCCACAGCGGGGTTATAGTCCTGAACCCGATATCCACCTGCTCCAAAATCCTCACCATCCTTTATATGCGTGATAAATCTTTTGCAACGTGCAATATCCAGCAACCCCGGCTTTATTAATATATCAATGGATCAATAATAACTTCACCCAAGATATTATCATGAACATTTGTTTTTAATTAAAATACTTTTTAACGTCATCAACATCACTTATTCTAAAAATATCCTCCACCATTTTTTCGACCTTCCGGATATCCTGGGTTTTCTCGATGGTTTCGATAATATCTTCTGGAATATTTGAAAACTTCTTCTTGAGCAGCTTTACGACAAGTTCCTTAGCTTAGTTAAATATACCCAGGTCAGTTTTTTCGGGCCTTCCTATCAGGGCGGCCCTATCCAACAACAGGTTTCTAAACTCGCAGGATGTTTCGGGCAAAAGAGTACAGGCATGGCAAGCCGCATAATTTAGCGACTCAAAACCTTGGCCGTGCTTTCCATAGGAAGTAATACATAAAGGGTCTGAAGAACACCAGCGCGCCGACTCAAGCATATTATAGATAAGCTGGCCCAATATATCGGGGTCGGATAACTCTACCAGACCGCCTAAGCTTCCGTCGGAATCAGGTGCCGCAGTATATATCAAAACTCCGGCCATAGGAATAGCATCTGTATCCTTTGAAAAAGTGCTATATATTTTTTCTTTTAAAGATGCGGCTCCGTAGCCGCATTCCAGAGAAAGCTGCCTTATCAATAGATGAGAAAAAGTATGCAATAAAACATATTGCGGAGAAAATCGATCATTTGAAAAAAAAGACCGATCCAAAGTTTGTTTCATCGGCATATAATAGTCACCGATTGACTTAGACCATTTTTTTAACTTATCAATATCAAATTCTATGAAAATTCCCTCACCGTTTAGCTGTACTGCAGGAAGCCAATTCTGTTCCTTTAAAGACAGCGGTGCCAACCTTTCATCATCCAGTCTTCCCGACCACGGCTTTAACCTGGTAAAGCCCAACATCGCCACCACTTCGGTCAATCTGTCAATGGCTACCACTTTCTTTATCAATGATTTATATGCTCGGGGAGCTTCAACGAATCTTGCCGAATATCCGTCATCGTAATTCCGATTCCCCGTTTCTATTTTGGTTAGCGCCATATACTCATCAATATACAAGTCCTGCTGAGTCTTCTTGCCGTTTAAACTTTTATTCTTTTTTAAGTCATTATATGCCAGCATGATATCTTCCATGGAATAACCGGGTAGTTTTGGTTGTATCAGAGTTTTTATAATTTGTTGAGCCGCATAAAAATCAAGATTGCTCAGCACATTGTAATATCCCTGAAGCTTCATAAATATTTTCTTGCTCCAAGGCGGGATACTCAACGCACTTATGGTAACAGGAAAATAAACATTGGTGGATATCCTAAGCCGTGTCTTTAGCGGCTCATTGCACTCATAAGGCACTTTCTCGGCCAGCCAGGGAGTATTTCCTTCGCATTTTTTAATATTCACCAAAGCATTCTCCGCAAAGGCCCCCTGCATTCCCCGAATTGCTCGGCAACTTTCGCATTTCACCACCAAGCTGCTGATTCCGCTCTTATTTCCAATATTCAGCAGTGATAACTTGGGACTTTCGCTTTTGGGGCATTCGCTTCCTCTATGTACCCATTTGGAATAGGGGAAGTCCTCGATATGGCCCTTCTCGCACACTACTACAAATCGGGAAGGCACCAATGACCTGTTCCCGCAAAAGCATCTTATCTCTCTCCCCGTTTGATGGTCAAAAGCGCTATAGTGATATAACCTATGGCATTTTATGCAATAAAGTATTTCTGGGAAACGGTACGCAGGGATATCTTTACTTTTATCCATAAAGAATGCTTTTCTGCGCATATCAATTTTTGGTTTTACGAAATATTTTTTACCCAATAAATTTTGTAGGTTTTCGTTATAAATAATAAATTTATTTTCGGGTGAGTCTTCGGCCCAATCCCATTTATCCGTCCCCGCTATAATTACCGTATCGTACAAAAAGTCTGCGATTGACCCACAGCCGAAGGAAGTAATAAGCTGTGATTGCCTGACCTCGCCCACCACTTTTTCCTTCCCTTGTTTGGGTGCAAAAAGTTTTCTCATGCTTTATCTCCCTCATTTCTTCGGTTCAGGATAAAAACATTGGAAGAAAAGTCTACATTTCGCAAGGCATTTAAAGTAGAAGGAAAATCCGACAGATTTTCTTTTTCGGCCTCTACTAACAGTGTGCATGTGGTATCGGGCATTTTGTTCCTTAGTGCATAATAAAAGCTCTCGCTCTTGTTTTTGGCGGTATCTTCCCATAATAATTCAAATTGTGAAAGCCAATCATCGGCAAATTCAAGTGCAGCGGGTGCTATGTTTTTAACCCTATTTAATATAAACTGTTTTATCATCTTAACATCGGGATCGTCCTTCCTAAAATTTATTACATCTGCATTGTCCCTCATCCTCTTGACCTTATGCCGAATCAAGGCAACATATACCGAGTGAAGCGCCTTTTCTATCGCTCTGTATGAAAAAGGAGTAAGACTGGTGGGTTCCACATGTTTATAAAAAGTTTGGTGATAGTAAGTAAATTGTTCATAGTGAGATTTATCTCTGGAACGCATGGCATTATATAGCGGTATAACCATTCCTGGGTTTTTGCGCCCTACGCGACTGGTGGCTTGTATATATTCGGCATTGCTTTTGGGTTGGCCGTAAACGGTCATTATTCCGAGGCGGCCGATATCGATACCTACCGAAAGCATATTTGAAGCCAATAAATAAGAATAAGCCCTCTCATCGGGATATTTTATTTCCAACTCTTCCAGAGTTTCTTTTATTTCTTTCGACGATTTCCTACTGGTGAGTTCTGTATTTTCATGATGCCTGATCCTTTTTAGGCCCATTGCTTCGGCAAATTTTTTAAATTTATGTTGCCTCAAGGAATTACAGTAAGTTCCTACACGATCGGTCAATACCGTGGCGGAACTGCCCAGATCCTTTAAGGAATTAAAATATCCCACTACCGTAAAATATTGATCTATTATCTCCGGATCGATGCCCATGGCTTCAAGATGACTTATGGCAAAAAACAGGCAGCTGTATACGCGAACCAGGATATCAAGTAAGCTGCCTCCCGTTTCACAGATGCCCAGGTATCTGCGGACAGGTTTGCTATTCTTATCGGCCTGCTTTGCAAAAAAAGAATCGTTTATATCGATGCCGTAGGATGGAAACTGGAAGCTCTCGCGGTCATACAATGCCTTTATTTGTTTTGCGGCATTTCTCACGGTAGCTGTTGAAGCTATTATTTTTGGCTTAATACCGCCTTGTGTACAAAGTTCATCGATCGCCGTCTCATATATGCCACTTATAGACCCCAGAGGTCCGGAAATAAGGTGTAACTCATCCTGGATTATCAAATTTGGCGGCATGGTAATCCCATCGGATCCAAAAATAGCCACGGTCCTATCTTCCCATACAATTCTTGCAAACTTGTCTATAGTGCTCAAAACTAATGTAGGTCTTACATTATATATATCTTCATCCACCACATATATCGGAAGCCCATCATGAAAATGACAGCGTTTATTGGGACATTTTATTTTCATGGTTTGTTCTATCTTATAATCTCCCACGTCAATATCACTGCCACAGAAGGGGCAATGAAAGATCTGTATTGGATTGCCTTTATATACGAGTTCATCGTCTTTAATCTTTTCAATACTCTCCCTTGCCTTTTCCAGGGTATTGGGGGTTACATCCATTCCCACCCATAAACCTATTGAGATTTCACATCCGGGTATGGAGTATTTCTGACGCAGATATTCGCATGCACATATTAAAGCCGTCGCTCTCTCAAATTGCTGAGCTGTAAGAAGGCGAAGTGTATAGCGCATGATGATCGCAACACCGTCACCTTTTTCTTTTCCCGTAAGCTTTCTATAAAAAATAACAAAAGCAGAAATGCCAAGATATGCTTCCGTTTTGCCTCCGCCCGTCGGAAAAAATAATAAGTCCACAGTATTATGCCATTCGCCATTATCGTCCACAATATCGGGTATTATCTGTAAAATAAATGCCAGTTGAAAAGGATACCATGAAACCTCTGCCGGATCAACTGCTTTTCCTTTTGTTTTCGCATAATTGATCCTCTGCATAATCATAGCTTCATTCATATATAAAAAAGATTTCCATACGATATCGTTTGACCGCAATAACATAACTCCGTTTTTTAATCGTTTGATACAGTTTTGGATATTGGCAAAATTAGCATTAATCGCCCGCTCATAGGATTTTATATCTTTTGCCTTTTCTTTTTGACCAAAAAACCATTCTTCATAAAGTTTGATAAAATCATCAAGCTCGTCACATCCTTGGCTTCGCACTTTATCATTCCAAAATGTCATCTTGAGAAATTGGGAATTTTTTAATTCGCAGGGCTTCATCTGAAAAATTTCAGCTACAGGTATGAACTCGCTTTCAATTTCATAAACCACATTATTTTTTACTTTCCATTTTACAGAGCAACCGTGCCCCGAAGCAAAATTCAGCACATCTCGGTAAAGCATATTCAAGTTCTCGGTTTCCAGGTCATTTTCCTTATGCTCTTTTTCAATCATTGGCAAAAAACCTTTTTGCGAAATTACTGATAAGTGGCATTGAAAAAGGGCAGAAGTGTTTTGTAATATCTCTTTGTTTTGTACTATTGTATTGTTTATGGCAGAAACAGTAATAAGGCGGCTTCCGTCCGGATAAGTCTTTCTAACAAAAAGCTCAAGATCAATGTTGCCCGGTATACTATCCGTTTTAACCGGCTTTTTTGTTTTTAGACTAAAAACAACATCACCGCTATCTATCGGTTTTCGAATATATTTGTGAACGATTCTTTTCCTGCTTTGAGTTACCTCAATACCGTTTTCATCTTTCACCTTTTTCTCATAACATTGTACTTCTTCATGATGTATATAAGAAGCACATCGAAACCTCACCTTCAGATACTCTTCCTGCCCACTCACCACCATGGTAATCGCCATTGCCGAGGGACGATAAACATTGGCCTGATTTATATGTCCATCGGGAACCTCCAGTGCCTCTTCAAGATCATCGATAACATCCATGTCGCAATCAAACTCGCTCTGATCTAAAACCATCTCTTCTAGCTCTGCATCACTTGCCCCGTCATATACTTTTATTTTTTCAGTGCTCGTTCTTTGGGGCCATAAGATACCTATTGAATAAAGTTCCAGCGGCGGCTCGTCCAATATTTCATCCGGTTCGACAGGACCTATGAGCTCTTTTCTTAAAAAATCTTCAATGATATCTTCCGCAGCATAGTAATCGTTAAAACTTGGCAATAAAATTACCCCCTACCACCAATGTGTTTTTGCAAAACCAGAAATCTCAACACCCAACCATAGACCCGACTTGTTGTATGGTTCTGCTATTTCATCGTTGAATTTCGTATTCGCGATGGTAACTATATTATTGACATAAATTCTACTTATACTGCTAGGCAACGTAGGGCTGTGATTTGTCTTACCCATAGCATCTTTTAGATCATAGACAATCTTATCGCTGAGCCTTCCGATGAAAAAGCCCTCATGATAGATCCCATATTCCATATCAGTTCGGTTTATTTCCAATATATCGCCCGGCTTTAATTTTCCAATATATTCTTGCCTTTTCTGAGCATCTTCTATATTTTTATTCACAAAACTAAAAGGATCTATATCTCCGTCCATCCCTATATAAATTTTATAACAATAAGGCTTTCCATTTTTTTGGCTTAGCTTGGTAGCTATCCATCTTTTGCTATCAAGCTGTATTATATAATGCCTAGGTATATTGCAAAAACCGATATGTCTTTTTCCCCTTGTCAGTGCGACATATGCAACTTTAATTTCATCCTTTTTGTTTAACTCATCATGATTGCAATATTTTCCATCATAATCATCCGAAAGAAGTATTACACCATTATATTCACGCCCTTTAGCCCGATGTATAGTGGATACGGTAGTGATACTCTTGTAAGATAAATCCAGCTCTGCAGGTAAATCTTTCGCAGCCACGAGCAATTTTACCAGCAGTCTTACATCCAGCACATCCTGGCTATCGTCGGATGCTACGTTTTTTAACAATCTCCACTTATCTTCGGCATCGTTATATCCGGCTTTAATGGCGCGCTTTTTAAATGCTTCAAAACCAATGCGCTTTTCAGTATAGGTAGATAATATTTCGGCTATCCATGGCACTAAGTCCACATGCTGCGCTGATTTTAAGATACAATGATTTATATCCTTTTCAAAAAGCTCGGTGCTGATAATAGAAACTTCGGCATTGTTGCGGCACAAAATCGCTTCAAACTTGTTAAAATCCGAACTATCTAAATATCTTATGTTCCCCAAACAGTATTTCTGCTGCAATTCATTTACACATGCAGCAAGCGTTTCTTCCTGCTTGCTTACGTCTTTAGACAAAATTGCATTGCGCATATCTTTTTCATATTTTGCAAGTTCCCTTGACTGGCGCACGTTATTGGTAAGCTCAAACCGCTTAACGCCGGTGTAGAATTTTGTATTCAGCCATTTATAAAATTTTGATGAGTTTAATTCGTTTTCATCCTGAACAAGATAATCGTATATGGATTGGCATACATCCCCCAGCAGTAAAAATCCACATTTTAAATGCTCAAGCAATGTCTTGACCAGCCGTGCCCGAACGCCCACCAAATCCTGTATCTCATCGATTATCAAGTATTCCAGCCCCTCAAGACAACTTGTATCTTTATTAAATTCAGAAATGAATTTTTCAATGCGATCATCATAGTCCAGATTGTTGATTACACCTTCGAGTTCGCCATCGGAAAGCATATATGTAACGAAAGAGTCAAAAGTGCGTATACCTTCAAATAAACTCATAGTTTCACGAGGCACCAAGCCCTCTCTTATTTCATCCTTGAGTCTCTTTTTAATTTCACCGACGGCACTTCTTGAATAACATAGAACAAGCACTCTTTCTGGATTCGCCAACTTATTATTTATGATATATTCCAATCGCTTTATAACGGAATAGGTCTTTCCCGTGCCGGGCCCTGCATTTACGATAATTCTGTCATCTATATTTGCTTTAATTATCTCATCAGGACCATCGAGCAGTTCATATTTTACCGGAAAGGAATCATCATCCTGCGGGGAAATAATATCATCTATAGCATCTTCCCCTTTTGTTTGAGGATTTTCTTCTTCTAGCGTCTTCTTTTCTTCTGAAGATTTCTCTTCTTCCATTGGGAATTTGTCTTCTATAGGATTTTCTGTATTATCAAACGGTATCTCTGGCGGTTCATTTATCTCACTGGATATTTTAAAGGTTTCTAAATATATTTGCCTGTCTTCTTCGTCCAAATATCTCAGCAATCCGAAATCCGGTGGAATATATGTTGTACCTTGGTGTGATGCCGTATCTTCAGGCCTTCTTGTTATTTTTCTAAAATTATGTAAAACAGAACATTCTGCCCAAAGTTTGCAATCGATTTTTTCGCATTTGCAAACAAAAGTAGGCACATCATTTTCAATAATAACACCCCATGATTTATCACCACTTGTATCAAGCGAGCATCGGGGGTTCCCTTTGTCCAGTAGTTCCCGCTGCTCCTGTGTCAATATCAATTCATCTTTATCTAAATATTCTTTTATTTTACGCAATGTATCATAATCATAAACATGACGTATGAAATCCTTATCAAACTGTGAGTTTGTCCTATTTACATATATATTGCTTTTTATAGAAATATTTGAACGTCCCATTTCTTATTCCCCTTGTTTATCACTTGGAATCAGCATATTCCCATCGATAGTGTTCTTCGCAAAGCCCTCGGCGAGTTGCTTTTTTGAGGCAACCCATAAACGAGCAAAGGGAAGGGTCTTTGATAGGAACCGGCTTTTTATCCGGGGCCTTAATGCTTTTTCCGCTAATATCATAATAAAAATTCAATTTATGAATCTCTACATCTTTTCCCCAGCTCATACATGTGCTCTTTAAATTTAGATGTGCAATCATAGCTTCATCGATATATGCGTTGAGACATATTCCTTCAGATGTGAAGCCTTTCACCGGAACATTAATTATTTCAAGCGTATTTTTATTTTCATCGGTTATTATAAAGTGAGCATCTGTGGTTTCTTCCACGACCCCAAATCTTAATTCCGGGATTTTTTGAAAAACAGAATGGCCTTTTTGGAATATTGGGAAAAATGTATCGTCAGACAATATCACCCCAATGCTGTGGCTCAGCTTATATCCAGTGTTCAACTTATCTATCATCGCAGCCCCATTGGCAACACACCACTGCATGTTCTCAGGCGAAATAATTTTTATGTTTTTGTGTTCAAACAACTGCTTCAAGATATCCTGTATAGGCCGCATCTCACAGCTTCCCCCGGTCATTATGATGGCGTCAAGCTGAGCCACCGTGATCTGTGCTTTTTGTATTGCTTCATACAGTGCTTTAATTGCCTGGTCAATGCACGGTTTAATTAACTCCTTAAAACTTTCATATTCTAATGAATGCCATTCTACACCTGGCATCCCATAATCAACTAGACGAATTTTAGTAAAATCTTCATCCGATAAATCTATTTTCGCCTTTTCGCAACGACTAATAATCTCATCCTTGTCTTTATCCGGCATATCATCATAATCACCGATATCCTTTTTACAGGCGATGTCGGCATGTACTTTTTTTGCCAGCAATTTATCGATATCATCTCCGCCAAGCTTTATCCCGTGAATAGCCAGTTCTTTCAATTCATTTTTTCGTATTTCAAGAATGCTTATGTCAAGAGTCCCGCCGCCCCAATCAAATACTGCTACTTTTGAAAGCCCTTTTACCAAATCCATATTTTGCATATATGCTGCCGTCGATTCGCTAATGAGCTTATTTACTTTTATTCCGGCTGCTTTTGCAGCCTTTAATAGTTCTCTCCTCTGAACAGGTGTGAAATCCACCGGTATACCAAAAGTCGCTGCATTGATATCTATTTTCATTTTATTATATATGTATTCTTTTATAGCCTTTAAAAATATGGCAGTTATATCGGTGGGAGTATATCTTTTATCAGCTACACAATATTCCACATCCTGGCTGAGCTTCGATTTGAATGACGAAATAACAAGATAATCACGGGATAATTGCCGCCTTTTATTTTTTACCTGTCTACCGAAAAGAATTGTTCCATCAACCTTATGGATGGCAACCAGTGATGAAAAAGGCATATCATCTTCCCCAAGATTAATCGTCTTAGTTCCATGCTCATCTACCAAGATCTGGACAACGGCAGTATTTGTCGTTCCGAAATCTATTCCAAAGTAGCTTTTCTGCATGGCCTACACCTCGTTTTCCTGATTTAAATCGATACCTTTTTTACGAAGTGTATGGAAAACATTTTCCACGACATCTAGAATAGCTGCATAATATTCCGCAGTCGGTTCTTTAGCTCTAAGTTTTATAAAATCCTGATAATCCGGCTTTAAACGCTTCGCCAAATCATTTTTTAACGAGGACAATTCCTGATTATATCGTATGTTATCGGAATTAAACGATTTTTTCAGCCGCTCATCAAGATCCGCTATGGCTCTTTTTGCATCTAATAGTTCCTCCTCCTTTATTTTGATTACTTCCTGCAATTGCTCAATTTTAACTTGTGCATCGGATAGTTTTAAAGCTATATTTTGCTTTTCGTCGGTCACTTTCGCCAACTTGTCTTTAACCTCATCGAGCTCTCCTTTTATCTTTAACCGTTCTTCCAACATTTTAAAAGCTTCGTCATGGAGTTCTTTTATTAAGGAAAATATTTTTTCCTGAGGCTCTATTTTAGGCTTTGAGAGGCATTGATGCGGTTTATCGGAACCATCTTCGGTTTTGGGAAAAGTTACAACGGTCACCTTTTTATTTATAGGTAGTTTATACTTTTCTACAAACTTGTTATGAGCTTCTATTATTGTGGCATCCGATGTATGGGCGACGGCTTTATCCAGCCACGCTAAAAGTTTTCTGAGATCTTCTTCTTCCCATTTGGAAAAGTCTAATGAATATATTTTGTCTTGCGTATGTTTAAAACAAACTTCGGCCAGCAATTTGCCCGATTTTAATCCGCCGTCATCACCATAGGCTTTTTTTGCACATGCTTTTAACAGCATATGAATATATTCTTCATTTTCTTTTGTCTGAAGCAATTCATTAATAATAAAAAGGAGTCTGTTTATACCGAAGTTATTTGTGTTTTTAATTATTTTTTCAGCTCTTACAAACTTATCAATAATACATAATTTTATTGACTCTCCAAGAGTATTAAATGCTTCCTTGAAAAACTCGGTTGTTACAGAATAGTGAAGTTCTAACAGCACATTAATAATATTATCGATATTAAAGTTTTGATCATCAAGAGCTTGTCTTAAAATCGATACTACTTCTTGGGTTTGGCTTTTATTCAGCTTTGAGTTTTTCTTGTTTTTTTCGATGTATGGGGCAATTTTCTTTTCAAACTCAATCATGATTTGCTTTCTCTCCTCCGATAAATATATAGATTACGACTTTTATAGTTTCGCAAAAATCGTTACTTAATTTTTCTCCTAAAATTCTCATCCTCCTTGACCCTAGCATAATATTCTTATGCGGTTTCCCTCATCCCCCGAACTTTTCGATCCCTTCCCTTACTTTTTCCACCACGTAGTCTATCTCTTCATCAGAGAGGTTGTTGTAAAAGGGCAGGGAGATGGTGGAAGAAGCGATGTGCAAAATATTTTCATTCTTCTTTTGAAGCAGCTACCGTATCATTTGTTAAAATTTTAATTCCTTTAAAGACATCTTCAGTATAATCAGTTTCAGAATAGCCCTGTGCACCGTCCTTTATGAATACTACTTTTAATGTATAGAACAAATGAATTCGTCCATGCGTATTGCCCTTAAAAATCTGCCTACAACTCCTATTAAAAATACACTCCTGGGAAAGGCAAACCCTAATAAATGCATTAATTATTAATACATCTGTTATCACTATAAAAAAAAGAATCCAAAAAAGCCAATTTTCTTACTTTCAATTATGTTACCCCATGAATTATCCCCCAAATTTTATTTTTGATCAGACTCTTATCTCCCATAAAATTTCATTAAACTTTTCTTTTTTAAGTTCCTTAATTTTGTCTGAAACTTCTTCCTCAAAAAAGTTATGTTTGAAGCAGCCTCAATGTCAAAGCATATACTTGCTTTCAATTTTAATTCAAATACTTCCTAACATCATCTACATTATTAATATTGAAGATATCCTCCACCATTTTTTCGATCTTTTGAACATCTTTTGATTTATCAATGTTTTCTATAATATCATCCGGAATATTCGAAAGCTTCTTTTTAAGCAGCTTTACGGCAAGTTCCTTAGTCCTTTTCTCAATACCTTTCTCAATACCTTTCTCGATACCTTTTTCAATACCTTTTTCTATGCCTTTTTCGATTCCTTTTTCTATGCCTTTCTCTTCACTCTCCTTTAGTTCCTGCTCGGTATAGATTTTTAGCTTGGTCTGTTTTAATGTCTTTATCACATACTCTTGAACCTCTTCATTTATCATATCCTCATACATCTTATACACCTCCACCGCTTTTATTATGTTTTTCCTGAAGGCGGCTTCCAGAAGTTTTTTATCGCGGCGTAAAAGTCGCTGTGCCAGTCGTTCATGTTCCATTCTCCTGTATTTATTATATTACTTTGGTGGACCGGTATCAATTGATTTTATCAGTCTTCTAAATTTTCTATATTCTTCTTCATATCTTCTTCGCATGTAATCAGCTATAATGCCACCATTATCATCCGGATAACCAATGAATCTATCTAACAACATATCAATGGTATTGTTAGGATCATGAAACAAAATACTGAATTTGCCGCATAATTCCGGTTCTCTCGTTGTTTTCGTATAAATAGTGCGCAAAAAAGTATCCCATTCCCCTAACCGGGTTGATTCCAGTAAAATATTATCTTCCGGTGCCGGTAAGAAATTCAGCTCACCATTTAAATTTTTATTAAAAACGGTAATATCAGAAATCAGATAAATTGCTGAAATGCTGAAGTTAGATAAGAAATCTCTGATAGTAACACCTTTTGGCAGAACAAAAAAATCTATCCTTGCATTATCACGATTATCAATTTCCACGATATAATCAAAAGCATTTATCTGGACATCAGGTATTCCATTCGTTTCCATTTGCCTAGGAATATAGAAACTGCATACAGGAAATAAAAAAATATTTCTTTGATTAATTGTACCTGTATGTCTGTAACACCAAATTTTGTCATTGTTATGTTTAAAATTTATTACGGGTGGTTTTATGCTTCCTCCTCTTTCATCATAAAACCCATGCCATGAAACTGAATTAACAGGTTCCTTGCAACATTGTTTACCGCATCGAGTTTGAATACACGCTAAATCAAAGAATAATTTGCTTTTTGCATCAAATATTATATCTACTTCACCTTTATTAGTATTATATCTCTCAGGGGTCTGGTTTAACTTTATACGAATTAAGCATTTATTGTTTTTTATAATTTTTATGTATTTATAAGCGTTAGTCATATTCACGTTATGCACCTGATTCAATTACAATTTGACGTTCTTTTGCTAAGATAGCAACATAAGCTAGCGCAGCATCTATATCCTCAGATTTTAACGATGGATAGCCTTTTAAGATTTCTTCACGACTTATTCCATCAGAAAGATTATCTAAATATTACAGAAACAGGTATGCGGGGCCCTTTTATACATGCTGTTTCCCTACTTATAAGCGTATTTTTGTGATTCTGTAATTATTTTTATAATGGAAGCTATCTATGGTGGATTGCCCCCAGTATCTTCTTCTTAACTCTTTAAATTCTTCTTGCATTATCTTCGATGATTTTCCTTTCAAATATTGCATTATTTTGCATAGCGCAAGTGTGGGTGGACATATTTTGTTGTCCAAACCACATGATATTGTATATCATACACGGTATGACTTACTTTTTTTAAATCTCCCATTCAGTATCACCCCTGGTATAGATTATATAGATGATACTGAAGTATCTGCAAGTCCTGAAAGGATTTACGGGCTGAAAGCCTGTGGGTTTAAACCAAGCGCTTATTAACTTAACGGTCATTATATTCTTTTTTTAAACCTCAAAAAATCCATAGCCAATAGAAGTTTTGGCTCCAATACCATATTGTATTAATGCTTCTTTAAGCCAAGTCAAAGTTTCTGAAAGTAGTTTTGGGTTTTTACTTGCAAGGTAAAAATCAAACTTTGTTTTTTCCACTGTCAAAAAGTTAATAGGATTCGGCTGTTGCCAGTCAGCAGGAGGTTGAAGGCCGGAATAATACTCGGGATAATGCGGGTTCATTATATCAATTTTTAATTTTATTTCGTTTATTGGGTAAGCATCGAAAAATATAACCTGTCCCTGTTTTTCTTGTGTACCAAAAATTTTTTTAAACTCTTCATTTTTTAAAGCTTGCTGCTCATCATTGCCAAATTTACTCAAAACTATCCAGTGTCTTGTAACTCCTTTGATTGCACTTCCAGGTATATAAGGAATCCCATAAACGTGATGCAATGCCATTGATGTTTCTTGTGGATGAGAAGCCCCAAGACCAACAATAAGACGCCACGACATAGAAAGTCTTATATTTTCTGTTTGATAACCCAAATCATTTAATCCCTCAATCGATTGTTTTAAACGATCAGAAATATTCACCCCATTTTTTTTAATCTCTTCATTCAATTTTTCCATTTCATCGATTACTAATTGTAAATATTTATGCTTATTTTCTTTGGCATCTTCACCTGCAGTATCAGGAATAAACTTCCCAAAAATAAGCGCCGGATTTATAAGAAATTTTGTTGATTTATAACACCAATCTTTTCTTTCGTTATTTCTCCTTTTATTATTCCATTCATAAATACCGATTTTTTTAATTGAATCATACAGAATCCTGCTTGTATCATACGGATTATAAAATTTATAACTTTTCTCCTCTCGAGTGATCATTCCTCACCTCCCTCCTTCTTCAATCATTCCTTCTGTAAACCTTCTAAGCCAGTTTAAGAAAGCAAGCATTTCCTGGGTGATATATCGATATTCTGTGGTACTGCAAGAAATCGCCCATTCTACTAAATCGCTCTTCTCTTGTGGCATTTTAATTCTCAACGTTTGGTCGCTTCTAATGTATTCTGTAATCTGAACATATAGCAATTTATAGGCAGTCTCTTTATCAGATTTTGCTTTAACAAAAGCTAGAGTTTGGCCAAGCCCATTCGTAAGTATCATTGTGGGTATTTTTCGAGAATATGAGCGGTAATTTTGAAGAAGCTTAATATAGCTGCCAATAATTTTTTCTTTTTCATCCTGTGCTAACCTATCATAGTTTTCTTTTTTCAAGTATGTATCTGGTTTTTTATATATTTCTTCAAGCCGTTTTAAAAGTTTTTGTTTTTGATCGTTGTTGCTGATTCTTTCAATGTTAGATTTAATATTGTGGACAAAATCATCCAAAACCTTTTTTATATTATCATTATCACTATTTAACATGATTGTGTCCTTTACACACTTATAAGCAAACTCTGCCCTTCCTCTTTCAAGCTTATTAATCGTCGTTTCTTGAACCATCCTTACCCTCCTCTCTTAGAATCTGTATTCTCGTAATTCCTTTACCAATGGTTTGATTACCACCTAGTTGTATTCTCTCAGGAATACCCGATTCAAAAAATTGAATTACTTTTTCTGCCTCTTTTTCTGAAGTATCAGCCTTAAATACGCCTTTTTTGCTATCTTCTTTAATTCGAACCCCGGTTGCCATAGCAGTAGAATATAAAATAGTGTCTTGGGGAAGATATTCTTCATACCAAAGATTCTCAGCTGTTCCCGTTGTATTATCGATTATTGTTCTTGCAATAACTTCAGTCGACGTCGAAATAAACTCAGTAAAATCATCTTCCGGGAGAACTACAAGGTCTTTCTTAAATTTTTCTCTCCAAAATTTATAGTAATCATTTGCCTCTTGCCTTGGGAATATCCTCTCCGCAAACCATTCAGCAAGTTTTTTTGTTTCGCTGTCCAGCGCAACTTTAAATGTAAACTCTTCCAGCACAACTTCCGAGGAAATTCTAATATCTGAATCTTGAGGTAAAGTGTTTTCTTTAATATCGGACGGGAAATCTTTTAGTTTTATTCCTGCAATTCTCATATCTTCTTTAAACCTTTCAATTACCGGCAAACAAGTAATCCATGCAAAAATACCTTTTAAAGATTTAACAGGGAAAAATAGAATTTTTGCATCAGTAAAAGCAAGAGAGCCTGCGTAAGCATCACTTCCTCCAGTGCCAAATAATAATTCTATATTTCTATTTATCATTACCTCTTGATTGTCTATCTTTATTTTCTTTTTTGAATTCTCAAATGCCTCCCTGATACACCCTTTTAATCCCGAGCTCTCAATCTTGGGGAAATTAGTATGCCTTTCCCTCTGAATAGGTAAGTCCACTATACCAGTCTCGCTTCCACTTCCTGGATGAAGCGGAGTTTCTGCAATTAAAAAAAACGGCTTAAATTTGAGAAACATATCAAATACCTCCCTGTTCATTTTTCAATGCGATAAGTTTTGTATTCTTCTAAATTTTGTATTTTAGTCAAATCGTCTTTAAATCTTTGGATGTACTCACTCTCATCGCCTGCGTTGTGAACATCTCTGCCTATAGCAATATCGGCAATATAAATATTAAGTTCTTTATTCTTATATACCGTCTCCCATTCTTTAACTTTATAAAGCATTCTCACCTGCAAGTTTTCTTCTTTATGTTTAAAACATTTAAATCCCTTTAACTCCATATCTTTTAATTTATGGTCAAGGTCAGGATCTGAAGGATTCTCTTTTAATCTTCTTTTAAGTTCTAAAAAAGATTTTTCACTTATCTGTTTTATTTGTTGATCCTGAGTTTCAATATACTTTTTAGCCAGTTCTGATATATAAAATAGTTCAAATCTCTCCTTATATTTTTCCCACAAAGCAACACCTAGCGGATTAAAGCTTATTAAATTATCTTCCCTTTCAATCAAACTTTCTATCTCATCATGGTAAACAATTCCACTTGCCAATTCAAAGGTTTTTTCCTTTTCAAGCTCCATAAAAAAGGCTTCATTTCCCTCAAAAATTCTCCAGTTCACATCGAGAGGAATGTGAGGAATTCTTATTAATACATCTGTGGCTTCAAAAATATAATAAATGGGGCATCGATTTATTTGTCCTAAAATAGTCAAATATGGGATAGTTGCCTTAAAACCTCCAGTGATGTTAATAATCAAATCATCCCAAAATCCATTTGAAATACTATAAAATTTCTTAATTATGTTGGTCATCCCTCCCCGGGAGAACTCTGTTCTATCTTTAACTTGAAGATCATCAATTAGATAGCATTTAAGATCATTAGCGTTAAACATATTTAAATTGAAGGTAATAAAATTTTCTATAATTTCTCCTGCAACCTTACTCAAAATTGTATCAGAACAAAGAAGATATATTTCAAATTCATCTTTTAGCTCTTCTTTCAATTTCACAAGGCTTTTTATTTCTGCCGAAATATTTTCTCTATCCCTTTCCTTTTCGATCCATTTGTTAATTTTATTTTTTATCCTTTCTATTATCCGTACAGCTTCTTCATACTCAGAAGCTCTTTTATCTCTCAATTCCTCGACATCGTCAGCAAAATTTTTGTCATCTTTATATTTATCCTTATAATTGTCAAAAATTGAAGTTCCAACCATCGTAATTACTCTTTTCATAACCCCGCCTCCCCAACAATTGCTAATCCAAATCCTTCTTCTGCGTTTATATCTGAAATATTTTCTAAGTGAAAGACTTCTTTAACTTTATCCACATCCGCACCATTGAGAACCTTAAAATAATAAACACTTCCTGCGGGAACCGCTTTTCTCAATGGTTTTGAACATTTATCCGCCAAATTCCAACCTCCCACAGGAATCGGTTTTCCAATGGCACAGGCAAGAAGTTTTAATTTTATTCCACCAACTTGGCCTTCTAATGTATTTTCATCTATCCAATCAGGCAGCCATCCTTTTTTAAATATTGCAGGAGTTGCAAAATAAACCTTAAATAAACCTTCTTTTAAATTAAGTTTTATGGTTTTTAAATCTTTCATTAAGTCTTCGCATTTTTCAAAAACCGCGCCCTTGCTTTCTCCACCAAGTTGAAGAACTCCTTTTTCAGGGAAATCATTGATGCCTTCAATCTCTGCAAAAAATCCCGATTTTTCCTTCATTCTTATCATTGATATACGGTATAAATCGCCTTCTTTTGAAGTTTTGCTTACCCCATCACGAGTAATGCCAGTTTTCTCTTCTCTCAAAAAATAATCTTCATTTTTTCTGTATTCAAACTTCTCTTTTTTTGTTTTTAAATAATCTTCAAACCTAGAAAATCTGAGCCATCCTTGTATATCATCTGCCATTTCGGTTCTCTTCCACAAAACAATGTTATCAAGGTTGTATTTGCTAAACATCAAAGAAGGTTTCTGACAAAATTGCAGAGGGTACAAGCATCCATCGCCTTCTTTAAGTTTTACTAAATCATATGGAGCTTTAAATATAGCCTCATCTTCAAAAAACAACACTGGGCCCTTTATTTTCATTTTGCCTTTTTCATTAGGTGTTCCTAAATTTTCTCTAAACTTTCCATCATAAAAATCTTTTAATTTTCCCTTTTGAAAGATTGCAAAGCTTCTTAAAGCACCATACAAGGTCGACGGATAAGGGGGAAACACAAAATCTGACCATGTATCTTCCCCTTTTGTAAACGGTCTTGCTGTCCTGAAAAAAAATGTATCAAGAGGCTTAATTTTTATGAACATTCCTTATTCCCCCTTGTTACAGCAACAGATATCTCAAGGAGATTTAAAAAACTATCCATATTTTCTATCTTCCAGAATATATCTTGCAATGTTTCTACCATTTTTTCCGCAAAATTCTTCCTTTTTTCTTCATCTTTTGCGTGAGTTGCTCTATTTACAATTCTTTTTATCTCTGTATCAATTATACCTGCTTTTAAATATCTTCCCTTATCATCTTTTAATCTGGCAAATTCTTTTCCCAAAGTATAAATAATTCTATCCGAAACCCACGGTTCATCTTTCTTTTCTTTAAAATCGTTGGATAACTCTTCTAACTTCTCCAAAATATCAATTTCTCCATACTTCCAGCTGCTTATTGCGATTCTTTCCTCTCCTGAACGCATAAGTAACGCTATGGCAAAACTATCTTTATTGAAATTTTCTTTTGCTTTTTTCTCCATTTCTCTTGCTTTATCAATAACCATTTTTAAAGGCATTTTATAATGAGCTATTACCACCCCGCAGGAGGCACTTGCTTTCTTGCCCATAGTCAAAAGCAATCTTCCATCCTTCTCAACAAAACCCGTATTATTGCTCCAATCTACTTTAACTTCATTATTTTCAATCTTTATATGTCCAGAAAATGCTGCCCTCAATTTTCTCAACACTTCAAACAAATCTTTTAAATTGACAAAGGCAAAAACATCATCGCCACCGGCATATACAAGCTTCCCAAGATGTTCCTCCTCAACAACTTCTCTTACAAATTCAATGCTGTAGTTTCGCAAAGCGTGAGAAATAGAAGCGTGTATCGCCGGTGTAAGAAATTTATTCTCCATAAGTTTTTTTAATTCATTTTTAAATTTTTCAGGCAGTTTTTCCCATGTTTCAGAATTATACGCATACTCGATATTCGGCAGCAACGTGCCTGAAAGCCATTTTCCCATATCGTCACCGTCAAGCAAGATGACGGCATAATAAGGATTGGGTTTGCCTGCATGATATAATTTTTCAATTAATTTTTTTAGCTTATCATCAATCTCTTCCTTGCTTTTTTCAATGCCAAATTGCTTTTTAATAGATTCTGCTCTCACATTTTCCTCAAAAAACCACTCGCCGTCTATGTTTTCAATATCTGCAAATTCCTTTTGAAGTTTCGGAAGAAACTTTGTTCGTACCTGATTAAATGCATATTCACCAAGCATTTCTTTATAAGCTTTGATATAATCTTTAAATTCATTCCTCGCATTTTTTAAAACTTTTGCTTTAAAATCTGCCGAAGCAACTTCCGCCGTAGAAGGAAAAGAAAAATCTTTAAATGCTGGCCCAAACATATCTTCCTTTTCTAAATATTTATTAAGCGCTCTTTTTGCGAAACACTGTAAACAAAGCCCTTCTTTTCCGTCAATATATCTGCCCACTTCAAGACTTCCCAATCCTTCTTTTATCACTGCCTCTTTTTCACCGCATATGTGACACTTCTTGCCATATTCTTCTGTCTGTTCAAAATCCCTTAAGTTCTTTCTTGCTCCCATTGATTTTTCAAGGGCAGAATAACTGAGTTGGTATATTAATCCAATATTAGGGATGTGTTCCCCTCTGTGTTTAGCAAAGTCCCATAAATTTTGCCAGTTTTGTATTATATCATCTTCAAAAAAATCTTTAAATTCTGCAATTGTTACATCTTTATCATCATTTTTAAAAGGCAAAGCCACCCAATAAATTTCCGGGAAACCTTTAGTTTGTTTTTTAATTATTTCATCAGAAATCTTGCTCTTATTAGTTAACCCGATTATATCTCCAAATATTTCAAATGACTTTAGAACTTCGTATACTATTTTCTCCCATTCTTTTCTAACATTTTCTTCAATCTTTTGAGCTAATCTCTCTATTTGGCTTTTTCTGGTTTCAGGAATTATAGCTACAAACCTATTGGGAATCGTTGGTTGGTCAATATGTCGTGAAGTAGAATTTTTTGCTTGTATATGAAGTTCCTTTTCTACATACCAATCCATCAAAGGCTGAGCAAAAAGGTCCGGATAAATTATATTCGTCGGTCCATATACATCAATTATTTCTGTCATAGCAATAAAGGTTAAATATGAAAGCAAAAAGCTCCCCATAAATAAGTCTTGAGTTTTCCTTGCTTGAGAGATAAATCCCTGTACAGGTCCTACAGCAAAAAGAAAAAGTGAGTTGTTTTGAAAGTTTTCAAAAGCATTTATAGCAGAAGTAATCTTTAAGTGCTCCCAAATTGAATGGTCGGGTATTCGTGTATCTGCAGGCAAAACAGCATGTAAAAATTGTTTTAATTTTTGAGTAAAATCTGTCACACAGATGTCACCTCTTTAATAAAAGAATTTTGTTTGTTAAAATCCCATCTTGGATAATTTGATGGAAACCTACTATTTAAAGTAGTTACCACTGGTATATATCCACCAATTTGTCTTATGACTGAGACATAAATAGGAGAAGCCATTCTTGGAGCCGTAAATCCAAGAGACGGATTACTATTATTATGAGAGGCTTGACCAATTTTTTTCAATAGGTCATTAAAATTATCCACACGTTTTCCCACTTCGATTTTTTTAATCCATGGATAATTTCCGCCTCGCTTGTTGTTAATAATTTTCCCCTCCTCAACTCTATATGTATTATTTCTAATCCTGTTAAGTAAACCAGCAATAAAATTTAAATCGACATTTTGCCGAAAAAGTTCATCATTTATTGAAACAGCCCTAACACTTCCAAACCCTCTTCTTGACCTTTTACCAAATCCGCCCAAAACTATAGAAGCAAGAAATAAATCTTTGTAAAAATCAATTTCCGAATTATTCCGGCATGATAAAACAACTTCAAATGTTGAAGTAGGCAATATAGATGATAATTCGAATTGTTTAGTCTCGCGATGCGGTAAAGGCTTTGCTTTACCAATCTCAATTTTTCTTGGAAAGATTCTAATTTTAACCTTACTCTTTCCCTCTCCCTCTCTTGTCCCACCAAAAAGTTTCGCTTCTTCTTTTCTTAATCTTTCAATATCATCTTCTGCTTTTATCGCTCTCCACCAAAATCGCATCATTCCCTTAAACTCTGAAGGCCTTAGCTCAGGAGTTTTTTCATCAGCCCCTGCCATGAACATAGGAGTTATAACTTCACAAGTTAATTTTAACTCTTCCATTTATAACCTCCTTCCCACCCTTTTTACCGCTCTTTTATCTGACTTTTACATTATTCATTTTACCATTTTATCCTGCAAATAACAACGCTAATATTATAAATATTTCGACACATCTCGACAAAAATAAAAATTTGAATGAAATTATTTCCCCATCCCCCGAACTTCTCAATCCCTTCCCTCACTTTTTCCACCACGTAGTCTATTTCTTCATCGGAGAGGTTGTTGTGAAAGGGCAGGGAGATGGTGGAGGAGGCGATGCGCAAAATACTTCATTCTTCTTTTGAAGCAGCTATCGTATCATTTGCCAAGATTTTTATTCCTTTAAATACATCTTTAGTATAATCGGTTTCAGGATAACCCAGTGCACTATCCTTTAAAAATACTACTTTGAAAGTATAGAACAGAATCCGTATGTCCAGCAATATTGAATAATCTCTTATGTACAATATATCGTATCTTAACTTGTCTTCAACACAAGTAGTATACTTAGCCATCACTTGTGCAAGGCCAGTGATGCCTGGTTTTATAATATGCCTATACCCATAATGAGGATTATCTTTAATAATCTTCTCTACAAAAAAAGGCCTTTCGGGTCTTGGGCCCACGAGGCTCATATCCCCTTTCAATACATTTATAAGCTGCGGAATTTCGTCCATGCGTGTTGCCCTTAGAAATCTGCCCACAGGGGTTATTCTGGGATCGTTCTTTGTTGCAAGCACTGGGCCAGAATCATTTTCGGCACCATCTATCATCGTCCTGAATTTATAAAGTATAAATGGTTTTCCATATTGGCCTACTCTTTTTTGATGATATAAGACAGGCCCTGGTGAAGTCAGTTTAATACATAACGAAATCACAAACATAGGGACAAAAGCAATTAAAAGGCCTGTAATGGAAAGTATTATATCAAAAATTCTTTTCAATACAATTTGGTCAAAAGAAAGACTTAATTCCGTCAATTCAAACACCGGCATGTCGTCTATTCTGGTAAAATTAGATTTTGAAACAAAGAGCTCATACATGTTCGGTACAAGAAGAATTTTCTTCTTTTTTTCCACAGCCTCTATCGTTACTTTTCCTTTCAATTCCGTTGATAAGCCAGGGCAAAAACATAATACATCGATGTCCTGCATTACATCATAAATAAATTCGATATTGTCTTCGTCTATCACATACTTTATTTCAAACCATCCGTCTGATATATTCTTGAACTTATATGCCGCTTCAAAAGCTTCTTCTTTTGAACCTACCAATGCTACTTTCTGTACGCCATGAATACGCTTAATTGAAAATAAACAGTATATTTTCCACAGCAATATCAGCAGAAATTGTATCATTGCTCCTATTAAAAATACACTTCTAGGAAAGGCAAAGCCTCTATAAAAAAAGGTTAAAGCCATGGTGAATGCCATTATCATTACAATTGAAATAGCTGATGAAAACGCAACATCAGCAAGATTTTTTCTATACAAATTATATAATCCATATATTTTAAAAAAGAAAAATGTCAAAACAATAATCCAAGGTATCATCTTTACATAATCATTATAGTTTTGTGTGGGCAAATAACCGAATCTAATAATAAATGCCAGAATATATCCGGCATTTATTAATAATACATCTGTTATCACTATAAAAAAAGAATCTAAAAAACCCAATTTTCTTCCTCTCAATTATATTACCCCCCGAAATTATCCCCCAAATTCTATTTTTTATTTACAGCATCTATATCCTCTGAAAGTCTATCCATAATTTTCATAAATTAAATTACTATCCCCCCTTATAACCTTAATTCAAATATTTTCTGACGTCATCTACATGATTTATATTAAAAATATCCTCCATCATTTTTTCTATTTTATGGATGTCTTTAGATTTATTAATGGTTTCTATAATATCATCGGGTATGTTCTGAAGCTTCTTTTTAAGCAGCTTTACGGCCAGTTCCTTAGTCCTATTCTCAATACCTTTCTCTTCACTCTCTTTTAATTCTTGCTCGGTATAAATTTTAAGCTTCGTCTGCTTCAGCGTCTTTATCACATATTCCTGAACTTCTTCGTTTATCATGTCCTCATACATCTTATACACCTCCACCGCTTTTATTATATTTTTCCTGAAGGCTGCTTCCAGAAGCCTTTTTGCTTCTGATGAACTTTTTTCGCACAGTTCGACGGTTCAGTATCTAAAACCGGTTTCTTCGTCATATAACTTTTCTACATTCCTACGAGGTATCCATCGAAGAAAGCTTTGTGCGCCATTTCTTTCTTCAAAGTTAAGCAGCAGCCCGGAATGAACCTTCTTTCTCCTGACTTGAATAATATAATCATTCATTTTAGACATGACATTTCTCAACAGCGCCTTTTGCTCAAATGAATCACAATCCTCATAGTCGCCACGCTTCATAATGATATTTTCGAATTCGTCGGCCAGCAAAGAAGCTTTATCATCCTTTTCAACATAAACATCGCACATATCAGATAAATCTTCTATCATCCGGAATTCTTGAATCTTTTTGAAATCCAGCTTTAGTATTGCTTCCCAAATGTCTTTTGATTCCTGAGGTATGCCCGACTTTAATATCTTGTTATAATAACAATTTATAATTTCGTTATACTGCCATTCGTACAATTCTTTATCTTTCATCAAATCCATCGTTAATCTTCTGTTGAAAAAGTAATATATATAATCGCTATCATGTGCCAGCCTCATGATATAGACAGGCAGGTATTCGCCCTTTCTGCCATTTCTATTTACACGGCCTGCTGTCTGCACTAATGAATCCAATGGTGCAAAATCCCTGAAAGCCATGTCGAAATCAAGGTCAACTCCGGCCTCTATGGTTTGGGTGGATACCAGTATAACGGGTTCGTTTGCCTTCAACAGCTTATCCACTTCATCAATAACTGCCATTCTCTTTGACGGTATTATGTTAGTCGATAGATAATAAACAGGCGTACTAACGCCTCGTCGTTTAAACTCGTCTTTTAATGCATAGAAGATTTCTATACTCCTTTTTATCGTGTTTACTACTATGGCAGCAGATTTGAGCACATTCCATTTTTCCATAAAAAACTCGACAAAATCCCTGGTATTCATCTCTTTTTCAAGCTCAGGGACAAATTTTGTCCTTTTCAACTGAGCAAAGTATTTTTGTGAGGATGGAAATAAGTCAATACTTCTTTCATTACTCAATCTATGATTTTTGAGCAGCAAATCGCCAAACTCAAGTATTCTGGGCTGTGTTGCTGTCATGAGTATGAATCTTGTACCGTAATATTCGGCTATTTTTTGCAATGCGGCGCCGACCAGCGGCATATACTTTTCCGGCATCGCCTGTACCTCATCCAGTATAACAATGCTGCCAGCCAGTTTGTTGAGCTTTTTCAAAGCGCTGTTCCTGCCTGTGAAAATAGACTGAAAAAACTGGACAAATGTGGTCAGGACCATATCGCCTTCCCATGCCTCCATCTCAAGCAAAACCTTGCCTACCGGTACTTCTTCATGAAATTCAATATTGGAAGTAATATCAGCCAGCCTGTGATGCACTACAAGTTCTGCCTTGCCTGCAATGACATTTTTATATTCTTTTCGGGTCTGTTCTATAATATTGATAAAAGGAATGGCTGTAATTATTCTCGGCAGATGCCCCTCAATGCCTTTTATCCTCTGCTGAAGACGCAAAGCACATTGCAACGACGATAGAGTTTTACCAATTCCAGTAGGAGCGGTAATAATGAAGAATCTACTATTTTTTACCTGGTCATCGGTCAAGCCGTTTATGATGTTTAACATTTCTATGCGGGCATTTTCTCTTTGCAAGAGCAATGCCTTATCAGTATAGCTACTCTCTTTTGAGGCCAAATATTCGGCTACTCTTTCGGGCAAAACCTGTTTTCTCTTTCTGTGCTTTAGCCCAGCCGAATCTAATTTATCGCTGTCTATAAGCAACGAGAAAATGTATATTAGGAAAAAATACCATCGATCATCGGCGAAAAGGCCCATTCTTAGCAACTGATGCATATTTGCGAAATGTTCTTTGTCCCCTTTCAGCCTCTCCAGATCCAGATATGAAACAAAGCCCTTCAAATTCATGCCGCAAAAATCACGCGTAATATCGTCCTGGTTTTTTATCATATTTTCCCTTATAACATCAAGTTCCTGCCACATAGCCTCCCGCTGCTCTATGGGAAACAGGCAATCGAAATCCAGCGTGAGGTGATGCTTTCGCACTGCAATATAGCACAGGTATATTGCAATATATTTAGAAAAATCATCCTTATTTTCCCATTTAATGTTGTCCAGCAAAAACAAATAAGAAAAGCATGCAGAAATATGAGCATGATTTTTAAAAGGGGAATAGCGCTGTTCTTTTATGTACATCTGAAAATAATCCGTATACTTGCCGATATCGTGAAAAAATCCAATGTGATAAGCCAAATACCTTATCAGTTCATTGTCGATGCCATCAAATCTTACCACAACCGGCACTTCCCCAGCGCATAGTTCTGCTACGCCTTTTAAATGCTCATTCAAGGCCTGTTTGCAGCCTTTTTTTCTATCAAAATGCGCAAGATAACCCATAAGCCGAATACCCTCTTATCTATTTCATCCACATAATGTTTCGCCCATTGTCCAGTTTTACATAATGCCTGGCTGTTACCTGTAACGGACCTCCATCAAGATTAATCACCATATATTTAATGCCGTCTTCCGTGATTTCTCTTTTTTTATTTCCCTTAAACTCTAAAAGAACTTCTTCTTTTACTATCCGGTAAGACCTGCCAGGTATACTGTATAATCTTATATTGCTTATATCATCTAGCGGCATTACGGAATATACATCCACCGTCCCCTCTTGTTTGTTCTCCTGGGCCTCATAGATGCCCCCGCCTTCCAGCCAGCCGAGGCTGAAAGCGCTTCCGAGGGCAAGCGCGATCCCCCGGCTATGATAGACCGGCATATCATTTATTATCCATTCCAATTCCTGCATAATCTTTTTGTCCGAATGATGAATCCAAACCTGATAACTTACATGCCCCGTGCGAATATTATAAGGCACGACAAATTCCGTGGGTATTTGGCTATGATTTTCTTTTGAACCGTTTAAATCATTTTTTCCCTTTATCATCAAATTATTCAGTTTCTGCATGCATTTTTTAACAGGATTTAGACAGGCCAAAGCAATATCGCAATTTTCAACAGAAAACGCATCATAATATTCATCCCTTTCTATCCCCAGCAGCCCGGCCGCTATGCCGGATATTGTAGTCCTGGGCGGTATAAAATATGAAAGGGCCGAAGCATTTGAGTACACCTTCCTGAAATGCGCCATTTTGCCGTTCAGTATAAATGATACAACTTTCATGTTTAATCAGCCACCTTGACAGGAGCCCACAAATCCACTGCTTCATATGTAGGCAGGTTAATCAATGAATTTATTTTTTGGTTAAATGGATGCATCCAGCCTATAACCCTGTCAATATAGCCTTTTTGCTTCATTTGTTCTATCACCTGAGAAAGGCTGGCAAAATCGACAGTGATATTGTCGAGATACCGGATGGGCTTTTTATCATCATACGAGGTGCTCAAGAAGCGCCTCAAATCCCCCAAATACCCGTCGAATTCAGGCTTATATATTATTTCAATATAAAATAGTGGTTGCTGGCCCTGTTTACTGTCGGTTTGATTTGCCATTAGGCTCTGGACCAATGCATGCCGAAAAAGGTCAGCATCTTCCTCCGTCATTCCCGTCTGTTTGGCGCTAAATTTATTCATGGTGCCGTAGTGAGCCACCAAGGCGTAATAAACTTTATACTTTTTGCCAAATGTCGAACTGTCTTCATTCATTATAGAAGTTATGGTGTTCGATTTGACAAGCTCCACAGGGTGGAGAGAATATCCCCAGCTAAGTTGTACAGGTCCGGTGTAAGTTTTTGTCAAGTTCTTGACTGCCATGGCGCTGCCGAATAACCTGATATCTATCAAAGACTGTTTAACTATCTCTGTCAAAAATATGTTGTTAAACTGTGTAAATTTTTCTTTATTTTTTGTTTTTGATTCGGCCTTTTTATTGTATGCAGATAAATAATCATCGCATTTTTCCTCTCCAAATTCATCTACCCATTTTTGTCTCAGCGATTCGTTTTTCTCAAGAAGGGCATCCATTCTTTTCTTGTCAACCAGCCATTCTTCAGCTATGCTTTGAAACATCTTATCCATGGGGACTTTAATATCGGCCAGCGTATCCACAAATATCTTATAACCTTTATTCTTTAAAAATTCCCTGCAATCCCTCTTGCGCCGCGCATCGCTTACCAGAAGGGTTGACGTCTCATAATCCATCCTGGGTTTGTTTTCCTGATCCGGATCACCGTTCGGATTTGTCAGCACGGCCTCAAATCCAAACAAAAACTCGCTGTTTTTGTTCAAAATAGCCACGTTCTTTTCCTCCTTCTAAAAATTATTCATCCTCTTCCGACGCAATCTCTTCTTTTTCTATATCTTTTTCCTTTTGGCTCGCATCAGGAAAATAGCTTCCCACCATATAGGCATATCCTGACATTATATAGAAAACATTAGCAAGGCCGTTCAGTTCCCATGATCTTTCAATGCTGCCATAGTAGAAATGAAATCGGTTCATGACCGCTTCGGTAAATATATTTATCCTTCCATATTGCCTGAGCTTTTCTACAACATCATTATATAGCCTTTGTATTTCCATGCCGGACATGCCCTGAAATTGAATCTTTTTGAGGATTGGTTTTTTCTTATGTTCCTTCAACATCTGAAACATCGCCACCCTTTTGATAAGAACCCCCAGATAGAATAATGCCCTTGCTTCATTGTTGTATTGCTGTTTTTCAAGGAATTCTTCCATGGATTTAATGATATTATTTACATCTTCGGAAAGCGTATTTATGCCCTGCAAGCTTTTCTCCTCCTCCCCTTTATAGTAAGGCTTATTGTTTATAAGAATATTTAACCTTTTGCACAGATTGAATAGAATAAGATATCTGATTACCAGATTTTTTATGAAATAATCGTCCGCATAATCGCCGCACTTCTTCTTATAACTTTCCAGGCCAAGATTAAAGAAAGTTTCGATTTTATCCCTTTTAAGCTGATTCAATCCTTTTTCAAGGGCTTCGCACGCATATCCGAACAAAATATTCATATCAATCTGTTCACCGCACAGTATAGATCTATACAATGAAAGCACCCTGCCTGTAAACCTTTTCTTATCTTTATTCTGATGCACCGGAACAAGGCTATATATGCTTGCAAGGGACATACGCCTTATATGCGGCCTCAGCATCATTACGTTTTCACCGATAAGCTCCATTATTCTCCTAAATCGCACTGCAGGAACGTCTTCTATTGTCTCAAGCACATCAAATGAAGTGCCGTCGGTCCGGTAAATTATGAAATTTATGCTGTAGAATTTGATTTCATCCATATCAGAAAGGGCTTCGATATTTTGCAGCCAATTGTTTGCATCTGAATCTTTAAAAGCAAGATCCACTTCACTTTTCAGTTTGTATAGAAAATTATAATTAAAATCTTTCAGCAAGCCCTCAGGAAGTATGAATACACTTTCGCCTGCTATCTTACCGTTAAAATGGCTTCGAATCTTTTTATCTCCATTAAGGATGTCAACATAGCATTCATGGCACATAGAATAAGCTTTTTCATATTTAAAACCGTCCAGATACTGGGATGTATTCTTCGTCGTTATGACAAATAGTTTATTTATTCCTTCTCTGTTGAATTTTATGACATAATCTTCAATTCCGACATTATCCTTGATTTTATGGCATATATGGCAAACTCTTCGTTCTTTTGTGCTTTGCTTTTTCGAACTATATAATATCAGTTTGTTGTCAAGGCTCACAAGCTTTATGTAATCAGGGTGATCAGGCATTACAACCCGCTGCCCATCTTCCGTAACAACAGCCGGTATGACCAATAAGAACCTGTTCTTTTTATTCTCTTCCCCAAGCCCCAGCCTGATAAATTCTTCAAAAGATACAGTTTTGTTATTGGACAGCCTGATCTTTATTTTATTACTGTTATTACTGTCTTTGCTGATGGCCTGAACTGCAATATTGCCGGGCAGTGCTATCGCATTATAATTTATACTGCCTTCTCCTTTGTTTTTATTTAAAACTAATAATCCGCCGGCCTCCATGGCCTTAATGATACAAGCCAATTCGCCGTTTTGCATGCCGTATTGGCCAAGCTGAATATATAAATCACTCATGGTGCAAGTCAAAAGATATTTAAGCGACTCGGCATCTCTGGTAAGATAATACTGCGGATTTTTGCCGGAATTATTTCCAAGATATAAGAAGCGTTTTGCAGTATCAGCTCGTACAGGCTCCCCCGGCTCAAAATAAATATTTTTTCTTTTAATATCAAATACCATATATGATGTGTATCCCTGCTCATCAGCCTCTATATCAGGCAGTTCTTCTATCAGACCGTCAATATCATCTTCTCTTTCCTTGCCGATAAGCGCTGTTATGGCAGTCAAATTCATCTTCTACCCTCTTTTCATTTAAAACTTTCGCTTCATTCTGTCTCAACTGTTCATCACCACTAAACCTGCCAATAGCCTCCGCAATCTGAACTGTTTATCCACAGGCCCAACGGTCAAATAAGAGAAAGGAACTCTTATGGGAACGATCCTTATCCACCAAAAGGTTGAAAAAAATTATTTCCTACCAGCAGTAAAACTGCTGGATTTTTTATATTTAAACCAGGTTTATCTATAACCCATATCATATATAAACCCGATTGTTTTTTCTTTAGAAACTTATCCTCATCCTCCCCGATATTTTAATTAGCCTAGCGATATATTCTTACATAACACCGCTCGCGTCTATTTTCAAAATCTCTAATAAAAGTATCATCATCATCTATTTGCCTTTCAGGGTCATATACAATAAATAATAAACCGTATGCTTTTGGTACTTTTGTCATATCTTCAGCGATACCACTGGTTGCAACGGAAGGTGTTGTATTTTTGCGAATAAACTTAGTTTCAATCAGCAAATCATCTTGTGAATGATCGGGATTATATGTGGTAATTCCAAATCTTATTGGTGGATATTCACGCTCGAATTTAGTACTTTCGCTTATCAGGATAGCCTGAACTTTATCATTTAGATCGTTCTCACTTTTGGGTTCTTCTCTTTTAAATAATATGGGTATTGTTTTTTTCAATATGTTATCAATCTCTATAACCTTATGCTCTATGGGTGTTTTTTTATATGCACGACTTGCCAGCATTTCAAGAAGAGAATCTTTAGGGATTTGACTTGACAAATCTTCATACTTCATTTGCATACGCTTTGCAGCATAGAGAATAGAGTCTCCATATCTGCAGAAAAGATCATAAACGTCTGACAACTTATCATCAGGGTTGTCTCCTGGTATATAGTCAATTAAATCATCGAGCTCATTTAAGAACTTTTCCCGAAAGTCTGCTTGATTTCTAATACCTTCCATACAGGCCAGGCGAAGAGTACCATACAATCTTTGCTTTGTCTCAGAATCAGGAATATGATTTATAAAATCTTCCGTATATACGCCTTCATCATATGCCTCTAGCTCAGCAGAAAACATTGCAAACCTTCTATCAATACATTGTGAACAACAACCACAATGTGAGGCGCCACCTGGTTTATTTCGTGTTGTACTACAGGATACAGCATTTTCAATCATATTTAATTCATGTGTTTCCTTAAAAATGTTAACTATATCCTTTTTTGTTTTCATTATAAATGGATTTTTTATTATAAATGTATTATCAAAGCATTGTAGAAAAGCTTGCATTAAGCCTATTGTCTTTGGATGAGTTGTCCGACTAGCCCTTGCATTCATGATGTCACCCTGTTTCGGTAAATTGATACTTGTAATGCCATTTTCATAAACATAAAAGGTATGCTTATTATAGTAATTACAAATAGAAAAGGCGATTGAAGCATATAGAAACATTCTCGTTCTTTGGGTTTCTTCCAGGCTTGAAAATTTTCGTAAATGACATTCATATTTATAATGATTAATTCTATTAGGAAATTTTTTCATTAATAACTCAACCAAAACATCTTGCGTATGAGTTACTTTTTTATTAGCTTGATGACTTACTAGACATAACTTTTTTTCTGGATAGGTATGCAAAAAATCTAGCGCTCCTGCTAAAGAGTCCAGGCCACCGGAAAATAATATAATCTCAGTATTAGAAGCATCAGAAATATGCAAAAAATCTTCGGTAAATAAAGATAACTGCATATATTTGCTTTCATTCGGCTGATTTTCTTGATTCATTTTGTAAAAATAAAAATTATATTTTCTATCTCCAGACATAAAAACTAAAGCATTAGATAAAGCAGTCTTAACATTATCTTGTTCCCAAAAAGCTAGGTCCCTGACTGGAATATGAAACTCGAAGATTCGAGCCCAGCTTTCATTATAGAGACTATCACGCTCTCCTCTATCCACAGCTCTATCGGCTGAAAAAACATATGAAGCAATCTCTAATAAATCCAATATCCTTTCAGGTAATTCATCCGGATTTTTAATAAAACGGCTAAGTGCAATATGTACATTTCCTTTTTCTTTTTCATTATCAAAATATGATAACCTAATAACTTTTCCGTTTGGATTTATTTTACTTGGATGAACATTGCTACAAATAATTATATTTGGAGACTGACTCATAGAGCTTCAGCCTCCCTCCGTAATTCTGCCCTTATTTTGCCGAATGTCATATTTAGAAATCTGGTTATTTCTTCATTAGTAGGAATATCACTACGACTATATTTATTAAACCATCCTGCAGCAAAAGATTGCATAATCTTTGAAATCTCAAAAGCATGTGTAGACAAAGCCTCGCTTTGCTTTGTTAGCTTTTGTGAAAATATTTCTATCGAATCATAATCATCAATAGCTTGAGCGGCTTCTCTTTCTAAATAATATCTCAGATGTCGATTTGTAAATTCTGCAAAGAAAAGTCTTGCCAATTCACAGAAAGCTGCACCTGTTCCTATATTTTTCCATGGTGTTTCATTTGTATTATTAAAGAGTGAAAGTTGTTTGTTGCCTTTTTTTCTTTCATAAGAAGAAAGAACATATAATACAGCATCAACAACCATTTTATTGGTCTCAAGTGATCCAGTATCTGTGACTATATAATCCTTTGCACATCTAATAAGAGAAAATAAGGAGAATCTTTCATCAACGATGAGTCCGTTTTTTGCAAGAAATTCCCTTTGATCTTGTTGATTTGCAGAAAGAGATAGGATTATCAAAAAGCGAATGGCTTTAATAACAGATTCATCAGATGACATTTGTTCATATTTCTTTTTAATATTCGTAAGCGTATTATTGGAAATTTTTACAACTGTATCATCTGAGCAATCAAAATCAGTAAGTTGCTTAATAATGTCAACCCAGGGCTGTGTTCGCGGTAAAAAACCTATTCTTTCATGCCCCATTTTGATTCCCCCTGAAAAAATATAAGGAACAAGCCGGCTTGAGTTGAATGATAATAATTTAATTTATATTCGCTTTCTTATTGCATTAATTACATAACATGTAAAAACATAACATAACTTTGGAAAAGGCAATTTTTCTATATTTTTATATGTATTCCATGTTCTTTTCAAAGCCTTAATTTTATTACTTGATATTGAACCGCTAACTTTTCTATATCTAGCCAATGGTTCATTAATTCCATATGCTTCAAAACCTCTACGCAGTATAGATAACCATGTAGCAGTATCTTGACCAGCTCTTACTAAAGGCATTCTAAAATCTCCAATAATATTTTTATCAATTACAACTGTCAAACACCCTATTATTGTATTTTTTAATAAATCGTCATAATTAACTTTGGATGGAACAGTTATTACTTTATTTAAATCATTGCCTTCTTCATCGATTAAACGATATGATGTAAAAGAAAAACCTATTTTATTTTCTTCCATAAATTTTATTTGCTTTTCAAGTTTTTCTGGTTCCCATAAATCATCACTATCGAGAAAAGCTATAAATCTTCCTTTAGCTTTTTCAAGTGCAGTGTTTCTAGCAACAGCTGCTCCTAAATTTTTTTCAAGCTTATAATATTTTATTCTATTGTCTTTTTTAGAAAAATCTTTTATGACTTTTAGAGAATTATCTTTAGAACAATCATCTACAATAATCATTTCCCAATCTGTATAAGTCTGGTTTTGTACTGATGTTATAGTTTCCCCAATAAATTTTTCGGCATTAAAAACCGGCGTAATAATAGAAACATTCATCCAATATTTAACCCTCGCTTAAAATAATTTTTCTAATTTATTATACTATCTTCCAATAGAAATATAAGTTATTCCTAAATTTTTCATTAGATTTGGTTCATATATATTTCTACCATCTACTATTATAGGTTCTTTCATTAAATTTTTTATCCTAGAAAGATTTATGTTTTTAAATTCGTCCCATTCAGTAACAATTATCAAAGCGCTGCTCTCGATTGCTACTTCATATACATCTTTACAATATTCAATATTCGTTAAAACTTTTTTAGCTTCTTCCATTGCTGCTGGATCATAAACTTTTATAATCGCACCATATTTTCTTAGTTCATTTATTATATCTATGGATGGTGCTTCTCGCATATCATTAGTTCTAGGTTTAAATGCAAGCCCTAGCACTCCAATCGTTTTATCTTTAATATCTGGCAGTACCTCTTTTAATTTTTCAACAACTTTATATCGCTGAGATTTATTGACTTCTCTAACTGCTTTAAGTATTTTAAATTCATAATTATATTCTTTGGCTAAATTATAAAGTGCATCTATATCTTTAGGAAAACATGAACCTCCATATCCTATCCCGGCATTTAAGAAGCTTTTCCCTATTCTTTTATCATAACACATCCCCTCTGCCACTTTTGTTACATCAGCCCCTACCTTATCACAAAGATTAGCTATTTCATTAATAAACGATATCTTCGTGGCTAAAAATGCATTGGAAGCATATTTTATCATCTCTGCTGTTCTTCGATTAGTTATAACAAACGGGGCATTAAATGGTTTATGTAATTCAACCAGAATATCAATAGCCTTTTTATTCTCTCCACCTATTACTATCCTATCAGGATTCATCGCATCATGTACTGCTGTCCCTTCACGCAAAAACTCCGGTATTGATACTATATCGAAATCAAAATCGTAAACCATATTTTCTTTTATTATTTTTTCAATCAATTCACAGGTACCAACTGGGACAGTACTTTTATTTACTATAATTTTATATCCATTTATATTTCTCGCTATATTCTTTGCTACACTTATAATTTGAGATAAATCCGCATTACCATCCGGTAAACGCGGGGTGCCTACAGCAATAAAAATAATATTAGAATTTTTAATACCGTACTCTATATTTGAGGTAAATAATAAATTTTTATTATTCAGGTTTTTTTGGACTAATTGTTTTAAGCTATCTTCGTAAATCGGAATCATACAATGACTTAATTTTTCTATTTTTTCTTTATCAACATCAATACATATAACTTTATTCCCTAATTCTGCAAAACATGTTCCAGAAACTAATCCTACATAACCTGTCCCAACAAATGTTATATTCAATATATTCACCTCATCAAGAAGATCTTGATTATTATAAAATTATAAAATTTTAGCACAACATTACGATACTCGACTACATTTACAGTTCAACATAAATACCGGCATTTGTCTTTCTATAAGTCTCTTGTCACTCCATCTATACTAATATAACAGGCTTTTTACATGCCATATAATCAAAAACTTTATTAGGTTCTTAAGTCCAAAGATCTTCGAAAAATGAAAAGAAATATAGCAAAGTACAAAAAGACAATAGGAAAACAAAGCTGCCAATAGCAGCCCTCTCCGGGACACAAGCCGAATCAGTTCAACTAAAATTCAGCAAGTTGTGGAATAATGAAAAGATCCCTGGTTCTTAACCAGAGAGTGATAACACTCTTTCCAAGCTCGGCCAGATAGTATTTTCGTATGCTGGAGACTCTCTTTATTATTTCAATGAACACGCGCAGACGTTTTAAGATTCGGGAGATCGAAGCCGGACTTAGATCTGGAAAAAACTGACGGATCGATTCGTTTTGTAATCCGTTGATATTAAACTCGCCGTGCACCAAGACTTCAAACAGCTTCTGATCATCTCAGCTAAAGAAGTTAAAGCCTTTGAAGCTTCATCGGTATCTTTTTTTGACTCCGAGAGTTCTTCAATTTTTTTTGCGCCGTTGCTGGGAGCATACAACGAAGACACTATATCAAGATAGCGGCGGTTGGAAGCCTTGAGTAATTGACTTAGAAGATAAAGGCTATAAATATTCTTCTTCATCGGCGCTACTTTCTTTGTAACGGTACCATCCCGGTGCACAACTTCCAGCAAGTGTTTGAACGAAGAGACATCATTAACCGTTGTTTCAATCCGCAGCAAAAGACCGAACTTGTCGTACATTTTGATGCTGCTTGCACCCATATGATGCTTGATTCAGCATAGTAAAACTACAGCATTATTTATATCATTTAAGGCCTCTTCGTATCGATATACCAGATATTTAGAACCGTTCACTGTAATGGGGTGAACATCGTTCTTTTCAATATATTTTTCAGCAAAATCTTTTATCTGGATACGGATGTGTTTTGGTCTTTTCAGCAATAGTATCATCAAAAATTGCAAATATAGTAGTAGATTGATGTTGGGAGTAGCAGTAAGTAACACCAACAACTTCTCTTCTAATGGCTCTCCATGCATATTCTATATTCCAAACAACTTGGATCAAGAATTTACAAAAAGTAGTTCTATGGCAATTTGCCAAGCTTAAGATGACAATATCTTTAACGGTTCCATTATAGCCTTTTTGTACAGATCTAGATATGAATTCCATTATATGGCGTAAAACAGGTATAGTGAAGTAAAGTGTAAAATTTAATTTCAAAAGGTACTGGAAAATTGGTGATTTTTTAGCTATGATTTTTTATGAGACATTTGCTTCACTCCTATTTGTAAGTTTTGTAACGGAACTTATTTATATCACAGAAAGTGAAGTTTGTCTCTTTATTTTTATAATTTTTCATTTATGGAATTATTGGAACCTTTTTTTCATCTATAGTCATTATTATATATGTGCATTAGTTGTAATCCTTTTAATTTTATTTGTTGTAAAATGAATTATGTTTTCTTTTTGGTATAATAAAGTTTAGAAAAAATAAGAATAATCCCGAAATAAAACCGATATAAGAACCATTATAGACAGAACCTCTGCCAATTATAACATATACACAACCAAAAAGAACCATAAGTACCAATCTCATGACAATATTCTTTCTATCTAATATTTTATCAATAAATAATACAAAAACTGCCCAAAAAATACCAAGGAAAATACCAAACCAGGATAAGTTTGCATAACAATCGCCATAAAGTGTAGGATGCATAGAAATTTTTGTATTGTTGAAATCATTAATATATGCACTTCCCATTGTAATAGCAAAGTCAGGTGGTTTTAATCCGAAGGAGTACCTAGTAGGCAAAGCAATTAATAACAGTCGTATGTAAGTATGCGCCTGTCCAAAACCTGGAAAATTATTGTTTATATATATAAAATAGTAAAAAGCATCACGTAAGCCCAATTCGCCATTTCCTGTAAGTATCATTTCTAAAATACGATTATTAAAATATGTAAGATCAAAGTTTGTAATAAAATTTTCAATTGAGCCATAATGTCTAAAAACACGCAGAGCATATACAATGTAAATGATAAATATACCAATAAAACTAAAGTATATTATTTGTTTTAATGAAATTCGGTGATTTCTTAAAATATAAAACAAAATCAGTGACACGAATAGAGGTAGTATTGTGATTCTATTTCTTGTAATCAAAGCATAGCATGAGATTAATATAGCAGCTAGGAAAGCAAATTTATATCTTTTATAAAACAATAATGGAACTATAACACCACCTGAGGCAAAAATTAAATATTTTGTCATCGTTAAAGCAAATCCAGAATCAAGCTTCAGATTATATGGAGATTCGGAATCGCTATAAAATTTTCCCCATGAAGTATTTAAAATCCCACCATATTTTGTAAAACTTACATATATTAAAATTCCTATAGAAATTAAAAGAAATAAAAATAAAATTCTCATTAAAATTTTATTTTTATATGATTGTATAATAGTTTTGCTCTCATTGGAAGATAACTTTTTTAACAGTTCAAATGTTTTTATATTTATTGCTTTTCTTCGGCCTAGCAGAATGAATCTTGCTGAAAAGTATATGAAATTAAATAGTATTACAAATAATGATGCCTGTATCATTACATCTGATGGGTAATTATATCTGGTAAACAATACTGCAACAAAATGAGGTAGGCCAAACATTACAAGTAATGTTGCCCATAAAAATACTGATATTGAAGCTTTTTTATATTCATAATATGTCACTATACAAATAGTTATAAGTTGTAGAAAAGCTAATAGTTCATTCATTTTTTATTCAACTTCCTTTGTAATTTCCATAAACAGCTCTACTTCTTTGCCACAGGTATTTTCAGCAAAGAATCTACGATTTTTATTCGCTAGTTGAGTATGAGTGATTTTTTCAAATATATATTTAATGTCAATATCCGAAGCATCATTGTTGATAAATTCCACATTATCAAAATCACTAAAGACTTCCCTGCATACTGAAATATCCGAAGTTATAAGAGGAATACCAAATGTCGCAATCTCACAGGCCATAACTCCTTGCGCGTCTGTTCTAGTCGGCATTAATGCACACTTAGATTGATTAAGCAGGTCAATAATTTCAGCGTGGTTTAAATATTTTTCCACGAAAATCACATTGTCCGGCTTTGCATTGAATTTATAAAAATTACCCCTTCCGACTATACAAAAGCTGTATTGTGGATTGCTGCGTGCTAAATTTGTCACAACATCTAGGCAATATTTCGAACCATCAAGAGAGTTTCTTATTGTCACAAAATCATAAAGTTTGGGTGCATTTTTATCATAGGATTCGGTTTCAAATTCAGGTCCTATGGAATTATAGATTATCCTTTTATGGTTCTCAATTATAGTCGGATCTATCTTCACCCATCGAATGAATTCCTTGTACATCCATTGACTTACAAAAACAAACCAAGATTTAAAAGCGAGCCTTTCGAAAGTTCTCCTCCAGATATGAAGCTTTATAATGTCATAGCAATCCTTTATAAGAGGTTTGAAAAAAACTTTATGCTTAACATAAGTATATGGCTCTGGATATACCTTCGAGCATCGTAAAACTTCATGTCCATGGAAAAAGAACACAATTTTAGGAAATAATTTTTGATATTTACGCAAAAACATATAATGGTTGCGTATATTCGCTGCATGGCAGACCAATATATCAAATTTTTCGTTTCTAAGTCTTTCTTCATAACTTTCATAAGTATAAACCGGTATACAATCTATAATATAATCTTCTTTTGCAGCAAAATTTAGAACAGCCACATCTATACCTTGGGAAATATAGTATTTATTGCGTGTATGTACATAATAGAGACTAAGTCTTCCATCATTACTTGGGTAATCAGCCACTAGAACTAAAAGTTTCATAAAAACTCCTTCTTACTAAATATAAATTTATAATTTTTAGCAAAAAAAATGTTGGGTTGTTTGATTTAGAACAGTTTTGTTACTATATTTTTTATATTTAATAAAAAAGCGCATAATTTGGGACTAATTTTAAATAATTCTATAAGCAATACTCTATTCCTAGAACAAATTCTTTTTGCTTCACTATTTTTTGATAACTGATAATATATATGAAAGTCATAAAATAATGATTGTTCAAAAATAGACCTATTTTTAATATCAGATTTTATTAGTTCACAATAACATTGAGCAGCATATGAACAAATATGCAAAGCTGAAAAATTGCTTAAATCGGGAAATTTATTCTTATAAAAGTTATACATAAATTTTCCAGCTTTTACATTATCTATCTTTTTTATAGAAAATGGACTTCTGCATAAACTCTCTGGTGACATAACGTAATTGTAAAATGGTATCCTGATAGTTCTTACTTTCTTTGCGTTTGCATATAATTGTGTAAGAATGCATGAATCTTCGCCAGCGAAAAAAGAAGGAAAAACTATATTTCTAAATAACTCTGCCTTATATATTTTATTCCATAAAAAATTTGTTACATTTTTTTGTTTTGCATAATAATAAGCACATTCATAATTACCTGAAATAATTTCATCATGTAATTCATATTTTTCTATAAGTTCACCAGTCGTTTTTACTTTTCTGTATCCACATTGAATAATATCAATATCATCTTTTCTAGCTATATCAATCAATACTTGATACATGTTTTCATCAATATAATCATCGGCATCAACAAAAGCAATGTAATCTCCTGAAGCAATCTCAACTCCATATTTTCTTGCTACGCTAGGGCCTTCATTCGCTTTATGAATAATTTTTATCCTATTATCTTTTTTTGCATAGTCATCACATATTATTGATGAATTGTCTGTTGAACCATCATCTACTATAATTATTTCAAGATTTTTATAGGTTTGTCTAATAATACTTTCAATGCATTTTCTTATATAATTTTCTGCATTATATACTGGTATTATTATACTTATTAAACTCTCCATAATTATACAGTATAAAATTTCTCCCCCATAAAGTTTTAAAATTCTTCCATATTTTGTAATTCTAATATATTAATTTAAAATATTAAAATAAAGAACAAAAAACATATAAAAATAGACGATTTAATTTTCATCTTTTCTTATATTGTTTATTATATTTTTATATTTCCTCCCCGAATTTCCCACCACTACCTGCCCTTTTTACACATCTTTCGTTACCACGCTTCCCACTCCTACAAAACTATCTTCATGGATGGTTTTCCCGGGCAATATGGTGGCGTTGACTCCTATCTTGCCGACTTTTTAACGGTGACGCCGTTCATTTTTTTGAACCGGTCGGGGTCTTTTCCAGCGGAGTTGTCGTTGGAGGTGACCACACACGGGGCGATGAAGATATCGTCTTCCAGTTCGGAGTAGGCCGTGATGTAAGCAAAGGTTTCTATCTTGCAGCGGGACCCTATTGCGGCGTCCCTGCCTATATGGTTATGTCTCCTATTGTCACGTCTTCTCTTACCATGGCAAGGTCGGCGATGAGGCATTTTTCGCCTATGGTGCATCCGGTGTAAATTACGGCCGATGTACTGCTGCCGTGCACCCTCAATAGCTTTATCTTTTCAGCGACTTCATCATCGTCAGTGACCATCATGTCACCGTCTCCGTAGCCGCCGAGATTTTTGGTGGGGAAAAAGGAAAAGTAGCCGGTATTGCCGATTTTACCTTTATATTGCGCCACGATGACCTGAACAGGCGTATTCGCTGACATATAAATCATGTTTTTCAGCTATCCGCATTATGGCGTCCATGTCGGCAGGCTGACCAAATATGTACACGGTTATGATTGCATTCGTTCTTTTGGTTATTTTTTTCAACCTGGTCAGGGTTTATATTAAAAGTCTTCAGATCGATGTCGGCAAAGACCGGTACTGCTCCTACCCGAGATATAGATTCCGCCATGGCAAAAAAGGTAAAAGACGAGGTTATCACTTCATTATAGGGAATTATATTTACTGAATTTAGGCTCAGGATCAGGGCGTCGGTTCCGTTTGCCACTGCTATTGCGTGCTTTGCGCCGAGAAAGGAGGTCATCTCATTTTCAAATTATTTTACATTGGGGCCCATTATAAAGTGGCCGCTTTGTATGACTTCCGATACAGCGAGTCTATTTCGTTTTTTATAGAATTATAATGGACTTTTAGATCTAAAAAAGATATTTCCAATTTAGTCGCTCCCAAAAGTAGAATTAGGTTTTCAGCATTTATATAATTTATAATATTTTCTAAAAGATACAATTAAAGAAAATAATTTTAGGATTTTGATATTTTCGTAAAAACAAATAATAGTTCCATATATTTATCGCGTGACAGACCAATATTAATATCCGAATTGCTCATTTTTTAGTTTTTCTTTATAGCTTTCAACAGTATAAAATGGTATGCAATCTATTACATAATCTTGTTTTGCCGCAAAACTCAAAACGGATATATTTATTCCTTGAGAAACATAAGATTTATTACGCGTATGTCCATAATAGAGATTTATTTCCCATCAGGATGTGGGTAATTTGCCACATATTAAAATTTTCATAGTCATCCCTTCTCATTATCTAATCGATAATTTTTAGCAAAGTTATAGTATCTTCTCAATTATATTTCTCATTAGATAAAGATTTGATTTATAATAAAAATAATGTTCAAAAGACTTGCGAGCATTCTCTGAATAAAAATTTATATTATCTTTTATTTTGAGTAAATTATCATAAAGTAATTTAAAATCTCTACTATTTTTTTGAATTATTCCATTATAATTATTAACATATTCAGGAAAACTACCAATATTGCTAGCAATCACAGGTGTCCCGAACATAAATGATTTTGCAAGTACACTACTTTGAGTAGATCTATTATATAAATTCCATACACAAAAACTCTGTCTATATGCCAAATTAATTTCTTCATTTGTTAAACTTTTCCCATGTATAATTTTTATTTTCTTATTCACAATAGCATTTCTAATATCATTATCTATATATTTGTCGATATTTACCCTTGTAGCCACCTGAAAATTTATATCCGAATTAATCTTTAAATTATATTTAATGAAGTCTAAATAAATATTAAATGCTCTTGATTTAGTCGCTCCACCAATAAAAGAAAAATACATTCTTTTTGGTTTTTCCAGGAATTTATTTTCATCAGTAAACAACAAGGGTAAATAATATACATTTTTATTATCTTTTATATGATATCTGATATATTTTTTTAACGCATAATCTGAACAAACTATAGTAGCATCACATACTTTTAACATTTTTTTTGAACAATAATTAGCTCCAATCATTTTTAATATTGTTTTTATGTTTTCATTTAATAAATAATTTTTTAAACCATCCCATGGTTCATGATATATATAAACAACTTTAGAATTAAAATGTCTTTTAAAAAATAATGCTTTTTTATGCATATCAATACTTGGATTTATAATAATAATTAAATCTGGTTTTTCACTGATATCTTTATCGGTAAAACAAATGTTCATATTATTTTCATTCTCATCATCTAAAAAAAATTGATATTTTTTATCTATATAAAGATAAGGGTAAAAACCTAGTTCTTCAAAGGTTTTATAATATGCTTTTAAATGTGAAAAATATCCTGGTGAATAATTTAAAGACGCTATATACACAATCATAATTTTATAATCATTCCTTTCGTTTCACTCAATACAGAATCAATATGATAAGTTGCGCAAATACTGGTCTTTAAAATTTAGATAAGGATATTTTAATTTAATATTTCCCAATAATCAATTTTACAAATTGAAATCATTGTTTCCTCATGTACCGTTTTTCTTGACCAAATCATCATAAGCTTTTTTATATTTCATACTTAGACTCACCTCACGGGGTTTGCGATGTTTTACCGCTAAACTCCGCCGTAGGATTATTATATTACCGGTATAGTATTTCCCATATGCCGAAACGCCTCAGGATATACTATTATATCATCTTGTAAGAGCGAAAGCCGGATATATTATCAAAGGAGACTTTCTATTTAATAGTTTCCTAATCTAATCTCATTAACCATTGCTAGTTTGTGAATAGCTTTAGTTATATGTGATGCAGTATAAAATATTAATATTTCTTAGTTAGATATGCTTTATGGCAGATACTATATATATTATTTTACCATTAATACCTATCATTGCTATTTTGCTCGCATATTTCATCCGAATTATAAATTCGTATAATATAACACTAAGTGATTTTTACTCCACCCATATCTCCAAGCTTTTAAGGTTAATCTGTTTCTGCGAAGCTCCCTTTATATCCAGCCTCAGCCATTGTTTGCCTTCTTTAAGGTCTTTGTGGTGAGAAATGTAGCCGTCATTTTTAAAAGCTGATGGGTCGGATTTATTTCTTTCCATTGGTACTGTGGGTTCTTTCCTTCCCTTGTGAATACATTGAAAACTAGTTTATCTTTCGGTATGTCACCGCCAGCCATGAGATTTATGGAATAGATGTTTTGAGGTTTCATGAAAATATCTTGCTTGGTGAATATATTAGGATGAGCCCTAACCTTCGTTTGTTAACCTGGCATAATCCTTTTTTATTATATCGGCTTTGAGCAAGCCTTTTTCCGAGTTGGAAGTCCACCATAAATCTGGTATGTCTTCATAGTCTGTATCTACGGCAAAATCCGTATATTTACTTGGTCTTCCGTAGCGGCGTTCACGCGGACATACAATATATACATTTTCGCCTCTATCTCTGAATTCCCGTATGAGATCTGTATATATGCCTCGCTGTGTAACGGATTCAATATCCACCACTGTGATAAATAGTATATTCATCGTATAACCACCATTTTATGATTTCATATTGAGCTTGTAAATTTAGAAAGTGTATTCTCACTTTAGTCGCTCCCGAAAAAGAATTAATTTAACGATATTGTTTTGTTCTGAATCATATTCCACTTAACCAAATCATTAAAAGCTTTTTCAATCTGTCCTTTATCGAATTTTTTGCCTTTTGCCATATATACTTCTTGTAATACTTTTTGTTTTTCTATTTCACCATATATTTGATTATGAGTAGCAGCAATAAAATGAACTGTGGCATAAAGTTCTAGCATCATTGGGCTGAAACCAGAAAAATTTTCAATAACCCTGTCTATAGTTTTTTTATACTTTGCGATGTCTTTTTCATTCTGCCTATAGAAATAATCGCAGTTAGCGCCCTTTTCAAAAGTGTAGCCATCTGCTTTAATGCATAAAATTCCTTTATCTACTGATTCATTGACTTCTTCAGCTAATTCGCTACTATATGGGCCATAAAGATACATGCGAAAAGAGCAATCCACCGGTACGCCTGACTCTGAACAAAAATATACAAGTTTCTGTAAGGCCTTCTTTCCTTTAATTTCTCGATTCTTAATTAAATAGCATATTAATCCTTCTAATTCCATTAATTCCACTTTCTTTTCCTCATAATCTCACTCATAATAAAATACTAACCTCTTCCGGAATTTTTCCAGCATATCTTATTGAAGTCATGGAGGGTTCATCTTTGTATTTCAACATGCCTCTTATTACTTAATCGCGGCTTTTGCTGTGGATGACGACTTCACCACCAATTAAATCGGCATTGTCATCGATTTTGCAATTTATCATAAAGATCCATTCTCCATTATATTTATTGTTAATTTCCTGGATTGTCTCAAACATTTCATCAGCCTACTTGGCTTTATTATTAATGTTCTAATACTTAGATTATATCATTTTGATCATTTGTTTAAACGGAAGTATAGCTTTCCCATACCGGCTTTTGAAAAGTTAAATTAATATCTTCTCTTCTTCTTCCTTATTTTCTTATTATCCTCTCCATAGTAGTAATAGTAGTAGTAATAACCGCCGGATTTTTGTTCGACTTTGTTGAGGACTACACCCAGGATGCGGGCGTTTACTTTTTCCAGCTGCTGTTTTGCGACCATGGCGGCTTCGCGCTCGGTGGAACCGGCTTCGACCACCAGTATAACGCCGTCCATGCTGGCGGAGAGGATGGAAGCATCGGCCACGCTGTTTACCGGCGGGGAATCGAATAGCACCATGTCGTATATGGAGCACGCTTCTTCGATGAATTTTTTCATCTTGGCAGAGCCCAGTATTTCGGCGGGGTTGGGCGGGACAGGGCCGCTGGTGAGGACGTGGAGGTTTTCCACTTTTGTCTCATTTATTACGGACTCCAGCGGCAGGTTTTCCGCCAGGAGATTGGAAAGCCCCTTGTAATTTTCCAGAAGGAAGTTTTTTTGCTGCTTGGGCCTTCTAAGGTCCGCATCCACAAGCAGGGTCTTGTTTCCAGCGCTGGCTATGGATATAGCAAGGTTGGACGTTATCAAACTTTTGCCTTCCTGGGGGACGCTGCTGGTGATGAGGATTTTTTTCAATGGTTTGTCAACTCCCGCAAATTGGAGATTTGTCCGCAGGACCCTGAAGGCTTCCGAGACTATTGATTTTGGATCATCTAACAGCATTTTCTACGCTTCCCCCTCTTTTGTATAAGGTATGGAGCCGATGACGGGCAGGCCCAGGTATTTTGCCACATCTTCGGGGGTTTTAATGGATGTGTCGAAAAATTCCAGGACAAATGCCAGGAATACTCCCACCATAAGGCCCAGCACAAGGGAAATTGTGATGTTCAACACGGGCCGCGGTTTGACGGGAGTTGTCCCGGGGATGGCTTCATCCACCACCTGAACGTTTTCCACGTTCATAATCCTTATGACCTGTTTCGAAAAGGCGGCGGCGATGGCGTTGGCAAGGTTTGCCGCTACAACAGGGTCATGGTCCTGGACTTTTATCTGGATTATCTCGGTATCCTTGACAAGGCTCACATCCACCTTGTCCCTCAATTCATCGCTGGTCATGGCAAGGTTCATGCTTTTTATTACTTCTTCCAGCACGGACCGGCTCTTGGCTATCTCGCCGTAGGTGGAAACCAGCAGGCGGTTTGTCTGGACTTCCTGATATGTGATGGGATTGTTTGGGTCCATTATCCTATTTTTCGGTTTTCCCACCATGATGGTGGTGTTGGATTCAAATAAGGGTTTTATAACGAAGAATGTGATTACAGCTGACGCCAAAACGGATACAATAGTTATGGCAGCTATGATTTTGACTCTTTTTTTAAGCACTTCAAAGATTTCTCTTAAAGAAATTTCTTCTTCGTCAAATGTATCTTCATAGTTTTTTTCTCTTTCTACCAATTTTTATTTCACACCTTTTCGTCTTTATCTTTTATTCATCCATGCCGCAGATGCGGCGCGAGTATAAGATGAAAATGTTATGCTACGTTTCGGTATAGATAGTTCCGAGACCTCAAAAAAAGGATAAAAATACCTATAGGGCTTAACTAAAAAAAACAAGCCCCCGGCTTCTATTATATGAAAGAAACTCATGGATGCCGAAACATCTCAAGAGCTGCTATGTCATCGCGCATAATATAAATATATGTATTATTTATTCTATACTTTTTTAAAAATCCTTTTTTAGGTTGGCTAAAATTTTTTCTTTTGTGCTTTAAACTTTCATTTCATATATTTTTTGTAGTAATTCTTTATTTCATTGAGCTCCTCCGGGGTGAAACGGCTATATGCCATATCTATCGCCAGCCTTTTTTCTTCGGGGGTGAGCCCTCCTTTCAAAAGGCCCATGAGGTATTTTACGTCTTCGGACGAAAGTTTTTTCATCACTAGGTGTATGATGCGCTGTTTGTCCTCGAAGCTTACTCTGGAAGCCAGATCCTGCGGTGAAATATTCTGTGCGGCAGATTCGCCTGGAGCCTTTGCTTCACCCTGGCGGCTATTTTCCGATGATTGCCGCATGTCTTGAGAAGGTGGATTTTCGTTGTTCGGAATGTTTTCCTGAGGTTTTGGTGAATCAATTTGCTGATTTCCCATCTCTTCGGAATTCGGGACGGAAATATCCATCAAATCTTTTTGGATGAGGCGCGTTGTCAGGTCAAATGCTCTGTCCATCAGAAAATAGTAAGCCCCCGCCGCAAGGATTAGTGCCACAGTGGCTATCAGTATTATTTTTGTTTTGAGCGCAAGCTTTTTCATAATCCTTTTGAAGGATAAGGGGTACTCCGGAGTACCCCTTATCCGCTCCTTATTGATTGTAAATGTTGTAGATGAGTTTCACGGCTTCGGCACGGGTGGTGTTGTTCTGCGGTTTTATGGTGCCGTCCGGATAGCCGCTGACAAGACCCTTGCCTATGAGATATGATACGTATGGTTTTGCGTAGTCGGCCACGCTTCCTGCATCTTTATAGGATGCGAGGGAAGATGTGCTCTCAGGCTGCGATGCCGAAAGGGCTCTGCCGATGATGGTCATCATTTCCTGCCTGGTTATCTTGCCGTTCGGGTCAAACATCTGGCCCGCCACTTTGCCCTGAATCAGTTTGTTGTCGTATGCGGTCTGCACGTAATCTGCATACCATGCGGTTGAATTTACATCTTCGAAGATGCCTGTGTATTTTTTGATATCAAGCCCCAGCGTCTGGACTATTATCTTGGCAAATTCGGCTCTGGTGACTTTGTCTTCAGGTGCGAACACGTCTTCGGACCGGCCGTCGATGACATGCTTTGCGGCCATGGATTCGATATAGTTTTTAGCCCAGTGGGTCCGGATGTCGCTGAAGGTCTTGCTGTACTCCGCCAACACATAAGTGCTCAAATGCGGAACAACCGCTATGATCTCGGCATTCTTTTTGTCCACTTTTCCTCCGACGAATTCCAGTCTGGATGTTTCTTTATTTGCATAGTAGATGCCGAGTTTGTCTACATTGGCTGCAAGGCCTTTTATGGCAAAGCGCAGGGTGAGCCTGCCTTTTAGCTGGGCCGCTTTATCTGCTATGGTCATGCTGATTTCTGCTGCTTTTCCAATAGTCTTCATGTTTTCAAGCCCTGTGATGCCTTTTACAGCATCGGATGCAGCCAGCGCCGAGACATTTATCTTCATTTCGCCCTGGGTGCCTACGGCAGAAGCGGGGATTTCCATGCTCAACATCCCTGTCTTTACCACTACGGCAGCGCCTTTGTCCAGGGCTTTTGTCACAAGGTTTGCCGGCAAAGTCAATGAAACATCGTCTTTTATCTTGCTTGCGGTAAGGTCGAAGGTGATAGCCAGGGCTTTGCCTTCAGCCTTTGCCGCAGCCTGGTCCAGCAGCTTCAGCAAATCATTTACGGTATTTTCATCCAGCGTGACGACGCTCTTTCCGTCCTGTTCGGAAACTTTTACTGCATCGGTAGGCACGTTTACTTTAACGGGTTCGGTGGATGATGATGGCTCTTCTATCGCAGGCTTTTCGGTCGTGGTGGTTCCTCCACCGCCTCCACCACCGCTGCTGGTGCCGCCACCGGAGGTTGTGGTCACGCTAAAGCCTATCTTGTCCAGGGCATCCGCCAGTTTATCCTTTTGATCGGAAGTGAGATTGGTGTTTATTGCGGAAACGATGTCCGTTATGGCCTGCTTTACGCCTGCTATTTCAGCGTCGCTCAGCGGGTCGATGGATTGTCCGTTTTTGAATAAAGCGTTCACATCACTGATCTGATTTTGCAGGTATTTGTTCAGTTCTGTGCTGAAAGAGCTACTGAAGGAGACCGTAAAGGCGCTGTTGCGGTATGTGAAGGAAATATATTTTATAAGCACATTATCAAATACCTGACGGTTAAACCTTATGAAATCCGCCTTGCTGTTGAATGTGTTAAGGATTTTGGCCGTAAGCTGCGAGAAATTGGCATCGAATACTTCGTTGTCTACGGATTTTATCCAGGTCACCTGGTCTTGGCTCAGTTCTTCCTTCGAATCATCTTTGAGTGTGGCAGCAATGTCCTTCAGCTTTGTAACCCATTCTTTTGCTCTAAAATCTTCCAGAGCAGCTCCCAGTGAATCTTCGTCAATGCCGTAATAATTTTTCAGCCTTGTTTTTAGGGCATCGTTTTTGAAAAGGTTGTCCATTACGATATTTTTTTCGTCTATGGCGTTCAAGATGTCGATCAGCGAGTCTATCTCGCTCAGTGAAAAGTTGCTGAGCTTTGCACTCAAAAATGTGGAAAAGGCGAGATTCTGTATTTCTTCATCCGTCAAATCCCCGGAATTTGCTGCGGCTTGTGTGAAGGGAATTGCTGCGATGAGCAGAGTGAAAACCAGCAAAATTGAGAAAATCTTTTTTGCCATGCCTTTCTTTCCCCCTTTACTTTTTTTATATTCAGTTTTTATTTCTGACATGCGCTCTTTTCACCTCCTTCCAAAGGTTTATTCATAAATCAGGCTGTACAGGTTGTAAATGATGCAAGCCGCTTGGGCTCTGGTGGCAGTGCCCCTGGGAGAAAATTCATCCGCCTTTATTCCCGACACAAGGCCCAGCTTCAGCGCCACCGCCACGTCAGTCCTGGCCCAGGTGGATACGGCTTCCTTATCTTTAAATCGAAGCAAAAGGTTTTCTATCTCGGTGCTGTCCACGAAGGCTGATTTGTTCTTCATGGAAGCCGCCCGCACTACAAAGGATACCATTTCTTCGCGGGTGATCAGGCCCTTTGGGTCAAAGCCTGACTGTTTACCCTTTGCCAGACCCGCAGCGTAGGCTGCGCGCACCGGAGCATAGAACCAATCCTTTTCGGTGACATCCGGGAAGGAGAAGGAAGAAGCGTCGGAAGGAGCTTCGATTTTCAGGAGCCTCACCAGCATGGCCACAAACTCCGCCCGGGTCACCTTTTCATCCGGGGCAAAGACACCTTCAGCCCTGCCCGTCAGGATTCCTTTTTGCGCCATGGCTTCTATGTAAGGCTTCGCCCAGTGCTTCTGTATGTCGGCAAAATTTGCTTTTACTTCCGGGAATGCCGGCTGCTGGGATTGGGTCTCGCCTGAGGCGGCGCTCCCAGCGGCAGAACCACCTGTGGATGTGCCGCCAGTGCCGGCATCTTCATATTTTTGGAGAAGATCCTTTACTCCGTCTTTATCGCCTTTTTCTATCATGTCCAGAAGGGCCATCCGGTCATCTCTGCTCCAGTTCTTGAGTTCGTCTATGTCGGATTTTATCTGGGAAAGCGAAATCCCTTCCTCCTGAAGCTTTTGCTCATAATCGTCTCCTATCACAAGCTTCAGTATGCCGGGCAAATCCTGCTTCAGCGTGTCAAGGCCCTGCTCGGTTCTGAAATAATCCCGAAGAAGGCTTATGGCGTCGGATTTTGTTGTGTCATCCAGGCTGTATAGTTTCTGAAACGCCAGATCAACAAGCCCGCTGTCGATGTTGATTGTAGCTGCTGCGAAAGGTGAAAAGGCCATCATCATGAGCGCCGATGCCAGCAGAGCCGCCATGCACTTCATGTGTTTTATGCTTGATTTCAAATTACCCACCCTTTCTTATAGTTGTCCAAGGAAAAAAGCCAGCCTCTGAAATAAATTCATTTTGCCGTTTTTTCTGTATCCTCCGCTCGATGAATCAATGTCCATGCCCGCCATGACTTTTTCCGGATTTTCCCGCATCAAAAGGTCTATCAGGCCTTGAGGCAGCATTTGCGCAGTTTTCAAATACCGCGGGGACCTCGCCCTGGCTGTGTGGCAGTCCGTAGCCATGAACTGCGCCATGCCCTCGCCAACAATTCTTTGAGCCGCATGCTTCGCTTCCCTGCCGAAAACCCCGTAAAAGCTAAGGGAATTCACCTGCACCAGGGCTCCCAGAGCCACCAGCTCCGTGAGCTTGTCTATGTCCTGGGCAATCTCCCTGTTCCTCTCGGGGTGCGCTATGATGGGCCTTATGCCCTTGAGCATGATGCCGTGCAGCACATCTTTTGTGTACGGCGGAATGCTCATCATAGGAAGCTCCACGAGCAGGTACTTGCCGCCATCGAACAGGGTGATGAGCTTGCCTTGGCTGAATAGATCAGGCACCTCTGGCGAAAGAAAAACCTCCTCTCCCGGATAAACGGCGACATCCAGGCCTGCATTTTTTATGTATTCGTTCAACTCCTCAGTCTTTTTTAATACCCTATCCCTTTCTATCTCTTTATCTTTAGGAATGAAATGCGGTGTTGCCACCATTATATCTATACCTTCTGATGCGGCTATTTCCGCCATCCTGGTGGAAGTCTCCATGTCCGGAGAACCGTCATCTATGCCGGGCAGGATGTGACTGTGAATATCTATCATATTTTTCCCCCTATATATTTTTGCTTAGCCCCATTTCTTCCTGCCCTTGAAATGATATTATGAATTATATACTCTTTGTATCGGGATGTATATTCTCTTTATTCGACAGAAAATTGAACATTCCTCCTTTTTGGCAAATATTTCCCGGGAAATATGGGGAATTTTTTTAATACGCCCCGTTCTTGTGAAGCAGAGCCGGGATGGTTTTGAGGATTATCATTATATCCAGCCAGAACGACCAGTTGTTGATATAATAAATGTCCAGTTTCACTCTTTCAGAGAAAGGAAGTTCATTTCTGCCGCTAATCTGCCAGAGGCCTGTAAGGCCGGGGTTCACTTTCAAAATCAACCTCTTATATTTCCCATATCTTTCCATTTCATCCAGCAGCATGGGCCTCGGACCGACAATGCTAAGGTCGCCCATTATGATATTGATCAACTGCGGAAGCTCGTCCAGGCTGGTATTTCTCAATATTCGTCCGATAGGGGTTATTCTCGGGTCGTTCTTCAATTTTCTGAAGGTATTGTATTCTTCTCTCGCTTCGGGATTTTCTTTAATCAGTTTTTCCAGCATTTCTTCGGCGTTTTCCACCATGGTCCTGAATTTTATTATTTTTATCAGCTCACCGTTCATGCCGTAGCGCTCCTGTATAAAGAAGACGCTGCCCCGGGTCGTCACCTTAATTAAGATTATTATCAGCAAAAACAGGGGCGAGAGCATGATCAGCGCAAAAGACGCGCAGATTAAATCAAACAATCTTTTGATTTTGGCCTGCAGGGGCGAAATGGCTCCTTCTTTGAACTTTATCAGGGGAATAGTGGATATCTGGCCGATGTCTACGGGATTGCTGGTGATGTCCAGTATATCGGGTATCATATACACCTGTATGTATTTTTCTTCACAGTATTCGATGATATCGATGCGCTTATATTTGCTGCCCGAGGAAATCAGGACCACGCTGACGTCCTTTTCTTCAATTACCCTGGCATAATCCTCTATCCTGCCCAGGTAGGGAAAAGCCTTTTTTATCTTTTTATTTTCCTCATCGAGATACCCTGTCACTATAAAGCCGAATTCCGCATGTTCATGAAGGTATTTCAATATATCAAGGCTTCTCTCGTCAATTCCCAGGCATAAAAGCTTCTTGGCACCTATGCCCCTCTGGTACAATTTTTTTATTGCGCATAAAGCCGCATATCTTCCGGTTAAGAGAAGCGCTACCGCAGACACGGAGAAATATATCAGCACCAGCCGGGAGTAAGAAACCTCCCTCACAAAAAACGAAAACAGCGCAAAGGCGAAAAGCGAGTAAATATAAGAATTGATTACTCCAGGCACCTGGGCAAACCACGATTTGTATTTCAAATCATAAAGCTTGTTAAAATACATGACTATCAGGGTAATAGAAAGGAAAAACATAAGGCCTATGAAATACCATCGGACGTCAAATTCGCTCCACCTGAAAAAAAACCTTATGCCAACAGCTATAAACCCTGATATAACTATGGCAAGTATATCCGAAAGGAAAAGAATCTGTTTTATGAGCCTATCATTTCTGGTGCTCATGACCCCACCCTGTATTCATCTTATCTTTTATGAAATCCATCATTTCTTTTTTGAATCTGTCATATCCGAAGCACAGTGCATGCTGTCTTATGAACTTTTCATCAAATTTACCCGCTTTTTTCTCAAAATCCAGCACCGCTTCTTTGAGGGATTCTGCAGTCTGCTGGAAAAAGAAAACGCCTGTCTTGCCTTCGATAACCGTCTCCAGGGCTCCCCCCCTGCCATAGGCTATCACGGGCCTACCGCAGGACTGGGCTTCCAGCGGTACCAGGCCGAAATCTTCTTCGGCGGGGAATATAAGCGCCCTGCATTTTCTGTAGCATTCTCTCACTTCTTCGTCGGACAGCCTGCCCGTAAATCTGATGTTGTTTTTTGCCATCTTTTTCAATCGGGCAAGCTCCGGCCCATCTCCAACTATTACTAAAGGCAGCCCCAATTCATTAAAAGCCTTTACAGCCAGGTCCACCCTCTTATAGCCCACCAGTCTGGATACTATCAGATAATAGTCTCCAATATCGCCCGAAGGAGTGTAAAAATCCGTGTCCACTCCAGGATATATGACGGTGGAATCCCGCCTGTAATGTTTATATATTCTCTTTCTCACGTTATTCGAGTTGGCTATGAAGTAATCAACCCTGTCGGAGGAAAGCCTGTCCCAGAGCCTGATATAATTCATCACCTCCGCTATCAGCAGCTTCATGGGCCTGCTTTTATTTTCTATATATTCGCGATAAAAATCCCAGGCGTATCTCATGGGAGTATTGCAATAGCATATATGAAGAGTGTCCGGGCGGGTTATTACACCTTTGGCACAGCAGGTTGATGAACTTAAGACTAAATCATAGCAAGATAAATCAAACTGTTCCACCGCCATAGGCATGAGCGGCAAAAGATGCTGATATATTCTTGTACTATAGGGTATTTTTTGCAGCCAGGATGTCCGGATGTCCATCTTCTGAAATTCTGCGGGCATCCTGTCTTTGTCATAAAATAAGGTATATATGGGGGCTTCGGGAAACAGTTCATGGAAAATCTTTATGAGCCTTTCCGCACCGCCCATATTGATGAGCCAATCGTGAACCAGGGCGACCCTCATGGCTTTACCTCCAGCCTGACTGTTAGAGTTTTGGAGCCCTTTTGTTCAAACCAAGTCACGCCTTCATGCACCATATCAAATTCAATATAGTATATGCCCGCCTTTTCTGGGGCCTTGACCTGTGCGTTAACCTGCACCGCTTCACCTGATTTTACGGAACCCGGTATTGCAGTTCTTTCACCATCATTTAAAATCATTTTCTTATTCTCATCCAGGATATGGTATGAGAGATTTATGCTGTTTTTTCCGTCGTTGAGCCAGGACATAGTCCCGGTATTTTTTATATCAAGCGGCACTATTAATTTTTCGCCGGGCCTTGCTTTCAACTCAGTCAAATCAGCGCTTATCTTGCTATCATACTGCTTCAAATTCGAAAGCCTGTTGAAATACTTGTCGGCCTGAATTCTCCCATTGACATACAGCAACACGACAGCCAGGACAGGTAAAATAAAAAAAACTATTACCTTTCTCAGAGTTTCCACGTTTTCACCTCTAGAGCTTCATCGTATATATCCAGCACTTTTTTCGCTGCCTTCCGCCAGCAGAAAAGCCTGCTCCTCGCTTTGCCTGCAGCAGAAATTCTTTCCATCAATAAGCTATCTGTTATTATATCATAAATTCCTTTCGAAATTGAATAAATATTTTTCGGATCAACAAATATTCCGGCGTCTCCCACCACTTCGGGAAGTGATGATGTATGGGAGACTACCACGGGTGTGCCGCAGGTCATGGCTTCCAGAGGCGGAAGGCCGAAGCCCTCGTAAAGGGAGGGATACACGAAAACCCTGGCACCGCTGTATAAGCTCGGTTTGTCCATTTCGTCCACATAACCTGTAAAGATCACTTTTTTATCAAGCCCCAGGCTTTGCACCTTACGGAAAATTTCTTCATAAAGCCATCCTTTCTTTCCGGCGATCACCAGTTTTTCCTTTATTCCTTCCTTCAACAGATCCGCATATGCTTCTACCAGCTTCACGATGTTTTTCCTGGGTTCGAGGGTCCCCAGGTACAGGATGTAATCACCTTCTATTCCGTATTTTCTTTTTACTTCCTCTATTTTAAGATTATCCTCTACTCTCCCGTAATCGGGTCTTCCGGGATATATCACCTCAACTCTGGATTCATCTATGTTGAATCGTGATAATATATCCCTTTTTGTGCTTTCAGAATCCGCTATAATCTTCGCCGCCCTTTTTATGCTGAAGGGCGTGATGAACTGCTTGATCTTCCTGCTCACGAAAGAAAAGGTGTCGGGATACTTATAAAATGACAGGTCATGGATGGTAACTATAAAAGGTTTTTTTATTCCGAGCACCGGGGAGCTATAATCGATAAAATGCACAAGGTCGTATTCTCCGCATTCCTTCCGCAAAAAAAGCTGTTCAGCCGCCACCCTTTTTAAAGAGCCCTCATATTTTTTATGGACCATGCGGACACCGTCAAAGGCAAGGCCCTGCCGTGCCATCACTGAAATCTCATAGTCTTTATTTACCTTTGACAAAGCATTAATAAGGGCATAGCCGTAATGCCCTATGCCCGCACTTTTTTCATCTATTAAGAGGCCGTTTATAAGAATTTTTTTCATGATCCTCCGACTTCCCTGTAAATTTCCAGCAGCTTTTCCGCGGATCTTTTCCATGAAAAATCCCGGCTTCTCTTTTGGCCTTTTTGGATTAAACTATTTCTTAAAGCCTCATCTTTCATTAGTTTTTTTATGGCGTAGGATATATCTTCTACGTCAAGAGGATTTATTAATAAGGCGGCATCCCCCGCAACCTCGGGCAGGGCGGAAGTATTGGAAGTAATCACCGGCACCCTTGCCGCCATAGCTTCCAGCACCGGCATGCCGAAGCCTTCATAGAGGGATGGGAATATGAACAAATCGCTCATCTTATAAATCAGGGGCTTGTCCTTTTCATCCACATATCCCGTAAAAATGATTTTTTCTTTTAAACCATAATCTTCCACTTTTTTAAATATCTCATCAAACATCCAGCCCTTTTTCCCCGCTATAACTAGATTAATATCCTCATCGGCTTCTTTTATAAATAATGCATAGGCATCAATAATCCTGCCGATATTCTTCCTGGGCTCCAGAGTCCCTAGATACAGAATATACCGCAAAGGAAGGCGGTATTTCGCTTTTGTCTCCTCAAACCGCTGCGTCGGGAAGTCTTTACTATATATATTCGCATCAATTCCGGGATAAACAATATCAATCCTGTCTTCAGCGACATCTAAATACTCCATTATTTCCTTTTTTGAATTCATGGAAATAGTTATAATTTTATCGGCTCTACCCACAGAACCTTTCAATTCTTTTTCAAGCCTTTTATAATTGCTCCGGGCCATGGTTTCAGGAAACAATTTGTAGACCATATCATATATGGTAACTATAATCCTGCCCCTTATTTTTGGCGGAACAATATAATTAAAAAAATGAAAAATATCAGCATCGCTTTCGAATAAAGTGTTAAATGATACCGGCAGGATGTGCCATATTCTTCTATATACGCCATAAGGCATCAGTCTATTTATCTTATAATTAAAATTTAAATTCTTAACTTCATCGTCAATTCTATTCCGGTTCAAAAAATTAAACCCATAGCCTTCAAATTCAAATATATCGCTTTGTAAATTCTCAAGTATTTTTTGGGTATACCACCCAACACCGGTCTTATCTTTTAATATGGGTTGTATGTCCAGGCCGATTTTCATAGTAAAACTCCTACCCCGGTTTAATGATGTTATTATAACGAACTTAATCTTTGACATTTTTAAAAGCCCAAAATCTGTTTAATGAAAAGTTTGAAACAGGCACAACCACCAAAGTACATATCTGTCCTGCAATATACCACCATTTCAGAATTTCCACAGTTATATACATTATCCCCGTATTTAATATGAATCCTACTATACATACCAAAACATACTTAGGAAAATACCCCTTATGTGAACCATGAGCACGAAAAGTATATCGATAATTTAAGAAATATGATACTATTACCGCTAAAATAAACCCTATGGTAGATGCGGGAATCGGAGGAAATTTAATTAACTCAACAAGAAAAATTAGTGTTCCCATATGAGTTAAAGTTGATATGATCCCCACCAGCCCGAATCGCATAAATTGAAAAAGCGGCTCATGATATTTTTCTATATAATCTTCCTTTAAAACTTTTATCTGTTTATTTATGCTCATTAAAATAAGCTACCTCACTTTTAATTGTTTCATTTACACAATTATCGTCAAATCCTACAGCTTCCCTTACAAAATAAAGAGGCCTTCTCTTGGATTCATTATAAATACGACCAATGTACTCACCTATGATGCCAAGAGTAAGAAGCTGGACGCCGCCTAAAAATAGCATTACAACCATTATAGAAGGATATCCGGGTACTGGATTGCCGAAAATCAATGTCTTGGCAATTATATAAAGACCATATATAAATGCAGTGAAAGACACAATGAGCCCGAAATAAGTGGCGAACTGTAAAGGTGCAAAACTGAAAGAAGTAATGCCTTCCAGGGCAAAGTTCCATAGCTTCCAATAGTTAAATTTGGTTTTCCCTGCAAAGCGTGGTTCCCGACAGTAAGGTAAACTCACCTGCTTGAATCCTACCCAACTGAATAAACCTTTCATAAAACGGTGCTGTTCTCGAAGCTTTTTTATGGCATCTACAACTTTTCTATCCATAAGTCTAAAATCGCCGGTATCTTTCGGTATATTAAACCTCGTTAATTTCCCTATTACTCTATAAAACATATGGGCGGTCCATTTTTTCAACCATGTTTCTCCTTCTCTTTTGGTTCTTGTAGCATATACTACATCATAGCCCTCCCGCCATTTTGCCACAAGTTGAGGGATTAATTCTGGAGGATCCTGCAAATCCGCATCAATCGGAATTACTGCTTCTCCATTTGCATAATCTATTCCTGCACTCAATGCAATTTCTTTACCAAAATTGCGGGATAAACCAACCACTTTTACCCTAGGATCTTTTTTATGTAATTCAAGCAACTTCTCTAATGTATTATCTTTACTCCCATCATTTACGCATACTATTTCAAAAGTTTCACCTAATTCTTCTAAAACTTTTATGGTGCGATTATAAAATGTATCAATGTTATCCGATTCATTATACATAGGAACAACAATTGATAAAAGAACTGTAGAATTCTTTATTTTGTTTTCCAAGCGAAGACCCCCATTATCTTTTATTATTTATTATAGTTAACACTTTGTCTTTTTCACATGATTTAAAAAATATTATAACTAGGGTTAATAATGATAAAATACTAATACTTGCCCCAATATAAAAGCTTATAGGTCTAAACTCAAATTTAATTATATGTCCACCAGCTGGCACTATAATACCTCTTAATATATAATTCGTCTGAAATATAGGAACTTCTTTTCCATCTATAGTGGCTTTCCATCCAGGATAATACACATCACTTAATATAAGAAATCCCGTTGAATTGGAATTTGTAATTAAATCTACACTTGTCTCATTAATCTTTACAATAGAAACATCTCCATTAAAATTTTGCTGGTTAAAAGAAAATTTTATTGGTTCTTCTACTAATGCTATTTCTTTAGGATTAAAAGCTCTACCATCAGGTAATTTTGAAGTATGTATAGTGTTTAATATTTCTTCAGGTTTTAAAGATATTACTTTCGGGACAAACCAAGCTCTAGGCATTGCTTGTAAATTTTCAAATACTGTAGTTTCACCTATTTCTTCAATATGTTTGAAATGATTTTCATCAGCTAATGTACTATTAATTAATGTTAATGGATATGAAATACCTGATTGATCATCAAACAAAGTAATTTTATAAATAGTTATTGAAGTGTTAGGATCAATAGACTGATTGATCCATCGAAATTTAATATTTTTTATTTGATATCTACCATTTAATTGTAATATAGTTAAATATTTATGACCTTTAAAAATATTTCCATTATCATCTATAGCATTATAGTTTTCAAAGATTTGAGCTCGATTATGTTTTATTTTTGTTTTAACATCATTTCTATCCCATGCCCATTCAGAAGTATCAAAACCTACTCTTATTGGGATTATTAATTTATCATTATTATTAGTTGTAATTTCAATCTTTAAAATTTCAGTTCCATTAGGGATACTTGTTGAACAACCCAAAGAACTTACTAATGCTATTTTATTAAAAAACATGGGAGATATTGGTAAATTAATTTCTTGATTATCATATAATCCTAATAATAATTCCAAGTCTAAATTTGACCAACCTATATTATTTTTATAAAAATCAATTTTATTATTTACTTTATCTTTTGGAAAAAAAAGATAACGTGCTGATAATAAATTTAATGCATTATTTTCATTAAAAGCCCATTTATTATTAAAAGTTATGCCTATATTATTCATATTTAAAAAATTAGAGTATCTTTTTAAAATTAAAGGATTATAACCACTTACATTTGGTATTTTCCATAATCGATTTATATTTGGCGGGATTTCTTCCATTTTGCCTAAAGCTCCACTTAATGAAACTATTCTTTGATTTGAGGTATAACATAAATCTCTATATTTTTCGATATGAGATACATATAATTGATTTTTATGAGGTGAGTTATATTTCCATTCATAAAACCAACCGAAAGAAGATAAATCGATAATTATTATTATTAATATAATGAAATTTCTTAATGTTAGTGAAAAATGCCGTGAATTATATATAAGAAATGTTCCAATAAGTATAATTAACAATGGAACACCTAAAGAATAATTTTCCCAGGGAAGTACTGATAAATTTATCCCTACTTTATGATATGCAATTGATTTTAGGTCTTTTTGATATAATAAAATTGCAAAAAATGATAAAATAAATAAACTTATTATAATAATAATACTTCGTTGGAACCAAATTAAATTATTTTTAAAATCCAATCTTTGAATTATTAAAATACCGAAACCAGATAATATACTTATTGCAAGTGAAAATTCTAAAAAATGCCGTGCTGGTGCTCGAAAAAGATTATATCCAGGAATATAATACATCAATTTAGCTAAAAAAGTTGTATCACCTAAAGTTAACAATAAGCTAAAAAAAGCTACTAACCCCCAAAAACGTATTTGGTAATTATTTTTATATGAAAAGATTCCTAAAATGACTAAAATAAAAGTCACAACACCTATATATCCAGTTACTTCTGTTAATCCATATGGACCAAAATAAGGTATACCAAAATTACCTCCAAAAATAAAAGGGAAAAAAAGCATTATCAACATTTTATATTGTAAAGCTATGCTTACAAAATCTTGATAATTTAAGTTCTCTCTTAAACTAAGTTTTGTTAATTCCATAGATGGAATTAACTGAATGGCTGATAATCCAATCCCAATAAAAATAGCTATAAAAGAAATACTATAATACCTTATTAAAGATCTCTTTGAATGTTTACTTTTTAATCCCGTGAAAAAAATATAAAAAAAAGAAAGTCCCATCGTATAAATAAATATTTGCGGATGACCTGCTAAAAAACTATTAGCAGTTGTAAAACAAGTTGCAACAAACCATCCAACATTAAATTTTTCTTTCTTAAGTTTTTCTAAACAAAATATTAATGTTGGTAACCATGCAGCAGAATGGATCATATTTGTATGTCCTAAATGTGCCATAAAAAAGCCGCTTATTCCAAAAATTAGGCCTGAAATAAGACCTGAATAAAAAGATTTTGTTAGAATAAATACTAACCCGAATGTTGAAATACTAGCAATAATATAAGCACTAATTACAAATAAATTCCATGAATTAGTAAATAGACGCAAAAAAAATGCCAACGGATACCATGTCATGTTTTGCGGATCAGCTGCCATAGGATAGCCACTAAATATAAAAGTAGTCCATAATTCTTTATCTGAATAAAAAGCAGGTATTGACTGACTTGTCCCATCACCGGGAGCTAAAAGTCTCCCTGAAAAAATAATTGGTGAAAAAAATAATATATAAAAAAATATATAAAATATTAATGCTAATATATATAATTTTTTTCTTTTAATTATAAATATAACGGCTTTAATTATATTTTTAATATTCATTTAATATATTCCTCCTTTTTTTAACATATTAAAATAAAATCTATCAAAACAATTAATTATATTATTATATTTTTTTATTATATTTGACCATTTGTAATTAATTTTTACATATCTTATCCCATTTTCACCCATCTTAATAATTAAAGATTCATTTTCCATAAATAAATTTAAACATAATCTAAATTCCTCATAATTTGTATAATATAGCCCAGCATTACTTCGAATACAATGTCCTTTTAATACTTCACATTTACCATTAACCAAAACTGGGACACCTAAGGCTAAACTCTCTAAAACAGAAATAGAAAAACTTTCAAATTTTGAAGGCAATATACTTAGTTTGGCAGCAGATATGCCATTAAATTTATCTTCTTCAGATACAAATCCCAAAGCTATTATATCCTTATGTTTGGGAATATGCATAACAGATTTACCCATTAATACTAATTTTAGGTTACTTCTTTTTTCATTTTTATATCTAATAAAAAAATCAAATAGTTCTTTACATCCTTTTGATTCGTCAATTCTTCCAACATATAATATAAAATCATCATATATGCTATATTTTTTCCTAAACGAATCAGCATCTGTTTTTTCAGGAACTTCGATCCCCATGCCTATAATATCTGAAAGTATATATGAGTTATTAAATTTTTTTTGGACAAATTCTCTTTCCTCTTCTGTTAAAAAAATTATCGCTCTCGGTAAATGAAAATAAGGATAAAATATATTTAAATAAATAGGTGGTTCATCATGAGCAGTAGGGATTAATATGCTTTTCTCGGGAACCTGCTGTAATCCGAAATAAGCATTGTAATACAAATAAGTAAAAAAAATAAACTTATCATATAAATTTTTATTATTATTAATGTAATCAATTAATCTAGGACAATAAGGCCCTTGTTTTTCCATCCATTCTATTTCATCTTTAATATCATGTTTAGCATTTAATATCCTATTAGAGAGTTCTGCAAAATCATTTTGGTTTCTTTGTTTATCTACTAAAAATCTTTTAACCTTAATTCCATCAACATAATCTGTTCCTTCGCTATATTCATTTTTCCAAGTTATATAATCAATTGCACAAGTAGTAAGAATCTCTATATCATAGTAATCAATTAACTTTTCAGCCAACTGCTTACAAAAAGTTTCAGAGCCTCCGTTAACTTCTTTACCATATCTTTGTACAACAAAAGCTATTTTTTTCTCTTATCCATTTTATCCTCCGATGAATTGTTGTAAATGACTCTTTAATGCATTTATTACTTTTTCTTCAGAAAACTCCTGAAGCCTTTCATTTTGTTTTTGTATAATCTGTTCTCTGAAATGTGTATCATTTACAACCTGGTATATCATTTCTGCTATAAGGGGATAGTCCTTTTTGTTTACCATTATCCCTGCATCACCCAATGTATATGGGATAGCTGTTGAATTATATGCTATTATCGGTACTTTGAAAAACATACTCTCTATTAATGGCACACAAAATCCTTCATGTTCACTCATACATAAAAATACATCAGCCATATGATAATATGCCAATATCTCTTCAAATTTTATATGACCAGTAAAATTAACATCATCTAAATCCAAAATTTCTACTAACTTCTTTAACAAACCATAATATTTTTCCATCCCATTATATGAACCTATTAAAAATAATCTGCTGTCTTTATCTATATATTTCTTATAATAATAAAAAGTTTTTATTATATCTTCTTGTTTTTTATTTGGTACTATTCTTCCCACAAATATTATATTTGTCCTTCCATCATTATATTTATTTAATATTTCTTCATCAGGCTTTTTTTCATAATCTTTAAAGGGAATTAATATAGGTAATACCCCTGTCTTTTTATAACCATATTCAATTAATTCTTGTCTATTATATTCCGAAACACCAAATGCAAAATCTATATTATCTTTTAATAATATTAGCTGTTCCCTTGCTTCTTTTACAGCTTTATAGTAATCCTGTCTATAACTTAAAAAAAAATGTTCTGGTGTTATATTATGGTAAATCATTATTTTCTTTACGTTATTTAAACTCATCATTTTATAAATTATTTCACTTTTGGTAGCCATATGATATATAATGGCTTTTCTATAAGGATTATCCTTAAATTCTGTTATATTTTTAATTGAATGCTCCATTTTTATATCCTTAATATTTATAAACTCCGCATATATATTACAATCATAACCCATTTTTTTTAGTTGATTCATTATTGCTATAGCGGCATTGCTTACAGCATCACCATATGAAATATTTGGTAATAATTGGTCAATAATACAAGGTTCCATATTTTTCTCCTCAACCATTAAGAAATCTGTGTAAATGATCTACAAATATTTTTTCTACTTTTTCTTCAGAAAACTCCTGAAGCCTTTCATTTTGTTTTTGTATAATCTGTTCTCTGAAATGTGTATCATTTACAACCTGGTATATCATTTCTGCTATAAGGGGATAGTCCTTTTTGTTTACCATTATCCCTGCATCACCCAATGTATATGGGATAGCTGTTGAATTATATGCTATTATCGGTACTTTGAAAAACATACTCTCTATTAATGGCACACAAAATCCTTCATGTTCACTCATACATAAAAATACATCAGCCATATGATAATATGCCAATATCTCTTCAAATTTTATATGACCAGTAAAATTAACATCATCTAAATCCAATATTTCTACTAACTTCTTTAACAAACCATAATATTTTTCCATCCCATTATATGAACCTATTAAAAATAATCTGCTGTCTTTATCTATATATTTCTTATAATAATAAAAAGTTTTTATTATATCTTCTTGTTTTTTATTTGGTACTATTCTTCCCACAAATATTATATTTGTCCTTCCATCATTATATTTATTTAATATTTCTTCATCAGGCTTTTTTTCATAATCTTTAAAGGGAATTAATATTGGTAATACTCCTGTGTTTCTATAGCCATAATCAACTAATTCTTTTCTGTTGAATTCTGAATCAGCAAGTGCTAAATCTATATTATCTTTTAAATCTACTAATTGCTTTCTACCCTGTTTAACCAATTGATATAATTTATGATTATACAATTCAAAATAGCTTTCAGGAGTTATATTATGATATATCATCAATTTTCTTATATTTAAATGTTTAAACATATTATATATATCAGACCCTGTTGACATATGATAAATAATTATATCATCAGAATCATTTTTTTTATATTGATTAATATGTTTTGCTAAATAATTATTTAAACGAGGATCTATATTTTCTGCAAATATTTCAGATTTAAATCCCAGCTTTTTTAATAAATTAGATATTGCTATAGCGTCATAACTAACCGCATCACCATAAGCAATTGTTGGTAAAAATTGATCTATTCTCATAAAATTTACACCTTTTTTTAAAACTATTTTTTTGCAATTATTGCATAATCTTGACTTCCATAAATTAAATTATTTAATCTTTCAATAGCTGTATTAATTTCTTCTAAATTTTCAATACTATTACTTTTAATCACAGGTATTTTTTCTTCAGTTTTTGATAAATATAAGATATCTATTTGCTCAAATCCTTCAGATTGTAAAATAAACTGCAATGTAAATGGATGAATAGGCTTTATATGAGATATATCTAAATAGAAACTATGGGCAAAAACATATAAACACTGAGGATTTACAGTTTCTATTACTATTACACCATTTTTTTTAAGTTTTTGATATAATAACCTTGTTATGCTAATAATATCTCTTGGAGTCATATGTTCAATTACCTGACCCATAAATATTCCATCTAATGTATCGTCATCTACATTATTTTTTAGATATTCTATCCCATCTGCCATTTCTACAGGCAAACCTTTATCCTTGCAATATAATATCATATCTTGATTAATATCTATACCTTTAACTTGTTTTTTCCCTTCTTGTATCAACAACTCAATAAATTCACCTTTACCACATCCAATATCTAAGATTACTTCCTTATCTTTAAAATATTTAAGATAAATTGATTGTCTCTTCTTTATTTCTTCTCTGTCTCCTCTATATAAAGTTTCAAATAAAAAGTAATCTATATCTGCAAAATTTTCTTCATTGTTTTCAATTTGTTTTTTGAGGTTTACACGATTATTATTAATCATCCCTTGATTTTTTAAAGAACTTTCTATCCTTCTCAATCTATCTCCCACTGTTAAATTAACATTTAGATTCTTTTTATTTATATCATTTAATCCTCTCACATTTTCTTCTACAATATAAAGTCTTTTTTGAAAATCATTTAAAACATTTTCAATTTGGAAATCAAATTTCTTTAATTCATTTATTTTTTCCTGTTGCTGACTTAAAGATGTTATATTATGCTCTAACTCCTTTATTTTATAATTCAATTCTTCTAAGTTATATATTTTATTACAAATTGTTTTTATATCTATATCTTTATTTAATTGCGTGATTTTACCTAATTCTTCGTTTATTTTTTCTATTTCTTCATGTAATTTATATATTTTATTTAATTCTTCATTTATCTTCTTCAATTCTTCATTTATTATCATTGATTTATATTTACTATTCAAATCTTCTTTAATTGATGCGATATGTTGTTTTAATAATAAGATCTGTTCGTTAGATTGCTCATATTTAGATTGAAACTCTAAAATAAAATTTTTTATTTGATTTAAAGCCCTAGTAACGCTGGCATTAAATTCTCGCTGTAAATCAATAATAGGATTTATATACCAGCGTAAAAGCTTTCTAATAATTTTTTTGCCAATTACGATATATCTTCCTATTATTTTTCGATGTGAAGTGATAGGAAACTCAGTCTCAACATTCCAACCAATATTGTTATATGCTATACTCCTTTCAAATTCATCCATGTTAAAGTTCGTTTCATTATTAATTCCTTCTGATAGCGATAAAGAAGTTAATTCAGGGATTTCTATTTCTTTAATATTGCGTTCTTTGATTCTTTTTCTTATTTCATTCATTATTTCTTCTACATTAATCTCTGTATCTTTTATTTCAAAGATATCATCCATCATAAAACACCTCAATTAATCAATTTTCCACTCATGTTTCAATCTACATATGCCCACATCATTTATAATCGATGTAATATTAAACTCATACACATTTCTATAATAATCATAAGCCCGGCCGTCTTCGGCATGAATGGCCACATCCAGGGAGTATCTTCCCTCAACCAATAAAAGTTCCTCGATTATAAATTCGACCGTCCCCTGTGGATTTATTTTATTTATCTTTATTTTATCTATACAGGTGTTTGTTCCATAACAGGAGATTCCGTCCTGATTGAAGATACCAATCCCAAATACATATTCATCCATGTCTTTATGTTTTTTATATGATATTTGTATAGTAACTTTTTCTCCACAGGTGAAGAAATGTTTTGTTTCACCGTTATCATTTATCATTCTGACATCGATTATTTCCACTTCTTTGCTTCCCCAGCGCTGTTCACCTTGATTGATAACCCTGGATTGTTCAGGCTGAGCTTCTTCCGGTTGAATTGCCTCTAATTCTTCTGATTTTATGCTTCTTTCCTGCTCCTCTTTGCTATATTCTCTTTCAACTATGTCTTCCCTTTTTTGGTTCATAAACTGTAAATAAGCATCTACGACCTTTTTGGGTTCTCCATTATCCTGAATAGATCCTTCATGGACCCATACTGCTTTATCGCACAGTTTTTCAACGCTCCCCAGGTCATGGGTCACAATGACTATGGTGGTATTGATTTTTTTAAATTCCTTGAGTTTATCAAAACATTTCTTCTGAAAATTGGCATCGCCAACGGCGAGTATTTCATCTATCAGCAGTATATCGGGTTCCACGTTTATGGCCACCGAGAATGCCAGGCGCATGTACATGCCTGAGGAATAAGTCCTGACGGGGTTGTCTATGAATTCTTCAAGTTCCGAGAATGCGATGATGTCGTCGAGTTTTTTATCTATCTCCGATTTTGTGAGCCCGAATATGGATGCATTTGTGTATATGTTCTCTCTTCCGGTCATATCGGGATGAAAGCCCGCTCCCAGTTCCAGGAGGCTTGATACTTTGCCGTATATTTCTATCTGTCCCCTGTTTGGATATATGATTTTGGTCAGCAGTTTGAGCAATGTGCTCTTGCCGGAACCGTTTTCACCTATTAAGCCTACGGTTTCACCTTTTTTTATATTCAGGTTTATTCCTTTTAAAACCCATCTATCTTCAAATTTATTCCGGTTTCTGAAAAGTATTTTTTCCTTCAGCGTCAGGCCCCTGTCATGATAGATTCTGAATTTTTTCCATACGTCGCTGACTTTTATCACGTCCATTTTATATTTCCTCCGCAAAGTTCTTCTGCAGCGTCTTGAATACGGCATATCCGAATACGACAAGCATCAGCCCTGAAATAAGCGTAATCCCCAGCATGACAAGATCCGGCGCCTTGCCGTAATAGAGAATGTCTCTGAATGCGGTGATAATGGGTGTCATGGGATTTAGAAAAAAGTATACAATATATTGTTTTGGAATCATCTCTATAGGAAATATGATGGGCGTAAAGTAAAACCATGCCATCAGAAAGATTGCCAGCAGATGTTCCAAATCTCTGAAATAAACGTTTATTGAAGCAGCCAAAAATGAAAAGGCCAGTGTGATTACGTATTCCACCAGTATGACTATGGGCAAGTATATGATAGATGAGGTTATGCCTATTCTGGATATTATCAGGCACGGAAATAGTATGACGAAGCTGTAAAGAAGGTTCATGAGCGCTCCAGTGACGACCGATATCGGGAGCACTTCTCTTGGAAAGTAAACTTTTTTCACTAAATCCTTGTTGGATATTATTGTGCCGGCGCTGGTCTGCAGCGACGTGGAAAAGAAAATCCAGGGAAGCAGTGCCACAAACAGAAACATGGCGTATTTATCTATGTTGATTCTCATTATTGTAGAAAATATAACGGTGTACACCAAAAGCTGCAGCAAGGGGTTTACGAATGTCCACAAAAAACCCAGCACCGAACCTTTGTATCTTGTCCTCAAGTCTTTTTTTACAAGGCTTTTGAGCATTTCTCTATATTTGTAAAGTTCTTTTATATCTTCAATCATTAAGTTTTCCCTCGTTTTCGACTATATCTCTCCAGTAATTCAGCACATCTTTTAGAGTTTCTTCTATAGTATATGTTGGATGCCACGATGTGAGTTTTACAAGCCTGGTATTGTCGCACCTGAGGACAGGCACATCTGAGGGCCTCATCCTGGCAGGGTCCTGCTTTATCTGCACGTCCACTTCAGAAAGCGACAGCAGCACATCCAGTATATACCGTATCTTATACGACTTTCCGGAACCTATATTGTAAACCTGGCCTTTTTCGCCTTTTTGGAGCAGGTCATAGTAAGCCTTCACCACATCCCGCACATCGGTAAAATCCCGTTCGGCTTCAAGATTTCCCACCGCCAGCACCGGTTCCAGTTTTCCTTTTTCCATAAGAGCGATTCTTTTTGCAAAATCCGGAGCCGCAAAAGTGGGATTCTGCCTGGGGCCGATGTGATTGAAAGGCCTTGCACGCACGATATCCATGCCATACGCCTTAGAGTAAATTTCCCCCAGCATGTCCTGGGCGACTTTGCTGACCGCATACGGGTTGGCCGGCCTGAAGGGCTGCGTTTCATTGACAGGCAATTCATCGGGCCTGACAAAGCCGTATTCTTCACTGGAGCCAACCAGCAGTATCCTGGGATTCATTTTCAATTCCATCAGGCTTTCCAGAATATTTATAGTGCCGCCGACGTTTACTTCCATTGTCATCTGCGGTTCTTTCCAGGATACCGCCGCAGAGCTCTGGGCGGCCAGGTGAAATATGCAGTCGGGCTTTACATGGCTCAGTACTTCCAATACCTGGCTTTTTTGAGTTACATCCATCTTGAAAACTTGAAATCCTGTATTTTGGATGTTTTCTTTAAAATAAGTGCCACAGACTTCGATATTACGGCTTTGAAGATACACGGCAAGATATTCGCCCACAAAACCGTTTATACCCGTAATCAAAGCCTTCAAGATATCACCTCATTTATCGTTGCCTGCAGCTGTCTCCAGCATATATTCCTGAAATTTCATTTCTTCTTTTACTCTGTCGAGGTCTGCAAATACCATTCTCCGCACCAGTTCTTCGAAGGATATTTCCGGCTGCCATCCCAGTTTCTTCCTGGCTTTTGTGGCATCCCCTAGCAATACATCTACCTCCGCAGGCCTGAAATATTTCGGATTTACTGCCACTACAACTTTGCCCGTCTTTTTATCCAGGCCTTTTTCCTCTACGCCTTCTCCCATCCATTTGATGTCAATATTGACATGTTTGAATGCCAGTTCTACAAATTCTCTTACCGTGTGAGTCTGGCCTGAAGCCACTACGTAATCGTCGGGCTCATCCTGCTGCAGCATAAGCCACATGGCTTTCACATAATCTTTAGAATGGCCCCAATCCCTTCTGGCATCGAGATTGCCGAGTTCCAGCACATCCTGCAGGCCCAGTTTTATCCTGGCAGCCGCATCGGTTATCTTGCGCGTGACGAATTCCTTTCCCCTTCTTTCCGATTCGTGATTGAAAAGTATGCCGGAACATGCGAAAATATTATAGCTTTCCCTGTAGTTTCTGGTAATCCAGTGCCCGTAAAGTTTTGCCACACTGTAAGGGCTTCTCGGATAAAAAGGTGTCGTTTCACGTTGTGGCATTTCCTGTACAAGGCCGAACATTTCGCTGGTGGAAGCCTGATAAAACCTCGCATCGGGCTTCACCATTCGAATTGCTTCCAGTATGTTCGTGACTCCGAGAGCGTCGATTTGGGCGGTGGCCAGAGGCTGTTCCCAGGATGTTGCCACGAAGGACTGCGCTGCAAGATTGTATACTTCGTCCGCCTGGGAAATGCGCATGGCATTTATCAGGGATACGGGGTCTATCATATCTCCGTATATGAATTCGATTTCATCTTTCAAATGTTCTACATTTCCGTAATCGACCTTGCTTTTTCTTCTCAACAGGCCGTAGACTTTGTAGCCCTTCTCCAGAAGCAGTTCCGAAAGATAGGAGCCGTCCTGGCCTGTTATTCCGGTTATTAAAGCTTTTTTCATTTGATCCCAGCCTTTCTTATTTTTTATCCTTTATCCTTCAGGTATGTTAACGTATTTTATTCCTCCCATATTTCCAGATATTTAATATCCAGATACTCATTTTCTACCCCCTGGATGTCAAGTCTTATGGATTGCTTTCCTTCTTTTAAATCTTTAGTAGTGCGAAAGGTCTTTGAAATCGGCGCATTTCCCGTATCGGGTGCGATGTCGCCGGCCTGGTATTGCGGATTTGTCCCTTCCTGGGTGAGGATGTTCAAAGTTATTTTTCCTCTTGATATATTTCCTTTTATATCCATATTGATTGTATAAAATGTATTTGCTTTCAATGATATATTCTCTTTGTTGGATAAAAATGCGGGTTGTTCTCCGCTGGCAGCAATCCTTGCATAGTCTTTATCCATCTTTATATCTATAACGCTCCCCTGCGAATTCTCAATCTGCCATAAATCGGGAATGCCGTTTTTATCGGTATCTATTGTAAAATCTGAAGCAAAGACAAGGCCATCCAGTTTTTTATAATAATTTTTGTCGTCTATATGCTCAGCCAGCAGTTTTGATTTATATATATAGAGCATGAGCTTGTTTGTCATATCCAGCTTTTCCGGAGCATGTTTCGGAGCTTTCATGTTGATTTGGGTAATTTTGTCATATATGGAAATGGATTTTTTTGTCAGGTTCAGGGCATCATCTTTTTTCCCCTGTCTTATATACAGCTCCGCCACCTTCTCATAAGCGTCGGCAAGGTTTTCCCAAATGTCGGCATTGAACGGATTCAGCTCCGATGCTTTTTCCAGTTCCGCAAGACCTTCGGAAAGCTTACCCTTGTTAAGGTAATAGGCTGCCATCTGCACCCTGAGCTTGGCGTTATACGGGTCCAGATTTACTGCCGTTATCTTATCCTCTTCGGCCTTCTGTAATAGACTTTCATCCTTTGTCTGCCTTCCTATTGCTTCTTCAATCTGGCTGAGATCCGCTTTAAATGAAGATGTTAAAGGGTCGTATTTTGAAGCTTTTTCAAAGGCTTCCCTAGCCTTTGTCACATTCTGCTGCTGAATATAACTTACCGCCTGCTGGCCGTACATATATCCCTGATACAGAGAAAAAGAAATTAATATAAATACGATGGAAGCAACGACGCACGGCCAATGAAATACGTTTGAGGTGGAGCGGGGCAAAGCTTTGGGTGCAGATATTATGCTTGCCGCTTTAATAATCCCAAAAATTTCCCAAAGGAAAAGGGAAACTGCACCTAGAGAGAGGTTGAAATCCATCATGCTATGGCCGCCAAGCGCAATGGCGCAAGCCAATGCTCCCCAGCTGAGCGCTCTGATTGCCATATCAGAATCAGACTTCATTATATAATATTCCGCACGGAATATAATGAGCCACAAAGCAACCAGAATTAAAAAGCCCAGCGTCCCCGTTTCAGTCCACACTTGAAGGAAGAAATTGTGAACTTCGGTACTGAAATACCTATACGATTGGAATGCAAAATACATTGCTTTCCAGCCGCCGCCTCCAGTGCCGATTAAAGGATGTTTTTTTATTATCTGCAATGCATCACGGTAAAACGTGAGCCTTTCCTGGACACTATGGTCTCCCATCTGAATGCTGGACAATCTCTGGCCGATGTTCTGCGGGAGAAATCTGGAAGCCATATGAGAAACAGGGGAGTCGGTGGTAAATACTATATAGCAAATGGATCCCAGAAGTACTACGAAAACTATAACTACCGTAATGATTATTTTCGGTTTTATATTAATGGTTAAGCGTTCACCGGCTTTTTCAACGGCAAAATACAGAATTACAGCAATGGCAAGACCGGCTAGGTACCAGGACCATGCCGCCATTTTTTGCTGTGCGGATATGGCGGCGCCGAAACCCGGCGAAACGGCTATGGCTGAAATGAAAGTTTCCACGGAATTCCCGAATATTTTTCTTCGGTATTTTCCCGGCATTCCTGCCAGAAGTATTATGAAAAATAAAGGAAACATGAGCCATGCTCCCCGGGATAAGGAAAAGAGAAAAGCCAGGAAAAGGGTGTAATTTATGCAGGCAAGAATCGCCCTCTGCCAGTGTTTCTCGGAAACAACCCAGAGTGCGGCACATATCATAAAAGCGCCGGTAAGGTATGCAGCAAGGGTGTTGTGGTACTGAAGGGTGGAATTTATCATACCGTCCACAAAAGCGCCGTTATATGCAATTGTACGGGCAGCGGCGCCGATTCCGACAAATGCCACACCGAAAGCGGAAAGCACCATTGTCCACAAGATTATTCTGATATCCTTCTCAGTGCTGGTAAAATCAGATACAAGGTAAAAAGCCATGAAGTAGTTTATGTATTTCAAGAGCTCTCCTACTGCATAGCGGATATTTACCGCAGCAAAGATTGAGATAAAATAGGCCGCTACCAGGGCAAGGGCAGCATAATCTATAGGTGATTTCAATATATCTTGCTCTTTTTTTATAAAGCCTTTATAAATCATCCATGTCATGAATAAAAGTCCGGTGTATATATGCGTTGGCAAAAATTCCTTATCAAAAAACATACCCCTGAAATATGGGGGGTAGAACAGAAGTATGATGAGTCCCATGTAAATTATATAATATAAAGTTCCCCTTTCAGCGGGGAAGCCTGCTGAAAAGGATGCCGTTTTCTTTTCTTCTTTTTTTCTCTGTTCCTTTAATTTCTGTTTTCGTCCCATTAGCTTCACCTGTTTCTAAATAAATTTTGATATTGAGCAGATAATCTTTGATTCGTAAAAAAGCGCAAAGCTCCACCATATGATTTGCGTGCCTTTTTGCAAATCACAAAATATGTATTTTCGGCTTGCAAGGGCGCCGGAACGCCTCAGGAGTTTGCCGCTTTGTACAGGGTTTTTGCTCAATTTTAATTTATTCTACATCAGGAGGCGATTTCCTTCTTTTTTTGGCAATATTTTTGGATGCAACATTCTTTGGGCCGCGGCGACGATGTGATAAAGAAAAAGCCGCGCTCTCGCGCGGCCTATTCCAATAAGCCTTCGGTTTTTGCTACAATAGTGGTGCAGACCATGTCTCCCCATACATTTATCGCCGTGCCTGTTACGTCTAGATAAGCAAAAATTGCCGCAATCCATGCAACTATTTGCGTGGGAAGGTTAAATGCTTGAATCAATATTGTCGCTATTGCCAGGCCGCCACCGGGCACTCCGGCGCAGCCAATTGAAAAGAGAACACCAAGAAGCACAAACTGAAACAAATCTACAATATTTGGATTCGTCCCGACAGCATACATTCCCAGCATAATGTAAAGGGGGATTTCTATTGCCATCGAATCCATATTGAATGTAACTCCAAGAGGTATGCCAAAGTTAGAAAGTTCATCCGACACCCCTAGTTCTTTCATACACTGAAGGGTTACCGGCAAAGTAGCTGCGCTGCTGCATGTTGTGAAAGCCGTAATCAAGGCTGGGAAAATTTTTTTGGTAAAGGCGAACACATTGAGTCTTGTGATAAGCCAGAAAACGAGGAAATACATCAAAGCAATGTGAACCACAAATCCTACCGTGTACGCAGCAATAAAGCGAATCATTTCGGATACGAGAGCACTCTTAAACGTTGAAATGGACACGGCCATCAGTGCAAAAACGCCTATGGGAGCGTAATACATAACGTATTTAGCGATAGTGACAAATAAAGTCATTCCCGCATTTAAAATATCGCGAAGAACAGTCTTGTCTTTGCCGTTTTCAAGCATCACTACAACTAGACCGGCAATCAGAGCAAAGACGACAATCTGAATAATATTGCCTTCGGTGATGGCACCCAATGCATTGCTCGGTATCCAATCTAAAAAAGTATTAACTGTCAGTTTGTTGACTTGTTCTATTTTCTGCCCTTGTATTACAAGGCCTGTTCCCGGTTTCCATATTAAACCGGCAATGATTCCGATAAATGTTCCGATTAATGTAGTCAAAAGGAACCAGCCTACAACTTTTCCCGCCCATTTCTTCAATTTTCTAACATCTGAAATATTGGCAAATGAGGAAGCTATTGAGAAAAATACCAGGCCAGGCACTATCATGAACAATAGTCTTACAAACAAATCGCCCAGAGGTTTTATTGCCGTTATTGAATCACCGCCTATAAATCCGACAATTATGCCTAATATTGATGCTATTAACAATATTTGTGCAAAATTAAGTCTTTTAATCATATGATTCCCTCCTTGTGAAGAAATTCTTCAATGCCGTAAAGTAATGCTATTATGTTTATTCGAGAAGCATTTTTGCCCATATGGCCAATTCTGACGGTTTTTCCTTTCAGTTTCCCAAGCCCGTCTGCAATCAGGATATTGTATTTATTTTTTAAGTGGTTTATAAGTTTTATTGAATTCAGGGCTTCCGGCATCTTTGCTACAGTTATCACCGGCGTTGGTTCGGCTTCTTTGCAGAATATATCAAGCCCCATTTCATTTAAGCCCCTTCTCAGCATTGACGCAACGTCGCAGTGCCGCCTGTATCTTTGCACTATTCCTTCTTCTTTTATGGCTCTCAGGCATTTGTTTAACGCGAAAATCAGATTAACCGCCATACTTATGCTGTACGGCTGAAAGTTTGTCTGTTCACGGCGGAACCTGTCCCAAACGGAAAGGCTCGCATACCAGCCCGGAGTAGGCACTTTCCTTTTCCTGATAATTTCGAGAACCCTCTTGCTGACTGCAAGTATGGCAAGCCCCGGAGGTGCACCAAAGCCTTTCTGGGAAGCTATCGCGCATAAATCTATGCCATAATTTTCCATATCTATCGGGACAATTCCGGCTGAAGATACGGCATCCACTGCGAATACAACACCATGCTTTTTTGCAATACATCCTATCTCTTCCAATGGATTTAAAGCTCCCGTGCTTGTTTCACTATGTACCAGTGCCAGTGATTTTACAGCAGGATTTTTTGAAAGGAATCTCTCCACTTGTTCAGGTGCAGCAGCTTTTCCCCATTCTATTTCAAGCACCTTCGGTCTTATACCGTACGTTTCTAATATCTCAATCATTCTGTGAGCAAAATGGCCATTATCGACAATGCCGATTTCTTCACCACTTTCGCCAAGAGCCAGGACCATGCTTTCCACTGCAAGATGGCCGGAACCGTTAACAATAAAGACTTCTCCCGGAACCTGCAATAATTCTTTTATCAAATCACAAGTTTTATTGTAGAAATCCGCCCATTCAGCCCCATAATGGCATACTACCTGCCTCCCCATTTCCAGCAAAACATCCTGTTCCACATCGCAAGGGCCCGGTATCATCAAAACATTTTCCAACGGAAGTTCCTCCTTACTTAATATGCAATATAAATAATTTTGATAAATATTCTGTATTATTCTGCGTCTCTCTTCCTTGATTTTTCTATCATCTTATAGTAACATTAAAATGGATTAAAAAGCAGCTGAAGTTTTGGGTTTTAGAGCTTTTGCCCGCTAAAGGCTTGCATAATATAGTCAATTTATAACAATTCTTTTTATTGTAACCTCCTTTCTTTTGCTGATGATAAGACGAGAGAAGAGATTTTTTAAGCATGGTTTTACCCCAGTATTAAACTAAAGTTCAAATATATAATACGCTATAGTGTATGATATATCAAATTTTATTTGATGCTATAGCGTATATTTGACTCTATTTTCTTTTTATTTTCTTTTATTTTCCCCATATTTCTTGATATTTCATCTTTTTAGGATAGTATTATATTTATTGACATGGCATAAAAGGGTGAGAGTTAGATGGACATAGGTTCTAAAATAAAAGAAATGCGTCAGAAAATGAATATGTCAAGAAAGGATTTTTCTCAAGCTACAGGCATTTCGGCTTCTTATCTTTCAGAAATTGAAAGAGGCATCAAACGGCCAACAGTGGATATCATATTAAAAATATCACAGGCATTTAACTTAAAAATATCTGAATTGCTGGATGAAACTCCCTCCAATCCCTTGAGCCCGGAGCTAAAAGATTTGGTCGAAACAGTAAGAAATTTCAAACCGGAACAAGTAAAATTGTTAAACGATTTCCTGAAGTCAATAAAATAACAGCATTTAATATAAACTCGACTGGACAAAAAAAGCTGCGGTTTATTGCAGCTTTTTTCTTGCAGCTTTTTTCTTTTTAGAGAGATTTTGTTAAGACTATGTGGAAAAAAAGAAGAATATATAGTTTATATCATATACATAAGAATATATTTACTATGATCAACATATAATTATAATAGCTGTATAGGTTCGGACTATACAGCTATTCTTACCACGCTGCGGAGGATTCGAACCTCCGCAGTTTTTTATGCTTTAATTTTCTCTAAATCATCTTGTTCAAGGATTATATGTAAATCACATAATTGTTCCCGTCAATAAAAATCATTATCCGCCTCAATTGGGTAGTTTGCCGGGGCTTATGATTTCCACCCTGTCGTCAAAAACGAATATGCGTATGCTGCTGTCTATAAAATAATCCCGGTGCACCAGCGCATTGACGACAGCCTCCTCCAGGGCTATCTCGGGAATCTCCAGTATGCCCGGAAGATTTACATTTTGGCCCCGCTGGACTTTTTTCAGGTTTCTTTTCAAAAAGGCCATGGCATCTTTATATTGGTGGAATAATATGCCGTCGATGTCTTCGCTGTCGAGGTATTCATTTCCACTTATATCAGTACCCGGAAATGCCACTGCCTTTATAATGTACTGGGGTCTTATCCTGGAAGGTTTAGCGCCGAAGATGAGAAGTCCGGCCAGGGTGAGATTGCCTTCTTTTAACAGCTTAAGGTTTGTGAGCAACTTTTCAAGGGGAAGGCCACTTTGATCCAATGACATCCCATATTCTTTTTCATAAAAGTCCCTGAATACAAACATGTCGATATCATCGATGGAGGTGGTTGGAATAATCATTTCATCACCCCGGGGAACATTAATAATGACAACCAATTTGTCATTGCATAGTATATTTTCCGTGGTGACGCTTAAAGGAGGTTCCAATTTGCCGGATGCGGCGTTGGAAATGGTTTGATTCAATCTATGGATATTGTCTACTCCGACAAGTTCACCTTTATCTGTGACTCCAATGATGATTTGACCTCCTTCGGTGTTTGCAAATGCACATATCTCAGCGGCCAGTGCGTCTATGCTATCGATTTTTTCTTTGAATTGAGTTTTGGAATCCTCTCCCTTTTTAATCAGCTTCAAGAGGTCGCTGCATTCCATTTTCTCACTCCTCATCTGCCTCATTTTTCCACAATTTCGTATTTATCCTTGCCGATGAATATGAGCAGGGCCTGTTTGAGGTCTTTTTTGTTTTCCAGGCGGCGGCTTTTTTTATAGCGCTCCAGCTGCTCCTGACCTTCAGCCTTTATTTTTTCAATGTATTGTGCAAAGTCCGGCCTTCTTTCTTCACTCTTTTTTATATATTTCAGTTCCAAAATCCATTCATATTTCACATCAGGGGTACGCATATCCCGTTCGAGATAAATATCTATGTATCCGGTTTCGACTTCCCGCTCACTTACGGGTATATAAACCGGGCTGATATTTAAAAGGGACAGCAAGATTACTTTTATATATTTTTCATCGAAGTCGATCATATCCCTGTTGGACAGGGATTTTAAGATGTTCTGGCTTATATATGTGATAAACGGCTCTATCGTGCCGTTGTAGGCCATATCTTCTATAGCTTTTTTTAATTGAGTGGTATCAATTTTTACGCCGTAGTCTTTTTTAAGAGAATCAGCTATATATTCCCAGAATACGGTTTTTATCACGTAATTGGGTATCTTGAGTACGAGTCTGGTCCTTTCTTTTCTATCAATGGTCAGAAGGCCCATGTAAAACAGCAAGGATATGAAATAATCATGATCATACATCCTGTCAAAGGAAAATCTTGTGACTATATCGGAAGTGATGCTTTCATCCTGTATTATTTTCTCGAGCATTTTTTTGTTTTCTTTGTTTACCGCAAGACGGTTTAACCTTCCGTAATCCATCTTCACGTTGTCGTCTATCAGTCTTTCTGGAATTCGTTTTTTTCTGATATACTGATCGAGAAAGTATAACATCATGTCGGGATTATATAATCTTTCATTTCCTTCAGGATGGAATAAATAGCCATCGTAATATTCCTTTATTTTTATATCTATTTCTTTTTGCCCTATCCCCAGTTTATCGCAGATGCCGCTTACTTCTTCCCGGGTAAATCCCAGCATTTCATTCAATTCCTGGTCCATAGTAATGTTCATGGCGATGTTGAAGCCGCTGGTGAGGTCATCCAGCATAATGGGGGATATGCCGGTGATGAATATTCTGTCTATGACGCTTTCGGTGCCTATCTTGACAGTCTCGTAAAAATCTCGCACGAAGTCGGATGCTCTTATGATGTCATTGTAAAAATCTTTTTCCCCCATGGCGATGATGTCATTGGCAAAGTGGTCGTATTCGTCGATGATGAGGTATACTTTTTTTTCTGTTGTTTTTACTGCATCTATAAATTTTATGAGCGCTGAGCCTGTATCGTCTGTGGCCTCGATTTTTTCTTTTATCGTAAGAATATTTGCAAAAAAATTACTATATATATTTAAAAAATTTACAATTGAATCAAGCACCCTTAAATGGAAAGATTGTTTTAGTTCCTCTTTGCTTGATGTATTCAACCCTGAAAAATTCATTTTCAAAATTAAATATTGGTTTCTAAATACGGTGGGGTTTTTACCTATATATAAGTCGCCAAAGAGTTTCTGAAAATCTTCTCTGGCATTTATGTCGTAGTAGTGCTCCAGGGTGGACAAAAACAGGCTTTTGCCGAAGCGGCGGGGCCTGATGAAGAATATGTATTTGCTGTTTAGGTTTTCCAGTTTTTCTATGTATGGTGTTTTATCTACGTAAAGATACCCTTGTTCCCTGAGGCTTTTGAAGTTGGAGATGCCGTATGGAATTTTCATAGGGCGCCTGGCCTCCTGCACAGTTAACCCTCCCGTTTATATTTTCTGATTATAATGATATCACAGGGCTTGAAGTATCACAAGGCCCAAGTACACCATATATGTAAATAATAAAAAAAATGACCGGACCATCATATGGAGGCGAAGACCGGTGTCAGATCGATTGTGATATCTGGGAAAACCGAGACTTTTACTTTGTCTTTTTCCGTGTAGGTTTCAGGCCTGCCGTATCTTTTATTTTCCTGCAGGGTGAATACGCTTATAAATTTCCCCTCGGGCTCTACTATCCAGTATTCTTTGACACCTGCTTTTTCGTATTTATTAAACTTTAATACCTTATCTTTTCTCGATGTGGAAGGTGATGAAATTTCAATGATGAGCTCGGGGATTCCGTAAAAACCTGTGCCTTTGAGGCCTTTATTGTCGCAAATCACCACAATATCGGGCTGCAGGACGTTTGTGATTTCATCGTCGCTTTCATTTTCTTCAGGCAACCTTAAATCGAACGGCGCTGTAAAAACTCTGCACGGTTTTTGCTGGAGAAAATTGGCGAACTGCCTTGTAAGTTCCACAGAAATCGTTTGATGTTGCCATGAGGGGGTTGCTTGCATGTAGGGCACGCCATCTATTATTTCCCATCTTTCATCTTCAGGCCAGGTCAAGTAATCGGCGTAGGTATATTTTTTATTTTCCTGTGGTAATGGCATGCTACCACTCCTTTATCTTCTGTTTTTTATGTGGCTGCACTGGTTAATCATTTCTCATTTTTCCACAATCTCATATTCATCCTTGCCGATGAATATGAGCAGGGCCTATTATTAATGATACCACATCGTGATAAATTCTCAAATATTATATTTGTCAATAGTTGTCAATAGTGCCATCCCAATTTGCTACGCCAGTAATTGATTCCATTAAGTATGGTTCCGGGCAGGAAATTCCATATCTCTCTATAATTCCGCCTCCAGATTTTTTATCACTGTAAGGCCCAGGTCCACTTTCTTGGTCTCGTTCAAAATGTCGAGCAGGACTTTGGCTCTGCCTTTTCTGCTGTCCACGTCTATGATGAGCCCTTCGAAGTCCTTCAGCGGGCCGTCGATGATTTTGACTTTTGTGCCTACTCTTATGCCGGTGGAGTATCCTATGATATCCGATGCTCCGGTGAGCTTCAGGATGGGCCTCATTTCTTCCACGGGCACTTCGGCCGGTTCCAAGTCTGCCATGAGCAGTTTTGAGCCCACCGGCATTTTTTTAATGTTGTTGTAGGTTTCTTCGGTCATGGTTGTATTTATAAATACGTATCCGGGGAACAGGGTGCGCACCACTTCGATTTTTTTCCCCTGCCGCTTTTCCATGAGCCTTCTTCGGGGTATCAAGGGTTTTATCTCATCCGGCGGGAAGATGTGCTCGATGGCTTCCTTGAGCTTATTCTCCTCGCCGCTTTTTGTAAAAAGCACGAACCATTTTTTTCTCATTGCAAATCGGGGGTGTATCCCCGGAAAGCCTCCCGGTGGACCGGCAAAGCGGCGCAATGGCCAGGCCGGTTTGATTTATGATCCGGCATTGTATGTCGATTCATGCCCGGTTTTGTTTTTATTCTACATTGGGAGGCGATTTCCTTCTTTTTTGTGCGATAATTTTGTTCATCTTGTATGAATTCGGGTTCTACCTGATTTTTCCACAATCTCGAAAAAAAACACTATGCTTAAAGCGCATCCGTATTGAGTTGAGTTTAAGATTAAAGTATAATGGATAAAGATAAATTCGGGTGAAAGGGGTTTTTTCCCATGGAAGCTGTTTTCCTGTGCCGGCCGGATACGGAACTTCTGGAGCTCGATTGTATCGAGATGGATGATACAATGCGGCATGTATTTGAACAGTATGCTTCTTCGGAAGAAATTATTCTCGTCGATTCCAGGGATAAGGCTATAAAGTGCAGCATAGATAGAAAGCAAAATCTATTGAAGGGGCGCGGGCTGGGCAGATTCATCAAATCTTTGAAAAAAAACTTTTTTTATTTGCAGCCTAAAGAAAACGGGACATTTTTCATATCGCCGGAAAATGTCAGCTCTCTCAGGTTTGCCGCAGAGAGCATTTCAAATCCCCGCATTCATTTTTTAATGGGCGAAGGAAAAAATAATTTCAAATGGGACTGGGATCCCGGCTCTTTGCATGACATGAAGCAGTTTTATATCCATCAACAGGCTCTGGCGTTTGCTGTAAGGCCGGGGTTTGATACGCTGCTTTCGCTGAACGTGGCGAGAAATATCGAACCGTACGAGTATCAGATAAAAACTGTGAAGCATGTGCTTCAAAGAATGCGCGGGCGGGCGCTGCTGGCCGATGAGGTGGGCCTGGGAAAAACCATAGAAGCCGGGCTCATTATGATGGAGTATATCATTCGCGGCCTGGTGAAGAAGGTGCTCATTCTAACACCCTCGTCTCTGGTGGAGCAGTGGCAGGAAGAAATGCTGAGCAAGTTTAATCTGGATTTTATCAGTTACGACAGCCCGGAATTCAATAAGTATGAAAACGGGTGGACCCGTTTTGACCGCATCATCGCCTCCGTGGACAAGGCTAAGCGCCTGGCCAACCGTTCTCTGGTGTGCGAGGCGGAATACGACATGGTGATAGTGGACGAGGCGCATCATTTTAAAAACCGCTCCACTCTCGGATGGCAGTTGATCAATATGCTGAAGAAGCGCTACATACTGCTTCTGACGGCCACTCCCGTGGAAAACGATCTGGAAGAGCTTTTCAACTTGATTACTCTTTTGAGCCCCGGGCAGCTTGACACCGCTCAGAATTTCCGCCGCCGCTTCATCAGCCGCGGGGACAGGCTCAAGCCGCAGAATCTGGACAGTTTGAAAACCCTTCTTAAAGATGTAATGGTGCGCAACCGCCGCAGCGATACAAACTCCATATCCGTGAAGCGCTATGCGGAGGTGGTGGAAATTGAGCTGTCGCCTCCGGAAAAGATGCTGTATGATGAAATCACCGCCCTTGTCCGAAACTATTTTAACAGCAAGGAAAAAACAATATTGAATCAGTTTTCTTTGAAGACATTGCAGCGCGAAGTTGGAAGCAGCGCATGGGCTGTGGCTCCCACCCTTGAAAAAATGGCATCCCACGATGAAAACCCGCCGTATCTTGCGAAAAAGCTTCAGCAGCTTTCGGGCAAAGCGAGGGAAATCCATGATAATTCCAAGGCCCAGGCTCTTTTAAAACTCCTTAAAAACATCGATGATAAAGTTATAGTTTTTACGGGATTTCAGCGGACAAGGGAATATCTGGTAGATTTTCTGCAAAAGCAAGGGTTTCGGGTGGCCACTCTGCACGGCAGCATGCTCAGGCAGGAAAAAGAGCGGGAGGTGGACGATTTCAGGGAGCATGCCCAGGTACTGGTCAGCACCGAATCCGGCGGCGAGGGCCGCAATCTTCAGTTCTGCCATGTTATGGTGAATTTTGATTTGCCGTGGAACCCCATGCGCATCGAGCAGCGCATCGGACGGCTGCACAGGATAGGGCAGAAAAACAGTGTATTTATTTACAACCTTTCCGCAAAAGATACTATTGAAGCAAAGATACTGGAGCTTTTAGACGCAAAGATAAACATGTTTCAACTGGTGGTCGGGGAACTGGACATGATCCTCGGAAGCCTGAAAGAGGAGAAAGATTTTGAGGATATCATCATGGAAATATGGGCGGAATCCAAAACGGAAGAAGAACTTTCAATGCATCTGGAAGAGCTGGGAGAGCAACTGGCTTCAGCCAAAAAGCATTATGAGGCCGTAAAGCATATAGATGAAAATCTTCTGGGGGAGTTGTTGCCCGATGGAGAATAATGTTTATTCGATACAGGATTTCGTGGTGCGCACGCTGGAGAGCTTCGGCGCTCTAATCGAGCAGAAAGGATATGCGCTTATCGAGGCCCTGGTGCCTGACTTTCTTGCGGAAAAATTCAACGGCAGGAATCTTTTGAACCTGGCCTTTGATTACGAGGTGGCCCGAGAGAATAGAGACTCCGAATTTGTGACATTCGGAAGTTTCATCCTGCACGAAGTCACGGAGCTTGCCCTTTCGAAAGGAAGGGCGGTGGAGTTTTTCATACCAGTAGAGAGGCTGGACCTTGCGCCCAGGATTGAGGAAATGCTGCGGGAGTCCGTATACTTTGCAAAGTGCAGGCCTCCCCGGCTCAAAAATTGGTTTTTCCTCGAACATTGCTACTATAACTTTAATTTCCACTGCGTCTACCACTCTGATGAAAATCAGGAGGAAATCCTGCCGGTGCTGGTGGACATGAGTACCGGCAGGCAGGATGATGAGGTGCAGGAGCTTCTTTGCGAGATGGAAAAAGTTCTTCCGGCGGAAAAAAGGCAGCATATATTGCCTCAGGCTCCAGTGATATCGGACGGCGACGCTTACGCTTTCGCGTGTGCCGCAGCAAAGCCCAGGATAAGCGATAAAATGGAAAGGATAAACGCCGCCCAGGCTGTGCTGAAAAACAGGGAGATGGCTCGAGTGTCAAGGTTTTATGAAGATACTATAAAGGATTTGGAGAAAAAGCTTGCGAAAACACAGGATGAAAAGCGCGTCGCCCGTATCAAGCAGCAGATTGAAGCCGCCAAGGCCGATAAGATAAGGAGATGCCAGGATGTGGAGGAAAAATACTCGGTGAATGCGGAGGTTTTTCTGGATAGCATTGTTATTTACCGCCTTCCAAAACTTCATTTGAATCTGGAAATCCAGCAGAAGGATGAATTTTTTGAGTTTGAAGTTTTATACAACACTCTTTCCCGAAAGATTGAAACGCCTTTATGTCCTCGCTGCGGGCGCCCTGCATCTTCGCTTATGCGCGAGGGCAAAGCGGTGCATTGCGGGTGTCGGGATACCCTTGAGTAATCTTTCATGTGATGCCTATGGCTTTTACCAGCATGGTGGCAAAGGAGCCTGGCGGCAGGGTGAACTTTAGATTGAATTTGATAAAGCCCGGGTAGATGTCGTCGTCTTCGAAGGGACCGATGTATAGGTTTTCGGGGAATATGATTGCCGGTCGGAGGAAGGATTTGAAAAAGGACTTCCTTATTTTTTTTAAATTGAAGTCCGAAGGTTTCACTTCTCTTTGGGAAAGGACCTCGTTTACGGCCCTGTCGATATGCGGCGACGTTTTGGGTATGCTGTAGGATACTGTGGGAATCTCCATTTTTTCTAAGGTTTTTAAGTTTTCCGGTGTAAGGGTCTTGTAAAAGTAGTAGTCCATTATCTTGCCCTTTACTTCAAAGAGTTCGTCGGCATGAGACAAAAGTATGCGCTCCAGTACTTTGTTCCACAGAAAGCTCTGATACGCGGAAAAGTGCATGCTCAGGGTTTCCTTGGGGATGGCGTTTATGGCTTCTATGAGGTGCTGTTTGCTTTTTCCGGTGGAAAGAATCTCCATTATATCCCTTTCTGCCTTTGTGCGGCAGAGGGGCAGGATTTCCCGGAAGTTTCCCCAGAGCTCTGTTATTTTTTTCTTGCGCTCTTTTTCTTGTTTTTTGTCCTCGGGGTGGGCGGTGGTGAAGAACAGCTTCAGGGCACCGTTGTACTGCTTTTTTATTATGCGCTCAGCCAGGATTTCGCTGGGGTTTCCTATACTGCCGAAGCGCTGGTCGTCAAAGTAGTTGGGAAAACCGTATCTCTCTATTTCCTGCAGGCGCTGCTCGACAGCGCCTCTTTCTTCGGGCTTTATCTTGCGCAGGGTGAGCTCGAAGTAGTTGCCCCGCAGGATGGCCGGGGATACAAAATCGTCGGCGAAGCCTTCAAAGGTGAGCTCCACGTTGGGCTGTCCGAACTTTAGTTCATGCTCGCGGGGCACGGAGATGTATTGATATGTGACGGCGTGCCTGTCCTTTCTGCCGCCGGAGCCTATGATGGCCATGGGGATGTGGTTTTCCCGGGCGATGTAGAGCAGCGCGTCCATGGTGTTCCAGTGGCGCTTTTTTAGTCGGTAGATGCGGTATCTGCCGCCGGATGTATATTTTAAATCTATGAGTTCTTTCACTATGAAGTCCTCAGGAATGACTTTTATCTTCAAAATTCATCCTTCCAATCTTCTTTTAAATTTTGTATAAACTCTTTTTGCATACTGTTATATATTCGGGCTTCATCCAGTAAAGTTATATTATTCTCAAACAATATGGCTATGTCTATATCGCTGATTTTTTCAAGAAAGTCGTTTTCTACAAAGGAACCGAAGACTGCAGCCAGCAAAATGTTGGGGTCTTTTTTTGAAGTAATTGATTAAATCCTGATTACCTATCACATTAATAGACTTCATAAGAAAGCCCCTTTCTTTATTTTCATTTTTTTTCCTTTTTCATCATATCATACGCGCTTTTGGACTGCAATTGCAGTGATAAAATTCGGCGTTCTCATGGACCTGGCCCGATTGGGATTATTTTTTTTGGGATGAATATGCCCACCGGCTCCGATTGGGATGTTTTTTGATTCAATCCGGGCCGGATGGATTTTATTACAGGCCCGGTGGGGGCGATTCGGCCGTTTTTTGCACGGGAGCGGATGCCGAAAGGCTGCCGCCCGGCTTTTTTGTTTTTTCCGGCGGCGTCGTATAATCAAAGCGTAATCGGACAGCCCCGGAAGGACGGGCGGCCGAAAGGTGAAATGAAGGCCGCCTGAGCCTGAGGGAATTGCGGCAGGCGGTCTAAGTGTAAACGTAGGCCACTCGAGCCTGAAAAAACGGCGGGCGGCCGGGAGAGATTTCCAGGGCCGCTGGCCGGTAAAGGGGAGAAAAGTTCCTGCAGGCGTCACATCTCCCAGGACGAAGGTTTTTTTAAGGCCGGGGCTGGCGAAAGGGAGAGGAGGTGAAGTTGCATGGCGGTAGTAGTGACTCCCGTGGATTCCAGTCTCCAGATCATAGTTCAGACCGGAGTCGACGAGAACAACAAACCGGTGCTGAAAACCAGGTCTTACACCAGAGTGAAGACCGACGCAGCTGATCAGGATCTGCTGGATGTGGCAAAGCAGCTGGCAGGGCTTCAGGCTCATCCGGTGAATTCCATCCGCCGGGTGATGGAGACCGAACTGGTCGAGCAAGGTTAATGTAGGCTGGGCTTGATGCTCCACGGCCTGCGGGAAGCCGGGATTTGGCCGGAATGAATCTGGCTGGGAGACGCAATCCTGACGGGCTTTGCCGGCACGGATGTTAGAGCAATCAGTTAGGCAGTGTATGCCCGGCCGATCTGGCTTATCGCGGGCCCAGATTTTCGAAAAGGAGGTGAAACTGCATGGCAAAAAGCCTTGAGATGGTTTTCCAGAACGCTGCGGGGAAAAACGCCAGGATTTCCGTGGCGGACCCCAAGGACAACCTGACCGCCGCCGAGGTTCAGGCCGCAATGGATGCTATACTGGCGAAAAACATCTTCAACACCACCGGCGGAGATATCGTAAAAGCAGTGAGCGCCGCCATCGTGTCCAGGGAAGTGACCGAAATCATTTCTCAGGGTTAGGTTCGAGATTCGGGGCGGGGCCTGCGGGCTGAATATATGGGGCTCCGTTCCCGAGATTAGAAATTCGAGGTTCGATTAAGTAGGAATCCGGAAATACCGGATTCCTGCGTTAATGTGAGTCAGGGCGTTAAAATATGAATCATGGAAACTTATGCCGGATAAAATTGAGCTTTAAGGCGATTTTTTTCATCAGATCAATTTTGATTTAGTGTAGGAGGAGGGGATTCTCATGCAGGAAATCGTAGCTCAGGTGGCCAATGTGGGTTTTCCAATAGTGGTCTCCATCTACCTGCTGGTGCGGGTGGAAGCCAAGATGGAAAGCCTCACCAACAGCATCAATGAGCTGGCAAAGGTGATTTCAAAATTGGAACCCCGAAGCTGATTATTTAATCCCGGCGTCGATTTGCGCGGCTATTCACACCGGCCTGCGGACATTTAACTTAAAATCAAAATTTATTTGGGGGGTTGAAAGTATGGAAAGGCTGTATCCAAGGTTTATTGTAATCCATCACACCGCCGGGCACGACGTCCCGTCTCTCGAAATAGACGCGTATCATGCCCGAAGGGGGTTTGGGGTGATCGTGGCGGAGCCGAAACGTCTGGTGGAAGAATATGTCGATAGGGGATTTGAGCGCGCCGAAGGAGGGGTGGTGATACATATAGGCTATCATTACCTTATCCGGGCCGACGGGAGTGTGGAAAAGGGGCGGCCGGACTTTGTGCAGGGGGCCCACTGCAGCTCTTCGGGAATGAATTTTAAATCCCTGGGGGTGGCCCTCACGGGAAATTTTGATTCCATCGACAATCCCGATGGCGAGAAGGGGCATACAGAGCCCACCGCGGCGCAGATGAAATCCCTTCGAAATTTGCTGGATTATCTTGCGGATATATATCAGATACCTAGAAGCGGTATCATTAGGCATTGCGATGTGGCAGGTGCCGCCACCCGCTGTCCCGGGGACAGGTTTGCGCTGTGAATGTTTGAGTCAGGGGATTGAGTCAGGGGACGGTTCCTTGACTCACTTTGGTGAGTCAAGGAACCGTCCCCTGACTCAATCCCCTGACTCAATGGCTTATGTGGGTCTTGACATCGAACTTATGTTCGTATTATAATATTTTTGATTATACGAACATTTGTTTGTGGTACTTCTGCTTATGAATAGGCGGCAAAAAAGTTGCGGTGTTGGGCCTCTTTTGCGGGAAAGCGACTTAAACCAAAATCATATCTTAGTTTAATAATCGGGGGTGTTATTCATGGTGATAGAAGATATGCTGGAGCTTGGTGTGGCAGCTATACTTCCGGTTTATGAAGGCGGCAACGTCACAAGGCTCATCGCTTCCGACGGCACGGAAATGATGGACTCGAGGACCTGCAGGACCGTTTTGAAGTATTTCGCAAGGTTGTTCGGCATAGACCTTCCCGCCGTAAGGGAGTCTTACGGGAGGGCCATAAATAAAAGGCACGCCGTCCCCATACCTTTTGGGGCAAATATGATCCTCATGCCGGTAAAAATCAGGGAAAAGCCGCTGGGGGAAAACGATGGGACTTTCGGGTATGTGAATTTCAGGGAGGTTCTGCAGATTGAGGATGAAAGCGGCAGGTCTTCCCGCATGGTATTGAGATGCGGCAAGGCCGTGGACATACTGGCGAGCAGGGCTACTGTGCTGGAGTACATGAAAAATGCCCGCCTGGTGGAAAGCCTTTACATGGACAGACATTTCCATGGTGTCCCGGCGGACTGCAAAGGTACGGGAAGCGACGCTGCAGAGGTGAAAGATGCTTCTTTTTACTCCCCTCTCAGGCAGGAGCAGGATCTTGTGCGGGAAAGCAGGGAAGATTTGCGATTTTTGCAGGAAAAGGGCTTTTTGCAGGAGAATCCGCAGGATCATGATGATTTGCTGCGGATATATTTGATGGAGCTTCTGGTAAAGGTGCTTCTGCAGCGCAAGAACGACAAAAATTCCAATTAATCGGGCGGCGTCTAATACAGTTCCGGGCGGCGGTCTTCAAATATGGTTATCTTTTGACGGGCATGGTCTATGCGGGAAAGGTCCAGGGTTGCGGTGAGCACTTCCTGTTTATCGCTCCCCTCCAGCAGTACCTCTCCCCAGGGGTCCACCACCAGGGACATGCCGGGGAATTCCTCTTTTCCGTCTTTCCCCGCCCGGTTGACCGCTACCACAAAAAACTGGTTTTCGATGGCCCTGACTATGTTTAAAAGTTTCCAGTGCACCTCCCGGGGCCTGGGCCACTGGGCTGGCACAAACAGCACTTTTGCTCCCAGAAGGGCCAGTTTTCTAACAAACTCCGGAAACCGCAAATCATAGCATATGATTATCCCGCAGGGGATACCGTCGAGCTCGAAGGTTACCGCTTCGGTGCCGGGTAAAATGTATCTGTCCTCTTCCATCAGGCGGAAGCGGTGCACCTTGTCATAGCGGGCGACTATCTCCCCTTCCCTGTTGATGACATAGGAGGAGTTAAACACTCCTTCTTTTTTGTTCGAGCTGCTCTGAGTGCAGCCGGCGCCGGCTGCTTGAAAGTTGTCGATTGTGGAGCACTCATCCGCTTTGTCTGCGGTTCGGGCGCCTTCGTTTCTCACTATACCGGAACTCATCGCCCTCCTGTCGGCTATGGAGCCCGCCACGATGTTCACCCTGTTTTTGCCTGCCACCTCCTGCAGCCAATCGATTGTGGGGCTGCCTTCCCGATCGGCGATGTCGCTTATCCTCGCCAGGTCATATCCCGTTGTCCACATCTCGGGAAGTACCAGCACATCCGGTTTTTTCCTCTGTTTCAACGCCTCTTTTATCATGGCTTCGGCCCGGCGGCGGTTCTGCTCCGGGTCTCCAAAGGCTACGTCCATCTGGAGAAGGGATACCTTGAGTTTTATTTCTTCAGACATTTCAAGCCCTCCTTTTAAGTGAGCCAGTTTGAGTCAGGGGACGGTTCCTTGACTCACCTAGGTGAGTCAAGGAACCGTCCCCTGACTCATTTTATTCGCTGGACAGTATTTCTGTCAATCTTTAAAATGCCGGCGATTTGTCGAACCGAAAGTTTTGACTTCTTCTTGAGATTTTTTATTAATTCTGTCCGTAAAAAGATATTTGATTTATTATGTATATCTTCCATTTTAATACTATTACTCCTGAGAAAATTATTTATAAATGCCACTGCTTCTTCTTCATTATTAATTGATTTTACTTCATTTTCTTCACTTTCTTCCGGCTCGTCGATAAAGTTTTCGTCAACATCGCTGTTATTTTTCGAAAATTCGATGAACTTCTTTATGGCTTCATCTTTGTCTTCTGAAAAATATCCGAGTATCGGCTCGCATTTTATAAATCCAAAAACGGCCGCATTGCTGTTAATGTAGGTATTATAACTGCTCCAGATATATTTTGAAGGATCTGTTGTTAAGCCTGCTTTGACCGGATTGTTATGTATGTATCTTACGACAGCGAGCAAATATCTTTCATCTTCGATCGCCTCGCTCTTGAATCTGTCCTGGAATAGATGCCCGACTCTCCCATGCCGCTTGTTGAAATAATAGACATAAGGAACATTTATGCATTTCATTATCCTTGAAATATTATCTTCGCCTTCATTTATCAAGAGGTGAACATGATTGCTCATCAAGCAAAAAGCATATATCATAAATTTTTTGTCCGAACTTTTTTTATCAATAATGTCGATAAATTTATTTCTGTCTTTATCGTCTATAAATATGCATTTCTTTTCATTGCCTCTTATCATGACATGGTAAACCTTGGTTTCACTTAATCTTCTGCAAACTCTTGGCATATTATTCCTCCTTTGCTTTTTATATTATATATCATAGGTAAATCATGAGTCAAGGAACCGTCCCCTGACTCAGGAAAAAGCATGGAACTTTTTATCATATTTTACGTCTAAATATTATAGAATGAAGAATAAGCCTTGGGGAGGGAGGTGTATAAATATCATTTTATCATTTACCGGGGTCAGAGATGGGATCGCATGAAGTAACATGAGTCAGAGAACCGTCCCCTGACTCACTGACTCACTTGATTTATTATTGTAAAAGGAGGCATTTTTGCAATGAAGAAGCTGAGATATTTTGCAGCGCTGGCATTGACTATTGTTTTTACCATTTCGGTATTCATCCCCGGCGCTTACGCCCAGGGGAATACCGCCTTTTCTCAGGAAAAGGCCATCGAGAAGATAAAGGGCATGTTTGACACTTCCGGTTACGATGTGTTTAACATCAATTACAATGAGGATAATGATAGGAAGATATGGAACTTGAACTGGTCGAATTCCAAGGAGCCTTACGGCAGCTTGAATGCTTCAATAGATGCCGATACGGGTGATATTCTGAACCTAAATTTTTACAAAGGCTCTGATTCCAACCAGAAACCTTCACTTATACCAAAGGTGTCTGAGGAAGAAGCACGGAAAATCGCCGAAGATTTTGCAAAAAAACACCAGCCAGAAGAATTTGCAAAGACTATATACCGCAAGCAGCAGGAGCCAATCTACAGGCCTCTGATAAACCGTTACCAGCAGGATTATTCATTCAATTTCGTCAGGGTTGTAAAGGACATCCCGGTAGAGGGCGACGGGTTTTACATCGACGTAAGCGCCAGCACCGGTGAAATCGAGAGTTACAGCTTCAGTTGGTCCTATGATGAGCTGCCGCCATCTGACAATATAATCTCAATGGAAGAAGCGGAAAAGATATTTAAGAATAAAGCCGGGCTGAAGCTGGAATATAAAAGATATTTTAATTATAATACTAGAGAAGACAATGTAAAATTGGTATACACCATCGACAATCCTAAGTCGGTGCTCATAGACGCAGTTTCCGGCGAATTTATGGATAATGCGAATTATGGTCCTTATTATAGAGGCATGGGCAGTGACGATTCTTATATGAAATCCGCCGCAAAACAGGAACTCACTCCACAGGAGCAGAAGGAAGTTGAAGCCACCAAAAACTGTATCACTAAAGAGGCGGCAGTGAAAGTCGTCCAGAAATATCTGACCATCCCCGAAGGTTATGAGCAGAATTACGCCAATCTCTACGAGGATTATGACAATCCCGGGCAGAAGGTGTGGAACCTGAGTTGGAATAAAAAATCCGAAGACAAGAGCGGATACGGAACAATTACTGCCAGAGTAGATGCTACATCATCCGATCTGTTGAGTTTTTATATTTGGGATGACAGCATGAACAGCAGCGATTTTACCCAGAAGTATGACAGGTCTGCTGCACAGAAGATTGCGGAGAACTTTCTGAACAAGATACAGCCGGAAAAAATGGCCAGCATAAAGCTGGAGGAAACAGACAATCAAGAACACCCCGAAAAAATCAGGGAGCATTATTTCAGATTCACTAGGCTGGTTGGAGATATACCTTACCCCAATAACGGGTTTTCGATTTCGGTGGATGCCGTTACCGGTAAGATAACAATCTACGACATGAGCTGGCAGGAAAGAAATTTCCCGAAGGCTGACGGCGCAATTTCAAAAGAAGACGCAGAAGCCGGTTTTTTGCGGGACACCGGGCTTGAGCTTTCATATGTCAGGGTGTACAGTGAAAAAATGGATAAAAACAGGTTCTATCTTGTCTATAAGCTTTCGCCTTCGGCCTCGTATACATTCGATGCTTTTAACTTAAAACCGCTCGATTATCAGGGAAACCCCATCCAAGAGCATAACGAATCCGTTACCTCATTCACGGATATTAAGGGTCACTGGGCAGAAGGCGATATACAGCTTCTTGTGGACATGGGCATAATACAGTCTCGAGAAGACAGATTCCGCCCCGATGATGTCATAAGCCAGGGAGAGTTTATAAGGCTTTTGATGATGGCCACAGGCCGCGGCCCGATAAATAACGATATAGTTCTGAATAATGCCGCACAGTCCGATGAAGATTCAGGCAGCGTTCAAGATTACATCGATGCAGCCATAAAGGCGGGCATTGTGAAGCAGGGCGAGGTGGACGCTCAAAGGCCCTTGTCCAGGGAAAAGATGGCCGCTTTTGTAGTGAGGGCTCTTGGATTCGAGAAGGTAGCGTCAATCAACAGTATCTACACCGTTCCCGCAAAGGATGCATCAGCCATAACGCCAGCCTATAAGGGTCATGCGGCCATAGCCATGGGACTTTCACTTATCACCGGCATCGACGGCAGGTTTGAGCCCCGGGGCAGCGTCACCCGCGCCCAGGCGGCGGTGGTGCTGGTGAGGATGTTGAAGATGGAAAAGTAAGTCAAAGTAAGCCGGGAAAGTTTTGAGTCAGGGTTGAGTCAGGGGAGGATTGACTCAGACTCACTCATTTTTTTATCACTACGCCCTTCATGTGGTCGCCGTCGAGAAATACATCGAACTTGCCTTCATAGACCCATACAGCTTTATGGCCGGTGGCCTTTCTGGGAGCGTTTTTGAACCAGTCGAAGTTTATTATGTTGGTTTCCAGGTTGTCAAACACGGGCATGTAGAGGATGCCGTCCACGTCCAGGTCCGCGAAGAAGTGGGTGCCGTAGGAAAGCTCCGGCGTGAAGTTTTTGCGCTGGATGCCGACTTCCACCAGCATGCCGCAGTTTGCGATTTCGTTGTAGTTCACAGGAACGCCCAGTGCCGGGTTGCTGGAACCCCAGCGCCCGGGGCCCACCAGTATGTATTTTTCTCCGGCAAGCACGTCGTTCACCTTGCCCACTTCCCGGGCGATGGCGTGTTTGTCGGGGCTTTTGTAAAATTCGTCATGGTCAACGTACACCAGGTATTTTACGCCCCGCAGCACGCCGTTGGTGAGCATGTGGTCTCCGGACAGGAGAATGTCCTCGGGTTTTATGTCATCGGGTATTTTTATTTTCCTGTACTCTTCCCAGCTGGAAAGGGGCCGCACCTGGAGAAGGGCAAATCTGGGGTCTTCAGGCTCGTAGGCCCATTCCACATCCACCGCTATGCCCATGGCGTCTTCCAGCACTTCAAACAGATACTTCATGAGCTCGAAAAACCGCGGCCTGTAAGACGGAAATCTGTCGAAAGTGAAAATTATCTTTTCTCCCGGCCGGGGACCGGCAAACACGGGCGAAAGGTCGTTTACCATGTTTTCTGTGGTTGAATAAATGGACGCTAGGCGGTAAAAATTGCTGTGGTATTTTACTATATCAAGCCTCTCATTTATGTTATAGGATTCGAGCTGCCCCGTTTCCATATTGAGCATGTCAAAAGTCTCCTGGGAATACTTGGCGATCTCCTGAGCATTATTACCTTCGGGCCGCAGGCTCAGGTTTGTCAGGGAAAAGGTCCTGGCATAGCCCCTGGAGGTGCTCTTGGTGCCGAGGCCGAACACCACCCTGACCACTCCGTCTTCTTTTCTTATCCTTTCGGTAAAGCGGCGGTAATTTTCGGAAAACCCCACTCCCGCCACTTCGGGATAAAAGCCGGCACCCCGCCTTTTTCCGAAAAGCTCCTGGATGATAACCGCCATTCTTTCTTCGGAAAGGGCGTGCTTTTTTCTGTATACTACGGCGTTTTTGCCGTAGGTGCTGGCATAGATCTGCTTTATGGCTGAGATGAGCTGGGAGAGCCTTTCTTCCATGGTGCCGGTGTTGGGGATAAAGGTGGTGAAGTACTTTCCGGCAAAGGAGAAGCGCACGCTGTCTTCCAGCATTGAAGATGACCTTATGGCCAGGGGACATGTAAGTTCACGGAGGATATTCTCAAACTGCCCCCGGGCTTCTTTTGAAAATTCTCCGTCAAAAATGGCCTGGCGAATCTTATCTATGTCGTTGGGAGATTCTTCTATGATAAGGTCTATCTCGTTTTGGGCAAGATAATCGTCGTACATGCTGGAAGCGATGAAATAACTTTCGGGAATGACAACGTTTTTTAAAATATCATCATCTTTCTGTTTTAACACCATGCTTGAATAAAGCAAGCCTTTAGCCTTCCCGCCTATGCTTCCGGTGCCAATGGTCCTTTTTCGAAATTCCGGATATTTCAAAGGGTCGAAGGCTATGTATTCCTTGATTTTGTCGTTCCACTTGGCCATAAGTACCCACCTCCGGTTATATGGTTAAAAAACGTAAAATGGCGCATGTTAATGCCACCGCAGTTTTTTGTGCGGCGCTGCCACAGCTTTTCGTGCATCAGGCACTGCAGCTTTTTGTGCGGCGCTGCTATAGTTTTTTATGCAGTAGCCGCCACGTTCATCTTTTATTATATCATCATCAAACAAAATTTAAATTATTTTAATAAGGTTTTAATTCGGTAACTTCCGGAGTGTGTCAATGGAACCTTCCCAGTGACACGGGAAAATTTTTTTGAAAAAGGGGTGCATATTTTTGATGTCGCGGGGCAACATAATAGTGAGGGTTCGCAGTGGCCGAGCCAAGACTGTCGGAAGATCCCCGTCGGGTTTTCCGACAGTCGGCCAAAGGTCTGTGCCGGGTCTTGGGGCTCGGCACAGGCCGGCGGGCAGAGTGTCATGCGTCCTGTAAGGCTTCGTGGCAGCCCAACTGCTGTCACGTGGTCAAAAGGGATGCAGGGCATTCGAGCAAAGATCGTCGTGGGTTCCGCAGATTTTTACAATATTGAGTATTTTTATAATACTTATATTGTAATAATTGGAGATCTGGGGCAGCCGGGAGGTTGCCGCAGGTTTCTAAGGGACTCTCGATGGTCGAGCACAGGTTGTTGCGGGTTTCGTAATGGTCTATTGCAGCCGAAAGGCTGCAGTGGGCTATGCAGTGATCCGTGACAGCTGCAGCGCAGGTCACTGCGGGCTCTTTTTGTTGTCCGGCGGGTTCGGGATGAGTCAGGGGAGTGAGTCAGGGGACGGTTCCTTGACTCAACAAGTTGAGTCAAGGAACCGTCCCCTGACTCATTTTTGTAAGCCGGCGACCTTTCAAAGGTGCCGGCAAGGATGTGTCACACAGTACCGCCGCATGAATCAGACGACGGAGGGTTCGAATATGAGTTCTCCTCTCTTGAATCTTCCTACGTCCAGCTTGTCGATGGGCAGGGTGGTGGGGAGGCCCAGGATGTATTCGGCCATAAGCTGACCCGTGATGGGGCCGAACATGAAGCCGTGGCCGGAAAATCCCGTGGCAAGGTAAATTCCCTCCACTTCTTCGGCCCTGCCCAGGATGGGCTGGGCATCCGGAGACATCTCGTAAAGGCCCGCCCACTGGCGCACTATGCGCACGTTTTTCATGTAGGGCAGGTAGCGGGTGGCTTTCTGACACATGGTCTCCACGAATTCCCAGGTGGATGTGACCTTATGCTCCGGTGGCTCGTCCTTGCCGAAGCCCATGATGAATTCTCCTCCGGGCTCCTGCTGCAGGTAGATATTTCCGGCAAAGGACATGAGCATTGGCCCCAGGATGGGATTTACCGGCTCCGTCACCAGGATCTGGTGGCGTTCTGGCCTCACCGGCACATCACAGCCCGCCATTTCTCCCACCTGTTTTGACCAGGCTCCGGCCGCTATGACTATCTTGTCGGTGGAAATATATCCTTTATTTGTCTGAACACCTCTCACCCGGCCTTCCACCACATCGATGCCGGTGGCTTCGGTATAGGTGTATATTTCAGCTCCATGCCTTTTGGCGGCTTCGGCGTAAGCCTGCATGGTCTTGAAGGGATTTGCATGACCATCCTTCTGGCAGAAGGTGCACGCCAAAATCCCCTCGATGTTGAGCTCGGGCACAATATCCAGGGCTTCCTGCGGGGTCAGCATCACCGATGGTATGCCCATGCTGTGCTGAAGCTCTATATTCTTCTTGAATTGTTCCACTTCCTTTTCGGTGATGGCCATCATCAGGTATCCGCCCTGCTTGAATTCGATGTCATCTTCAAAGTCCAGTATTTCATTGAGGTTCTCGAATATTTCGCAGGTGGCCTTGCCCAGGGCGCAGTTCATCTCGGTACCCCACTGCTGCCTTACGCCCGCACCGCAGCGCCCGGTGGAGCCGCTGAACAGGTAACTTTTTTCCAGGACAACGACATCTCTCATGCCCATGGATGCCAGATTAAAGGCTATAGACAAGCCGGAGATCCCGCCGCCTATTATAACCACCTCAGCTGTTTTCTTCATCTTCTATCCCTCCCAGTATCACCGACATTTTTACATTTTTCACCGGGGGCCTGAAAGTGGTTATCTTTATATCATTGGGATGGGTATTGGTGGCTTTTGCCAGCTCCGCCAGCAGCAGAGTCCTGCAGGTGCGGCCCTGGCACTGCCCCATGCCGCACCGGGTGATGCGTTTTATCTCATCCATGGAGGTATAACCTTTTGCGATGACGGCTTCTATATCTTCCAGGGTCACATCCTCACAACGGCATATGATGGTTTTGCTTTTCGTCATGACACATCGCCCCCTACCTTAATGTTCCTTACAACCATGGAAAGTTCTTTCGGAACTATCACGGTGATGACCGGAGTCCTGTCTTCATATTTTCCGTTTCTAACTTTCAACACTTTGCCCCTGCCTACTTTTGTTCCGCTGCGATCTAATAAATCCACTTCTTCCCCCTCCCGGGGAAGTGGCAAAAACTCGAATGGAAGCGAAACGGTGGCCTGGGTTTCGGAATAGGTCTCGTCTATGACAAATATGGCAAGACCCGGGCACTTGCTTATGCAAAGGCCGCATCCATTGCAGTTGTCGAAATTCACGGACGGAAGGTCATTGATATCCTCAAATTTTTGAATGGCTCCATGTTTGCAGGCCGTATAGCAAGGGTTGCACGGTATCTTCTGAAAACACTCTATCATCACCACCGGACCCTTTTTCCGCCTCTCTTCCGGCGGAATTCTTGTGGCCAGGTCTTCGGCGGTGGGAATTCCATTTGTGCAGAGCATCCTTTTTCCCTCCTTGATACTAATTATGATACCAGTTGAGCCAGACCCTGTCTAATCTTTTCACCCACAGGACCCGAGCGCAGACTTTCAAGTTGTTCCAGGGCTTCCCGCCTTTTTTCATTAAAGGTGCCGTTGTCATATCCCAGGCTCTTGGCGGCATTGAGGCCTGCCAGCCTGCCTTCTATCATGGCGCTGCTGGCCTCTTCCACGCCCGCCACATCGCCGGCCACATACACACCGGGTACGGTGGTTTCCATGTTTTCATTTCTGAGGGCTACGTGTCCTCCCAGCTGCGGTACATATTTCATCTTGCATCCCGCCTGCCACAATATCTCCGCCAGCGGGGAAAGTCCCACGGAAATGCATATTACATCTACTTTTAACACCTTTTCGGTCCCCGGTATGGGCTGCCATTTGTTGTCCACCTGCCAGATAACGGCTCTTTCCAGGGCTCCGGTAAGTTCATTGGCATAGGCTGCCTTTACGGTATAGGATGTCATTATGGGCACACCCAGGCGGGCCACTTTAGAGGCATGGACCCAGTATCCTCCGATGTTGGGAGCAGCATCGATGATGGCCTTTACATTGACTCCCGCCTGTATAAGCTGGTAGCTTACTATGAGGCCTATGTTTCCGGCTCCCACCATGAGCACATTTTCGCCGGGGACCACGCCGTGTTCGTTCATGAGGGTCTGTACCGCTCCGGCCCCGTATATGCCGGGCAGGTCGTTATTTTCAAAGGGCAGGAATTTCTCCGAGGCGCCGGTGGCCACTATCACTTTTTCGGGTTTTATTTTCACGAAGGTTTTTTCCTCAACTTCCACACCCAGAACTCCGTCATCGGGATAATACCCTATGACCGTGGAATCCAGCATGGTTTCAATCCTGGGGTTTTTGAGCACTTCGGCGGAGAGGATTTTTCCTATGTCTATACCTCTTATGGAAGCATATTCCTTCTCCGAACCGAAGAACATATGGGTCTGTTTCACCAGCTGGCCTCCCAGCCTGGAATTCCTGTCAATGAGGGTTACCCTGGCTCCCATTTCGGCAGCGGCCAGAGAAGCCATAAGACCTGCAGGCCCTCCGCCAATTACCGCTATCTCGGTTTTCTTCATTTGATATCACCTCTTCCCTTTTGCGTTTCTACAACCATGCCTTCCCGGAGCTTTTCTGTGCAAACCCTGACATTGGGCTCGCCGTTCACAGTCATAAGGCAGGACGAGCAGTTTCCTATGGCGCAGTAGAATCCCCTTGGCCTGTGCAGGTGCTTGCTGTAGCTCAAAACCCTCACGCCGTTGTCGTGGAGGGCTGCGGCTATGGGTTCTCCTTCGTATCCTTTCATTTTCTTGCCGTCGAAAGTAAATTCGACTTCCCTGCCTCTTTCAAAAGAAAGAATGGGGTGTTTTACTATTCGCATTTTTGTCCCTCCTTTGTAAATTTCAAGAAATATACAATAGTGAGATATTTGGAAATATATCACTCCTTTCCTTATATTTTGCGGATAATACTGGATAGTAACATGCATCCCCCCTTTTGCAGGATTTCTCCTCCCCGGTGCAAAGCAATTTGTGAATATTGTCACTTTATTTTCCCCTTCAGAATATCCCGGCGCAGGCTTTCCAGATGCAACGACATCCTGTACGCCGCATCAGCGCCGTTTCTTTTCACAATGGCTCTTACTATGTCGCTGTGCTGCTCACACAGCATAATCCAGTCGTCGTAATCCAGAATAGCTTTTTCCCGGAGGTCCCGGGTAAGAGTGAGCATGAAGTTCACCATTTCCCTGAGCATGAAGTTATGTGCCATCTCCGCCAGTGCTATGTGAAATGCCAGGTCCCGGTCCTTTTCCCTGTATTCGGCAAGGTTTGATCTGTTTCCATGAAACTCTTCATCAAGCGCCAGCAAGTTTTCCAACTCCTGATCCGTAGCCCTCTCCGCCGCAAGCCTGGCCACCCTTACCTCAACTATTTCCCTGGCCTCCACCACATCCACCAGAGCGAACCTCTCCAGGTCCATCGAAGTGCTTCCCTGAAGCTGGAAGCCGTCAACTTTTCTAAGGTAACGCCCGCCGCCGGGCTTGCTCTCCACAAGCCCACGTGACTCCAGCACTCTGAAGGCTTCCCGGAGCACCGCCCTGCTGACTCCAAGCTTTTCCATGAGTTCCCTTTCAGAAGGAAATTTATCGCCGGGCTTCATTTCCCCCAGGTCCACCATGTTTTTGATTTGTTCGATTATGGACTCGTAAAGTCTGACGTTTTTTACTTTCTGAAAATCCATTCCTACCTCCAATATCCGGGCTACTGGGTAACCCACTTTGTTATATATATTTCGATATTTTTTTCGAGATTCCTGTCTCTCGTAAAAATTTAATTAAATTTTTTAAAAGCTGATGAAATCTTGTTTTATGCCACCGCCTGTGCTAACATATACTGTAGTATTGTTGAACGGGTGATTTATTGAATGGCCATACTTTCCGTATCGAATCTCGTCAAAAGCTTTGGAGCGGAAACGATACTTCAGAATGTGAGTTTTTTAATAGAAGAAAAGGAAAAGATAGGGCTTGTAGGGTTAAACGGTGCGGGCAAGACCACCCTACTCAAGATCCTTGCAGGCAGGATGCCTTACGATTCGGGCTTCATTTCAATCGGGCGGGGTGTCTCCATAGGGTATCTTGCCCAGGATATAAGATCCGAAGGTTTTGAAACCGTAGGCGACGCGCTGGAATCCGTATTTGTGAACCAGTGGGAGCAGGAAAGACAGATTAGGGAACTGGAAGAGCAGATGTCCCGCCCGGAGGTTTACGGTGACAAGGATGCGCTTTCCCGTCTCATGGAAAGGTATTCGGCCCTTTCGGAGGCTTTTTTAAGCGGCGGAGGCTATGAAATCCGGAGCCGTATCCGAGGAGTTCTGAAGGGCCTGGGATTTGAGGATCCGGCCACCCCGATTTCCGCCTTGAGCGGCGGGCAGAAGACCCGGCTTGCTCTGGCGCGCATGCTGCTTCAATCCCCGGAACTGCTGCTTTTAGACGAGCCCACCAATTATCTTGACATGGATTCCCTGCAGTGGCTGGAAGGATTTTTGAGAGATTACCCCGGCGCCGTGCTGGTGGCATCCCACGACAGATATTTTCTCGACCGAATCGCCACAAGGATTTTCGAACTGGAAAATCACCGTCTGACAATATATTCCGGAAATTATTCGGATTTTATAAAGAAGAAGAATGCAAATCTCGCCATTGAGCAAAAGCGCGAAATCCTCAGGCAGAAGGAAGCCGAGCGCCTGAAGAAAAGCATTCAGAACTTCATATCCCACAGAAATTATGTCCAGGCCGGAACCCGCCGCAGAATGCTGGAGGAGCTGTCGCCCGATACCGCAGCCGGCCGGAGCGGACAGCCTTCCGTGAGACTGAAGTTCGAAATGGAGCAGGCGAGCGGCCGCGAAGTGCTCCGGGCCTGCGGCCTGGATTTTTCCTACGGAGAAAAGGTTGTTCTCCGTTCCGTGGACCTGAAGGTTTTTCGCGGGGAGCGCATCGGAATCATAGGGCCAAACGGCATCGGAAAGTCCACACTTCTCAAGATCCTGGCGGGAGAGCTTTTGCCCGACGGCGGGGATGTGTATTTAGGCCACAAGGTGCAGACGGCGTATTTCGCCCAGGAACAGGAAGGGCTTTCGCCGGATTCCACGGTGCTTTCGGAGGTGTGGAGCTCCGCACCGGGGCTTTCCATGACCCAGGTGCGCTCTTTTCTTGGAAGCATGATGTTTTCCGGCGAGGACGTGGAAAAGCCCGTGAGCGTATTGAGCGGCGGCGAAAAGAGCAGGGTTGCTCTGGCAAAAGCCATTTTGCAGGGGGCGAATCTGCTTTTGCTGGATGAGCCCACAAATCATCTGGACATAATATCTAAAGAGAAGCTCGAACAGGCTCTCCTGGAATACGGCGGCACGATTATAGCCGTTTCCCATGATAGGTATTTTCTCTCAAAAATCGCCACCCGCATCTGGGAATTTACCTCCGAAGGCATCCGGGATTTTGATGGCGGTTTTAACTATTACCTGGAGAAAAAAATGGAAAAGCCCCGGGAGGAGCAGCCCGTGGAGAACAAGACCCGGCTGCGCAAGGCGAGGCGCGAGGAAAGGCAGCAGAGGGAGGAGAAAAGGCGGGAGGAACAGAGGTTAAAACAGCTCGAGGAGAAGATTCTGGCGCTGGAAGAAGAAATTGAAGAACTGGAACGTCTGCTGTGCCTGCCAGAAGTTTACGGCAACCCCGAAAGGGCAAAGGAAGTAAATGCCCGCTACAGGGCCGCGTCGGAGGAACTGGAAGCGCTTTATGAGAATCTTTGATATTGAGTCAGGGGATTGAGTGAGTCAGGGGACGGTTCCTTGACTCAACAAGTTGAGTCAAGGAACCGTCCCCTGACTCAAAATTTAAACTAGAATAAGGAGCGGAATCGGATTGGCTGAAGATTTTTTGACGCTGGGCATAGAAACATCATGCGACGAGACGTCGGCAGCCGTGGTCATGAACGGCCGCCGGGTGCTTTCAAACGTCATCTTTTCTCAGATAAAGTGGCATGAAAAATTCGGCGGCGTGGTGCCCGAGATAGCATCCCGCCAGCATCTCGAGGCCATATGCCATGTAACGCAGAAGGCTTTGAATGATGCGAGCGCTGATTTTTCCGATATCGACCTGGTGGCGGTGACCTGCGGCCCAGGCCTGGTGGGGGCTCTGCTGGTGGGGGTATCCTATGCCAAAGGCCTGGCATATGCCGCAAAAAAGCCTCTCATAGGGGTAAATCATATTGAGGGGCATATTTTCGCCAATTTTCTGGAGAACAACCTCGAACCCCCGTTTCTGTGCCTGGTGGTATCGGGAGGACATTCTCACATAGTGTATGTGGGGGATTACGGAGTGTATGAGGTGCTGGGCAGGACGGTGGACGACGCAGCCGGTGAAGCTTTCGACAAGACCGCCCGGGCTCTAGGGCTTGGTTATCCCGGAGGCCCGCTCATCGACAGGGCCGCAAGAAGCGGCAATGAAAACGCCGTTTCCTTTCCTGTGGCGCATGTCAGGGGAGAGGACTTCAGCTTCAGTTTCAGCGGCATAAAATCCGCTGTGCTCAATTATTTAAACCAGATGCGCATGAAGAATATCCCGATAGTTGTGGAAGATGTGGCGGCGAGCTTTCAGAAGGCAGTTGTGGACGCTCTGGTGGAAAACACTCTTGCGGCTGCGCGCGTTAAAAATGTGAATACCATCGCCATTGCCGGAGGGGTGGCGGCCAACAGCAAACTCAGACATGAACTTTCGGCACGGGCGGGAAGTGATTTTACGGTCCATTTTCCTCCGGCGGTTTTCTGCACCGACAACGCCGCCATGATAGCCTGTGCGGGTTATTATAGGCATAAAGCCGGGGAATGCTCGAGTATGGACTTAAATGCCCATGCGACTTTAAGCTTATTTTAACCATGTGGATTTGTGGATTTTTATTCTGGGGATATTGTGGACAACCTGCGGATACGGTATATTTTTAAGGTTTTTCTGTGGATAAGTCTGTGGATATGTGGATAAATATCATAAATTCAGCCACATGATGACGGCGTCTTCTTTGTTGTCGACGTAGTATCCCCGACGGATGCCGCAGGGCTCAAATCCCAGCTTTGAATACAGGTTCTGGGCTACATAGTTGCTTTTCCTCACTTCGAGAGTCATTTTGTCGGCGCCGTTGTCTTTCGCTATCGCAATGAGGCTTCGCATAATGAGCTCTCCGATGCCCTCGCCCCTGTATTCGGGCAGGACTCCCACATTGGTCACATGGGCTTCGTTGAGCACCATCCACATGCCGCCGTAACCAACTATTTTATCGCCGACTTTTGCCACAATATAGCGTGAAAAATCATTGTCTCGAAGCTCGCAGGCAAAAGCATATCGGGACCACGGGTTTGTAAAACACCGGTGTTCTATCTCCAGCACGTCGTCCAAATCCTTCATTTTCATTATCTCAATTGTCACATCTTCCGGCGCTCGCTCTTCCATGTTGCTCCTCCCATTTTTCCTCCGCATGGGACCTTCTGATATAAAAAGGCTTTATGGTATAGCATGTGTCAAATCCGCCTCGAGCATATTCGTCCATGGCTGCCGCTGCTATGGAAGATGCCCTGGGCATGGCAAAGGCGGGAGGCGCCGCGACGACGAGATTTTGCGCCTCCCATATTTTTTGCCCTTTTTCATCCGACGCTCCGGCTAAAACCGGCACTCCATCGCCCAGGACCACAGTTCGCTCCTTTTTCGACGACAGCCTTGCAAGCAGGACTTCGGCTTTTACGACTTCATATTCCGCAAGTTTCTTCAACTTGCCGCCCTCCCAGCGGTAAAGACACGTATAAACTTCTCCCCTCTGGGCGTCCATCACGGGGCATATGAAACCGTTCTCCCCCATTAAATTATATGCCAGGCCGTCAAGCGTGTTAACCCCCACCATGGGCTTTCCGAGAACGTGGGCCATGCCTTCGGCGCAGGCCATGCCTATGCGGATGCCGGTGAAAGAGCCCGGACCTATGGCCACCGCCACCGCATCCAGGCCCTCAGGGGTTATGCCGGAGTCCTGCAGCACCCTGTCCACCACCTGCATCATCTTCTCCGAATGGTTTTTTTTGTTGTTCACAATGTACTCGGCCAGCAGCTTCTCCGGGCTCATAACCGCCGCGGTGGCTACCATGGAAGAAGTGTCTATGCCCAGAATATACATCAAACATTCAACTCCCGAAGTATTCTGTCAAAGTGCGGGGTTTGGGAATGAAACCTTATGCTGCGCCGGTTTTCATCTAGCACCGTGAAATCTATCCTCAGTGCATCTTTCGGAATCAGGCATTCAACCCGGTCCGCCCATTCCAGCACCACGACAAAGTCCTCCAGATAATCGTAATATCCTATATTTTCCAGCTCATCGGGGTCCCGAAGCCGATACGCATCCATATGTGCCAGAGGAACCGCAGCTTCGTATTGGTTGATGATGGTGAATGTGGGGCTGGTGATATCTTCAGTGATGCCGAGCCCCCGGGCTATTCCTCTGGTAAATGCGGTCTTTCCGGCACCCAGGTCGCCCGTCAGGGCGAGAAAATCCCCCGCTTTCAGCAGCCTGCCCAGAGCTTCCCCCAGCTTTTGCGTTTCATTCCGGCCTGTGGTTTCAAAAATTCTGTCCATATGCATCCCTTAAAAGTTGTCTATTTCTATATATTGTATTACATTAATAGGCGAATTACAAGGCTTAGGATGGAAAACAGCCGGCAGGGCAAAAAAAGTCGGCGCCACACGACGCCGTTTTATAAGTTTTATAAAATTTAGTTTCCTTTTACCGGTGCAGCAGGGGTGAAAGCCTCTTATAAATCAGCGCTGTCGCTATGGTAAGAAGAATGCCTTTAATAATATTGAAGGGCAATATGCTGTACACCACCAGGGTCTTGAGGTCCACCACCCGTGCATTGGCCTGGGCACCCATGGCGACCACCGCCTGGGTGGGAATGTTCAGTATTTTCTGGTACAGCGGCACGATGACATAGTAATTTGCTATGGACATACCCACTGCCATTATGACGGTTCCCGCCAAAAGTCCGATAATGGCGGTCTTTTTGCTCTTGTGCATGGAGTAAATCAACGATGCCGGAACTACCAGCAAAATACCCGTTAGAAGATTTGCCGCTTCTCCGATGAAGGCCGTCTGGCTTTTGAAAAGGTGCAGGAAGTTTTTAACCACTTCCACCATTATTCCGGCCCAGGGTCCCATGGCAAAACCCGCCAGCAGCGCCGGCACGTCGCTGAAGTCGATTTTCAAAAAAGCGGCAAACATGGGCAGCGGAAATTCCGCAAACATGATTATAAACGCCAGGACCCCCAGGACCGCTGTCTTTGTAAGGTTTTTGGTTTGATAAATCTCGCTTTTCAAGGTTTTTTGATTGACAGCCGTCATAAATATCCTCCTCGTATGATAAAATAGCTTTTTGAGTCAGGGGATTGAGTCAGGGGACGGTTCCTTGACTCACTTTGTTGAGTCAAGGAACCGTCCCCTGACTCAACTCAGTTTCGCCAAAAATTAAAGCCCCGGAGAAAACCCCAGGGCAACAAAATCAATAATAATACACCTTCTTTCATCCAGACTGTACTGTCGGCTCCGGCTTATACCGGATCGGCTCCCTTAGGAGTTCGCGGGCTCGCCTTTTTGGCTTACCGCCGGTCGGGAATTTCACCCTGCCCTGAAGGTTTTGAATTAAACTCTGTATTCAATTGATATCATGATATCGTTTATATATTAGCATGTTTTTATCTTTTTTTCAATACTTATTTAAAATGCAGCATGAAACTCTCGGGCCAAGTTTTCTACAGCATTATGTTTTAAAAAAGTACCGCTTTAATTCCTCGGGTCTTGTACCCTAGGATTTAGAATCAAAGTTTCTTTTATATACTATCCTGCCGTCTATTATTACGGTGGAAGGCCTTGATTTTATATCAAGCGGATGGCCGTCCCAGATTACCACATCGGCATCCTTGCCTTCCTCCAGGCTTCCCACCCTGTCCGCTATTCCGATTATCTCCGCGGCATTGATGGTGATAGCCCTGAGCGCGTCTTCTTCTCTCATGCCCTCTTTCACGGCCAGGGCGGCGCAAACCGGCAGGTACTGGATGGGTATCACCGGATGGTCGGTCATTATCGCCACTTTTACGCCCTTGCTGGCCAGTATGCCGGGAGTATTGAAGCTGAGGTCTTTGAGTTCCACCTTGGAGCGGCAGGTCAGGGAAGGCCCCACCACTGCGGGAATTTTCGCTTCGGCCAGTTCGTCGGCGATGAGGTGGCCTTCGGTGCAATGTTCTATCACGATATCCACGTCAAACTCCCGGGCTATGCGGATGGCGGTGAGTATGTCATCGGCCCGGTGGGCGTGGGCCCGCAGGGGGATTCTTCTGTCCAGCACATCGCACAGGACTTCCATTTTGAGATCCCTTTCCACGACTTTGTCGGGATCTTTTGCGTCCTTTTCCATTTTTTTCTTGTAGTTTAACGCCTTCACCAGGGTTTCCCTCAGGAGTGCGGCAGTAGCCATCCTGGTGGAGGGCATTTTTTTCTGTTCCCCGTAAACCCTCTTGGGGTTTTCTCCAAAGGCCACTTTGAGGCCGGCGGGAGCTTTTACCACCATTTTATCTATCACTTTACCATGAGTTTTGAGAGCGATGGACTGGCCCCCTATGACATTGGCGCTGCCGGGGCCGGTGAATGCGCAGGTGATGCCTCCCCTGACAGCGTCTTCGAAGGCTCTGTCCGCCGGGTTCACCGCATCAATGGCCCGCAGCTGGGGTGTCACGGGATCGGTCCACTCATTGCCGTCCTCCCCTGTTTCCCCCACCGCCTCTTCAAATATCCCCACATGGCTGTGGGCGTCAATGAACCCAGGGAATACATATTTCCCGGCTGCTTCGATGATTTCGGCGCCGTCGGGAGTTTTTACGCCCTCGACCACTTCTTTTATCCTGCCGTTTTCGATTATAACGGTGCCTTTTTCATATATTTTTCCGGACATGGTATATATTCTACCGCCGGTTATTGCAATCATACAAAACGCTCCTTTCATTTTACGCCCTGCGACAGCGCAAGCATCGCCCTGAACACTTTAAAGGCGTCCATGTAGTCTTTTGCGGTGTGCACGACCGTGCGCCCGTCTTTTCTGGATGTCCCCGGTATCAGCATAGCCATGTCCGCCATGCCGGAAATTGAAAAACTTACTTCAAGCTCTACCGGGCCTTTTTCCACAGTAGGCTTAAATGATTTCAGGCTCTTCATTGCTTCGGCTACTCCGGCCCTGAGCCTTTCTTTCACCACATCGAAGGGATATATGACCGCCGCATTGCGGCCTACGGCTAATTTTACCACGACGCCTACCGGGTCGTTCAGTTCCTCCTTTGCACAGGCAACGGCGTTCTGGTCTCCGGATAAAAATGCCACTGGCACGCCGAAACAGCCCGCCAGCCTGCCGTTCAGGCCGGCTTCGCTCATGAGCCGGCCGTTAATCCTGGCACTGAGGACCCGAAAGGCATATGTATGATCCACCACAGCCCGGCCGGTGCCCGCTCTGGCGTGGTAGCCCACAAAAAAAACTGCATCGAAACTTTCGTCGATGCCCTGCATCATGCTCAGGGGCTTGGGGCTGCCGCTGATGAGTACGGCTTTTGGGTTTAGTTCTTCTATAAGAATATTGTCCATATTGTCATGGGAATCATTGATTACTATTTCCGAAGCGCCGCACTCCAGGGCGGCTTCGACTACGACATTGACCTCTCTCGTCATCATGCGCCGGGCCCTTTCATAATCCCTTGCGCCGGGCTCTATCTGTTCCATTGATACGACGCCTGAGATGCCTTCCATATCTGCTGAAATGAAGATTTTCAAAAATAAAACCTCCTCTCTCTATTTGATATGTGCGGGGAAGGCGGTGTAAGTCAGGGATGAGTCAGGGGACGGTTCCTTGACTCAATCCTGAGTCAAGGAACCGTCCCCTGACTCACTTCTATAAAATGCCGGAAGAGCTTAAACTGCAGGGAATCCTTCTGCCACATTTCTTCCGGATGCCACTGGACCCCGATGCAAAAAATGTCCATGTTCTTCGCTTCAACGGCTTCTATGACGCCGTCACCGGCCACTGCCGCCACCCTGAAATCCGGAGCGATGTCTTTCACTGATTGATGGTGAAAGCTGTTGACGCGGATTCTGCTCTTCTCAAATATTTTAAAGAGGCGGGAGTCTTCACATATTATCTCCACTTCATGGCTGGCGTGCCAGCGTGGAGCATCCTGCCAGTGTTTTATCGGCTTTTTTATCTGAGAAGGGATGTCCTGATATATGCTTCCCCCCAGGGCTATATTCAATATTTGTATCCCCCTGCATATGCCAAGCACGGGCTTTCCTTGCCGCAGGCACTCCCGGGCAAGAAACACCTCAGCCTCATCCCTTTCGGGGCAAATTTCCCCCGTATGAACGTGAGGTTCTTCATGGAAATAGGAAGGGTCCACGTCTGGCCCTCCGGAAAAGATGACGCCGTCTATGCGCTCGAGAAGCCTGAGAAGGCGCTCACTGTCACTCAGAGGCAAGATCGGCACGGGTATCCCCCCGACCTGTTCTACGGCCCTGAAATAACCGCCGTTCAGGTAGGCTTTGTTTTTTTCGCTGTCAAAAGATGCGGTAATACCAATAATGGGTCGCACGGCTAATTTCTATCTCCTTTCATATATCCGGCCTTCGACTTTTGATTCGAACTTCGAACATCGAATCATGGCAGCACCTTTGCCGCGACTTTCGCCACTTTTGGATCAAACTGGCTGCCGGAGTTTTTATTGAGCACTTCTTTTGCCTCGACGGCATTCCTCTGCTGCTGGTAGGGCCTTCGGGAAGTCATGGCGTCATATGCATCGGCGACCGCCATGATTCTGGCGCCAAACGGTATTGCTTCCCCCGAGAGGCCGTCGGGATATCCGGCTCCGTCATAGCGCTCATGGTGTCCTCCGGCTATAACCACCAGGTCCTTCAGGGAGCTCACCATGCTCAGTATCTCCATCGTGTAAACAGGGTGCCTCTTCATGAGCTTGAACTCTTCTATCGTAAGACGGCTAGGTTTGTCCAGTATGCTTCTTGGAACCGCCACCTTTCCCGCGTCGTGCAGGTATCCGGCCACTTTAAGCCTCTGGGCTTCCGCTTCCGTCAGGCCGAGGGCTTTCGCCAGGATGTATGTATATTCAGCCACGCGTTCAGAGTGTCCCGCGGTATAACTGTGCTTGGCGTCGATTACCTTGGCGAACACTCTTATGATCTCATCGGCTTGCGACCGGTTTGGGTTCTTATCAATCAAGGGCAGCCCTTTTGTGATATTCAAGACTTTTTCGGAAACTTTCTTCTCATCCATAATTTCATTGAAAAAATCGCCTTCTTCAAGTGTTGTAACCATCAATTCATAAATCAAGTCGGAGTATTCGGCACCCCGCCGGGCCGAAAGCGATGTCTTCATGCCTTCCAGACTGAGAGGGGGTTTGACCCGGGCAAGGATGTCGAAAGTATCGGCTATCCGTAGAATCTGCCCCCCGAGATTAATTCTGTTTCCGGCAAGCCCTCTGGGATAACCACTGCCGTCCCACTGCTCATGGTGATCCATTATCATGTCTGCCGCCAAAAAAAGCGGACTTATCTGTCTCACGATCTGGGCGCTTTTTTCGGGATGGGAAAAAAGGATGGGATTTGTAAAATGTTCTTTGATATCGGTATAGTGGACCACATGTTCCGGAAGCGATATGGCTCCGATGTCGTGGAGCAGCCCCGCATAAAAAATCTGGGCGCGATATTCGGGAAGTATTTTTTGTGCAAGTTTCTCGGCTAAGATGGCTACCCGCCACGCATGAAACAGTTTTCTGTTTTCATCCAGATCCATCATAAGAGAAAGGGCCGAGATCAGCTCGGAAAAGAAATGTGACCTATCTTCCATATTACTCCTCCATATGTTTTGCAAAAAGCTGCAGCGAAATTGCCCCAATGAAGCAGATTTTTGCATATGTTTTTCAAAAAAATGACATATATTAATATATATTCTAAATTAATTTAAGTAATCCTTCTTTTTTTGTAAAATTTATCAGGATTATTGTAAAGGTGTATAAAAATGTACAAAAACTTCGGTATATACCCGAAGTTTTTGTATCTTTTCTATATTCTCATATAGGAAGCGCTTACTCCGCCAATGGCCGTCAATTCTTTCGAAAATTCCTCGACTTCTTCTGCCGAAGCTTTCATGTAAAGGGTTATTATACCATCCTCTTTGGCCGGGTCCGGCAGTCCCATCCGGCACAGGATTTTGTCGCCGTGCCTGGTGAGCACTTCCTGCACCTTCGGTGCTATATCCACTCTGTGGTCCAGGCGTAAACCCATGATAGTCAGGTGCTCCATCATGTCACCTCCCCGTTTTTAAAATTCTGTAAGGCCGAGGCTTATCTTCAGGGCTTCATCCACTCTGACCATGATATCCTGGTCGAGAAATGTTATTTTTTCCTTGAGTCTCCTCTTGTCTATGGTCCTCAACTGCTCCAGCAAAATTACGGAATCTTTTTCCAGGCCAAAATCCTCATGTGCAAGTTCCACATGAGTGGGCAGTTTGGCTTTGTCAATCTGGGAAGTTATGGCAGCAATAATAACAGTGGGGCTGTACTTATTCCCCACATCGTTTTGCACCACCAGTACCGGCCTTATTCCACCCTGTTCCGAACCGACCACAGGGTTTAAATCGGCATAGTATACATCCCCTCGCCTTACAAGCACATTATTCACACTCCGAAAGTCTTGTTTCATAAAGCACAAAATCCTTCAAATCTTCGTATAATCCCATTTCGGACAATTTGACATTGAGCTCGGCCATCTGCATGTAGCCGGTCTTCAACTGTTCCCTCACCCTTATCTTTTCCCTTTCTCTTATATATAATCGCATGGCATCACGAATAAACTCGCTGCGGTTTTTATTTTCCAGAGCCACGATACCGTCTACTTCTTCGAGCAAATTATTGGGCAGACTTATTATTATTCTTTTCAAGTCGGCCACACCGGCACCCCCTAACGAATTTCAAAACGCACGCACGTATATACTTCATTATATATAAGTCAATATAATTATGTCAATCGAACAAGAAAATTATACCTGCTCTGCCAGCAGATTTTTGATCTTTATAATTTTGCCATTCTTAAAGTATACCCTGGGAACACGCCTTGCCACTGCGCAGACCACTTCGTAATTGATAGTGCCTATTATTCTCGCTATTTCATCCGTGGTCACGGCGGATTCGGCCGCTCCCCCGAATAGAAGAACATCGTCTTGCGGCTTTACTGCGCCTTCGATATCCGTAACATCTACCATGCACTGGTCCATGCATATCCTTCCCACTACGGGAACCCTGCGGCCCCTTATCACCACCGACGCCTTCGATGATAAAAGCCGCGAGTAACCGTCGGCGTATCCGACGGGCAGTGTGGCGATGACGCTCCTTCTTTTGGTGATGAAAGTGCCGCCGTAGCTCACGGCTCTTCCGGCTTCCAGGACCTTTACGTGGGAAACCCGGGTCTTCATTGCCATAACCGGCTTGAGGTCAATCCTGCTCTTATCCACCTCGTCGGAAGGGTAAAGGCCGTAAAGGATTATGCCCGGGCGCACCATGTCCAGGTGGGTATGGGGCAGTTCCATAACGGCTGCACTGTTGGCGACGTGCTTTATGGGAATCTTGTATCCGGCCTTTTCCAGTTCCCCGGCCACTGTCATATATTTTTCAAACTGCTCATTTGTAAATGACTTATCTTTCTCATCGGCTTTGGAAAAATGGGTGAACATGCCTTCCACTTCAAGGTTTTCCATAAAAAACAGTTTCTTTATATCTTCAATGGAAGAACGTTCCGCCTGAAATCCTATACGGCTCATGCCGGTATCCAGCTTGATGTGGATTTTCGCCTTTTTGCCTTGTTTTCGGGCCTCCCGGGAAAGTTTTTGAGCCGATTCTACGTTGTATATAGTCTGAGTAATATCTTGCTCTACTATTTTATCAAATTGCTCGTCGGGTGTAAAACCCAAAATAAGGATGGGGGCTTTTATACCCGCCTGTCGAAGCTGAAGCGCTTCGTCCAGAAAAGCCACCGCCAGGTAGGAAGCTCCGCAGGCCAAAGCTGTCTCAGCCACTTCCACAGCCCCGTGGCCGTACCCGTCGGCTTTTACCACGGCGCAGATCCCGGCCCGGGGATCGGTAACCCGCCGGATCTCCCTCAGGTTGTGCTCCAGATTGTCAAGGTCTATTTCGGCTCTGGTGGGCCGAAGTTGCGTAAGGTCCATGTGTTTAGCTCCTTTCAAATTTTCGGTGAAGTGAGAAGCAGAGGAGCAACTGGTTTGCGCCGGCTTGTTTCGGACCGGCCTTGCGGCAGTCCGGTTACCCCCTCTGCGCCGGGTGCTGTTTCCGATGCTGCACAAGTCACCCGCCAAAAACCACTTGCACCATCTTTAAATAATTGTTGAATAGTCACCACAGTCTCTTGAAGGCATCCGGCAAATACTTTATTATATCTCCCGCTGTCATTGAAAGCTGGCCTTCTCTTTCTGCGGCGATATCGCCGGAGAGGCCGTGAATGTATGCCCCGGCTGCGGCTGCTTCGACGGGGGACATTCCTCTTGCTAAAAAAGCCGCTATCATGCCGCAGAGCACATCTCCGCTGCCTCCCGTAGCCATGCCGGGGTTGCCGGTGGGGTTTATGAAAAGCCCACCCCGGGGAGCTGCAATAAGGGTCCGGGCTCCTTTGAGAAGGGCGGTACAGCCAAATCTCCTGGCTGCCTCGCGCGCCGCCCAGGGCCGGTCCTGCTGTACTGTGTCGGCCGTCGCGCCCAAAAGCCGCGCCATCTCGCCGGGGTGCGGCGTGATTACAGTCTGCGCCTTGAACGCCGCAGGCTTTTTTGCCAGCGCATTGAGGCCGTCCGCATCTATTACCATGGGAACGGGGCATTCCTGTACAAACCGCCTGACAAATTCCACGGTCTCCTCCTGCTGCGATAGGCCGGGGCCCAGGGCCACAGCGTCACACCCAGCGGAAAACTCCAGGGCTTTTTCCAGAGCCCTGATGGAAAGGCTTCTTTCGGGTGTTTCCGGGAGGGGAAGCGTCATCGCCTCCGTAAGCTTCACCTCCATGATGTCGTTCAGGCTTTCCGGCACCCCCAGCGTAACAAGTCCCGCGCCGCTCCGGACCGCTGCCGCGCCCGCCAGGGCCGCTGCTCCGGTGAAGCCCCCGGACCCCGCCAGTATGAAAACTCTGCCGAATATGCCCTTGTGGGCATCGGGAGGATACGGCGCAAAGAATCTCCGGATCGCATCCTTTTCAAGGATTTCCGCTTCGGCGGCCGCATCCCGGATAATCGAAAAAGGCATGCCTATATCTGCTACAGTGATTCTTCCGGCGTAAACAGCCCCGGGGTAAAGCACAAGTCCCGTTTTCGGCAGAGCCATGGTCACCGTTTCTTCCGCCTTTACCGCCGCACCAAGGACTTTTCCCGTCTCTCCGGAAATTCCGGAAGGAATATCCACCGAAACGACAGGGGCTTCCAGTTCATTTATGAGCTCTATGACCTGCCTGCTTACACCCTGCACTTCGCCCTTTAAACCGGTCCCGAAAAGAGCGTCCACTATTACCGCGGATTTCATGCACAGCAGCTGGGCTCTGGCCAAATCCTTTTCGTTTCTTACCGGATATACGGGAATCTTCATATTCAATATTATTCGGTGGTTTATGGCAGCGTCGCCTTTTATTTCTTCGGCATCCGCCACAAGGAAGACTTCGGGCTTAAAACCCATGTCCGCCAGGTGACGGGCCGCCGCGAATCCGTCTCCGCCGTTGTTGCCCTTTCCGCAGAAAATTGCTATCTTTACGTCATGCGGAGGAGTTTTACCATTTGCCATGCGCTCGTAAATGCGCTTCGCCGAGAGGGCCACCTCCCTGCCGGCATTCTCCATGAGCACAACGCCCGGCACTCCCATATCCTCAATAGCCTTCCTGTCCATCTCTCTCATAATGTCAGGGTTTACCACTTTCACCATTATCACCTCCCTGAACTACCGCAAAGGCCACAGCATATTCTCTGGCGTGAGATATGGTTATAAGGATACTTGAAAAACCTCCGGATTCCAGAACTTCTTTTGCCCTGCCCGAAAGGGCTGCAAACGGCTTGCCGCTGGGGTCGTTCAATATCTCGATTTCCCGCCACCTGAAGTATCTGAAACCGGTGCCCAGAGCTTTTGCCACGGCTTCCTTGGCGGCGAACTTTCCCGCCAGACGCTGGTAAAAAACATCGCTATTGCTTTTGCATATGCCCTCCAGTTCGGCCGGAGTGAAAAATCTTTCCAAAAATCTTTTTCGTCCGCAGGCCCTTTTTATTCTTTTTATTTCAATAATATCCACACCGATTTCCATAAAACGCTCCTATGTGGTTAAAATTGCAACCGCTCAGCATCACGAGCTGATGTGGCAAGCCGCCCGACAAAAACCGCCGAATATTTCTTTGCAGTTGCTGAAAGTTCCCATGAATTTTTTGTCTGAAAAAATGCAAAATATAAATGGATAGAATATATTATATTTAATTCTATGCAGCATCTATAAAACCTGCAAAAGGTCAAAAAAATTTATTTAAAAATATTGACCTTCTCTGACCTTAGTGTTATAATAATAGTAACAAATAGTAATTTTTGTTAAAGGAGGAGATTTTATGCGTGGCAGAGATCTTGTTCCATGGAGGCGCAGGGGAGGATTGCTCCCGGGGTTTTTTGATTTCGGTTTTGGCTTCGACGACTTCTTCGAAAACTTCTTTAATTTTCAACCGGTAAAAACGGACATGAGGGAAACTGAAAACGAATACATCGTTGAAGCTGACCTGCCGGGATATGACAAAAACAACATTGAGATTCACTTTGAAAACAATCTTCTCACCATCTCGGCCCAGCAGGACGAAAGCACTGAAGAAAAGGGAGAAAATTACATCCACAGGGAGCGCCGCCGGGGCAGCTTTTCCCGGACCATCCCGGTGCCGGATAATGTCAACGGCGATGCCATCAAAGCCAGCTTTAACAATGGCGTGCTTCAGCTGATACTCCCCAAAATCACACCATCAAAGCCGCGGGGCCGCAAAATCGATATTGAATAACCATATTTTGGGCCGCTTCCACTCCAATCTATTTCCCGGGCAATATCGACACCGATATCGACACCCCTCTTGCCATAAAGCAAAGATTTTGATAGTATATAATCAAAAGCTGTACGATGAATGAGAAAGTAGCCGCCCGGGGTTACAAAAAAGAGAGCAGTCCGGCAGGTGAGAGGGGTGCAGCACCTGGGAGGGCGAATTACACTCAGGAGTTACCGGAAATCGGCGGCTGCCTCCGTTAAAAGGCCAAAAGGCATCCTGCGATGCGAATTAAGGTGGTACCACGAGCCTCCTCGTCCTTAAATGACGGGAGGCTTTCATTTTTAAAAAATGATGGTCCGGCAGCGGACTTGGTCTCTACACCGGAATTAAAAATGTATTCCAATAAAACTGCAAAAGGGAGGCGCAAAGATGAAAAATGTTTATGACATTTTGAAGGAAAGGGGTTTTATTGAACAGGCGACCCATGAAGAAGAGATTAGAGAGCTTTTGGGCAGGGAAAAAGTCGTTTTTTATATAGGCTTTGACCCCACAGCCGACAGCCTGCATGTGGGGCACCTCCTCCAGATGATCGCCATGACTCACATGCAAAAGGCCGGCCATGTACCGATAGTTCTGCTGGGGGGAGGCACCGCCATGGTAGGAGACCCATCCGGAAAGACCGAGATGCGCATGATGCTCACCCGGGAACAGATTCAGAACAACGCTCAAAAGTTTAAAAAGCAGTTTGAGAGGCTGATCGACTTTTCAAACGATAAGGCCATCATGGTGAACAATGCCGACTGGCTGCTGGAGTTGAACTATGTTTCCTTTTTGCGCGATATCGGCAGGCATTTTTCAGTAAACAGGATGCTGACTGCCGAATGCTACAGGCAGCGCCTGGAAACCGGATTGACTTTCCTTGAATTCAACTATATGCTGATGCAGTCGTACGATTTTCTGCAGCTTTATAGAAAATACGGATGCAGACTGCAGATGGGGGGCAACGACCAGTGGTCGAATATCATCGGCGGCGTCGAGTTAATCCGGAAAGTGGAAGGCGCAGAGGCTTACGGACTTACCTTTACTCTCCTCACCACCAGCGAAGGCAGAAAAATGGGCAAGACCGAGGCCGGAGCGATCTGGCTGGACCCGGAAAAGACGTCCTGCTATGATTTTTATCAGTACTGGAGGAACGTGGACGATAAGGACGTGTTAAAATGCCTCTCCCTTCTTACATTTTTGCCGATGGAGGAGGTAAGGCGCCTGGGCCGTCTGGAGGGTGCAGAAATAAATAAGGCGAAGGAAGTGCTCGCTTTTGAGCTTACAAAAATGATTCACGGAGAAGATGAGGCAAAAAAGGCGGAAGCGGCCGCAAAGGCCCTTTTCTACAGCGGCTCGGACATTTCTTCCGCCCCGACCACAATCGTAACAATGCATGATATCGAAGGCGGGATGGGAATTCTCGACATCTTGATGCTCACAGGCCTTGCACCTTCAAAAAGCGAGGGCAGGAGGCTCATCCAGCAGGGCGGCGTGTATGTGAAGGAAAGGCGCGTGGACAGCATAGACTTCAGGATTTATGAGCAAGATTTCGATGAAAATAAAAATCTCATAATAAGGAAAGGCAAAAAAATCTACCATCTTGTAAAACTTCAGTAATGATTTTACATCTGTATCGACTCTTTATTCGGCAGATTGGTTCGTTTTACATAACATAAATAGTAGGTAAACGGTACTATCACCGCACCGCCGACGATGTTGCCGAAAGTCACGGGGATAATGTTGTTTGCAAAGAACTGCCCCCATGTGACATCGGCGCCGAGGAACATCCCCAGCGGAATAAAAAACATGTTTGCCACGCTGTGTTCGAAGCCGGAAAGGACAAAGAGCATGATGGGGAACCACAGTGCCAGGATCTTTCCGGCCATGTCTTTTGAACCGGCCTGCATCCAGCACGCCAGAACCACCAGCATGTTGCACAGTATCCCTCTGACAAACGCCTGCATGAAGGTGAGCGACACCTTGGCGGCAGCAATGTTTACGGCTTTTGCCGCCAAAAACTTTGAACCGTAAAGTCCCGACCCTGCCAGCAGCATCGCCAGAGCCACGGAGCCGACAAAATTCCCCAGGTATACCATCGACCAGTTAAGGAGCATCCTCCCGGGAGTGATTTTTCCGTCCATCAGCGCCAGAGTCATCAGGTTGTTGCCTGTAAAAAGCTCGGCGCCCGCCATTACTACCAGCATCAGGCCCACCGGGAATACCGAAGCTCCGAAAAACTTCGCCAGCCCCACATCCACATTGCTTTCGAGGGTTTGCGTCACCACGATGCTCGCATTCGCCCCAAAACCTATGAATATGCCTGCAAATATACCGAGCAGAAGCATTTTGTCTACCGATAAATTCGCCTTCTTTTTTCCGTTTTCAATCCATACGGATGCTATTTCGGCCGGTGTAAGTATATTCATGCGTGTAATCGACCCTCCCTTAATACAGATATTCTCTTTGAGTCAGGGGATGAGTCAGGGGGACGGTTTTGAGTCAGGGGACGGTTCTCTGACTCACTCGTGAGTCAGAGAACCGTCCCCTGACTCAAAACCGTCCCCTGACTCAACCAACCACCTGACTCATTTAATGCTTAAGGCTTTAATACCGTTTTCAAAGGCCATGTCATATATTTTATCTTCTGATATGCCGCATTTCTGCAAATGCATAACTTCGTCGAAAAAGCCCCTGGCGTGATGGACGCCGTAAGAGCCGGCATCGCTTCCGACGGCGATTTTTACCCCTATTGCCAGCGCCTTTTTTATTTTCCCGCAATGTTCTTCATATATCCTCTTGATGTTCGGAATCTGGTTTAAATACCTCCGGTCACAGCTTTTTATGTTACCCAGCGGTGACAGAGTGGGCACCCACACGGTGCCTCTTTCTGCCATCATATAAAGTTCATCTTCAGTGATGAAATACCCGTGTTCTATTGTGTCGGCTCCGGCCAAAACCGCCATCTGCACCGCCGCCGGCGAATTTGCGTGCACCATTACCGGCAGATTCTTTTCTTTCGCGCTCTGTACCATGTAATGCAGCTCATCAAAAGTAAAAAAAATTCCTCCGACCCGACCGTAAGATTCAAAATCCACCAGGCCGGTCAATATTATTTTTAAATGGTCGGGCCGGACTTTTAGAAGTTCTTTGAAGCTTTCCTTAAATTCCGAAATATCTCCCACAGGCCTGCCCAGGAAACTACCGTAACCTCCTTTTTTGTAAATCCCCCATCCCGGCGTCTTATATATAATTCCGAGGGTTTTGGCTATTTCCCGGGCCACAAGCGTCGCTCCCAGATTGTCGCCGCCGTCGCGAAGTATCAAAATGTTGTTATCCCTGTATTTGCGAAGTATTTCTTTTAAAGAATCATACTTTTTTTCTTTGAGTTCTTCGCGCAGCTTCTTTGAGTTTTCTCCATCCAGCGATATGTGTATGTGAGTGTCTATAAATATTCGCTTATCACGCATATTTTTAAACTCATCCTGCTTGAGCCGAATCAGAACAGCCCTGAAATCACGCCGTTTTCGTCCACGTCAATCCTCTCAGCGGCCGGTGACTTCGGGAGGCCCGGCATCTTCATTATTTCTCCCGTCAGGGCTACCAGGAACCCGGCTCCCGCCGACACGGTCACGTCCCTGACAGTAATGTCAAAATCGGTCGGCCTGCCAAGTTTTGTAGGATCGTCCGTAAGAGAATACTGGGTCTTTGCCATGCATACGGGCATTTTCCCGAACCCGAATTTCTCCATATTGCTGATTTCTCTGGATGCCTTGTCGGTAAATATTACATCCCTTGCTCCGTATATCTTTTGGGCGATAGCCCGTATTTTCTCTTTTATCGGCATATCCAGGTCGTATGCAAAGGTTACTCCGCCGCTGTGATTGTTTTCTATCAACCGGAGCAGTTCCTGCGCTAAATCTATGCCGCCTTCGCCGCCCTTCGCCCAGACCTCGGACAGCACCGCATTGACGCCCAGCTCTTTGCATCTTTTCCTGACCAGTTCCAGTTCAGCTTCTGTATCCTGCGGGAATTTATTTATAGCCACCACTGCCGGCAGATGGAAAACCTGAGTGATGTTTTCCACATGCTTGAGCAGGTTGGGCAGGCCCTTTTCAAGGGCTTCCAGGTTTTCTCTCCCCAGTTCGGATTTCGGCACGCCACCGTTGTATTTCAGGGCTCTTATGCTGGCGACGATGGTCACCGCATCGGGTTTTATCCCCGCCAGTCTGCATTTAATGTCGATGAATTTTTCCGCTCCGAGGTCCGCGCCGAAACCGGCTTCAGTGACCACATAATCCGCCAGGTGCATGGCCATTTTCGTGGCGATGACAGAGTTGCACCCGTGGGCAATGTTTGCAAACGGGCCGCCGTGCACAAAAGCGGGTGTGCCTTCCAGAGTCTGCACCAGGTTTGGTTTCAACGCGTCCTTGAGCAGTGCCGCCATGGCGCCGTGGGCTTTTAAATCCCCTGCAGTCACCGGTGCGCCATCCCTGTTGTACGCCACCACTATTCTGGCCAGCCTCTCTTTTAAATCCTTTATATCCATCGCCAGGCAGAAAACCGCCATGACTTCCGAGGCAACAGTAATGTCGAAGCCGTCTTCCCTGGGCATACCGTTTGCTTTGCCTCCCAGGCCGTCGACAATGAATCTCAGCTGCCTGTCATTCATGTCGAGGGCTCTTCTCCAGACCACACGCCTGGGGTCTATGTTCAGCTCGTTGCCCTGATAGATATGGTTGTCTATCATGGCTGCCAGCAGATTTGTGGCGGCGGTTATAGCATGTATGTCGCCTGTAAAATGAAGATTTATGTCTTCCATCGGAACGACCTGGGAATACCCTCCTCCCGCAGCGCCGCCTTTTACTCCGAAAACGGGCCCCAGCGACGGTTCCCGTATGGCGACAATCGTTTTCTTCCCCAATCGCGACAGCGCATCAGCAACACCTATAGTCGTCGTGGTCTTGCCTTCCCCGGCGGGAGTGGGATTGATTGCGGTTGTAAGAATCAGTTTGGCCTTTTTGCCCGTACTTCTCTTTAGCAGGTTGTAATCCACCTTGGCTTTATACCTGCCGTACAGTTCGATGTCGTCGTCGGAAAGACCCAGCTTTGCCGCAATTTCCCGGATGTGTTTGGGCTTCACTGATTGGGCTATCTCGATGTCAGATTTAAAGCTCATATAAATGCCTCCTCCTAAATTTTTTCCGGCTGATTTCAAATTTATTTCTTGCCCTCGGCGGCATTTTCCTTGACGGGACCGATGAGGCCCTTACGATACGCGTTGGAAAATTTTCTGCAGTATTTGTCCCTGCCGGCAATCGCTTCTGCTGCCATGAGCATGGTCATCATTTCTCTGTTGCACGGGTCCATTATGGCAGAATCCATGCCGTTGAACACAGCTATAATGAGGAAGTTTTGGTTTATTATCTTTCTTAGCGGCATGCCAAATGAAATATTGCTCAGGCCGGAAGTAACCTTGATGCCCGGAAACATTTTCTTTATGCCGGTCATGGATTCCACGAATTTGTGCATGGATTGGGTATCCGTGGCCAGAGCGATAACTAGCGGGTCAATGTGAATGCGTTCGGGTGCTATATCATATTTTTGCGCTTTTTCCACAAGTATCTTGGCTATTTCCAATCTCGTCTGCACATCCGAGGGTATGCCGCGGTTGTCGCATGTCAGGCCGATAACCTGCCATGTGGTGCCTTTTAGAAGAGGATATATGATTTCGCATTTGTTTTTTTCTTCGGATACGGAGTTGATTATGCCGGGCTTTTTTGCATACTGCAATACCTGCTCTATGGTCCTCGGATTCGGGCTGTCAATGCACAGAGGCGTGTCTACTGCATCCTGAACAATGTCCATCAGCCATTTCAAGGTTTCAAGCTCCACTTCCGGCGCAGTGCCGGCGCATACATCGATGTAGTCCGCCCCCGCCTCTGCCTGCCTTTGAGCCAGGCTGCGGATGAAGCCTTCGTTTTTTTCCTCAATGGCTTTTTTTACGCTTGGTATGGTGCCATTGATTTTTTCTCCAATGATAATCATTTCACATCCCCTTTTCGATTCTGATATGTATTTCAATATTTAAGCTTTATATCCGGCAGTCGATCACCGGTATATACATGTATATCTCTTATCTTAGAATAAATCTAACATATTTTTTAATTTTTGTCAATGCATTTAATTTCAAATAGTTTCAGCTGTCACACTATTTAGGTTAATAGTGTACAATATTTTATATAATCCGGTGATTTTTTAAGCCGTTCAGTAATATTTCATTAAAAACAGAGAATTTAAAGTTTGGATTTGCAAACCGAAGTCTGATAAGATGAAAAAAACCGATGAAAAGGAGAGATTATTTTGGCTGAAAAGATAATGGTGCATTTTCCGAATCAGGGCAAAACGGTTCTGATGGACGATGGCGCCACCATTGCAGCTGCCTGTGCCCGGGCAGGGCTTTACCTGGATTTGGTTTGCGGCGGCAGGGGCAAGTGCGGAAAATGCAAAGTGGATATAGTCGAAAATGGAGAAACAAAAACAGTCCTGGCGTGTCAGGAAAAAGTATCCGATGGGCTTTCGGTGCTGCTGAAAGATGATCAAATAAGCAAAAAGGCAAACATTCTAACGGAGAGCGATCTTGCCCCCCTGGATTTCGATCCGGCTGTAAAAAAAGTATATATAGAAAAGGAGGCCCTTGCAACGCCTCTCTGTTCGGGGGATTGGGAAAACATAGTCGAAACGCTGGATGTCAAAATCCACACTCCGCCCCTGGAATTGCTTCAAAAGCTTTCGAATACGGTCCACAGGCAGGATATAGACGGAATAACGCTCACACTGTGGAAACATGATTTAATAGATGTGGATATCGACAACACCGTCGGCGATTTGTACGGTTTTGCCATAGATGTGGGGACCACTACGGTTGCCGCGTATATGTACAATCTTTGCAGCGGGAAAAGGCTGGGTGTGTATTCAGCATTGAACGGCCAAGTATCCGAAGGCGCCGACGTCATTTCAAGAATCGTCGCCTGTGTCAACAATCCCGACGGGTCGGCGAGACTGCAGGAAAGGATAATATATACTATAAATCAGTTAATCCAGCAGGCTGCATCCGAACAAAATATCGACAAAAACGATATATATTACATTGCCCTTTGCGGAAATTCCGCCATGCAGCATCTGTTTTTGGGCCTTTACCCCGAGCATCTTGGAAAATACCCGTTTACCAGCACGACAAAAAGCGATGTGGTGACGCGGGCAGAGAAGCTCAGGCTTTGTGCCAATCCCAATGCCGTGGTGCATTTTCTGCCGCTCATCGGAGGTTTTGTGGGTGCAGACACAATAGCAGTGCTTCTGTCGCTTTCGGAAGACGAGCTTCTTGAACATCGGTTGATACTGGACCTTGGAACAAATGGAGAAATAGTCCTCGGAAACAGAGATAGAATGCTCGCAGCATCGACCGCAGCCGGGCCGGCGCTGGAAGGGGCAGGAATTCGCTTCGGCATGAGGGGAACCGTGGGAGCTATAGAAAGGGTGTCGCTTTCCGGGGGAAACGTCAGCGTCAAGGTCATAGGAGACAAAAAGCCTATCGGCATCTGCGGTTCCGGATTGATAGACGCCGTTGCGGAAATGTTGAGAGCAGGCATCATTAACGAAAACGGCAAAATGATGAACAGGGAGGAATATGTTCAAAGCTGTATCCCGGAATACAGGGAGCTGGCGGATCGCCTACAAAAAATCGACAACATCAACTGTTTCGTGCTCGCAGACGAAGAACAGTCTCAAAACGGCGAAAAAATATATATCTCTCAAAAAGATATACGGGCCGTTCAGCTGGCCAAAGCGGCCATATATACGGGATGCATGCTGCTCATGCAGGAATACGGCCTGAGTCCGGAAAATCTTAAAGAAATCCTGATTGCCGGGGCCTTCGGCAATTATATAGACATCGGCAATGGGCAATACATCGGCCTGATTCCTTCTTTTTGCGGCGTCCCCACCCGTTCAATCGGCAATGCGGCAGGAGCCGGCGTTCAAAGATTTATGCTGTCGCAAAAGGTTCGGGAAAAGGCCGGCGAACTGCAAAAAAAAGTCACTCACGTGGAGCTGGCCTCAAATCCCCACTTCCAGCAGGAGTATTTTAAAAACCTGAATTTTATCAGGAAAAATTGAGCCGGGCGGAATAATTTTATTTTTCGCCCAGCCTGTCAATTTTTTCATCTTCATTTTTATATTTTTCGTTCGACTTGATGTCCGAAAAATACGACTCGGCATATAGCTTGCAGTAATCCGCTTTAAAATAGGTTATCCCCAGGCCGATGGGTTTGCCCTCCCGGTTGTACAGCTTTTGTTCCACCACCATCAAAGGCTGCTGGTTGTAAATATTGAGATATTTCTTTGTCTCTTCGTCCGGCATCTGGGCGGATATCACCAGCTCTTTTTTTATCGCAAAAAGGGAAGTGCTCTTTGCCACCATCTCGGGAAATGTGGCGTAGCGGATCTCTTTTTCCACAATCGGCATACCCTTGCAGTAAGGCAGGTATTTTACATCGTAGGCCACGGGTTCTCCTTCCGTGAAAAAGAGCCTTCGAATCGAGATAATCTTCTTGTTTCTGTTTACCTGCAGGCTGTTTATCAGCTTATAGTTGGGCAGAATTATATTGACCTCCAGCAGCTTGGTCTTATCCACGCTATTGATAAAATTTTTCATTTCATTATAGTAGAGGGTGTATGTGTTGTAGTCCGGTTCCTGGACAAAGTTCCCCTTGCCCGGAATGGAATAAATATAGCCCTCGTTGGCGAGCAGTGCCAGCCCTCTCCTGACGGTCATGCGGCTCGCGTTGTACGCTTTGCACAGAGCGTTTTCGGAATAAATGGCATCCCCGGGTTTCAGTTCTCCGCTATTTATTTTTTCTTTTATATCATCTGCTATTCTAATATAAATCGGAATTCCCATACTTTACTCCTCACCCTATATTTTGCCCAGCATTTTTTTGCAGAGTTTTACGCCGAGAGAAGCGTCGTTGGTGAAACAGTCCGCACCGATATAATCACAGGATTCCTTAGTCAAATGATTGCCTCCCAGTATGATTTTAACATCTTTCCTGATGCCTGCAGTCACGAATGCATCCACAATCTCCTTCATCGCCTCTATGGTTGATGTCAGCACGCCGCTCAAGCCCACGATATCCGGTTTGTGTTCGATGGCTCCCTTCAAAAATTCTTCTTTAGTCACATCTACCCCTAGATCTATTGTTTCAAATCCGTTTGCTTCCATCATCCCTCTGAAAATGTCCTTCCCTATGTCGTGCAAATCCCCTCTTACCGTCCCTATAATCATTTTCCCCATTTTTTTGTTGTCATCGTAATGAAACTGCTGCTTTACCTTTTCAAGTTCCAGAACTTCCTTGAAGATGATGCCGGCCATGATTAAATCTGCTATGAAGTACTTTTGATTTTCATATAATATCCCCACTCTTTTTACGCCTTCTTTCACCAGATCCAGCAGCGTCAGCGGTTCCATTCCCGAATTCAGCGCTCTGGTGGCCAGCTTCATAACCCTGTCTTCGTCCAGATCCTCCACTGATTTTATAATCATATCCTCAAGAGTTATGAGATTTCTCATGCTTTCTTCCTCCCCTCTCCATGAAAAATCCTCGAATATTTTAAGATATTATGTGAAATATGTGCCAATTCGATTAAGAAAAACCCATCTTTAATAATAGCCTCTTTTACATTCTTTTATATTTAATGATATCACTATTCCAATTATTTTTCAATGAAGTCTGATTTTTTATTTCGCCCGTTTGATTGGGTAAATTATATACTACTATGAATATATAATGCTTTCGTTAAAAATTTAATTGTGCATTTTTTCTTAAATGCTTGACTTTTATCGCCATCTGGTATATACTAGTCATAGAACATGTATATACATATGCTTAACTGAGTCCTTTACACGAAGAATTTTCGAGAAAAATTGAAAGCAAATACTACAAGACCTGGGAAGAGTACAAGGCGCTTAATCCCGAAGTTTCGGATTTCGGTGCGTCAAAGCTTCAGGGCCTGGAAGAAACTATATTTCATTATTTTACGTTCCTTGCTCATGTAAAACCGATAGACGAAAGAAGCGGAAAATGATTTAAAATAGTGCAGCAGACTATTTCCTTTTTTTAATTTAAAACATTTTGGAGGTTTGCCTTCCAGGCAAGAGGTATCTGACTTTGGCGCAGCAAAACTTTAAGATTTAGAAGATACAATTTTCCAGTACATGATGTTTCTTCTGATTTAATGGTTTTGATTTTTTGTAATTTACTATTTAATTTCTGTTTTAAATTTATAATGATTTATATAAATTTTTCTTGACATTTTTTGCGTAGTGGTATATACTAGTTATAGAACATGTATATACATATCCTCACATGCTTTCAGCTTTCAATGCAAGATTCTGTTAAAAACGGGGGTGAAATGGGAGCAAATTCTGACCTCAATTTTTTCAGAATATTATTTTAATAATGAGGAGGCAAAAGCATGATTGATTTGAATCAATTGACCCAAGCGGTCGGAGAACTGGACGAAGAAAAAGTAACAGGAATGCTGACGGAATTCGTGAATTCAAAACCTACTGAAGAAGAAGCCCAGAAAGTGGTCAATGCGTGCCAGCAGGGCATGGGAATCGTAGGGGACTTGTTCGAAAAGGGCGAATACTTCGTAGGCGACCTCATCTTCGCGGGAGAGCTTCTGACCGAAGCCATCAACACTTTAAAACCGGTGATAGGCGGCAAAAGCGAATCAAAAGTGGGAACTATTGTCCTTGGCACGGTCCACGGCGATCTGCATGACATCGGCAAAAACATTTTCAGAAGCATGGCCGAGGCTGCTGGGTTTGAGGTGTATGACTTAGGCATCGATCAGCCGGTAAGTGCCTTCGTGGACAAAGTAAAAGAAGTAAAACCAAATATAGTAGGTTTGAGCGGTGTTTTAACTTTGGCCATCGAATCAATGAAAAATACAATAGATGGTTTAAAACAAGCTGGATTGCGTGACGGAGTAAAAATCATTATTGGCGGAAATCCTGTAACAAAAGAGGCATGTGAATATGTGGGAGCCGATGCTTTTACTACTAATGCTGCCGAAGGCGTAAAAATCTGTCAGGGGTGGGTGAATTAATATAAAATATTTAAATTATATTTTCTCGAATGCTTAGATCATGCTTTATCAGTTTAACCTTAAAATATTTAATTGGAGGGGGTAGGCAAAATGATTAACTTGGAGAAAAAAACGGAAATCTCAAACCGACAAGCCAAAATAGATAAGTTAACAAGATATCTCTACATTCTACCAAGCTTTGGTACTTCAGCCCCTATGGCGTATTTTTCATCGTATCTCCCAATGTTATTTACTGATATTTATACGTTGCCTGTGGCATTATCCGGGGCTTTGGAAACGATAAGGTCACTTATTGCTTGGTTTGCGGGGCCTAGTTTTGGAGTTTTTCTGGACCGAGTAACAACAAAAATAGGGAAATATTGGATATGGATCGTAGTTGGTGTAGTAGGTGCTAATATTGCAAACATGATTACTTTTGGATTACCATCAATATCAAATTCACCCGAAAATTTAGCATTTTTTGTATTTATATTGGCAATAATAGCTTCTGCATGTGAATCAATCAGTGCAACTTCAATTGTTGGGTTTTATCCAAGATTGTCGTCCGACCCAAAAGTAAGATCTTTTTTGGCAATAGGTCAAAAGATTGGTCGAGATGGTGGTAAAACTCTATGGGGTCTAATCGTACCAGGACTTTTGGTATACTTTACTGCTAAAGGCGGATCAGATGCATCTGGTTGGGCATCAACAGCTTATATAATCGGCGCCTTTGCAATAACATTAAACGTTATCTATGCTTTTATATTAAAAGGTTCATCTATTGAAAAAGAAGCTATCGCTGCTAGACATGAGGTTGACACTAAGAAAAAAACCAAAGTACCACTTTCAGCTGTATTTAAGGGAGTAGTAACAAACAAAGTTCTCTTAACAATGTTTCTATTCCTCGTAATTCATAAGATTTACTATTTCTTTCAACTTTTAACTGCTTCGTATTTCTTTAAATATGTCGCTGATAATTTTGCTCTTTTGGGAACTTTTATGTTATCATATAACCTATGTGCAGTAGTAGGGGCGACGTTTGGAGTAATCTGGGTAAGGATCTTTAAAGACTCAAAAAAGTCATTTGTTGCAGCTGGCATAGTGCATATAATTCTTTTAGGCATTCTTACATTGTTCTTCAATAGTTTTTCAACTGGCGCTTTTATAGCAATGGTTGGAGCAGCGAATTTCTTTGCAGGAGTTATTGAAGCATACCTAATGCCGATGTTTGCAGCAGCATCTGACTGGGGGATGTGGAAAACCGGAGAAAGAGCAGATGCTATAACCATGGCAGTTTATTCATTATCGGTAAGGGTAGGATTAACTCTTTCAACATTACTAAGGTCCTCAATTCTCGCAGCCGTAGGATATGATGGTGCAGCATATGCCAAAGGAGCGGTACCAACTCAAAAAGTTATAAGTACACTTATTAATTTACAAACTTTGTATCCTTTCTTATTGGCAATAATAGCATTCGCATTAGTCGCTATATTCTATCCATTAACTGATAAAAAACTTGCAAAAATCAAAGAGGAAATAGATGCGGGCAGAGTTGGAGATTTAGCAAATGAAAAAGTACTGTCAGAAGCGTAGAAAACATAAAATTATAATTTTTTTCAAGAGATTTATGAATTTATGTATTAAGGAGGAATTGTAGTGGGTAATGTGGATAATAAGGTAATGAGTGAACAATCACAGGAAAGAAATCAAAACTTTATTGATGTTTACGAAGGGAGAATACCTAAAAAAATACCTATAGCAATAAATATTGATGGTGCTGCAGCCCTTGAATATGCAGGTAAAAATTTAATTTTAGATCAATATAGTGCAGATAGAATGATTGAAGCCATGGATTATACTAATGGATTGTTTGATACAGACTTGGTAGTCGGCTTTACATCTAGGCTGCCATCATTTTATAAAATGCTGGGAGCAAAAAATTATGTTATGGGTGGAGACGGATTCATGCAACACCCAAATATCGCCGGAATTGAACCCGAAGATTATGATGAATTGATTAAAGACCCTGTTAAAGTATGCTGGGAAAAGGTTATTCCCAAATTTTATACTGAATTGGCAAAACCCGCACCTCATAATATGATTGCTTTACTTAAAATGTATGTTTCCATGCAAAAAATTATGGGAAAAGTAGGACCTGCCTCCGCACGTATAGCAGCGAAATACGGAAAGGTTACAGAAAAATTTTCAGGAAAAAGAACGAGAGCACCATTTGATTTACTTGCCGATACTTTTAGATCTTTTACAGGGGTAAGCATAGATATTAGAAGATATCCCGAAAAGGTAATTGAAGCTTGTGAAGCACTGCTGCCTCTTGTTTTAAAAATGGGGATTCCAACTGGAAAACCTTCTAAAAGGATCCGTGTTGGAATCTCATTACACATGCCTACCTTTATGAGAGAAAAGGATTTTGCAAAATTCTGGTGGCCAACGTTTAAAAGAATGGTTGAATATATCGTAGAAGCGGGATATGGTGTTTCTATGTTTTGCGAAGATAACTGGATGAGATATCTAGATTACCTAAAAGAGTTGCCCGCAGGATGTGACATGCAATTTGAATATGGTGATCCAAAAGTCATTAAGGAAAAGATCGGTGATAAACATATTATACAAGGACTATATCCAGTATCTTTGCTAAGAACAGGTACTGTTCAAGAAGTTGAAAGGAAAGCTAAGGAGTTAATAGATATTTTAGCACCTGGAGGAAACTATATTTTTAATCTGGACAAAGGAATCCTCAGAGCAAGTGACGCAAAAGTAGAAAATTTGCAGGCACTATTGAAATGCATAAGAGAGTATGGTGTTTACTAAATAATTTGAAAGGAGAGTAGTAACATGAATGAAATGAAATTAAAATCAGAGTATTATAAGACACTAGAAGAAAACTTGGAAAAGTACGGGATACCTGCAGAAGCAATTGAAACAGCAGAAGAAAGTATTCAAGGACCTGAAGAAGCATTATTTGATTTACTAGCTTTTCTAATAACTTGATACAAAGCCTTTGGTTGTTTTCTTTGGTGAAGCTAGTACAAACGAAATTCGATATGGTGGAATATATGTAAATAAATAAGGGAATAGACGATATGAATACAAAAGTTAATTTTGGTCAATTGGTTTCCTGGTACTCAATAGTTTTAAAAAGAAAGTTATAAAGCCTATATGGGATTCGGCAGATTATGAAATGTTTGTATTCATATCGTCTAAATTATTATACAGCATATATTTATTTATATCTGTAGCAATTACGAGGATATACTCATTTCAGACTGCGGTACAAGTAAAATAATTTATCAAAAAAAATAATAAGTCAGGATATTTCTATTAAATAATAATTCTCATTCTAAAAAATTTAAAGAAACTAAGCCTTTTTAAGTTATAGACATGTTTCTTCCGGCAATGTAGAGTTCTTGAGTGCATGCTATTGTCAATAAAAAACCCACAAAAAAGGGAAAGTGTAACTGCTCACATTTACTAACCGCATTCTGCTCAAATTGAACGTCCGAAAATTTGACTCACTTTATTTGACCATAAACTTGAACCATGAAAAGCACCCCTTGGAGGGGACAAGGTTTGACCCTTGCCACCCCTTAGAGGGAAAATACTTTATACCGCAAACTCATTTTCAATTACAACGCCTTAAGATTCCCAGTAAAAATGCCTGGGGGTAAGTGCTGAGTCACTGATATAGATAACTCTGTATTTATTTGGATTTAAAAGCTCAAGAAGTTTCCTTAAAGAAGTGGATTTTCACGAGCCCACTTCGCCTGTTATGAGGGTAAAGAGGCGTTTTTCTGTGGTGTATTTGAGCCTTGATACCAGCTCTTCATAGGCGGGGGGGGGGGGGGATAAATAGTTTTTCTACAGGCAGGTCCTTTTGAAAAGGAGTCTTTTCAAATCCAAAGAAAGGTTCAAACATTGTGTTCCCCTCCTTCCATATGGCAGAAAGGAATAGCCCCTAGTTTATCTTTCATGCGGTTTTTAGCTTGTTTTGAAGATATTGACTACGGTTTTGCCAGAAGCCTTAACCGCAAACTGATAAGCCGTCTTTCCGATTGCTCTTTTATCCTGCAGCATTAGAACATATTAATTTTCGGCCCCACTGGTATTGGGAAAACATATCTTGCCTATGCCTTGGGTAATGACGCCTGCAGAATGGGCTATTCCACCAGGTATTATTGGGTTTCGAGGTTGATGGATGAACTTTTGACAGCTAAAGGTGACGGCACATATTTTAGTTTCCTTGGCAGCTTAAAAAAGGTACAACTTCTCATATTGGATGACTTTGGTCTTAATCCCTTTTCAACAGCGGAAAGTAGAGAACTACTAGAATTGGTGGAAGACCATACAAACCTGCGGTCTACAATCATCGCAAGTCAGCTTCCGGTTGAACACTGGAATCAGGTGCTTACAGATCCTACTCTTGACAATGCTATTTTAGACCGCCTTATACACAACGCTTACAAGATATCCTTAAAGGGGGAGTCTATGAGAAAATTAAAGTCTCAAATACCTGATGTAGAATAAAGATATTTTATCGCTTTTAAAATTATGTTACACTTAAAACAAAATACTACCTTCGCTTTGCCCCGATACTGTTCGGTTTAGACCGGAATCGCCGTTCAATTTGACCGGAATACGCATCTCCGGGAATGCCTCTTTTAAGTACAGCTTTTCTAAAACAATCTTCGAGTATTGGAAGCTTCTGGTTTAGGTAAAATTCCCCATGGCATATCAGTCTTGTGGCATCATCGATGAAGTATATGAGGTATGTGCGTATCTTTTTCTCCGGATTATCCGGGTATGGAAGGTAGGGGCCGTATTTGACATCGGCCTGCCATAATTTGTTTCTGTGCTCTTTTTGAAATCTCCTGAGGGCTCTGGATTGTTTTGCTTTAACTCTTTTTGGGTTAAACCTAGGTTTGCAAGATGCCATGTGAGGGTGGACCTTGCCACATCCCCGGAGGATATGAGTTTTTTTCCTCCAGGATCTCTAGTATCCTGGTAACGCTTCTTTCGTGCAGTTCTTATGCTTTCCAGGGTCCCTAAAAAAAATATTAAATACTCCTTTACTGAAGAGCCTAAAAATGTTACAATCATATTGCTTGGTATTTGTAGAGAAGGCCTTCAGTAAGGGAATGTCGGAAACTATCACTTACTTGAAGGCTTTCTTTTTTTCTCCCTCCCATAGCTTACTTCATTTTCTTTTATTTCTCTAATATGTGTAAAATTCATTCCTAAACGGTCAGGAAATTTGAGCAGGGAGGAGAGTGGGAAGAAACAGTTCATTATTATGCCACAAAAATGTGTAAAAGAAAATCTTCCTTTTTAAGGTTGTTAAAGATTTGTAATATCAGTATTTAAGGAGTTTTGCAATAAGTTATATTAAATTAAATATAGAAAAAGAGTGGGGTGTAAATGTCAAGAGAGAACATAAAAAATTTTATTAAAAAAAAACCAAAAAAAGACAACAATATACCCTCTAGAAGAAATGCCGCTTCTTCCAGATAATGGCAATAACATTTAGGTATTACAAGGTAATACTAGAAATTTACCACTCCTTTCTCAGGTTTAGAATAAGCTCTATTATCGCGCAGCAGTGCGAAAATGAGCCGAACCAATTTACGAGCAGTTAAAACACAGGCACGGTGATGCTTATGTTTTAAAGACTCATTAAACTTTTTCTGATAGTAGCTCCTATATTCAGTGTTGTGCATCCTAACACTATTTGCGGCCTCTATCAGATAATAGCGTAGATATGCATTACCGTCTTTTATCAAAGGTTTTTCTTCGCCCTCAAAATCAGCTGATTGATTTTGATTGCAGGTAAGGCCTGTAAATTTGGCTAAAGAATCATCATCAGGGAAGTTGTGTATATTGCCTATTTCAGCAATAATACCGGCCGTAAGGACAAAGCCTAAACCTGGAATAGAAAGCAAAGGGTTTTCCAAGCCCGCCATTTCATGAGCAATAGCTGGCAGCTTTTTGAAACTCTCTCGCCATAAAATCAGGATTATCGATCCTGGTCCTGCTTTTTTCAGCAAGGAATATGGCCATTTCTTCCAGAGGTTTTGAAGCTACTTCTTCTACGGAGTAAAACTCTGTTACTAAAGCTGGCGTACTAGTTCCCAGTGGGCTGCAAAGAGGGCATGCTTGAGCCACTCGGCTAAACTTAAAGAAAAGGTATGACAGGAAGTAATTTTTTTCCCTGGTCAGTTGCTTTACAAGATGGTATCGATGCCTTGTAAACCTCTGGAGTGGAAAATATCTTTCATCTGGTGAAAAAGGTCTGGGAAGCTGGCCGAAGCGGACCCTGTTAGCAATCACCCAGGCATCAATCCAATCGTTCTTGGGCAGGTTTTTAAAAGACTTCTTAAAGTTTTTAATAACCTTAGGATTAAACATAAACACCTGGGGATTAAAAGAAGAAAGCTCTTTACATCCGTTAAGATACAAAGCCAAATGTCAGGCATAAAAAGCTGTGGCTTCCAATCCAAACAGAACATTTTGGAGATTATTCTTGGTTAAAGCCCGGCATGTTTCCCGGACCAAAGCAATAGCTCCGTCGGCGTCATTATCAAAGGCTAACTTATTCCAGCAGTCATTACCTTCTGCATTAACAAATCTAGCCTTGTTATTCTTAAGGCCGACATCGACACCGATATATAAGACAGACATGAGCGTGACACCTCCTTTCAGTCTAAAACTCGAGGTCTTAACAAAGTTTTGGGGTTCCCAGCAGCTCTGGCTTCATCCAGCAGCCTTGCCATTAGCGTTATTCCAAGTTTGAGCGATGCACAAGCCGGCCTGCTGCTACCGGGCTCTCCCTTGGGTACGCAGAGTGGGGGTTAGCGGTGTCCGTCAGGAGTGGGGGCGCAGTCTTTACTAGCACTATTGTGCAAGGAGTGATAGCGCTTCCTCAAAACCAACCTCGCAGTAGGTTTCTACTGAGGAACCCCGAAATCCTTCTCAAATAGATAGTTTATTTTATATCTTTTTTATATTTAGTAAACTTATCTTTAATTAATATCATACAAGCTAATCTTAAAATATTGAGATAGGAGTGAAAGGTAATGCAAAAATTAGTAAAAGGGTATGCAAATAAAATTGACGTAGTATATTTAACAACTTTGCTAATATCATTTACTTTTATATTCGTATTAAAGTATATGCCTGCACCGCAAGGTATGACTCAAGTAAGTATGGATATTCTTGGCATATTTATTGGAACAGTTATTTTATGGTTGTCTGTGTCAACTGAATGGCCCAGTATACTTTGTTTAGTGGCCTTATCTTTTACTCCCGTTCTGAATTATCAAAAAGTATTAGCAGGCTCACTTGGAAGTTGGCTTCCAATGTTTTTAATAAGCTGTTTCATGATTAGCTATGCGATGTCAGAATCAGGGTTTTCAAAACGTTTAGCGATATGGATTATAACAAGGCCTATGGCAAGGAAAAATTCATTTTTATTGTTGGGAGGATTTTTGTTTTCCTCCATTTTAGTAGGCTCTTTGATGTCACCAACAGCCACAATTTTAGTATTCCTTCCCATTGCAGAAGAGATCTTTGAAGAATTAGGGTATAAAAAAGGAGATTCGTTTCCACAGATGGTAGTATTAGCTTTGACCTTCTCCTGTGTAATCTCGGGATCCATGACGCCATTTGCACATGCATGGGTACTTATTGCCATATCGCTTTTTGCAAAAAATACCGGGGTCAATATAAACTTCCTTTCATATAGTATATTTGGTATTATAACTGGGATGATTACTTTTCTTGCTATGATGTTTATTTTTAAATATATTTACAAACCTGATATGAGCAAATTAGAGAATTTGAACGTTGAGCAATTTACTAAAAGATTAAAACCAGTAGACCTTAAAGAAATAATTACAGCAATTACCTTTGGTGTTGTGGTTCTTGTATGGCTTCTTCCTAGCCTAATAGGCCCTTTCTTACCCGATGTAGCATCTAAAATTGAAGCCTACGGAGTTACAATTCCTCCGATGGTTGGTATTGTTATATTAGGTATGATTAGGGTAAATGGAAAACCAATATTAAATTTCAAAGAAGCCCTAAGTAAAGGTGTAGCTTGGCCAGGAATCTTTCTAGCTAGTGCAGCATTTATGGTAAGTCAAGCTATTACTATGCCTGAAGTTGGATTAAACGAATACTTAGTGTCAGTTTTTTCACCTATAATAGAGAGAGTGTCCTCCTATTGGTTTGTTTTATTTACAATAATTGGGGTACTTATCATAACCAACTTTGCATCCAATCCTGTTGCAGTAGCTATCGGTTACAACGTTGCGATTCCTCTTGCATTAAGTATGAATGGAATCGTTAACCCTGCGGCTTTAGCAGCTATCATTGGAGCAACAGCAGGTTTTGGTTTCGCTAGTCCTACTGCCGGTGGCCCAACAAACGTAGCCGCAGCAAGTGGTTGGATTGATCTGAAAGCAATGCTTAAATATGGCCTATTATTAGCATTAGCATCCACAATCATAACAGCTATAGTTGGCTATCCATTAGCAAATATATTATTTTAATTCTTTTTCACTTGTAGCCGCTCACACTTTCTGACCGCATTCTGCTCAAATTGACTGTCCGAAAATTTGACTTATTTTATTTGACCATAAACCCGAACCTTGAAAAACCCCTCGGAGGGGCAATATAATGGATAAAGAAATTTAGACAAAAAAACGGCTTCTTTTTAGGTGATAAATTGTATAATAGCCATATGAGAAAAACATATACAGGAGAGTTCAAAACCAAGGTTGTACTGGAAATTTTTAAGGAAGAAAAAACCATTTCTCAAATCGCATCTGAATATGAAGTTCATCCAAACCAGCTGATAAAATGAAAAAAGGAGGCGCTGGAGGCTCTACCAAAGGTCCTTGAAGATGGCCGAAGAAAGGGTGATAAAGAAAAAGAATCATTAAAAAACCAAATTCAAGAACTTTATACACAGATCGGTGAGCTATCAACCAAGCTCAACTGACTCAAAAAAAATCTGACATCAAACTCGACTAGAGCTGAAAGAATTGAACTTGTGGACTTTGAAAACCGAATATTGCCACTTACGATCCAATCAGAACTGCTTTCATTAAACCGCTTGCGCCTTTACTACAAGCCTGTACAACCTTCACCTGCGGAAATCGCTATAAAGCACGAAATTGACCGTATATACACAGATGACTCATATATGGGCTCAAGACCCATTACAGCCATACTGAACCGCCAGGGCTTTAAAATCATCAGGCCAACTGTACAAAAATATATGCGGGAAATGGGGATATCCGCAATCAGACCCGGACCGAACCTTTCCCGCCGCAACCATGAGCACAAGATATACCCTTACCTGCTCCGTGACATCACGGCAGAATACCCAAACCACATATGGGGCACCGATATAACATATATCCCCATGAAAAATGGCTGGCTATATCTTGTAGCCTTCATGGACTGGAAACCCGAGATTGCAAACAGCGACTATGTTGAAAAAGAAACTATGCCGAAAAATGTTAGAAGGTGCTGTGTCACTAAGGATTTCTTCGAAAAATTTGGCATAGTTTTTTAGTCAAAGCTATAGAGGCGGGATAATATTTCTGGAGTTTTCCATTGTGGCTTATCGTTGGCGATTTCCGGATTTGATTTGGCAATAGCGTCATGCAGCATATCGACGGTAGCGAAAGCATAAAACGTTTTTGTTGTTGCTTCGCTTTCGTGGCCAAGCAGTTCCATTATGTACGGAAGCGGAATTCCGTTCCGGTATAAATCCATGGCTCTGGTTTTTCTGATCGTATGGCAGCCGACTTTTTCAGGAATATCCGGGCAAAGCTCTCTTGCCATATCCACATATTTGCTCAGGATGATTCTGATAGCATCTGTCGTCAATTTATGAGGCAAGTTATCTCTTGTTGAATAAAATAACGGTCTGTTTGAATCCGGCGTTCTGCCGGGATGAAACTCTGCAATGTAATGTTTAAGATGATCGACTGTTTTAGCCATCAGCGGGATATTGCGAAGCTTATTGCCTTTGCCGCTTCTGACGGTAACAAACGGGCTTGTTCTGTTAAGGTGTAAATCTCTAAACTCCATGTCCGCCAGTTCCTGAACCCTGACCGCCGTATCATACAAAAATATGAGCAGCATCCGATTGCGGCGTTCTTTATCCGTGTCGTTCTTCGGCATTTTTAACAGTGTGCTCATCGCGTTTTCAGGAAGGTACTTGACCGGTTTCTTCGCTGATTTCATTCCGTTTATGCTGTCGACCTCATGAAAACGTGCTTCAAATAGAAGGTCCTCATCGGAACAATATTTGAGAAATGATTTAATAGCCGTAAGACGCAGACCGCAGGTTTTTGGAGCGAGCTTCCTTTGGGTATTTAAATATGCCATATATTCCTGAACCGTGTTTCTATTAAAGGCTCCAATAGAAATGTTTTTTCGTTTAATGCCTTTCTGCTTTTCGAGATAGTCCACGAAATCCTTTAATGACTGTTTGTAGGCGTCAATCGTATTTTGACTTAGATTGCGTACGTGTGGAAGATAGCTACCGAGGAATTTATGTGCTAATGGCCAAAAATTGCCGTTGTTTCTTTTTGTTCCCGCCATTATCCCACCTCCGGAATCATGCTTTCCAGAGCTTTTGTCTTTTCGGAATATACTCCGAAAAATTCGGGGATTTTGTTGAAAGCACGTGAAATTGCCTGACTGCTGTAGGGATCATTATCATTACAGGGAAAGAAATAGGTTCTGCTGGGGTAATAAATGCTGATTTTGCTGTCAAATTCGTCAAGTAATTTTATCAGCTCATTGCTGAGAAACAGCCTGCGGCATTTGCCTCCTTTGGTATTAATGATGTCCGCATAGCCTTGAACGAAATTTACATCATCTGTCTTAAGCAGTCTTGCTTCGCCCGTTCTGACGCCACAGCAATACAAAAAGCGAAAATATGCAGGCAACACCAAAGGTTTACCGGGATTCTCTTTTTGTGGCGTTATCCTGTCACATGCCTCAAAAAATTTTTCAATCTCATCTTCACTGAGGAGATAGGGCATATATTTGGGCCCTCTTTTGCTCAAGCCAGTTGGAATAATATATGCATCGCGGTATCCCTGTGATTGAAGAAAGCAGCCAAATTCTCTCAAATATGAAGTGCGGAAATTATGCGTATCCGGATTTTCATGTTCCCCTCTTATGAACCAGCCATTTATATGCTCTTTTGAAAAATTATTGTCGTATCCGTTTGCAGCCCAGTAGTCATCCAAATTGGAGAGATAATATTCCGCTGTGTCGTATTTAAAGCCCTGTGAGCGTTTAAATTCCAGAAACCGTTCTATCTGAGGGCCGATGCTGCTTGTCAAGTTCCTTTTCATCTCAGCGCCTCCTTAACCTTTGCTGGAAGCGGCAGGCAGCAGCCAAGAAGTTTTTCGTGGTCTGTCGAGAGATAAAGCTTTGTTGTATCAGGATCCGTATGTCCCAGGAGAGATGAAATAGTTTGTATTGCAACACCCTTTGAAAGCATCTTGGAAGCTGTATGGTGCCGCAAAAGATGTAATCCCTTCCGTTGGTTTCCTTCGCGGATGCCGGCCAAGGCAAACACCTTTTTGGTTATGGCATAACATGACGAGTGCCCTTCAAGCGGCCTGTATGGCGCATCATAACGCAGAAAAAGTTTCGGACTGCTTGATTTGGGCCGGTCATTCAGCAGATAGGTCATTATTGCATTGCCAACAGCAGGTACCAGTGGGAGCATCAATGGAGTTCCTGTTTTCCTTTGAACAACGCTTATGGTATCGTTTGTCCAATCAATATCTTTGATTTCCAGGTTGACAATGTCAGACGCCCGTAAACCTGTCAGCATCGAAAGCAATATGATTGCTCTGTCTCTTGGCGCAACAAGCCCTGAATCAATTATGCGCCATAAAGCCGATTCCTCATCTTCGGTCAGCGTCGGAATAATAGGCCTGATTCTTCTGGCCTTTGGGACACATGGCAAAAGGCGACTATCTTTATCAGCAAATTTCAGGAATCTTTTCAGGCCGTCAATTATGATATGCATCCCTCTGCGACTCCATGTTTTCGACATTTCACCGAAAAAACCTGGAATAACCCAATGAGGAGCATCGTCTATTGATTCGATACCAACGCTTTCAAGATAATGAAGAAACCTGTATGCAATAAAGAGAGCACAATATGTTGTTGAATCACCGATATTTTCTGTTTTCAGGAATTGTTCAAATCCAGAATAGATTTCATCGCTGTACTTCGAGCAAAACGGTTGCTTCTTGCTTTTTTTGTAGATTTTAAAAACAAACGTTCCATTAGCAAGATAGTCTTCCAGCAGTTTTATACATCTTGTTCGCAGCCGGACTTTTTCTGAGCTGTACTGACCAGTCCTTTCATTAAGCGTATCGTTCACAAATGCACCTGACAATTCCAGAGTCAGCCTATTAGTACTCATTTGTTTTGATAGATTGATCAGCTTGTTGAATGGACGCCGGTACATGCTGATGGTTGATTCCATGTACCCCTGCTCGTGCATGCTGTCGAGCAAGTTTTCAATAAGTTCTTCGAGATTTAAATATTCCATTATCAAGCATATCCCCTTTGCATAATTATTTTGGTAATCCAAAACAATTATACCGGGTATATGGTTGCTGTAAACAACTAAAAAACTATGCCAAATTTTTCGAAGAAATCCTTAGTGACACAGCACCTTCTAACATTTTTCGGCATAGTTTCTTTTTCAACATAGTCGCTGCTATACTGAATTCGTCATAGCAGCGACCAGGGAAGCCAGTTCACCAGCCATCAATACACTAATGTACTGCTTGAAAACCAGATAAAAATAAGCATGAATGGTCGTGGCAGGGCCATGGATAACATCTTCACAGAAAGGCTCTTGCGTACCGTTAAATATCAGACCCTCTATGTCAATAGCCAATTGAATTAAACTAAAATCAATATATAATCTAAATATTAACATATATGTTATATATTGGTAATCTAGCTCCAAAATTGACTATTACAAGAAAGCCTTATCTAATAGCCTGCTGTTTCTATGCTGCAGCTAAGCTATGTTTAGCTTTAGCTGAAATAAAGATTGATTCGTCATATGATTGGTAGCTTTTCCACATAGCAAAGATAATTCTAACCCAGATATTAGCCAAAGCCCTTATAGCTTCATGATGAGATTTGCCGGAAGAACGCTTTTTATCGTAATATTTTCACGAACCCAACCAACCCACCGTACTGTTTGATATGCAAACTGATGCAGTGCATTGCGGAAGGGCTTCACGCAGGATTTTCTTCGTCTGGTAAATCGATATTTGCCACTTTGGTAAAGTACCGGTGAAGTTCCTGCTAGAGTTTGTACTACGGAAGCGTTTAAAAAGCGTTCCCTGTCGTCTCCCCACTCCGCCAGCATTCTTGGAGCCAGCCGCAAACCCGCTCCAGGCAGACTGTCAAACAACTTGCTGTCAGAGCGGAGCTTAAAAAGGCGTTCTATCTGACTGTCATACTCTTTGATTTGCTCGAGGAGCGGTTCGAGCTGAGAAAGAATTAGCCAGCATCAGACGGGGTTTAGTTCTGGTAACTACCGGGCTAGCCTTTAGCTGAGGAGAATGTAGCTTTTGGTAGATTGCGGAAGCTATCTGATTGGTCCCTTAAGGATAAAATTCATCTCAAACGAGACTGTTTAAAGTTTTGTATAAATGGTTATAATTACCAATAAAAAGGAGATGACCATTTATGCAAAACATTGAAGACATGAAAAACAAAACAATTAAGGAATTGGCGAGGACTTGCCATACTGTAGATGATGTCTACGAGATGTTAAAAAATCTCTTTAAAGACACTCTACAGGAAATATTCGAAGCAGAAATGGATGAACACCTGGGTTATCCTAAACATAGTTCAATCGGTGATAACTCAGGAAACAGCCGCAACGGTTATAGCAAAAAAACAATTAAAACAAGATTTGGAGATACTGAGCTTAAGATTCCAAGAAACCGAGAAGGAGATTTCAAGCCAAGAATAATCAAGAAATACGAAAAAACATCCAACCAGATCGAAGACCAGATAATTGCCATGTATGCCAAAGGTATGTCTACAAGAGATATCGAAGAACACATGAAAGAAATCTACGGTATAGAAGTATCGCCATCTATGGTAAGCAAAATAACCAATAGAATTTTTCCCATGATCGCAGAATGGCAGTCAAGGCCATCAGCAAAAATTTATCCCATAGTCTTTTTGGATGCCATACATTTTAAAGTCAGAAAAGAAAACCGAGTGGTAAAATAAAGCTGCATACAGTGTTTAGGCATCAATTTAAACGGCCAGAAAGAAATACTAGGTATCTGGATTGGGGAAAATGAAAGTGCAAGTTTCTGGCTTGGGTATGTAATGACCTGAAAAGCCGAGGTGTTGAAGATATTCTTATTGCCTGCTTATACTACATGCCGCCCGGCATTTTTTAAAAATCCTTTTTTGGATTGTTGGTTTATGTATATTTTCATGCGTTTGGGTGAATTGAAAAAGTAACTTCCACTTTGTAGAATTAACGTATAATTTTGATAAATATAATTTTATATAACTTTTTCTTGACATTTTATATTAACTAGTATATACTAGTCAGAGGTCATGTATATACAAATCTATTAATTTCTGGGAGGTAAAAGTATGATCGACTTAAATGAATTGACCCGGGCGGTCGGAGAACTGGACGAAGAAAAAGTAACAGGAATGCTGACGGAATTCGTGAATTCTAAACCTACTGAAGAAGAAGCCCAGAAAGTGGTCAGCGCATGCCAGCAGGGAATGGGAATCGTAGGGGATTTGTTTGAAAAGGGCGAATACTTTGTGGGAGACCTTATCTTCGCCGGAGAACTTCTGACGGAAGCCATTAACACTCTAAAACCGGTGATAGGCGGCAAAAGCGAATCAAAAGTGGGGACCATTGTCCTTGGCACGGTCCACGGCGATCTGCACGACATCGGCAAAAACATTTTCAGAAGCATGGCCGAAGCAGCGGGCTTCGTGGTGCATGATTTGGGCATCGATCAGCCTGTGAGCAACTTTGTGGAAAAGGTAAAAGAAGTAAAACCCAATATAGTGGGCCTCAGCGGAGTTTTGACGCTGGCCATAGAATCCATGAAAGATACGATAGATGGATTAAAGCAGGCCGGGCTGAGGGATAAAGTGAAGATAATAATCGGCGGAAACCCTGTGACAAAAGAGGCATGCGAGTATGTGGGAGCCGACGCTTTTACCACCAACGCCGCCGAAGGCGTAAAAATCTGCCAGGGGTGGGTGAAATAAAATGACTGATGTGAAAGCGCTGCAGCAGGAAAGGATAAGTATATATCACGACGTATTCGACAACAAGATCCCAAAGAGAGTGCCGGTGGATATAAGTCTTACATTTGAGGTTATAGCCCAGTTCGGCGGTTTAAACTTGATGGAAGCCCAATGGAACCCGGCTTTAATGGAAGAAGCTGTTGATAAGGCGTGTCAGACGGTATACTCAGATATATGCGTTTTTATGGGTTCATTTAGATATCCTTCTTTTTATCAACTTCTAAAATCACAATCCTTCCAGATGGCCTCAAACGGATTCATCCAGCATCCGGAAGTCGTAGGAATGCTTCCCGAAGATTATGATTACCTCATCGAAAACCCTTACGACTGCCTGCTGGAGAGGGTCATTCCAAGGCAACATAAGGCTTTTAATCCAAATGACCCCATAAGCATGGCAATCAGCTTTACTAAAAGCTTGCTGGCTTTTAACAATGATTTTATGCAGGCGGGAGCCATAATAGGCAAGATGGTAGAAAAATATGGATATTATCCCGGGGGATTGCTTGCCGGCGGATTTACGGAAGCGCCCTTTGACTTTCTGGCCGACCAGCTCAGGAGCTTCAAGGGCATCAGCATGGATATAAGGAGGATGCCGGAAAAGGTAAAAGAGGCGTGCGACGCCCTCTATCCGCTTGTGTTCAAGCGGGGAATGCCTCCAACAATTTCAAACTATGCTACCGTACTTATTCCTCTTCACATGCCACCGTTCATGAGAGAAAAAGATTTTGCAAACCTCTGGTGGCCCAGCTTTAAGAGAATGGTGGAAGAATACGCATCAATGGGAATTCACTGCACCCTGTTCTGCGAGCAGGACTGGACGAGGTATCTCGATTACCTGTACGATCTGCCAACCGACACAGTGCTCTGGTTCGAATACGGCGATCCAAAAGTTATAAAGGAAAAGCTGGGCAAAAAGCACATTATAACCGGTCTTTACCCTGTTATGAACCTCAAGACCAAATCCAAAGAAGAGTGCGTGGCCGAAGCCAAGAGATACATTGACATATTGGCTCCGGGCGGCAAGTATGTATTCAACTTCGACAAGAATCCATTGCTGCTCAGCGACATCAATATCGAAAATCTATGCGCCGTGGCCGAAACCGTAAGGGACTACGCTGTATACAGCAACCCCGGCGAGACGGCGGGAATGGTATTCAACAAAGAAGATTACAAAGCACAACCTTCAAGAAAAATTGAGAGCAAATACTACAAAACCTGGGAAGAGTACAAAGCGCTTAATCCCGAAGTTTCGGATTTCGGGGCGCCAAAGCTTCAGGGCCTGGAAGAAACTATATTTCATTACCTGATGTATCTCCTGATGTAAAAAACAATAGATGAAAGAATTGGAACTGAATCAAAATAGCGTATCCCATGCTGCTGCCGGAAATCGGCCCGGTTTATGCCGGAAGCGCCGGAGGTTTGATTGCCACCATGCAGCTTATCGGTGCATTCTGCATCCCCGCATTTATCATAACCCCTATTGCTGGCACAAACTTTTATACCATGTTCGGCCTTGCAGCACTGAGCTTTTTAATGGCCGCCGTAGTAATCATGTTCCTGCCCGAACTGGGCGTAAAAGCCCGGGCAAAATCCGCCCCGAATTCCTCTCAACAAGCCTGACCATCTTACCAGGCTCGACTGTCTGATTAAGAAGAAGCCGGAATGCAAATTCTGGCTTCTTTACTCCAATGAGTCAGTGAGTCAGGGGACGGTTCTCTGACTCAGAATTGAGTCAGAGAACCGTCCCCTGACTCACTGACTCAAAAGTCCCCCTTGAATTAATCGTCTGTTGACGTATAATAGAATTATAAACATCGCAAGGATGTGAAGCCATGAAAAATGTCATCATTGCCTGCCAGACGCTTCATGACGAATTGAATCTGGCCATGAATAAAACCAAATGTGCATACCCGGTCGTATGGGTGGATTCAGAGTATCACAGCGATCCCAATCGTCTCAGGTCAAAACTGCAGCAGGAAATAGATGCGCAGAAAGGATTCGAAAACATATTGCTTGCATACGGATTTTGCGGCAATGCTATATTAGACTTGAAGGCTTCGACTGCAAACCTTATCTTTCCGAAAACCGACGACTGCATTTCAATGCTCCTTTCCAGACCGAAAGAAAAGTTTGAACGCATGAAGGCCACATATTTTCTTACAAAGGGCTGGATAGAAGGTTCTAAGAGCCTTATGGAGGAATATATGAATGCGGTAAGCCGATATGGAGAAAAAAGGACGAAAAGGATATTTCAACTCATGTTGAAAAATTACGATAAACTAATGCTAATCGATACAGGCGCATACAGTGTGGCCGATTACTGGGATGAAGCTTGCAAAATAGCGAAAATCGCAGACCTTAAATTGTTTACGGAAAAGGGCCACCTCTGGATGCTGGAGAAATTATTGACCGGTCCATATGATGAGGATTTTATCATTATCGAAAAAGGCAAGTCGGTAAATGTATCAGATTTAGGATATGTATACGACGAAAAGCTTTTTCAAAATTCCACAGTAATATAGATACACTGAGAAATTGATTTTAGTCATCTGAGAGGAGTACCGCTCAGCCACATGGGCGTTGATGTAGGAATACATCCTCTAGGCAGTTCCAGTATGGTTTGCAAATGAGCCTCATGCTGCCATTGACTGTCTAGGAGTTGCCAGATTGCGGCAAACTCTTTTTAATATGGTATCCGAAATAAAACCCACGGGGCCTCAATCAAATTGTCGTATTCGTCAGCTTCTATAAACGTGCCGCCGATGAATGAGGCGAGGCATTTTCCTCAATTTCCCTGCAGGGTATCTATAATATTAATCGTCTAACGTATCATGCATAGGCCCCGAAATCATCCCTAAGCTTATTTATCGACTCTACCCCCACCTAGAATTAGTAATCCCAGTTGCTTTTAATGCTTCTACAGTCTTCTTCATCGGGTTTAAGCCGGCAGTTATCAAGCAGGACATTCCAACTATTTTGTTGAAAAGTTCTTCTTGCACTTTATCTTCCCCCTTTTGTAATTGCTAATATTCCGATATTAAAGGTAATTGTTGAATCTTCGATGCCACCTCCTTATATCAAGCGATAGTTGTATATACATGTTGCAATTTTACTATAGCTCTACATGACTGAATTATTAAGTGTTTTTGAATATATTATCGCAATTTGCTAATTAAAGCGGAAATAGGTAAAGGGCCGTATATTATACGGCCCTTCCATATTAAACCGAAATAATCGTCCGGTTCAACCGTTATAAAAACTTGAAAGATAAGCACTAAGTCCCAAATGTACTATTTAATAATTTTCGTAAATATTTTCTAATATCTTAACAACCTCTTGCCTGTCCAATTCTTTTGGCACGAATGCATAGCACGGGTCTTTGAAAATCATGTCAGCGGTATTCAGTAAATCTTCCTTTGATATTCCAAGCTGCTTCAAAGATTTTATCTTAAGGCTTTTACTAAATCTTTTTATCGCTTCGGCAACAATATCTCCTATCTCTTCACTGCTTTCATTGCCGGTAAAGGATATTCCCATCGCTTCGCCGACAATCTTAACCTTAGAAGCGTCTATTCCCGCAACGTACTTCATTACCTCCGGCAGAGCCAGCGCGCACGCCTCGCCGTGTGTTACGTGAAATTTCGCGCCTATAGAATGAGCAATGGCATGTCCCAAGTGAACCAAGGCATCGTTGAATGCAATTCCGGCAAAGTTGCTCGCAATAAGCAGGTTATCCCTTGCCTCCATGTCCGCGCCATTTTCATATGCTTTGGGCAGGTAATTTACGACCTTTTTAATTGCATCCCGGGCTAGAAGCTCGGATTTTGGATTTGGGATTTTAGCCGTAATGGCTTCCGCTGCATGTGCGAAGGTGTCCATGCCGGTATGGACCGTATCTTCAGGAGAAAGCGTAACCGTTGCCTTGGGGTCAAGTATGCCAAGAGTCGCCGCTCCAAGCACTGAATTTTTTACGCCGTTTTCAGTATCAGTTATAACTGCCACAATAGTGCTTTCGCTTCCGGTTCCAGCGGTGGTCACCACCATCACTACCGGTACGCCAGGCTTGTAAACGGGGTTGCCAAAATACTGGTTTATGGGCGGTGGATTGTTTATAAGGATGTTTATAGCCTTGGCGGCATCCATTACACTTCCTCCGCCTATGGCCACTATTGCATCGACCTTCTCCGCCCTGGCCACTTCTCCTCCCCGGTTTACGATATAGTCCGGTGGGTCGGGTAACACTTCATTGAATTCAACTATCTCTATTCCTGCATCCAGCAGGCTTTTCCTGCACCTTTCATAAAATTTGATTTTTGATACATTTTCATCCGACACCACTAGCGCTTTAGAGCATCCAAGTTTTTTAACTTCTTCTCCCAGTACTGCCGCACTTCCTCTGCCGTATATTATGGGGCAAAGCTGTGCATATCTTGAAACTGTTTCCATATATATCCTCTCCCTCAATTTTTATAGTTCGTATGCTGCCATAAAGCCTGATTCCATTGCATTTCGTATTTTCCCGGCTTTTTGGGCATCCCCAAGCACTATGACATTGTCAAAGACTGACTTTATTTCATCAATAAGCTCCGTATTGGGGGTCCTCCCTAAAGACAGAACAACATAATCAAATGCATGGCTTGATTTTTCTTTGGTTTGCGTATTTTCGAAAACCACCTTGTCTTCGCCTATCTCCACGAGCTTATGTTTGGGGTAGAATTTTACGCCAAAAGAATTCAAATGACCCATTACATCGATTAAATTCTGGAAGAAAAGCCCTGGCCCTATATCATCGAGCATTTCAAACACGCTTACCTCGTTCCCAGCGCAAGCGAGGTAATGTGCGGTTTCCAGACCGGTCATTCCAGAGCCGACAACGGCTACTTTTTTATTCTTAATCTTCGCCTTGCCGCTCAGTATATCCTCCGCTAAATAAACATTTTCCCTGTCTATTCCCGGGATCGATTTCGGCAGGATCGGGTTTGACCCCTGCGCTATGAACACCGCATAGGGACTCAGCTCTTTTAAAGCCGCCACTGTTGGGGCTGTATTGTACCTGACCTCGACTCCGGCTTTTTCTATCTGGGTTTTTAAGTAGTCTATCAGCCAGTTTATCTTATCCTTTTTTGGCGGTTTATTCGCCAGCTGCAATTGGCCGCCCGGTTTATCCGACTTTTCAAATATCACGGGTTTAAATCTTCTCTTCGCCAAAATCCTCGCAGCCTCTAGACCTGCAGGGCCTGCGCCTATTATTGCCACAATTCTTTGAGCTCCATCTTCTTTAAAGTCGTTCAACTCTCCTTCTCTTCCGCTTTGAATATTAACGGCACACTGGGCTGAGGTCCCCGCTATGTCGGCATTCATCAGAGTCTCCATGCAGTAGAGGCAGGAGATGCATTTTCTTATTTCATCCAATCTGCCTTCCTTCGCCTTGTTTGCCCATTCCGGATCCGCAAAATGCTGCCTTGCGGAACCCGCAAAATCGATCTTTCCTTCTTCAATCATTCTGTTGGCATATTCGGGATTCCTGTACACCGATACACCTATTACGGGTATGTTTACCGATTTCTTTATTGTTTCAGCCAAATGTGACTTCCAGCCCTGCTCATAAGAAGAAGGTTCCCAGGCTACGTTCATGGTCTCGTATATGCCGCAGCTTATATCCAGAGCATCCACGCCGAGCTCCTCGAGTCTCTTTGCGATCTTTACTCCATCTTCGATATGAAGGCCTTCGTCTGGAAGCCCCACCATTCCCAAAAATTCGTCAACCGACAGCCTGACAAGCAGCGGAAAATCCTTGCCGCACTTTTCTCTTATGCCGATTACAATCTCTTCCAGGAATCTCATCCTGTTTTCAAGGCTTCCGCCGTATTTGTCCGTCCTTTTGTTCGTATATGGGCTTAAAAATTGATTTATCAAGTAACCGTGGGCGCCATGAACCTCTACCGCGTCTATGCCAGCACTTTTGATTCGCACTGCTGCATTTATGAATTTATTCACCATATCTTCAATCTGTTCGATGGTCATAGCCTGTACCGGCTGCCGCACCACCTTGCATTCCACTTCGCTCGGGGCCATCATGGGCAGATTGCCGTTAATGGCGGAAATCCCCTGCCTTCCCGGATGATAAATCTGGACAGCTATTTTTCCATCGTATTTGTGAATCTCTTTTGCCAACGCCTTAAGTCCGGGTATAAACTTGTCATCGTAAACGCATATCTGTTTGGTGTTGCCTTTGCCCCTTTCATCAACCACTGCGCACTCCGTAATGATGAGACCGACTCCACCTTTCGCCCTGGCGCCATAAAAATCAATGTCTCTCTGCGAAACAGTCCCATCATTGTTGGCCAGGGCGTTCCCCATGGCAGTCATAACTATGCGGTTTCTGGTTTCCATCGTGCCTATTTTGCCTTTTGAAAACAGTGCGTCAAACATCTTTCGTCCTCCTTTTACATATTTGTTAAAGTGAATACTTTAACATTCCATATTAATATTTTAAATTATTCGCACACATTTGCATATCAATAAAGTTTTGTGGCAGCCACAACCGATCTGAACAATTTTATGTGCCTTTCGAGAGTACTCTTAAAAATATTGCTATTTTCCGTCAAATCGTGTAACATTATTATAATCCCTCTTGTCATTATTATTGATGTATAGAGGCGGAATGTTATGGATATAACATCTTTAAAATATTTCGTAAAGATATGCCAGAACAACAGCTTTACCAAAACGGCAAAGGAGCTCTTTATCACCCAGCAGGCCTTGAGCAGGAGGATAAGTAAGCTTGAAAAGGAGATTGGCGCCCCCCTCTTCAACAGAAATTCCAGAGGAGTCGAGCTCACCGAACTCGGCAGATATATGCTTCCCAGGGCAGAAGCCCTGGTTAATGCCTGCGATGACCTCATTGCTGATATAAACAGTAAAATCGAGCGGGAAAAGGCAAGGATAAGGATAGGCTTTGCTCCGGGGACTTTGCAGATCCTAGGGGTTAAAGCAATTATCGAATTCGAACAGAAACACGGCGATATAAACATTGATATAGCGGAGTTTTCTGATGTGGACTGCGAATCTAATGTCTTAAACGGCAGTCTGGATCTTGCCTTAACGGTGAAGCCCAATGATATAAGCAGCTTTGATTATTATCATTTAATAAGAGAGAAGCTTGTTGCCATAATAAATAAAAATAATTCCCTTGCGCAAAGAACTAGCGTTAAATTTGAGGATCTGAGAAATGAAAGGTTTATTCTTCTCACCGATACATTTCGCATTCAGCCGGTCATTCTTAAACACTTCGAAAAAGCAGGCGTCGTTCCGAATGTTTATTTTAAATCCAGCCACGATTTAAAAGCAGCATATGAGTTTGTCGCATTAAACAAAGGCATCTTCGTTTTTGTGGATAAGCTTACCCACATAGAAGAGTTTGAAAATATCTGCTCCATCCCCATTGACGACCCTACGGCCTTTTGGGATGCCGGATTTATAGTAAAAAAGGATTCCAAGCCAAATAAAGCCGCAAAAAAGTTCATGAACTATTTCATCTTTCGATTTCGGCCTACTACTTCCCTTGCCTACACTTAGGCTTTAGGTTGCCCATCGGCCCCAAGGCTAGATAATGGTGGCTGGCTAGGCCTTACCATAAAGTTTTCTGCTATATACTGTGCGTCTCGTGGCGCACAGTACCTTTCCCTGGCTCACCTTTTGTCATATATCTTACGGATATCTCAAGATGGTACCTGGAATTGCACCATCTTTTTTATCCGTAATGCAAAGTCTCTGGCATTGTTCAAATCTTCGTCATCCGGATGCCCTTTATTTATTCCTCCTACCAGTTTGAAGGGACCGAAAGTATCAAACCCCTTACAAGCAAAGCTACCTACTACGTTAAATTCTTTTTTTGATAAGAGCTCTTTCGCAAATTCGTTGAACTTATCGCTACCCATCCCGCTAGTTGAAAATACAAAGACTTTCTTTTTTTTGTCGGATGGTATTTTGTCAATTAAGGCAAGCATATCTTTATCAAATTTTCCCCAATATATTCCTGAACCAAAACCTATAATATCATAATTAGTTATTATACCAGGTCCTGATTTCCGGATATCCAAAAGATCCGCTTCTAAGGCCTGTGCCATGACTTCAGCCACTTTCAGAGTATTTTTGTGATGGTAGGATCTTACTAATATAAGGCTTTTCATAGACATCCCTCTTTCCATTTGTGGGTATTGTCAGTTTTCCCAGATATGTGATATAGACGTTCAGCTTTCACTCACTTCAATATACTAATTACGGCTATTCTGAGAAGAATACTTTCAACTATAATGATTAAATATTCATCGCTATCTATTTTGTAAAAAATCATCCATATTTTTACATTTGAATTCGTTGATGGCTTTGGAAATGTCTTCAATTTCTTCAAATGTTTCATCTAAATATACAAGAAGATCTACATCACTTGAATTATCAGCTTCATTTCTCGCATAAGAGCCAAAAACAGCAGTTTTTGGCAATCTGTTTATTTTAAGCCAATTTAAGGTGATATTGTTACGATGGGTCCAGGTAAAAGCGGTTTTTCCCTTGTCTTTTTGCTTGATACAAGGCCTGATCTGCCTTTTCAAGCAAGGTATCAATAGAGTCACTTTTTTTTGCTAAGGCTATACCCTGGCTTGCAGTAACTTTGCAATGTGGGAAAGGATAGGTCTCTATAGATTTTCGTATTCTTTCAGCAACAGCGACAGCGCCTTCTTCTTTTGTCCCAGGAAGAATAATTACAAACTCCTCGCCTCCGAAGCGTCCCGCAATATCCACTGTCCTTATAGAGTTTTTTATTATATCTGCCGTCTTCTGCAGCACCACATCGCCGGCAACATGGCCAAAGGTGTCATTATAAGTCTTGAAGTTATCAATATCCAGGAAAATAACCGTTAAAGGAATGCCGTACCTGATTGTCCTTTCGAGTTCATTAACCAGTATTTTGCGGATTGTACGCTTATTAAAAAACCCTGTCAAAAAGTCGGTTTCAGCTTCTTTTTCCAGTCGGCTTACAAGTTTTGCATTAGCCAAAGCTATCGCGGCAAAGTTCGCATAAATCTGCAGGTTTCTGGTATCGTTGTCATCCATTGAATCAGGTGAAAACACTATACCTAACAGGCCAACAGCACCCAAAGAAGTCCATAGCGGATAAACCATGATTTTATCCCTTGAATCAAGCTCCAAATCGAAAAGGTCCGGTAAGGTCTTTAATTCATCAATACTCAAAAATGAGGGCTCGACTTTGGAAAAAACATTTTCAATCAACGGCTGTACCATCGGCCATTCCTTACCTATCAAAAGGTCGCCGTGATCACCTTTGGCCTGAGCAATCCTTATTTTATCACCCTCTCGAAGGCCAACAAAACCCAGTTCAGCCTTATATATTATGATCAGGGAATTCGTTATGAGTTCCATAACCTTATCTAGTTCGACAGTTGAGGTCAACAGGCGGCTGATTTCATAAATGCTGTTTAGCTCAAGGCTTCGCAATCCTAAAAGGTTTTTTTCAAGGATGGCCTTAAGAACTTCATTGATAGTCTGGTAAATGCTGTGTGCTTTGGTGATAAAAGTATTTTCTTCCTCGCTGCCCGCTCGGGTTCTTATCCTGGTAGGAGCAACGATAAGGAAGCCTATCTTTTGAGCATAGGTACCCAGGCGGTATGCATAAAGTTTAATCCCGTAAGGGCATGTAAATATGCCTTTATCTTTCAATGAACCCAAGATTTCTTTATAAAAACGGACGCACTTTTCGTTGCAGATCTTTTCTCCTTTATTTACGTTTCGGCATAGTTCGGCTTCTCGACTGAAGTGGGAAAAAGAGCTGCCATTTGTATCAAAGATATAAATGTTCGCATCCATTACCCTTGCAAGAGTATCCTGGAAATCTTGCCAATATTTTAACGAAACACTTAATAAAAGGTTTGCCGGCAATTAACCCACCTCATCTCAATATGTTTGCTTTATCTAACTTTCCGAGAACATTTATTCCACTGGGGGTAATCTCGTATTCTCTAATGTCTCTGTCGTGGTTGGTGCCGCGGGCTTTAAGGATTCCCAGAACTTTTTTGATGCTTGAATTTTCTTCCACGTAGCGAAGAATAATTATATTATCTGCTAACAAAGATATTTGATTTTTTGTTACTGAAGCCGGCGAAAAGAGGTCTTCGTTTAGTGCAGTAAATATAGCAGTGATATGCCGTCTTTTGATCTGCTGTGCTATCGCCCAAAGATAATCTTTATACTTTTGCATATCAGAAACGCTGCTTTCAAAAGAAGATATGCTGTCAATAACAAGCCTATTTATCTTCTTATTGCTGATCATGTCCAGTATTTCAAAAGCGTGTTTATCTACGTCCAGTTCTATTGGAGAAATAAACTTGATATCAAGGTGGCCGTCTTTCAGATATTTATCCGTCTCCCATCCCAGATGGCAGGCGCTATCTATAAGCTGCGAAACCGGCTCTTCAAAAGAAAGAAACAGCCCATTTTCGTTTTTTTCAGCCCCATCCAGTAAAAATTTAAGTGCAAGAGTGGTTTTACCCGTGCCTGTGCCGCCGGAAATTAGCGTAATAGTACCTTCTCTAAATCCACCATTCAGCATTTCGTCCAGGCCTGTGATTCCGAATCCTTTTTTCCCCGGTTTGACATCGTACTGTAGTTCTTCGCCCTTCGGCTTTATCCTCGGATAGACTTCTATTCCTGCTGGGCTTATTTGAAACAGGTGCTCTCCTTGTTCAAAATTGGTACCTCTCATCTTCAGAATACGCAAATACCTTTTTTGAAACCTTTTTTCTTCCTGACCGTAAAGGTGAAAAATCCCATCAGCAATAGCAAATTCACTTAAGAGAGTGAGTTCTTTTTCTTCATACTCGCCCACGAGAAACACAGTAACCTCCCATATCGATAAAGCAGCGGCCAGGTCAAAAACAAAAGCCTTAAAAGTCTTCTCATCAGGAAAAATATCTCTTATGGCCTTGAAACTGTCGATTACAAGTATATTGGGTTGATGTCTTTTGATCATTTCGGTAAGGTATTCAAGAACCTTCTCAGTGCCCTGTTTGTGCAGAACAGCTCCCAGATCACCGTAAATAAACTTGTCCCCCAGGAAATCGTCCGAAAAAAACTCAAATTCCTGTAAATGCCTTACCATCTTGAATTGTGATTCAGAGATAGTAGTCAGGTATAAACTTTTAAGACCGTTCCTTGCGCTGTTAAAAATAATGTTTTGAACGAATATCGTTTTTCCGCTGCCTGGAGAACCGGAAACAATGTTCAGCGAATACACAGGTATACCGCCGGAAAGAATGCCATCAAGATTTTTAATTCCTGTTTTCAATTTATCCATCTCTTATTCCTCCTTTGAGTCAAAAGGAATATTCCCGAATTCTTCTTTCAGTTTCTTCGCTATTTTGTCCGTTTTTTCACGACCAATAAGCTTGTCTAGAATTTCTAGATATCTGGTAATAAACTTCATGAACATATCATCAACCGGCAGGTTTGGATTTTCCTTCATACTGACCGCTATTTCTGCACACGATATCCTGCCCTCATCGTAGTGCAGCAGTTCTATTTCCCTATACTCCGTAGAAATATCCCACACAACCCTTTCCACCAAAAGTTTAACAGAAAACGCCCCGAGGTACTTCTCAGACGCAGCCCACATCTCTCGCAGCAAATTTTCATAGCGTTCGACCTTGTTGTCAACAAGATCATTCAACATTATCCCTCCAAACTCATTACATTATAGTCATATTATAACACAGCAGCTTGTGCTGTGCTAACTTTTGTTGCCAGGGCACCGCCACGGCTTTTCTAAATTATAGCCCTGTCCGTATCGGATGCCTGCGTTTTCAAAAAGATGGGGCCTTATCCAGTTATATTCTATCATAAACTCATCAAGCTTTTTGCCTCATCATAGGTATAGGTAGTTATATTGCCGGCCTCATCGGTAACCGAATGGAGGAGACCATTGATGTGCGGTTTACCGTTTAGGTGGGGTTATTGACCATCGGAGTAGTTTTAAGATGTTTTATGTATTCCGGGGATATAGCTATATTTACGAAATTAATTATGATGTCTAACTTTTTGGGGTCAGTTCGTTAGCGATGATCATAATTGTATAAATGACAGCGGAGCTTTTTGCTCCGCTGTTACTGAATCTAACGTGTTTTATTCCACTGCCATAGCAGCATAGAATCCTGTACGGATGGCATTGCTTACTTTACCTATCCTTTCAGCATCTCCTATGACTGTCGTCTTCATGCAATACTTTGCCCTGACTGCATCTGTAAAATCATTATCATTAGACTGACCGAAGGCTGTAATGACTGTATCGGCGTCAATCTTTTCCTTCGAACCGTCTTGTTTCTCAATGGTAACGCCACTGGAATCAATCTCAACTACTTTGCTGTTGGTCAGGAGTGTCACGTTATTTTCAGCAAGCAAGCGCATAAGGCTTATCTTATTTATGGCCATGACATCTCGAGCACATTCATCAAGCATTTCGATGACAGTCACTTTTTTACCCTCCATGGCAAGTTCCAGTGCTGTGTCACAGCCACTGAGTCCACCACCGCAGATGGCGATATTCCGGCCCTTGACGCCATGTTTATGCGCTTCCACTACATTTATCACATTTGAGCAATCTATACCCTTTATCGGTGGAATAATCGGTCTGGAACCCGTGGCTACAAAAATCCTGTCGGCGGCCTCGAGAATTGGGTCATCGGCCTTGATTTCAGTATTGAGCACTACTTTTACGCCTAGTTTTTCGAGCTGCACGCCGTACCAGTGAATTAATTCGCGTATGCGTTTTTTAAAGGGCCCGGTGGCGACTATACCTAAGGTTCCGCCTATGGAATTGCCTTTTTCAAATACTGTAACTTTGTGGCCTTTAAGGGCTGCTGTGCGCGCTGCTTCCAAGCCCGCTGGGCCTGCACCAACGACTACAATGTTTTTCGGGCTCTCGGTTTTCTTGATCTCCATATAATCCTCAAAGCCTGCGCTCGGGTTGACGGCACAGCTTAACTGTGTTAACCGGCCGAAGATTCTGCCAATGCATTCCTCATTGCATAGGATACAAGGGCGTATATCTTCCCTTCGGTTTTCCATCAGTTTTTTGGGAAAATGCGGGTCAGCTATGGCCTGGCGGCCGAACATGACAAAGTCGCAGTCACCAGAGTTTATAAGTTCCAGGGCTGTTTCCGGGCTGTGGCTGCCGGAATTCAGAAGTGGTACCTTAACATGTTTTCTTGCCTCTTTGCAGACATAGGCCATGCAAGCCTCACCTAGATAAGATGGTGGGAAAATATAATCCATTGACTCATAAGCTCCGGCATCAACATCAAAGGCATCCACTCCCGCTTCTTCAAGGATTTTGAGCAGCGGTATGCTGTCTTCTATAGTGCGTCCGCCGTTGAACCGGTGATCAAGAGCGATTCGGAATATGATCGGCATGTCATCACCAACGGCAGCACGTACTGTCTTCACAATCTCTACTGGAAAACGGGCTCGGTTTTCTAAGCTGCCGCCGTACTCGTCTGTGCGCTTATTCCAGATGGGTGACATAAACTGGTCAATCAAATAACCTGCATGAGCGTGAATCTCAATGGCATCAAAACCTGCTCTTTTTGCGAAGATTGCGGCGTTTGTCCAGTCCTTCATCATGTCGTGAATTTCTTCGGTGGTGAGAGCCCGGCAGATGATGTTGGGATCGTAGAAAGAGGGGATTTCAGAAGATGAAATCGGTACCCGCTCGCCGATGTTTGGCATACCATTGCGGCCGGTACCAGGGCTCATAGAGATGCAGATCTTGGCTCCCCAACGGTGCACCCGTTCACATAGGACCGTGGCTTTGGGGATAGCACGCGGGTTGTCAAGGGCGATGGTGGGGCCGCCTTGGGCGGTTTTCTCGTTTAGGAACATGGAGCCAGTAATGATCATTCCGAACCCACCACGGGCCCGCTCTTCATAGTATCTCATGCCCTCTTCGCTTTCGGTGCCGTCTTGCATGGGGGTAAATGTCCCCATTGGTGACATAACAATGCGGTTTTTCAGATGCATTTTGCCGATTTTCATCGGCTCAAACAATTTTGCATATTTGTTTTCCACATATGTTCCCCTTTCTTTAAGTTTTATTCTTCTTTAAGTTTTTTTCATTGATTGTCTCAAAAATAATACTTCCTCATCAGGGGGCAAATGAATCATACGAACGACTATAGAATTGATACGATAACCACTCTGTTTGATACAGAAATATAGCTTAAGACCGTCTGCCCCAAAATTATGTGTGTTTTTGGAATTTCATAATTAGGGTTCTCAAGTTTATTATTTCCAGATACTGCATATATATTCTTGTCCGTCCTAATGCTCATGCTGACGCTCAGGACCCCCATTTTCCGTGTCTAGTTTTCTGGGGCCATTATAATTTGCCTCCTGTTTTTAAGGAATAAAAAAGACAGGAATGGATTTAACCTACCTGCCTCAGTGATAATGCTGACATTATTCGGATTATTGATTTATTGGTTCATGGACTGCCGTGTTAACTTCTACATTAACCCTTCGTTCACCCTGTATATACTTAATTTGACCGCTTAAATAAATTCAATCCGGAAATTACGCAGAGAATAAAAAGCAACCCTTGCCTAATCCAATCCATACAAAGCCAAAACTCCCCGCCAGACACAAGGACAGGGGATGAGCCATATTCATCTGCATACTCACCCAGAATAGCCCTTTTAACTTTATTGGGATGTATTCCCACCTGCAATATCACATTTATTGTTATATTGCTTCATTTGTTCTGCTCCCCATCTGGCGAGTTCGTCAAGCGCCGGCAGCAGACTCATTCCAGCATCGGTTAGAGAATACTCCACGCGCGGGGGTATCTCCATGTATTGAACGCGCTTAATTAAGCCGTTTGCTTCCAAATCTTTTAAAGATTGCGTCAGCATCATGTTAGTTATACCTGATATTTTTCTTTTTAACTCGTTATACCGCATTGTCCCGTTTTGGCTGAGTACCCACAGTATCGGAATCTGCCATTTTCCACCTATAAGCTTTAATGCATATGTTACAGGACAAGAATTGATTCCCTCGGAAAATTGCTTTTTCCCGTTCATTAACCGTTCCCCTTTACTCATAAAATACTGATTAAGTATGAAAAAACTGTGTACTTGATATTTTATGTGTTTCACTTATAATGATATCAGATATGAAAATATTAGTAAAGGAGACATGTTTATGAATGAAGGCCTGAAGGAAGTCCTCAAGTTTTTAACCGACAACCCCACGTTTTACATCGCCACTGTCGATGGCGCAAAGCCCAGGGTGCGGCCTTTCGGTTTTGTAATGGAGTTTGAGGGGAAACTGTATTTCTGTACAAACAATCAGAAGAATGTATACAAACAGTTAAAAGAAAACCCGTATTTTGAGGTATGCACAGCATCGCCCGACGGGAAATGGATACGTCTTAGGGGAAAGGCCGTATTTAATTCCACTCCCGCCACAAAAGCAAAGGCGCTGGAGGTCATGCCTTCCCTTAAAAAAATGTACTCAGCCGACGATTCTATTTTCGAAGTGTTTTACATAGAAGAAGGCGAGGCCACTTTTTACTCCATGGGCGGTGAACCCAAAACAGTAAAAGTTTAAAGTCGGAAAAAAAACCCCGGGTAAAAGTTATCCCGGGATTTTTTTCTCCAATTTATCTATTCTCTTATATAGCCCAATCATTCTTTTAATCAGATTTTTTTCAGCCAATGCCGTCATTAGCTGGTCCTGGGCGTGTATAACAAGGAAATTAGGTGCTTCTTTCAATTCGCCTTGTACCAGCATGTTCTGGTAATCATGACCTGCATAAAACTCTTCGTCGGCTTTTTCCAAGTGCTTTTCTGCCTCGTCGAAATTGCCATTTTCTGCAGCGTCCAATGCTTCATAAGCTTCACCTCGCGCATTGCCCCCATGGAGCACCAGGTTATATATTATCTGTTCTAAATCCACATTCGCACCACCTTTATATTTATTGTTTTGTTTCCTTCTCAGCCTTTAAGAGCTGTGCTTCATACATCTTAAAGAATGGATAGTATATCATCCCTGCGGCTATTAAGTCCACAAACTGCAAAACTATGGCTTTCCAGTCGCCTCCGCTGGATATAAAACCACTGAAAAATACTGGTACAGTAAATGGAAGCTGAAGGAGCGGCCTGGCCACAATATTTGCGGCAAATGCAATATAATTTATTGTTACCACTACAGCCGGTGCAACCATAAACGGTATCATCAAAATCGGGTTTAGTACAATTGGCGCACCGAATATTACAGGTTCATTTATGTTAAATATGGCTGGAATAATAGCTGCCCCGCCAATAGCTTTAAGCTGTGCCGATGTCGACAATAAAAACATTATAACCAAAGGCCATGTCGTACCCGAACCGCCAAGATGTGTAAACACATGGAAGAACGGCTCCGTTACTATGCCGGCAAGAGGCTGGCCCGCAGCAGCAGCCTGTGCATTGGCTGCGAGCTGGTTCATCCAGAATGGATACGCTATGGAAGAAACCACATTCATTCCATGAATACCCAGCGACCATAAAAGCATCATTAGAATTATCTCCGCCAGAGCTGCCGGATAGCTGTTAGATGCTGATACCAACGGTTTAAACACGTCTATAACAAGCTGAGGCAGAGTGATACGATAGTTTGACCATACAATCCATTCCGTCCCCCATGCCAGAACAACCATAACGAACATTGGCACCAAAGCCAAGAAGCTCCTGACAACATACGGCGGTACCCCATCGGGCATTTTAATTACCAGACCTCTCTGGTTGAAAAACCTCACCACAATAGGTGTTACTATGCCGACAATTATTGCAATGAAAAGCCCCTGGCCACCAAGATAATTCAGGGCGTCGCCAAAACTAACTTTTGTGATGTCCTCTGCCGGAAAACTGGTTATCAAAAAAGCCAGCATGGATATTAAACCTGTTATAGCTTCGTCTAAATCCCAGCGCGCGGCCAGGCTGTACGCAGTGCCGAATGCTACCATAAGTGCCATTAAACCGAAGGTAAGGTTAAATGGTATCATAATCTGGCCTATAATCGGTTTTATGGCATCGGCCCACGCGTTTACCGGCCCCCAATTTAAATCTGCTGGCGGGTTAGCTATTATCAGAAATATTGCACCGGTGAGTATTACTGGCAGGGCAAAACTGCTGAATGCATCGCGTATTGCCTGAAGATATACATTTTGAGCTATGTTAGCCAGAACAGGCATCAATGATTCTTCCATCCATTTCATGAATCTGTTATTGTTCAGGCTATCTTTATCCATTTGCAGCCTCCTCCCTTCTAAGCGCTACCCTTTTTTTGCGCAAGGCTGATTATTTGATCCAGTATTTTCTTGCCGTCCATCATTGCAAAAGCCTGCATGTCCACCACATCGACGGGTATATTGTATTTGCCTGCTATACCTTCAATCTCCTTTTTCAAATGCCTGACTTGAGGCTCCAGCAGCGCCACGTCATATTTTTCTGCGTTCTTCTTAAACTCACCAGTGCCGCCAGCGTCAACAACGATATCAAGCCCCTGCTTTTTTGCCTCATCAAAAACCTTTTTTGCTAGAGAACTGGATGTCGCTCCCCAGCTGCACAAAATCACAGCGTGTATTGACACGGATATCACCTCTTATTTTTTATTTTTTCCCCCAAGGCATTGTTTTCCAAATATATCATTCTTATAAACAGCTTTTGCATATAATAGACACAAAGCGTAAACGAAATTCCAAATATCATTACTATGGCTCCATGCCAGAAATCAACTTTCACCATGGTGTGTACGGAGGCGCTGCCCCAGAGCCCAAGCAACAGCAAATAAAAGGCCCGCAACTGGGTTTTTGCAATTCCAAACATTTACATTACCACCCTTTTTATCTCATCCAAAAATTTGGTTCTCATAGCTTCCTCAACTATATCGCGCAGTTGTCTGGCATCTTTTGCATCATTGATTTTGTCTATAATCAAATTATCCTCTATCAAGGAAGCGCTGATATCTCCCATCGCCTCAATGCCTTCTTTGTCTTCTTCTGGAGCCAGCATTAAAAAAGCGGTTTTAATGACTTCATCTTCATTTATAAGATTCTTCATGGTTACCTCGTTTTTTACTTTTCCCACCATTATCAGAGGATGTTCAAGGCTACTAACGGTGCAGTGGTATATTACAAACCCTCTGCCGGGCAAGATTATTTTGCCGAGGCTTTCCCTGTTTAAAAGCCTCTTTTTTATTTTATCCTTGTCGGTTATTAAACTGCGCCTTGATAGGCAGGACAGAAGCTCATCCATCAATTCTTCTGATGTCGTGCCGTTTAGTGCTGCAATATCAATGCTGTCCAGCATATTTAACATGTGCCTGGCATATCTGGCTATGTGCATGATGTCATAATCGTGTTTCCCTTTAAATTCATGTGCGCTGCTGTTCATTATCAGGTCGGTGTTTAAAGCTTTTTTTATTTTGTCTATATCCTCATTCAGCAGCAAAGGATTTACGACAATACTCTTTATGCCTACATTGTTTATAGGTATGGTTGATATTATCAGGTCTACATCCTCATTTTTTATTTCTTCTTTTAACCTCAAGCTGGATACAGCGTCCACAACGTTTATTTGCGGAAACAGCTGAAGCTTTGATAAAAGCATTCTGGATGTCCCTATGCCGCTGGCACATACCACAAGGACATTGTACTTTCTGGCGTTTCTTTCCTTTCTTTCAATAGCTGCCCCAAAATGCATGGCAATGTACCCTATCTCATCGTCCGGCACGGGCATGCCCGCCTCCTTCTTGAGAACCTCGCACACCCTTTTTGTTTTCTCATATAGATCCATGTATTTTGACTTTATATCTTCCAGCAAAGGGTTGCGAATGGCCAGGCCTGTAGACAGCCTGTATAGAGCAGGCTCAAGGTGGGTCAGCAAGCCACTTTTTAGAAGCTCATCGCCTTTAAATGACGTACCAAAAATTTTTTCGGCCTCACTTATCAGAGAATCTGCTAAATCACTAAGCTCGTTCCTTCCACCGGTGTCCATATTGGCTCTGTATCTGGCACCGCGCAGGTGCACTGTTATATACCCTATCTCGCTTTCAGGAATTTTAATCTTTAATTCATCCTCAAGATACCCTGCAAGGGTCACTGCATAAAGGTATTCTTCAGTATCTTTAAGTTCGTTCAGTTTATCTGTATCTATCTCTATACTCTCACCAGCTTCAAGCCTCTTTATTGCCAGCGCCAGATGTATAATAAGCCCCATGTATGAACTTTCTGCGATATAAAAGTCCAGTTCGTTGGAAAGCATCGCCATAGATTTCTCAATAGCCACAACAGTTTTATGGTCAATGACATCCAAAAAGTGGCTCCTGAAGTTCAAATCATTTTTTGTCTTCTCCGGATTGGCCTTGTTCAAAAACTCAACAAGAGATTTTGTGTCTATATTTTCATACAAAAAATCGGTAATGGCTTTCCTGAAGTCACTTTCGTCACCAGTAACCAAAACACCAAATCCAGGCTTTGCAACGAGTAAAAGGTTGTGACTTTTAAACCATTTTTCCAATTCTTTCAGGTCGTAACTTACGGCTGCTACCGATACGCCAAACTTTTTTGCAAAATATTCCAGCTTTATAGGCTCCTTCAACTGTAGAAGTTCAGACAATATTAAAGTCCTGCGCTTGTCAGCATTAAACTCAAGGCGAACACCGAGCAAATCCATCCTCAGCTTTTTTAGATTGTCTATCTCGCCTTCAAGGGCTAATCTTTCTGGTGAATTTAGTATTGATATGCCGTAACTTCGTATTGCTTTGTTAATTGCACTGATTTCCCTATATACTGTCCTTTTGCTGATATCATATTTATTGCATATCTTTTCAATATTTAAATTTTCACCCCCGATCAATTTGTTCAAAATCTCAAACTGGCGTGCACTCAGTTTAATCATGTCATGGCGGCCACCTTTAAATGCCATAAATTTAATAATTGCTTTTTCGCTACACTTATAATTATATATCTGATATCTCAAAATACAACAAAAAGATATATAAGACATGGCAGGCCATATGTGTCATAATCTTAATTTCCGAGTTAGCCTAAAGAACCCTTCCCCTTCCTGCAAACCCGCATAAAATCTACATGGGACTTTATGGAAGGTAATAAAGTTTATCTAATTTGTGTGAAAAAGTTGTTCCGAAAGGGGAGGTTCATGGAATAAAGAAAAAAGGGATAATCGGAATCCCTTTTTTCGCATGGGGAGAAGGTATGAATGGGAAATACTTGGTTTGGAAACAAACTTAAGAGATAGTACGGCAGCATGTGGGAATTATTGAGGCTTATTGTTCTGAGCATCTTCTTGTTATATCCTGGGTCATTATAGAGCATGATTTTTTGTCTGCGTGTTGAACTATAGCGATTCCGGATAATATTACTAGTGTGCCTATCACCAGTTGTATGGATATTTTTTCTCCCAAAAACATCCATGCAAGCAAGCTGGCTATTACAGGTTTTATGAAAAATACCATTGAACCTGCTCCTGCATTTGTATAAGACAGTCCAACAAAGTAAGTATAATAGGCCAATCCCGTCACAAAAAATGTGAGATAAGCCATAGGCAGCAGTGCTTTATAAGGTATATATAATGCAGGGCAGTGCTTTATTATAAGTACTGGTAGCAAAAACAGGCTCCCTATTATAAAAGACAGTGAATTCATTATTATACTATCGGTCTTTTGAGAAAATTTTTTACCCATAGATGTGTATATGCCGTAGGATATGGCCGAAATTATAAGCATAGCAATGCCATAATTGTATGACTTGCTCAGGTTTAGGTCCTTGTAAAATACTATTATAATTCCAGCAATACCCACCATGAGCCCCAGGATTTTTCTTAGATTTAAATCCTCATTCAATATAAAGTAAGCTGAAATCATTACAAATAGGGGATTAGAACTAAATATTACAGCTGCCAGACTGGCTTTTGTAGCATTTACGCCTATCTGCAAAAGAGACATGCTTAGGCCTACATTTACAAGGCCTATAAGGGATACGTAGAGCATGTCTTTTGCAGATAGCTTTATTCCCCTGCTTTTTATATGATCCAATGCCATGGGTAAGAGCATCAGCCCACCTATCAAAAACCTTACGAAGTTCAATTGGTATGGGTTTACGACGCCTGACAGCGTCTTTCCTACAACTTCATAGGAGCTGAAAAAAATTACTGTGATTGCTAGATAAATAAAACCTTTGTTCACTGATGGTCCCTTCCTGTTATTTTATTTTTTTAAATCCTGGGTACAGATCTATTATTATACATTATAAAATCTACATGGGACTTTATGGAAGGTAATAAAGTTTATCTAATTTATGTGAAAAAGTTGTTCCGAATGGACGGAATCATGTTTCAAGGAACAAAGGGATAAGTGGCGTAAATCTCGAATCCTTCGAGGCCTTACCACTTATCCCTTTGATCGGCTGTATTAGAAAGCTGCAGGAACAAGCAGAGAGTGAAGAAGTGGCATAAACATCATTACCTATCTGGCCCAAATATGGGATAGATTTTAGTTTTTTGCACCATTCGAATAGCTTCGTCTGGAGGCAACGGCTTGCTGAAATAATAACCTTGTGCTTTATCGCACCCACACTCTACAAGACAATCAAGCTGCTCTTTTGTTTCCACACCCTCAGCAGTCACACTAAGTTTCAGCCTGTGCCCCAATAAAATAATCGCATCCACAATAGCCATATTTACATCTACCTTTATCTCGCTAACAAACGACCTGTCAATTTTTAGACCATCAACCGTAAATTTTTGCATGTATCTGAACGAACTGTTTTCTGTTCCGAAATCATCTATTATTATTTTAACCCCAGCTTCCTTTAAGTGATAAAGGTTTTTAACCACCGTTTCTTCTGCTTCTATAAGAACGGTTTCAGTAATCTCCAGTTCCAGGTATCTTGGTTCAAGTTCAATTTCGTTTAGTATATCACACACAACCTTCGCAAAATCAGGCTGTTGCAGCTGATGCACTGAAACATTCACCGAAATACTGAAATCAGAATACCCCATATCAAGCCATTCTTTCATTTGTCTACAGGCTGTCCTTAATACCCACTCACCTATAGGTATTATTTGCCGCATTTCTTCAGCAATAGGAATAAAATGAATTGGACTGATCAACCCCTTTTTGGGATGCTGCCACCTCAATAGTGCCTCCATGCTTGCTACCTTACCAGTCCTTATATCAATAAGAGGCTGATAGCCCAGAAAGAATTGGCTTTTTGCCAAAGCCGACCTTAAATCCCTTTTTATTGTGTTGGCGAATTCAACCTCACTAATCATAGTACTGTCAAAATATTGAAAACCATTTTTCCCATTTCCTTTAGCCTTGTACATAGCCATATCTGCATTTTTGAGTATAACTTCTTCAATTTTCCCATGGTCAGGATATATGGCAATACCTATGCTAATAGTAACATATAATTCATAATTATTGAACTTTATTGGTTGGTTAAACAATTCCAATATTCTTTTTGCAACCTTATCCGTATCGTCAATACTAATTATGTCAGGCAGTAAAATGGCGAACTCATCGCCACCTATTCTGGACACTGTATCTGATTCGCGCACACACGCCGCCAGCTTCCTGGCAATCTTCTTCAACAGCTTGTCACCCATATGATGTCCGAAGGAATCATTAATGTTCTTGAAATTATCAAGGTCTACAAAAAATACTGCAAGTTTCTTCCCTTTCCTTTTTGCATCTGCTATGGCAACTTTGAACCTATCCATAAAAATATTACGATTAGGCAAACCCGTTAAAGAATCATATAATGCCATATATTCTAACTTGCTTTCCATTTGCTTTCGTCTAGTAATATCTGTGTGCGACCCTGCCATCCTTATAGCTCTGCCCTCTTCATTCCATAATGCCTTCCCTCTGCTTAAAATCCATATATATTTACCAGCATTTGTTTTGAGCCTATATTCGCATGAGTAAAACGGTGTCTTCCTCTCAAGATGATTACGCAACTTATTGATGACTGTTTTAGCATCTCGGGGATGGATAAATTTAATCCATGTTTCATGATAGTTATTCACTACTTCTTTATCAAAACCAATGATATCCTTCCATCTCTCGGATATGTATGCCGTATCCGTTATCAAGTCCCAGTCCCATAGTCCATCACTTGCTCCTTCAACTACCAGTCTGTAGCGTTCTTCACTTCTTTTTAATTCATCCTGCTGCCTTTGTATTTCAATTAATTTCTGTTTTAACTCTTCTTCTCGGGCCATAAGTTTTTCATTCATTTCAGATAGTTCTTCCTGTTGAGCTATCAATTCTTCGTTTAAAGCAAGAAGGTCATTATTTGCTTCTTCAAGTCTCTTTTCGGCATTCTTTAGGTCTGCAATGTCTATACCAGTGGAAACAATATACTTGCTCCCTTCATCATCTAAAATAATACTGTTATGCCATATGATATAAATTTGTCTGCCGTCCTTCAAAACCATCTGATTTCCACATTTGTAACGAATGCTTCTATCTCTAGTATCACCCAATTGTTCTTTTATATAGTTCACCACATCTTGGGGAATTATTGAACTTATATTTATACTCTCTGTTTGTTCCTCGACCGCTATATCAATTACAGTCTGGGCATATTTGTTGAACCAAACTACTCTGCCATCCAGAGTCCAGACTAGTATAAGCATCTGCTCGTTTTCAAAAATTCTAATCAAGAATTCTTCTTTCTTCTTAAAGTATGCAATTGATTTCCTGGATTCTTCAATAAAATTCCTATTCTTCTCGATGCTTAACTTCTCGCTATCCATAATTTATCATTAATTTCTCCTCTCTGGTTTCGAATAAAAATTTAAACTTTGAAATTTATTTTAACATTATTGACAAAAATTTGCAATATTCGACTGTACGGGCCAAAACGGTTTTGAAATGACACCAAGAGATGGAACTGGAAAGGTAGTCGAACCTTTTATTGTTGACGGGACAGTCTACTTGCCCATAAGAGCGGTCGCACAGGCACTTGGAAAGAACGTTAATTGGGTATAATGGATAAAGAAATTCAGACCATATCAATTCCCATATGCCCATACCCTTTTCCCCTTTTATATTTTATAAGCATAAGCGTTCCTGCTTTGGCTCACCTTTGAGATTACATCATGAGATTCGAAGCATCTTCCATCCGCTGGCTATAAAATAGATTGAAAACGCTACAATAAATATACCCAACAATAAAATAATCCAGCGATATACAGTATCACTTATCAATTTTTGACCTCTGGAAAATGCTGTGGAAATTGCTGAATACCATACAAAGTCGGATAAAACATGTCCTATAAAAAAGAACAAAACACCAATTAACCCTAAAGTATAAGACTGGCGTATTGATTCCATCCCCGTTGACGCCCACCAAAGAATGAAGTATGGATTAGTAGCGCTTACAAGTGCTCCTGCTAATACAAGATTTCTCATGCCTGCACTATTCCCTGCTCTTTGGTTCTCCAGAGAAACTGACTTATTTATACCAGATTTTATCATTCCATATCCCATCCATGCAAGAAAAGCCCCACCAAATAATCCGATAAATCCTGCAACTGTCGAATTAGCGAAGAAATCTTTGAGCCCAAATGTCATGATGATAATTAATGTAAGTTCCAGGATTCCATGTCCTAATACTGTCAAAGGGCCTGCTGTCCACCCTTTTTTAAGACTGCCGTCAATCGTTACCCCCAACATAGGCCCAGGCATCATTGCTCCTGAAAAGCCTATTAAAAAAGCACTAATGAAAATCCCCCACAAAACCATGTTAATTAACCCCCTCTTAGTCAAAAGTAAACCCTTAATCTTTACTTTATCATCTTCAACATATTATTGACTTCATCTATGCTAAATTCTTCAGGGTCAAAAGAACCTCCCACCCATTCAAGCATGGATTCATGCTCTGGATGCTGCGGGTCCTGGATTGCTTCAAGAAAGTCCTCATATCCCCATGGCCCACCTACATCTTCAGGAGGACAGTTTCTTTTACCACCGATACATACTGGATATTTAATACCTTCGTCAGGGTCAAGCACCTTCTCAACAACAATGTCATGTCTCCAGTTATCACCAAAATCGTAAACATATCTGAATTTATCCTTGGGCGCAAAGTTCATACTGCTTAACTTTACCCTTTTTGCACTTTTTACTTCATATCTGTCGTAAAGGTCCCAGTCATCATCTTTTTCCCCAATAATCATTTCTCCCAGCCTGAACTCATAAAGGTGGGATTCAAGCCATCCCATCGCATACTGGATTATCCTGTGGAGTTTATAAAACGTGATATCGTCTTTAACCAGTACCCTTCTCCAGACAGGAGGCTTTACGTCTTTTAATGTTATTTTCAACTGAAGAATTTTCATAATCTCACGTCTCCTTTATTTGTATTTATACATTTCTATTTTATCATTTCTCTATGTTCTGTAACAGTAAAAACAATATTCTATTATCATTATGCATTAATCTTTATTTTTCCAAATATCTTACTATAAATATCACATCCATGCTCTGATGTAAACAAAAAAACTCATGTCAAAACTCCCTCTCAAACCCTTATTCCTTCTTTCCTTAAAACTACTCTCACTAAACAAAAATCATGGCTCCAATAAGGTTTTTACCCTATTTTCACCATGATTCTTAACAAGACTTTTTTATTCATGACACAAGTTTTTTGGGTATACAGCAAGAATATCATTTTAAGTCTATGGGCTGGCACCTTTCTTTAAAACCATTTTGCAGAGCTTTTTTTGACAGATAAATAAGCCTTATCGGGCATTGCGATAAATAGAAAAATATATGCCAAAGAATCAATCCTACGCCAGGTATTTGTTCAAAAGATTGATGAATTGGTTTTTTATCCTTCAATTTAGTTATAATTACTTCCTCGAGTATTTCCCCATATGCATATTTTCAATAGAATTTAGCAAATCTTGAATAACCTCGCTAATAGACACAAACAAATCATAGTTATAAAAAATTGCTTCATCTATATCCCTTGTGTTTACAACTTGTCCCATATACCAGTCTTCAAACAGTTCATCTTTTGATACAGTATATACCTGGTCAAGAAGTACAACACTATCCTTATCCAAGAAAGGGTAATCCTTTTTATATAATGGTGCGTGATAAGGATATTTTAACTTTGGCGGTTGTATTATATTGCCATATGTATCTTTTTCTAAATAGTGTATCATGTCTGAAACTGGACAAATAATAACTCTACTTGATTTAGGGTTATATCTGCTAATAATTATAAATGGTCTTGCCTTTTGTGAAGCAATTGAAGGGTCACTATTACCAGTTAAATCAAACCAGTGAATGCAACCCTTCTCAAAATGGGTACTCTTTTGTGGATTTTTCGGCAACGCTGGACAGGGCAAAACTTACTCACCCCTCCGTCTTTTAGTCATTTCATCGAAAATCTCTTTTTCATCATCTGTTTCTACATAGTCTTTATCGATATCTGCATAAAACTTTCTTCTCTTAACGGGGTTGAATATCATATCAAGAGTGGAAACATCCTGACGTCTAGGTATTTGATTTAATTTATAATCCTTAATACTAACTACCGTCGCCATTCTATACAACCTCTTTCTTGCTTTCCTTATCCTTATGATATCACTTCCTTATGTTCTTTTCAAGTATAATTCCAATTCTTAACTTCTATATATATTATGTCCACATTTATTTAATTGACACCTTACGAGACAATTTAAATTCTTAATTCTTTAAATAAAATTTAGCGCTGATTTTTTGATTTGTAATGCCCTCGCCTGTATAATACCTGAAAATCTCTTGTGAGGAGTGAGCATAATGATAAATTTGGAAGTTTTCAGACTGGAACTAAATTATCTCGGACAGGTTGTGAAGAGCATTTTGGGTAATAAGGCTTCAAGAGAAATAAGTGAGGCAATCACTTCATTGGTCATTTCTTTCCTTTATCCTAACACCTATGATTCCTTATCCCTTTCTTACCTCCAAACAATTGAGCAGTATTTTATTCATACTTTCCCTGCAACCTGGCTTTAGGAAATGTTTTATTTAAATCCAAAATTATTTTACTCGAAAAATTAGCAAAACCAAGCATTGTCTACCTCCTCAATACTCCTTAAACCTTATTCCTTATGAAAATGTATGCCCTTCAGAACTGATTTTGCTTATTCCCATAATATTGTTGTTTTTCAAGAGACTTTACGCTTGTTATTGTCAATGAAAAACCCGCAAAAAAGGGAAAGAAAATCCACCACCATAAGGACAATAAATTTATTGTTTGTTTAGCTGTTCCTTCTGCTCCTTCATCCTATAACTTTCTCCCTTGATCAAAACCAGGTGACAATGATGAACGATTCTATCAAGTATAGCAGATGCAAGTATAGAATCCCAAAATATATTACCCCATTCGTCAAAAGTCTTATTTGAAGTGATTATCAAAGATCCCTTTTCATATCTTTGGGAGATGATCTCATAAAACTGGTCTACAATATGCTCATTTAGTTTTCTAAATCCCAGTTCATCAAGGATTAAAAGGTCAGGAGATAAATAATATTTAAGCTTCTGGCTATAAGAATTATCCGCTTTTGAAGCAAATAGGGCGGCCATCATATCCGAAACAGTTGTAAATATTACTTTATACCCTTGATGCAGGGCCTTTATCCCAAGACTTATGCTAAGATGAGTTTTGCCGGTCCCGGGTGGGCCGATAAACACTATATTTTCCTTCTTGCGTATATATTCGCATGTGGCCAAGTTATATATTTCCTGCCGGTTTAATGTGGGCTGAAAGTTGAATTCATATTCCTCAAGGGTTTTGGTAAATGGAAAATGAGCTTTTTGAAATCTTTTTTTGTAACCATTGTCTTTTCGATTAGCAAGTTCATCGTCAATCAGGAGCTCAAGAAATTCCATATAAGATAATTTTTCTTTTATTGCCTGTTCATTTCTGACTTCAATACTCTTTGCAGCACCTGACCCTCATACAAGCTTTTTCGATCTTTTCATTGCCGTATTTTTCTTTTAGCTTAAGTATGCCATATATGGGTTTTCCCCAATAATTTTCCTGCTCAGCTATGATTCTGTCAAAGAACTCAAGTGCATTAGGACCAATACTTGCCATTTTATTTCTGTAGGTGTACTGAAGTTCGGTTTTTGTTATCACCTTATACCCCGGGTAATGGGAGGGGTTGGTAGAAAATTCGCCCCTGCCCTTTAGCTTTAAGTGTGTTGCTATTAATTCATTGTTGCCGTAGATCCTTATCACTTTTTCAGATACCTGAACCGTTACTTCTTTATTGATAAATTGATACGGTACTGAATAAAAGTTGCAGTCGTAATTTATGTGGCAGTTGCTGTTGACTTTTCTTGTGACCCACATGGAAAAATCATATTCCTTAAACGGGAGGATACCAAGAACATTTCTTTCTTCTTTTTCAAATACTTCTTTAGGGATCTTTTTTGTTGTTCCGTGGACTCTGATGTTGCAAATATCCTTAAGCCATGTATTTAAGGCATCCTGGCATTCTTCAAAGGTGTTAAAATTTCTGCCTTTGAAAAAGTTGTTTTTTACGTATTTTACTCCAGATTCTATCTTGGCTTTATCGGTAGGGGTCTTTACCCTGCATGGTATTGATGAAAAATTGTAGTATTTGCTAAACTCCTGATATTGTTTCTGGTATACTGGCTCATAAAAGTTTGCTTCAAGTATGGCTGCTTTTAGGTTATCTATCTTTACTGTTTTTGGTACGCCGCCGAAGTATTTAAAAGCATGCTCATGGCATTTGATGAAGGTTTTTACTTCCTGATCAAAAACTATTTCACAATACATGAACCTTGAATAGCAAAGGATCATGCAAAATACCCATGCTTTCTTAAGTTTTTCTGTAAGATCAGGTATTTTGCCCACGTATCCAAAATCCACCTGGGCTTCCTCTGCTGGAAGGGTGTAGTATACATATTTTCCCTCAGCACCTTTCTAACCTCCTTTGGTAAAAATATCCTTATCAATATTCTTACCAAATGGGCAATATTTAACGTTTTTACTGAGGGATTTTCCTTCCCATTTTTGATGGATTTATTTTACCATTAACAACGCTCGGCATAGTCCCCAAGATTAGTATTTTGCAGTTTTTATCAATAATTGGTTCAAAAGACAGAATCATTTTTCTTCTCCAATTTATCCATAGGTTTATTATGGGTTCAATAATTTTCAATTTAAATAATTACCCTTTTAAAATTCGTTGTGCAATAGAAGTTAACTGTTCTTTAACCAATATCTTTTCCTTCCACCTATCGGGAATAGCATTGTAGCCATAATACACCCCAGCCATTCCACCAGTAATAGCGGCTATAGTGTCCGCATCTCCTCCAAGGTTGGCCGCTTCACACACAGCATCCTCAAATGAAGAGGTGTTAATAAAACACCATAACGCACATACCAGAGTATCAACTACATATCCTGAAGGCTTCAATTCATCTTTTGATAACTGGAATATCTGCTTATATTCTGGATACTTTTCAATATGTTCCCTTATAGGAGGTATTTTAGGCTTAGCATTAAGATACTGATAAACTAACAGATTGTAAAACTGGCAGGCATCAGTTGCTTTTTTGTCATAGTGAGTAAGAATACTTTGCAAAGCAGTTATCTCAAGCATTTTTTTAACATCACTATAATATAATGCAACTGGCAAACATCTCATAAGTGAACCATTTCCAGCACTCATACCACCTGTTGCCTGATGGGCGTAGCAGGCTGTTTTCATCCAGTCATTGCTTCGCTTATATTCTTCAAGTGCAATTCGAATAATGTTGCCTATGTCCTTGGGTTTACTATCATACCATTTAATAAAGTGTTTTCCGATATCATCGATAGGATTCTCTGGGTTGTCCAGGATACCTTCTGCGACAGCAATAGTCATCATTGTATCATCAGTCACTTCACCAGGTGCTAAGTCCCAACAGCCTCCACCGATAATATCTTTTAAGTATCCATATTTTCTTTTAATCTCACCCTTTGACATGAATTCCAGCGTTCCGCCAAGGGCATCTCCGCAGGCAACACCAAAAAGCCCTCCGAGTATTCGTTCATATCTGTCCATAAAGTGCACTTCCTTACGTTTTACTTTAAATCCAAGGATAAACAAAAAATGCGTCTTTTAGCTTAAATTCCGCATAGACTCATACAATACATTTTTTCACGCAATTTCTTCCAGAAGTCTTAGCTTCATAAAGCATGTTATCTGCTCGTAAAAGAATGGTATCGATTGTATCCGATGGTTTATGACTTGCTACACCAAAGCTCGCAGTTACATGCTCCACTTTTGGCAATGTCATGCTGCTTATTTTTTCCCGAAGCTCTTCGGCTAAATCTGCCGCATCATTTATATAAGTCTCAGGTAAAAGAATTATGAATTCCTCTCCACCCCATCGTGCAAAGCAATCTGTTTTGCGCATTCTTTGTTTTACCATATCAGCAAGGCTCTTCAATACCATATCCCCTGTAGCATGGCCGAACCGATCATTTACTCTCTTAAAATGGTCTAGGTCAAACATAATAATCGAAAAAGGGTTGCCATTTCGTCGCGTGCGTTCCATCTCCTGTTCCAACATCTGTATGAAAAAGCGACGATTGTAAATATTTGTTAGCGAATCAGTTATGGATTGCAGGTAAAGCGTTTCTTCAATTTTTTTGCGTTCGGTTATATCGCGGACAATTCCCACTGCATGCCAGGTATCCTTTATTTTTACAGCCGACAGTGAGAGTTCTATATCAATTTCATGACCATCTTTATGTCTTGTTTTCAGTTCAATTGTTTTTCCTACTATACTTCCTTTGCCATTTAATTGAAATTTTTTAAGTGCTTTTTTATATAGCGTATAAAGGTTATCATCCTGTATCATAAATTTGTGAAGTTCTTTGCCCATTGCTTCTTCCTTAGTGTACCCAAATATCCGCTCTGCCGCAGGATTCCAATAAGTGACATCCCCATTATCATCAATCATAATAATAGCATCTTCGGCAGATTTCATTATCGTGCTTAAAATTTCATTCTTTTCCTGCAGTTCTTTTTCTAACACTTTCTGTTCCGTTACATCAATTACGATTGCCATATATACTTTTTCTTTTGCAAATTCTACACGCAACAAGTGAACTTCTACAGGATAAGAAGAACCATCTTTTCTTCGATGTGTCGTGCTAAAGATAATAAATTCCTGTTCACCTTTGCATAAAGGACCAATAACTTCATTAAAGCATTGCATGTCTATATCAGGCTTCAAATCAAACGGTGTCATTTCTTTTAACTCATCCATGCTATATCCCAAATTTTCTCTTGCCCTACGGTTTGCAGAGATAAATTTTAATGTTTCCGAATGGAATATGTACATTTCGTTCGGAGAATTTTCAAAAAGATGATGATAAAATAAAAGCATTCTTTCCCTTTGCTTAAGCATTGCATTTATTTCATGAAGTTTAAAAGCCATTTCAATTGTAGATATAATCGCATATTCATCTACACCCTTCAATATGTAGCCGTAGCCAGTAACTGTTTTGATTTTATCCATAATTTCTTTATTTGCGTTAGCAGTAAGAAAAACAACAGGAATGTCTTTAATTTTCTGGATTATGCGAGCTGTTTCTATGCCATCTAATTTGCTTACAAGTTCAATATCCATAAGAATCAGATCAAGGTTCTGATCATTTCTAGCTCTTTCCACAGCTTCTTCACCTTTATGCACTATTTCATATTCATATCCATATTTGCTCAAAATATCTGCTGTTATTTGTGCGTTAAGTTTACTGTCTTCTACAATCAGAATTTTTTTAGGTGCAATTTCATTCATAAAGCCCTCCTGCTTCAATTCTGTAAAAAATATAATTTTAGATTTTATCATGTAATCAAAATAAGATATGAGTAAAACTACATATTTGCTTTTTAAACCGAAATATTAATCTTTTTTCGTTCAGGGCTTTTCCATTTTCCAGCTTTTTCTAAGCTTCCAAAAAGTCCTTTTGGTAAAGTTGCAACTATGAATAATGCCCCAAAGCAGAAGAAAAATAGTGGATACCAAGGAATCCAAAAAAGCTCTTTCCAAAGTTCTTTATCATATTGATTATTGACAAAAATTGCTACAATAAATTGAATTATACATATTAAAGAAATTATAGAACCATACCATTGCGGTAAAGGGGAAACATAAAAATAAAAATCCAGGTGAAAAATTAGATTTATAAGCCAAATTATTGATCCACCGACAAATGAAATACCCCATACTGCGCTCAAAATACTCTCAATATAAACAGGCCAAAGCCGTCGATATTTCCAGGACGTAAAGATATCTTTATGCGTTCTTATCAATTGCCAACCTCCTAAAGCCCATCTTCTTCTCTGTTTAAAATATTGTTTTAAATTTGACGGTACCTGTATGTAAGCAATTGCTTGCGGCACAAACCATATTTCGTTAAAATGTTTTTGTATTCTCCATGTTATATCTATATCTTCTGTTGCAGTTAACGGTGAAAAACCTCCAATTTCCTTCAAAACTTTGGTATTATAAGCAGCAAAACAGCCTGAAACCGTAAAAACTCTGCTCACTACTCTTTGTGACCTTTTTATTAAGCTAATTATTGAAGCAAATTCAGCAGTCTGGAGTTTTTCCAAGAAATATTCTCTATTTAATACAATAGGATTTCCCGTCACTGCACCTAATCTTGGTTGAAAGAGGAAGGGCTTTACTATCTCATATAGAGAATTCTCTCCGATTATAGTATCTGCATCAATAATAACAGTAATTGGCGTATTTACAAAATTAAATAAGGCATAATTTAACGCTTTTGCTTTCCCACTATTTTGAGTTAACCTTAATAAATGAAAATTATCAGTGATATCAACGAATTTTCTAATAATATCAGTAGTAGAATCTGTTGATGCGTCATCAATGAATATTACATGGTAGTCAGGATATTTAAGTGTAGTTAATCGTGTGCATAAATTAGCAATCATGTTCTCCTCGTTATAGCAGGGTACCAATATTGTAATTGGTGGATAATTAATATTAGTTTCTGGTTTTTTCGCTTGTTTTTTTTCTTTCCTTGCCCAAAAATAAAGTCCACCTATCATCCAAAACAATGCTCATTATAATTGGATAAAAGAAAATAAAATAAGCCAATATATTAGAAATACGTTTTATATAATAAAGCAAACTTATGCCCCCTTTTTATCTTCAATTCACTTTAAGGAATTATTTCTTTATTATTTCTTTTTTATTTACATCGATAACCGCTTCTTTCCATGATAACTTTGTCGTCGAATTGTCAGTATTTATTTTATTTAACATTCTTTTGTTTTTAGAATAATATTTTTTATAATTATACTTTGCCCACAAAACCATTGTTATAAAAATTGCAATTGCGCAAAATAATATCTTTAAAATTGTATAGATAGTATATCTCACGCTTTGCGGTATTAATAATTCTTTTTTCCACAAAAGAGAAATTAAGAACCAACCAATTGCAATTATTACATTGTTCATTAAATATAATATTATAGTTGTTCATTAAATATAATATTATAGTCCATGCCGCAAAAGTTAAAATTAAATTTCTTATAAAAAGAAGTGAATCTTTTATTTTAAGGAATTTATCTTTCCCCATCTGCAGAGCTCCTCTAATTGCAATTTTTTATTGCAATCTAACCTATATCATATTCTTATTACCATATTTGAAAGCAAAAGGCAAGCATTAAAATTATGCTGATCGCTTCAAGTATTAATTCTAATGAAAAATCTAATCCACTCAACCCTTACACCTTAGCCCTTTCTGTATACACATAAAAAACTCATGTCAAAATCCAACACCCCTCAAGTCCTTACCCCTTCTCGCCTTAACCCCATTTTCCTAATTCTTTCCAGATAAAAAAGTCATGACCCTTCAAACCCTTTAAAATCAATACCTTTAGCCTTATCCCTTTGCCCTTAAAACTAACAATAAATCATGGCTCCAATAAGGTTTTCTACTCTATTTTCACCATGATTCTTAACACAACTTTTTTATTTTTAACACGACTTTTTTATTCGTAACACGAGTTTTTTGGGGGTATACATAGTAGGGATATGGTAACAAGGAATAAGGAGCAAGGATTTAATTAACTGGTTCCAATTTTCTTTTACAGAATGCACTTCATTTTTATCAAAATTCACACCTAGATAAATAGCAGTAGGCTTTAAAGGACAATATTCTAATCCACTCGTAAATTCTTTTTCTTTTGGTAATCTCATTTTAATAATCCGCCATTCTTTTTCATATGACCAACTACTATGTTTTAGATTCATTAGGAAGTAAAGCAGTTTTACTCTAGGGTCATAAGGCTCACTAGATGTCATTTTAAATAAGGTTAGTTATATCGTAATCAAAAAAATAAGGACAGTAGCCGTCCCTCAATAATAAAATGGGCTAATTTATCGGCACTTGGTTCGCTCCAGGATATGGGGCCTCGGGAAAGTCTTTCTGACTAATTCCTTTAACCTATATCCCTTTTTACATATGCCTTCCTTTATATGCCTAAATATCCTTTCCAACCGTTTCTCTCAAACCTTATTAGGGCTTTTCTATACTGCTCTTCAAATGTGTCCTTAGTTGGATGAGTCAATTTGCTATTAATTTCATTAAAAATATCTTCTGCTTCGTTTTTTGTAATCTCACCAAAAATACACACATAAAGCCAAAATATTATTGTGTGTAAGGGTAATGAACTCATCTAGCCACTTAAATTCAGTATAATTATCTGATATTATTATTGGAATTCTCAACGCCTGGGCATATCCTGCGCATTCACTTTCTCCCGGACCGATTACCTTTTTCTTATCTTCGATGATATCTCTTGCAAGTATGTTTACAGATATATCTTTCTTCCTATCTACAATCCTAAATATACTCCCGTCCTTATGAATGGCTTCGTTAATCAAACTATAATATCTTCCTGCATTTTTCTTTATTTCAATGTCATATATAAATTGAGGAATGATGATTTCTTTAAATAAAAGTTCTAAAATGTCCAACCTGTTAACCATGGCTAAATTAATTACAATATCAGCATCAGATATGGCTCCTGTATATTTCATGTTAATAGTCCTCTTCCTGGGGATACTCATATCCGAATTGTTCAGGTGCCAGTCCTATAAATTCAAGGCTGTTTTTCATGTTCTTGTATGAGATATTCCCTCTTTCGTAGTTGGTTTTTATAAACTCGATATATTCTTTTGGAACATATGTTTCTCTTGATGAGGTTATCAAATCTATACTATAGCCTTCCCGTCTGGTTAAAGATTGGAGTTGTTCCGTATTTTCCAGTGAACAGATGTCTAATAGTTCCTCATATTTGTCAATAGAGCATAAATTAAGTTGGATAAGCCTTTTTAACATAGCCTTATAACTTACTTTAAAATAATTGTGCATTCTAATGATATGCCTTGGTAAAACACTGTCTTTATCTACATTAACAATTTTATAAAATACTTCTTTTACATAGTCCTCAGGCATTAAAAATTCGGAAGCAAATACATCCGCTTTCGCATCTTCCGCTTTATGCTTTTCGTCATCCAAAAGGATTTTTTCTTTTTTCAGGATGTCAGCATTATAAATAAGATGGTATAGTTCATGAGCACCAGTATAGCGCTCATGTCCCAAAGTAAAATTGCTGTTTAAATAGACAATAAACTGTCCCTCAAAATAGGTGCTAAATCCTGATAACTCGTCAGTATCCAATGGCTTTCTTATTAGAAATGCAGCCTCTGATAGAATATCAAATATATCAGAAAGCCCTTTCTTCGCAAATTTTATTCTCACATCTTCTGCCAAATCTTTAATTTGCAGTCTGAAGGATTCTTCTGGGAGATTCAAATTATTCTTTTGCAATATTAACACTCCTCCCACAGTGGCTTTCTCTTTTGTGGTTTAAACTCTCCATTATATATTTTCTTTTGGTAAATAAACATCTTTATCATATCCTGAAGGTTCGCCACTTCTTCAACTGTTTTCTCTGAAAAATTTTTCTTCCTGAATAGTGTAACTAAATCGTCGTCTTCATCCTCTTCAAAAAGAATGTTTATATCTATATTCAGAACTTTGCATAGAGTATTTAACTCCACGGCCGATACAGTCCTGTTGTCGTTTTCTATTTTGCTCAATGTTTCCCTGCTCATGTTAATACCCTTTTCAGCAAGTCTTTCTACTACCTCAATCTGGCTTAATCCCTTTGCCTCTCTAATAGCCTTTATTTTTAATCCAATAGGAATATCCTTTGACATCTTTAATCCCTCCTTTTTGTAATGTTATATTACATCAATATTGGTTTTGTGTCAATATATTATGCTGTTGTGTAATATTTTATTACTTTTTGTATAAAGTTATACTTAATTCGTTAAATAAAATTTAGCGCTGATTTTTTGATTTTCTATGCACTCACCATAATACCCGAAAATCTCTTGCGAGGAGTGAGCCTAATGATAAATTTAGAAGTTTTCAGACTGGAACTAAATTACCTGAAGCAGGTCATAAAGGGTATCATAGGAGATAAGGCTTCAAAGGAATTAGGTGAAGCAAATGTATGCCCTTTCGCAGTAATCAAGATTCTTGATTCAAGACCAAGGTCCTATTATTATAAATGCTTACTGGCTATTATCAATAAATCCTAAATACAATAAAATAACCTTCCACTGGTCTAACTTATCTTTGAATCGTATGGCTTTTGCTGGGCTGGTAGACGGCAGTCTATAAAATAATAAGCCTTCTTTAAGATTCATTTTCCCTATTACCAATTTTCTAAATAATTCCTCTGCTTTACTTCCATTAAAAAATACTGCTTTTATATCAGGATACTGATTGAAAAAAGTTTCAAAATCATTAGGAACAGGGTTAATTATTTTGGAATCACTGCTCCCTTCTCTATAACAACTTTTCAACACATCCCAAATAGCAATGTGGTGGTCCAATAAGAATGTCTTCCTATTTTCATAATCTTCTTCAACGTCTTTATTAAAAAGCCCGTATATTATCTTCCAGAACTGATTTTGCTTATTTCCATAATATTGCTGTTTTTCAAGAGACTTTACGCTCGGCATAGTCCCTAAGATTAGTATTTTGCAGTTTTTATCAATAATTGGTTCAAAAGATGTAATCATTTTCTCCCCTCAAATTAACGCTTGTTTGTCCATAAAATTCCTGAAACTACCTTCCTATCACTTCCATAAACCCAATAATCAATGCTGCTGGTTTCCCACGGGTAATATTCATTTCTTCTTTTTAAACGGTCCAAAACAGTATCCCCTAAATCTGCCTTTCTCTTTTCAATAGAAACAAATGCAATCGGGATATCTTTACTTATAGCATATTCTTTTGCATCATGCCAATTATGCTTATACTTGCCCGCACCATTTGTATTGTTAAGCATAACTAATAGACCAAAGCCAATCCCATTATAATCTCTTGCATTTTCCAAATAGGCTGCAATTGAATCTATCTTCTCTAAATATTTAACAACTGTTGTTTCTACTTCAACTACTATAAAAGGTTTATCTCCTTTACATAACAGAATATCTGCGTTCTTTTGCCCTTTTCTTCCTTTGCCGACAAAAGGGGAAGGGGCTCCATCCAACACAGAATGGTCAGATGACTGTTTAATCCATTCGCTTGACAAAAACCCTATAACAGAATTGTGAGAACTGCCGTACATTCTGGTGATAATACCCCAATTAAATATCCTGATAATATTTTCTATAGACGCAGAAATCATGCTGTTATCTCACCCTGTAATCAATTCATTGATAATAATGAAACTACATAAATTAATGCATTATCTATATTTATTTCATTAGTTTCTTGTAACTGTGATTGTAAATAATAACATTCAAAAATCTTTTTTGAAAACTCGAATATTTGGTTATCTAAATTAAAGTTAAAATTTGATGGTACCTTACTGTCTTCTAAACATTTCATACAATAGTTCTAATAGGTTCACCAAAATATTCTATGTTTGATACATCCTTTGTTTCCTTCGGTGTTGCCGTAAGCCCTACAAATCTCGTCCCAATTCCATCATCTGCTGTTATTATTTTTTTGAAATCAAAATCAACTTTTACCTGATACTCCAACACCCCTGGTTCATTGTTAAATCCCTTTAACTCTTTTATTTCCAACAATTTTGCGCTATTAATGTTATAGTCAATTTTATCCTCATCCTTATTGAAAAGGTATTGGTTGTTCATATTAGTTGATAAATGCTGCGATAGATTTTTCCTCGTCATACATGCCCATACCATTTTTATGTCGTGTTTGTCTAATGCCTTGAAATACTCTCTAATAATATCCTCTGGTTCCATTTTGGACAACTTGATTTCCAATTCATCCTCATAATCAATATAATCTGCAATCCATCCATCCCATTCCTTACCCGTAATATCTTTCAAACTTTTTCTATCGAGAGAACATGCAAAAGAATCATGCCTTCCAGCATCAATGTATGCTCCAATAATCTCATCATTATATTTAATAACAATACCTCTTGCATCTCTTCTTGGCTTCATAAATTCGGGAAGTGATTCCCTCAGCCTGTAAATCTCAACTATTACTTCCTTTCCGAGGTAATCAGTAAAATCAAGCCCAATTTGTTTGGAAAGTTCATTATTATAAGCCCAATATATCTTTACTGGATATTCTCCTGCCTTATGTTTAAGACTTTCAGGTAATTTCTCTTTTAAAGTGTTTATTCTATAGTCAACAGTCCAGTTATACTTGCCAAATAGTTGCAATATCTGCTGCTCTATATTAGTATCAGGATTTGTATACTCGTTTAAATCCGCAACATATCTAAAAAAACTATAATCTGGCTCAACCTTTTCCCCATTTTTCTCTATGTACCCTATCTCATAGAGAGCATCGTATGCAAATGTAATCTCTTTTTTGCTGCCCTCTGCTTCTGTAATAACCAACTTATTATTTTTACGGGCCATTCCACTCATCTTGCTTATTTTAGATTCGTCCGTCAATGGTTTGCTTTCCTCTATCATTGACATAATGTCATTTATCATCTTAGAGTCTTTAATTAATATAGGTTTTACCTCATTCCAGTAAGGTCCATTCGTATCGAGGATAAGTTCAATCTTTGTAATATCCTTAGTCCTGTCAGTAGTTCCATGCTCCTCATCCACAACCTTATCTTTTTGTGTCTCTTGCTCTAAAGAAATTTGACTGTTTTTCACTGTATTACAGCCTGCTGAAAAAACTATTATTGTTATCAATAAAAGCATCAAACATTTTCTATGCAACATATACACCTCCTTATTTCAGCAATTCTGCATTATCAATCATGAAACAAAATCCAGCGTCTACAACCTTATTTCTCTACCACTTTTCCCGTAAAATCTCTTCACGCTTCTTCTGAAATTCTTCTTCAGTAATAAGCCCATCTTCTTTTAGACTGTTCAGTTTTCTAAGCCTCATTTCAAAATCACCACTTACAGATGTTGACTGATTATTCTTCTCTTCATTGGCGCCATTGTCTATGTCTATCTCCCATGATGCAACACCTTTGTCACCAAAAAAGTTATAGGCTTGAAACCCTGTTATACCAACTGCAATCAGTGTCCAGAATATACCGAACAGACCTGCGCTAGGAATTACCACAAATAACCCAATAAACACAAAAACAATACCTACTATCATACCGAACAATGATGCTGGCTTACTTGGTTTAACTCTTATTCCTTTTGACATAAAACCAACTTGTAGCCTCTCACACTTTCTGACCGCATTCTGCTCAAATTGAACGTCCGCAAATTTAACTCACTTTATTTGACCATAAAACCCGGACCTTGAAAATCCCCCTCAAAAGAGGCAAGCATTCACTCCTGCCGTCTTTTGAGGGATAAATAGCTTATACCGCAAACTCATTTTCAATTACAATCCTGACCATATGGTCATCTATCAAACGCTTTTGACTGGCTGAGGCCGAAAGCAGACAGGCAAGGCAGACATTGTTTATCTTTCTTGCAATGCCTCCGGAATATTCATAGATAACATCCAGAGCATCATCAGTGAAGATTGAGGAAGTTGCTCCGGCAATCTTCAGATGGTGGCAAACATATTCTTTGGATTCCTGCCTGTCCATGGGTGGTAGGTGATACCGGAGATTTACTCTCTGAGCAATGGCTTCATAGACTTGAAGCTGCAATACCCTTTTAAGTTCCGGCTGGCCCACCAGTATGAGACTCAAAGGGTTGTAGGAGTCCATCCGGAAATTGAGTAAAAAGCGCATTTCTTCCAGCATTTCTTTATCCAACAGGTGTGCTTCATCGATTATTATGACTGGTGTTTTTCTTTCATTTTCCGCAAGGTCCAATATTACCTGATGAAGCTGTCTTTTAGCCTGGCCCCGGTTAAACTTTGGTTCACATCCAAGCTGCCTTAAAGATTCCCAGTAAAAATGCCTGGGGGTAAGGGCTGAGTCGCTGATGTAGATAACCCTGTATTTATTCGGATTTAAAAGCTCAAGAAGTTTTCTTAAAGCAGTGGATTTCCCCGAGCCCACTTCGCCTGTTATTAGGGCAAAGAGGCGTTTTTCTGCAGTGTATTTTAGCCTTGATACTAACTCTTCATAGGCCGGGGTGCTGAACAGTTTTCCTACAGGCACATCTTTTTGAAAAGGAGTTTTTTCAAATCCAAAGAAAGGCTCAAACATTGTTTTCCCCTCCTTCCATACGGCGGAAGGGGATGGCACCTAATTTGTCTTTCATGCGGTTTTGAGCTTGTTTTTCCAATATGCTCAAAAGTCTTGAACCGGATGATTTTTGAGGAGTTGGGGCATCTTTTTTGCTATAGGACACTTCATTGTATTCTCCTATGATAAGCGGCCTTGCTAAACCCCGTTTTTGACCTTTATGCCATACTTCTATTTCTTCAAGGTCAAAGGGGTCATAGCGTAAATCCACAGTCTTTCTTACCCATTCAAGGCCCACTTCATAGGTTTTGCCGCAAAGTTTTACACAGCCGGTTTTATCAACTTTTCGGCTTTCTTCTCGAAGGAAAGCATCCCTTAGCTCGTCAATATTGGCAAAGCGCAAGCGTCGGGTATCCTTTTGGAATCGACCGGCCGGGGTTTCACCTTCTAAGGAGCTGTGGGAATGATGATTGTATCCTTCTTCCACCCAGGCAAAGAAGGCTTTGTTTAATTCGTCCAATGTCCCGGGGTTTTGGAGGCTTACCTCGGCTAAAAAATCCTCTACGGTGCGGTTAATTCTTTCAATTTTGCCCTTAGACTCTGCGGAATATATTGGGGTATTTATATGGCGGATGCCCAGTTTACCGCAGGCTACTTTAAACCAGTGTGAGATGAATATCTTGCCATTGTCTACATATACCGCATCGGGGATGCCTCGTTTAAGTATAGCTTTCCTGAAACAATCTTCCAGTATGGGAAGCTTTTGATTTAGATAAAATTCACCATGGCATATTAATCTTGTGGCATCATCGATGAAGCATATGAGGTATGAGCGTATCTTTTTCTTTGGATTGGCCGGGTCCGGAAGGTAGGGGCCGTATTTGACGTCAGCTTGCCATAATTTGTTTCTGTGCTCTTTTTGAAATCTCCTGAGGGCTTTGGGCTCTTTTTGCTTTAATTCTTTTTGGGTTAAACCTAAGTTTGCAAGATACCGTGTAAGGGTGGATCTTGCTACATCCCCGGGGGATATGAGCTTTTCCCCCTCCAGGATCTGAAGTATCCTTGTAACACTTCTTTGGGGCAGTTCTTGTTTTAGACTTATGGCTTCTTTTAGGATATCTTCCGGTATGGCTCTTGTTTGTCCCTTATCGGAGCGCTCTTTTGGCATTAATCCATTAAGGCCTTTTTGCCTGTAGGCCTGTAAGTAGCGGCGCAGGGTCCTCTCTGAGATTTGGCCTTTTGACAGTATTTCATTTCTTCTTTTCCTTCTTTCCGCTGCTTCAAGGTCTTCTTCCAGAAGGGGTGAGATTAGTGCGAAGCGCTCCAGGGCTTTTTCCATACTTTCTTTGTTCATTTTGGTCATCTCCCCTGTTTTTTGTTTATCTAAAGACTACCACCAGGGGGAGACGGCCAAAAGAGCAAACTATGTTGATTTTTTTCCTAAAAGCCACAGGTTTGTGTTTTCCACGAAAAGCCAGGTGTTAATCTTTCCGAACAGGCAGCAGGAAAGAATATCGGGTAATAGTTTTAAAACGGTTTTTAAACGGCTAAAGCAGCTTTCTATTTCCCCGACTATGGATGACGTCTTGCCATACAGTCTGAACGCTATGCTCTCCAGAGTGCCTACAATTTCGCTTGAGAGGAGTTTAAATGTTTTTACCCAGCGTTTTGTGGTGGATATGTCCTGCTCTCCCTCTGTATATTCCGGTGAAATCCGTTTTTCCACCACATCTTCCACCGCTTCTTCAATCACTTTTGCCGGGTAATGCTTATAGGGCAAGATGAAATCCGGTATTATCGCATGGGTTTTCTTGCATCCCGGGCAGTAGTATCTGGCTATTGGGAATTCTTCTTTCCCGGCCGTTGTCTTTATCTTCCTAAGGTACATCCCATAACCTACAAGGGCGCTACCGCATATGGGACAGTGTAGTTTCATTTGAGCTAATTTATGCAAAAAAATATTACGATACTCCTTTACTGTTGAGCCTAAAAATGTTACAATCATAGTGACTTGATATTATGGAGAAGGCCTTCAGTAAGGGTAGGTCGGAAACTATCACCTTACTTGAAGGCTTTCTCTTTTTTCTCCCTCCCATGACTTGCTTCTTTCTCTTTTATTTCTTCAATAGGTGTTAAATTCCTTCTTAAAACGGTCAGGAAATTTGAGCAGGAAGGAGACAAAAAGAGTGGGAGGAAACAACCAACTCCCTTTAAATAATCGATTTTTCTCTATTAACATATTCAAGGGTATAATCCAGTTTCCATTCACTATTCATTCCCCCTAAAGATTATTCAAATGTCTAAATTATACCCTATTTTCGAATTAATTTCCAGTTTATATGCCAAACACTGTTAATTTTAAAAAAACCTTTTCATTTCTCTCCCCTCACATCCGCATAAAATCTACATGGGATATTATGGAGGTAACAAATTTTTTTCGTAGAGCAGTATAATTTTTCTTATAAATTCCCAAATACTGGCCAATATTGTGTGAAAAAAAGTTGTTCCAAAGGGGCAGGGTCAAGGATGAAAGGAAAAAAGGGATAAGTGGCGTGAGGCTTCTAATTTCAAGCCTTTCACTTATCCCTTTCCTTATTCCTTTACCCTTTACCCTTTATCCTTATTCCTTCATTTATCCTTTTCCCTTTTCCTCCCTACTTGGAATCACTTTTTTCGCATGAGGAAAAGGAATAATTGAGAAATACAACAGGGAGCTCAGAAAGTGACCAAGACTAAAAGCATTTTCCCGAACGGCGAAGCTTTGATGAAAATGCTTTACCTGGTGACCATGGATGTAGTCGAAAAATGGACGGACCCGTATCCCGAACTAGGGCATAATTTTGGCTCAATTTCCCGTCTTCTTCGAAGACTGTCTGAAGGGGTATCTGAAGTAGGAAGATTTTGGGTTTATACAAAATTGTTGACAGACCCCAATGAGAAATACATCTGGAGCCTATCATGAGTACCTACCATAGCTTCCAGAGCCGCCCATTTACTCTTTAGTTTGTTTTTGGTTTCTCATCATTATGGAATAGATTCCCGTTTTATTTTTCTTTCTTGCGCTTCTTGCCATAATTTATACCTTCCAACTTAGATTAACATGGGTTGGAAAGTGTTGTCAGCAACCCCGTCCCCTTGACACCCAATTTCGTATTTATTTGAAAAAAGCTTTTTCATCCTCTAAGATTTCTTTATATTTATTCAGGATTTCCTTTGCTTCATTTTTTGCATTCTCCAAGCTTCCATATTTCTCTGGTTTTGGATAGAAACATAAAATCGTACCATTTGATTCCTCTCCATATTCATATCCATCTTTTTTTAAGGTTGATATAAGCTTTTCCCTGTTGTAGGTATTGAGCCTGTGAACATAATACTGTACTGCAAAACTTCCATTATCCTTTACTAATATGTAAATATAATAATCATAATTCTCAGTCTCTCGCCTGAAACCTGCCCAAATAGCCTTAATTTCTCCCCAATTCAAAGGTGATTTACAAAGTGACACTTTGTCCTCTCTGATTTGAAGTGTACTCATAACCATATCTTGCAATTCTTTGGCAATACGCTTATAAAAAGCATCGGTCAGCTTGTTTACCTCGACAAACTGTCTGTAGTTATCCATTACAAATTTGAAAGATTGATCGTCCATTATATATCCCTCCACAATATTTTTAAGGTTTATAATAAAGTCCCTGAAAAATAAAGCCCATTTGTTAAATGATTGACTCATGAAATAACTGATCGAAAATCGTTTTTCGATTTCACAGATGAATTCAGTATATGTAATACCAACCCAGCCATCTCTTTCGACCTTCTTTGGCGCAAGAATCATAAAATAGTAGTTTTTCTTTTGAAATTTACTTTTTACAAATGATCTGTATTCTTCAAAGTCATTATTAGCTGTATGATAGATCTTGTTTTCAATAATAAGTACCCAATCTATTCCTTCAAAGACCAAATCAAGCCTTAAATTGGTATTCGTCGGTAATTCCCTCTGAGGTTTGTCAACTAACTCTGTTGTTTGTGGACATCCTTTTCCGCCATTTTTGATATAACATGAAAACAGTGAGTCGAGAACTAAATCCCCAAGGCCATGTTCTTCATTTGGATCCCCGAAAAATGCTAGCATGTCGCTTGTAGGGTTTTCATAATACCCTTTTCCGCCAACATCAAATATTGACCTTTCTCCTTTTTTTAACGCAAACTTGCTTACTTTCGGTAATAAGGCTTTTAATTCTTCGCTTGTGGTTATATCCATCATAAATAACCTCCTTCATGATTAGCAGGCTTTACCTTACAAAGTGACAATATTAAGTGGATACTATAGCACTATATTGTAAGGTATATATGGACAAAATCATAAACCAAGAAAAAGGATTAAGTGCATATACCGATTCAAAAACTCAATTGTTCCGGACGGGTGGTTACAGCCCGTCCGGAGAATGGTTACAACCGTTCCGGTTGTAAGTTTCATCGATAAATGTTATCTACCTTTTCCATTAATGCCGTATACCTCTCGCATGGAACGATCTGATCCGTCACCAATCTCTATGGTGTAAGAATCATGTACGATTCTATCAAGGATCGCATCTGCCAGAGTTGCTTCTCCAATCTTGCTATGACAACCGACAGGCGAAAACTGGGAGCAAAAAATTGTGGATGCTCTTTTGTGGCGTGCATGGATGAGTTCAAGCAGATCTCTGGCTTCAGTTTTCGTAAGAGAAACAAGCATCCATTCATCCAGTATAAGAAGATCAACTTTGCGGTATTGGCTTAACACTTTTTTATAGACGCCTTCACCTCTAGCAATTGCTAAATCGGTCAACAACTCAGGTAAACGGACATATTTTACCGTATAATACTGTTTACAGGCTTCCATGCCGACGGCACACGCCAGATAGGATTTACCGGCTCCCGAAGCACCCATAATAATTATGTTATGCTTATCCGTGATAAAAGTACAGGTTGCTAACCGATCAATCAGTGCTTTATCCAGCTTTCTACCAGCGCTGTAGTTGATGTCGGCTATACAAGCATAGCTTTGGTCAAAGTTGGCATTTCGAATCAGTCGTTTAAGACGGTTGTTTTTACGGCTGGTATATTCGATATCAACGAGCAGACCTAATCGCTCCTCAAAGGAAAGATGGTCTAGTGAATGCTCTTTTAACTGCATACGGTAAGCATCCGCCATGGCCGTGAGCCGCATTTCAATCAGTTTGTTGATGGTTGTTTGATTTGTCATAATCTATTTCCTCATATCACCTACAATTTAAAGATTTCTAACATTGGATATACTACGTCTAATATGTCATCAACCTTTTTCATTACTTTATTCATGCCTTCTTTTTTAAAATCAAAATTCCATTTGTAAATTGAATTATAAATTCCATATCTATTTTGCGTCCCCTTTCCTTTTACCTTGGTTATAGTTTCACAAATTTTTGCAATCTCTTGCCGCAACATATTTAGATTATCTTGAGACATCATACTATCGTTATCTAATTTTACCTTTAAAACAAAATCTTCATAATTAAATTCAGAGTAAAATTGAATCTTACTCCCCAAAATATCTTTTGCAAGCCATCCTTTGCTCCAATTCATTACTGGATTATTTTGACCACTGTATATAATCCATTCGCTACACCGTTTCGATGTTTTCCTTAAATCATTGTAAATATAGTAGAATAGTGGAAACCATGTCCTATATCCTTTATCTTTCCAATACTCTTCTTTCCATAGATTATCGACTCTATCAATCTCAAGGGCTATAGAACATTTTCTCATTTCTTCTTCTCTTAAAGCATATATCCAATCTTTGTAGACACTTTGCTCAATACAGTGACCTGAAAATACTTCCAATATTTCTGGTAATCTAAAGACATGAAAACTATGTAAATCTGGGATTATGCATACCTGTGATGTGCCAAATAAAAATAATAAGAACAATGCATCTTCATTATTGCAGTTTTGACTTTGAATAAAATCTTCATAAGTTCCAATTAACTGTTCTTTATTGGGAATAGAATCCACTTTCATTTCAATTACTAGATATTTAGACTTATTGTCAATCAAATCAACCTTTATTACAAGGTCTATCTTTCTTTTTCTTCCAAAGGAAAACTCAGGTATACAAGATATGTTATATATTTCATTCATGCTAAAAGGAATATCTATATTGCATATCTTATAGATTCTTCCTAAAATTTCATATTTCTGTTCAAAAGATACACTCTGATTCTTCCAATCCAGCAGCCATCTTATAACTCCTGTATGAACTTTTTCTAACTGATATCCTACTATACTCACAAAATTACTATTCATATTGTACTGGCCCCCTATTATTTGGACTTAAACGACCAACACGCCACGATTCACAGTATTTCTTAAAAATGCTTCATAAAATGCTGATGGTGTCATAAATTTGCGGATTCGTGGGGCCGTTCGCAAAGATAAAATTTTATATAATCATCCAGGCCTTTAAAAAATGACTTATAACTTGCAAAATCATTTATATTAATATATTCTTCTTTCAAGGTTCTATGAAATCTTTCAATATTTGGGTTTCTTTCAGGCGACCTTACTGGTATTCGCTCATGCAGTATACCCTGTTTTATGCAAAATTCCTGAAATTCTTTTGACTTAAACTGCGGCCCATTATCGGTTCTGATTGTTAAACTATCTGTTATATGCCTTGATGCAATGGCTTTTGTTACGGTTTTTATCACATCGCTCTTTGTTATCGAAAAACCAGCCTTATAGCCTACTATCTCTAAGGTATATGTATCTATTATATCCAGGATAAAGATTATTCTAGGGAAAATGGTCACATATGTAATATCCATCTGCCAGTGGGTATTCGGGGCCTCGACAGATACTTTTTTGAAAACTATTTCAGTATTGGAAGAAGCGTAGTGTTTAATAACTGGCAAAAGCAGATCCATTTCTTTGCATAGTCTGTAACCCTTTTTCTTGTTGATAATAATTCCAAACTTTGACCTTAAGAGAAATGTAAGTTTTTTATACCCAAAGAATGGGAATTCCTCAGCTAAATCAAAAAGTAGGGTCTTTATCATTTCATCGGATATATATTCACCACTAAGTGTTTCTGAATAACCCGGCTTTGAGCATCCCCGCTTTGAATCCGTACTTTCTTGTCGAGGTTCATAGAAAAATGTGCTTTTGGGTATATTAGAAATTTTAAGTAGAAAATCTAGATTATAGCCCTCAGAATATAAATGCTTTATTAGATCGATTTTATCGGCTATAGACGGTTGGTTTTTTTTAGAAGCTCTTTTAGATAAGCAATTTCGAGGTCTTTATCAACGATGATAGAACGAAGCATGATGTTTTCTTTTCTGAGATTTACTTTTTCGTCATCATCGTTACTATCGTTAGGGTTTAAAAGCTTTTTTCTCCAGTAATCGATTGTAGTTTTTGATATGCCGTATTTCCTACAGACAGCTATTTTAGTGGTACATGAACTCTGAGCTTCGGATAAGATAGCGAGCTTTTCTTCCGTAGTAAAATTCTTCCTCGCTGCCATAGAAAAATTCCCCCTTCAAGAGTTATTTTATCATGTTGTGCGTTTTGGTCCAATTCTCTTGAGGGGCCAGCAAGAATAGTATACATTCCATTTGGCATATTGAAAATCGTTTCTGCTGATATGATAAAAAGAGTAATAAGCGAAAGCACTTATTATACATATCATAATGCTAATGACAATAAATATTAAAAAAATATTAAAACTACTTTTCTTTTTTTCAATGGCATAACCTCCCCCTTACATTACAAAGCAATCCTACTTCGTCATATTTTATTGTTGCATCCTAATTAATTAAGATTATTCACTATTTATTTCTGAAGACGATGTTGCCTCCACTTTATGCCTATATTTCTTCAAAGATAATTCATTATATTATTATTATTATACATTAAATTTATTAACACAACTTTATTATTTCTAACACAAGTTTTTTATCTTTAACACAACTTTTTTATTTTACCCCTTATCCCTTTCCTTTTTAGAATAAAACTTAATCCTAACTATGTATATAAATAAAAAACTCATGTCAAAACCCAACACCCCTCAAACCCTTGTCCCATCTATCCTTACCCCTATTCCCCTATTTTCTTCCATATAAAAAAGTCATGTCAAAAATCCCCCTTTCCCCTTGCTCCTATCTCCTATTTTCTTCCTATTTTTTAGCCTCATTTTAGATAAAAAAGTCGTGTCAAGAATAGGGAAAAGTTAAAAGGAAAAAGGGGAAAGTTTTAATCAATATCTTTCATCAATACTCCCTTCAAATCCTTTAAAATCAATATTTTCAGCCTTATACCTTACTCCTTGAGCCTAGTAATCCTAAGAAAAAATCATGGCTCCAATAAGGTTTTCTACCCTATTTTCACCATGATTCTTAACACAACTTTTTTTATTTTTAACACGACTTTTTTATTCGTGACACGAGTTTTTTTGGGTTATACAATTATCATGGAGTGGAGTTTATTTGTATTATACAACAACCGCTGCGCGCCTTGCTTGGCTTTACTCCACCGTGACGCTCTTGGCCAGGTTTCTGGGTTTATCCACGTCGCAGCCGCGGGCGACGGCGGCGTAATAGGCCAGAAGCTGCATGGGTATTACCGTTAAAACAGGCGTGAGGATGGGATGTGTTTTGGGGATATAAATCACATCATCCACCGATTTTTTAATTTCTTCATTCCCTTCGTTAGCTATGGCTATGACATACCCTTCCCGGGCTTTGACCTCTTTAATGTTGCTCAAGGTTTTTTCAAATAGATGTTCCTGGGTAACCGGGGCGATTACTGGAACGCCTTCCTCTATCAGCGCCAGGGTGCCATGCTTTAATTCCCCGGCGGCGTATGCCTCGGCATGGATATACGAAATCTCTTTCAGCTTCAGGGCACCTTCCAGAGAAAGGGGATAATCCAGACCTCTACCAATGTAAAATACGTCTTGATGCCCTGAAATCTTCTGGCCGAGGGCTTTCAGCCTGTCTTCTGATTCAAGTATAGTTTTTGCCTGATCGGGGAGATGTTTCATGGCTGCAGCTATATCCTTTAATGTCTCTTCGGATATAGTGCCGAGTGTTTTGGCTATATATAGCGCTATAAGATCCAGTGCGATAAGCTGGGTGCTGTAAGCTTTGGTGGAAGCTACGGCTATCTCGGGGCCGGCCCAGGTATAGATAATGTCGTCGGCTTCGCGGGATACGGAGCTTCCCACCACGTTGGTGATGGCGAGCACTCTAGCGCCCAGTTTCCTGGATTCCCGAAGGGCAGCCAGGGTATCAGCCGTTTCTCCGGACTGGCTGATTATGATGACCAGTGTATCTTTATCTATCATCGGGTTCCTGTAGCGGAATTCCGATGCAATGTCCACTTCGACGGGAATCCGTGTCAGTTTTTCTATGATATATTTTCCGACCATTCCCGCATGGTATGCGGTACCGCAGGCGACGATAAATATCTTTTTGAGATTTTGCAGGTAATCCCTTCCGAGATGGACATCGTCGAGCTTAATCTCTCCTTTTTCCGGGGATATCCTGCCTGCCATGGTATCTTTAAAAGCTTTTGGCTGCTCGTGGATCTCCTTGAGCATAAAATGAGGATAGCCTCCCTTTTCGGCCGCTACGGCATCCCATTTTACTTCAAAGACGGGTTTTGCCACAGGAGTTCCTGTGAAGTCGGTCACTTCCACTTTGTCTTTCGTGATCTTTACCATTTCGCCGTCTTCCAAAATATATACTCTGCGGGTATGCTGCAGTATTGCCGGAATATCCGATGCAATGAAGTTCTCCCCTTCGCCAAGGCCGGCTATGAGGGGACTGGATTTACGGGCAGCCACTATGGTGCCGGGCTCCCGCCTGGAGATGACACCCAGGGCGAAAGAGCCTTCCAGCCTACTTATGGTTTTCTTCAGAGCTTCGAAGAGGTCACCATCATAGTAATGCTCAATCAGATGAGGTACCACTTCGGTATCGGTTTCGGATTTGAAAACATGGCCTTCCGACTGCAGCCATTCCTTTAACTCCTGGTAATTTTCGATGATGCCGTTGTGAACCACGATGAAATCGCCGGTGCAGTCTTCATGGGGATGTGCGTTCACATCCGACGGCTTGCCGTGGGTCGCCCAGCGGGTGTGGCCGATGCCTACACCGCCTTCGGGATATGCGCCGCCGAGCTTTTCCTCCAGCACTTTTATCTTGCCTTCGGTTTTTATAAGACTGGTGTGCCTGCAGTTATGGATGGCTATGCCCGCCGAATCGTAACCTCTATATTCAAGCCTTTTCAGGCCGTCCAGCAAAATCGGAGCCGCCTGTTTGTCTCCAACGTAACCTACTATTCCACACATAGTTTTTCCTGCCTTTCCTAATTTTTTTTTCAAGGTTCGCCGCAATTTTGACAAAAAGCTACCGTCCGGTATATAGCCGCATAACAGTATTCCGCGCAAATACCGGGTGCTTACAGTATTCAATATCGATACGATGTTGCACTCTGCCGAAATCCTTTTGTGCCGGCGATTGCTCGCCGGTTTTGTGGACTTCTGTCGGTGGCAGGCCACCGTGGGGCATCCGCCGAACATTTCGATAAACCCCAACCTCGTCAGCTTTACCGCCCATTTTCCGAGCGACGGCAAGCTCTGGCGCTTTTCTTGCGGTTCGATGTTCGAGATTCGATGTTCGAATCCATTCTTCGAACACACACTTTTAGTTTCAATATCGCCTCCTTTTATTTAATATGCCTCTTTTAATCTCATCATCACCTCCTTACAGGGTAATCTCTCCTTCTCCCAATGCGAAGGTAGGGATTTTTCGATGGGAATGCGCAGCCGATGGAGTTTTGTGCCGGTCGCATTTTTGAATTGACCATTACTTGAGCTCCTCTTTTATCACTGCCGCCACTTCTTCCGCCAGCCGGTTAATTTCAGCCTCGTCTTCTCCTTCCGCCATTACTCTGATCAGCGGTTCGGTGCCCGACGGGCGCACGACTATACGGCCCCTTTCGCCCAAGGTTTCCTCGGCTCTTTTTACAGCTTCCTCTATTCTTACGTTGGCGGCGTATTTTGATTTGTCCTCCACTCTCACGTTCAAAAGCACCTGGGGATATACCTTCATTATTTTCGCAAGTTCGGACAGGGGTTTTTTCTCCTGAACCATCACTTTAACAAGGTTTACCGCGGTTATGAGCCCGTCTCCAGTGGTGTTGTGATCGAGGAATATGATGTGGCCCGATTGTTCGCCGCCGAAATTGTGGCCTCCCTTCAATATTTCCTCCAGCACGTAACGGTCTCCCACTTTTGTCCTGACCATCCTGATGCCAGCTTTTTTCAGGGCTGCCTGCAGCCCCATGTTGCTCATAACAGTGGTCACCACGGTGCTGTTTTTAAGAAGACCGCGGCGGTTGAGATAAATGCCGCAAATGGCCATGACATGATCGCCGTCTACGATTTGCCCGTTTTCGTCCACCGCTATTAATCTGTCGGCATCGCCGTCAAAGGAAAGGCCCACATCAGCGCCGGTTTTTTTCACAAAATCCGAAATGGCGGCCGGGTGGGTGGAGCCGCATTTCACATTTATATTGCAGCCGTCGGGACTGTCATTTATTACAAGCACCTCGGCGCCCAGAGCTCTAAAGGCGGATGGAGCGACTCTGTATGATGCGCCGTTGGCGCAGTCCATGGCTATCTTCAGCCCAGAAAAATCCATACCTGCCACATTTGTTATAAAATCCACATAGGGTTTGTGGCCGTCTTCCTGCATAACCTTACCGATTTCAGGCCCGATCGGATTTTGTATCCGGCCGTCAGGGTTTTTCACAAGGGCCTCGATTTCGTCTTCCATGGCATCCGGTAGTTTGTAGCCCTCTTTATTGAAAAATTTTATGCCGTTATACTCCATAGGATTATGGGAAGCGGATATGACCACTCCCGCATCGGCATTGAAATGGCGTGTGAGAAAGGCTATGGAAGGGGTGGGCATGATTCCCACTTTCAGCACATCGGCACCTGCGGAAAGAATACCTGACACCAATGCGGATTCCAGCATGTCTCCGGATACGCGGGTATCTTTGCCCACTACTATCAACGTTTTTTTATGATTTTCTGAAAGCACATGGGCTCCTGCTCTTCCAAGATGGTATGCCAGAAGGGGAGGTAAATCCCTGTTGGCGACTCCCCTCACTCCGTCAGTTCCAAAAAGTCTGGACATTCAATTTCTCCTCTCTGCAATACATTATATGAATCATAGGCGTCGTAAGGTAACTTTTATAGTATCGGGTTCAATCTTTTGTATGATAAAAGGCTCGGGGGCTTCCGCTTTTATCTTCAGATAGTGCTCGCCCTCTGAAAGGCCGGCGGCATCCAGGTAAACTTTTATTACATCGCTGTTTACTCTATCAATAATACTCTCAGGACCGTTCACTGTCAATACGATGTCTGTGTTTTCCATATCTGCCGTAAGTTCCGGAGAAAGATAATTCAAGCTGATTTTATCGGGTGTAACGGTCACGGACCTTGAAGAAATTTTTTCTATTTCAACAGTCACCCGCACCGTTTTTGTGTTCGTATCGTCTATCCTGTTATCTTCCAGTATCTTCACTCCGCGGGGCAGCGCCGGTTTTACTTCCTTTGTGACGGTACGGGCATATCCCTGAATGCTTAGGGGCTCGGTGTCAATGCTCTGGAGCTGTCTTAAAACTTCTTCCGGAGCTGTGACAGTTATTATCGACGGGTCTATCTGCACATCTTTTATAATATATCCTTCAAGGGGTGCACCCTTTATATTCGGGTTTATTGACACGCTGTTTACCGGGACTATTGGTACCGTCACTTCCACCACTTCGGGTCGGAAAGAGACGTCCTTCTGTTCTTTGCCCTGAGAATCCAGTACCCTCAGAGGAAGGGTGTTTACAACGGCGGAGTCTTTACCGGAAATATCGATCTGCGCCGATACAGTTTTGACGGCATCCACGCGACTTCTGGGCCCTTTCAACACCACCGCTTGTGGCTTTGCCACGGGTTTTACCCATTCAAAGCCTTCCGCGGGGACTCCTTTCACATCCACGGAAACCTGCATCTGTTCTTCGATGATGGAATCCAGAGACACCATTATCTCTTTCGGAGAAAAGTCTATAAGTTCCACATTTCCCGGCACGCTTACGCTGACGGGAAGAAGATTCTCCCCCTCCATACGTCCCCGCAGGTTTACTTCCGCTTCTATATCCTGAGGCTTTATATTCGTAATCAGACTGCGGCGTCCCTTTACCTTCACATTTACAAAATATTTCTGAGCGTCATCCAGCAGAGCGAATTTGCTTTTGTCAAGATTCTCAAGCTTTACGGGCACATCCCTCACCACATATGTGACCTGGGGGTTCTGTTCGTTCATCACGTACATCCACATTAAAACAGCGGCCATTACAGAAAATATCTTTATTGCAAGGTCGCTTGAAAAAAACTTACCCATTGGATCTCCTCCAGTACCACAGGGATGATTTCTTCTCCTTTATCTGATATATGTCTTTCAGCATATTTTTAAGAGTCTTTACATCCAGATAACGGCTCAGCTTGCCTTCTTTGGCCACGGATATGACGCCGGTTTCTTCGGACACGATGATGGCCACCGCATCCGACTGCTCGGTGACTCCAAGGGCTGCCCGGTGTCTGGTGCCCAGCTCTTTGCTGAGGTTAGGGTTTTCCGTGAGAGGGAGATAGCAGCCTGCAGCCATTATTTTGTCGTTCCTTATGATCACCGCTCCGTCGTGCAGGGGGGTGTTGGGGATGAAGATGTTTATCAAAAGCTCCGCAGTCACATTGCCGCCTATCTTTACGCCGGTTTCGATGTACTCGTTCAGTCCGGTCTGTTTTTCCAGGACGATGAGGGCGCCTGTTTTATCTCTCGACAGTTCTTCGGCAGCTCCGGCGATATGGTCTATGAGGCGATTGAGTTCTTCTTCCCCCAAGCCCAAAAGCGGGGAGAAAAACCTTCCTCTACCCATCTGCTCCAGCGCCCTGCGGAGTTCAGGCTGAAATACTATGAGAAGGGCTATGGCCCCGACCGTCATGGCATTTTTCAATATCCAGTTGATAGTATAAAGGCCGAGCCATTCGCTGAGTTTGGTGGATACCACCAGCACCACAAGACCCTTTAAAAGCTGCACAGCCCTGGTGCCCCGGATAAGTTGAATCGCCTTATAGGACACATACGCCACAATGGCTATATCCAGCAGATCCATCAGGCGGAAGCCTTTGAAAAGTTCAAACAACTGAGGAGACATCTTTTCACCCCAAAAATATTACTGCATTATAAATTATAACGACTGCGGCAGAAAATCTGGCATATTATGGGAGACGCCCGCCGCACAAAGTTTCAAAAGAACTACCGCTTTAATACATGGGACCTTATGCCCGAGGATTTTAAATAAAGGTTCTTTTATAATTATAACATTTTATCACGTATATAAGTATATTTTAAGGAGGTTTTGTTAAAAAATTTTTTAGTAATCAAGGGGTTGAGTGAGTCAGGGGATGTGAGTCAGGGGACGGTTCTCTGACTCATTTCTGAGTCAGAGAACCGTCCCCTGACTCATCCCCTGACTCACACTCACCCGTCCTCGAAGCTCAAGCGATGGTCCTTGTGCCGAAGCGGGTGTCGGCCGTAATGCCCAGCGCTAACATCAACACAACCAGTCCGGATATGGTCCCCACGAAGGGCACCAGTTGAACGAACCAGAGCAGCAGCGCTCCCAGTATATATTCCGTAAAAATGCCGGGCTTCAGGTGAAGCTGCTCATTGAGTTTCCTGCCCAGGAATATGCTTATGCTCAAGTATCCATAAAATCCGGCGGCAGCCACCAGAAGCACTGCCAGCGGTATCAGGGGAATGCCGATAATGGTTACGGCCATCAGGATTATCGCCAGAGGCATCAGTATTATGGCCAGAAATCCTATCAAAAATCTTCTCGCCGTCTCCCTGTCAACCTCGTCGGCCAGATTCCTTATGCTGTTGGGGAAAAGGATTATCGTCAGGGACCCCAGTGCAATCAGGCCCAGAAGATGCATCGTCCTCACAATATAAGGAAAGCCCGTATTAAATATCGTTATGCTGCGGTTTCCAGCAGCTCCCCGGTGAAAACCGTATTTTGTCACATTTTTTATGATATCCCCTATGCCTTCTCCAACTCCAACCTGAGTTATCTTGCCGTATATCCTGGCGCTGTCGCTTCTTGTAACCCGGCCTCCGACGGCGGTCACATCCCCCATCACTTCGCCGTTTACGGTTACATCGCCCATAATAGCCACCACGTCGCCCATCACCTTGCCGTTTACGGTGACGCTGCCCATGATGGATACAGCATCGCCCATTATCACCTCATTTTCTCCCACCACCACATCTCCCTGAATCTGCACGCGGTCGTTCTTCCCGTCAGCCAGGGCAGCTCCGGGAAGCAATAAAAAGACAATCATAATCACCAGCAATTTTTTCATATCAAATTCCTCCCTGTATGTTTTTACCAATTTGCGTCAGCTTTTCCGCGGATACAGCAACCTGCCCCATAGGAAAACCTCCGCCAGAGACAGCGCCGCAATCAGCGCCACGCCAAGAGGATATTCGCCCAAAATATCCGACAGAACTCTTTCGAGAAAAACCAGAACGGTCTGACTGTGTGTGAATAATTTTGCGGTAAAATCCATCATCCAGAAAGTAGTGTCAAAAATGCTGCCCAGGCATCTTGCGATAACAACGAACCATCTCACAGCGCCTGTCATGGTAAAGATAAGATGCTCCGGATTCCAGGATTCCAGGATATATAAAGCCAGTGCCGAAAAAGCCAGAACAGCCGCCGGTAAGATTGATTCTTTCGAGGTATTGTCGACCGCCTTTTTATTCCGGATGCTCGACATCACTTTTTGGGTAAAATCCGGCGTGGGTGAAAGAAGCGGAAGTTCGGAGAGCAGCGTATATTCCATACGCATCGCCGCCAGAAAGTCCGAGCACCGGGAGCATCCGCTGATGTGGCGCAGAATATCCTCCTTTTTCCTTAAATCAAGTTCACCGTCCAGATACTCCATTATCTTTTCTTCATAAAAATCGCATCTCACCGCCATTACCTCCATCCAGTTTTTCCTTCAATAGTCTCCTCGCCCTGAAAAGCCGGTTTTTCACGATGGACATGGGTAAGTTCAGGACCCGGCATATTTCCCGGTAAGAGAGGCCCTGAAAGTGGAACAGCACCAGTGGCACCCTGTATTCCTCCGGCAGGCCGCTCACAGCCTCGTGGAGTATTCTGGCACCGTCTTTCGCCACAGCCAGTTCTTCGGGACAGCCTGAAGGCGCCGCAATCATATCTTCCTCTAGAGGCGCCATCTCCCTTCTTTTTCTCAGATGGTCGACACAGAGGTTGTACGTTATCCTGTATATCCAGGTGGAGAACCTGGTGCGGCCAGCATCGTATATCTTCAGGCTTCTGTAAATTTTTACAAAGGCTTCCTGGGATATGTCTTCCGCCTCCTCCCTGGAGGACAGCATCCTGTATGCCAGCGTAAATATTCTGCTCTTGTACCGCTCCACCAAAACTGCAAAGGCGCCGGTGTCCCCCGAAAGCACCTGTTTTATTATTTTTTCATCAAATTTTTCATCATCGGACATTTTTCCGGCATAATTTTCATCAGCCGCCAGCTCCCGGCACATGCAATCACCTGACTCTAAAAACCTGTTTTCCCGGCTCTACATAAATATATACGGAAAATTTCTGTTTTGGTCTGAAAAAACTCTAACATTTTTCAGGAAAGAACAAGCTGGATATAACTTCTTCCCGCACTTGATGAAACCCAAAAAACATTATACTATAATCCGGTATTAACTAAAATAAAAGGTTGATTTTCGTCAAACAAAATATCTAACATTATTTACCGAAAAATGAAATACCTCTCTGTTTTCTAAATGTGATATAATCAATATATCAAGTCGAGCCTTGTGTCATAATTTGAATAGAAATAGCGGACAACATCATGGAAAGGGTGAGGCGCATTGGGATTTCGAGTGGAACACGACCTGCTGGGGGAAAGGTCTGTGCCTGAAGACGCCTATTACGGGATTCATACATTGAGGGCAACGGAGAACTTTCCCATCACGGGACGGCCCATACATAAAAAACTGATCATGGCGCTGGTGACGGTGAAAAAAGCCGCCGCCCTGGCCAATCTGGAACTTAAGTTTTTGCCGGAAAGAATCGGTCGGGCCATTGTGGCGGCCTGCGACTATATACTGGCGGGAAACCTTCTGGATCAGTTCGTGGTGGATTCCATTCAGGGCGGAGCCGGAACTTCATCCAATATGAACGCAAATGAGGTCATTGCCAACAGGGCTATTGAGATACTCGGGGGCAAAAAGGGCGATTATTCCATTGTCCATCCTATAAATCATGTAAACCTGTTTCAATCCACCAATGATGTTTATCCAACAGCCCTCAGAATAGCCTCCATATGGCTTTTGAAGCCTCTGAGCGAGAATATGGCCAGGCTGCAGGATGCTCTGCAACAAAAGGAAAATGAGTTTTGCGACGTGATTAAAGTGGGCAGGACCCAGCTCCAGGATGCGGTGCCCATCATGCTGGGTCAGGAGTTCGGCGCCTATGCGCAGGCCGTTGCCCGGGACCGATGGCGGCTTTACAAGGTGCAGGAACGTTTGCGGCAGGTGAATATAGGAGGCACGGCAGTGGGCACGGGCCTCAACGCGGATCGAAGGTATATATACCTTGTTACGGAAAAACTCCAGGACCTTACGGGCTTAGGCCTCGCCCGGGCGGAGTACCTGATGGACCCCACCCAGAACGCCGATGTTTTTGTGGAGGTGTCGGGGCTTCTGAAGTCCGCCGCCGTGAACCTTTCCAAGATTGCAAGTGATTTACGACTGCTTTCCTCGGGCCCAAGAGCAGGCTTTATGGAAATCAGCCTTCCGGCCATGCAGGCTGGTTCCTCCATCATGCCAGGCAAGGTGAACCCCATCATACCGGAAGTGGTAAACCTGACGGCTTTTCAGGTAATGGCCAATGACCTGGCCATCACCCTGGCGGCACAGGCCGGGCAGCTGGAGTTAAATGCAATGCTGCCGCTCATCGCCCGCAATCTGCTGGAATCTCTGGAAATTATGGACCATGCGGTGAAAATATTCATAGAACGCTGTATATCAGGGATAACGGCAAACCGCGAGCGCTGCTGCCAGCTTCTGGAAGAAAGCTTCTCCACTCTCCCGGCTTTAACACCTCACATAGGTTACGACGCGGCGACAGCGGTGGCGCAAAAGGCGCTGGCCGAAAAAAAGCCTGTTCGGCAGGCGGTGCTTGAGATGGGGCTTATGGATGAAAGTGCGCTGGACAGCGTATTGAATCCGTACGAGCTTACCAAGCCGAGCAAGTTTGATGTTCAAAGTTAGAGAAAGGATGATTGTTATGGAAAATACTTTGAATTCCACCCCTGCGGCCAGCAGGCTACACATTGCCATCTTCGGCAGGAGAAATGCCGGCAAATCCAGCCTCATAAACGCCATCACAAATCAGGACATAGCCCTGGTGTCTTCGGTGGCCGGGACCACTACGGACCCGGTTTTCAAGGCCATGGAACTTTTGCCCCTGGGGCCCGTGGTCATCATAGACACCGCCGGAATCGACGATGTGGGGGAACTGGGGGAGCTTCGTGTAAAAAAGACATACCAGGTTTTGAACAAGACGGATTTAGCCGTACTCATAATCGACGGTGAGACTGGAGTTACCGATTATGACATGGAGGTTTTAGCCAGTATAAGGGAGAAAAAACTTCCGGTAGTGGGGGTTATTAATAAAAAAGATATCGCAGGCTATAGTCCGGACGATAAGAAAAGGTGGGAACGGCAGCTGGGGATGAGCCTTGTGGAAGTTTCAGCTTTGAAGAAAGAAGGCATCGACGATTTAAAGAGGGAGATAATAAACAAAGCTCCTGCGGATTTTTCCGAGGTTCCCATCATCAGCGACCTTTTAAATCCCGGCGATTTTGCGGTTCTGGTTATACCCATTGACAAAGCCGCTCCCAAAGGGAGGCTAATCCTCCCCCAGCAGCAGACCATAAGGGATATCCTGGACCATGATGCCATGGCCATCGTCACAAAAGAATATGAATTGAAGGAAACCCTGGACAGCCTTTCTAAAAAGCCCAGGATTGTGGTCACCGATTCCCAGGCCTTTTTGAAGGTGGCCGCCGATACCCCGAAGGACGTATGGATGACATCTTTCTCCATACTGTTTGCCCGCCACAAGGGGGAGCTTTCACAGCTCGTAGCCGGAGTGAAGGCTGTAGAAGACCTGAAGCCCGGGGACATGGTGCTCATATCCGAGGCCTGCACCCATCACCGGCAGGCGGATGACATCGGAAAAGTCAAGATACCCCGGTGGCTTCGGCAGATAGTCGGAGGTGACCTGCACTTTGAATGGTCCAGCGGCTTCTCCTTTCCGGAAAACCTGTCGGAATTCAAGCTGGTGGTGCACTGCGGGGCGTGTATGCTCAACCGCCGGGAGATGCTGTACCGCCTGTCCATCTTGAAGCAAAAAAACATCCCCGTGGTAAACTACGGGGTACTGATAGCCTACGTGCATGGCATCCTGCCCAGGGCTCTGGAACCTTTCCCTTATGCAAGGATGATGCTAACATAAGTTTGCGACAGCGGGGACGGTTCTCGCGACAGCGGGGACGGTTCTCGATTTGTCGCACTCTCGAAGTGCGACAAATCGAGAACCGTCCCCGCTGTCGCATGTCGCGCAAAATGAGTCAAGGAACCGTCCCCTGACTCACCGGCGGAGTTTTTTCTTTTTCAATACCTTCAGGCGGAAGAAGTCTTCCCTTTCCTTTTCCTCCAGCACCTCGGATATCATCTTCACCAGAGCTTCGTATTTTGGTATCTGGATATTCTGGAGGGCGTTGGCCCTTTTCTGGGTCCTCTTTATCTCCACCGCGAGCTTATATACGGAATCTTCCACTTCCGCCAGCTCGTATATCAGATATTTCACCTGGTGAAATTTGGTAAGGGCCACGTCCAAGGCCGTATTGGTATGATAGAAGCTGTAATAGTGCTCCAGGTCATGCTTCTCATATTTTATCTCGGGTATCTCCACTCCCATGACGCTGTGTGTCAGCACCGTAAATTCGGTGGCCTGGGGTATGGACTTTGCCACTTCGTGTACTTCGTTGATGCCCAGAGTAATGTTGGCCAGTGTCAGAGCTTCATACGCATCTTTAAAGATTTCTCTCATTTTACGCTGGATTTCTTCGGCCCTGTCCATGAGGCCCATCATTTCCCTTATGAGGACGTTCCTCTTTTTATCCAGGAGTTCATACCCTTTTTTTGAAAAGGCCAGGGCGGCCTGGGCCGCCATTAAATTTGACTTGGTGGGTGCAATGTTTTCCTGCATCGAATCACTTCCTCAAGTATCTTTTCACAAGGGAAGGATCTATTCTGGTGAGCTCCTGTTCGGGCAGAATGGCAAGAAGGTCCCACATAAGGTCCAGGGTTTTATAAATATCCCGGTCTTCCTCGAAATCCTGCTTTGCAAAGCGCTCCTCAAACTGCCGCCCGAACTCCATGTATTTTTTGTCGGTATCCGAGAGTTCGTCCTCTCCTATGACCTGCGCCAGAGCCCTTATCTCCTGGACCCTTGAGTATGCGGAAAAAACCTGATTCGCGACGTCGGGATGGTCTTCCCGGGTGTATTCCTTGCCTATGCCGTCCTTCATCAGTCGCGACAGGGACGGAAGTACATTGATGGGAGGGTATATGCCCATCTGGTATAAAGACCGGTTCAACACTATCTGCCCTTCGGTGATGTAGCCGGTCAGATCCGGCACAGGATGAGTGATATCGTCGTTGGGCATGGTGAGTATGGGTATCTGGGTGATGCTTCCTCTGGAGCCCTTCAACATGCCCGCCCTTTCATAGAGGCTGGCGAGATCCGAGTAGAGGTATCCCGGATATCCCTTTCTGGACGGCACTTCTTCCCTGGCGGAGGAAATCTCCCTCAAAGCTTCGCAGTAGCTGGTGATGTCCGTCATTATGACAAGCACATGCATGTCGCATTCAAAGGCCAGGTATTCCGCCGCGGTCAGCGCGCATCTCGGGGTGATGATCCGCTCCACCACAGGATCGTCGGCCAGATTCATGAACATCACGACCCTGTCCATGACTCCCGCCTCTTCAAAGACCTTCCTGAAAAAGTCCGCCTCATCATGCTTTATGCCCATGGCTGCAAATACCACGGCAAATTTACCGGCTTCTTCATCGGAAATCCTGGCCTGCCTTACTATCTGGGCCGCCACTTGGTTGTGGGGAAGGCCGTCTCCGGAGAAGATGGGGAGCTTCTGTCCCCTTATCAGGGTAATTAAGCCGTCGATGGAGGATATCCCGGTCTGGATGTAGTTTCTCGGGTAAAGTCTTGCCACGGGGTTCATGGGCCGGCCGTTTATGTTGTAGTATTTGTTGGAATATATCTCTCCCGCGCCGTCAATGGGCACTGCAATGCCGTTGAATACCCTGCCCAGGATTTCCCGAGACAAAGGTATTTCCATGGGCTTGCCGGTAAAGCTCACACTTACGTCATTTAACGAAATTCCCGACGTCCCCTGAAACACCTGAATTATGACCCTGTCTCTGTCAATTTGCACCACCTTGCCCATCCTGCGCTCCCCGGGCATCTCTATATCCACTATCTCATCGTATACGGCGCCCTCGACCTCGTTCATGACTATCAGAGGGCCTTCAGCTTTATCCAGTTTCAGATATTTAACTTTCATCGGCAGCACCTTCTTTGTACATGCTCTCCAAGCCGTCGTAGTACCTGTCTATCCTTTCGGTAAGTTCCTGGAAGAGCCCGGGTTTTTCATCGGAAGCATTGTACTTCATCATTATTATGTCTGAAAAGAGCTTCTCATCCTTGATTTTCGAAAGCGGAATACCCTTTTTCACGCACGAATAAGCCCTGTCGTAAAGCCTCTCGATAACCTTGAGCATCTGATACTGGCGCGAAAGGGGCACGTACGAGTCCTGAGGATGATATGCATTTTGCTGCAGGTATCCCATCTTTATTATCCTGGAAATCTCCAGTATGACCCTCTGGTCATCCGGCAGCACATCCTCGCCCACCAGCTTTACTATATCCATCAGTTTGTTTTCTTCCTGAAGTATTCTCAGCATCTTCACCCTTAAAGCCATCATATCCGGGGCCACGTTTTCTTTGAACCAGTCTCCCAGCATCGGTACATAACCGCTGTAAGACGAAAGCCAGTTTATTGAAGGGAAGTGCCTGGCGTAAGCCAGTTCCCGGTCCAGGGCCAGGAAAGCTCCGACGATTCTCTTGGTGGACTGGGTCACGGGTTCCGAAAAGTCTCCCCCCGCCGGGGAAACCGCACCTATTACGGTTATGGAACCCTCCGTGCCGTTCAGATTTTTAACGTAACCGGCCCTTTCGTAAAATGCAGCCAGCCTGGATGCAAGATATGCGGGATAGCCTTCTTCGGCCGGCATCTCCTCGAGCCTTCCGGCGATTTCCCTCAGGGCTTCGGCCCATCTCGAAGTGGAATCAGCCATTATGGCCACGTTATAGCCCATATCCCTGAAATATTCGGCTATGGTGATGCCCGTATATATGGATGCTTCCCTGGCGGCCACGGGCATGTTAGAGGTGTTGGCGATAAGCACCGTCCTGTCCATCAGAGGGTTCCCCGTCCTGGGGTCCTTGAGTTTCGGAAAATCCTCCAGAACTTCCGTCATCTCGTTGCCCCGTTCACCACAACCGATATATACTATGATGTCTGCATCACTCCATTTGGCTAACTGATGCTGGGTTATGGTCTTCCCCGTGCCGAACCCGCCCGGGATGGCTGCGGTGCCGCCTTTGGCCAGCGGGAAGAAGGTGTCGATTACCCTCTGCCCAGTCACCAGCAGCTTTTCTATGGGCATCCTCCGCGCCACCGGCCTGGGTTTTCTTACAGGCCACTCCTGATACATCTTGAGTTCATGTTTTTTCCCCTCATTTTCCAGTACCGCCAGTGTTTCGTGTATATTGTATGAACCGTTCTCGGCAACTTCCGCCACCCGGCCTTTTATTCCCGGCGGAACCATGATTTTATGGGCCACCATGGACGTCTCCTGCACCACAGCAAAGACATCGCCGGAATCAAGCATATCCCCGGGTTTTGCCAGAATCTGTACATCCCACTTCCTGCTCTCATCTATGGATATGAGCCCGATGCCTTCGGGGATGAACTTATGCCCGGCAGCATAAATTTTTGAAAGAGGCCTTTCGATGCCGTCGAATATATTGCCGATAATGCCAGGACCAAGTTTTACGGAAAGGGGCATGCCTGTGCCGTGCACTTCTTCGCCCATCTTGAGGCCTGACGTTTCTTCATAAACCTGGATGGTGCCCAGATCCTTTTCCAGGGAAATTACTTCTCCTATAAGTTTTTTTTCACCGACCATCACCATTTCCCGCACCATAAAACCTTCCATATGGACGGCTTTCACGACAGGACCGTTGATGTTTATTATTTTCCCTTGATTTGCCATTCTACCACCCCTCGCCAAGCCTCGTGGACAGCAATTCTCCCACCAGCTGGCGACTTTCTTCTATGGTGGTATTTGCGGTATAATCTATTTCCAGTCTGCCGTCGCCGCTTTTTGCAAAGACCCCGCCTATCATTTCATCGCTTTTTTCAATGCTGAAAGTATTCTCATCTCTATAAGACTTTATGGCGCTTAAAATGGTGTCCCTGTGGTTTTCAACATCTTTTTTGCTGAAGGTAAAATTTACAAACTCATAACTGTCAAATTTCTGCGCCACCTGTCCGATGGCCTCCTGCAGAAATTCTACATATTCAGGCGTGTCCGTAAAGGCTCTTGCTCTTTCCTTAACCTCTTTCATGACCCTTTCGGTAAATTCATTCCTTTTCTTCAGCACCGCAAGATGCATATCGGATCTGGCTTTTGAAATCATCTGCTGTTTTTTGGTTTCGGCTTCTTTTACGGCCTCGCGTATCGCAGAGCTCTTTTTTTCTTCGAAATCCTTGATTATATCAGCTTTCCGGGTTTCATAATAGTCCACAAGCCTCTTTTGCTTTTCCTGAAAATCATGTTCTATTCTCTCTATGAGCACCTTGGTGAAAAGGGAAATCTTGTCTTCTATAGTGGTGGACATTTTCCTCACCTCAAATCTTAAGTCCTATGGATTCCCTTATATATCTGGTCAAAAAGTCCGGCGGCCGTCTGGAACCGTGTCTGTCTGGAATCTCTATTATTACGGGCGGGCTGCTGGAAAGCTTCATTTCATCCAGCTCCTGCTGCACTTTTTCTGCCAGCAATTCCGTTATCAGCAGAATCCCGGTATCCCGGCTTTCCTTGACTTTTTTCAGTTCTTTCAAAACCTCTTCTCTTTCATGGACCACTACGCCCTCCACACCCGCCAGCCTCATGCCTGTCAGGGTATGGGTGTTGTCGCTTATGAGGAAAACTTTCATAATAATCCCCTACAGTCTGCCAAGAATCATAATTGAAACTATCAGGCCGTATATGGCGATACCTTCGGCAAGGCCCACAAAAATCAGGGTTTTGCCGAGGATGTTCGGGTCTTCAGATACAGCACCCAGGGCCGAAGAACCCACAGCGCCCACCGCATATCCGGCGCCCACGGTGGCAAGCCCCGTGGCAAGGGCTGCCGCAATAAATCCCATGCCGGAGGAAGGATTTGTGGAAGGAGCCGCACTGGCGATTCCCGGCGCCAGGAAAAACAGGAAAGCCGCCACCAGCGCTGCGTATAAAGACACGCTTACCCTTACCATTCTCTTAAGCCTTTTCGCCTTTTTTCCGTCTTTCGCAAAATAGATATAAAGCCCTGCAGCCACGGTCAAACCCGATATGGCAATGGCTAAAAACAATACTGCATACATATCTATTACCTCCATTTCAATTTTGATTCCGGTATACACCAGAATTAACTTTACAATGTAGCAAAAATATGCGTCCCGATTCCCCGGGAAATCCTCATGTTCCGGAAGAAATTCACCCTGCCCGGAGCCTGCGGAATGCCCTTCAACCTCGCGGGCAGATACTCCACTCCGTCACCCCTGAAGTACCTGGTGAAGAGCTCGTAGTATTCCAGTCTCAATGCCTGTATGAAAACTATCAGGCCTTCCAGGCCTATGATTATTATATTTCCTATTACGAGAATCACAATATCTTCCCATGCGGAACCCATCATCTCCCCCATAGTGGCGAAGGCTACATAGAGCCCCACATGGTTTAAGGCAAAGGCTCCCACCCTTATGAAGGAGATGGTGTTCGACATCATGGAAAGGAGGGTTTCGATGACCCCGAAACCTTCTTCGATATAGTAATCTGCCGGAGAACCCTTATAAAGCTTATCCGAATGTGTGATCTTCCCCGCCAGAGGCTGCTTGAACACCATCAAAAGCAAAAGTCCCGCCATTATGAAAACCAGTGCCGGGGAAACGCCGCTGTGGGCAAGGGCGGCATGGGAAGCCGCGTACAGCAGAATCAAATAGAATGCGAGCCCCGCAACACCGTTTCTGCCGAACAATCCTTCTTCAATGTTCCCTTCAATCTTTGAATTCATGATGTTGTATATATATCCGCCCATGATGAGTACAATGCCGAAAACAACTGCCGCGACCAGCATAAAATTAATATTGGCCATGGGCCTTACAACCAGCGGCGGTATTATTTCCTCCGAACCGAATACGCTGCCGTAAATAAACCCGAATACGGTGGATGCAAGGCCTATCCTGCTCAGCACGCCTCCCAGGCCGGTCCTTTTTGCAGCATGCTCGAGAAAGAGCCCTGTAAGAAGCAGCACAAGGCCCTGGCCCACATCCCCGAACATGGCCCCGAAAAGCAGCATGTAAGTCAGGCCGAAAAATACCGTCGGGTCTTTCTCGTTGTATGCCGGGGTGCCGTACATTTTCACCAGCGTTTCAAAAGGCCTGAAAAGTTTCGAATTGCTGAGCTTTGTGGGCGGGGTTATGCCCGGCCCGCCGTTTATGTCGTCCACCAGCACTATTATATCTTCCCTGAACTGGCTTTCCAGAGCGTTTTTAAGGTCCGGCACGCTGCTTGTGGGCACAAATCCGAACATAAAAAACAGTTTATCGCCCACAGCAAGCTCTGTTTTCAGCTCCTCGACCTTTTTCTCCATCTCAAGCCTAGAAAAGCCTTTTTCGAATTCCTCCGCAAACTTTACCCTGTAGTCTTCCAGTGATGTTTTCAGGGCGTCAATCGCTTTCTGATCCTCCTCTATGCTTTTAGTCAAATCTTCGATCACACTTGACGCGGTGCCCGGGCAGCCCTCCGGCAGAGGAAGAAGGGTGTGGTTGAGCGAACTGAAGATTTTTTCCACGGTTTCCTCAAGGCTTACCGGCGTAATCGACGCCACAATCACGTATTTGCCTTCCGCTGCAACCTTTATGACCACTGCGGGGATATTTTCGTAGTTCTTTTTGAGCTTATCGTAATTTTCCCGGGTTATCTTCAAAAGCCTGAAGGCTAGGTATTTCATGCCGGTCAAGCGGCCCATGTCAAAGCCATACTTTGCCAGGTACCTGAGACTTTCAATGTACTCCCTTTTTTTCTCAATGGAACGCATTCTTTCCTTTATCTCATTGTCTTTGGAACGCACCTTTTCGTGGATGTCGGAAAGCTTTTTTATGAACTCATCATAGTCGTAATCCTGGCCCAGGTGCTCCAGCTTCACCCTGGGTGTAATCCCAAACAGGTTCAACAACGATGTCACCACTTCTTCATCATGCGAAAAATCTCTTTTTGAAGAGTAGGGTTTGAGGAAAGGCAGTTCTTCCAGAGCCTCTATGTTTTTCTCGCTAGGGGGCAGGAAGAAATCGCTGGAATTGACTCTCACCAAGGCGTTTATCACATGCATGCTGCCGTTTAAAACCACCAGCCGGAGCACACGGCTCAGGAGACTATTCTTGCCTATTACCCCTACTATTTTCATTTTTTCTACAGCCAAGCCAATCACCTCCCTGAACTCATGCAGCCTTCACCAGAAATTTTCTGATTTCTTCCGGGGGCAACTCGTATCTGATGCTTTCTATTATTGATATTATATCCCTGATTTCAAAATCAAAAGACCATACGTATCCCACGGTTTGGATTATGCTCATGGGATATTTGCGGATAAGTGCCCTGAGCTTATAGTATATGAAGCGATTTATTCGCCTTTCCATGTAAATATCCCTTGACATCTCTTCTTTTTTAAATAGAAACCCGTAACCGGAATCCATGGTCATGCGGTACAGCTCATCAAGATTTTTTGCATAGCACATGGCTTTTCTGTCGGCAAAAGTCAATTTGTCCCCGAAATTCATAGTATAGTTTAAAAGTTCTTCGGGCGACAGTTTGTAGAATTTCTTGCCCCGGTAAATCCACTGGATATTGTACAGATCCGCCACCATGCCTTCCCACTTTTTCAGCACTTCCCGATCTTCTACGGATACTTTCTGCACCCTGTTTTGAATGATGCTGAAATAGCCCATGTCCAGAGCCATTTCAAATCTGAAAAGGTTTTCCCTTTTTCCGTCCAGCAGGGGTTTTAATATCTCGAAGAATTCCGAGCCTTCCAGTGCATATATGAGATTCTTTATTGATGTAGCCTTCAAAAGCTTTCCGGTATCCGCACGGCTGTATTTGCCCAAAAAAGCAAGGGGCCTTTCCATGGTTTCGGGTCTTTTGCCGTTGAATATAGCCCTGGCCAAACTTTTTAAATCCTCTATCTCGTATTTCGTATAAAGGGAATGTATAAAGTCCCTGTAGTCATCCCGGAAATAATGGGTAAGTCTATCCATGTTCTTTATCATGTTGCGCTTTAAAATGTCTTCCAGGTCTCTCCTGCTGATATTTTCGATGCGTATATCCCCCAGGAGCCTGCCGTATGAGGTTCTCTCTTTAAGGTAACGGGCAACGTCAGCCACAGACTTCTTCTGAAGGAGGTTAATGTAATCTTCTTTTTTTAAAAAATCTCCTTCCATGGCTCTTATCTTTGTGTTGACAGCGGCGTATAAGGCAACTTTATCCATGGGTCTCCCTCTTTATATCAAAAATCCGCTTCTGTATTTCATCCGCCATATCTTTGCAGATTTTTTCAAACTCCCGTTCCATATTTTCAAGAGTTTCTCTGGTTTTCACGTTAAGCTTTTCAACCTCCTCCTTTCCTTCCTGCAGGATGTTCCGGGCGGCTTTTCTGGTTTCATCTTCAATCATTTGAGCAAAATCCCGAATCATTTTTTGTTATTCTTCTTTATACCGGCGCTCGAGGTCCGCCAGCTGCTTTTCCCTGCTTGTGCTTATTTCCACCGCCCTTGCATCAATTTCCATGAGCCTTTCTATGGCCTGTTCTTCCAAAATATCACCTTCTTCGCAGCGCTAAATTATTCTCCAGGAAGCTCAAAAACCTGCCCGCAGAAGGGACAGGCCGAAAAAATTAAACTTTTTAAGTTTCACAGACTTATTTTTAAGTATATTACTGTTATGTTACAAAAGCAATTATTATTATAGTATAAATACAATAAAATAACGGCAAATAGCATCAATACAGTCTTTTGGCGAATATTTGCTTGAAAATCATTTCATTTGCTGTAAAATACTAATCGGCATACAATATACATGATTTTTAAAAAAAATATAGCTGTTGAATAAAATTCAACAGCTCAAGTTTCCCTCATTATGCGATTTTTTTCATGCCCCGCGTGTTTTCGGCGGCATTTTTAACATCCTGCAGGCCCTTTCCGAAGCTGGCTTCCATGGCGGCGGCTATGGCTCCCTCAATAAAAGGAGCATCTGCTATAGCCGCCCTGGATCTCGTCGGTTCTTCCAGAGATTCTATGGCTACTTCGGTGCTCATGATCGAGCTCCCTAAATCTACTATTACAATCACTCCATCGCCTGTATCCGCTTTCCTTATCTTTTCTCCGATCAACACCGGATCGGTGCCCAGGCGGTTGTCACAGGTTCCGGCGGCAATTTCTATCAAGACTTTTTCACCGGTCATCTGCTTTATCAATTCTAGAGTCCCTTCCGCAATTTTCGGGGCGTGGGATACCAGGACAATTCCGACCATTAAAACGCCTCCCTCTCAAATCTAACACTTGTTACCGGACATCTCTTTTATCTTTTCTATCGCCGCCTGCAACATCAAATAGCACGAGGTTGCTCCGGGGTCCTGATGCCCTATGCTCCTTTCTCCAAGGTAACTGGCCCTCCCCTTTTTGGCGATTATGTTTTTCGTATATTCCACTCCCTCTTTTGCAGCATTGAGTGCTTTGTCCATAGCCGAATTTTTATCGGAAAAATCTTTTTCTTTTTTTAGGACTTCTACAGCAGGCTCCAGCGAGTCGATGATGGTTTTTTCGCCCATCTGCGCTTTTCCACGATATTTTATGCCTTCCAGGGCCTGGTCCAGGATGGTTACAAAATCTTCAAAATCAAGACTCGACTTGCCCGCCACTGCCTGGCCCGCTTTCATAAAAGCTGTCCCGTAGAGCGGCCCCGACGCTCCTCCCACTGTCGATACGAGTGTCATACCGACGGTTTTCAAGATCGTTCCGCAATCATCGATTTTCTGCGAATGAAGCTTTTCAAGAACCGCCGAAAATCCCTTGGACATGTTTATGCCGTGGTCCGCGTCCCCAATGGCCGAATCCAGTTCGGTCAAAAATTCGCGGTTTTCGCTGATTTTTCCCGCCACTGCTTCAATTATTTTCACAAGTCCCGCTGTGTCCGTTGCCATTTGACAGGTCTCCTTTCGCAATAGTTGTGGTGCAATAAAGCTTTAAAACTGTCTGAAAGCGGGGGTATCCGCCGGTGCATCCAGCAGGTTTTTCAATTCCTCGTCCAGTTTGAGCAGCGTTATCGAGGCGCCCGCCATTTCCAGCGAAGTCATGTATTCGCCGATGTATGTCCTGTGAACTTTTATGTCATGTTCTTTCAATATCTTGCTCACTTTATTGTTCATTATGAATTGTTCCATGATGGGAGTGGCTCCAAGGCCGTTTATCATGACCGCCACTTCGTCTCCGGGCTTGTAGGGGAGGTCCGTCAGTATTTTTGACATCAGATGCTCCACTATTTCGTCGGCTTTCATGATCTTTGTCCGCATGGTGCCCGGTTCGCCGTGGATTCCCATGCCTATTTCCATTTCATCTTCAGCCAGAGTAAAGGTGGGCTTTCCTGCTGCCGGCACCACACACGGGGTTAAGGCCATTCCCATGCTTCTAACATTGGCGATGACCTTTTCGGCTGCCTCTTTTACTTCTTCCAGGGTGCCGCCGGCCTGGGCCTTTGCTCCGGCGATTTTGTGCACGAATACGGTACCCGCTATGCCCCTCCTGCCCGTGGTGTAAGTGCTGTTTTCCACCGCCACGTCGTCGTTTACCACGACTTTGGCCACTTTGATGCCTTCCATCTCCGCCATTTCGCCGGCCATTTCAAAGTTCATCACATCACCGGTGTAGTTTTTGATTATGAGCAGCACTCCGGCGCCGCCGTCCACAGCCTTAACAGCCTCGAATATCTGGTCCGGAGTGGGAGAGGTGAATACGGCTCCGGCAACGCCGGCATCCAGCATGCCCTTGCCCACAAAACCTGCATGAGAAGGCTCATGGCCGCTGCCACCGCCGGACACAAGGCCCACCTTGCCTTTTACCGGCGCATCGGCTCTCACGATGACGTTAAAGCCTTCCAGCTTCCTTACGTAGCCGGGGAAAGCCGCCACCATCCCCTCAAGCATTTCTTCTACCACATGTTCGGGGTTGTTGATGAGTTTTTTCATTTCAAGCCCTCCTTTAAAATAATAGATGTAAAATATATCAAGCAAGAATCGTGCCAGTTAAAAAAGGGCATTATAATGCCCTTTATTATCTATCGGCCTGGTAATTTTTATCAACCTGCATCATTTGCCACTGCTCTGACTATGTCATAATTCTCATCCATGGCCGGAATAAAGCCATTTATGATAGATCCGCCCCCGTTCATCTTTTCTTTTTTTGCTCTGTAAGCCATAAATCCGCTCTTCAGGCTGTCCACCACGCTTTTTTCGAGGCCCGGCCTGGCAGCTATGCAGTCTTTCGGGATCGGGTCGGTTTTTGCAAGATATACGAGTTTTTCCACCGCAAGCCCCCGCTTTTTTGCGTCGTCAAGGGCTTCGGAATAAGTGGCGCCCGCATCCACGGTCCCCTGCAGCACCGCTTCCACCACTCTGCTGTGGGTGCCCAGAAAGACTTTCTCCGAAAGGTCTCTATCCGGATCGATCCCCGCCTTTTTTAAAAGCATCCTCGGATAAGCGTACCCCGAAGCAGACTTCGGGTCTACGAAGGCCAATTTCTTTCCCTTCAAATCTTTTATGGAAGAAATACCGGAACCCGGAACCGTTATTATATAACCCCTGTAGTTTGCAGCCCCGTTTACCACCGGCGTCGCAATGGGAGTTATGTCGGCTTTATATCTGGCGTTGACGTATGCCAGGGGAGAAAACCAGCCCACATCCACTATTCCTTCTATAAGGCAATCAGCCAGAGCATTGTAATCCGCCGCTATCATCACCCTGAAGTTGAATCCGGCCGTCTCCCCCACTGCGTTAATGGCCGGCAGGTACATGGCTTTTATTACATCGGGGCTTAAAGCGGGATTTATTCCTATAATAAATTCATCCTTTTTCTTGAACTTCAACGTGGTTTTCTGAAGAGCGTAAACATTTTTTACGAGTTTTTCCGCTATGTCGAGCAGCATTCTGTTGTTCTGTTCCTGTTCTTTTATCAATTCCGTAACCTTGCGGGTGGAGTCTGAAGTGGCAGCAGTCTCCCGGGCAAGAGAAGAAAAAATCTCGCTCAGGGAGCTCGCCGTCTTAGCCTGTCGGGATATGGATTCGAACAGTTTTTCGTTTACACCGGCTATATCTTCGAACACCTTCACCGATTCATCCATGACATTCCCGCTGAGCTGAGTCTTTTCTCTGACACCTTTCAATCTGGCGGCGCTTTCTCTGGAAATTGAGTGTGCCCGGCTGATACCTTCGTTGATTATGCCTGCAGTCTCCTGAATCTCGTGGGCTCTTGTACTGCTCAATTCCGCTAGCTTCCTTATCTCCGACGCCACTACGCCGAATCCCCTGCCGACCTCTCCTGCTCTTGCCGCCTCAATAGTCGCATTTATCGCCAGAAGATGTGTCTGACGGGCGATGCTCCTCACAAAGGTCACAAATCCCGCAACCTTATCGGTAAGCTCCAGGAGGCCTGCCACATCATTCGAAGATCCGTCCATTTCCTCCGAAACCCTGTCAATCAGATTCTGAACTTCGGCAATAGCAAGGCTTCCCTCCCTTATTTTCCCAAGGCTTTCTCTGGACTTGTTCAATACCTCGAGAGCGCTCTCCTTCAGACCTGAAGAAAATTTGGAAAGCTCCTCCAGGTCCGATGTGCCTGCAGTTAAACTATTACTGTTTTTCTGGGAATTTGCATTTATACCTTCTATTATTTCTACCAATTTTCTGGATTTTTCGGAATTCCTGTCAACTATCCAGTTTATCTCATGGGCATCATAACCTAATTTTTCACTAAGAGGCAGAATGTCGTCAATCCCCGATATCCCCAAATCGACCGGCATGATACTACTCCTTTCTCCGTTTTACACCAAAAGGCCGTACTTTCTGGCTTTGGCCGCCACCGTCTTGTGAGTGAGCCCCAGGGCTTTTCCGGCAGCGTTAAAACTCTTATACTTTTTTAGAGCAAATTTTATTATTTCCTTCTCATACTCCTCGAAAGGCGCTACTTCTCCGTCGGTATCGGGATTTACCAGAAATTGTTTGTCCTCGATGCTGATGCCTGTGACGTACGTCGGAAGATCGTCTATGTCTATTACGTTATCGTCGGTGAGATTTATGGCTCGTTCAATGACGTTCTCCAGTTCCCTCACATTTCCCGGCCAATCGTAGCCCAGCAAATATTTCATGGCCCGGCGGGTTATGGCTGTAACGTCCTTTTCCAGCTCACGGCTCAGCTTGTTTAAAAAATGTTCTGCCAGGTCCGGAATATCTTCTTTTCTTTCTCTCAGCGGCGGAAGCACAATCGGCACCACATTCAGCCTGTAGTAAAGGTCCTCTCTGAAGGTTCCTTTTTTGACCATTTCTTCCAGATCTCTGTTTGTGGCAGCTATGACCCTCACATCCACTTTTATCGTCTGGGTTCCCCCTACTCTCTCGAACTCTCTTTCCTGCAATATTCTCAAAAGTTTTGCCTGCATTTCCACATTCATTTCTCCGATTTCATCTAGAAAGACGGTGCCTCCGTTGGCCAGTTCAAACTTCCCCAGCTTCTGATAGAGTGCTCCTGTAAATGACCCCTTCTCGTGGCCGAAAAGTTCGCTCTCCAGGAGAGGCGAAGGTATGGCAGGGCAGTTTACGCGGACAAAAGGTTTATCCTTCCTTTTGCTGGCATAATGTATAGCTCTCGCTATAAGCTCCTTGCCGGTGCCGCTTTCCCCGCGTATCAGCACCGTGGAGTGGGTCTCGGCCGCCTTGGAAGCGATGGCCAGTGCATCCTGCAGCCTCCCGCTTCTGCCAACTATGGGTTCAAAGGCACTGTCCAGTTTCTGAGTCCGCTTTAATTCTTCCTCAAGGTACTCGGCTTTTGCCACCGCTTCATTTATCAAATCGATCCTGTCTTTTAATTCTTTAAATTCATCCAGTTTGTCTATAAGCCTTTCAATCTGAAGGATATCCTGAAATACTATAACGGCTCCGAGTATTTCATTGTTGATGATTATCGGAGTGATATCGGTGACCACTGCGGATTTCCCTATGACCTTTTTGCTGCCCAGCTCGTCCCTTCCATCCCGCAGTATATTTTCCATTTTTATTCCGGGAATGATATTTTCTATTTTTTCACCGATTACCTCATGGCTCTTGAATCCGGTAATCTCTTCAGCCGCACGGTTGAACATCGTAATGCAGCCCTTTTTATTTACCACTATAAGGCCGTCGGCAATACTCTGAAAGATTGTGTCCGAAGTTAAAGCATTTTCCTCCAGGATGTTATCCATTTTTTCAATCTCTTCACTGTTTTTTGGCGAAAAGTCACTTTTCAGCAATCTATCAAAACAATCTACTGCTTCCACTACCCTGTTGCCTTTTGCCACAATGGTTATTTTTTCTCCGGATTTTAAATTGAGCGAATGGAGGGCCATGAGAGCGGTAGCAGGAACTTCCTTCCCGTACCGGTTGCGTATATATACATTGGTGCCCCAGTTGTGTTCAATCTCATGCGCTTTCTGAACCATCATGGCCGCCGCTCTTATGTGTAGACCTTTCGGATGACAGAATACCACTTCTTTTTGAAGCAAGTTCCTCACCCCTAATGCGAGATGGCCTTGAAATTATTCAGCCCAGCTTCTCGAAGCTATTACGTCCACTCCGGTACCCGCCACATCTTTTAAAACCACATCGCCCATCTTCACAGGCGCGGCAACTGATACATTTTTAAGTTCCTGCATGGCTTCTTTCAGCTTAGATTTAGGAATCGGAGTCCGTGTACGGACAGGAAGAACATGAGCAGCCTCCGCCTTCAATCTGACCGTTGTAGTCAGAATCCTCTTCGGCGACGTCACTTCGTCTTTGGCATATTGAAGGCCCCGCCTGCAGCGATAACCGCTCAGGTTCAGTATATTTCCGTTTTCAATCTCCACCTCTATTCGGCATCCCACGGGACATATTATGCATGTCACATTTTTCTTATCACTCATCGGAAGCACCTTCTTCCTGAAGGATGAATTTCAGATGGCCCGCCGCTTTGGATATTTCCGATTTGCTAAGTTCAATATTTATCATTTCGCTGGGCTTTACATATGAAAGCATCTTCGTTTTTATAGTGCCGTTTTCGGATTCAATGGCAAGTTTTGCTTTTTTCATGGGTCTCGTGCTTCTCATGAAAAAGTTCTGTTTTTCATCGAGCATTTTTTCTACGCCAACAGCGTGCGGAAGCACATATCTCAGGCCTTCGCCCGCGATGACGGACATCTGCCGGTAAGCCCCATCTTTTTCTTTCAGGTACCGGGCGGCTCCCCGGGCCGCAAGTTTTGCTTCCATCGTCACAAAGTCCACCAAATCATGAACGTGCAGCACATTGCCGCAGGCAAAGATCCCCTCGCAGGATGTCTCCATCCTTTGATTCACCATGGGGCCCTGGGTGCTTGCATCAAAATCAGCACCGGTCATTTTTGTTAATTCATTTTCGGGTATCAAGCCCACCGATAGCAGCAGAGTGTCGCAGGGTATGAATTCCGCAGTTGACAGGATAGGTTTTAGATTTTCATCGACCTTCGCCACGGTGACACCTTCCACTCTTTTTTTGCCATGGATATCTATTACAGTATGGCTCAGCCTGAGGGGTATTCCATAATCCTCCAAACACTGCACCACATTTCTTGTCAGGCCGTTGGAATAGGGCATTATTTCAAGGACGCATTTTACTCTGGCCCCTTCCAGAGTAAATCTTCTCGCCATGATGAGGCCTATGTCGCCCGAGCCCAGAATCACTATCTCTTTTCCCGGCATGTAACCTTCAATGTTCACATATCTCTGGGCCGTTCCGGCGGTGAAGATTCCTGCGGGCCTGAATCCCGGGATGTTCAGGGCCCCCCGGGTGCGCTCCCGGCATCCCATTGCCAGGATAACGGCTTTTGCCTGAATCTCCAGAACGCCTTTTTCGCTGTTTACAGCAAATATTCGTTTATCCGGTGTGATTTCAATCACCATGGTGTCCAGTAAAACTTCAACTCCGGTGTTTTCCAGCCTATCGATAAATCTCTGGGCATACTCCGGCCCTGTCAGTTCTTCTTTGAATACGTGCAGCCCGAAGCCGTTGTGTATGCACTGCTGAAGGATACCCCCGAGGCCTGAATCCCTTTCGACTATCATGACATCATTTACGCCCTGTTCAGCGGCCTCCAGAGCCGCGGCAAGCCCCGCAGGACCTCCTCCGATTATTACCAAATCCTTATGAAGCATCTGCCGCACCGCCTTTCCAGCTAAGGCTTTCGACATCTTGAGCGTTTAAAAACTTATTCTCGTCCCCTTCTGCAATAAATTCTTTATAACCGCCCTTCAATATTTCCGAACCCGGACCGCACTTGGTTATCTGCCTCGGATCGAGCTTGAGCTCCCTGGCCAGGATGGATAGCACTCTCGATGAGCAGAAACCTCCCTGGCACCTGCCCATGCCCGCTCTGGTCCTCCGCTTGACACCGTCCAGGCTTCTTGCTCCCAGCGGCCTTTTTATGGCGTCCACAATTTCCGCTTCGGTGACGGTTTCGCAGCGGCATATCACATGGCCGAAGGCGGGGTTTTCCTCTATAAGCTTTTGCCGCATTGCATTGTCCATTTCCCGAAAGCGATACTTTATAGGTCTTGTCGGCACAAAACCCGGTTTTTCTATCAAATCCATTCCTTCCTCCTTCAAAATCTCTATGACAGTTTCCGCGATGGCCGGAGCAGAAGTAAGTCCCGGCGACTGGATGCCTCCCACATTGACAAAGCCCTTTACCTTTCTGGATGCTTCGATTATGAAATCGTTGGTATTGGAAACAGCCCGAAGCCCCGCAAAAGAAGTTATAACTCCCGACAGCGGCAGATGTGGGACCAGTTTTTTTCCTCCTTCGATGATCTCTTCGATGCCTTCCCTGGTGACACCCACGTCGGTTTTGTCTTTAATGTCGTTGGAATTGGGGCCTATGAAAACATTTCCGTCCACCGTCGGGCATACCAGGATTCCCTTGGATTTCTCCGAAGGAGTAGGAAATATGACTCTCTTTACGAGATGGCCGAAATTTTTATCAAAGATGAGATATTCTCCCTTTCGAGGAGTAATGGTGTATTCTTCCGCTCCCGCCATTTTCGAAATCTCGTCGGAGAAAAGGCCCGCCGCATTTATTACAAACCGAGCTTTTACAGCCCCATGCGGTGTCTTTATGATAAAGCCGTCGTTTTGCATCATAATCTCCATCACCGGAGAATTGAACCTGAATTCTACACCGTTTTGAGCCGCATTTTCTGCCAGAGCCACGGTGAATTCGTAAGGACATACGATTCCCGCTGTGGAAGCATAAAGCGCCGCTTTTGCTGCAGGATTTAAATTGGGCTCCATTTTCATCAGTTCGTCATGCCCTATTATTTTTAGGCCGGAAACACCATTTTCTTTCCCCTGATTCATCAGTTTATCTAGGACCTTGATCTCACCCTCATCAACAGCGACAACCAGCGACCCGTTGTTTTTATACGGCACATCCAGTTCGGCGCAAATTCCCGGAAATAAGGCATTTCCCCTTACATTCATCTTCGCCTTCCAGGTGCCCGGCTTGGCGTCAAATCCCGCATGGATTACCGCACTGTTGGCTTTGCTGGTGCCGCAGGCCACATCTTCTTCTTTTTCCAGCAGTATAACCCTTATATCATACCTTGATAATTCTCTTGCTATCATGCAGCCCGTCACACCGCCGCCGATAACTACCACATCATACATTAAAATCCCTCCTAAAAAAAGGAAAACCACACCCTATAAAAGAGTGTGGTTCTCCTCATCTCCACCACGCATCTTTCTTAAAGTTATATATAACTTATTCTTTCTCCCATTCCATAGCCCTCTTGACGGCTTTTTTCCATCCGCTATAGAGACTGTTGCGTTTGCCCTCATCCATGTCCGGTTTAAAGACTCTGTCGATCTGCCACTTGGCGGCAATTTCTTCCCTGCTTCCCCAGTATCCCGTGGCAAGACCCGCAAGATAAGCTGCACCCAGTGCCGTGGTCTCGATTACCTTGGGTCTTGAAACGGGAACTCCCAGTATATCAGACTGGAACTGCATCAGGAAGTTGTTGGCAACGGCTCCTCCGTCTACCTTCAGGTTGGTAAGGGTTATGCCGGAATCCTTCTGCATGGCTTCCAGAACGTCCCGGGTCTGATAGGTAATTGATTCAAGAGCTGCCCTGATGATATGTTCTCTCTTGGCGCCTCTGGTGAGGCCTACTATGGTGCCGCGGGCGTACATATCCCAGTAAGGAGCGCCAAGGCCCACGAAAGCCGGAACCAGATATACGCCGTTGTTGTCGTCCACCTTTGTGGCGTATTCTTCGCTCTGAGCTGAATTGTCTATGATCCTGAGCTCATCCCGCAGCCACTGGACTACGGCTCCGGCAATAAATATGCTTCCTTCCAGAGCGTATTCGACCTTTCCGTCAACTCCCCACGCAATCGTCGTCAGAAGTCCGCTCTTGGATTCCACCGCCTTTTCGCCGGTGTTCATGAGCATGAAGCAGCCGGTGCCATAGGTGTTCTTGGCCATGCCGGCACTGTAGCAGGCCTGGCCGAACAGGGCCGCCTGCTGGTCGCCCGCGTCCCCGGCGATTGGCACTTCAGCGCCGAATACCTCTTTGCTGGTTTTGCCGTAAATATGGCTTGAAGGTTTGGGCTCCGGCAGCATTGCTTTCGGTATGTTCAATTCCTTTAATATATCCTCATCCCATTCCAGCTTATGAATGTTTAAGAGCATGGTGCGGGAAGCGTTGCTGTAATCGGTAACATGAACCTTGCCGCCCGTCAGGTTCCAGATTAGCCATGTATCCACGTTTCCAAAAATTACTTCGCCCTTTTCAGCCTTTTCCCTTACCCCCTCCACATTGTCGAGAATCCATTTCACCTTGGTGCCGGAAAAATATGCATCCACTACCAGACCGGTCTTCTGGCGGATGGTTTCGGCAAGGCCCTTGTTCTTCAGGTCATCACAAATGGGGGCGGTCCTGCGGCACTGCCACACTATGGCATTGTAAACCGGTTTGCCTGTATTTTTATCCCATACTATTGTGGTTTCCCTCTGATTGGTGATACCGATGGCGGCAATATCTTCGGGCGAAATGCCGGCTTTTTCCAGAACTTCTTTCGCTACGCCTATCTGAGTCCCCCAGATCTCCATGGGATCATGTTCCACCTACCCGGGTTTCGGGTAAATCTGAGTGAACTCCTTGTTGGCCACGCTTACAATCGAACCGTTTTCATCAAAAATGATCGCCCGCGAACTGGTGGTTCCCTGATCAAGGGCCATGACATACTTTGCCATGTAAACAAACCTCCCTTTAATTTTACTTAATATTTTTATTTATTGCAATCCATGAGGGCAAGAACAATTCTTAGAAACCGGAGCTAGGGAAATTAAGCCTTCATGGATTTGTCGGCCTTAAGGCTCTCTTCCATCTTCTTCGGCAGGAATGGCGAAATAAGGTAGTCGTAAGCATAAGCGCCGAGCGGACCGCCGATCAATGGACCTATTACGGGAACCATCAGCCAGTAACTGCCGGAAAATGCTCCCTGATCGCCAATCATAGCCGCAAACAACCTGGGCCCAAAGTCACGGGCCGGATTTATGGCATATCCGGTAGGTCCGCCAAGAGAAAGGCCCAGGGCATATATCGCACAACCGACTACCAGAGGCCACATATTACCAGCAGGCCCCAGATTATATATGTTATCAACTATAGCATATATAAAAAGCACGAGGAAGAAGGTACCTGCAATTTCAACTAACATACTGTTTCCAATACTGTATGCATCATTGGCCGCACCGGTATAAAATATATTCATGTAGCCGTCCTTTATGAAGTTTCCTAGATAAATCTTATGGATTATGAAAGCCCCGACAAAAGCCCCCAGCACCTGAGCAATCCAGTAGCCTATGGCTTTGCCAAAACTCATTCCGCGTCGGAGCACTGCCGCCAGAGTAACTGCAGGATTCAGATGAGCGCCGGTTATCCCACCTGCCACATAAACCGCCATTGTAACCGCTAAAGCCCAGCCGACGTTTATGGTATTCCAGTCGTAACCTGCGCCGGTCTTGAAAATACCGAAGCCGTTAAGTCGCGGAGCAAAATTGACGTTTGCAACAACACCGCAGCCGAAAATGATAAGGATTACAGTTCCGAAGAACTCTGCCCAGAGTTCCTGCATCAAAGTATCCCTTTTCATTGAATAATCCCCCTTTTACTTCTAATTCATTTTACATGATAACAGAATAAATCAATCTTTCTCGTAAACCGACAAAACATTCTACAGTTTTGTTCGATCCCCCCTTTATTTTTATATTATCGGTACCGCCAAGCTCACCTCCTTTGCCCAAAATAAAAATCCTCCCCACGCAAATAGTAAATGTACTATCTGCCCGAGGAGGACTTTCTCCTTTTCTCCAAGTCCTCGTATGGGATCTCATCCCACAGTTCCTCTTTGCTGATCGACACCGCCAGCGCCCCTTCCTTCAGGGCTGCCTTAACTTCATCCAGGGTTTCAATAAGGCCTCCGGCTATTACCGGATAATGGACTTCCCTGTGAATCTTGCTAATTATCTTGGGTATGACGCCGGGCAGTATCTCTACTGCATCCGGGTCTACCTGGTTAATGGATTTTTCAGCGGTATCCTTCGCCAGACTGTCGAGGATGAATACTCTTTGAATTGTAAATATCCCTTCGCTTTTGGCACAGCTTATAAGATTTCCCCTGGTAGTAATGATTCCATCGGGTTTGACTTCCTCCGCAATGTACTTGATTCCCATGCCGTCCTTACTTATGCCTTCGAGGAGGTCGATATGGACGAAGGCGCGTTTTCTCGCCTTTCTGATGTGCGTTACCGCATATTTAATGTTAAGTATGTTGCCCGTCAGAAGAAAGAGACAGCGAAGAGGCTTTTCTAAGGCTGTATCGACTTTTTCTATATCTCTTATTGCGGCTATTATGGGACATTTTTTTATATCCGATAAAACATCCTCCAAACAATCACCTTCCACTACGAATTTAATTGTCTAATTTTGAATCTGATGTATTTTTAATAATGAGTGCGTTATTGAATATTTCTTAAATTTTTATATTGCAAGAAACATGCCATGATAGGAAGCCTGTATTTATTTATGATCCCCAGGTTTGCTTGGTAAAAAATATCAATAATCATAAATTAGCCCCGATTTTTTGATTATTTTTACCAGCACAGTCCATCTTTTAATAACCCAACATTCTATCTTGCTTTTTGACCAATCTTATTCTCAGTCCCCGAAATGAGCCTTTTTATATTGCTTCTGTGCCGCCAGATCGCCATAGCGGCGAGTGCCAATCCAAAATAAAAAAATTTTGCCGGATAATTAAATTTGATAAGTAATATAGGAAATAAAACCGCACCTGTGATAGATCCGAGGGATACAAACCTGAAAAGAATGATTACACCAACACCGGCAATAAGAACCCACAATGCGACAGGAGGAGAAATTCCCAGCACCACTCCTAAACTGGTGGCTATCCCTTTCCCACCGTTGAACTTTAAAAAGACCGACCAATCGTGCCCCACAACTACCGCCAGCCCGCACAAAAGAGCCAGATTCTCACCGCCAATATAGCGGGCCAGCAGCACCACAAGAAGCCCTTTCAAAAGATCCATGGCAAAAACAAGGGCTGCCGGTTTTGCTCCGAGCACCCGGAGAACATTAGTGGAACCAGGATTTTTGCTACCGTATTGCCGTATGTCTACTTTGTAAATATTTTTAGATACCAAATAAGCCGTTGATATTGACCCGATAAAGTAACTTGCTATGAGGGATATAATATACTTTGCCATAGTCTTCATCCTTTTGTAATATTAATGTATTTTTAGAATTCTAGTAATATTATATCCCATTTGCCGTCGACAGTCAACCGAAAAAATGTCAGGACAAAAATTAAAAATCACCACTGAGTCAACATCTGGCCATTTGAATCAAACTCAAAGGAAATAGGCCCTTCTACAATCTCCAGTTGCGGATGGTTATCGATCTCTTCTAAAAGTGCTTCAGATGCATATATATATTCGAGATGTAAAGTATTTTTAATCCGCACTATGCGGGATTTTTCTCCTTTATAATCAAGATTGTTTGCTGTTTTTATTGCCGCTTTTATCGCGGTTTTATCGTCGGGCATTATCATAGGCAGGCGCACAGTCCGTGGTATCGCAGCGGTTATAGAATTGATATATCCTTTGGTAAAGTCGGTTTCCTCAAGTACCTTCAGGGTTGTTATATCCGCAACTCCTATCCCGTTGGCGTTTCCTTCCGTTTTTTCCGTAAGGCGCAACACAACAATACGATCAGCTTTCAGATCTCCTCTGGCATAATCGGATGCAAACCTTCCGGTGATATTGGGGTCCATGCCGTCTCCGCTTACATCTTTGCCCAATTCGTCTACAATCAGCACGTCAAGATTATTTAACAAAATTTTTGGCATCCATGACTTTGCTTTTTCCAAAAGAACAGGCTCCACGGTAAAAAACTCATCCGGAGCAAGTACACAAATATCAGCAGTTTCATCATAAGCATTTTCTAAAATAGCAACGCCGAGAACAATGGGCACTCGTGAAAGCACAATCCGCGACATGGCTTTCAATCGTTCGGCAAAATGATTGAAACCCATTTTGTGGCAGAGATCTGCGCCCTTTTGTTTACCAAGCCCGATGACCGACATCTTTATAAGACCGCTTTCTATATCGCCTCGAAAAGATGTGTGCGGTTTTACTCTGTTTATTAATATCACGGCGTCCGAATACAGTGCATCCTTGCTGGTATATACAGGAATCCCTTCATCCGTCTCTGCTAATAGTTCCACATCCAGACTTGATACAACGGGCACCCCCATATTTTCTTCCGTAATTCCCAGTTCCTCCAGTACTTTTTTCTGGCCTTCCGGAGTGGCACCCCCATGACTTCCCATAGCCGGGATTATGAATGGAATTCCTCCGGAATCTTTTACTTTTTTAACTACTCGTTCTGCAATTTTAGAAAGATTATTTATACCTCTACTTCCCAACGCGATGCATACTTTTCTTCCTCTCAAATCATCTAAAATATTTTTTCTATCATTCAAAGATTTCTCAAGCTTATATATATAATTTATTCTACCTGGCACAACGAATTTCTGCCGAACTTTGTACATGGGTGGAATTAATACATCATCGATTAGTTTCACTGCTGAAGAAAAATCAATATTAAAACCGTATCTGCTCATAGTAATTCCTCCATTATACTAATATCTGATAGCACAAAGAATATAAACTTCAAACATTTTTTTCTCATATGCAAAGGCAGTCACCCGCATCACAGGGCAACCGCCTTTAACGGACAAAAGATTTCTTTACCCATTCGCTTTATGTGCCTGCGCTTAACAGTTACGAGTTTTTAACCGGCTGTCCAGCCTCCATCCACCATGATATTTGCACCAGTAATATAACTTGCTTTTGATGACGCCAGAAAAACTATAACTTCGGCGATTTCTTCAGGCGTTCCAACTCTTCCTATAGGCGTTCTGGAAATTATCAGACCACCCCAGTCTTTATCTTCCAATACTTTTTCTACCATAGGGGTTCTTACAAATGCGGGAGAAATGGCATTTACTCTAACTCCAAACTTTGACCACTCTACAGCAAGTGCCTTTGTAAGCTGCTTTACGCCTCCCTTGGTTACGGCGTATATGGCCCTTTCCGGCAAAACCACCTCACCCTGTATAGATGATATATTTATAATTGCTCCTTCTCTGCGCTCAATCATATGCCTGCCTGCTTCCAGACATGCAAAAAATACTCCTTTAAGGTTAATATCTACCATATAATCCCAATCTTCCTCATTATATTCGACAGCTTTTTTTCTTCTATTTACTCCTGCGCAATTCACCAGTACATCTATTTTTTTATATTTATCAAGAACATTTTTTACCATCTTCTTAATTTCTTCCACATTTGCCATATCCGCTGCTATAGATTCCGCTTTATATCCCTGACTTAAAAGCTCATTTTCATAATCCTTGCCATCTTTCGCATTTCTATTTACAATTATTGTGATTGCCCCCTGCTGGCAGAATTTTTTTACCGCTGCTTTGCCGATGCCTTTTGTTCCCCCTGTCACAACCACAACTTTACCCTCAAACTCTTCCATCCAAAAAACCTCCCGGAAATTTATTTATATTGACTTACTATCCGTTTATTATACAATCATTTACCGAATAATTGAGGCAGCAGCAATACTGTCTTGGGAAATAAAACTACAATTAAAAGAGCGAGAGTCATTGTTCCCACTACATAAATAACATCGGGAAAAGTGTCCTCAATTGTTATACCTATAATTCTCGACGAAGTGAATAAACATACCGACAGAGGCGGCGTCACACCTCCGATTGCCAGGTTGAGTATCATCGTGACTCCAAAGTATATCGGATCTATTCCCAGTTTAGTAATAACCGGCAAAAGTATGGGTGATAATAAGATGATTGTGGAATTGGTTTCCATAAATGTCCCGAGAAAAAGGAACAAAGCTGTAATCAGCAGCATCATTAAAACCGGATTCTGCGTTATTGCGAGCAATTTTCCTGCGATAAGCTGCGGGATATTCTGGGTGGCCAGCAGCCAACTGAACGGTGCCGCATTCGCCACTATAAAAAGTATTACCGCGCTGGTAATAAGGCTTTTAGAGCAAATATCATATATATCTTTTAATTTTAATTCTTTATAGACAAACTTCGCAAGGAAAAAAGCGTATGCGCAGGCAACGGCGGCGGATTCCGTCGGAGTCACAATACCCGTCATTACACCGCCCAGAATAAATACGGGCATTGCTAAAGGGAACAGCGCATCCATGACTATTTTTAACTTTTCCGCCCCTGTTAAATGTTCAATCTGACCCTTATAGTCTCTTTTTCTTCCAATATAGATGCAAAGTAATATGAGAAATAGTACAGTTATACCTCCGGGGATGAATCCTCCAAGAAATAGATCCCCCACAGAAACTCCGCTGCACATACCATATACTACCATTGAAATGCTGGGCGGGATTACAATTCCCAGCGTTCCGCACGCAAGCAATGATGCTGTAAAACCTTTCCCGTATCCTTTTTTAACCATTTCCGGCCCCATGATGCTTCCTATGGCTGCCGTTGTGGCTACACCGGAACCGCAAACAGCGCCGAAAAAACCCGTGGCTGCAACAGCCGACGCTCCGAGCCCTCCCGGTATCCTGCCCACCAGCATGTTAGCAAGTTTCATCAGACGGGGAGTGCTGCCGTACGCCATTATTTCTCCCGCCAGGACAAAAAGAGGCAAAGCCAGCCACGGGAAAGAGTTGATTCCTTCCACCATGCGCTGAGGAATTATGGAAAGCATCATATTCATATTAGTAAAAGAATACACCAGGCAGCTTATTCCAATGGCAAACCCCACAGGTATACCAATGATTAGTGCCACGACAAGAGTAATAAAAATAATCGATATCATTCATTTCACCTCTGTAAATCTATCGATTTTTACGGCATCATAAATTCTTATTAAATAGTAAACAATCATCATAAAACCTGCTACTGTCAGCGAACCGTAAACAAATCCAAGCGGTATGTTCATCCCGGCGCTGCGGTTTGGCATTGTAAGTTTCATCACATTTATGCTGTAATATGTTATTATGCACATAAAACCGAGACAGACTATGTCATCAAATATATATATTATTTTTCTTAGAGGCTGCGGTAAAAAATTTATAAAGAAAGTAATGCGGGTATGAGAATCATTACTGACCGCTAGGGCGGCTCCCAGAAAACATATCCATATCATGCTGAACCTGGCCAGCTCTTCACCCCAAAATAAAGAATACCCGAACAAATATCGACTTGCTGCCTGAATGAACGTTATACATGTCATTACTATGAACAGTATTGTTGATACTAGCCGAATTCCTTTTGATATTCTATCAGTCCAATTCATCGCGAGACCTCCCGAAAATGATTCTGAAAAACGGCCCCGGTTTCTTGAATTCATCTTTATTTGTTACTACCGGGGCCACCAGTATATTCATCTATTTTGCATATTTTAATGCGGCGTCCACCAGGTCGGTACCGTTTTCTTTCTTGAAATCTTCCCACACTGGCTGTACTGCCTTAATAAAGGCTTCTTTGTCTATTTCATTGACCTGCATTCCGGCGCTCTTTAGCTTTTCGATAATCTTTTCATTTTCTTCAACATTTATCTTGCGCTCATAGTCTCTGGCCTCTATTGCTGCTTCCTGAATGGCATTCTTTACATCTTCCGGATAACTGTCCCATATTTTCGGGTTGATTATAAAAACTCCCGCATTATATAAATGTCCGGAAAGTGAAAGATACTTTTGCACTTCGTAGAACTTTGAAGATTCAATAACCGGCAAAGGATTCTCCTGACCGTCTACTGTCCCTTGCTGCAATGCCGTGTAGAGCTCTGTAAACGACATCGGAATAGCATTTGATCCTAAGACCTTAAACATCTTCAGTCTTATGGGCGATTCTGAACTTCTAAATTTTATTCCCTTCATATCCTCTGGAGCCGTTATAGGCCTCTTGTTGTTTGTAAAATGCCTGAACCCGTTTTCCCAAAAAGCCAGAACTTTAACACCCGCCGGTTCCAGAACAGTTTTTTTCAACAATTCACCCAAATCCCCATCAAGGGCTTCATGGGCCATTTTTTCATCCTTGAATAAGAAGGGGAGCCCTTCAACGGCCGCTCTTTTATCCCTGCCCTGCCAGATATCGATTCCCATAATGATCGCCGCGTCAAGAGAACCTGCTATCACCTGCTGCAGCTCTTCTGTATCGCCGCCCAGAACGCCGCTGTTATAAATGTCAACTTTCACTTTGCCGTTAGTTTTTTCTCCAACCAGTTCCGCAAATTTCTCCAGACCTTTATTCGCAGGATGCGTAGGGGCAAAAATATGGGCGACTTTTAGAGTGATTTGTTCAACATTCTGGTTTTTTTCCGCCGTTTTTTCCGCCGTATCCGTATTTTGTGAAGTTTTGTCCGCCTTGCCGCAACCGGATATTAACACTGATAAAATGAAGATTACCAGTATTATTAAAGAAAAATATTTTATTTTTTTCACCGCAATTACCTCCGTTCATTTTTTAAATTTTGGTTAAATTTTACCAATTTGGTTGGCATTGAAAAAATATTTCGAGATATAGTATTTTTAATATTTTCCGCTTTATTTTATCAACCACCTCCTTTGCTGGACAAAACACCTTTTATAACTAAAAAACATATCCTCTGCTGCTCAATTCCTTTATATTATAGATATATTTCGGACGACGGCCTTCAAAATAATCAACCACTGCCAGAGTGGCCTCAGTCGACATGCGTATTGCCGCCTCTTTGGTGAGAGCCGCCGAATGCGGAGAAAGAATTACATTATCCAGCTTGAGTAATTCGTTGTCAGGAGCCGGCGGTTCCTCCTGGAATACATCAAGACCCGCCCCGGCAATTCTCTTTTCTTTTAAAGCGTCTATCAAAGCCTGTTCGTCTATTACGCCTCCCCTTGCCGCATTTATTAGATAGGCCGTAGTTTTCATAGAGTATATAAGATCTCTTGTTATCATTCCTTTTGTTTGAGGCGTGTCGGGACAATGCAGGGTTATAAAATCCGATTCCTTAAATAACCTCTCAAGCGTATCAGTGAACTCATAATCATAATCTTTGAACCTTTCTTTTACATATGGATCATAGGCAAGGATCTTCATCCCAAACCCATCATGGCATTTCTTTGCTACCAGGGCCCCAATATTGCCCATCCCTACAACTCCAAGCACTTTTCCTTCCAGCTCTACGGACAAATTAGAATTTCGGGCTTTCCAGTTACCATTACGCACCGCTCTGTCCATGAAACTCAGTTGTTTTGCCAGGTGCATTATCATTGCTATCGCATGTTCGCATACCGACAGATTGTTTACCGCAGGCAGATTGCAGACAAGAATACCTCTTTCTGTTGCCGCATCCACATCTACGTTGTCAACACCCGCACCTGTCCTGGATATTATTTTTAATTTGGGAGCATTCTCAATTACTTCTCTTGTAACTTTTGAAGTAGTTCTGAGAATAATTGCATCTATGTTTTTTGCCATAGATAGAAGCGTTTCCTGGCTTGTATCAGGTGCCGTCAGAATTTCAAATCTTCCTTCTAATATTTTTCTTGCTTCAGGATGTATTTCTTGTGAAAGCAATACTCTTATCATACCAGCAACCCTTCTTCATTTAAAACTTTTTTAATCTCTTCAATTTCATTTTCATTTAACGGCAACAAAGGAAGTCTCGGTTCCATTCCATAATACCCCAGAAGATTCATTGCCGCTTTAACAGCCGCAACACCACCTTTGCCCGAGATTTTTTCATTTATTTTGCAAAGTCTTTCGCTCAGTTTTTCCGCATCCTGATACCTGTCAGCATTGAACAACTCCTGAATTTCGCAGCAAAGATCAGGTAAATAATTTGCCATGGAAAGCACTCCGCCTATAGCTCCTTTTTGCAGTCCTTTTAAAAATTTATTTATAGAACCTGACAGCACATAAAACTCTGCTCCTTTTGGAACGGCGTTAATAAAATTTTCTATGTTTTCTTTGGAGGAATCTTTTATACCTACGATATTAGGATGCTTCGCAAGTATTGATATCGCTTTTGGAGATATCAATACTCCGTTTGCAGATTTAGGGATGCAATAAATCATTACTGGTACCGGCGATTTATCAGCAACTTCAGTATAAAACCGAATTAATGCCTCATCATTCATTTTGCCTGCAAAATAATGTGGTGTAAGTACACTTGCAAAATCAATCCCCATATCGGCGACCTTTTTTGTAAACTCTATTGTAGCCCATGCAGATTCTCTGCCTGTACCCACAATCAAAGTTTTATCTTTAGCCCTGTTCTTTACTATTATTTCGACCACCTTAATAGCTTCTTCATCTGTTAAGCCTCTGAATTCTCCATTGCTTCCAAGAGGCATATATCCTTTTATTTTGCTATTATTCATTTTCTGAATATTTGCTTCAAGTTTTGAACCATCCAGTTTCTGATCTACAAATGGGGTCGCTACAGGAACAAAAACACCTGTTAGTTTGTTTTTATTTACACCCGACATAAAAAACAATCCTTTCTATCCTTATTGAATTTGATTTATTAGCCAAGTAATTTTATTGCTAATTTTGCATTACCCAATGTAGAACATTCTTTTTTCATTATGAAGTCAAAGCCTTTAAATATCTTTTTCTTAAACTGCAGATAGGCTTCACTTACCATACCGCCTGTCCAAAAAATGTTTGGATTTAGTTTCATCTGTTTCTTACAGATATTTATAGTATTAAACACGGGCTCATATGTCCCTATAAGCAGACTCAAAAGAAAATCTTCTCTTGTGCTGTCAAATGTAAGACCGGTAAACGCTCCTTTCTTTTTAACCAAGCTATGCCTGTCGCCTGCAAGATAAGGTTTGAATTTCACATCGGTATAAGTATGTTTTCGCACAAATTCTTGTAAATAGACTTCGTAAAAATATTTCTTATCCATTTCCCGATAGAACTCTTTTCTGAACCACTCCAGTGCAAAGCCTCCAACAGTTATAGCAAGATAAAGCCATTTTCCAGATTCCATTGAAGTCCTGATGTAATATTTTTCATGAGGTTGAGGGTTATCTGTAGTAACTGTAATTATTTCACTGCTTCCAGATATGTTGAGTATGTCACCGGTATTTATCGCCCCTGCGCCATATGCTGCACTGGTGGTATCATTGGCACCCATTACGACCGGTATTCCTTCCCGCAGGCCGGTTAAAGCCGACGCCTCCCTGGAAAGGGGGCCGGCTATGCTCATGGACGGAATTATCTCGGGCAGTTTGTTCATATCTATACCCAGAGCATTACAAATAGTCTCAGACCATCCTCCTTGCAATTTGAGCGTTTCATAAAGCCCTGTAAAAGATGCGTTCGAGGGATCTATAAGCCATTTCCCAACCATGCGGCGATGGAAGAATGTATTCATATGCCCGAATTTATGTGTTTTTTGATATATTTCAGGAAGGTTGTCTTTAATCCAGAGTATACTGGTACATGAAATTCCTCCGGGAAATGGTAGATTGCCATTGATATTTAGAAAATTCTTCTTTCCAACAGCTTTAAGAGCAAACCTTGACTGGGGATAACTTCTCCGGTCCAGATGAATAATGGCAGGATATAGAGGCTTTCCATCTTTATCCATGGCTATGAGCACTGGTGAAAATACGCACGGTACAACCACGTCTATTTTCTCAACAAAATCGCCCAAATTTTTCAACCCTTTGAGAAAAGCCTCAAAAATAATCTCCGCGTCAATTTGAATCTTATGTTTATCAATGACTTCATAATCGTATTCAACCTTGGTACTTCGGATAATCTCAATCTTATCGTTCAACACGGCCATTTTAAGCGATGATGTTCCGAAGTCTATAGTCAATATATTCACTATTCAATGCTCTCCTCTCACCGGAACGTAAGAAATTCAAAATTAAGCATGTAAATTTTACGATAGTATTTTTTTATTGCAAAATTTGTACCAGAAGAATGATTTTGCAAAAAAGGCTAGAATAAAGATATTGATTTACTTTAATTTTGTTTTTTAATGTATTTTTGCAAAAAAAGCAAATAAACCAACTGCATATATGCATTTTCATATTTTAGAATACTAGCTTTAAATCATATCTTGAGATATATAATTGATTATTTATTTCACAAAATTTATTCCTTACATTTAATATTATCATATTTTGTCAAAATTGAAGACTCTCCAAAAAATAACAAAATATCATATCATTCCACAATTTCCGGTTTATCATCAATTCCTCCATAAATTGGTTTATCAAGGACAAATTTTAATACCTCTTCAGCTTTGTTCGCCGAATTAAGCAACCGTATTTTCTCTTTTACCACTTTTTTCACATTCTCCCTGCCGAAAGCGCCGTATTTTCTTACATCCACCAGGCCAGGATCTTCAGAAAGTTTTTGTTTTATTCCTGTTGTAAAGGCCTTATTGAGTTCCGTAGCGAAGTTTATCTTGGCTATTCCCGCCCTAATGGCCGCACTAATAGACTCATCCAGAACTCCTGACGCTCCATGAAGCACCAGGGGAACTTTGATTCTCTCCCTGATCCGGGTTATCCTTTCGATGTCCAGCCTGGCCGACTGCACTTTCATTCTATGGGCACTCCCCACGGAAACCGCCAAGGAGTCCACTCCGGTCCTTTCATAAAATTCCATGGCTTCTTCCGGTGTGGTGAGATATTTTTGAACTTCTTCAGGCGACAGCGGCCCCTTTGCCGCATCGGGGACTTTTCCGATTTCAGCTTCCAGCGGGACGGCCGCTGCATGAGCTATTTCCACAAGGCTTTTTGTAACTCTCACATTTTCTTCGAATGGAAGTGATGAGCCATCGAACATGAGAGATGTAAAGCCTGCTCTCAGTGCTCTGATGACCGTATGAAAATCCACTCCGTGGTCCAGATGGCAAACTACCGGCACTTGTGCCTTATCTGCCAGTGTTTTTATTATGGCGAAAAGGCAGTTTTCACCGGCATATTCTATTGCTCCCTGGCTTATCTGAACAATAACAGGGGCTTTTTCCTCTTCCGCAGCCTCAACTATAGCCTGAGCTATTTCCATGTTATTGGCATTAAATGCGCCTACAGCAAATTCATGTTCCTGCGCATATATCAGCATCGCTTTGCTGTCTACAAGAGGCATATTATCAACTCCCTCAAATCATGTATTCCCTAATGGCTTCAAATTCCTGTAGGGAAATGCCGCCTTCGCCGAGATATCTCGGATTTGCCGCACCCTTTTTATGATCGGCATGATAATCCGAACCGCCGGTAAAAAATTTCACTCTCCCCGAATACTCTTTCTTTACATACTGTTCGATTTCTAAATCTTTTAAAGTTCCTTTATAACTCGTTTTGCTGTAAGGGTAGCACGCCTCCATGCCGTCAAGTCCATGTTTTATTAACCTTTTGATATATTCGCTTCTCGTTAAATTCCTGCCGTCAGGGTATTGAATTATATCATCTATCAGGAAGGGATGGGCCAGTACCGCCGTGCCTCCGCAGGTTTTTATCAGATCTATGGCGTCAAAAGGCTCTATTTTTCTTCTCCGGACATTCAATTCGGGATCATCTCTCACCATTATCTTGGCATCTTTCCAGGTCGGGGCATAACCCTTTTTAGCCATCAATTCAAATATATGCTTTCTCTGAACTTCATCAGGATCTCTATATTTTATATCACCTTTTTCATCAGTATATTTTAATATCTCATTTTCATAATCAACCGGCATCCCTTTTGATGTAAGTATATCGCACAATTCCCTGTAGGCCTCAGACTTGCTTTTTTTGGCCCTCTCCACCTCCTCTTTCAACAACGGGCTTTCCCAGTCCATCCGGTATCCCAGGATGTGTACATCATCCACGTAAGTATCGCATGAAAATTCATAGCCCAGCACTAGCTCTATACCGTTTTTTTGTGCAAAAGCCTTTATATCCATTCTGCCGTCGCGGGTTTCTATATAGAGCGGAGGCTGTATGTCATGATCGGTAATGGCGATTACTTTAAGGCCTGCTTTTGCTGCATTTTCTATAAGCTCCTCCGGAGAATCGTTTCCGTCGGAGCGAATCGTGTGGCAGTGCAGGTCGCAATCGTATCTCACTCCTGTTCACCTTCTTTCTCCTGTCATATTTTATTACCCAAAGTATCATCTACTGTCTTTACAACCTTCCTTAATTCTATTAAGTCTCATACAGCTCAAAATAATGGCTACTATTTGCCAAGTTATCGTTTCCTCATTCCACTTTGCACCGGTACTTCACATCTATTTTATTTATCTTTTCCACTTTTGGCAAGGACCGGCCTCCCTGAAACTCGGATTCCAGCCAGACATCCACCAGTTTTTTTGCAAGTTCGACGCCCACCACCAACGCACCCATGGTCATGATCTGGGCGTCGTTGCTTTTTCTGGCCCTTTCGGCCGAGTATACGTCGTGGCAAACCGCCGCCCTGACGCCGGGGACCTTGTTGGCTACGATGGCCATGCCGATACCCGTGCCGCAGATGAGAATCCCCCTGTCATAATCTCCCCTGCTCACTTTTTCAGCCAGGGCAAGGCCGATATCTGGATAATCGACTGGACTTTTATCATATACTCCTATATCCGTAACCTCCAGCCCTTTTGATTGTATGTGCTGCTTTATTATTTCCTTCAGCTCAAAGCCCAGATGGTCGGAACCTATAATAATTTTCATTACGGTGACCTCCTTTTAGATTTTGGATTTTACCCTTAATAATCTTTCAAAAATTTCTCCACTCTTGATGCCAGACTTTCACCGTCCAGGCCGAATCCCTTTTTAAGCATATTTTCGGAGCCGGCGGTGCCAAACCGGTTTTTTACTCCCAGTCTCATAAGTCTCACATCGGGATTGTTTTCCGCCAGGAACTCCGCCACTGCGCTTCCCAACCCGCCCGTTATGTTATGATGTTCGACAGTCACGATATGTTTTATGGATGAAGTAAGTTTCATTAGCAGTTCTTCGTCCAGAGGTCTTATGGTGGCCATATTTACTACCGTTGCATGCATGCCTTTTGATTGCAAAATCTCTGCGGCCTTCAGGCTGTCGTATACCGCACCGCCGCAGGCGACAATAAGAACATCGCCGCCTTCCGCCAGGATTTGCCCTTTTCCAATCTCAAAGCTTTTTTCTGCCATGGGAAGCAGTGGTTCCTCTTTTCTCCCCCGGAGACGCATATAAACAGGGCCCTCATACTTGAAGATCGCTTCTGTCGCTTTATAGGCTTCCGCCGCATCGGCGGGATCTATAATGGCGATATTCGGCACTGCCCTTACGGCCGCCATATCTTCCAGCGCAAGATGCGTAAAGCCCAGCCATGCCGATGAAAAACCCGTATCGGTGCCTATCAGTTTTACGTTCAACCCGCTGGTTGCAATGTCCACGCGCACCTGCTCTATGGCCCGGAATGTCAGAAAGTTGGCGTAAGAAGTAACCACGGGGATTTTACCGGACAGCGCCAGGCCTGCGGCCACACCTATCATGGTCTGCTCCGCTATTCCCACATTAAAACTGCGTTCGGGAAATCTCTTCACAAAATCGCCATAGCGCGATGCAGAATCTGCCGCCACCGCCACCACATTGCGGTTTTCTTCCCCCACCTTCAGCAGGGCTTCGGCAAATGAGGTTCTGGTAGACTTTTTCATCTCATTCATGGCAGAGTTCCTCCAGTGACATTTCATTTTTTAGCTCTTCATACTGCTGTGGGGTGAGCACCTTATAGTGCCACTCGACTTTGTTTTCTGCAATGGCCAAACCCTTTCCCTTTATGGTGCTGGCGATAACGGCGGAGGGCTTACCGCATACAAAGGGAACTTGTTTAAATGTGGATAGCAATTCTTCTATGTTGTGGCCGTCAACAACCCTGACGCCCCACCCGAAAGACCGCCATTTGTCCGTCAGAGGCTCAAGCTGGCTTATGTTTTCAGTAAAATCTCCCAGTTGAAGTTTATTCCTGTCCACTATCACGATCAGATTGTCCAGCCTGTGGTGGGCAGCTGCCATGGCAGCCTCCCAGTTGCTTCCTTCCTGCAGCTCCCCGTCACCGGTCACCACAAAAACCCTGCTGGCCCTTCCGTCTATGCGCGCCGCCAGCGCCATCCCCATGCCAAGGGCTATACCGTGCCCCAGCGAGCCGGTGTTGGCTTCAACTCCCGGTAGTTTTATTTCCGGGTGCCCCGGAAGCATGGTATCATATACTGAGCAAAACTCATCCAGCAGGCTCCTTTCAAAAAAACCCGCCTGCGAAAGCATGGAATAAAGCGCCAGGCATCCGTGGCCTTTACTCAAGATGAATCTATCTCTTTCGGGCCATTTCGGGTTTTGTGCATCATAACGCATTACGCCTTTATACAGCACCGCCAGGATTTCCGCCAGGGAAAGTGCAGGGCCCAGATGCCCGGTCCCCGCCCTGGTGCTCATCCGGATGCAGTCCTTTCTGATTCTGTCGGCAGCCTCTCTTATGGTGTCGATCTTTTCCGAAGCTTTATATACAGGCAGCACCATTTCATCGCTCCTTTTAAAACAATGATTGCACATAGTTTTCCAAGTCCATTACTGCTTTTGAAAACTGTTCACGAGTAGTAACGGTGGGCTCTATTTTTTCGAAATCTTCGGGCTTTATGGTGTCCTCGCCGTAACCCTCAGCAAAATAGGGTATTTTCAAGAGTTTTTCCAGAACTTCATCCGGAACCGGTTCTCTGCTTTTATTTTCAAGCGGCCTGTCCATATAGAGCAGCATGAAAGATTTTATCAATTCTGGGTTCATGGTGAATACCAGATTGCATCCCGCCAGTTTTTCGATATGCCATATATACTGGGTACCGTTTATTTTGGGGCTTACCCTGCTGGAGGCTACAAGCATCTTGCTGGGGTAATTCCTTTCCGCCAGTATCCGGCAGGCTTTTTTGGTTATGGCAATCCCTGCCCATCTTTTCATTTCTTCAGTCAATTCTATACCTTTTTCCGAGGCCTGTTCGGCAAAGATTTTGGCGTCTTCAAACCTGCCTATCATTATGGTGATGACCGAGCGCCATCTGGAATAATCAGTTCCGTATTTTTCTCCCACTTCTTTCCCCTGCTTTACGGCTTCAGCCACGGCCATTATCTGCGGCAGTGTAAAGCAAAGGGTGGCATTGGTGGGAACCCCGAGGGATGTGAGGATGGATATGGCCAGCACTCCAGCCCTGGTGGCTGGGATTTTCACCATGATGTTCGGCTGAAGAGCCTTTAGTTCCAACGCCTGTCTTACCATTTCCCTCGCATCGGTAAGAAGCCTTGGATCTACCTGAGCCGACACGTAACCATACTTATAGCCGGATTTTTCAAATTGAGGCATATAACGTGCGGCGCCCCTTCTGCAGGCTTCTTTGTACGCTTCCCAGGCAATCTGCCTGTAGTCCATACAGGGGTTTTGCCGGATTAAACCCCGTATGATATCTGCCCACTGTTCCTTTAGTTTATCGAAAACTGCCCTGGTGAGGGGCGGATTTGTGGTTACCCCCCTGAAAATCCAGTTTTCCGGATCCGCTTTTTCATCCCACATCCTTGCCAGTTGCTTGGCAATCAGCTCTTTTAAATCTTCCGGTGCGGATTCGATGAAACCTTCACACCATTTTTCATATACAAGGGGGTTGGAATCCCACCATATTTCCATATCCCCGGATGTTTGGCAGAGTCTTTCCATAGCACCGGCATGGTAAATGTCTCGTATCATAATTACGACCTCCTGAATAATAGTTTGCTTGAGGTCATATTAAAGCAATATACGTGCCAAAAAGAAAAGCTCCCGCGCGAAATAGCACAGGAGCTTTAATATCAACGGATTATTAAGTTCTGCCGTCGTTGAGGACCTTCATTGAATGATGGATTTATGCAATCAAAAGCCGGATTTACTGCAAAATTGCATCACAGCATGGCCTCGTACCTCTTGAGCTTCCTTATTATTGTGGACTGGTCCACGCCCAGCATTTCGGCCGCCTTGTATGTGCTGCCGCCTTCTTCTATAGCCTGTTTTATCAATTGATACTCCACCAGAGCGCTGGCTTCTTTCAATGGCATCAGCCTTGAAACATAGACTCCGGCGGAATTATTCATTTCTTCCTTGTTGAAGAACTCCCCGGGCAAATCCTTTTTTGTTATCTGATTGTCTTCGGAAATTACCACCATTCTTTCTATCACATTTTCCAGTTCCCTCACGTTGCCGGGCCAGGAATACCTGATCAATACCTCCACCACCTCGCTGGTCAACTGCTTCGAGCGGTTGTATCTTTCGTTGTAAATGTTCAGAAAATGATGGGCAAGGATGGGAATATCCTCCGGTCTCTCCCTCAAGGGAGGGATAGTAACCGGAACCACATTCAGCCTGTAGTACAGGTCCTGCCTGAATTTTCCTTCCTTAACCAGCTCTTTTAAATCTTTATTGGATGCCGCTATTATCCTTACATCCACATTTATGGTCTTGATGCCGCCCACCCGGATGAATTCCCTTTCCTGCAGCACTCTCAACAGTTTCACCTGCAATGAAAATGGAAGTTCGCTGATTTCATCCAAAAGCAGCGTCCCCTTGTCGGCGATTTCAATAAGGCCGGGTTTGCCTTCGCTTCTCGCCCCTGTGAAGGCTCCCTTTTCATAGCCGAAAAGTTCGGCTTCCAGCAAATTCTCCGGGATTGCGCCGCAGTTGATTTTGATGAAGGGGCCCGAACTCCGGTCGCTTATATTGTGGATGTACTTTGCCAGAACTTCTTTTCCCACTCCCGTCTCTCCGTATATCAAGACTGTCGACTCTACATTCGCAACCTTGTTTACCATTTCCAGGAGTTTTTCCATGGCTTTGCTTCTATATATAACTTCAGAATTTTTAAGGTGGGCTATCCTGAGGGAAGACAGCTCTCGTTCATACCTCTGCAGGAGGGCTTTTGTCTGTTTTAATTCAGCCTTCAACTTCTCCTCATCGGTGATATCCTTGGATATACTCACTACCCGCTTGATGTGGCCTTCATCATCAAAGACTGGTGTGGCGGTAACCAGGAGTTTCCGGCCGGTTTTGGTTTTCTGAGTCACGGTAACCGGCTTTTTCTCTTCTATAACCATCCGGGTTGCGGATGGAAGGTACATCCCGCTCTTTTCCAGGTCTTTGACATTTTTGCCTATGAGGCTTTCCGGCTTTACGCCGTATAATTTTTCGCAGGATGAACTTATCCTTACCTTTGAACCGGAACCATCGGTGATGCACGCCAGGTCATCCGAGCAGGCCATAAAAGCTTCAAGGTCCGTCTTCACCAGGTCAAGCTCGGTTTCGAGAGACCTTAAAACTTTTAATAAAAAAGAAATGACCTCATAAAATGTAATAACGCCACACACCTTGCTATTTTTATTCAATACTACGAAATTTTCGCCGCCATATTTTTCAAAATCTATAAAATCTTCTTCCTTCAACACCTGGAGTGGGGAAAGGGGAATATCTGATCCGTTCCTATTGTTGCGGTCTGAAAACAATTCAACCGGCGAATTGTCATCATCCAGTACCACTGCATACTCGCAATTTTGAAAATGAATTTTATCGTTTTGGCCGTTTACCCCCAGTTCGTAAACACGAACGTTTTTGTTCATGATTTTCGCGGCGATCTCCTTCATGATTGAATCACCCTTGAAAATTTTTTATATAGTACAAATATTATATCACATCGGGTGAAATATTTCTTCCTAAAATATTGCATCCACTGCCAGCATTTTTTCCGGGCAAGCCTTTTTTTGATTACACAAAAAGCCGCGGATGTTGCGCGGCTTTCTGATAACAACAATAAACCTGGATCTAATTTTTAAAAAACTGCGGCAGAAATTCCCTGTTTTCTTCCAGAATATCATCCAGAATCTTTTTGGCCACCGACAAAGATGGCACCAGAGGATGAATGGTCAATGCCTGAAGGGCAGAACTGTAATCTCCATTTACCCCCGCCTCGATGGTCAGTTCTTCATAGGCTTTTACCACCTGCATCAATCCTCTTATCCTGGCGGGCACATGGCCCACACTCAATGGGTGGGCTCCATTTTTATCTATTACGCAGTTGGTCTCCACAACCGCATCATCGGGCAGATCAAGAATCGCTCCCCGGTTTTTTACATTTACCACCTGAATGTCCCTTCTGTCGTTAACTATGGAGCTTATCAGGTTGCAGGCCGCATAGGAGTAAAGGGCCCCGCCCCTCTTTTCAAGCTGGGGTGGCTTTATATTAAGTGCCGGGTCCCTGTAAGTCTCAAAAAGCTCCTGCTCCACTTTTTTAACTACTTCTCCTCGAGTGCCCGCATGGGCAGCCTCTCTTTTCTCTTCCTCCAGCATTCTGTCAGCCATGTAGTAGTATCTGTGATAGGGGCATGGAAGCATCCCCAGGGATTTTATCAAGTCCTTATCCCATTGCAGGTCCGGTATGTTCCTCATGGTCAGGTTTCCTTCGCAGGAAAGCTTATGTAGCAAATCTTTTGTTACATCCTCTCCGTCAAGAAAAATTTTCATTCCCCAAACCAGGTGGTTTAATCCGGCAAATTGTATATACACCCTTTCCATTTCTACTCCGAAGGCTTTCGCCACGTAGCTTACCATGTTGACGGGAACATTGCAGAGCCCCAGTATTTTGACGCCTGTATGCTTCAGCACCGTTTCCGTGATGATGCCCGATGGATTTGTGAAATTTATCAGCCAGGCATGGGGAGACAGTTCTTCCACGTCCCTGCACACATCCAGTATTGCCGGAATGGTCCTCAATGCTTTGGCAAAACCGCCAGGCCCGGTGGTCTCCTGGCCTATGACGCCGTATCTCAGGGGGATTTTTTCATCCCTTATGCGGGCATCCAGCCCTCCCACTCTGAACTGGGTTATCACAAAATCGGCGCCGGCAACAGCTTCCCTACTGTCCAGGGTCATATGAATATTGATATCCAGGCCGGTCCTTTCTACCATGCGCCGGGCAAGGCCGCCAACGATTCCCAGCTTTTCTCTGCCCTGTTCTACATCCATAAGATAAATATCCTTTACGGGGAGCTCCGAATATCTTTTAATAAATCCCTCCATGAGCTCGGGCGTATAGCTGGAACCTCCGCCGATGACGGCTACCTTCAATTCCTTTTTCACATCGCTCTCCCCTTTTAGTTAATTTTTAAAAAATGCTCAGTCTCCAGCTTTTCCCTTTTCCGAATCATTGGGAACCGGTCGGGCCACTCCCTATGGACCTCAATTTAAATCTGAACTTCTGCCAGGGACGCAAGTAATCCAGCAGAAATACTTCCTCGGGCGCTATCCTGCCCACCACGCTGATTTTGCCGGTGTTTTTCATGTCCCGCAGGGCCACCTGGAGTTCACCGGCATATCTTTCGTAAAGAGAGCTGTGTATCAAAAGGTCCCCCTTTTTTATATCCTCTTGGGCATTAAAGAGCTTAAAATAATTTCCTCTATATTTTACCCGGCTTTCCGTAGACCTTACCACGTACTCAGACGCGTCACCCCTGTTTATGTGTGTCTCGTTCAGCACGATCTTTTTCTCGATTTCGGATACACCTTCCTCCAGCTCCACATTGAAGCTCAGCACATCCCTGTCCATTGCCCCCAGAAGTTTTAATTCCTCCTCCGATGCATAACAATCTCCTATGATGGCCGCGTCCACAAGGCTGGTATTGAACAGATCCTTCACCTGGGTTTCCAGGGGAAGGTCCCGATGTTCTTCCAGTGTGTACAGGCCGTCATAATCCTGCCATGCTCCGAAGGTGGCGCTGGGGGAAGTCACAAAGGCCGCAGTAGGTATGCCGCAGGATTTGAAGACTTCGGAACATTTATTAAAATGCGCCCTGGAAATCCCGGTGTACCTCAGAGGATAAAAATTATGGCATCCCAGAAGGTTGGCGATATTCGGCTTATACTCAATTATGTTTTCAAGATATTTTGTCCCGGAACTCATATTTATCTCAATTTTAATGCCGTACGGGTTGTAAGTCATGATGCTTTCCTCTAGACCCGTAAAGCCAATGTCAAGGCGGATTCCGAAAAGACCCAGGTCATGAAAAAATTTCATATCGTTAAAGGTAATATTCATGTTCTTTAATACTTCCGGATTTATATCGGCTATTACTTTCATCCCTCTTTCTCTGGCATAGTAACAGATCTTTTTAAACTTTTCTAGCACCGACCGGTCCTCTTCTATGGAAATTAAGTTTGTAAAGACTCTCGTGAATCCATATTTTCCGGCTTTATCCAAATACCCGAGGATGTCTTCCATGCTTGCCTTCTCTGGATATACGGAAACCCCCAGTTCTTTCATTATATTCATCCCCTTATTCCGCCGGATTTTTAAGCTTTCGGTATATGTTAATGAACTCCCGGGCCAGAGTATTTATGGTGATGGCATTCATAAGGTGGTCCTGGGCATGAACCAGAAGTATAGACATGGTAAAATTCTCGCCGGATGCTTCTCTGTGCAGCAGGGATGTCTGTATATTATGCACCATTATTAGTTTGTCATCGGCTTCTTTCAGGTAACTTTCCGCTTTTTCATATTCTCCGATTCTGGCACATTCGATAGCTTCCATGGATAAACTCCTGGCTTCTCCGCTGTGCGTTATCAAAGCTAGTATGTCTTTTTCCATATCCATAAGATAATCTCTCCTCGATATAAAAAATGTCCTGATATTAATGCATAAGCTATTGTGTATGCTGCATGCCGGGAATTTAAAGTAACGGACTTTCTTCCGTTACTTTAAATCGGGCGTATCCAAGTCATTTTTTGATTTCTGCCGATCCAGCAGAATCACAAAGGGGATATATATGATGGTCGCTATAGCCAGATTAATTAAAGCCACTATCGCAGCTCCGATACTACCTCCCGTGGCTAAAAAGGCCCCGATTCCCACGGGCGATGTCCACGGAATCGCAACATAAGTGGGGGAAGCCAGTCCAACTGCCGTTGCAACATATGAAATTAAAGTGAGGATCGGTTCCACGATTACAAATGGTATGAACAATATGGGATTTAATACTATTGGAAGGCCGAAGATCACCGGTTCATTGATCTGGAATATGCCCGCCGGCAGGGCGAGCCTGGCTATGTTCCTCAAATCCTGCCTTCTTCTGGCTACGAACAAAATGGCGATGATCAATCCCAGCGTCGCTCCGGAACCTCCTAGATGGGAGTAGGTATCAAAAAATACTCTGGTGATAAGGTTCGGCGGCACGGCTCCGGACTGAACGGCAGCAGTATTGGCCTGCAGCGCTGGCAGATATATGGCGTTCATAACAGGATCCAGCAAATTGGCTCCGTGCAGGCCGAAAAACCAGAAGAGCGTTATCAGAAATGTGGCCAGCATGGCAGACCACACACCCTGCCCCATATTCTGGAGCGGTGTTTGAATGGTTTTCAAAATGATATCGTACAGGCTGGTGCCGCCCATGGCAGTAATCAGCGCCGTCAGAATTCCGAAAACAAACACCGTTATAATGCCGGGTATCAATGCGGCAAAGGCCCTTCCAACAGCTGGAGGGACATCCCCCGGAATGTTTATGACAAGGCGCGCTTTTATCAGCTTTACGAATATCTCGGTAGCCACCAGTGCCACAACAAGGCCTGTAAAGAGAGCTGTGGCATCGAGATAATTTATCTTTATGAAGCCCCAGCCCACTCCCTCAGGCGCCTGGGGAAGGGTGATAATAAAAGATGCCACCGCCACCAGCCCGGCAGCAAGCCCATCTTCATCATAGCTTTTTGCCAGATTGTATCCGATGGAAAAAACTATCAGCAGGGTCATGACAGCAAAGGTTCCCCACCATATGGCGCCGTTTACAGGCGTTAAAAATTTTAGGGCTGGTATCCAGACGCAGACGGTGTTGTTAATAAGCACCGCCAGAGAACCTGCAATAATTAACGGCATGATTGCAGCAAAACCATCCCGGATGGCCACAAGATGTCTCTGAGACCCTATTTTAGCTGCCACCGGCACAAAATGTTTCTCCATCCATCCTATAAAGGCTTCCATTTTCAAATCCTCCTTATAAAATTTATTTGTTTTCCTGCTGCATAAGCTTGAGGGCCTGTTCCAGTACCGCCTCTCCGTTCATCATCCCGTAGTCCCGGCTGTTTATAATGTCCAGCACCAGTTTTTTGCTGGCCAGGGTCTTTTTGAGCTCATTGTAAAGATATCTCACCTGGGGACCCAGCAGAAGTACGTCCATGCTGTCATAATGATTTTTGGCGTCCGCCTGGGATGTTGAAAAAATTTCCACATCCGCAAGGCCCTTTTTCCGGGCTGCCTCCTGCATCCTTTTTACGAGAAGGCTCGTGGAAGACCCCGAAGAGCATACCAGCATAATTCTCTTCACGCTTTCACCTCCTCTGCACTTTTAAATAATAAAGCATATTTCATGCCGGAATAATGGTTTTACAACTGACAAGAAACTGCGGGGATATAAAGGATTTCAGGCTATCGACAAAAATAAAAGCGTGTATTATCCGAATACACACTTCTGCACACTTACATATATTATTTACACGCCTCCATCGCATTTTCCATAAACATGCGGCAAAGATAAGCGCACTCGTGCTGCCCAATTTTTATATTAAAATGCTCTTCCAGAGTCTTTACGCTATTTTTTATCGCATCAAGCTCGCCGTCATGTTCCCTTTTATAATCATCGATTCCCTCAAAATCGCTTTCCTGGCCGCCGGAGGCCAGCTTTTCCACAAGAAAGCACAAATGCAGTACTATACCCACCTTCACATCCGGCGGAATCTGCAGCTCCAGCATTCTTTGTATATTTTCAACGATAAAACGGCACATTCTAAAACAGGCTCTTCCATCCACAGCTTTCAGATATTCACCAAGAGAAGTTTCTATTTTTTCATAAGTATCGGCTTCATCAATAAGATTTTGCAAGGCAGCCTTTGCTTTGCCGGTAAAAAGATCTACAGCAGTAATATACGGTGTGCCGGGCACTGTAAAATCCAGCGTCCCCACCACTGCAACAATGTTATAATTTTGCCGGTACTTCTCAACAGTTGTGTAAAATTGGTTCTTATCTATAAACTCCACGGGTACAATCTTTATACCGCTCTTATTTTGCAGATATTCTTCCGCCAGAATCCTTTTCAGTTCTTTTGCGGCACCCTGCCCCGTAAAACAGGCGGTAATTATTATGTTTTCTTTTCTTTTTTCATCCTGGAGCCCGGTGGGGATGCTTCTCGAATTCATCTTCAAAACCGATTCATATATATCATCCAGTTCTTTTCCCATTACCGCTTTGTGGCATGCATCTATAACCATTAGCGTAGTCACCATGTCCACCGTTTTTATCTTAATATTGGTTTCTTCGGATATCATGTCGCCGAAATTTTTTAGGGAACCCATGTCCACCAGGAGCAAAACGCCCCTGCCGCCATCGACCGAAAGGGCGCTGTCTTTTATGATGCTGTACATCGTTTCGGGGCTCATGCTCAAAGGCATATCGAGGCCCACCGCATGGTTTACGCCGACTATTTCGTTTGCCACCTGGGCCATGCTGCTGGCCGTGGAATTGCCGTGCATCGCCACCACAACTCCCACCTTGCACTGAGGCTCTTCTTCTTCCTTTCTGGAATCGGGGACGAAGAACATGGCAAGATAGCCTATTTCATCAAGAGGCGTCTCCACCTGAAATTCCATATCGATAAGTTTTGCCGCCTCCACTGCCACAATAAATTCATCAGGATAGTTTTTTCTTATTATGTTTATTCTGGGATTGTATATCTTGCCGCCTGATTCTATGCGGCCGATGGTCTTTTGCAGGTGGAGGGCGAGGCCGAAAAAGATCTTTTCATCCATATATCTGTTCAGCCTTTTTTCAGCCATGTTCAGTATTTTCTCCGCAACTATCAAGAACTTTTTCCCCACTATTTTGGAAATTTCATCCTTCCTGTATTGGCCGGGCATATTCCGAATATATCTTTTGAAATGTTTCTCGATTTCGCCATTTAAAATCCTACTTACTTCTTTTTCATCCATGCCGCTCTTTATTAAAATATCCATCTTTTTCTCTATAACATCGTAAAAATACTCATCTTCACTATTCTCAAAAGAAATCATGCCGGAACCTTTGCCCGACGAGAAATAGAGCATATCTTCATCATTGCCTATTAATTTTTCTACCTCCTGCCTGTAGTAATGCATTTTCATGATTCCTTTTTTTACATGGGTAGGAAGATCTTCGGATGATATCACCAGGTATTCCCTGTTTTGCGACTTATAGTTTAAAAACGCCCTGGCACAGGCTATCTGAATGTCACTCTTCAACTGCCCCACATTTCCGGCGCATTCGTACAGCAAAAATGATATAAAACAGTTCCTATCAATGTAAATGTCTCTGCTTATACGTCTCGATTCTTCTTTCAAGAATAAGCAAATGAGATCGCGCCTTTCGGCCAGGCTTCTTTCTCTCAAAGGCGGCAGCGCTATTATTACCGGTATTCTTCTGACAAAGGTCTTCAAAAGACAGGACTGGGGCTCTTCGGTGGTGGCGGCTATAATTCTGACGCTTGCCCTGACGATTTTTTCGGTTTCCCCCAGGGGTCTAAAATATCCCCGATCCATATATGTGAAAAGTAATTCCTGGCCCTGGGGCGGCAGGCGATGTACCTCATCTAAAAATATCATCCCCGTGTCGGCCTTTTTTAAAAGGCCCACCCTGTCATCTTCCGCACCGGTATATGCTCCCTTCTTGACTCCAAAAAGTTGTGCAACCAAAAGCTGCGGGTTATCGGCATAATCCGCACAGTTAAAGCTTATAAATGGTGCATCATCCTGTATTACCCCCGACTCCCTGGCAAATCCGTACATGGCCTCTGCAAACATGGACTTGCCGGCACCGGTTTCGCCGAGCATCAGCACCGGAAGACCTTCGGGCGGATAAAGTACAGCCGCCTTTGCCAGTTGAATGGCCGTCTTTAAGCTCATGTCCGAACCTACGAGTCTGTCCAGGGAAATCAAGCTGCAGCGACGGTCATTTAACCTCTGTAACCGTGGAGATTTTTTCGTATCCCTGGGTTTATAGAGCACCGGTTTACCTTTTGACTTATCAATCTTGCCATTGCTACACAGTTCATTCAAATATCTGCTGACATTTGCTCTATCCATCCCCAGCTTTGCGGCAATTTCTGCGGCGCATACCCCATCACTTTTATCCTCGGCTAACTTTATAAGTGTTTCAAAAACCTCATCTATCTTCCTCATAAAAATCATCCCTAATAAAAGCTAATGCCCGGGAATTACCCCTATCCATATAATAATGTTTATACAGAAAAATGTAAAGGATGCGAGTTTTCAATTATAATGGGGTACATTATAATCATAAAGTTCACACAAAATGGCAATGCGTCCATTTAAAATATTTATAAAAGTGTGATATAATTATATCTGAAAATCTTTTATGCTTTATCAAATCGAGGTGTAAAAATTGATTGAACTGAAGGTTAAAGCCGTCACCGTCGATGCAGCCGGGAATTTTTCGGTGCTGCTGGTGGATGATGAGGAAAAAAAATTCCTTCATGACGGCCACCACATTGGGGTCTATTTCCGAGGCCGGGCGCGTTCCGGCACTGAAAGCCTCTATCACATCCTTGCCGTATTTTCTTGCAAAACCTTCCGCCATCTGACTTCTGCAGGAATTTCCCACACATATGAAACCAACCTTGAATGCCATTTATCGATATTCCTCCTTTTGCAGGTTTTTAACAATAGCCAGGTAAATTTGTCGAATTATAATCATATAGTATATGTTGGCTAAATTCTTGTCAATGCCATTGCTTTAAATTCACTTCTATTCTTGTATTATTCATCGAAGTGAGTAAAAAAGCATTGAAGTTAAGTCGGAAATTTAATATAATTGAGACAGGGAGAGGGAGGAAAGGATGATGAGCATGCCTTTGGAAGATATGGAGAAAATGAAAAAAGAGGTTGCCGGAGGAGCAGACGATCGCCCAGATGAGCCAAAAATTCCTGAAATCGGTTATTTTTATCTTGCGCAACAGATAAATACTATTATGCAAATGTTAAATGAATCCAGAAATAATACGGATATACGGTTTGATAATCAAAGGCATGAATTTAGGGCTGAAATAAAGGGGCTAAAAGATGAAATTAAAAATGATATTAGTGAATTAAAAGGCAAATTTAATGAGTTCAGGGATAATACAGATACACGTTTCGATAATCAAAAGCAGGAATTTAAAGCCGAAATAAAGGGGCTAAAAGATGAAATTAAAAATGATATTAGTGAATTAAAAGGCAAATTTAATGAGTTCAGGGATAATACAGATACACGTTTCGATAATCAAAAGCAGGAATTTAAAGCCGAAATAAAGGGGCTAAAAGATGAAATTAAAAATGATATTAGTGAATTAAAAGGCAAATTTAATGAGTTCAGGGATAATACAGATACACGTTTCGATAATCAAAAGCAGGAATTTAAAGCCGAAATAAAGGGGCTAAAAGATGAAATTAAAAACGATATTAGTGAATTAAAAGGCAAATTTAATGAGTTCAGGGATAATACAGATACACGTTTCGATAATCAAAAGCATGAATTTAGGGCTGAAATAAAAGGACTAAAAGATGAAATTAAAAACGATATTAGTGAATTAAAAAGCAAATTTAATGAGTTCAGGGATAATACAGATACACGTTTCGATAATCAAAAGCAGGAATTTAGGGCTGAAATAAAAGGACTAAGAGAAGAAATCAAAAAAGATATAAGTGAATTAAAAGGCGAATTTAACGGCATAAAAACATGGTTTATTGGGACAATAGTCGGAATTGTAGGCATTATTATTGCCATTGTAGGGTTAATATTAAAACCGTAGGGTGGAAGAATCCACCCTACAGCATTATCTCCTGGCCTTCCGCCACGACTGTTTCCCTGTTTCTCACGGTTTTATTGTCCAGAACATAATACACATACTTCATGTTTGCCGTGCGATGCTTTAGCTGAGGAAAACGCTCCAGCAGCTCTCGCTCTATGTCTTGTATTTTAATCGTGCTGTCGATGTCCATTTCGTATTTTTCCAGCTTTAAAAACATGTCTTGGCCATAGCACAGTATGAGCAACCATCACCCCAGAAAAAGTAGATATTAACAGTCATATTGCAGCGCTCCTTTATGTATGGGGTCTCAGCTCGCAGTGTCGTTCGGTCTTCAGGGGATGTAATTCTCTCCTTGTCGTCGAGCGCGTCTTTATATAGTGCATGGTGTGATGTTGTGTAACCTTCTCGCAGTCCTCTTGGGGGGCTCGGTCGTGGCCGGATTCGTGTCGTTTATTCTATACTGCCTCAGATGCCGTAAGCTCTTTTGACATCCCGCTGGCCTTTCCTATAGTGGAAGGCTCATCAGATATTGATTCCCTTCCATGGAACCCCGAAGAACGTTTCCCCTATTAATTCTTCTATTCGTAATCTATCTTGGTGTGACGCATACTCAATGACAATTATTCCTTTTCCCGGACAAGGAGATTCTATTTTTACAAATATGAATCCTGGATTTACATTTTCAATCTCTTGAATTAGGTCCCGGTGTTCTTCTACAATTTGTTCAACTTCAGACAATGCCGGCAATTTCTCACAGCTGACACCATGTGGTCGATTATCATATACGACGTCGGCAATCTTATTTTTGAAGAAATGGGTCTTATATTCGACACCTATTCCTACTATAATCACAATCATCATTGCGAGCAACCCTATTTTACCTTTTAGCCTGCTCATATATGTCCTCCTTGTGTTTAAATTAGCTGCCTGCCCAATTTATCATTGGACAGGCAACTTTTTCGCTATGGCATACCCTAGAAATTATTATGCCACCAACGGCAATAAGCTCCCCAGTTCCAATATGGCCAAACATAGGAAAATATCTCTGGGTTAGGTTCCCCATACTGTACTGCATACCGAGAGCTGCTCTGTATCCGCCCATGGTTACGAAAGCGCGGAGAGCTACAAGTTCCATATGGCCCGGTGTATGCTCTTCCATAAGTAAAGTCTACCCAATCGCCATTATCGTTTGTGCAGCCTTCTTCACATGCATATTCTGCCGTACGGTGGAAACCAGCATCAAGGAGGCTCTGTTCCGGATCATCTGAAGAATAGTAATACCACTTTGGCGTAGAGTCCGGTACTGGATAATCATAAGTTCCGCAAGGATGCGGGTCACTGGCAAGTGGTGAAGAATCGAGAGTTGCGTTGTCCTTGCCGGATTCAAACCGCTGTGTCATTTGAGTAAAAAACTTTGCGACTCTGGGATATTTCTGCAAAGGCACGTCCAATTGAGTTATATCTTTGATTCCACTTGTGAATGCTGCCTTTGCCATATCATTTTGAAAGGCAACTATTTCTTGCGCTAACAAGACTACATCTTTTGAAAATCCATCTTCAAGAGCAGCATTAGTATCAAAGGTCTGAAGCCTAATTCCATTACTATCAATGTATTGTATATAAGGCTCTAATCTGGCAAGTTCTTGGGTGATTTGGCTTGGAGCTAGTTCACCAGATTGAGTTTCAGTCGATGCCATCAATGCAGATACCTGAACAGCGGATAAAGCAAATAACAAGCATAAAACTATCCCGTATTGCCAATACCTCCTTAAGATTTTACTCAACTTAAATCCCTCCATTTAATTTTTTTAGATCAAGTCTTTACCACTTGAAAACGAATTAAAAAAATGATTTAATGGAATTGTAATAGTGGTTATGGACGGCATAACAGGGGCACGCGATTGTCAGGTCAGTACCCGGTTGGCTGCCCAATCCACTATTACTTTTTGTGGAGGATCCCGGAGTTGATAAATTAACACGTTCCTTCACCTCCTTGATACTTGATTTCTAATGCAATTCCAAGGGATGAGTGGTTTTACGATACTATTTTTTTAGTTCCTCAAATTTCATCCCTTTATATATAACATGACATTAGATTGCCAAAATCACACTTTTTTTAAAACATTTTTTTTGGAGATCTTCTGATTTAATTGTCTTACTTTTGCCTTAATTCTACCATCTGTCCCATAATATTTCTATAGCATGTGCGCAACCCGTAGAAATCGCGTCGCGAAACGTAGGAATTGTTATCTGAAACGTCGTTTTCTATGCATCAAAAAATTAGTCCTGAAAAAAATTGATTTTAATCTACGAATTTTTCTGAGGCAACATCGAATTTAAATACATCGCCATTCTCCGATGTCAAGGTCAAAATCAGCCCCTCGTAGCCTGTGATCTTTACGGCTCCAACCTTCTCGGGAGTTTTGATTATGCTGGATGACTTGATGCCGCGTCCTTTGCCGCTGTTAAAGCGCCTGATGAGAATCACTCCCTGAGTGACATTTTCACTGAGAAATTTTAAGATGACATTATCACAGAATAACTATATTGCAAACTTTTTACTATTGCCTTCAATCAATTTATGTGTTATTATTTAAGAAAATTTAATAAGATAGTCTTCAGGGCAAGGTGAGAAGGTAAAACCTTCAATTCCTGACCGGCGGTAAAAAGCGAAAGCTTCAAGCCCGCGAGCCGAAAGGCAGATCCGGTGTGATTCCGGGGCCGACAGTAAAGTCTGGATGGAAGAAGACGAAGTTAGGCGGTATTAATTAGTTATGCCAACACGCCCTGAAGATTTTTCTTCAGGGTTTTTTATTTTATCATAAGTTAAGAACTTCCGGCTCGGTGGGAGAAGTTGGATTTTCTTTAAGGGATTTTTATTTTATTGCCTGTAGGGAGGTAATTATGGATAGGGACAAATTTTTTATGGAAAGAGCTTTAAGATTGGCCGAAAAAGGGGTGGGTTCCACCAGCCCCAACCCCATGGTGGGAGCGGTGCTGGTAAAGGATGGAAAGATCATCGGTGAAGGTTTCCATAAAAAGGCCGGAGAGCCCCATGCGGAAGTGTTGGCCTTAAAACAGGCCGGTGAAAGGGCTAGAGGTGCTGAACTTTTTGTTACTCTGGAGCCCTGCAGCCATTACGGTAGAACACCACCCTGTGTGCAGGCCATAATAAAAGCCGGAGTGACAGGAGTGGTTGCCGCCATGGAGGATCCCAATCCTCTGGTCTCGGGTCGGGGCATTAAGATGCTGGAAGAAGCAGGGATACAGGTAAGAGTGGGGGTGATGGAGGAAAAAGCCAGGAAGTTAAATGAGGTATTCATAAAATATATCACCACAAAAAAACCTTTTGTGGTGGGGAAAATAGCTCAGTCGCTGGACGGCAAGATTGCATTATCCTCCGGAATATCTCGATGGATAACCGGGGAACCGGCCCGGATTAGAGCCCACGAACTTCGCAGTCGTTATGATGCAGTTATGGTGGGCATCGGCACGGTGCTGGCCGATGATCCGCTCTTGACATGCCGCCTGCCCGACCGAGAAAAAGATCATGTGAAAATAGTTGTGGATTCTACCCTGAAAATTCCCGTAAATGCCCGTTTGTTCCAGGACAGCGGCAAAGTTATAATTGCCGCTACTCAAAAGGCAGACAGGCAAAAAATGCGGGTTTTAAAAGAGCTCGGTGCCGATATCATAGAGACAGAAAGCAACGGCGGTGATATGGTAAATCTACCGCAACTTTTTGAAATCCTCGGAACTATGGGCATAACCGGAGTCCTTGTGGAAGGCGGTTCAAGACTTCTGGCGTCGCTTTCAAAGGAAGAACTTCTGGACAAGCTCATAATATTTGTGGCACCAAAGCTGATAGGGGCGGAGGGCTTAAGCTCCGTCGGAAACCTTTTTGTTGATGAATTAAAAAAGACCCCGAGATTTACCATAGGGTCTTTGGAGCAAATAGGTGAAGATATCATGCTGGAAGCTTACAAGGGGTGATCGAAATATGTTTACCGGCATCATTGAAGAAATCGGATGTATTTCACAGATTTTAAAAACGCCATCGGGAGCCGCAATAAAAATTTCCTGCCGCAAAGTTCTAGAGGGGTTAAGAGTTGGGGACAGTGTGGCGGTAAACGGAGTTTGCCTGACCGCTGCAAAAATCCAAAAAAACGGCTTTACGGCCGATATGATGCCCGAAACTCTAAAGAGCACCAATCTTGGGGAGCTGGTACAGGGTGATTATGTGAATCTGGAAAGAGCCGCAAGTACCGGCGGCAGGTTTGGAGGCCACATGGTATTGGGCCATGTGGACTGCACCGGCAAAATCATAAAAAAATATCCTGAAGGCAATGCGGTAGCCTTTTTGATAAGTGTTCCGCCAGAATTATCCAGTGAGATAATCCCCAAAGGTTCCATTGCCGTAGACGGCATCAGCCTGACAGTGCAGAAAGTAGGGCAAGCCCGGGGAACAAAAACAAATATGCCTTTTAGTTCCATAGAAGCTAACAGGGAAAATGCGGGGAAAGCAAGACAAAGTCAGGGGGCGGTGCATCTTAGATGGCGGCTGAAAAGGTAACTCCCGAAGCCATCAGCTTCATGGCATCCTACGGCCGGGGGCTCATATGCGCTCCCATAACCGAGGAAAGGGCAAGACAGCTGGATCTGCCGCTCATGGTGCGGCAAAATACGGAGCATATGGGCACGGCTTTTACGGTGACCGTGGATCACATAGAAAATTCCACGGGGATCTCGGCTTATGATAGGGCCCAAACCATAAAAGCCCTAATTGACCCTTCCACCAAACCCGAGGACCTTCGGCGACCGGGGCACATTTTCCCGCTGATAGCTAAAAGTGGCGGAGTGCTAAGAAGGGCGGGCCATACGGAAGCCGCGGTGGACCTTGCCCGGCTTTCGGGGCTTTATCCTGCCGGGGTCATATGTGAGATTATGAAGGACGACGGCACCATGGCAAGGTTACAGGATCTAAAGACCTGGGTTTACGCAAGATGCGTCTCTTGACCAACAATCCCAAAAAGGTAGTGGGCCTTTCGGGGTATGGCCTGGAGATAACGGAAAGGGTGCCACTTAAAATTCCGCCGACGAAATATGACATAAGATATTTACAGACCAAGAAAGAAAAATTAGGCCATTGGCTATAAGGAGGACTTTGATATGATAAAAAAAAATAGAGGCAAAACTTTCGGCTGAAAATCTAAAATTCGGCATTGTTATAAGCCGCTTCAATGAATTTATCACCGGGAAGCTTCTGGAAGGCGCACTGGACTGTCTTGGCCGCCACGGAGCCTGTGATGAAGACATCGAGGTGGTATGGGTGCCGGGGAGCTTCGAGATACCCCTTGCAGCAAAACTTCTGGCCCAAAGCGGCCGCTTTAATGCGGTCATATGCCGGGAGCCGTCATTCGTGGGGCCACACCGCATTTTGACTATGTAGCGGCGGAGGTCTCCAAAGGTATAGCACTGGTTTCGCTGGAATCAGAAGTGCCCACCATATTTGGAGTTTTAACCACCGACACCATTGAACAGGCTATAGAACGGGCGGGCACAAAAGCAGGAAACAAGGGCTGGGATGCGGCGCTCACCGCCATCGAAATGGCAAATCTAAAAAAGATGCTGGTTTAAAACAGGTTATATATTAAAAAAAGGGGCTGATTTGTCCCTTTTTAATTTACCTTTATAACGCTGCTGTATTTTGCCTGTCATTTCTCAAATTAATTCATCCCATATTCTCAAATTGTGATACATTAATTAGTAGTATACTTTTCTTTGTTTTTCATTCCACAAAAATCTCAGTTTATTTGTTCAAAGATAGCTTTCGAATACCCTTCTATATCTCCAGGAGTAAGCATGCGGAATTTTTCTTTCACTGCGATGAAATATTCCCCGATCAATTCTTTAGATATTATACGGTTAGAATGCACATCCACCGGCAATCCGTCTCTGGTATGCCGCCATGGCTTTTCCAAATGCGTAAACTTTTCTAATGTTTTTCCGCTATAACAGCAGAAGTTTTTAATGACGCTATCCAGTATCGCTTTTTCAGAGGTTGTAAAAACCGATTCATCAAAATCTTCAACACTTTCAATAGGGTCAAACCGATAGGATGAATATCTGTTATACACATCCCTGTAAACCGGTCCATGAACCCATGCCTCACAGTCTTCGTCAAAAAGAAATCGTCCTTCAAAAGCGTAATAAAAGCCCTGGATATAATATAACGCTTTTTGTAAAGCCAATGGAGTAATATCCTCGCATTTATAAAGCAGATATTGGATAATTAAATCGAGCTTTGAGCCTGTGTTGTTTTCTTCTCCAAGCAGTTCCTGCACCTTCCGCTTACTTTTTTCATATGCCTGCAGTGATTTTAGATTATGTTTATTTTTCTCCAGTAATTCTTTATAATATGCCGGATCATCATAAATCTTTTGAAGAATATCCGAATACTGTTTTGTAGGCATGTCACCTTCACAATATCTCGAAAAAGTCATTTCTCCCCAACCTAAAAGCAATGACAGCGGACGTTTTCCAATATTATATTTTTGAGGAATTTCTAATATCTTCTCCAGCGAAATAATACCATTCTTTTGACGGTAAATATCATACAAAGCCTTCAGGTTTTCGTCCTCTATATCCGCTACATAGACTTCACTCCCACATTCCGTACATACAGCCCTCTTTCCGGTGTACTCATATTCTTCGCCTTTAAGCTTTCCCTTAATTAATGCAGTCTCTACCATGTATTCAACATCTCTTCTGCATTCCTCGCAAAATGTCTTACTCCTATTCATAAAGCGGCCTCCTTTCAAACTTTCTGATTGATCATCGGAAAAGATAATCAATCGGCTTGTTACGCTTATGAAACGATATGACAACCACTCGTTTTCTGCTTTCACTGTCAATAAGGTTAAACTTAGTATAAATATCAACTAGCTCCTCGATGCCATCAAAGTTAAATAACATGACTTGGGGACAAAATACATATATAACCTCATGTTCGAATCCTATTTTTGTATTTTGCAATGAATGGCAAAAATCTTCTGTTTTAATTTTTAACAAAATTTCTTTTTGTCTTCTGCTGCTTAGATTATATTCATTTATAAAATCTATATTTTCTTGCCTGTTCTCATTTTTTGATATAATAAATCTGCCTTCTCTAACACAGTCTTGTATCATTTCCAAAATCACATCAATCTGCTCCCGGGTATAGTTCTGATTGTAGTGTTGATTCATTGCATCACCTCTTTGTGATACAATGATACTATATTATATGCTTATTGTCAAGTTTTATGCATCAATTAGTGCATTTTTTCAAAATCCAATTGATTTTCTTTTTAAAGAGCGTATACTAAAAATAACAGATCCTACGAGCTTATATTAAGCGCAATACAGTAGGCCATAAAAATGCCCACTTAGGTAGATTGTTCTATCTAAGTGGGTTTCTTACTTATATACAAAAAGCTCGAGGGAAAGGCAAGTTTATGGACCGCCCATTCCGGAAGTTTCAGATTCCTCAGTTCCCGGTATCTTGTCTTAACTTTCTTCCATTGTTTCCACAGGCACATGCGTAGTCTTCTTCTTATCCATCCGTCGAGTTCTTCAAGTTTGCTGGGTGTTTCTGATAGCGCGAAGTATCCCAGCCATCCGCTAAGGTATGTGTTTAGTCTGTCTATTCTCTGGGTTATTCCATATCCGTTGCTTCTTGATGTTATCTCTCAGATTTTGTTCTTAACTTTGTCTATGCTCTGTGGTGCTATTCTTATCTTGGTTGTTCCATCTTTGGCGATGTACATGCTGAAGCCGAGGAATTTTCTCTTCCAGGGTCTGTCCACTGCGCTCTTTTGCGTCGTTTACTCTGAGTTTTAGTTTATTCTTCAGGAAAGCTGTTATGCTTTCCATTACCCGCGGGTACCCATCGAAGATGGGTGCCGCTCTTTTGCTTTTGACGTAGATGTTGCAATCGTCTGCGTATCTTACGAATTTGTGTCCTCTTTTCTCTAGTTCTTTGTCTAGGTCGTCAAGGCCGGGTACCCACCGAAGGTGGGTGGTGGCAAGAAGTGGACTTAGGGGCCCGCCTTGAGGTGTTCCTTCGTCGGTAATCTTGATTACTCCGTTTATCATTACTCCTGCCGCAAGATAGCTGCGTATGAGCTTTAATATGCGTTTGTCTTTTATCTTGCGAGCTACTCTGGCCATGAGTATGTCATGGTTTACTCTGTCGAAGAATTTCTCAAGGTCCATGTCCACTACCCAGTTATATCCTTGGTTTACGTATTGGCGTGCTTTCCTTACTGCGTCGTGGGCTCTTCGGTTGGGCCTGAATCCATAGCTTGATTCTGAGAATTCCGGGTCAAAGATGGGTGTTAGTACTTGCAACAGAGCCTGCTCTCAAGGCGGTCTGTGACGGTGGGGATTCCTAACAGTCTCACTCCTCCACTGGGTTTCGGGATTTCGACCCTGCGCACTGGTTGAGGCTTGTAGGTCCCCGTTGGCATTGTTGGGTCAGTTGGATAAGATTATGTTCCTTTGGAGGATCAATTTTATTCTCTTCCAAAAAGCCTTTTAGTGCCTTTTCTACTGCCTGATGAGAAAAAAAAGCATACATTATTATATCTTGCCTCTCTCATCATAATATTAGCACAATCCAGATCATCCAAGAAGAATGGCACCCATCTGTTCTCAGGCTTCATAAAGCACCTTTCCTTTCTTTATTACTTCCTCTTTAAAAAACATATCGTCTTCTAATTCTTTAACCTCTTCCGGTGTGTATACTATAATATCGGTATCAACATCTTCCTGTAGCAAATCCACCGTTTCTTCAAGCCTGTCATAAAAATTCTTTTCAGTATTTTTAATGACAACCAAATCTATATCGCTGTACTCATGGATATTGCCCGTTGCAAGGGAGCCAAAAAGTATGATTTTTAAAGGATTATATTTTTCGATCAATGTTGAAACAATTTTTTCAAGTTCTTTCTCAAGTTTCCGTTTTCTTTCGGTTATTATGTCTTCCTTCGACTGAACCGATTCCATATAAAGCCCTCCCGAAAACATCTATTGTTCGAATTTATTGTATCATTTGCAGATAATTTTCTCAACTTAGCTGGCTTAAAAACTATTTTTATTATCATCTTTCACATCAACTATCAGTGTCGTACCCGGTTTGATTGAATTGCGAAAAAATAATAATCTATCCCGACAGGATAGATTTATCTTTGAAAGTCGATATAAAATTCGAAACGGAAAGTGGTAAGGTTGGTGGAGGCGAGGGGAATCGAACCCCTGTCCGAAGGCACATCGATAAAAGCGTCTACAGGCTTATCTCCCGTTTTTATTCTCGCCGTCTTTTCTCCCGGGAGCAGGATAAAAGATGGGCCAGCTCCTTTAGTTTCTCCTGCAGTGCCGGAGCAACACTGCGGGAAGATCCCGGATTTATGACACCCTTTTCCCGGCCGCCGGGCGCTGCCGGGGAGGGCGCGCTACTTTAAATTAAGCAGCGAGTGCTAATTCGTCTTTGGCGTTTATTTTACGCTTCCGGATTTACGAGTCGGAACGCTCGACCTGCAGCTTTTATCCCTGCCGCCCCCGTCGAAACCAAACGCCCCCGTATTCATTTTTCTGCAATATTATTATACAACAAATGATATTATATAGCAAGCGACCATAGAACCTGATGTGGCGCTAAAACCAGTATATTTATAGAAGCGGGCATATTCTACCCGCTTCTATATTAATATTTGTTATTTGGATATATATGTGTCTTCAATTGTTATTCCCGACTGGAAACTCAAGAATCCCGGGAGATTTTGAAAGCCGTTCACTTCTTTTTTCATAGCATAACTCTGCTCACGCCAGGTTAAGAATACAAAAGGTGATAATTCAAGAGCACGTTGCACGAATCTGTCATATATTTCTTTTCTCTTGTTTTCATCCAAAGTAATCTTTCCTTCATCCAGCAGTTTGTTTATTTCAGGATCGTCGAAATACGCCGAGTTGTTCAGCCTTACCTCCCCGCCATAGAAGAAGTTGCTCAACCAGTCGGGGTCCGTTATATCACCCGATGTTCCCGCTACGAGAAAATCGTATTCGCCCTTGGTATTTTTTTCTATCCTTGTTGCCCAGTCAGGCAAATCCAGAGTCACATCTATTCCAATTTTTTTGAGCTCAGCCTGAACAGCGATAGCGGTCTGTTGATGCATGGAATACTGAGAAGTGGCCAAAAGCGTCGCTTTGAACCCATTGGGATATCCTGCTTCGGCCAGAAGCTGCTTGGCTTTTTCCGGATCATATTTAAAATAATTTTCATATTTTTTATCATATCCAAGATATCCTTCCGGTATCGCAATTCCGTATATGGGCTTTCCACGCCCGTTAAATGCCGTGTTTATTATGGCCATTCTGTCTATTGCGTAGGAAATGGCCTGTCTTACTTTTGGATCACTAAAAGGTTTAAAATGGGTATTGAATTGAAGCATCATAAATGGCCCGTTGGTGCTGTCAAGTTTCAAATTAGGGTCCTTTTCTATATATTCCGCATCCTTCCACGGAACATATTCAATAATGTCCACATCGCCTGCTTTAAGAGCATTTACCCGAGTACTCTCATCGCTGTAAAACACAAATTTTACTGTGTCCAATTTGGGAGTATCTTTTTTGTAGAAATCAGGAAATTTTTTAAGATTGATCTCCTGGCCTTTTGCCCAGTTTACAAACTGGAACGGACCGGCACCCATAGGGTTGGCGCTTAAATTGCCGCCTTTTTCTTCGGTCCACTTTTTGGACACTATACCCATTTCAGGTAAGGCCAAGTAATGAATAAATGGAGCATAAGGGTTCTTCAATGTTATCTTTACTGTGGATTCGTCTATTACTTCTACTTTATCGATGACGGATAATTCGTTTCTATATGTGGCACCAGTTTTTGGATCCAGAGTTCTTTCAATGGTAAATTTTACATCTTCGGCAGTGACCGGGTCGCCATTTTGGAATTTTGCTTTGCGCAATTTAAAAATATAGGTTTTACCGTTATCTTCTATTTGATAATCCTCGGCCAGTTCTTTCGACAGCTGTCCGTCTTTGCCGTAATTCAGCAAACCGCGGTATATGCACAATTTTATAGTTCTTTGTGGGGTTCCAATTCCCAGTCCTAGAAAACTTAGTCCTGATTCCAGGAGTATGGATGCAGCGATCGTCAAACTGACTTGGATGATTATCGGAGACAGTATATTGGGGAGAATCCCCTTTCTGACAATGCGTAAAAAACTTGCTCCAAGTGATATCTCAGCTTCAATATACTCCTGACTTTTTACCTGAATTGTCGATGCGAAAGCCAGTCTTGCAAAATGTGGGGTATACACTATTCCTATAGTGACAATCAGATTTTTAATTCCGGGGGCCCCAAAATCCGACTACCATCAAAGCCAGAAGTATCGGAGGAAAACAGAGTATTATATCCACTGTTCTCATTATAAGCTGTTCCGCTGCTCCTCCCAGATACCCCGCAAGAATTCCCAATATCAAGCCTGCACAAAGCGCCATCAGAGTCGCACCAATAGCCACTACAAATGACGGCCTTATGCCGAAGATAAGGCGGCTTAATATATCTCTGCCAAACTCGTCGGTGCCCAGAAGATGCCCGGGCGCCGAAATCCTGAGGACCATTTCAGGATCTATTGCAAGCGGATCATACGGAGCTATATACGGCCCCAAAATAGCTATAATAATTATAGGCAGTATTACAATAAAGCTGATAAGGAATGCTTTATTTTCTATAAATTTATGAAACATATTATCAACTCCGCTCAAACTTATCTGACCCTCGGATCCAAAAGCCCATACAGCAAATCAACAATCATATTGATAAATATAAATAGTGAGGATATTACAATAATACATCCCTGTACCAGCGGGTAGTCTCTGTGAGATACGGCTTCTACCAGCAGCGTGCTCAAACCCGGCCAGTTAAAAAGGTATTCTATAAGAACCGTGCCGCCCATGAGATTGCCGAACTGCAATCCGATGACTGTCACCACCGGAATCAAGGCATTGCGCAATGCGTGCTTATATATCACTGCCCTTCTCCCCAATCCCTTGGCCCTTAAGGTCTGAATATATTCCCTGTTCAGGGTCTCCAGCAAAGAGGACCTTGTCATACGGGCGATAGATGCCGATAATCCAAAGGCTAGTGTAAACGAAGGCAAAATCAATCGAGAAATATGGCCGATTGAATCCTTCGAAAATTTAATATATCCGCTGGCTGGCAGCCACTGAAATTTTATGCAGAAAATTATCACAAATAGAGTTCCAAGCACATATACAGGCAATGATATGCCCAGGGCCGTTGTCGCAGTAACTGCGATGTCGACTATACTTCCTCTCCTTAGCGCTGCAATTATTCCTGCCGTCACACCGATAAATACAGCAAGCACTATGGATATAACGGCAAGTTCTATTGTTCTGGGCAATCTCTGTGAAATATAATTTTCTATTGGTTCATCATTAAAAAGCGAATTTCCGAAATCCAATTTTGCCATATTTTTAAGCCATGCGCTGTATTGTTTTAAGACAGGCTGATCGAGGCCAAGCTTGTGGCGCATTTCGGCAACAGCTACAGGATAGCCTCGACCATCTGGGCACCGCAAGTATATACCGGATCCAGGGCTGCCATAGGGTCCTGAAAAATCATGGAAATAAGTCTTCCCCTGACATCCTGCATCTCCTTCTCTTTTTTTTGCAGAAGGTTTTCCCCTTCAAATAAAATTTCGCCGCCAGTTATCCTTCCTGTTAAAGGAAGCAGCTGCATTATGGATAATGAAGTTACCGTCTTACCGCTCCCGCTTTCCCCAACAATGCCCATGATTTCGCCATAATCCAAAGAAAAACTCACTTTATCAACAGCAGGGAGAACTCCGCTTCTCGTATAAAATTCAGTTCTGAGGTTTTTTATTTCAAGCAGTTTTTTACTCATAGCATTCTCTCCCATTTGCAGGATAAACTTTTCATGTGAGACGTTGCTTTAAACTATATTTGAAATTTAAAGCGGTCTCCCCTCAAAAGAGTTTTGACATACTCCACAGGCCGATTGTCATCCGACAAAACCAGAGCTTTCAATAGGAATAGGGGCTGACCGGGATATATCTGCAAAAGCTTGGCTTCGTATTCATTGGCAATAGTAAGTTCAAGAGTCTTTTTAGATGATGAGGGCACAATTTTATACTTTTCTTTCAGGAATTGATAAAGAGACCCCATATTTATATCAGCTTCCAGAACGCCTGGAAAAGCCGAATAGGATATGAAAGAGTTTTCAAGGACGACAGGTTCTTCATTGGTCAGGCGCAGACGCTCTATGGCTATTACCAATTCGCCTTCTGTAAGTCCGAGATTCTTCCTCACCTCTGAAGAGGCTTCAATGAGCTTTATGCTTATAACACGGGCTCCCGGAATATATCCTTTTGATCTCATCCTGTCGCTAAAACTGCTGACGCTTACCAGTTCCCTTTCGATTTTTGGCGCCGCAACGAATGTCCCTTTACCCTGTTTGCGGCTCAGCAACCCCTCTTTTACCAGATCGGCCAGTGTTCGGCGTATTGTAATGCGGCTCACTTTGTATCTTTCAGCCAGTTCGTTTTCGCTCAGAATCTGGTCTCCAGGTTTTAACTCCCCTTTGTCTATCATTGCCCTGATAATTTCCTTAAGTTGTTGATATAAAGGAGTTGCATCATTGTCTCGAAGCATATCCGATTTCCCCTTTTTTAAAAATTTATTGTAATTATAATACCTGGAAGACCCTTAAAATTCAATATTTAATATATATTATAGCGCTTTCAGCTTACGGCGCCTCTCCATTGTCATTTGTTCATCAATCCGCAAACCATTTCCGCTTCCGCACAATATAACTCCATATTGCTCTGACGCCTTATCTGGGGATACCTTGCCTTCTATTACGTCTTTTTTCACCAATTCCGGTTCGCGTTCGAGAGGATTGCCATACCCGCCTGCTCCGGGTGTCAAAATGCTGATTACATCTCCTTTTTTGAGTTCAATATTTGAACTTTTGGAGCCGATGCGCCTGGAAACTCCGTCCCTTATGTGATAGTAGGCGCCGCATGCCCCTTCACCGGCTCCTTCAAGGCCCCATGGAGCAATTTTCTGACGATCTGCCAGGCCCGAAAATGTAACACCGTCATTGAGAATTCTTATGTCGCGCTGAATTCCCAGACCTCCGCGGTATTTACCGGCACCGCCCGAGTCGGGCCTTAACGCATATCTTTCGACCAGAAGCGGATATTCTATTTCGAGAGCTTCCACCGGGAGGTTCGAAGTATTCGTCATATGAACCTGCACGCCGCTCATGCCGTCGCATCTTTTGCTTGCACCCGAACCGCCAGCAATAGTCTCAAGGTATACGAAAAATGCCTCATTTCTCGGATCAATACCTGAAAATGTAGCAGTGGTCACCGCACTGTTACAGGCTGCTATAACCCTTTCCGGTATGGCTTTTGCCATTGCTCCGAAGATCACATCCACGACCCTTTGACATGTGTCTATCCTCTCTCCTACGGGAGCGGGAGAAATGGCGTTGACAATCGTTCCCTTTGGAGCTATCACCTTAAATGTTCTGTAAATGCCCGCATTTGAAGGTATGTCAGGGTCTATCAACGCCTTCAGAGAGTAAAACACAGTAGCAAGAAGACCGTTAAAAGTTACATTGATCGGCCCTGACACTTGAGGGCTCGTATCGGAAAAATCCAGTATCATGAAACCGTTATCAACCGTAATCTTTACCGATATCTTGACAGGTTCATCATTAATTCCGTCATTGTCCATATAATCCGTAAAGGAATATATACCCGAGGGGACCTTCGCTATGCCCGCACTCAATCTTCTGGCGGCATAATCCTGGAGTTCATACATACATTCTTCAAGTTTGTCGCCATATTTTCTGTATGCTTCTATAACGCGCCTTGCTCCAACTGTATTTGATGCAAACTGCGCCTGAAGATCTCCTTTGCGTTCTTCAGGTGTGCGGCAATTGGTAAGTATGAAATCTATAATTTCACGAATGGGCTTCCCTCCCTGTATGACCTTTATGGGAGGTATTCTTATACCCTCCTGAAATATGCTCACCGCATCACCCGATGTGCTCCCTGGCACCTTTCCACCTACATCGGAATGATGCGCAATATTTGCAACCCACGCTATTGTATTTTTGAAACTTTCCATGTCAAACTTCCCATCCTGAACGGGGATGGTAATCTCATAATTCTGTCGCTTGTATCTTGCGTCAACACTCTTTATATATTGTCTCTTATCTTCCGGAATTTTCTCGGCATCCAAAAATCTCTTCCCTTTTTCTATGAGAGAATCGAATATGCCGTCAATCTCATCCATATTCTCCTCTCTGGCCTGTATTATATGAGTTTTCACATAGTCATACTTTATATCCGCCACCAGCAGGCCGAGAGAACACAATGTGCCTGGTGAAAGGGGGATGAACACCTGACTGATGCCCAGTTCGTTTGCCACTGCGCAGGCATGGAGCGGCCCAGCGCCTCCGAAGGCGACCAGAGTAAACTCCCTGGGGTCATATCCCCTTTCTACGGAAACGATTCTTATGGCTCTGACCATATTAGAGTTCACGACTGCAATGATGCCGGCTGCGGCTTCAATCAAGCTCAGGCCCGTCCTGGAACATATCTTATCCTTTATTACCTCTTCCGAGAGAGAAGGCATTAGTTTCATTTTGCCGTCGAGAATATATTCCGGATTTAATCTGCCCAAAATCACATTCGCATCTGTAACCGTGGGCTCTTTACCTCCCCGGCCGTAACATGCCGGCCCCGGCTCCGCTCCCGCACTTTCCGGGCCCACTTTCAACGCTCCTCCGGCGTCAAGCCAGGCGATACTGCCTCCGCCTGCCCCTACTGTTACAATATCTATCATCGGTATCCTTACAGGGTAGCCGTGAATAACTCTTTCTGAGGTCAGAAGCGGCCTTCCGTTTTCAATAAGGCTCACATCCGCACTGGTGCCCCCCATGTCGAACGTGATTATATTGCCTATTCCACACATGCCTGTAATATATATGGCGCCAACGACACCTGCACTCGGTCCCGATACCGCAGTTCGCACAGGATTTTTTATGGTCTCGGAAATTGAAATGATACTCCCGTTTGACTGCGTTATATATGGGTCTACCTTTATTCCTGCTTCAGCGCATTGGTTGCAACAGTGGTCCCGTGTGCAAGATAATCAACCCGGTCACAGGGTATGTCTTTTTGTTTCAACATCTCCAGTATGCCCGTAACAATTGCCCGGGATGGATCATTTGGATGATTGCGAATCTCATCAATCGTCGGCATTTTGAATTCCTGCATGCTCAAACTTGCTCCTTTCCCTGTGTTGCGTGTTTCGAATCTTTAACTTCTTCATATGCTTCCGGAATGCCATATGAAAGATTATTCACTACAGTAAAATTTTTTATACTGCAGTTTTAACTTGTATTATATTGTAATATTACATTATAATATATTATTCTACGTCATTTTGAAAATTCCTTCTTGATGTTAAAAAAATTTGATTATATAAATATGCATTGACAAGTTTTTGAATTTATGGTATTTTTAAATACATTAATCCAGCAATAACTGTATGCAGGTATCCATTGAATTGTTTTAACAATTTTATAATTAATAAAATAACCATATATTTTTAAAGAAAGGAAGATGCAAATGTTTCAGTGGTCGAAAACCAACGATGTCCTGGGGACAGTAAACAGGGGGAATCCGGCAGAATCCGGCCTGTGCACGCTTTGCAGGGCTGACTGCCAGGGAAAGTGCGAGACCTGGCTTTCCAGTCTTGTGGGAAGAAAAATGCTGTATCCCCGAGACTTCGGCACTGTAACCGCTGGAAGCGGCAACACCATCCATGTGGGAGTATCGTATAACTCGTTGAGGATTTTGGGTTACAATTACGGCGCAGAAGGAATGGTCGAAAATTTATCGAGCTCTCCCGATGACTGCATATTCCCCAATGTGAATATTGAAACCGAATTTGGCGCCTTTGAAAAAACAAAGGCAAGGCTTCCCATCATGACCGGAGCTTTGGGTTCCACTTTCATTGCGGCAAAGTACTGGGATTCACTGGCTATAGGCGCCGCTCTTTCAGGATTTCCGATAGTGATAGGCGAAAATGTGGCGGGCATCGACAAGGATGCCGTCATTGAGAACGGCAAAATTAAAAAGGCGCCGGAACTCGATAGGAGAATAGAAACATATCTGCGCTATTTCGACGGATACGGCGCCATTTTCGTTCAGATGAACGTGGAAGACGCCAGAAACGGCGTGGCGGAATACGTCATTGAAAAATACGGCGATAAAGTCGTGATAGAATTAAAATGGGGCCAGGGTGCAAAATGCATCGGCGGTGAAATCCAGGTAAAGGACATCGATTACGCTGTTTTCCTCAAAAAGCGCGGCTACGTCCTCGACCCGGACCCGGAAAAGCCCGAGATTGTGGAGGGGTATAAAAACGGGGCTATAAAATCCTTTGCAAGGCACAGCAGGCTTGGATATACCAATTTGTCTTCATATGAAGAAGTAAGAGAAGAGTTCATGAAGGCCGTAGAATACCTGAGGAGTATCGGCTACAAGAAAATCACGCTGAAGACCGGCTCCTACGGTATGGAAAACCTGGCCATGGCCATTAAATTTGCAACGGACGCCAACCTTGACCTGCTCACCATAGACGGTTCCGGAGGCGGAACCGGCATGAGCCCGTGGAACATGATGGAGACATGGGGCGTGCCGTCGATACTTTTGCATTCGAAAGCGCATGAGTACGCATCAATCCTTGCAGGAAAGGGCAAAAAAGTCGTAGACATCGCCTTTGCCGGCGGCTTTGCAAGAGAAGACCACATCTTCAAGGCCCTTGCCCTGGGTGCGCCGTTTACAAAGCTGGTTTGCATGGGGCGTGCCCTGATGATACCCGCCTTTGCAGGTTCAAATATCGAAGGGGTGCTGCATCCTGAAAGAAAAGCAAAGGTCAACGGAAACTGGGATTCCCTGCCGATCACCGTTTCCCAACTCGGTCTCAAGGCTGAGGAAATTTTCTCGGGCTATCATGAAGTGAAAAAGAAAGTCGGAGAAGAAGAAATGAAAAACATTCCTTATGGTGCCATTGCCGTATGGACGCTAGCGGACAAGCTCGGAGCTGGACTGCAGCAGCTGATGGCGGGCGCAAGAAAGTTTTCTCTTGCCGCGCTTTCACGGCAGGATATCGCTTCGGCAAACCGGGAGACCGAAAGGGAAACCGGCATACCCTTTATTACTGATATAAAAAATGATATTGCCTTAAATATATTGAATTCCTGAAATAATAGGCCTTCTATAAAGGGAGTCCACAAACTGTCGACAGAACAACTGTCGGCAGTTTTTTTATTCTTGTATTATTTCATTTTGAAAAGATAATTCAATATGAAATATTTTTTTCTTTACAAATTGTAAATAAATCCGCTCAATGCCTGATTTGCCTGATTTATCTCGGTTGGTACAAAAGTTGCTAAATAAACTTTATAAACAAATAAATTATTCAGGAGGAGAGGAAAAATGTTCGACAAAACGAGAGCCTTTATGAAAAAATTAGGTTTGCCGGAGGGAGATCTTTACGATTTGCCAACCTCTACCAAAAAATTCCCCGACGGCGCGGATTACCGTCTGGAAGTTCCAACCATTAACTCTGCAGAAGCCATGAAGGCGCTTCTGGAAGAGGCGGAAAAGCTAGGGATTACCATAAACCGGGTAGACGAGACCTACGGTGCATTTCGCCACACCCTGGCCGAATTGAAAGAATATGTCGCTATAGCCAAGCATTACAAAGTGGAGCTGAACTTGTCCGTAGGGCCCAGAGCCACCTACGACACTAGCGCAACAAGGTTGAGCCAGCAGGGTGTCAGAATCGGATACCGCTTGAGAGGCATGGAGCAGGTAGTCAGGGCCGTCGAAGACGTGAAGAGAATCGCAGAAGTCGGCTGCCGTGGCGTACTCGTTTACGACGAAGGCCTGCTGTGGGTTTTGAATGAGCTTCGCAAGGCCGGAGAGCTACCAAAGAATATGCACTTCAAATGCTCCGCCCATGTCGGCCACGGCAATCCCGCAAGCTTTAAGATGCTGCAGGATTTAGGAGCCAATTCCATAAACCCCGTAAGAGACCTTACATTGCCGATGATAGCAGCATTGAGAGCAACGGTCAATGTACCTATTGACGTGCATACGGACAACCCTCCGGGTTCCGGCGGATTCATCCGCGTGTATGAAGCCCCCGAAATGGTACGCGTGGGCGCCCCCATACACCTTAAGACCGGCAATTCCGTAATCTCAGCTCACGGAGAATTAACTACGGCTCAGAACGGCAGGGATATGGCAAAACAGGCGGCAATCGTAAAGGAAATGGTGGAGAGATATTATCCGCAGGCCGTTCAGAGCAAGGCCGGAACTGAAGACATGGCAATCCCGGAATAACAATATAGCATGCCCCTACTATATCTCATAGTGGGGGCGCTGACTTATATCACGATAATTGATTAAGATTTTTTAAAATCAAAAGTTTTGGTGGTAATTTGATCTGCCATATTATAAAATAATTCTAGCGTAGAAAGTCTCTTTGCTGCTAGAGCTTCCCGACACCTTTGCTCACCTTGCCGCTTGCAGGTGCAGCCCTTGCTTCGTGGAAGTTTGCCGGCAATTGGGCACATGCCTCTGCCAGCCGCAGGGCTCATGCCCTGCTTTTCGCGGCTCAACCTTCGGTGGGTGTTGTTCTCAGCCCTATGTTTTCCCCCGCATTACGGCAATCCTTTATGAAAGGAGAATTGTTGAGAAGTGAGAGAAATCAATGTAAGCGAAATCATTTCTACGGTCGAAAGGCTTTGCATTGAATCCAACATCAAATTACCCGGCGATGTCAGGCATGCTCTGGATGAAGCATTAAAAAAGGAATCGTCCCCCCTCGGTCAGGAAATTTTAAAAGATATCATCAAAAATGCAAAAATCGCTGAAGAAAAGAATATCCCCATATGCCAGGACACCGGATTTGCGGTGGTATTCCTGAAGCTCGGCCAGGATGTCAGAATAACCGGCGGCAATCTAGTGGATGCCATAAATGAAGGAGTAAGGCGCGGATATATAAACGGCTACCTTAGAAAGTCAATAGTCACTGACCCGTTTTTGACCAGAAAAAACACAAAAGACAACACTCCGGCCATAATCCACACCGAAATAGTACCGGGTGACAAAATCAACATAATCCTGGCGCCAAAAGGCGGCGGCAGCGAAAACATGAGCGCTCTCCGCATGCTGAGCCCGGCAGACGGAGTAGAGGGCATAAAAAGATTTGTACTGGAAACAGTGGACAGGGCCGGGTCGAACCCATGCCCTCCGATTGTGGTTGGAATAGGCGTGGGTGGAACCATTGAAGTCGCAACCCTCATAGCAAAGAAGGCGCTGCTTCGTCCCCTGGGCCAGCACCACTCTCAGCCTGAAGTAGCAGACCTTGAAAGGGAATTGTTGAAAGAAATAAACAAACTCGGCATTGGACCTCAGGGATTCGGAGGTACAGTAACCGCCCTTGCGGTGCATATTGAAACATTCCCGGCCCATATTGCCAGCCTTCCTGTTGCCATAAACATTCAATGCCACGTAGCAAGGCATATGGAAGCCGAAATATAAATCAGGTGGTGAGAAAAATGACGAAAATGATTTCAACGCCTTTGACCCTGGAAATGGTGCAGGATTTGAAATGCGGCGACAGGGTCTTGCTAAACGGCATTATATACACCGGCCGCGACGCCGCCCACAAGCGTCTGTTTGAAATGATACAGAAAGGTGAAAAACTACCTTTTGATCTGGATGGTCAGGTCATATATTATGTAGGCCCCTGCCCTGCAAAGCCTGGAGCCGTAATCGGGTCTGCAGGCCCCACCACCAGCGGCCGCATGGACCCGTACACCCCCACATTGCTGCAAAACGGTCTCAAAGGCATGATCGGCAAGGGCTTGCGTTCGCAGGCGGTCGTAGATGCAATAATAAAATACAGGTGCGTGTACTTCGGCGCCATAGGAGGGGCCGGGGCACTGCTCGCCGAGTCGATTAAAGAGGCCGAAGTCCTCGCCTTCCCCGATCTGGGGCCGGAAGCCATATACAGATTAAGGGTGGAGGACTTCCCCGTTACGGTTATAATCGATTCGGAAGGCAACAATCTTTATACAACCGGAAAAGAAAGATACCGGCAACGATGAATATTTTTTATGATTGGTATGTTTTTTAAATATATCGATGAAACTCGTATTCCAGAATAATTTTTATTCCCGATTTTGAACTGAAAAAGGAGGACTTTTAATGGCATTAAGAGATGATGCATTAAAACTTCACAAAGACAACAAAGGCAAACTCGAAGTAATGAGCAAGGTCCCGGTGAAAGACAAGGAAAGCCTGAGCCTGGCATATACTCCCGGCGTGGCGGAACCGTGCAAGGAGATACATGCGGATATAACAAAGGTATATGACTATACCGCAAAGGGCAACATGGTAGCTGTCGTATCAGACGGCACGGCCGTTCTCGGGCTCGGGAACATAGGAGCCAGCGCCGCTATTCCGGTTATGGAAGGCAAATCCATCTTATTCAAGTGTTTTGCAGGCATTGATGCGTTTCCAATATGCATAGATACTACAGATATTGAAAAAATCATCGAAACGGTAACCCTCATAGCGCCGGTATTCGGAGGAATAAACCTCGAGGATATAGCAGCGCCAGCCTGCTTTGAGGTAGAAAATAGGCTTAAAGAAAAACTGTCCATACCCGTTTTCCATGACGACCAGCATGGCACCGCAATAATTGCCCTGGCCGGGCTTTTAAACGCATTGAAGATTGTCAAAAAGAGCCTAGAAGACCTCACAGTGGTGATAAACGGCTCAGGCGCAGCAGGTACTGCGATAGCAAAAATTTTTCTTAAAGCAGGCGTCGGGGATATACTCATGTGCGACCGCAGCGGAATAATTTACAGGGGCAGAACCTCCGGTATGAACTGGGCCAAGGAAGAACTGGCACAAATAACAAACAGAGAAAACCGCCAGGGTACACTTGCAGACGCGTTGAAGGATTCCGACGTGTTTATCGGCGTATCCTCTGCAAAAATAGTGAGCAAAGAAATGGTAAAGAGCATGAAGAAAGACCCCATTATCTTTGCGATGGCCAACCCCGTTCCCGAAATAGACCCGGCAGAAGCCAAAGAAGCTGGAGCCCGCGTGGTAGGGACCGGTAGATCAGACTACCCGAATCAGATAAACAACGTGCTGGCGTTCCCGGGCGTGTTCAGGGGAGCTCTGGATGTCCGGGCCACCCAAATCAATGAAGAAATGAAACTAGCTGCGGCTCATGCATTGGCAGAATTGATTGATGAAAATGAGCTCAGCGAAGATTATATCATTCCAAAACCCTTCGATCCGAGGGTCGCTCCGGCAGTAGCCAAAGCCGTAGCCAAAGCGGCAATGGAAACCGGTGTCGCCAGATTAAAGGTCGACCTCCAGGAAATAGTCAGGAATACTGAGGAACTGGTGAAAAAAGCCAACTCGTATTTCAATTAATAATTAATAATAGAATAAAGAAGACTTGGTTCAGGTGGGGTTCCTGACCACACCTGAACCTTAGTCGCACCCTCGTTATGCTTTTAAAAGCATATCGGTAGTAAGTGTTTTGATCCCATCTGAACCTTAGTTGTACTTATTTCGAGTTTATCGCCGGCAAGCTCCCGCCCGTAGAGGCGCAAGTCTTAGCGGCGACAAGCGAGATCAAAAGGTCTTAACATGGGTAAAAAAGTAATTGTCATCTCTTTAGATGACTTGACATCAAGTTTTCCAAACGCCTAGAAACTACTGAAGGGAAGTGAATTATGATGGTCAGATACAAAGTTTTTATCAACGGTCAGTTTGTGGAGTCAGAATCCGGAAAATATTTTGACGTGGTAAACCCCGCCACGGACGAGGTAATAAGTCAGGCGCCACAATGTTCTGCAAAAGACGTCGAAAATGCTGTATCCGCTTGCAAGGCTGCACAGCAACAATGGAGGAAATTGCCTTCCGCAAAGCGAGCAGAATACTTACAGAAGATAGTGGCAAAAATATTAGACAATGCCGAAAAATTGGGAAAAGTGGTGACCCAAGAACAGGGCAAACCCCTTGTGCAGGCGATTAATGAAGTAAAAAAGGCAGCGGAACGTATGAAGTATAACGCTGAATGGGCTCGCAGAATTGAAGGCGAAATTGTTCCCAGTGATTCGGAAAAAGAAAACATATTCATCTATAAAGAACCTATGGGAGTAGTAGCATGTATTATACCTTGGAATTCCCCCTTCAGCATATTGATCAGAAAAGTGGCGCCAGCCCTTATAACAGGCAATGGTGTAATTATAAAGCCGAGCAGTGAGACACCGAATTGCGCTCTGGAATTTGCAAAAATTGTTGAAGAGGTTGGTCTTCCTAAAGGAATAGTAAATGTGATTACTGGAAAAGGTTCTGAAATCGGTACATCGCTCTGCACGAACCCCGGTGTCAATATGGTAACATTCACCGGGAGCGTGGAAACTGGGTCTCAGATTATGAGATTATGCGCTGAAAACATAACGAAAATTTCTTTGGAACTTGGCGGAAAGGCACCAGCTATAGTAATGGATGATGCAGATCTAGAACTGGCAGCAAGATGCATAGTAGGTTCCAAAATTAGCAATGCCGGCCAGGTGTGCAATTGTGTGGAGCGAGTGTATGTTCACGAGAGCGTGGCAAAAAAATTTACAAGCAAAGTTGTGGATTTGATGAAGAAGGTAACCATCGGTGATGGCCTGATAAACCCCCAGATTAATATGGGCCCTTTAATTAACCACCGAGCTGTCAAATTTGTAGATGAAATGGTGAAAAAAGCGATTGAACAGGGTGCTGTACTTTTAACCGGCGGCAAGGTGCCCGAAAAACTTCAAAAAGGCAGTTTTTACGAACCCACAGTGCTCACAAAATGTAGTCAAGATATGGATATAATGCGCCGTGAGATCTTCGGCCCTGTATTACCTATAATGACATTCAAAACTCTTGATGAAGCTCTAGAACTCGCCAACGATTGCGAATACGGCTTGACGGCCAGTTTATATACCGAAGACATCAAAAAAGCCTTCGAAATAGCAAATAATATCGAATCCGGCGAGCTATACATTAACCGGCAGCAGGGGGAGGCAATCAACGGCTATCATGCTGGCTGGAAGAAGTCGGGCATCGGCGGCGATGATGGAAGGCATGGCATGGAGGAATTTCTGCAGACAAGAGTAGTGTATTTAAAATATCGCTAAAAGGGTGGGAGAATCCCACCCTTTTGACAATAGTCGTTCCTATTTTGTTTTAAAAGCCTAATTTTCAAACGATGTCAGAGCCTATTTCATTAGACTTGGTAAAAAGGTTGCCAATTGGGGGAAGATGATAACTATAATGCAGGCCACTATCAGAGTTATCCAAAATGGAACGACCCCCCGGAACACTTTCATGGGCGGTACTTTCGTGACAGAAGCTGTGACAAGGCTTACAACCCCTACTGGCGGAGTCAGCAGGCCAATATTAAGCATCAGAACGGTCAAAACTCCAAACCAGATTCCATCGTACCCCAATGCTTTTATAATAGGATAAACCACAGGGGTCATGATCGCCAGGATAGCCATGCCATCCATTAAACAACCGAGCACAAAATAAATGAGGAAGATGACAGCCAAAACGAGATAGGGACTAACTTCCATTGTTTTGACAAAATCAGTCATAACCAGAGGTATGCGGCTCAGTGAAAGAAATCGTCCAAACATCAATCCACCAATCAGGATGATGAATGTCATAGCATTAATGCGCGCGGATTGATTCATTGCCTCTATAAAGCCTTTCCAGCTTAGTTTGCGCTGCAGCAGCGGTAAAACCAGGGCTAAAAAAGCGCCCACTGCTCCTGCTTCCGTAGGCGTAAAGGCTCCGATATATATTCCCCCGATACTGATCAGAAAAATTGCAGGTATAACCCATACTTCCCTTATCAATCGCCATGTAAGTTTAGTCTGATTCTCTTCTGAAGCCATTGGAGCCAGTGATGGCTTTCTCAATACCAAAAGGTATACTGTAATCATCAATAAAATGGTAGTAATGATTCCTGGTATAATACCAGCAATCAGACAACCCCCGATGGTCTCTTCCGTGAGTGCACCGTACAGCACCATTGTTGAGCTCGGCGGTATAAGAATGCCAAGCGTCCCGCCAACGGCTGCGCATCCTGCAGCAAGCCCTTCGTCATACTCATACTTGCGCATCTCATCCACCGACACGCTTGCAATGGTCGTAGCTGTAGCAATAGCCGAACCGGAAACAGCGGCGAAAAGGGCGCTTGAGGCAATAGTTGCCATCGCAAGCCCTCCTCGAATGCGGCCCAATAAAGCATCAAACAACTCATACAAAGCGCTGCCCAATCTGGCGTGTGACAGGAACATTCCCATCATGATGAAAAGCGGCATAACGCTGAGCGAATATATTTTCGAATACGCAAAGGCGTCCCCTCCAAGTTTAGCCAGGGCAGCAGCAGGCGAAACAAGCATGCTCGTCCCGATAAAAGAAACAGCAATCATGGCAATAGCTACCGGTACCCGAATTGCTATCATTAAAAGCATTATCAATATACCAATTATGCCGATCATTTCTGGTGTCATGACTTGTTTTCCTTCCTTTCGCTCTTATAAAACTTGATCATATTTGAAAGAATTGCCAGGGAATAACATACAGAACCAAAAGATGCTGCCAGGACCACCGGATAATAAGGTATGCCCAAAACACCGGTTTGATAATCTCCGGCTATCATGCGGCCGGCATATACGTACAACTGCCATGCCATCAAGAGGACAGTAGCAAAGGAAATCAAGCCCGCTGCCATATAGAGAACGAATTGCACAGTCTTTGGCATTAATTTATATGCAGTGTCTATTACGACATGTTCATCGAAGTGTTCTGTATACCCTAATGTCAAATAAACAATCAACACAAGGCTCAATTCAGTGACTTCTATAGTTCCGGGAAGTGGTTTATTAAAAATAAAGCGTCCCGTAATATCAATTATGGTTATAAAAGTTAACAAAAGCATCATAACGGTACTGATGCGGTTGATAATGCAATTGATATAATAGGAAACCTTTTCCACCTGTAAAACCTCCCTGTATGCCAACTATATTAATTTCGGCTGCAAATCAGCAAATAACAAAAAAAGAAAAATCAGCGCTGCAATCGCTATTGGCAACCACAGCGCTCAACACTGCAGTCTCTTATTACAATTAAAAAAACTAGCCGTTTTTTAATCTACCCTATTTAATAGTTATATTTATTGATTGATTTTAAGGTTTATATTCTTTAGCAAGCTTATGAACCAAATCCAGTATCTGCTGACCGGGAAGACCTTTTTCATTTACCCTTTTAAGCCATTCATCAACAATATCTCTGGTTTTGGCTTTCCATTCTTCCCTTTCTTCCGGGGTTATATCATTAATAACAACATTGGATTCTTTGGCCAAGTCTAAGCCTTTTTGATACCCAGCGCTGTAAATATCAGTAGCTTTTCTGTAAATCACCTCTCCAGTAAGACTGGCCAATAACTTCTGGTCTTCAGGAGAAAGGCTGTCCCACTTATCCTTGTTCATGAATATAACCTGAGCGGAATAGAAGGAATTCAAACCGCGGGTGGTATATTTAATAACCTCATTCAACTTATAAGATTGAATAACAGAGGGACCATTGGCCACTCCATCAATAACTCCTCGCTGCAAAGCGTCATATACTTCCGGCATGGCCATACCTACCGGTGTGCCGCCGAATTTTTTGATCATAGATTCCTGAGCCGGTCCGGAAAAACGAATCCGCATTCCTGCCAAATCCTCAGGTTTCTTGACAGGCTTTTTTGTCAATAATTCCCCAGGATCGGTTACCCAAAGACCCAACACTTTGACGTCGCCGTATTCCCTCTGAAAATCCGGGGATTGCTGGAACAACTCCCAAAGCACATAAGATGCCTGAAGAGTAGAATCGAACTGAAATGGCAGTTCTATCACGTCTGTCAGCGGGTACTTACCGGGTGTATATCCCTGCAGCGTCCAGCCCATATCAATAGCTCCATTGGCAACGTCTTCACGGACCGTGGTCGCGCTCGTTACGGCGCCGCCCGCATGAATAGTCAGTGTGATCCGGCCTCCGCTCTTCTCTTTAAGTTCTTCTGCCAAAGGGATCAAAATCTGCTGACTGATTGGATGCTGCGCTGCAAAAGGATGGCCCATTACGATTTCTACCTTTTGTGGCTCTGAGCCAGCCGTAGGTTCCGAGGTTTTCTTGGCGCTACAGCCAGAAATAATCATGGCTAATATTGTTATGACTAAAGCAGCAACTAAAGCAATATTAATTCTTTTTTTGGGCATTAGATTCCCTCCTCTTTTTATATTTGTTTAAAGATTATTTTATTTTAAACATTTATTATAAACATATCATGGTTAGACATGTGCAATATAATAGACTCACATTAAAAGTGATAAGACAAAATTAAGCACATAGTTGTTCATATCTTTCCAATATTCCTCCATTTTAGGGTCTTCAGGAGGATTTTCCATAATCTTTTTCACATCCACCCATGGCGTAAGATACTTTGATAAAGCTTCCTCCATTTTGTTCGACCTCCCTAATAATTGCCATATTTGTAAAGATAATCTATAACCGCATGGTAATTTTCCATATTAACGTCACTCAACCCTATAAGGTTTTTGTCCGCTGAAAACATATAACCGCCCCCCGGAGCCAGAACATCCACCAGTTCTTTAATTTTATCCAGGCATTGTTGTTTTGTCCCGTTTGCCAACAGTGATTGGGGGAAGAAGCCGGTAATGCACATGGTTTTACCCAATTTCTCTTTGGCCAGTTTAGGATCGCCGTATTCCATCTTGGCAATAATTTTCCTGGCGGGAAGTTCCTGCAAATAATCGTAATACCGCGCCCAATCGCCTTCAAAAAAGATATAGAAGCAGTGCCCGGCCTCAGCCAGGGTGGTAATCATTTTTTTAAAGGTTGGCCAGTAAAATCGGGCAAACTGCTGCTCGCGCAGAAATGCCGGCATATGAAGGGGTATGAATATTTGTGATGTTATACCGGGCTTACTCATCATCGCCTTTTTTATCATCAACTGCATGGCTACTTCACAGGCGGCTTCTACTTCCTCGGGATTCCTGCGGATATCGATGGATATCCCGGAAAATCCCCTGATAAAGTCAGCTACAAAATCCATGGGCGCTTCAATCGCTCCTCCTGTGACCATGGGCACACCAAACTTTTCAGCAATAGATGCCTGAATATCTCGGTATTTTGCCATCACTGTGTTATAAACATACATGGCTTTGATCAAGGCCACCATATTATAAGGCTTGGGCTGATCAAGCTCGGTATAGAGTCTGGGAATGACTTTTTCTGTTAAACAACCAAAGGGATTCTCAATAAACTCGCGATATTCATTCGGTTCTAGGCCGTGCACTTCAGGATGCTGCATGTAACCTTTATTGCTCTGGATAAAGGTCTTTGCTCCAAGCACCTTATAAAACTGGGGAGAGCGAAAAGTAAAACTTCTGCAATAATCAAACTCGAAATCTGCAAAGCATTTTTCTATTGCCGACCCTGCCTTATTGATGTCCCATGTGCCTTCAGTTAAAGAGTAACCGGCATATTGAATGCAAAAAGTGGCATCAAAAATAATTTCAATTGGAATTCTATCCGGTTCTTCCAATAGAAAAGCTTTTGTGAACCTTTCCAAACGCGCCTGATATTGATTTTTTTCATCTAATTTCATAACTCACCCACCTGTGCACTTATTTTTTAGTAATCAAAATACAAAGAATCTATTTAAGATATTAACACTTGTAAATAGTTGTATATATATTTATTTCAATAGCAAGAAATATGCCAATTGGCTTGATTTAAGTATTTTGCGGTTTTTCATATTTTTTTGATGCAATTTAAAATTCAATTTGAAATATTGAAATTTCATTTTGAAAACTTGCTGTTTGATTCAATTCTATATTATTTTACTATGTAATAGTAATCTGCTTCCATTTTAAATATAGTAAAATCCCAGCCACCGGTGCGCAAGAAGCTGTCATATACATAGCCGAATATCCGCCATAATTTGCCACAACTCCCAAAAGTATTGAACCAATACCTACTCCCAAGTCAAAGGCAGACATTACTGTGCCATTAACCGCCCCTCTTCTTTCTGGTTCAATTCCCTTAACAGATAAAGCCAAAAGCGTCGGCTGTAAAGAACCATAACCGAACCCAAAAATAATACCCCCTAGAATGAATAAACATATGTTAAAAGCAAATGACAACAACAAATTCGAAACAAACAGCGCCAGCATACTCATCATAATTATAAGCGCTGGACCATTTTTGTCATAATATTTTCCTACTTTAAGTCTAGAAACCATGATAGCAAGAGCATAGGTGAAAAAAAATAAACTAATGTTTTTAATCCCTCTTTCCTCTGCACACAATGCAATAAATGTTATGATTCCACTGTATGGTAAGGCAAGAAAAAACATCATAGTGCTGACTCTTAAAGCCCTTTTATCAAAGAGAGCAGGTTGAGCACTATTGAGTGAATCAATTGAATATTTTTGAAGTTTTAAAGCCTGGCTTACCAGTATAGCAGCTGCTGCCATAACCATAGAAATAGAGAAAACAGCTTTAAAACCATGTGTATCAAGCATTCTTAATCCCAAGGCTGGTGCGACAGCCATCGCAACTGTTGTAAACATCCCGAAATAACTCATGCCCTCTCCTCTGCGCTCAGCAGGGATTAAATCAGTCGCAATTGTATTTGACGATGTCGAACAGGCTGCCCAACCGACCCCGTGGAGCATACGCAAGAGCAATACAAATAAAAAGGAGTGCGCCCAGCAATAACCAAAAGCTGCTATAAATAGGGCTGTAAGGCCCATAAGGTAAATGGTTTTTCTGCCCCGCTGGTCACATTCCCTGCCAACAAAAGGTCGTGCAAAGAGGGCGGCAATTGTAAAACACCCATTAATAGTACCTATAAGTTTCCTATCTATGCCTAAAGATACAACATATAAGGGCAGAACAGGCATAAGTATATGAGAATTGCACCAAAAAAGCAGCGTCGCTATACAGATTATTATGAAGTTTTTAGTCCATAAAGGCATCTTTGATTCAGATCGTATACCCTGTTTTGCCTCCACAATCTGCCCCTCCTAACTCGATAATATTCCTAATTATTATGCAAGCAAGAAACATGCCTTTTAATTTGATATACCTATTTTACGGCTTTTCGTATTGTATTTATAAAATAATAACTTCAATTTGCAATATTTAGATTCCATTTTGAAAAACTCATTCAAGTCTCACTTTAGTCCGATAAATATATGGCTAAAGCAATCGAAAGTATTTTATTATCAATTGTATCCGTCCTTGAGGTCATTACAATCGGCGCCGTTGCTCCCATTATTGCTGCTGCAACCCGCATCTTCGCAAAGTACACCAGGGCTTTTGTTAAAACATTTCCGACCTGCAGGTTTGGAACCAGCAATATATCTGCATTGCCTGCCACTTCGCTATTGATATTTTTATGCCTGGCAGCCTCAATAGAAACAGCGTTATCCAGGGCAAAGGGGCCATCAACAATACAATTCTTTATTTGACCTCTGTCGGCCATTTTGCTCAATATAGCGGCATCCACAGTATCGGGAATATCTGGATTTACTATTTCCAGGCAAGACAATACTGCTACCTTGGGTTTATCTATTCCTAATTTTCTTGCACATTCCACGGCATTCTCTATTATTTGTTTTTTTTGTTCGAGAGTTGGCTGAATGCTTATGACGCAATCGGTAAGCAATTGCAGGCCTTCTCCTTCAATTTTATCATAAACCGAAATCTGACTTATCAGGCTTCCTTTATTAAGACCTGTTTCTTTATTTAATACTGCTTTTAAAAATGTGCTGGTATGCAGCAGACCTTTCATTATCACATTTGCATTTTTTTGCTTAACCAGATTAACTGCCATTTCCGCCGCCAAAGCATGATCATTTATATCAATTATTTCAGCATCAAGCTTAATTCCATTCTGATCGGCAATTTCCATTATCTTTTTCCTGTCGCCTACTAAAATGAAATCTGCAAGATTCATCGCTTTGCATTCTTTTACGATTTTCACCACATCATAATCTTCTGCGGCAGCTATCGCAATGGTTTTTTTATTTTCATTTACAACGTTGGCAATGATCGAATTTATGCTTTTTATCATGCATCATTCCTCCTAATTCGAGCAATTGTGAAATGAGTTCATGAAACCTTGCTTTCTGTATAACAGCATTCTTCATAAATCTTAGCTTGCTCTTGCCCATTTAAAAATCTAAAAACGCCTTCAGCCAGTGCTTCCATTTCGTTCTCGCCCGGGTTCAAGTAAATCGGCGCAATGAAAGATACACGTTCTTTCAGATAATTAACAAAACGCTCCGAATAGGCAAGGCTGCCTGTCAGAGCGATGGCTTCAACATCACCTTTCAAAACGGCGGCAGCGCTTCCGATTTCCTTGGAAACCTGATACGCCATTGCTTCATAGACTTCCCTTGCTTTCTCGTCTCCTTTATCAATTCGCTCTTCCACTTCCTGGCAGTTGTTTGTGCCGAGATAGGCGACCAGGCCGCCTTTTCCTGTCAACATCTGGAGAATCTCCTTCTCAGTATACTTGCCTGAAAAACACAATCTCACCAGATCTGCAGTTGGAAGACTTCCTGCTCTTTCAGGAGAAAAAGGCCCGTCGCCATCCAGAGAATTATTAACGTCAATAACTTTTCCCTTTTCATGAGCTCCTACTGAAATGCCTCCCCCGAGGTGGACCACTATCATATTTATTTCTTCATACTTTTTCCCCAGTTTTTCAGCTATTTTTTTTGCGGTAGCTTTGGAGTTTAATGCATGAAAACTGCTCATTCTTCGTATTATTGGCAATCCCGAATACCTTGCCAAATTGCAGAATTCATCCGTAACCGGCGGATCCACCGTAAGCACCGGAATACCCAGCTCTTTCCCTAAATCCAGGGCAATGGCACAACCTACGTTGGTGGGATGGGTGCCGTATCTTCGGCTTTTCATATCAATGATCATTTTTTCGTCTATAAAATATATTCCACCCGGTATTGGCTTTGTATTGCCTCCCCGGCTGGCAATAGCACAAAGTGAGGTTAGTTCTACATTCCTTTCTTTAAGTTTTTCAAGTATTATATTTTTCCTGTAATCATATTGATCCCATATATCTGAAAATTTTTTTATTTCATCTGCTGAGTGCTTCACCGACTCCTTAAATATCGCTTCGCCATCTTGAAATACCGCTATTTTGGTAGAAGTGGAACCAAGATTTAATACTAAAATTCTTTTTGAAGGCATTGCAATCACCCTTTCTCAATCACTTAATGCAATATCATGTTCTTATCTCGTTTTTCAGAACATAAACATAACTGATTGTGGAATGTAAGTTATTATGAGCAAAGCGACGACCATGGCTATAAAAAACGGTATGAGTTTAGCCGAAATTCTTTGTATGCTTGTATTGCCAACGCTGGAGGTCGTAAACAAGACAACACCAAACGGCGGTGTCATCAGACCTATGGCCAGATTTACGGTCATGATTATGCCAAAATGGACAGGGTTAATTCCTAATTTAGTTATAATGGGCCATAATAAAGGCACTGTAATGACCTGAATAGAGCCACTTTCCAAAAAACTTCCCGCAATTAACAAAATTACGTTGATAATCATCAGAAGCAGGATTGGGCTGTTCGATACGGCCAAAAAGCTTTCCATAATCTGCTGGGGAACTCTTTCAATGGTTAGCACCCATGCGAAAAGAGCCGCATTGGAAATAATGAATAAAATTCTAACTGAAGTTTTAGCGGACATAATAAATACGTTAAGAATATCGTTCCAGGACATTTCTTTGTAAATATATCTGCCGACTACAATGGCATATGCTACTGCCACCACTGCTGATTCTGTTGGCGTAAAAATTCCACCGAATACGCCGCCTATGAGGATTAACGGAGTGCCCAAAGCCCAAATCGCATCTTTGAAGGCGTTCCAGATATTTTTTAAATCAAAGGGAATTTCCTCTCCTTTATAATTCTTTTTCTTGGACATCCAGACGGAAACTATAATCAAAGCTATCCCGGTTATTATACCCGCAGGTATCCCCGCTTTATATAAATCGGATATGGACGTTCCAGAAAGAACACCAATTATTACAAAAGAGATACTGGGCGGGATAATGACGCCAATTGGCGCAGCAGAAGCCACCACTGCAGAGGCAAAATCAGTATCATACCCTCTCTTCACCATAGCCGGTATCATAATACTGCCCAGAGCAGCAGCAGTAGCGACACCACTGCCGGATATTGCTGCAAAAAACATGCAGCCCAAGATCGTAACAACGGCAAGACCGCCTGTGGCATTTCCTATAATAGAGTTGGCCAAACGCACCAGTCTTTTTGCAAGACCGCCTATATTCATGAGATCGCCAGCCAGAACAAAAAAGGGGATAGCTAGGATTGCTGCCATGTCAATACCGGCAAATAATCGCTGTATAATAATTAAAGGTTTGATGCCTGAAGCAAGTATATAGAGGACAGAAGACAAACCCACTGTTACAGCAATTGGAAAGCCGAGAAATAAAAATACAATTGCAGACAATAAAAATATAGTTATCATTTTTCTCCCCCCTTGATGTTCTCGTATATTTTGATTATCAAATGAATTACCATGAATATAGTGCTCAAGGGGATTACAGCATATATAACGCTCATGGGAAGGTTCATAGCAGGAGATTTTTGCGTTTGGGCGAGATTTAAAGTAAGAATTGCGAGGTAAGTTATAATCACATAAAAAATTATTGTAAAAATATATTGAATTAGATGTAGCCATTTTTTTGTATAGGGAAAAATATCTTCTATTAGAGTCATACATATCTGTGAACCTTCTTTAGTTAATACGGCAGCGCCGATATATGTCATACCGATCATTAAATAGCGGACCAATTCTTCCGCCCACGGCAATCCAGTATGAAAAAAATACCTTAATACTACCTGTCCGAAATATAGAACAAACATGGCTATAAAAAATACTGTTACTAAAAACCGGAAGAATTTATCGGATATTTCGCTAATACGGTATAATATACCCATTTAGACATCTCCTTTTCATCCGGATAATTAACTTTGCAAGAATAGGCTGGCAGAATTGATTTTCTGCCAACCTCAACATCTATAAAACCCACTTTTTACTCTAGCTCCTGTATCGCTTTAATATATTTATCGCCATTTTTAGCTATCCAATCATCCACAACCGGTTTCGTCACTTTTGCAAAAGCTTCTCGATCGACGTCATCGTTAATTTCCATGCCTTTTTCCTGCAATTGTTTTATGAAACCAGCCTCACTTTCTCTCTGTAATTTCGTTTGAGTTTCCTGTGCTGCCAAAGCTGCTTCTCTGAATATTTTCTGGTCTTCGGCTGGCATCTTATCCCAGGTAGCCTTGCTTATTGTTACAATTCCCCATGCCGACATGTGCTGGGTTAGAGAGAAATATTTTTGCACTTCATAAAATCTTTCATATACATTAACTGCAGGTGTATTTTCCTGTGCATCGATAGTCTTCTGCTGTAAAGCTGTATAAACCTCTCCCGCTGCCATGGCAATAACTGTTCCTCCAAAAAGTTTAAAGGTGTTTACAAAAACCGGGCTTTCAATAACCCTTATCTTGATGTCTTTCAAATCCTCAGGCACCCTAATGGGGTGTTTAGAATTAGTAATGCTTCTGAAGCCTCGCGGCAAAACTGCCAAATTTATTAAACCAGCTTTCTCTCCCTCCTTCAAAAGTTCTTGCAGCGCATCTGATTTAGCATATCTTTCTATATGGTCCCAGCTTTTAAACACGTACGGCAAGTCTAACACTCCCAAAGCCGGAACAAAGTTTACCATGGGCGAACTGGTTACAACGCCTGCATCAACGTTCCCATACTGCATGGCTTCGATGATTTCCCTGTCACCGCCCAACTGCCTGGCAGGGTATATCTGAATGACGTACCGCCCGTTTGTTCTTTTTTCTACTTCCTGTTTAAATCTTTCAGCCATTAAATTGTATTCGTTTTCCAATGAACCGATATGACCCAGCTTAAGAACTTTTGGTTCCTGTTTACTCTCGGTATTGGCTGCAGAATTACCGGACTGATTATTGGACTCGCCTGGTGATTTAGCTCCAGAACAGGCCGCAGTTAATAAAACCACTAATATCAACAGTACGGACAAATAAACATATTGTTTTTTTCTCATACTTTTCCCTCCCGAAAATTTTGATTGCCGTAAGTCTTTTCTTGAATTTTCACGAGACAGTAAAGAGTTTCCGTGACAGGGACGCTCAACCCAATTTTTTTTGCTTCTCTTGCAACAGCACCATTTAATGAATCAATTTCCGTGGGTCGTTTTGCCAAAATATCCTGAAGCATAGAGCTTTTATGATTAGGATGATTTGCTAATGCATTCTCTACTGCAGCTATTACTCTTTCCTGTTTTGCCCGTATTCCTTTTTTATTGGCAACCATTATCACCTCCTCCACAACTCTTTTTGCCAATTCAACGCCTTCAGGCACAGAGGCAATTCCTCCATTTGTCAAATGCGTAACAGCTCCTATTGAATTTAAAGATACATTAAAGGCTACCTTTTCCCATATGTCACAAAAAATATCAGGCGAAATTTCACAGGGTAAATTAGCTTCATTAAATGTCTCACATACCGTCTCAAGCATAGGGTTAGTTTTGCCGTCGGCTGACATAATTTTTGATTTGCCTTTTCCGATAGAACGAATATGACCCGGCGCTATCATATCGCTGGGATGATTTGTCATGCCGATTATTATTTTTGATAATTGCACGAATTTGTTTATTTTTTCCAGGTTTCCGAGGCCATTCTGAAGCGTTAATATATATGTGTTTTTACCGATTAAATGTCGGATTGATTTCATTGCTTCTTCAGTATGGTAAGTTTTTGTGAAAACCAATATAAGTTCAGCTTTTTCTTCAACTTCGTGGGCATATTTGGCAGGAATTCTTATCCTTTTTGACCCTGTATCCGTTTCTATTACCAGGCCATTGCTGTTGATGGTGTCGATTTGGATTTGTGATACTTCTATCAGTGTCACATCATGGCCATTTAATTTTAGCAAGCCGCCAAATAGGCATCCCATCGCTCCTGCTCCAACCACATATATATTCATTTTTTCACCTGCCAATTGTTATAGACTAATTTAGGCCAGTTTTTGGCCATAAGCTTTCTCCATAAACCCATTATAATGATCCCTTATTTGAATCTGCAGCTGCGCTATATCATGCTCTTTTAGATGATTAAACCTTCCCTGAGCCTTTAGATAAGTTTCAACCGGCTTGAGTTCTTTCAGCGGTTTATTTATCACCCATTTGCCGTTTTCATATTCGCACAGTATCCAGCAGCCTGTTTCAACTGCAGCCCTGGCAATCTCTATGGTCTTTGCCGGGTCATATCGCCACCCTGTGGGACACGGGGTATGAATGTGCAGCAGAGAAGGCCCATCCGTTTCTTTTGCTTTTTTCACTTTCTTTCGCAAATCCGTCAGATATGCTACAGACGCAGTAGCGGCATAAGGAATATCATGTGCAGCAGCAATGCCCACAAGGTCTTTTCTCTTTGTCGGTTTACCGGCAGGCGTCGTAGTGGTGCTCGCCCCAAGAGGAGTAGAGCTGCTGCCCTGAATGCCGGTGTTCATATATGCCTCATTGTCATAGCAAACATATATTACTTTTTCCATTCTTTCCATCATGCCGGAAAGGGACTGTAAGCCGATATCCACCGTTCCTCCGTCCCCTGCAAATCCCAATACTGTCGTATGGGTATTGCCCTGGGCAAGCAATCCCCTTTTAATTCCGGTGCAGCAAGCGGCAGTGGCTTCCAACGTCATCTGGGCTCCGGGAATTTTCACAGCCGTTTCTTTGCCATATCCGGAAAATAAGGCCGAACATCCGGGAGGAATGACGATTATCGTATCTTCTCCCAAAACATCCAGAACATTTCTAAAAACCAGCTCTAATGCGCACCCAGCACAGGCGCTGACTCCATGGGATACCAGTCCCCTCGATTCAGCATTTATCTTATACAACTTTCAGCACCTCCCGAATCTCCATGGCATTGTCTTTAACATCTATCCAGTTTGTATGGAGGATTCTCTTGCCTTTATATATATCCAGCAATTCATTGAATATTTTTTCTATGGTTGTTTCAGGAACATCTCTTCCTCCAAGCCCGCCTACATATCCTCTGATGTCGATATCCAGCCCCCTGAGAGCAGCACATACCTCGGTCCATACGGGCCCGCCCTGGGCGCCCAAACCCGCACTTCTGTCGAATACTCCAACAACTTTCTTCCCTTTTAGGGCTTTTCTTATTTGATTGAAAGGAAACGGCCTATACACAACGATTTTAAGGACCCCAACCCTTAGTCCTTTCTTCCTCATTTCATTTACCGTATATTTGGCTGTGCCCGACATGGAGCCCAGTGTAACCAACACCACATCTGCATCTTCTGTCATATATTCCTCAATAATACTGGCTTTTCTTCCAAAAATCCGATAGAATTCATCCTGGACTTCGGCGATGACATCAATGGCGTTATCCATGGCCACTTTTTGCTGATATTTTAATTCGGTAAAATCTTCAGGCGGCGTCAAATCACATATGAACATGGGATCTTCCGTGTTTAAATAGGTATTTTTGGGTATATATTCACCGATGAATTGGTCTACCAATTTCTGGTCATAAACTTCAACTTTCTGCATGGAATGCGACAGGAAGAACCCATCCAGGCAAACCATGGCCGGCAGCAGTACTTTTTCATGCTCCGCTATTTTATAGGCCATGATCATTAAATCCAAAACATCCTGCACATTTTGGCAGTAAAACTGCAACCAGCCGCTGTCGCGGACAGACATTGCATCGCTGTGGTCGCACCAGAGGCTCCAGGGTGCTACCAATGCCCGGTTTACCACAGGCATGACGATTGGGACCCTGCATCCCGCCGTCAATCCCACAACTTCGCTCATCAAAGCCAACCCTACCGAAGATGTGGCTGTAGCGGCTCTTACACCGGTCAACTGAGCAGCAGTGGCTGCAGACATGGCCGTATGCTCTGACTCAACTCTAATGTATTCGGCATCGAGTTCTCCCTTGGCCACCAATTCAGACAATTTTTCAGCAATCGAACTTTGAGGAGTGATAGGATAAGCTGAAATAACCTTAACTCTGGCTAGTTTCATGGCTTCAACTGCTGCACCGTTTCCGTCAAGCATTTTGTAGGTCATTTTTCCTCGCGCTCCTCTCGTCAACCATTTCAATACAGCCCTTGGGGCATTCATTAGCACAAATGCCGCAGCCCTTGCAGTAATAGTAATCTATGACAACACATTCTTTTTCATCTTTAAATATATCGATGATGTTGGCCGGGCAATATCTGGCACAGGTTCCGCATTTAATACAATCTTCAAATTTTACTACCGGACGTTCTATTCTCCAGCTCCCGGTATTGGCGCTGTCAAAGATGGTCGCCACTGGCCCTAACACTTTACAGCTTTTTAACGTTTTCATAAGCTTTTCTGGCTGCTGCTGCATTCATATCACCCGCCTTTTTGCCAAATGATTCTCTTATGGCCTTTTCAATCGAATCTATTTTAACAACTCCGGTAGCAGCCAGTGCGCCCAGCATGGATCCATTGGGTATGCCTTTGCCTATAGCCTCCAGAGCTATATGGGTAGCGTCTACATAGAAAATTTCGTTGGTGCTGAATACTTTTTTATAACGTTCCAACATAAAAGGTTCTTCTGAATTCAATACCAAAATTGTCCCATCATGTTTTCCGGCACTAACATCCACATGTTTGTCAATGATCGTCTCATCCATGACAACCACTATATCAGGAACATATACAAAAGAATTCATCAGGATGGGTTCGCTGTCCATGACCACATCTGTAAAAACCGGTGCCCCGCGTCTTTCATGACCATAAGCCGGAATGGTTATGGCATGCATGTCTTCATAAAGGGAAACGGCTGTAGAAAAGATTTTTGCAGCGGTAACCACCCCCTGGCCGCCTGTTCCAAAAAACTTTATTTTTTTCAATATCGCACCTCCAAATGAGTTTTGAATCTATCCTTTCATAAATAATTTTAATGCCCCCATGTATATTTTACAAATATATTTTATCGATTGAATTTATTTATAAATATAATAAATCCATATATTACTTTTTTATTTATTGTGCTATAATATTCTTGAACGATTATTAATTTAAAATAATAAATCTATGTCAGGGGAGTTGCTATTATGGAGATCCATCAGATGGAATACGTTCTTGCCGTAGCAACGCACCAAAGTTTTACTCGCGCCGCAGAAAAATTAAATATTTCACAGTCTTCACTTTCCCAGCAGATAAGCAAACTCGAAAAGGAGCTGGGCGTCAATTTATTTCTCAGGACAACCCGAGCCGTACAGCTTACCCCAGCAGGAGCTGAATTTTGTTTACACGCAAGAAAAGTACTTTCAGAAATCAATCTTGCTCGACAAAGCATCAATGAATATGCATCTTATGAGCGCGGCTGCATCGTGCTTGGGGTTATGCCGGTAATCGGATATTATAAGCTTCATCGCCTTATAGCATCTTTTAAGAAAAATTTTCCGGGGATTGATTTAAAGCTCCTCGAAGCAGAATGTGAGGACCTTTTGCAAATGCTTCATGATTCAAAAATAGATGCTGCAATAGTTAGCCAAACCAATTCCGATCCGCATTTTCATTTTTATCCCCTCATAACCGATAAGTTGGTAGTAGTAACAGACAATCTCCATCCCATCTCTCATGAAAAATCAGTCGATATATCCAGCCTTGCCAATGAAAATTTCATAGTCCCCCCGCCAAACTCAGGCAATTATCAGGATTTTTGCAGTGCCTGCCGCGCCGCAGGCTTCGAACCAAAAATACTTCTGCATTGCACACAGGTTGAAACAATCCTGGGGTTTGTGAGCGAGGGTCTGGGAATAACTGTGCTTGCATATCCCGTAGCAGTCAAAAGTGCCAGCAACGGTCTGTCCATACTATCTCTGAAGCCAACAGTGAGTAGAAAAATATTTTTGGCAATACAAAAAAATGAGAATACTAATCCCGCTCTCAGGGTTTTTATTAAGTTCAGTGGTCAATGGATTAATATAAACGACACTCACAACGGTTTGGGCCCCGACTCCAGAGATAGCGCATTAAATGATTTAGCTTTTTAGACATATAATAAACTCAAGAAAAAAGTGCTGGAAACATTCAATTTCCGGCACTTTTTTCTTACAATCCCACAATTTATATATTATTGTCCTAAAAAAGTTTGCAAAAAAAACAAACTTTTTTGTGCAGTACTTACAACCTACTGCATTGAAGGCTATTTTTGATTGAAGCTGGAAGCTTCGGTATGTTATAATATTGTTTACATATATAAAGAAGGAAATCCAATCATAGAAAGCCTTAATGATCTGATTGAAAACAAACCCATACGAAAGCACATTGTGGTCGAAGTGTTTCAATAGGTATATTCAATATCTTTGAAACTTCCCCAATCTTATATTTCACAAAAATATTCCCCTCTGCTTTTGCCATAGCATATCTAAGGTTATTTTAGATTAACTCAAAAAGTCTTTCCCTCACTGCATCAATAATATGCTTTTTCACAGCACCAAACTTACTTATAACAATACTTTGGGATAATGTATAAATCTTATCCACCCTTATGCAGGAATCCACCTTCAAGGTTCCTTCATCAAGGTCGCTTCTGGCCAGCATAACAATATAGTCTTTTGCCGCAAGGTTCGAAGTAATAGCCGCAACCATTATATCTTCTGTTCTATTGTTATAATCATCATTAGATAAAACAAGAACAGGGCGTTTCTTATTGGAAGTCAAATCACTGAAAGGAATAGGAATTAATAATATATCGCCCTGCCTATACATTGTTCCATACCTCATCATCAATATCGGTGTGCCAAAAATCTATGCTGCTCTCACTGGCGGATAATAAATCTTTGAATATCTGACTATCCTGCCTATTTTTTAAAAATAAAATAAAATCAATAACTTCTCCTATTTTATTTTCAGGAATTTCATCAATTAATTTTAATAAAATGCTCTTAGCTGCATTCATTAATCTGTCGAGTAGACGCTCGACTTCCACCTCACTTTTCAATGAATTGTCAATGTGAGAAGGCCGTCCACGCTCCTCACAGAACCCAGCGTGTCCTATTAAGGCATCGGCTGCGCAGCTCTTATCTCTGCCGCCCCCGTCGAAACCAAACGCTCCTTTATTCTGTTCACGCATCATTATTATTATACAACAATATATGCGATATATCAAGAAAATGAAAGCTTCTTTGTTGCTGGAAGCCTGAAGAAAATCTCAATAGGCCAACGCTTGCTGTAATATTCAAGGATGGTCTGGGTATCTAATTCAGTATCGGTGTACAAAAATGCATGCAAGGCACCAGGTTTTTTAAATGCGCTTTCATGCCAGCATAGTAGAACTACAGCATTTATCTATGTCATTTAAGGCTCCTTCGTATCGATATGCCAAATATGTAGAACCGTTCACTGTAACGGCACTGATGATAACTTGTTGCTTGAATCGGAGATTTTGCCTGTGACGAAGGCTTGGTCTTTTCAGCAATAGTATCATCAAAAATTGCAAATATAGGAGCAGATTGATTTTGGGAACAGTGGTAAATAACACGAATAACTTCTCTACTAATGGCTCTCCATGCATATTCCATATTCCAAACATCCTGGCTTAAGAATTTACCAAAAGTAGTTCTATGTGAATTTGCCAGTCTTAAACAGACAATGTCCTTAACGGTACCATTATAGCCCTTTTGTATAGCTGCGCAAACAAATTTATATGGTTTAAAACAGGAACAGTGAAGTAAAGTTTAAAATTTAATTTTGATTTTACTGTAAAAAACCTAACGAAGGTGGTATGTAACGGTCAAAGGCACCATAAAGTGAGGTTTAGCCGCTCTTAAGTCCGGAACAAGCGAAGCAGGGGCGGCATGCACGGATGCAGGACGCCGGCCAGCGGGCATCCATGCCCGCTGCTTCCCTCGGGTACCCACCGAAGGTGGGTGTTGTTCTAAACTCAAGAGCGGCGACGGCCTCGCTAAACGGTGCGCTTAGCCATCTCCGGCCGCCAACTTAGTTTTTACACCGAAATCATATTTAAAATAGAGAATTTCTGCAAGACAAGAGTGATATATTTAAAAAAAAAGAGGGGGAAAATCCCGCCTTCTTCAAGACTTACTAATTGACTCTATGCATTCCTTTAATGCAATTTTCCAGTCTCTTAGTTTTATACCGAAAGTATTATAAAATGCTATTCCATTAAATACAGTGAATTTTGGACGTTTAGCATATTTCATTTCTGAATTGTATGGTATTATGTTTTCGCTGCTGTATCCTTTTATTTCTGCAATTTCTTTCATCAAATCGTAACGCGATCCGATGCCCTCATTGGCAACATGATACACGCCATAATATTCAGTCTTTGCCATTTTAGCGAGGACATATGCAACATCTCTAGTATATGTTGGTGAACATACCTGATCTACTGCAGCATAAATCTTTTCTCCCCTTTCTATTTTATCCCAAATATTGAGAATCAGATTGTCCTCTTTTTTCCCTTTGTTGCCAAATAAAATAGGGACCCTTACAATAAAATATTTGTCTAAAATCGATATAACAGATTCCTCGGCTTTTAACTTGCTATACCCGTATACATTTACCGGTTTTAGACTGTCAAACTCATTATAGGGCTTATCCGTTTCGCCGTCAAAAACAGAATCGGTGCTGATATGAATCATTGGACATCCTATGGATTTTGCCGCAAGGGCGATATTCTTGGTGCCTAAAGCATTTATTAGCAATGCCTGTTCTTTATTCTTTTCACAATCATCCACTGCCCTCCATCCGGCACTGTGGATTATCAAATCAGGATCAATCTCCTTCAGAAAGTAGAAAATTTCATCTGTTTTAGTTATATCAATTTGCTTTCTTCCTTTTAAAGGTATAACGTCATTTTCTTCACTGAAAAAATCCGCTATTTCTTCTCCCAGAAGTCCCGAAGCACCAGTTACCACAACTTTCATTATTTATCACCTCATAAGTAATTATTATTATTCTTCTTCTATTAAAACAGCGCGGCAGGGAGCTCCTTCGGCACCTTTTACTTTTAGGGGAAAACACGCCAGTTTGTAAACGCCGGCATTCACTTCATTTAAAACGATGCCTTCGAGCAAAGCAATGCCTCTGGAAAGCAAAGTTATGTGAGCTTCTTTTGATTTTTTGTACACATCGACACTCACATAGTCAATCCCTACCAGCTTTACCGGGAATCGAGCGATGTAAGCTGCGGCGTCCCCGTCTATATAAACGTAATCTTCCCTGAACTCTTTTAGATCGTACATTTTGGAGTTTTTGGTTTTGAAAAGAATTCTTTCGGTCAGGTCGCCAAGTGTCTTCAGAAAATCCACTGTGATTCTGTCTCTATCTTCCGGAACCTCTATTACTTTAACTTCTCCGTAAAAAATGCTCAAATCCATCTCGCTTAAAATTTTTCCGTTCTCTATGAAATGGTATGGGGAATCTAAATGAGTGCCCACATGAGACGCCATGCTGATTTCAGAAACGCTTGTACTGTCTCCTCTGGAATAATGTCTTGCCCAATTGAATTCGTATTTTTTCAAAGAAGGGTAATAAGCCATCGGCTCTTCCAGTGTCTGGGATATGTCTATTATTTTCATAGCAAAACCATCTCCTAAATATCTTTAAAATAATCCGGTTATGCAACCGGATTATTTAGAAAACCATTTATTATATCATTTTTAATTTTTTAAGTTCTTCCTTTATCGCTTCTTTTTCTTTATCCGAAGCGGGAATGAACGGCGCTCTGGGGTATGCTTTAATTATGCCTCTAATCTCCAGCATGGCATAAATCGCCAGTTGGGTGGATTTGGCCAGATACATGATGTCTCTTAATTTATTAACTTCAAATTGTGTATTCCGGCATGCATCAAAATCATTCATCATTCCTTCTTTATACATTTTGCAGCATATCTCGGGAAAAGCATTTGCAAGGCCGGGTATAAAAGCCTCTGTGCCCAGCGCCCTTGCTGAAAGCCACATGGCCTCGGTTCCCAGCACCACATCGAAATGATCATCCTTTAATACCCTGTGATACGTAGCATGCAGCATAATATCGAAAGTAGCGTCTTTTATGCCGTAAACACCCAATGACTTCAATTTTTTTATAAGCCCAAGGCTCATGGGATATCCCTGGAATTTTGGATTATTATATACATATACGGGCATGCCGTCAGCCGCTTTGACCATATCCTCATAAAAGCAGCAGATGCTGTCTTCGCCGTGTGTGAAATAGTATGGGCCTACGGCGGCAACAGCTTTGGCTCCTATTGATTTTGCATGTTTTGTCAGTTCTACTGTGGATCTGTTATTTGTGGTGCCGACCTGGACTATAACCGGGACTTTGCCATTTGCTCTCTTAACGGTGATTTCAGCCACCTTTTTGCGTTCCTCCACATCCATCAAGGCTCCGCATCCATAAGACCCGGTTATAAACAATCCATGGACATGTTCCTTCAGGAAATCAACAAGGGTTTCCAGGCTTGCATAATCGACATTTCCCTCTTTATCAAAAGGGGTGATCATTGGCGGTACAACGCCCTTCATTTTAAACATTCTTATCATCCTTTCAAGATTTATATGGTTTTTAGCTGGTCTAACAGTTTTTCGTCTGCTTCAATTCCCTGCATCAAACTTTTTTCATAAAGCCTTTCTTCCAATTCTCCGGGGAACAAGATTTCTTTTGTTCCCTGCTGCTTCTTGCCATTTTTTATCATATTCATCAATGTATCCAATCTCTCGTTGAACGTATCGATTTCCATAAAAGGCCTTATCGGGATAATGCCCATGAAAAATCCCACATTCTGTATCCGGTCCACATCCTTATGGAGCGAAAAGGCCATTTTGGAATACCCGGAACCCGTTAATACCCCGCTCAGTATCTCGATAATGAGCGCAATAGAGTATCCTTTATGCCCTCCGAAGGGAAGCAAGACTCCATTTAAGGCATCTTTGGCACAGTCAGTGGGTTTGCCCTCGGAATCCAGCGCCCATCCAAACGGTATGGGCAAGCCCTTCCTCTCATATTCATAAATTTTGCCTTTCGCTACGCTGCTTGTGGCCATATCAAGAATGATATGGGATTTTTTATAGGGAATTGCTATAGAAAATGGATTTGTACCCAGTACCTGTTCCGCTCCTCCGAATGCCGCTATATTGGGATTAGTGTTGCTGCACATGAAGCCAATGCAATCTTCAGAACTTATACGCTTAGTGTAATAGGCAAGCATTCCACAATGATTTGTATTTTTTACTCCAACTACAGCTACTTTATTATTTTTGCCAGTTTCCTTTAATATTTTTACCCCCTGAATGGCCGCAATCTGCCCAAAACAGCCTTTTCCATCGATAACCCACTGGTTTTCAGATACCTGAACTGCTTCAGGTTTGATATTGACATTTATGCCGCCATTTTGTATCCTTTTAATGTATACAGGCAGATTTTGAATTCCGTGGGATGAGACGCCTCTCATATCCGCTTCAACCAGTGTATCTGCTATTAGCTTTGCGTCTTCCTCTGAAACTCCAGTTTTGCACAAAACTGATATGCATATACTTTTTATTTCTTGAGGGGAGAAAAATATCTTTTCATGCAATTACTGTCACCGCCTGAAATCAAGGTTTGTTTATTACGTAGCGTGGCTCTTTGCCCATAAAGAAATCGGCTACTGCCTGAGCTGCCATGCAGCTCATATTGTTTATAGAATCATGAGTATAGGCTCCTATATGAGGTGTAGCTATTAAATTTGTGAGGGATAGCAGGGGACTATTGACCGGAGGCTCCAACTCAAACGTGTCAACAGCCGCCCCTGCTATTTTATTGTTTTTAAGTGCTTCATACAGGGCTTCTTCATCTATAAGGCCGCCTCTTGCAGTGTTAACAATGTATGCCGTGGGTTTCATCAGGGATATATTCTTTTTGTTTATTATTCTTTCTGTTTCTGCCATCAGCGGAACATGCAGCGTTATAAAATCCGAATTTTCGAGAAGCGTGTCCAAATCAACATAGGTTATGCCGTATTTTTCTGCAAATTCATTATCCTTGTAAGTGTCAAAGGCAAGTATTTTCATTCCCAAATGGTAAAGCCTCTTTGCCACTTCTTTTCCTATTCTGCCCGTACCGATTATGCCTGCCGTTTTCCCCTGCAATTCCACGCCGATTATCCTTTTCCATTTTCCTTCCTTTGTTTCCGAATTGCATCTTTGAAGATTTCTTGCAAGGTCGAGCATTAAAGCCAGTGCAAGTTCTGCGACGGCCACCGTATTCGAGCCCTGAGCCACAGAAACCAATATGCCCTTTTCCGCAGCAGCTTTCACATCGATATTGTCCACACCCACTCCATGCTTTGCAATTATTTTTAATTTCGAAGCCTTATCAATGACCCTTTTTGTTACTTTATCCGCTCCAACTATGATACCATCCGCATCACTTATGATTTCCAACAACTCGTCTTCAGCCCAGATTTTTTCCTTCTTTCTGAGCACAGGTGTTATATTTGCCCTTTTGAGAATTTCAAAGGGTTCCGGGCCTTCATTCCCAAAAGAATGCGCAGTTATCAATACTTTATATTCTGTCATTTTTGCCACCTTACATATTAATAGTTTATTAATGAACAAATATGCTTCTAAATAAATACAATATAAAACTGCCTACGCTAACGTCCGTATAATCGCTAATTAGCCCAGAATTAGACAATGGACCTGTTAGAGGATACCCCAATGACCAGCCGAACGGAACCAGCAATCCAATCAAGAACGTTGCTATCATTGTTCCTTTTCTGCCTCCATATGCATCGGCAAAAACACCTGTTACTGCACCCATCCAAAAATTTGTCCATACACTGGGTATCACAACAACCGGAAGTTTAACTGATATCATTATAAGTGTTGCTACAATACCGCCCAGCAAATTGAATATAAATCCGATGAATACTGCCGTTGGTGCAAATTGAAAGACAGTGGGATAGTCAAGACCTGCGACAGCTCCAGGAACCAGGGCGTTTGCGATACCGTTGAAAGCCGGAACCAGTTCTCCAAGCAGCATTCTTACACCATATATTACCACTGCAAGGCCGCCTGCGAATTTAAATCCAGCAAAAATCGAGAATAGTATCCAGTTTTTCCCGCCAGAAACTGCTTCTACCACCTGTCTTCCAGAAGCCACACCAAGTATGGTCCATAATATAGCTGCAAGAACAGCCATACCTACTATACTGTCTCGCAACCATTCCAATTTTTGTGAAACTTTGATATCCTGGCATCTTTCATCCGGATTGCCCACAAGCTTTGCAACCCAAGAAACAGCAGCTACAGCCATAGAATCAGGAATATATAATGCCCACTCGGGAGATAACTTTTCGTTCTTTTTCATAAAGTGATGAGTAATAGCTGTTGCAAGCCAGTAGTGCAATCCGCATATTATGCTCGCTACAACCACTACTGCTGCAGGAGTCAGATTAAGTGCAGTTAAAATAGCCACGACCCATGCAGCCCAATTAGCAAGTAAATGTCCGGTAATGCCCACGGTCTTTAACGGAGTTATCCTTGCAAGGATTATATTAAGAATAAATCCAAGCAAAATTACAAGAGCCACCTGGCTTCCATATTTCGAAGACATCATCAAACCCATTGCCATAAGTCCCTGGGGAAGCACTCCCTTGACTCCCAAAAAATTATTAACCCATTGACTTAAGGGATTACATGCTTCCTGAAGCAATCCGCACCCTGCCACCAGTATCAGATAGCCGATTACCGTCTTTGTCGTGCCAGTGATTATTTCTTCAATCGGTCTTCTTAGAAGCAATAGGCCCACGAGAGCAATTAATCCGAACAGCACGCCGGGATCGCTCATCACCTGGCTGATTATAAAATTGACTATTGACATGATTACCATCTACCTCCTGTTTTTTATTTTATTTTTCCAAAAGTTCCTTGCATGCCGGAACAAGTTTTTCCTCCAATTCTTTTTTGCTGACCATATTGTCAAGGAGGATAATCTTTTTTGCTTTTATTCCCTTTATAGAACCATAGATATCGGGAGTAGTAATTACTATATCGGTTTCATTTGCTTTTGCCGTGGTCATGTCGGAATTTGTTATTTTCGCAGAGATCTTATGCCTGTCCAAGAGCTCCCTTGCATTGGCCTTCAGCATCAGGCTGGAACCTACACCTACTGCACATATTGTCAATATCGATATTTGGCGGTCATTCACTTTTTCACCCCCTTTCCATTCAATTTGAACCATCTTTATTTTTAAACAATTCCATTACCTGATGAACATTTTTGCACTGAAAAAGCTTTTCGATATTGGTTTGGCTATCAAGGAAATCCGAAAGTTCCGCAAGGGCTTTCAAATGCGTGTGATTATCCACTGCACCCAGGGCTATTACGGCTTTAACCGGATCATTTTTAGGATGGCCAAAGTTTACGGGTGTTTTTAGAAGAGCCAGACTCATGCACACTTTGTTTACGCCGTATTCAGGCCTTGCATGAGGCAATGCCACTCCTGGAGTTATAACAATATAAGCTTTCATTCCTTCTGCAGTCTTTATCATTGCTTCTACATAATCGGGCTTTACATAATTTTGTTCTACGAGGAGTTCTCCGGCTTTTCTTATCGCCTCCTTCCAATCACTTGCCTCAACATCTACAGCTATAGTTTTTTCTGTGATTAAATCCAAAAGCATGGGCAAACGGTCTCCTTTCCATTCCTGCTGGATATTGAAAATATTTTCGAGTTCTTTTATCAAGTTTAAACGATTTGTTATCTTGCAGTTTCTCTCAACAGCAGATACAATCCTTTCAATGATTAGATCATGTTTGCCGAGGTTGGACCCGGTCCTGCGCACAACAGCCCTGATTAATTCGATATCCTTTTCCTCAAGCAGCGGGCTTACATAAATTACGGGTTTATAAAAAATGTCTTCAATAGGAATTGTTGTTACGACAAAACTTGCATCGTTTAATACTTCCTCATTTAATTCAGCAAGAGAAACCTCGCGTATTATTTCGATCTCGGGAAATTCTTTTTTTATTCTTGAAGAAAGAAGTTTTGCCGTACCGATGCCACTGCTGCAAACCGCTACGATTTTGATGCGCGTATCGAAAATATTATAATTGTTTCGTTCAAGAGATGCCCCAATGTGCATTGCGATATACCCGATTTCATCATCATTCAGGCTGACTCCGAGTTCATTTTCAAATATCTCAGAAGCTCTTTTTGCAGCGCTGAAAATAATGCCATATTTTGTTTTTATGTCTTGCAGAAGCGGATTAAATATACTCATCCCGTATTTTAGCCTGTTTATAGCCGGTTTCAAATGGATGCAAAGGTTTTTCAACAATTCATCGTCTTTGCTCAAATCTACATTTAATAAAGAACTTGTAATATTTATAAATTTTTGTATAATATCTATTTCTTTATCTGTAGCATTTAACCCATTATAGGGTTCAGCCGAATAGTTCTTCCGTATCTTGGCTCCCATTATGTGAAGGGTTATATATCCTATCTCTGCGTCGGGAATTAATACCTTGAACTGTTCCCCAAGTTTTTCTGCAACAACCCTTGCTACGTTAAATTCATCAGTATTCTTCAAGGCTGTCAGCTGTTCTTCCGGCATTGTTATCTGCTTTTGCTGCTGCAGCCTCTTTATTGCCAGGGCAATATGGATAACCAATCCAATCAGGGCAGCATCAACAAATTTTAAATTCAGGCGCTGTTCTATCATCTCAACGCAGTTTTCGATAAAAATTATATCCACCTTGCTGAAAAGTTCTGTAAGATGTTTGTTTAACAAAAAATCGATTCGGCTGCTTTTTAACCCGGTTAGCCGGTTTTGTTTTAAAAATTTAACAAGATTGGTCTTGTCAATATTTTCGCTTATCAGTTCTATAATCCCTTTTCTCCAGCTAATTTCATCACATTCCAAAAAAATTCCATAGTTAGGCTTCCTTAAGAGGCGGATGTTTCTCTTTTGAAGCCATTTTTCAACATCGTCAAGGTCCTTTATAATGGTCGTCCTGCTTACCTTTATATTTTCTGCAAGTTCCATAACCGAAAGAGGCCGCTGACTTTCAAACAGCATTTGAAGTATAATCTTTTTTCGTTCTTCACTGTTAAAGACATGATAGTTGTCAGCAGCAGGGTCTAAAAATTCTTTAAGTTTTATTAAATTTTGACTGCGATTTTCTATCCATATGCCGATTTTATTCTTTCTTTTTAAATTTACCCCCTTCTCCTTTAGCCAATAATCTATTGTATCAAGGTCATACCTTACTGTCCTTTCGCTCACTCCTATTGCCTTGGCAATTTGTTTGGTAGTAATCTTTTCTTGCTCTAGCAGTAGGTTTATTATTTTATAACACCTATCCGTAAGATAGACCATGGCCATAACCTCACCAGTCTTTTTCTGCACGATAATATATCATGCAATATTTATCTATTTTTTTGTTATTCCTGAATCGCTTTTTTATTATAGTAACGTACAATCATTAATAATTCAATGGTTTCAATCTTGTTTTATTCTTCCCGAATATATGCGGCAATTTTTAACCATTTGAATGCAACCTGTAAATTTTTATGCAAATTATTTGACACAGCAATCCCAAAAATATGTGCTTTGAAGCCAGTGCCTGTTATTAAAATTACGGTTTTAAGTGCCTCGACAATAAAAAATAAGTCCTGCAGAAACGCAGAACTCATTTTATTCGATGTCAAAGTATGTATGTAAATCATCATTTTTTAGTATTTTGATTTGTACTGTGCTAAAGTCGATTTTAAATCAATGAAATTACGGATTTCCACCGGGAAATTCATGTATTACAGCCACCTTTGCAACTTTCGCGCTCGGCTAAAAGCCTTATTTCCTAATAATACTGTCAATCCAGTCAAATAGTTCATCGAGGTCGTAATCTCCACCGTGCCCTTGACCCCAAGGTAGCATGAAATCAACGTCGAAACCCTCGTTCTCCAGCTTTGTGGCTAAGATGACGGGGATGGCGAGGGAGGTATCTCTGTCAACAGCACCGTGGCGGATCCGCCAGTACTTAGCGGTGGTGGTCCCCTTTGTACCGATGTAGTTCATCGGATTCATCATCTTGATAATTTTTGCATCGGCAAGCGAGCCGTCTTTTGTGCTATTTTCCTGGCTGAATTTTGTAAAGTGCTGGTTGTCAACGGTAGCGGTGCCGAACAGGTTGTTTTCAAAACTGCTTAAGTCCAGAGCGTCAAAGGCGGGGGCCGGCTTCATTCTTGTGGCATAAACGGCATATTTTTCAAAGTCTATGTCCGTGACAGTTCCATCTTTTATCATCAACCAGTCAAGTCCCGAAAGATCCGTTCCGTTGTTCAGAGCTTTTTGCGCCGATGCGATCAAGAAAGACTTGACGTAGTCTTTAAAGCTGCCGTTCCCCTTTGAATCAAGTGTAAGCGCAGTCCCGTCAGGCTTTTTAAGCCCCAGGCCATTAAGATATTCGGGGAACATTGGTTTCAGCAGGTTCGAGACCCTTATCTGTTCCTCCGTCAATATGCCCTTCGTACCTCTGAAATCGTAATCGTTTATGCCGTTAAACTGCCACTCATAGGCCGTGTCTGAATTATCCAGATTTGTAATAGGGCAGTAGCATGAGGCGGCAAAGATATTGTCGCGCTCATCGGCCGCGCCGATCGCCTCCAGATATGGCACATAATCCGCGTTGTTGCCGGTTGCGCCGAGCAGCGCCGATAGCGCGCCACCAGCGCTTGTGCCATTTGAAATGATTTTCTCAGCATTTCCGGGCATAATATCGTCATTATAGCGAAGGTATCTGACAGCCGCCTTCAAGTCCACGATGCAGGCGGGTGCCTTGCCGGTATACAGGCCGTTTTCGTCCTGCAAAGTACGCCCGCGCGCGCCGGGCGCTGCCACTACATAGCCCTTTGAAAGGGCCATGAGTATTGAATTTGGATTACCGGCATTGTCTACGCCAGGGGCCCCAGGTTTTGCAGGCATGTAGCCACCCACCATGTTTGGGAAAAAGATAGGGGCCGTTTCTGCATTATAGTTGCCGATGGACTTGCCCTCAAAGTACTCCTCGGGGATGTAAATGTTCATAGCCTCATAATCGGCATCCACGGGATTAGACACATAAACGATATTTTCATAGGCACGGTAGGCAATGGTTTTGCCTTTAAACTCCGAAGTCTTTGCAGTATAATTTGCATCATTGAACACCAGGCTTACCTTTCCGCTGGTAATGACCGCAGCGTTTTTGCTGCTGTCATAGGCCACGGCAAATCCAAAAGCAGTCCCAAGGTCGCGCAGCTTGAAAAAGTGATTGCCTCCAATTATGTATTTGCTTGCATTTATATCAAGCCCGTTGACCTTGAATACCCAATTGCTTGAAATACAAGTGGCAGATTTATCATCTCCTGCGGATAGCTCCCCGCCGACAGACTGATATGCTTCACCTGTTTTGGCAACGATAGTATTTGTGCCTGCGTCGTAGTCAACAGAAAATTGGGATTTTGTCCCGCTCAGCAGCCGTGCAATGTCACGAAGCTTGAAGTAGTTGTACCCATTAATATTATAGGCTTCAACCCTAACTTCTCTGCCGTCTACAATGATTGTCTGCGGGCTGGCTATTGCCTTAGCTGCGCCTGAAGCCGCGGATATCGCAGTAAGCGGGCTGGCCATTATCCCGACCGTATCCGAAGCCGCATATGCCATAGTAAACGGCATAATCATAAATGACAAGACAATAATCACAGCAAGCAATTTCTTTACATTCATTTTTATCCCTCCGTTTCATCCTTTTTGTGCCGGGTCTGCCCGGCGTGAGGGCTAGTATAATACTTTAAATATTAGCATTTTTATATATAGCAAGAATATGTCTAGCAAAAATATGCCATTTAGCATAATTCAAGTATTTTGCGGATTTTCACATTTTGTTATTGTAATTAAAAATTCAATTTGCAATATTAATTTTCACTTTGAAATCTTGCAGTTTGCTGGGTCTGACCTGCATGGAAGTTAATATGAAAATGAAGATCAAATAATCTTCGATATGCTTTCAAGGTCAATAATTAAAGAATTCAATTCCTGAATTGCTCCAGATATGTCATTGGAAGTCAATGCTTGATTTTTTGAAAGATCAAAAGTTTTTTGGATTTCAGCACTTATCCTTAACATTTTCTGCTTTATTCCTTCTGTAATCGCCTCTATTTTTTTTACCGAATCCGCGCTACTTTTTGCCATTTTGCGAATTTCTTCTGCCAAAATGTTAAAACCTTGTCCATTTTTACCCGCTCGAGCGGCTTCAATTGCAGCATTAATTCCCAGAATATTTGATTTCGTGGCAACATTTTTAATGAAATAGAGAATCTCTTCTGTCTCATGTATTTGTTCTTCCATCTCTTTTTTCATTGCATCTACAATTTCCATACATCTCGATAATTCTTGAGCAGAAGAAGCTAATTCTTCTGCAGAAGCAACAACTTCTTCACTTGTAGCAGACAGAGTATTTATAGCCTGTTCTAATCTTTCCTGATTCTTTAAGCTCATTCCGAGAGCTATACACCCAATTGTTTTTCCTTTTTCATCTTTAATAGGAACAGATATTGATTTAAAAGGAACTCCATATACTTCTTTTGGCAATACATATTTCTGAACTTCTCCCGTTGTTATAACCCTTCTGATACCGCTGTTTTCAGGTATTTTTTTCCCTTTTTGCTGATCAAGATTGAATTCTCCTGTAGTGAAATTTGCTAAAAAGTATTCTGTATCAGTTATTGAAATATTGCAATCCAAAGGTATAAGTTGTATAAAAATTGGCATGACCTCTATTAAAGTTTCCAAAATTGACTTTTTCTCTATTTCACCCCGGCTTTGCATTTTTATCCTCCTTTTCACATTAAATAGGAAACCCCGGGGTTCTACTAGGAGGCTCCATGCACCATAAGTCTTAATCCTTCTTCGTTATTTTGCGCTCATGAAGGGGTAGTTTAGCTGGTTTAACAATGTGTTTTAAAGGAAGGCATGCCTATACGGGCTATATCCTAATGCATTTTATACTTGCTTAGGGCAGTTTGTGATACAGCCCGCATGGCGTTAGTATAGGGTAAAAACATCAATCTTTGTAAAAAATATCTATTCTATATCAAATCTATCAACCCAAGTGTTCCGGCAGAGGAGGCCCGTAAGCCCAGACTATTTTAAAGGGTTCATCGCCTGTATTTACTATCTCGTGTTTTACACCCACCGGCGAAAATATGGCTGTACCAGGGGTAAGTTCATATTCCTCGCCGTCTGCAATCAGTTTGCCCTTGCCTGAAATTACATACATGGCTTCTTCCTGGTTTTCATGGCTGTGAAGCGGAATCCTACTTCCCACTTCGGTTATATTTACTCCCATGGATATTCTTGTGGCACCTACAGTCTTGTTGCATATCAGTACCTTGGAAACTCTTGGCGGTATCCTTTTGGTCCCTTCAATTTCGCTTTCTTTTACAATCAGCTTTGCCATTTAATTTTACTCCTTTCATTTTTAATATTTATTCCAATATTATCCCCCGTCCATGTAGGGGAATAATTCCACGGTATCGTTATCTTTTATGACACAATTCTTCTGTTGCCATCTGCCATTAACGATTACCATGCCTACATCATTTTCGGACACTCCTATGGCATTTAAGATTTCCTGCAGATAAGTTTCTTTGCTCAAATCAAGTTCAATCTCTTTTTTTTTAAAATTTTTTATCAGGTGATGCGCCCTTATTTTAATCATCGCTCTCACCGTTAATTTTTTATAAAATAGCTTTATTCATTTCTTCAGATGTCAAATCAAAGACGGAATTTGTTGGGGGCAGCGGTTCCACATAGCAGAATTCAGGAAGCTTATCCTGAGCAGGGCTTATACCGGCTTTTATATTAAATTCTCTTTCTATTTTCAGAGTATTGATGCCTATATCCCATACATCATTCACATTTATATCTAGCCCCAGCAAAGAATTTATCATTGCGGCCATAGTCGACGGATCTTTGAATAATGGCCCACGTGCAAAAATGCAGAAACCAAGACTGTCAAGGGTCGTCATCTTCTTCTGCAAGTTGTTTGACAGTTCTCCCTGTTTTTCACGGCCCAAAGGATCAACTTCGTTTCTTGAGCCGAAGGCATTTCCCGCGGTATGGTCGGCACCCATGGGCGATGTTGCATAAAGGACACCGTTTCCTTTCAACGCCCTCGGGTCATACCCTGGAAAGCCCTGCCCTTTTGCCGCCGGAACTCTGCTGATTCCAAGCACTTTCCCGGTTATTTCCGCACCATTGCCCAGAACTTTTCCAAGCACCGTGTCTTGCCTGATTTCTTCAAGCAGCTTCATGCAGCCTTTCTCATCACCGAATTCAGCCAATCCCGCTTCAATAGCCACGCCGAGAGTTGCTCCCATTTCGATAGTATCGAGGCCTATGTCGTCGCACTGTCTATTCAATTTTGCAACCGAGTCCAGATTGTCAAATCCCAGATTGGACCCCAAAAGGGCTATTGTCTCGTATTGAAGGGTCGAAACAATCTTTTGGCCGTTTTCATCCGGATATATATTGCTGCACTGGATTACGCATCCCGCCATGCACGGAATTCCCGTCTTGCCGCAGCCTCCTCTTTTCGTAATGGTTTCATGCATCACATCGCCGCTCAAGTTTTCGGCATATTCAAAGGACCCGTAACGGAAATTCTTCGTCGGCAGCGCTCCCATTGCATTTACAGCCAGCACAATCCCTGCCGTCCCGTTTTTCTTATATGCAACACCTGTCTTGGGATCCGACAACAATTCTTTGTTTATTTTCCTCGCAACTTCCATAAATTCATTTTTTGAATGATACTCTATTTCCCTGTTGCGGTTATCATGCACTACAACCGCTTTTATGCCCTTGCTGCCCATTACGGCACCTACGCCGCCCCGGGCAGCGAATTTGAGTTCTCCCGTCGGGTCTGTGGCAGCAATGGACGCAGCCCTCATGCCCCTTTCGCCGGCAGGTCCTATGCACAATATGGCTATATCTTTGCCGTAGATTTCATATAATCTGGAAACCGTATCGTATGTTCCGAGAAATCTCAACTCATTATGCGCGGCAAGCTTTATATTTTCACCGTCTATTTCAAGCACATAGCAGTTGTCATCCCCGGGTAGATCTTCTATTATTATTGCCTTTACGCCGTTTTTAGCCAGCGCCGTGCCGATTACCCCGCCGCAGTTGGCTTCCTTTATGCCGTTGGTCAACGGGCTTTTGCATCCCACAGAAAGCCTTCCCGCGCTTGAAACGGCAGTACCTGCCAGAAGGCCGGGAGCCAGGACCAATTTGTTGAACTTACCCAAAGGATCGCATGTCGGTTCAACCTCATCAAAAATTATTCTGGAAGTCAGAGCCCTGCCGCCCAGAATTTTATATTCTTCGTTGCTGGATATGTTGATTTGCTTGTTGCTCATATTCAATCGCACAATTTTATTCAATCCTATCCCCTCCTGTTTTACTGATTGTTTTCCAATTTCCCCATTTTAGACAAAATAAGCGACTGTGTAACGAAAGTGGCTATAATTATTATCAATAAAATCAAACTCAGCGGGCGGGTGACAAAGGATGCGAGCAGGCTGCCAATACTTCCTGTAATAATCAGGGCTTTCCTGAAATTGGTTTCTATCATTGACCCAAGTATCAATGCCAGAACTATGGGACTTACCGGAAAACCGGCTTTTTCAAATAGATACCCGATGAAACCGAAGATAAGCATGAACAGCACATCGTATATGTTGTTCTGCAGAGCATACGAACCTATAACGCACAGAATGGTAATAAACGGTACGAGATACCACTTCGGAAGGTTCAGCATCCGCAGCATGACGTTGCTTCCCAGAATGCCCAGAAAATAGGCGATGAACTCGCTAATAAGCAAAAATACAATTATCATGTAAAAATAGTTTCTCTGGGTCATCATAAATGTCGGCCCCGGCAGAATGCCATGCAGATAAAAGGAACCCAAAATAACCGCTGTTATCGAATCCCCCGGAATTCCCAATGTCAGCATCGTTGTAATTGCGCCTCCTATAGCCGCATCATTTGCCACTTCCGGGGCGGCAACTCCTTCGTAGGCCCCTTCGCCAAAGGGCCTGCTGGGATTTTTTACAAGCTGCTTAGTAAATCCGTACGCCACAAGAGAGCCAATATCCCCTCCGGTCCCCGGCAGTAGGCCTATAATCGCACCGATAGGCGCGGACCATGTCATGCAGGTCAGAGTCTTTTTTATGATATCAAACTTCGGGAACAGATCTCTTATCCTGTAGCGTTCATTTTCAATTTTAAAAGTCTGTTTGCTGCTAAGAGAAACGAAAACTTCCTTCATTCCAAACAGACCTATCATGGCCACAATATAATTGATGCCGCCGCCAAGCAGATTAGATCCGAACGTGAATCTCATCATGCCTGTTATGGGATCCATCCCGATCATGGCTATAATCAGGCCCACGCATGTGGCCGCAATTCCCTTTAGAATATTGCCCTTGCTTAAAACCGCTATCAGGGACAATCCCCACAGAGTAATGAGAAAATATTCCTGGCTCCCGAATTTCAGCGCAACTTCACCGAGCAGCGTCCCAAATACCATGAGAAATACTATGCCGAACAATCCTCCCAGCAAACTCACAAACAATGCCACGCTCAGGGCATTTGCCGCTTCACCCTTTTTCTTCAAAGGATAGCCATCAAATATGGTTGAGACCGCAGCCGCAGTTCCGGGTATGTTCAAAGTTATTGCCGAAATGGAGCCCCCCATGACGCCTCCGCAAAAAGCGCCTATTATGAAAGCCAGTGCGTCAACCATGTTCCAGCCAAAAGTCAGCGAAACCACCAGAACTATTGTCATCGTGACCGTCAGGCCGGGCAGCGCTCCCATGATTAATCCGATTATTGCGCCTACTGTCATATAAATCAGCAATATGATGTTCATTACATATCCTCCTCGCATTCCCTAAGGCAGTATTACGTGGAATATGCCGCTGAAAACAAAATACACAGCTGGAACCGTAATCAGACATGGGATAAGGATTTTTACAACCTTGTCGGCAAACCGGTTTGCCTCATGCAGCAGATACATTATTACAAGCATATATGCAATTGTCCCAGTAAGAAAATGCAGGTTTTTCAAAACAAGGATGTAAGCAGCCGTTCCCGCAAAATACGCTGCTACCGCTATTAAATCCTTTATATTTTCCGGTTCATTTTTATTTGTGTCTTTTTCACGAGAGCTATTTTTAAATTCTCCGGTAATAACCATTATCAAACTGATTAATAGAACCAAATCAACGAGAAAGGGAAAGATTATGGGGGAATCTACCGTCAGAAGCGGAATTCCCTGGGAAAACATGAAATATCCTATATCCGCAAAAGCCAGAATGCACACGGCTGCAATCACTATAATCGATACTTTGTTCAAAAGTTTCGACTCTCCCACCTTTCGTCACTCCTTGCCTGCATTTTCATCAGCCTCAAATATTGCTTCCTGAGGGCATACATTCATGCAGGCGTAACATTCCACGCAAACGTCTGCAGAAATTTCGGCCTTGCCGTCATCCGTCATATGTGCGGCACCGGTGGGGCATACTGTGGTGCATACCTGATCGCCCGTGCATTTTTTCTTGTCTACTTTCAGCATTTATAATCCTCCTTGTAAGATATAGTTAGATATAAAATCCGAAGAATGCTACGATGCATCCGCCCTCTAAGCTTTAGAGGGCGGATGTTTTTTGGGTTTTAAATTATCCTTGGATTTTAATACTATTGTTGAGGCTTGGGTATCCCGAAATCTGCCGGAGAATGTTTGGCACCGCCGGCATCATACAAAATCCATGCAGATTTTGAAGTCCAGTCGTTAAGGAATTTTACCGCTTCATCACCGCTGTAATCTATAGGAACCAGATACAAACTCTTGCAGTAATCGAGCCATTTCTGATCCTTTATTGCCTCATCCATTGCACTCTTCAACACATCCACGACATCCTGCGGCGTTCCTTTTGCCGCAAAAAGACCGAAATACGGACCGTATGGCAGATATTTCGACAGTTCAGGATACAGCTTTCCTATCGGCTCTATCTTTTCCAGACCGGAAATGGGTTCATTGGTAAAGGAGGCCAGTATCTTCAGCTTGTTAGCCTTATACGCTTCAACCATGGACTGCACCATCTCAATCGTAGCGTCAACCTGCCCTCCCATGACCGCCGTTACAGCAGGACGACCTCCATCAAAGGGGACAAAAGTGAATTTGCACCCGAGTTCTTTTTCAAGGAGCAGTCCGGAAATATGGGGTACGGTTCCGGGACCGGCCGTCCCAATCCTCAATTTCCCCGGGTTTTCTTTTGCATATTTCACAAAGTCCTCAGCTTTTTCGAATTTCGAATCCGGAGGAACTGCCAGAACAGGGATGGCCTGGGCTACCAATTTGATAGGAATAAAGTCTCTGGTCGGATTCAAATCGATGACGCCCATAGTCTGCCATATTGACATTATTTCCGACCCGAAGAACAGCGTATAGCCATCCTTAGGCTGCGACAGCACGTTTGAAGCTGCAGTGGCGCTGGAAGCGCCCGGCATGTTTGTTATTCCTATTCCCACACCCAGTTTCTCCTGCAATATGGGCAAAATGCCCCTCCCGATCAGGTCTGTAGGACCTCCCGCTGCAAAGCCTATTACCGCATTTATAGACCTTTCGGGGTATTTCGTCTTTGTTTCTTCGGTTGCTTTATTTGCACTATTTTGCGGCTGCTGCTCCTGCTTCGGCTGACTGCACCCTGCCAAAACAATCGAGAGCATAAACACTGTCAGTAGAACCAGAACAAGAAGGTTGTTTTTTTTCATTACTTTGCTACCTCCTTATTTTTTTGGGGTAAAAACATAAAATATGATTTTTCTATCAATAATTTTTCTATCATGCCCCCCTTCTTTATGTCGTTATTCCCCTAACATCCACTGACAGTTAGATATACATCTTCATGGGGTCAATTTTGTTTCTCAGCAAGTAGATTTCCTCATCGGTGGGTTCTGCCGTTCTTGCCGCATTATCCGGAATATGAACTTTTACTCCGGTGTTTTCCAAGACATCTCGCGCGGAAACACCGGGATGCAGCGACTCTATCTTTAATACCTTTTCATCCTCATCAAATCCGAAAACACAAAGATTCGTGATTATTTTTATATATTCGCACATCGGAACGCCTTCTTGACCGCGGGAATTGGAGCCCCTCAAGTACCCCACGCTTGTGATGAAATCGACATTTTCTACCAATTTTCTCTTATCGTGCTTCATTATCACCAGAATCCGCTTAGCGAAGCATGCTATATCTGCAGCCCCCCCGCTGCCGTTAATATGTCTGCTGCCGGATTCGTTTCTCACCAGCGTGCTGTTTATGTTTCCGTACTTATCCACCTGCAGGCCGCCCAGAAAACCTACGTCAATCTGACCTTTCTGCAAAACATGGCCCAGTGTGCCGACAAAACTTGTAAAATGCTCGGCATTATACCAAAGCCTGGGATCCGCAACCCCTACTCCCATTTCGAAAGCATCTGGATTTATTACGCCAATCTCATATACTATATTGAGCCCCGGAGCATGGGTACTTTTTGCAAGCAAAGAAGCTATTTGAGGCAGGCCTAATCCCACCACTACATTGTCCCCGTCTTTCAATAAACGTGACGCCGTAACGGCCATTAATTCATTTGTCGTGTATTCAACGGTCATAAATTTCACCTCATGCTTAATATCCAAATACTGGATCAGCCGTAATTTTGCTCATCCTATCTAGACCGCCTATTTTATTCAAAAATTCATTGTGATTTTTTGTGCCGAAAACGTATTCATTGAGGTACTTATTAAATTCTTCAGTATTTTTGTTTATTTTCGCATACTTTGTTAAAAACTCGCTGTCATAGTCATACATCCTGTAAACAGAAGTAGGATAAGCGCCAAAAGGAACCTCTATTACGGCATGTGTATACATGCTCGGTATTGCCACTTTCTCAGGATTTTTCTTTATAAATTCCGTGGAGACCAGTTTTTCTACAGTGACATATAGCTTTTTTGCAGATTTTGCCATTTCGACATCCCACTGCGGACCCTCAATTATCACGTTTCCCTTTTCATCCGCATATTGAGCATGAATAACCGCTATATCCGGCTGGAGCATTTTTAAGTAAACGTATTTTTCTCCGTCAAATGGCGATATCTCTACCTTTACCTCATCATCATTTTTCCGAAGCAAATTTCTGAGCATATCAGTGCCCAAGAGTGTTTTGGTGGGAATAAACGGAATACCCATCGAACCAGCAAGAAATCTCAAGGAAATACTTAATCCGCTGTATTCTCTTATATCCAACCTTCCCTTGTCAATGGCATCGTTTATTTGCTCCAATCTGCCAAATCTGTCAAGGGAACCGGCGCTATATTCAAGTTTCTTTACCATTCCCGCGCCCACCAGCAGCTCCGTGTCCATCCCAGCAACGGTTTGGTAAACGTTCAACCCTTTCTTATGCTGCCTTATGATTTCATTCACAAAAGCAATGGGATTTCTGGCAATCGCAAATCCGCCCAGTGCCAAATGTCCGTTTTCCTCCGGTATTTCTCTTACCGCCTGGCTCAATTCCATTACCTTGCTTTTCAAAGAAGCTCACCTCTTTACAACATCGGAAGTAGCCATCTTTGCCAACGTCAGTTTACAATATTCGTTTTCTTTTTCAATCGGCAAAAGTTCCGGGGAAAGACCGCTGTTCATTTCCAGAGAATGCATGAATACATTTGCAATGGGACAGCCTAATGGCTGCATGCCTTCGCGATCAAAATAATTCCTTATATTTTTTAAACAGCAATTTTTCACTGAAATGCCCAGCGATATGTCGTCTTCCTTAAAGCATATTTCTTCACAGAAATTGTTTTCAACAAGATACTTTTTGACATTATCTTTATTGGCCATGTCCTTGCCCAGCTTTTCCTCAAAAAACTGGACTCCTGCCCGCGTGAGCCGATAACGCGCTCCCTTTCCGCGCTCATTCCAGAATTCCTTCTGTACTTCAAAAATCAGTTCATCTTTAAATTTATTGAGTTCATCCATGCACAAAACCTCCCATCCGTATTATTCTGTATAATAGCGGTTTCCAAACTTCTCTTTGAAAACCAGTTCCTGCAAAGGTATTCTGGGGCGAGCATTTGGTATCCTGGCAGGCTGACCCACCGATATTATACTCACAACCTTGTATTCTTCGGGAATTTCAAAATAGGATTTTATCTTCAGTTCATCCCTGATATCGATGCACGGAGCCACCAGCCAGCAGGCACCCAAATCCAGGCTGGTCACGGTCAACAGTATATTTTCAATTGCAGCAGAACAATCAAAAGGCAAGTCCCAGACATCTTTCTTTCCGATGACTATTAATATTAAATCAGACTCGCTGACAAAACCGGAGACATCTCCCGAGGTTAGCTTTTTAAAAGCCGCCAGTTTTTTCTCTTCATCCTGCAAAGTCTTAAATCTTTCCTGCATCTGCTTGCTCAAGAATTCTCCCGTAAACCTTCTTCCACTGGCATTTTTGGATATTTTTGCCAAGTAGTTTTTGCCTTCCTCATCTTTAACAACAATAAACCTCCACGGTTGGGCATTCTCGCCTGAAGGTGCCTGTCTGGCACTTTCCAGAATCAGCCGAAGGTCCTCTTCCGATACCTTGCCTTTAGTATAGTTCCTTATGCTTCTTCTATCTGCCACCACCTGAAAAAAAATATCCTTTTTTTCTCCCATAATCCTTCCTCCCATGAATTTTTTATATTAATTCGAAACCGATTTTAAACCGGATGGTGAATAGAATATATGCTCTTGCCGCCGTTAAAGGGGCCCTTTATTACCGATTCTATTACTTCTTTATCGCGCTCGGTTACAAGGTTAATATCTGGTAATTTCCCCGGTGGAAATTTTTCCCTGATATCATTGTGCAGCTTGATCAAATAATCGAACAATGCTTCCAGTCCTTCTTCCGCCTTGGAGGCATCTGCCAGGGATGGTTTACCTATTACTCCTTCGGGATACAGTATGACCTCCAGACCGCCGCATCCTATCTGCCCATGTCCGGGAATCGGATATTGGTAGATATCCCCACCTTTATCGATATGGCCTTCAGGCATGAAGCCTGTGGGAACTGTGTCTTCCATCTTTTCCTTGTCATTCATTTCGGGAAATAGAGCCAGAGCATATGACGCTTCGACTTCATCAGCATGTCTGAACGCGGTTTCAAAAGGCCCTCCATGGGCTTTGTCTTTGATATAATCATGAATTACGGTAGGCCAGTTTACGAATGCAATAACAGCCGGAACCTGGTATATCTTCCCGAACTGCTGTATGGCATTGGGTATAACGTATTCCTGCCCATGACCGTTGATCAAGATTTGTTTCCTGAATCCAGCATTCCAGTAACCGGCTATTATCGCCCTAAGGTAATTTGTAAAGGTTTCTTCAGGAATAATCACAGTGCCCGGCATACCCATCTGATTCCAGGGATGAGAGCCGAACCAAATGGGTTGGGACACCGTACATCCAACCTCACGCGCTACAGTCTCAGCCATCCTTGTCACCAGAAAAGTATCCTCTCCATAGCACTGGCCCTTGCCGTGATACTCAGTGCTTCCAACAGGTATGATGATAATATCATTCTGTTTCAACCTTTCTGCAACCTGATATCCCGTCATGTTTTGAAAATAGATGCCGTCGGCTTTGTCCATGGACCCTTTTGAAATTTTATACTTCATTATTTGCACCTCCATTTTTTATGAGCATGACATTTTTTAAAAATTTCAATCATCATATTTTTTAATAAAGCAAGAAGTATGCCATTTGACTTGATTCGTGTATTTTACTGCTTTTCACAATTCATCGCTCATATCAGGATTTCGATTTGAAATAACTAAAATTTCATTTTGAAAAGACTGGTTTGTTTAATTCAATTATCTGGTTTAATTATTTATAGTCTGGCAACACCATATCGATCCGCCAGGTTATTAAGGGCCTTAATGACATCTCGTTCTACTGGCAGCCCTTCCGTTTCTCTTTTTTTCGCTAGATTGTATTCAATCTCACCGGGCATGTATATGTCATTATTATCTATTGCCGGAAGAGATTTTATCTTTTTTATTACCGCATCTATGTTGGTTTTGAACCTTTCCACATCTATGAAACTCGATATATTGACAGCACAGAATATATGGCCAGTATTGGAAGGTCCATTTGTATCAGTAATGTTTTTCACCTCTCCCGTTAAGCAACTGTCGGTCAATATCCCGCACAGTATGTCTACAATCAGCGACAATCCCGAGCCTTTGACGCCGCCAATCGGAATAAGGCTGCCTTTCAACGCTTCCTGCGGATCGTTTGTAGGTTTGCCCTCGGCATCCAGCGCCCAGCCAAAAGGTATTTCTTCTCCGGTCAAAGCGGCATAGCGTATCTTACCTCGAGCTACTACAGACATTGACATGTCAAGAACAATGGGGATTTCTTCTCCCGCAGGAACTGCTATGGATATCGGATTTGTCCCGAGTAAAGGTTTTTTTGTCCCGTACGGCGCGATAGCGGGCGAAGCGTGAGTGAGGACAATTCCTATCATATCTTCAGCTAAGGCGAGCATTGAGTAATATGAAGCTATTCCGAAGTGATTGGAGTTTTTAACCCCAACCATTCCAACGCCATACATTCGGGCTTTATCCATGGCGGTTTTCATTGCCCTATATCCAGCCACCTGCCCGAATCCGTTTCTCGCATTCAGCAAAGCTATTGCGGCAAAGTTTTTTTCGAATTCCATATTTGCGCTGGGGTCCAGCACGCCTTTTTCTATTCTTTCTAAATATGCCGGCAATCTCACGATGCCGTGAGACTTTACTCCGCGCAAATCAGCGCAAATCAACGATTCTGTTATAATTTCCGCATTCTGACTACTGGTGCCCGCTTTCGTCAATATGTCGGCGCAAAAATCTTTAATGGTGTCGATATCGTACAGCAGTGAATCATTCATATACCATCATCCTCTCCCGTTTTTATTTCAATCATTTCAATCCATACATGCGCAATTTTCATGCCACTCAAAATAACTAAAAAAAATAGCTCTATTTCAGGGCCACACCGTAATATCCATATTTCTCAAGCTTTTCAAATTTAAATTTGCATTTCATATTGAAAAGAATATTTTTGATTATATTTTTTCATATCTTTTTAATTGTTTAAGCTTTCTCCATAGCGTCGTCACGCTAATCCCCAACCGTTGGGCCGCCAAAGTCCTGTTACCTCCCGTTTCCTGCAGAACCTTCCTAATCATTTCCTCCTCCATATCCCGCAGTATTCCTTCATTGGATTCAATCTCCATATTATCTGTCAATGATGTGGAGGCAATGTCCGGGCCATGCCTGTTCAATGCTTCGTCAATTATATTCACCCCTATTTCCCTTCCTGCACAAAGCACTATGGCCCTTTCAATAATATTTTCCAGATGCCTTACATTCCCCGGCCAGGAAAACAAGGTTAATTTTTCCAGCGCCTTCCTGTCAACGCCCATCGGCTTTATGCCCAATTCCCTGCTCTTCTCTTCAATAAAAAACTTCACAAGATCGGGTATGTCTTCCTTTCTTTCCCTCAAAGGCGGTATTTTTAATTCAAGCACATTTAGCCTGTAATACAGGTCTTCTCTGAAGCTGCCTTCTCTTACCATCCTGTAAAGGTCCCGATTGGTTGCAGCAATTACTCTCACATCTACCGGTATAACCCTGTCATCTCCGATTCTTATAACCTCTTTCTCCTGGAGGACTCTCAAAAATCTTGCTTGTAGTTTTGGGGACATCTCGCTTATTTCATCAAGAAAAATTGTCCCGCTGTGTGCCAGTTCAAAAAGCCCAGGTTTGCCGCCTTTTTTTGCGCCAGTAAAAGCTCCTTCAACGTAGCCGAACAATTCGCTTTCCAACAGGTTCTCCGGCAGGGCCGCACAGTTTATGGCTACAAATGGTTTGTCCGAACGGTGGCTTGCATTATGAATGCTCTGAGCAAACAGCTCTTTACCCGTACCCGTCTCGCCTAAAATCAAAACCGTGCTGTCAACCTTCGCAAATTCTCTGGCGCGCATTTTTACTTCTTTTATTGCTTTGCTTTTGCCTACGATGTTATCAAAATGAGCTTTTGCCACATGACCTTTAAGGAACAGTTTCTTTCTTATTTGCCTTTCTATCTTCTGTATTTTTTCTAATTCCTGGAATGTTGCCACAACTCCCCTTATTTCATTATTAACAATTATCGGTATCCTGTTGGTTATAATCGAAATTTCACCTATCTGCTGCAATTCCCCCAGTTCAGATTCTCCAGTGCGCAGCACTCTGAGCATGCATGTATTCTCTACAACTTCGTCTATCATTTTGCCGATGGCTTCATCGGATTTGCAGCCTGTCAATTTTTCCGCCACAGGGTTGAACACAGTTATTTTTCCCTCGGCATCGATGCCTATGATTCCTTCGTATGCAAAGTCAATTATGGATTTTAAAAATTCCGCCTTTTCTTTTTCTCTCGTTTGCACTTCAAGAATATGCTTGGCCTCGCGTATAGCTTCGGCAATAGCCTCCTTACCGGATTCGAGCAGCATGCCATGGCATCCAAACTTGTTTGCAGACTCAACCACTGCATTTCCACCTATGAGTACCCCTACTCCCATTGAAAACAATTGAAAAACTTTTTGTTCGACTTCTCTTTCGCTTTTTACCATGGCGGTATATATCTGTATGGGAAAAGCCTTTTCCATTTTTTCGTTCATCTTTTCAGCGCTTTTTACCAGGTTTTCAAAGCCGACCACTCCGATACAGTTGGAATACCGCATTGCCTTACTTATGGACTGAACTATATCGAAACCATTTATTTCCACATTAACCACGGGAATCTCCAAATTTCTCTTTATTAAACTGCCGGTACCTCCTCTGCTGATTACTATATTGGTTCCCTCTCTGACAGCCTGCTTTGCGAGTTCCACTCCTTCGCTCAGTGACCCCTGCATTACTTCTATATCTTCTCCAAGTTCCGATATCACCTGTTTTGCTTTAGCCGTCAATTTTTCATCCGGTGAAATAAATATTATCTTGCTTGCCATAGCAATGCTCCTTTCGCTAATATTTATAATTCCATTCTTCTGTAGACCGGTAGCGAAATTCATTTTTCTGCCGATGGTTGTCCTTACCTGCAGCATCGGAATTATTTTTGCTCTGTTTTATTATTTATTTCCTTCTGTATTTATACGAATTTTAATATAATCAGCATTGTCAGCAATAATTTAAAATTGACATTCATATAATTCGACAAAAAATATAAAAATACCTTTTGTAATAAAACAAAAGGTAAATAAGAATTATGCTATGGTCTGAAGGCTTAGCTACTGTATATTATCAAATTAAAACAATATAATCAGGGTTATATTATTAAAATAAATAATCTGACAACGTTTTTAATGCTAAAATTTGGAACATAGCAATTAGCTCCAGTTTTTTTTGCTTAAATACCTGTTATTCATCTCGGTCAATTAATATAGATTGCAAATCATGGTATGACACAAGCTCTGGAAAATATCTTGCGACAAAACCCCTGTCGTGGCTTAATAATCTATCAACCTGGGTTTCGGCATACGCGCTTATGATAAAATCGGTCAAAATATGCTGTCGCGGGGAAATATTTATATTACACGATGGACATTTAACAATGATTTTTTGACCACACTGATTTATCAAAATGTCTACAAACACATTGGTATCAACGGCTGTCTTCATTGTTTCGGCCTCGCAGTTCACCAATTATTTCTTGCGTGCTCTTTTTCGTTTTAAGAATGCCAATGAATTCTTCCAGCGCACTGTCATCGACTACTTTTTTAACAATTATGTTTCCACTATTGTCCAGTTACCATTCTATTAAATCTCCCGGACTGAGCCCCTTTTTTTCACAAATATCTCTGGGGATGGTGGTCTGATTTTTTGTTGTAAGTCTTGTCAATCTTTTTATTTCCGGCAGACTCATTACTATTTACCTCCTTCAAAAAATATCTTACCACTATAGTAATACATGTTCAATATCAAAACTTTCTCTAAATATGCATTGACGAGTATTCAATTTATGGCAGATTCTCCCTGGATAATAATTAAACAATGCCTCCCTTCAAAGGGAGGCATATATTTTGAGCTTGTTTTATTTTTAATTTTTTTACTCGGGTTTTATGGCAGCGGATCAGCCTGCTTTTTCCAAAGCTACGGCAGTATAATCCCTCATTATTTTTTCGATGCGTTCTTTTTCGGCGAGTATCCGCTTTTCTTCGGGGTCATACGCATACAGGGCGCCGTCCACCAGCCTTGTAACCAGTTTGCCGCAGGCAGCCGGGTTTCCTTTAAGGTGCGGTGCATCCAGGATGCCTATCTTGATGGCTTTTGCGATAGTCCCGGCATCGGCCAGAGGATCTTTTGCTGCAGGGTTCAATTCTTTTATTGCACCGAGGGTAAATAATGCTTCCTCTATCAGCTCTCTCTTCCGGTTTTGAACTTCCTTATCTTTGGTGATATCCACTGCACCCAGGAAAAGGTTTCTGATAACGCCCCGCACTATTCTGCAGCTTTCGATGATATCATCCGCAGTGGCCGCATGGTGAGCCTCGCAGTAACCCACCACATGGTAGATGTGCGGTTTTATTGCAAGCGCCAGATATGCCGATGATGCCAGCTGGCCTTTTGCCTGGGAAAGATCCCCCGGGAAGCTGGCGAGGCCGGCCCTGGCCTGTCGGTAAACTCTGAAATTTTCATCCTGCAGGGATTCGATCAATTCAATCTTGGCGAGCATTTTGGCAATATCCATTTTTGGAGAAATCGATGGCGGGACATTGAACATGTACTGGGCTATATAGTCTTTTACTCCCATCTTTTTGGCGTTGTAAGCCGCAAGATATGCCGTCACAACTCCTATAGTATCATGGGCATCCCTCAGGCTCCAGTGGTGGGATTCGTTTACCTCCACAGGAATGCCCCGCTCTCCGTGCCATTTCATTACCTGCTGGTTTTCCCGGATGGCCTGCTCCACCGGCCTGGGGCCGCGCCTGTCAAGTACGTTATACCAGCAAAGCGGCACCGCACACCAGGCATTTTTTATGGTATCCTGGAGAAGTTCCGCAAAGGGAATCAAATCATTGGTGCCGCTGTAGCATCGCAGCAGGGGAAAGTTGCCCCTTTGAGCCGCATCGTAAAGGGCCAGAAAATCTTCCCTTGACCTGACCGGAACTCCCCCGGCGCCGTCCAGGCGACGATCCATTTTATCCTGCTCGAAGAAATGTTCCTGGGCATTCTGGTCCGGCGCGATTGAAATCACATCCAGCACCTTTGATTCGGCTATCTTCTCTACGGAAGCCGCGGTTTCTTCCAGCGTAGGAAGACCCAGGTGGTGCCTCAATATGGGATACGGATATTTAGATTTTATGCGGGATACGAGGTCCCTTGCATAATACTCTGCTTCCGAAAGTTTTCTCCCCTTTAAAAAGCTTATTACATCGTCCACGTCCTCTGTTCCGCCGAACACCCTGTAAAACAGGCCGCTGTCTTCCGCCATCTCTGCGGTGGGCTCCGTGCCGCCGAAAATCCATTTCAAGTCCTGGAGGTTTTCTCTTCTTATCTTCTCCCCCAGTTCTCTCAAAATCTCTTTTAACGGCCCTGGCGTGAGCCTGTAGCTTACACCCACATATTCCGGCCTTTCGTTCTTTACCGCAGAAATAAGTTCATCTATGGATACGGCGGCACCCAAAAACCTCGTTTCATAGCCCTCTTTTTCCGCAAGTGCTAGAAAGTTCATTGTACCTGCCACATGGACGCAGTTTCCTATTGTAGCCGCTATAATCTTTTTCATTACGCCACCACCTCCTGTTCACGAACTGCCGTTTTCATGATCTCACCGGTCTGAGCCAGTTGATGTATTTCCATGACGCTCAGCCCCTTCAGGCCCAGCTTATCCACGGTCCTGCCTTCTTCCCAAAAATTTCGGCCGGTCATCATATTCGCAAGGCGGATTATAGTGTCAATAGCGGGAGTTTCTATACCCAGATGTTCAGCCAGAGATGCTATTGGCACCAGGCTGCAGGGCACATCCTCATAGATGTAGCGCGTGTCAAGCCCTTTTGGAGCGGTAAGCCCTTTGTAAGCTGGGTTATTCTGGATGGCCTCATATATGGTATCGCCTTTTGCGCCATAAGACTCTTCCAGCCACTCCCTGGCGGAAACGGCCCTCACGCCCAGGGCACGCGCCACCTTCATTCTCTCCGCATCCAGTCTCTCCAGCATCTGGCCGATGGAAGGCGTAATTCCTTCCAGATAATACTCGAAGCTCTGGCCCCGCTCGATATGCCCGCTGTTGAGCAGCGTCGGAGCCGGGTGGAATATGGCCCCGAAGTTGTTGAGGCTGGTCTCCATTACGTCTTTTGCCGGAATAAATTGCGGATAAGCTCCCGACAGAAGCCTGATTACCCTTCGGGTGAATTTTGCGGGAATTGCCGACAGAGCCACTTCATGTTTTACGCTGAATATGCGGGCGCTGTCCGGACCCGTCGCCCTGCAGGCGTATATGAAAGTCTGGGCTTCCGCCACCACGATATTTTTCTCGCATCCGGATTTTCTTATGGTTTCATAAACCTCCAGGGCTCCGCCGGTGCGGCCGGGATTGAGTACTATAATCTGGCCGTCTCTCAAATACGAAGCCATAGCTTTTGCCATATGGTAATGGCCTGTAGCCGGCACCGTCACCATTATTATATCGACATCTTGAACGGCTTCCCCAATACGGTCTGTGACCATATTCAGGACGCCTTTTCCCTCCACAGAACCATTAAGGGTGATCACTGGATTGTCAATCAGGGACTCCAGCTTTTCCCTGGTTCTGTTGTACAGATTTACCGAAAATCCCCTCAAAGCCAGATACCCTGCCATGGCCAGTCCGCCGTTGCCGGCTCCGATGACCGCATAACGAACATTCATTGTACTTCTCAATACAATCACCCTCCTTATTCTGGAAATTATTTTTTTGCAAAATTAAAAGCTATGGAGATCCATAGCTTTGAGGCAATGCCGGATAAACAGCACTCAACGCCATCAACCTCCCCTTGCCACGCTTACGAGGTTAGCTGACGGGTTCGGGCCGAAGAGTGTAACCCTACCCCTTTGATCAAGAATATAAATACTCCCGGTCGAAGGGGATTCACCCCATATGATTGGGTCCCCCGCTTCTTTCCCGCAGGAAAGAATTCAGCGCTCAAGATTGAAGAGCATGTATTTTATTGTGAAAATATTATACCAGAGTTTAGAATTATTGTCAATTGATATTTTAAATTGCGACAAAAATAGAACCGTCCCCTTGTCGCATCAATTGAGAATATTAATCACATTTTCCCTTCTGGGTGCAGCCTGCGGAGCATCAGATGCTTTATAACCCACCGCTACGGTGTATAAAGGCTTATACCCCTTTGGTATTCCGATTTTTTCAGCAAATTCCCGGCCTTCTTCTGTGCTGAAAAATACATCTGTCATTGCGATGAAACAGGTGCCGATTCCCAGAGACTGCGCCGCAATAAGTATGTTTTCCGCGGCGGCGGCACAGTCGGCATAAACGAATCTTGACGCCTGATCGCCTGAGATTATTATAACTGTCGGAGCAGAGTATAATGCATGAAACTTCGGATCCGCCACTCTTTCCTTCAACCCAGGAATATTCTGCCTGACGGCAGCTGTTTTGATACCTTCAGAAATGGCATCAATTATGTCTTTTCTCTGAATTACCGTGAAATGCCACGGCTGCTTTCCCATAGCGCTGGGAGCATACATGGCCGCCTGCAAAATGATGTCCCTTTCTTCATCTTTGATCTGCTCGGGCCTGTATGCCCGTATAGAGCGCCTTTCCAAAATGTTTCTTATGGTTTCATTCATAATCCATACCTCCCAACAGTCAAAACTTCCGATTCCCAACTTTCCTTCTTTCCATAAACTGAATCAGGGATGGAAGCATTGCCATCATCTACATTCTATGTTTGTTTTTAAGCAATGTCAATAAGCGGGGCGATTTCTGGAAAAACTAAGACAGGAGGTGAATGCAATGGATATGTTTTTGCCAAAAAGGGCTCTGTTTGAACGCGAGGCACTGGATTACACCGTGGGGCAGCAGGTTTATTATAAGATGCAGGAGCTCGGAGTAGAAACATCGTTTATCGGCTCCCACAACAGAGTTACGGGCATACCGGGCAAAACCCCTCAGGAGGCATTTTTCGAATCCAAAAGGACCCTTGTGGTGGGGGTGCGCAGGAGCCTGGACTTTCAGACATGCAGGCCATCGGCCCATTACCAGCTTCCGCTGGTGACCGGTTGCACGGCAGAATGCGAATACTGTTATCTTCACACAACTTTGGGAAAAAAGCCTTACGTGAGGGTTTATGTTAATATTGATGATATATTGAAGAGAGCCGGGGAATATATGTTTCAACGAAAACCAGAATTCACCGTTTTCGAAGGAGCCGCTACATCGGATCCCCTGCCGGTAGAGCCGTATACCGGAGCTTTAAAAAGTACCGTGGAGTTTTTCGGGACGGCCCAATACGGATTATTCCGTTTTGTCACCAAATTCACGAATGTGGATTCCCTGCTGGACGCTGCCCATCACGGCAGGACCACCATACGATTCAGCATAAACAACCAGTTTATAATAAAAAGCTTCGAACACAAAACTCCCCCTGTCCTCGAGCGCATGGCGGCTGCTGCAAAGGTGGCCGAAGCAGGCTACCCCCTGGGGTTTATAATAGGCCCTATATTTTATTATCCCGGCTGGAGACAGGATTATGAAGAAATGTTTGAGATGATGGCTGCAAAGCTTGGTGCCACATCTGCCGGTGCCATCAGTTTCGAGCTCATTACCCACCGTTTCACCAGGAGAGCAAAATCAAACATTCTGGAAATTTTCCCCCGCACGAAACTGCCCATGGATGAAAAAGACAGGGTTTTTAAATACGGCCAGTTCGGCTACGGCAAATATGTGTACCCTAGGGAAGTCATGGACGAGGTTAAGGAATTCTTCGAGAAAAAAATCGGGGAGATTTTCCCCGAAAGCCGAATTCTTTATTTTGTATGATTTTATGCGTTATCCTGCCGATAGATTTTTTCGGCCACTCTCACGCCTTCCATGGCGTCCTTTGCATAAAAATCCGCGCCGATTTTCTCTGCCAGAGCCGGCGTCAGCACCGCTCCGCCCACCACCACGCTGCAGCCCGGGTCGAGGTTTTTTATTTCCGCTATGGTGTGCTGCATGGCCGGAATGCTGGTGGTCATCAAGGCGCTAAGCCCCACCAGCCTTATATCCGGTGATTTTGCGAGCGCTTCTGTGATTTTTTCTGAAGCTACGTCCTTGCCCAAATCAATAACTTCAAAACCGTAATTTTCCATTATAACCTTCACTATATTCTTACCTATATCGTGGATGTCCCCTTTTACCGTCGCCAGAACGATTTTGCCCCTGGACATGTTCCGGCTTGCCGGGAAGCGCCGTTTCAACAGCTTGAAAACTTCCTGGGCTGCTTCAGCCGATTGAATCAGCTGGGGGAGAAAGTATTCGCCGGTTTCGTATTTTTCTCCCACTTCTTTCAAAGCAGGGATAATTATTTTATTCACTATTTCCAGAGGGTCCTTTCCGATTTCGATAAATGTTTCCAGCAGTCCGGCCACTGACGATTTTTTGCCCTCCAGGACGCAGCTGTACAGCTTCCTGTCTACATCTTGGTCGGATTTTGAAGGGATATGGTCGAGGGCCTGTGCTGTATCGTGCTTTTTTTCTTCGGCCTCTCCGCCGCCCTTGCCCTGATAATAGTTGATGTACCTTTGCGCCTTCCTGTCCCTGCCGGTGAGCACCCCCGCTGCCCTGAGTACCTCCCACACATCTGAATCCAGGGGATTCAATATGGGTAGGTCAAGCCCGTAGGCCAAAGCCATGGATAGAAAGACGCGGTTTAAAAGGGGCCTTTCGGGCAAACCGAAAGATACATTGGATATGCCCAGCGTAGTGAGACATCCCAGTTCTTCCTTCACCATTTGCAGTGTCTTCAAGGCTTCCACCACATATTCCTGCTGGGCGCCGGCAGTGAGGGAAAGGCAGTCTATCACCACATTCTGCCTTTTTATACCGTATTCTTCGGCGCGCCTCACGATCCTTTTTGCTATGTCCACCCTTTCTTCTGCCGTCCGGGGGATGCCTCCTTCGTCCATCGCCAGGGCGATCACGGCGGCCCCATATTTCTTTACGATGGGAAAGAGCCTGTCCATTTTTCTTTCGCTGCCGTTGACGGAATTTACCAGAGCTCGGCCCGCGTAAACCTTCAGTCCTTCTTCCAGCACATCCGCTCTCATGCTGTCCAGGCAGAGGGGCAAATCCACCACTTTCTGGAGCTCCAGAACCGCTCTCCTCATCATCGCCTTTTCATCGATGCCGGGAACTCCCAGGTTGACGTCCAGTATATGAGCGCCGGCTTTTTTCTGCATCAAAGCCTTTTCTACGACGGCGTTTAAAGAATTTCGCTTTAAATCCTCTATCAACACTTTATTTCCCGTCGGGTTTATCCTGTCGCCTACGGCCTTCACTTCCCCTCCCGGCGAAACAAAAACGGTCTTTTTTTCTGAGCTCAGTGCAAGGCAAAACGAAGCCGATGCCGAGGTTTCGTCCGGTTCCTCCGAAGCATAGAGCGCGGCGTCTTCCTTTATTCCTTTTGGCCTCATGCCGGACAGCGCCGGCCTGAGCTGCCTTATATGCTCCGGCGTGGTGCCGCAGCAGCCTCCGACGGCGTTCAGGCCAGCTTCGGCAAGTTTCCTGCAGTGAAAGGCAAAATCCTGCGGTGGCAGGCGGTATACCGTTTTTTCGCCTATCAGTTCGGGAATCCCCGCATTGGGCTGAACGATGAGAGGGATGTTGAACTTCGCCATTTCAGAAACGATTCCCCACATCTTATCGGGCCCCAGGGAACAGTTCAGCCCCACCATATCCGCCCCCAGATGCGAAAGAACCACAATGGCCGTAGCGGGGTCGGTGCCCATGAGGGTCCTGCCGGATTCCTCGTAGGTCATGGTAACCGCCACAGGCAGCGAAGTGAGCTCTCTTGCAGCTATCAGCGCGGCGCGGGCTTCCTGAAGCTGGCTCATGGTCTCTATGACGATCATATCAGGCCCTGCTTCAAGGCCACCTTCGATTTGCTCCCGAAATACCTCCAGGGCCTTCTCGAAAGACAGAGAACCGTGAGGTTCCAGAAGCTCGCCTGTGGGGCCCACCGAAAGGGCTACCAGAGCCCTGCCGCCGGAAGCCTTTTTTGCATTTTCAACAGCCCGGAAGTTTAGCTCCCGGACCAAGTGGGAAAGCCCGAAATTGCCTAGTTTTATTCTGTTGGCCCCGAAGGTGTTGGTTTCTATGACGTCGGCTCCAGCTTCAATATATGCTCTGTGTATGTCCTCTACCGCTTCAGGATGATTTATATTCCATGTTTCCGGACATTCTCCGGGAGCAAGGCCCCTTTTCATAAGTTCGGTACCCATCGCGCCATCAAAGATGATTATCTGTTTTTTTAATCTTTCAAGCAAATTCTGTTCCACCGCAAAACCTCCATCCTTTTGTTTTCTTTAAAATCATCAAAATCAAAGTTGGGGGTAATTTTCATCAGCATTCAAATTGTGTTACAATTATATCATAAATATGTCCTGGTGATATATAATTTTATATGATTGCTCGAAGCCTATGCATGTTATGCTTTTGTCTTTCATGCATCAAGCCAGGATAAACGGAATAAACGGGAGGTGTCATATGTCGAAAAAGAAATGGATTATTTTGTCTATTCTCCTGCCGGTATTTTTTGTTATATTACTGCAGCATTACGGTAAAACGCAAAAAAGCCCCGGCGAGGAAAGCAAAGAGCCGGCACAGGAGTTTAAATCCGAAGTGGAATTAAAGCTTAAAGCGAAGCCGGAATCGCAGTACATAAATCCCGAAGGAAAAACTATAAAGGATAGGATAAAAGTCCCGGAAGGATTTCAGAGAATTGAAGTATCGGAGGGCTCTTTCGGCCACTTTTTGCGGAATCTGCCGCTAAAACCTCATGGATCAAAGGTTCACTATTACAATGGCGGTGTTAAAGGCAGGGATGTCTATGTCGCAGTAATCGACATGGATATCGGCGACAGGGATCTCCAGCAGTGCGCCGATGCAGTAATAAGGTTGAGGGCGGAATATCTGTATTCTCAAAAGGAGTACGACAGAATACACTTCAACTTCACAAACGGTTTCAGGGCCGATTACTCCAGATGGATGCAGGGTTACCGCATATCCGTAAAAGACAATGATGCGGAATGGGTGAAGAAAAAGGGGTATTCAAACGATTATGTGGATTTCAGGCAATATCTCGATATGGTGTTTGCTTATGCCGGCACGCTTTCCCTTTCCAAAGAGTTGACTCCTGTCAGGCTGGAAAATATGAAAATAGGAGACGTTTTTATACAGGGAGACACCCCGGGCCACTGCGCCATAGTGGTGGACATGGCGGAAAATAAGACCACCGGGGAGAAGCTCTTTATGCTGGCACAGAGCTACATGCCCGCCCAGGATATCCACATCCTGAAAAATCCCGGGGATGAGGCACTCAATCCATGGTATCCGCTGGATTTTGGTCTGACACTCATCACCCCTGAATGGTCGTTCAGCAGGGATGATCTGATGAGCTTTTAGCATGCCCGCGACAGGGGGCGACATCGCGCGACAGGGGGACGGTTCTCATTTTGTCGCATTTTATTTATTTTAAGATTATTTTGTGGTATAATGTGGATATTAGAACAACAAAAGGTGATTAACATGCCAAGATATGCCAGAAAAAAGAGTAACAGCAAAGTGTATCATGTGATGTTAAGAGGAATAGACAGGATGCTAATTTTCCTTGACGACAATGACAGAAATAGGTTTTTGGAAACAATGGACAGAATGAAAAAAGAAGGTGAGTATGAAATCTATGCCTACTGCCTGATGGATAACCATATTCATTTATTATTAAAAGAAGGAGAAGACGAGGTCCAAAGATCATTAAAGAGAATCGGCGTAAGCTATGCGTATTACTTTAACAAAAAATATGACCGTGTGGGGCATGTCTTCCAGGACCGTTTCAGGAGCGAACCTATCCAAGATGATAGCTACCTGCTGGCTGCTGCAAGATACATTCATAACAATCCGGTAAAGGCTGGTATAGTAAATAAACCTATAGATTATTTATGGAGCAGCTACCGCGAATATGTAGAGTTTGGAAAAGATTCAGAAAGAGTTAATACCAGAGTCATACTGGGAATATTTTCACACAACGAAAAAAATGCGATCAAGAAATTTATTGAGTTTACAAATGAAACAACAAAAGAAGAATTCATAGATATCGATAATAAGGCTGAAAAGCCGGCAAAGCCGGCAAAAAATGCAGAACAAATAATAGAGGAATTGCTGAAAAGCCAGGGATATAGTCTGAATGAAATAAGAAATTTAAAAGATAGGAAGCAAAGAGACGAAGTTTTAAGGAATATCAAGGAAAAGTCGTCAATGTCAGTCAGAAAACTTGCGAGTGTGCTCGGGATCAGCAAAGATATCATATTTAGAGCCTAAAATGCGACAATTGGAGAACCGTCCCCGTGTCGCGCGTCTTATTCTCGCATTGCTTCTGCTTTTTAGAATGAATTTATCCATATCGTCAATGGATTTGCCCGCATGTTTTGCGTAAGCCTTCAGAAATCTTCGCACCATGCGGTCCTTTTCAGGGGTTAATGGCGGATAATCGGTCAACAAAAAAAAGCAGACTTCCGAAAGATCCTGCCTGAAGTCTCCAAAGCCCATTTCTTCAAAGTCAATGCCGAATATCTCCCCTCCGGAAAAAATGAAATTTCTCAGATTGGCGTCGCCTTTTAACATGCAACTCGAGGCGTTTTCGACGCTGTGCAGCCGTGCAAACCAGTATGCCATCTTCTCAATCCAGGAACCCGCATCAAGGTTTTCGGCAAGCCGGCTTACCGTCATCCCGGGCAGAAATTCCATCAGTAGCGCTTTTTCCTCCCACGCCAGCACTTGCGGCACCCGAAGGTCAAGCCGGTGCAGCCTTTCCAGGTTTTCACGCTCGGTCCGGCACAGTACTGTGGCTTTTTCGCCTTCATATACCTTAAGCACAGCCGGTGTTTTATTTTCCGATTGGATCTCAACTTTATACACGCTATGGCGCCGGCTGAAATATTTTTCAATGATTTTGATATTATCATTGACGTATAACAATGGAAATATCCCCTTTTTCATAACCTTTGAGCTGGGAAAGCATAGCCTTAATCACCGATTCTATCATATTCTGGACAAAGGGCACCATAATCATGGATTTGCCGTTTATCAACACTTCCACAGATCCCCGGGCAGCTTTGCAATCATCTCTATTCGCCCTGCCTTTCAATATGTCCACAGCCATCTCACGGCATGTTTTGCCGCACAAGCCGCAGCACTCATCGCCCAGATTGGGAAGCTTTTCAAAGACCTTTTCCTGAATCACATCAACCAGGCGCCTTATGTCGTCCACGGCGTTTATGACAGGAATACCGTTATATTCGTCAAGGCTCCGTGATATGACCCCGCTTATGGCAAATACCGTATCATCTATACTTTCCTGTATTTCATCAACGCTGTGGGCGCACAGGATTTTCGGTACTTCCGTATCGGTGACCCCCTCCATCACCACATAATCCTGGTGGTAAAATTGAAGTATTTCGTCGACGCTGAGCTTTTTGTGAAACATTACGTCCGTCTCAAAATAGCCCCTGGCCGTAACCGGTTCCGCGCCTGCCCTGCGGTGCCTGTCGGTATTTGTTCCTTCGCTATCGATGGCGAACTGTTCATAATGAATCTCTTTTACAGAGCCCACGCTGTACCCCCGCCGTTTCAGTTCTTTTATGATGTTTTCTATGGTTGTAGTCTTTCCAGACTTAGTAATGCCGTACACGGAAAAAACCTTCATATAATCTGCTCACCTCCGCTTGTTCTAAATTAAAGTGTACAATACCATATCATCACAGATAAGGCGGCTGCCAACGTCATGACAACAGTCATCCAATCTTTCGGTTTCATTATAAGCCTTCGGTAATATGTCCGAAAAGGGTATGCTCCGAAAGCCCGGGACTCCATGGCGATGGAAATCTGCCTTGCCCTCATGAGGGTCGCCGTCACCACTGGCATGAATATATAAGTATAAAGGGATATCCTGCGCTTCAAGGGAATCCGCTTCAAATCCACACCGGCGAGCTGTATTGCAATCACGGAATCAACTATTTCTTCCATCAATATGGGCAGGAATCTTATGGCAAGAAGCACCATGAAGGCCATTTCATATGGCATTTTCCAGGATATCAAGCCGTAAATAATCTCTGTGGAGCTAGAGGTGGAAAGAATCAAGGCAGAAGAAATTATTATAAACATCCGGAAAATCACCGAAAGCCCCGTCAAGATGCCTCCTGTGGTGATTATCCTGACTCCATATACGGTAAGAAGAGAGTTTCCCGCCGGTGAAAATATGCTCTGCACGAGCACAAGGCTTGCAAAAAGCGCAATAAACCGCCGCAGCCTCTTGAAAGTGCCGAGAAGGCTTACCCCAAACATTTTCAGGAGGACAACAGTAAAAATCCAGATGAGTAAAAGCACTTCCGGCCTTTTTATAACAACAGCCAGAGTGGAAAGGGCCATGACAATTATAATTTTAGTGCGCGGGTCTAAATCTTTCAAAGCTCCCTCACCGTTCCATCCCCGGCAAAAAAAATCAGCCTCTCTGTATGCCTTCTGAGAAAATCCATGTCGTGGCTGATAATTATATACCCCCTCCCGCTGTCTTTTACAGCTTCAAGACACCGGTCCAGTTTTTTCAGCCGAAGCACGTCAAGGCCTGTGGTGGGCTCATCCATGAAGAAAAAATCCGCTCCCCGTGCTAATACCTGCGCCAGCACCAGCCGCTGTTTTTGGCCCCGGCTGAGATAATGGGGAAACTGCCAACTCGCGTCCGAAAGCTCAAAAAAATCCAGCCAGTAATTGACCCTTTCATCCAGTTCACACCCCTCCAATGCCCCCTCTTTCCCCATGCTCAGCCCGAATGCCACCTGCTCCCATACTGTTGGGGCAAAGAGCTGCTTTGCGGGATTCTGGAAGACATAACCCACGCGTTCCCCTATGCGGGCAAGCCCCATCTTAGAAACAGGCTTTCCTTCCAGCAGGATTTCACCCCCGGTAGGTTTTAAAATTCCCATCATAAGTTTCGCCATGGTAGTCTTTCCGGAACCGTTGGGTCCAAAAAAGCCTATCCTTTCATTTTTGTCCAGCTTAAAAGAGACTTCATTAAAAATATTATTTGATTTGGGATACGAGAAGCTCATCAAACTTACCTGATAAAAGCTCATTTGCTCTTACTCCCTCGATTCGCTCTACTATTCTTCCTTCAACCATCAACAGTATGCTGTCTGCCAATGTGAGATTGTTGAAATTGTGCTCCACAATAATTACTGTTTTTCCCTCGCTTTTAAGTCTTTCCATGGCACCCAGCACCAGACGTGTGTTTTCATCATCCAGCTCGGCTGTGGGCTCATCCACAACTATAATCTCCGGGTCAAGGCTCAATACGGCTGCCAGAGCCACCAGATGCTTCTCGCCTCCGGAAAGCTCGGCAGGATTTTTATCCTTTAGTTTTTCTATCCCCAGGATTCTGAGAGTCCTCTCCACGATGTCCTCTATCTCCTGCTGCGGCAGGCACAGGTTTTCCGGGCCAAAAGCCACCTCATCCTCCACTGTGGGCAAAAAAAGCTGATTGTCCGGTTCCTGAAACACCAATCCCACCTTGAGAGCAAGTTTCGCCATGGAAACCCGGCGCGTGTCCATGCCATCCACCATCACCCTGCCCTCCATCACGCCCGGTATCCTATGCGGTATAGCCCCGTTCAAAGCAAGGGCCAGGGTGCTCTTGCCGCAACCGCTCAGACCCACAATAGCAGTTACAGCGCCTCTTCTCACGGCAAGGTCTATCCCCTTCAGTATCCAGGGCCCTTTTGGGTTATACTTGAATTTAAGGCCCTCTACCTTTATAATTTCGTTCATTGGAGCGATACCTCTGTCACAAATTTGCACCATCTCTGGCTGAACTGGTCCTTTGTGATTATAATCTGATAGGGGCCGCTGCCTCCTTCCGCCTTGGTCCCCAGAGGCTTCCCATCCTTTTCAAAGGCCAGGTACACGTTGCCCTGCTCCATGACTTCTTCAGGACTTAAAGCTACTGTATAGCCGTCGATGGATTTTACGACAACCTTCGAAGCTTTTTTAAGCTCGTCCTCGGAAAATACTCCGGCGATCACATCCTTCAGCAAAACGCCTTTGAATGCATGTTCTTCCGGTCCGCTTTTGGATGTGTCCTGTACGGCCTTAAACTCCACAGGATTCATTGCCTCTATATCCTGAAAGTCCAGCTTCTTCTCAATTTTGCCGTTGCTTACCAACAGCGTGCCTTTGACTGCTTCCGCCCCTGTTATTTTCATGTTCTGCCTATTCATAAAGGCCAGCACCGCTACGATTATCGCAAGGACAGCAACAGTGACGATAACGTATTTATTTTTCACTGCAACCACCTTCCTGAAACTTTGACATCTGTTTTGTCAACTGGAAAGCTATGATTCCCCCCATTCCTCCCGACAGCGATGCGGCACTGAGGCTTAAAAGAAGGGGCACGAGCGGCAGCCTGAAAAAAACCAGGGAGGATAGGAATGTTCCCGTAAGATTTGCCATTATTCCGGCCAGAAACAGCCCCGCCATTTCATAGCACCTCTTTCCTGACACAAGCAAAGCCAGGTCCACTGCAGCTCCCGGCAGAGAATAGGTAATGATGCTCATGGCCCCATGGGTGCCGTATACTCCCAGAGCCAGCACCAGGATTGCCTGCACCAGGCCTATGAGTACGCCTGCACCCTTTTTGCGCACTATGGCGGCGCCCAGCACGATCCACATCATGTAAAAGCCTCCGGCTATCACACCCCCGGGCACATACAGGGGGCCGGTAATTATATGGGCCAGAGGTACTATGACGGGCTTCGTTGCGATTCCCAATGCCGCCATCAGTGCTATAACCGCCATGTCATACATGTAAAAACGCCTTAAAAACGATTGAAAAAGGCCCATGGAGCACACCTACTCGACGCTGATTTTTACCAGGGCTCTCGCCCACATTTTGCTGGGCTGTCCATCCACCACCATGCGCACAGGGCCGTCGCCTTCAGGCAGGGCCTTGCCGTCCATTTTATATGCCACCAGAGTGTTTTCCGCCAGCGCCACATCTTTGGGCAGCTCCGTTTTATAACCGTCGGAGGATTCCAAAACAACCTTTTCAAATTCCCTTATACCGGCGGATTCCAGCACCTTTGAAAGCGGCACGCCCGTCCACTCATGTTCTTCGGTGGAGCCATCTTTTTTGGTCATGGTTATTTTTGCGCTTACAGGCCCCAGGTTTTCCATGTCGGCATAGGTAAACGTCTTATCGGCGCCCTTTCCGGTTACCTGAATATTCCATTTTGCTTCAGCAGGCGCCTGAGCCGATTTTTGTCCGCATCCTGCAACGGCAGACAGCATAAATATTAATACTATAGTAATCACAAGATATTTTTTATACATATTAAAAACCCCCTATATTTTATTATTCCGACCTCTCACTTCTGACCTCCGGCCTCTAATTTATCAATGATATCTCCATCAGATTTTTGATATTGTATTTTTTGGGCAGCTGTTTAAAATTAACCCTTATGCCGTCATCGTTCAGCAAAAGTTCACCCTGCTTTAAGTCCTTCCCTTTGATATCCGCTGAATAGCCGTCTGCGGCTTTTACCATATAATCCTTATCGTCCTTTATCTCCATGTTTACTTCTTTGAATACCGTTTCCAGCGGTACCGTTTCACTCTTAAAGTAGGCTGCGAGGTTTTGCCCTGGGCCCATAATAACTTCTTTATCCGTGCCGAACCAGACCAGGTTTTTGACATACATTCCGTAAGATATATCCGGAGCTATAAATTCAGGGGCATTTTCCCCGGTTATCTTTATGTACGCCTTTTTAGCGGTTTCCATTTCTTCTGTCTTTTTGAGGCCGTCTCTTGCCTTCATTAAAAACGGCTTCCCCTCATATTCGACGGCAAATTTATCAAAGACTTCTTTTAGTGCCAGGGCTTTGTCACCCTCATCATCAAAGGTGTATTCCACCGGTTCAAGGCCCACTGAGTCCAAAAAGAGCATCCTGTCGGCAGCAAGTTTCGCCGAGTCCTTTTTCAGTTCCAGGCTGCTCACAGCTTTAACCCAGTACATGGCAAATTCACCGGGGATTACGATTCTAACAGGCGTATCGCTTTCAGGCAGCGGCTTTCCGTTGAATTCATAGGCAAGGATTATATCCCGGCTTTTTATTATTTCTTCGGGAATCTGTACAGCATACCCGTCCCTGGCCTTCACCTGAACAGCCGAAAATTCTTCAAGATTTATGCCTTTATTTTTCAAGACACCTTTTAATGTGGGCCCTCTGGCTGTTATATCGGTGATGTTTCCCCCGGAATCCTGCAATTGTGTCTCTACGTCTTTAGCAGGAAGTCCTTTTATTTCCTCCACTGTAATCTCAAAATCTTCGCCCTGGACTCCTTTTATCACAAAATTTGCAGCCCTGTCCAGTTCTTTCGTGGCAGCCGTGCTGGCATCGGTTTTTGTATCGGCTTTGCTTTTTGCATCGTTTGCTTCTCCTGTTTTAGATGCCCATGATTTTCCGCAGGCAGTCAATGCAAAAACCAGCACAAAAACCAACAGGATTGTAAAAATCTTCCTTACAGCCAAAAATATCCCTCCAAATAAAATTTTTAACTCTTGGCATCTTTCGTGGGTGGCAGCTCGCCAAGCAGCTGTTTTTATCCGACTACTTTTTTGAGTTGTATATTATGGGAATAAAAATATCTTCAGGGCAAAAACTCCCGTGATTGCCGCCCTTGCCCTCTTCATGCAGGCCGTGGTCTGCCGTAACTATTATGTCGCCGTCCCAATTTCCCACAAGCTTTTCTGTCCATCCGTCGATTATCTGCAATTGTTTCATGGCTTTCAGAGAGTACGGACCATATTCATGGGCCAGGTCATCATAGGAGTGGAAGTGGACCAGCATTACATCCGGCCTGCCTTCCATTTGCTTCAGGCTTGAATCAAAAATCTCATCATCAATAAAGCCGTCTTTGTTTTCATCGATGTTTAATACCGTGGCACTATCATCCTTTAAGATTTTGATATTGCCTTCCACCACGATACACCTTTTGCCTGAGCGTGAAAGTGTTTCAAAAACCGTATCGCACTTCAGGTCGCTGTCACCCCTTTTTCTTATCCCGGTATAAGCTGGTGTTTTGCCGGTAACCATGGAAGAATAGGTCACATCGGTAATGGGCGGGAATACCGTGAGGGCCTTTTGCGGATTCCCAAGGGAAGAAAGAAACGGTATGCAATCTTTTGCTTTCGCCTTTTCGTATATCTCATATCCCATGCCGTCTATGTATACAACCATTACTTTTCGGCCCTGCTCCGCTTTTTCCAGTATTGCTTCGGCCACATCTGTTATCACGGAGGCCGGAGGATCCGCCACAATGCCAATGGGCTTTTTCATCTGTCCAGCGGCGCCATGCAAGATAAGGCCGTGGGGCGAATTTATTTGCAGCCTGACATCGGCATCGGCATAAAGTATGTCGCCTTCTTCCGAATAAGCTGCAATCTTCCTGGCGGGAGCATTTAATATGCTTAAAATGGAAACCAGGTTTCTTGATTGATATACAACCCCCTTATATTCATTGCCGTCCACTGACCTGGTGCTCTCCCCCACCTTAAAAAGCTCCCGCTGATAGGGAAGCATGAGCAGTTCTCCCGGACTTTTATAAGAAAGCTCGTCCCCCTGGATGACAAAAATCCCCCCGGAGACTCTATCTGCCAGAACCTTTTCATCGCCTTTGACAATGATTTCTTCGATGCCCTTTATCTGGGTATTTACAGGAAAATTCCGGGTCAAAAAACAGAGCCCCTCATCATTTATCGTAAAAAAACTTCCCTCCAGCTTGCCGTATTCCAACTCCGCCGTGATGCCGTCCCTGCCTATCAAGAATACTTTATCCGGCGATACCGGCCCGGCTTTGTCGATAAACTTTTTTGCATCTATGACCTTTATCCTGTTGCCTTTCTGCATTATTTCCCCTAATTCATCCGGATTCAGCCTGACATCAAAAAGGGAGTTTTTTACGTCGCCGGATATTTTTACATCGATATTTAATTCGGAATTTTGCTGGTTTAATGCAGCACTAAAAAAAACAACCCTTCCTGCCACTGCCATACAAACAACAATCAAAGCAGCGGCAACGGCCATTACAAAAATTACATTACCCACTTTCAATTTAATACACAGCCTTTTTAAGAAGATTCATAAAACCGCTATTATGATTTATATTGTATACATTCTATAAAAAATCCATTATTCCTTCTAAAGCATAATGAAAATTAAAAAAAAATTTTTACGGTCACAGCAGATGGAGATAACAGCATGTTGAAATTCCCCGTTCCTATTTATCCCATAAAAGTGTTTCTAAAAAATTTAATGTCCGAAAAATAGAACATTGAAATTGCGACAATCACAGAACCGTCCCCATGTCGCAATCAAATAGTCCTCTTTGCCGGCGGCCATGACACCATCCCCTGTGATTTCCCGCTGGGATCCATTCCGTACTGTGACATTCCGGGCATTCAGGGGCCTGAATATTTTCCTTCTGAACTTCCTCCCAGACATGGCCGCATTTTGCACACTTCACAAATTGTGAAAAATGATATTTCCCGCCTTCTATTCTAATGGCCTTTCCTTTCACCAGCGCATCGGCTACTTTACTGTGAGCCGAGTTTAATATCCTGAAGAAAGTCGGCCGGGAGATACCCATTTTTTCGGCACAATCTTCCTGCTCCAGTCCCTCGATGTCCTTTAAACGCAGCGCCTCCAGTTCTTCCACAGTAAGGACAACCTCATCCAACTGCCTTAAAGGGACTCCTGCAGGCTTAAAATATGTTACAACGGGCAAAAATTCCACTCTGCGCCATTTCGGTGGTCTTGGCATTTTTTCTCTCCTCTTGTTATGGTCATATGTTTATAACTTTAATTTTATTATATTACTATTATGAACTTATGTCAACAATATAAATCCGGCTTTACACCAGTTGTTTCTAGAATTAGTTTGTTTAATTTTTCAGTTCGGATACACCTGCTTGTCCCATGTTTTCATTTTCCATGCATGAACTGCCATCACCCTTATAAACCTGCTGTTGGCACGTCTGCAGCACTATGGATTGTTCGTATATCCAGGTCTTCAGACAAAGAAACACCAGGTAAAGCATGAAGATACAGAAAAGTGCAATTGTTATTTTTTATATTTTTGTTATCACTGCGGTATGCTCCTTACATATTCCCCGGAAACGGAAGGGAACATGGCAGACTGTGAGTTACATATATGGAAAAGTTGCTTGGGAACGGCCGGCTTTTACCGGCGAATCTCAGGCGCGCAACAAATACACTTACTTTGCTTCTGTGGCAAAAAAAGAAGGTTACGAGCAGATCGCCGGGATATTTCTGGAAACGGCTGAAAACGAAAAAGAGCACGCAAAGATGTGGCCCGTTTTCAAGTCTTGAGAACAGGGCTTCTAAAATTCCTCATGTTCAGCTCCTTATCAAAACCTCTTCAAAATGCTTTGCAACAACGGCGCTCGCTTCTTTTAAAAATGTCACGTCGCAGGGTTTTGTGCCGCAGAAATCTTCGTTCAAAACCCCGGGCGAGTACTTATATCCCTGAAGCACATATCTTTTTGCCCCGGAAAGCCACCGGCCTATTTCTTCAATATCATGGAGTTCAAGAATTTTCTCGTGCACGGTGGTCCTGAACTCGTAATCGATTTTCCCGCCGAAAGCTCCATGGAGCATAATGATATCGACGCTTTTTTGAACATTTAATATGTCTTTTTCATCAGGCGCAAACAGGCTGTACCTGTAAACCGGAGCCTTTACGTCCATCGCCACGTAGTCTACAAGCCCCTGTTCAAGAATATCCTTCAGAACTCCGGGCCTTGAACCGTTGGTGTCCAGTTTTACTTTAAAACCCAGAGCTTTTATCGCGGCCGCAAAATTTTTCAAATCCGGCCAGAGCGTCGGTTCTCCGCCGGTTATGCATATGCCGTCTATCAATTTTTTCCTGGCCGCCAGATAACCGATTATTTCCCCTTGCGTAAAGCGTCCGGGGGCGTTCTGCCTTTCAAAAGACGCGTTTAATTCCTCGCCTTCATATGCGGGATTATTTGGAAAACCGTTCCCGCTTCTTATGATCGAGCTGTTATGGCAATAGGGGCAGTGGAAATTGCATCCCAAGACAAAAACTGTGGCGGCCACGCATCCTGGATAGTCGGCTAATGACACGGGCATGAAGTCGCATATCATATAGCATATTCCTTCCTATCGGCGAATTCCTGCTTTTTGCCCTTATTCCAGCACTGCACCGGCCTGTAGTAACCAACTACTCTGCTGTAAACCTCGCACGGTTTTTCGCAGTGCGGGCAGGTAAAATGCTCCCCGTCTATATAGCCGTGGTCTTCGCACACGGAAAAGGTGGGGGTTACGGTGTAGTAGGGCAGGCGGAAATTTTCCGCTATTTTTCTCACCAGCGATTTGCATGCGGCGGCGTCGCTTATCCTCTCCCCGACAAAACCATGGAATACTGTTCCTCCCGTATATCTGCACTGAAGCTCTTCCTGATGTTCCAGAGCCGTGTAAATATCATCCGTGAAATCCACCGGCAGCTGGGTCGAATTCGTATAATAAGGTTCCCCGTTGCCGCATGTTATGATATCTTTGAATATCTCCTTATCTTTTTTGGCCAATCGGTAGGATGCTCCCTCGGCGGGTGTGGCCTCCAGATTGTATAAAATCCCGGTCTCCTGTTGATACTGTTCCATTTTTTTCCTCATGAAGTCAAGCACGGCCAAGGCGAATCTCTTACCTTCAGCTTCCGCTATGCCGCACTTTTTGAAGTTTAATAGCGCTTCATTCATGCCGACGAGGCCGATGGTATTGAAGTGATTCTGCCAGTAGGCGCCGAATCTTTTGTATATGTCCCTCAGATAAAATCTGGCGTAAGGGTACAAGCCTTCCCCGGTCATTTTCTCAAGAATCTTCCTCTTGATTTCAAGGCTTGTCCTGGCAATATCCATAAGTGCTCCGAGCCTTTCGAAAAACTCGTCTTCCGACTTTGATAAATAACCTATCCTGGGCATGTTTATGGTCACAACCCCGATGGAGCCGGTGAGGGGATTGGCACCAAAAAGGCCGCCCCCGCGCTTCCTGAGCTCCCGGTTGTCCAGCCGTAGCCGGCAGCACATTGACCTGACATCCTCGGGCTTCATGTCGCTGTTTACGAAATTTGAAAAATACGGAAGACCGTATTTTGCGGTCATCTCCATTATTCTGTCTACCACCGGGCTGTCCCAGTCGAAATCCCTGGTGATATTGTAGGTGGGAATTGGAAATGTAAATATGCGGCCGTTGGCATCCCCTTCCATCATGACCTCCGCAAAGGCCATATTGAGCATGTCCATCTCCTTCTGAAATTCCCCGTAAGTTTTATCCATGAACCTTCCGCCTATTATCACCGGTTCCTTTGCCATCATCTGGGGGACCATCAGGTCCATTGTTATATTCACGAAAGGCGTCTGAAATCCGACCCTCGTAGGCACGTTCAGATTGAATATGAATTCCTGAATTCCCTGTCTTACCTCTGCGTAACTCAGTCCATCGTAATAAATAAATGGCGCAAGATAGGTGTCAAAGTTGCTGAGGGCCTGAGCGCCGGCCGCCTCGCCCTGCAAAGTATAAAAGAAATTGACGATCTGGCCCAGGGCCGTCCTGAAATGCTTCGGCGGCCTGCTTGCCACCTTGCCCTCCACTCCGGTGAAGCCGGAAAGCAGCAGATCCCTGAGGTCCCATCCGCAGCAGTATACCGACAATAGCCCCAAATCATGAATATGAAAGTCACCTCTTACGTGGGCCTCTCTTACCTCTTCCGGATATATCTTGTTCAGCCAATATTTGGATATAACCGCGGTGGATATATGGTTGTTCAGTCCCTGAAGCGAAAAACCCATATTGCTGTTCTCGTTTATTCTCCAGTCGGATTTGCCTATGTACTGATCAATGGTGTCTTCGATATCGAGGAATACTTTTCTGAATTCCCTCATATCCTGATGCTGTTTCCGATACAAAATATAGGCCTTTGCCGTTCTGGCATGTCCTCTCTCTATCAATACCTTTTCGACTATATCCTGCACATTTTCCACGGTAGGGGTAGCGTCTTTATACTTCTGTTCCAGTATGCCTACAACTTCGTCGGCCAGCTTTGCGGCTATTTCCCTGTCATTGCCGCCCACAGCCCTGGCGGCTTTGAATATGGCGCTGGCTATTTTTTCTTTATCAAATTTCTGCAGATGACCGTCTCTCTTGATTATAAATGAAATCATGCAAATACCCCCATATATTGTGTATGCTTCTTACATATATACTATATATCTGATGGGCTTTTATTTCAACCGCTCATTTGGAGGTTTTCAGGAGATTGTCTTGATATTTTCTATTGTTGTTTATTATTTCGTTAATATTTACAGCCACCAAAAAAATAGTAAGATTGAGTTGGAAAGTATAACACGGTAAGAAGAGGTATCTTCCGTATGGAAAGACAAAAAAGTAAGCAGGAAAACCCCTGCTTTTTTATTTTGCGCAGTCCTGCACCTGTCCTTTTAATACCTCCACTGCATGGGGCAGGGCCGGAAGGATTATCTCCAGGTTTTCCCGGACGGCTCTGGGGCTTCCGGGAAGGTTTATTATAAGGGTTTTGCCGCGGATGCCGGCCCGGGCCCTGGAGAGCATGGCATGGGGAGTCTTTTCCATGCTCTTTTGCCTCATGGCTTCGGGTATGCCGGGGACTTCCCTCTCTATCACCGCCAGGGTGGCTTCCGGGGTGTTGTCTCGGGGCGAAAGGCCGGTGCCGCCGGTAGTGAATATGATATCAGCACCCTTTTCGCACATTTTAAGCATGGACTCTTTCAGCGCCTCAAGGTCGTCCGGCACTATACTGTAGTCCACCACCTGCCCGCCAACGGCATTCACCATTTCTTCTATGACTTTCCCGCTCACATCTTCCCGCTCGCCTCTGGCGCCTCTGTCGCTGGCGGTGAGGATGGCTATTCTTATCATCGAAATCACCTCAATCTAATTTTTTATCCATATTCCTCCATCACACCTATGGTGTCCCCGGCGGATACAACCCCGCCTTTCAGAACCCTTGCAAAAACCCCTTCCCGGGGCATAACGCAGTCTCCGGCCTGCTCGTATATGGCGCATTTTGCATGGCACTTTTTCCCTATCTGGGTAACTTCCAGCAGAGCCTCTCCGGCTTTTAGCTTTGTGCCCACAGGCAGGCTCAGCAGATCAATCCCTTCGGTGGTGATGTTTTCGGCAAAATCGCCCGGACCAACTTTCAAGCCTTTTTTTATCATTTTTTCTATGCTCTCCATGGAAAGAAGGCTCACCTGGCGGTGCCAATCACCGCCATGAGCGTCCCCTTCCACGCCGAAATTTTCCACAAGCCTTGCAGAACCAACATTTTTTTTGCGCTCACCTTTTTGCTCGCTCTTACATACAGCTATAATCTTCCCCATGAATTAACCTCCATTGCAACAGTATATTCGCACTTTACACATCTTGCTTCTCACTTCTAAACATTCCGCTTTTCCCACCGCTTTTTTCCACAAGGTGTATATCCTTTATCACCATGCCGCGGTCCACGGCCTTGCACATGTCGTATACGGCAAGGCATGCAGCCGACACCGCCGTGAGGGCTTCCATCTCCACCCCGGTCTTGCCGACGGTTGTCACCCGGGCTTCAACTCCTATGATGCTTTTTTCTTCATCAATATTAAATTTTATATCTATGCCGGTCAGGAAAATATTATGGCACATGGGTATGATTCGAGACGTTTCTTTTGCAGCCATGATTCCTGCCACCTGTGCCACTGCCAGCACATCGCCTTTTTTTGCTCTTCCCTCCACTATCATTTTAAGTGTCTCGGGTTTCATTTCTATAAACCCCCGGGCAACCGCCACCCTTTCGGTATCCGGTTTTTCCCCGACATTCACCATGCGGGCTCTGCCCTCTTCGTTAAAATGCGTAAATTCCACGGCCTATCCTCCTATCTGCCACATTCTTCGAAGGTATTCAACGCCTGATTCAGGCACCATGTGATGGCATACCGGTTTTTTCAAAAGGGCTTCCTTGAAAATACGCCGGAGTTCTTCGTCTCCCTTTTTATCCCTCAGGGCGGCCTTCACATCTATTTCCATATCCGACTCCAGGCAGGGTTTCAATTTTCCGTCGGCGGTGAGGCGCACCCGGTTGCAGGCATCGCAGAAGTGCCGGCTGATGGGGGTTATGAACCCCACGGCTCCAATCGCTCCGGCAACCCTGTAGTATACTGCGGGCCCCGCTCCGGCAGGAGCAGAAGTGGGTAAGAGTTCCTCCTTTATTAAATCTTTAATTTCTTCGGCGGACAAATAACAGCCCCTTCCCCATCCCGTTTCTCCAAGAGGCATGAGTTCAATAAACCTTATATAAATGGGATAATTTCTGGTAAGATTTATAAAGTCCTCGATCTCGTCGTCATTAAATCCCCGGACCGCGACGCAGTTTATCTTCACCGGTGTAAGGCCGGCGTCTAGGGCCGCCTCGATTCCGCGGAGCACATCCGCAAGCCTGCCTCGCCGGGTGATTCTGTGAAACCTTTCGGGCTTCAGGCTGTCGAGGCTTATATTGACTCTGTCAAGGCCGGCCTTTTTTAAATCCGCCGCCACGGAGGAGAGCATGGAACCGTTGGTGGTCATGGAAATATCCTTTATGCCGTCGACTGCTCGAAGCTGCCGCACAAATTCCACAACGCCCTTTCTTGCCAGAGGCTCCCCGCCTGTGACTCTAACTTTTGAGATGCCCAGAGGCGCCACGGCCTTTACAAACTCGGTTATTTCCTCGAATCTTAGGATATCGGGATGCGATTTCGGCTCGACGCCTTTTTCCGGCATACAATAGAGGCAGCGGAAATTGCATCTGTCCGTAATGGAAATCCTGAGGTAATTAATTTCTCTGCCGACGGCATCTTTCATCGATGACCCCCCTTATTATCTTTGAGTCAGGGGATGAGTCAGGGGACGGTTCCTTGACTCATCAAGATGAGTCAAGGAACCGTCCCCTGACTCATCCCCTGACTCACGATTTGTACATAATCTTGCCGGTATCCCGGGTATCGTAGCCTCCCAGGGCTTCGACCTTTTGCTTGAATTCCTCGGTGTTTATGACCCGCATTATCTTCTGGACCGAGTCCAGATTGAAATATTCTTCCGGAATGGCTAAATCATACTCTTCCGGCGACACGGGAATAAAGTCAAGCCCAAGGGCGCTGGCTGCCGCCAGAATCCCCAGGCCCGCATCGGCGCTGCCTCCGGCCACCGCCGCCGCCACCGCCATATGGGTGTATTCCTCTCTATCATATCCCCGGACCTCATCGGGGGATATTTCAAGCTCTTTTAACTTCAAATCAAGAAGCAGTCTTGTGCCCGCCCCCCTCTGGCGGTTGATGAAGAGCACATCGGGCCTCTTCAAATCCTGGATACCTTTTATGCCTTTTGGATTGCCCTTTTGCACCATGAGGCCCTGCTGGCGGCGGATGAGATTTACCAGGACTATGCTTTTCTGCGGCAGATATCTTTTTATATAAGAAACATTGTATTCTCCCGTATCGGGGTCCAGAAGGTGTATGCCAGCCATATGGCATTCTCCGCGCTTTAGGGCCATGATGCCTCCCATGCTCCCCACATGGGCGGAAGATATATTCAGCTCCTGATAATATTTTTTGACTTCCGTTGCTAAAAGATCAATAGTTATGTCATGACTCCCGATTATGACTACGGTATTTTCTATTTCATGCCGCTTCTTTAAAAGCTCCACTTCCACCCGCTCGCCGGCTTCAAAACCTTCCTCTAAAGCCGGTATCCTGACGATGCCGTCGGCCCGCACCAGCGACATGATCACTCCGGCGCCCCTTGAAAGAGGTGAGGCGCAGACCCGCTCCCCGATGCGCCCCAGCTTAACCCTCAAGAATTCTTCCGTGCCGATGGGCGATACCACCCGCCGGGTCATGACCGCATCCATCTTTTCAGCCTCCGGGGCCGGCACGCCCTGCATCATGTAAAGCAGGGGCTTTGCGAAAAGCTCCATGGTGAGCGCCGCTGATACGGGATAGCCGGGAATGCCCAGAACCGGTTTTTCTCCGATTATCCCCAGTGCCACCGGCTTGCCGGGCCTTATGGCCACGCCGTGGACAAGAAGTTTGCCCAATTCCGATATGCACCGGGAAGTAAAGTCCTCGGATCCGGCTGAAGATCCGGCGTTTATTATGATTACATCGGATTTTTCTAGTGATTCCTTAACTTTCTCTTTTATTTTTTCATAATCGTCCTCGACCTTGTCGGTTACACGCGCCTCTGCCCCCCACTCTTCAACTAAACCTGCCAGCATGGCGGAATTATATTCTATGATATCGCCGGGTTTCAGCTCCATTCCGGGAGCCACTAGTTCGGTGCCCGTAGGTATGATGGCCACCATAGGTTTTCTTCGCACGGACACCTCCACATGCCCTCCCGCCAGAAGGGCCCCCAGGTCCTGGGGCCGAAGCCGGTGGTTTTCCGGTACGATGAGCTCGGTGGCTACGATGTCTTCGCCAATGCCTCTTACATTGTCCCAGGGGGAACAGGCTTTGATTATCTCTACTTCCCCGTTTCCTAAAGGATGGACCTCTTCAATCATTATCACCGTGTCAAATCCTTCAGGCAACGGGTCCCCGGTGTCCACATATTTAAAGTGAATCCCTTCTTTCAATCTCACAGGATTGCTTTCATCGGCTCCAAATGTGTCCTTTGCCGCCACCGCGATACCGTCCATGGCGGCCGCATGATAGTGCGGCGATGAAATCTTTGCAAATACAGGCTCCGCCGTGATTCTGCCCAGGGCTCTGCGGACATCCAGGATCTCCGGGCTGCGGGGTTTTAAAGCCCCTGCGTCCCGAAGGGCTTTAAAAAAGAGTTTCTTCGCTTCATCAAGAGGCATATTGTCCAGATAAACATCTCTTTTTTTCATATAAAAGCTCCTTCTAATATAGTTCTACTTCCACCAGTTCTCCTTCCGCCACTCCCTGCTTCTGCGGCGGAATGTGCGCCAGGCCGCAAGATTCCACCATGCCGGAAATAAGCCCGGACTTTCCCAGAACCGGCACCGCCCAGAGTTCTTCTCCCCTGCGCTCAAGTTTCACCCTGACATAATCCTGCCTTCCGGCGGCAGATGCCATATTTCTTGACATTCTGGCAAAGATTTTCGTCCCTCCGAAATCCTCATCTCTCCCCAGCATCATGGATATCATCGGCCTTGCTATTATTTCGAATATTACCATGGCCGACACAGGATGGCCGGGAAGCCCTATGATGGGCTTGCCATCCACCACCGCCACCACCGTGGGCTTGCCTGGCTTTACCGGAAGGCCGTGGGCCAGAACGCCGGGCTTTCCCAGGCTTTCGATGACTTTTACGGTATGATCGCGGGTTCCCACGGAGCTTCCTCCCGACAGTATAACCGCATCGCTTTTTCCAAGGGCCGATTTTACGGCATCGTATATTTCCTGAAAATCATCCTTCACTATGCCCAGAGGCAGCGGCATGCCTCCCCATTTTTTCACCTGGCCGCAGATAGAATAGGTGTTTATATCCCTCACTTCTCCCGGTCTTATGGATTCTCCAGGAGGTTTCACCTCGTTTCCTGTAGAGATGACAGAAATCAACGGGGGTTTTACCACCTTAACTTCCCTGATGCCGAGGGCCGCCAGGGCACCCAGGTCCTGAGGCCTGAGAGTATGCCCCCTGCTAAGCACCATATCGCCCTTTTTCATGTCTTCGCCCCTTGCCACCACATTCTCCCCCGGAGCCACCGGCCTTTCGGCGCACAGCGTGACTTCATCCAGCAGTTGTGTATATTCCAACATAACGACGGCGTCAGAACCCTCCGGCAGCATCCCTCCGGTCGGTATTTTTGCGGCCTGCCCGGAGGAAAGTCTTATATTTGTCTGCTCCCCCATGCCGATTTCGCCAACAAGGGTCAAAAGCGCGGGCATTGCTTCGCTCGCACCGAAGGTGTCCCCTGCTTTTACCGCAAAGCCGTCTACTGTGGAACGATTAAAACCCGGTATGTCCTCCGGTGAAAAAATGTCCTCGGCAAGCACCCTGTTGTAGGCCGAAAAAAGGTCGACGCTTTCGATTTTATGCTCGAAGCCCTCAAGGTGTTTTTTCAAAAGGCCTTTCACCTGTTCTACTGTAATGGCGCTGAACAAAGGCAATAGACTCATTCCTTTCAAGGAAAAAATCGCTTATATTTGCTTATATTAATATTCTATAATTTTTTTTATTATCCTTCTTTTGACTGACGTGAAGGATTAAAACATATTATGTAGAATCATTTATTAAGGAAAATCAATTTTTCTAAAATCATCGACTCGTGCCACTGGAGGTTTTATCTTGCCGACTGAAAGTGAAAAATCGCTGGATGAGAAAAGGGTGCTTGCGGCCAATTTCAACGCCATAAGCTTTGACGCCATCTTTTTCAACACCGTTTCGGCCTTTCTGGACCCGGGAACGGTCATACCGTCTTTCGTGAGTATGCTGACAGATTCCCCCATACTCATCGGTCTTACCACCACTATAAGAAACTGCGGATGGTTTTTGCCCCAGCTTCTGGTAGCACACCGGGTGCAGGCACTGCCTTATAAAAAGCCTGTGGTGCTCTGGGCGGGAGGCAGCCTGAGGCTTTCGGCCGGCATAATGGCGTTCTCCACTCTGCTCGCTGCCAGAAACTCAAATATGGCCCTTCTTTTGTTTTATCTTTTTTTTGTGATATTGTCTTTCTCCGACGGAATAACGGGGGTGCCGTGGATAGACATTTTCGCCAAGTCCATTCCTCCCGAGCGCCGGGGGCGATATTACGCTCTGACGCAGTTTTTGGGCGGAAGCCTGGCTTTCGGGGCGGGTCTTATCATTAAAAAAATCCTCGACAGCGAACACCTTGTCTTCCCCAACAATTATTTTATCATATTTATGCTGGGTTTTATCCTCGCAGTCATGTCATTTATATCATTTATCAGGGTAAAGGAAAGGATGTCGGAAACACAGCCCGTTCAGGAGTGCTTGGGGGAATTCTTGAGCAGGATACCGCAATTATTCAAGCAGGATGTCACTCTTAGGAAACTCGTACTTATTAACACGCTGGTGAGATTTTTCTTTTTGCCACTGCCCTTTTATGTAATATTCGCAGTAGAAAAACTCGGGCTTTCCGGCGACATGGTGGGATATTTCGTATCATCGCAGATGCTGGGATACGTGCTGGCAGGAATCGTTTTCGGCAGAATCAACGACTACAGCGGCAGCAGAGCGGTTATATTGATTACCGCTTCGGCCACAATGCTCCAGCCAGTGCTTGCCCTGGTCAGTCAATTTTTACATATGAAAGGCTATCCCTTCATATTTCTTTACACCGCCATTTTTGCACTTATCGGCGCGACTTATAGCGGGGTGTGGGTGGGCATATTCAACTACCTTCTGAAAATCGCACCGGAAGAAAACAGGCCTTTATACATAGGGCTTTTGAACACGGTGACCGCTCCTACCACCTTTCTGCCAATAATAGGCGGCCTTGTGATAAACAAATTCAACTATACATTTTTATTCGCAGCCACTTTTGCCGCCGTTTTAACCGGTTGCCTGATGTCTTTTACGATAAAGGAACCGGAAACAGCGCAAAAAAATTGATAAATCCCTGACTTTGTTAGTGACATTTTATAAAAATTAGATTATAATATAAAATAAAATTTGATTTTGGTGCAAAACCAAATCTGCGGTAAAGTTTCAGGTGGGAGTGTACCTAGGGTTCCGGCGATGAGCGGCAGGTCCAAGCGGTACAGCAAATTTTTTGTACACCGTGGGTATAAAAGACCCCAGCGGCAGGTTCCACCCGTGTTTTGTCATGGGCAAACCGCCGCTTTTATTTGCCGGAGGTGATGGATGGTTATAGATTTTTCATTTTTTTTACAGAGGCAACGTATTAACATTTCAAATTATTAAAAGGGGGATCTTTATGTTTAAATTGTCAAAAACTTTGATTCTGCTCATCGTAGTGGCATTAACGCTTCTGATGCTCGCCGGATGCGGTCAGTCTCAATCCGGTAATTCGTCCAGCTCTTCAGGGTCATCGAGCTCTTCGAATTCTTCCGAACAGGCCAAGGCTGACGATGTCATTAAAATAGGAACTCTCGGACCGCTTACAGGGAATACCGCCACTTACGGCATAAGCACGAAAAACGGTGTGGAAGTGGCTGTAGACGAAATAAACAAAGCCGGTGGAATCAACGGAAAGCAGGTTAAGCTGTTCTCCGAAGACACCAGGGGAGATCAGACCGAAGCCGCCAATGCCGCAACGAAGCTTATAGAACAGGATAAGGTAATAGCCATCGTGGGCGGCGTATTGAGCTCCGAAACAATGACCGCTGGCCCCATCGGCAACGACGCCAAAGTTGTCATGATATCATCTTCCTCAACCGCTTCCGGAATCCCGGATATCGGAAAGTATATTTTCAGAAATTGCCTTTCCGATGATGTCCAGGCCACTCAGCTGGCAGAATATGCAGCCAAGGATTTAGGGCTTAAAAAATTCGCCATAATTTACACAAACAACGACTACGGCCTTTCCCTCAAAAACGCCTTTGAAAAGAAGGCCAAAGAAATGGCAGAAGTGGTGGATATAGAAACATACAACGACGGAGAAAGCGACTTTCGGGCACAGCTCACCAAGATAAAGGGATTTGGCCCCGACGCCCTCTATATAGCTGGCTACTATACCGAAGCCGCAAAAATCGCCCAGCAGGCCCAGGAACAGGGTTTGAAAGTGCAGATCCTCGGCGCCGACGGATTTTATTCGCCCAAACTGGTTGAACTCGGAGGCAAATCCGTGGAAGGAGCCATATTCACTGCGGGCTTCTTTGCCGACGATCCCAGCGACAGCGTGCAGAACTTTGTAAAGGCGTACAAGGAAAAATACAACAGCGACCCTGACATGTTTGCCGCTCAGGCCTATGACGCCGCCAAGATACTTCTTACCGCCATCAAGAACGCCAACGGCGAAGGCGGCGAGGCACTGCAGGCAGAAATGGCAAAAACCAAAGATTTCCCTGGCATTACCGGAAATACATCCTTTGCTGAAAACGGTGACGCCGTAAAGGACATCATTATCCTCAAGGTTGAAAACGGCAAATTTACAAAGCTGCGTTAAAACGGTGTTTTTCAAAATACGGGTCAATGGACGCGGAGCGTCCATTGACTTTCCCATTTAGAAAGGAATGGATAACCACATGTTCTTTCAGCAGTTTTTCGCACAGGTCATGAACGGCTTAACGCTGGGAAGCACATACGCTCTCATCGCTCTGGGCTACACCATGGTCTACGGCATACTGGAACTCATAAATTTCGCCCACAGCGAGATATATATGACCGGCGCCTTCGTGGGCCTCATTATGGTCACGGTATACAAACTTCCATTTGCGGCGGCGCTTCTTATGGGAATGGCCGGCTCCTGCATTCTCGGAGTGGTTATTGAAAAAGTGGCCTACAGGCCTTTAAGGAAAGCGACCCGCATAGCACCGCTCATCAGTGCCATAGGGGTGTCCATTTTTCTGCAGAATGCTGCTCTGCTAGCTTTTGGTCCTCAGGCAAGGGCTTTCCCGGCAAATTTTAACGCTACCGGCTTAAATTTTGGTTTTGTGCAGATTTCTTCCCTGCAGCTTTTAATACTGGTGATTTCCGTTTTGCTGATGATAGGGCTTCATTTTTTGATTCATAAAACAAAAATCGGGCAGGCCATGAGGGCTACCGCTCAGGATAAGGAAACGGCCCAGCTCATGGGCATCAGGATAGACAGAGTCATCTCTTTTACCTTTGCAATAGGGTCGGCTCTGGGCGGCGCCGCGGGCGTGCTAGTAGGGGTATACTTCAATTCGGCGGATCCCATGATGGGTTTTTTCCCGGGCCTTAAAGGCTTCGTGGCGGCTGTGCTGGGAGGTATAGGCAACATCCCCGGAGCCATGATTGGAGGGCTCATTCTTGGATTGGCCGAGGTTTTCGGAGCCGTATACATGTCCCAGTATAAGGATGCCATAGCATTTGCCGTGCTGATACTCATTTTGCTGTTTAAACCCACCGGTCTCATGGGCCGAAGGATTCAGGAGAAAGTGTAGGTGAAACGGATGAATTATTATTTGCAGGTATTAACAGTCATAGGAATAAACATTATCCTCGCCGTGAGCCTTAATCTTGTATCGGGTTTCACCGGGCAGCTTTCCCTCGGGCATGCCACCTTCATGGGTATCGGCGCATATACGGCCACCTTGTTGGCCTTAAAACTTCATGTTCCCTTTATCATGGCCTTAATTTTCGGAGCCGTTGTTGCCGCCTTTTTCGGCTTTATCATCGGCGTTCCCACGCTGAGGCTTAAAGGCGACTACCTGGCCATCGCCACGCTGGGTTTCGGAGAAATCATGAAGAATATCCTCTTAAACCTGAAAATAACCGGCGGTCCTATGGGACTCCGCGGCATTCCCAAAGTCACCAATATTTATATAGTGGCGGCAGCTGTTGTTCTGGTCATTTTTTCTCTGAACAGGATTATGATTTCCCGGGTGGGCAAATCCTTCATAGCCATCAGGGAAGATGAACTGGCGGCCGAAGCTATGGGGATTAATACAACAAATTACAAGATTCTGGCATTTACCATCGGCGCCTTTTATGCGGGCATAGCCGGAGGTCTTTATGCCTTTCTGTTTCGTTATATTAATCCCACTAATTTCGGTTTTATGAAATCCATAGAGATCCTTTGCATGGTGGTGCTCGGCGGCATGGGCAATACCGCCGGAGCCATTCTGGGCGCCGCTTTGCTTACGGTGCTGCCGGAGTTTTTAAGATCCGTTTCCCCGGTGATTTCCCAATACCGCATGGTATTCTACGGGCTTTTGCTGGTTGTCATGATGATAGTAAGGCCCCAGGGGCTGTTGAGCAACACTTCTTTTAATCCTCGCCGACTTTCTGTTGAAAAAACCGCAGGGAAAGGAGGGCAATGAGCATGACGCTTCTTGAAGGAAAAAATCTTACCATGGTTTTCGGCGGGCTTGCGGCTCTTGATTCCGTCGATATAAACATAGAGAAAGGAGAGGTATTGAGCCTTATCGGCCCCAACGGGGCAGGAAAGACAACCCTCTTCAACCTTATCACGGGCGTTTATTCGCCCACAAAAGGCTCCATAAGCTTTAAGCAAAAGGAAATTAAAAACCTGAAGCCCTATGACATCACCAGAATGGGCATTGCCCGCACTTTCCAGAACATCAGGCTCTTTGGGGAAATGAGCGTGCTGGACAATGTAATCATAGGGCAGCATTGCCGCACCCGCACCGGAGTGTTCGGGGCCATTCTCAGAACATCCGCCGTTAAAAGGGAAGAGAAAATGGTGCGCAACAGGGCAATGGAAATATTAAATTTCGTGGGTCTTGACAGGGAAGCGGAAGAAAAGGCGAAAAACCTCCCCTACGGCAAGCAGCGCCGCCTGGAACTGGCTCGGGCTCTGGCCACTGACCCGGATCTCATGCTGCTGGATGAACCCGCCGCCGGCATGAACCCTCAGGAGACCAACGAACTCATAGGACTTATCGATAAACTGAACGACATGGGAAAAACCGTGCTTCTCATCGAGCATGATATGAAACTGGTAATGGGCATATCCCAGAGGATAATGGTGCTGGACTACGGCAAAAAAATAGCCGATGGGCCCCCGGAAAAGATCCGCAACGATGAGAAAGTCATAAGGGCTTACCTGGGCGACAGGACCCGCAAGGAGGTCCGGGCATGTTAAAACTGGAAAACGTTGTGACGCACTATGGAAACATACAAGCATTGAAGGGTATTTCCCTGGAAATAAACCGCGGTGAAATAGTAACGGTGATCGGCGCCAACGGAGCCGGAAAGACCACCACTTTGAAGGCCATCTGCGGTCTTGTTGGTATAACCGCGGGGAGGATTTATTTTGAGGGGAAAGACATAACGGGCAAGCCAACTCCGGATATTGTAAGCGCAGGTATAGCCATGGTGCCGGAGGGCCGGCGCATTTTCCCGCGCATGTCGGTGCTGGAAAACCTTCAGCTGGGTGCATACCTCAATAATGATAAAAACGATGTACAAAAAGACCTAGACCGGGTTTTTGAACTTTTCCCCATATTAAAGCAGCGTCTGAAACAGGTGGCCGGCACCCTGTCGGGCGGAGAGCAGCAGATGCTGGCCATAGGAAGGGCGCTTATGGCAAAGCCCAGGCTTTTGCTCCTGGATGAACCTTCCATGGGCCTGGCACCCATGATCGTTTCGAGCATATTCGACATCATCACAGAGATAAATCAGAGCGGCACCACCATCCTCCTGGTAGAGCAAAACGCCCAGATGGCGCTATCCATCGCACATAAGGGCTATGTAATCGAAACCGGCAGGATAGTCATGGAAGATACGGCCGAAAATCTCCTGCACAACGAACAGGTAAAAAAGGCTTATCTGGGGGAGTAGTCTTCGAGGTTCGAAATCCGAGATTGGAGGTTCGAGATTTTTCAAGCGGCGGAGAAACATCTTCGCCCTTTTTTATTTTCTTAATTTCCATAGGTAAAATTTCATCCTTGCGCGTGCCGCTTTCACGGCCATGGATATTCTGGTAAAGGGAGTCATTTCGCTGCTGAAGATGGCCCGGCACCGCAGCTCTTTGCTGATTCTTGCGGCAAGTCCTGTGCTTCATGGGTGTTCACCGGCAATTCGGCGTCCTGCCTAAGATCCCAGTAAGCAGGCATCCGTGATTTCCGGCTCTCTGACGGCAGTAGTTCCGTAATCATCACCCCCAGGAAAATGAGCGAAAAGCCGGCAATAGCCCTTACGGTCAGTGTCTCTCCCCAGAGCAGGAAGGAAAATAGCCCTGCAAACACCGATTCCATTCCCATTATGACTGCAGCGTGGGTGGAAGTTGTATATTTCTGTGCCGTGTTCTGGATGGCAAAAGCTCCTGCAGTGCAAAAAATTACTGCATATAGCAGGGCGGCCCAGATATGAAAGTCCATTCCTGCCGGGACGGGTTCCATCACAAGGCCCACTACCATGGTCAGCACGCCGGTGATTCCCGTCTGAAGGACGGCGATGTTGATGGGGTTCGCCTTTTTCACGTACTGTTCGGTGTAAATTATCTGAAGTGCGAAAAACACTGCGCATGCCAGAGTAAGTGCATCGCCGGAATTTATGGTAAGGTCCCGGTTAATGGAAGTAATCCCGAGCCCTGCAAAGGTAATAACAGCCCCAATTACCTGGGACCATCCCGGAAACTGCCCGGTTAAGAACAGAGCCAGAAACGGCACCAGTACCACATACACGCTTGTGATGAATCCGGATTTGGCCGGCGTTGTATAAAGAAGCCCGACGGTCTGTGTCACAAATCCTCCAAAAAGGCACAGTCCAATGACTATTCCGCCTTTCAATTCATAACGCGTAACGTTTTTTATATGCCGGCGGAAAACCGCAGCAAGAATCAGCGAAGCCAGGATGAACCTAATGCCAAGATACATATAGGGCGTTATTTCATTCAATGCATCCTTCATTATAACGAAATTGAGGCCCCATCCCATCGTAACAAGCAAAAGGGCCCCATCCGCCATAAGGCTCTTTTTCAAAATTATCTCCTCCGGATATTATCATTCATGAAGATACTCTCTTTGCCAATTTATTTTACCGCGGGTATCTAACTCAAAACCTGTTTCTATAATATCACGCATTCACGTGTAATGCAATAATTAAAGGCTATGTTGCCTACTTCTTGACATTCTTTATGAGTTTCTCTTTAAATTCTCCTGCATATTGTTTCTTTGTCATTGATATCAGGCCCTATTGTTATATTTAAAGATTCAAAGAGGGTAAGGAAAGACAACGCACCAGAAAACCTATCAGTGCTACATAAATTTGCATACAACATATTAAAGCTGGATTTTTTCTAACTGGGCATATCCTTATTTTTTATACTACATGCCGCCCGGCATTTTTTAAAAATCCTTTTTTGGATTGTTGGTTTATGTATATTTTCATACGTTTGCCGTGATCCTGACAAATATTTTTATTGACATATTTTAGTTATAATAGTTATAGTAAATTATGGAAGGGATATTATGATATGAGTCGAAAGATTAATCAGAATCATGAATGGTATTCAGCCAGTGGTAATCATTATACAGGCTCATTAAAAATTGATCTCGAAAGCACAAAAAAAACAGCAAAAAAAGCGGCAAAAAACATGCTAAATAGTGCAATTAGTGATACTGTAACAGCGACTGGAACTTACAAAGCAACATATACTGTAACTAAAAATAAAGTTAAAGCGATTAAAACGGCGGCATCAGCCGTTATAGTCAGCCATGTATATACTGCAGCCGATAATATTGTAAAATTAGGCACTAGGATTTTTGGTAATTCAGATTAATCTGCAAAGGAGCAAAATGATATGTATATATATAATTATATAGGAAGGTTTATTTTTTTATTAATCAGCATATCTTTTATTCTTTTTGTATCCTGTAAAGGAAAAAACTATACTTTTAAGAAAGCTTTTAAAAATGCATTCTTTATATCATTGTGTGCTACTGTAGCTCAATTTATATGGGATTTTATTGCAAAATAATGATTTTGGTTCTACTATAAAAGCTATTTTGTTATCCTTTGTATGTTAACTCCTTTAAATATGGTTCATAAAAATCGGCCTGACCCCCTAACTGCGGAGATTATGCATTAAAAGGTTCAATTTTTGCAGCGTTGCTCATGAATGCTTCATAAAACCTGTTTGGTGCCATGAAATTTATACTCCCATGTATTCTATTCCATATACTCTGTTATGATGGAGTAAGCCTCCATTAAACTATTAAACTCATTTCTGCTGTAGCATTCATCTTCTAAAATCGAATGAAAAGATTCTATATGTCGATTGTTGAGCGGTCAAATACATCCATGAGGGATAGCTGAAAAAAGAATGAATCTATGCCTGTTATGTAGCCATATTTTATATTGAGTTTTCAAAGTTGGTTCGGTGCTTCGATTTTATCCGGCTTTGCCAAACGCCTGGGATGCCTTTTTTGTATTTTTCGCTGTGGTTGTAGTATATTTAGTTCCTTACAGAGCCCTGTATACCTTCTTGCGATTTATAAGCAGATTATAATCGTTTTTGAGGTATATTGAGAATCAATCACGAAAGCACCAAAAAAGCTGCAAGATTGGGAAATAGAATTTTTGGTAATTCTGATTAAGCATAGATGGAAGATAGCTTGAAAAATAAATTTTCATTACTATTTGTGTCGCTACCGGCAGCGACGGAATGGAGGTTAAAATGCAATACATAATATATTATATTATCAAGTTTATGTTTTTCTTCATTTTATTAGGGCTTTCGTTTTATTTTCTCTATTATAAAGATAAAAATATAAATAATCCTTTAAAGGCTGCTGTAAAAAGTTCATTTTATTGTTCTGTGATTGTCATTATTGGTCAACTTATCTGGTCCATAATTTCTTCAAAGATATAAACAATCATAAAAGAAGTGTATTTTTATGAATTACTATCTCACATATATTAATTCAACCGCTAAAAGTGTGAATGTAATATTCTTTAATAACATAGACAAATCATTAGAAAAAATACCTATGACATTTAATGATAATGATAAGTCGTGGCATATTACAATCGAAAAAAATGAGGCGTTGTTATACAAATTTGTAGTAAACGGGATATATGCTTTAAATGATCCAAGGGCAGAAAAATATATCCAAAAGGACAAAATAGGGATTTTATCATCTATTAATGAATCGCAATTAAAAGTTATGAAACCGCTGCCAAAAATCGTAAATAGTTATATTTGTACAGATATAGACGATGCATTTAATCCGATAGGAATCATTAACAAAATTACTTCTATCAATAATAGTGTGAATTGCTTTGTTGAGATCGATAATGTCAAAGATGATTTTGTAATAAGTTTTTTTTGGAAAAACCCGAAGGATATTCTTGTTGGTGCCGTGGATATATTGGTTCAAAAAGACAATAGAAGAAAAAGAAAGGCATATTCCGGAATAGATCTTAGAGATTTGAACGATAGTAATTTAATTCTAAATGGGGATTGGATGGTAGAAATTTTTATAAATGGAATCTATGTAACATCAGAGAGTTTCACCCTCAATAAATTTGAATATTATTCATATGTAAATAATGTATTGCAGAAGAAGATATTATAAGAGCATAATGGATAAAGAAATTCAGACAAAAAAACAACTTTCTTTAAGGGGATAAATTGTATAATAATCATATGAGAAAAACATACACAGGAGAATTCAAAACCAAAGTCGTACTGGAAATTCTTAAGGAAGAAAAAACCATTTCCCAAATCGCATCCGACTATGAAGTTCATCCAAACCAGCTAATAGCTTGAAAAATAACTTTTCATTACTATTTGTGCCGCCAGCGTTAGCGGCGGAATGGAGGTTATCATGGTCCTTCGGGGATGTCTTCTCGGGTTGTGCCGTATACATACTCTGCCCTCCCTGGGACCCTTGCGGCTTCACCGCTTCTTTCCCAGGGTAGGCCCCTTGCAGGGTTTTCTGCTGTCTTTGATAGTTTTACGAACTTGCCACCATCAACCTTTTTATAATAAAATGCCTATCTGCCTGAGATGACTAAACGGTGCGTAGTCATCTCAGGCATCCAATCTAGTTTTTACAACTAAATTACAGTTTGGATTTATCCAGCACTGTAACGCCCGTGTCAACCTTCTCAGGTCCGGTATACCCGCCGCTCAGGGCCTGAACAGCGGCCTTCATGCCCTCGTAACCCATGACGTCCGGGTTCTGAGCCATTGTGCAAACTAAATAACCTTCTTTTATAAGGTTAAGAATCGCATCGGACTTATCGAACCCAACACCTATAACTTTCTTGCCTGCTTCCTTGATTGCATTGCCGGTCCCCACTGTGGAACCTTCATTGGTGCCGAAGATGCCAACACATCCCTGAGTAATATAGTTCGCTGCGATATCTTTGGATTTTGCAGCATCGCCTTCGCCATACTGGGTTTCAAGAATCTGGAACTTGGAACCTTCAAATGCTGCACGGAAACCTTCTTCTCGTGCTACTACAGAAGCTGTAGCAGCATTGACGTTAACTATACCTATTTTGCCTTCCTTGATGCCGGCAGCTTCCAGTGCTTTAAGCATCTCCTTCCCTGCTGTGGTGCCAGCAGCTTTGTTGTCAGTAGCAAAGGTTGCAATACCCGGAAAATCGGCAGGAGAGTCCACATATACGATTTTTACACCGGCTTTCTGGGCTTCCTCAAGAGCAGATGTTACAGCTACAGGGCCGTTGGCGGCTAAAAGGATCGCATCTGCACCGCCGGCTACTGCATTGTTGATGCACTCTATCTGTTTTGCATCATCCTTGACGTCTGGAGCCAACCATTTGTAGTCGATGTTGCCAAGCTCATCCACAGCTTTTTTACAGCCTTTATCCATATTTACCCAGTGCTGATCCATCTGATCCATTGTGATTAAGTATACTTTGTAAGTTTTGGCAGCGGACTGCTCTGAAGGCTTGCTCTGAGCAGAATTTTCCGCCGGTGCGGGAGCCTGCTGCTCAGCAGATTTGCTTCCGCAACCTGCCAAGAGACTTGCAGCCACAATTAGACACAACAATAATGCAAAAACCCTCCGTTTCATTTTTAAATCCTCCCTTTAAGTTTTTTATTGTTAAAGCTTTACGCTTTAACTCCGGTATCCCTGATAAGCTTTTCCTTTTCCCTTTTCCTTCTAGGCCTGCCTTTTCTCACGACAACATCCAGCAAAACAGAGATAATGACGATGACACCAATCACTATGTTGCGGATAGCTACGGGTGCGCCTGCAAATTGCAGACCGTTTTGCAGTACTCCCCAGATAGAGGCGCCAATCACTGTTCCAAGCAGTATGCCCTGACCTCCCAGGGTACTGACGCCGCCTATGACAGAGGCGGCCACCGCGTACAGCTCGTATGTATTACCCGCATCCATAGTACCCATACCGCTGGTAGCGCATATGATTAGCCCCACTGTGCAGGAACAAATTGCGCTGACTATATAGGCATATGTTGTGGTGAAAATTATATTTACGCCAGATAGCCTTGATGCTTCAATATTGCTACCGATCGCATAAATATAACGGCCCCAGCGTGTTTTGCTTAATATAAAGTTGAATATAAGCCATAGCACAACCGTAATCCATATGGTATTGTAAACTCCTAAGAATTTGCCATAGTAGAAAAAGTCTCTGAATCCTTTTGCGGCGTTGCCGATTGAGTCTGTATTGTAGTTATTGTTTACGATCTGTGCTATTCCTCTTGCAATGGTCATAGTACCCAGTGTAGCAATAAACGGCGGCAGTTTGCAGTTTGCCACAAGCTGGCCGTTTATTACGCCAACAGCGATACAACATATAAACGTGATCAGGACCGCAACCCAGGGATTGGTTCCTTTTGTCATCAGCGTCGCGGAAATCATACAGCTCATGCCTACAACAGAGCCGATGGATAGATCAATGTTGCCTGTGATCAGTACGTATGATTGGCCGATGCCAATAAGAAGAATTGGAGCAATCTGGCGAAGCAGGTTGCTGATATTCCTGCTTGAAAAGAAGATGGGGTTTAATATACCAAATACAATACATAGGATAATAAGGCCTACTGTTACTGTAATGACTTGACCCATACCCCTGATTGCCAGTATTTTTTTGAAGTAGTTCGGATTTTCTCTTTTTTTCATTTGCTACTACTCTCCTAATAGTTTTATTCACAAATATTTCGTCAGGCAATGGCCGCATTATTGATTTTATTATCAAATTTGGTGGCATATTCGAGAATAAGGGTTTGTGTGGCATCCTTAATATCCAGCTCACCTGTGATTTTACCGTCACACATCACAAGTATTCTGTCGCTCATGCCCAGGATCTCCGGCATTTCCGAAGAAACAAAGAGAACGCCTATGCCCTGCTTCTTTAAATCATTCATCAGGTTGTAAATTTCAACCTTGGCTGCCACATCGATACCTCTTGTGGGCTCATCAAACATTACCACGCGGGAATTTCTCGCAAGCCATTTGCTGACCACCACTTTCTGCTGATTGCCGCCGGAAAGGCTTCCGGCATCAACCTCGGCATCGGGCAGCTTTATCATCAGATCGCTGATGGCCTTGTCCACCATGGTTCTCTCCTTTTTCCGGTCGACAATACTCCATGAATTGCTGAGAATATCCAGATTCGGCAGAGCAATATTGTCGCGAACGCTCAATCTGGTACACAGGCCATCTTTTTTCCTATCTTCGGGAACCAGTACTATGCCGGCCCTGATCGCATCCAGCGGTTCATTTATGTCCACGGGTTTACCGTCGAGGATAATTTCACCGGACTCTTTCGGGTCAACGCCGAAAATCGCCCGTGTGGTTTCCGTGCGGCCGGCACCCATCAGCCCCGCTATTCCGACAATTTCACCTTCGTACAATTCAAAACTGATGTCTCTTACCAGCCTTCCCGCATTTAAATTTTTAACTTCAAGAATCTTTTTACCGCGCTTTACATCTACCCTGGGGAACTTTTCCTTAATCTCGCGGCCCACCATGTGAGTGATTATTTCTTGCATACTGATATCGGCAAAATCCCGGGTTATGATATGTCTTCCATCGCGCATTATCGTGACTCGGTCTGCAATTTGCTGCAGCTCTTCCAGTCGGTGAGAAATGTATATTATGCCACAGCCTTCATCTCTCAGTTTCTTGATAATTTCAAACAGGTCGTCAATCTCCTTCGAGGTCAATGCGGAAGTAGGTTCATCCATTATCAGTATTCTGGCATTTATTGAAAGGGCTTTTGCAATTTCTACCATCTGCTGCTTGGAAACAGCAAGATCACCGACGATGGTTTCCGATGGAATATCTATGTTCAGTCTATCAAGAATTGCTTTTGCCTGTTTATTCATCTCCCTATCGGATAAAATCCCCAGGCGGATGATTTCACGTCCTAAAAAGATGTTCTCCGCAACGGAAAGATGGGGACACAGGTTTAATTCCTGGTGTATTATGGTTACACCCAGTTCCTGTGCCTTTCTGGGCGTCAATTCACCCACTTTTTCTCCAAAAATCGTTATGTCGCCGCTGTCCCTGGTGTAAACACCGCTCAGTATCTTTACCAGAGTTGATTTTCCGGCGCCGTTCTCTCCCACCAGCGCCATAACCTCTCCGGATTTTAAATTAAAGGATACATCGTCCAGCGCTTTCACTCCGGGAAAAGTTTTATTTAAGTGTTCAATTTCCACAATGTAATTCTGCATGAATTTCACCTGTCTTTACCTTCAAACCCTGGTCATATCCTGGTTTTTAATATAATATTCACTCTTTTTATTTAATATAACATCTGCATCTCAGAATGGTAAGGGGAGAAACTTTGGGACTAGTGGGACATTTTTTTGAAGTTTTGTACTGCTACTGCCAGTACAAAAGAAAACCGCTCCCCACCGAGGGCGGTTCAGATCGTAGACAAAGCCCGCATGATATTTTGCTACGGACACGCTTGCACGCCGTTTGCGGCAGCAAAGCTGCCGACGGCTGAGCGAAACTAGTCCCGCTCCATAATACATGCGGGCTAAGCGCTTTTGTCAACGGTCTTAACCGCTCCTATCAAGAGCGGTTTTTTTATCTGTAATGACTTTCACGAAAGAAATGAAATTCCTCGCTCCGGTATTCCTTGCGAAGCCACCCCTGCTCTATCACCATCAGGCGGTCGGCCACAACGAGAGAATCGGCAATATTGACCGCCAGAATGATGACGGTAATCTTTTTTTTTCGCAACTGATTGATTAATTCCACTATATGGTGCCTTAGGTACATATCCGCACCCGAAAAGGGCTGGACACAAAAGACCACAGCAGGGTGATAGAGATGAATTCTATAATAAACCAGATTATATAAAGAAAATGGCGATAAATCCGTAATATCGCCGGCGTAAATGTCCTCTCCAATCAGCGGTTCATATTCCTGTATGACACTTCTCTTGATGTTTTTGTTCAGCCACAGGTGGGGCTGCTTCTTATCCAGCAAAAAGCACAGATTATCAATATAGCTTATTTCTCGAAACAACATGCTTTGAATGGGATTTTCCTGGATAAAACAGACTTCTTTTTTCAAATTGGAATCCTTTCCGGTGTAAGGGTGACCATCCAGCAGGATGACCCCCGATAATGGTTTTATTTCGCCAATCATCAATTTCATCATATCTGACAAAGCAGTGTTGTTCATATCCAAAAAAACAACGCATTCGCCTTTTTCGACAGTAAAGCTCATATCTTTGATGTTTTCCGTAACCACATTTTCAAACTTTAATATTCCATCCCTGCTGGTCTTTCGGGCAGGTATGGATTCTATGCGACTAAAGTCCAGGGTATACGGGGCTATCATTTCATGGCGGAAATCCTTTTTGCTCAGGATCTTCAAGACTTTTCCGTTTTCCATTATAGAAATGCGGTCACATATTTCAAATGCTTCCTCGTGGTGATTGCATATGTATAAAAAAGAAAGACCTCTCTTCGAGTAATGCCGCATCAGAGCGTGGATTTTTTTTAATTCGGCCGCACTGATAAAGTTGCTCATGTCTCGAAAAATGATGAGTTTTACTCCGGCTACAACCGCTTTCAAAAGCTCCACCACGCATTTTTCAAAAAAGGATAGATTGCATACCGGCTCACCGGGATCGATGTCAATTTCTATTTCCTCCGTAAATCGCCGAAACTGTGCATTAAGCGTTCTGGGATTGATAATACATTTTTTAAATCCCCTTCGCAGGACAAATATATTGTCCGCCACGGTCAAATCTTCCACCAGCCAGCTCTGCTTTTCTATGACGGCCACCGGGTTCATGCTCATGGAACTGTGCTCGTAATTATTGACCAGTTTTTCCTGAAAATAGATGTGCCCGTAATGGATGGGGATATTCTGACAGAGAAGCCTAATTAAAGCTTCCTTCCCGTGGGCATTGATGCACACCAGGCCCATAATTTCACCCTGAAAAATGTGCATACTAAAATTATCCAGAAGAGTAACGCCGTCCACAATCTGAGTAACTCTTTCCAGCCTGAAAACTTCCTTTTTCACTTAAGATCCCTTTCCTTCTTTTGCAATCAGCGGCAGTGTAATCTCCACATCGGTACCCACATTCACCGTGCTGTAAATGTTAATTCCGTATTCTTCCCCGTACAAAAGCTTGATTCTGTTATTGACATTTATGAGCGCAATGCCGTTTTCCATTTCGCCATCCCGCTTTACATAATCGAAGGATTGGGTTTTGAGCTTCTCATTCAGCTTCCTCAGCCGGTCTTCCTCTATTCCCAAACCATCATCGGAAACTGTGATGATCAGTCGCTTTGAAGTGGTTTCTATCTTAATGCAAATATTTCCCTTACCCATCTTTCTCTCGATGCCATGAAAAATCGAATTTTCTACGATGGGCTGTAGCGTAAGCCTGGGCAAACGATATTTCAAAATCTCATCCTTGTCTTCACAGTCATATTCAATGCTTAAATTCAGCCGTTCCCCAAAGCGAAACTGCTGGATTATATAATAGTTTTCGATGTGAGCCAGCTCGTCCTCCAAGGTAACCAGGTGTTCCATGTTGGAAATCGTATACCTGAAAAAAGTGGCCAGCGCCTCCGTCATCTCCGCCACATTGTTCAGGCCCGCTGCTATGGCTTCGCCCCGTATTCCTTCCAGGCTGTTATACAAAAAATGAGGATTTATCTGATTCTGCAGTGCGAGATACTGGGCCTGCCTTTTCGTGGTGCTGATAAGCTCTTTTGTGTTGATTAATGCCTTCAGTTTTTTTACAGCATACTCCATTTCCGGACTGAAGGGATACCTCAGTTCGTAGATGCCTTCCATGGTATACCCTCCGGCAAAAAGTTGCAATACTTTGCTGGTTTCCCTGTATGGCAGATAAACCCATCGATAGCCGGAATATAAAACGGCAAAAAATGAGTAAAGGCCTACCAGCAGAATAAAAACATACTTTTTTTCATTGATGGATATAAATGTTAAAGAAAGCAACAGAAAGACATGAAAAATTAATAACGCTGAGAATAAATAAAAAGCTCGATGGGATAAATAGCGATTAGTTCTATGTTTCATAGACACGACCTGCCTATGAGTATATTTTTCTGAACTCATTCGGATTAAGACCGGTATACTTTTTAAAACTTTTCGTAAAATGCTTTAAATCGTTATATCCGACTCTTTCGCATATACTGGCGATGCTAAAATTTGTTTCCTTCAACAGCTCTTTTGCTTTGTTCATTCGAACTTCGGAGAGATATTCCAAAAAGTTTTTTCCGGTCTCCTTTTTGAACAAAGAACTAAAATAAGAGTCATTGAACCCGACTATACTGCTGACTTCTTTCAGGGTGATGGGCTTCATATAGTTCTGCTGAATATACTGTTTTGCCGTGCGAATCGGCTTTATATAAGCCTGCCTTCTCTCTTCGAAGGCGGCATCTAAAGACTCACTTATAAATTTTGAGAGGCAGTCAAACAATTTTGTTGCCGAACTGCAAAGATCAACATGCAAAGAAAATTTTTTGCAGAATTGTTCTGCATTTTCAATATTGAGCTGATGCTTCCTGAGCAGCATCAGATATATATTAAAGGCACTCAGCGCCATCTGAAGGACTTCATGCCCCGAAATATTCTCTTTCAGCAGACGATCCTTGAAAAAATCAATTGCTTCGATGACGCCGTCGGAATCCAGGATTTCCAGAGCGGCCTCTATGTTTTTTGTCAGGTCTGCCAGCATAATATCTCCTGAGGCAGGGGAAGCTTTTGTCGGGACATTTTCGATCAGTTTTTCCGTCCCTTCAATAAGGCGCTGTTGTACTGCCATTTCGGCAGCCTTCAGAGAAGATTTTAATTGATCAATATCACCTGCGGCATTACCCATTCCAATCGTAAATTCTATCCTGTCAAATACGTTCTTTTGTACTATAAGTTCATCCAAGCATGCTTTAAGCTGTTTTCTTACCGTTTTTCTGCTCGCATCTTCATAATTCAATACACAGTACACCCTGCTGCCCTGGAAGCAAATTTCCATATCAAAGCATTCTTTTTTTAAAAAGCTCCTGAGTATTTGTGCGACCTTATCCTCCAATATCCTGATGCTGCTTTCACTCATGTTCTCATATTCATAGTCAAGTTTTACGATTAAAATCTGAAAACAACCGGGGCGAAAATTAAAATGATAATCCTCATTGCATTTTTCAATCTCTAATTTTTCCTGATTCGCAGCGTTTTGCAGCAATTTTTCTATGAAAAATCCTGATCTCAATTTATCGATATCGCTTTGCAGGCGGATTTTCAGCTGTTCCTCAGCTGATAACTGTTCGGACCTCTGCATGTATTTTTTGCGTATTTTATTGAGGGTTTCTAAAAGCTCGTTCTTTTTAATCGGTTTCAAAATGTAATCGCTGACCCCATATTTTATGGCGCTTTGAGCATATTCAAAATGGCTGTATCCGCTGATTATAATAAAATCCATGTCCTCTTTTACCTGTTTTCCAAGATTGATCAATTCCAGCCCATCGTATCCTGGCATGCGGATATCCGTAATCACCAGATCCGGCCGGAGGGTTTTTATCAATTCCAGAGTTTCGATGCCGTTGTGGGCTACTCCAACAATTTCCATATCCACAGATTTCCAGTCAATAAGATGGTAAATCAATTGGCATACCTTTTCTTCATCATCTGCTATGATAACTCTAATCATAAAATTACTCCCTTTACCGCGTTATCTTATTTGCAGGAGTTTCCATTATACCGCAGCTTTTTATATACATATTCTATATTCTGCATATATTTTTATTTTCCTGCTTGAATAAATGTACATTAATCTACAATTCAAATAATTGTTTAAACCCTTCATATATGTATGGAGGCTTTTTTCGATAAATGGCAAAAAGATTCGGGTGTAAAAAGCTTTTCTGCCGGAGATTGCCTGCACCTCCGGCAACGGACCTGGTTTTTACACCCGAATCATCAATTTCAATTAATTTAACGTTTTTTCCTATTTATCCTGCAGAATGTTTAAATACTGCCTGATTACTTCCCGCACGATGGGCCCCGCATTGGCTCCGCCACCGCCGGCATTTTCCACCACCGCCGCCACGGCAATCTTTGGATCTTCTGCCGGGGCAAAACCCACAAACCACGCATGGGTCTTGCCGTGAGGGTTCTCTGCACTGCCGGTTTTGCCCGCCACCGTTATTCCATTTATATTCGCCGGCTTGCCGGTGCCGTTTTGTACTACATCCACCATGAGGGCTTTTACTTTATCGGCTACGGTTTTATCCAGCACCTGCTTCGGCACTTCGGCTTTGTGCAGCGATTTTTCAAATCCCAGAGGGGAAACGATTTTTTGAATAATGTAAGGCGTCACCAGCTTCCCATCGCCGGCTATCACCGAAGCCACCCGAGCCATCTGGAGCGGTGTGGCCAGTATCTTCCCCTGCCCGATGGAGTCTTCCGCCAGTTCCACCTCTCCCCCCAGGGCCGGGGGTTTCGGTATGGTGCTGGTTGCTATGGGGATATCGGTATCCAACTTTGCATTAAACCCAAAGGCCTCGGCCATTGAAAAAAGATTGTCCGACCCCACTTCCTGCCCTATCTGTATGAACACCGTATTGCTGGAATATCTGAAGGCGCTGCTCAGATCGTAGTCGCCGGGCCACAGGTTTTCGTAATCCCTTATTATTCTGCCTTTTATCTTTACATACCCCGGCGTGTAATACGTTTTCTTCTCTATTTCCGGATGGCTGGAAAGCGCCGCCGCCAGTGTAATTATTTTAAATGCGGAACCCGGCGGATAAAGGCCCTGTGTAGCCCGGTTTATCAGGGGTTTATCAGGATTATTCAGCAAGCTGTCCCATTGGCCCTGAAGATTCGTAGCGTCATACCCCGGCGAGCTTACCATTGCCAGGATGGCGCCTGTATTGGGGTCTATGGCTGCCAGGGCCCCCCGCCTTCCCCGGAACAACCCGTAGGCCGTCCTCTGCAATTGTGAATCGATGGTGAGATACACATCATTTCCCCTGTCCGATACACCCAGTATCTTCTGTCTGAGTAAAATCATCGGATCCTTTTCAGTCACTCCCAATAGTTCGCCGTTTAGAGCATCTTCCAGGCCCGCCCTGCCGAACCTTCTGTCGGAATATCCTATCAGAGGGCCGAAGGCTTCGCCTCCGGGATAAATCCTTTTTTTAACATTTCCTTCGATGACGGTATCCGCCATGGGCCTTCCTTTAGCGTCGTAGATGGTACCCCTTAAAACTTTATCTTCCTGTTCCCACAACCTTCTGTTGTATGAACTCTGTATCAGCCTGTCCCTCTCATAAGCCGTAAAATATGAAAGATATATGATAAGAGAAATAAAGAGCCCGCAAAATATCCCAAAAATAATCTTTATGTTTTTTCTGAGCCTATCCATCGGCTTCTTCTCCTCTCTCGCTTTGCCGGATACCGTTCAAAATGCCCAGGGAAATGAAGCTCATGACCATTGAACTTCCTCCATAGCTCATGAAAGGCAGGGTTACACCCGTCATGGGAATAAGCTTTATTACTCCTCCTATAATGGTAAATACCTGAAGGCCGAACATGGTGGTAATGCCCAGTGCTGCCAGAGCTAAGAAACTTTCTTTTGCGGAAAGGGATATTTTGATACCGCGGTACACTAAAAGGAAATACGCCACAGTAAGCGCCGCCGCTCCCAGGAAACCAAACTCCTCGGAAAATCCCGAAAAAATGAAGTCTGTCGTAACCGCCGGAATGTATTCCGGATGGCCCATGCCGAGGCCCGTTCCGAAAAAACCTCCCTGGGCAATGGCAAAAAGGGACTGAACGATTTGATATCCCCTTCCGGGCACATCCTGCCACGGATTGAGCCATGCCTCCACTCTGATTCTAACATGACCGAAAAGATAGTATCCGAAAACCGCAGCGATGCCTGCTGCCCCAAGACCCGCTGCGGTCATGTCGATGCGGGAAGTAGCCGCAAAAACAATAGCAAGAGCGGTCAGGTAAAAAAGCATGGCCCCGCCCAGGTCTCTCGCCAAGATGAGAAGGCCGACCGCCGCCAGAATCTCTCCCGACAGCCGCAGAGCGTTGTCTAGTTTCCCGTCTTTTAATTTTCCGGCAAGAAAGAGCACGAATGTTATCTTGGCCGGCTCCGATGGCTGGAATGAATAATTCGCCAGCTGTATCCAGCTTCTGGACCCACCTCTTTCCACCCCGAACAAAAGAGGCATCGCCAACAGTATCAGAGTCGCTGCTAAAAAAAAGCGAGGATTTATCTTGATTTTAACCCAGTATTTGATAATTGCCGAACTTAAAACAAATGCGAGCACTCCAATGGCAAACCAATTTATCTGCTTTAAAAACGCGGCCGGATTTATTCTGTAAAGCATAATAAGCCCCAATTGGGTTATAAAACAGGAAAGGATAAAAAGAGCCGGGTCCTGTCCGTAAAGCAGGTAGTTGGTCAGAAAATAGCCTGTAAACATGATGGTTGAAAAAGCAATGGCTCCATATAAAGGTGCGGGAGAAAAAGGCTCGGTTTTCAGGGAAAGGAGGAAAAAAGCTATAAAACCTATAAGGGCGGTGGCGCTCAAAGTCTTGTTATAAATTGCTTCCATTTTTAATTCCACGGCTTTCCCTCCTCAAAAACGTAAATTTCCTGTCTCCCAGCACCACTTCATCATTCTCCCGCAGTTTGAAAGGCTTTTTTATCTTTTTGCCGTTCACAAAAGTGCCGTTGGTACTGTTCAGGTCCTGAATCAGCATATTCCGGCCCCTCTTGGTTATAAGAGCGTGTTTGCTGGAGAGAAACGGGTCTTCTATCACAATGTCGGAATCCGATGCCCTTCCTACGGTATTTATGGGAAACAGAGGATATTCCCTTCCGTCTTCGTCCAGCAGGTAATACCCCGTTTCCCCCGGATGCTGTTTATCCATTGTTAAATCAACGACCATAACTTTTAAAAAATTATATAAAAAATAGTAAATAATTCCTATTAAAATAAACTTTCCCACCTGGGCCATAAGCTCATACACAAAAAATCACCTCTATTATATTATATCACAAATAATAAATGGTAATCTTTTGCCAGTCCCGGTCCTTAAACTTACAGTATAAAAAAAGCCGAAAATCCCTATTCTAAAATTATAGAAGGAGGGAAACTAAATGAAAAGATTTTTGTCTTCTCTTTTTATATTGCTCACAGTTTTTTCTCTCACAGTTTTTTCTCTGGTATCGGGCGGCTGCTCGGTCAGCCGCAAGCCTGCACCAAAGCCCGCTTCTCCCAGCAAAGTAACACCGACTCCTGCAACACCGGCTCCAAAACCCGCCACTCCTACTGCCCATACTCTCGCCTCTAAACTGGCCAGTGCGGCCGAAAAAGTTGAAGGGGTAAAATCGGCTACCGTGGTTGTTTCCGGATCCACGGCTTTTGTGGGCCTGGAGATAAAACCCGGCGTCGAAGCCAAAAAAACCGACGAAATAAAAACAAAAGTAGCCGACGCGGTAAAGAGGGCTGATGCCAGAATAAAAGCCGTTAATGTGACCACAGATCCAAATCTTATAACGAGATTGAAAAAGATTGCTGAAGGTATTAAGGCCGGAAAACCAATTTCGAGCTTCGCAAAAGAGCTCACGGAAATAACGCGGCGGATGGTTCCCAGGGGCAAAGTGAAGTAAGAAGAAAACAAATCCTGCGCTAATACGCAGGATTTATTTTTTGCCAATCATCTGTTTGGTATATGAATTGAAGTTAATATCCGATAATTCTGGCCAAACTGGCTATCACTTCCCGCAGCACCATCGGTGTCCTCACCATGGCCGTCCTGTGCACTCCCGCACCGGTCACATCCATCCCCAGCTTCTTCGCCTCCATTACAGCCCGAAAAAGGTGAAAGTCGTGGGTTACAATAACAGCCTTCTTCCAGCCATATCTCTTCATAATTTCAAAGGCTCCCTTCAAATTCTCACCGGTATTTCTGGAACGAATTTCTTCGTAAACGGCATCCCCGGAAATTCCCCTGCGGACAAGCTCGTCTCTTGCCGCCCTACCTTCAGGAATAGGATTGAAACTTCCCACGCCGCCTGTTGTTATAATGGCTGGGGCGAACCCTTGCCTGTAAAGGGTCTCTGCCAGTTCAATTCGCTCCAGCAATGCAGGGCTTGGGCCGTCTTTCCATACCGCTGCGCCCAGGACAATAATGGCATCGGCTTTTTCGGGTTCACAATTTCGACCGTACCACTCAATATATACATACATCCCCCCTGTTAATAGGATCAATAGAATAACCAGAATTAATGCAGTATAGATAAACCGTCTCATAATCCTGCTCCGTAGAGTTATTTTAATTTATCCGCCAGATTCCAAAGGGCATCAGGATGTATGAAGCCGTCAACATTTGCCTCTATGCATATGTGCAGGTACATTATATCATATTATTGCAAATTATTGCAAAACATTATAAAACCAATGCAATCCGAACTTCTTTTTTATTATAAATCAAATGTCTGAAAAGGTTTAAACCTGAACGTTTTGTGAAAATTAATAATGTACTTTTGCAAAAAAGCAACAGCTTCGGGTCAAAACCCTGCTTGCCCAAGCCTGTCACAGAGTTTGCTAAATAAATAATTCGCTAATCAATAATAAAAATGCTCGGTATACAAATACGGCAGACTACAAAATTTATGTCTCGGCCGAGTTTTCCTACCCGCCAGTATCCCCGAGTACTGTTGACTGCTTGTTGGAGGCCGGCACATATAGATAGTCTTCATACCCGCCATCATCCATGCGTACAAACAGCTGCAGACCGCAAAATACAATCTATGAGATACTATCGGTATTAAAATGGCAGGTGTGAAATGAAAATGTAAAAAATAAAATCGTCGACCTATAATAACGTAAAAACACCTTAATATCGACGACATATTTTTATTCTCGCTTAGAAATTTTAAAAACCCTCAAAGTCTTTATTTTTCAATAACAGCATGGTATAATATGCATTGAAAAATGTTTTTTTAATATTAATGTACTTATTTAATACTATAATTATTCCGCATAAATTGCCAAATATAATTGGTTTTTAGCCTCCCTATAAGGGATTGAAACCCTGGACGGTATTCCCTTTATCACGTTCCTTTTTAAGTTTTTAGCCTCCCTATAAGGGATTGAAACAGCAAAATCAAATATTCCATACACTCTTGTTCCCGCGTTTTTAGCCTCCCTATAAGGGATTGAAACTCGGCACTTGAAGTTTTGGTAGCACTGCCACCGCTCGCGTTTTTAGCCTCCCTATAAGGGATTGAAACGTTTGTACGCCAAAACTGGCCGATGGGCACTGCTCCCAAGTTTTTAGCCTCCCTATAAGGGATTGAAACTTTTTCACCTGTTTTTATAAGAAAAGAAAACCGGTTTTGGTTTTTAGCCTCCCTATAAGGGATTGAAACGATGTGAGGTAGAAATAAAGAATAAGAAGCTTAAGTAGTTTTTAGCCTCCCTATAAGGGATTGAAACATTTGGCGGAGCTTCTTTTTTGCGTCTTTCACTTTGGTTTTTAGCCTCCCTATAAGGGATTGAAACCGGCTACCCAGAATTTCCTTGACGTAAGTTTTTGTGTTTTTAGCCTCCCTATAAGGGATTGAAACGACCTTCTCGACACCGATGTGCCTTGCAACCGAATCAAGTTTTTAGCCTCCCTATAAGGGATTGAAACCAAGATCATCCTTCAAAGATGTCATAGAATTTACTACGTTTTTAGCCTCCCTATAAGGGATTGAAACGATAAAACTCATATAGAAGCACTTATACGTTTTTATTCGTTTTTAGCCTCCCTATAAGGGATTGAAACAGATAAAAAAATAAAGAGGATTTAAACCTCTTTAATAGTTTTTAGCCTCCCTATAAGGGATTGAAACTAGGTGCTTGAAGTGGGGGCTTGTGTAGCCCTAGTGTTTTTAGCCTCCCTATAAGGGATTGAAACTGCTACACTAACACTACCTGGAAAAGTTTTGTCAATGTTTTTAGCCTCCCTATAAGGGATTGAAACAAAATTTGAAGAGGTGAAATAGAATGGACAAAAAATCGTTTTTAGCCTCCCTATAAGGGATTGAAACAAAAATTCCTGCACTGTCATTTTCTTCGGGTCAATCGTTTTTAGCCTCCCTATAAGGGATTGAAACATGTTGCATGTATTGGCGAACTCGCATACACAACCAGTTTTTAGCCTCCCTATAAGGGATTGAAACTAAATAATAAAGTCTTTTATAAATGCCCTTTTTGTGCGGTTTTTAGCCTCCCTATAAGGGATTGAAACTATTTGTTGCAAGATCTATAAATATTTGTATGTCGTTTTTAGCCTCCCTATAAGGGATTGAAACACTAATTCTGTGCAGGCGGGCTTTTGCCTGGTCGTAGTTTTTAGCCTCCCTATAAGGGATTGAAACACTTCTTTAAGTGGTCCAGGGAGAAGCCTATTTCCTTGTTTTTAGCCTCCCTATAAGGGATTGAAACTGAAATTAAACCTGTTAAACCTGTTGAATTTAAAACGTTTTTAGCCTCCCTATAAGGGATTGAAACTAAGAGAATTTAATATTTTCCCTCCACCCATACTTTTGTTTTTAGCCTCCCTATAAGGGATTGAAACTTTGCTTCCATGAAATTACTCCTTCCTCCTTCGCATCCGTTTTTAGCCTCCCTATAAGGGATTGAAACGCCACTTTGGGCAATCTTTCCTGCCTCCGATGTCTTGTTTTTAGCCTCCCTATAAGGGATTGAAACATTGTGAGGACTGCTACGACCGCATGTTCACGACATGGTTTTTAGCCTCCCTATAAGGGATTGAAACAAATTTAATGGGACCGGAGAAAGACCTAATTTTAATAGTTTTTAGCCTCCCTATAAGGGATTGAAACGTATCTGTCATTGAACTATATGCCGCTGTCATTCTTCGGTTTTTAGCCTCCCTATAAGGGATTGAAACAGGGCGGCTGCGCCTGGCGAAACATGGAGGAATACGAACAGTTTTTAGCCTCCCTATAAGGGATTGAAACCCGAAACTTCTACCGGAAAAATAAAAACGGATAGAAAGTTTTTAGCCTCCCTATAAGGGATTGAAACGATGGCAAAGGGCAATGTTTGTTCCACAAAATTTCCGTTTTTAGCCTCCCTATAAGGGATTGAAACCGGATTTCAGTGCCCCTGCGATGGATTCTTTCTCCGTTTTTAGCCTCCCTATAAGGGATTGAAACAGGTAGATTTAAAACCTAAAACAGTAGAACAGCCGCAAGTTTTTAGCCTCCCTATAAGGGATTGAAACTTTTATATACCTCCAATTTTTTATTTTTGCACCGGTTTGTTTTTAGCCTCCCTATAAGGGATTGAAACTCTATCTATCATTATATCATCACTAAATCACTTGTCGTTTTTAGCCTCCCTATAAGGGATTGAAACTTGAGAAGAAATAGCAAGCAGGTTCGAATCCTGCCCGCGTTTTTAGCCTCCCTATAAGGGATTGAAACACAGCAACGTCTTTAAGTTTTATGTCTGGATTCGGGTTTTTAGCCTCCCTATAAGGGATTGAAACAACTGGCTACCGGCGGCATCGTGACAAAAGAAATGCTTGGTTTTTAGCCTCCCTATAAGGGATTGAAACCTGTTCGTATGCGTTGTTCAGTATCGATTATATCGAAGTTTTTAGCCTCCCTATAAGGGATTGAAACCTGGAGGGACATTCGACGGTATACGTCCTTCCAATTGTTTTTAGCCTCCCTATAAGGGATTGAAACGTCTCCTCACCGTCATCGGGACATTGGCGGGTAATCCGGTTTTTAGCTTCCTATAAGGGATTGAAACCTGTTCGTATGCGTTGTTCAGTATCGATTATATCGAAGTTTTTAGCCTCCCTATAAGGGATTGAAACTTCGTACCTAGCAGCCGCAAGAGCGGCTCTGTACGAGGGTTTTTAGCCTCCCTATAAGGGATTGAAACCGGCCTCCCTAATTTTTCTTCGATAGTATTCGCATCTCGTTTTTAGCCTCCCTATAAGGGATTGAAACACTGGATGCCGATGACGCCCGGGATGCCCGGGCCAGGGTTTTTAGCCTCCCTATAAGGGATTGAAACACCTGAATTTCGCCGCCGTATGCAAATGGGTCCAAGTTTTTAGCCTCCCTATAAGGGATTGAAACAGGAAAAAGAAGATTTTGACATTGTTACCTATATCTGGTTTTTAGCCTCCCTATAAGGGATTGAAACTAAGCAACATCTTCCTCCTGAGCTGCTGCTTGTCTGGTTTTTAGCCTCCCTATAAGGGATTGAAACTCAGGTCCCGGCAGTCGAGGAAGTCGGGAAAATCTTGTTTTTAGCCTCCCTATAAGGGATTGAAACTCTAAAACCCGCAACGGTTGCGGGTTTTTTTATTATGTTTTTAGCCTCCCTATAAGGGATTGAAACAATGAGACCCGACGCTTTCGTACGAATTCCGCTTGAAGTTTTTAGCCTCCCTATAAGGGATTGAAACTTTCCTTGATCTTGCGCTCGTTTTGTCTGACTGACAAGTTTTTAGCCTCCCTATAAGGGATTGAAACTGCCAAATAATGGCGCAGTAATAATCATGCCATCAAGTTTTTAGCCTCCCTATAAGGGATTGAAACCTTCTCGTAGTGCAATTGTCCGTCCGGGGACGGGTCCGTTTTTAGCCTCCCTATAAGGGATTGAAACGCTTTCATGGAAGCCGAGCATTTATATTCCGTCAGCGTTTTTAGCCTCCCTATAAGGGATTGAAACGGAGGTATTAATCATCCTGCCTTAAATGAAAAAATCAGTTTTTAGCCTCCCTATAAGGGATTGAAACCATATGCTGTCGTGTTGCCAATTTGCAAAACTATCTGTTTTTAGCCTCCCTATAAGGGATTGAAACACATATATTTGGCTATCTTCTTGGCCCAATTCTTGTGTTTTTAGCCTCCCTATAAGGGATTGAAACTTGTTCTGTCTTCTTTTTAGCCCACCATTGCTTCAAGTTTTTAGCCTCCCTATAAGGGATTGAAACCCAGGAGTTTCTGTTTTTGTGCCAAAAGTTCAGTATGTTTTTAGCCTCCCTATAAGGGATTGAAACTCTTTTCCAGGAAGGTCTGAGCGTTCCCGGTCTCGTTGGTTTTTAGCCTCCCTATAAGGGATTGAAACTGATAGGTGAAGCAGGCCCAGAAGCCGTGGTACCATGTTTTTAGCCTCCCTATAAGGGATTGAAACCGAAAATCACCAGGTTGTGTCGTATCAGAACCTGCCCGTTTTTAGCCTCCCTATAAGGGATTGAAACTGTAATTGATTTTGCTGTCTAAGCTGTCGATTGTAGGTTTTTAGCCTCCCTATAAGGGATTGAAACTTTCCGGAGGTTGTTTTTCATGGCTATTGAAAATGAAGTTTTTAGCCTCCCTATAAGGGATTGAAACAATAAAGGTACTTTCATAAAAAAGGAGGAAAAAAAGTTTTTAGCCTCCCTATAAGGGATTGAAACTTTACATTCCCCTGCGCAATAAACCGGCACTCAAATGTTTTTAGCCTCCCTATAAGGGATTGAAACTATGGAGCTTTTATCAACTTCTCCCCAAGCCCTGTTGTTTTTAGCCTCCCTATAAGGGATTGAAACCAGTTTTCCTTGTTGCAGTTTGGATTGTTTAAGGCAGTTTTTAGCCTCCCTATAAGGGATTGAAACGCATGTTGTGGTATCTATATCCAGCGCCTCCGCTATCGTTTTTAGCCTCCCTATAAGGGATTGAAACTACTTGGCACCTACCCAGTGAGTAACCGGCGGCAAAGTTTTTAGCCTCCCTATAAGGGATTGAAACCTCGGTGGCGTCCCGGTCAAGATTGATAGGCGCATCGGTTTTTAGCCTCCCTATAAGGGATTGAAACTTTGCGCTCCATGTCGTTGAATATGAGTAATAACCGGTTTTTAGCCTCCCTATAAGGGATTGAAACTTTTGCTTTTTCCTGTTGCTACTGCACTTCCCAATTCCTGTTTTTAGCCTCCCTATAAGGGATTGAAACTCGGTGTTGCAAGAGGATAGACTGGGGCCTGCATTTCGTTTTTAGCCTCCCTATAAGGGATTGAAACACCGGACAGGTAGATGGGCGGGAAGATTGGTGCAGGGTTTTTAGCCTCCCTATAAGGGATTGAAACCGGAGAGGGCAACACCGCCGAGGACATCAGGGACCTCAGTTTTTAGCCTCCCTATAAGGGATTGAAACTTTTTGGGGCACCCCCCCTATGGGGGCTGGCCTCCGTTTTTAGCCTCCCTATAAGGGATTGAAACACTTTTCTTTTGTTTGCTTCTTTAATTGAAACATCGTTTTTAGCCTCCCTATAAGGGATTGAAACAAAGCTTCAAAACACGTTTTTGATGTTTTTAACACAGTTTTTAGCCTCCCTATAAGGGATTGAAACTATTTTCGGTATACGATTCAAACAGGTGTCTGGAATGTTTTTAGCCTCCCTATAAGGGATTGAAACCAGCAGAGTTTTTGCAAAAGGAATACATTTATATATGTTTTTAGCCTCCCTATAAGGGATTGAAACAACTCTTTTTTCCTCTTCCTCCATATTGTATTTTTAGTTTTTAGCCTCCCTATAAGGGATTGAAACAAAGCACTTCTCTTGTCGTATCCAGGGCAATTGCAAGGTTTTTAGCCTCCCTATAAGGGATTGAAACCGGAATTTAAAAGGCCCTGGATAAACCCCGTAAAGGTTTTTAGCCTCCCTATAAGGGATTGAAACAGGCTATCGGTCGAATTATGTCGAACAATTTTTTTTGTTTTTAGCCTCCCTATAAGGGATTGAAACTTTATGTTTACCTCCTTTTATGTTGCCCGGCATTTGGTTTTTAGCCTCCCTATAAGGGATTGAAACATTTATTGTTTTTGTTTTTGGCGACGCACACGGGAGGTTTTTAGCCTCCCTATAAGGGATTGAAACCTATCTGCCATGCATTGGTTGACAATTGACACTATCCGTTTTTAGCCTCCCTATAAGGGATTGAAACGGAAGACCAACATAGTAGCGACACCGCCCTACCCATGTTTTTAGCCTCCCTATAAGGGATTGAAACAACCTCCACAACTTTTCAAGTGGCTAGAAGCAGTTCGGTTTTTAGCCTCCCTATAAGGGATTGAAACTAGCATACGTGAAGTTCTTTGACCCGTTTTCCCAGTGTTTTTAGCCTCCCTATAAGGGATTGAAACACCTCCGGGGGTTTCGCTATTGGGTAGAGTGCTCAGGAGTTTTTAGCCTCCCTATAAGGGATTGAAACACAACGCCGTCTTTCCGCCCCGGCTCGGCCCCCAGCAGGTTTTTAGCCTCCCTATAAGGGATTGAAACTTGATGGGTATGATGCGTTCAAATCTTGTTCCAGAGTTTTTAGCCTCCCTATAAGGGATTGAAACACTTCAAGGAAGACAATTTCTTTTAGCTTGCCTTCGGGTTTTTAGCCTCCCTATAAGGGATTGAAACAAATTTTTATAAGGATTGCCTTCGCCTACAGCTTTTTGTTTTTAGCCTCCCTATAAGGGATTGAAACCACTTCTCGAAATACGCATCTATCGCAGCTTGAAGCGTTTTTAGCCTCCCTATAAGGGATTGAAACAATTCCGATAGGCCGGTGATTTTGCCGGCAAGATATAGTTTTTAGCCTCCCTATAAGGGATTGAAACTCGTTTCATAATCCAATAAAACTTCCCTCGATGTATCGTTTTTAGCCTCCCTATAAGGGATTGAAACCAACAACTCCGGGTCTGGCCGTGGATATGGCATCTCTGTTTTTAGCCTCCCTATAAGGGATTGAAACAAGTAGGGCAAGGGAGGGAGCCGTGAAACCCGGCGGGTTTTTAGCCTCCCTATAAGGGATTGAAACTATCGGATGCCCAGCTCCTGGAGCAGCTTCTCGATGGCGTTTTTAGCCTCCCTATAAGGGATTGAAACCCTTCTCTATTGCCGCCTTTGCCCAGTGCTTTTCAGTTTTTAGCCTCCCTATAAGGGATTGAAACTTTCTGAAAGGCCTTTGACAGGATATTTGGTAAAAAGTTTTTAGCCTCCCTATAAGGGATTGAAACCCCTGCCGTAAAAGGCATACCTAAATACTTATTCTTGGTTTTTAGCCTCCCTATAAGGGATTGAAACAAGGATATTCCATGCACATTATCAATTCAATTTTTAAGTTTTTAGCCTCCCTATAAGGGATTGAAACGCACTTCCTTTGCTCCATCTTTTTCAAACTGGAATGTTTTTAGCCTCCCTATAAGGGATTGAAACAAGATTATGCAATAAAAAAGAGTGGAAAATTTAAAGAGTTTTTAGCCTCCCTATAAGGGATTGAAACCTGGACAATACACACCAGCTATGTCGGAATCATTGCGTTTTTAGCCTCCCTATAAGGGATTGAAACAAGAAGTAATTGCAGAACTTGAAAAGAAGCAGAACGAGTTTTTAGCCTCCCTATAAGGGATTGAAACATCTAATGCCGTTATATATGGCATCACGTGTCAAGGTTTTTAGCCTCCCTATAAGGGATTGAAACCCTTTATTCTTTCAGGTTGTCTGGGGTGTATTTCGTTTTTAGCCTCCCTATAAGGGATTGAAACTTATTTTGTCGGAAGGCCTCGGCCTGAACGTGGACAGGTTTTTAGCCTCCCTATAAGGGATTGAAACGCTTTCCAAAGAACTGATGGCCCCTGTTTGTATCAGTTTTTAGCCTCCCTATAAGGGATTGAAACACGTTAGGACCGCCCTTGCAGGAGGGTTTATCTCCGGTTTTTAGCCTCCCTATAAGGGATTGAAACCTGCCATATAATCCCGCTCTTTGCACATCTGCTCTAGTTTTTAGCCTCCCTATAAGGGATTGAAACCCAGAGTTTTTCCTGGTGGGCTCCGGCGTCCCCGATGTTTTTAGCCTCCCTATAAGGGATTGAAACCTTTCGATATATTTCATTCTAAGACCTCCTTTTCTTTGTTTTTAGCCTCCCTATAAGGGATTGAAACTTTTGTAGAGTAGCAACTTTCCTGCCGGAACTAAAGGTTTTTAGCCTCCCTATAAGGGATTGAAACTATCCCAGGGGAGCATATCCCCCATTAAACCTGGCCTGTTTTTAGCCTCCCTATAAGGGATTGAAACTGCATATTTACCCTCATGGCTTAATCATCTCCTTTCCGTTTTTAGCCTCCCTATAAGGGATTGAAACACAGAACTCTCATTGCTAAAGCGGCCATAACTTCCGGTTTTTAGCCTCCCTATAAGGGATTGAAACCGGGGCATAAGCCCCGCCGTAGCGGCAAAGCCGCCGTTTTTAGCCTCCCTATAAGGGATTGAAACTGCGCATCTTTCTTCTTTGCACTCAACATCATGTAATGTTTTTAGCCTCCCTATAAGGGATTGAAACCCCCCCTATATGGGAGATCCGACCCCTGGCGCTCTCGTTTTTAGCCTCCCTATAAGGGATTGAAACTTGCGTATACGGATAAACCATTTTTTGTATAAAACAGTTTTTAGCCTCCCTATAAGGGATTGAAACATCGCCCGTGCTACGATGTCCTTCTGTGCCTGGGTCAGTTTTTAGCCTCCCTATAAGGGATTGAAACTTGTATTCGGGACTTTTTCGGACACTCGCGGTCCCGAAGTTTTTAGCCTCCCTATAAGGGATTGAAACGGTCGCTCCCGATGCGGAATTATATGCTCTGCCTAGGTTTTTAGCCTCCCTATAAGGGATTGAAACAATGCTTGCATGAGTTCCTTGACGTAGAACACAACATGTTTTTAGCCTCCCTATAAGGGATTGAAACCCTTCCCAGCCGTCGGTAGTGATATAGGTCAGTGTACGTTTTTAGCCTCCCTATAAGGGATTGAAACATATATTTGGGCGAAGCGTCAAGTGCATTTCAGCGTATGTTTTTAGCCTCCCTATAAGGGATTGAAACACAAAGGTAAACATGAACTGACAATACATTGGTATGAGTTTTTAGCCTCCCTATAAGGGATTGAAACCAGTTTGTCGAGACACTCTCCGGAAATATATAAAACGTTTTTAGCCTCCCTATAAGGGATTGAAACCTGTTTCTTCACTTATGAACAGCTTTTTCCCGATCTGGTTTTTAGCCTCCCTATAAGGGATTGAAACACTGCAAAAAATATGTGTATTGGGAAACAGCGACGCAGTTTTTAGCCTCCCTATATAATGGATAAAGAAATTCAGACAAAAAAACGGATTGCTTTAAGGTGATAGATTGTATAATAGTCATATGAGAAAAACATACACAGGAGAATTCAAAACCAAAGTCGTACTGGAAATTCTTAAGGAAGAAAAAACCATTTCCCAAATCGCATCCGAGTATGAAGTTCATCCAAACCAGCTGATAAAATGGAAAAAGGAGGCATTAGAAGCTCTTCCTCAACTTCTTGAAGATGGCCGCAGAAAGGGGGATAAAGAAAAAGAGGCATTAAAAAACCATATTCAAGAACTTTACACACAAATCGGTGAGCTTTCCACTAAGCTCAACTGGCTCAAAAAAAAATCTGGCATCAAGCTCGACTAGAGCTGAAAGAATTGAACTTGTGGACTTTGAAAACCGGAAATTGCCACTTACGGTCCAGGCAGAACTTCTTTCATTAAACCGTTCAAGCCTTTACTACAAGCCTGTACCACCTTCACCTGAGGAAATCGCTATAAAGCACGAAATTGACCGTATATACACAGATGACCCATATATGGGCTCAAGACCAATTACAGCCATACTGAACCGTAATGGCTTTAAAATCAGCAGGCCAACGGTACAAAAATATATGCGGGAAATGGGGATATCCGCAATCAGACCCGGGCCGAACCTTTCCCGCCGCAACCATGAGCACAAGATATACCCTTACCTGCTCCGTGACATCACGGCAGAATACCCAAACCACATATGGGGCACCGATATAACATATATCCCCATGAAAAATGGCTGGCTGTATCTTGTAGCCTTCATGGACTGGTTTTCAAGGTACGTAGTGGCATGGGAACTGGATTATACCCTTGAAGTAGACTTCGTATTAGAAGCCCTCAACAAGGCATTAAAAATCAACAAACCAGAGATTGCAAACAGCGATCAGGGAAGCCAGTTCACAAGCCTTAAATACACAAATATATTGCTCGAAAACAATATAAAAATAAGCATGGATGGCCGTGGCCGGGCTATGGACAATATATTCACAGAGAGGCTCTGGCGTACCGTTAAATACCAGGAAGTATACATAAACGATTATGCAAGCCCAAGAGAAGCTCGCATAAGCCTCACAAGGTTCTTTGACAAATACAACAACTACAGGCCCCATCAATCATTAAAGTATTTAACGCCAGCAGAAGTATACTACGGGAACTATACATTGAAAGATTTTGAATAAATACCTTCAGCTGAATAACTACCAGCTGTTGATACTGCCGGCCCTGATGGATTTGTGTGCAAGTCGGAAAAACAAGACTTGCACACAAGCTCCACAGTGCCTTGGATAAGTCTCGCAAAAGACATGCTCGACTTATCCACAGTATCACACAGCTCCGACTACTAATTTTTGCCAAAAGCTTAAAAGAAAATTTCCAGTTAATATATTACATTTGTGTATTATATTACCAAACTTTAACAAAGGAGGATGAGAATTTTATCACCTTATATAAGGTCAAAAAAATGTCTTGACAACTTTAGCCACCATACTATAAGGGATTGAAACCAGTGACGAATCTTGCATTGCCCCAAATTTTATTTTTGTTTTTAGCCTCCCTATAAGGGATTGAAACTTGACTTACCTCCTTCCGTTTCGGCCGACTTTCACGGGTTTTTAGCCTCCCTATAAGGGATTGAAACCACTCCTTATACTTTTTTGTTTTTATTCTATCACACGGTTTTTAGCCTCCCTATAAGGGATTGAAACTTTTCTTTTTGTTATTATTTTTTTATATATAAAAAAGTTTTTAGCCTCCCTATAAGGGATTGAAACATATAGCCGTACCACAATTATTTCCCGAACTTAATTTTTGTTTTTAGCCTCCCTATAAGGGATTGAAACAAGGAGAAATATTATGAAAATAAATAAAGTATATAATGGTTTTTAGCCTCCCTATAAGGGATTGAAACATTAAAGCCTTTGGTGGAAGAAAAAGATGCATTGTAAGTTTTTAGCCTCCCTATAAGGGATTGAAACAAGGGTTGGCTGGGAATGTGTAGCGGATTAAGCCATTGTTTTTAGCCTCCCTATAAGGGATTGAAACTCTGATTCATGAGAAATTCCTTCACGTTCATAGATGGTTTTTAGCCTCCCTATAAGGGATTGAAACTGTTGTATTTAAATGGACTTCTAATAGTGCGAGCATGTTTTTAGCCTCCCTATAAGGGATTGAAACTTGATATTGCCCGGCGTAAGATGGACCTTGTGATGCGTTTTTAGCCTCCCTATAAGGGATTGAAACACTAAATTTTTAATTCTTTTTAACACTTTAATTCCCGTTTTTAGCCTCCCTATAAGGGATTGAAACTTGATTTACCAGATAATTATACAGAAGACGACATTTGTTTTTAGCCTCCCTATAAGGGATTGAAACTCTTTACTCCTGGGCTTTCGCCCTAGCTATGTCTACGGGTTTTTAGCCTCCCTATAAGGGATTGAAACTTGGCAAAGCGCTGATAGAAAACAACCGAAATAAGGTTTTTAGCCTCCCTATAAGGGATTGAAACATTGTGGAGATGCCACCAAGGCATGGAAAATCGGAAACGGTTTTTAGCCTCCCTATAAGGGATTGAAACTGCTTTTTTTCATACTCAAATAAATTCCTTATCTGTGTTTTTAGCCTCCCTATAAGGGATTGAAACATATAATGAGCATCAGACGTAACTACCCATTTGATAGTTTTTAGCCTCCCTATAAGGGATTGAAACCGGCCAAACATCCCGGCCCAATATAATCGCCTTTCATGTTTTTAGCCTCCCTATAAGGGATTGAAACTCCCGGTCTGGGAAGGTGCCACAGACAGATACAAAAGTTTTTAGCCTCCCTATAAGGGATTGAAACATTTCCTGTTCGATCTTCTGTATCTCTTCAGCGCTTTTGTTTTTAGCCTCCCTATAAGGGATTGAAACCTAAGACGCAGGCCGCTGTCAGGTCGGTGGTAGCTCCGTTTTTAGCCTCCCTATAAGGGATTGAAACATAATCCGCTATGGCGGTAGCAATGTCTTCAAAGCTTGTTTTTAGCCTCCCTATAAGGGATTGAAACAGATAACAGCAAGTTAACTTTCTTAAATTGAATAATGTTTTTAGCCTCCCTATAAGGGATTGAAACTTTGAGGAATTTGAATTGATTTAATTAAATCTTCACGTTTTTAGCCTCCCTATAAGGGATTGAAACTGTTATCTCGGGAACGAGCAGAATATTGAGCGGCATCGTTTTTAGCCTCCCTATAAGGGATTGAAACTTTTAGAGTTGCAAGGAAGCCATGATAGCGAGAATGTTTTTAGCCTCCCTATAAGGGATTGAAACCTGATGTGCCGCATCATACCAAATCCGAATTCGATAGTTTTTAGCCTCCCTATAAGGGATTGAAACCAATATTAACATAATCACTTTGTCCCTTTACAATAATGTTTTTAGCCTCCCTATAAGGGATTGAAACGAAACGACGGATAATAACCGACTTCTATAGTCGATAGTTTTTAGCCTCCCTATAAGGGATTGAAACTCAAATCGTTACCGGCAGCATTTATATTGACGGTTCCAAGTTTTTAGCCTCCCTATAAGGGATTGAAACTTCGATTGTGAGTATAGACATTCCTTTCGATTTTTTTTGTTTTTAGCCTCCTTATAAGGGATTGAAACATAGTGGTTACGAGCAACCTTGAGCTGGAGGAAATAGAGTTTTTAGCCTCCCTATAAGGGATTGAAACATGGAACAGCTGAAAGACCAAACTTTAATATATCGATGTTTTTAGCCTCCCTATAAGGGATTGAAACTAGAAAGGAGGCGAATTCCTATGCTCAAGCTCCCGAGTTTTTAGCCTCCCTATAAGGGATTGAAACATTATAAAAACTCCACGAAATGAAACTTTTACTATTGTTTTTAGCCTCCCTATAAGGGATTGAAACTAGAGACGGCCGACATCCCATATTTAGGCCCCACGGGTTTTTAGCCTCCCTATAAGGGATTGAAACATGTCTTCCTTGGTCGGCTCCGTCGGGAAGCCAATAGTTTTTAGCCTCCCTATAAGGGATTGAAACATAAGTTGCTTTTGCGAAATTTTTATATGAAATAAGTTTTTAGCCTCCCTATAAGGGATTGAAACTACCTACTGAAGCAGAATTTGAACAAATACATCAGGCGTTTTTAGCCTCCCTATAAGGGATTGAAACCTCTTAATGAGATGAGAGTGGTTTTTTATTTCCCGATGTTTTTAGCCTCCCTATAAGGGATTGAAACATACGCTGTTTTGTCGCTATGTCGGATTTTGGAAGCAGTTTTTAGCCTCCCTATAAGGGATTGAAACGCATATAGCAGTAAAAGGCATTTTATTCATTGATAACGTTTTTAGCCTCCCTATAAGGGATTGAAACCACCAAATCGATTCGTAAGTTAATTCTCTTAAAACCGTTTTTAGCCTCCCTATAAGGGATTGAAACTAAGCCACGAATCCGGCACCAAGACCGAGGCTTAAAGTTTTTAGCCTCCCTATAAGGGATTGAAACATCCAGGCAAAATAAAAAAAATGGAGGTATAATAAAAGTTTTTAGCCTCCCTATAAGGGATTGAAACACACAAGATATGAAAAATGCCTGCCGGTCATCATAAGTTTTTAGCCTCCCTATAAGGGATTGAAACAGGTCAAATTTTTGGAATGCCTGAAGTTTGATGAGCGTTTTTAGCCTCCCTATAAGGGATTGAAACTTTCTTTTTTCTATATTGTTTATTGTAGTTCTAGTAAGTTTTTAGCCTCCCTATAAGGGATTGAAACTAAAGTATACTCAGATGCCGGCGGCCCTGGTGGAAAGTTTTTAGCCTCCCTATAAGGGATTGAAACCTTCCTCCCTTGAGAAACTTGCTAGTCTAGCCATTTGTTTTTAGCCTCCCTATAAGGGATTGAAACTTCGCTCTTTCTCTGGGCACATGTATCTAACTCCATTGTTTTTAGCCTCCCTATAAGGGATTGAAACACCTACAAGGACAACAAATTCATAGACCCCGAATACGGTTTTTAGCCTCCCTATAAGGGATTGAAACTCCTATTAAATTCTCTTAATCCTTTCTTACTTAATATGTTTTTAGCCTCCCTATAAGGGATTGAAACTCGGATGGTTTGATAAAAATAAGTTTATAAACATTGGTTTTTAGCCTCCCTATAAGGGATTGAAACGCAGTATCTGTGATGGCAACGGCATTTGCTACAACTAGTTTTTAGCCTCCCTATAAGGGATTGAAACTCAATGATTCTAACGCATACCTCATTGCGTCCATGGCGGTTTTTAGCCTCCCTATAAGGGATTGAAACCAAGAACTTGTCGAGGATATGTTAATGAATTGGCAGGTTTTTAGCCTCCCTATAAGGGATTGAAACAAGAAAGAGGTGTGCATATTGATTCGGCTTGTTATTCGTTTTTAGCCTCCCTATAAGGGATTGAAACAGTATAAACGTATTCGTGGCACAGCTCCAGACGGCAGGGTTTTTAGCCTCCCTATAAGGGATTGAAACCAAACCCTGGAACTCGCCCGCATCACCGGCCAGGATGTTTTTAGCCTCCCTATAAGGGATTGAAACACCTCGTTGCGACCGACATGGGCGTACAGTCTGGGGTTTTTAGCCTCCCTATAAGGGATTGAAACGAGGTGTTACCCTGGAGATGTCAGGGATGAGCCCAGCGTTTTTAGCCTCCCTATAAGGGATTGAAACACGCGCTTGCAGGTCTTCCGCAGAAGACCCGACGGCAGGTTTTTAGCCTCCCTATAAGGGATTGAAACCGGAGGAAGACATAATAAAGGCTGTCGAAATCCTTGCGTTTTTAGCCTCCCTATAAGGGATTGAAACAAGAAAATAAATAATTTTTTCCCCCTACATAACTTGAGTTTTTAGCCTCCCTATAAGGGATTGAAACTCCCTTGCAAACTGGGAAGCGAAGAAAAACGGTGAGTTTTTAGCCTCCCTATAAGGGATTGAAACTCTGCTGTAGTAGTTACAAGACTGTTGACAGCTCTGGGTTTTTAGCCTCCCTATAAGGGATTGAAACGATTTTAGGCAATCTTGATATATACATTTTGGCTCAGTTTTTAGCCTCCCTATAAGGGATTGAAACAAGATGCCTCTTTCGATTCAGCAACAGCCATAGGCGTTTTTAGCCTCCCTATAAGGGATTGAAACAGTATAAACGTATTCGTGGCACAGCTCCAGACGGCAGGGTTTTTAGCCTCCCTATAAGGGATTGAAACCAAACCCTGGAACTCGCCCGCATCACCGGCCAGGATGTTTTTAGCCTCCCTATAAGGGATTGAAACACCTCGTTGCGACCGACATGGGCGTACAGTCTGGGGTTTTTAGCCTCCCTATAAGGGATTGAAACTTATAAAAATTTTTGAGGAAACGGGATTGAGAAAATCGTTTTTAGCCTCCCTATAAGGGATTGAAACAGCCTTTTTGTTTTGTTCCCACTTCTCGATGTTAAGTTTTTAGCCTCCCTATAAGGGATTGAAACACGATAAAATTGCAGCGCAATGGATAAAAGTCGGGGTTTTTAGCCTCCCTATAAGGGATTGAAACTATGCCACAGCCACATCAGCCACAGCCAGCCACAGCGTTTTTAGCCTCCCTATAAGGGATTGAAACCTGCTCTTGCGTGGCCTCCGTCCTCCAGGGCTGCCGGTTTTTAGCCTCCCTATAAGGGATTGAAACTATAATAGATTTAGGCGAACAAGGTTTTGATCAAGAGTTTTTAGCCTCCCTATAAGGGATTGAAACAAGTATCCAGGGGCTAAATGGAGACTTGCACAGTGGAGTTTTTAGCCTCCCTATAAGGGATTGAAACTATTTTTCAACAGTTGCTCTATAAAATGGTGTTGACTGTTTTTAGCCTCCCTATAAGGGATTGAAACGCTGGTCTTGTTGATGGAAATACGTTGATATATAATCATGGTTTTTAGCCTCCCTATAAGGGATTGAAACGCAACTCAGTGCCGTATGGCCCGCTCGCCCTTTCGGGGTTTTTAGCCTCCCTATAAGGGATTGAAACTATGCCACAGCCACATCAGCCACAGCCAGCCACAGCGTTTTTAGCCTCCCTATAAGGGATTGAAACCTGCTCTTGCGTGGCCTCCGTCCTCCAGGGCTGCCGGTTTTTAGCCTCCCTATAAGGGATTGAAACACCGAGCATGAAGTATATGCAATTTTAGAACATAAAGTTTTTAGCCTCCCTATAAGGGATTGAAACAAACTTAGATATACCGCTGTTACCTGGTCGTCAGGGTTTTTAGCCTCCCTATAAGGGATTGAAACTTACTAAATATTTCACTTTCACTCACCCTATTAAAGTTTTTAGCCTCCCTATAAGGGATTGAAACATTATGCAGGCTAGTCCGGCCTGATCAACCGGATGAAGTTTTTAGCCTCCCTATAAGGGATTGAAACAGGTCTTTGTTGCCCAGCTGCAAACGGCAGGGCTGGGTTTTTAGCCTCCCTATAAGGGATTGAAACTAGCTTTGCAAATATTCATCTCTCGCCCAAGGTGTAAGTTTTTAGCCTCCCTATAAGGGATTGAAACGGCGCAATACGGGATTATTGCCCGGGTCTGGGTAGACGTTTTTAGCCTCCCTATAAGGGATTGAAACTGGTGATTCAGGGCAGAAACTGGCTCAGCTTATTTACAGTTTTTTAGCCTCCCTATAAGGGATTGAAACCCGTCAGGCATTTCTGTACGGCGGTAGCGCAATACGTTTTTAGCCTCCCTATAAGGGATTGAAACACACCTCCTTTTCAAACCACTCATCATATTCTTTAGTGTTTTTAGCCTCCCTATAAGGGATTGAAACATATCTGTCATGTTTACTTGCAGCATCGACACTTGAGAGTTTTTAGCCTCCCTATAAGGGATTGAAACATTGATTCGGGTCTCTCTTTTGAGGAACCCGAAGTCGTTTTTAGCCTCCCTATAAGGGATTGAAACTCTTTCGACATTGACTCAGGTCGTTTGCTTTAAGGAGTTTTTAGCCTCCCTATAAGGGATTGAAACTAAGAAGAATCTGTTTGGATTCGGCGCAAAAGACAGGTTTTTAGCCTCCCTATAAGGGATTGAAACTAATATTAGCAAAGAAAGCATACAAAAGATATTTGATTGTTTTTAGCCTCCCTATAAGGGATTGAAACAGAAAGTGAGGTGGAAGCGGAGCGTCTGCACGACGTTTTATGATTATGCTGACAATAGGCAGGATGGCAAAGCTAAACAACGTTTCCGAGCAGGCCCTGCGCCTGTATGATCGGATCGGTCTTCTCAAACCCGAATATGTTGATGGGCAAACGGGCTACAGGTACTACAATATAAATCAATGCGCAAGGCTTGATATGATTCAATATATGAAGGAACTTGGAATGAGTCTCAAGCAAATAAAGGAACACCTTGATCGCCAAGATATCAACGTAATACAGGATGTTCTTAAACGTCAAAAGCAATTAATAGACAAAAAAATCGAAGTGTTAATATGAAACATAGTAACGAGCAAGCCGAACCCCAAAAAAGCGCAAAAAAGCAACACCTTAATAAGCCTCTAAATACGAACTTTTTAGAGGTTTCCGAAGAAAAATATGCACCTTTAAAATTAAACAGACTTTTTATCGATGACTTCGTAACCTAAGGATTTAAGGCGCATTATCATGCTTTTGGCTACATTATGAAGCCTTAATTTCAAGAGATAATCTCCGCCTAGTTCCTCATAAGGTTCTTTGTATTTGATTATGTGAAATACGGCAATCATGATATGTCTTGCAGTAGCTATGGCTGCTTTCTGTGGCCCTCGTCGGGCTTTAATGCTATGGAACTTTGAGGAAAGGTAAGTATCCTTTGTGCGAGATGCTGCATGGGCACATTGACATGTTATGGTCTTTATGTATTGGTTGCCTGGTCTTGTTCTTGTACTTTTTTTTTACCAGCACTGACATTGTTCCCCGGGCTTAAGCCTGACCATGATGTAAGACGTTCCGGAGTTTCAAAGACTGACATGTCTGTGCCCACTTCTGCGACTGTCGCCTGTGCGGAAGTTTTATCCACACCTGGAATGGTGGTGAGAAGTTGTATTTCTTGCTGATAAGGCTTGCATTTTTCTTCAAGCAGTTTATCCAGTTCCTCGATTTGTTCGCTAATGAACGCAAGATGTTCCAGAACCATTTGCAGCATCATTGCATGGTGTTTGTCCATTTTTCCATTCAAAGCTTCCATAAGCTCCGGAATCTTTCTGCGAAGTTTTCCTTTAGCAAGTTGAGCCAGTTCTTCAGGATCTGCTTCTTCGGGGTTTTCGATAAGAGCTTTCATAATGGCTGTTCCAGATGCACCGAAGATATCTGTTGCAACGCAGGAAAGCTTAATGTTACAGGTTTCAAGTATATTATGAGCCCTGTCCTTTTCCGAAGTGCGCATGGATACCAGTTTTGCCCTGTATCTGGTCATTTCTCTGAGTTCCCGGATATCTTTCGGCGGAATGAAGCTGCCATTAACAAGGCCTAAAGCTAGGAGTTTGGCAATCCATCTTGAGTCACTGGGATCTGTTTTTCTTCCGGGCACGTTCTTGATTTGCCTGGCATTTGAAAGAACGATATCGAATTCTCCTTCCAGTACATTGAAAACGGGTATCCAATATACTCCAGTGCTTTCCATAGCTACTTTTTCGCAGTTTTGTTCCTTTAACCAGTTTTTTAATTTTTCAAGGTCCGAAGTCATCGTTGAGAAAGTTTTGATGCTATCGGTATATTCACCGAATTCGTCTGCTTTTAAAACGCAGGCTACTACATTCCTTTTGTGGACATCAATCCCACAGCAGGATTTGTTTAGGACATTGAGTATTTTTGGCAATTATATACCCCCTGTATAGTATACTCGACACTTGGTATGGCAGCCCGAAAAAAGCAAAGATTAATATGCATGCTCGAAGCAATACTTTTTTGTGCTTAAAGGCTGCTGCAAACATGTTAATGCTCGGGCTAATCCAGGAAAATGGATTGGCACCGGTACTAAAACCGTGGTCTATCCCTTGTGTCTTTATATATTTTACAGGATTTAAAGCTATGTTTCATCCTTTTTTGTGCCGGGCTTGCCCGGCGTGGAGGTTAATGGTAAAATAAATCCATCAAAAATGGGAAGGAAAATCCCTCAGTAAAAACGTTAAATATTGCCCCTTTGGTAAGAATATTGATAAGGATATTTTTACCAAAGGAGGTTAGAAAGGTGCTGAGGGAAAATATGTATACTACAATAAAGACACTTTTTGACAAAGGCTACAATAAATCACAAATAGCAAGAATGCTGGAAATAGATAGAGGAACCGTTAGAGAAATCTTAAAAAGAATAGAAAACGAAGAAGAAAATTAAAAAGAAGAAAGTTCCCACTATCATAGACCCATTTAAAGAAATAATTGATACAAAGGTAAATCAAGAACTTTCTGCCCAGCGGATATATCAGGATCTTTGCAGTGAATATGGTTATACAGGCTCCTACGATACTATCAAAAAATACGTAAGAGAATTCAAGCAATCTAACGTTAAAGTGTATATGGTCAACAATACCCTTCCAGCAGAGGAAGCCCAGGTGGATTTTGGATACGTTGGCAAAATACCTGATCTTACAGAAAAACTTAAGAAAGCATGGGTATTTTGCATGATCCTTTGCTATTCAAGGTTCATGTATTGTGAAATAGTTTTTGATCAGGAAGTAAAAACCTTCATCAAATGCCATGAGCATGCTTTTAAATATTTCGGCGGCGTACCAAAAACAGTAAAGATAGATAACCTAAAAGCAGCCATACTTGAAGCAAACTTTTATGAGCCAGTATACCAGAAACAATATCAGGAGTTTAGCAAATACTACAATTTTTCATCAATACCATGCAGGGTAAAGACCCCTACCGATAAAGCCAAGATAGAATCCGGAGTAAAATACGTAAAAAACAACTTTTTCAAAGGCAGAAATTTTAACACCTTTGAAGAATGCCAGGATGCCTTAAATACATGGCTTAAGGATATTTGCAACATCAGAGTCCACGGAACAACAAAAAAGATCCCTAAAGAAGTATTTGAAAAAGAAGAAAGAAATGTTCTTGGTATCCTCCCGTTTAAGGAATATGATTTTTCCATGTGGGTCACAAGAAAAGTCAACAGCAACTGCCATATAAATTACGACTGCAACTTTTATTCAGTACCGTATCAATTTATCAATAAAGAAGTAACGGTTCAGGTATCTGAAAAAGTGATAAGGATATACGGCAACAATGAATTAATAGCAACACACTTAAAGCTAAAGGGCAGGGGCGAATTTTCTACCAACCCCTCCCATTACCCGGGGTATAAGGTGATAACAAAAACCGAACTTCAATACACCTACAGAAATAAAATGGCAAGTATTGGTCCTAATGCACTTGAGTTCTTTGACAGAATCATAGCTGAGCAGGAAAATTATTGGGGAAAACCTATATATGGCATACTTAAGCTAAAAGAAAAATACGGCAATGAAAAGATCGAAAAAGCTTGTATGAGGGCTATTGCCTTCAATTCTGTAAAATACCAGACAGTAAAGAACATATGCGAAAAAGGGCTCTTTAATATACCCCTGGAAAATACAGAAAGCTTAATCACCACCAATTCTTTAAATGAATGTGCTCGGCCTCTTTCAGAGTATCAGCAATTACTGTATCTGAAGGAGGTGAAATAGAACATGAACAGTACATTGATAAAAAACCTTAGAGATTTAAAATTATCCGGTGCTGCAAAGAGTATTGAAGTCAGAAATGAACAGGCGATAAAAGAAAAATTATCTTATATGGAATTTCTTGAGCTCCTGATTGACGATGAACTTGCTAATCGAAAAGACAACGGTTACAAAAAAAGATTTCAAAAAGCTCATTTTCCATTTACCAAAACCCTTGAGGAATATGAATTCAACTTTCAGCCCACATTAAACCGGCAGGAAATATATAACTTGGCCACATGCGAATATATATGCAAGAAGGAAAATATAGTGTTTATCGGCCCACCCGGGACCGGCAAAACTCATCTTAGCATAAGTCTTGGGATAAAGGCCCTGCATCAAGGGTATAAAGTAATATTTACAACTGTTTCGGATATGATGGCCACCCTATTTGCTTCAAAAGCGGATAATTCTTATAGCCAGAAGCTTAAATATTATTTATCTCCTGACCTTTTAATCCTTGATGAACTGGGATTTAGAAAACTAAATGAGCATATTGTAGACCAGTTTTATGAGATCATCTCTCAAAGATATGAAAAAGGATCTTTGATAATCACTTCAAATAAGACTTTTGACGAATGGGGTAATATATTTTGGGATTCTATACTTGCATCTGCTATACTTGATAGAATCGTTCATCATTGTCACCTGGTTTTGATCAAGGGAGAAAGTTATAGAATGAAGGAGCAGAAGGAACAGCTAAACAAACAATAAATTTATTGCCCTTAGGGTGATGGATTTTCTTTCCCTTTTTTGCGGGTTTTTCATTGACAATAACATCGAAGAATTAAATCAAAAACAAAAGGCAATCATCAGGTCCATCGAGAATTATAATCGTTATGCGACTTCTCCAAGGGAAGATTTAGTAGTCATCGAACAGCTTCCACAAAGAAAAATATACTGTTATACATGTGGAATAAATATTTATGAAAGTGAACTTGATACATATGAATATATATTGCGAGAACTCAAAACCCACATACTGTTGCATGATCTGCCCATGGTCTACTTTTGCAATGTGGGGTCAATAATTCGTAAAAAGATGTTTGAGGAAAGAAAGTTTATGTCCAATGAGATTTTCCTATTTGTAGATGATGATTTTAAAACTAATAGTGGTATAGAAGTAATTCCTTCTGGAATTTTCGCATGTATTTATTTTGATGGTTTCAGTTTTTACAAGGAAAAGAAATATGCTAACATGCTTTTTGAATACATAAAGCAGAACAACTACCGTATCGCTGGCGATTATATATGTGAAGTAGTAGCTGAGTTGCCTGTTTTCCCTCAAAATCAAAGAAATATGTTTATAAAGCTGCAAATCCCTATAAATTTTCGTTGAATTGCACAGCTGAATAGCCATAAAATTGTATAAATAAAAACCAAGTTTATGCATTAGCTATGAATAAGCTGTATCAACTTGTTTTTTAATGACGTTTTTAAAAGTAAAAATTTTTTATAGGATTTCAATAATCCCCTTGACTTTATACCTGGTATAAGGATTATAGTTGAAATAAGAATAATATATTGAAAGGGGATTGATCAGATGCTGGAAAAGGTAAGGGTTATCCAGTATGGCCGAAGTGCACGGTGTCGGACTCAGCCCCGAAGAATTCGAGGAAAAAATCGCAAAAAATGACTCTTTGCCATCTTATATGTGGAATACCAATCAGTGGCTGTGTTCACAGCTTGGCTGGAGTATAAAATCTATGGAACAAAAGCTTGTTCCTATATTCCATGATAAAGACATTTATTCACAAACCCTCGGAAGAACCATTAAAGCCGGCGAAGCTCTAGGAATGTCTGCGATAGTTACCACCATCACTAATCAAGGCCCCATAATTGAAACCCAGTGCATCGGCAAGGTGTATCCCGAAGGTGAGGTAGACACCAATCTATGGACGATTCACGGAGAACCCAATACCACACTCAGGATTGAACAGCCTGCTACTGTGGAGCTCACCTGCGCAACTATAGTCAACCGAATCCCGCAACTTATTATGGCACCCAGCGGCTTTTTTACGACTGAAAAAATGCCGCCGGCAAAATATCTTGCCTATCCCATGAACCTTTATGTGGATGACTGCTGCATATAGCCTCTTTCAATACTTTATGGCTGAATCTCGCTCAAGTCAAAAACCCGGAACCGACGTTCCGGGTGATTTTAATGCAAACATATCCAGACACTTAATTTGCTTTCATTCCTTTAGATTTTTAAAGTTATAAAATGCCAAATCTCTTAATCTGTTTGCTAGACCTTCAGTATGCCCGTCGAAGCCAGAAATACCAGGATGATGATTATAGGATCAATGTATTTTATCAAAAACATATACGCACTTTGGAAACCAAATTTGATCTTGCCATTGTTGGTGGCCTCTTTTACAGCTTCAGGCAAGCCTAGCACCTTGACGATAAATATGCACATCATAAGCGCTCCAAATGGCATAAGGATGTATGAAGCCAGGAAATCCGCCGCGCTTAAGAAATCAAGCCCGCCGATTTTGAACCATGAAAAAATGCCTTGAGCCAGGGATGAGGGAATCCCTACCAGAAATATGAGCAATCCTGCCCCCAATGTGGCCTTTAACCGATCCTTCTTGAAATTATCAACTAAAAATGATACATTGACCTCTAGCATGGATATGGATGAAGTTATGGCTGCAAACAGCATCAGCACAAAAAACAGAAAACCAAACAGTCCGCCCAAGGGCATTTTGGTAAACACGTGCGGCATTGTCAAAAATAGAATCGGAGGCCCGGCAGACGGGTCCAAACCAAAAGCAAAAATTGAAGGGATAATAATCATGCCTGCAAGAAACGCAGCTAAAAAGTCCATAGCGGGAATCATCTGGCTCATCTTGAGGATGTTTTCATCTTCCGAAAGATAGCTCGCATAAGTCATGGTGCAACCCGCACCGATATTCAGGCTGAAGAAGACCTGTCCCATAGCCATCAGAAACGTGATGCCGGTCAATTTTGAAAAATCAGGAACAAGATAGTATTTGATTCCTTCCACAGCTCCCGGCAATGTAACAGCTCTTATAACCAGAACCAGGAAAAGCACAAAGAGTGTGGGCATCATGATTTTACTCGCGCGTTCTATTCCGCCTGAAACACCCCTTGCTACGATAAAGACGGTAAAGCCCATAAAAAGAAGATGCCAAAACAACGGCGACACCGGATTGGTTATAAATCCACCGAAAAATCCTTCGATATCTACCTTTATTCCGCCTACCAGGTACTGAAACATGTACCTTGTAATCCATCCGCCCACAACACTATAATATGAAAGCACGATGAAGTTTACAAATACCGCCACAAATCCGACAAATCTCCAGAAACCGTTGTTGCCTGAAAGTTTGCTGTATGTCCCGATGGGGTTCAGCCTTCCCCTGCGGCCAATGACTATTTCCGTTATCAATACAGGTATGCCGAGAAGTATGAGAATCAAAATATAAGCGAATAAAAACGTTCCCCCGCCAAATTTGGCCGCAAGATACGGAAATTTCCATACATTGCCAAGCCCAATGGCTGCGCCTGCTGCAGCCATCACGAACCCAATGGCCGAAGCCCACTGACCTCTGGAACCAGATTGATTTTGACTCATATTTATCCTCCCATCTGTTTTTATATGGAAAAATTTCGCCGTTTTCCGATATGATTATACAATTTGCTGAATCGCAAGTTAAGCAAAAATTTTAGAAGTTGGAAGCATAAGCCTTGCTTCCAACCTCCGATTTATTTTCAAAACTCTAGGAAACCGGTTTTAACCGGGCTGTGAAGTGCCTTAATACTTTGGGCTCATAAGTAAACTCCAAGCCCTTTAGCGTATGTGCTTTTTCCTTTATGGCAATAAGAGAGTCAGCAACAATGTCCATGTGGTCATTTGTATAAACCCTCCGCGGAATGGTGAGCCTTAAAAGTTCCAGCGGCGACTCCATCTGCTCGCCCGTTTCAGGGTCCCTTCCCAGGAGGAACGAGCCGACTTCAACGGCACGCACCCCGGATTCCAGGTAAAGGGCATTTGCAAGGGCCTGAGCGGGGAACTGGTAAAAGGGGATGTGCGGCAGCATTTTCTTTGCATCCACAAAAACCGCATGGCCTCCGGTGGGATACTGAATAGGAACTCCACCATCTAAAAGCCTTTGACCGAGGTATGCCACCTGTGAAATCCTGTAGCGAAGGTAATCTTCATTTATTCCCTCTTTCAGGCCCCTCGCCAGAGCTTCCATATCTCTTCCTGCAAGCCCGCCGTAGGAAACAAACCCCTCATATGGAATAAGCATTGTCTTTACTTGTGTGAAGAGCTCTTCGTCCTCTTTTATACCTATAAGACCGCCTATGTTTACTATTGCATCCTTTTTGGCGCTCATAGTAAAGCCTTCGGCATATGAGAACATCTCGCGCACTATATCAATGATTTCCTTATTCTCATAGCCCTTTTCCCGCTGCTTGATAAAATAGGCATTTTCTGCAAAGCGAGCTGCATCGATAAAAACCCTTATGCCATATTTTTTGCCTATTTCGCTTACAGCTTTGATGTTCTCCATGGAAACCGGCTGTCCGCCGGCACTGTTGCATGTTACCGTAATCAGTATAAAGGCGATATCATCTGCATCATGTTCCTCGATAAATGCTTCCAGCTTCTCTAAATCAAAATTCCCCTTCCAATCATACGGGGCTGCAGTATCAAAAGCCTTCTCTGTAACGAAGTTGAGGGGCTTGCCTCCGTTTAATTGAATGTGCGCCATAGTGGTGTCGAAGTGCATATTGCCCAGAACATACTGGCCCTTCTTCTTTATAAGGCACGGGAACAGCACCTTTTCCGCGCCTCTGCCCTGATGAGTGGGAACGCAATACGGATATCCGAATATCTCTTTTACGGTATCCGCTAGATGATAGTAATTTTTGCTGCCGGCATACGATTCATCCCCCATCATCATGCCAGCCCATTGATAATCGCTCATGGCTCCTGTCCCGCTGTCTGTCAGCAGATCGATGTATACATCCTCAGCTTTCAGCGCAAAGGGATTGTACCCCGCCTCTTCCAAGGCTTTTTGCCTTTGTTCGCGGGAAATCATTTTTAATGGTTCCACCATCTTGATTCTGAACGGTTCTGCGATTCTTTTATACATCTGAATTCCTCCCTGGTGATGTCTTTGAGTAAAAATTAATGCAATCTGTATGCCAATACCATTGAGCATTATCAAATAAACCCAGGTGTAGACAAACTTAAGTAATTTCACTGTTTCCAGCTTAACAAAAGAAATGATATTACACCTGTGCTTAATTAAATATCGTATTAAATTTATACAACCATTTAATTGTTATGTCTCATTATGATACATATGAGTTTCGTTTGTTTAATATTTTGTATATTCACGTTATATTCTCGCTTTAAATATGGTTATATTAAAAGCTGTCGTATCATTTTGATACAACAGCTTTATTGCAGGATTTTAAAAAACTACGGATATTTCTTTATTTATGACATACCCATACCCATTTCTCTTAATTTTCGGTATAGGGTTGCCCGGGAAATGCCAAGTATTCGGGCGGCTTCAGTCTTATTGGTATATATTGTCAATGTCTTTTCAAGCAAAGATTTTTCAACCTGCTTAAGCTCCGGCCATTTGCCCGAGGTATCCACATAAAAGCCCCGCGGCTGTTTAGCGTTCAAAATATCCGGAAGATCTTCCAAATCTATGATGCCGTCCTCGTCCATAACCAGCGCTTTTTCGAGAATGTTCTCAAGTTCCCGAATATTGCCCGGAAAATCGTAATTCATGATGGCTTTCATGGCAAAAGGCGCAACCTTCGGCATTTCAACATGCATTTTTCCACACAATCTTTCAAGCAAAAACTTCACATATGTCGGTATATCCTCCTGCCTGGCCCTCAGAGGCGGGATATCTATTCGGATTACATTCAAGCGGTAGTACAGGTCTTCCCTGAAACTGTTCTGTTCCACCATCTTTTCCAGCGGCTTATTTGTGGCTGCAATGACCCTTATATCAAGCTGTATTTTTTTAGTCCCGCCGAGATGACGGATTTCCCGTTCCTGCAACACCCTCAGGAGTTTTACCTGCAGCGCAAGCGGCAAATCGCCTATTTCATCCAGAAAAATGGTGCCTCCCTGTGCCTGTTCAAGAAGGCCTTCCTTGCCTCTGGGACCTGCTCCGGTAAATGCTCCAGGTTCATACCCGAACAGTTCGCTCTCAAGCAGTGCTTCGGGTATGGCTCCGCAATTAACGGTAATAAAAGGTTTATCCTTGCGTCCACCGGCTCGCACAATAAACCTCGCCAAAACCTCTTTTCCGGTACCGCTCTCCCCTGTTATCAGCACATTGGAATTTACTCCCGCAGCTTTTTGCGCGATATACATGACCTTTTGCATCAACGGGCTTTTGCCGGCGATAAATTCCCCATCCCCTAAAAATCCGTAAAGTTGTGCGGAAAGATGATTTATCTGTTCTTCGGCCCGCTTTAATCTGCTGTTTAACTCTTCCAATTCCGTTATATCCATAAAAACCGAAATGCTTCCGATCAGTTGAGGACCATTGTATATAGGAACTATGTTGGAAATTACGTATTTGCCCTGAACCCATGTTTTAGTACCCAGTTTTTCCTTTCCGGTTTTAATAACCTCCAGCAAAGACGATTGAGGAACCACATCTTTCACATATTTGCCAAGAATATCGCGGTTAATAAGGCCCGTAATCCTCTGGTTTGCATCATTTACATACACTATTTTGCCGTTAGAATCAGCAATAACGATGCCCTCATGAACCTTATTCAGGATCACCTCGATTGCCGTTATCATTTCTTCCAGTTTTCTCATGCTTTCCACCTGCTTCGCATCTTTTATATGGCAGAGGTATTTTATCATTACCGCTATACATACATGCAGTCGCATTATATCGTATTATTGAAAAACGTTATAAAATCATTGCAATTCTAACTACTTTTTTATTATAAATCAAATGTCTGTAAAGTTCAAACCTGAACGTTTTGCATACCCCTGGGCTGCTTCCCACCCAGTGCACCACAACGCCGTTTTTCTATCAGCCATTATCCCTGCGTGCTCTCAGGAATAATCTGGCTCTTCTGCAACATATGTTGATTTCCTATCCACCATTATCCCGGCGTGTAAAAAGCCTCGGGCTGCAACATAAAATTTATAACTCAACTTTCGCAGATCAAACTATAACTACAAACCTTGATAAATCAATAAAAATAAGCAAACAAAAATGCAAGGAGCCCTCCTTTTTGTGATATAATGGAATTGGACAAAATACACAAGAAAGGAAGATCCTTGCAATGTCCATTATATCACATTATAACGAAAATGAAAACCGCTTTTCCTCAACTGTCGACAATTTTTTAAAAGAAAATCGCATAGGGTTCCTACTAAAACAGAGCAATTTCTACAAGGAAAAGGGAATTTCATGCTATGCTGTAATCCGCAGCAAGTTGGTAGGTTTGACATCGGACAACCGTGTCAATGTCCTAATAATAGACGATTCTATATACAGTAGGAATAGAAGCAAGGTTGTCAACTTTTAGCCAGAGTAAGAAACCATGTGGCACAAAAATACGTTAAGGGGTTCAGACTTCTCACCCTTGGATGGTCTGATGGAAATACCTTCATCCCGCTCGGCTTCAACCTCTTGAGTGCACAAACTTCTGAAAACAGGTTGCAACCGATGAACAGTGAAATCGATAAAAGGAGCATAGGCTACAAGCGCCGAATTTCTTCACTCGCGAAAGAAACCGATGCCATGATAGACCTGCTAAAACAGGCAGTGGAGAATAACATCCCTGCAAAATATGTGCTGTTTGATAGCTGGTTTACTTACCCAAGCATATTGTTGAGGATCCTCGGATTAAACCTCCACGTCATAGCCATGGTTAAGAACATGAAGAAAATTTATTACAGTTTTCAAGGCAAAAGAATGAGCCTTCAGTCTATATATTCTTGCGTAAGAAAAAAACGCGGTAAGGCAAAGACTTCTTATGATTCCATTGTTGCCCATACTACTATTGTTTTTGCAAGGTACATCATGCTGGCTGTTGAAAACCGCAATAACAAGGATTTGCGGACTATAGGAGGCTTGTTCTATTATTTCTGTGATGAGCTTCAGGATATAAAGTTCATGGAAGCTTTGCAGCTATTGATTGATGCTCTTAAGACTGCTTTGCGTGAAAAGCTCGTGCTTTCAAAGGAAGCAATCAGTGAGTTTTTAGATTATTTTATGTCTTGTCTGCCCACTTTCCTTAAGGAAAAGTTGGCACTTTGTTCCTGCGAAAGTTGAGTTAATGTACTTATTTAATGCTATAATTATTCCGCATAAATAGCCAAATATAATTGGTTTTTAGCCTCCCTATAAGGAATTGAAACTATTCGTTTTCAGGTTCTCAATGCCAACTCTTTGCAGTCTTCGAGACAGCATTCCACATTAATATGGATCAGCCTGTTAGCAAGGGAAGAATGCTTGTTGTAAGCGACGCTCCTATCGTTTATTCTGTTACCGGCACAAACAACCTTCCAGCCTTCAGGCAGAACTTAATTTCCTATCCGCCGGTCCAAAGTTAACTGATAAGCGGACGCCTGTACAGTTGGGGCAGCAGAAGTGAGCTCGTCAAGAAATAAGATGCCATATTTGCCGTCCCCTTCCACATCAGGCAAAAAACCTGCGTGGAGCCAATCTGCCCTAAGCTTTTCTCTATTCGGCACTGGAATGCCTCTCAAATCAGCGGGGTTTATGAGCAAAAGGCGGATATCCTTGATACCCCATCCTCTCTCTTTGCCAATTTGCCTGATAATTGAGGACTTGCCGATACCAAGAGGCGACCAAAGCATTACTGAAACAGACTCCGGCATATCGAGAAGTTTTTGAAGATGCTTTTTAGCTTCGTTAATATACATTTTTGATTCTGGTGTAAAAACCCCCGATTTTCCCATCCAAAATTAACCAAATACAACTTTAAAAATAAAAATTAGCGAAAACACAATAAAAACTACCAAATTATCATGATTTATGGTATAATATATAGGGACAAAGCCAAATACGAACAATGGTAACCTAAAATCATGATAAATGAGGTGTAAAAATGTTCAGGGAAAATACCAACCACCTACAAGACTCTTTGTTCGAGAGCACAAACTGGATGAATCCCAGAATTAAAGCTAAGTTGGATAAATCATGGGCTCCCATATTCTATAAATACGTATTCTGCAAAATAGATGAAAAACCCTTCGCAGTGCTATACAGCGATACCGGAAGACCAAACTTCCCCGTGAACATAGCCTTATCCCTGGAATACATAAAACACCTAAAAAACTACTCCGATGATGAACTTATTGACAACTTCTACTTCAATTACCTGGTAAACTATGCAGTGGGAATCCGGGTCCTGGGAGAAATAAATCTGGCAGAAAAAACCCTATATGATTTCAGAGCAAGAGTATATCGCTATCTGGTACAACACCCTGAACAGGAAGATTTAATCTTTGCCTCCTTTCTAAACCTTACAAAAAACTTTATCAAAGCAGCCGGCATATCTACTGAAGAACAGCGCATGGACTCCACCATGTTCATGAAAAACTAAAGAAAGCCGGAAGAATAGCATTAGCCTTTGACGTTTTGGAAAGGGCAGTAAAATCCGTACCTGAAGACCTTCTTACACCAAACCTCAAAGAAGTCTTAAAACCCGAATTCAAAACAGACATAATCTACAGAGCAAAACCATCGGAAAATGAAAGCAAATTGGACATGCTCCTGAACCTTTGCCTTGATGTTAAGAACATCATAGAAAAAGCTCCTGAAATAAAAGATCCCAATACCTTGAGGATACTCACAAGATTCATATCAGAGCAATCCGTATTTGATGAACAAAAAAACAAACTCAAAGCCAAAGACAATAAAGATATTCCTACCAACTCCTTGCAGTCAGCTTATGATGAAGATGCCACATACAGAAAAAAGGGAGATAAAGCCCAAAGCGGATATACACTAACCATTACAGAAACCTGTTCAAAGAACAATCCATTCCAGATGATCACAGACTACAAGACAGATCAAAACATCAAAAGCGATGCAGAAGTAGGTCAGGAAAGAATACCCGTTATCAAAGAAAACACCGACTGCAAACACCTCTATTTTGATGGTGGATACTACTGTCCTGAAGTAATCGAAAAAGGTAAAGAAAACGAAATTGAACTTCACTTCACCAACCTCAACGGCAAAAAACCTCAAAAGACATTATCCATAACACAGTTTGAAATAGATGAATCCACCAACATAATAACAAAATGTCCTGAAGGCATGGCCCCTATCCACACTGGCATCACCAAAGGCCAGACAGTAGCTCATTTTGCCTTGAATATATGCGATGCATGTAAACATAGACAAGACTGTTACTGTGTACTGGCCCCCTATTATTTGGACTTAAACGACCAACACGCCACGGCTCACAGTATCTCTTAAAAATGCTTCATAAAATGCTGAAGGTGTCATAAATTTGCGGATTCATGGGGCCTTTCGCAAAGATAAAATTTTATATAATCATCCAGGCCTTTAAAAAATGACTTATAACTGGCAAAATCATTTATATTAACATATTCTTCTTTCAAGGTTCTATGAAATCTTTCAATATTTGGGTTTTGCTAGGCGATCTTACTGGTATTCTCTCATGCAATATACCCTGTTTAGTGCAAAATTCCTGAAATTCTTTTGACTTAAACTGCGACCCATTATCGGTTCTGATTGTTAAACTATCTGTTATATGCCTTGATGCAATGGCTTTTGTTAGGGTTTTTATCACATCGCTCTTTGTTATCGAAAAACCAGCCTTATAGCCCACTATCTCTAACGTATATGTATCTATTATATCCAGGATAAAGATTATTCTAGGGAAAATGGTCACATACGTAATATCCATCTGCCAGTGGGTATTCGGGGCCTCGACAGATACTTTTTTGAAAACTATTTCAGTATTTGAAGAAGCGTAGTGTTTAATAACTGGCAAAAGCAGATCCATTTCTTTGCATAGCCTGTAACCCTTTTTCTTGTTGATAATAATTCCAAACTTTGACCTTAAGAGAAATGTAAGTTTTTTATACCCAAAGAATGGGAATTCCTCAGCTAAATCAAAAAGCAAGGTCTTTATCATTTCATCGGATATATATTCACCACTAAGTGTTTCTGAATAACCTGGCTTTGAGCATCCCCGCTTTGAATCCGGACTTTCTTGTCGGGGTTCATAGAAAAATGTGCTTTTGGGTATATTTGAAATTTTAAGTAGAAAATCTAGATTATAGCCCTCAGAATATAAATGCTTTATTAGATCGATTTTATCGGCTATAGACGGTTGGTTTTTTTTAGAAGCTCTTTTAGATAAGCAATTTCGAGGTCTTTATCAACGATGATAGAACGAAGCATGATGTTTTCTTTTCTGAGATTTACTTTTTCGTCATCATCGTTACTATCGTTAGGGTTTAAAAGCTTTTTTCTCCAGTAATCGATTGTAGTTTTTGATATGCCGTATTTCCTACAGACAGCTATTTTAGTGGTACATGAACTTTGAGCTTCGGATAAGATAGCGAGCTTTTCTTCCGTAGTAAAATTCTTCCTCGCTGCCATAGAAAAATTCCCCCTTCAAGAGTTATTTTATCATGTTGTGCGTTTTGGTCCAATTCTCTTGAGGGGCCAGCAAGATGCGATGCATGTAAACATAGACAAGACTGTTACTGCAAAAAGCAGAAGAAAGATTATGTAGTCCGTATAAATCTAAAAGCCATAGAAACAGCAAGACAGCGTCAAAAAATCGAAGAATGCCGCAAAGAAAACACCAGCATGAGAGCAGCCATAGAAGGGACCAACTCGGCATTAAAGCGTGGCCACCAGCTTGGCAAACTCAGAGTAAGAGGCTTTGTAAAATGTAACATGGTTGTAGGCTTTAAGGTATTAGCCCACAACTTCAAGAGGTTTGCAAATTACATGATAGAGCAGACTAAAAAACTCATGCCTCAAGATACAGGGATAAGTCTACCTATTTTAAGCCAATAAATGGTAAAAGGTCCCGGAAAGGGTAGTAAAATACCGGATATTAGAGGTGAATATAGCAAAAATTATTCTCGAAGCTAAAATATTTTCCAGTTTATACCTTATGAAGTTTTCAAGGTTCGGATAAAGGGGTATAAAAACAGGGTTTTTACACTGGAATCATTTTTGAATTCCTCCTCGTATAAAATAAAAATAAGATGATAGTTTAAGGCTCAAAGCCTTATTTTTACAAGCTTTATAAGCTCTTAGAAAAAATATTTTTTATGCTTTACAAAGTGGGGTTTTTCCGGCATAATCCTTTAATAGAATTAGGGGAAGTACGCTTCCTCCTTGTTGCACCCCATGGGTGACTTCTTTTTAAGATTGTACCCCCTCCCCTGACAGGTACTTCTAACGCGCAGTTTGTTTCTTTGAATTCTAATTTGGCGAGGATGTTGATCTTGTCAGGGATGCTGGGACCCCTATTTCAAATGCTTTATGGTGGTGATGTTTTTGTCAAAGAAGCTTTTTGTCGGTATTGATGTTAGTTTAAAGAGCAACCAGGTTTGCTTAATGGATCATGACGGTAGTGTTATGGGGAAATCCTTGAGTTTTGATAATAACCTGCCAGGTACTCTTGCTATGGTGGAGCATTTAAACTCTGTTTTAAGTAACGGTGATTTCGAGAAATTGACTATTGGTATGGAGGCTACGGCTCTCTATTGGTTCCCTTTGTTTAATTTCTTGAATAATTCTTCTCGAGTTTTTTTAGAGAAGGAAGCCGAGATTATACCTCTCAATCCAAAAGTTGTTAGTCATTTTCGCGATGCATATACCGATATGGATAAAACTGATATCAAGGACTCCTTTGTGATAGCTGATCGGCTTCGCTTTGGCAGAGTACATAGTAGCCGTATCCCAAGTGTTGATTTTTTAGCCTTACAAAGGCTTACCAGGTTTCGTTATCATTTGGTTCAATATGAATCAAGACTCAAGAATTACGCCAGATCCTTTTTGTTCCTTACTTTTAGTGAGTGGAATAGGGTTAAAGCTTTCTCTGATGTATTTGGCGCAACCGCTAAGAAGTTGTTAAAGAAGTTTTGTTCTGCTCAGGAGCTTTCGGAGTTATCTATTGAAGATCTTAAAGAGCTTTTGAACGAATTTAGCAAAGGGCATTTTAAAAATTTAGATGAGAAAGCTCGTTTGGTTAATCAAACTGTCAAGGATTCTTTCCCCATCCCTCAAGAACTGGCAGAACAGGTGCATTTGTTGATAAAGCAAACTTTGCAGCAGTTGGAGTTATTGGAAAAGCATATAGCTCGTTTGGATAAAAAGATTGAAAAATTAATGAACAAGTTTCATAATCCTTTGATATCTATCAAAGGTATAGGCCCTGTTCTGGCAGCTGGAATTTTTGCTGAAATCGGTGATGTTTCTCGTTTTCCCGGCCAGGCTCAACTGGCAAAGTATGCCGGCCTTACCTGGAGGAAAAATCAATCCGGCAATTTCAACGGGGATATTACTCCTTTGACTAAAACAGGCAATCCTTATCTTCGGTATTATTTGATCCAGGCTGCTCAATGCTTGGTAAATCATAATCCTGAATACAGGGAGTATTTTACCCGTAAGTTTAATGAGACTCCTCGCCATCCTCATAAACGAGCGCTGTCGCTCACAGCTCGCAAGTTGGTGCGCCTTGTTTATGCTTTGTTATTTAAAAATCAGTTGTATTTGTCTAAAGAGGAGCGCCAGCTCGCTAAAGATAGGGAGGTGAATAGCGCCTCGGTTCCTGATGTTCAAGCAGAGGTTTTAGAGGTGTCGGAAAAAACGGCAGCAAAAAAAGTGAAGACACAACGGTTGCCGCACGCCTCAAGAACTCTGCCTTGCGGGCAGGAACATGTGCGAGGTCGCAGAGCAGTCAACACGTAGGTCTTCACTTAATCTCAATTTAACATTCCTGATTAGAATAGTCAAGACCTACGGATTGCTATGATTTATTTACTTTTCTTTAGATAGTTACCATATGTTTCCAAATGCCTTTTTCTTAAAAGGCTTAGTTTCTTATACCCTTTTTTAGGATAAATCATTAATGTTTACCATGGTGTCCTATAAATCTTTTTTGATAAAGTACTTGACTTTTACCGCAGTCTTTACAAAAAATGAAAACCGGCAGGTACTTAACCTACCGGTCTTTTGGCAAGAACAAGTTACTTTTGACAATTTTGCCGCAACCATGTTTATTTGAAATAAATTGCGGCAAAACCTAACACCACAGTTACTATTAAAGCAAAGGTCCATCTTTGTAAGTAGTCAAACTTATCATTAAGTTTATCGAACCTAGCACCAGTTTCTTTTCTCATAGAATCAAATTTTTCATCAACCTTATCAAATTTTGCGTCCATTCGGCCCCTTAAATCATTTATTTGCTGTGATAGGAAAAAATAACCTGGCTCGTATATTTTCGGTTCCTGTGGAGGAATATTATCCCCACCTGCGGCTATCTCGTTTTTTGTTCTGTTTACTATTTCCTTTTCCGCCATGCTCATCACACCCTTCCTCCTATCATATTTTACCATAATTTTGCTCGGACAACAATTAATTTTTGATAGGAGTTTCTTGCAAGAAAAACTTATTTCTGTTCAGCGATGCTATAAGAAGCTTTTTACCGACTTTTTGACAAAGCTTTTTAAGTAATCATTATAGTTTGCAGTTGGTGTGCCAAATCTTGTACAAAAAAGGGCAACTGCAGCATCATAATCTAACGAATTGTTTGTTTAATAGTTCTTGAGGCTTATTTCACCAGATTGAGGATAGCTATCCGTAGACCAATGTTTAGTAACGACTTCAATATTATTGATCCTGCCGATTACCCGTTTGAGGCGGTTAATAGGATTATAAAGCGATTGAAGCGGCTTCTTCCTTAAATTTATATATCGGCAAAAGTTTTTCACCAATTGCTTTTTTGGCTTTCAACTATTTTTCTATTTCCTCCAATACAGAGTCGTCATAATATTCTCGACACAATTCTTGCAAAAATAAATTGGAACATCTTTTATTATTTTATTCTGAACAGGGATAAATTTAAAACCCGGAACTATCATTCCGGGTTTAATTATTGTATAACGAAAACCACCTGCTATGCAGGTGGTTCCAAAAAGCTTATAGCTATAAGTAGAAATAAAAAACCTCCTTTGTTAGAATAGATGCAGGTCTGTCAACCGCATCAAAACAAAGGAGGTTATCCAAAATGGATAATGAAAGTTTATCACATACCAAATGGAATTGTAAATATCACATAGTATTCGCACCGAAGTATCGAAGACAAGTAATATATGGAAAAATAAAGACTGATATAGGGAAAATACTAAGGAAACTATGTGAATACAAGGGTGTAGAAATAATAGAAGCAAATGCCTGCCCAGATCACATCCATATGTTAGTAAGTATTCCACCTAAAATAAGTGTAGCACAGTTTATGGGATATTTGAAGGGAAAAAGTTCACTGATGATATTTGATAGACATGCAAATTTGAAATATAAGTATGGGAATCGACAATTTTGGTGCAGAGGATACTATGTAGATACAGTGGGTCGCAATAAAAAGGCAATAGAAGAATATATCAAGAACCAGTTACAGGAAGATATAGCAAAGTTAGAGCCGAATCTGCTACATAGATGAGGGATGTTAAGTCAATTTTATCAAGATCTTTTGACAGGACATTGATAAATTCATTGTTCCATGTTTTATCATCTTTATTTCCATCTAGAGGCTGCCCTAATACCGATATACCATCTTGATTTACACACAGGCCTATTTTTAGCTGTTTTAGATCCGGGCAAGTTTATCTAATGCTCTTGCAAGGCAGTCATCGTTTAAATCTTGCAAAAGGACTCCTTTACCAAAGAGGTTGGCAAGATCTTGGTATAGGTAAAATCTGCTGACTAAATAAAGGGGTGTTCTTGTTGCAAGGATGTTTATGACCAGAGCTTTTATTCTTATCCCCGGGGATAATTTGCACTGGGAAGCATCCCAGGGTAAGAGTTTATCCAGGTTTTTGCCTATATTTAGTTGCTCCCATATGGCGGAGATAACTGGTGCTGGGCCTGCGTTGAATATTTTCATTTTGTTCATCATAACATCACCAGTTATCATAATACAACAATTCTGAAAAAAGTACAAGTCCAATTTTTACCAATTTGGCTTTTTTTGAAAAATTTTTTGAGATGTTCATTAAAAAATGTTAATTTGTTTTTTGAAGGGGTGCGGAATATGTGTTAAAAGAATACATTGACACGTTTACGGGTGAGCCGGTAAACAAAGGCAAAAAATAAAAATGCCCCTTTAGGGGCAGCCTGAAAAAATACGCGGTTGGCAGACCATTCAACGAGCCTTAAGGCTCAGCCAGTAAATGCCCTTATAGGGCTAGTGCAAACCACCCGCTAAGCGGGTGGTGATGATTCATTCAACATAACTCCTTGTTAGTTTATATTATTCTTTGCTTTGGGTAAGCCCAACCATATCGATACAAGCGCTGCAATTGCCAGCAGATAGGGATAATAAAGTGTAGGCATTATTTCAACAGGCGATAGTTTGGCTATGCTCCCGGCCAGCAGGAGCTGAGCACCATAGGGTATGATTCCTTGCCATACGCAGGAGAATATGTCGAGAAGGCTCGCACTGCGCCTTGGGTCTACTCCATTTTCTTCGGAGATTTTTTTTGCCATAGAGCCTGTGATGACTATGGCGACGGTATTATTTGCGGTGCAGATGTCCGCCACAGACACCAGCGCTCCGATTCCGAGCTCCGCGTCTCTTGTGCTCTTTACTCTGCGGCTTATGACATTCAGGAGATAGTCTATGCCGCCTTCTCTTGCTATCAAAGCTGCAAGACCTCCGATCAGCAGCGAAAGAATGAATATTTCCTGCATTGAACCGAAGCCTTCATAAATCTTTTGCGTAAAACCAATCAGGGTGAAGCTGCCGCCAAGCAAACCTATAAAGCCCGCCAAAAGCGTTCCGATTATAAGCACTACAAAAACGTTCATCCCTATCAGTGCCAGAACTAAAACAGCAAGATAAGGCACTATTTTCAAAACATTGTATTCCAGACCCGCAGGCACCTGGCCCCCTGTCCCGAATATTGCCATGATTATTACGGTCATGATTGCTGCGGGCAGGGCTATCTTAAAGTTCATGGCGAATTTATCCCGCATGGCGCAACCCTGTGTTCTTGTAGCCGCAATGGTCGTGTCCGATATCATGGAAAGGTTGTCGCCGAACATTGCACCGCCCACAACCGCTCCCACCGCCACTGCCAGAGGAAGCTGTGCCTTTGCAGCCATTTCCACGGCTATAGGGGCAACTGCGGCAATGGTACCCATGGACGTTCCCATGGCAGTAGCCACGAAAGACGCAATCACGAACAACCCCGGCAAAATGAGGCTTGCTGGTATTACCGAAAGCCCAAAGTTTACTGTGGAGTCGACTCCACCCATGGCCTTCGCGACTGTTGAGAATGCACCTGCAAGAAGGTAAATCATGCACATGATGATAATATTGCTTTCCCCCACGCCCTTCACAAATGTGTCCATTTTTTCGTCAATGCTGCCCCTGCCTATTATAAACGCTATGATAATTCCAGCAATGGCCGCGACAGGGGATGGAAGCTGGTAAAATGCAAAATCCACGCCTTTAATGTTGAAATAGATACCCGCTCCGAGAAAAAGCGCCAGAAAAACCCCGAGAGGTATGAGAGCCGACGGATTTTCTTTGTTCTTAATGGACATTTCTTTTTTTAAGCCTCCTTTTTTATGGTATAAGCCGGAACAAAATACGCAGCATTAAGGCGGCAAGACGGCCGGTTTATTTTGCTACCGCCGCCGCTTTTTGCTCAACCATTGCCAGCGCCTGATCCAGGTCTGCAATGATATCTTCCACATCCTCAATGCCTACCGAAAGTCTTACAAGCCCGTCGGTAATGCCAACCTTCAGCCTTTCTTCAGGAGGCACCGGCGAATGCGTCATGGATGCCGGGTGCTGAATGAGCGAGTCCACGCATCCCAGGCTCACTGCAAGGCTTATCATTCTCACGCTGTTCATCAATATCTTGCCCGCTTCTATACCACCTCTCAATTCAAAACTTACCATACCTCCGAATCCATCCATCTGTCTTTTTGCAAGTTCGTGCTGCGGATGCGACTTGAGACCGGGATAATATACTTTTTCAACCAAAGGATGATTTTCTAGATACTCGGCCACTTTTTGAGCATTAATGCAATGGCGTTCCATCCTCAGGCCCAGAGTTTTGATTCCGCGAAGAAGCAGCCATGCATCAAAAGGTCCGATAATCCCGCCAAAATCCTTCAAATATGGTATCCTCATGGTATCAAGAAGGTCTGCGGGACCGGCAATGATTCCCGCAACAACGTCGCCATGCCCTCCGATATACTTCGTGGCGCTGTGGACAACCACATCCGCCCCGTATTCTATGGGCCTTTGAAGGTAGGGAGTCATGAAGGTGTTGTCCACCACCAGCCTTGCTCCAGACTCATGTGCTATTTTGGCAGCGGCACGCAGATCAACGATTTTCAACGTGGGATTTGCCGGTGTTTCAACATAAACAACTTTAGTATTTTGCCTCATGGTCTTTCTTATATTTTCCGGATCGGATGTGTCAACCAGTGTAACCTCTATTCCGTAGCCCGGCAGAAGATCTTTTATCAGGCTGTGGGTGCATCCATAAAGGGTATCCCCAGCAACTATGTGATCTTTTTCCTTGAGAAGTGCCAAAAGCACCGTTGATATTGCCGCCATCCCCGAACCGGTAGCAATTGCCCTTTCCGAACCTTCAAGCGCTGCCATCTTCTCCTCAAGTTCGGCCTGCGTCGGATTTCCAAGCCTGGTATAGATGTAGCCCGCCTCTTCACCCGCAAATCGCCTGGCTCCCTGGTCCACGTCCCTGAACACAAAGGTTGATGTCTGATATATGGGTGTTACATGCGCCCCCGTAACCGGGCACGGCTTCTGCCCCGCATGTATCGCCCTGGAGTTGAACTTCATTTTTCTGCTGTCCATATATTTGTACCCTCCCAAAAAATGCGAATTTAAAATTTAATATTATATCTATATTGTCTGCAAATATCATGCCATCTCTAAAACGCTATTTTTGGGGAGGGTATGGTAATGAAATTGACCGGATAGCAGGTTATAAACGGTTAATAAATTTACCTGTGGTCAAAAAAATAGCCATTCTTAATCACACATTCTTAATATTGTATCGGCGCATCTTGTTTATCACCGTTGCATGGGTAATTCCCAGCGCTAGAGCAGCTTTTCTGATGCTCCCGTATTTTTGCAGGGCATCTTTTATTGCCCTTGCCTCTGTTTGGGCTATCAGTTCCTTCAGGCTTTTCTGTTCTCCCATGGCAGTGCCTTTTGCCTGGTCTGCCGCATCCACCGTCGTTTCGAATTCCTCCTGCTTCAATATCAGATGATGAGCCTCTATCTTGTCACCGCACAAATTCATGGCTCTTTCTATGACATTTGACAATTCCCGGATGTTCCCGGGCCATTCATAATTTTGGAGCTTAATGAGGGCCTCCTGACTTATATGTGATACTTTTTTATTCATCTTCTGGGAAAGTTTTTCGATAAAATATTTCGTCAGCAAGTGGATATCCTCTTTACGGTCTCTTAGCGGAGGAATAACCAGCGGAATGACGTTCAGCCTGTAGTAAAGGTCCTCCCTGAACTGGCCGGTCTTTATAAGCTCTTCCAGGTTCCTGTTGGTTGCCGCAATCACTCTGACATCCACCGGTATCTCTTCATTCCCGCCTATTGTCCTTATTTTCCCTTCCTGAAGCACTCTGAGAAGCTTCACCTGAAGATGGGTGGAAAGTTCGCCTATTTCATCCAGAAATATTGTTCCCTTGTCAGCATATTTGAAAAGCCCTTGTTTGCCCCCTTTTTTTGCACCGGTAAAAGCACCCTCTTCATATCCGAACAGTTCGCTTTCGAGGAGGCTGTCGGGCATAGCCGCACAGTTAATTGGCACGAAATGCTTATTCTTTCTCAAGCTGGCCATATGAATAGCGCGAGCAAACAATTCCTTGCCGGTGCCGCTTTCCCCGCGGATTAGCACGGTGGAGTATCTTTCCGGGTATTTACTCCCCGTAAGCTCTGAATCTCACGTGTCTGAAGCATCTTCGGGTTACAACTTCACCGTCCAAATTTTCCTCTGCGACTTTTCTTTCAGTCGTGGAATATACGGGAATGATGCCTCTTTTCTTGCAGTGGCACACAACCATATATGTGGCTCCGAAATCACCTTCCACCAGGGCATAATCCCCGGGTGCGGCATTTTCATCTATCCAGTTGAGCATGTCCCGCATGTATTCATCCAGCGATTCCATTTGCGCCGGTATATCCGACCATTTGTCCTGAAGGGCCGGAGGAAGTGAAATGAATTCCTCAACTTCCATGTCCTCTTTTGCCTCCGCTATTTGTTCGTCTGTCATATTATGCGAAAATATCAGGAGCATTTTCCGCCTCTTTTTATGCGGCATTGCAGCTTCTTTTGGCACCGATTCCGGCGGTGCTTCCGAAACTATTCTTTCCGCCGTGCTTATGAATGAATCGAGCTCGTCTTTAAATGCGGCCTCATTTCGCGGGTTTTTCTGCCATCCCGCATGGTTGATGTCATTCCTTGAATTTTGTATGCTGTACATCAAATTCCAAAAGCTCGAAGGCAATCGGTTTGAATTGATGACGCTCCTGACGGTTTCAGGGTTTTCCCGGGCAGGGCTTTTCCATTTTTCTTCTGCAATGTTTTGTATTTTTATGGCCGCGCATTGGGATGCCAGATCTCTGTCGTTCAAATCTACTTTATTCAGCCCGAAAACATCGCATATGTAGCCGATCAGGCCTTCTTCCATGATTGTCAGGCCCTGCTGGTAAAGCTTATTATCTCTGCACCACTTCACTATCTCGATCAGATCTTCATACTCGCTTCTGCCGAAACCCCTGAACCTCTCATACAGCTTCTGCATCACCGGCGCCAGCGGTTTCAAAAAATCGTGCGCCGACTTTTCCGCAACTTCCTCTATTATCTCTTTCAGGTCGCATGCTGCTTTTGAAAGCTTTTTCCCCCTGCATGTAAAAACTGCATGGCTGTAAGTTTGAAGCTTTGCCGCCAGTTCCTTCAACAAGGCCGCGGTCTTTAAATTTTCCTTATTCTCCCCGCTCTTTAAAATCTCTCGATTTGCAGCTTTCACTCCGCTTAGCGTGAGATTATTTATAAGGCTTGCATCACCTGTATTCAGGTACCTGTCAACCCCGATTGTCCAGTCGAATACCTCAATAAATGGAGTTAGTTCAAAAACGGGAGCATTCCTTTTTTCCAGAGGCATCTGTTTTACCTGGCCTACCGTGCCAAGCGCCTCAAATCCTCCGTAAAACACGGCAGTTACCCTGCAATTTTTTATCATCCGGGCATAATTGAGCACCAGAAAGGCCATCATCGGCAGGAACCTGTAGGAATGCGTTATGTCAAAAACTAATTCATCTCCGTTTTCTATCTCGCTTAAAATGATATTGAAAATCTCCCACAGTTCTTTATAATCGTTTCCATCCGGAATCATGACATTTTTTACATCTGCCCCGTTCATGTCCTTTTTAAGATTCTCCAGCGTATCTTTCAACCCGGGCATCCTGCACTCTTCGTTGGCATTCTTTATCCAGTTAACTTCAAAGGCCCTGGAAGTCGTAAATATGACGACCTTGTCTGGGATCTTATCTTCACCGATGAGCATTTTCAACAGGGCTTCCTGGATGTAGCAGCAATTTTCGGCTTTCTGGTCCTGATATAAATAATTGCATACCTCGTATTTATTCGTTCCCAAAAACGAAAGAAATTTTATCACGCCTTTTTCCCTTCTTTCTTTTTCCAGAAATAAAGCTCCGGGCTTATCATCCCGCAACCTTTTTCATTTAAAACTCCAAGGCCCGATAAATATGAAAGGTGGATTAAATCCGGCGAGCCAGAAATCTCAAATGGGCCCCTGTATCCCAAAAACCCCGACTTTTCCTCTTTTGATGGTTTCCCCTTAAAAAAGAAAACAAATCTGTCATCTTCAGGAAACCGTCCGTATATATTATTGTATTTATCAAGCAGGATTTCCCTTAAAACCCCGCTGAAAAGTTCAGGCCGGTTTTCATATTCCAAACAAGCCCCGTTTGATATTGCTACTATGGGGGAAATTACATATCCCAGAGCGGAGCTCTCTATTCTGAGGAATTCCACACTATCTATTTTTAGCAGGCCGTAATCAAGTTGCACAGGAGTCTTCAGGGCTTTCATGGCGATGTCAACAATGCGTTCCTGCTGCGGTGTACAAAAATCAAGGGCAGCTTTCTTTATTGCCCAGAAACCTCCGGAAACTGCTTTTTTCCTCATGGGAACCACATCGGAAAATACGTAATAAATGTTTCCTGCAAACTGACAGAAATATTCAGATATCTTATTTTTATAATTATCATCAAAGAAAAATACTTCGTTTTGCAGCTCAAATTTCAGCCTCAACCTGAACATAATCAATCTTCCGCTTCATCTGTAAATTTGATCTTTACCCATCCCGGCACCGAATGTGGCCTTCCTTTTTTAAGCATTATCCTCCTGGTTTTTGGGAAAAGGCTGACGTCAGCCACTCTCATGCCCATTTTACTCAATCTGCCCAATTCTTCCGAATTCATAAAACAGCCTACGGTTTTCGAAAGATACCCTGTGCCAAAACCCATTTGCAGCATAATTTCGTTACTCTTAAGGCTGCCCAGCATTTCATTCATCTGGAGGTAAAAGTTCTTAACTTCCGGAGGGCCATATTTTTCAAAAAATCTTATTTCGCCATTTATATACTCTCTGTTATCTTCTTTGATTTTATCTATCAAATTATTAAAAATATCCTTATTTTTTATATTAGCGGCTCCGGTTAGATAATCGTCTTTAATAACTTTGTCCAGCGAACACTCCCCTGTTATTAAAGAACCCGGGGATATCGCCTCCACATAGATTGGCAACGCGCTGCTGATATCTTCATGGTTGAAATTCCTGTTGTACCACTTGGCTTTTCCATTGCATATGTTCTCTATTTTCATCTCATAAATGCCGAGATTATCATACGATAAAATCGCACTGTCCCAGATTTTTAAAAATCTGAAGGGGGAATTGTGAGGCTTGCCGAATGCCGCCTCTTCCACATAATCATCAAAAACTTTCAGTTTCCTGTCGTCTCCCGCTCTCCTGCCCTGTCCCCCCGAAAAACGGTTTTGCGAATCAAAAAACACGTTTTTGTAATGCTGGCCATACCTTGCCCACAAGTTCCGCGTCACAGCAGACCTCAATGCCCCTTTTATGGAAGAACCGGGAATATACGGCCTGCCAGCGGTCTTGGCAAATGAAATTATCTCTCCCCTCAGTGAAGTTACCGTATCAGCCTTTACACTGTAATGGACATATTTCATAAGATCTAATTTTGTATATTTTAGGGCTTCATTCCATCTGAACCTCGGCGAATCCATGCTGCATATGACGTTTTCGTACAGCGCCTTGTTATGGCTATTGTCTCTTATAAGCTTCATTATATCTATATAATTCACTCTCTCGTCTTTATATAAATACTCAAATTCCTTGTATTTTCTTCCATCACCGATATTTAACGGCGAAAGCGTCTGTATCTCATACTTCATGAGGATCATCCACCTTTCTTCCCGAAAAGACAGGGATACTGTATGCCAGCCCGTACCTCAGCACTTTATGATTTCCAAATCCCGCCGGAGTAACATCCGCCACGCTTCCTGCAGGCTCTTCAGCAAATACACTGCCCTCGTTGAACACCCTCACTTTCTTTTTTCTCCCGCTCATTCCACAAGGCGAATAGACATACCCGGCCCTTTCGGTCAACCCGTAGCTTACGGCTTTTTCGGCTACTTTTTCCTCCCTTCCAGGATAAAGGAGTGATAAAAGCAAATATGCATCAGGTTTAAAAGGTTTCAATTCGGGCGCCTTATCTATGTCAGCCTCAAAAAGCCCCATGCCATACGTCCTCTCTCCGCCCAGGCCTTCGTCTCCTAAAAGTTTTATTGAAGCCATAATTTTTTCCTCAAGGCTTGCGTCCAGAATATCCAGAAAAAACCAGAGGCCGGCATCTTCTTTAAAATAGCAGTTGCTGGCATAATATATTTCACTGCAGGAACTGTATCGGTCTAAAGTGACCCTGGGCCTCTCCATATTTTTCAGAAAACTTTCGGCCCTGCCTTTTGAATATAATACTCCCTCCTGCGACACATGGAAATCCTGATTTAAAAGCTGGAAATCCGCGTCGGTAAATTTCATCAAAAAATCCAGCGGCAAAAATTTAATCTTTGCTGCCTTTTTATAATCCATTATTGAAGTAAAATTAAGGCTGTAAGGCCGGGGCACAAAATATTCTCCCCGCCAGTGCAAAAATGCCGAGGAAATTTTAAATGGAGGCTGAGATATAATAAATTCATTTATAACCTGATCAACTTCATCCTTTCCATAAAGAAGCCCCATACAGTTTATAATGCCGCTGAAAATCGTATCGGAATGGGCTATTTGTTCGGTAAAATTGTATGTCTTTTCCTTGTTTCCAAAATGGGCCGGCCCCTTGAACTTCATTTTTACAATATACTTATTCGGATTTGCGCGGTTCATTTCAATCCCGCCTCACTTTATAATCTGCCGGATTTCATTCAAATCTCTGCCGGAGGCAATGAGCTTTTCCCCGTTCTTGCATTCATAGTAAGACACATCTCTAAAAGTAATTCTTATATTCTCGAAGGCAATCTTGCCGTAACCTCTGCTTCCCTGGCCTCCCAGATAGTCGTCTTCCAGCAGCGCCATGGCCTCCAGAAGTTTTTTAAGGTACTTGTCCCCCTCATCATTCAGGACATTTAAAATCATCTCGGATGTAAATGCGGCTCCGGCCGGAACCCTTTCCGTCTGCCTTGGATTTGCAGCCGATGTTATGCGGTCCAGGTTGTTTTCAAACTTCACTTCAGTCCATTCCATATCGAGATTTTCTTGCATGGCATCGTCTATGCTGCTTGCATCAAGATATGCGTCTCTCACTATCAATCTGGTTGGAGTGACAGCTTTTGTTATATTTATTTCTTTGCCGCTTACTGTCCTGTGCTTCCCATGATTCCTGCCAAATATGTTGCAGACAGGGCATTCGGGTTTGTCGCACATATGAATTCTTATGTTCTCTTCTTCCTTTTCTTTCGGAACAGCAATTATCAAGCTATCCGGATTTATCAGTTTTTCGGCATATTCCATCAGGGCGCGCATTTTGCCCTTTAAGGAACTCCCCGGAATATACGGCCTTCCATTTGCATCCTTGACTACCGCATTATCGACGCCGCCTATTTCGTAAGTATTGCCGGAAGTGCCGATGTGAAGACCGGTTTTTGCCTTTATTTCAGAAGAAATTATATACTTTCCCTCAAGTCTCAAGCTTTCCATAAATTATTCCTCCCATTTTTATTCTCTTCCGCCATACGCCCTGTGGTAAGCAATGATGGCTTCTACAAAATCAATAAAGCGCTTGAAAATTTTGTCGCTTTTGCTGTCTTTATTTTTTATGGTTTCATCTATGGCAATCGACATGATATCTTTAAACTCTCTTAAATTATTCATCCTGCCTGCTGTGTAGGCTAATATAGCCTTTAACATTCGCAGGCGGTAAACTGCATCATTAAAATGCTCTGACTTAATCCGACGGGTTTCGCTGTAAATTTTTCTGAGCTGCGAAACGGTTACTTTTTTAAAAGCCAAATATTTTCCTATCTCTTCCACACAGTGGAAAAACACCGTTCCCTCAGAATCTTTTTCCGGACTCATTGCTTGAGGAATTTTGCTTTTTATTTCTTCGAGATTTGCAAAATCCTCTCTTCGCTTTTCATTTTGGTTATTTCTCCTCATATCTTGAGGCATATCATTCCCTCCACTTCACTTTCTTGTCTCGAATTCAGCCCACCGGGCTGCCTCATAACAGTATTTGTACAGGGTGTTGCCCTTTTCAAGAACAAGGTCCTTTATATCGTCAATTATCCGCTTTGCTTCCTTATGCCTTTCCTTAAGCCGGGACAAATGATATACGGTTCTCCATGCCCTGAATACATCGTTTTTTTCTCTGGAAAAATCATTTTCCACAACCGCACTGTAAAGGATATTCAAAATCGAACGCGGCACTTTGTTTTCCAGTGCCTCTACTATCCTGGTTTTGAATAGATTGAACTTTTCAAAATCCTCCCATCCCAGGACACAATCTTCAAATGACAAAGAATCTTTAAGTTTCCGCCTGCCATTCACGAATCTTTCATGGCTCTTGGCTTCTTCCAGTCTTTCTCCCGCTGTGGTAGCAACCCTGTAAAGGGGGAATTTTTTATCAGGCGCCATGCTGAAGGAAATGGATAGAGTCAGTGCGGGATTGAAGCCTGTAAATCTCAAAAATCTCTGCCTTATGGCATAGGCCAGGTACAAAAGCCTGTCCCATGCCCCTACGAAGAAGAAATCATCACCTCCGGCATATATCATTGCACAATCTTTAAAATCTGCTTCTTCGACCATTTTCTCAAGATATGGACCGAAAAATTGAGAAAGCTCCTGCGATAATGTCATAACTCTTGCGATTGATCGATTTTCTCCCAGACCGTCTTTAAAAATCCTCCCGAGGCTATCCACATCGCCTCTTATAACACCCCATACCTTTATACCTTTTGAGCTGTCGGCCATACTATCAAAAGTCACGATATTTCCTTCCCGGGTTATCCTCATGCCGGCGGCTATCCGGAGAGAGCCGCAGCAAAGGCCAAAATCTACATCATCGTTTTTTAAGGCATAGCAAAATCCCGGCTGGGGCTCGTCGGAAAAAGCCAAATTCAGGCCCAATCTCCGGAAAACCCCTCTTATGTCCTTGCCTTCATTTTTCGGGATATCATCCCATCTTTCCACGATATACTTCTTTCTTAATATGTCTTCGCCCGTTTCTGCAAAACTTTTGCAGTATCCGCATTCTTCATTGCCATCAACCGGCCTGCCGCAATGCGGGCATGGCGAATCAAAGTCCTCAAACGGGCCAAAAACTGCTTCCTTGTCTTTTTCAATCAGGCTGAAAAATTTTCTGTATTTTTTGCGTGAAATTATTTTTCCCGCCTCATCAAACCTGGGTGAAAAATTGCTGCTGCTTAAATCTCTGGCACTGACGCTCACACCGTCAATAAGAAGACATAACTTGCCGCTATGAAAATCAAAAAATACTTCGTCAAGTTCCCGCTGGTATTCATCAATACGGTTCAAAAAACTGCCAGGCATTAGAAGGTAAAAATGGCCTCCGCCGCTGTATATTATATTTGTGACGGGTATTCTTTCCTTCTTTAAAATATAGCACGCAACAGCCCTCAGCAGGTATGAAATGTAAAAAGACCTCCCACGCAAAGATTTGGTGGCACCGTCCATAGCCACATCATAAACAAAATCCTGGATGCCGGAAATATCACCTTTTACAAGACAGAAAAGCGGCTTTGAACCTTCCTGAACATTCCCGCCGGCAATCTGCGTGCAGACCTTTAATGCCTGATGCTCGGACAAATCGGATATTTCTCTATACATTGCAAAGGCTATGGCCGCCGTTGACTTCAAATGAGCCCATAGAGAGATGTCAGGTTTTGAATGATAAAAGGCCGAAGGTACGTTGAAGGTATATTCTTCAAGAATGTAATAAAGCTTCATTAATTCTACAGGATCAATGAAATTTTTGATTTTATTAATATCATCCTCAAATTTCGACCATAATTCGCCATATTTTACCGAGGGGTTTTCTTCTGGAATATCAGTTGAAAATGAAATGGTTGAAAATGGCTCGAGCCTTTTGTACCAATCCTTTGCAGCCCTTTCGCCATCCAGCGAAATGGTGCCAAGAACTGAGATGAGCTGTTTTGGAGGCTCTGAAGATTCCTCTCCCACATCGGCTTTTACCCTCTCTCCTGCAGACAGCCGGTCTGCAGCAGCAACTATATATTCCATCAGGCTCTCCGGCCTGTGGTGGTTGCGAACCATTCCTGCAACCTCGGCAGGCTCCCTTATAACTTTCTCGCAGAAATATGCCCCCCACTCCTGATGCCTTGGACCCCGCGCGCCTTCTTCTTCATAAAAAGTCTTATATTTCTTCTTTACATCATGCCATACATCTTTGTCATTGCAGCGTTGATAAAACTTTCCAATATCGTGCAAAATAGAAGACAAAAAAAGTACTACTTCCTGCCTCGTAACTGCTTTATGCAAAAAAGCCATCCATTCCCAGACCTCCTTACAGAAAATGTTTTGCAACTGAATCGGCTAAAAAACAAAAAATGAGGGTTTGTATTATTAAAACCCTCATAGGTAAACTAAATAGTACGTATTTTCTTCTACAAAATTTCTGAATTTCCTTCTTTTGCAATCATTTTTTTACAAATTTTGATTTCAGTGTAGAAAAGTATTCTTATATGGCGTGCGCTTTCATTAAATTGCCAGATTATAACCTTTCTCTAACATTGATAATTTTTTTGGAAAAGGGGGTTTTCATGGAATAATTTTTGAGGCTCGATGTCTTTATATATAGTAGAAGGGTAATTTATGGGAAAATTCACTAGCTGATCTATCAACTGTAACGCCTAATTCCGACTTGACACCATGGACATTTTCCACAAGCTATAAGGGTAGTAGTAAGATAACCAATTATACCCTTTCTGTAGTTGCAGCTATAATCGCCAATATTGCCGCTACTAAACTTGGAGTTCCTGATCCCCTTAAATCAGGAATAAGTGTCATAGCACAAAAAATTGTGGATGATACTATTCCAATTGTATATTATAGCAAAAGTGTTTATTATAAGTATATTCGTGGTACTGACCCTCCGCTTCCAAGAGCAGAAAAAGATTACACATACTTTTATAGTAATTCCAAGAGAACTGATTATCTTGGTTCCACAGTAGACGAATACTATGTCCATATCGCAATTGTGATATAAGATGAAATCAAAAGAACACGAATATGAAAAGGGTGACGTTATGAATAATGGGAAAAAAATATTTTTTGAATGGCTTCGCTCTAGTTTATATTTGCTTTTTTTTTATTTTGTGGGTTTATTAATATTTAAAAAACTGTCTTTAAAAGTATTATTAATTCCATTAATTACATCAACTGTTTTTTCCATATTATCTTTCCTCAACTCATTTTATAGTAATAAAAAGTAATCAATTTTTGCTATGTTTTGATTCCGTCCCTAAGAAGAGGCCACTTCATGGATGACAGGAAATATTTCTATGATGAGGACTGGTTAATGGAGAGAGCGATTAGTAATTATAACAGCAGATATTATGGAGACTGAAGCTAATAAGAAATGGAGGGCTGCTAAAAATGACTTGAGGAAGTTAGGACGAATGGCAGCCCTTCTGGGAATTTGTCTGCTTATTGACACTTGCCCTTTCTATAAAGCTCAATTATCTCAATAATCAATTCCTGTTCAAGGTCTTCCCTGTCATTTTCTGGTGCCAAACTGGAATATTTCAATATCAGCGGCATGTATTTTTTTATTATATTTTCTTCCATAACCCCTCTCTGCTGCAACATATCTTCTTGCATTTTCTCACTTCTTTCTTTTGTATCCGATTTGATTTAAGTAATCTCTCATTTCCTTCAGTGTAGCCGCTCACACTTTCTGACCGCATTTTGCTCAAAGTGAACGTCCGAAAATTTGACTCACTTTATTTGACCATAGAAACCTGAACCTTGAAAACATCCCTCCGAGTAGGCAAGGTTTGACCCTTGCCCACTCATAGAGGGAAAATACATCATACCGCAAACTCATTTTCAATTACAATCCTGACCATATGGTCATCTATCAAACGCTTTTGACTGGCTGAGGCCGAAAGCAGACAGGCAAGGCAGACATTGTTTATCTTTCTTGCAATGCCTCCGGAATATTCATAGATTACATCCAGAGCATCATCGGTAAAAATTGAGGAAGTAGCTCCGGCAATCTTCAGATGGTGGCAAACATATTCTTTGGATTCCTGCCTGTCCATGGGTGGCAGGTGATACCGGAGATTTACCCTTTGAGCTATAGCTTCATAGACTTGAAGTTGCAATACCCTTTTAAGTTCCGGCTGACCTACCAGTATGAGACTCAAAGGGTTATAGGAGTCCATCCGGAAATTGAGTAAAAAGCGCATTTCTTCCAGCATTTCTTTATCTAACAGGTGTGCTTCATCGATTATTATGACTGGTGTTTTTCTTTCATTTTCCGCAAGGTCCAGTATTACCTGATGAAGCTGTCTTTTAGCCTGGCCACGGTTAAACTTTGGTTCACATCCAAGCTGCCTTAAAGATTCCCAGTAAAAATGCCTAGGGGTAAGGGCTGAGTCGCTGATGTAGATAACTTTGTATTTATTTGGATTTAAAAGCTCAAGAAGTTTTCTTAAAGCGGTGGATTTCCCCGAGCCCACTTCGCCTGTTATGATGGCAAAGAGGCGTTTTTCTGCAGTGTATTTCAGCCTTGATACCAGTTCTTCATAGGCCGGGGTGACAAACAGTTTTCCTACAGGCACATCTTTTTGAAAAGGAGTCTTTTCAAATCCAAAGAAAGGTTCAAACATTATGTTCTCCTCCTTCCATACGGCGGAAGGGGATGGCACCTAATTTGTCTTTCATGCGGTTTTGAGCTTGTTTTTCCAGTATGCTCAAAAGTCTTGAACCGGATGACTTTTGAGGAGTTGGGGCATCTTTTTTGCTATAGGACACTTCATTGTATTCTCCTATGATAAGCGGCCTTGCTAAACCCCGTTTTTGACCTTTATGCCATACTTCTATTTCTTCAAGGTCAAAGGGGTCATAGCGTAAATCCACAGTCTTCCTTACCCATTCAAGGCCCACTTCATAGGTTTTGCCGCAAAGTTTTACACAGCCGATTTTATCAACTTTTCGGCTTTCTTCTCGGAGGAAAGCATCCCTTAGCTCGTCAATATTGGCAAAGCGCAATCGCTTGGTATCTTTTTGAAAACGTCCGGCGGGAGTTTCACCTTCCAAGGAGCTGTGGGAATGATGATTGTATCCTTCTTCCACCCAGGCAAAGAAGGCTTTGTTTAATTCTTCCAATGTCCCGGGGTTTTGGAGGCTTACTTCAGCTAAAAAGCCTTCTATGGTGCGGTTAACCCTTTCTATCTTGCCCTTGTAATGTAAAGCTTTACATAACAAGGGTAAAATTGAAACCGCCGCATTTATTCCACGGTCCTCTTGACATGGGGCCCCTACACCCTCTGGACTCCTTTGAATTAGGCGGAAAAACATTCTTTGGATTAACAGGCGGCTTTCCGCCTTCAAAATTATACCAGAGGGTGTTACCCCATATCAAGAGGCTTTCGCGGCATAAACGCTGCTGAATCCTTCTTTAGTTAATTGAAGTGATTTGTAGGATTAAAATCTATCCCCATATTTGTAAGACTAACTTCCACAGTCCAAAAGAATGGGGGTGGAAGTTACTTTTTCAATTAACGTTGAGCTAATTTATGCAAAAAAATATTACGATACTCCTTTACTGTTGAGCCTAAAAATGTTACAATCATAGTGCGTGTTATCTGTGGAGAAGGCCTTCAGTAAGGGTAGGTCGGAAACTAACGCCTTACTTGAAGGCTTTCTCTTTTTTCTCCCTCCCATGGCTTGCTTCTTTCTCTTTTATTTCTTCAATAGGTTTTAAATTCCTTCTTAAAACGGTCAGGAAATTTGAGCAGGAAGGAGACAAAAAGAGTGGGAGGAAACACTTCAGGGCTTTTTTCATTGTTTTGCTTACCTTTGACTGGCTGATTCTCAACATTTTGGCTATTTCTGCTTGACTGCAGCCTCTTGTCTTTGATAAGATGACAATATTTCTTTCAAGGGGCAAAAGAATTTCTAAAGCTTGTCTCAAAACCAATCGATCACAGGCCTGTTCATCAAAAACACTATCTTCTTCAGCCTTCAGGTCGATTTCCTCAACCTCATTATCTTCCATTACCACCGGACAATTTAATATTAATGCCTCTTTTTTATTTCGTTCATGGTTTTTCTTCAAAAACCTGTAAGTTTTATATTTGATCCATTTTTCAACATACGGTTCCATAAAAATCCCTCTTTTGCATTTACCTATATAAAAGACGAAGAAACACAAAAAAAGTTCCATTTTTTAAAAAAATTTTTAGAAAAGCGGATTTTTATGGAATAATTTTTGAGGCTCGATGTCTTTATATATAGTAGAAGGGTAATTTATGGGAAAGAGGGTGGTTCCATTGCATGATTATCTTTAAAAGTCAATATCACCGGTTGATTCTCAAAACAAAAAAAAATACGGAGGTTTTTGTATGTATTTTAAGTTTATTGGAAAATTCACTAGCTTATTGATAATTATGGCATTGCTTTTTTCTAGCGTACCTTATAAAGTGTCAGCATCTGATGACCATGTATCTAATGGTAAAACAAATTTTTGTTTTATTAGTACAGATTTAAATCACACTGAATATACTTATGATGAAAACGGTAAATCTTATAAAGTTATTGAAAGTGCAAATTCTGATTTAAGCGTTATTAAAACTCAGATTTATCAAAGGAAACAATCTAACAATTACGTTTTGTTTTCTGAGTTTACAACAAAAGTCCAGAGGAAAGGTAATGCTATAACAGTAACAACAATTAAAGATGGTATTTCTTATGTTGATACAATAAATTTAGAACCAGTAAACGCAGATGATAATACGAAGAAAATAAAAAGCAGTGATCTATCAACTGTAACGCCTAATTCCGACTTGACACCATGGACATTTTCCACAAGCTTTAAGGGTAGTAATAAGCTAACTAAATATACCCTTTCTGTTATTGTCGCTATACTTAACCGTATTGCCGCCACTAAACTTGGGGGTGTTTCTGATCTCGTTATAGAAGGAATAAATGCTATAGCACAAAGGATTATAGATGATACTATTCCAATTGTATATTACAGCAAAAGCGTTTATTATAAGTATATTCGTGGTACTGACCCTCCGCTTCCAAGAGCAGAAAAAGATTACACATACTTTTATAGTAATTCCAAAAGAACTGATTATCTTGGTTCCACAGTAGACGAATACTATGTCCCGGGTTGGGACTGATTGAATAATAAAGCAATTCGGGGGATGAAAAATAAAGAACCCCCTGACACAAAAGTCAGGGGGACTTTCATTAATTGTTTCAAAGATGCTCTATACAATTGGTAATTAGCTATCGGCTGAAAAGGTTCAACCTTTATGTCAACAATAATCGACAATTTTAAATAGCGTTCTTGACTCATATCGCAATTGTGATATAAGATGAAATCAAAAGAACGCGAATATGAAAAGGGTGACATTATGAATAATGGAAAAAAAATATTTTTTGAATGGCTTCGCTCTAGTTTATATTTGCTTTTTTTTTATTTTGTGGGTTTATTAATATTTAAAAAGATGCCTTTAGATTTATTTTTAATTACATTTATTACATCAACTGTTTTTTATTTATTATCTTTCCTCAACTCATTTTATAGTAAAAAAAAGTAATTAAATTTTGCTATTTGCTATGCTTTGATTCCCCTCCAACAAGAGTCCGCGTCATTGGCAGCGGAGAACTGTATGAAATCTTGATATGTTTAAATTAATTAGTTTCCATTGAAAAACAACCCCCTCTACCCCTCAAAAAACCTGCATCTTCCTCTCCAAAAAAATGGACATTTATATTATTGTCCTTTAAAAGTTTTAAAGAAAAACAAACTTTTATACAAAAAGTCCTTCAGAAGCCACTAACTACGCGGCTTGCATATTAGCCAAGAGAGGATACTCTTTAGCCTTGATTTTCAAAATAGAAGACATAACCCTTAACCCCTTTTTGCTGACTTTATATTTAAAAGAGTGGGGGATTTTACATATTAATTTATGGGCTCTTAGCTTAGCTAATATTCGGGTGGTTTTATTTCTTATTCTTTTATCATTAATATCGAAGTCAGGAAAAAGTTGAGTACGAATATCAAAATTAGTAAAACCGTTAATATTGTTAGCCCCATTCATTACAGCAAGAAACAGCTGACAAGTTTCGGGAGAAAGAACATTAAAGCCGCTGTAATCTCTATTTTTGTATGTTGTTTTGCCGCATAATTTCTCTACCTCCTGTATAACTTCTCCTGTAGGAACTGCCTGCGCTAGAGCATCAAAATAACGAAGATTAGAGGCTTTAGAAACCTGAGCATATCTATACAGATTAGCAATTGACTTACCCATGGGAGTCCAGCGCAAGACTTCACCTTGCTTGCTATTTACACGTTTTAATATCTTGAATTCATGAGGGTCATTTATAGTGGTTTCTACCCTAAGAACGCTATACTTATCATACATTTTAATAATGTTTGATTTCATTCTGTGTTTAATGCGTAATCCTTGGGGCCGTTTTTTAATATCGGAGACTATTTCTCCCTGAAATGCATTATGCATTTTACGGCCAAGGAAAGTCATTACATCATCGCACTTAAAGGAAATCAGAGCGTGTTCAACCAGAGCCGGATATATTTTTTCCAAATCTTCTCGGCTATTAAACATAATATCGGTTGCATACTCGCACTGATCTACACACCAATAATATCCTTGATGAAAAATCTCATAAATTCTGCTTAGGAAAGGGTTAATTTTTGCGGCAATAGCATCCAGCCTCTTGCAAAACTTTAACGATTCTATTTTATCAGCGAGCTCTTGAGCTTTTTCAACATCGGATATATATGTAAAGCTATTGTCATAGCGATTGTATTGAATACCGTGTTTATCTAATTGTTTTGAAAGATATTCTCTGCCATTTATATAAACTTGTATCATAAAAGGAAACCATGTTTGAAGTTTTACGTGCATAAAGCCGAATTCGCTGTCAAGATAGTAGAAATAAAGATAGATGCATTTACGGTCAACGTTTTTTAGTTCAAGTTTTCCTGTTTGAGTGTTTTTTATCACCTGCAAGGTAGAGCAAAACTCAACGGTAGATAATATGCATATTAATCCTTCATCAATCGGGTTTTCTTTGAGACATTTTAATGCAGTTTCTTCTTTTGAGATTCTGGGAGAATTAAGGTATATATAGGGGCGTTTAAGTTCATTGGCCATATTTATAGCATGCTCTTTTATTTTCCCAGTAACTTGTAAGGCATAATTACCAAAATCCGTATATAATAAGCTTTCCTGACTTAAGAAGTGTTTTTTACCTGAAGGGCTAAAAAACTGCCGAATGTGACCTTTTATTATTATTCTGTCAAAAGTGCTCAATATTCCATTGATTTTATCTTTATATTTCTCTATAATTATCATAGTAGCCGTTACCTCCTAAGCGATTGTGTCACTGGCTTGGCCAAACACTTAAGGTTATTTTAAACCATTCGCTTCTGGTGAGCAAGTCACCGATTTTATTATTGAGGGACGGCTACTGTCCTTATTTTTTTGATTGCAGCTTTGCTGCGGTACGGTATAATATAGCAAGAAGGAGAGGGATGAAGAATGTTGATAATAAAGAACGAAGACTTCAAACAATTAAGCGTATTCAACCAATTACTTCCAAAATCCTGACTGGAACTTAAAGGTGAACTGGCAGTTGTTGATAAAATACTGGATGACGAAAGCTTACTTGCGCCGTTTATAGAAAAGTTTAATTCCAAATGTGGAAGACACAGCACTCCTGTTGATACATACATTCGAATGATGTATCTCAAATTCAGATACAACCTTGGATACGAAACCTTATGCAAAGAAGTATCAGACAGCATCTCGTGGAAAGTATTTTGCCATATACCAGTTTGTGCCGAGGTGCCTGACTACACTACCCTGGCGAAACTTACCAAAAGATTTGGCGAAGATACTTTAGAGAAATTAAACACCCTTATCCTTCAAAAAGCCCTGGACAAAAAACTAATAAAAGCCAAGAAAATAAGGATAGATACAACAGTCATAAAATCAAACATTCACCACCCTACCGATGCCAGCCTCCTTTCAGACGGAGTAAAGGTTTTAACAAGGGTAGTAAAAAAGGTAAAAGATGCAGGCATTGCAGCAAAAGCAGAATTTCAAGACAGAACAAGAACAGTTAAAAAAAGGATACTGAACATAGTAAAGTTCACCAAAAACAGAACCAGCGAAGCAAAGGAAAATGTCCGAAAAACAGTAAAAGAACTGGTAGAAATAACTAAGCCCATAATTCGCAGGTTAGACACATCGTATTCTTCCAAGCAGATAGCAAATAAACGAATCTACTCCTGCTGCACCTCGGAAAGCACAGCATAACTTCCTACAGCAAGCCCAAGCTTATATATTAGCCGGATATGCCGCTCTTTTACATTGCCGACAGTATAAAAGCAGGTTCCGTCAAACATCTCCCCTTCCGAAAAGACTATGGACGCAAATTCTTTCATAAGCTGGTGGGTGGTTCCCTTTGGATCAATGTTTTGTTTGATAAGGTGCTCCAGGATGCAGTAAGCCATAAGAGCTATGAACGTGATCAGGGTTAACCCTTTAATCCGTTCTTCTCTATGTAAAAATATCGGCCTTACTTTAATCTTCGATTTAAGGTATCTCATGGGTTGTTCCACACTGTATTTTTTTCGGGTTCTCAGAAACAGTTCCCTTGTAGAATATTTTTCGTAGTCATAGACATTAGTAACGACAGGATAAAGACCATCTTGTTTTTCCATCTCAGCCAGCAGTTGTTTATCTATGCTGTAAACAAGCTGGAGCTGACCGTCTTTTTCTTCTACTGTAGGATTGCCAAAGATGGGGCGAAGATAGGATTTTGGCCCTTGAAAGCAGTTGTCAACCTGCTTTTGGGCATACTCCTTGTTTTTATAGCGCCGCATGTTTAACTTTGTTGCAGATATGTCTTCCAGTCGTTCTTTTATATCAGACATGTATTTTTCTCTTTTTTCTCGATCCAGCTTGGCACGGCTCTTGCTCCAGATTATTAAGCAACGAGCCCAGAATTCGGGGGCGTCTTTGAGTTCTTGTTGTTTCTTTTTGTCCTGGAGGTGAATGTAAACTCCCCGTTCTGTTACTTTAAATTTTGGTGTCCCCTCTTTATCCGGAAAAATACAACCGTCTAATTCTTCCGGAGTAACAGAACGGATAGCTTCTTCAAAAAGGCTTGATGCAGGGCTGGGTGCGATGAATCTGATGTTGTTTTTATTCAGCAGAAGGCAGTTTGGGATAGTGCCTACAGCGTTATCTCCGGTAAAAAGAATGTCTTCTTTATTAAGATGATTGCGTAGTTTTTTCATGTTCTCCACTACAATGGATGGATCGTTCAGATTGCCTTTAATAACGCTGCCCCGCAAGGGTACACCGGAGTCTTTTTCTACATTCAGGGCAAGTTTTATCTGTTTTAAGTCCGGTTTGTCTCCGTAACCGAATTGCACAATCTCGGCTTCATCGTAGTCTCCTTCGAAGTAGATGGAGGTTGTGTCCCATAGAATTTCTTCGGGGTGCAGATTGAATTCCTGAATGATTTTCATGACCAGCTTTGTCTGGATCTCTTCAAAATACTGTGAAAGATCTTCCAGGCATCTTGCGATTCTGTCGTCATTAAGATTGTTCGGCTCAACATCGAATAATTCTTTGATGCCGCATACCTCTGCCCAGGTTTGTATATCTTTCATCGGCAGGGGATGATGCAGGCGATTGGCTACAAGTATTTCTGCTACTTCTCCGGTGGTAAGTATCTGTCCGTTTTCTTTACGTTCGGGGATGATAGAATCGATAGTTGATTTAATGTTCATTCTCTCTAACAAAGGTTTTATCAGGTACAAGGAGCCCAGGATCTTTTCTTGTTTGAATTTGAATATTTTAGATGGCCGGGGATTAAAAGTCCGTAATGGCGGCCGGTCTTGCCGCCTATGGTGAGATTTGTTAGCCATGCTGTTCCCACCTCAATATCAGAAGTTATTGTATATATTCGACATTGAGTGGGCTTGTACCTTCTCAGAATATTCTGCCTTTTAGCTTTTCTTGATAAAATTTTGTATGTATGTTTTTATTTGCCATGATACGAATTCGGTGACCTGCGAATTATGGGCTAAGTAATTCAAAAAGCAAAGGTGCCCAGATTATAGTTAAGATAGACATGCTAAAATAAATACAGGGCTGCTAAAAATGACTTGAGTAAGTTAGGACGAATGGCAGCCCTTCTGGGAATTTGTCTGCTTATTGACACTTGCCCTTTCTATAAAGCTCAATTATCTCAATAATCAATTCCTGTTCAAGGTCTTCCCTGTCATTTTCTGGTGCCAAACTGGAATATTTCAATATCAGCGGCATGTATTTTTTTATTATATTTTCTTCCATAACCCCTCTCTGCTGCAACATATCTTCTTGCATTTTCTCACTTCTTTCTTTTGTATCCGATTTGATTTAAGTAATCTCTCATTTCCTTCATGGCTTTTTTCATTGTTTTGCTTACCTTTGACTGGCTGATTCTCAACATTTTGGCTATTTCTGCTTGACTGCAACCTCTTGTCTTTGATAAGATGACAATATTTCTTTCAAGAGGCGAAAGAATTTCTAAAGCTTGTCTCAAAACCACTTGCTGGCCCCTCAAGAGAATTGGACCAAAACGCACAACATGATAAAATAACTCTTGAAGGGGGAATTTTTCTATGGCAGCGAGGAAGAATTTTACTACGGAAGAAAAGCTCGCTATCTTATCCGAAGCTCAGAGTTCATGTACCACTAAAATAGCTGTCTGTAGGAAATACGGCATATCAAAAACTACAATCGATTACTGGAGAAAAAAGCTTTTAAACCCTAACGATAGTAACGATGATGACGAAAAAGTAAATCTCAGAAAAGAAAACATCATGCTTCGTTCTATCATCGTTGATAAAGACCTCGAAATTGCTTATCTAAAAGAGCTTCTAAAAAAAACCAACCGTCTATAGCCGATAAAATCGATCTAATAAAGCATTTATATTCTGAGGGCTATAATCTAGATTTTCTACTTAAAATTTCTAATATACCCAAAAGCACATTTTTCTATGAACCTCGACAAGAAAGTACGGATTCAAAGCGGGGATGCTCAAAGCCGGGTTATTCAGAAACACTTAGTGGTGAATATATATCCGATGAAATGATAAAGACCCTACTTTTTGATTTAGCTGAGGAATTCCCATTCTTTGGGTATAAAAAACTTACATTTCTCTTAAGGTCAAAGTTTGGAATTATTATCAACAAGAAAAAGGGTTACAGACTATGCAAAGAAATGGATCTGCTTTTGCCAGTTATTAAACACTACGCTTCTTCCAATACTGAAATAGTTTTCAAAAAAGTATCTGTCGAGGCCCCGAATACCCACTGGCAGATGGATATTACATATGTGACCATTTTCCCTAGAATAATCTTTATCCTGGATATAATAGATACATATACGTTAGAGATAGTGGGCTATAAGGCTGGTTTTTCGATAACAAAGAGCGATGTGATAAAAACCGTAACAAAAGCCATTGCATCAAGGCATATAACAGATAGTTTAACAATCAGAACCGATAATGGGCCGCAGTTTAAGTCAAAAGAATTTCAGGAATTTTGTACTAAACAGGGTATACTGCATGAGCGAATACCAGTAAGGTCGCCTGAAAGAAACCCAAATATTGAAAGATTTCATAGAACCTTGAAAGAAGAATATGTTAATTTAAATGATTTTGCCAGTTATAGTTCATTTTTTAAAGGCCTGGATGATTATATAAAATTTTATCTTTGCGAAAGGCCCCATGAATCTTTGAATTATATGACACCTTCAGCATTTTATGAAGCATTTTTAAGAAATACTGTGAATCGTGGCGTGTTGGTCGTTTAAGTCCAAATAATAGGGGGCCAGTACAAACCTATCACATGCCTGGTCTTCAAAAATGCTATCTTCTTCAGCCTTCAGGTCGATTTCCTCAACTTCATTATCTTCCGTTACCACCGGACAATTTAATATTAATGTCTCTTTTTTATTTTGTTCATGGTTTTTCTTCAAAAACCTGTAAGTTTTATATTTGATCCTTTTTTTAATATACGGTTCCATAAAAATCCCCCTATATTTTCCCTGTATATAAGACGAAGAAATGTAAAAAAAAGTTGCATCTTTTTTAAAAAATTTTTTTAGAAAAATGGTTTTTCATGGAATAATTTTTGAGGCTCGATGTCTTTATATATAGTAGAAGGGTAATTTATGGGAAAGAGGGTGGTTCCATTGGGCGTAATTGATTAATCACAAGAGCAATTTTCCAAAAAGCTATTACGGTTATTTTTGAATAAGCAGCTATTTGAGCAAGAATGATGGCAGAAAGTGTGAGTAGTTACATGCTGCCGGATATCAGTTGAAATATGCTTATATTGGGAGAAGGTTGTAGTAATGAACAATAGGAATAAACTTATTGGCTTTTGTATTTTTGCTATAGTAACAATAATGTTATTTTTAACTTGCTGTACTAAGGACAACAAGGATGAAGCCGCATTTTTAAATCACAAAATGTATATAAACGGGTTAAGACAAGATAAGACTTCAATTAATTTAATTTTCATCGATGATAGGAATAATCCCCAGTTGAAACATATCTTAAACAAAGCTCAAAAAATTTCTTTCTATAATGTAAATGGAATTGAGGTAAATGAACATGAAATAATTGATGGTGATAATTATAAAGATATGCGTTTATATTCTCTGATCTTAGGAATTAAGTATTCTACGCCAGGTACATTTAAAACGGATAAAATAGCTTTACATCTTGATGATGGTAGTATTATCTATTACCGGATCGGAGAATGTAATTTCAATGTTTATGAGGACCGGGAGGCAAATTTTGAAATAAATTCACATACTTCAGCAAGCACATCCTTGCACACATATTCCTTTGCACTGACCTCTATTTCCCCGCGAAGAATAATAATCCATGATATAGATGCGGGCAATTTCGAAGAGTATAAAAAAGATGTCATAGCACTGATTAATGATAAAGAAGTCAATAACTTCGACAATGTAACTCTTAATAGAGGCGACAAAATAGAAATAAAGATAGTGTTTAATGACTTAAATGAATATGATCTATACTGTTTCAATCCTGTGCTTAAATATGAAACAGATGGTGAATTACACGTCTACACGCCAATATACACTATGTATGGCTTGCCTTTTAGCGAAGATAAGATAAAAAGTGTATATCAAAAATACAAGGAGGGTGTTCTATGAAAAAGAATGTCATTTTTATAATCACCATGATCGCATTGCTATTGCTAAACATGCAATACGTCTTTGCGGATAGTAAAATTGGCGCCCCGGTAAGTAAAAGTGAGATTAAAGATTATAAAACAGAGAACTCGCATTATATTGAGAGTGATAAAGATGATGCTGAAGTCAAGCCATTAGCAGGTATTGAAGGGTTAAAGCCCATGAATTATATGTAATTATTATTCTGATATATGGATATTGGAATAGATAGGGATAAGAATGGATATTAGCGAATCTAAAAAAGAAAAAAGAGTAAGGACCACCATCATTTTGGTGGTCCTGTTTGATATCACCAAAAACACGGTTGCCGATAAAATGAACGTAAACAGTCTGATTATATTTTTGTTCATACTTCATCATCCTTTCAAATATTTTGGTTATAAACTCTGCTTATTGACACTTGCCCTTTCTATAAAGCTCAATTATCTCAATAATCAATTCCTGCTCAAGATCTTCCCTGTCATTTTCTGGTGCCAAACTGGAATATTTCAATATCAGCGGCATGTATTTTTTTATTATATTTTCTTCCATAACCCCTCTCTGCTGCAACATATCTTCTTGCATTTTCTCACTTCTTTCTTTTGTATCCGATTTGATTTAAGTAATCTCTCATTTCCTTCATGGCTTTTTTCATTGTTTTGCTTACCTTTGACTGGCTGATTCTCAACATTTTGGCTATTTCTGCTTGACTGCAACCTCTTACCTTTGATAAGATGACAATTTTTCTCTCAAGGGGCGAAAGAATTGATAAAGCTTGTCTCAAAACCAACCTATCACATGCCTGGTCTTCAAAAATGCTATCTTCTTCAGCCTTCAGGTCGATTTCCTCAACTTCATTATCTTCCGTTACCACCGGACAATTTAATATTAATGCCTCTTTTTTATTTCGTTCATGGTTTTTCTTCAAAAACCTGTAAGTTTTATATTTGATCCATTTTTCAACATACGGTTCCATAAAAATCCCTCTTTTGCATTTACCTATATAAAAGACGAAGAAACACAAAAAAAGTTCCATTTTTTTAAAAAAATTTTTAGAAAAGCGGATTTTTATGGAATAATTTTTGAGGCTCCATGTCTTTATCCCACATTTCGCACCCTTCCATGTAATGGATCAATAATTTTTACCAAGTGAAATATAAGTATCTATTCAATAAGATAATGCGGATATTCCCTAATGGAAGTATAAATATCCGGCGTTAAACCGATTAGGGAAAGTATCTTTTCCAAAGGCTCCTCATTAGGAATCTCGGGAAGAGCCCGGCATTCCTTGTCACCTTCAACATAGCCTATGGTCTGTATAGGCTTTAATAACTCAAGAATCCTATTGCCGGTTGGTTTTTCAGTCTTTACTTTGCCTGCTACGAAGATATATTCTCCCTGTTCTTCCAGAGCTTTTCTCATACGCCTTTGCAGTATCTGGTAGATGAAAAGAGCAAGAAAGAGTACATAACACAAAGCTTCTATTCGGCTTTCCTTCTTCAAATATATGGCATCAAGAAAGATGGGGCTCTTTAAAAATCTAAAGGATGTCTCTACAGTCGTTTGATTTTTATACTCTTTTAGAATATCATAAGGAGATTTATCCAGCCTGTTTGTAATAAGTACAAAACAGCTGGCCTGCTCTAAAGCTTTTTGCTTGGCATCGTTGTCGAGTTCTCCTAAAGTGCATTTTATCTGGTATACTGTCTTGGTTTGAGGTATATAATCCTTTGGGGGCCTGCCCTTACCTTCTCTTTTTACAGGTTTTGTTCTTTCAATTACTTGAAAGTCCAATGGGTAAAAATCATTATCATGATCTTTTTTGAAAAGCTCTATTTGCTTTTGAGCATCGGCTTTGCAGAAAAACTCTCTTGAGCTTAATTCTCGAGTTTCTTTTTTAAGTGTTTTGCATAGTTCATCCAGTTTTTTATCTATGCTTTTGGTCTTTCTTTTATCAAGTTTGGAGGAATGAACTACTACAAACTTGTATTTAATGTCATCAATTGTCCTGATAAATTCCTGAACTTTATACTCGGCGGCATTTTTTTGATTGGAGATTTTGCCTATAAAGGTCCAATCATTCTTTTTCCATGCAAGGTCAATGAGGTTTTTCTCCAGTTCAAAGGTGGCGGGAAATCTTGAAATAAAATACAGTTTTTTATGCATCTTTTTTAGGTTATCTTTTGTTATTAGAGCCGAATCTGCTACATAGATGAGGGATGTTAAGTCAATTTTATCAAGGTCTTTTGACAGGACATCGATAAATTCATTGTTCCATGTTTTATCATCTTTATTTCCATCTAGAGGCTGCCCTAATACCGGTATACCATCTTGATTTACACACAGGCCTATTTTTAGCTGTTTTAGATCCGGGCGGTGATCTTTGCTATGGCCACATACCAGCTTTATGAATGAATTTAGGTCATCGTCTTCTTGATTTTCATATTCACCGTAAACACTTACAGATGTGGTATCTGAGTGAAGATGTGTAATGGTTATATCCTCGCTGCTTAATGCTTGCAGAATAATGGATGATATTATTTTCTTGGGGTTTGATTCTGCAAGTTTATCTAATGCTCTTGCAAGGCAGTCATCGTTTAAATCTTGCAAAAGGACTCCTTTACCAAAGAGGTTGGCAAGATCCTGGTAAAGGTAAAATCTGCTGACTAAATAAAGGGGTGCTCTTGTTGCAAGGATGTTTATGACCAGAGCTTTTATTCTTATCCCCGGGGATAATTTGCACTGGGAAGCATCCCAGGGTAAGAGTTTATCCAGGTTTTTGCCTATATTTAGTTGCTCCCATATGGCGGAGATAACTGGTGCTGGGCCTGCGTTGAATATTTTCATTTTGTTCATCATAACATCACCAGTTATCATAATACAACAATTCTGAAAAAAGTACAAGTCCAATTTTTACCAATTTGGCTTTTTTTGAAAAATTTTTTGAGATGTTCATTAAAAAATGTTAATTTGTTTTTTGAAGGGGTGCGGAATATGTGCTTTATATATAGTAGAAGGGTAATTTATGGGAAAGAGGGTGGTTAAAATTAAAGTCTGGAAAATAACTCAAACGTATTATCGGGTTACAAAGACTATTTGAAGTTTTAGGAGGCGTAAAGGCTATGAAACTTGAAAGAATTGTAGATATTTACCTAATATTCTACAAGCAGAATAACAATTGATCGAAAAAATATAAATTTCTTCATTACAGGACTCGTCATATCTTTTGTTGCAGTAGCAATGATATTGTTAACGGGCTGTACTAAGGACAACAACGGTGAAGCCGCATTTTTAAATAAAAAAGTTCCACAAAAATTTTATAGAACCTTCCATAAGCTGGATTCTAATCGGTATATTGTAACTTTTCGCTTAATTTTATTATATCTTTTTCTGTTACAAAGCCGGAGACGGTGACCTGATGGCCGTTTTCTACGAACAGCAGGTCATAGGAACCGTCCTTAAATTTTATTAAATGAGCGCTGTTCCCCCGTACCTGCACTTCTTTTGCCTGAGCATCATCACTGTCATACATATAGCCGCTGGCACTTCTCTTGCTCGAATACACTTCAAGGATTGACAGCTCCTGTTTTTCCTGGTTTTGAAAGTTTAGCCTTAACCTGTGAACGGACTTATCCACTTGCTCATATATGCCATCTGAAAATCTATAACCTTCGGGAACCCATACGGGCATAAGAACCGCATCTGGCAAATCCTTTAATTGTTTTAAATCCGTAATGCGCACTTCACTGAGGGCAAACTCCTGAGTTTGCGTTTCGCTTATTTCCCCAGCTTCCACTCCTTCTCCAGATCCCATCAATATATTGTTCAAGGGGCCTTTTATAACAATTCGTATGGCATTCATGATGCGGATGCCGAAAGCGGAAACTTTCCCGGGAAAAAATATGGAAAAGGATAACACAATTAAAAGAAGCATTGCTGCAATGGCCCGCACATTATTAAATGCAAAAAATCTCGTTTTCTTACTCTTACGTTGAATAGCCGGTTTCAGGTCCGCCCAGAATTCTTCCAACGGCGGCATCTCCATGTCTTTCATCATTTCTTTTGTCAATTCCTTTATAAATTCATCCTCCTGATTCTCATTGAAAATGGCCATAGCTTTCACTCCCTTTTGCCATATTCAAATGAATCTTATTGTATTCTCTGTCCATAGCCACTTTTATGGCCTGCCGGAGCCGGGATATTCTGGATTTAATAGTACCTTGAGGCACATCAAGCATTCGGGCTATTTCTGAATCAGATTTTTCTTCAACAAACTTGAGATAATACATCAATTGATTCTGCGGTGATAATTTTCTCACTATCCCCTTTAGCACTTCTATCTGTTCCCTTAAGACCACGATATTTTCTACGGTTTCTACGGGAGTATTGAATTGTTCGATATTATCGGTAAAAACATACGGTTTCCTCTGTTTCAGAAAATCTCTGGCTTGATTCATGGCTATTTTTGCAAGCCAGACTCTTACCTTATCGGCGTCTCTCAGTTCATACAATTTTTCCTGTGCTATAAGAAATGCTTGTTGAGTGGCGTCCTTTGCAATCTCCGAATCCTGACAGGCAAAATAAGCCGCACCATATGTGCTCTTATAGAACAGGTCCGCCAGCAACTTCATTTTCGCCACTATATCCTCTTTGGCCCCATTCCTATTTTCAACCAAAGAAATCTCTCCCCATAAATCCATCTTTTAACATAATTCTCTATTTTGGGCTGATTTTCCTTCTCAAAGAAAAAATAAAGAAGAGCATTTCTGCTCTCTAAAATCTTTTTTAAAATTTATTTTATTGTTATGTCAGAACTGTAAGATTTACCTGTTTCTGTAATGTTGCCTTTTTTAACCGAATGAACAGCTCTTAATCGGTATTTATAACCTTTCGGGATATAAATGGAATTTATCTTGCCCCAAACTTTAGAAGTATTATATTCATCAATGGTCGGCCATGTTTTATAATCGGACCATTTCCCGCTTGTATATCTTTCCAGATAAAATTTTATACCGATGGAGTCAACCAATTTATATGCTGTTGTATAGCCTGAGATACTTATATTTTCTGAGCCTTTCTCCTCTATAGAGCACTGACCGCTTTTCAAATATTGATATGATTTTATTCCTATCTCGGATAAAGGCAGGCTGTTTTGAAAATCTGCCAATACCATACTATGATTTAATAACACCAAAAATATAGCTGCCGATAAAATGACCGTAATCAATCTGATTATATTTTTGTCCATACCACATTCTCCCTTTCAAACATTTTCTCAAATATTTTTGCTACGAACTGGTTATTGACACTTGCCCTTCCTATAAAGCTCAATTATCTCAATAATCAATTCCTGTTCAAGGTCTTCCCTGTCATTTTCTGGTGCCAAACTGGAATGTTTCAATATCAGCGGCATGTATTTTTTTATTATATTTTCTTCCATAACCCCTCTCTGCTGCAACATATCTTCTTGCATTTTCTCACTTCTTTCTTTTGTATCCGATTTGATTTAAGTAACCTCTCATTTCCTTCATGGCTTTTTTCATTGTTTTGCTTACCTTTGACTGGCTAATTCTCAACATTTTGGCTACTTCTGCTTGATTGCAGCTTCTTGTCTTTTTCAGCGTTCAGGTCGATCTCCTCGACCTGGTCATCTCCCATTGCCACCGGACAATTTAATATTAATGCCTCTTTTTTATTTCGTTCATAGTTTTTCTTCAAAAACCTGTAAGTTTTATATTTGATCCATTTTTCAATATACGGTTCCATAAAAATCCATGTCTTTCATCATTTCTTTTGTCAAATCCTTTAAAAATCATCCTCATGTTTCTCATTGAAAATGGCCATAGCTTTCACCTCCTTTTGCCATTTTCATATGAGTATTGCAAACATCTGAACTGTAAATGCAAAGATTATCATGAGGTTTTTTATTAATCACTTTTACCATGCCCCGCTGTTATATTAATCTTTCCTTTAAAAACTGGAATTTGTTTTTACTCATCAGCACCGTTTTGTCATAATTATGAAATGTTATTATATATGAATCGCCCAAATTCTGTATCATGTCGATTAAATTTACATTTACTATGCCATTTTTTTCGATGAAAACAATATCATCCAGATTAAGAAATACAATGCCTTCATCGGTCCGCAGAGGGACTTTCCCGGTAAGTTTGAGCTTGTTTCGTATTGTGTCGCAAAGAAAAACACATACCATAAGTTTTCAAGTGCGCTCCTCCGGCAAAATGGCGTATGAGCACATAAGATGCAAGACTTACCACTGTTTCGGTAAAAGTGTTCAGCACTAAAGATACTGCCAGTATGGTCGTGAATTTTAAAAAAGTGCCTAAAATAATCACGAGCCCGTATTCTATGACATCGGTTTCATATTTATCGGAGGCTGCGCCAAGGACAATCAATTTTGACAATGTTCTGGAGCATTTTTGAAGCATGCCCTTCTCACCTACCCTTTCAAAAATGATATATTGTGCTTCATAGTATAATCTATAATTCTTCAAACGAATTCAAATGATAAATAAGATAAAAAACGAGGAGAGTAATGCCCGCAACGGGAAGGAATAGGGCTATATCCAGCCAGGGATTTTCCTGCAGGATGAAAATCGGCATTTTGAGTTGGTTCAACACAAGCAACACAACTATATACTGTATGGTGCCATATATGACTGTCACTATAAAAATTGGTATGAAACAATGCTGAACCTTTACCCTGCACAATAAGCTGAACAGCATAGTCAATGTCGCAATAAGTATCACCATATGAAAACTCGATAAAAAATACTGGGATATACCTATGGGTATTTTTCTTATTATCAGAGTGATGATCCCCTGAATTGCAGAAATGATGAATATTCTGCTATAATTCGGGTTTTCCTGTTTCATCATTTTGATGGAAATTGCCAGAATCAAAAAGGCTTCAGGTACTGACACGAGAGCTGCCACGTACCAGGGTATGGGAAACATTTTTCACTCCTCCCGGATCATTATAAACTTTCTAAATGCTTTCTACATTTTTTTGTCGTTTCCTGCCGCTCTGGAACAACTGGCGCCTTTTCCGGTACAACTGGCGGTTTTTCGGGTATGAACGGCGGAAAGGGAGTGGTATAATTAAAATACCAGATATATTGCTATAAATTTAACGGGAGTGAAATAAGAATGGATTCAGGCTCAAGCGGCACAGGACATTTGTTCTGCTAATCATCTGGTCAATAATTGTTCTGATTGAATACTGACAGATAAGAAAGGCAATTAAAATAAATTGCCTTCTTGATGCAGGGGTAATTAATTATACAGGCAAGGAGGGGAGAATCAATGATGATATTAAAAGCGGTGAATCGTCAATTGCGTCAAAAGGTCATTTTTATAACAAAACTTGTGCTCATTCTTTCAGTTGTTTTGGCAAACCAGGGTCGCTCCTTGCAGGCAAGAAAAGATCAAGTAAAAACCGAAGTGGTTCCGGAACCCGGCCCATCTGTTAGGACAATTTCAGAAGAAGTTTTCAGGAATGATGATTATATAACCGAGACCCCGATTCTCTGGTCCAAGGATAGCTCAGAGTTATACTACATTGCCTATCAATCCGACAAGAGTGTTCCTCTGGAGATATGGAAGTTTGACGGGCAAAAGAAGGAAAAAGTTGCCCAATTGGATTACCAGGAGGATTACATTAATTACCACCTGGGAGCGTTTATTAAGCGCTCTTCATGGTCGCCTTCAAACGACATGCTTGGATTTATTTTAGAAATCGGATGGGGAACCTTCTATCAAATGGTGGTCTTGGATATTAAAACAGGTAAAGTTGACCTAATAGACAACATCTATGATTTTGACTGGTATCCCCGGGAAAATAGGCTCGTGCTGGTTAAGCAATCGGAGCCCCATTCCCTCAAGACCATGGCCATGGTTTATGACCCGGAAAAGAATCAATCAAGGGAATTGTCGGAAGCGCCAAAGAATATCACGGGTGTTGCCTTTGACAACAGCGGCAACCTATATGTGGCAGAAGAGGAATCCAGGAAGGCTTTTCGGATTGACTCCAAAGGAAACAAGCAATATGTCGGTCTGACGGAAGACCTTCTGCCATCATTGGATAGAACCCTTATAGCATTGATTTCCCAAAGCGATGAAGGCGAAACAATAGTCTTGCATGACATTGAAAAACAAGAAACCAGGGAAATCTTCCGGGGTGATGTTAAAAAGGTATACTGGGGCAATGGCAACACTCTGCAACTGGTTATGCTCGATAAGATCCTCTTTGTAGCAGGGGAAGATTTTAAAACAGTGGAAGCACGATCCCCTTCAGCGCCTTCTCCGGATAATAGAAAGTTTCTGGTAGAGACAGAAGATTATAGCGTAGACCTTGTTGCGATAGATTAAGCACCTGTTAAGAACCATGCTTTTCTGTTAAGTTCAAAGTTGTTAGGTATATGGACTGTACAGAATCATTATCGTTCACCACCTTTGAGCTTGTCTAATTTAACTACAAGCACTGTGGCGGTAACGGCACCGGTCAAAGTCCCAAGATAGGCGTAGATCCTGTGCGGCTAAAAATCCATAAAATTTTTAGTTGCTTTTTCTGTTGGTGAAAATGTTTTTCAGTTCTTCCTTGCCCCAGGTGCTTTTTTCTTTGTATCTTTTTGTGGCATTTATTATCCATTCTACAATCTCCAGGCAAGCATCTTCACCGCCGAAGCGGCGGGCATATTTTTTAATAATATTTTTTAATAATAGGTTCAAACCGCTCAACCACTTGGCTGAGAGCTTCTTTGTCTCCGCTTTGGGCTTTGAGTATGAGTTCTTTTAGTTTAGGTTTTTTAGCCACCATTATCGTCCCCGTTTCATTGAATTTTTTTGTCTATTAAAAGGACAAAAAAGAGACCCGCCTATCGGAAAGACGGCAGGCCTTAATATGTCGAAATAGCGGCAGCCAGACTGTCATAGCGCATCAAACGCCTTAGACCCTGTGGCTTTGCGCCCTTATCTTTCGATAAGTTTGCCTTTGTCTCTATTGTTTAGTTTTCACCTCGTTGAAGCTTTTTTTAGTGCGTCCGGGATATCTGGTTCGTACAGTATCCATATGCTGGCGGGACTCACGCCTGTAAATGCGACTAAGGTTATTACTGAGGCTAGAGATGCAAGAAGGCTTTTGCTGATTTTTTTGAACATGGTTTTCGCCTCCTTTCTGATTTTTCTTATGATTTCTTCTACATTTGTTTGAAATTTCCTGCCATTCTGGAACAACTGGAGCTTTTTCCGGTACAACTGGCGGTTTTTTGGGTATGAACGGCGAAAGGATGGTGGTATAATGAATAAAGGAATAAATAAAAATGTTAACTTTTTGGCGTTATGAGAATATTAAATATATTGTCCTTCGAGAAAGTTATTAAGATAGAGAGAGGATTTTATTAAATTGACACTAAAAATATTTGGAACCGATATTCTAATTACTAATGAAATTATTATTTATTTAATAGTATTTACAATAGCTTTTTATTTTGTTATTTATTTCAGATTTAAAAGTGAATTTAACTATAATCTGCAAATTATTAAATTGGTTTCGGCTTTAATTTCTGGTTTTATAGTATTGCTGGTATTTTTTATGTATAATATTACGTATAATAAATATGGAATTATTTCCCCTGCAACAGTTATAATTATTATATTATTTAATCTTATTCTTTGGTTGATTAAGAAGTTAAAAAATAAGAAATAAAAAGGGGAGATATGCTAAAAACATCTCCCTTACGTCTAAAGAATATAACATCCATATATTAATCAAATGTATCTATATAAAAATAGTTAGTTTCTTTACCCTTGTAAGTACCATCATCATCCCATATATGGAGGTAGTGATAGATGGTAGTGCCTTTTTGAGTCATTTCATGTTGTATGGACCAGCCTACTCTTGGAACAATTTCTAAATCAGTTTCATCATCTGATAATAAAAATCCACTAATCTGTAATGTGGCTGAAACTGCATTCACAATCCAACTTAATTTATTATGTACGCTGAGAATAGTAAGTGCCAAATTGAGAACAAGCCCTTTTGTCTTATACTGGGTTACTTCACTTTGAGTATCGGAATAAGGTTTTAGAGGGAGGGCATTCTTTATGTTGAAAAAATCATTGATATTTTTGAGTGTTTTTTTCCTTGTTACTCTTATCAACCCTGCTTTTGCTGCTCAGCCAATAAAAGTCACTGTAGATGGTTTTAAACTTGATTTTGATGTATCTCCGATTCTTGAGAACGGGAGGGTTTTGGTCCCCCTCCGGGCCATCTTTGAGGAATTGGTGCTCAAGTGAACTGGGATGATAGTTCAAAAAAGATAACCGCGACAAAAGATAATAAAACCGTATCTCTCGTGGTGGGAGAAAAAACAGCGTATGTAGACGAAAAGCCTGTGAAGTTGGATGTTCCTGCAAGAATAGTCAGGGGAAACACCCTTGTCCCTGTAAGATTTATATCCGAAGCGCTTGGCAGTGAAGTGATATGGAGGCAGGATTCAGGATTTGTGGCGATAAGGACAAAACCACAGATGGTATGGATGAAAAGGCCTGAACTTAATCAAGGGCCCGGTATAGATCGCATGCCTTTTTTGGCGATGACGTATATTTGCCCAAGCGGCAATCCAATTAAGAAGGAGCTGGGTGTAGAACCATACGATGCAGGTCAGGATATAATGATAAAAATATCTCTTACTTACAACATTAATACACCTAAGTATAAAGATTATTTTAAGACAGAAACCTTGAATGTCATAGAATATTCCCCTTATATAACCATCTCTTCAGAAGATGAAAAAATTTTAAAAATTGAGCTTCCTGCTTTTAAGGGCTCTATGAAACCCGGGGAAGAATATTATATAATATACTATTGGGATCAGAAAGATAAAGCCGGAAAACAGGTTCCAGCCGGATGGTATTCTTTCGATTTTGATTGGGATCCGCAACAAGCGTATAACCCTAATATCCTGAGATATTCCGACGAAAACGGAAACGAATATGCACAAGATGATATGATACGATTGTTTTTTACACATTACGGAATTAAGATCGAAAACTAGAAATATTATAAAAAGCCCCGGAAGATAAGCTTTATTTCCGGGGTTTTTGATTCATCTAGCATTGTGGGAGATACTTACACCAACCTCCATCCATGAAGGGCCGGGGAGTATCCGTTTGCCGCATGTATAAACTGATACTGGTATGTTCTGCTTGTATTTGCAGGAATACTGTCCTCAAGCCAGTTCCACCATTGGTTATTTTTATCATCGTGTCTTGGATCGCTCATTCTACAGTTCCATTAAAATTGATTACGGGAATGACAAGCGAGCTATCTCCACCAGGACCAATATAGGCCTTAATTGTTTTTGCGGTGCTGGTATCATTTAAAACCGCAACGTTAAATAAATATTGAACGCCCCAGTTGCCAAGATTATGATCGCTTGATGAACACGTCCGCCATTGTTTAGCGGATGGATCATAAATACTTATCATCTCATTTGCATTACCGGATGCACAGTCACATGTCAGATATTTGTATGGCATTTGGCTCACCTTTAGACTCAGGGAAGCCCTGATGAAATATGAATCTCCTTCTCCCCTATATTGTTTTTCTCCTGGAATCCAATCATAACAATCAGCATATCCATTTTCCGGAATCTCTTGTAAAAGTCAAAGGATTCACGCTCGTACCATCTGTAAGTCTTGTTACTTTGTTATTGCGGTCATAAAATATTGCCATTGTAAAACCTCCCAAAATTTAATTTTCCCAAGACATTGTTAAGCATATTAAACGAATCTGCATTTATAATAAAATCAAGGCCCCATGTTTATCACCTCCGTTTTGTTTGATTAATTTCCCTTACACTATATAAAGAGAAAACAGGGGCCTTTTTAATAACCCCCCTATCCAAAAAAATTTTTTTGTTATCCTTTATTCTTTTTCCTTAAGGTCTTTCCCCTTCGCACTTCCCAGGCTGTCACTTATTATCTGCCAGCTTCCCATAGCCGATGTCGTTATCAATAGTCCGTTTAGCAAATATAACGGTATATTTATGACTGTAAATTCACCTCTTGCAACACTGGTGAAAATAACAATTGCTTCGGCCACTATGAATACAAGCCATCTTGTGGGCAGCAGTTTGAAACATTTTATTTCTTTAATAAATTCCACTACAAGCACTGTAGCTGTAACGGCACCAGTCAATGTGCCAAGGGAAATGTAAGTAAACTGATCCTCCATACTTCTTCACCCCCAGGATGGAGGATACATATTTTTAGTTCATATATTCTTTCATATACTTTTCCATGTACTCTTTCATCTTTTTTAACGCTCTGCTCTTAATACTGTGGACAGCCGGTTGGGATATGCAGAGCTTCTCTGCTGTTTCCTTTTCGGTCATTTCTTGCAAAAATATCATTTTTATTACTTGCTGCTGCTTTAATGTCAAATGCGATAAAACTTGCTCAATATCTATGTTTTCCTCCATTTTTGATACCATGTTGCTGCCGTCAGCAATGGTGTCGATCATTTCTATAAAGTCACTTTCTTGATCGCAAATAGGTTTGTTCAGAATCAACATCTCATGCTGTTTTAAATATTGCTGTTTTCTTGCTATTTTCAATGCTTCGCGTTTGATTCCGGTTATATACCATGATGTTATCCTGGCTTCTTCCGGATCATATTTGCATATTTCTGAAAGATTCGAGACCATTTTGTCCCCACCTCCCTCTAAATATATTTTTGCCTGTACTATATAAAGAGAGGACAGGGACATATTTTTATAACCCCTTCTGGGAAAAATCTAAAAATTTTTATGTCTTTTTTGTATTATTAGAAGAGTTATTAGCAGAGAGAAATTTTTTAAGTTCTTCCCTGCCCCATGTGCTTTTTTCTTTATATCTTTTTGTGGCATTTATTATCCATTCTACAATCTCCAGACAAACATCTTCACCGCCGAAGCGGCGGGCATACTTTTTAACAATAGGTTCAAACCGCTCAACCACTTGGTTTAGAGCTTCTTTGTCTCCGTTTTGGGCTTTGAGTATGAGTTCTTTTAGTTTTGGCCTCTTTGCCATAATTATCAACCCCTTCTCATCATGGCTTCTCCTATTCTTAAAATGGTCAAAAAAGAGACCCGCCTATCGGAAAGACGGCGGGCCGTAATATGTCAAAATAGCGGCAGCCAGGCTGTCATAGTGAATGCAGTCACCTTAGACCCTGTAGCTTTGCGCCCTTATCTTTCGATAAGTTTGCCTTTGTCTCTATTGTTTAGTTTTCACCTCGTTGAAGCTTTTTTTAGTGCGTCCGGGATATCTGGTTCGTACAGTATCCATATGCTGGCGGGACTCACGCCTGTAAATGCGACTAAGGTTATTACTGAGGCTAGAGATGCAAGAAGGCTTTTGCTGATTTTTTTGAACATGGTTTTCGCCTCCTTTCTGAAATTGTCAGAGCAGCTTCTCTAAAAATTTTACGACGAGCGGATTCATCAGGCGGGGATGGGATAAAAGCTTATAAAGCCGCATTTTGCAAGCTATCGACAGGATATTATCGACCTGCTCCAGGTTTCTCCTTCTCCACGCCTCCGCCACCATGTCTTCAAATTGCAGCCTCCGGTAAAGCAGTTTCTTGAGTTCTGCCTCATATTTTGCAGGGCCATCCGCCAGCGCCCTGGCTGCCGTAATCCCGCTCAGCACCGCCATGTCTATTCCGCCGCCGTGCAGCGGCGATGTGAGACCTGCTGCATCCCCAACCAGCAGAACGTTGTCGTACACCAGCTTTTCCGGCATCCTGGTGGGGCAGATGCCGCCGAGCACCTTCACAATTTTGTGTTTTTCATCGTCAAGCCCTTCCTTTTTGATTACTTCATCCAGCATATTTCTTAAATTGCGCCGGGATAAAGGGTTAAAATCGCCAATTCCCACGTTGGCGGTTTGTCTCCCCTGCTCGTCCTTGCCCTTGGGAAATATCCAGTAGTAACCCCAGAAATCCGGCAAAAAACCGACCTTCAGGGCGTTACCGATGTGCGAAAAATCTCCCTCCACCAGGTATTGAACCGTCTTTCCGGAGTTTTGTACGTAAAAGTTTGAAAAGCCAAGTGCCCTCGAGGTCACCGAAGGCGCCCCGCTGGCATCGATTATAAAATCATATTCAGTCTTTAATTTTTTCAGGTCATTCAGCAAAACAGGAGAATTTTCCATTATCCTGACGCCTTTTTCGATGGCTCTTCTGGAAAGCTCTTTCTGCCAGGTGCTCCTGTCTATCATCCACAGGTTCAGGGAACTGGCATCAATTCTATATGTAGAACGGGCTTCAAATATAATCGCCTCAACCTTGAACCTGACACCTGCACACGGCTTGCCCAAAAGTTTCAGCACGTCGAAAAATCCTTCGGCGCACCGGATATCTTCACCGATTTTCCCTTTTTCCATGAGGGTGACATCAAGTCCACTTAAAGCGGCTTCGGCGGCTGCAAAAAGCCCGCCCGGTCCCCCGCCAATAACCAGAACCTTCAATCATATCAGCCTCCATTCTGCCGCTATCCATACCGTCAAAATAGCATGATGTTGGTTTTTAACCATGCATTGATAAAATAAATAAGTCCACAAGCCATCCAAAAGTTATGTTCACCAAAAACCGCCTCCCGAAAAAATTTATTTAATCCATCTGTCAATCCGCTGTTTTTGCGTCAGCACTCCTGCAAAAATATCGCCTTTATTTCTCAATCTTTTGGGCATGCTTTTTATATTGAACATGTCCGGCGCCACGCCTTCCTCCAGTTCCTCCCATGTCACCGGACAGGATACCGGCGCGCCTTTTCTTGGTCGGGGACTGTATGGAGCTATGATGGTCTTTCCTTTGATGTTTTGAAGATAGTCAAGATAGACCCTGCCCTCCCTTTTATCCACATTTCTGACGGTGGTAGCCTTTTCTGGAAACGTCTTCTCCAGCACCCGGCAAAAAAAGCCGGTAAAAATTCGCACATCCTCATAGGTGTAAACCGGTTCCAGCGGAACATAAACCTGCAGTCCCGTGGCTCCCGAGGTCTTGGCAAAGCCTTTCAGGCCGGCTAGGTCCAGAAGTTTTTTCAGGGCCAGGGCGAGCTGGCGGGCATCCTCAAAATCCGTATTTTCCATGGGGTCAAAGTCAAAAACCGCGAAATCCGGCATGTCCGGAGCGCTTTTTCTGGAAAGCCAGGGATGAATTTCAATGCTCGCCTGATTTGCAGCCCAGATCAGGCTGTCTTTGTCGTTTATCACAGCGTATCTAATAATTTTATCTTTATCGGAAACGGCCTCAAAGGTATTGAGCCATTCCGGCGCATATGCGGGCATGTTCTTCTGGTAAAAGGCTTTCCCGTATATGCCGTCGGGATATCGTGTAAATACGGTTGGCCGGTCTTTTAGATGGGGCAGCATGTAAGGGGAAACTTTCTCCATATAATCTATGAAATCTGCTTTTGTAAAACCGTCATCCGGCCACAGCACTTTGGAAAGATTCGTCAGCTTTAATTTGCGATTTTCCACATATACCTGGGGCAATATTATTCACCCACCTAATATTATATTTAGCTTTATTTTTACAGTTTCCTCTTTTTGGAGAAAAAAATTGGACATAATAGTACCGGTGATATTATGATTGTGCTTCATTCGCCTTTTTATCCCATGGAACCCGAAATTTTTCCCCGGCCCTTTGATGACCCTGACTTCGGTTTCCAGATAAAATGGGACGGCACCAGAATCCTGGCCCATGTCGGCGGGGAAGTTAAACTCTTCAACAGAAAAAGGAATCCGAGAACCCTGCAGTACCCCGAAATCACGGAATGCCTTGCCGGTGCTTTCAAAGGCCGGAGCGTGGTGCTGGATGGCGAAATAATCACGCTGTCCGGCGGAAAACCCTCCTTTCAGCGGCTCATGCGGCGGGACCGCGCATCCGATCCCGTTACCGTAAAATTTCTGATGGAGAAAATCCCCGTCACATATGTGGTATTCGATATCCTTTTATTGGACGGAAAAGATTTGACCGAGCTTACTTTCGAAGAAAGAGACGGGATTCTCAGGTCATTGATTCCACCCATAAATTCTATAGTAGCTGTCGACACCTTCGCCACGGGCACCACCCTTTTTAACGTGATAAAACAGCATGGGCTGGAAGGCATCGTCGCAAAAAAGCTTGACAGCCACTACGAAATAGGTAAAAAAAGCAATAAATGGCTTAAAATTAAAAACAGGCGGCTTATTGACACCATAATAGGCGGCTATCTTGCCGAAGGCCGTGAAATCCGCTCACTTCTGCTGGGAATTTTACAGGATGAAGATTTCATCTACATAGGAAGGGCCGGAAGTGGCCTTAAAACTTCGGAAAGGCGGGAGCTTTACGATTATCTTTCAAAGCTCCAAGTGGCAGACTGCCCTTTTAAAAACATGTCACCCCCGGCCGCCAGGGAAAAGCCCTGTTGGGTCGAGCCTCAACTGCAAGTTCAAGTGGAATATCTAGACTTCACTGATGAAGGTTACCTCAGGCATCCGGTCATTAAGGGTATGGTGTTTTAAATCGCTTTTTTCTTTCTGCGCCCCCCTTTGCCTCCGGCTTTTTTCGCCTCATGCTTCTCCTTTTCCGCCAGAGCAAGGCTCGCCTTCAGGGCTTCCATCAAATCCACCACTTTTTCTTCTCTGGCCGCCGGAATAACAATTTCTTCACCCTCCACTTTTGCCTTTATGATTTCAAGAAGGGCCTTTCGATATTCGTCGGTATATTTTTCGGGGCTGAACTTTGCCGAAAGCGAACTCACCAGCTGCACGGCCATTTTAACTTCGTTTTCGTGAAGTTTCACATCGGAAGACACGGGTATTTCCGCCGCATTCCTCACTTCTTCCGGATAGAACATGGTCTCCATAACCAGATGATTTTCCCCGTAGGGTCGAAGGCACGCCAAGCTCTGTTTAGCCCTTATCACCACCTTAGCCACCGCTATTTTCCCCGCTTCCTCCATTGCCCTCTTCAAAAGGACGTATGCCTTTTGTCCGGTTTCCTCCGGCCCTAGAAAATATGAATGGTCGAAATATACGGGGTCTATGTCCCTTAAATCCACAAAGTCCACAATGTCGATGGTGCGGGTGGCCTCGTCGGGAATGCTTTCCAAATCTTTATCATCGATAATTACGAATTTGCCCTTTTCATACTCATAACCCCGCACTATTTCATCATCTTCCACTTTCCTGCCGCAGGCGGGACACACCTTTTCATATTTGATGGGCGTTTTGCATTCTTTATGAATCTGCCTGAAGCTGATATTCATTTTTTCGGTGGCGGCATACATTTTTACCGGCACATTCACCAGACCGAAACTTATGGAACCTCGCCACAGGGCTCTCATCAAACCACCTCTTTTATTTTAATATTCCATTCAAAAAGATGTATTATCCCGTGCAAAATCACATAAAAATGGTAAATTTCCCAGCAAATCGATATAATAAACTTCATAATGCGTGAAACAATAATACTACCTGCCGATGATTAGCGAGGTGCCAGAATCCAAGCCGGTATCGATAGTTAATCGTCGGTAGGCTTTTTTATTGACAAAAAAAGTCTGTAAACTGTATTATTAATATAGAGCGCTAAAATTGCTATTTACTGGTTTTTGCAAATAATAAAGTAAGTTTCTACATCGGAATCATAATATGATGTTCATTACTTTTTTTTGCGGGGATGAATAAATGAAAAGCATAACTGATTTGAAGATCGGCATAATCGGCGGAGGCCAGCTCGGAAAGATGATGGCCCTCGAAGCAAAGAAGCTGGGATTTTTCGTGTCGGTACTGGATCCCACTCCCGGCTCTCCAGCATCCCAGGTGGCCTGCGAACAGATTGTGGCGGATTTTTATGACGCCCAAAAAATAAGAGAATTGGTGGTAAAAAACGATATTTCCACCTATGAAATCGAACACATCAATACCGACGTTTTAAAAGATTTGGTAAAAGAAGGCTATACCGTGCATCCTTCGCCGGAAGTGCTGGAGATAATTAAAGACAAGTCTTTGCAAAAGAAGATGTTAATCAGGAATAACATACCTACTGCCAGGTGGAAGATGGTTGAAAAAAGTCTGGCTTCTGAAATCGCCGATTTCGGCCTGCCGGCTGTCCAGAAATCCTGCCGTGGCGGATATGACGGCAGGGGCGTTGTGGTACTGCGCACAGAAGAGGATATAAAAGGCGCTTTAAAATGTGATTCTTTCCTGGAGGAACTGGTGGATATCGACAGGGAACTTGCGGTAATGGTCGCACGAAGCACCAGGGGTGAAATAAAATGTTATCCCGTAGTGGAGATGGCTTTTGATGAAAGGGCCAACATATGCGACACAGTTATAGCTCCTGCAAGAGTTGAACCTAAAATTTGCCAAACCGCGTCAGAAATTGCCGTAAGCTGCGTGGAGGCCCTTGGCGGCGTGGGCATTTTCGGCATAGAAATGTTCCTTACAAAAGCTGGTAAGGTTCTGGTAAACGAAATCGCCCCGAGGCCCCACAACTCCGGCCATTACACCATAGAGGCCTGCGCCACTTCCCAGTTCGAGCAGCATATCAGGGCAATTGCGGGCTTCCCTCTGGGCTCTGCCGAACTTTTTGTTCCGGCGGTGATGGTAAACATCCTGGGGGAAGAAGGCTGCGAAGGAAGGCCCCTCTATGAGGGCATCGAAGATGTGCTTGCTATCCCTGGCGCCAGCGTACATATTTACGGCAAGAAAACCACAAAACCATTCAGAAAAATGGGACACGTTACCATCGTTGACCGGGATATAAACAGGGCGCTGGAAAGGGCTGAAATCGTAAAACGCAAGTTAACGGTGAAATCCGGGTAAGAGGCCAAATGCCGAGAATATTTATGGATTTGAATTCAAGGGAGGATATATTAATGAGCTCAAATACTGTTCTCGTAGGTATCATCATGGGCAGCGATTCAGATCTTCCGGTTTTAAAGGAAGCAGCAATGTTACTAGAGGAATTCGGCATAAAATATGAAATCACCATCGTATCCGCCCACAGGACGCCTGAAAGGATGTTTGAATATGCAAAAAACGCAGAAAAGCGCGGCCTTGAAGTTATTATCGCCGGTGCCGGCGGAGCAGCCCACCTTCCCGGTATGGTTGCGTCAATTTCAAACCTTCCTGTCATAGGTGTACCTGTGAAGACATCGGCGTTGAACGGGCTGGATTCCCTGTTATCCATAGTGCAGATGCCTGGCGGCATTCCGGTTGCAACCGTAGCTATCAACAACGCAAAAAATGCCGGCATTCTGGCAGCCCAAATCCTCGGCATCAAGTATCCCGAAATAAGGAAAAGGGTGGCCGAGTACAAAAACACCATGAAGGAGCAGGTGGAAAGGAAGGCCCAAGAGCTTGAATCATTCGGCTGCGAAGCTTATCTGAACCAGAAAAAATGATTGAGCACAAACAAAAACCGCCGATGTCACATGCGCTTTTTTATTCTCGATTTCATGCTCCTGCTCAAAAGATATATTAAATATTGATTCAGACTGATTCCTTCTTCCTGGGCTTCCTTAATTAACTCCTTGTGCATGCTTTTGGGCACCCTGACAGTAATTCTTCCTTTGTAATTTTTCATATGTGAAAATGGTTCAGGTATTTCTTTTCCTTCTTCAATAGCAGTTTTAATCCAACATTTTCTGGCATCTTCCCCCATTATTATTGCTTCTTCTATAGTATCGCCATCACTCATGCAACCAGGAAGATCCGGATATGTTATGAAATATCCGCCACCATCAGAAGGACTGAGCTTTTCAATAATATATGGATATTCCATGGCCATATATTCTTCAAGTTTTCCCATATTCTCAACTCCCTAATAGCCTAACTTCTCCAATAATTTTACAGCATCCTTTATATATTTGCTTTTAACATAGGGCCGCTTAAAAGGAATCGTAATTATCAAATCATCCAGTACATATGTATAATGGCTTGAACCTTTTCTCGGCTGCCTTTTATCAAAACCTGCAGATAATAATAACTTATCAATTTCATCGAATCTTATTTTTTGTGGATTGCTCTTTAGTTTCTCTAGCAGTTTTTGTTTTCTGGTCAATTATATCACCTTTTTCATTATATAAGACATTATATATAATGTCAATTTAATTTTTGAAAGAGAGGTTTCTTGATGAAAATCGCATTTTTTGTTGATTTCGACGGCACCATCACTAAGGAGGACACATGCGAGGCAATGGTTAAGGCGTTTGCGAAGGGAGATTGGAAAAGCCTCGACAAAAGATGGCAGGAGGGCAAGCTTTCCACAGAGGAATGTGCGCGCCAGACATTTAAAATGTTCGATGCGGATGAAGAATCAGTGAGAAGGTTTTTGCGGGAGAACATGGAAATAGACGATTATTTCGTTCAATTCGCAAACCTTTGCAGGCAAAACGGCCACAGCCTTTATATTTTGAGCGACGGGTATGATTTCAACATAGAAGCAATTCTTAATAAATACAATTTGACAGGCATACCGTATTACGCAAACAACCTCGTCATAAATGGGCGCCTCTTTGATATCCGATGCCCCCACAGTTCCAAATCCTGCCCCCGCTGCGGCGTGTGTAAAACCGATTTAGTGCTGAATCTAAAACCCGAAGACAGCCTGGCGGTGTACATCGGAGACGGATATTCCGACATATGCCCTGCAAAATCTGCGGACGTGGTATTTGCAAAGAAAACCCTGATTAAGCTCTGTCAAGAAAATAAAATCCCTGCGAGGGAATTCAGGGATTTTTCAGACATTATAAGAGAGTATTTTTAATCATCCAACTCCAAACTTTTTTTCAGGAGATAAATTGCTTCCTGTGGGAATTCTTTTGCCAGCACTCCTGCCGAAGCCATGATATAATCATTATCTATGAGTATTTCGGCGTCAAATGTCGGCAGGAGTTTTTTGCCTCTTTTATCCTGCCGCAGCTTTTGGAGAATGACCCTTCCATGGGGCAGCTTTGTTAGCGCACCGCCTGTGCCAATTATCCACTTCACCCGGGTAAGATCCTTGCCCTGGGCTATGGAATATCTTCCGGTCGGACCATATAAATACTTTATTTCCCCTGCATGCCGGTTGGTGGCGATAATGCATGCCGCTTCCGCAAGGTATTCGGCCAGCCTGATTTCGTCCCGAGTTTTCGGAATTGGCGGCAGTTTTTTTATAGCCTCTGCCACATCAAAATCAAGCGCTTTTTCAGCCTCTTCAATGCTCACATTTTCCAGCACATGGTAACGGTTTACAAACACCCCCAGATCTCCCTCGACGGTCCTCTTTGCCTCCGGTTCAGGCGCCACCAGGATTTTCGCAATTTCATCCGAATCTTCGGTTACCGAGTGCACATCGGTGGTGGCTCCTCCCACATCAAGCACCATTAAATCCCCTATTTCCTCTTTTAAAAGTCTTGCGGCGTTCATTACCGCACCCGGCGTGGGAATGATGGGGCCGTCTACCATGGTGCGGATTTTCTCCATACCAGGTGCTATTACAATGTGCTCTTCAAATACATCGTGTATGACCTTTCTTGTCGGCTCTATATTGAGCTCGTCTATGCGGGGATAAACATTATCGACAAAAAATACCCTGTTTTTACCCTGAAAAATCTCCCTGATTTCATCTCTGGCAGCCACATTTCCGGCGTAGATTACGGGGGTTTCAATTCCCAGTTCGGCGATTTTTGCCGCATTGGATATGGCCGTGGCTTTTTCGCCGTAATCTACACCCCCTGCCAGCAGTATTATATTCGGTTTAATCTCCAGTATCTTTTTGAGGTCGAGTGGGCTAAGCGGGCCGGCGGTGACCATATGGAGCACCGCCCCTGCTCCAAGCGCCGCTTCTTTTGCGGCTTTAGCCGTCATGTCGTATACCAGGCCGTGAACTGTCATCCTGAGTCCACCCGCCGCACTGCTGGAAGCCATCATCCTATTCCACTTTACACCGGTTTTGAGGTTTTGCTCGAGGTTTTTTACAGCACATTCCAGCCCAATGGTCACATCCCCCTGCAGCACAGTGGTAGGAGCTATGCCCTGGCCGATAAATTTGGGGCGTGAAGTGCCCAGATCGGAAAAGGCATTGACAACCGTTGTGGTGCTACCGATTTCCGCCACTATAACGTCTATGTTTAACATATAAATACCTCCATTGCAGGTGGGAGACATTTTGCAATTTGTGGAATCCGTTAAAAAGGATTATTTTAAAACTTGTGCGGCATCCATAGACTATGGCAAAAGATGGATGCCACACCTGGTTTTATTTACTCTCTTTTTCCTTCGCTCTCAGTGCCTTCACCAGGAAGCTCGCCACGTCTATACCTTTCGTGCCCCTGCCAAAGCCTGCGTCAAGCCCGGATTCCTTTGCAATTTCATCGGTGACCTGGGTCCCGCCGCCCACCAGGATTACCCTATCCCTTATTCCTTTTTCAATGCACAGCTCATGGAGCTTCTTCATATTGATCCTGTGAATGTCTGCATGAGTTATAATTGTGCTAATTAAGATGGCGTCTGCGTCAATCTCTATAGCAGCGTTGACTACTTTCTCCACAGGCACCGACGTCCCCAGGTAATGGCACTCAATGCCAAATCCCTCCAGGCCTCCGTGCTTTATATCAATGATCTCCCTCATGCCGACGGAATGTTCATCTTCCCCCACCGTTGCAGCCACGATTTTTATGGGATGCTCTTTCACATAATTCCTGATCTCATCGGGTGTAAGGACCTCGGGCCTTTCCGGTATGATCAGATCTTTTGGATTTATTTCAAAGGGCACTTTTCCTTTGACCTCCAGGTATGTCCCTTCGGCGGGCTGCATGACCTCCTTGTGAATGACTTCCACATCGGAAAGGCCGAGTTTTTTTGCTATTTCCACGGCCGCAAATTCCGCAATTCTTTCCTCAGCCGGAAGGAATATATTCAGGCAAATGTAACCGTCCGCAAACCATTCCACCTCGGGCTTTATAAGCCCATTTTCCCTGATATGGCGGGTTTCTTCCAGCCTGCTCAACACATTGTCCCGCTCGTCCAGTTCGTCTATATAGACTATCTTGTCCGGATTACACAGCGTACACCCTTCTATGAGGTCGCAGGGCTTTTCCACCCATTTGGGTATATTGTTGTATCCAAAGTGATGGCATACGGGCGCCATGTAATCCTCATCTCTTTTTACCACAGTCCCGGCTCCGACACCTCCATCTATCTTTCTTGCGATACCATCCCCGTTTCTCTCGGGATACATGCCCGAATCCACAAAGAATCCCTGCTCTACGGCTTTGAAGTAACCCCCTACTTCCAAAATTTCCTCAAGGAAAAGTACAGCTCTTTCTTTAAGCTCCCGGACTTTTTCTCCAAAGGGGCCGTCCCTTTTTATTTCTACCATTTCCTTTAGGCCGTCCATACCCGCCAGAGCCTGCTTTGCGGTGTCCACCGCCTGCACGTTGAAATAATGCCACGGCACGTTCCTGCCTTCGTCGGGGGTGATGGTGCTCTGGATATCCGCACTGGTCAGGCGGGATATCAGTAAATTCAACACATGAGTAACTGTGGCCTCCCGGGTGCTGGACTCAATGTACTTTGTGTTCATCTGTGCTCTCATTTTAAATCCTTTAAACAGTTCTCTTAACGCCACGGCGTAAGGCAGGTCTATCCGGAGGCACGGGGCCGGCGGAGCTGTTGGTGGCACTGTTGAGAGGCAGATGTTCTCCTTTCTCATACCCACTTTTACCGAATACATGGCGTTAATGGCATGTTGCACCATGAGCTCCGGCATGACCTTCCACGCTTCCCGGGCGGTGGCGTTGGCGTTATGGGCACCGTCTATCTGGGCCATATCCGCCCAGGCCATAATTTTCTTGGCCACGGCGGCATCCACAAAGGACCTGATCATATTGACATTCCTGTACAGCACGTTGTACTGTGGGTCCTGGTGTGCACCGTTGACGCCTTCTTCCGCAAAAAGTACCGCCACCTCGGGTCCCGCCACACCGCTGACATATGAATGAAAGTTTATGGGCCTTCCAACTTCGTCTTCAATTAAATCCAGAGCTTTCCTGGTAGCCCGGAGCTGCTTTCGGGTGATGGGCACACCGCCTACACCCTCGGGCGTCCCTTCGATAAGCCCGTCGAAATGGCTCTGGCCGGCGGTCCTTATGACCATGATGTGATCCGCCCCGTGCCAGGCGGCCATGCGCATGCGCCGAATATCGTCTTCAAAGCGACCGGATGCAATTTCAGTCGTAATGACATAATCGGGCTGCGGATCTATGTTTCCGAAATGTTTTGCTGCCGGCAGCGGTACGCTGTTTTTAAGGGCTTTCGATGTTTCATGATACTCAAAAGAACCAAGCTTTTGATTTTCCACCTTTTCCCGCCAGTGCCATCCCCGGCGGCGGGGCCTGTAATGCTCCAGGTCTTTCAGTATTTCTTCAATATCAATCTTTTTATCTTTCTCAAGTTTCATTTCTTCACCTCCCCGGATGTGACTTTCCGGAAAAGATTGGGGTTTGAAACATCGACTTTCATTGCCGATTCCATTTCATCCCATCCCTCTCCCCGGGCAAGTTTCTCTCCTGCGTCTTTGATGGATATATTTTTAAACAGAGCGTATTTCAACACCACATGGCCGGCTCCCTTTCCCAAAAGGCCCTTCTCCACACACCTGTCTACTATAGCCCTTGCAGTCAGGCTGTCAAAACCCATGCGAAGGAGCACCGAGCGTTCAATGGAAGGCGAAGTATGGGTCCTGGCCAGTTCAATCAGAGGATCCACGATTTTTTCCGTAAGTTCCCAGAACCTCTTTTCCAGTTCTTCTTCCGTAAGATGAGCCAGGTGTTTCCTGCGTATTTCAAAATCATCCTTTCGCTGCATGCTTTCCCCTCCTTTGATAATCGCCGCGCTAATATTCTGTTTCGGTGTAAAAGTCACTTTCCTGCCGGAGATGCCCCGGCGGCGGACATAGTTTCTACACCCAAATCATGTTTATAAAATTTCCATGCGGGCATGCCGTAATTCGATGCTGTAAAAACCGTTTTCGGCAATTAAGATTGCCGCGCCTTTATTTCGCTTATTATGCTTTTTATATAATCCTCATCCGTCTTTGTATCTTCCGCTAAGAATTCGATGTCTTCGGGCCTAATCTTTGCCCCTTTATAGTGATTGAGGCAGTTTTTAACATATGATTTTCTAAGCTGATCCAGGTCTACATCTTTTACTCTTATCTGTGCGGGGTGTTCCGGGATTACTATTCTCTCACCGGGCTTATCATCTGCCGGGTCTCCCCTTCTCACTTCAACCCCCATTTCCCTTGCGAAAGTCAATTGGGCTGACGGGAGTTTTCCCGCACCGGTATACTCCGTTTCCTGCACCACCAGAATTTCGTCTTCATCCATCTCCCGGGCTATGGCAAAAGCCGCAGCCAGCGAGGTGTTGCCTGCCGGCCCCCGTTCCATGCCCTCCAGCTGGGCAAGGGCTTCGGTCATATAAAACACCTCCCCCTGGCTCACCGTAACATAGCGTTCCAGGTATCGGAGCGGCCTTGCCGCATTTCGTGGCACATCCGCCCGATCCGGCCAGGTGGCAAAAGGGACGCCAAAACCCGTGTGACCGGTAGTAAAGGACTTCCTGTTAAAATCCCTGTCGCTGGCCATGTGAAGGCCCGTAAGGTCTACACTGGCACCAATGATTTTCGTATTTTTACAACCGGCCTTTAAAAGACCACGGGCGGTGCCGGTGACATTGCCTCCGCCGGCATGGGTTATTACCACGGCGTCCGGCTCCTTACCAGTCCTGGCTCTTACCTGTTCGGCCAGCTCATATCCCAGGGTCTCAATGCCGGCAATCCCGAAGGGCGTGTAAAGGGAAGCGTTGAAATAACCGGTCTCTTCAAGCAGGCAGAGAAACGTATAGAAAAGCTCCGGCCCCACCGTGAGCTGGACCACTTCCGCCCCCAGCGCCTCGCATTTCCGGCCTTTTTCCAGGATCTCCGGCTGTCCCCGCCCGCTGCTGTCAAAGACTTCCTGCACCACTATACACTTTAAACCCCTCATGGCCGCCTGGGAGGCCACCGCCGCGCCGTAGTTGCCGCTGGTGGCCGAAATTATCCCCCTGTATCCCAGCGCTTTTGCTCTGTAGGCTGATACCGAAGCCCTCCGGTCTTTGAAGCTTCCGGATGGGTTTGCGGCTTCGTCCTTTATAAAAATCCTGGCGCCTTTACCGGGCGGTGCCGTCATCCTTGCAAGTTTTGTCAGATTTTTAAGCTCAATTAGAGGGGTGTTTCCCACACTGGTCTCGGCCTGTATTCTCCTGATCTCCTCTATGCTGTATCCCACATCCCTCATCATTCTTTCGTAATCAAAGGCAATACCGCCGGATTCAAATTTATCGTAATCTATGCCGACGGCTTTTTTCATTATTTCGTTTTTTCTCGCCATTACGGCAGAGTAACTCATGTCCCTGCTCATTTGTTCCCACCTTCTAAAAGCTTTCTAAGCTCCATGCCAATGGTGAGTAATTCCGGCACCGGCTTTCCAAAATTGTGCTCGTAGACTGGATTTACCCTTACCAGCTTTCCTTTCACCCTTCTCCCGATGACCGTCTCTATCTCTACCTCATCGCCGATGGAAGCGTCATGGGTTATAAAGCCTTTCTGCCAGACTTCCAGGGGGACTTTTTTTGTATCCTCCGGAAGATGCGGCGACCGTTCTTCCGGTTTGAGCACTATCCTGTGTATCTGAACCCAGTCTCCCTTTCTCGCATCCATCACCTGCAGCACCCGCCTTTTATGAGTTCCCTCACATCACCCATTAAGGCTGCAGGCACCGGCAAGTCCTTCATTGTAACAAGCCCTGGCTTTGCGTTTATCACCTGGGGTATCATATTTACTGCTATGGCAATGGTGCCTATTCCCCCGGGAAGTTCAGGCTTGATGGCAAGATTTATATTTGGAGTCCCTTCGATGTTTATATAATCGCCGGTTTCCACATTCTCCAGTTCGGGGCGTATCTGCTGGGGATGTTCCAGGATAATAACCGGTTCGCCCTTTCGCAGGCCTATACCGATGTGGCGGCATCCGGCCACCATGCCCGGTTCAACTTTGACGTAAGGCGTTTCCCTGTAGGTTCTGGAAACTATGGGTTCCCTGGTTTGCTTTATTTCATCGATCTCAAGCCCCAGTGCTCTGGAAATCATGGTGATGGATTCGTTAAATCCGATGTGGCCAACAATGCTGCCCTCCTCCAGGCCTTTTTTGAACTCTTCCACGGTGGTCCCCACGCCCTGGGTCCTCATAACAGTTGTACCGAAGGGTGAGAGGTCATTTATCCTGCGGGCAGTGATTTTCTTCACATTCATGCATACACCGCTCATTGCGATTATGAGTGTATCCAGCACAAAGCCGGGGTTTATCCCTGTCCCCAGAACCGTCACCCCGTGCTTTTTTGCAAGCCGGTCGATTTCTTCCGAAAGCTCCGGTTCACCATAGGCTGGATAAGCCATTTCCTCCGCAATGGTTATAACATTCTTGCTGCTTTCCACTATTTTCTTTATTTGCGGGAAAACTTCTTTAGTAAAAGATGACGTGGACAGAAGAACTATGTCCGCTTCTTTTTTTAAAACTTCATCCGCATCACCGGAAACAATCACACCCGTCCTGCCGCTAAGATTCAGCACCTCTGCCAGGTCTTTTCCGCTTTTTTCGGGTCTTGAAGCAATAGCGCCGGCTATTTCCATTCCATGTTTCTGCAAAACCATTTTTGCCATGCCTCCTCCCATGGCTCCGAGGCCCCATACTATGACTTTTACGTTTTCCATATACATCTCTCCCATAATTAAAGATTTCTTTGGTGTATAATATGTATAGCAAAGTTCGTGCCATGGCGTTATATATTGACTTTACAGCCCTCTGACAAAAATTTTGCGGTATTTCTTCTGCAAAAAATTTTGCGTCGGTTTCCGGATACAGGCAAGAAGCCCTGCAACAGAATAAATGCAGGGCTTCTTGTGTATAAATTTATTCAGATATAAAATACTCCATTGTTCTTGCTGAATATTAAAAATTATTTATTAACCAGCTCCTTATTGGAGAAAAATTCATTCAGCAATTGCTTTACTTCTCCACTCAATAAAACAACAGAAATCATATTGGGTATAATAACCATTGCCAGCAAAATATCGAGGAATTGCCATAATACTTTCAATCCACCTATAGCACCGATAAAAATGGAAATTAGATAGATATATCTCATCACTTTAGAAAATGTCAAACCGAACAGGTATTCAGCCTGTTTTTCTCCATAATATATTATAACAATTATGGTCGAAATAACGAACAATAAAACACTCAAGGTAACTATGCTGCTGCCCAAGTACCCGAAAACCGATGAAAAAGCCATAGCAGGAAACGAACCGGCTTTAGATGCGTCTAAAGTTTTCCAGACTCCTGAAGTCAGAACCACCAGAGCGGTAGTTGTACAAATGATTAACGTATCTACAACTACTTCAAAAATTCCCCAAAATCCCTGCCTTACAGGATGATCAACAGTTGCAGCAGAATGTGCCATCGGCGCCGTCCCCATACCTGCTTCATTTGAATAGACTCCCCTTGCAATTCCCCATCTCATGGCGCCTGCGATAGTTGCCCCCGCAAACCCTCCTACAGGTGCTGCGGGAGTAAATGCATATCTAAATATAGAAGCAAAGGCGGCGGGAAGTTCTGTTATGTTAAACAATATAACAATAAGAGCTCCAATGATATAAAACAATGCCATAAAAGGTACCATGTATTCTGCCACACTTCCTATGCGCTTAATACCACCTACAACAACAAGGGCTACCAAAAGCGTTATTATTATACCGGTTGCAATTGGTGGAATTCCCAGCGTAGAGGCAGAACCTACCACGGAATTTGCCTGAACCATAGTGCTTGGTATAATTTCCAGCATTAAAAATAAAGCGAATAAGGTAGATAAAAACTTCCACCCAAGACCTTTTTCAATGTAGTACATGGGGCCTCCGACATAATTTCCCTCTTCATTAACCTCTCTATATTTTAAACCAAGAACAACTTCGCTGAATTTTGATGCGGAACCTATCAATGCTGTTATCCACATCCACAGCACTGCACCCGGCCCACCTAAGGCTATTGCTACCGGAACACCCACTATATTGGAAGCCCCGACAGTAGATGCCAGTGCGGATGTTGCCGCCTGGAAAGGAGTTACTGTCCCTTCCCCTTCAACATTTTTTCTAAACATTTTTCCGAAGGTCTGTTTCATAATATAGCCAAAATGCGTAAATTGAAAAAAACCCAGTCTAACCGTTAAGAAAACACCGCCACCGACCAAGATGATTAGCATCGGTATTCCCCAAATCCAGTTGCTGATGTCACCTATAATTTTCAAAAATGATTGCAATTGTAAATTCCTCCCCTAATTTGTTTTTTCCATTGTCTCACAACCGGAATGTGTTATTTTAAAAGGTTGATTATCGTCTTTTCCAGGATGCAAGGCATAGCATCGAAAGAATAAGAACAACTTATTCTTTCCGTCAGCTTATGGGCGTCTTTCCCATAAGGCCCTATATTTACCACAGGCATACTTATCTTTTGTATTGCTTTTATCGGGAGAGAGTATTTTTTCCCCCATGCAGGCATGTTTTTTATTAATCCCGCAATGCTTTTTTCATCTTCAGTGATGCTGCAGTAGCTCAAGTCGGATATATAAGGGAAAAATTTTTTAATTACGATTCTGTAATCAAACTGATCAGCCGCATCTTTGACAGCATGATTTACTGCTTCCAAAAGTCTTTTTTCCTTTTCATTCTCTCCTTTTACAAAAATATGCGGATAGAAAGGCGGCGAAAAATATATTATTATCATGGGGTTTTTATCCGGCAGGCACTTGTGCACTTCCTGCACAATCTTCAATGAAAACTCCCTGTCATCGACGCCTTTTTCGAGAAGTTCCTTTGCCAGATTATCCAGCATTATATCCAGTGATTCCCCCAATTTTTCTTTCACCAAGCTGTAAAGTTCTTCGAAGGTCAGCACTCGGGCCTCCCACGGAAGTCTTTTGAATGGTAAGTTAATCAGTTCGCAATATTTCCTGTATTCTTCGTTCAATTTCTCTATAGTGTTTTCAAAAGCCAGAACGGCTTTCTCCTTTAATTTTTTCAAAACCTCATCCGGCTGGCTTATATGGGTGGCAAAATTGAAATACAGATTTACGGCATTTACGGTCTGAACCGAGTATTCGGTTTTAAGGTCCCTCTGATGAAGGCTGATAGGCGGAAGCGTCACTTCCCCGTCGGCGATATCGCAGAGGTCATAACTCAAATCCACCTGTTTCATTATCTCGGCCGCAAGCAGATTCGCGTCAAGGCCGTTGAAGGCCTCTCCCACATGGGTTTCCTTGCCGTATACATAAAAGCATGGCAATAGTTTTCCGACAGTCCCGATATATACGTACTTATTTTCATCGCCAGGGTATTGGCCTGTCATGTAATCGGTATCAATGGCGGCAATGAATTCCCATCCCTTTTCTTCGGCGATTTCGGCGAGATCTTCTACAGCCGAAAGCATGCCTGCGGAGTTCCCCTCTTCATCGGGGACGCCTATAAACACAAGGTTTGCCTCAAGCTCGTTTGCCTTCTTTGAAAATTCTTCTATCATGACTATAAGAGAAGCCACACCGGCTTTCATGTCGAAAATGCCCCTGCCAAACAGCCAGTTATCAGACCTCAGATCTTCCGTTATTTCCTGATTAAATTTTTTCTCCGCCAGCTTTTCCTTCAGCTTTTCGGGGTCTGCCGCAAATCCCTTCAAATCCCCGTAATCTTCCACTCCGACAGTGTCGATATGCCCCAAAAGCAGGACGGTTTTTGAAGACACAGCTTTTTTGCCTTCAATAATAGCCAGCACATATTTGCGTCTCAAGGGATCTTGCTTTAAGTCATACATCCTCAAATTCACCGGATTATTCCTGAAATAATCCATTTTGCTGAAAACTTCATATATTCTTTCCGCTATGTCAATTTCGCCGGGTGTCCCCACTACGCTTGGGATTTTAGTAAGTTCAATCGCTAAATTTTTTATTTTTTCCTTTAAATTTGACATTCTGTTCCTCCTAAATCTTGTTTTATATCATTTCCAAGCGGCTCTATGGTAAATCCTGTAAAGCCGTAAATAATGGAAACTATTGGGTTTATATAGTTCAGAAAGGCCCATGGCGCATAAGCAGTGGCTGAAATTCCGAGAACTCCCTTCATAAAAGCGCCGCATGAGCCTATCAACATCGGCACATGCGGAGCAGTATGATACTTCGCAAGCCCCACTCCCATAACAAAGATAAGCGCAATAACAGAAAAAAGTGCTTCATAAAGCTGAGGTTTCCTTTGCATTTACCTTCCTCCTATTTTTTTATTTTTATATTTTGATTATTAATTTTGCAAATTATATGCCATAGAAATATTCTTATAAATTTTGCTGTTATACAATAGGATTCAGGCATGCAAGTTTTTTATCCAGCAAATAATAGGATAAAAATTTTGCGCAATTTTTTTTGCGCATTGAATAATTTTTTTCTCAAAAATGCTAACTTTATACAATATTATTTTAATACCATCTTTTCAACATACTCGGACGTCATTAAGCTCAGCATGGCTCCATAATTCATGCCAAACTCCACGATATCCCCCACTTTAATTTCAGGGCGCCCCGTTACATCTATAATCATATGGTCGCTGCTCGCGCCAAGGATTTCAATGGACTCATTCAGAGGCCTGAGCCCTTCTATACGGCAGTCCTGTTTTCCGAGCGCCACAATAGCCCTTTTCATCAGACCTTTATCTTCGAACACCGGCACATTCCCGAAGGCGTCCCTACCTATTTCTCCTATCGGCAGTGACGGTTTTGTCTTAACTTCTATTACCTCCGCTTTCAGTTTCATCGTATCCTGTATGGTCCCCGGCACATCCCTGGAATTGGTCTCATCGGTGCCCAACAGGATGGCCTCTCCTATCCTAAACTGATTTATTCCCGGCGCAAGCTCGCCTCTTTCGAGCAAAGAAAGAGTGGCTGTATTCCCTCCCGACAGGGTTTTAACTTTTATACCGTATCTTTTTTCAATGTCACAGGCCAGATCTACCAGTACTTTCGTGTTTTCATAACTCGGCAGGACTCCTCCAAAACAGCCTGTATTGGTTCCCAGACCCTCAAATTCAATACCCGGAAGGCCGATAATTTGCCCTGCCACATCCGGCACATCTTCCGGCATGACCCCTTCCCGCAAATCCCCCACATCCACCATCAAGATGATTTTGTGGGGCCTGCCGATTGCCAGGGCTTCATGCGACAGCGCCTTTATCACATCAACTTCTGAGTTGAGGCTGCCGTCCGCGATGCGCACAGTATCTTTAACCTCTGAAAGCATTGGGATTCTTATCAAATATATGGGGACTTCGAAGTTCTCTTCCTTCAATCTTCTTATGTTTTGAAGCCGGGAATCCCCAAGCTTTTTCACCCCCCCATCCAGCATGGCCATTACTACCGCAGGGTTTGCGCACACCCCTTTTGTCACAGCCATTACTTCAACGCCGTGTTTCTCGCAGCAATCTACGACGGTTCGGGCGTTATGCCGAATTTTAGCAATATCAATCTCCACTCGGGGATATCTCATAATAACCACCTCCCAAATTCTTATTATAATTTTAGCAAACTTTATGCCAATAGGGAAAAAAGATTTGATTTCTGTGTAACGTGCAAACTAATTTTGCGCCGGAACAACTTTTTTCCGGTCTTTTACCGGCTTTTTGGACTGGTATATGTCTTGCAATAATATAACAGCATCACACCAATAATCATATCATATGGGAGGTATGCTTATGAGAATACGCACCATCATAATGGGAGCCGCGGGGAGGGATTTTCACGTATTCAATACCTATTTCAGGGACAACGAAAACTATGAAGTGGTCGCCTTCACCGCCACCCAGATACCCAACATTGAAGGCAGGAAATACCCGGCGGTGCTTTCGGGAAAACTTTATCCGGATGGTATACCCATCTGTGCTGAAGAGGAGTTGCCGGAGCTCATTAAAAAATACGATGTGCGCCAAGCAATTTTTGCTTACAGCGACATTTCCCATAAGGATATTATGCACAAAGCATCTATTGTGCTGGCAAACGGGGCAGACTTTCGCCTGATGGGGCCCGCCAACACCAGTATAAAATCTGTAAAACCCGTGATTTCCGTATGCGCCGTCCGCACTGGAGTGGGCAAAAGTCAGACCACCAGAAAAGTTTGCAAAATCTTAAAGGAAATGGGCAAAAAAGTGGCGGCTATAAGACATCCCATGCCCTACGGCGATCTTAGCCTGCAGATATGCCAGAGATTCGCCGCGTACGGTGACCTGGACCGGCACAAATGCACCATAGAAGAAAGGGAAGAATATGAACCCCACATCGACAACGGTACCATCGTATACGCCGGAGTCGATTATGAAACAATACTCAGGGAAGCAGAAAAAGAAGCCGATATCATCGTATGGGACGGCGGCAACAACGATTTCCCGTTTTATCACACCGACCTTGCCATCGTGCTTGCAGATCCTTTAAGACCAGACCACGAACTTTCATATCATCCCGGAGAAACAAATTTCAGGATGGCAGATGTTATAGTCATCAATAAGATTGATTCAGCCAATGCCGCAGACGTCCAGAAAATAAGGGAAAACATCGAAAAGGCCAATCCCAAAGCCGTTGTCATAGAAGCTGCATCCCCTATTACCGTAGAGAATCCCGAGATGATCCGGGACAGGCGAGTGCTCGTAATCGAAGACGGCCCAACCCTCACCCATGGAGGCATGGGGTTTGGAGCCGGTTACATCGCCGCCAGAAAGTTCGGAGCGCGCGAAATCATCGACGCCAGAGTATTCGCCGTGGGAAGCATAGAAGAGACTTACAGACGGTACTCCCATCTGGAAAAAATCCTGCCCGCTATGGGTTACGGAGAAAAACAGATGAGGGAACTGGAAGAGACCGTCAATCGCATAGACTGTGATGTTGTAGTTTCCGGCACCCCCATCGATATTACACGCGTCATCAGGCCAAACAAGCCCGTAGTAAGAGTGAAATACGATTTGCAGGAGATTGGGAAACCGGATTTATACGATGTCTTGAAGAAATTCAAATAATGCCTGAAAAAAATGCGGCCCCGAAAGGGGGCGCTTTTATTATTATTCAACTTATTTAACAGATGTTTTTCATCATTATTATATTTGCATAATTTTAGCAGTTGTGCTTTTAGCATTTTTTATGCAAAAAATGCTAAATTTTTCACCTGCAGTGCAAATAATATTTGCAGATATAGCTTAAAATATGTCAAATTTCTTTACTGTTATTCCAACATTAATGAATAATAAAATGATAATCGATATATTCAAGAAAGTTAAGAATAGTATAATCAAGGCATTTCAAGCTTAACAACATCTACTGTAGATTATATAATTACTTTACTTTTGTAATATGGCATATATTTTGCAATGTTATTAATTTAAAGCAACATAAAAGAGTATCGAATCTAAATCTCATCTATCACATAAAATTTGGAGGTGATATTATGTTATGAAGAATCTTTGACTTAAGTATAACAATTAAATAATTATTTTATCACCTGTAATAGGAGGCATTAAAATGGAAGCTAATGTGGCTAATATTTCTAAAAAAAACCAAAAAACTAATTTTTTTAAGAAACTATTTAAGGTACCACATACATATGTATTGCTTGTAATTCTTGTTTTTATTGCAGTAGCACTTACTTATTTTATTCCAGCTGGTGAATTTGACCGCATAAAAGATGCAGCAAGTGGCAAAACGCTAATTGTTCCCAATAGTTATCATGCTGTTGAAGCAAAACCTATTATGCCATGGGAAATTCCTATAATGTTATTCAAAGGAATGCTTGACGCGGCAGATATTATTTTCTTCGTCTTTGTTGTTGGCGGCGCATTTGAGATTATCAACCATACAAATATGATCAATGCTTTTACAGGGCGTTTAGCATTGACTCTACGCGGTCGCGAAACTTGGATTGTTCCTATTTTCATAAGCCTCTTTTCTGTTGGAGGCTTTACAATGGGTATGTCCTCAGAAGTACTAGTATTCGTTCCTATTGGGATCATGATGGCACGTTCCCTAGGATTTGACGTCGTAACGGGTACAGCAATGGTAGTATTAGGTGCCGGAGTGGGTTATACAGCAGGTTTAATGAATCCGTTTGGAGTCGGAATTGCACAGACCATTGCCCAAATTCCACTTTTTTCTGGCATGTGGCTTCGTTTTATCTTATTAATTGTATTGATTGTTATAACCAGCATATATATTTTGCATTATGCAAATAAGGTTAAGATAAATCCATCCAAAAGTGTAGTCGCAGATTTGACTGACTGTAAAACTGAGTTTGATGGAAAAGAAACGCAATTGCCGGATTTGAAGTTATATCACTATTTTATATTGGTAATTGTCACGATAGGTTTTTCTGTTCTAATCTGGGGTGTTAGAGAAAAGAATTGGTGGATTGAAGAAATGGCAGCTACTTTTTTAACAATGGGTATTTTAAGTGGTTTTGCAGCCGGTTATAGTCCAAGCAAAGTAGCGAGTATTTTTGTAGAAGGAGCAAGATCTATTACCTTTGGGGCATTGATTATCGGTTTAGCACGTGCCATTTTTGTGGTGATGCAAGATGCCAAAATTATCGATACTATCGTAAATAATCTATTTGTTTCTCTCAACGTTTTACCACCTTCTTTGCAACTCATGGGTATGTATGTTATCCAGACAATTATTAGTCTAATTATCGGGTCTAGTTCAGGACAGGCAACAGTTACCATGCCGATTATGATTCCTTTGTCAGATCTGTTAGGAATTACACGTCAGACTGCAGTATTGATTTTCCAACTTCCCGATGGATTTACAAACTCTATTCTTCCCACCTCTGCTGCTACAATGGGCGCACTTTCAGTAGCCAAAATCCCTTACGAACGATGGTTTAAATTTTTCTGGCCATTGGAGCTTATTTGGCTCATCGTTGGTGCTATTTTCTCAATTATTGCATATATGATAGGATATCAGTGATTATATTATTCAATAAAAGAAACCAGAACCAAGAGCTTTTAATTTGGTTCTGGTTTCCTCACATTGGCAAATTGAACAAAGGAGGAAGAGAATATGACAGAAAAAGAACTAGAAAAGCGAAAAATGAATTTGATGAAAATTATAGACGATTTAAAAAGTGACCTTATTGTTATGAGTGATTATATTTTTGATCATCCAGAAGTTGGTTATCAAGAAGTTCAAGCATCTAAGTTATTAAGTGAATTCTTATACAAAAATGGTTTCGAAGTGGAGATAGGATATGGAGGATTGTCCACTGCGTTCCGTGCTTTTTACCAAAATGGAAATGGAGGGCCATGCATCGGTCTTTTGTGTGAATATGATGCCCTTCCGAATTTTGGCCATGGATGTGCTCATCACTTACAAGGACCGAGCATTATTGGAGCGGCAATAGCAATCAAAAAGGAAATACAAGATTATCCTTTTACTTTAGAGGTTATAGGGACACCAGCGGAAGAAACAGCAGAAGGCGGAAAAAACATCATGCTGGAAAATGGTGCTTTTAAGCAACTAGATGTTGCTTTAATGATGCACGGTGGGGATTCTACACAAACTGATATCAAGTCTATGGCGCTTTCTGAATATATTGTTACTTTTCACGGAAAAACGTCTCATTCAGCCATCGCACCTGAAAAAGGACGTAGTGCACTTGAAGCCCTGATGTTAGCCTTTAATGGAATTGCCTTCTTACGTGGGCATGTCCGAGACGATGTACGCATTCACGGCATTATAGAAAATGGTGGTCAAATGGTCAACGTCATACCCGAAAAGGCAGTAGCACGTATCGAAGTGCGCTCTTATGACCGTCCTTATTTAGATCAAGTAATAACACGTATTATCAAAATTTTTGAAGGTGCTGCAATAATGACCGAAACTACGTACGAGATAAAAAAAATAGCTGAATTTCATAATAAAATTCCTGTACTTTCTTTAAACCGTTTATTAATGCAAAATGCAGAATTAGCAGGAGCAAAGGAAATTTCTGCTCCCCGAGAAAAAACCGGTTCAACAGATTTTGCTTCTGTTATGTATTATGTTCCAGGGGCTTGCATACGTGTTCCCTTTGTTGAAAAAGGAATACCTTCACATAGCCGAGCTTGGCTAGATCGTGGAAAATCAAAAGAAGCTCATGATGCGCTGATTATAGGTGCGAAAATCTTGGCTATGACTTCAATGGATTTAATTGTAAATGAAAAAGCTATAACAGAAGTCCGGGAAGAGTTTAATCGGGAAAAAGCTATGATATCTCATATGTAATATCAAGTGTTTTAAATATAAATAAGGAGCGATGAGTTTTGATGGATGAAATATATCAAAATCTCATATCAAGTGTAAAAATTGATGATATGCAGGAACTTTTGGTTCAATTTAGTCATTGGCATCGTTTGAGTGGAACGCCGGATTGTGAACTAGCTGCAGATTACATTATAAATAAGCTTAAGTCTTATGGTATCGAATGCGAACGATATGAATTTGATGGTTATTTTAGTAATCCGATTAAAAGTCAAGTAATAATCCTGGGGAATCCAGATATACACATTTCATCTAAACCCCGTTCACATAGTTTAAACTGTCCAAACGGCATAACGGGTGAAGTAATATATGACAATTATAGCCTAGGTAAACAATTAAATGGAAAAGAAGAGCGCGAATGGTATGCGAAGTTTATGGGTAAAATTGTACTAAGTTGGAATTTCACTGAGGATTATGTGAAAAAGATTGAATCCTATGGTGCCTTAGGATTAATCCATATCTGGCCAACAGGAGAAAATGTGATCCATGAAGAAACAGTGGGGCCGGTTTGGGGAACCCCAACTTTAGAAAATGCAGAATGGATTCCAGCCATACCAGTGATAGGAATCCGAAAAGATGATGGACTTAAACTCATTGAAAAGGTCGAACATGAAACCGTAAAGGTTACCATCCGTTCCTGGATAGAAAACCAGGTAGCCAGGGTCACTCTTCCTGTTGCCTTGATACCTGGTAAAACAAAAGAGTATGTTTTAGTTTCTAGTCATTATGATTCTTGGCATGAAGGCATTACCGATAATGCAACAGGGAATGCTGTTTGCTTAGAAATGGCACGTATTTTTTCTGTTTTTGCAGGAAAACTAGAGCGCGGTATTAAAATTGCGTGGTGGCCAGGTCATTCTAATGGACGTTACACGGGCTCAACATGGTTTTGTGACAATTTTTGGCAAGATCTTCATGACTACTGTATGGCTCATCTCAATATTGATTCACCCGGATCATTGGATGGTTTAGTTGTATTACCAAGAACGACACAGTTGGAAGGTACTCATTTTACAGTAGATCTGATTAAAGAATTTACAGGCAAAAAACCTAATTTATTTTTAGATTTGCCACGTGGTGCCGATCAATCATTCTGGGGTGTTGACATACCTATACATATTATGTATAAATATGAACCATTACCTGAAAATAAAAAATATAATTGCCCTGGTTCGGGCGGTGGATGGTGGTGGCATTCTGAATATGATACGTTAGATAAAATAGATCGAAATATTTTGATGCGAGATGCTCGGCTAAACATTGCCACAGTTTTTAAGTTAGCTTATCCTAAATGCATGCCTGTAGATTTCCATGCCTATTTCTTCAGAATAAAAAAGATACTTAAAGACTTGGATAATCATACAGACACTGTCTTTGACCTTCAACCTGCACTAAATGCTATAGCCTCACTAGAAGAAAAAGTTTTAAAACTAATAAATCATACTACTGAAAAAATCAAGATTAATTTTGTTATAAAAACAGTCGGTGGAAAGTTAAATCGCCTCTTGTATAGCTCTTGCAGTCAATATGATTTTGACAATACATTTCCGACCAAACTTTTTCCTGGTTTCCAAAAAGTCGTTGGATTTAACAAAGATAATACATCTATAGAACAGTATTTATTTGCAATTACCGGTTTTATTCGACAGCGTAACCGGTTTATTAATGAAATTATTAATATAGAGAAAGAATTAAATAATATATTTTTATAAATCTTTACAAACTCAACTATTAAGTTTTTATCTATCACTATCTGATTTGTGAACCATGATATACCAATTGCGGAAGCCTTTGCAAATCTGGCCATTATTTGCCTATTTCCGATAGCAATACGAATCAAGGGCTGGGGAATTTTTAACCCAGTCCTTATTTTAACTTTTCAGGATTTCTTCTCTGTTAATGTTATACTTCTTCATGTAATATTGCAAAAGCTGCCGCTTTATTCCCATTTTTTTTGCGGCTTTGGTAATATTGGCTCCGGTACTTCTTAAAACATCAAGGATTACTTTTTTCTGATAATCGTTTATTATCCCTTTAAACTCCGGATTTTCCGATGAATAATGCTGCTCGTTTAAATAATTCTTGAAGGGGCCGAAGCTTAAAAATTGCAGGTGTTCCTTTTTGATTTCCCCATAATCCACATAATTCATCAAGGCTTCGATCACGTTTTCCAGTTCCCGGACATTGCCCGGCCAGGAATAACCTCGGAAAATATCCATAACCTCACAATTAATACCGCTAACTTTCCTGTGGAATTTTTCATTATATTTTTTTATGAAAAACTCCGCCAGCTCGCTTATGTCATCGGGCCTTTCCCGCAGAGGAGGTATTTCCACATAAATAACGCTCAATCTATAAAAAAGGTCCTGCCGCAGTTTTCCGCTCTTGGTAAGTTCTATTGGATTTTCGTTGGTAGTGGCAATAATCCTTACATCAACAGGAATATCCTGCGACCCTCCTACCCTTCTTATCATCCCCTCCTGGAGCACCCTCAGAAGTTTTGATTGAAGGGATACTGGCATGCTATTGATCTCATCTAGCAGCATTGTGCCGCCGTTCGTCTGCTCGAACAATCCAGGTTTGTCCAGAGCGCCGGTAAAGCTTCCCCGGGTGCTGCCAAAAAGCAGGCTTTCCAGGATGCTCTCCGGAATAGCCGCACAATTCTGGGCAATAAAAGGCATATGCCGCCTGGGACTTGCGCTGTGGATGCTCTGAGCGAACAACTCCTTGCCTGTCCCCGTTTCTCCGTAGATTAATACGGACGAGGATGTCATCGATACCTTTTTCAGCATATCTATTATTCTCCGAATTTTTTCATCGTGGCCGAGAATGTCGTCAAAAGAGTACCTTCGTGCATATTTTTTCTGATGTTTTGAAGTTCCGCTTGTTTTTTGCTGCAAATCCGCCACTTTTTCCGTCAGATTTATTATCATGGAGACATCTCGGGATATTTCCGCGGCGCCAATGACCTCTCTTCCGTTTGTGATTGGAATAGTGGTGTTCACTGTTTTTATCTGTTTGCCCCTGCAGTTGAAATACTGCTGGTACCTGCCGACGACGGATTTGCCCGTATTAATTACCTGGAAAAGAGTGCTCTCCTGAGGTGTAATGGAAGGAAATACTTCAAATATGGTTTTTTCAACCACAAAATTTGGGTCCAGCCCCTCAAAATTAGACAGCGTCTTGTTGTAAAATAATATTCTGCAATCCCGGTCGACTATCAAGACTCCCTCTTCCAGAGTATCGAAAATATCCTTCACGGTTTCCAGCTTCAATATGTCTTCTAGTTTTTCCTTCGCAGAGACCATCTTCCACCAACTCCCGGTATTTCTTCATACAATACAAATATTTTCTTTATCGCCCATCACATGGTAAGCCCGTATTTTTTCATTTTATACTGCAGGGTCTGGCGTTTAATTCTCAATTTTTCAGCCGCTTTGGTTATATTCCCGCTGTATGCTTTTAAAGTCTTGAGTATAATCTCCCTCTCTATGCCGTCTATTACCCGGTCCAGTGGAGAATCCGTGACATCCACGGCACCGATGTTTAAGCTATGGTCATTTAGGGAAATATCGTCAAAAAAGACCTTTTCTCTCTTTTCACTTTTTAAGTCTTTATACAAATCACTGTTTTGATTATATTGCTCCGAAATATAAAAAGGAAGGTGTTCTATATCTATATAACTTTCATCACCAATCATATTCATGGAACCTTCAATAGCATTTTCCATTTCTCTGATGTTCCCCGGCCATTCATAATCCATGAACATTTTCATAACCCGGTTTGAAACTCCCGCAACATTTTTGCCCAGTTTGTCGTTCAATTTTTTGATAAAATGCTGTACAAGCACGGGTATGTCCTCTTTTCTTTCGCGAAGAGGCGGTATTTTTATATACACTACCCCCAGCCTGTAAAACAGGTCTTTTCTAATTATACCGTTATTTATGCTCTCTACCGGGTCTTCATTGACGGTGGCTATTATTCTTACATTTACCGGTATGATATGGATATCCCCCACTCTCCTTACAGCGCCTTCCTGGAGAACTCGAAGGAGCTTTGCCTGGAGGTTGACCCCCATGGAATTGATCTCGTCCAAAAGGAGGGTGCCGCCGTCGGCCTGTTCGAAAAGACCCGGACGATCTATCGCGCCGGTAAAACCACCTTTTACCGTTCCGAACAAAATCCCTTCCAAAAGGCTTTCGGGAAGTGCTGCACAGTTCTGGGCGATGAACGCCCTATTCCTTCTCGCGCTAGCGTTATGGATACTCTGGGCGAAAAGCTCCTTGCCGGTACCGGTTTCCCCGTATATCAAAACCTGAGAAGAGGTTTGGGCGGCTTTTTTTGCCATCGAAACGGCTTTTTTCATTTCAGAGCTTTTCCCGATAATATCTTCGAAGGTAAACCGGGTGAAAGGGTGGCATTCTTTTTCCCGTGACAGCTTATTTTTTTCGGTGTTTTGTAAAAAGACCACTTTCTCGGATAATTCCTTCAGCATCGTGATATCTTTTGCTATTTCAATCGCTCCCATGACCTCTTTTCTCTTTTTCAGCGGATATGTGGTGTTAATTGTGGTAATTTCTTGCCCCTTAAAATTAAAGTAGGTTTGTACCCGGTCTATAATGGTCTTGCCCGTCTTCAAAACGTAAAGGAGCGTGCTGGTCTCCTGATTAAGGGAAGGGAAGACCTCAAGAAGGTTCTTTCCTATTACATTTGCAGGGTCCAGCCTTTCCAGCCTGCCCATGGCGGCATTGTAAAACACCGTATTCCCATCTGCATCCACAATGTGAATGCCGACGTCCAGAGCATCAAGGATTTCCTGAAAAAAGCCTTCCAGCAATCCATCAGCCATTAATGTCCCCTCTTTTTAAAGATTTTGTTAATTATTAAATTTTGTCTGAAATTTGATTTGCGATATATTTGTTTATATATACATTATAAAATACTTTTTAATTGCAGTCGAGTTACGCTATCGAAGAAGCCCTGCGTTTTTCCGCATCCGGATACTTCTTTTCATGCAAAAACTTGACTGCCGCTATCGGTGTCGATATAATTCGGGTAAGGAATGTTTTGCTTCTGAATGGCAATTTGTTGCCGCAATACCGCAAAAAGTACAGCAAATTTCAGGGAGGATTTTAAATGAACGCCGAGGAAAGAAGAGCAAAAATAATAGAACTGCTGAAGTCCGGAAAAAGGCCGCTTTCCGGCAGCGAGCTTGCCGGGTTGTTTAAGGTCACCCGCCAGGTGATCGTGCAGGATATCGCCATTCTCCGGGCTGCCGGAAACGATATCACCGCCACATCCCTAGGGTATATAATGACCCAACCGTACGAGTTTTGCTCCAAAAAAATTGCAGTCCGGCACGATGAGCGGCAGACCCGGGAGGAACTCCTCACATTCGTGGAGTGCGGCTGCAGGGTAATAGATGTGATAGTGGAGCATCCTCTGTATGGGGAGCTCCGCGGAATTTTAATGCTCCGGGATTCCGGCGACGTGGAGGAATTCATGAAAAAGGTGGAAAAGAGCAATGCTGCACTGCTTTCCATGTTGACGAAAGGGGTGCACCTCCATACGGTGGAAGCACTAAACGGCGATTCAATAAAAAAAGCTGAACAGGCGCTGCGGGAAAAGGGAATTTTGCTGGAATAAATTTTTATTGACTATACAGCTGTATATGCAGTATAATTGGAATTAAAATAGGTTAGGGTACACCCCTCCTCTTCTGGGGTATGTGTCTGAGGGTAGTCATAGGAGTGTCCCCAATGTAAATCTTCGCGAAAGGAAGATCTTTATGACTGCAAAAAATCTTTCCATCGGCGCTCTGCTTACAGCTTTTTCCATTATCATCCCTATTTCCTTCGGCGCTTACGTCAAAATCTACATACCTCCCTTCTCTGCGACCCTGGCATCCCACGTGCCCACCATGCTGGCGTTCCTGGTAAGCCCGGCGGTGGCGGTAATGGTGGGGCTGTGTTCTGCCCTGGGATTCCTCATCATGTTGGGACCGGTCATAGCAGCCCGCGCCGCGGTTCATGCGGTCTTCGGACTGGTGGGAGCCATGCTCGTCAGAAAGGGGCTTTCCTTTGAAAAAACCTTGATATTGACCGCCCCTGTCCACGCCCTGGGAGAAGCCCTGATAGTCATGCCCTTCGGATTCAATCTGTATACAGCCTTTGTGGTGGTGGGCATCGGCACGCTGATCCATCACTTTCTCGACAGCGTCATCTCGGTTATACTGGCAAAAACTGCGCTCAGGAGTTTCTTCAATCAGGAAAAAATCCAAATGTAAGTAAAGCCATATCTGCAATTTTGACAAGTTCATCTCCATTTTCCGCAACATTTTTCTCTGCAGAGCATATGTTTGATTTAATCTTAAGATTTTCTTGAGATTTTACTAAAATATTCCTGACATTTACTTGTTATAATATAATGCAGAAAAGGGTTATGACTTTAATTAATAAGGAGTGATGACAATGTCTAAGAAAGCGTTTTTAGCAGCGGCAGTTGTGCTTCTGGTGCTGGGTGTGGGTGCGGTTGCGTTTGCATCAACATACGGCGGATTTGGATGCGGTTTCGGCCTTTTCCCGGGTCGGGCGGTATACCAGGCGGTATACGACAGCGACGGCCAGGGTTCAATCTTTGCTCAGTTGGACCTTTCCGACGAGCAGTACGCAAAAATCAGGGATATTCTGAATCAATCATTTGAAAAAATGCAGGCTTTAAGGGATGATATGGCAAAGAAGATGCTGGAACTCCAGAACCTATACCTGCAAAAGACCCCCGATAAAGATGCCGTTGAGGCAAAACAGAAGGAACTTTCCGAACTCAGGGAAAAAATGCTTCAGCTCCGGCAGGACAATATCGATGAAATAAATAAAGTGCTTACACAGGAACAACTCGACAAACTGAACAGTCTGAGAGGAAACGGCCTCGGCAAAGGTGCAGGATTCGGCCGCGGCTTTGGCCGGGGTTTCGGCCGGGGCATGATGAACGGCTACGGCTCCGGAGCGAATCTCTAACCAGGATATCAGGGCGGCTCTGCCGCCTTTTTTATTTTTATATGAATTTTATATAATTTTTATTGTAGTTTTCCTAAACCAGTGTTATACTCTAGGTAATACAGGCAGGTGTAATATTTTGCCTGATGGTGTAAACCTCAAAAAAACCAAAATGAAAGCAGAAAAATGCCTCAAATAATGTTTTGAGCTAGTAAATTTTTTATCTGGAGAGTCATTATGAGCAAATACAAAATTTTAGTGGTGGATGATGAGATTAAAATCTTGAATTTAATAAAAAATTATCTGGAAAACGAGGGTTTTGAAGTAATCACCGCCGATAGCGGCAAAAAAGCGCTGGAGCTTTTTGGTGCCGAAAAGCCCGATCTGGTGGTGCTGGATATCATGATGCCCGAAGTCAGCGGCTATGATATATGCAGGAAGATATGCGCTTTATCGGACACGCCCGTCATAATGCTCACGGCAAAGTCGGAAGAAGTGGACAAAATCCTGGGCCTGGAACTGGGAGCCGACGACTATATAACAAAGCCCTTCAGTTTAAGGGAGCTGGCGGCCAGGATCCGGGTTGTGCTGCGGAGGCTCAAAAGGCAGGGATCGCAGCAGGATTCAGGCCAGGATAAGGAAGACATCCTTGAATACCTGGGGCTTAAGCTGGACCTCAAGAAAAAAACCGCCTATCTGGACGGCAGACCCCTTTCTCTCACTCCAACCGAGTTCAAGATTCTTGCAATGCTTATGGGCAGCCCCGGCGTGGTTTTTTCCCGGCTCCAGATACTGGAAGAGGTCCTCGGGGAATATTACGAAGGATATGAAAGGTCCCTTGATACACACATGAGTAATCTCAGAAAAAAACTTGAAGACGACCCGGCGAACCCGCGTTACATAAAGACCGTTTACGGCATGGGTTATAAAATCGGAGGCAAGCCATGAGGAAAAAAGGCATCGGATACCGCATAACCGCCGCCCTGGTTATAACAGCGCTGCTTACCGCCGTCTTGTCCATTTTTCTGCTTTTAATACTTACCGAAAAGGCATTCAACGATTATATAAAGCAAAACAGGATGGAGCAGGCCGGGGAAATCAGCAGAATACTGGGAGACATATATGATCAGAGCGGTTGGGAAGGGGTAAAATCCTGGGTTGAAGGGGAACAGGCTTTCAGGCAGAACCATAAATGGCAGATGGGAACCGGCAGAATTCCCATGGGCATGGGATTTTTCTGGGGCCGCGGCATGAAGCCATTGACAGATATAATCCAGAGGCAGATTACGGTCACTGATATCGCGGGAAATATCATAGCCTCTTCCGAGGATGTCGATGAAAAGGCACCCATTTCAAAATCGCTATGGGATATGAGGGTTCCCATATTTTCCAAGAAGTATCATATCGGGTATCTTATCGTGTGGACACCGATGAGGCCCGATGAAAGAAACCTTGAAGCCATTTTCTCCCGCACCATATCCAGGTATTCTTTTCTCGCGGTATTTTTTGGGCTTGTCATCGCTCTGGGGGCCGGGTTTCTAATTTCCAGGCAGCTTACGAGCCCCATCAAGAAGCTTTCCGACACGGTAAGGCTTTTTACCATGGGTGAAAGGGACATACGCCTGCCCGTCACGGGCGACGACGAGCTGGGCAGGCTCACGGCGGATTTTAATGAAATGGCCGACAGCATTAAAAAAAGCGAGGAGCTGCGCAAAAACCTCACCGCCGATGTGGCCCACGAGTTGCGGACTCCTCTTTCCATACTCAGGGGAACGCTGGAATCCATACAGGCCGGGGTGCTTTCCCCTTCTCCCGAGGTCATACTGTCCATGCAGGATGAAATAATCCGCATGTCACGCCTGGTTAAAGACCTTTCGGACCTGAGCAGGGCGGAAGCCGGCAGTCTAGAGCTGAACCGGCAGGAAATATCTCCCGTGGAGCTCAAAGAAAAATTTTCATACTTTAAAACAGAAGCCGAATTCAAAGGAATAGACTTTATCGTAGACATCCCTCCTGATCTGCCGAAAATTTCGGTGGATGTAGTGCGCATAACGCAGGTCATATCCAACCTGCTTACCAACGCTCTTCGGCACACCGCGTCGGGGAAGATAGAACTTTCAGCGAAAAGTTCGAAAGACGGAGTGCTTTTTTCGGTAAAGGACACCGGATGCGGCATAAAGCAGGAAGACCTTCCCCACGTTTTCGACAGATTCTACAGGGCGGAAAAGTCCCGCTCCCGCGCCACCGGCGGCATGGGATTGGGGCTTGCCATAGCACGAAGTCTGGTGGAAACCCATGGTGGAAGGATTTGGGTGGAAAGCGAAGAAGGAAAAGGCGCCGAATTTAAATTTATTATTCCAGCAAATTAGAACTGAACCTGCCGGCCTTTTTTATCTTAGCCGGCAGGTTTGGGAAAATTATAAAGCAAGTGTGGAAAAAGTATTGGAATTTAAAGTGAAGCTATTTCATCGCTTCCATACAGCTTTATCCCCGCCGATTCCAGAGCCTTTACGGCCTTCTGGGGGTCTTCCACGCGAAATAATATGAGGGCTTTATCTTCATTGCGCTTTATAAATGAGTACAGATACTCCACACTCACCCCCGCCTGCCGCAGAACCTGAAGGGCACTGTTCAAGCCTCCGGGCCTGTCGGCTACTTCCACCGCCAGCACATCGGTGGTGCTTACCGGAAATCCCGCCTCTTTTATGGCATCAACGGCTTCTTTCGGTTTGTTTACTATCATGCGGAGAATGCCGAACTGGGTAGTATCGGCTATGGATATGGCGCTTATGTCTATGTTTTTTTCCGAAAGAACCCTGGTGATTTCCGAAAGCCTTCCGGGCTTATTTTCAAGAAACACCGATATCTGCTTTACGAACATGTCAAACCCTCCATTCCATAATTTTTCTGTTGTGTTTCCACCGGTGAGCTTATTTTTGCCCAAATCCAGTCCGAATTCTACTACATTTTTCTTTTATCTATGACTCTCTTTGCCTTGCCTTCGCTGCGTTCAATGGTATGGGGCTCCACCAGTTTTACATTTACACTGATGCCCAGGGTGGTATAGATATCCGAAGCAATCTTCTTTCTGACATCTTCCAGCTTTCTCACTTCATCGGCAAAAAGCTTTTCCGATACCTCCACCCATACTTCCAGGGAATCCAGGTTATCCACGCGATCCACAATAAGCAGATAGTGGGGCTCCGTCTCGCCGGCGGCCATCAGCACGCTTTCGATCTGGGACGGGAACACATTTACGCCCCTTATTATAAGCATGTCGTCGGTCCTGCCCAGGAGTTTTTCTATCCTGGCATGGGTCCTGCCGCAGGCGCACGGTTCATAGTTTATTGAAGTGATATCCCTGGTCCTGTACCGGATCACAGGAAGCCCTTCTTTGTCGATGGTGGTTATTACGAGTTCGCCCTTTTCTCCCGGCGGCAGCGGTTCTTCAGTAACCGGATCGATGATTTCGGGTATGAAGTAATCCTCAAAGATATGCAGCCCCTTCTGCTCTCCGCATTCGCAGGCCACCCCCGGACCTATTACTTCGCTCAAACCGTATATATCCAGGGCTTTTATGCCCAGTTTTGCCTGGATTTCATTTCTCATATTCTCCGTCCAGGGCTCTGCTCCGAATATGCCGGTCTTCAAAGAAAGTTCGCTTCGGTCAATTCCCATCTCTTTCATGGTTTCGGCGATATACAGCGCATAGGATGGAGTGCAGGCCAGTATCTCCGTTTTCAGATCCTTCATGAGCATCACCTGACGCCGCGTGTTTCCGCCGGAAGTCGGGATAACCACGGCACCCAGCTTTTCGGCACCGTAGTGGAAACCCAATCCGCCGGTGAATAGTCCGTAACCGTAAGACACCTGTACCACCGAATCCCTCCGGCCGCCACCCATGACCAGGCAACGGGCCACCAGTTCCGCCCAGTTGGATATGTCCCTGCGGGTGTACCCCACCACGGTGGGCTTTCCGGTGGTGCCGGAAGATGCGTGAATCCTTATGATTTCACTCAATGGTGAAGCAAAAAGGCCTGTGGGGTAATTATCCCTCAAATCCTGCTTGGTGGTGAAGGGGAGTATCCTCAGATCCTCGAGGCTTTTTATGTCTTCAGGCAGCAAGCCTCTTTGTTGCATTTTATGCCTGTAGCTTTCCACATTGTGATATACCCTATCGACCGTTTCCTTCAGCTTATGAAGCTGATAAAACCTGAGTTCTTCTCTTGACATGCATTCACGGGTCTTATTCCAGTACAATGTTTCGACCTCCTTTTCGATATGGAGGGCGAGATTCCCTCACCCCTGAAGTAATTCATAACCTCTCCTGAAGGCTTCCATGTTGATTTCAACGGTCTTTTGTGGCACGGTTTCTCTTATTGCTTTCAGCCAGAGCTTTCGATCAAAGTCCAGCCTTCTTGCCAAAACCCCCAAAAGCACCACATTTACCGCTCTCGGGCTTCCGCAATCCGATGCAATCCCTGTGGCGTCCACCATGCAGGTGCTCACCGTGCTTGACAGAATCTCGTCTATATCTTCCGGATATTTTTGAAATCCCAGCGTCACGGGAATTGGAGGTATCTCCTGGGTATTGGAGATAATCATGCCGCCTTTTTTCAAATACCCCGCCCATCTTAAGGCCTCAAGCTTTTCAAAGGCCAGTATGAAATCGGCCTGCCCGGCTCCTACCAGAGGGGAATACACTCTTTCTCCGAATCTGACATGGGTCACCACGCTGCCGCCCCTTTGAGCCATTCCGTGGACCTCTGAAACTTTTACGTCAAAGCCGCCGGAAAGCGCCACTTCCCCCAGAATGCGGCTTGAAAGCAGAGTCCCCTGGCCTCCAACTCCCACTATGAGTATGGCTGTGTCAGTCACGCATATCACCCCTTGCGATGGATTCTGTGGGACACACCGCGGCGCAGAGGCCGCATCCGGCACACATGGTTTCATTGATGGAAACATAATCTCTGTTTGTAATGGCCGGGCACCCGAGCTCCAAACATACTCCGCATCCGATGCAGGTATCGGTATTTACATAGTAGGGCGGATTTTTTGAGCGATTCCTCTTTAAAAGTGCGCATGGCCGGCGCGCGATGATAACCGAGGGTTCACGAGAGGAAATCTCTTCCCGGACGGCCTTTTCAAATTTCTCCAGGTCAAAGGGGTCTTCCACCCTGACGCGCTTTACCCCGACGGCTTCGCACAGTTTTTCCAAATCCAGCTTGTATGCCGGTTCTCCCTTTATATTGAAGCCGGTGGCGGGATGCTCCTGGTGACCTGTCATGCCCGTGGTGGAATTGTCCAGTATTATTACTGTTGTGGTGCCGTTATTATAAACCACATCTATAAGGCCGGTTATGCCCGAATGAATGAATGTGGAATCCCCTATCACTGCCACGGTTTTCCCTGACGCGTCTTTTCCCCGGGCTTTTTCCATGCCGTGGGCACTGCCGATGCTGGCCCCCATGCATATGCAGGTATCCATGGAGGAAAGCGGCGGCAATGCTCCCAGCGTATAGCATCCTATATCGCCGGTAACGGTAAGGTTCAGCTTTTTGAGCACATGGTAAACTCCCCGGTGCGGACATCCGGGACAGAGCGCCGGAGGCCTGGGAGGAATCCGGGAAGCTTTTACCTCCACGCGGTCTTCAAAAGCGAGGTTTAAAATTTCGCTTTTTACTCCGGCCGCCTTCAAACCCTGTGCCACTATTTCATAAGAAAGCTCTCCTATTTTGGGGAAATACTCTTTTCCCAAGACTTCTATGCCCAGAGTTTTAATATAATCTTCGATAAATGTTTCCAGTTCTTCCACCACGAAAAGCCTTTCAACGCTTTCGGCAAAACTTTTTATTAATTCCTGCGGCAGCGGGTATACCATGCCCAGTTTTAAAAAGGATGCGCCGGGAGCTGCTTCTTTTGCGTAATTATATGCTCCTCCCGCAGCAATTATGCCGATGGAGCGGTCGTTGTACTCGACTTTATTTATATCGGCTTTCTCTGCGTATTCTTGAAGTTTTTTTTCCCTTTCTACCAATACTGCCCTCCTGCCCCTAGCCATGGCGGGCATCATCACGTATTTGCCGACGTCCTTCACATAACTCTTAAGCCCACAATCCAGCTTTTCGCCGAGTTCCACCAGGCTTCTGGAGTGGGAGACCCGGGTGGTCATCCTCAGCATGACGGGAGTATCGAATTTCTCGCTGATTTCAAAGGCAAATTTTGTGAAATCTTTTGCTTCCTGGCTGTTCGAGGGCTCCAGCACGGGAATGTGGGCGGCCCGGCCGTAAAACCTGCTGTCCTGCTCATTCTGGGAGCTGTGCATTCCGGGATCGTCGGCCGCCACTATTACAAGCCCGCCGTTTATCCCGGTGTAGGAAGATGTAAAAAGCGGATCTGCCGCCACATTCAGGCCCACATGCTTCATGCAAACCATGGCTCTCACTCCCGCAATTGATGCCCCAAGGGCCACTTCCAGAGCCACCTTCTCGTTGGGAGACCATTCGGCATATATACCGTCATATTTGGATATGCTTTCGGTTATTTCGGTGCTGGGGGTTCCGGGATAGGCTGATGCCACTTTCACTCCGGCCTCATAAGCCCCCAGGGCTACGGCCTCATTGCCCAGCAGCAGTTTCTTCAAGTAAATCACCTCTACTTTTATCTTATTTCCGCAAGTCCTTAACCCGCCTGGCCTTGCCCTCAAATCTCGCAAGGCTTCTCGGCTCTACGAGATTTACCTTCGCGTCAATCTGAAGCACGGTCTTAAGCTTGTGGCGGATTTGAGCATTCAGTTCTTCTAATCTCTGGTACTTGTCCAGCATTTCTCCGTCGACAAGTTCTACATTTACCGTAAGTTCATCCAGATATCCTTTTCTTGTAACCACAATCTCATAATGCGGCCCTACACCCTTTATGTTCATCAATACGCTCTCTATCTGGGAAGGAAACACATTGACCCCCCGGATGATGAGCATGTCGTCGCTCCGGCCTTCCACCCTGGACATCCTCAGCAGGGTTCTGCCGCAGCGGCAGGGCTCCGGGTTCAGACTGGTGATGTCTCTGGTCCTGTAGCGCAAAAGAGGCAGAGCCTCCTTAGTAAGGGTTGTTATGACCAGCTCCCCTTTTTCCCCATAGTCCAGTTTGCGTCCCGTCTCAGGATCTATAATTTCCGCCAGAAAATGGTCTTCGGCAATATGCATGCCGTCTTTTTCCTCGCACTCTCCTGAGACTCCGGGACCTATGATTTCGCTCAAACCGTAATTTTCCGTGGCGGTTATGCCCCATCGTTTCTCTATTTCATTCCGCATCTCTTTTGTGGAGCCTTCCGCTCCAAAAAGTCCCAGCCTGAGGCGGATATCGTCCCGCTTTACCCCCATTTCTTCAGACACCTCCGCCATATACATGGCGTAAGAAGGGGTGCTCACCAGCACCGTGGAACCAAAATCCCGCATAAGGTTTATCTGTCTTTCGGTATTGCCGCTGGAAACGGGGACCACCGCGGCTCCTATCCTTTCAAGGCCGTAATGGAGCCCCAGGGCTCCTGTAAAAAGCCCGTAGCCGAAGGAAATCTGGGCGATATCCTGCTCGCGCGCCCCTGCCATGAAAGCTATACGGGCCACCAGTTCCGACCATGTGTCCAGGTCCTTTCTGGTGTACCCCACCACAGTGGGCCTGCCGGTGGTGCCGGAGGAGGCGTGGATGCGGACCACGTCTTTCATCGGTACGGCAAACATCCCATATGGATAATTGTCTCGCAAATCATCCTTTGTGGTGAAGGGTATTTTTTCGATGTCTTTCAAAGAATTGATATCCCGGGGGGAAAGATTTATGCGGTCAAAAGCCTGCCTGTAAAATGGAACTTTTTCGTAAGCATAATTTACGATGTATTTCAATCTTTCAAGCTGTATACTTTCGATTTCTTTTCTCGGCAATGCCTCATCCTTCGACCACAGCACAGGGTTTCCCCCCTCTCATGGTACAAGCAATGCGAACTGAAGACAGTCCTCCCGGCCGGCAAAAAGCGGCGGCCTTAATTTTTCCGCTTAAAAATAAAAGGCCCGAGGCCCTGCAAACAACCTTTCCTACCATCCTGCCATCTCCCAATAAAAAGTATTTGATAAGATTATACAATATTACGCATAAAAGATAAATACAATTTTGTTAAATCAGAGAGTATAACGGACACAGTTCCTGCCTGCGGATTTTGCTTCATACAACATGCTGTCTGTCCGCATAATAATAGTGTCGACGGTGTCCGATAATCTGAAGCCCGACACGCCGAAGCTGGCCGTAACATGTCCTATCTCCGGCAATTCCATGTCGCTCAAAAGCTGCCGCAACTCATCGGCAAGATTTGCCGCATCTTCAATGGATGTTTCGGGCAAAAGGATAATAAATTCCTCTCCGCCCCAGCGGGCAAGGCAATCCGACTTGCGTATCCTGCTTTTTATAAGTTCCGTCACGCTAATTAAAACCGTATCACCGGCGGCATGCCCAAAGCGGTCGTTTACGCTCTTGAATCTATCAAGATCCAGCATAATGATAGAAAAGGAATGCCCGGACCGCTTTGTGCGCTCTATCTCTCTTTCCAGCATCTGCATGAAGAAGCGCCGATTGTAAACATTTGTCAGGGGATCGGTGATGGACATCCGGTAGAGCTGTTCTTCCGTCTTCTTACGCTCGCTTATATCTCGCATAATTCCTACAGAATGCCATTCATTTTCCACTTTCACTTTTGAAAGGGAAAGTTCCACTTCGATTGTCCTCCCGTCTTTGTGTATTGCTTTTAATTCCAGCATTTTCCCGGCAGAACTTCCATCTTTACCGGATTGATATCTTGCAAACGACTTTTTATATGCTTCGTACATTTCCGCAGGCGCAATAAACTTATGCAGGTCTTTCCCCATGACCTCTTCCCGGGAGTATCCAAAAAGCTGTTCCGCCGCCGGGTTCCAGAAAATTACCTTACCGCGCCCGTCGATCATAACTATGGCGTCCCGGGCGGATTCCATTATCGCTCTTAAAGTGGCCTCTTTTTTCGCAAGTTCCATCTCCATGGTTCTGCGCTCCGTTATATCTATGACAAGTGCCATATAAACTTTTTCTCCCATGTATTCTATAAGCTGCAGGTGGATCTCCGCCGGGTAGGTGGAACCGTCCTTTCGGCGGTGAAATGTATCGAATATTATCTTCTCCTGTACCCCTGCATCCAGAGGTGCGAGAAATTTTCTGAAGCTGTTCATGTCAAAGGAAAACTTTATGTCAAGAGGTGTCATCTCGGTCAGCTCTTCCAGGGTATATCCCAGGTTTTCTCTGGCGCTGCGGTTGACAGTAATGAATTTGAAGGTTTCGGGGTGGAAAACATATATCTCAATCAATGAGTTTTCTACCAGATGCCTGTAAAACCTTATTTCTTCTTCAGTCTGAATCCGCTCGGTAATGTCAAAGACGATTAAATCGAGCAGAGTCCCCTGGTTACAATTGATGACCGCCGAATAGACTTCCACAAACCTCTCCCGTCCGTCTGACAGGCGGTGGACGCAAATGCACGGACTGCAGCTTCTTTCAAGAGCTTCTCTGTATTTTTGCGCAATGTCCATGCCATAAGTGACATTGATCTCGTCCATGCTCATCTTCAAAAGCCTGTCCTTCGGATAGCCGTAAAAGCGGCAGGCGGCTTCATTCGCCTCCACTATGCGGCCCGATTCCGGTTCAACCAAAAGCATGACCACTTCGTGCGCTTCAAACATCCGGCGGAAAAGCTCCTCGCTCCGCTTTACCCGCGCGTTTGCCTCATGGAGTTTCAACGCCATTTCCACCGCCGACAGCAGTGCATATTTGTCGGAATTTTTTATCACGTACCCGTAAGCAGTTACGGAACATATTTTTTCCATTATTTCTCTGCTGGCGTTTGCCGTAAGAAAAACCACGGGAATATCTCCAATACTTTGAATCTTTTGTGCCGCTTCTATCCCGTCCATTCCCTTCCCAAGCTCTATGTCCATTAAGATGAGATCAGGCCGCTGGCTGCCGCGGAGTTTTTCCAGAGCCTCTTCTCCGGAACGGGCCATATCAGTAGTGTAACCGTTTTTACTCAATATGTCCGCCGTTATTTTCGCATTTAGCCTGCTGTCTTCCACGATCAGGATTTTCTTGCCATAGTACAGATTCAAATGACGCTCCTCCTGTCTCAATATTTATTAATATTTATTAAATTGAAAATAATTAATTTTTTAACAGCACTGCAACTGTATCAACATAATTTCGATATTAACGTGTCTATATTATAGCATAAAGCCTTTGATTTAAAAAGCCGGTTTTCAAGGCACAACATATATACATCCGAATCTGTATGCCTTTCCAAATATATAAAATATAATGCACATTGTCCAATAAAAAGGAATTAAATTATCATTTTTTATTGCATCAGCTGATACATAATACTTGATTATCATGTTCATAGTTAGTATAATAATAAACATATTTGGATGATGAAAATGGCTTTTGACGAAAATGATCCGGGCTATCTGCTAAATCAATCAACTCATTTTCTAAAGTGCAGTGTTGATAAAAATGAACAACGAAACCAATTATTCATCGAACATAATGATAAGACAGAAATACCTGGGTAATAAAGGTATGATAATATTTCTGGCGCTGTTAAGTGCTTTTGTGCCTTTGTCTACCGACCTTTATCTCCCTGCTTTGCCAACCATGACAAAGTATTTTCAAACGCAAAATTATCTGACAAATCTTACTCTGATCCTGTTTTTTGTATTTTTCAGTCTCGGAACTCTAATATGGGGGCCGTTGAGCGATAAATACGGACGCAGGCCCGTTTTGCTTATTGGCCTTACCGGCTACGTTATTGCAAGTGTTTTGTGCTCCATTTCTTTAAACGTATACCAACTGATTTTTTTTAGAATTTTGCAGGCTACAGGTGGAAGCGTCGCCAGTGTTTTGGCCACGGCTATTGTAAAGGATATGTACGAGGGCAGGAAACGCGAATCAATACTGGCACTGGTACAGTCAATGGTCGTTATCTGTCCTGCCGTGGCGCCGGTTATAGGCGCTCTTTTACTGAAAATTACATCATGGAGAGGAGTCTTTGTCACTCAAGCGATTTTAGGCGTTGTAACCTTCGTCGGTGCTGTAGCTTTTCAAGAAACGCTGGAGGCAAGGAGCAACGGCAGCGTCATGCATACCATCGGGCGTCTTGGGGTGGTTCTCAAAAATCCCGGATTCACCTCCCTGCTTATCATTTTTTCTATGTTGAGTATAACTTCTATGGCATTCATATCCTCATCTTCTTACATTTATCAGGATACTTTTATGTTGAGCAGCCAGGTTTACAGCTATTACTTTGCCTTTAATGCCGCAGGTATGCTGGCAGGCCCGCTGATCTACCTGAAGCTTTCAGCTCGATTCAAAAGATTTTCTATCATTAACGTCTGTTTTACAGTTATAATATTGAGCGGAATTCTGGTATATGCGCTGGGAAGCTCAGGACCACAAGTATTCGCTATCATGCTGATTCCTGCGACTATTGCGACTAGTTGCACCCGGCCGCCGAGTACATTCCTCATGCTGGAACAACAGAAAAAAGATACTGGATCGGCATCGTCGCTTATGAGTTCATTTGCAACGGTGATGGGAAGCGTAGGAATGGTTATAGTGTCATTTGTTCCGGGTAATCTTGTGCAGATCGTCGGTGCAGTAAACATCATATTCGGAATACTATGCGGATGGCTGTGGCTCGCCGTGACAAAAAGACCGTTTTTAAGCAGGATAAGAGAAATGTGATGCATTGATACTATCAGATATAATTACCTCTTCCGATTTGATTCTGAGGTACAATCAAAAAGCTCCTACCAAAAGATAGGAGCTTTTTATTCATACCAGCTTTTCTACGGGAGTATAATCTTCCTCATAGCCGAAATACTTCGGCCCGAAGGTTTCAATGCCCAGGTCGGTCCGCATCTTTTCATCGGCCGGGACCACAACTATGCTTCCGCGATATCCGTATTTCACTATATCGGTCCTTATAGGCTCACCGGTTTCCGAATCCAGTATCAATATTAAATCCGGCGTCAGGCATTTGACTTTTCCGCTTATTTCAAGCCTCAGCCATTCGTTCTGGAAATCCACGAAAGCCCTTTCACCTTTATATTCCTCAAGTCCTTCCAGGGTGAGCCTCCCCATGGAGAACCCTTTAGTCTTTTCTGCTCCGAATTCGCGATTTATATCTACAATCTTGCCCTTGAAAACCTTATATCCTCCGACTATCTTCACTATGTTTTCAATGGGGTCGTCATGGGTTTTTCTGCATTTGTAGACCGCCTTACCCAGTTCCCAGCTCTTTGAAATGGAATTAAAGATGGCCGCTTCTTTAAGCTGCCTGCCGGTCATCGGGTACCCCGCAATCCAGGATATCCCCCCGTAGGCCATGGCTGCATTTCTTATTATTCTTTCCGCCATAAGAGCACATGCGGTATCCGCCACAGTTACCGCTCCTTTTTCATTGGCTGCCGCCGTGGGAGACGGCATAATGCCATGGGTATAAAAGGAGGTCATCTGAAGCTCTGGAAAAGCCCTGCCCATGCCGTCCGCATCGACCACCGGGATACCCACAGCCCCGGCAACCGCCATCGGAACAGGAGTATTTACCCCTCCGGCCTCAGGAGGTATAATGGCTTGAATTTCTTTTCCCAGATACCTTTTTAAACTTTGTAAGCACCACAGGACTTCCTTACCATTCGGGGGTTTTTCCGTCAAAACAACGGGTGCTCCCAGGCAACCGGCTATGGCAGCCAGGGCGTCATTCGGAAAATCTTTTGGATCTATTAACACAATATCATTTCTCTCTTTGACCACATTGAGAGCCCATAAAAATCCTATCTCCGGATCACCCCCGCCACCGGTAGCAAGGATAGACGCTCCCAGGGTTATTTCTTTCAGACCCTGTTCATCCACAACCCTGTAATTTTCTATACCCCATCTTTTTAAAATATCATATACGCTCATATTCATCACCTACACCAGCTCTCGAGGAGCATTTGTTAGTAGTTCATACCCACCATCCGTCACAAGCACCATGTCTTCTACCCGGGCCGCTCCAAGGCCTTCCACATATATGCCGGGTTCAATGGTAACTATCATTCCAGGTTCCAGCAAAATTTTACTTCCTACATCCACTATCGGCATTTCATGAATGCTAAGGCCCAGGCCATGACCTGTAAGGTGGGGAAAATATTTACCAAACCCTTTTTGCGTAATATAATCTCTGGCGGCTTTATCAATATCCTCTGCAGCCACTCCCGGCTTCACAGCCTCTATGGCTTTCTGCTGAGCTTCATAAGCGACTCTGAACAAATGTTTTTGCTCATCAGAAAGGCCCCCAGGGGAAAACGTCCTTGTGATATCAGAGCAATAACCCCTGTAGACACACCCCATGTCGAAAAGAACAAGTTCACCCTTTTTAAGTTCTTTATCCGAAGAAAATCGCTGTGGGAGCCATGCGTTCTCCCCCGACATGACAAAAGGTTCAAAGGACAATCCTTCCGCCCCTTCTCTCATCATCACGTCCTGGGCAACGGCGGATACTTCATATTCCTTAATTCCCTCTCTTATGCTCTCCACGGCTTTAATCATGGCTTTTTCCGCGATTTTTGCGGCAATCCTTATAATTTCGATTTCTTCCATATCTTTAACCATTCTGAGCCTTAAAAGATCGTTTTCAATGTTTACCAGTTCGGCGTTCGTTACCTCTTTTATTAAATTTTCTCTTTCAACTGTAACGGTTGAAAACTCAACGCCCACGCGCTTTATATTTCTGCCATAAAGTAGTTCTTTTAATGGATTTAGATAATTTGGGTCATCTTCCGGGAACTTTCTAATATCTTTTATCCAGCAATTCCTTTTTACCCTGTTATAGTCGAGAACGGCGGTCAAAAGCACAACATCACCATTTTTAGAGACAAAAAGGATGGAAAAGGATGCGGTATTAAACCGCATGCCTGTAAAATACCTCACATTGGCTCTGTCCCCCAGAATTACCGCATCCAGACACTTTTCCTGTAAAAGCCCGATTAATTTATCCACACGCCTTTTATAATTCATCTTATATCCCTTCTAATTCACTTTCTTTTTCGGGATTTATCATGTATATCTTCTTCGGCACCCTGGATTCCAGGCTTGATTCCATTGGCCCGGTAAGTTCTATCAATACCATGTCATTTGCAAGTTTTTCCAGATATTCTTCCAATCCCGGCATGCTCGAAAGTGCTTCAACAACGGCTTTTCTCTCGCTATAGGGGTTTTCTTTCAAGAACTTTATAATGGCTTTTTCCGTTTCATTAAAGCTGTAAGCCATTATTTCGCCACCTCCTTATTTAGCTCTTCTACAGGAACATAATCCATGTCGTAGCCAAAATACCCGGGCCCGAACAGCTGTATTCCTTTAGGCGTCCTCATCCTTTCGTGAGCGGGAATGAGGATGATAGAACCTCTGTAGCCGTATTTCATGATATCGGTGCGAATTGGTTCTCCCGTTTCAGAATCCACTATGGCAATTAGATCCGGCGGCAGACACCTTATTTTGCCGTCAATCCTTAAAACAAGCCATTCATTTTGAAAGTCGATTTCTGCCACACTTCCCTTATATTCGTCAAGCCCCTCCATTTTTATTCTGCCGAGGCTGAAGCCTTTTGTCGACTCTCCGCCGAATTCCCTGGAAATATCCACTATCTTGCCTTTGAATACCTTCATCCCCGTCACGTTTCTCGTAGCCTTCAAGCTGTCGAGCATTTCCTTCACAGGGTCCAGGTGCTTTTCTCTTGCCCTGTAAACGGCTTTGCCCAATTCCCACGCAATGCTCTGGGAATTTAAAATAGAAGCTTCCTTGACCTGTTTTCCCGTCATGGGGTATGTCGCAATCCAGGAAATGCCGCCGTAGGCCATGGCGACACGCCTTGCGATATTTTCGGCCATCTTGTTGTCATCGCCGGTATCAATTACAGTTACGTTGCCTCTGTCATCACAGGAAACCGTAGGGGAGGCATTTACTCCATTTGTAACCCATGAAGTCATCTGGAGCTCTGGAAACGCCCTGTTCATGCCATCTACGTCGATCACCGGGACCTCAAATTCTCCTGCGGCCGCATAAGCGACGGTGGAATTCACTCCTCCGCATTCAATCGGAATCGTTGCCCCAAGTTTCTTTCCCCAGTACTGCTCGAGTTTTCTTATGGCATTATTTAATACATCATAAGACGGCGGCTTTTCGGTAAGTACCACCGGCGCGCCCAGGCAGGCGGGGCTCGCCACCAGAATATCATCGGGTATGTCCATCGGATCAACCATTACAACGGTCTTTCCTTCATCCAGCACTTTATATGCCCATAGAAGGCCTATCTCGGGGTCTCCTCCGCCGCCCGTTGCAAGGATGGATGCTCCGAGAGTGATTTCTTTTACTGCCTGCTTGTCTATGATTTTATAGTTTTTAATTCCCCATTTTTCCAGCGTCTCGAAAACTTTTTTCGACATTTGTGTTCCGCCTCCCTTATTCAAATATTTTCCCTTTTACCCTGATGCGTATCTTTTCGCGTTTTCCGGGCATGTATGCAAACGGAATCTCTTCAACATCCAGCACTTCTACTGTATCGCGAATTGCTCCCGCTTTTTCCGCTTCGTCTTTTGCCTTTTCAATTACTTTATTTATAGCAGCATCCCTATCCTCAATCTCTAAATCCGCCACACCTTCTGCATAAGCGCCGATTTCTGCAATGGTTGTCCCGATGGCACCACAAACCTCAAAGTGAGGCGGCATTACGACTTCAGATATGCCTTCAAGATTTTCCCTGGGCACCACAAGGGCACCGCCACCCACGAAGATGGCCTTGACATCGCCGGCCACTGTCTTCATTTGATCTACGGCCACTTCCAGTGTATTCTTTATTATATTATATGCCGCTTCTACAAGGTCTTTGTCTAAAGCTTTAACCTTATCAATATGAGGCGCAAAGTCCGTGTCAAAGATATCGAGCTTCTTATCAAGGATTCCCTTGGCCACTGCAATATCATGGGTGGTAATTATCGGACCACCGAAAGACTTGCCCAATTTGACCAGGTTATATCCGACGCTCTCGGGGCCATGGGCTATAACCTCGTTGCCTTTAGTCTTTACTATTGTTCCGCCGCCAAGAGCTATGGACATAAGGTCCGGGCATCTGATATTTGTCTTAACACCGCCAATTGTTACCGTTATTGAAGACTCTCTGGGGAATCCGTTTACTATATATGCGACATCCGTGGAAGTCCCGCCTATGTCTACCACAACACCATTATCAATGCCGGAAAGATAAACCGCACCTCTGACACTGGCCGCAGGTCCCGACGCCACTGTGAAAATCGGGTAATTCACCGCGTAATCCGCAGACATGACCGTCCCGTCATTTTGAACTATGAAAAGAGGCGCCTCAATGCCGCGCTCTTTTGCGGCCTTTTTAAGGGCTTCCACAGCCTTTCTCATTACGGTAATGACTGATGCATTTAAAATGGTAGAGTTTTCTCTCTCCAGGAGAGATATGGAAGCAATATGGTTTGAAAGGGTAATCGGTATGTCTCCCAGTTCTTCTCTTATGATTTCCGCCGTCCTTTCTTCCTGGTCGGGGATCATTGGAGAAAAGACGCCGGTTATGGCTATGGAGTCAACTTTCCCCTTGATTTTCCTGCATGCGCTTCTAATTGCTTCTTCGTCCAGGGGAACAACGTCTCTTCCGTCGTACTCTTTTCCTCCGCGCACAATAAAGATATTATCGACTCCACCGATGGCCGCTTTCAAATCCTCCGGCCAGCCTGTAAGAGGAGGGATAGCAGTCGTCGCCGGTGCACCCAACCTGAAAATACCAACTTTATTCAAATTTTTCCTTTCGATAATTGCATTGGTGGTATGGGTTGTTCCCAGCGATACCAGGCTTATTTCAGAAACTTCGGCTTTTTTGGTTTTCAGTAAAACATCCAGAGCATTTATTATTCCCGTAGTAACATCATCGGTAGTAAGGGCTTTTGCCTTTGCCAGAACCTCTTTGCCCCTGAGCATTACGCCGTCGGTAAAAGTCCCGCCGACATCAAATCCAATTCTTACATCTTTTGCCATATGTTCTTCCTCCTTATTTGTCCCATAATGCTTTAATATCATATTGTTTTTCCAATTCCCACTGTTTTATCTCAAAAAGCGGCGGCGTTTCAAAGCCGTATTTTTTACGGCGGCATCATAACCGTCATTTTCGGCCTGTTTTATTAAATGCAGCGTTTTAAGTTAATCCACAAAATTTTAGACATGATGCAAAATCCCTCCTTCCAAAAAATCTAATAGTTTTATTATAATTTTTTTAACTTATTAAAAGCCATATCTTTAAACAACAAAAAAAAGAAGATTTTTTGTCACATAAAGATAACAAGAATAACAGGCTGTTCATGGCAGAAAAAATATTCATCTGCCAATGACAGCCTGTCTGTTCGACAATTAGAGTTTTATAACGATTTTAGAAAACATCTCATGCTTCAGGTTTATAAAAATTATCATCAAGAAAGCATCTTCAAAGCTTTTATAAGAATATGATAATAAAGCCTTTTTTGTTCATCCTGAAGTATATCTTCACCGGTCAGTTCCTTAACCTTTTTAAGACGGTACTTTATCGTATTGGGATGGGTGTAAAGCTTTTTCGCCGTATCTTTTATGCTGCCGTTGCTGTCCAGAAAAACCTCCAGTGTTTCTATAAGGTCACCGCTTTTATTCCTATCATGCTCATAAAGTTTGGAAAACCACTTATCCCTTAATATATCCTCTTTTTTGTCCGGAATTGATATCAATTTATATATCCCGAGATCATCATAAAAATTAATTTTCCCCCTGCCGAATAATTTATTCCCTATATCTTTTGCAAAGATGGCTTCCTTGTAAGCCCTCTTGAACTCTACAATATTTTCTATGCCCGAACTTACTCCCATTGATAATGTGACATCCGGATTCTTTGAGGAAAATCTATCTACTACTTTAAAAAACAAGTCGTTTAACATTTTTTTATACAGCATTTCTCTCATATATTCAATTTGAGTAAAACCTAAAAGTAATACACCGGCGTCGCTTTTAGGAACAAAAAGCAGAACCCTGTTCTTTATGTCTTTGCATGCTTCTTCAATGGCCCTTTTCAAGTCTCTTTTTATCTTTTGGATATGCTCTTCGCCTTTTTCATAATTATCTCTGCAGTATTTTTCGAAATCGTCAATGTCAAAAATGACGACAAAGTTTTTGTCAAGGAGATTTAAACCAAGGGTTCGGGCTCTTTTTTTCATAAGCTCATCCGATGTATAGGCATCATTTATTATGTCTTCAAAAAAGTCTGATTTAAGTCTTTGTTCTGTTTCCAGGATAGCCAGATTTTTTAATATATCTATCTTTAAGGCAGTAATTGTCCCGGGAAATGCAATTTTGTATAATTTATTGTCAAACTCAGTCATTTCACCCTGCTTTATGACTAACAAATAATAATCCATCTCATCATTGATATTCACTATGGAAATTGCAAGATTAAAGCCATCTTTCCCGGTGACAATGTAAGTTTGGTCGGGTTTATTTTTACTTCTTTTGTGTAAAATATTCGCTTCAATATAACTTTTTGCAAAATCGCATATTTTTGTAAAATCTTCTTCAACTAAACTGTCATTTTTCCCTCTTAAAATCACATCAACTGGTTTAAAATTTTCATCGAGAAAAAGCACGCTTTTATTTGTAATCGCTGATAATTTGTCTATTATTTCATGCGCCCCTCCATTGGTCAATAAGATATTATTCATTATATTGTTAATCTCCTGAGCTTTTTTTAGAGCCAGCTCTTCCCTGTTAAGTAAAGCTTCATATATTTTTTTCATGATTATAGAATAAGGTAGTTTTCTGTCTATTAAAAATAAGGGAAAATTTATTTCATCTGCAAGCTTTACCAAACAATCGGGCACCTGAGGAAACGGATCATTGCCCGGATGTATGCAAATACACGCAGCTTCACCTCTGCTCAAACCTCTTATAAGATTGAGTCTCTCATCAATAGTTTTATATGGATACAGCGTGGTCAATATCATTTCTCCACCCTGAAGCCACTCTAAGCAATCGGGGATTTCTATAACACTCACCGATTTTATAACCCTGGTTTCCCCGTTTCTTCCACCAGCCCAATAAACGCCGTCTTCTTTTAAAATTTCATAAGCCTCTTTTACAGTTATGCCTTCCATCAAAATTCCTCCGTTATTGCTTTGTCTTTCAAAAATAAATAATATGCTTAATTTTGTTTTTAACTGCCAACGTTATTTTTATTTTACGAGCAGGAAAAAAGCTAGTTTTATTTAATATATTATACCAACTTTTTTTATATTTTCATCAAAATGTCAAAAATTATCATAAAAATGCGGAGGTGATATTGAACAAGTTCCTGCTCCAAAAATTTATATAATAAACTACACAAATCTTTTATTTTCTGAAAGGAGTACAGTAGTATGGAAAAAAGTAAAAATCAAGTAAATTTTGAAGAAGAGTATTCTCAAAAGCCGATACCACAGTCGATGCGGAAACATTGGTTTTATGCGGCCAGCGTATATATTGGAATGTGTGCCGTGCTTGCGTGTAGTATGGCAGGCGGAGGCTTGATTTACGGCCTCACATTGTCGCAGGCCATTGTAGCTATGTTTTTAGGCCTTGTCGCCCTTCTTGTATTATTTTACATCCCGCTGGGCAAAATTGGAGCGGAACAGGGATTAAACACTTACCTGATTGGTGAATGCGCCTTTGGAAAAAAAGGAAGCGATATAGCAACATCTTTTATTGTAACTGTCATACCTTGTATTGCCTGGTACGGCATAGAGGTTTCAATAGCGACTCAAGCAATGGCTGCAGTAATTCCCATGAGTAAAACAGTTTTTAATATTGTAACATTAATATTTGGCATCGTATTTGCGGTCCCTGCCATGTACGGTATTATATCCATGGCATGGTTAAATTGGGTAAGTCTTCCTATAATGATTTACATCATTATATTCGGCGTCGGCAAAGCTATAATGGGAGTGGGTATAGGCAGCCTCTGGGCTTATAATCCGCAGCAAAATATGGGGTTGATGTGGGGCATAAACATGCAGATCGGCATGATTGCCGTAGGATGTTCTTTTGTGGCCGATTATACGAGATGGATAAAAAATAAGTGGAGCGATATAACGTATTCTGGCATTGTAGGTCTTTTTCCGGCAACCTCAGTACTTACAATTGCCGGTATGATAATGGCCCTTTCGGCAACGAAACTCGGTGTAAAGGAACCATGGAATATAGTAGAGGTTATGATGAAATTGGGTATGCCGGCTATGGCCTTAGTGTTTGTCTTTTTGCTTCAGTGGACCACATGCATCACATCTGCATACAGTTCGGGTCTTGCATTAAAAAAGGTGTTTGGTGGCAGCAGATTCTATCTTACGCTTTTTTCCGCTCTCGTCGGCACCGCATTTGCCATATCCGGTATTGTAAGTCACTTCCTTGGCTTTGTATCGATTCTCGCTTCCTGGGTAACGCCTGTTGCCGGTGTAATAATTACCGAATACTTCTTCGTTTCCAGAAAAAGTTTTATTCAAAAGGAAGGCATATACTGGCCGGGTCTAATCTCAGTATTAATAGGCGGTTTTGTATCGTGGAAAGTTAAATTCTTCATACCGGCCATAAATGGACTTATCATAGGCGGACTATTATACTATATCTATCATAGAGCGTTGGGTCTGTGTATTTCGACTGAACCCAAGGCTGAAATGGAATAACAAAAAAGCTTACTTGAACAGCTGATGCCTGGTAAGTTTTAATTTGTCTTTCGATGAGTCGATGAATTTCATTATTTGACATAATCCAAAGATTAGTATATTATTTATACAAAAGTAAAATGTTTCTTGAGGTGCCCTTCGGGGAGAATAGGGAAGACCGGTGAAAGTCCGGCGCGGTCCCGCCACTGTAACGGGGAGCGGCCTTTATGGATCCACTGGGAAACCGGGAAGGAAAAGTCCGCCATGAACCCGAGCCAGGAGACCTGCCTTGAGAAGCGTATATTCCCGGGGATGATGGTAAAGTCCACGGTCTAATGCGAGTTAGACTGCGGACTTTTTAATATATCAAAAAGTCAGGAGGAATGTATATGGTGAACCAGAAAAAAAGAGGAAAGGATATGCCCGAAAATAGAGATGTTAGTTTTGTAAAACTGAGCGGCGACATGCTTCTGGCTGTGGCCTGCGATTCGGCGGGGGGAATAGGTGAAAAGGAGAAAGATGTGGTGAGGGTTTCACCATACATTGTAGGGAGGTTTACACTGAGGGTGCCCCTCATGGAGATAATGTCGGTAGGAGCAATTCCGGTTGCCGTAACCGCCTCCGTATGCAGCGAACCGTCACCTACGGGTGAAGGTATATTAGCCGGTATCCGGGATGAACTTAAAACCGTTGACTTAAATCTTCCCATCGCAATAAGCACCGAAAAGAACATCCCCACATGCCAGACGGGGCTCGGAGTGACCGTTATGGGCACCGTGAACAAAAAAAACCTGCGAATAAACAAAACCATTGCAGGCGATAACATATACTGTATAGGCACGCCGAAAGTAGGTAACGAAGTCAGTCTGGAAGATCCGGCTATCGCCGATTCGAAAGTGATGAAAGAACTTTCAAACAGTTCTCTTATACACGACATAATTCCCGTGGGTTCAAGAGGGATAAAGAGTGAGGCGGAATCGCTGGCGTCTTATCTGGGACTGTCGGTAAACTGGAAGAATGATTGTCCCGTTGACATAATGAAATCAGGCGGCCCGGCCACATGTGTTATAGTAACCTGCCCGGAGGAACTTATTCTAAATTGCACACAACCGATGTTTCTGATTGGGACGCTGTCAAAGTTGTCAAGAAGACTCGTTTGAGTCAGGGGACGGTTCCTTGACTCATCAAAATGAGTCAAGGAACCGTCCCCTGACTCACTGATTCACTGCTTTTCTATGGATTTAATAGCGTCCTGCATGTTCTTTTCCGCTATCTGGGCCTTGATTTTTATAAGATTGGGGTCTTTTTCTTTTATTGCCTGCCCCAATTCCTTCAATGAATATTCCACTTTGCTGACGGTGGCAATATCTTTTATCTGGGGTTTTACTGTTTCCCACACCCTCAGAGCATCGTTTATGGCTTTTTCGGCCTCAGCATCCTCTCCGGCAAGAGCCCTGTATGTGGCGTTTCTCAGATTATACAGCACTTTTTTGGTATCCGGAGGGGATTTGGTTTTGAACAGTTTTTCAAACGACACCGTTTTTTCATAAAGGTCATTGGCCGCCAGCAAACCCTGATACAGTTCCTGCCTTGTAAGAGTCATTGTAAGTTCATTGAGTTTTCGGCTAAAACCGTCCGCCATGTCAAGCGTCGCCCCGTTCTTTATGGCTTCAGGCTGGAAATTGTTCCACTGCGTGTGGATCTGTGTTACATCCTTTTCAAACTTTGCCCAGTCGGGTCCCGCAACCTGTCCGCTCTGACCCTGACCGCCCTGCTGCTCTTTTCCCTGCTGGCCGCCCTTAGATTTGCTCTGCTGTCCCCCCTGCTTTTGTTCATTTCCCGAAGGTTTTGCCTGAGTCTGAGGTTTCGGGGGTGGTGCCTGTCGTTTTAAGTATTCCTTCTCGAAATCTTTTACGAGGCTGTCAATACTAGTCTGTAGTTTTTTCAGGTTAAAAGATTCCTGTTTTTCATTTCCGGAAGGCTTCGCAGGGGATTTTGCCGGTTTTTTTGAACAGCCTTCCACAAGTATAGAAGCGGATACTGCAGCAATCAACAGGAAAATAAATAAAAATACTCCCGGTCTCTTACAGGCTGTCATAATATCACCTCTAAACATTCCCTGGGAGTATTTTTCCCCTCCTGTATCATCTTTATCCATGTGATTTCTCGCGTTTACAAACGACGCATTCCTAAGGCTTTACCAGAGCAAACATAAGCTCTCCTTCCGCAACTACCTCGCCGCCTGTTCTGGCAACTGCTTTGCCTTTCCCTACAGCCCCTCTGATTCTGGTAAGCTCCACTTCCAGAGTAAGGCAGTCTCCGGGAACCACCTGTTTTTTGAATCTCATTTTGTCGATACCCGCAAAAAGGGCAAGTTTCCCTCTGTTTGTCTCGGAGCTTAAAATGGCGCATGCTCCCACCTGGGCCAGAGCTTCCACAATTAGCACCCCTGGCATGACCGGTTTTCCGGGAAAGTGCCCCTGGAAATACGGCTCGTTTATCGAAACATTTTTTATCCCGACGGCTCTTTTGCCCTCTTCCAGCTCCAGTATTTTATCCACCAGCAAAAAAGGATGGCGGTGCGGGATAATGTTTTGAATATCCTCTATGTTCAGCATAATTGTTCTCCCTTTCTCAAAAATTCCGGAGGCGAGCAATTACAGCGCCCCCGGAAAATTTCGTCATAACTGTTCAGCCTCAAAATAGTTATGTCTTGTTTTAAATGTATTTTGACAGCTGTTTGTATATTTGATCCGCAAGACCCAGCCCTCCGCCTTTGGAAAGCTCCTCTGCCAGAGCTTCGTCGTGCATCGATTGAATTATATCATATGAAACACCCTGCTCAAAAAAGCCTTCTTTTGGAACCGTGTCGCGCATTTTCTGCAAAAGATAATACAAAAATATGGATTCAAACTGCTGACAGGCCTTTTTCAATTGTTGTCTGGATTCGATGCCGGTCAAATTTTTGCTTCTTTCGGCAGAAACGGTTTTATCTGACTGCTGTGCGGCAGAATATGCCGCGCCGTTTATTACAACCATATTCCACCATCCCTATTGTCTGAGATTGTTGGCCTCTCCCAGCATCTCATCGGAAGTCTGGATAGCCTTTGTGTTAATCTCATAGGCTCTCTGGGCTGTGATGAGGTTTACCATTTCTTCCACCACCTGCACATTGGACATCTCCAGAAAGCCCTGAAGGATGGACCCGTATCCGGGATCTTCAGCATCCTGTTTCAACTGGTATTCCCCGGAAGCGGCAGTCTGTTCATATAAATTATTGCCGCAGGCCAGCAGACCTTCCGGGTTCATAAACTTCACCAGGCCGATCTGTCCCAGTTCATCAATTTCGCCGTCTTCATTTTTGCCTGTTATGAGGCCGTCTGTGGAAATACTTATATCACTATAACCTTCAGGTATTGTTATATAGTCTTCGTCAGAGCTCAACACATAATATCCCTCAGATGTTACCAGGTTTCTGTCCGTGCCGTCCACCGAAACCTTAAAGGCGCCGTCTCGGGTAAATGCCTTTGTTCCGTCTGGCCTTTCCACCATGAAAAATCCATCTCCATCAATGGCCAGATCGAAGGTATTGTCTGTCTCCTCCAGGCTACCTTGACTAAACGATCTGGTGGTGGCCGCCGGCCTGACGCCGTGTCCCACCTGAAGCCCTACAGGATTTCCCAATCCTTGCTGGTATACATCGGGCCTTTTTAAAGTCTCATAAAGGAGATCTTTGAATTCGGCTCTGCTCTTTTTAAAACCTGAGGTATTTACATTTGCAAGATTATTTGAAATTATATCCACATTGAGCTGCTGCGCCTTCATTCCCGAGCTGGCACTCCAAAGTGCCCTCATCATGGTAAAACCCTCCTTGTATAATAAGAATATCTAAAGATTTGGTTTACATAAAATCATATTTACTACGTTATTTTTCTTTTAGTATCTTGCTCTTTGACAATTGAATAAAAAGGTCTTTACAATCCTGGGGTGTCTTTGGGAAAATAGCCATAGGTGTCTACCAAGGGAATGTTCGTATGCCTCCTGTTGACCCTTATATACAAGGGTTCTTCCAAATTGAGAGTGTTCCCCTGGCCCCATGATATAGACCTACACGCTGACTGTTTCCCGGCCGATCACCCCTTCCGCAAGCAGAGGAAGGCTCGTGCACCGGTGATCCCCGGTGTATTCCAATAGTTTCGCAAGGTTGTCGTTCATGGGTTTCCCAGGGACATCCCAGGATTGTAGGCATCTTCATCCTTTAGCAAAAAGGAGGTGATTTTCTATGACTTATCCCTTGTTTGTCGGGATTGATGTAAGCAGCAGTGATAACGTTGTATGTTGTTTGACAAAGGATGAAGAAAAGAAACCTTTATGTCGCTTTACTGTGTCAAATAACCGACCGGGTATTATGGAATTTAGAGAACGCATCGTTTCATTGGTACATAAACACGGATTTGATCAAATTCTGTTCGGTTTGGAGCATACGGGCTGTTATTCGACTCATGCAGCGATGTATCTTGAGCGACATCTTGATTTTGAGTGTGGTGATGTTAAGGTCTATGTGTTTAATCCGAGTCTTATTAAAGAGTTTAAGAAATCTCATTATCTTGATGCCCCCAAGAATGATAGGATTGACGCATGGTTTATTGCATCAAAACTCAGATCCGGCCATCTCCCGCATCCTTTTACCTGGAGTGAGCCTTTGCTTTCGCTTCAGTATTTAACACGGGCTCGTTTTCATCTGATGCAGGATTTGACACGGGAAAGCAATTTCCTCATGACTTACCTTTATTTGAAGTTTAGTGACTATACTGTCGGACCCTTTAGTAAAACCAAGCTTTCTACAACTTCGCTTTCAGTTATGGAGGAGTTTGAGTCCGTTGAAGAATTGGCCGAGATGTCTATTGACCAACTGGTAAGTTTTCTGGTGGATAAGGGTAAGAATCGTTTCGACGACCCTCAGGCTGTTGCATTATCGCTGCAAAAAGCCGCACGTTCTTCTTATCGTTTGCCTAAGTCTATGGCTGATTCGGTAAACCTTGCTATGGCTTCTAGTATTCGCGTCATTCGTGCTATTCAGGATGAGCTTAAATCCCTGAGGAAAGCCATTGAGGACCATTTGAAGACGATTCCTCAAACCCTTGATTCGGTGCCGGGTATTGGCCCTGTTTTTGCTGCCGGTATGCTGGCCGAAATTGGTGATATCCGACAGTTTAGTAGTCATAAACAATTGGCCAAGTTCGCCGGTCTTGCGTGGACCGAGAACCAGTCTGGCAATTTTACAGCTTCTCAGACCAGGCTTATTCATTCGGGCAACCGTTATCTGAAGTATTATTTCATCGAAGCGGCAAACAGTGTCAGGGTGCACGATCCTGTTTTTGCCGAATATTATGCTCGTAAGGTAGCGGAGCCGAAGGTTTATGCCGAAAAACGTGCCCTTGCGCTTACTGCTCGTAAACTCGTGCGGTTAGTCGATTGTCTGCTGCGAACTAACCGACTTTATGAAGCCCGGGGAGGGATTTCATAAATTTCTTTAGAATTATGTTTTAATTTTTTAACTCACCATTTATTTTCCATTTTATGGTATATGGTGGGCTTAGTTTAGTATTGTCTTTTTTTGATTCACTCCCGCATGTAGCAGTAATTTCTTTTGTATTATGTTAACTTAGGGCCTTGACATAATACCGCTGCTCTCAAAAATCATTATTTCACTGCTTCGGTCATTCCGCAGTGGAGGGCCCCTGCAATGCAGTCCGGCCCTGCTTGAAAATTACAGCCGCGCTATGTCGTTTACGGCTTTGCTCAAGGTATCGTCGTTGGCTTTAACGACCTTTTGATTGGCTTCATAGGCTCTGAAAGCCGCAATCATGTCCACCATCTCGCCGATAGGATTGACATTGGAGCCTTCCAGCGCCCCCTGGATTACCTCGCTGTTTGAATCAATGGGCTGCTGGGTCGTAGAATAAAGATTATCTCCCTCTTTCAACAGCAGTCTTAAATCGGCGAAAGACACCACCGATAGCCTGTCCACAAAATTGCCGCCGGAGAACACATCGCCGCGAATATTGATGAAAATGTCGCTGCCGTCGGGAAGTTGAATGGGACCGTTTTGCCCCATCACATAATAACCGTCGCTCGTGACAAGATAGCCCTGCTCATTTCTTGTGAAACTTCCATCCCTGGTGAAACGTACTCCAGCCGGGGTTTGCACTTCAAAAAATCCGTCCCCGGACAATGCGAGGTCCAGCGGATTTGATGTGTTTTCTATAGTGCCGCGGCTGAAATCCGTGCTTATTTCATCCACCATAGCCCCGGTTCCCAAAACGCCTATGAAAGGCCTGGGATCAATTTTATCCCTAGGTGTGATTACTGCGGGATCGTCGATGCGATTAATATTCATCTCAGGGAAAGCGCGAAATATGGCTCTGTCTTTTTTAAAACCGCTGGTGTTTATATTTGCCAGATTGTTTGAAATCACATCGGTTCTGGCCATTTCCGCCATCAATCCGGACGCTGAAGTGTACAGACCTCTGATCACTTAATCACCTCCCCGAAAAAGTTTTTTTATTTTGTATATATCGTGTTGGGCCCAAGTATGTCCAAATTTTCCAGAGCCCTGCCTGCTCCAAGGGCGACACAGGAAATCGCGTCATCCGCCACGGTTACAGGTATGCCGGTATGATGGGAAATCAATTTGCCAAGGCCTTTGAGCAGCGAACCGCCGCCTGTCATGACAATGCCCCGTTCGCTTATATCCGAAGAAAGTTCCGGCGGGGTTTTTTCAAGCACTCCAAAAATGGCATTTATAATCTGATCTACGGGTTCCAGTAAAGCTTCGCGGGTTTGTTCGGCTGTGATGGTTATATTCTGCGGAAGCCCGGTTATAAGGCTTCTGCCCCTTACGTCCATGGTTGTTGAATCGTCACCTTCGGGGAAAACGTTGGCGACTCCTATTTTTACTTCTTCGGCGGTCCTTTCCCCTATCATTAAATTGAACTCTTTTTTTACATATCGTACAATGGCTTCATCAAACTTATCTCCGGCCACACGAATGGATTCGCCACATACGATGCCTCCGAGAGAAAGCACGGCAATATCTGTGGTGCCGCCGCCTATGTCCACCACCATGCTTCCAAAAGGTTTTGATATGTCTATTCCCGCTCCAATGGCTGCCGCTACCGGTTCTTCAATCAGAAAAGTCTGGCGCGAACCTGCGGCTGTGGCAGCTTCAATGACTGCTCTCTTTTCCACCGTGGTGATAACCGCCGGGACACAGATCATAATTCTGGGACGGAAAATCCGGCGGGGAACCACCTTGTTTAAAAAATACTTGAGCATAAGTTCGGTGGTGGTGTAATCGGCGATGACCCCTTCCCGAAGAGGCCTTATGGCCACTATGTTGCCCGGTGTTCTGCCTATCATTTTCCGGGCTTCTTCTCCTACAGCCAGCATCTTGCCGCTGTCTTTGTCGAGAGCCACCACAGAAGGCTCTTTTAAGACTATTCCTTTGCCGCGAACATAAACCAGAACCGACGCTGTTCCAAGATCAATGCCTATATCCATGAAAAATTTGTTACCTCCTGTAAATTTTAACAACAATTTACTATCTAATTCTACATTCTTGATAAAAATCCTTCTATGATTTTAAAAAGTTGTTAAAGATTTAAATACTTTTTTTTGGTGGCTTTTCCTCCCCGGATGTGCCGCTCCGCTTTGTTGTATTCCAGGACTTCCTTCACCATCTTCGCTTTTTCGGGATTTATCTCCAGCAGCCTTTCGGTCATATCTTTATGGACCGTGCTTTTTGAAACTCCGAAAATTTTTGCCGCCTGCCTTACGGTTGCTTTAGTTTCGATAATATATGCGGCGATATCGAGTATGCGTTCCCTCATATAGTCCTTCACGGCGAATCCCCCTCCAAGCAGTTTTAGTAAATATATATGATGCTTGATGCTTTTCTAGAAGAAAAAAAACAAAAGTGCGGCAATTTTTACCGCACTTTTTTAATTCAGTTCATTTTGGGGAGATATTGCTGCGGATCTATGTTCTCCCCACCTTTTAATACCTCAAAGTGCAGGTGGGGCGGGTCTTCTATTTCATAGGGCGCCGTTTTCCCAACAGCACCGATTATCTGGCCCTTTTTAACATGTTTCCCCTTTTGCACAAGTTGACCTGATGAAAGATTGCCGTATATAGTCCTGACATCTCCGCCGTGGTCGATTACCACCACTACCCCAAGCCGCGGATCGCCGATCCTTACCTCAGCCACCATACCTTCCATTGCGGCTTTCACCGGAGAACCTTCGTCAGCGGCAATATCTATACCATAGTGGGAGTTCCACTGCTCCAGCGTCTTAGAAAATATGAGTTTGTCTACAGCATAATCGGCTATAATCCTGCCTGTCACCGGCATGGCCATTGTCATTAGAGACGATTGGCTTGCGGCTGGCGCAGTCTTGATTTCGGTCGTGCCGACGGCAGATGTGTCGGAAAGATTTTGCCGCTCCGGCTCCGCCTTTTCAGCTACATCAACCTGATTGCCGCTGCTTTTTTGCATTTTTTTATTGTCGGTCCGGGTATTTTCATTTATTTGATTTTCTGAAGCGTCAAGTTTGCTTTGAGAGCCGGGAAGGCTGTACTCTTTCTTTAATTTTTCTTCATCCAGCCGGTTTTCATTTAGATTTACCTGCCATTGCCTCAAATCTGGAGTTCGCTCTCCGCCGTGGCTTACATCCTGATGTGTAGCCCTGAAATACCAGAATGCGCCGTTTACGGCAAGCAATATGATCATCAACGCCGTAAAAGCCACAACCCTTTTTGGTATTTTGCCTATCATTTTTATCGGTTTGACATTTCCAGCCGTTTTAAGAAGTTTTCTCAGTTTCACGGTAGGTGAAGAAAATTTCACCGGCCACTTGAATCGGTACATAAAATCACCTCATCTATATTATGGCCGGAAATTTCCTTAATTATACTTATGTGGGACATATTTCTTTTAGCAGGATACAGTTTTTATCCGTGATAAAGTCAAAAAGTATATATTAAAATATAAAATAACTCGGGCACTAAATGACCGACAAACAACAAAAATAGCTTCCGTTTAAATATCCCGGAAGCCTTGATTTCATTGGAGCTGATGGAGGGATTCGAACCCTCGACCTGCGCATTACGAGTGCGCTACAGCATATTTTACGGCAGTTTAAGGAATTTTACAAAAATCCGCAATTCCTTACGCATCAAGGGTTTTAAGGGATTTTACCATTGTCTACCAAGTCAATAAATTATATATATTTCACCTAGTTGGTGACAAAATCGTGATAAAAAATCGACCTGCAAATCCGCATTACATAAGAGTCCGCAAAAATATATGTGACAAACAGGCCCTTTTAACACTCTATTGGTCGGCTTATCTCGAAATCAGTTTGCAAAAAGAAAAAGAATGGACGGCAAGGCCGCCTGTGTAAACTATATGGTGGTGTTCATTACTGGAAAAACCCGGCGATCCAAGCCGGGCTTTTTTTGTTTTTACGAAGGAAAAGCCCTGCAGAGCAGGGCCGGGAGAGGACACAGAAGGCAAAAACACGCTTCAATATCATGTTACATGCAGACGGTATCACGTCAGGTGCAGGGCTTTTCTTACAGCCTCCTTCAATTCATTTTCACTGCGAACGCCTTTATTCCATTGCTTATTAATAATTTCCTTTACAGCTTCGTGCCTCTCACGATTGTGTTTTGCATCAAGCGTCTTATAGAAGTAGCGTATTACCTTCTGCTTTACGGCAGTATCCAGCATTTTCCGCTTGTGATTTTCGTTGTAGTAGTCACCCTTTAAAGCGGGCAGGCCGCAACCGCATTTGCACTTTTTCGGTTCGGATTTGCCGAATACTACTTTCGCAACAGCGAAAGTGAAGGCATCAGACGGAGTTGAACAAATTATAAACATTTTGTTGTGTTTGTTATAGCCAGGCTTCAGCGTCAAATGTCTCTGCAGCAGAAGTGCTGCGTTTTTTATTATCTGCTCATGGACATACTTAATGATGTCCTCACGTGTTTTCAGGGAATTCATGCCTGCCGCCGGAATTGTGAAAAACGGCCAAGGTTTTCTGGGTGCAGGATAAAACTTCACTTCGCCGTCTATAACTATCGGTTTATAGATTTTTGCCGGTTTATTGAACATCCTGTCAAGCATTTCATTAGCTTTCAAGGGCTTAATCAGTATATCCTCGATTAGTTTCCTATTAGGTGACACACCATTTATATAAATGCTCAATACATTCAAAAGCATGATTAGGTAAAACCCGAAAAGCATCTCTTTAAGGCTACCCAGCGTAACTTCATTACCTGAAAAAAGCGGTCCATATTTCAAAAATAAATTCTTCACATCATCCAGCGACCCATCCTCAAATAAAAGCCTATCACTGGTATCGAACAAATCCATAACAAATTTATCGTCAAGAGCAATTCTGGCCTTTGTATCGACTTCCCAGCGCAAAACCGGTTCCGTCTCTGGTTCGCCCAGCCGTCGTGCCATAGCCGCACGACGTGCATCCAGCGGCTTTTCTTCAAGCCAGACCTTTTCGCATTTAAAATTTTTATAACCTAAATCCAGCAGCATTGGAATCCGCATGTATCAACACCTCCAGGGTTCAAAAGTATGCAGTGGTATGCAGCAGAATTTGCATTAACGACTAACCATATTATACAATAAAACAGGAAAAAATCAAGACGCCGAACCTTGATAACTGAATGAGGAGGATTCCACGAGGTCTGAAATGCTGACCGATGGTGTGGAATCGAAAAATAATAAATTTTGGAGGGGGTGTTTTTATGATGAACCCGATTGGCAAAATTATGGAAGATAAAGATGTGGATTTGCGAGGATTGGCAGCTTGGCTTAATGTTAGCTATCATCAGCTCTGGGAGACCTTTCGAGGTTATCCAAAGGACGTCCCACGAGGCCTACTGCAGGCGCTGGCAGCGAAGGGATATGATGTCCGCCAAATAGCCCTTGATTACAGGGTATGGAGAAGCTCATTAATTGGCGGGAAGTGATTTTGCATGACGGCGAAAACAGTTCATGAATATGCCCTAGAGTATCTGAACAAAGGATGGTCTATTATTCCTATTTTGCCCAATTCCAAAAAGCCAGCCCTTAATAGTTGGAAGGAGTTTCAAAGGCGGAAGCCTGATGAGAACGAACTTCAGGAGTGGTTTAAAGAGCATCCAAACTTGAATATCGCTGTGGTAACCGGTACTGTTTCCGGCCTTGTGGTCCTTGACATCGATGCTCACAAGGATGGGCTTGAAACCCTGAAAAAACTTAACCTGCCGCCAACTTACGGTGTAATAACACCACACGGCGGAACACACTTATATTTTCATCACCCTGGTGGGCATATCACAGGTCGGGTCAACTGGAAATCGGGTATAGACATCCGGGCGGATGGCAACTACGTGATGGCACCACCTTCGCAAATTGAAGGGAAGGCGTACGAGGTCATTTCAAATGCGCCCGTCACTGACCTGCCGGCTGGGGTTGTCGAGCAGTTAACCGCAAAAAATAACACAAATTTAACTAAAGGAAATCGGGATTGGTTGACGCTGGTTAAAGATGGTGTGGCCGAAGGTGAGCGGAATACCACAATCGCCGCATTATCGGGCTACCTCATGCGGAAGGGGATCGATCCATTTATAGTTCTGGAGCTTTGCCTGGTGTGGAACGCAGTCAGGTGCTCACCACCGCTACCGGAGCGTGAAGTAATCCGAACTGTGGATTCTGTTGCTGGGTTGGAACTCCAACGGCGAAAGGCGGGTGAAAGGCGGTATGTTGGATAACGTTATTGCACTGTCAAAATACGCTTCGGGTGGCGTTTTCTTCGACGGTAAAACCTTCATTCCCAAATACCTCGGTGATGCCATAATGGCGAGCCATCGATTCATATACTGCAATGGTATCCTTTATGTATACGAGGACGGCGTGTATCGACCGAAAGGATACGAGTTGGTGCGTCGGGAATGTGAACGGTTATTGGGGGATGCTTTCCGCAAGAACCGGGTGGAAGAGACGATTTATTACATCGAGACTAGATCGCTTAAACAACCGGAGGAACTGAATACAAATAGAAATCTCCTGAATTTAAAAAATGGGTTGCTGGACCTGAACACGAAAGAACTGCTGCCACATACACCGGAAGTTCTAAGCACGATACGCATCCCTGTAGAATACAATCCTGAGGCCACGTGCCCGAATATTGATAAGTTTTTCAAAACTACGCTGCCCTGGGATTGTGTGCCACTGGTTGAAGAATTGTTTGGGTATTGTCTCATACCGGATACGCGGTTTGAAAAAGCTTTCATGTTCCACGGCTCCGGCAGCAATGGGAAATCCACGCTTATCATGTTGCTCCAGACCTTCATAGGCAAGGAAAATTCGGCACAGATCCCGCTTCAGGAGCTGGACGAAAATCGGTTCAAGCGCGCGGAGCTTCAGGGAAAGTTGATTAACATTTTCGCTGACCTGGATGGGCGAGCCCTGAAAAGCACCAGTTATTTTAAAACTTTGGTGAGTGGTGACTATATCGACGCGGAGCGAAAGAACAGGGACCCGTTTAGTTTCAAACCATTTGCCCGCTTGATTTTTTCGGCCAATGAAATTCCTAGGAGCTTCGATACATCATATGCATACTACCGCCGGTGGATTATGATACCTTTCCCAAATAGGTTCGTACACGGCCAGGGCGCGGATCCGAATATCTTATCAAAAATCACCACGCCGGATGAGTTATCGGGACTGCTTAATCGAGCCTTGTCAGGGCTTTTCCGTTTGTATGCCCAAGGCTGCTTCAGTCATTCTGAGACTGCTGACATGCTTCTCAAGGATTACAAAATTAAGAATGAAAGTGTGGCCGCTTTCGTGGAAGATTGCGTGGTGGCGGACTCTGAGGGCAAAATTCCCAAGCAGGATCTTTACAAGGAGTACAGAAAATACTGTGACGATAATGGTTTGCAAGCGGTCAGCCAAAAAAGATTTACCAATGCGCTGTACCAGCTAATTTCAGGATTAAAAGAAAGTCGCGACGGAGCAACAGGTCCTCGGGTTTGGATAGGTGTCCGCCTATCAGATACATTCTAGCAAAATGTACACGAATAGCAAGGTTTATACCTGTGTATGCCAGTCACATCAAAGTCTTGCCATGATTTGAGGTTTTTATGCCAGGGTTGTGCCAGGATTGTAGCCATGTTTGGTTGCAGGTATATCAAGGCTTCTGCCAACATAGCCAGGATTTTTATATTTTTTAGGGTTTTTAAAGGAAATAAAATATATAAAGAGTCGAAAAAATCCTGGCAATTGTCTCAAAACCAACAATATCAAGGTTTCCGTAAGCGAAATCATGGCTATAATCCTGGCAATGATGGCTACAATCCTGGCAAACCTAGATGTATCAAGGCTTTGAAGGCGTTTTAGATTGTAAAGCCAAAAGGAGGTATCAAGCCATGGAAACAAAACGGGACTATTTTACGGGTCAAGACGGTCAGGTAAGTCTCTTCGAGTCCGAAAGGAGCACCGCCACCGACACCATAGTCGCCTACGTTCTGGTGGCGCCGGTGAAGGGTCACAGGTACGTCCGGGCCGTGCCGGTACCTGCTTCCGGCAAGCCTGTGGAGCTGGATACTTTTGAAGAGGTGGTTGGTGTGGTTCCGGCTTACGGCGGTGGGAGGCAGCCGGAATGGTAAAGCCTGAGCGCACTCACGAGAGAGACGTGTCGCTCAGCGAGCGGCACCGGCTCTATGGGATCGACTGCCCGGCCGTGGACATCGACTTATTGCTCATCGAATACGACACGGCCACACCTGTGGCCTTAATTGAGTACAAGAATGAACACGGCTATTCGGGACACACGTCATGGACTACTTGGCACGCCCTGGAGACGCTGGCGAACAACGCCATGGTACCGCTTTTTCAGGTGATATACGCCAGTGACTTTTCCCGCTGGCAGGTCAGACCGGTGAACTACATCGCACAGTATAGAATTCCACAACCTGTGGAAATGGATGAACCGGATTTTGTCAGGTTCCTCTATTCCCTTCGTGGCCGTGAGGTGCCGCCGGAGGTGTGGGAGAATATTCGGAAAGCGAAGAAGGAGGTTGTTAGTGGTGCTTAATAAGCGTTTCAGCAGTTATACGGAGGCCGTTGAATTTGCCAGGGAACGGATGAAGGAGTTCATGTCCTGGGACAGCTACGAATACCATGAACGGGAGGTCTACAAATCCGTCGGCTGGTCGCTGGTGCATGACGCCGACCTGCCTGTGGAGGATCGCCTGAAAGGCGCCGAACTTGTCCTGCAGGCATGGTATTACCGCTCAGGCACACCGCTGGACTTCGACAAGTACGTCAGCACATCCCTGAGGCAGGCGCACATCAAGCAGCTGTTTCCAGAAGAGGTGTTCGCCGCTCTTGTGAAAAAATACGGCACAGCAGACGGGAATATCCGCCGACGGCATGTTTTATAAGAACACCCTCACAGGGTATGCGAAAAGGAGGTGGTGAAAACGCTCTCTGCAGTTGACAGTATTCTGCTGGCGGTTATCGGCCTTGTCCTTTCGATTCTGCTTATTGCGGGAAAGCCGCCACCTGTGGTAAAATAAGATGTGAAAATTATACCCTACAAGGGTATCGTGTGTTGCACCAGTACCGTTTCCGCATTACAAGAAACGGGAGGTCCGTCGGCGTTACGGCTACGCCTGACCGGATAGGTCTTCTTTTCGGACCCTGCGAAGGTCAGGTATAGCGTGAGAAACTAACGAATTGCAAATGACGCGGTATGACAGGGAGGGATGTAGCGGTGTTTAACGACTGGACTTACGTAGAAGAACAGGAATGGAGGAAACTGAATAGCAAACCTGCGGAGGCATTGACGCCAGTCGAGCGCAGAGCAAAAACCATTCTCGGCGCACGGCGCGAGCGTGAACAGGCGAAAATGAAGGCTGCTACGGTAGCCATAGCACAGGCTTTCCCACAGGCACCTGCAGAAGACCTGGCACTGCGTGCCGCCTTACTCTACAAACAAATGCAGGAAAAGGGTATTGAGCCGTTACGTCCGTGGGTGGAACAGACCGATCCGCGCGTCCAAGAAGCGGTAAAGACGGTAGCAGCTCCAAAAGAAAAACAACTAGCCTGGCCGTGGCGCGCCCTTCGTTGGATTGGTATGCAGACCGACCGCGTTTGGACGGGCATTAAAGCAGCTAAGCACGGGGAAGGCTTTTGGTTTGGCTTTAAGCGCCCTGAGCTTTACTATGACTTACCGATAATAAGGCCAGAAGAGCTGCCTGCTTCCTGGTCGCCGACGGTGAAGAAAGCTGCTTCGCTACTTGCAGAGATAGGTGGCAGTATTCTGCTTGACCCAACGAATTATATCGGTATCGGCGTTGCAGATGACATTGCTAGAGCAGGGCGTATAATCAAACGAGGAACTGAGGGTCTGGAAGCGGCTTTGGAAGCAGGTAAAGCTGCCTCTAAAGCTGAAGCTGCAGCAAGGGCAGCGCAGCAGGCTTTGAAAGGGCGTGCAGGTTCTCTTGCTGCTCTGGCGAAGGCAGTGTCAAAGGGAGAAATCGGCACTGACCTGGGTAAAGCTGTGAAGACAGCGATAGAAGCCGAGCGTGCAGCCGCGAGAATGCCACGGCACTATTTGATGTTCAATTTGCCGTTTCCCTTACATCGTTACCAGGTGAAGCTCGCTGATGTGGAGCCCTTGCTGGAACAAGCGAGAAGAGTTACCGCTTCTATTCAGTTGTCGCGTGCCATTCGTCCGATTGCTGGAGAAATAGCTCAGCGTTTCCGGGTGACATCTCCAATACCACAGGAGGGTATGAAAGTAGAAGAGTTCACAAGGCTACAAAAGTTTTTGCCGGAGTTGTTCCAGAGATTACGTGAGCTTCCCGGACAGGCTCTAAAAACCGGCAAGGAGATAGTGAAACAGCGCCTTACGGAACTGCCTGAGCTAACTCCGGAAGCCGCTAAAATAGCTTCGCATGTGGCTGAAAATATAACGAACCCTGAGAAAGTCGCAGAACTAAAATCGGTTTTACCGGAGACATTACACGGTGCAGTGGATAAGGCCGTGGAGATTTACCAGAAGAGTCGAGAGGATATAACAAAGGAACTGCTTAAAGAATTTGGAGACGACCCACGCTTCGCGAAAAGACTGATTGAGAACTACGTTCCCCATATCCTTCTGGACCCACCGGAGAAGAAGCGGAAGGCGCTGGAGCGTATCACGTCAGAACTTGATGCGTTGCTCGAAGAGGGAACATTGCCGTCGTGGGTCAAAAAGTCAGAATCGTTCAGCGGCGCAGCTCCCGGTGCGAAACCGTTCTTTACTTATCAGCGGCTTGTGCCTACGATAGAGGACTTGAAGAACTTGGGATTGAATCCTGTAGAGGACATTCGTGTTCTCGACGCAACCTACAGGGCCACTGCGGAAAAGCTGCTGGGCATGAAGCGTATTGCGGACTGGCTGGAACGTGAAGGGTATGTCCTGCCGAAGAGTGCGGCGGCGAAATTGGGCTGGCGTGACGCCGGTGAAGCTTTCCCGTGGCTTCAGAACCGAGGACTGGCGGTGCATCCCGAAGTAACGCGTATGATACGCAACCTCAAGGGCACGATTTCCGGCACCGGCGAAGATTTGAAAGAACTTGCTAGAGCTTTCAACAAAGTCACCAACGTTTTCAAGGGTCTGGTCACAAGTACGCGGCCAGCTTTCCACGCCATAAACATGCTCGGCAATATGCTCCTGATGCGCATGGCCGGTATCCGTTACACTGACCAGGCTGAGGCACTGGGTAAAGCCATTTCTGTTCTGGCAGGCAAACACCCACGTTCCCGGGAGATACTTTCCGAGTTCGCCCGACACGGTCTGGAAGGGCACGGTATGTTTGTGGACACCACGGCCATACCTGCACGGCTGGCGAACGAACTTACGGACTACATGGAAAAGCTGTCCGGCGGGGTTGTAGGAAAAGTCAAGACGATACTTCTGCCGCGGGGCTACAGTTACCCTGAAAAGCTGATGCACGCTCCGTCGTGGCTCGGTGAGCAGACTGACTCTTTAATGCGGTTGGCGGCTTTCATCCACTTCATGGAGAAAGGCATCGCTCCACGGGAAGCAGCCAGGCTGGTGCGCGAGTATATGTTCGACTACAACCAGCTCACGGACACAGAAAGGTGGCTCAGACGCTATTTCATACCGTTCTACGCATGGGCAAGATTCGCACTACCGCGCAGTATTGCGGCTATACTTGCACAGCCGGGAGCCTATACAGGCTATGAGCACATGGTCAGCGCTTTCAGCAACATAGCAGGTGTTGACCGTGCCAAATTACCTTCATGGCTTCAGGGAGCACTCGTCCTCGGTAGTGATGACGACACCGGACGCATACTTTACCTCAATCCGCAACCTCCGTGGCAGCAGCTGTTTTCCCTGCTTGGTCGGGACGAGCTGTCTGGGGAACCGGAATACGGACGTGAACTTGCAGGTATGCTCCATCCAGCAATTCCGGCAGCCGCTATCGCTTTGACTGGTAGAGACATTCAAACAGGCAGGACTGTGCCGGAGGACGTGTTATCTGGGAGTCCCACAAGAGAGCGCCTGACAGAGGCGGCCAAGAAATTCCTTCCGTGGTCGGAAATCGAACGTGCTGTCCCTTCCCTGGCGAAAAAACCCAGAACCACCACAACACCATTTTACGGTTCTCCGGTCGTGTCTTACGACATGCCTTATGCCCAGGCTGTTGAAGTAAAAAAGGCTAAGGACATCCTGGATGAACTGGCGCGAAAACAGGAAGCTACAGGCATTGAAGTACCCACTACCAGCGAAGTGGAGCAGGCTGTCGCCGGAATCGAACGCCGTCAGACTCTGGCGCAGGTGTTGGACGAGGCACGCAGCGACCCCTGGAAACAGCAACTGCTTCGGGCTCTGTTGACCGGTTACGAGTCGCCGCTGGCGGCAATCACAGCTCTACGCAACAACGCCGACCTGCTGAGTGGGTCTCGCACGGAAGTTGTGTCGAAGTTGCGCAGGTTGGTTAATACGGAAAACTACGCAAAACTCCGCATCTATCTAGGGCGTATGCCTACCTTGCGGGACTTCTTTGAACATCGTCAAGCGCTGGAAGAAGGATCACTTCAACCAGTGCCCCCGCAGTTGCGCCGTGCGGAAGCTCTTTTGGAGGAGCTTAATGCAATGCAACAGCTGCAACAAGAACCCGGATTTTAATTATCCGGGTCATGGCGTCCGGCTGAATATCCTGTAAAAGCACCTAATATGAATGCTACAGCAAGCATACAAAGAAGCGCAGTGGGGCTTAATTCCATTACATCGGGTATCATGTAAATATCACCCTCCTTTGTATAACTACTCGGCAATATAATACATCAAGTAGGTGATATTGACAATGCCAAACATTTTGATAGTTTCAGCTTTAGCCGAAACCGTCGGCGTCGCCGTTCGCCTGAAAGCGGAAGGTCACAAATCGAGTAATTTCCAATTATTGGTATATTCTCCATTTTTCTATACAGGTACCCGCTAAGCCTTGGCGCTCGAAGAGTGAAAGGTAGAACACTTTGTATGCCCTCCTATCTCTGTGCACCCTGAGCCTGTGGAGCGCTCCTGATGGGATTTCTGTAACGATGTCACATGCTTTCTGTGGTGTTACAATGTCTACATCGGACAGAGTTGGTGTAAGGGATACCCAGAATGGTGTTTGCCGGAGATATTCTTGGCAGTGCCATCGGTCTGTGGTAAAGTATACCTGAGGGGAGTATAATCCAATGGGACGTGGTCTGTATGCCATATGTTGAGATGTGCACAAAACTGTGCGCAAACGAATTTAAGGAGAACTATGGCAGTGGAAATTTAAAAAGCAATCCGGCAATTGGCTATCGGCTTTATCCAGACAAGATTTTGCTGGTTTTTCCGGTCCATAATGCTCAGGCTGTGAAACGAATCAGGCTGCCGCTCAAAGGAAGGGCACATGGCGGCTGGCTCAGGTGGTGGCTGTGTCCCCTCTGTGGAAGAAAAACACCGGTGCTGTTTCTTCCGAACACGGCTGACAGGTTTGCCTGCCGTTACTGTCACGGGCTTAAATACAGGATGTTTGAAAAGTCGGGCCAGACACGTGTTCCCAAAACAGCGGGAGCATGGTGGAAATGGTTTTACAGGGAAGCTTTCAGGATATTGCCTAGAGAAGGTGACTCCAGTGATTGATGAAGCACTTCAGAAAGCGGCCAGGGCAATTCCAAAGATTATCGACGCTCTGCTAGCAAAAGCTGTGGAGGGAAATGTTGAGGCGGCCAGGCTTCTTTTCGAGTTGTTAGGATTGCTGAAAGGAGGCATAGACTATGGCCTGTTCACCGGCAAAAAGGAACTATGACACAGAATCACCACCTGCTGAACTTTTGGAACAGAAGCGGCAGGTTATCATCGCTGAGGCGGTTGAAGCCGCTCCAGCCGTAATGAAAAAAGTCATCGACATGGCTTTGAGTGGAGACATTGACGCTGCTAAGCTGGTGTTAAAAGTGGCCGGAATTGACCTGAACGGCGGTGGCGGTGCAGGCCGCAATATCCAGAACGCTATTCAGATTAACATAACGCCACAGGAGCAGGCACTCCTGGAACGGGATTTTGCGGAAGGGCGTTTCCTCGATTTCGAGGAAAAATGAGGTGGAGACCGGAGTGAATTCTCCGCCTCCGGCCCATTCCTTTTTCCTTCGCAATCGAGAAGGAGGCGGACGCCTTGAAACTTGATAAAGCCGTTTTCAATTTCATAGAGCACGAATTGCGCAACGTTGAGAAATACAGCAAGCGGTTGCAGGATCTGAACTCAGAAATAGTATCATGCGCCGAAGTAGCCCACATGTGCCGCGTTATAAGAGCTGCTACAAAAGCCCTGAGCGTTTTGAACGAAGGCCACAGGGAGCTGTATGAGCTTCTATACGTGCAGAACAAGCCCTGGCAGCGTGTCTGCGCCGAAATGCACGTCAGCGAAAGGACCTTTTTTCGACTGCGTCGTGAACTTATTGTTGCGGTGGCGGCCAATCTTGGGCTTATAAATTTGTGGAGCGGCAGGGACATGCAGAAACGAATACCACAGGAGGCCGACAGCCATCGGGATACTGACCAAATGCCTGACAGCAAAAGGAGCGGAAGGCATGGCGACAAATGAGGAACTTGCAATGAAAGCCCGAAAAGGTGACCTGGAAGCCCGAAATGAATTGATACTGCGAAACAAAGGATTTATATGGCGCATAGCGAAGAAGGTTTACCGCCAGAGGCCGGATATGGATGTCGAAGACCTCGTCCATGAGGGCATTTTCGGCCTTGTAAGGGCGATAGACGACTACGACCCATCCTGTGGAGCCACGTTTCTCACATACGCAGCCTACTGGATTAGACTAAAAATGCTCCGTGCTATGCGCCGTGAAAATACGGTCTCACTTCAGGAACCAATCTCTGCCAACGACGAAGGAGACAGCCTGACACTGGAGAATGTAATCCCGGACAGCAAGGACCTGTTTACACCTGTGGAAAATAAGTTTGACGGTTACCGGCTGTGGGAACAGGTAAAAGCTGTTTTACCGCCTCTGCAGTATAAAATCATGGTTTACTTCTGTTTCGGGTACAGGATGCGTGTTATCGCTAAAAAATTGGGCATACCCGAAAAAACGGTCTGCAAGATGAAGAACAGGGCCGAGCAGACGCTGCGGAGCTACAAAATACGCCACAGGTTTGAGGCATTCTTAGACGACTGGCTTGATGACAATACCGTATTCATTAGAGCACGGGATTACTCTATACCTGTGGGCAGCAGGTCAAAGCTGAAAAGCCCTGTGGAAAGTGTGGTTTTGCAGCGAGAAGGATTAATTAAAGCTGCAGCAGGTGGGCATATATGAAAAGCCAGGGTATTCCCTAAGCGTTTCCCAAGGCCATGTGATTCTGCATCGTAACGCTTTTGTTGCTTGGCAGTTTCTGGTAAGCGGAATTGAAAATCGGCGTGTATGCGGAATGGGGTATATAGCAATGCCCCGCTCCACGCCCTGAGGTCTCTGGATTGGGATGCCCAAACCCAGAGGGGGTATAACAAACCGATACCCAAACCCAGAATGGGTATATTAAACCGAAGCCAAAAGGTCTCTTGCAAAATGCAAATGGCCTTTCTCCCTTCGTGCTGATGAGAGGGAAGTCAAAGAAAATGCCCTGCATTTCGTGCAGGGCTTATTATGTTTATTCCTCATTAAACTGGTCTTCTTCTGGAAGGTCAGGCCATTCACCATGCTGCAGTAAATGTTCTATAACTTCGATGTCTTCCAATGTGGTTAATAACCATTCCTGTTTTTTCGATAAGCTCTCGTAAATCACTTCAATCTGTTTATCCGTCAATGAATCCCATTTTGCTGCTTTATCATCCAATGCATCCCATAACTCTTCCTGTTCTTCTGTAGCGTACTTGTAAATTCCCATGCTTTGTACATCCGTCAACGAATCCCACAGTTTAGCTTTAAGATTCACCTTCCTTTCCTCCAGTTTTTCCAGGACCTTTTCCATTGATACTGACATTTGTAAAACCTCCCATAATTTTATTTTTAGTAGTCAGGTCTTTTCCTGACTCCGATTATATTGTAGCATATATGCTTCATTTTGTAAATAGTTTTTTGATAAAAATTTAAATCAAATTGAACTGAATTATTGATAAATCGTCATATATATGATACAATATGAACAGACAAATTGTTTGGCTGGTTTGGTCGTAGCAAATCATACGACATGGGAGGTGAATTGATGATTACGTGTAAGCTCGCTACAATCATGGCAGAAAGAGGTGTGCGGCATATCAGTGACCTGTCAGAAAAGACCGGCATAGCAAGGTCCACGTTGACCAAACTGTGGTATAATCAGTCGGATGGAATTCGCTTTGACACACTGGAAAAGCTATGTGAAGCACTAAACTGTACGCCGGCTGATTTGTTGGCTTATACACCCGACAATAAACCACAAACTAATAATGAACAGTCCAAAGAAAACTTTTATGGCAGAAAAGGATAATCGAATATGAAAGTTCGTGAGGTCATAAAGTTAATAGAACAGGATGGCTGGTATATTGTTGCACAGAAAGGAAGCCACAGACAGTTCAAGCATCCTGTAAAGCCAGGACGTGTCACCATAGCCGGTCATCTGAATGATGACCTGGCTCCCGGCACTTTAAACAGCATTTTGAAGCAAGCCAGGTTAAAGGAGGGAAAATAGCCGTGAACAGGTTTCTGGTCGTAATCGAAAAGGCGGATAACAACTATTCCGCATATTCACCGGACCTTCCCGGCTGCGTGGCGACCGGAAAAACTCCACAGGAGGTCAGGGAGAACATGGCCGAAGCCATAAAGATTCACATAAAGGGCCTCAAGGAAGATGGATTGCCCATTCCAGTGCCGACAGCGGAAGCGGATTACATCGGCATTAACCTGCAGGCCCTTTAAATGCCCTTTATAGGCCGGTTTTTTCTTCGCAAATAGTTTTTTATTTAAGCATTAAAAAAGCAGGGCTTAAAAACGATTTTAGGGAGTGTTTTGGTGTGGCTCGTGGAAGCATACGAAAATACGTGGGAAAGGATGGTTCGTATTGGTGGCAGGTTGTTGTAGAAATGAAAGACCCTGTAACGGGTAAGCGGAAACAGAAACGTATAACCGTTCATGGCACTAAAGCAGATGCGGAAAGATTTCTAAACGAAAAGATGCACGAATTAAATCACGGACTTTATTCCGACCCGGGCAAAATGACGCTGGCCGATTATCTGAAATACTGGATCGACAATTATTGCAAGCAAAATCTGGCGGATCGGACCTTGGAAAGGTATGTCGGGATAATAAACCAACACATCATCCCTTCGTTAGGGAATATTCCACTCAGCAAGTTAGTACCGGCACAGATACAAAAATTTTACACTGACGCATTGGAACACGGCCGAAAGGATAATAAGAAAAGTAAGGGCCAATCGTTATCACCTGCCACGGTGACATACTTTCATAGAGTGCTGCATGAAGCTCTGAAACATGCTGTCAATTTAGGGTTTTTGTCATATAATCCAGCAGATAGGGTAAAGCCACCATCACGAAAGGCCGATGGTAAAGAGGACATTAAGGTGTTGACGGATGAACAGATTGCCGGACTGCTTGATGCGGTAAAGGGCACTTACCTTTACATGCCGGTATACTTGGCAATTATGACGGGAGCTCGATTAGGTGAGATACTGGCTCTGAAGTGGTCTGATGTGGACCTGGATAGAAAAGTCATCCAAATCACCGGCTCACTTCAGCAGCGGAAAAAGGATTCGTTCAAGTTTAAGACACCCAAAAGCGGTCGTGGAAGGGCTGTTGAAATTTTTGACTACACAGTGAAGGAATTAAAAAGATATAAAATTGCACAATCCAAACAGCGGTTAGCTTTTGGTGAAGGATACCATGATTATGACCTGGTATGTTGTCAACCAAATGGGTTACCGCTAAATCCAGCCACTGTATCAAGCCGGTTTCTGGATGTAAGCAAAAGGTTAGGGCTTGGTGTATCATTTCACGATTTGCGGCATACACACGCCTCAATAATGCTTCGCCTGGGAATCCCTCCAAAGATTGTTTCTGAGCGGTTGGGACACAGCACTACAAGAATAACAGAAGATATTTACATGCATACGCTTCCAACCCTGCAAAAAGATGCGGCCCGTCTTTTTGAAGAAACGCTCTTCAAAAATTCCGTGACAAATCCGTGACAAAATTCGGCCCAAAATAATAAATGGCAACGGTTTCCAACCTCGAAACCCTTGCCCTGTCTGCATTTTTTGGAGCTGATGGAGGGATTCGAACCCTCGACCTGCGCATTACGAGTGCGCTGCTCTGCCACTGAGCCACATCAGCATACATATATATTTTAACTTGTTTGACGGGATTAGTCAATAACACTCCTTACACTCTTCCCTTGGGGAAAGGATTCTGCCCCCAGTATTTTTTATATAACCACATTAGAAAATAATCCAGGCCGTAGTAACCGGCGTTCATGCCGGCCAGTATGAGCATTATGGCGGCGGTGTACATAAGTCCGTTGGTGGATGCGGTGCCCGCCAGAAGATAATTCAGGTTCATAAAAGCGCCTCTTAGAGAGTGCTGTTTTTGATGTAGTTTTGCAAAAAGCGGGGCAACCCCGCTTTTTTTGTGTCTTATGCTATCATTTTTGTTATAATAACAACCGCTTTCGCCGCCAGTAAAAATATGAACTGGCTGAGCAGGGTGCCGAGAATTTTTCCGCCCACCAGAAATGCCACCATTGTATTGGCTTCCTGCCTCTGCCGCAATCCCTGAAGGGTTTGGTCCGTAATAATCGCCGCCTGAGGGTCCACCACCACAGCCAGAAGTATGGTTGCGGTGCCATTTATAATCCCCGAAAGCTGGCTGGCCGTTATCCGGTACTGCGGCACCAGCGCTCCCGCATATATGGCTGCAAGTACTCCTATGGTGGATATGGATGTTATGATAAGGTTCAACACCAGGAATGTGGGCGGTATTTTCTCCGGCGTCAACCCTTTAAGCAGCGACAATCCCGGTCTTTTGAGGCTTTTTCTTATTTTTCCCATCGGCTTCTGAAATATTATCATACCCAGCAGTTGCGGTATGGAACCCGCAGTCTCAAGTTTTAGTATTCCTTTGGAAAAAATGACCACAAAGCTTGGAATGAGAGCCGCTCCCAGAATGCTTCCCATTGTCGCCGCAGCTATTATCCAGCGGAAATCATGCAGCAGAAATACGGTGCCTCCTTCGTTTATAGCCTTGTCCACTATACTTCCGAGCAGCGGAGCCTGTATCATGTTGGCGGTTCTGGACACAAGCACAATAATATTAAAAAGAGAGATAGCCATGGCAAGCCTTTTAGTCCTGATTCCCGCCAGTCTCACCGAATAAGAGAGAGTGTCAACCATATGAATGGTGGCAGTAAAAAGTATTACAATCAACAATCTTTTCATACTCTACCTCATTTCCAAATGTTCGGCAAAGCGTTTCATTTATTTTTCTCCTCTGCATATTATATAACCGGTTACGCCAATTATCAAGAATAAGCATGAAATCTTCGGAGAGAATCAATACAGGACAAGTCTCTTTTTGCCGGCACCTTACGTCTGCCGTTTGTATAGTATATACCAGAAACTAGTTTTATGCAGGGAGGTTTCCGTTATGGAGCAAATACTTCAAATGCAAAAGGGAAACAACTGGTATTATGTGTCTACAAACCAGGCTCTCATGGATTTGAGGCTTCATGCCCACGAAATAGATAATCTGGTGCCCTTCTGGTTCGGCGTCACGGAGCAGGGAGGGCTCGTAGACCAGTCCCAACCTGACGCTCTTCAGGTGGCAAGAGCAAGGAATCTTCCAATCCTGGCGATTGTCCATAATTATTCCAACCCACAGATGTCGGAACTGATTCACGAACTGCTGACCACACCCGCTCTCAGAGAAAATCTGGTGATTTCCATAGAGGATATACTGGCTTCCAGAGGTTTTGCCGGGGTGAATATAGATTTTGAATTCGTTCCGCCGCCTGACCGAGCAGCACTTAATGCTTTCATGGAGAGGCTTTACAGAAGGCTTTCCCCCCGTTTTAAAGTGACCATTTCAGTTCCTCCGGAAGTGGAAGATAACCCCCAACATCCCTTTTCAGGCGCCTTTGACTACGGCACTCTCGCCATTTTTTCCGACGAACTTTTTATTCTGGCCTACGATGAGCATTTTTCCATTCCCGGTCCCGTTGCATCCATCGGTTTTGTGCGACAGGTTTTAAATTATGCCGTAACAAGAGTGCCACGATACAAAATAAAGCTGGGCATGGCCGCCTATGGCTATGATTGGGTTGCTGCCGGCGGAATGCCCAGGACTCTCTCCTACGACGAGGCGATAACACTGGCAAGGCGGCACGGAGCTGTTATAACCTATGATGAACAGGCTCAGGAATCAACTTTTTCTTATACCACCAACGGAGTGCAGCATATCGTATGGTTTGAAGATGCCCGCAGTTTTTCTGCAAAACTAGATGCTGTCAATGAATACGACTTGGGAGGCATAGCTGTATGGCGCCTGGGTCAGGAAGACCAGAGGGTTTGGAGCATCATAAGGATAAAATTAAAGACAAAAATATTATAATACGTCGAATAATTTGTCATAATATTCCAGCATAACAAAAAAGCTTTTTGTTAGACTATTTGTAGAATATTTAAAAGGAGGTTTATTGCATGGCCAGAATCCACTGCAGTGTATCCAATTGTAACTACTGGAAAAACGGCAATATTTGCGACGCTTCGGAGATAATGGTGACTTCCGACGCAACGGGCGACTTTATGCCAGACAGTTTCGATGCCCTTCAGGCATCAAATGCTCCTCAAACCCCGGTCGAATCGTGTATGGAAACCTGCTGCAAGACTTTTGTACAGTCGGGTTCTCCCGCTAAAAATGCAGATCGTATTTATAAAAAATAGTCGAGAAAAGGCAGTGCTTTACGCGCTGCCTTTTCTCGACTATTTTTTATTTATTTCCACCCACATGAGCTTTTTTATATAATCGGCATACAATTCGGCTCTATCTTTATGATAAAAATTGAGATTCATCTCCTGTCTGAATTTCTCCAGAAAATCGTCTATACCTTCCTCGTCTAAAATAGGAAGCTCCATCATGTTTTCCACCTCATTTTTATTGTTGGCTAAAAAAATCCATATCATTATATAGTATGCAAAAAACGGCTAATGGATACTACCACAGCCGTTTTTTTCGAAAGAAAAGCATATTATGCCCCTCCTTCCCAAAATAGTGTGATAGCGCTCCACCTAAGGCTCGGGAACCTTAAGTGACAGTCCTGCACCTGTTCGATGCAAGCCCAGCCCTTTCGCCTGCCGGCATCAGGGCTTCGGCGGTGGCCCCTTTCGCCTTTTTCATCGGCTGCCGCCTCAAAAGGTTACTCATGGCGCACCGCGCCTCTACCGCACCTCTAACGAGGCAAGGTATGTTATTTTTTAAATTATTTATTTTATTTTATATTGATGAGCGGCATTTGTCAACTGGCTTATTTTACCATATTCCCCGACTTAATTTAATTATTTTTTAATTATTTTTTCCATGCCTCCCATGTATTCCCTTAAAGCCTCGGGAATCGTCACGGAACCATCGGCCTGCTGATAATTCTCCAGTATAGCCGCGGTTGTCCTGCCCACCGCAAGGCCGGAACCGTTCAATGTATGAACGAACTGCGGCTTTGCACCTTTTGCCGGCCGGTATTGTATTCTTGCCCTTCTGGCTTGATAATCCTTGAAGTTGCTGCAGGACGAAATCTCCACATAACGGTTATAGCTGGGCATCCATACTTCTATGTCATAGGTTTTTGCCGATGAAAAGCCTAGGTCCCCGGTGCAGAGGGCCACTACCCGATATGGAAGCCCGAGCAACTGCAGAACTTCCTCGGCATCTTTTGTCAATTTTTCCAGTTCATCCATGGAAGTCTCCGGCTCGGTGAACTTTACCAGTTCAACTTTATTGAACTGGTGCTGCCTTATAAGCCCCCGGGTGTCTCTGCCGGCGGAACCTGCTTCTGCCCTGAAACAACCGCTGTAGGCCACGTAGTATATGGGAAGGGCGTCTTTTTCCAGGATCTCTTCCCGGTGCAGGTTCGTCACCGGCACTTCGGCCGTGGGGATGAGGAAATAGTCAGTATTGTTAAACAGCTTAAAAGCATCTTCCTCAAATTTGGGAAGCTGCCCTGTGCCTGTCATGCTGTCCCGGTTTACTATAAATGGAGGAAATATCTCTGTATAACCGTGTTTTTCTATGTGGAGGTTCAGCATGAAATTAATGAGGGCTCTTTCCAGGCGGGCCCCGGCTCCTTTATACACCGTAAATCTAGACCCAGTGATTTTTCCCGCTCGGTTAAAATCCAGGATGTCAAGAGCTTCGCCTATATCCCAGTGGGGTTTGAAATCAAAGTCAAAGGTTCTGGGGGTCCCCCACCTGCGCACCTCCACATTGTCCGCGTCGCTTTTCCCCACCGGCACGGAGTCGTCGGGAATATTGGGTATTGTAAGAAGAATCTTTTGAAGCTCCATCTCCAGAGCGTTTATTTTATCGTCCATTTCCTTTATGTTCTGGGATACTTCCCGCATTCTGAGGATAAGGTCTTCAACATTTTCACCCTCTTTTTTCCTTCTTGCTATCTCCTCGGACTCCTGGTTTCTCATGCTCTTGAGCTTTTCGACCTCATAGAGCAGGTTTCGTCTCTTTTCATCCATTTTCATAAAATCGTCGATGGCAGCTCCGGTTCCCCTTTTTTTAAGGGCGTCCCTTACTATTTCCGGATTCTGGCGTATAAATTTAATGTCAAGCATGAATTTCATCCTCCCTTATATTTTTTGCTTAAAAAATCCTCCTGCCCCTGCAAGGGGCGGAGGATCCGCGTTGCCACCCTAATTTATATCTTTTCGTCGTAACGGGAAATGCCCGGCGTCTCTTCAAAGACGCTGCTTCGGGGCGGAGTTCGGCAAGGTTTTTTGCCTGCTTGCACCAGCCGCAGGCTCTCTTTTAAAAAAACCGCTACCTACTTTTCCCCTGCATTGCATATTCGCAATATTAGATTATGGTCATATTATATCCAATAATTTTCAGAAAATCAAGGGCTCCTGCTGCAGAATTGGACACAGGAAAATGTAAGGGCTTTCTATTAATTTCTTACTCAAATATTGGCATCAATATGTTGTAGTGATATAATATTAATTACTATCAAGGCTATAATCATTTTAATTTTTTATATAAACGATAATCGGGAGGTCCTTTATGAACGAAAAAATTAAAAAACTGGCTTTTTTGGGCCTTTTTATGGGCCTTCTGGTAATCGCCACATCGGTGCTGCGGTTTCCGGTGCCGACTTTCAATCTATATTTCAACCTGGGTGAATCTGTCATATATCTGGTGGCGCTTATATATGGCGGACCTACCGGAGCTCTTGTGGGAGGTGTTGGCTCCGCTCTTTCCGACCTTATAGCGGGGTATCCGGTATGGGCACCCATCACTTTCGTGATTAAAGGCCTCGAAGGTCTTGTGGTTGGTACCGCTGCCCGAAAGATAAATCCCTACATTGCTGTAACGCTGGGAGCGGTATTAATGATGACCGGATATGCCATTGCGGCGGGAATGCTTTATGGAATAGGCGCCGTACCAGTAGAACTTGCTGGAGATTTTATCCAGGTCTGTTCCGGAGCCGTTATAGCTCTGTTCCTTCACGGCAGATTAAAAAATCTTTCTTTTAACGATGAAGATAAATTTTAGGGGGAATATATTTGAAGATCGGCAAGGTTCCGCCCGAGATACTGAAAAAAGCCGTGTATCCCTTTTTGGGCAAAAGCAGGAAAGAAGTCTTGGTCCACTCGAATTTTGGAGAGGACTGCAGCATTATAGATTTCGGAGATCATGTGGCGGTAGTATCCTCAGACCCCATAACCGGTGCGGACAAAAACAGCGGTTATCTTTCCGTGTTTGTCTGCTGTAACGATATTGCAGCCTGCGGCGCCGAACCCATCGGAATCCTCGTGACTCTACTTTTGCCTCCGGATACGGGCGACGATACTTTAAAAGTACTGATGGAAAGCATCCACAGTGCTGCCGAAAAGATCGGCATCGAAGTGCTGGGAGGCCACAGCGAAGTTACCCCAGCAGTCATAAAACCGGTTATTTCTTCCACAGCAATAGGGATTGCAAGAAAGCATGAATATGTCACATCTTCCGGCGCAAAACCCGGAGATGATGTCATAGTGACAAAGGCTCTGGCTCTTGAAGGGACCGCAATTCTGGCATCGGACTTTGAAGATGTCTTGAAAACCAGGATATCTCCGGAAAAATTGCAAAAAGCGCAGAGCTTTATTGATAAAATCAGCGTCATACAGGACGGCCTTACCGCCGCCAGGGTTGGCATAACGGCCATGCATGACATAACCGAGGGCGGTCTGCTGGAAGCGTGTTACGAAGTGGCTGAAGCTTCCGGCACAGGAGTGGAGATTTATCTTGATAAACTCCCGATTCTTCCGGAAACCGTCGCCATATGTGATTTTTTCGGCATTGATCCTCTCGGTCTCATCTCCAGCGGTTCCATGCTCATATGCACCCCCAACGGTGAAAAGGTAATCAAGGCCCTGGAAGAAAATGGCATCACTGCCACTTTAGTTGGTAAAATTACTGCCGATCAAAGTAAAATCATTTTTTCAGGTGGGACGAGCTTCCCCTTGAAGCCCCCCGAGAGAGACGAACTATACAGGGCTATCGAGATCGGAAGACAAATACGATCAGGATAAATTTAGACAATAAAATTTGTAACTTTTTTTGTATTTTCCCCCTCTTTTTTGTATAATAATATATGTTTTGGTTATCATATGAATGTAACCTTCTCAAGGGGGAAGAGCTATGGGGGATATAAATATCTTTGCAGAGATTTCTGACATGAAAATAGTAGACTATAGGAATACATTGGCACTGGCAAGTCTAATTGAAGTATTAATTGAAAAAGGCGTCATAGGCAAAAACGATGTGGCTTTAAAAGCTCGGGAACTTGATGGTATCTGCAGTAACGAATTTAAAAAAACCGTTAAAGGACATACATTAAAGGCGAAACGTTAAAAATTCAAAAGGCAGCATTAGCTGCCTTTTTTCGTAACAAAAAAAGTCCTGTTTGTGTACACCACTAAACAAAGACTTCGTCTTTTTCCTTGAATTCATTATATTTTTTATAAGAGAGCCTGACCAGTGATTTGTCCTGGCTGTAAGTTACCTTTTGCAGGGCCTCTTCGATTTTATAAAATCCTCCTTCGGTAAAACCGAGTTCAATATTGGGAGTGCATTTATCATCCGATGTCTCCATTAAAAACCAGGTTATCTGATTGCATACAGGCTTTTGTCGGGTGATAGAATAAAATTCATAGCATGTTTCACCCACAGGGGAAATTATTTTTGCATTGACACCCGCTTCGATTTTTACTCTATCTATTGCCACTTCCTGAGCCAGCTTGCCGGGGCGAATGATTCCTTTTGGTAGAACCCATTCTCCTTTTTCATTTCTAAGGATAAGTACTTTATCATCGCAAAAAACCACTCCCCCGGCACATATCCTAGTCAGCATACTTTCTGCCTCCTTTTTTCTATGGATTTTTAAATCCTAATTTTAATATTTCGACACATCTTGCAAAATTCCTCTTTTATATTACATCTTAATCTTACATCTGATCTAGTTAGAATCATTTGTAAAATAAAAATGGCTCCCCGAGTAGGATTCGAACCTACGACCCTCCGGTTAACAGCCGGATGCTCTACCGCTGAGCTATCGAGGAACACATTTGTATAAATAATCTATATTTTTTCCCGGCAGCGACCTACTCTTCCGGGGGATGACCCCAAGTACCATCGGCGCTGGAGGGCTTAACCTGTGTGTTCGGCATGGGAACCGGTGTTTCCCCTCCGCTATGGCCACCGGGAAATTTTTTCGATGTTCGAGGTTCGATATTCGATGTTCGATTTAGTTGGATTTGCCAGAGGCAAATCCTTCTATTCGTACTTCGTATTTCGAACTTCGAGAACTGCACCTTCAAAATTGCACAGTGAAAGGTTTTTCGATGTTCGAGGTTCGATATTCGAGGTTCGGTTTAGTTGGATTTGCCAGAGGCAAATCCTTCTATTCGTACTTCGTATTTCGAACTTCGAGAACTGCACCTTCAAAATTGCACAGTGAAAGGTTTTTCGATGTTCGAGGTTCGATATTCGAGGTTCGGTTTAGTTGGATTTGCCAGAGGCAAATCCTTCTATTCGTACTTCGTATTTCGAACTTCGAGTATTGGTCAAGCCCTCGACCTATTAGTATCAGTCGGCTCAAGGCCTCACAGCCCTTACACCTCTGACCTATCTACCGGATAGTCCTTCCGGTGTCTTACTCCCTTTTTGGGATGGGATACCTTATCTTAGGGGGGGCTTCGCACTTAGATGCTTTCAGCGCTTATCCCTGCCGGACTTGGCTACTCAGCTGTGCCGTTGGCACGACAACTGATACACCATCGGTCCGTCCACCCCGGTCCTCTCGTACTAGGGGCAGCTCCCTTCAAGTATCCTACGCCCACGACGGATAGGGACCGAACTGTCTCACGACGTTCTGAACCCAGCTCGCGTGCCGCTTTAATGGGCGAACAGCCCAACCCTTGGAACCTACTTCAGCTCCAGGATGCGACGAGCCGACATCGAGGTGCCAAACCTCCCCGTCGATGTGGACTCTTGGGGGAGATCAGCCTGTTATCCCCAGGGTAGCTTTTATCCGTTGAGCGACGGCCCTTCCATCCAGTGCCGCCGGATCACTAAGCCCGTCTTTCGACTCTGCTCGACCTGTCCGTCTCGCAGTCAGGCTACCTTATGCCTTTGCACTCAATGCGCGATTCCTAACCGCGCTGAGGTAACCTTTGGACGCCTCCGTTACTCTTTAGGAGGCGACCGCCCCAGTCAAACTGCCCACCTGACTATGTCCCCCTGCCGGCTTACGGCCTTGGGGTTAGAACCTCAGTACCGAAAGAGTGGTATCCCAACGTCGGCTCCCCTGACCCTGACGAGCCAGGTTCTCTGCCTCCCACCTATCCTGTACATTCGATGCCGAAATCCAATGTCAGGTTGCAGTAAAGCTCCATGGGGTCTTTCCGTCCAGTCGCGGGTAATGAGTATCTTCACTCATATTACAATTTCGCCGGGCCCCTCGTCAAGACAGCGCCCAAGTCGTTACGCCATTCGTGCGGGTCGGAACTTACCCGACAAGGAATTTCGCTACCTTAGGACCGTTATAGTTACGGCCGCCGTTCACTGGGGCTTCGGTTCAAAGCTTCGCTTGCGCTAACCTTTCCCCTTAACCTTCCAGCACCGGGCAGGCGTCAGCCCCTATACGTCGGATTCCTCCTTAGCAGAGACCTGTGTTTTTGCTAAACAGTCGCTTGGGCCTCTTTGCTGCGACCCCTAACTCGGAGGCCAGATGTCAGAAGTCAGATTTGTTTCTACTTTACCAGCTATCTTTTTTCCTCTACTCTTTTCTCATTTCTGACCTCTCACATCTGACCTCCGGTCAGGGGCACCCCTTCTCCCGAAGTTACGGGGTCAGTTTGCCGAGTTCCTTAACGAGGGTTCTCCCGTTCGCCTTAGGATTCTCTCCTCACCTACCTGTGTCGGTTTGCAGTACGGGCACCCTTGACCTCGCTAGAGGCTTTTCTTGGCAGTTTGGGTTCGGCTGCTTCGGTACTTTGTTTCCCTCCCCGTCACTCTTCAGCATCACCGGACGGTTTTGCCTGCCCGGCTCGCCTTTGAGTTTGGACGCACTCTACCAACCGTGCGCTCAGCTTACCCTCCTGCGTCACCCCTTCGCTTCATGCGGTCTCGGGTGGCACTGGAATGTCCACCAGTTGTCCATCGCCTACGCATGCCATGCCTCGGCTTAGGCCCCGGCTTACCCTGAGCGGACGAACCTTCCTCAGGAATCCTTAGGCTTTCGGCGGGCAGGATTCTCACCTGCCTCTCGCTACTTATACCGACATTCTCTCTTCCTACCAGTCCACCTTACTTTTCAGTAAGACTTCTGCCCGGTAGGAACGCTCCCCTACCACTTCTCGAGGTTCGATATTCGATGTTCGAAGTTCGATTTATTTCCATGTTTGTATGAGTTTGTTTATTTGTCTGCCTAGATGATCATATTCTTCTTTTAGTTCGTTGTATTCTTTTATGTCGTATCCTAGGTCTTTTACCATTTCTATCAGTACTTGTACTTCGTTGCATGATCCTAAGGCGTTTATTAGGAAGTTTTTAAAGTCTTTTATGTGTGTTTTTCTGCCATATCCTTCTGCTATGTTTAGTGGCACTGATATGGCTGCTCTCCTCATTTGACTTCCTATCTCATACATTTCATGTTTGGGAAATTGTTGTGTCATTTTATGAATTCTCAGCGCTAGTTTGTATGACCTTTTGTATATTTCTAGGTCTTCGTAACTTTTTATCATGCAATTTTCCCTTTCGTACTTCGAATCTCGAATATCGAACCTCGAAAAATCCGCAGCTTCGGTGTAAACCTTGAGCCCCGTTACATTTTCGGCGCAGTACCGCTCGACCAGTGAGCTATTACGCACTCTTTGAATGTATGGCTGCTTCTAAGCCAACATCCTGGTTGTCTTCGTAGTACAACATCCTTTCCCACTTAGGTTTACTTGGGGACCTTAGCTGACGGTCTGGGCTGTTTCCCTCTCGACTATGAAGCTTATCCCCCATAGTCTGACTCAAAGCTATTTCTTACCGGCATTCGGAGTTTGATAGGGTTCGGTAACCTTTTCGGCCCCTAGCCCATTCAGTGCTCTACCTCCGGTAAGGTCCTGCTTCGGCTAGCCCTAAAGCTATTTCGGGGAGAACCAGCTATCTCCGTGTTCGATTGGCATTTCACCCCTACCCACAGCTCATCCCATGACTTTTCAACGTCAACACGGTTCGGGCCTCCACGGAAGGTTAGTCCCGCTTCACCCTGGCCATGGGTAGATCACACGGTTTCGGGTCTACTGCATCAAACTTGTCGCCCTCTTCAGACTCGCTTTCGCTTCGGCTCCGGAGCTTTACTCCTTAACCTCGCTTGATACAGTAACTCGCCGGTCCGTTCTACAAAAAGTACGAGGTCGCTTGCGCTCCCTCCGCTTGTAGACACACGGTTTCAGGTTCTTTTTCACTCCCCTCCCGGGGTGCTTTTCACCTTTCCCTCACGGTACTTGTTCTCTATCGGTCGTAAGTGGGTATTTAGCCTTGGGAGATGGTCCTCCCTGCTTCCCACGGGATTGGCGTGGCCCGTGGTACTCTGGATGTGTCAGGCGGGCTTTCCGGTTTCGCATACAGGGCTTTCACCTCCTGTGGCCCCGCTTTCCAGCGGTGTTCTGCTACCTTCTGCCTCGCCTCGCCTTACCGTCTTCAGGCTCGACACTCCTCAACCCCCTATATGCAACGGTGACGGCCTTGCACATATAGGGTTTGGGCTCTTCCCTTTTCGCTCGCCGCTACTTGGGGAATCGATGTTTCTTTCTTTTCCTCGGGGTACTTAGATGTTTCAGTTCCCCCGGTCTCGCTTCCCATGCCTATGGATTCAGCATGGGATACCTCAGGTTCGCCTGAGGTGGGTTCCCCCATTCGGAGATCCCCGGATCAGTGCTTGCTTGCAGCTCCCCGGGGCGTTTCGCCGCTCGCTGCGTCCTTCGTCGCCCTCTTACGCCTAGGCATCCTCCGTGTGCCCTTTCTCGCTTGACCTTCGCGAAATTGTTTTTTTATTACCCTTTTCACTGTGCAGTTTTCAAGGTGCAATTAATGGTGGGCTTAGGTGGACTCGAACCACCGACCTCACGCTTATCAGGCGTGCGCTCTCACCTGCTGAGCTATAAGCCCATGTTCCATGGTGGAGATGAGGAGATTCGAACTCCTGACCCCCTGCGTGCAAAGCAGGTGCTCTCCCAACTGAGCTACACCCCCATTTAATTTTATAATTTTATAGTGGTCTCTCAAAACTAAACAGTGTTACGCCAGGTCAATTTCTCCTTAGAAAGGAGGTGATCCAGCCGCACCTTCCGATACGGCTACCTTGTTACGACTTCACCCCAATCGCTGACCCCACCTTAGACGGTTCTCCCGGCTTCGGGTGTTGCCAACTTTCGTGGTGTGACGGGCGGTGTGTACAAGGCCCGGGAACGTATTCACCGCGGCATGCTGATCCGCGATTACTAGCGATTCCGCCTTCATGCAGGCGAGTTGCAGCCTGCAATCTGAACTGGGACCTGTTTTCAGGGGTTCGCTCAGGATCGCTCCTTCGCTTCCCGTTGTTCAGGCCATTGTAGCACGTGTGTGGCCCAGGCCATAAAGGGCATGATGATTTGACGTCATCCCCACCTTCCTCCGCATTGTCTGCGGCAGTCTACTTAGAGTGCCCACCTTTCGTGCTGGCAACTAAGTATAGGGGTTGCGCTCGTTGCGGGACTTAACCCAACATCTCACGACACGAGCTGACGACAACCATGCACCACCTGTGCAGGCTCCCTCAGTTTCCCTCGGGTCGATCCCCTTTCGGTTCTCTACTACCTGCATGTCAAGGCCTGGTAAGGTTCTTCGCGTTGCTTCGAATTAAACCACATGCTCCACCGCTTGTGCGGGCCCCCGTCAATTCCTTTGAGTTTCAACCTTGCGGCCGTACTCCCCAGGTGGGTCACTTATTGCGTTAGCTCCGGCACGGAGTGCTTGACCACACCCCACACCTAGTGACCATCGTTTACGGCTGGGACTACCGGGGTATCTAATCCCGTTCGCTCCCCCAGCTTTCGCGCCTCAGCGTCAGTTACAGGCCAGGAAGCCGCCTTCGCCACTGGTGTTCCTCCCGGTATCTACGCATTTCACCGCTACTCCGGGAATTCCACTTCCCTCTCCTGCACTCAAGATATGCAGTTTTATCGGCAAGCCCGGGGTTGAGCCCCGGGTTTTTACCGATAACTTGCATACCCGCCTACACGCCCTTTACACCCAGTAATTCCGGACAACGCTCGCCCCCTACGTATTACCGCGGCTGCTGGCACGTAGTTAGCCGGGGCTTCCTCCTCGGGTACCGTCCTCTTCGTCCCCGATGACTGAGCTTTACAACCCGAAGGCCTTCTTCGCTCACGCGGCGTCGCTGCGTCAGGGTTTCCCCCATTGCGCAATATCCCCCACTGCTGCCTCCCGTAGGAGTCTGGGCCGTGTCGCAGTCCCAGTGTGGCCGGCCACCCTCTCAGGTCGGCTACCCATCGTCGCCTTGGTGGGCTGTTATCCCGCCAACTAGCTAATGGGCCGCAGGCCCATCCATCACCGCTTAGTCGCTTTCTTTGTTCATCATGCGATGAGCAAAGGTATCGGGTATTACCCCGGGTTTCCCCAGGCTATCCCCGTGTGATGGGTAGGTTGCCTACGTGTTACTCACCCGTCCGCCGCTATCCTCGAAGTTCGAGGTTCGATATTCGAGGTTCGTGTCCCGTTGTTTGAGGTTCGATTAAGTTGGAATTGCCTTAAGGCCTATTCTTTCTATTCGAACTTCACTACTTCGAACTTCGTACTTCGAATACCCAACCCCGAACTTCGAGAACCGCTCGACTTGCATGTGTTAGGCACGCCGCCAGCGTTCGTCCTGAGCCAGGATCAAACTCTCATGTTTGAAATTTTTATCTCTGCTCTTTCGAGCTTTGATTTCTCTGGCTTTTTGTTGTCTGTTCGTTGAAGCCTTTTGGGCTTCTGAACTGACAGGGTTTTTTTGTGTTTTCGCTTTAGCCTTTGGTTTTTGTCTTTGTCGTTTCTGACTTCTGACTCCTAACCTCCGGCTTCTGCTTCTTTCTGGCGTAACACTGATTTAGTTTTCTAGGTGCGTTCTTGCGTCACAGTTATTTATGTTACCATGTCTTTTTCGCTTTGTCAACACCTTTTGTTATTTTCGTTGTTTCCCCTTCCTATGCACTCTTCGTTCCGTCGCTCCTGCGGCTTTCTCCCTTCGCCGCCTTCTCCCGTGACGCTTTTGTATATTATCACAGCTTTGCCCTCGTTTTCAAATATGACTATATTCCGCTATCGCTGCCTATCGTCAAATATCATTGTTAATGTCTCCAATTCTCTAGATTTTTTTCATTTTATATAACATATCATAAAAATGTGACGGTGTTCAGTAATTTTGTTTCAGTTTTTTTGTAGATCTTTTTCAAATAGAATGGACATATAATCCCGTGCGCCATTCAAAATTCGATAGATCGAGACAAATTCTCCCTCAACTTTATAAAATATCAGATACATACCGCATACAAGATACCGATAATCCGTTTTAATATTTATCTTGGCACTTAAAGATGCTCCCATTTCAGGAAAATCCGCAAGCTTTTCTATTTTTGAATAAATATCATTTCCCATCTTTCTGGCTGCCTCAGGATTGTCTTCGGCAATGTATGCTTTTATTTCCTGCACATCTGCTATTGCCATGGGGTTGATTCTGATTCTGAATTTCATCTTTAGACCTCCAGAGCTCTCTTGAGGTCATTAAGGGATTTCCATTCCTCTTCTGCTTTAATTGTATTTTCTGCTTCGGAGAGTTTTGTCAAAAGTTTTATTATTGCCTGCTGTCTTTCGTACTCCTGCATATCTAAAATGACATATCTTCCCCTGCCGTTTTTCGTTAAAAATACCGGCTCCCCAACATGGCAGGAACGCAAAACATCGCTATAGTTTCTCAAATCTGAAACCGGTTTGATATTCGGCATCTTTAACACCTCCGTTGCTGATTTATATTATACTCTAATATCTCTTAAAATACAACATTATATATTGCATTAAATACTACAACAAATATTGCAATATGTATCACAACCTGGCTCACATTCCTGCTGCATCTTTTGAAAAGCAAGCCATAAGAGTTGGATTAAACCAGTGGCAGCATCGAAGACATATTATTCTCCAATTTATAATGTTTTCTACTTATTTCGCTGTGATCCAAATAAATGTGTACATAATAAAAGAATCTACTTTGTATTTAAAGTAGATTCTTAAACTTTAATCCCGGCAGCGACCTACTCTTCCGGGGGATGACCCCAAGTACCATCGGCGCTGGAGGGCTTAACCTGTGTGTTCGGCATGGGAACCGGTGTTTCCCCTCCGCTATGGCCACCGGGAAATTTTTTCGATGTTCGAGGTTCGATATTCGATGTTCGATTTAGTTGGATTTGCCAGAGGCAAATCCTTCTATTCGTACTTCGTATTTCGAACTTCGAGAACTGCACCTTCAAAATTGCACAGTGAAAGGTTTTTCGATGTTCGAGGTTCGATATTCGAGGTTCGGTTTAGTTGGATTTGCCAGAGGCAAATCCTTCTATTCGTACTTCGTATTTCGAACTTCGAGAACTGCACCTTCAAAATTGCACAGTGAAAGGTTTTTCGATGTTCGAGGTTCGATATTCGAGGTTCGGTTTAGTTGGATTTGCCAGAGGCAAATCCTTCTATTCGTACTTCGTATTTCGAACTTCGAGTATTGGTCAAGCCCTCGACCTATTAGTATCAGTCGGCTCAAGGCCTCACAGCCCTTACACCTCTGACCTATCTACCGGATAGTCCTTCCGGTGTCTTACTCCCTTTTTGGGATGGGATACCTTATCTTAGGGGGGGCTTCGCACTTAGATGCTTTCAGCGCTTATCCCTGCCGGACTTGGCTACTCAGCTGTGCCGTTGGCACGACAACTGATACACCATCGGTCCGTCCACCCCGGTCCTCTCGTACTAGGGGCAGCTCCCTTCAAGTATCCTACGCCCACGACGGATAGGGACCGAACTGTCTCACGACGTTCTGAACCCAGCTCGCGTGCCGCTTTAATGGGCGAACAGCCCAACCCTTGGAACCTACTTCAGCTCCAGGATGCGACGAGCCGACATCGAGGTGCCAAACCTCCCCGTCGATGTGGACTCTTGGGGGAGATCAGCCTGTTATCCCCAGGGTAGCTTTTATCCGTTGAGCGACGGCCCTTCCATCCAGTGCCGCCGGATCACTAAGCCCGTCTTTCGACTCTGCTCGACCTGTCCGTCTCGCAGTCAGGCTACCTTATGCCTTTGCACTCAATGCGCGATTCCTAACCGCGCTGAGGTAACCTTTGGACGCCTCCGTTACTCTTTAGGAGGCGACCGCCCCAGTCAAACTGCCCACCTGACTATGTCCCCCTGCCGGCTTACGGCCTTGGGGTTAGAACCTCAGTACCGAAAGAGTGGTATCCCAACGTCGGCTCCCCTGACCCTGACGAGCCAGGTTCTCTGCCTCCCACCTATCCTGTACATTCGATGCCGAAATCCAATGTCAGGTTGCAGTAAAGCTCCATGGGGTCTTTCCGTCCAGTCGCGGGTAATGAGTATCTTCACTCATATTACAATTTCGCCGGGCCCCTCGTCAAGACAGCGCCCAAGTCGTTACGCCATTCGTGCGGGTCGGAACTTACCCGACAAGGAATTTCGCTACCTTAGGACCGTTATAGTTACGGCCGCCGTTCACTGGGGCTTCGGTTCAAAGCTTCGCTTGCGCTAACCTTTCCCCTTAACCTTCCAGCACCGGGCAGGCGTCAGCCCCTATACGTCGGATTCCTCCTTAGCAGAGACCTGTGTTTTTGCTAAACAGTCGCTTGGGCCTCTTTGCTGCGACCCCTAACTCGGAGGCCAGATGTCAGAAGTCAGATTTGTTTCTACTTTACCAGCTATCTTTTTTTCCTCTACTCTTTTCTCATTTCTGACCTCTCACATCTGACCTCCGGTCAGGGGCACCCCTTCTCCCGAAGTTACGGGGTCAGTTTGCCGAGTTCCTTAACGAGGGTTCTCCCGTTCGCCTTAGGATTCTCTCCTCACCTACCTGTGTCGGTTTGCAGTACGGGCACCCTTGACCTCGCTAGAGGCTTTTCTTGGCAGTTTGGGTTCGGCTGCTTCGGTACTTTGTTTCCCTCCCCGTCACTCTTCAGCATCACCGGACGGTTTTGCCTGCCCGGCTCGCCTTTGAGTTTGGACGCACTCTACCAACCGTGCGCTCAGCTTACCCTCCTGCGTCACCCCTTCGCTTCATGCGGTCTCGGGTGGCACTGGAATGTCCACCAGTTGTCCATCGCCTACGCATGCCATGCCTCGGCTTAGGCCCCGGCTTACCCTGAGCGGACGAACCTTCCTCAGGAATCCTTAGGCTTTCGGCGGGCAGGATTCTCACCTGCCTCTCGCTACTTATACCGACATTCTCTCTTCCTACCAGTCCACCTTACTTTTCAGTAAGACTTCTGCCCGGTAGGAACGCTCCCCTACCACTTCTCGAGGTTCGATATTCGATGTTCGAAGTTCGATTTATTTCCATGTTTGTATGAGTTTGTTTATTTGTCTGCCTAGATGATCATATTCTTCTTTTAGTTCGTTGTATTCTTTTATGTCGTATCCTAGGTCTTTTACCATTTCTATCAGTACTTGTACTTCGTTGCATGATCCTAAGGCGTTTATTAGGAAGTTTTTAAAGTCTTTTATGTGTGTTTTTCTGCCATATCCTTCTGCTATGTTTAGTGGCACTGATATGGCTGCTCTCCTCATTTGACTTCCTATCTCATACATTTCATGTTTGGGAAATTGTTGTGTCATTTTATGAATTCTCAGCGCTAGTTTGTATGACCTTTTGTATATTTCTAGGTCTTCGTAACTTTTTATCATGCAATTTTCCCTTTCGTACTTCGAATCTCGAATATCGAACCTCGAAAAATCCGCAGCTTCGGTGTAAACCTTGAGCCCCGTTACATTTTCGGCGCAGTACCGCTCGACCAGTGAGCTATTACGCACTCTTTGAATGTATGGCTGCTTCTAAGCCAACATCCTGGTTGTCTTCGTAGTACAACATCCTTTCCCACTTAGGTTTACTTGGGGACCTTAGCTGACGGTCTGGGCTGTTTCCCTCTCGACTGTGAAGCTTATCCCCCACAGTCTGACTCAAAGCTATTTCTTACCGGCATTCGGAGTTTGATAGGGTTCGGTAACCTTTTCGGCCCCTAGCCCATTCAGTGCTCTACCTCCGGTAAGGTCCTGCTTCGGCTAGCCCTAAAGCTATTTCGGGGAGAACCAGCTATCTCCGTGTTCGATTGGCATTTCACCCCTACCCACAGCTCATCCCATGACTTTTCAACGTCAACACGGTTCGGGCCTCCACGGAAGGTTAGTCCCGCTTCACCCTGGCCATGGGTAGATCACACGGTTTCGGGTCTACTGCATCAAACTTTGCGCCCTGTTCAGACTCGCTTTCGCTTCGGCTCCGGAGTTTTGCTCCTTAACCTCGCTTGATACAGTAACTCGCCGGTCCGTTCTACAAAAAGTACGAGGTCGCTTTCGCTCCCTCCGCTTGTAGACACACGGTTTCAGGTTCTGTTTCACTCCCCTCCCGGGGTGCTTTTCACCTTTCCCTCACGGTACTTGTTCTCTATCGGTCGTAAGTGGGTATTTAGCCTTGGGAGATGGTCCTCCCTGCTTCCCACGGGATTGGCGTGGCCCGTGGTACTCTGGATGTGTCAGGCGGACCTTCCGGTTTCGCATACAGGGCTTTCACCTCCTGTGGCCCCGCTTTCCAGCGGTGTTCTGCTACCTTCGGCCTCGCCTCGCCTTACCGTCTTCAGGCTCGACACTCCTCAACCCCCTATATGCAACGGTGACGGCCTTGCACATATAGGGTTTGGGCTCTTCCCTTTTCGCTCGCCGCTACTTGGGGAATCGATGTTTCTTTCTTTTCCTCGGGGTACTGAGATGTTTCAGTTCCCCCGGTGTCGCTTCCCATGCCTATGGATTCAGCATGGGATACCTCAGGTTCGCCTGAGGTGGGTTCCCCCATTCGGAGACCCCCGGATCTTAGCTTGCTTGCAGCTCCCCGGGGCGTTTCGCCGCTCGCTGCGTCCTTCGTCGCCCTCTTACGCCTAGGCATCCTCCGTGTGCCCTTTCTCGCTTGACCTTCGCGAAATTGTTTCTTGTTACCCTTCACTGTGCAGTTTTCAAGGTGCAGTTTCAGATGTCAGATGCCAGATATCGGAGGTCTGAATAGTAGAAATTTGCCTCTGGCAAATTTCTTCTTAATCTCATTTCTGACCTCTGACTTCTGACTTCTGTTTTAACTAATCAGTGTTACGCCAGGTCAATTCTCCTTAGAAAGGAGGTGATCCAGCCGCACCTTCCGATACGGCTACCTTGTTACGACTTCACCCCAATCGCTGACCCCACCTTCGACGGCTTTTCGCCGGCTTCGGGTGTTGCCAACTTTCGTGGTGTGACGGGCGGTGTGTACAAGGCCCGGGAACGTATTCACCGCGGCATGCTGATCCGCGATTACTAGCGATTCCGCCTTCATGCAGGCGAGTTGCAGCCTGCAATCTGAACTGGGACCTGTTTTTAGGGGTTCGCTCAGGATCGCTCCTTCGCTTCCCGTTGTTCAGGCCATTGTAGCACGTGTGTGGCCCAGGCCATAAAGGGCATGATGATTTGACGTCATCCCCACCTTCCTCCGCATTGTCTGCGGCAGTCTACTTAGAGTGCCCACCTTCCGTGCTGGCAACTAAGTATAGGGGTTGCGCTCGTTGCGGGACTTAACCCAACATCTCACGACACGAGCTGACGACAACCATGCACCACCTGTGCAGGCTCCCTCAGTTTCCCTTGGGTCGATCCCCTTTCGGTTCTCTACTACCTGCATGTCAAGGCCTGGTAAGGTTCTTCGCGTTGCTTCGAATTAAACCACATGCTCCACCGCTTGTGCGGGCCCCCGTCAATTCCTTTGAGTTTCAACCTTGCGGCCGTACTCCCCAGGTGGGTCACTTATTGCGTTAGCTCCGGCACGGAGTGCTTGACCACACCCCACACCTAGTGACCATCGTTTACGGCTGGGACTACCGGGGTATCTAATCCCGTTCGCTCCCCCAGCTTTCGCGCCTCAGCGTCAGTTACAGGCCAGGAAGCCGCCTTCGCCACTGGTGTTCCTCCCGGTATCTACGCATTTCACCGCTACTCCGGGAATTCCACTTCCCTCTCCTGCACTCAAGTGAGGCAGTTTTATCGGCAAGCCCTAAGTTGAGCTCAGGGTTTTTACCGATAACTTGCTTCACCGCCTACACGCCCTTTACACCCAGTAATTCCGGACAACGCTCGCCCCCTACGTATTACCGCGGCTGCTGGCACGTAGTTAGCCGGGGCTTCCTCCTCGGGTACCGTCCTCTTCGTCCCCGATGACTGAGCTTTACAACCCGAAGGCCTTCTTCGCTCACGCGGCGTCGCTGCGTCAGGGTTTCCCCCATTGCGCAATATCCCCCACTGCTGCCTCCCGTAGGAGTCTGGGCCGTGTCGCAGTCCCAGTGTGGCCGGCCACCCTCTCAGGTCGGCTACCCATCGTCGCCTTGGTGGGCTGTTATCCCGCCAACTAGCTAATGGGCCGCAGGCCCATCCATCACCGCTTAGTCGCTTTCTTTGTTCATCATGCGATGAGCAAAGGTATCGGGTATTACCCCGGGTTTCCCCAGGCTATCCCCGTGTGATGGGTAGGTTGCCTACGTGTTACTCACCCGTCCGCCGCTATCCTCGAAGTTCGAGGTTCGATATTCGAGGTTCGTGTCCCGTTGTTTGAGGTTCGATTAAGTTGGAATTGCCTTAAGGCCTATTCTTTCTATTCGAACTTCACTACTTCGAACTTCGTACTTCGAATACCCAACCCCGAACTTCGAGAACCGCTCGACTTGCATGTGTTAGGCACGCCGCCAGCGTTCGTCCTGAGCCAGGATCAAACTCTCATGTTTGAAATTTTTATCTCTGCTCTTTCGAGCTTTGATTTCTCTGGCTTTTTGTTGTCTGTTCGTTGAAGCCTTTTGGGCTTCTGAACTGACAGGGTTTTTTTGTGTTTTCGCTTTAGCCTTTGGTTTTTGTCTTTGTCGTTTCTGACTTCTGACTCCTAACCTCCGGCTTCTGCTTCTTTCTGGCGTAACACTGATTTAGTTTTCTAGGTGCGTTCTTGCGTCACAGTTATTTATGTTACCATGTCTTTTTCGCTTTGTCAACACCTTTTGTTATTTTCGTTGTTTCCCCTTCCTATGCACTCTTCGTTCCGTCGCTCCTGCGGCTTTCTCCCTTCGCCGCCTTCTCCCGTGACGCTTTTGTATATTATCATATCCCTAGCTCTGTTTTCAAATGTGGATATGTCTTTTTATAAACCTCTATCTGCAGATTTTACCCACAACATATTTTATGCTCGCAAAAGCTTGATTATGCTTAAAATTACAATAAACGGCCCTTAATTCAAAAAACGCGACAAAATCAACTGATAATGTTGATTGCCGCGCATTTCTTCAGGATATACCATCTATTTATGCTTTCTACTTATGCTTTTGGTCTCATGGTGGGGAATAAGATTACATCTCTGATTGAATAAGAATCAGTGAGCAGCATTACGATGCGATCAAGCCCTATTCCCAGGCCGCCTGTAGGAGGCATGCCGTATTCGAGTGCATTTACAAAATCCTCATCAAATACGTGGGCTTCTTCATCACCGGCTTCCCTTTCTCTCAACTGCTGAAGGAATCTTTCCCTCTGGTCTATGGGATCATTCAGCTCCGAAAAAGCGTTGGCCATCTCGCGCCGTGTGATAAACGCCTCGAATCTGTAAGTCAAATCTGGGTTGTCTTCCCTTCTTTTGGCCAGAGGCGATATTTCAATAGGATAGTCCAGGATGAAAGTGGGCTGCACCAGATTTTGCTCAACTTTTTCTTCAAATATGAGATTAAGTATCTTTCCCTTTGTATCCTGTTCCCCTACTTCCGCTATATGTAAATCTTTTGCGGCTTTTCTCGCCTCCTCATCGGTTTTGATTTCACAAAAATCAATACCGGTATATTTTTTTACTGCATCGCTCATGGTCATTCTGGTCCATGGCGGTGTCAGGTCGATTTCCTCTCCCTGGTATTTCACTTTTGTCGTCCCCAGAACTTCCATAGCGACATGGGAAATAAGGTCTTCAGTAAGTGTCATCATGTCGTTGTAATCGGCATAAGCCTGATAAAGCTCCATCATGGTGAATTCGGGATTGTGCTTTATGGAAATGCCTTCATTCCTGAAGTCCTTGCCTATTTCATATACTTTTTCAAAGCCGCCCACTATGAGCCTCTTCAAATAAAGCTCAGTGGCGATACGGAGATACAAGTCTATATCCAGTGCATTGTGATGGGTTATAAACGGCCGCGCCGCAGCGCCTCCAGCCAGAGGAGTCATCATCGGGGTCTCCATTTCTATGAAGCCGCGGCTGTCCAGGTAATCCCTGATACTTTTTATTATCCTGCTCCTTATGATAAAAGTTTTTTTGACCTCGGGATTGACTATTAAATCAAGATACCTCTGTCTGTATCTTATGTCCACATCCTTTAAACCGTGCCATTTTTCGGGCAGCGGCCTAAGGGATTTCGACAGTAGCGTGAGCTTTTCCGTAGATACGGAAATCTCTCCTTTGTGAGTCCTGAAAACATTCCCTTCTATGCCTACGATGTCGCCTATATCGAGTTTGCCGAACAATTCAAAGGTTTTTTCATCCACGTTATCCTTTTTAATATAGACCTGGATTCTCCCCGTCTGGTCCTGCACATCAAAGAATGCCGCTTTACCGTGGCCGCGTATGGCCATTATTCTTCCGGCTATTACTACATTTTTGCTTTCAAATTCTTCAAATCTATCTTTTATCTGTTGAGAATGATGAGTGATGGGGAATTTTTCTCCATAAGGGTTTATACCCATATCTTTAATTTCTTTCAATTTTTGAAGACGAGATTTCATGATTTCGTTTAAATCTTCCTGAAAATTTTCCATAAAAAACCTCCATCCGGTTTATTCATTGATATAGTATTTATTGATATAATATGATAAATTATCATATCATTTCATTATATCCAGGATTTCATATCGTATAAGGCCGGCGGGAACATTTACTTCCACTATAGAACCTTTTTTGCTCCCAAGAAGAGCGCTGCCTACAGGGGATTCGTTGGAAATCTTGAACTCAATGGGGTTTGCCTCGGCGGAGCCGACTATCGTATATTCAAAAACATCGCCTGTATCCAGGTCTTTGACCTTAATCCTTGAACCGATGCTGACGGTTTCGGTGGAGATATCCACATCATCTATCAATTTGGCATTCCGCAGCTTTTCCTCCAGGGCGGCTATGCGGCCTTCCACAAAAGCCTGTTCATTTTTCGCCTCGTCATATTCGGAGTTCTCGCTGATATCCCCGAAATCTATGGCCTGTTTTATACGCACCGCTATTTCCCGTCTTTTAACGGATTTTAGATATTCCAGCTCCTCTTCAAGTTTTTTCAATCCATCCTGTGTGAGCACTACTTCTTTTTTAGCCATTTATTTTCTCCCCTCTTAATATGTTTAAAAATCGTATGTCCCTAATATATGCGATGGTAAAATCAATTATTCAAGCAACAACCTTTGGAGCCCAAAAATTTAGAACAAGCACCAATGGTATTGCCATCAGTGCTTGACTCCATTATTTTTTGCTACTTCTTGATATTATAATCCAGCAGTGCAGTTCTGTCAAGAATTTTCTTATATTTAAGCTTTGAATTGATATGAAATTTTCTAAGTCTGTAGAAATTTCATTTCTGCTTGTGCAGCTTTTGCATGGATATTCCGGTGTAAATATTCAGGAATAGCACTTAAAATATTTGCAAAAGTAATCGAGTAGGAGGGGGCGATTAGCCCCCGACCTCTCACACCACCGTACGTACCGTTCAGTATACGGCGGTTCACCAAGCTTTGCGAATTTCATGATATCTCTTTGCTAAGCTCATGAGTCCTTGACCCTGCCAATAGGCGTTGTTGAGGGCTGTGTTTAATACCCCCGACATACGCCAGTATCCCTTTCGGGCGTTGGCAAGTTTATGGACCGCCCATTCCGGAAGTTTCAGATTCCTCAGTTCCCGGTATCTTGTCTTAACCTTCTTCCATTGTTTCCACAGGCACATGCGTAGTCTTCTTCTTATCCATCCGTCGAGTTCTTCAAGTTTGCTGGGTGTTTCTGATAGCGCGAAGTACCCCAGCCATCCGCCAAGGTATGTGTTTAGTCTTTCTATTCTCTGTGTTATTCCGTGTCCGTTGCTTCTTGAGGTTATTTCTCGGATTTTATTCTTGACTTTGTCTATGCTCTGTGGTGCGATTCTTATTTTGGTTGTTCCATCTTTGGCGATATACATGCTGAAGCCAAGGAATTTCCTCTTCCATGGTCTGTCCACTGCGCTCTTTTGTTCGTTTACTCTGAGTTTTAGTTTATTCTTCAGGAAAGCTGTTATGCTTTCCATTACCCGTTGCCCGGCTCTTTTGCTTTTGACGTAGATGTTGCAATCGTCTGCGTATCTTACGAATTTGTGTCCTCTTTTCTCTAGTTCTTTGTCTAGGTCGTCAAGGATTATGTTTGCAAGAAGTGGACTTAGGGGCCCGCCTTGAGGTGTTCCTTCATCGGTAATCATGATTACTCCGTTTATCATTACTCCTGCCGCAAGATAGCTGCGTATGAGCTTTAATATGCGTTTGTCTTTTATCTTGCGAGCTACTCTGGCCATGAGTATGTCATGGTTTACTCTGTCGAAGAATTTCTCAAGGTCCATGTCCACTACCCAGTTATATCCTTGGTTTACGTATTGGCGTGCTTTCCTTACTGCGTCGTGGGCTCTTCGGTTGGGCCTGAATCCGTAGCTTGATTCTGAGAATTCCGGGTCAAAGATGGGTGTTAGTACTTGCAACAGAGCCTGCTGGATTAGGCGGTCTGTGACGGTGGGGATTCCTAACAGTCTCACTCCTCCACTGGGTTTCGGGATTTCGACCCTGCGCACTGGTTGAGGCTTGTAGGTCCCCGTAAGAAGTTGTTCTTTTATGTGAGGCCAGTTTTCTCGTAGGTATGTCCGGAGGGATTCTACCGGCATACTGTCTACGCCTGGCGCTCCTTTGTTTTCTTCTACCCGTCGCAGTGCTTTTGTCATATTCTCTCTTGATACTACCTTCTCCATCAGGTGGATATCATGGTCCTTCGGGGATATCTTCTCGGGTTGTGCCGGATACATACTCGGCCCTCCCTGGGACCCTTGCGGCTTCACCGCTTCTTTCCCAGGGTAGGCCCCTTGCGGGGTTTTCTGCTGTCGTTGTATGTTTCTCGAACTTGCCAAGTTTTATCCCTCGCTTCGTGTTCGGCCCTTCGTCGGCATGACGTCTATGCCGACTATTATGGCCTCTGCTGACTTCTGACGGTTCAGCCGGGTCTCTCGGCCCGGGTTGTTAGTTTCCCTAACGTTTCCGCCAGACCTCCCCGGGTAAGAGCAATAGCCTTCGCCCCGTATACCTGCCGCATTTACTACACAGCCCCTTGGCAGTGTTGGATTTCGTTTTGTTTGGCAAACTCATCCGAACTGTATAGCCTTATATGCGGTTCGTGTTCCTCAGGCCGTGGCTTTGCTTACAGCTTCCTTCAGATTCTATCTCACGATAGACACCCTTGCTGTTTGGCTAATGGTCGCCGCTGCCAGCCCCATAGCAGACTTTCACTGCCGAGCTATTACCCATGCCGGGCACACCAAATAAAAAAACCCGCTTTTGGCGGGTTTTATCTTTTTTCTTTCACGTTTCATAGCATCTATTTGAAAAACGGCTTGCGAAGCACTTATGACCATTTTTTTCTAAAGGTTTATCATGCTTTTTTTATCGAAAATTGGAGTTGCTTCAAATTCCTGTGCAAAATTTTTCAGTTCCATGATGGAAAGGTCCTTTAATTTTTTATCCTTTTTTATACAGTAATTCACCATTTTGCCCACGACTTCATGAGCTTTTCTGAAAGGCATTCCTTTTTTTACCAGATATTCGGCATAATACGTTGCGTCGGCGAAGCTTTCTTCCAATGATTTTGCCATGTTTTCTTTCTTGAACTTCATGGAAAGCAAAACCTTCGGCAGTATCTCAAGGCAGGCGCAAATGGTATCCGCCGTGTCAAAGAGGATTTCCTTGTCTTCCTGCATATCCCGGTTGTAGGCAAGCGGCAAACCCTTCATGACGGTGAGCATTGCCATAAGGCTCCCGAAGACTCTGCCGGATTTGCCGCGGATGAGTTCCAGCACATCCGGGTTCTTTTTCTGGGGCATGATGCTGCTGCCGGTGGCGAACGCATCATCAAGTTCCGCAAAGTCGAATTCAGAAGAAGTCCAGAGTATTATCTCCTCCGCCATCCTGGAGAGGTGAACCATGAGGATGCTGGCACAGGATAAAAATTCCAATACAAAATCCCTGTCACTTACGGCATCCATGGTGTTTTCATAAATCCTGGAAAATCCCAGTAGCTCTCTGGTGTATTCCTTATCCGTCGGCAGAGTGGTCCCTGCCAGGGCACACGCTCCCAGGGGCATGATATCGGTGCGCTTCAGGGCATCGCAAAACCTCTCTTTATCCCTCTCCAGCATATAGTAGTATGCTTTAAGATGATAGCCTAGGGTTACCGGCTGAGCTTTCTGGAGGTGTGTATAGCCCGGCATCACGGTATCCACATGCTTTTCCGCCAATTTCCACAGAGCGCTGCAAAATTGCTCCAGGAGCCTTATTACTTGAGTCGTCTTTTCTTTAACATAAAGGTGCATATCAAGGGCTACCTGGTCGTTGCGGCTCCGGGCGGTGTGGAGTCTCCCCGCCACAGGCCCGATTTTTTGAAAGAGGCGGTTCTCGATGTGCATATGGATATCTTCCAGCTTTGAGGTGAATTCAAAGTTGCCCTCTTCTATCTCTATCTTGATTTCCACCAGGCCCTTTATTATGAGGGCCGCATCTTCCTTGGAAATGATGCCGCACTTTGCCAGCATCCTGGCATGGGCGATGCTTCCTATAATATCCTGATTATACAATTTTTTATCAAAATCTATGGATGATGTGAATTTTTCCACAAGGGCGTCAGTTTCCTTTTCGAAGCGACCGCCCCAGAGCTTTTTGCTCATGTTTTCACCTCCAGATCTTAAGACCGTTTATGATCAATAACATTAAAATTTCTACTTTAAAAACGCCTTTTCATGTAACTTAGAGTTTCACAAAGTGGCATACGTGTTTACACTAAAGACTCATTTTTCATTCTTTCGATGGCCTTAAAAAATGTGTCAAAAGAACCGTTCCCACGACACACGTGCTACTTCGAAGCTTTCGCCGAATTCACAATAGCATTTACCTTGGTTGGCAGGCCCCACAGCGTTATAAAGCCTTTGGCGGAATTGTGGTCAAACATGTCTTCTACATCTTCGGCGTACGTAGCAAGGTTAAGGTCGTAAAGGGAATTGGGCGACTTTCTCCCTACCACTTTAGCGTTGCCCTTGAAGAGTTTTACCCTTACGGTACCGTTCACCACTTCCTGGGTCTTGTCTATGAAGGCATCAAGGGCGTCTTTAAGGGGAGAAAACCACAATCCGTCATAAATAAGCTCCGCATATTTCTGTTCTATGCAGTATTTGAAGTGAAGTACGTCTTTGGTCAGGGTCAGGTGTTCCAGATCCTGGTGAGCCTTTATAAGCAGCAGTGAAGCCGGGCATTCATAGTTTTCCCTGGATTTTATGCCTACTAAACGGTTCTCCACATGGTCTATCCGGCCAAAGCCGTTTTGTCCTGCTATTTTATTCAGCGTTTTTACCAGTTCTACTGGGGGCATCTGTTTGCCGTCCAGAGCTATCGGGATGCCTTTTTCAAAAGTAATCTCTATATACGTGGGGGTGTTCGGCGCCTTTTCTGGTGAAACGGTCCACTCAAAAGCCTCCTCCGGCGGCTCCACCCAGGGATCCTCCAGCACCCCGCACTCGATACTGCGGCCCCACAGGTTCTGATCGATGCTGAAGGGGTTATCTTTTCCGATGGGTATTGGAATGTCGTTCTTTGCTGCATAGTCTATCTCCTCTTCCCGGGACATGGGCCATTCCCGTACCGGAGCTATTATCTCCAATTCCGGGGCCAGGGCCGTCACCGAAACATCAAACCTCACCTGATCATTACCCTTGCCGGTGCAGCCATGGGCCACCGCAAAAGCGCCCTCCTTTTTGGCGACATCCACCAGGAGTTTGCATATGAGCGGCCTTGACAGTGCGGAACTCAAAGGGTAAACCCCTTCGTACAGCGCGTTGGCTTTTAACGCAGGGAAAGCATATTTCTTTAAGAATTCCTCCTGGGCATCCACCATGTATGACTTTATGGCACCTATTTTTTCGGCTTTGGATTTGACAAATTCCAGGTCCTTGCCCTCGCCGACGTCCGCACAGAGGGCGATAACATCACTATCGTATTTTTCCTGCAGCCATTTGATGGCCACGGATGTGTCAAGTCCTCCAGAATAAGCCAGCACAATTTTTTTCTTCATTTCATTTCTCCTCCCAGATTTTATTATTTAACCCATTAACAATGTCAAAATAGCCTTCTGCACATGCAGGCGGTTTTCTGCCTCGTCGAACACCACCGAATGCGGGCCTTCTATAACGTCATGAGTTATTTCCTCGCCGCGGTGAGCTGGCAGGCAGTGCATTACAATCACGCTTTTATCCGCCGCTTTAACAACATCTTCATTTATCTGATAGCCTGCAAAGGCTTCTTCCCTTATCTTTTTTTCACTCTCCTGGCCCATGCTGGTCCACACATCGGTGTAGAGCACATCGGCATCCTTTGCCGCCTCGAAGATGTCCTCAGTTACAATTATCTTGGAACCGGTGGTCTCCGCAATAGCTTCTGCCTTTTTCATGACTTCATCCTGCGGCTGGTAACCCTTCGGCGCCCCTATGGCGATATCCATTCCCACTTTGGTGCAGCCAAAAAGCAGAGAATTGGCCATGTTATTGTTGCCATCGCCAATAAATGCCAGCTTCAATCCTGCCAGCATTTTCTTTTTTTCGTATATCGTAAATAAATCCGCCAGCACCTGGCATGGATGAGAATAGTCGGTAAGGCCATTTATGACGGGTATGTCAGCATACTCCGCCAATAGCTCTACATCCTTGTGGCTGTAGGCTCTTATCATGATGCCGTCCAGGAACCTCGACAAAACCCTCGCCGTGTCCGGAATGGTCTCCCCCCTCCCCAACTGCATATCACTGCTTGATAAAAACAGCGCATACCCCCCCAGCTGCCACATGGCAACCTCGAATGATACACGCGTCCTTGTAGACGACTTCTGAAAAATCATCCCCAGGGTTTTGCCCTCAAGAGGCTTGTAATGTGCCCCTAGATTTTGCATGGTCTTCAGTGTTTCCGTGACCTTCAGGATTTCATCTATTTCATCTTTTGTAAGGTCGTATAAACTCAAAAGATCCTTGCCCTTAAGGCTTGAACTTTCAGGCTCTATATATGGCTTTAAATTCATGCATGGCTCGCCTCCGTAATTTTTTATAATTATACACCTTAATGCATATATATGCAATAGCTTTAAAAAAAATTAACATTGATTAATAATCCAATCCTAAATTCACATTTCGGCCCTCTGGCGGAGAAGGAGATTATCAATGTTGGAGGATCTGTGTGACAAGTACCCCGTCCCCTTGTCACTTTGTCAAAATCTCGGGACTTCGGTATATCCTTTTTCCGAGAAATAGAAATAAAGCCTCGTGCTTGCAGCTCCTTTTGGGATTTGAAAAACAACTATATCATTATATTCGGCTGTATGAGAAACTTTGGTTTTGGCAGGTATTTTCGTTTTCCCGTCTGTAATATAATATTTATTCCATTGGCCGTGTTCAGCGTTGTACAGTTTCAACAGGATAAGGTCGTGATCTTCCATGCGCCTGAATTTATAACCGGAAATCGAGGAACTCATGGTACGGCTGTCATATCCTTCAACGGCTCTTGTCTGAAGTCTTCATTCTGTAGCTGTTTATGAATGATGTCATCTGTATGTATTTTTCAGTCATGGAAAGGGATGGCACCTGGCTGCTGTTCTGTCTTACTCCGCCGGATGCCGATTTAAAGAAATTCAGATAATCATTGGAGCAAAGTAATGGTTCTTCCGGAACATGGTTATACTTCTGGGTCATCATCGCATAATAAGATATTAAAAGGTCTCCTTTTTCCGCTTTATCTATCTCCTGATTCAATAGTTTTTTTGCTAGGGAATCAATTTGTTGGTTGTAAGAGCTGATGATGTTAATGTTGTCCAGCAGTTTTACAGAGTAGTACAGGGGAAGTATGGAAGCTGTTGTATTTGACTTCAGGTTTTCGCCGATTATTTTTTCGGAGTTAGTATATATTTTTTGCTTTAAAGTGGCCGGGATTTCTTCGCCCAGCATCACAAGGATTTCGGCGTAGTTTGATATGTCGTATAGCACCTGTTCAAAGTCCTGCCGGTTCAGTTGTTCTTCAAGGCTCTGATAGGTGTTATGGATGAATGCTTCATATAAATTTGAGTCGGGCTCTTTTAGAATGGATTTTATGTTTTTGTCTTCACTCAGTATTTGGAGAGCTTTTAATGTGTTCAGCATCACCAGGGGTTGATAGTCCGGGTTTAGTAATGCCTTTAGAGTGTTTCTCAAGTATTGTTCTACAATATCCGGGTTTTTAACTTCATATCCCAATTTTGTCAGTATGTACAGGCTTTTGTAAGTGGCCTGGGGGGAGGATGGGCTTATAAACGGTTTGTTGAAGCCTCCCAAAGGATTCATGTAAGTAAATATAAAATTATCCAACATGTTTTTTTCTGGACCAGCCATTTTGTAATTTAATCTGCTCAATATATTTATAGCATAATATGTTTCGCGGTCAGAAGATGAATTCTCGTCTATAGCAGAAAACCCACCGTCTAAATTAATATATTTTAAAAGGGTTGTTTTAATAGTGGAATTTATTTTATCATCTTCAAGAAAACTTAATAACCACAGTTTTTCAATAAAAGAAGACTTATTTTGTTCTAATTCATTAATAATCTTTTGACGCATCTTTTCGTCTATTTCTACGTGTTCATCAAAATAACGTTGAAAAAATAGTTTTATCAGGGGATCGATATTGGTTGACTGCAAACATAATTTTTTAAACTCGGCTTCGACGTCTCTGAACTTTTCTTCATTTTTTATGGCTTTAACGCTCTCCAGAACAAAGTAGTTTAAAAAAGGTTCTTTATCAGCACTACGCTCATAATATAGATTGTCTGTTTTTTTTAACTGCATAAAGAGATTAGTTATTTCTTGTTTTAGATTTTCATTAAATTCAAATCCGAGTTTGTTCAGGCTTAAAATTGCAAAATATGTGTTTTGAATCTGTCTGCTATACTGGCTTTTATCGCCAAAATATCCGGCCTCATTTTTTGTTGATAATATCCACTTTATAGTATTTTCTTTAAAATCCTTATCAAGGGGAAAATTGATTAAACTACATATCTCTAAAAAGTAATATGTAGAAGATAAATCCCTGTTTTGGATTAAGAAAGATTCCTTAAATCCCCCGTCGTTGTTTTGAGAGGCATACAATTTTTTCTTTACATTTTCTTCCCATGTATTTCTTTTTAAATTATAGCATGATGTTATACTTATTATCACATATTCCGCACCCCTTCAAAAAACAAATTAACATTTTTTAATGAACATCTCAAAAAATTTTTCAAAAAAAGCCAAATTGGTAAAAATTGGACTTGTACTTTTTTCAGAATTGTTGTATTATGATAACTGGTGATGTTATGATGAACAAAATGAAAATATTCAACGCAGGCCCAGCACCAGTTATCTCCGCCATATGGGAGCAACTAAATATAGGCAAAAACCTGGATAAACTCTTACCCTGGGATGCTTCCCAGTGCAAATTATCCCCGGGGATAAGAATAAAAGCTCTGGTCATAAACATCCTTGCAACAAGAGCACCCCTTTATTTAGTCAGCAGATTTTACCTTTACCAGGATCTTGCCAACCTCTTTGGTAAAGGAGTCCTTTTGCAAGATTTAAACGATGACTGCCTTGCAAGAGCATTAGATAAACTTGCAGAATCAAACCCCAAGAAAATAATATCATCCATTATTCTGCAAGCATTAAGCAGCGAGGATATAACCATTACACATCTTCACTCAGATACCACATCTGTAAGTGTTTACGGTGAATATGAAAATCAAGAAGACGATGACCTAAATTCATTCATAAAGCTGGTATGTGGCCATAGCAAAGATCACCGCCCGGATCTAAAACAGCTAAAAATAGGCCTGTGTGTAAATCAAGATGGTATACCGGTATTAGGGCAGCCTCTAGATGGAAATAAAGATGATAAAACATGGAACAATGAATTTATCGATGTCCTGTCAAAAGACCTTGATAAAATTGACTTAACATCGCTCATCTATGTAGCAGATTCGGCTCTAATAACAAAAGATAACCTAAAAAAGATGCATAAAAAACTGTATTTTATTTCAAGATTTCCCGCCACCTTTGAACTGGAGAAAAACCTCATTGACCTTGCATGGAAAAAGAATGATTGGACCTTTATAGGCAAAATCTCCAATCAAAAAAATGCCGCCGAGTATAAAGTTCAGGAATTTATCAGGACAATTGATGACATTAAATACAAGTTTGTAGTAGTTCATTCCTCCAAACTTGATAAAAGAAAGACCAAAAGCATAGATAAAAAACTGGATGAACTATGCAAAACACTTAAAAAAGAAACTCGAGAATTAAGCTCAAGAGAGTTTTTCTGCAAAGCCGATGCTCAAAAGCAAATAGAGCTTTTCAAAAAAGATCATGATAATGATTTTTACCCATTGGACTTTCAGGTAATTGAAAGAACAAAACCCGTTAAAAGAGAAGGTAAAGGTAGGCCCCCAAAGGATTATATACCTCAAACCAAGACAGTATACCAGATAAAATGCACTTTAGGTGAACTCGACAACGATGCCAAGCAAAAAGCTTTAGAGCAGGCCAGCTGTTTTGTACTTATTACAAACAGGCTGGATAAATCTCCTTATGATATTCTAAAAGAGTATAAAAATCAAACCACCGTAGAGACATCCTTTAGATTTTTAAAGAGCCCCATCTTTCTTGATGCCATATATTTAAAGAAGGAAAGCCGAATAGAAGCTTTGTGTTATGTGCTCTTTCTTGCTCTTTTCATCTACCAGATACTGCAAAGGCGAATGAGAAAAGCTCTGGAAGAACAGGGAGAATATATCTTCGTAGCAGGCAAAGTAAAGACTGAAAAACCAACCGGCAATAGGATTCTTGAGTTATTAAAGCCTATACAGACCATAGGCTATGTTGAAGGTGACAAGGAATGCCGGGCTCTTCCCGAGATTCCTAATGAGGAGCCTTTGGAAAAGATACTTTCCCTAATCGGTTTAACGCCGGATATTTATACTTCCATTAGGGAATATCCGCATTATCTTATTGAATAGATACTTATATTTCACTTGGTAAAAATTATTGATCCATTACTTTGAATTGATACACAGAAGCTTCCCATGCACCGATTTTTATCCTGACCTTTACATGGCATAAGGCTCTTGGATAATGAATACATGCTCTTCTTGTTATTCATACTTATAAGTATGCTCCGAGGCGTTTGACCCTTATTTTTTACCTAATTAAGGATATTCATAAAGTATGTTTCCGTTATCTGATAACGCGATAAAGTTACGTCCAGGAAATTGCGGTTTATCTAAAATCAAATACCATATTGATCCTCTTGCAGTTTCAACAATATTTGCATAGTTATATTCTCTATATAGCCCCCTAACGTACTTGGAGAAAATCCGTATAAATGATAATATAACAATAGGGGGTTGACATCAATGACAAAAAAACAATATGCAGAAGAGTTCAAAGAGCAACTCATAAAGGAATGTCAGGAAGTAGGCAACGTATCCCTGGTAGCCCGAAGCATGAAATCTTACCCAACACCATACATGGATGGATGCGAAGCATCAGAAAAAGGGGCTCAGTAACACCGCTCCCAAGGAACGACGAAAAACGCATCATCGAGATACAAAAAAGACTAGAAGATGTTGCAAAAGAAAACAACACCCTGAAGAAACTCTTGGGAGAAAAAGAACTTGAACTTGCAATCCTGAGAGAACTGAGGGATAGAGTAAACCCTCGGTAACCGACAAAGTCGAAATAGCTTCAAAGTGGATAAATAAGGGTTACAGAGCATCCCTTATCCTGGGCTTTGTCGGCCTTTCCCCATCCACATATTATGAAAACATCTCAAGAAAGAACAACACTCAAGAGGATATGGAAATCAACGCATCTGTTGCCAGCAATAATACCGGTGGCAGGCCAATCCCGGGATATTCCTTAACCAACAAAGGTGAAAAAATATCCGATGACCAAATAAAAGAATGGCTTTGCGAATTAATATGCGGCGATGGCTACCCATATGGCTACATAACAGGCACAGATTCATTCTTTTTCCAGCTATCCCTCATAGACGTATTTGACCGCTCTCATCTAGGATTATCCTGCACAGCAGCGGATGCAACAAGAGTGCTAAAAAATTCCCTGGCGAAAAGAGGCCTTGCAAAAGGCATGGTCCTGCCAAAAATACGAACAGATAATGGACCGCAATTTATTTCAAACCGATTTGAAGAAACAATAGAGGAATTAGGCCTGATACACGAAAGAATACCTGTAAAAACGCCAAACATGAATGCCCATATAGAATCTTTTCATTCGATTTTAGAAGATGAATGCTACAGCAGAAATGAGTTTAACAGCTTTATGGAGGCTTATTCCATCATAACAGAGTATATGGAATACTACAATCAGCGCAGGATACATGGGAGTATAAATTTCATGGCACCAAACAAGTTTTATGAAGCATTCATGAGTAACACTGCAAAAATTAAACCTTTTAGTGCATAATCTCCGGAGTTAGGGGGTCAGGCCGTTTCCGTCTGAAAGGATTCTTGCTTCTTTAAAATTTTTCACATCGATCTTTTTTATAGAAACGGAAAAATGTGCCCCTTTCGTCATTACTGTTTATTATGAGTAAGGAAATAAAAAATAAAATAAGTTATAGAAAAGAGAATTAAAGTGATAATAAATGATTCCAGTAATATTCTTTTGGTTATTAAAAAATAAATTACATGCACGAAAAGGATCGCAAGTATACCAATAATCCAATTTATAACTGCTTTTTTCCAATTAGTCATAATAACCTCCATTCCACCACTATATCTAGCTACATAAATAGTAGTATAAAAGAATTTTCAAATATAACATTTATTATTTTTCCTTAATCGAGTTTATCATAAATCTAGTTAAAGTCAATAAACATCTTATTTTTACCAAAATAATAATTATCAATTATTAATATAATATAATGTACAATTATTTAATTTATTTTTATATAAGATCCCCCGACTTTTATCGGGGGAATTTAGCTAATTCATATTACATTTTCTTTGGTATATTAAGACCAACCTGGTACGTAATACTCATCAACTGTGGAACCAATTAGGTCAGTTCTCTCTGAATCTCTATAAAAGTAAGTGTAACATTTTTCTGCTCTCGGAAGTGGTGGATCAGTTCCAATAATATATTTATAATAAACATACTTTCTGTAATATACAGTTGGAATTGACTCTAATATAATTATTTCTGCTATTGCTTGGATTCCTGCCAAAGTACCTGCAGCAGCAGGTCCTCCAAGATAAGTAGCAGCAGCTTGAGTAAGTATAGCGACAACTACACTAAATGTATATTTAGTTATTTTACTGCTACCATTATAGCTTGTGGAAAATGTCCATGGTGTCAAATCGGAACTAGGCGTTACAATGCTTTCTATTTTCTTCGCACTATCATTTGCGTTTACTGGTTCTAAACTTATTATATCCACAGTAGAAGTACCATCTTTAATTGTTGTTACCGCTATAGCATCACCTTGCCTCTGGACTTTTGTTGTAAACTCAGATAACAAAACATATTCATTAGATTGTTTCTTTTGATAAATCTTAGTTTCAATAACGCTCATATCAGAATTTGTATTTTCGATAACTTTATAAGACTCACCGTTTTCGTCATAAGTATATTCAGTGTGATTTAAATCTATACTAATAAAACGGAAATTCGTTTTACTATCAGATTCATATTCATTAGATGCTGCAACTTTATAAGGTACGCTAGAAAAAAGCAACGCCATAATTATTAATAAACTGGTAACTTTTCCCATAAACTTGAAATACATCTATAAACCTCCTATCTCAATATTTTAAGATTAGCTTTATAGCTCTTTTTTTTATAGATTTTAAATAATAGCAGTAGTCGTAGCTGTGGATATGTGGGCAACGTAAAGCGTTGTCCAAGCAGCTGTGGGCCTTGTGGGTAACCCGAAGGGTTATCCATCAAGTCCACAACTGCGGCATATCCACAGCTATAATATTTTATTTAAAGTTATGTCCTGGTGAGACCCACACCATTTTACCCTCGGCTACCCTATTAGTCTTTCGGGGTCATGGCCCTTAGCAACATTCCTTCGTTCTGCCTTATGAGGGCAGGTGGGGCTGCAACGATACTTGTATACGGGGTCTATGCCCTTATAGAGGATTACAGCATACCCCACCCAGGACTTTTTGACTTTAGATTTTAAACTGCTTGTTTAATCTGGTTTATATACGGTATTCTCCCAATACTTTTTGAGGATCATAGTATTCTTCTGGCAAGGCCAAACATGATTCTTAATAATTTGAGAGAAATCGCTATTAATGCCTGCTTTTTTTTGAGGGGGTTTTGAGGCCTGTGGAGAAAGTGGTGGTATAAGGCTTTAAAGCATTGGTTCTTGGCTACTAATGTCATGCTTGCTTGATAGAGGATGTTTCTTGTAATTTTTATTTTAGAATTCAACCTGGGATATTAACTTTATATATAACCGCTCAACGGAACCACCCTCTTTCCCTAAATTTTTCCCTCTACTATATAAAATTACATCTACACCTCAAAATAACAACCTCTCGTACAAAAAAAATAAAAAAATATTTTAGTTTTTAAATTCGTTTAATATGGCATGGATTTAATCGTCCTTCATCTTCCAATACTCATCCTTTAAATACTCTTTTCTCAATTTCTCCAATGCTCTCTTTTTTCCCTTATGTACTGCTTGGCGGGATATCCCAAACTTCTTGGCTGTTTCGGCTTCGGTGTAGACAAGTAAAATTGTATTTATGATTATTGTCTTTTCTTTTTCTGTTAGCTTTTTTGATAATTTTTTCTCAACTTCCATACTACTGCAGATTTCTTCAGACATATCAGCATTTTCATCTGCTACCTGATCTATCATCTCTTCTTCATTGTCATCATAAACAGGGCAATTAAGAATAGGCAATTGTGTTTTATTATATGTTTCATATTTATCGGCAAGACGTTCAACGGCCATATTTTATGGAGTTTTTTACCCATATTACAAGATTTGCTTCCAATAAATTCCATATTGCTGATAAGGCTTGCATTTTTCTTCAAGCAGTTTATCCAGTTCCTCGATTTGTTCGCTAATGAACGCAAGATGTTCCAGAACCATTTGCAGCATCATTGCATGGTGTTTGTCCATTTTTCCATTCAAAGCTTCCATAAGCTCCGGAATCTTTCTGCGAAGTTTTCCTTTAGCAAGTTGAGCCAGTTCTTCAGGATCTGCTTCTTCGGGGTTTTCGATAAGAGCTTTCATAATGGCTGTTCCGGATGCACCGAAGATATCTGTTGCAACGCAGTGCCGGGCTTGCCCGGCGTGGAGGTTGGTATAGATTTAAGTTTTTCATATAACTTTTTACACTACCGTACCTCTCATATAAAAGACGAAAAAATACAAAAAAAGTTCTATTTTTTTAAAAAAATTTTTTTAGAAAAGTGGATTTTCATGGAATAATTTTTGAGGCTCGATGTCTTTATTTATAGTAGAAAGGTAATTTATGGGAAAGATGGTGGTTCCCTTGAGCTATTTAATGTAAGTTTAATAAGTTCGTTGTTCTTAGATCAAAAAAGTTGCTAATAAAATAAGCTTTAGGAGGATTTTATCATGACTAAATTCAAACTGGTAATATTAATTGGGTTGTTGATTTTATATTCTAGTTTTTCTTTTGCCTTTGCTGAACAATATAATACGATTTATGCAACCGATGAAGAATTTATCGAAGATTTATCTATAAATGCTATTAAAAAAGCTGACCCAAAAGAAGCAGAAAACTCCATAAAAAATGCTGAGAAGGAAAAACATGTTCAAGAATTTATTCTGCAAGAGCAAAAATATGGAAAATTGGGTCAAAAACTTGTTGATGCTTACGGTACAGATTATACCAGATATGCAACTTATGTCCCTGTATACCCTCAGATAACAGCATATTATTGCGGCCCAGCTACTGCCCTTCAAACCATCTATAATTGGCATTACTCCGAGTATGATAGATATGAAGAATTTGATGAAAAGTTGAAATCAGTGCCGGTCAGTTCAAAGAGCCTATGGTGGTATAAAACATGTTGTAAGGACGGAGATTATGATAACACAAGCAAAAGCAATTGGGCTCATCCAGATTCGACTGAACATACATGTTATAAAAAATATACTGACCAACAGGTTACTTTGGCCGATGATATAGGAACAACAATGAAAGGTTCATCTATTTATGACGTACGAGATGCGATAAATAAATATGTTCCCGACGATTATTATGGTGCAGTTGCTATTAAAGAAAATTCAAGTTCAAAAACATCATTAAAAAGAAAGATTAAAAGAGATCTTAATTACGACCATGCTGTAGTATTTTTAGTTCAAACAAAATATTTAGACCGATACAAAAAAAATACAAATCATTTTATATCGGGATGGAAATACCTGGATTATGAAGATTTCGATAAAGATAAAATAGGCCTGGCTGATTGTCACTATGATTCCACCTACGGCGGTAAATATACGGAAGACTTTAATGATGTCTTTGAAGCCTTATATGAATACTATAATTCGGTTGGTGTAGCCAATTTAATATGGTAAAGCCCTTTGGGCATACATTTTAATTGTATGCCCCCTCATCTTTTAAAATATTGTAATCCATCAAGGGGGTATGGCTCATGTCTAAAAAACATATATTATCAATTGCTATCGTTATAGCAGCAATTTTAATAAGCTCTACCATATATTTTAATTTTTACCAGAACAGACCTCATGATTCAATAATAGGCAGTATAAAAAACTATATAAAGACAGCTAAAAAAGAAAGGCTTGTTCAGGAATTCTTAAAAGATGAACAAATAAATTCAAATAAGACGGAGATTTCTACTGATGACAGCGAGGTTAAAAATGTTGTCAAATACAATAAGATGGCAGAAGAAGCCGACCCCGGATCTTTGAATATCACTATACAATATTTTAAAACAAGGACAGATGACGTTTCAATGCCTAGCGTTTATCAAAACCGGGTGGTTTATAATAACGTTCCTACTATAAGAAACCGAAAATATAAAACTGACTTTATAAGTTTACTTGACATAAATACCATGAAAGAAGACATTATTTATACACATGATTATTCCGAAGAAATAGATGACACTTTAAGCGGAAAAAACTGGATATTCTGGGTTGAAGGTGTTATACCCACTCCATGGAAGATCCAAGCTTACAATCTCACTACCAAAAAGATAATTACATTGCGTGATAGTGAAAAATCTCCTTATAGTCAGGATTTGCTGGCCAGGATAAATAATGACGGTGATACGATAATATGGATAGAGAGTTACACAGATAGCGACAATCACCGCCATTTCATCATTTACACATACGATTTCACTAACAACAAAGTGGTGGAAATCGCCAGAATGAACCATCTAAAGGATCCATATACCTTTCTTCAAGTAAAAGATGGTTATGTCGCCTTCCCCGATATCGTTAATGAAAAATGGGTAGTTAAAGTTGCCAGCTTATCGGATGGAACTATAAAAGAAGTTTTTTGCGGCAAAAAGCATCCTAAATATTCATGTTTTGATGGGAATATATTAATTTATAAAGAAGATGACGATGGGGATTTCGAAGAGGAAAATCTTTTTCTCCATAACTTTAAGACAGGCGATAAAATATTAATAGATAATGATGTAAACTATGCCACTATCTGTGACGGCAATGTTATCTACAGCAAGGACTACAGTGAGGATTTTAGAAGCACAAAGCTAATCTATAAATACATAACAGAAAAAAACATAAAGGTATGCCTCACAAAAGATGAACTCGATAAAGGATATGATTATATACAGTGGTTTGGCTGTTACAAAGATACTATAGTAGGAGTAGCCGATAAAAATTTATATAAAAAAGATAAAAATAATGAATATATCAGCAGTGAACGCCAGGGCGTATATATCTCTATTATAAAAGTGGAGTAAGCATAGTGAGCGAATGGAAAAAGCTGTATCCATTTCAGCCGCACTTGTAATCTGTTCATTTAGAGGCTTTGCAAACATCAATTAACCTTATCATAAAATAACCACAAACATTATATTAAAACAGTTGTTGTCCTTACACGAATATGGTAAAATTAATCAGGGGAGAGGATGTGATGAGTATGCCGATGGAGGATTTATCAAAAGCCAAAAGGGAAATTGCCAGTGGAACCGAGTCAAACGAAACTAATATGGCAAAAATAAGCGAAATAGCATATTTTTATCTTTCGCAACAGATAAATGATTTAAGGGATAGAACCGATTCAAAAACGGAGTTGTTAAGGACAGAACTGAAACAAGAAATAAATTCCGTAAAAACAGAACTAAATCAAAAAATAGAGTCCGTTAGAAACGAATTAAAACGAGAGATAGATTCCGTTAAAAACGAATTAGATCAAAAAATAGATTCCGTTAGAAACGAATTAAAACACGAAATAAATTCCGTAAAAACAGAACTAAATCAAAAAATAGACTCCGTTAGAAACGAATTAAAACAAGAGATAGATTCCGTTAGAAACGAATTAGATCAAAAAATAGATTCCGTTAGAAACGAATTAAAACAAGAGATTCTTACTTTAAATAATAAGTTTGAGCAACTACATTCGGAAGTAAATCAAATCAGAGAGTCTGCGCATCAAACAAATGTAATGATAATCGTCACCCTCATCGCCGTTATTCTTTCACCATTAATAATACCCTCTATTCAACGCTGGATAGGTTTGTTAAAATATTTGTTAAAATAATACAATAAATATAGTCGGCAGCTCACCGCTAAAGGTGGGCTGCCGGAATGCCAAGAAGTAGGCAACGTATCCGTCCCCTTGTCACTGTCACTGTCCGCGATATAATGCAAACACTTCCCACGGCTTTACAGTAATCCTGTTTGAAATGCTCAATCGTTCATCATAATTTTTCAATAATATTTCATATCCGTCAAGCTGGCCGTCAAGCTCGATTTCCCTAGTCTTTCCGCTGAAATTGCCCACAACAATAAGGCGTTCATCCTCGAATGTTCTCATGTAAGCAAAAATATCCTCATCATCAGGAAACAGCAGGTTGAAATCTCCTTCGGTGATAATTTCCATTTCCTTCCTGAGCCTGATTAACTTCTGGTACCAATAGTATATGGAATCCGGGCTTTTTCTGTCTTTTTCGGCATTGATTTCTTTATACCGCGGATTTACTTTCAGCCAGGGTCTTGCCGATGAAAATCCTGCGTTTTCCGAATCATCCCACTGAAACGGTGTGCGGGCATTGTCGCGGCCTTTCTTATGTACCGCTTCCATAAATTCATCATGTGTCATTGTCTTTTGTTCCTGCACAATTTCTCTGTATGCATTGTGTATTTCGATATCATTATAGTCTTCAAGGTTGTATCTGCAATTTGTCATGCCTATTTCTTCTCCCTGGTAAATAAAGGGGGTGCCCTGCATGAGATGCAGGATGCAAGCAAGCATCTTTGCGCTCTTTACTCTGTATTGCCCATCATCGCCCCACCTGGAAACAATCCTCGGCTGGTCATGGTTGTTCCAGTACAGGCTGTTCCAACCCTTTTTATACAGCGTTTTTTGCCATTTTTCAAATACCTTTTTGAGCTTGGGCAAATTCAGTTTAGCAATATCCCACTTGCCGTTCATGGAACCTGGCGCGCTGTCGATCTCCATATGTTCAAACGTGAATATCATGTTTAGTTTGTGTTCCTCGGGCGCGGTATAGAGAATCGCTTCTTCTGCCGTGGTAAACGGCGCCTCACCAACCGTTACGCAATCGTAGCGTGAAAAAACTTCACGGTTCATTTCCCTCAAAAACTCGTGTATCCTTGGGCCCCTTGCATACATGGGGCTTATTACATATTTTTCTCCATCCCGGCTCGGAAAATCCAAAAATGAGGTATGCTTGGAGTAAAGATTGCATGTATCGATTCTCCAGCCGTCGACACCCATTTGCATCCACCAGTTCATCATGTCATATATCTTTCTTCGCACAAGATCATTTTCCCAGTTTAAATCCGGCTGATTTTTAGAAAACAGGTGAAGATAAAACTGCTCAGTATTTTCATCCCATTCCCAAGCAGATCCTGAAAAAAATGACCCCCAGTTGTTAGGTGGAATGGGTTTTCTGTTATCATCGTACCCTCTTGCGTCACGCCAAATATAAAAATCTCGATAAGGGTTATCCCTGGATTTTCTGGATTCTTTAAACCATATGTGTTCATCCGACGTATGGTTTACCACCAGGTCCATCATCACTTTAATGCCTCGGCGGTGGGACTCTTGTAAAAGCTGCTTCATATCGTCAAGCGTTCCGAAAGGGGGATAAATCGTAAAATAATCGCTTATGTCGTATCCGTTGTCAGCCTGCGGCGATGCATAAACCGGATTGAGCCATATAATATCAACTCCAAGTTCCTGCAGGTAGTCAAGTTTTTCAATAATTCCGCGCAAATCTCCTATGCCATCGTTGTTGGAATCCTTAAAGCTTTTGGGATATATCTGGTATACAACTGATTTTTTCCAAAAATCTGCCATTGTTTCTACCCCTCTTGTTGAATTTTTTTATTTTAAAAAAAGAAGAACTATTGTTTGACCGCTCCGGCCGTAATGCCCTTTATTATCTCCTTCTGTGCCAGGAAATAGAATATTATCACCGGAATGATTACCATGGTCAGGCCTGCCATCGCAAGGTGCCACTGTTTGGTGTACTGCCCGAAGAAATAAAATATCATGATGGGCAGTGTCTCCATCCCTTTTTTGTTGATTACAAGCGAAGGAAGCAGATAATCGTTCCATATCCAAATTATATTCAATATCGCCACCGTCACCGTGGTGGGCTTGAGGCTGGGAAAAATAATCATCCAGAATGCCTGGAATCTGCTGCATCCGTCAATGATCGCAGCTTCATCCAGCGACCTGGGTATGGATTTTAAAGCGCCGTGATAAAGGAATATGGCAAGGGGCGAGCCAAAGCCCAGATACATAAATACAAGCCCAATTCTGTTGAGCATATGCACCCTTCCAAATTCGGCCACAAGCGGCAGCATTACTGTCTGGAACGGTATCAGCATAGCTGTTGCAAAAACGAGAAACAGCACCGTGCTCGATTTGCTTTTGACACGCTCCAGGGCATAAGCCGCCATGGACGAAAAAATGCATATCACAGCGACACTTGCAACGGTTATAATCAGGGAATTGAAAAATGTCGTGGCAATGTTGAGCTTTTCTGCTGCCGTGATATAGTTGTCAATCACCCATTTTGACGGCAGCCCCATAGTATTAATAAAAATGTCTCTCTGGGTCTTAAATGAATTGATCAGCACAATATAAAACGGGAACATCCATATGATTCCCAAAATCAAACCGATTGCGGCAAGAAATGCCTGCCCTGTTTTTCTGGTCATAACTCCACCTCCCGTTTCTTGTTGATGTACACCTGGGTAAGCGAAAATGTTGCAACTATTACGAGGAATATAACTGCCTTTATCTGTGCATATGCCATCATGCTCTCGCCAAATGCAGTTTGATATATATTGAGCGCAACCATCTGTGTCATGTTCCCGGGGCCGCCGTTGGTCAAAGCAAGGTTCTGGTCGAACAGCTTGAAACCGTTTGACAGGGTGATAAATAGATTTATGGTAAATGCCGGCGCAATAAGTGGGAATATTATATGCCTGAACCTCTGGAAGGGTGTGACGCCATCGATTTCTGCAGCCTCCAGCAATTCCTCGGGTATGCTTTCGATAAACGCAATATAAATTACCATGACATATGCTCCCATCTGCCACACAGCAAGTATTACCATCCCCCAGAACCCTGTATTCGGGTCGGCAAGCCAGCCGCTGAAGGCTTTTATGCCCGTAAATCTGGAAATCGAATCAAAAATGTCCACAAAAATAAACTGCCAGATAAAACCCAAAATGAGCCCGCCTATAAGATTTGGCATGAAGAATATTGTCCTGAGGGCATTTTTGCCCTTGATGTTGCGGGTAACCAGCATTGCAAGGGCTAATCCAACGGTATTTACAGCTATGACTGATACTGCGGAAAATTTTGCGGAAAACAGCAGCGAATGCCAGAACAATTTGTCATCCTTCAGCCTTGCATAGTTTTTCATTCCTATAAAGGTGGGATTGTTTATACCGGTCCAGTCCGTGAAGGAATACCATATCCCAATTGCAAGCGGTATGAAAACGACAATAACAAGCGAGACGAGACATACAGCCAGAAACATCCAGTACCATGCATTTTTGTTTTTTCTCTTTTTCATATGCAGGCATTCCCCTCTTTTTCTGAACGAATGGCCACAATATGAGGACGTGCGGTTTCGGCACGCCCTCTGTTAAATAAGCCTTTGATTATAATTATTTTATAATTATTTTCTTGCCTCTGCCCACGTCTTTTTGGCGTTATCAACCAATTTATCCCATTCGAGCTGGCCGCTTACATAAAGCTGAATATCCTGGCCAAGCTTGTTCATCCCCCAACCGTCCGGGTATCCCATAAACACCCAGTTGATAGCTTTCCCCTGGCTGGCTGCCGCCAGAACCTGTTTTCCCAGAGGGTCGCTTACAGCATCCGAAGGATAGCCATTGTAAGCCGGGATGAATTTGAACTGCTCCATAACTATCTTCTTGCCTTCATCGGACAGATAAAGCCAGTCAATAAAGTCTTTTGCGGCCGCAAGCGTGTTTGGATCCTTGTTTTTGTTAAAAGCCCAGTACATGGGGACTCCAACGGGATAGCAGTCTTCTTTGTATCCGTAAACAGGATACGGAAGCATGCCTATCTTGTTCTGTGCAAAATCGGCATCCATCTTGCTCAGGTCAGGGAAAACCCAGTTGCCCTGCTGGATAATTGCAACCCTGCCGGTGCCGAAGAGCTTTTGAACCTGCGCTGCATAATCAAGGCTCGCGGTGGGCTGTACTGAATATTTGTTCTGGAGGTCAAGCATCTTTTTCATGGCATCCTGGTATTTAAAATCTATGGTCTTGGCGTTGAACGCTTTCATTATGTCCCCGTCAAATTCCGGGGAGAAAAAGGCGTTTGACATATGAAGCCCGGTTACCCATGTTTCCTTTGCAGGAAGGGCAAATACCGCATCTATGCCGAGCTTTGACTTATTTGCATCAAGCGTTTTTACCGCCTCTTCAAGCTTTTCAAAAGTATTGATATCTTCTGCCTTTATACCGGCCTTGGTAAATATATCCTTGTTGTATATCAGCCCATACCCTTCGATGTTGTAAGGAAGCCCGTACGGCTTGCCGTCGATCGTAACCCCGGTCAAAAGGCCCGGAAGAGCCTGGCCGGCTGCCTTTGTGTCCGACACATCTGCAAGCTTATCCTTCCAAATAGCAACATCCTGCGGGCCGCCGACATTGAATACCGCCGGCTCTTCCCCTGAATTGAATTTTGCCTTCAAAGCGGCTCCGTAATCGGTTCCACCGCCTACTGTAGTAACATTAATAGTCACATTTGGATGAGATTCGGTATACTTTTTTGCTGCGGATTCAAAAGCGTCTTTAAACTCCACCTTAAACTGGAAGACGTCCACTGTCACCTTTTCAGCCTGTGCAGCATTTTTCGATTCGGTATTCGCAGTCTTGCCCCCGCCGGAACAGCCGGAAAGCAAATAAACCGCCAGCACCAGTGTAAAAATCAAGCACATTAACCTTTTCATGCTTCTCCTCCTCTTTTTTTATGATTTTTGATCTCATCAGTCATGCTCCATTCCCAGAACCCGAAAGTAAAGCATGCGCGATGAGATCTACGGCAGCCGGTTTAAAATCGTCGAATCCCTGACCAAAAGCCTGAAATCAACCCTTATATTTTTGATATCAACGGAATCACCCGAGAGAATTCGGCATATTGTTTCGGCAGCTTTCCTTCCAAGCTCAATTGAATTCACCGATATCGAAGTAATCGGCGGAATTGAAAGCCTGTTGTAAAGGCTGTCATTAAAACTGGCAACAGCGATATCATCGGGTATGTTCAATTTGTTTTGACGAATGCTATCCATTATCCCGGCACAGACTGTGTCATCGGTGATAATTACTGCATCGGGACGCCTTTTAAGCTGCAGCAGCTCGGACATGGCCTCATAAGCCTTCCTGACTGTATCTATATCGAGCCTGACATACTCCTTGCGAAGCTCTGCGCCGTTTGATTCAATACACTTTTCATACCCTCTGAGTCTCTCCATAGTATATACGAAATTGCTCCCGCCCCCGATAAATGCGATATTCCTGCGATTTTGCCCGAGGATGTGTTTCGTAAGTTCAAAGGCCGCACCAAAGTTGTCATTGTCAACCGAATATACATCGTCATATTCTACAGAGGTCCCTATAAGTACAAAAGGGAATTTGCTCTCGTGCAAAAATCTGATGCTCTGATCTTTTATATGTGACCTCATAAGAATTACCCCATCGACCTTACGGCTTGCCACGAGCTCCTTCAGCGCTGTGACTTCGTTCGGCCTTCCGGATGATATCAATACGTCGTATCCATTATCTGACACAACTGTGGATATGCCTCTCAATGCCTCCTGGAAAAATGTTGTGGAGTAAAACTCGTCATCCGAATCTGGTATCACAATGCCTATAGAATTTGAACGGTTTCGCGCAAGGCTCGTGGCTATGGCATTGGGCCTGTAACCCATTTCATCGACTATTTTCATAACTTTCTGCCTTGTTTTCTCGCTTATCCTTTTGTTTCCCGAAAGAACCCTCGACACGGTCGATTCGGAAACTCCGGCCGCCATTGCAACGTCTCTGATTTTTATCTGCTTATTTGACAATAAAATCAGCCCTCATTTCGTATATAACATGGTCAATTAAATTTTGTGCAACCGCTTGCACAACCTATAATAATTATACAACTTTGATTTCAAAGTTGTCAAGACTGAAATTTTTCTGATATATTAATAAAAAGTGGCTACAAAGCAAAAACTGCCGGACAATTTCATACTGCCGGCAGCATGGCATAACAATTTTACCTTGATTCAATAAACTTACTCAATCTGAACATAACGGTTGCCGTTTCTGCGCGCGTCATTGAGTTTTTGGGCCTGAAGCTGCTGTCAGGGTAACCCGTTATAATGCCGCAACTTGCAACTTTATTTGCGCTGTCTCTTGCCCATTCGGAAATCACGGTTTCATCGCTGAAATCAAATTCCACCTATGCTTTGCCTTGCCCAGTGATTCGATATATCTTTAATTTTAATCCTGTTTTCCATAATGCTTTTGTTCCCGGTTGAATCAACGTGTTGTTCCTCTGCGACTTCTGAATTTGCAACCGTATCTGCTGCAGTACTTTCGCCGGAAGACAATTGGCGCTTTTGCTTTTGTTTTTCTTGCTTCCACTTGAAGTGGAATATGACGCCAATTCCACATCAAAAAGCTCTTCATCGCTGTACCACTGCAGCCTTTTAACCAGTTCCGCCCGCTTTTCCTGAAACACCGTTTTTTCACTGGATGTAGCTGTCCCGTTTTTTACCTTTGTCTTCAGCTCGAAAAATTCTTCCGGATAAACCTCTGGTTTACCGTCATCATTGTTGATATTTATGCGCCCCAAGGTTTCATCAACAACCTCTACAGGGAGGGGGTAATTGCTTTTGCGAATTCTTGTTTTGCTTTTTTCAGCAGCTCTGGTTTTTCGGCAAGTTCCACCGCTGTCATTGCCATTGCTTTTGTCGAAAGGAGGGCGGCTTTTTTCCCCTGTTCGGAACCGGCAGCCCGGCAAAACTCGATGGAGTGCGGAGCCACATTTTTCTCGGCTATGGCAATATGAGGGTGTATAGCTGGAACCACCTGGCTCACATTTCCCATATCCGTAGATCCTATGCCTTCTTCCTCATCGCTGATGTCGGTGTAGCCGAGCTCGTTCAGGTTCTGTTTGAACATATCCGCCATGGTCCTGTTTGTGATAAGGTTATCGAAGGGCAGTTCAAAATTCTCATATGAAAGCTTCGCTCCGGTGGCGAGCTCGGCTGCCCTGGCGCATGCAATAACCTTCTCTTTGACTTCCAGCATGTATGCCTTTTCTTTCGCCCGCACGTAAAACCGTGCCACGGCTCTGTCGGGTATGATGTTGGGAGCCTTACCCCCATCGGTTATTATACCGTGAATTCTGACGTCGGATTTAAGCTGCTGCCTGAGGGCATTTATGGCGTTGAACAGCATTATGACGGAATCCAGCGCGTTTATGCCCATATGGGGGGATGCTGCAGCATGAGCTGCTTTGCCGGTGTATGTGAATTCTATAGCTTCCATGGCAAGGGATGTGGCATAAGCGGTAGTCCTGTTTCCGGGGTGTACCATCATGGCGGCATCAACTCTGGAAAATATCCCCTTTTGAACGAGAAGCACCTTTGCGCCGTTAGTTTCCTCCGCAGGGGACCCTACCAGCATCACTTCTCCCGCAAGATCATCTCCCAGGCTTCCAAGAGCCGCTGCAGCCCCGAAGCTTGCTGCGGCTATGAGGTTGTGACCACAGGCGTGGCCTATCTGGGGAAGGGCGTCGTATTCAGCCAGAAACGCTATGGTAGGTCCCGGCTTGGCTCCTTTCTTTGAAGCGATAAAAGCCGTCGGAAGCCCCTCTACATCTTCGATTATAAATCCATATTTTGCTATCTTTTCTCTCAGGAGTCTGGAAGCCTTGAATTCCTGATTGCCCAGTTCCGGATTTTTATGGATTTCGTCGGCCACTTCAAAGATGTCTTCCTTTAATTCGTCCGCCAGTAATACAGCTTTTTCCTTGATCTTTTCCAATTCGAAGACCCCTTTCTGATTCAAGAGAGTCTAAAGACTCTCCAGATATTTTCCCGCCTCCACTGCGGCTATGGCTCCGTCGGCTACGGCCGTCACAACCTGACGCAGGGACTTTTGCCTGATATCCCCCGCCGCAAACAGGCCGGGCACGCCGGTACCCATGTTTTCATCGGTTATTATATAACCCTGTTCATTCAATTTTACCAGGTCCTTTACAAAAGACGTATTGGGCACGTAACCGACGGCTACAAAGATTCCCTTAACATGCACCGGGGTTCTGTCACCGGTCTTTACGTTTCTTACAATAACTTCCTCCACAGTATCCTTCCCTTTTATTTCCTCAACCGCCGAGTTCCATATAAACTTTATTTTTTCATTTTTGAATGCCCTCTCCTGCAGGATTTTTGTCGCTCTAAGCTGATCCCTGCGGTGCACTACCTGCACGCTGCTGGCAAACCTGGTGAGGTAAAGCGCTTCTTCAATGGCGGTATCTCCTCCCCCCACCATCATGATGGGCTTGCCTGTGTAAAAAGCTCCGTCGCAGGTGGCACAGTAAGATACTCCCCGGCCGGTATATTCCTTCTCGCCCTTCACCCCCAGCTTCCTGGGCTCGGCGCCCGTGGCAAGGATTACGGTCTTTGCCTCTAAGGTTTCACCCTTTAACTGAATGATAAATTTTTCATCCTGTTTACGGATATTTTCTACATCACCATTCAAGAATTCGGCCCCAAATTTTTCCGCCTGAGATTTCATTCTGTCGGTGAGCTCAGCGCCCGCTATACCCTCATTGAAACCCGGGTAGTTTTCAATGCGGTCGGTGATAGCCGCCTGACCTCCGGGATACATTTTCTCAACTATAACCGTGGACAGCTTCGCTCGGGCGGCATATATGCCTGCTGAAAGCCCCGCCGGGCCGGCCCCGATAATAGTAACATCGTACACAAAAATTCCTCCATTTCCTGTACTTATATTTAATTATATAAATATAATAATATATCTCTACTTGTTTTTCAATCCTTAATCCTTATTATATCCTTATCCCAACAGTGTTAAAATCATATATTGATTAAATCTCACAAAATCTTTCCATATATCAGCGAGTCCTTCTTTATCATTCTATCATTTCTTTTTATTTAATCAACCACTTCTTTTTTATTTTGGCCAACCATGCAGGAAGCAGGCGGCAGCACCTAGAAAACTATGTGCCCCTCGAAGTGCAGCCACAAGTCCTGGAACATCAAGTTAAACGGCTGCTTTAAGCTGATGACGCCTGCCGGTTACTAAAACAATTTAGTCGGTTAAAAAAAAAAGAAGGACTCTGTCCTTCTTTTACCTCTTGGAGAACTGCGGAGCGCGGCGGGCTTTCTTGAGGCCGTATTTTTTGCGTTCCTTCATCCGCGGGTCTCTTGTCAAAAATCCTTCTTTTTTGAGCACCGGCCTAAATTCGCTATCTATCTTTAAAAGGGCCCTGGCGATGCCGTGCCTCACGGCGCCGGCCTGGCCGGTGAAACCGCCGCCTTTTACGCTGGCTATGACATCGAACTTGCCTGCTGTATTTGTTACTTCCAGAGGCCTTCTAACATCCACTTTCAACGTCTCAAGCCCGAAATATTCATCCATGGGCTTTTTGTTAATTATTATCTTACCGCTGCCCGGCATCATCCAAACTTTGGCAACGGATGTCTTCCTTCTTCCCGTAGCAAGAACTGCCTGTTTCATTGCTCTCCTCCTTCCTGTTAAATGTCAACGGATAATGATTTCGGCTGCTGAGCCTGGTGAGGATGTTCCGGTCCTTTATAAACCCTCAGTTTTTTAATCATGCGGCGGCCCAGGGAGTTGTGCGGAAGCATACCCCAAATAGCCTTATAGACGGCTTTCTCGGGGCTTCTCTTCATGAAGCTCCTGTAGGTTTCAGACTTGATGCCGCCGGGATACATTGAATGATATATATATAGTTTCTTATCCAGCTTTTTTCCTGTAAGCCGCACTTTATCCGCATTCACTATTATCACATGATCGCCTGTATCCACATGGGGAGTAAAGGTGGGTTTGTGTTTTCCCCTTAAAATCATGGCCACTCTCGCTGCCAACCTCCCCAGAGGTTTGTCCGTGGCGTCTATTACAAACCAGTCTCTTTTTACTTCTTCCTTCTTTGCCATGAATGTGCTCATCATTTTCCCTCCTCGTCTAGACCATAGAATAATTTTATTATACGCTAAATCCTGTGTCAAGCCCGCTAATAAACCACTCTCAAAAGGCATAATCCCTGAGGCGGAAGGGTTCTGCCCGCCCTTGCTCTGTCACCGGATTCGATAATGGATGCCACCTCTTCGGGGCAAATCTTGCACAGCCCCACATCCAGCAGCGTGCCCGATATGATTCTTACCATGTTATACAAAAATCCGTTGGCCTCAACTTCAATCTTAATCAGATCCCCTGTGCGGTCAACTTCAAGGCGAAAAATTTTCCTCACGCAAGTCTTTACAGGGCTTCCCTGCGCTCTGAATGCCGAAAAATCATGAACCCCCAGGAAATATCTGGTCGCCTGTTTCATTGCGTCGATGTCCAGCCGCAGCGGAAAAAAGTATGCATATTTTCTAAGGAGCGGCGACGGAAATGGAGCATTATAGATGGTATAGGTATAAACTTTGGCCTTTGCCGAAAGCCTTGCGTGAAAATCTTCCGGAACCGCCCGGGCTCTTTTTACCGCAATATCGTCCGGAAGCCGGCTGTTTATGGCGTAGGGCAGTTTTTCCAGCGGTATGCGGGTGTTTGTTTTGAAATTGGCCACCTGCCCCAGGGCATGCACCCCTGCATCGGTTCTCCCCGCTCCGATGACCCTGACGTTTTCCCCGGTTATGGCATTTATTGCCTCTTCCAGCACTTGCTGCACCGAGCGGGCGTTTTTTTGCCTCTGCCAGCCGTGATAATCAGTTCCGTCGTATTCCAGGAGTATCTCCACATTCACGAAACTCACCTACCACAAATACCGGCTGGCTATTGCACCCAGGACAATCAGGGTAAATATGATAAATGTTACGAAATCAAGCCCCGTCATTTTAAGTTCTTTCATGCGCGTCCTGTTTTCCCCACCGCGATAGCATCGGGCTTCCATCGCCATGGCCAGCTCATCTGCCCTCCTGAAGGCGCTTATGAAAAGCGGCACCAGCAGCGGCACCATGTTTTTTGCCCGGCTTATGACATTGCCGCTTTCAAAGTCGGCTCCCCGTGCCATCTGGGCCTTCATGATTTTGTCGGTTTCCTCCAGAAGTGTGGGAATAAACCTCAAAGCAATGGTCATCATCATTGCCAGTTCATGGGCGGGAACCCCCACTTTCCTGAAAGGCGAAAGCAGCCTTTCAATGCCGTCGGTAAGCGATATGGGCGAGGTGGTCAGAGTCAGAAGCGAAGTGCCGACGATGAGCAGCACCAGCCTTATGGCCATAAACGCTCCCTGGTACAGTCCTTCATAAGTCAGGTCAAGGGGGCCGATTTCATAGAGTATTCGCCCCTTAATCATAAATATGTTCAAAACGAAAGTAAGAGCAATAATCAGGATTAACGGTCTCAGGCCTTTTACCATGTATTTTATGGATATTCCCGAAAGCACCGATGCCAGAACTAAAAATGCCACTGGGAATAAATATCCCCAAAAATTGTTCAGCAAAAAAAGCAAAATCATATAGGCCAGGGTTATAATAATTTTTGTCCTCGGATCCAGGCGGTGAACAGGAGAATTCCCCGGTATATACTGTCCAATGGTTATCTCACGCACTGCCCTTCCTCCTTACGGCTTTCAAAATCTCCGCCCTGGCTTCTTCCACCGTCAAAATATCGCCGGACACGGCTTTGCCTTTTTCCCGTAGTTTCAGCATCAGTTCAGTTATCTGAGGTATGCCAAGGCCAATGGCCGTCAGGCCCCTGTAGTCCCTGAAAATCTCGCGGGAAGAACCCTGGTTTATCATTTTTCCCCGGTGCATCACCGCAATCTTATCAACCAGCCTTGCTATGTCCTCCATACTGTGGGAAACAAGTATAACGGTTATATTTCGCTTCTTCCTCAGCGTGACAATTTCTTCAAGGATCTCATCCCGGCCCATGGGATCAAGACCCGCAGTGGGTTCATCCAGAATAAGCACTTCCGGATTCATGGCCAGCACTCCTGCTATGGCCACTCTGCGCATTTGACCTCCACTGAGTTCAAACGGTGATCTGTCTTTAACCGCATCGTATTTCATCCCTACCAGTTCGAGAGCCTCTCTTACCCTTCTTTCGACCTCATCTTCCGGAAGCCCCATATTTTTCGGCCCGAAAGCCACATCCTTTTCAACCGTTTCTTCAAAAAGCTGATGTTCCGGATATTGAAATACCAGACCGACCTTCTGCCTGATTTCTTTTATTCGCGTGCTTCTTGCATGAAGGTTTTCACCGTTTACAATGATTTCACCGGAAGTGGGTTTTAACAGGCCGTTGAGATGCTGGATGAGGGTGGATTTTCCTGAGCCGGTGTGGCCTATAAGGCCCCAGAATTCTCCATCCGCAATCTCCCAGTTAACATCTTTTAAAGCAATGGATTCGAATGGGGTTCCCGGCATATATACATGTGTAAGGTTTCTTACAATAATTGACATAAATAATCCACCATCTCTTCCAATGTCAGTAAATCGGGCTTTATTTCGATACCAGCATTCCTGAGCTGATGGGCCAGCTCGGTCACCTGCGGGACATCCAGCCCTATTCTTTTCAGACTTTCCACTCTGGAGAACACCTGTCTGGGAGTGCCTTCCATAACCACCTGCCCCTTTGCCATTACAAGCACTCTATCCGCCTGGACCGCTTCATCCATGAAATGGGTTATGAGCACGATGGTTTTGCCCTCTTCCCTGTTGAGTTTTTTAACGGTGTTTATTACCTCTTTTCTTCCAACAGGGTCCAGCATAGCTGTAGGTTCATCCAGTATTATGCACTGCGGTTTCATGGCCAGAATCCCGGCTATGGCAACCCTTTGTTTCTGCCCGCCGGACAGGAGATGGGGGGCTTTATGGGCAAATTCTGTCAATTCCACGGCCTCCAGGGCCTGCCTGACACGATCGCGAATCTCCGCCGGCGGAATCCCCAGGTTCTCAGGCCCAAAAGCCACATCTTCTTCAACGACGGTAGCGACAATCTGGTTGTCGGGGTTCTGGAAAACCATACCGGCTTTTTGCCTAACTTTCCATATATCTTCCTTATTGGCGGTGTTCAAGCCATCCACATATATTTCCCCTTTTGTGGGTATGAAAATGCCATTAAAAAGCTTGGCCAGGGTGGATTTTCCCGAGCCGTTAGGTCCGATTATGGCCACAAATTCCCCTTTATTGATTTTCAAGTTTATATTTTTCAGAGCCAGGTCACTGCCCTGAGTATATTGATAATATACGCCCTGGGCGATGATTTCGGCGGTCAATGATGCCGCCCCCTTTACAAGTTATGCCTATTTATGGGGACATTCCTCCGCCTCCCCCAGAGGAATACCTTTGAAAAGGAGGTGTGTCCCCTAACCTCTTATGGGGACATTCCTCCGCCTACCCCTATATCGGAAGCCAGATGTCAGAAGTCGGATGTCGGAATTGAGGGATTTGCCTTTTCGGCAAATCCAACTTAATCTGACCTCTGAACCCCGACCTCTGCTAAAAAGAGGTGTGTCCCCTAACTCTTCAATGGGGACATTCCTCCGCCTACCCCAGCCTAGTTGGGGACGTTCCTCCGCCTCCCCCAGCTGACTGCCCTAGAAAAGGAGGTGCGTCCCCACACCTATTATCCCATGAAAAGGAGGTGTGTCCCCTAACCTCTATACCAGCTCCATTACTACCATAGGGGAAGAATCTCCCCTGCGCGGACCTATTTTTACGATGCGGACATACCCGCCGTTTCTTTCCTGATATTTAGGAGCAACTTTATCGAAAAGATTCTTAACAGTGGTTTCATCCAAAACTTCTGCCAGCACCATTCTCCTTGATGCCAGGTCATTCTTTTTCGCCAGCGTAATCATCTTTTCGGCAATCCGGCGGACTTCCTTGGCCCGGGTCTCTGTGGTGATTATTCTCCCATGTTTAAAAAGCGATGTAACCATGTTCTTGAGCATCATTTTACGGTGGCCGGTTGGTCTGCCTAATTTCCTCATCTTCTTGACCTCCTTAACTATCATCCGATTGTTTTAACGCTAAATTAAACGCCGCCAGCTTTTCTTCTACTTCTTCCAGTGATTTCCTACCAAGATTTCTCACTTTCATCATGTCTTCCGAAGACCTCTGTATGAGTTCCTGGATGGTATTTATCCCAGCCCTCTTCAGGCAGTTGTAAGACCTTACCGAAAGATCCAGCTCTTCTATAGGCATTTCCAGGATTTTTTCTCTGTCATCTTTTTCTTTTTCTACCGGAACTTCGGGACTTTTAACCTTGCTTGTCAAGCCTACGAACAGGTTGAAGTGCTCTATGAGGATTTTGGCCGCAGCGCTTACGGCGTCATCGGGTTTTATAGTGCCGTTGGTCCATAATTCCAGAGTCAGTTTATCATAATCCGTCCTCTGCCCTACGCGTGTATGCTCCACTGAAAAGTTGACCTTGTGTACGGGGGTGAATATGGAATCTATGGCAATTACCCCTATGGGTTGATTTGGTTTCTTATTCCTGTCCGCAGTCACATACCCCTTGCCCTTTTCCAGAGTTAATTCCATGAATAGTTTACCGTCTTTATCCAGCGTTGCAATATGGTGATCGGGATTGACGATTTCCACATCGGCATCAGTGATGATATCCCCGGCTTTCACCTCGCATTCGCCACTGGCCTCAATCCTAAGCAGTTTGGGCTCATCGCTGTGCATCAATATGGACAGGCCTTTGATATTCATAATGATTTCCGTGGTGTCTTCCACAACCCCCGGAATCGTTGAAAACTCATGCTGCACCCCTTCGATCTTGATAGAGGTTACTGCAGCTCCAGGTAACGATGACAAAAGTACACGACGCATGGAGTTGCCAAGGGTTGTGCCGTAGCCTCTTTCCAGCGGTTCAACGATTACTTTGCCGTAAGTTTCATCTTCGCTTACCTCTACCAACTCAATCCTCGGCTTTTCAATATCCATCATCTAATGTGTTACCCTCCTTAAATTAAAGATTTCGGATGAGGGTTGATTACTTGGAGTAGAGCTCTACTATAAGGTGTTCTTGAATCGGAACGTCGATATCCTCGCGTTTGGGCAGGCTCACAATTTCTCCCGTCAATGTTTCAAAATTCACAGATAACCATCCGGGCACGACTTTGGCGGCTCCCGCTTCGGATATTTCTTTGAAAAACGGAAGGCTTCTGCTTTTTTCTCTGATCGAAACCACATCTTTTTCTTTAACCTGATATGACGGGATGGTAACTCTCTTGCCGTTCACTTCCACGTGGCCGTATCTCACTATCTGCCTTGCCTGGGGTCTGGATGAGGCGAATCCCATTCTGAAAACCACATTATCCAAACGGGTTTCCAGCAATCTCAAAAGGTTTTCACCGGTTACTCCTTTCTGTCTTACGGCTTTGTCAAAGTAGTTTTTAAATTGTCTTTCCAGAACTCCGTAAATCCTTCTTGCCTTTTGCTTTTCCCTGAGCTGCAAGCCATATTCGGACAGCTTGCGCCTCATCTGACCGTGCTGGCCGGGGGCATAACCCCTCCTGTCAATGGCACACTTGGGCGAATAGCAGCGGTCTCCCTTGAGGTAAAGTTTCATGCCCTCGCGGCGGCACAACCTGCATACGGCATCTTTATATCTCGCCATTTACTTCTGCACCTCCTGTAATTTTATACACGTCTTCTCTTGGGCGGTCTGCATCCGTTGTGAGGGATGGGCGTCACATCTTTTATCATATTGACTTCCAGACCGGCCGCCTGAAGAGACCTTATGGCTGCTTCCCGGCCACCCCCGGGTCCCTTTACGAAAACCTCCACAGACCTTAAACCGTAATCTAGAGCCTGCTTTGCGGCCGATTCCGCCGCCATTTGAGCTGCAAAAGGCGTCCCTTTTCTGGAGCCTTTAAATCCTACGGTCCCCGCGCTGGCCCAGGTCAGGGGCCTGCCAGCCTCATCGGTGATGGTCACTATGGTGTTGTTGAAAGTTGAATGTATATGGGCCGCACCTTTTTCTACACGCCTTTTATCCTTGCGTTTCTTTACTGCTTTTGGCAATTTGCTCACCTCCAGATATTATTTGCTGCGCCTTACGCCAACTGTCTTGGCGGGACCCTTCCTGGTCCTGGCGTTAGTGCGGGTCCTCTGCCCCCGCACAGGCAGTCCTTTGCGGTGGCGTATCCCTCTGTAGGAACCTATTTCCACCAGCCTTTTAATATTCATTGCTACTTCTCTGCGCAAATCACCTTCGACTTTATAGTTCTTTTCGATAATGTCACGCAGTCTTGTGATTTCTCTTTCCGCCAGGTCTTTTACCCTGGTGTCCGGGTTTACATCGGCCTCTTTCAAAATCTGCCTTGATCTGCTGAGGCCGATGCCGTAAATATATGTGAGGGCAACTTCCACACGTTTTTCCCTTGGAAGATCAACTCCGGCTATTCTAGCCATTATTCACACCTCCTTCTACTTAGCCCTGTTTTTGTTTGTGCTTTGGATTTTCGCAGATGACCATAACCCTGCCTTTGCGTTTTATTATTTTGCACTTTTCGCATATTCTCTTCACCGAGGGTCTTACCTTCATGGGGTTTCCTCCTTTTTTCCAAAAATCTATTTGAAGCGGTATTTGATGCGGCCTCGGGTTAGATCATAAGGAGATAATTCCACGGTTACCCTGTCTCCGGGGAGAATTCTGATATAATTCATTCTGATTTTACCGGATACATGGGCCAGAATCTTATGACCGTTTTTCAATTCCACCCGAAACATTGCATTGGGAAGAGGTTCCAATACGGTTCCTTCAACCTCGATAACATCTTCCTTGGACAAGGTCGCATACGCCTCCTTAAACCTGTCTGGATGTTTCATTCAGGTTCAAATCAACCAGTTCTTCCAACGCTCTTTTTATTTCGTCGTTGAATATTTTCCTTTTACTCTGGAGCTTTTCAGCTATATAATCGGATTTTTTGTTTAACACCTTGAGATGTTTAATCTTCTTCTTCTTCGGGTTTTCCACTTTTCTTAAAGTTCCATCTGCCACATAAACGAATTTTTCATCCAGAATTTTAACCACGATCATAAAACGCCCTCTATCGCGGCCGGCACAGGATAAGACCAACTGCCCCAGTGAAATTTCTTGCATAAAAACACCTGCCTAAAGCATTGTTAATATTTCGGGTTCGGAATCCGTAATCGCAACAGTGTTTTCATAATGGGCTGAGAGACTCCCATCCTTTGTTACAACCGTCCAGCGATTTTTCAGAGTGTAAACTTCATATCCTCCGGCATTTACCATGGGTTCAATAGCCAGAGTCATCCCCGCCTTCAGCCTGGGCCCTCTGTGAGGCGGACCGAAGTTTGGTATTTGAGGGTCTTCATGCATTTTCCTGCCTATGCCGTGACCCACATAATCCCTGACTACGGAATATCCTCGCTTTTCTACATAAGTCTGAATGGCATGAGATATATCCGAAAGCCTGCAGCCCTGTTTCGCAAAAGCCAGGCCCTGGAAAAAGCTTTCTTTTGTAGCCTCAATTAAATCAACTGCCTCATTGTCGGCGTTTCCCACTATGAAAGTCCTGGCCGCATCCCCATTATATCCTTCAAAGGAAGCTCCTACATCTATACTAATAATATCACCATCTTTTAGGATTCTTAATCCAGGGATTCCATGTACTACCTCCTCGTTTACTGAAGCGCAGATGGCAGCCGGAAATCCGCGGTAACCTTTAAAAGTGGGATATGCTCCGGAACTTTTTATAAACTCCTCTGCGATACGGTCCAACTCCCCCGTCGTAATACCCGGTCTTATCGCCTTTTCTATCTTTTCAAGGGTCATTGCCACTATTTTCCCGGCTTTTTTCATGATCTCTATCTCCCGGCGGGATTTCAATATTATCATTTTTCTTCCCCTCGTAACCTGTCTACGATGTTTTTATGCACTTCATCTATGGTTTTGTTCCCATCAATGTCGACAAGCAGGCGGCGTCCGCGATAAAACTCAATCAAAGGAGCGGTTTTTTGTTCGTATTCCTCCAGACGCTTCTTTACTGTTTCCAATTCATCATCAGGCCTTATGATAAGCTCATTTCCGCAAACATCACAGAGCCCCGGCTTTTTTGGAGGATTATATTTCACATGGTAAGAGGCTCCGCAGGATTTGCAAACCCTTCGCCCGGTAAATCTCTCAATGATGTCATCCCGCGGCACTTGAATGTTTACAACCGCATCAATGCTCTTGCCGTTTTTTTGCAGTATTTGCTCAAGTCTTTCCGCCTGAAAAACAGTCCTGGGGAAACCGTCAAGTATGAATCCTCCGGCAAGATCCTGTTGATTCAATCTTTCCTCCACAATGCTGATTACTATATCATCCGGCACCAGCATGCCCGTATCCATATATTCTTTCGCCTTTTTCCCCATGGGGGTATTATCCTGAACGGCCCTTCGGAAGATATCTCCGGTAGATATCTGATGAATATTGAATTCCTCAGCAAGCTTTCTGGCCTGGGTTCCTTTTCCCGCTCCCGGAGGCCCGAGCATAATTATCCGCACGCAAATCACCTCTATTTAAGAAACCCCTGATAGTGCCTCATCAACATCTGCGCTTCAATCATCTTCATGGTTTCCAAGGCCACGCCCACCACGATGAGAAGTGCCGTACCTCCAAAGTATATATTCAGAGAGGTCACGCCTGTAACAAAATACGGAAGCACAGCGATGATCGCTAGGAATATGGCTCCCACCAGAGTTATCCTGGTCATGATCCTGTTGAGATATTCCGACGTGGGTCTTCCAGGCCTTATGCCAGGTATGAATCCGCCGTATTTCTTCATATTTTCAGCCACTTCCACAGGGTTGAAAGTCACGGCTGTGTAAAAATAGGTGAAAAACACAATGAGCAGAGCATACAGGCTGGCGTACAGCCATCCCCCCGGCTTGATGAAAGATGCGATGCTCACCGCTATCCTGCTGTTTGGGAAAAATCCTGCCAGAGTGCTCGGGAAAAGCAGGATAGACAGTGCGAAGATTACGGGGATTACTCCCGCCGCATTCACCTTAATGGGTATATGGGTGGATTGACCGCCGTAGACTCTTCTACCTACCACCCTTTTTGCATATTGCACCGGCACCCGGCGCTCAGCTTGCTGCACCGCGATTACGTCCACTATCACTGCCAGTGCAAATACTGCAAAAATAATAACGGTGAAAATGTTGGTAGTCCCCACCTTCAGCAACGTATAAAGCTGATAACCTCCGCTGGGCAGCCTTGAAACGATACCGGCGAAAATTAACAATGAAATGCCATTGCCGATTCCCTTATCCGTTATCTGCTCGCCCAGCCACATCAAAAATGCCGTGCCTGCCGTAAGGCTTATTACCACGATGGCGCTGCCAAGCAATCCGGGATGCTTCAGGGCAGTTCGAAATCCTATGGAAAGGCCTACGGCCTGTATGAGAGCCAGAATAACAGTACCGTAGCGCGTATACTGCGCAAGCACCTTTCTGCCGGCTTCTCCTTCTTTTGCCATCTCCTCCCACTTAGGAATGACTATGGTAAGCAACTGAACTATTATGGAAGAGTTAATATATGGGGTTATACTCATGGCAAAAACCGAGAACTGTTTGAACGCACCGCCGGATATGATATCAAAGAAACCCAGCAACGCGCCTTTTTCAATCATTGCTTTAACCGCATCGGGATTCATGCCCGGCACCGGGACAAAAGCGCCGACTCTGAATATTATCAGCATAAGCACCGTAAACTGAATCCTCTTTCTCAGGTCCGGTATCTTCCATGCATTCCTCAAAGCCTCCAGCATGTCAGATCACCTCTGCCTTTCCACCGGCAGATTCTATCTTTTCTTTTGCCGACTTTGAAAATGCATGGGCTTTTACATCCACTTTCACTTTTAATTCCCCATTGCCCAGGACTTTGACCCCGTCTTTTATTTTTTTCAAAATGCCGCTCTGGACCAAAAGTTCGGGAGTGACACTGGTATTTTGTTCAAATCTATTTAAATCATCGACGTTGACGAGAGCATATTCCTTTTTGAATATATTCGTGAAACCGCGCTTGGGAATGCGTCTGTACAGCGGCATCTGGCCACCTTCAAAGCCCGGCCTCACTCCCCCGCCGCTGCGAGCTTTTTGACCTTTGTGACCACGGGTGGAAGTCTTGCCATGCCCTGAGCCTATTCCCCGGCCTACTCTCTTGGCCTTTTTGGTGGAACCGTCGGCAGGAAAAAGCTCGTGTAATCTCATCAGGTTGCACCTCCTCTTTTTGAGTAGATTATCCTAACAGCTCTTCAACGCTTTTATTCCTGAGTCTTGCAACTTCTTCGGCCCTTTTCATTTGTTTCAGGGCTTCCATGGTGGCATTGATCATGTTTCTGGAATTGGCGGAACCCAGAGATTTGCTCACCACATTTTTAACTCCGGCAAGTTCCATGACGGCTCTGACGGGCCCGCCGGCGATGACGCCGGTTCCTTCCACAGCGGGTTTTATGAGCACCTTTCCGGCTCCGAAAACGCCCAGGCTTTCATGGGGAACCGTTCCGTTGACCAGAGGAACTTCTATGAGGTGCTTCTTTGCATCTTCTATGCCTTTGCGGACCGCTTCGGGTATTTCCTGAGCTTTTCCCGTTCCTACGCCGACCTTGCCGTTTCTGTTTCCCACAACCACGAGTACGGCAAATCTGAAATTTTTTCCGCCTTTCACAACTTTGGCCACTCTGTTTATGGAAACAACTTTTTCTTCAAATTCCTGTTCTTCCATGTTTTTACGCTGCAATAGCTTCGCCTCCCTTCTAAAATTCCAGTCCCGCTTCCCGGGCGGCATCGGCCAGAGCTTTGATTCTGCCGTGGTACAAATATCCGCCCCTGTCAAAGGCCACCCGCTTTATGCCCTTTTCAGCTGCTTTTTTAGCGATGAGTTCGCCGACCTTTTTGGCTGATTCAATGTTGCACCCCGTCACAACGTCCCTTATAGCCGGGTCCTGAGTGGAGGCGGCTGCCAGGGTTGTGCCGGTTTCATCATTTATAATCTGCGCATAGATGTGCTTTAAACTTTTGAACACATTCAACCTGGGCCTTTCCTGGGTTCCAAAAATTTTCTTGCGGACCCGTATGTGCCTTCTTCCCCTGGAAACTTTTCGGGATTCTTTATTTATCATCTCGTATCCCTCCCTTTGCCTTATTTAGCGCCGGTCTTGCCTACCTTGCGTCTCACTACTTCGTCCTCATATCTTATGCCTTTACCCTTATACGGTTCAGGCTCTCTTACTTTTCTTATGTTTGCCGCTATCTGCCCCACCAGTTCCTTGTCCACGCCTTTTACCGAAATCTTGTTGGGTGCCGGAACCTCAAATTCTATGCCCTGGGGCGGTTCTATTTCCACCGGATGTGAATATCCGACGGTCAGGACCAACTTGCTCCCTTGTTTTGCCGCTCTGTAGCCCACTCCCTCGAGAGAGAGCTTTTTTTCGTACCCGGCCGTGACTCCATTCACCATGTTGTATATCAAGCTCCGGGTCAGTCCGTGCAAAGCTCTGTGCATGTTGTTATCCGAGGGCCTTTCAACGATAATCTGAGAATTCTCGTATTTTATCTTCATATCTCTGTGAAATTCACGGCTTATACTGCCTTTGGGACCTTTTACCGTAACGGTGTTCCCCTGGACCTTTACTTCCACTCCCTGGGGAATTTTAACCGGCAGTTTACCGATTCTGGACATTCGCTGCACCTCCCTTATTTTCTACCATACGTAGCAGATTACCTCTCCGCCCACCTGTTCTTTTCTTGCCTGTTTATCGGTCATAATGCCCCTGGATGTGGAGAGAATTACGGTACCCAAGCCTCCCATGACCTTCGGAATATTATCCTTCCTTGCGTATATCCTCAGGCCGGGCTTGGAGATTCTTTTGATACCCGAGATTACCTTTTTCTTGTTGGGACCGTATTTCAGGTAAACCTTTATTATCCCCTGCTTTGAATCATCGATGATTTCAAAATCCTGAATGTAACCCTCATCCTTGAGCGTCTGGACAATAGCCTTTTTTAGTTTAGAGCAGGGAATCTCCACCGTCGGATGACCTGCATCGTTGGCATTCCTTATACGGGTCAGCATATCTGCGATTACATCCGTCATAGCCAATTGAGCTTGCCTCCCTTCATTTACTGTATCTCTTACCAGCTTGCTTTTTTTACTCCCGGTATTTGCCCAAGATGGGCCAGCTCTCTGAAACATATACGGCACACGCCAAATTTTCTGAGGTAAGCATGAGGTCTGCCGCATATTTTGCATCTATTGTATTTCCTTGTGGAAAACTTCGGAGTCCTCTTTTGCTTGGCAATAAGCGACTTTTTAGCCACGCCTTTCCCTCCTTCCAATTAAGACCCAAAGGGCATTCCCATATTTTTCAAAAGTTCTCGGGCTTCTTCATCGGTCTTTGCCGTTGTCACAATGGTGATATCCATTCCCCTTACCCTGTCGATCTTATCATAGTCTATCTCGGGGAAAATCAACTGTTCCTTTATTCCCAGCGTATAGTTGCCCCTTCCGTCAAAAGAGTCCGGCGAAACCCCTTTGAAATCTCTTACTCTGGGAAGATTTATGTTAAAAAGTTTATCCAGAAAATCATACATTTTTTCTGCTCTGAGTGTTACCTTGGCTCCGATAGGCATGCCTTTGCGCAGCTTGAAAGCGGCTATAGACTTTTTCGCCTTTGTAACCACCGGCTTCTGTCCCGTAATGACAGATAAATCGTAAGTAGCCGCTTCTATAGCCTTGGGATTTTCCCTGGCGTCGCTTATGCCCATATTTATGACCACTTTTTCCAGCCTCGGCACCTGCATTATATTTTTGTAATTAAATTTCTTCATTAAAGCCGGAACCACTTCATTTTCATATTTTTGCTTTAATCTGGACACTTGCCTGCCTCCTTTCCCGGTTATTTATCCAGAACTTCCCCGCACTTCCTGCATACCCGCACCTTTGTGCCGTCAGCCAGCACCGAATGACCCACTCGTGTGGCGCTCTGGCATTTGCCGCATACCGGCATCAGTTTGGAAGTATATATGGGCAGTTCCTGATGTATTATTCCGCCCTGCGGCACCTTTGCCGAAGGTCTTCTATGCTTTGTAGCCATATTCACACCTTCCACTATGGCCTTGCCTTCGCCAGGTAAAACTTTTATGATCTTCCCTTTTTTGCCCCTGTCTTTACCGGAAATTACCACAACGACATCTCCCTTTTTCACATGTACCTTCGCCAACAAACCCACCTCCTCTACAAAACTTCAGGCGCCAGGGATATGATCTTCATGAAGTCCTTTTCTCTGAGCTCCCGAGCTACGGGCCCGAATATGCGCGTTCCCTTTGGATTCTTATCGTCATTTATTATAACGGCGGCATTTTCGTCGAATTTTATATATGAACCGTCCGGCCTGCCGACTGCCTTTTTGGTCCTTACAATAACGGCTTTTACCACATCTCCCTTTTTAACAACGCCGTCGGGTGTTGCATTTTTAACCGAGGCCACAATAATGTCCCCTACATGGGCAAATTTGCGCTTGGAACCGCCCATGATCCGTATGCACATCAATTCCTTGGCTCCGGTATTGTCTGCCACATTCAATCTGGTTTGAACCTGTACCATGAAAATAACCTCCCTTCTCTACTGGGCCTTCTTAATAATCTCCACCAGTCTCCAGCGTTTATCGTGGCTCAGGGGTCTTGTTTCAGAGATTTTCACAATATCGCCGATCTTGCATTCATTGTTTTCGTCGTGAGCTTTGAATTTCTTGGTCCTCTTTATGGTTTTACCATACATGGGGTGCCGCATTAAGCTTTCAACTGCCACGACTATGGTTTTATCCATTTTATCGCTGACCACAACTCCGGTGCGGACTTTTCTTGTTTTTCTTTCCTGCACATCCGTCCCTCCTTCCTATCACTTTGCGGAGCTTGCTTTCTTTTCATTCTGCCTTTCGGTAAGAACCGTCTTTATGCGGGCTATTGTTTTCCGGACCTCGCGGATCCTCATCGGATTATCCAACTGGCCGGTAGCCGCTTGAAACCTCAGGTTAAATAGTTCGCCCTTCAGGTCCTTTATTTTCTGCATGAGCTCGTCGTCGGAGAGATCTCTTATCTGTTTAACCTTCATTCTCATCACCGCCCAATTCCACGCGTTTTACTATTTTTGTCTTTATAGGCAGCTTATGTGAAGCCAGAGTCATGGCCTCCTTCGCCACCTCTTCCGATACCCCTCCCAGCTCAAACAGCACGCGCCCGGGTTTTACCACGGCAACCCACAATTCTGGCGAACCCTTACCGCTGCCCATACGGGTTTCGGCGGGTTTCTTGGTCACGGGTTTGTCCGGGAAAATCTTTATCCATACCTTGCCGCCCCTTTTGATGAATCTTGTCATGGCAACCCTGGCGGCCTCTATCTGCTGGCTGGTGAGCCATGCGGCTTCCTGAGCCTGAAGCCCGAATTCGCCGTAAGTCACTTCAGTGCCCTTGTGTGCCTTGCCTCTCATCACGCCCCGCTGTTGCTTTCTATACTTCACCCGCTTTGGCATCAACATTTTCCACTTCTCCTCCTTCCCCGGATTTTTTCTTATTCTTGACAGGAAGGACCTCGCCCTTGTAAACCCATACTTTAACCCCTATGCGCCCATAGGTTGTGTAAGCCTCCGCAAAACCGTAATCTATATCGGCTCTCAAAGTCTGCAGAGGAATGGTGCCTTCGTGGTACATCTCAGATCGCGCAATTTCCGCACCGCCCAGGCGGCCGCTGACCATTGTCTTTATTCCCCTGGCTCCCGCCTTCATGGCTCTTGAGATAGCCTGCTTCATGGCGCGGCGGAAAGAAATTCGCCTTTCCAGCTGTGATGCGATGTTTTCGGCAATAAGCTGGGCTTCGATGTCCGGATTTTTTATTTCCACAACGTTTATTGAAACCTGTTTGCCCGTCATTTTCTCAAGGTCTTTTTTCAGCTCTTCCACACCGGTACCGCCCTTGCCAATGACCATTCCCGGCTTTGCGGTGTTGACCGTAATCTTTACTCTGTTGGCAGCCCTTTCTATCTCTATTCTTGAAACGCCGGAGGAAAACAACTTTTGCTTTATATGTTCTCTTAACTTATAATCCTCCAGCAGCAATTCGGCGAAGTCTTTGCTGGAATACCATCTTGAATCCCAGTCTTTTATTATTCCCACTCTCAGCCCGTGAGGGTGTATCTTTTGACCCAAAATTTATCCCTCCTTTTCCTCTAGTATCACCGTAATATGACTAGTCCTTTTATGAATGCCTGCCGCACGTCCCTGTGCCCTGGGCATAAAGCGTTTCAGGGTCGGGCCCTGGTCAACATAGCACTTTGATATATAGAGCGCATCCCTATCCATGTCATGGTTGTTCTGCGCGTTGGCGGCCGCCGAAAGCAGCACTTTTTCCAGGATTTTTGACGCAGATTTGGGCGTATATTTTAAAATGGAAAGCGCTTCTGAAAGTCTCTTACCCCTGATGAGGTCCATTACGACTCTCACCTTTCTGGGAGCAATCCTTACATATCTTGCCCGCGCCATTGCCTGCAACTTGAATACCTCCTTTTCCAGATATTCTCTACTTGAGTGCTGTGGATTTTTCCGTATGGGCTCCATGGCCTTTAAACGTCCTCGTTGGAGCAAATTCTCCCAGCTTGTGGCCTACCATGTCTTCCGTAATATATATGGGAACATGTTTTTTCCCGTCATGGACCGCTATGGTATGGCCTACCATTTCGGGAAAAATGGTGGAATCCCTGGACCATGTCTTAATTACCCTTTTTTCCCGCTTTTGATTCATCTCAACTATTTTTTTAAAAAGTTTTTGATCAACGAAGGGGCCTTTTTTTGTCGAGCGACTCATTATCCTACCTCCCTTCTGTTATTTGCGGCGCTTGACGATGTATTTATCGGAAGCCTTTTTCTTTTTCCTGGTCTTATATCCAAGAGTTGGCTTGCCCCAGGGTGTAACCGGACTCTTGTGCCCGATCGGAGATTTTCCTTCTCCGCCGCCATGGGGATGGTCGATGGGGTTCATAACAACTCCTCTGACATGAGGCCTCCTGTTCATCCAGCGCGAGCGGCCGGCTTTGCCGATGGAAATATTTTCATGATCAAGGTTGCCCACCTGACCTATGGTGGCCTTGCATTCTTCATGAACCATTCTCATCTCGCCCGAAGGCAGTCTCAAAGTCGCAAAACCGCCTTCCCTAGCCATAAGCTGAGCAGCCGCACCTGCAGCCCTGACCAGCTGGCCGCCTTTGCCCGGAACAAGTTCTATATTATGCACCATGGTGCCTACGGGAGTATGTGACAGGGGGAGGGCATTGCCCGGTTTGATGTCGGCATTTGCTCCGGATTCCACAATGTCGCCTACCGCAAGGCCCAGAGGCGCCAGTATATATCTTTTTTCGCCGTCCCTGTAATGAAGCAGGGCAATATTAGCAGAGCGGTTGGGATCGTATTCGATGGCCACCACTTTCGCCGGAATACCATCCTTGTCCCTTTTAAAATCTATAATCCTGTATTTTCGTTTATGACCGCCTCCGCGATGGCGGGATGTCATCCTTCCCTGCATATTGCGTCCTGCAGAGTTTTTCAATATTTCCACCAGCGACCGCTCGGGCTCTTTTTTTGTGATTTCTTCAAAAGTTGAAACTGTCATTCCTCTTCTGCCCGGCGTCGTGGGTTTAAACTTTTTTATAGCCACGTGATTCCCTCCTTCGCATAAAAACTACAGCGCTTCAAAGAACTCTATTTCTTTGCTGTCTTTTTTCAATGTAACTATCGCTTTTTTCCAATCGGGCCTTTTGCCCACATGGACGCCCATTCTCTTCTTTTTGCCCCTCATGTTTATGGTGTTGACCTTTTCCACTTTTACGCCGAATATGGATTCCACGGCATTTTTTATTTCCGTCTTGTTGGAATACTTATCCACCACAAAAGCATATTTTTTGTCCGGTTTCATATCCATGGTTTTTTCGGTTATCCACGGCCGGAGAATTATGTCATGCGGATCTTTCATCCTGCATACACCTCCTCCACCCTCTCTACCGCTTCCTTCGTGATTATGAGGTTTTCATGATTTAAAATGTCGTATACATTGAGGGTATTTACGGAAGTTGTCTTTATTCCCGGCAGATTACGGGCGGATTTCTCCACGTTCTCATCCTTGTCCGGTAAAACTATCAGCGCTTTTTTATCAGCTTTGATATTCTTAAGTATTTCCGCCATTATCTTAGTTCTGGGAGCCTCTATTTTTAGGCTGTCCAGTATTATTAACTCGTTGTCGACAACTTTTGAGCTCAGAGCCGATTTTAAAGCATACCTCTTCAGTTTTTTAGGCAGTGTGAAATTATATGAACGGGGTTTGGGGCCAAATACGATACCACCTTTGCGCCACAATGGAGATCTGATACTGCCGTGTCTTGCTCTGCCGGTGCCCTTCTGTCTCCAGGGCTTTCTGCCGCCTCCGGACACCTCTCCTCTGGTCAGAGTGGAAGAAGTGCCCTGTCTCTGGTTCGCCAGGAAATTTACCACTGCCCTGTGCATTATGTCGGGCCGGACTTCAACTCCGAAGACATCATCGGAAAGTTCCACTTCACCTACCTGTTCCCCTTTTGTGTTATATAAAGCTGCTTTAGGCATCGAGCTCCTCCTTTCCTGTTTATTTTCTGCTCTTCACGGTGTTTTTAATAAATAGCAGGGCTTTTTTCGGGCCCGGAACGGAACCTTTAATTAAGAGCAGATTCCTGTCAGGATCTACTCTGACAACTTCAAGGTTTTGAACGGTCACCCGTTCGACGCCCATATGCCCCGCCATCTTTTTACCTTTAAACACTCTGGCGGGGTCCGTGGCACCGCCTGCTCCAGGGCGCCTGTGATACATAGAGCCGTGAGACATGGGGCCGCGGTTGAAATTCCAGCGCTTTACGCCGCCTGCATAGCCTTTTCCCTTCGATATGCCCACCACATCGATTCTGTCTCCCGGTTGAAATATGTCAACCTTTATTTCGTCGCCCACTTTGTATTTTTCAGCATCCTGCATTTTAAATTCCTTTAAATATTTTTTTGGTTTCAATTGATTTTTCTTAAATTGACCCAGTTCCGGCTTTGTCATCCGGCTTTCTTTTACCTCGCCAAAACCGACTTTTAATGCGCTGTATCCATCGTTTTCCACGGTTTTTTTCTGAACCACCAGGCACGGTCCCGCTTCCACAACCGTCACCGGCAGGATTTCCCCTTTGTCGTTAAAAATCTGGGTCATGCCGATTTTTCTGGCCAGTATAGCCTTTGAAATCATTGCTGTCACCTCCTGAGCCTTGCTTTTCTACAGCTTAATTTCTATATCAACCCCTGCAGGCAAATCCAATCTCATAAGGGCGTCAACGGTCTTTTGATTGGGCTCTTTTATGTCAATTAATCTTTTGTGGGTCCTGGATTCAAACTGTTCCCTGGAATCCTTGTATTTATGGGGAGCCCTTAGTATCGTTATAATGCTTCTGTCCGTAGGCAAAGGTATAGGCCCCGATACCTTGGCACCGGTCCTCTTTGCCGTTTCGACTATTTTCTGGGCCGACTGGTCAAGCACTCCGTGGTCAAAGGCTTTCAGGCGTATCCTGATCTTCTGCTGGGCCATTTATCTCCCTCCTTGCATCCCAAAATGCATTTTGCGATTTTACTTATCGATAATCTCAGTTACGACTCCGGCTCCTACGGTCCTGCCGCCTTCCCTGATGGCGAACCTCAGACCTTCTTCGATGGCTATGGGCGAAATCAGCTGTATGTCCATGACTATGTTGTCTCCCGGCATTACCATCTCGGTGCCTTCAGGCAGGTTGATGACTCCGGTGACGTCGGTGGTCCTGAAGTAGAATTGGGGCCTGTAGCCGTTGAAGAAGGGTGTGTGCCTGCCGCCTTCTTCTTTCTTCAGGACGTATACCTGGCCTTTGAAGTGGGTGTGGGGATGGATGCTGCCGGGCTTGGCTATGACCATGCCTCTTTCTACTTCGTCTCTGTCTATGCCCCGAAGCAGGGCCCCTATGTTGTCTCCGGCTACTGCTGCATCCAGTAGTTTCCTGAACATTTCTACGCCCGTGACTACGGTCTTTTTCTTCTCGGGGGCAAGGCCTACTATTTCTACTTCGTCTCCTACTTTGAGGGTGCCTCTTTCTACTCTGCCGGTCACTACTGTGCCGCGGCCGGTGATGGTGAATACGTCTTCTATGGGCATGAGGAACGGTTTGTCTGTGTCTCTTTCGGGTGTGGGAATGTAGCTGTCTACTGCGTCCATCAGGTTCCATATCTTGCCGCACCATTCGCATTCTCTCTTGCCGCAGCCGCATTCAAGTGCTTTCAGGGCTGAGCCGGGTACGATGGGTATGTCGTCTCCGGGAAATTCATAGAATGACAGAAGTTCTCTTACTTCCATTTCTACAAGTTCCAAAAGTTCGGGGTCGTCTACCATGTCTATTTTGTTTAAAAATACTACGATGTAGGGCACGCCTACTTGCCTTGCCAGGAGTATGTGTTCTCTGGTCTGGGGCATGGGGCCGTCTGCAGCGGATACTACTAGTATGGCTCCGTCCATCTGCGCGGCTCCGGTTATCATGTTCTTTACGTAGTCGGCGTGGCCCGGGCAGTCTACGTGGGCGTAGTGCCTCTTTTCGGTCTGGTATTCTACGTGGGCTGTGGCTATGGTGATGCCGCGCTCTCTTTCTTCGGGGGCTTTGTCTATCTGGTCAAAGGGTACAAAGTCCGACAGCCCGCTGTTGGACAGCACTTTTGTGATCGCCGCTGTAAGGGTGGTCTTGCCGTGGTCTATGTGGCCTATGGTCCCTACGTTTACATGGGGTTTTGTCCTTTCGTATTTCTGCTTTGCCATTTTTATCCTCCTTGAAATTTTTTATCTATTTATTATAGACTCCGCAATATTCTTTGGCACTTCCGCATAGTGCGAGAACTGCATGGTATAGGTGCCGCGTCCCTGGGTCTTTGACCTCAAATCAGTGGCGTAGCCGAACATCTCGGCCAGCGGCACAAAGCCTCTTATGACCTGAGCTCCTCCGCGGGGCTCCATGCCTTCTATATGGCCCCGGCGGGAGTTTACGTCACCGATTACATCTCCCATATACTCCTCCGGCACCACTATTTCTACCTTCATAATTGGTTCAAGAAGCACCGGCTGAGCTTTCTTCATGCCTTCCTTGAACGCTATGGAAGCCGCGATTTTAAAGGCCATTTCCGAAGAGTCCACCTCGTGGTATGAACCGTCATACAGTATGGCTTTTACATCCACCACAGGATATCCGGCCAGCACGCCGTTCTCCAGCGCTTCTTGAATGCCGGCGTCTACCGCGGGGATGTATTCCCTGGGTATGATGCCCCCCACTATCCTGTTCTCAAACTCATACCCCTTTCCGGGTTCCTGAGGCTGAATCTCGATCCATACATGGCCGTACTGGCCTCTGCCTCCGGATTGACGTATGAATTTGCCTTCGGATTTTACGGCCTTTCGAATGGTTTCCTTATAAGCCACCTGCGGTTTGCCCACATTGGCTTCCACTTTGAATTCCCTGAACATCCTATCTACTATGATCTCCAGGTGAAGTTCTCCCATGCCTCTAATGATGGTCTGCCCTGTTTCCTGGTCGGTATGGGTCTTAAATGTGGGGTCTTCCTCCGCAAGCTTGGCTAGAGCGATTCCCATTTTTTCCTGGTCGGCTTTGGTTTTGGGCTCGATAGCCACCGATATGACCGGTTCCGGAAACTGCATGGACTCCAGGACAATGGGGTGCTCTTCGCTGCACAGTGTGTCTCCGGTGGTGGTATCCTTGAGCCCTACGGCCGCCACTATATCGCCGGTCATCACTTCTTCCACTTCCTGCCGGTGATTTGCATGCATGTAAAGTATGCGGCCTATTCTTTCCTTCTTATTTTTGGTCGAATTGTATATATAGGAACCGGACTTCAACTTTCCCGAATAAACCCTGAAATATGTGAGCTTTCCCACATACGGATCGCTCATGATCTTAAACGCCAGGGCCGAGAACGGTTCGTCGTCGTCGGCATGCCTCTGTATCTCTTCCCCGCTGTCGGGAGATATGCCTTTAACCGGCGGTATATCCAGAGGCGACGGAAGATAATCAACCACTGCGTCCAGCAAAAGCTGCACGCCCTTGTTTCTGTAAGATGATCCGCAAAGCACCGGGGTGATTTTTACTTCAACGCAGGCTTTTCGAATGGCTTTTTTAATTTCCTCTTCGGAAATTTCTTCGCCTTCCAGGTACTTAATCATTATTTCTTCGTCCACATCCGAAATGACTTCCAGCATCTTTTCCCTGTATTCACGGGCTTTTTCTTTCATATCGTCCGGAATTTCGGTTTCCTGTATTTCTGTGCCGATATCATTGGTGTATATATACGCTTTTTGTCCAATCAGGTCTATAATTCCCTTGAAGCTGTCCTCACAGCCAATTGGAAGCTGTATAGGCACAGGATGAGCCCCCAGCCTTTGTTTCATCATCTCAATGACATTATAGAAGTTTGCTCCCATTATATCCATCTTGTTTACATAAGCAATCCTGGGAACCCGGTATTTGTCGGCCTGACGCCATACTGTCTCCGACTGAGGCTCCACGCCTCCTTTAGCACAAAACACAGCCACTGAACCGTCGAGAACTCGCAGCGAACGCTCTACCTCCACTGTAAAATCCACGTGCCCTGGCGTATCGATAATATTTATGCGATGATCCTTCCAGTAACATGTAGTTGCCGCCGATGTGATTGTGATACCTCTTTCCTGCTCCTGTTCCATCCAGTCCATTACCGCTGAACCTTCGTGAACCTCTCCCATTTTGTGCACTTTGCCGGTATAGAACAGAATCCTCTCCGTAGTGGTAGTTTTGCCGGCATCGATATGCGCCATAATACCTATATTTCTTAGTCTGTCTAGTGGTGCTTGCCTAGGCACAATTTACACTCCTTTCCGCTAAGTTTCCCTGATGTTCAGCGCTTCCTACCATCTGTAATGAGCAAAGGCCTTGTTGGCTTCCGCCATCTTGTGAGTCTCCTCTTTTTTCTTTACCGCCCCGCCGGTGCCATTGGCTGCATCCATTATTTCGGCGGCAAGCTTCTCCCTCATGGTCCTTTCTCCTCTGGCCCGGGCATAATCGACCAGCCATCTTATTCCAAGCGCCTGCCTTCTATCCTGCCTGACTTCCATAGGGACCTGATAGGTGGCGCCGCCCACACGCCGGGGCCTTACTTCCAGAACCGGCATAACATTTTTCATGGCTTCCTGGAAAACTTCCAGAGGATCCTTGCCGGTCTTTTTGCTGATGATATCAAAAGCTCCGTAGCATATCTTCTGAGCAATGCCCTTTTTCCCATCATACATGACTTTGTTTATAAGCTTTGTGACCATCTTGTCTTGGTACAATGGGTCCTGGGGCACATCTCTTCGCGCTACATGACCGCGTCTTGGCATCTTATCCCTCCTTTAATTGCTATTTTTTGGGTCTTTTTGCTCCGTAAAGCGATCTTGCCTGCTTACGGTTGGCAACTCCGGCTGTGTCGAGAGTCCCGCGTATTATGTGGTATCTCACGCCGGGGAGGTCCTTCACCCTGCCTCCTCTTATCATAACTACGGAGTGTTCCTGAAGGTTATGGCCAATACCGGGAATATAGGCTGTCACTTCAATACCGTTGGTAAGCCTTACCCTTGCTATTTTTCTCAGAGCGGAGTTTGGCTTTTTGGGAGTCGTTGTCTTTACAACCGTGCAAACCCCTCTCTTTTGAGGGCAACCCTTCAGGGCGGGAGCTGTAGATTTAAACTCCACCTTCTGTCTGCCTTTTCTTACCAGCTGATTTATAGTCGGCACTGTCACACCTCCTTCCAATAAATTAAAAAAGATGCCCCGAATAGGGGCATCTTAAACAGCAAATTATTGTTTTAAAATTGCAGCCGATGCCGCCCCTACCTGGATTCCGCAGGCATCCCCCAGCTCTTTCATAGTGGCCACAGGAACTATCTGAACGCCTTTTTTCAGACACATTTCTTTCAAGCCGGAAACCACATGTTCTTCGGCATCTTGGGCTAAAAAAACTATCGCTGCCCTGTCTTTTTCCAGCGCCTTAAATGTCTGTTTTGTTCCTATGGTTTTAGCGGGGGCTTCTCTCAATTTTTCAAGCATTTTCTCGCCCTCCCCTTTGCTATTTAAAGAGAGCTAACAAAACACACACCAATATATTTTATCATCACAGGATTTAACTGTCAATCATTAAAACAGAAGTCCGAACTGAGATGCCGGAGGTCGGATAGAGGAATTTGCATTCGCAAATCCCACTTTATCCGATATCTGAAATCCGGCTTCTGCTACAATGCAGACGGTTGCTCCTGGCCCTTGAGCTTTTGCAGCTCCTGCGGCTGCTGGTCTTCCGGATATATCTTTACGTTCCTGTAGCGGCTCATGCCGGTGCCTGCAGGAATCAGCTTTCCGATGATTACATTTTCCTTGAGCCCCAGCAGCGGGTCCACCTTTCCTTTGATGGCGGCTTCGGTCAGAACCCTGGTAGTCTCCTGGAAGGAGACGGCCGACAGGAAAGAGTCTGTGGCAAGAGACGCTTTCGTAATGCCCAGGAGCACCCTTTTTGCCTCAGCCGGTCTCTTGCCTTCCTGGATGGCTTTCTGATTCAAGTCCTCAAATTCGAACACATCTATCAGTTCTCCGGGCAGCAGATCTGTGTCTCCGGGGTTTTCAACCTTGACTTTACATAACATCTGGCGGATAATGATTTCAATGTGCTTATCATTTATATCCACGCCCTGGAGCCTGTAGACCCTGAGCACTTCCTGCAGCAGGTACATCTGCACTCCCCGGATGCCTTTTATCTTCAGTATGTCGTGAGGATTCACCGATCCCTCGCAAAGTTCGTCACCGGCCTCTATCACCATGCCGTTTTCAACTTTGAGCCTGGCGCCGTAAGGGACCTGGTATACTCTGGTTTCTCCAGTGTCGGTGGTTATTTCCACTTCGCGCTTTTTCTTGCTCTCCAGGATTTTGACGGTGCCCCCCACTTCGGATATGATCGCCTGGCCTTTAGGCCTCCTGGCTTCAAAAAGTTCCTCCACCCTGGGGAGACCCTGGGTGATATCCTGGCCCGCCACGCCGCCGGTATGGAATGTCCTCATGGTGAGCTGAGTTCCGGGTTCTCCTATGGACTGGGCTGCGATAATTCCCACAGCCTCGCCTATGTTGACCAGTTTGCCTGTGGCCATGTTTTTGCCGTAACACTTGGTACAAACCCCGTGCCGCGTCCTGCAGGTAAGCACTGATCGAATTTTTACTTCTTTAATACCGGCTTTTATGATTTTTTCGGCCATTTCGTCGGTTATCAGCTCATTGGCCTGAGCCAGCACCTCGCCGGTCTCGGGGTGCCTCACATCTTCCAGGGCGCACCGGCCTTCAATGCGCTCTTTCAGTGACTCTATCTCTTCGTTGCCGTCTTTGATGGCTCTTACGGTAATGCCTTCACTGGTTCCGCAGTCGTGTTCCCTCACTATGACATTATGGCTGACATCCACCAGGCGGCGGGTAAGATAACCGGAGTCGGCGGTCCTCAAGGCGGTGTCTGCAAGACCTTTCCTGGCGCCGTGGGTGGAAATGAAGTATTCCAGCACGGTGAGCCCTTCCCGGAAATTAGCTTTGATGGGAAGGTCGATTATCCTTCCGGATGGGTCCGCCATAAGGCCGCGCATTCCGGCCAGCTGCCTTATCTGTTGCTTGTTGCCGCGGGCACCGGAGTTTGCCATCATATACACAGAATTAAATTTGTCCAGTGAATTCATGAGGCTTTCGGTCACCCGGTCGGTGGCATCGTTCCATATCTCAATGGTTTTCTCATATCTTTCCTCATCGGATATTAGGCCGCGGCGGTAGAGGAGTTCCACCTGGTCGACCTTTTCATCGGCTTCGGAAAGTATCTTCTCCTTTTCCGAGGGTACCTCTATGTCGGTGACCCCTATGGTGATGCCCGCTTTTGTGGCATAATCATAACCCATTTTCTTTATTCTGTCGAGAACTTCCGCTGTAACCGTTGTGCCGTGTTTGCGATAGCATCTGTCCACGATTTCTCCCAGTTTCCCTTTGTCCACCAGGGTGTTGAGCTCCAGTTCAAAAATGTTGTCTTCAACAGACCTGTCTACAAATCCCAGGTCCTGGGGAATTCCTTCATTAAATATTATCCTGCCGGGCGTGGTCTTGATTATCTTTGTGCGCCTCTTTCCGTCTATGAACCTTGTCATGCGCACATTTATCATGGCATGAAGGCCCACTTCTCCCATATCATACGCAAGAAGCGCTTCTTCGGGGCTTGCAAAATACTTCCCCTCGCCTTTTTCTCCCTCTCTTTCTATGGTCAGGTAATAAGAACCCAGGACCATATCCTGAGTGGGAGTTACCACGGGTTTGCCGTCCTGTGGTTTCAATATATTGTTTGTGGAAAGCATTAAAAGCCTCGCCTCGGCCTGCGCCTCGGCGGAAAGAGGCAGGTGGACCGCCATCTGGTCTCCGTCGAAGTCGGCGTTGTATGCGGTGCACACCAGCGGGTGAATCTGTATGGCCCTGCCTTCCACCAAAACCGGTTCGAAGGCCTGAATGCCGAGCCTGTGCAGCGTGGGCGCTCTGTTCAGCATAACCGGATGTTCCTTTATGACATCTTCCAGCACATCCCACACTTCCGGTTTTACCCTTTCCACCATTCGCTTTGCGCTCTTTATATTATGGGCATAACCGTCCGCCACCAGCTTTTTCATTACAAAGGGCTTGAAAAGTTCCAGCGCCATTTCTTTCGGAAGGCCGCACTGATAAAGTTTAAGTTCGGGGCCCACCACTATGACGGAACGGCCGGAATAGTCCACACGCTTTCCTAAAAGATTCTGGCGGAAGCGCCCCTGTTTGCCCTTGAGCATATCGCTCAGGGATTTGAGCGGCCGATTGCCAGGGCCTGTCACCGGCCTGCCTCTCCGGCCGTTGTCAATCAGGGCATCCACCGCCTCCTGAAGCATACGCTTTTCATTTCTTACGATAATGTCCGGTGCGCCCAGGTCCAGAAGCCTCTTCAAACGGTTATTCCTGTTGATGACTCTTCTGTAAAGGTCGTTCAAATCCGACGTGGCAAAGCGGCCGCCGTCTAGCTGCACCATGGGGCGAAGATCCGGCGGTATGACAGGGATAACTTCCAGTATCATCCATTCAGGCCTGTTGCCCGATTGCCGGAAGGCCTCCACCACTTCCAGGCGCCTCAATATCCTGACTTTTTTCTGGCCGTTTGCATCTTTAAGTTCATTTCTCAATTCTTTGGCCAGCTTTTCAAGATCTATTTCCTCCAGGAGCTCTTTTACCGCTTCAGCGCCCATGCCGGCTCTGAAGGCATTGCCGTATTTATCCCGGTATTCTCTGTATTCTTTTTCATTTAACAGCTGTTTTTTCACAAGCGGCGTATTTCCCGCATCGATGACGACATACGATGCAAAATATATGATTTTTTCCAAGGATCTGGGCGACATGTCAAGAACGAGACCTATGCGGCTGGGTATACCTTTTAAAAACCATATGTGGGAAACAGGAGCCGCCAGTTCAATATGGCCCATTCTTTCACGCCGGACTTTAGACTTGGTGACTTCCACACCGCAACGGTCGCACACAACACCCTTGTATCTTACTCTTTTGTACTTGCCGCAATGGCACTCCCAGTCCTTTATCGGCCCGAAGATTCTTTCGCAGAACAGTCCCTGCTTTTCGGGCTTCAAGGTCCTGTAATTTATTGTCTCGGGCTTTTTAACTTCCCCTTTGGACCATTCCCGGATCTGTTCCGGGGAGGCCAGGCCTATCTTGATGGAATCAAAGAAATTGAGTTCCAGCAACTGTTTCTCTCCCTTCATTTTTCGATATCGAAGTTCGAGGTAAGAATTAAGGCAAAGCGCCCATTAAAAATCGTCAGTATCGTCCTCATCTTTATCGCCGGGGATAAAGTCTTTTTCTAAATCCTCGTCATTTAAATCCACATCGTCGTCATAATCGGTTTTGTCGTCATCCTCGGTGTAATCATCATAAATGATATCTTCTTCATCCGCCTCTTCGGGCTCCTCATCTTCCTCGCCTTCCTCAGGTTCCTCATAATCCCTATCGGACCGTACTTCGTCTTCCATGCCCTCCATGTTTACATCCAGAGGCTGCTCCTCTTCTTCATCATCGTCGGTCTCTTTGATTTCAATCTCTTTTGCGTCTTCCGACAAAATCTTGACGTCAAGGCAAAGGGATTGAAGCTCTTTGATCAGAACCTTAAAGGCTTCCGGAATGCCTGGTTCTGGAACATTTTCTCCTTTGACAATGGCCTCATAGGTTTTCACCCTGCCCAGTACGTCGTCCGATTTTACCGTCAATAGTTCCTGCAGGGTAAAGCTTGCACCGTAAGCCTCCAGAGCCCAAACTTCCATCTCTCCGAACCTCTGACCTCCGAACTGGGCTTTGCCTCCAAGGGGCTGCTGGGTAACGAGGGAGTATGGACCAGTTGAACGGGCGTGAATCTTATCGTCCACCAGGTGGGCCAATTTAAGCATGTACATGTAACCCACGGTGACCCTGTTGTCAAAATATTCGCCCGAGCGTCCATCCCTGAGGTTGGTCTTTCCATCCTCAGGCAGTCCCGCTTTCTTGAGAGTCTCTATTATTTCTTCCTCCCGGGCGCCGTCAAATACCGGCGTAGCCACGTACCATCCCAGGGCTTTGGCTGCCCATCCCAGGTGTGTTTCCAGCACCTGGCCAATGTTCATACGGGAAGGCACGCCCAGAGGGTTTAAAACTATATCGACGGGAGTGCCGTCGGGCAAAAAGGGCATATCTTCCACGGGAAGTATCCTGGAGATGACACCCTTGTTCCCGTGCCGTCCCGCCATCTTGTCGCCCTCGGATATTTTTCTCTTCTGGGCAATGTATACTCTGACCATCTCATTTACTCCAGGGGGTAGCTCATCTCCATTTTCCCGGGTAAAAACTTTGACGTCCACAATAATGCCGTATTCACCGTGAGGCACCCTGAGCGAAGTGTCCCGCACCTCCCGGGCCTTCTCGCCGAATATGGCTCTGAGCAGTCTTTCCTCGGCGGTAAGTTCGGTCTCTCCTTTGGGCGTCACCTTCCCCACCAGAATATCTCCGGCCCTGACTTCCGCTCCTATGCGTATGATGCCCCTTTCATCCAGGTCCTTCAGGGCCTCCTCGCCCACGTTGGGCACATCCCGGGTGATCTCCTCGGGCCCCAGTTTGGTATCTCGGGCTTCGGCCTCATACTGCTCTATATGAATCGATGTGAATACGTCGTCTTTCACCAGGCGTTCCGACAGCAGGATGGCGTCTTCGTAATTGTAACCTTCCCAGGGCATAAATGCCACCAGCACATTTCTGCCGAGGGCAAGTTCTCCATGGTCCGTGGATGGGCCGTCGGCTATGGGTTGACCTTTGGTCACCCTCTGACCTTTCTTGACAATGGGCCTCTGGTTTATGCATGTTCCCTGGTTGGACCTCATAAATTTATGAACTTTATACACATCCAGGCCGCCATCGATATCTCTTCTTACCGCTATTTCCCGGCCGGTAACCCTTTCCACGACGCCGTCGTTTCTTGCCAGAATCATTACGCCCGAGTCAACTGCCGCCTTGTATTCAATGCCGGTGCCCACGTAAGGTGCCTCGGTAACCAAAAGCGGCACGGCCTGGCGCTGCATGTTGGAACCCATCAAAGCCCTGTTGGCGTCGTCGTGCTCCAGGAAGGGGATCATGGCCGTGGCCACACTAACCAGCTGCTTCGGGGAAACGTCCATATAGTCCACATCCTCCGCGGGCACAACGATGGTTTCCTCCCGGTGGCGGGCAGTAATTCTCTTTTGAATGAACCTGCCTTCCTCATCCAGCGGAGCGTTGGCCTGGGCGATGATAAAGGCTTCCTCTTCATCGGCGGTCAAGTACTCTATTTCATTGGTAACAACCCCTCGCTCCTTGTCGACCTTTCGGTAAGGGGTCTCGATAAAACCGTACTGGTTTACCCTGGCGTAAGTGCTGAGGGAACCGATGAGCCCGATGTTGGGACCTTCGGGTGTTTCTATTGGGCACATGCGGCCATAATGAGAATGGTGCACGTCCCGGACTTCAAAGCCGGCCCTCTCCCGAGACAGACCCCCGGGCCCCAGGGCACTGAGCCTTCTTTTGTGTGTAAGTTCCGCCAGAGGATTCGTCTGGTCCATAAACTGGGAAAGCTGGCTTGAACCAAAAAATTCTTTTATGGCCGCCACTACGGGCCGTATATTGATAAGCCCCTGAGGTGTGATTGTGTCCACATCCTGGATGGTCATCCTTTCCTTGACGACCCTTTCCATGCGCGCAAGCCCTATCCTGAACTGGTTCTGCAGCAGTTCTCCCACCGATCTCAGGCGGCGGTTGCCCAGGTGGTCTATATCGTCAATTTCTCCGATGCCGTAGGAAAGATTCAACAAATAATTTACAGACGCGACAATGTCTTCCACAGTGATATGTTTTTCAGTGGGAAATCCGTCATGGCTGTTATCGGAATAACCGTTGCAAATAACTTTTACGGCTTTCTCCCTGGACTCCGCTTTGTCCTCGATGACCATGACCTTTATTTCTTTTATCTTCAATGATTCCAGCGTTTCTGCCATTTTCCTGGAAATTTTTTCGCCTTTTTTAAGCACAATCTCTCCGGTCCTTGGGTCCTCCACGTTTTCGGCGCTGATTTTGCCCACTATGCGGTTTCTCAGCCTCAACTTTTTATTGAATTTATACCGGCCGACATGGGCCAAGTCATACCTCTTGGGATCAAAAAAAAGTGAATCAAGCAAAGATTTGGCATTTTCCACAGTGGGAGGTTCCCCGGGCCTCAGCCTTTTATATATTTCCAGAAGGGCATCGTTTTGATTTTCGGTATTGTCTTTCTCAAAGGTGCGAAGAATCTTCTCATCCTCGCCCAAAAGCTCCATAATCTGTAAGTTGCTACCGTAGCCAAGAGCCCTGAGGAGCGTGGTAATGGGCACCTTCCTGGTCCTGTCCACCCTCACATAGATGACCTCGTTGGAATCGGTCTCCATCTCCAGCCAGGCGCCCCTGTTCGGAATGACGGTGCCGGAAAAAAGATCCCTGCCGTTCTTATCCCTCTGCCGGTCGAAGTACACTCCTGGCGAGCGGACCAATTGGCTCACAATGACCCTTTCCGCTCCGTTGATAATAAAGGTGCCGTTTTCGGTCATAAGAGGAAAATCGCCCATGAAGACTTCCTGCTCTTTCACCTCGCCGGTTTCCTTGTTTATCAGCCTCACCTTGACTTTTAGAGGCACGGCATAGGTGGCGTCCCTCTCCCGGCATTCATCCACCGAATATTTGGGATTATTCTCCAAAGTGTAATCGATGAACTCCAGCACGAGATTTCCGGTAAAGTCCTCTATGGGTGAAATATCCTTGAAAACTTCCGCCAGCCCTTCCTCCAGAAACCACCTGTAAGAGTCTTTCTGGATCTCGATAAGGTCGGGCATGGACATAACTTCTTCGATTTTGGAATAACTCCATCGGGTGCGTTCCCCTACATTTACAGGATGAACCATTAGTTTTTCTCACCCCTTTTTATATTGAAAACACAGGATCAAGTTCGCGCTTAAAAGCCGTTTTTCTGCATATTTTGGGAATGAAATATCTATTATACTATCTCCTAAAACAGGGAAAATTATACAGAAGGGATAAAAAAAGAGCCTGTGGCATGAAATTTGCATATAATCATGCAATTTATTATAATACCACAATGCCCTGTTTTTGTCAATAATGCCAGAGATTTTTTTCTACATACGTCCGCCGTTTTCCTGCTTTTTGACCTAATAAAATTTTACACTATCGAGATTTTTATAAAAATTTATAGAAGAATTTTTTTTAAGATACACTTTCTATGATATATCCTTCCATCAGATCCGATTCGCTTACTTTAATCATGGAAATCCCCAATTTTTGCATGATCTGGCGCAAAATAAGCACGCCCGCAGTGATGATGTCGGCCCGCCGGGCTGATAGCCCGGGAATTTTTCTCCTTTCTTCTACAGTCAGGCGGCACAGCGTTTCAAAAACGGCTTCCACATCTTCCAGCTTCAGGGAAAAACCGTGCACCTTTGCCGGATCATACACGGCAAGGCTCTGCTTGATGGCCGCTAGGGTAGTGACGGTTCCTCCGACCCCCACCGCCGTAATAGGCCCGTCTTTAATGATGCAAACCCTACCGGGCACAAAATTTGAGAGCAATTCATCCACGGCAGACTTCGCAGCCAGGACCTCGCCGGCGGCAGGCGGATCCGAATGCAGGTATTTTTCAGTCAAGCGCACTGCTCCCACGGGAAGACTGACGCTCTCAAAATCTGCGTCATCTCCCAGGCAAAGCTCCGTTGAGCCTCCACCGATATCTATCACCAACACCGGCCCTTCAAGGCCCAGCCCCGCTCTTGCGCCTTTAAAAGAAAGAACGCCCTCCCTTTCTCCGGATATAATCTCGACATCTATCCCGGTCTTTTCTTTTACAATATGTAGAAAATCCATCCCGTTCACGGCCTCCCTCACTGCGCTGGTGGCAAAAGCCAGTATTTTTTCGCACTTATTGTCCTGCGCCCTTTTTTTAAAAAACTCCAGCGCAGCAAGCGTGTCATGCATCGAGGTTTCATCCAGCATGCCTTTTTCCACCGCTCCCCTGCCCAGTCGGGTGGTAATAAGCCTTCTCTCCAGCGCCACAACTTTTTTTGCAATATATTCTGCCACAAGCAGCCTGATGGAATTGGATCCCATGTCAATAACCGCAATTTTCATGTCGTAAAATCCCTCCGTCGATAGTGAGTCAGGGGACGGTTCTCTGACTCAAAATTGAGTCAGAGAACCGTCCCCTGACTCACTGATTCAAAAACTGAAAAATCCGGGATTTCCCCCGGATAGATTTCATAACTGGTATAATTATAATTTAATTATTAATATTATATAAAAATATAATTGCTAGTAAAGCGCTCTCTTCCTCCCATAGGAACCCCTTTTGGCTTCGTGGCTTTTTCTGATATCCAGAAGTCTTTCCTCGCTATCCTTCATGAACTTGGCCAGCTTATCCTCAAAGCTGAGGCTGTCCTTATCTTTTGATCTTCTGTCACGGGAGCTTTCGTTCAGCTTTCGGATGGATAGGCTTACTTTGCCATCCTGGGAAATCCCGATGACCTTAACCTTTACCTTGTCGTTCTCTTTCAAAAAGTCATTGACATCCTTTACAAAACTGTCAGCAACTTCTGAAATATGAACCAGCCCCGTCACCCCGCCCGGAAGCTCAACGAATGCACCGAACTTTGTGATACCCGTAATCTTCCCTTCCACTATCTGGCCTACCTCAACAGGCATACTTAAAGAACTCCTCCTTTAGATTTTCCTTCAATACGATAATTATACTTCACCTTTACACTTTCGTCAATAACGGCCTACGGTGACGATTTGCCACTTTTATATATGTATTCATCCGGCTTGACAAGCCCGAGTTTATCCCTTGCCATCATTTCTATGTAACTGTCGGTATGAAGAAGCTGTATCTGCTTTTTTAGCTGCTCCCTCTGCTGCATGGCCGCTTCGAACTGCCGTCTGAGCTCGGCCTCCTGGCGGGCCAGGTCCATCATTTTTAGCTGCTGCACCACCAGTGTGTAAACTACGTAAACCAGGAAAAATATTATGATGAGGTGGCGGACTCTTAACCTTTTCTTCGAAGCCACCGGACAAGCCTCCCTGTCTCCTTTTTGATTATATCTATAGGTATAATGATTCGACTTACTCCAGAAAAATCCTGCTATCTTTTATGCTTTATTTTAAAAAATATTCTCCCGGCGTCCATATATATTCTTGCCGGAAGGGTAAAAATCGCAAGCTTTTTTAACCGGCCCAGAGAGCGCAGAAATCTATTTATGTTTCTTCTTGTCAAGATATCAAAAAATAATAAAAGCGCAATAACATGTCTGCTTATAAAGGATAAGTAAAACAGGAGGCCAAGACCCAAACCTAAGAAAAGGTAGCCGCGGACTTCTCCGGAGTTCAACCTGAACAGAGAAAAAAAAGTCACCACCGTCATGATTCCCCAGAAGGCAAGATCTCCCAATGCCGTGAGTATAGGGCCTGGAGCTATGAGGTTCCTGATGCGGCGGTAGACGTCGAAAAGCAAACCCGCAAAAAATCCGAGCATAAGAGCGGCAGCCAGCAGAGCCGCCTGCTCGCTGTTCTCATAAAAATCCAAGCTCTCAACTCCTTCCGGGAAAAATTTGATCGGAAAAATCCGCTTAATTTCTTATTTAAAGATATTCCTCAAAAACCCTTTTCCCTTGTCTTTTGAAGACGTGCCCTCGGAATAAGTCAGAGATTTTATAAGGCCTTCCACAATTATCATGCCTCCGTCCAGATTGAGTTGTTTCATATGCATTTTTTCCCCCTTAATATCCAGCATGCCCTGCTCTGTCTCCAGGACCACATTATCATCGGTGAATTTTTCCACATTTATTATCCCGCTCACATCCAGCATCTGTCTGTCTGTCAGGATGACCTTGTGCTGCTTTGCGGATTTGTCTTCCATAAATAAAGCCCTCCTTTCAATTTGATTTAATATGGTTAGTTTTACAAAAAACATTACAAGATCTCTATTGTACGACCAACAGTATCTTTTTAAAAATATATTCGAAAGGCTGCTTATTTATGAAAAAATAGACTTATAATAAAAAAAGCCGGTTCTGTCAGGGATATATCATCGATCCTTCCCTGCTTCCCGGCAAATTTACAATGAATGTGGTCAAACCTTCATCCGACCGCACTTCAATCCAGCCGCCGCATTTATCCAATATCTTTTTTGCCACATAGAGTCCGTATCCCCGCGTTTCAAGCTCTTTTGTACTGTACCCCGGCTGAAAGATTTTGCCCAGATCATTTTCATCTATTTGAGGGCCATTGTTTGATATTTTAAATATGAAATATCCCTTTTTATAATCCGTTTCAAAATATATCCGCCGGTCATCCGGCTTCTCCAGCACAGCTTCTATGGCATTGTCCAGGATGTTGCCGATAACCGTGCTCAGATCCCAGGAACTAATGCCGGTATAATTTACTTTTGCTAAGACTTCGGCTCTGAAAACTATGTTATTTCTCGCCATAAGTTCTCTTTTTATATTTACCACCGCATTTAGAGCCATGTTCCCCAGCCTCAACATTTCAGTGGCAGCCCTGTATTCTCCGGCTATGCCGTTTATATATTCTTTGAGTTCATCATATTCTTCGGTATAAAGCAGGGCTTGAATAGTCTGTATATGTTTTGAATGCTGGTGCCTCTGGCCGTTTAATGTATTCAGCAATTCTTCTATCTCTTTCAAATGAGCTTTAATAGACTTATATTCAATCTCCTTTCTGGTAAAACTCTCGGTGGTTTTGATGATATAGAAATAAAGCACCAGCGAAGCCAGGAGATAGATGATAAAGAAGGGCAGATTTCTCATATAAAGCTGCCGGTCGGAGGCAACCATCCACTGATTTAATATGAGTATAAAGAACATCTGCACTGTAAATGCAAATATAATTATCGGAGTTTTGTTGAATACTTTCACCATTATCCCGCCTGTCAATTGATTATATCAATGAAAGCTTTTTTATATAAATTTGTCTTTTAAAAACTGGAATCTATTTTTGCTCATTAAAACGGTCTTGTCATAATTATGAAATGTTATAATATAAGATTCGCCCATGTTTTGTATCATGTCTATCATAGTAACATTTACAATATATGACTTATGAACTCTATAAAATCTTTCATTGAGATTAATTTCCAGGTCTTTCAGGCTATAATTGCACTTATGCATTCCATTTGTTGTATGTATGACGGTTTCTTTGCCATTTTTTTCTACAAAAATTACGTCATCCAAGTTTAGAAACATTATGCCGTCCTCTGTCCTAAGGGGAAACTTTCCGGTCAATTTGAGCTTGTTTCTCAATGTATCGCATTCCAGCTTTACAACCATTTTATTTACTGTATCCTGAAATCTCTCCACATCTATGGGTTTTATGATGTAATCGTAAGGGTGCACCGCAAAGGATTCGGCTGCAAAATCGGGGTATCCGGTGACAAAGGCTATGGCAACTTCCGGATTCAGATCGCAGGCAATCTTTGCCACCTGGATACCGTCTATATCGGGCAAATCTATGTCGAGAATTAGGATGTCGGGAGATTTTTCCTTTATTATCCGCACAGCTTCACGGCCGGTACTGGTCCTATATATTTCATCTATAAGAGGATTTGCCTCCAGAAGTTTGCAAAACATTCCCAGGGTACTTTTATCATCCTCGCATATCAGAATGCTCGCCATGATACCCATCCTCTCCAGCATGATTTTCATCCCCGACAAAATGAGCATTCAGCAGGCTGTATCCTGCGGGAGTTACGAAAAAAAGTTCCTCTAGAGCCCCCAGAAAAAGAGCCATGAGATATGTTCTTTGCCCGGCAAAAAAGAGCACATTGGCAACCATGCCCAGAACTCCCAGCAAAATCATGGTGATGCACTGAAGGCGCTGCCTTATCCGGCCATCGCGGATAATCTTTTTCTCCGTCCCGGCGGGAACCCAATTCAATGTAATGAAAAGGCCAATCATGAGAACCATATCCGTTATTAAAATCAGCACATTGAGCGGTATAGCCGCGTGCTTTGCAACAAGGCCGTTTATGGAAAACATAAGGACACCAGTAATAAAACACATGCCGTACGTTTTTAAGTGAGCTCCCCCCGCAAAATGGCGGATGAGTACATAGACCGCAAGGCTTATTATGGTTTCGGCAAATGTGTTCAGGATAAAAGATATGATGACGATAGATGCAAATTTAAGAAGGGTGCCTAAAATAATCACAAGACCGTATTCTATAACTTCCGGATTGTATCCGTCCGAAGCGGCTCCCAGAACAATTAACTTTGACAGTGTTCGAGAACATTTTTGAAGCATAGCGATTCCTCCTGCGTCATTTATATATGAAGTATTTAATGTTATAATCCTTCAAACATATTCAAACGCTTAAATAAATAAAAAATTAATACGGTTAACCCCGCCACCAGAAAGAATAACGCCACATCCAGCCATGGCTTTTCCTCCAGTATAAAAATGGGGATTTTAAGCCAGTTTATGACACTCAAAACTACGATGTACTGGATAAAACCATAAATGACTGTCACCACAAATATGGGTATAAAGCATCGCTGGAGCTTAACCCCGCAAAAAAAACTGCACATCAATACCAGCGTGGTTATGAGTATCACCGTATGGAAACTTGATAAAAAATACTGAGATACCCCCATAGATATCCTTCTTATTACAAGAGTGATGACTCCCTGGATCACCGAAATCAAATAAATTTTTTTATAGTCCGTCTTTTCTATTTCCATCATTCTCATAGCGATAGCCAGAATCAAAAAAGCTTCAGGCACCGATACAAAAGCCGCCACGTACCAGGGTATGGGAAACATGTTTTCACTCCCTTTAATCTTTACAAAACTTTCTATATCCTTTCTACATTTTTTTGTCGTTTCCTGCCGGGTTGGAACAACTGGCGGTTTTTCCGGTACAACTGGCGGATTTTTGGGTATGAACGGCGGAATTAAAAAACAAGCCCCTCTCATAAAGAGGGCTGCTATTTTTGTTTTTCATGGCCGAAAGGTTCAATATCCTCAAATAGTGAAAATATTCTTTTAATCTTGCGTCTTTATTTTGAAGGAAATTTGATCTTTTTGTCGAAAATATTAGTAAAAAAGTAGGAGAAATTATAATTTGAGAATTATTATATATTTTGTTCATAAAACCGGCCGTCCATTTTATATATTGGAGGCGACATTATGATTGCATTTTTTGATGATGTCAATGGAAATTTCAGTTTATTGATGCAGAGGCTCATGGATTATAAAAGAAAACATGGCATAAACTGCCTCGTTATTTTTCTTATAGATAAAAACAAAATGTATTGTATTGAAAAAGTAGATAAACGTGAAGATTGTTGTTATATGTTCAGCATATTAAACGGTAATAATGTGGTGTCTCTGGCATGCGAGAATTCAAGACCCGTTCATCATCGTATAGAAGAAAATGATGCCATTGTTGCAATGAAGGAAAACGTCGTTGAGGAATTATGCATACCCATAAAAATATATATAGATGAGAATATTACCGTCTGTATATATTGCGGTTTTAATCAAAACAATTCGAATATGCAGGACGTATTAACATCATTTTTGCTCGGTTTCAATATTTATGAAATATATTCATACGCACTTGCGAAATACAATCAAATCTCAAAAGTCGAGCGGATTTTGAAACTTCTGATGATTATTGAGGATAATATTAAATTAAATCAGCCGTCTATGAAACTGCATTCTATAAATGTTGCATTCTGGACCATTGAAATAGCCAAAAAGTTGAATTTCCGAACAGATGACTTTGTAAAACTTTACTATGCGGCTTTATTCCACGACATAGGAAAAGTAAGGATAAAAAACAGTATTATAAATAAAGAAGGACCTCTTACGGAAGAAGAATATGAAGAGGTCAAACACCATGTGGAATACAGTTATATCATTGTTAAAGAATTGATTGGAGACATATATCCTGATATTTCATTATGGATTCGGTGCCATCATGAAAAATATGATGGCACCGGTTATCCTTATGGATTGAAGGGCAACGATATTCCATTTGCAAGCAGAATTAGAAAAAGACATCGAGGTCAAGGTTGTGAGATTGTCGGCCGATTATTTACTGTTTGTCTGCGACAGCTCCCACTCTTTCAGCACATCCAGTATGGTAAAAATGAGGTTGCCGTTTGACGACGGCGAGGTTTTGACTTTAAACGGCCGAATTGCTTATAGTTATTCCGCATCCGCCACTTCCTCACATTATAAATATATCTTTATAAATATAGGAGAAAGTACAAGGGATAAATTGTTTAGACAGATTTTCAGAAAACAGATTATGCTGCGAAAAATGTTGAACAAAAATGCCTGAAGGTTTCCCCCGCCATGTGTCATCATGCCTTCATAAACTATTTCCAAAGTTTCACCACGTCAACGTTTTTAAAATAATACTTGATGATGTCTTCCGGAGATTTGCCCTGTTTTGCCATGACATTGGCGCCCCACTGGGAAAGCCCCACGCCGTGGCCGAATCCCTTTCCCGCCATCAAAATCTTATCATCTTCTATGCGCAGGCTTGTGAGCAGAGTGGAACGCATTTTCAAGCTGCCCAGGGCTATCCGAAGGTCCGGAGCATTGACCGTGGCATTGCCTATTTTTATCTGAGTGGCCCTGCCCGAAGGCCCCCTTGCAACTATAGCTACACTGTCAATAGGACCCGTATCCTGGCCCATTTTGCTCTTTATTATCGAAGCGAGTTCGCTCTTTGTATAATCAGCAGACCAGGTCTTCTTACCCTCGGGACCCACATCGGTATCCGGAGATTTTACCACCTTAATATACGGCGGTTCGGCTTCCTTGAAATTCAGTCCTTCTTTTGCTGTGGCTGTCATCCCGCCGCTGTGGGAATGAAACCATGCCTTGATGTATTTACCCTTATATGTCGCCACCTTGCCTCTTGTCATGGAGACAGCCTTTTTGATGTTTTCGTTTATATTGCCCGGATTCCAGGCCTGAGCTTCCTCGAAATCGGTAGATATGTCGGCATTGCCATATTTGGAGCCGCCTTTGTCTGCGATAAATTCCAGAACATAAGTGCGCGCCAGAATGGCCTGAGCCGCCAGGGCTTCCACAGGCCAGTAATTTTCCATTTCTCCTGCCACCACGCCGGCCACATAGTCCTCAAGCCCCATTTTCTTCGTGGTTTTAGTCTGTATGTCATATACCGTAAGGCTGGGTTCCACTCCTGCCCCGCGGCTTACTCGATCCGGAATTTTCGGCAGTGCGGGTTTCCTTGCAGGACCTTTTCGAAGCCCTGCACAACCGGCCATCATAGTCATCAATATCAATAATGACAATATCAAAGTTATATACCGGTAACGATTTTTCACAGTAAAAAATCCTCCCTTTTCTATTTTGATTGTAAAGTCACTCCTGACCTATGTAACGTCCTGGCGACTGCGTTTCAGAAGCTGGAGAACAGAAGAATGTTTCTACCTTTATTATTAGATACTCTTACATAAAAAATTCCGTGTAAAACAAAGTCGAATAAATAAAAAAAAACAGGTCTTTTAGACCTGTCCCAAAAATCTCCAAATTTTTTACTTATTAATACTGTCTTTCAAAGCTTTGCCTGCTTTGAACGCCGGCATACTGGCGGCGGGAATATCGATTTCCTCACCTGTCTGAGGATTGCGGCCTTTTCTCGCGCTTCTTTCTCTTACTTCAAAAGTGCCGAAGCCTACCAACTGAACCTTGTCCCTCTTTGCGAGAGCTTCCTCCACTGCTTCGACAAAAGCATTCAATGCTTTTTCGGAGTCTTTTTTGGTCAAACCGCTTTTTTCCGCCATAATTGATATGAGATCAGCTTTGTTCACTAAATTCCCCTCCTTGTTGAATTTTACTATAAGACTATTCTCCATTAAATCAGAAAATCCTTCTTGTACAGAGGAAATTTAAAACTTTTTTTCATATTTTTTCCCCTGCTCCCATAAATTATCCATTTCTTCCAGAGTCATTTCCTGTAAATTCCTGTCTGATTTTGCCGCAGCCTGTTCGACATAATTAAATCTGCGTATAAATTTCCTTGTGGCATCCCTGAGAGCCAGCTCGGGATTGACATCAAGAAACCTAGCCACATTCACGGCTGCAAACAGCAGGTCTCCCATTTCTTCTTTTATTTTATCACCATTTTTACCTTTATATACCTCTTTCAACTCGTCCATTTCTTCGGCGACCTTTTTCATGGCGTCTTTTACATCATCCCAGTCGAACCCCACCCGGGCCGCCTTTTCCTGTACCTTGAAAGCCAGCATCAGGGCAGGCAGGGTTTTAGGCAGGCTTTCCATACCCTGGGCCTGGGATTTCATATCCTTTTCTTCCCGTTTTATGTCCTCCCAGTTTCTCAAAACCTCGCCGGCGTTTTTCACCTTTACATCCCCGAAAATGTGGGGATGCCGGCGGATCATCTTGTCGCATATGCCGTCTATGACATCTCCCATATCGAATTCCCCCCGCTCCTGAGCGAGGCGGCAGTGAAAAACGATCTGAAGCAGCAGGTCGCCCAGTTCTTCTATGAGATCTTCTTTATTGTTTCTGTCAATGGCATCAATTACCTCATAGGCCTCTTCAATCACAAAGGGTTTTAAGGACTCATGGGTCTGGGCCTTATCCCAGGGGCAGCCTTCTTCTCCCCTTAATCTGGCCATGATATCTATCAGGTCCTGTATTGTATATCTTGACAATTCTATTACCTCCTGAAAGCTCCAAATTTATTAAAAACCGCAATTATGCGTCTGCCGCCGGGAAACATCTCCAGGTCGTCTCTTCTCACTCCGCCTATGATAATCAAAAAAATAACATAAACTACGGCACCGGAAATCACAGCAGCCAGGGTAGCCATGTTCCGGCCAAGTCCCAGGTTTACAAGCTCCCCATGAGTGAAAAGAACGCTGATTCCCATTAATATTGTTGCCATCACCGGTTTTATTATCATGTAATTTATATCTATCACAAGGCCGGTCCATCTTATTACGGCTCTAAAATTCAGAAGCGATGAAATCATGTAGCCCGCGACCGTTCCCAGAGCAGCCCCTTTTATGTTGATAAAAGGAATCCCCGTAAGCACATAATTTATTACTACCTTGGCAAAAGCTCCTATCATTAGGTTTCTGACGGGAATAAGCGTCTTTCCTGCTCCCTGCAGTATGCCGGTAGTGGTCTGGTTCAATGAAAGGAAAATGACACCCCATGAAAGCACCGCCAGCGGGACTCCCGCATCGGGATTTCTGTACAATAAAACCGATATGGGGGTAGCCAGCACAAACATACCCACCGCCGCCGGGAGGCCGAAGATTATGCTTATCCTCACTCCGGTCTCGGCCCGTAAAGCCGCAAGGCGCATGTTTTTCAACGCCATGGCTTCGGAGATTGCTGGCACCAGGCTGGCTGAAAGGGCAATGGTGACAATAGCCGGAAGATTTATGAGCGGCGCCGCCATGCCTGTCAACTGGCCGTATAGTTCCGTGGCCCTTTTTACGGTAAACCCGGCAAACTGCAGACGCCTGTTGACTATGGCTGCATCCGCCAGGTTCATGATTGGTATAATGAGACCTCCCAGGGTTATGGGAACGGCAAAGGCAAAAAGCCTGTAAATTATGTGAAAGGGATTTTCCAGTGCTCTTGTCGGATCTTTATGTATATTGGCCAGAATTTCATTTTTTCTTTTAATATAAACTACCAGCAGTATCCCCAATCCAGCCAGGGCTCCGACCACCGGGCCGAAGGCCGCGCCCGCCGCAGCATATTCCACTCCCCTGGGAAGAAGCCATGTGGCCAGCACAAAAACCGCAACAACTCTGCCAAGCTGTTCCACAACCTGGGACACAGCCGAGGGAGTCATATCCTGCAGCCCCTGGAAAAACCCCCTGAAGCTTGACATAATGGAAACGAAGAAAATTGCCGGAGCTATGCTTATGATGGGATAAAAGGCCTTAGGATTGCCTAGAATCCTTACCGAAAGCATATCGGCTCCGGTTATCAACACCAGGGTTAAAATAAGGCCCACAGAAGAAAGCACCAACACCGATACTCTGAAAACCCTGTAAGCGTTTTTATAGCGTCCGGTAGCCACATCCTCGGCGACCATCTTGGATATGGCAGTGGGAAGTCCTGCTGTGGAAATCGAAAGAAGGGTAACATAAATGGGATAGGCCATCTGATATAGGCCCATACCCTCATCCCTTATCATCAATGCCAGAGGAATCCTGTAAACCGCCCCCAGTAATTTTACAACAAACCCGGCAACGGTTAAAATCAATGCGCCTTTTAAAAAGGAGTTTTTCTTCTCAGTCAACAAAATATCCGCCTTTCTTTGTTATCGCTCTGCCATTTATTATATTCTATTCGCAGGCCGGCATCAATATTTTATTTTCAGGAGTGAGTCAGGGGACGGTTCCTTGACTCATTTTGATGAGTCAAGGAACCGTCCCCTGACTCACTCGCTCACTCGCATCTGATTGCGCTGTCCAGGTCTTCCATGAGGTCTTCCACATTCTCAAGACCTACAGAAATCCTTATCATGCTATCGGTAAATCCGAACTCGGACAGTTTCTCTTTTGGATACCCCAGGTGTGTCATGGCCGCCGGCAGCTCTATAAGGGTCTCGCAGTCCCCAAGGCTTACTGCAAGCTTTATAAGCTTCACATTATTCACTACTTTTTTAGCCTTTTCCAGCCCTCCGTCCACCTCGAAACTAAGCATGGCCCCAAAACCATCCATCTGGGATTTTGCAATGTCATGTCCGGCAAAGCTTTCAAGGCCGGGGTAATAAACATTCTTTACTTTGGGATGTTTTTCTAAAAATCTTGCAAGCTCCAGGGCATTTTTTTCATGCTGGCGCATGCGCACCCCCAGAGTTTTTAATCCCCTGATCAGAAGCCATGCATTGAAGGGGCTCATGACTCCCCCCAGTTCACACATATAGTCGAATTTCAAGCTATGGATGTAGTCTATATCTTTTGAAACCGCTACTCCCCCTACCACATCCCCGTGGCCTGATATATACTTCGTGGCACTGTGGACCACCACATCCGCTCCGAGGGTAAGAGGCCTTTGAAAATACGGTGTGGCAAAGGTGTTGTCCACTACAATTTTTACTCCTTTTGCCTTTGCGATTTCAGCTACTTTTTTGATATCTATTATTTCCAGGCTGGGGTTGGAAGGAGTCTCAAAGTATATTACCCTAGTATTTTTATCTATGGCTTCTTGGAGTCTGTTTGTGTCAGTCATATCAACGATTTTGCAATTTACATGGTACTGGCGCATCAATTTGGTTACCACTGTATAGGTGGACCCATACAGGCAATGATTTACCACCAGGTTATCCCCAGGCTTTAAAAAGGAAAAGAGGACGGAGGAAATAGCGGCCATGCCCGAAGCAAATGCCACCGCAGCGCTTCCATTTTCCAGAGCCGCCATCTTGTTTTCAAACAGTTTCAAAGTGGGGTTGTTGCCCCTTGTGTATACATAGTCGTCACTTTCAAAAGACATGGCCTTTTCTACCTGTTCAATGCTATCAAAGGTGAAAGTAGATGTCTGAAAAATGGGCGGGTTCAAAGCATTTTCGGGATTTTTACCCTCACTTCCCGCGTGGATGGACATGGTGTCAAAGCCATAGCTTTTACTTTTTTGCAAATCCAGGCCCTCCTATATGAATTAATTATTTGCAAGTTTGGGACCAGCGGATATCCCGCAAACTTTCTTTGCATTAATAAGCTTTTTCCAAAAAATTGCATTGATAGATTACATCCTGATGAGGGAATTTGCACAAGAACAGTTATCCTGGCTTAAATCCCCAAGTAACAGCTTAATGAATGCACCGGTAACCTTCTCTTTGTTCTTTTCCAATGCACCTTCAATGTCGTGCAGGACGATTTTGTCACTTTTTATACCTGTGCACCAGTTGGTGATTATCCCCACTGCCGCATAGCACATGCCAAGTTCTTTAGCAAGCGTCACTTCCGGCACATTGGTCATCCCGATGACATCACCTCCCAGCATCTTATACATCTTAACCTCGTGAGCTGTTTCAAACCTTGGCCCTTCAGTGCATACATAAACTGCATCACCTTTTATATCAATTGCCTCCTGCCATGCCATATCGTAAAACTTTTTTCTGAGATTTTTACAATAAGGATCGCTCACATCCAAATGGGCTACCCCTTGCTTGCCTCCTTCATAAAAGGTCCCCTGTCTTGTCCTGGTAAAGTCTATAAAATCTTTTATGACGACTATATCTCCAGGGGCAAATTTTTCATTGCATGAACCTACTGCAGCCGTGGCATAAATGTATTTTACCCCCAGTTCCTTAAGCGCCCACATATTCGCCCGATAATTTATCAGGTGCGGCGGCACAGAATGGCCTTTGCCATGCCTTGCCAGAAATGCTATTTCCTTTTTTCCGGCTGTTACTATATCGATATATACAATCCCGAATGGCGTTTGTATTTCTTCGGATCGGCTTTTTTGGGCCAGACCGTATACACCGGTCCCTCCAATAATGGCACCTTCCACGATATCGCCTCCAAATATTACTCGATTTATTTTAAAAATTATGTCGAAATCAAACTTTGTTTCTTAAATTCAATATGCTATCATTAAAAGGTTCTTTCAATACTCCTTTTTCCGTTATGATGCCGGTTATGTTTTCGTGCGGTGTCACGTCAAAAGCCGGATTATATACGCCTATCCCTTCCGGCGCCACTCTCACATCCCCTATGTGCGTCACTTCATCGGCGTTTCGCTCTTCTATTTTTATCTGGCTTCCGGACTCTATTTCAAAGTCTATGGTGGAGGTCGGTGCCACTATATAGAAGGGCACGCCGTAAACCTTCGCTATGACGGATAGCATGAAAGTCCCTATCTTATTGGCTGTATCGCCATTTGCCGCTATCCTGTCGGCTCCTACCAGGATGAGGTCTATTTTGCCATCCCGGATGAGGGTGGCGGCCACGCTGTCGGCTATGAGTTTTGAAGGAATTTTCTCCTGCACCAGCTCCCAGGCGGTGAGTCTTGCCCCTTGAAGCCGGGGCCTGGTTTCATCGGCATACACGAATATGTCTTTGCCGCTGTAGAAAGCTTCCCTCACCACCCCAAGCGCCGTGCCGTAGCCTGTAGTAGCCAGGGCTCCAGTGTTACAGTGAGTGAGGATGGTAGCTTTTTGCGGCACGATTTCATTTCCTATTCTGGCTATTTTCTTATTGGTATCAAAATCTTCTCTAAAAATGGTATCGGCTTCTTCTTTTAACCTGTCATAGATATATGAAGCATCGTGGGATTTGTTATCTTCCAGTATCCTTCTCATCCTCTTGACGGCCCACATGAGGTTTACGGCTGTTGGTCTTGAGTTATACAGTACATTTAAGGCTTCCTGCATTTTATCCTGAAATGATTTCTCATTTTCCATGAACTGCCTGGCCGCCAGCACCACACCGTAGGCGGCAGCGGCACCTATGGCCGGAGCTCCCCTTACCACCATGTCCTTTATGGCAAAATCCACATCTTCATAGGTCTTACACTCAAAAATCTGTGTTTCAATGGGAAGTTTTCTCTGGTCCAGCAAAAGCAGCAAATCGTCTTTAAATTCTATGGTTTTTATCATTGACATGTCATCACCCTCTTCAGTAAAAATTTGTTCGGACTTTTGGTGCACCAATTTATTACGCTCCAGAAGCGACATCTGATTTAGCATCTGTCCTTATCTTGCCATTAACTCCTCTGCGACCCTTTGAGCCTCGAACATAGCTTTCTCCATATCAATGGTCTTGATCTCGTAATCTTCCATGACAACTTTTCCGTCAACAATCACCGTCTTTACATCCGATCCTTGAGCTGAATATGCGATGGCAGATACCACATTATGCATCGGATAAAAGTGAGGCTTTTGTGTATCTATTATTATTAAGTCAGCCTTCTTGCCAGCTTCTATAGACCCAATATCTTTTTCCAGGCACAAAGCCTTTGCACCATTTATCGTAGCCATCTTGAGGGCTGTGATGGCAGGGATGGATGTGGCATCATGGTTTACACTTTTATTTACTATGGCCGCAAGATGTATCTCTTCAAACATATTCAGGTTGTTATTGCTGGAGGGACCGTCGGTCCCCAGAGCCACATTTACACCCCTATTGATCATTTTCTCTACCGGTGCAAAGCCGTTGGCAAGTTTCAAGTTGCTCGTAGGGTTGTTCACAACACTCACTTTATCTTCAGCCATTATATCTATGTCTTCATCACAAATATGCACGCAGTGGGCCGCCACCGTAGGTATATCGAACAGCCCCAGATCGTGCATTTGCTTTATCGGAGATTTGCCATACTTATTATAGCTTTCCTCCACTTCATCGGCACTTTCCGAAAGGTGGATGTGAATTCCCACATTAAGTTCCCTGGCAAGATCCGCCACTTTTTTCAAATACCCGGGACTGCAGGTATATGGGGCATGGGGGCCTGCCATGATTTTGATGCGCCCACCGGCAGCATTATGCCAGTTTTTATATAGATTTCTCGTCTCCTGGAATCTTGTCCCGTCGTCATCATCGCCGCCCACCAGACCCCTGGCAAGGACCGCCCGGATGCCTGCTTGCTCTGCTGCCTTTGCGGTTTCCTCCATAAAAAAATACATATCCAAAAAGCAGGTTACGCCGGACTTTATTAGTTCTGCTACGCCCAGCATAGAACCCCAGTAAACATCCTCAGGAGTTAATTTTTCTTCCATAGGCCATATCTTATCTTTGAGCCATCTCATCAGAGGAAGATCATCGGCATAGTTTCTAAAAAGAGACATGGCTATGTGGGCGTGGCAGTTTATAAGGCCCGGCAGCACCAGACCGCCTTTAGCATCTATGACCTTATCAGGCTTAAAGTCATCAGAGATTTCTCCTATGAATAATATTCTATCCTTTTCAATGGCTATTTTGGTATCCCGTATGTTTTCGCTTTTATCATCGATGGGCACCAGGGTGGCATTTTTTATCAATATATTCAAGCGTTCATTCCTCCCTTTTGTTGAATTAATCCCGGTTGAATATCTTTTATTTACGGGTAGTTTTCCTGTCGGCTGTCAAATATCACACCGACAACTTTCGAGGGGACCAGCTCCAAAACCAGAGCTTCATTAATGGTGCTTTCAGCCGATATGTCGCAAGGTAAAAACATTATATAGTCCTGTTCACCTTGAATTTGAATACTTCGGGGTTAAAATAATCCATAGAATAAAACACCGCATGTCCATCTTTATCATAATGAATCTGGTGGAGCAACAAAAACAATTGATTTTTTTTCACCTTTAAAAGGTCTATCATTTCTTTTGTAGGAAAGGCAGGCATTATGTCCGATATAGCATATTCGATGATAATATTAAAATTTTCTTTAAAATATTTAAACATAGATTCGTCCGGCATCTTTTCAGGCACCTGTTGACCCAGCATCTTTTTTGGCACCGTGTCTATCAAAAATGCTGCCATCTTGCCGCTCGCGGTCCTTATTCTTTTAAATGTGACCACCTTTTCCCCCAGTGAAAGGGCTAATTTTTCAGCCATATCCTGAGTTGGTTGCCGTTCCTCTATAGACACCCATTTGGTGCCGGGGTTATATCCAAATTTTCTTATAATTTCGGTGATACTTTCCAATTTTTCCAGGCCACTTTCTATCTGTATGGGTGGTTTGTTTACAAAGGTACCTTTCCCCTGAATCTTATATATGACCTTTTCCTGCTCAAGAAGGGCTAGAGCCTCCCTCACCGTATGCCTGCTGACTCCAAGCATTTCCACGAGGGCAGCTTCCGACGGTAGCATATCGTCTGCTGAAAGTTTATTTCCCCGAATATACTCTAAAATGCTTTCCCTGGCTTTGCGGCCCAGGGACATTTTCTTTTCTTTTATCTTCATAAATTCACCATTCCAGTTGTACGATATCTGACAACGTTATCTTATCACTACCATAAATCAGTGTCAACAGATTGTCAGAATTTTAAGTTGAACCAGGAAAAATGAGTCTATGAAAGGGTAAGCATCAATATTTGGTTTGAACAAAACTTCACAAAAAGTTAAAAAAAAATTTAACATGTTTTCTGGAATTACTCCGAAAAATGTATTATAATATAACCCAAATTGCTTTTGTTAAGTTTCTATCATCCAGTATCTTAAGATTGGAGGTTGTGCAATGGAAAAGCTGGCAAAAATCGGCCTGACAAATGTAAAGCAGGTCTACAGGAATCTTTCGGTGCCGCGCCTGGTTGAGGAGGCTCTAAAAAGGCAGGAAGGCTTTTTGACAGATACCGGAGCTTTCAATGTCTATACCGGCAAATACACCGGCAGATCCCCAAACGACAAGTTTATTGTTGACGAGCCTTCGGTGCATGATGACATCTGGTGGGGCAACAACAAACCCATCCTGCCCGAAAAATTCGAAAAAATCCTGCACCGGCTTCAAGCTTACCTTCAAAACCGCGATATCTTCATATTCGACGGATTCGTGGGAGCGGATACCAGGTTGCGGCTTCCCATCAGGGTCATAAACGAATATGCATATCAGAATCTTTTCGCACATCAGCTTTTTTTAAGGCCCACTGACGATGAATTGAAAGACCATGAACCGGAGTTTACCGTAATCGCCGCACCCGGCTTCAAAGCCTCACCGGAACTGGACGGCACCAATTCCGAAGCCTTTATAATCATCAGCTTCGAGAAAAAGCTCATCATCATTGGAGGCAGTTTTTATGCCGGTGAAATCAAAAAATCCGTATTTTCCATAATGAACTATCTCATGCCCAAAAAAGGAGTGCTTTCCATGCACTGCTCCGCCAATATGGGCGAAGATAAATCTACGGCATTGTTCTTCGGTCTTTCGGGCACTGGAAAGACCACGCTTTCTGCAGATCCCGACAGGATGCTGATAGGCGACGACGAGCACGGATGGTCCGACGACGGCATATTCAATTTCGAAGGCGGATGCTACGCCAAGTGCATAAACCTCACTGAAGAAAGGGAACCCCAGATATACAGAGCCATAAAATTTGGTGCAGTTCTGGAAAATGTGGTCATAGATGAGGAAACGAGAAAACCCGACTACGACAGCGACAGGGTGACCGAAAACACCCGGGCAGCATACCCGGTCGACTTTATACCTGGCTCTGTCATCCCGGGTGTGGGAGGCCATCCCAGGACAGTGGTTTTCCTTACCGCCGATGCCTTTGGAGTGCTGCCCCCCATAGCAAAGCTTTCTCGGGAGCAGGCGATGTATTACTTTATTTCCGGCTATACCAGCAAGCTGGCCGGCACCGAAAGGGGCATCACCGAACCTCAGGCCACTTTCTCCTCCTGTTTCGGATCGCCGTTTTTACCGCTCTCACCCATGGTGTACGCCGGGCTTCTCGGAGAAAAAATCGAAAAATATGACGTCAATGTTTTTCTGGTAAATACCGGCTGGACCGGAGGCCCTTACGGGGTGGGCAGCCGCATGAACCTCAAGTTCACCAGGGCCATGATAAAGGCCGCTTTGAACGGAGACCTGGACCATGTGGAGTATGAACAAGACCCCATTTTCAAACTAATGATACCCAAATCCTGCCCGCAGGTCCCCGATAATATATTGAACCCCAGGAATACCTGGGCAGACAAAAACGCCTATGATGAAACCGCCAGAAAGCTTGCGGCAAGCTTCAAAAAGAACATCGGCAAATTCGAGGGCATAGCCCCCGAAGTGCTGGCAGCGGGACCGAATCTCGAAGTTTGAAATTCGAAATTCGAGATTTGAATAGAAGGAATTGCAAAAGCTATTCCAACTCAATCGAACATCTGACACCATCAAAAAATAGCAGCTTCTGCTGCTATTTTTTATTGCTCCATCTGTTTTGCCAGAAATCCCGCCGCCGTCTCCGCCACTTTCACCTCCAGGTCCCCCATGGTTACATTTGCCTCCTTTGAGAGGAGAATAACCGCTCCTATGGGGTCTCCTTCGGCAATGATGGGGGTTATAACCTGGCTTGTGTATTTGGGTTTTCCGTCCTCTTCATCCAGTGTAATCTTTACATATTCCTTTTCGCTGACCCTGCTTATAAGGACGGTCCTGCGTTCATCCATGATCTTCTCCAGAGCCGGGCTTATGGGTTTGTCCATGTATTCCTTTTTCGGGGCTCCAGATACGGCAATGATTGCGTCTCTGTCGGCAATGCAAGTGATATGTTGCACGGAATCATGAAGGGAATCAGCATATTCCTTAGCAAAATCTCCTAGTTCTCCAATAGGAGAATATTTCTTAAGAATCACTTCTCCCTCCCTGTCGGTAAATATTTCAAGAGGGTCTCCTTCTCGAATCCTGAGAGTGCGTCGTATTTCCTTGGGGATCACGACTCTGCCCAGATCATCTATGCGCCGCACAATTCCTGTCGCCTTCACAGCCATCCCTCCTTAAGTCAAGTTTTTCTTTCGAATATAGTATATAACGCATTAACCTGTTCTATTCATGTGAGGGAAAGTGTAGAAAGGTCATAGATATTTTTCTATTTTGGATTGTTTTTGCCACTCATCAAGATATTTGTTGAATTCCTCGTCTTTCTTGCTGCTTTCGAGATTGCTCTTTATATAATCCTTTACGTCGTCGAAACTTAAAGAGGTCCTTTCTCCGGTAACCTTAATGATGTGATACCCGAACTGGGTCTTTACCGGCTGGCTCACCTCTCCCTGCTTCAGAGCAAAGGCGACCTTCTCAAACTCGGGGTCCATTGTGCCTTTTCCGAAATACCCCAGGTCTCCGCCCTTATCTTTTGAAGCTTTGTCTGTGGAATACTGTTTGGCAAGTTCGGCAAAGTCCTTGCCTGCTTTGAGTTCATCCAGTATCTTCCTGGCTTCGTCTTCGGTCGCGACCAGGATATGACTTGCCCTGATCTCGGGCGACGGAAGCTTGAACATGTCCTTGTTACTGTCAAAATATTTTTTCACATCTTCATCGGTGACTTTAACATCGGCGGTAAGTTTTTCCTTTAAATTGTTTATAATCAGCTGGTCCTGCAAAAGTTTTTCAAAACTCTTTCTGTCAAGGCCCTGCTGCTTGAGGTAGTTGTCCAGGGCGTCTTTACCGCCGTGATAAGCTTCCAGCTGGCTTTCGGCCTCCTCAAGCTGGTTGGGTTTCAAAGTAACATTTTCCTTCTTTGCCTGCTGTAGGGACAGCACATCCTTTATCATGCTCTCCAGCACTTTCTTCTTCATTTCCTGGAGGTTCTTTTTGCCTTCACTGGTGGAAAAATCCTGGCCGTTGGCCTCCAGAGCGCTTTTTACCTGGTTTACCTGTTTGTCAAAATCCGACTTTAAAATGTTTTCTCCGTTAACCACAGCAATGACCTCTTTGCCGTCGATGATCTTGCCCTCGGTAGTATCCTTCTGTATAATACCGCAGCCTGAAATGCCTATAAGAATCGCGATCGCAAGGCCCAGGGCCTTTATACTCAATTTCATCAGCATCCTCCCCGTATTTTTCTATGCTTTTCTATATTATACTACACTACAGGATTCCTGCATAGTGTTCATTTCATCCAATATCTTTTCTATGCGCGTCAGCAGTTTATACCCTTCCAGGCCGCGGGTCTTGAAGTTAAAAGCCGGAATCGAACCGCTCATGAAGATTATTTGTTTTTGAAAGACCGCACTGAGCCTGAAGATCGTTTCCGGGGTAAGTGCCTGGGCGTCACGGAACTGAAATCTTATGATTTCCCCCTGCTGTATAATGCTGGCTATCTTCAGCTTCCTAGCCAGCACCTTAATCCTGGAGATTTCAATCAGATTCCTGGCAGGTTCGGGTATGTCCCCAAAACGGTCTTCGATTTCCTCCTCCAGGTCGCAGGCCTCCTCTATAGTCTCCACTGCAGCGATGCGGCGGTAAATCTCCATTTTCTGAGCGGTGTTTTTCACGAACTCATCGGAAATATAGGCGCTGACGGAAAGATCGATCACCGGCTGCACTTCGTCTTCCACTTTTTCGCCCTTGAGCTCTTTGACCGCCGCCGAAAGGAGCTTTGTATATAGGTCATATCCAATGGCCATCATATGACCGTGCTGTTCGGTGCCGAGAATGTTGCCGGCTCCTCGTATTTCAAGGTCCTTCAATGCAATCTTGAATCCGGAACCGAATTCGGTGAATTCCCTTATGGCCGAAAGCCTCTTTTCGGCGGTTTCGCTCAATATCCTGTCCTTTTTATATGTCAGATATGCGAATGCCTGCCGGTTCGACCTCCCCACCCTTCCTCTGAGCTGGTAGAGCTGCGACAATCCCAGTTTATCAGCCGACGTAATTATAAGCGTGTTTACATTCGGGATGTCAAGTCCCGTTTCTATGATGGTGGTGCATACCAGAACATCGAAATTGTGGTCATAAAAGTTGAGCATCACCTCTTCCAGTTCGTCTTCGTTCATCCGTCCGTGAGCCACGGCGATCCTTGCTTCCGGCACCAGCGTCTGAAGGCGCCGGGCTTCTTCGTGAATGGTTTCAATCCTGTTGTGTACATAATAAACCTGGCCTCCCCGGGATAGCTCTCTGAGAATGGCGTCTCTTATGAGGGATTCGTTGTGTTCAACCACATAAGTCTGTATCGGGAAGCGGTCTTCGGGAGGCGTCTCTATGATGCTCATATCCCTCACGCCGCTCATGGCCATGTGCAGCGTCCTGGGAATGGGCGTCGCGGTAAGAGTAAGCACATCCACATTTTTCTTCAGCTGCTTTATTTTTTCCTTGTGTGATACTCCAAACCTCTGCTCCTCGTCAACTACCAGAAGCCCCAGGTCTTTGAACTTCACATCCTTCTGCAACAGGCGGTGAGTGCCGATTATGATGTCCACTTCCCCGCTCCTGAGCTTTCTCAATGTTTCCTTTTGCTCGGCGGGGGATTTAAATCTGCTGATGACGTCAATCTTCACCGGAAAGGGAGCGAATCTTTCGGTAAAAGTATGGTAATGCTGTTCCGCCAGTATGGTAGTGGGCACCAGCACGGCCACCTGTTTGGCATCCATCACCGCTTTGAAAGCCGCTCTCAATGCCACTTCGGTTTTGCCGTATCCCACGTCGCCGCACAGAAGACGGTCCATAGGTTTGTCGCTCTCCATGTCTCTTTTTACCTCTTCGATGGCAGTAAGCTGATCGGGGGTTTCTTCATATGGGAACATGTCCTCGAATTCCTTCTGCCAGGGAGTATCTTTGGAGAATGCAAAACCTTTCACGGCCTGGCGGGCCGCATAAAGCTTTATGAGCTCCTGTGCCATCTCCTGAATGGCCTCTTTGGCCTTGCTTTTTGCCCTGTTCCATTCATTGCCCCCCAGTTTGTTGAGCTTAGGGGGATTTTCATCAGAGCCGACATATTTCTGAATCAAATCCACCTGGTCCGTAGGCACATAAAGCTTATCCCCTCCGGCATAGCTTAAGGCGAAATAATCCTTTTTATGGCCCGCCACTTCCAGGGTTTCCACTCCCAGATACTTCCCAATGCCGTGAGCCGTATGGACCACATAATCTCCCACCGTAAGCTCCTGGAAACTCTCGATCTTCCTGCCCTTTGCCGAAGGTCTGGGGCGCGGCTGCTGCTTTTTCGGTCTGCCGTAAACTTCGATATCCGAAATGACGGCAAATTTAGTCTGGGGTTCCTCGAAACCCCGCTCCAGAGTGCCCGGCATGATAGCCACCTGGCCTGGCTGAAAGTCCTCAAGGTTCGATGCCGAAATCGCCTCAATGTTCCGCTCCCTGAGGCTTTTTTGCATGTGTTCCCCCCGTTCGGCAGTCCCGGACAGCACCAGGATGCGATACTTTCTTTTCTTGAGCCGGGTTATTTCCTCCACCAGTAGATCCAGTTTTCCGTAAAGGGGGGTCATTGAACGAAACTGGAAAGAATAAAGTTCCCCGGGTTCAAATTCCGGATGTATCTTCGGAAGCGTGGACATGTATACAATCCTGAATTTTTTCAGTCTCTCAAGCATCTCAAAGGGGCTGAAATATATGTTTGACTGAGAGGCCAGAATGGCCCCCTTTTCCAGCAGACCCTTGAAAGTTTCCTCAGCCTCAAAAGCCGCATTTTTCTGGGCCTCGCGTATCCTTCCCGGCTCTACAAGCACCGTGAGAGGTTTTCGGGAAAAATAGTCCATTATGGTGGCCAGAGAAGTATAAAGGTGGGATATATAAAGCTCCGCAGCCTCGAAAAAAAGCCCGTTTTGAAGCTTTTCTATATGTTCCTGCACCTTCTCCTCCAGGCAAGCGGCGATTTTATGCTGTCCCAGGGAGTACAGAACATCCATGCGTTCTTTGAGTTCCCGGGCGATATTGATGGCCGCGGTTTTGGCCGTCCGTCCGTCATACACCACTTCCCTGGCCGGACCTACATATACTTCCTCCAGCCTGGTTTTTGAGCGCTGATCTTCCGGTAGAAACTCCCGGATGGAGTCCACCTCATCGTCAAAAAATTCCAGCCGATAGGGATATTGGGCAGTTGGCGGATAAATGTCCAGAATTCCCCCCCTTACTGCAAACTGGCCGCGGCCTTCGATCATGTCCACCCGCTCATAACCCATGGCTGAAAGCTTCATTAATACTTCTTCCATCGAAACGGACAGCCCCACTTTAAAATATAATGTGAATTTTTTCACTATATCCGGCGGCACCAGCTTATTAAACAGGGCCTGCACCGGCGCTACAACCACTACGGGTTTTTCCGAAAGAAGCATATCCATGACTTTGAGCCTCTGGGCTGTGGATTCCAGGCTTCTGGCCGCCGTCTCGTAAGGTATAACGGAGCTTGCCGGAAATAAAGCGATCTCTTCGGGCCTTAAAAAAAACGAGAGGTCGTCGGCAAGTTTTCCGGCTTCCAGCGAATCAGAGGTTACCACAAGGACCTGGGATTTTATCCTCTTTTTCATCGAGGCTATCAAAAAAGCTCTCTGGGAATCGGAGACGCCGTAGGCAAAAAGGTTTGAAAGACCTTTTTCTATGTCGTTAATGAGTCTTTTAAATTCGGGGATTTCTTCACAAATGTCGGTAATGCTAAACATCGTTCGCTCCTTAAATTTTTTTCGATGCTGAATACCTTTCGAAAATTCTGACAAACATCAAAAAGCCCTTTCCAGGTAAAGGGCTTACCATTTCTTTTTTATTATACCCTAAACACGGATTTATTGCAAATTCAGATGCCGGATGCCATATCTATTATTTTTTATCTTTAATATGTATATGTATTATAATATAATTCCAAAACATGTGAATGATAACGGCGGCAGCGATTCCCAGCAGTAGGCTTTTCAAAAGTCGCGATACGCAAGCGGTTATTGCCCCAAAAGCGGCATGGCTTATGAGGCCCGCAACACCTGCGGTATACGAAAGCCTGCCGCGGTTTTTGATTATATCGTATGACGCCTCCGCTACACCGAAGATTATATGGGAAAAAAGAATGTCCCCAGAAAGGAGGATTGCAAGGCCCGTTTTGAATATCTCCTCTATCACCGGGGCACCGTAAGTCACCGCATTCTCTCCGATGAGCATCAGGGCTTTGTTGTTTAGATAATAGGATATGATTGCGGCCAAAAAGCCGGCTAAAATGGACGTTCCTATTTGCGGGCTAATTATACTAAATGATGGGTAATTTATTTAAACCGCCCCCACAAAAAATATGGGTCTTCCCCTGCGCCGATCTAAGAATAATTTCTCTTTTGTTATTATTCCATAACAAGAGAATAAATAATATTCTTATCATCTTCCGACCTTTGAAAAGCCGGTTCCCTCTGCAGGCTGCGGTCCACGAAGGCCATATCGAAACACTGCTTTCCATGCGGCGGCAGGCGGAATGGCTCGGCATCCGGCCGGTCGTAAGACGCATCTATCCATTTCATTATGACCGCTTCAAAAAGTTCGGGCAAAGTAGCTTTACGATATTTAGCCAGATATTCTTTTGCGGCGGAGATAATGATAGATTTTATTTCAAGTCGGGAAGGTTTCTTTCTACACGGGTGGACGGCTGTTTTCACCGGCTTTTTGAAGTTCAGTATCAGGTCTCTTTTCAGCGAATATGCGGACCATGACTGCACGAAAGAATTGCCCAGAGGTTCCTGCGGCACTACGTTCACCTTTTCAAACCCGGCCGCCCTGCAGGCGTTCAAAAGGGCGGACCATACCACCGGATCCCGGTTGTTGAAGGTCACCGATAGCCAACGCCCGGGCTTTAAGACCCTGTGAACTTCACCGAAGGCTTCTTTCAGCATGTTTTCAAAGTCCCGCTCGCTTTTATTCTGGAAACTATTTACTATTATCTCGTCTTTTATAAAACCGTCCTCCATTCCGAGCCAGGACCGCCACAGGAGGGTAAGTTCGCCGTACTGGATACTGCCGCCGTAAGGCGGATCCGTAAAACAATAGTCGACGCTTTCGGCGGGCAAATTCGAGAGATCCTGGGCCGAGCGGTTTAAAAGCATAAAAGTCCCCCCTCCATCCAACCCGGAAAATTCCCGCACAGGTTTAAAATAATCCCCGATAAGGCGGTTGGTTTCCCTTTTGCCCTCGAGCACCCCCCACCGCCACATGATTCTGTTCTCAAACCTCTCCCACACATTTTCCTCTATCCAGTCCCCCATGCAGTAATAGGAATTGGCCGACATGGGGCGCAGGTCTTCGCTTTTCAACTTGCTTGCATGCAGCAGGGTATTTGAAAAAGCCGTCAGCATCAAACCCCTGACGGCTTCATCGGCGATCCGTCTGATTTCATGGTAAACAATAGAAAGGGCCAGCAGGTTCCGCCTTGTGAAAAGCTGATGGATATGCGTTATACCTGAATTTTTCAGCCTCATGATCTCCCGCCCGTCGGGCAGCTCGCCGTCAGGATACCAGAAAGGGATTGCGCCGGCCTCGATTCTCGATATATCGGCCTTTTCCTCATCTGTAAGAAGCCTGCGGATATGGAATCCCCTGCCGTGCCCCTTCTGGCACCTCGCTTCCACAATCCAGGCTCCATTCAACGCCGGTCCCCGCACCACATGCTTTGCGTAAAGGTATTCGCCGCAGATCGGGCATTTCTCCCTCAGACGGTACATGTCCATTATTCTATCCTTAATACGGGCTTCAATCTTTTTGAATTCCATAAGGAACAGGTCCAGGTCCACCGGGGAACGGCAGGTATTTTTTGTAATAAAAACCGCCATGGGGTTCAAATCGTTTAATACCGCCTTTCGCCGGTTTATAAGAGCTTCGCACCCCACCACTCCCCCGCCGCAGAAGGGGTCCAGCACAATCTCTCCTTCCCGGGTAAAGTGTTTTATGTACTCCGCCACTACATACCAGGGCTTGCCCGCCCAGTATTTGTGCATCTTGTAGCGAGCACAATCCCTCTGCGAAGGTATGGTATAATCTATGGGAACATCCACAGCCACAGGGTCACATCCCTTCATGATTCCATATATTTCACCCGCGCTTGATGATACAATCAATCGGGGATCGGCGCAAACACACAGTAAAGGACGATCTCCCTGTCGGTATCGTTTAAAATCCCGTGCTCGCAGCCGGCGGGCACATTTACCAGTTCTCCCTTTTTCACCCTTTTCCTCTCACCGCATGCCAGCACGCTGCCTTCGCCTTCAAGGAAATAAAAAGTCTCCTGATTTTTGTGAGTATGGGGCATTATCTCCCCTCCCGGCATAATCCTGGCAAGCCTCACTATCACGTTTTTATTTTCATTTTCATCCAGAAGAGTGTTGATATAAACCTCCCGGTGCGCAGGATTTTTCACCCATTTGCTTTCATCAACTTTTTTAATTACCATCTGCATGTCCATAGAATCACACCTCCATTTTGTACAGTTTCCCGCAAAATCAATCTACTTTATGATACCAGCATTGAAATATTTTGTAAATACATAAAATAATTCTTTTTTGCGCCGTGGCCTTTTATGATTTCTTTCATGCGTTCGGGCCCCAAATCAAAAAAAGAATATGAAGTATCAAGGTAAATATCCCTCCCCAGTAAAAATTCCTCGACTTGGCTCCAGCACCCATATCCTCCCATGTGAGCGGCAATTATGGGAGCGCCGGGAAAGGCATCTATTACTTTTTTAAGTCTTTCGGGAGGACAATGGCAGGGACCGGGCAGCCCTATGTATGGTGCCAAAAGCTATTATCCGGCTGTCCTTATGGCACTCTCCTTTGCAAGTCACATTCATCGTATCATATTCTGATTTGAGAATCAATTATGCCACAAATTCCCTCTTCTAAAAACAAGTGTTCGGGTATATAATATATAATAGAACACGTGTTTGTATCGACGATTCGAACCTCGAACTTTGAACCTCGAACATCGAAAAGGGGTGGTAATATGACTTTCTGCCATCTGCATGTGCATTCCGAATACAGCCTGCTGGACGGCCTCTGCCGCCTGCCGCAGCTGACGGATACGGCGGCGAAGCTCTCCATGCCCGCCCTGGCCCTTACGGACCACGGGGGTCTGTGGGGGGTAGTGCCCTTTTACAAGCTTTGTGCAGAAAAGGGGATAAAGCCCATAATCGGCTGTGAAGTTTACACGGTAAAGGACCTTCGCAAAAAAGAAGGCAAGGAATTTCCCCACCATCTGGTGCTTCTGGCCGAAAACGAAGAGGGCTATAAAAACCTGATCAAGCTGGTGACGGCCTCCAATCTGGAAGGTTTCTACTACCGCCCCCGGGTGGATAAAAAACTGCTTTCGCAGCACAGCCGGGGGATTATAGCCCTGAGCGCCTGCATACGGGGCGAGGTGTCGGACTTCATACTGAAGGGCGATGTGGCAGGGGCTCGAAGGGCGGCGGCGGAATATGCCGACATCTTCGGAAAGGAGAATTTTTTTCTGGAAATGCAGGACCACGGCCTTGAGCAGGAAAAGAAGGCCAATTTCTGGCTCCGGGCCCTGGCGAAAGAACTGGGTGCGGGGCTTGTGGCCACCAATGACGTGCACTACCTCACCCCTGAGGATGCCGAAATCCACCGGGCGCTCCTTTCGGTGCAGACCCTTTCGGCGCTGGGGGAAACCATCTCCATGGAGGGTAGAGAATACTACTTCAGGACTTCCGAAGAAATGGAAAAGCTTTTTTCCGATATTCCGGAGACTCTTGACAATGCGGGAATCATAGCCGAAAGATGCAATGTCAGGCTCTCTCTGGGGGGCATGAACCTCCCGGAAATCCAGGTGCCGCCGGGATACGACGCCAACAGCTTTCTTGAGAAGCTGACCCTGGATGGTGCCTGGGCCCGCTACGGCACGCCGCTGCCGGAGAATGTCCGCCGACGCCTGGAATATGAACTTTCGGTGATAAGGCAGACAGGATATGCGGGATACTTCCTCATAGTAAAGGACATAGTGGACTTTGCCGAAAAAGGCGGCATACCGCTGGGCCCGGGCCGGGGTTCCGCTGCGGGAAGCCTCGTGAGCTACTGCCTGAGAATCACCGATGTGGACCCCCTGAAATACGGCCTTATCTTTGAGAGGTTTTTGAACCCCGAAAGAATCAACCCTCCGGACATCGACGTGGACCTGTGCCACCGGGGCCGGCGGGACGTGCTGGAATACATCAGGCAGCGGTTCGGCAGGGAAAGGATAGCCCACGCCGGGGCCTTTTCCACCCTTCAGGCCCGGGCGGTCCTCCGGGACACCGGCAGAGCACTGGGCATTTCCTATGAAAAGATAGACGGCATGTGCTCCCTCATCCCCTATTCCCATATAAGCCTGGAAGGAGCTCTTGAGCAGTATCCCCGTCTTGCCGCCCTGGTCCGCCGGGACCCGGAGGTAAAACAGGCCTTCGAAACAGCCCGGCATCTGCAGTGCCTCCCCCGTCATATGACGCAGCACTCGGCGGGGGTGGTGATCGCAGAAAAACCCCTGACGGATTACGTGGCCCTGCAGCGGGCCTCGGGGGAGGAAATCATCACCCAGGCGGACATGGATATGCTGGAGGACCTGGGCCTGGTGAAAATAGATCTACTGGGATTGAGGTTCCTGACGGTGATAGGAGATACGTTAAAGCTCATCAGGGCCCGGCGGGGCATACACATGACCGCACAGGACATCCCGCTGGACGATGAAGCCGCTTTTGAAGCCCTCCGCCGGGGCGATACCACTTCCACTTTCCAACTGGAAAGCACCGGCATGAGGAATATGCTCCGAAAAGTTCAACCCGAAAATATCGAAGACCTCTCGGCAGTGCTGGCTCTGTATCGGCCTGGCCCCCTCCAGAGCGGCATGGCGGATGAATTCATAGCGCGACGCCACGGAATAAAGCCCGTAACTTTCCTCCATCCCTGCCTCAAGCCGATCCTTTCCGAAACGTACGGCGTTTTCCTTTACCAGGAGCAGCTCATGCAGGCTGCCAACGCCGTGGCCGGCTACACCCTGGGGGAAGCGGACCTTCTCAGGCGGGCCATAGCAAAAAAGAAGAAGGAGGAAATCGAAAGGCAAAAACCGGTGTTCATCCGGAGGGCCATGCAGCGGGGCATCGACGCCAAGACCGCCGGACGGATTTTCTCCGTCCTTGAAGCCTTCGGAGATTACGGATTCAACAAATCCCACAGCGTATCGTACGCCATCATGGCAGTAAGGACCGTATATCTCAAGGAGCATTTTCCCCTGGAGTATTTCTCAGCGCTGCTTTCGCTATACATGGACACCCCATCCCGCCTGCAGCTATATCTTTCCGAAGCAAGGCGCAAAGGCATAAAAATATTGTTACCGGATATAAACAAAAGCGGTGTGGCCTTTTCTCCGGAACCGCTGCAGGAAGAAACCTCGAACCTCGAATCTCGAATTTCTAGCATAGGGGCTATAAGGACCGGCTTTGCCCTGGTAAAAAACCTGGGGACCCGGGGCATAGAGGAAATACTGAAAGCCAGGCGGCAGGGCCCCTTCACCGGATTCTTCAACTTCTGCCGGCGCACCGACAGGCGGGCTGTAACCAGCAAAGCCCTGGAGTCCCTGATCCTGGCCGGAGCCTTCGACGCCTTCGGCATCCCCCGTCCCGCCCTGCTTCTTTCATTAAAATCCGCCATCCTGGAAGCAAAGGCGGCCGCATGCGGCGCCGGATATCCCGGCCAGGTCTGTCTTCTGCCCGAAGACTCCCCGGCGGAACGCCTGGCAAACGATGTGTTTCTGCCGGACTTTTCCCAGGAGCAAAAGATAAACCACGAACTTCAGGCGCTGGGACATTATATAACCATTCATCCCATGGAGATGTGGGAAGACGCTGCCGCAAAACTTCGCACCTGCACCGCCGCCGACATAGCCGAAATAAACAAAAAGAAAAAGGTGCGCCTTGCGGGAATACTGTTGGATCCCCGCTGGGGGCGCACCCGAAGCGGCGGTCGCATGATGTTCGCGCAGTTGGAGGATCTCACCGGTGCTGTGGAGCTGGTGATCTTCCCCAGGGAAATGAAGCTTTTTTCCCATTACCTTTCCACCGGCTCCCCCGTCACGGTCGACGGCTGGACGGACCTAAACGACGACGGCCGCCGCACAGTGGTGGTGGAAAAGGTCCGGCCATTAAATCAATCCTTTTTAAATAAAACTATGCGGTTGGTGTTGGTGCCGTGAGTATTATTATTGATCCCCCATATATTGGAAGTCTTTGTGAACTCCTGCAGGTTTACGAGTATACCTTTGCACTCAAAGCCTGCAGAAAGGCCGAGGGGAACCACGTATTCATCAAGATTTACTGATCCGCCCCTCACCTCGCCCACTTCAAAGGCCACCCAGCCGCCATTTTGAGTTATCCTGAAAAGCTCCCGGAATACATCACCCATAACAATGCACCATTCCTTAACGCTTTTTGTCATGGTTATATTATTTGAGATTTCCTCCGCATCGATGGAATTAAACCAGCAGCGAAGCCAGTTGTCCCGGGCATATTGAACCACATTCAGGAAAGGCGGGGAAGTAACGGTAAGCTGCACGGATCCGGCCGGTATCCGGTCCGTATACCTGGCGTCCTCCGTCAAAAACAATGCGCTTTCTCCAGCCTTTCTGAGGTTTTGTTTTTCTTTCTTCGTTAAATCCGCCACAAGACTTTGCGATTTTTTCAGTATTATTTTTCTTGTATCTCTGTACTCGGGCTTCTGGTTTCTCTTCTCATTGATTTTTATCTGCCTCTCGGGGCTTGTCGCTTGATTCGGCGGCAGCGTGTACACCGAAAAAAAACCGGGCGAATGGCCTGTGAGGCGGTTTGTGGCCACCATGCGTATCCAGCCATCGATATGGTCCTCGCGACCGCTCTGTCTTTTGTCCAGAAGATAATTTTTTAATGATACGATTTCCGCTTCGGTGTCAGGATGATAGAACATTGAAAGGTCCATATCGGCCCGCAAGTTCTTATAATACGGAATCTCATAAAGCCTCTTTTCCACATCCTTCAGATCGGGTATAAAGAACCTTGGCTTTGAAAGCACCTCGCTCAGGGGATTTATATCATTGGAGATCACCCTGCGGCCCAGAAGCCCCGCCTCAATAACGGTGGTGCCCCTGCCGCTGAAGGGATCGTAGATTGTGTCGCCCTCCTGCGTCAAAAGCTCAATAAAAAAGCGCGGCAGTTGCGGCTTGAAACATGCCCTGTAAGAAATTTCATGGATGGATGATGCCTGTCTTTGTCCCGAAGTCCAGTATTCGTTTATGTATCTTGCGACCTGGCGTTCACCAATCTTAACATATTCTATCTCAGTCCCGCGTTTTTTATCGCCAAACAGACTTAGATTTTCACCAGCACCGTCCTCCAGTCGAAATTCCATAAGGTACCTTGATATGTCGATTTGCACCGTTTTATACATGATGTCTGCCTCCCGATTTTTGCATATGTATATTTGATTCTATGTAAAAAGTCACTTTCTTGTCGGAGATGACCCGGCAATGGACTGAGTGTTTACACGCGAATTATATTATATTCTATACTCATTTATTATTTTCCTTCTTGTTTTTTTCGGATTTGCAATTTTGAAAATTACCGGTACCGCATGATAAAAAGCTTCTCCGGATAAAATTTAAGCAAATCCATTATTTTAATTGCCGCTTTATTATTTACTCTAAAAATGGTAGACTGATAAAAAGGAGGTTGAATATTTTGAAAGCAAAGATAATAACCGATTCGGCCAACGATTTGCCGGAGGAAATACTGAAGAAATACGACATTAAATTCGCTCCCCTGTCAATCGCCTTCGAGGATGGAACCTTTCTCGATGGTGTGGAGCTGAGCCGAGAACAGTTTTACGAAAGGCTCATCAACGCCCGTCAAATCCCGCGCACGAGCCAGCCGTCCCCCAGGGCTTTTTATGACCTCATGAAAGATGCCCTGCAGCAAGGCCTGGAAGCGGTGGTAATAACCCTGTCCTCGGGGCTCAGCGGCACCTATGAGAGCGCCCTCATGGCAAAGGCTGAATTTGAAAAAAAAGAACAGGAAAGGATACATATCGTAGACTCCCTTGCGGCTTCCACTGGGCAGGGCCTTCTGGTGTACGAAGCCGCCAAAATGGCGGAAAGCGGTCAAAGCGCCTCCGAAATTGCAGAAGCTGTGGAAGATTTGAAACGCAGACTTTGCTCCATCTTTACAGTGGATACCTTCGAATATCTTTTAAAGGGCGGCCGCGTCACCAGGATTCAGGCATTTCTCGGAACGGTGCTGGATATCAAGCCCGTGCTTCATCTTGATTCCTCAGGCAGGATAGTCCCCTTGGAAAAGGTGCGGGGAAAGCGCAAAGCCGCAGCGAGGCTGCTGGAAATCATGGCTGAACAGGGCCGCGACCTGGATAAACAGACGGTAGGGGTCGTCCATGCACACGCGCCGGAAGAGGCTGTAAGACTTGCAGAGCAGATAAAAGCCAGGTTCAATGTCAAAGAAGTAGTAATAGGGGAGCTTTCGGCCAGTATAGGCACCCATACCGGCCCCGGATGCCTGTCGGTATTTTTTTACCGATGATATGAAAATGTAATGTTAAATTTATACACTAGGGAAGGAATATCAATAAAAATGTCGAATACCATAAGAAAGAAAAAATAGTTAAAATTTTATGGAGGTGAAGGTCATGGAGGAAGGGAAAACCACCATCAACGATTCTGTATTTGTGGAGATAGCCCGAGAGGCCATACAAAAGGTGGAGGATGTCTTCCGGCAGGAAAAGAAAGGAGCCCTGCTGGGCCTCACCCGAGTGTTCACCGAAAGATTCGCCCCGCAGATCACCGTGAAAAAGACCGAAAGCGCAGCATCAGAAAACGGTTTCGGCACTGTTTCCCTTGATGTAAAAATAAGCGTGCTTTATGGAGTGAATATCCCCGAAGTGGCGAAAAAGGTTCGGGAAAAGATAGTCAGCGAGATAGAGTCCCTCACAGGTTATACAGTTGAAAAAGTAGACATAAACATCGAGAAAATAGTAAAACCCGAACAGGCGGCAGAGGAAAAGGAAAAAATAGAGGAAAAATAAACCCGGCGCCTTGAAAAATAATACCCCCCTCTACCAAAAGGCGGAGGGGGGTATCATCCAAAAGCATATTTATAGCTTAATTACTCTGCTAGGTTCAGGTAGTACTCTGCGAGATTTAAATTCATTTTCTTTCTTCGCATTTTGAATGTGCCCAATTTCCATATATCTTGTTTTCTCAAGCCAATCCTTTTTGCTTACATTGCCCCAATCCAACATCACTCTTAACTCTCTCATCCTGCCTACATCCCAAAGGGATCTGGCATTTCCTCTTTCATCTTCTTTTATTTTTCCTAAAATATATTCTTCAAAATCTCTTTTATATTCACCCATACTTTTTTCTTCGAGCGCTAAATACCACTTGTTGTTTTCAAAAAGCCTTGTATATCGTTTTTTTCTATCTGTCAAAAATAGAGAGGGTGTTATTTTAACAGATCCTAATCCCAAGGGTTTGCCCATCCCCAACTTATGATAGTGGTTTTTCGGTAGGTCTAATACAAAAAGTAAGGCTCCAAGTTCAACTTTTGATAGGTTTTCAAACCTTATTCTAAAATTAAAAATAGTGCCTGGTTTTACCGCTCTAATAATTGTATGTTGTTTATCATTAATGATTTCTTTTTCATGCCAAGAGCGTCCATCCATCGCCCAGCACTCTGGAACTTGTCCCCCAGAGAATCTGCTCCGCATCGACCACATCTGTTTTAGATCCTTTACCGTCTATCCTAAACCTTACGTGAAACTCACCTTCTGTTCTTCTCCACAGATATACTTCTTTTTCTTCGTTAAATGCCCTAAGTTTTAAAAGATATTTGGGGTCAAATGTTTCACCTCGATAAAAAGCCAAAACCTTATCTTTGACTTTTCCTATAAGGACTTTATAGTGTAAATAAGCAATCACATATCCGGATTGTATATATTCATCAACTATCCTTTGCAAATCCTCCCAACTTTTTACTTGTCTTTCAGTAAGTATAACTTCGGTATCGATATTAGACAGCTTTAGCCCGTTCATCAAATATCACCTTCCTATTCTCACATTCACACAAAAATGAATTTACCTTTTGCTCTAGATATTCTTGAGCGTCTTCATCTATTTTTAAATTTCCATCTTGCTCCGTCATCTCTATAACTTTATCTTTAAACTTGAGTTTTGCCGATACTCCCTGCAACACTCCCCTACCTATACTTTTTTCCCCGCCCAAGGGCAAATCGCCGTTCCATAAATCCTTTAATACCAATAAAATAAGCCCTGCTTCCCAATCTTTATAATCTTTTATCTTCATGTGGATACCTATCCCATTGTCAGTGCCATCCACAGGCCAGATAGGAGCCTCATCGAAGAGAGCCGATTTAATGACGCCGCCTGTGAATCTATCTATTTTTATTCTGTTTTGCACTTCTTTTACCATTTTTCCTTTGTCAATTATAGTCTCTTCTACAAAAAATCTACTCTTTATTTTTACTCCTTCCGAGCCTTTTTGATCATCAGCCCATCCGAATACTTCTTTTATAAACGATTCCCCTTGAAAGCCTAGGGTATTTATAATGCGCTCGGCTCTAGCCCTTATGGCTCCTTTTATGGATGTACCCGGTATGACATCATTGCCATTACTGGTAATATGCACCATGTCGGGATCTTTCGGATTCGAGGAGTATGATTTTATTATAAGAGAATTTTTCACTTTAAAAATAGCATCCATTGTAAAATCATCATCTTTTTCTCGATACGTTTTTAAAGAGGTTATCTCTTGAGTTATATCTTCTCCGTCATTACCTTCCAACCATGCTATAACATCATCTTTTTTCTTAAAATCATATTTCAAGCAACATACTTTATCCAATCTACATCTACCGAAACCCTTTGTAGTCATGGAACCCAGGGAAATCTTTCCTTCACCAAGAGTTTTAATAATAAAAGACAAAACCTTACGGAATATATCTTCATCAAAACATTCCCGCAAAATGACTTCTGCTTTAAAATTAAAAACTGCCCCCGGTTCGACCACTTCATAGTCAAACTTTTTCTTATCCTCGGCGATGCCGCTCATTTCATCTATTTTAATCCCATCTCTTATCACTATAGAAGCATTACCTATGAGTATTGAATCGGATAAAAATAACGAACTTTGATATGTTTCTTCTTTATTCTCGTCTTTTTTATCCGTGCCCCAGAAATATTCTAACTCTTTGATGTTATTATCTATCTGGGCTTGCTCAAAAAAATAGTGCCTTAAAACGCCTGCCATAGATGTGGCGGGAATATAAGGATTGCCTCTTGTATCTTTCAATACCAATATATCCGTATCACTCTTTTCTCCACTACTTATTATTATAGGGGATTCAAGCCGTAACTCGCCTCTTGCTAATATTCTCCCGACAATGCTGGCTTTTTCCCGCTGATGATTCATTGTTTATACCCCCTTGCCGCAGAATTTTTCTTGTTAATCCTTCTCATTTCTCTAAAAAATGTTGACCAATACCTTCTAAAAATTTCATCTTGAAAACTTTTATCGTCATCTACATTAAAAGATACCACTTTTGATAATTCTCTTAGTTTTTCGTCTCTGATTATAACTTTTTTACAATCATAATCCTCTTCGTATAAAATAAAGTCCCATAATGTTTTTTTATTATTATTGCAGTTACACAATTGTTTTTTTGCGGGTTCTTTTAATTGTTGTAATCTATTTATAAACTCATCTTTATTTACACTTCTCAGCATAAGCTCTAACCTACCCAGAAGGCTGTTATTCGGAAGGCTTGAACCTCGATCTTTTCTATTAAATTCCGATGCTGCCAACACTGCTCTTACTTCGATTTCTTTCCCCAATCGGTCCTTAATTACCGAAGTAAAAATATCTTTCGCCATCTGAGGTAATTCATCTTTGGGTTTTTCAATCTTCTCTTTTACTTCGCTCTTCGTATATCTTTCTTTTACCGGCAAATTTATCATGATTTGGCCGAACCCTTCATTAGTCCTCTCCCCAAGGCCATTTTCCATTAGGTTTATCAACTTTTGCCGTATTTCATTATCAATATCTTTATCAAAAACAAGCTTTATGGTTGAACCACCCATCAAAGCATTTTCCAAAGGCTTTTTTAATTTCCAGATGGAGATATAATTTTCTACACTTATCGATTTCAAACTATAATGTTCGATAGAGAATCTATTCTTACCAAAGACACCTTCCAAATAAGCCTTAAGTGTCTTTTTGGATACTTCGGGGAACCCATATTCATTCAACAGAATGCATGGTGAAATAAAAGTCAAGATTGCAGCGTTATCATCAAGCTCATCGGTATCAAAATCAAGATCCTTCTTTGTTATATCAAGAAATTCAAATACAGCGCTGCCATATTCCGTTTGGCGGGAACGCCCTAGTCGAATATTGAATTTGTCCTGAAACATTTGTTTAAGTTCTATTAAATCTTGCTCTCTGCCATAAATTGACCCTGTAAAAGTCTGTTCAGGCAGCAAAAATTCATAATTAAATATCCCACCGTTTTTTTCACTGTGACCTTTTAATCGGCTCTTCCTGTAATGATGAAAATTTATTTTCTTTTTAGGTGAGCCGCATATTATTCTTTCATCTTTTAAAAAGCCGTATGAACTTATATTCCTTGTTTGTTTATCGACTTTTTCAACAGCAAAATTATATATATCTCCACTAAATTTGTCTTCCTGGATAGACAAAGGTACAGGAATAGTATTATATGATCTATCGTTTTCTTTTATTACCATATAAGCATTGGAAAAAGTCAAACCACCATTTAAAAACCACGTGTAAAATTGTTCGTTTTCATGAGCATCCTTAATCCCTTTTGTGTCGATAAATTTTGAAGCCAATACCCCAAGTATGCTACTTCCCGGTATAAAATCCAGAGTCTCGGTCATGTTAATATCTCCCGTATTTCCGCTGATCAATACCGGAGCTTTAAGAGTAATATGGTATTTTAGCGAATACATTATCTCGCAACCTCCTTCCTTAATTCCGCTATAAATTGCTCAGACAGACTTTTTCCATCTTCATATAAGCGGCATTCTACTTCACCATATCCTCTATGTCTCATACTTCCTAAGTGGCGAAGATTACAACAGGATAATGTCAATAACTTTGTAATATCTTGTCTATCGTCACTTAAAAATACATAACCCAAAAAAGCGATGCCCGGTTTTAATACTCTTGACGTCCTAAGGCTATTTTCCTCTGCAACTCCATATTCGTTTATAGATGTTTGCTGGCGAAGTTCCGTGAAAACATCAAGTATAGATTCGGTAGATAGTAATCCCTTTTCTATGGCCCATCTGCACCAAGTCAAAACTCGGGTATATTCGGAAATATGTAGATTCTCAAAAATGAGTGAACCTGCATCAATGCTTCCGGGTTTGCCAAAGGCTTCATCTATTATATCGGATGAAAAAGGATTTATTTTTGCCTTATCCAACATCTCTATAACTTCTTTTGCGCTCTCTCTTAGGGCTCCTTTTAATCTTCTTGCAGGGAAAAAGGGCAAACCTATCTCATCAAATACTATGTCCGTATCAATGACACCGCCCCAACCTTCACCTGATCCGGGCAATGTCGGCGAAATCAATTTAATAGTCAGGTTATATGCTTTCATTATCATTTTCCCCCCCCCTGGAAAAATCCTCAAAATAAAAATCCAAAAGCTCTATCATATCAAAGTACGGAGTTTTTTTATTTTCCCACCCGCTTGCAGCATAGCTTTTTTCAGGTATTTCATACGGCTTGATGCCCTGCTCATCCATCTCTTTTAAAAACTCTTCCGCTGCCGTTCTCCCCATAACCAATCTGGAACGAAATTCCTTAACTTTAGACTTCGGCCACTTTTCTTTAAATGTGTTGATACCCTTTTTAAGGTGATAGATATTTCTTTCGTCTTTGATGTCCTTTGAAATAAGATAAGGCCCATAGTTTAATGTCCCTTCTTTTGTAGTAAACCGCGTACGTCTTATATCTTTTAAATTTCCGGAAAATCCGCCGTAAGATATATGAAAATCCAACCATGAGGTGTCTTGTCTTTTATGAGCTTCGCCTTTAGCCGATGCACACAGTTCCTCAGCCAAGGAATAGCCCCTATAAAAGGGATATTTTGTCTTGATAATGGATACTCCCGCACAGGCCGACAAAATCCTTCCGTCGCTCAAAGGCTTTTCCGTCATAAAATCAATCAATTTCTCCGAAAGATGGATGCCCAATCGACCGTCAGTTATAAAATTTATGTCGTCGCCTGCCAAAAGAATGGGCCGCATGGGGAGCACCTTAACTCTCTTTTTTTCTGCTATGTCAAATCTTCTTTCATCGGTCATAGAAGGCATAACATCATCAATAATATACCGTATCAGTTTTTTAAAGGCATTTTTCACAGTATCATCCACGCTAAAAGAAAGACTCCTTAATGCAGAAAGGCTTTTGCATTTTTTAAACCTTTCTCCCATGGAGTTGCCATCCATATGTATTACCGAAATATGACTTTCACCTTTTGTCTGTCCCAGATCATCTATCTCCTCAGTAAAAGTATAATTTGAGCCTAGTTGTTCCGAAAATCCATCTATTAATTGTTCCTGAGCCTTTTTTTCACTCAGCAATTTTGATTTTGATACAGAAGAAATATAGCCTGTAAAATCCACATCTTTATGAAATACTTCTGCTGAAAGACCTGATAGAGGGCAATCGACAGTTATGCAATATTTCCCAAGAGTAACGTTAGGAAAAAACTTGTTTTTATTTTCGACTAGCTGTTCAAAAAGCTTGTCCAAATCCTCTCTGAAGTTATCCAAGTCAAAGTCGGATATAGCTACCGCCGTTTTTATACCCGGGACTTTTATCAACAACTGCGAAGTCCATATTTCTACAAACTTTCTTGCTTTTTCAACGGTCTTAAAAAATAGTAGCGCATTTCCCCCGCCTATATATCCCATTTCAAATTCGACGTTTTTCTGTCTAATAGGACTTTGTTCGGGTGATACTTTCCAAGCATTTATATCACATTGAGAGCCGATAGCCGATTCAACGGCTTCTGTCAATTCATCCCTATAAATACTTCTCACGTTATAAGATGCACCGATATTCTCTTTTAATTTATTGCTGGCAAAAACATATTTTTGTATTGAAACGGTATCAAGTAAAACAGCCGCAACTTTAAACAAATCAATCGACCTCCCAGATATGTTCTCTTATTTGCTTCCAGAGCTTTTCCGGTTTTAAATCTTCTATACCAAGCGCTATAAAATCTGATCTGCTGGAACCGGAAACCATTAAGATATCATTTACAAAATCGTCCTTTACATCATTTTCCAAACATGTCACAAGTATAGCTTTTGCTTCTTCTCCGCCAATTTGTTTTACTCTATGAAGAACTTCAAAAGCTTTCTCTTTACATATAGATTGCTTATCTGAAGTTGTACAGGATATCCCGCAAACTTGATAGCCGTTTAATACTATCACATCTAGCTCAAAATCCTTATTAATTACACCATGTTTACGTATTCTCCAGTTTGAATCTATCGATATATTTTTCTTATTGTATTTTTCATGAAGTTTATCATCTTTAGTTAATGCATTTTGTATAATCCGGTATATATAAGACTCAAGCCACTTACCATCCAGAAAATCTGTTATTGTACCTCCAATTCTTTTTTTAAAATTATTCTTAGTCTCATTTACATCAGGAATCCAGAGACTACCATCATCATCTAATATAGATTTATCTTGTGGAAAAAGCCCGAGCAATTCTTTTATTTCATCAGGGGTTTTCTCTTTAAACTCATCTTTAAATTTATTGATTTTCAATTCATCGATTTGACCATTTCCATTTAAAAGCTTATTATGTTTTAAAAAATCCATTGGTTTTAAAATGAATTTACCATTTTCATAATAAACCTTCCTTAAAAAACTATTTTCCCAAGACAGAAAAACTTTTTCTAGCTTATCTTCTTTTATCAAGGTTTCAAATAAGTTCATGATTGAATCAAAATTATCGGTCGTAAAAGGACTATCTTCTTTGTATTTTTCGTAACCATGAAGTTTTATCAGGTCATCTAGGGAGATGCTTACATCATCTCTTAAATCATTGCTTGAGGGATCTATTGATTCATCCGACTTTAACATATAAGTCCTTGCATCAAGATAAGAAAAAGAGCAGTGATTTTTTAACTTTTGCTCCATATTCCTATACACATGGACAGCCATAGATTTGGTGCCGCCAGTATAATTTAAATGCATTTTTACATCCCTGGGCAACTTACAAAAAAACTTTTTCTCTAAATCTTCTTTAATAGCTAGTGCGGAACCGACGTTATTTAACGCGATAAATTCAAAATCTAGCTTCCTCGGTTCGAATTCCTGGGAAATAACCTTTCTGATATTTGCGGCAAATTCCAGGGTTCCTTCTTGCTTGTCTACTTTCTCCGAGTGAATCAGCCATATTTTTTTTAGATTCGAATTTGTTTTTAAAAAATACTTTGCAATAACATAATTAGGCAAAGGGTTTGTTCCGACAAGAAGCACTAGATCGGAAAAATTATCAAACACGGCATCTCTTCCTCTTAGAAACTGGTATTTTTATTAAACCTTACTAAAATCTGGGTTTACATTTTATTTTCTTAATATCTCTCCACCTTTTCAAGATCATTCCCTTCAAGCAGTGGTTAGATGGCCCTGCCGATGAAATCAGCCCATATAATAAATATTGGCAGGTGTTTTGTAGCCTACGGCTTGATGGGGCTGGATATTGTTGTACTCTTCGATGTATGTCCTTACTGCCCAGTTAAACCTCATTAGGTTTGTGATAAAAATCGTAATAAATTTTCTCCCACTTGAGATTACGTAAGAACTTTACTGTTATGGTATTATTGATGGCGCGGCCCTTTCCGTCCATGCTGATTTGAATTTCATGTTCTTTCAAAAGATTAATATAATCTCCGCAGATAAAATGTACACCTTAATCGTTGTAGATAATTTCTGTTTTCCTTGATACAATAGCTTTTTTAAGTGCCCTGAGCACAAATCCTCTTTCTCTAGTGTGGATGAAAGTTCCCAGCTAACAATATATCGAGTATACCAGTCGATAATCGTAGGGATGATAAAAACTTCCCTGTCTTCTTTTTGCTACATACCACCATGGCAGTTAGTTTCAATTCCTCGTAGGGAGGCTAAAAACACTGCATATTCTCTGCCGTCTATAGTGATAATAGTGGTTTCAATTCCTCGTAGGGAGGCTAAAAACCTGACGAAGAACTTACATACTGCTACGACACACAGCCGTTTCAATTCCTCGTAGGGAGGCTAAAAACTCCGGATGGCAAAAGCTGGCCGTTCTCGTATGCACTGTTTCAATTCCTCGTAGGGAGGCTAAAAACGCAAGTTCAAATCAAATAGGCTTTATTAAGCACCTGCGTTTCAATTCCTCGTAGGGAGGCTAAAAACAAACATATTTATTAGACTCTGTTTCAATCCCCTAAGTTTCAATTCCTCGTAGGGAGGCTAAAAACTATCTGCCGCAAACGATACTTCCCTTTCATTGCCGGGTTTCAATTCCTCGTAGGGAGGCTAAAAACCTTAGTTTCGCCTCGCATGGCAAGGGCACTGCAAAGTGTTTCAATTCCTCGTAGGGAGGCTAAAAACTGTGTGGTTGAGGATAAAGAAAAAACCGCCTAAGGAGGGTTTCAATTCCTCGTAGGGAGGCTAAAAACGGAGAAAAGGTGAATAACAACGACCTTCTGGAGGCAGGTTTCAATTCCTCGTAGGGAGGCTAAAAACAAATTCTTCTCTACCGAGGTCGCCGAATACGACGGGTTTCAATTCCTCGTAGGGAGGCTAAAAACTGATAGTAAGCACTTGTTTAACAACGTCAAGTACAGGGTTTCAATTCCTCGTAGGGAGGCTAAAAACATTTCGTTTGTAACAGGCCAAGATAGCCCGCTCGCTTGTTTCAATTCCTCGTAGGGAGGCTAAAAACCATATGGTTTTAATTTTGACTTTGCATGTTCAGAAAGTTTCAATTCCTCGTAGGGAGGCTAAAAACGCCCTGGCAGACGCTCAGATGGGTGAGTTCGAGCGCCGTTTCAATTCCTCGTAGGGAGGCTAAAAACAGTAACTGCCGCCCGTTGCCTCGATACAGTTCATCAGTTTCAATTCCTCGTAGGGAGGCTAAAAACGGAGAGCTGCCCGTGATCCAGAACACCCTCCGGACGAGTTTCAATTCCTCGTAGGGAGGCTAAAAACAAGTAGATATTTTTTCTCGCTCCCGGGCTTCATCACGTTTCAATTCCTCGTAGGGAGGCTAAAAACGCTATGACTATTGATGCTTTTGAAGCTTATATTACTTCGTTTCAATTCCTCGTAGGGAGGCTAAAAACCTATCGGCATACACAACCGCCAATGCTGCTTCGGCGAGTTTCAATTCCTCGTAGGGAGGCTAAAAACTTACCGCAACTTCCACAAAATATCAATCCAGTTAAGTTTCAATTCCTCGTAGGGAGGCTAAAAACCACACATCTCGATGCCTAAAGTGCAGTTATTTGGGGTTTCAATTCCTCGTAGGGAGGCTAAAAACATGTTTTTTGCTCAGCTGTTAAGCCGCTGTAAGTTGTTTCAATTCCTCGTAGGGAGGCTAAAAACATATTAAGTAAGAATTGATACATACTATCCCTCCCCTAGTTTCAATTCCTCGTAGGGAGGCTAAAAACCAGGTATCATTGCATCTACTATTGCCAACGTCAACCGGTTTCAATTCCTCGTAGGGAGGCTAAAAACAATACAATGACGACACCAAAGCAGACAAGCAGCAGCGTTTCAATTCCTCGTAGGGAGGCTAAAAACTATGGCTTCCTAGTTTTATTTGGAAAAAGATACCTGAGTTTCAATTCCTCGTAGGGAGGCTAAAAACGGCTTTTCTGATTCTTCCCTGCTTTCTGCCGGAGTATGTTTCAATTCCTCGTAGGGAGGCTAAAAACTCTAAATCTGTATGGGTAAATAATTTTACTTTCACATGTTTCAATTCCTCGTAGGGAGGCTAAAAACGGAGGTTAGCCCCGAGGTTGCCGGTTTACCGGAGCGGGTTTCAATTCCTCGTAGGGAGGCTAAAAACTAGACCGCCGCCCCGGTGCCGCAATTCCCGAACATTAAGGTTTCAATTCCTCGTAGGGAGGCTAAAAACGGAAACATCAGCATCAGCTATGGTATCAGCCACAGCATGTTTCAATTCCTCGTAGGGAGGCTAAAAACCTGACAAGGAGAACATCATCAACGAGCTGGTTAAGAGTTTCAATTCCTCGTAGGGAGGCTAAAAACTGTGTCATATGCGTATACAAGCTCTTCGTCAGACAGTTTCAATTCCTCGTAGGGAGGCTAAAAACCTCCTGATGTCGAACGAAGCGGAGACAGTTCTTGCCGTTTCAATTCCTCGTAGGGAGGCTAAAAACTCTGCTTGACGGCATCTTTGATAAAGGTGCCGTTGTGTTTCAATTCCTCGTAGGGAGGCTAAAAACAGAAGAAGATATGGGATTAGATAGTTTGCTGGAAATTTGTTTCAATTCCTCGTAGGGAGGCTAAAAACCTGACAAGGAGAACATCATCAACGAGCTGGTTAAGAGTTTCAATTCCTCGTAGGGAGGCTAAAAACTGTGTCATATGCGTATACAAGCTCTTCGTCAGACAGTTTCAATTCCTCGTAGGGAGGCTAAAAACAGAAAGCAGGAAGAACATTGTATCAGGATGAAATCAGTTTCAATTCCTCGTAGGGAGGCTAAAAACTTTTTATGATTGTATTTATTTATTACACTAAATACTTGTTTCAATTCCTCGTAGGGAGGCTAAAAACAACAAAACGAGAGGTGGATTTTTTGAGTTAAAAAAGGTTTCAATTCCTCGTAGGGAGGCTAAAAACTTTAATAATATAAATGTGAATGAATATGATTACATTTGTTTCAATTCCTCGTAGGGAGGCTAAAAACGATTCAAAGTCGCTTATATTAATGAATTCAACCGCAGTTTCAATTCCTCGTAGGGAGGCTAAAAACTCCGGATGGCAAAAACCTTGGAATGGAAGCCCTGCAAGTTTCAATTCCTCGTAGGGAGGCTAAAAACTATCTATGAAATCAAAGATAATGCATATGATGGTTAGTTTCAATTCCTCGTAGGGAGGCTAAAAACGCAAAAACTGCGGCCAGCAATCTGTGGGAAGGCTTGTTTCAATTCCTCGTAGGGAGGCTAAAAACTGCCGCAGAAGAAATCATATGGAATGTGGAAAAAAATCGTTTCAATTCCTCGTAGGGAGGCTAAAAACCGATTGCTCGAAGGGAAAAGCGCAGGCAACGGTGCATGTTTCAATTCCTCGTAGGGAGGCTAAAAACAAAACAAACTATATCCAATTCAGGCCCTCTGCTGGAAGTTTCAATTCCTCGTAGGGAGGCTAAAAACTACGTTGATATTCAACTTCAGCTTCTCTCATGACTTTGTTTCAATTCCTCGTAGGGAGGCTAAAAACCCTTTGCAGCTGTTTCTTTCACGATTGCATTTAACAAGTTTCAATTCCTCGTAGGGAGGCTAAAAACGGCATTAGGGCTAGAAAATTTGGAGTAAGGGCGCAGAGTTTCAATTCCTCGTAGGGAGGCTAAAAACAAAGCCGTAGAAGATGCTTTATTGGTTTTGCTGTAGGGGGTTTCAATTCCTCGTAGGGAGGCTAAAAACGCCGTTGTTGTCAGGCCGATATGGCTATTCAGCGATGAGTTTCAATTCCTCGTAGGGAGGCTAAAAACTCTGTTTCACTGATGGCAAAGGCCTTGGGATATCGTGGTTTCAATTCCTCGTAGGGAGGCTAAAAACCTAAAGCAATCCAAACCTTCCCCTGGATACAGAACGGTTTCAATTCCTCGTAGGGAGGCTAAAAACATTGAGTTGCTGTATATATTCCTATATCTAATTTATGTTTCAATTCCTCGTAGGGAGGCTAAAAACTCATTCCATAAGTATCTGGATCTAATGCAAGTGCTTTGTTTCAATTCCTCGTAGGGAGGCTAAAAACTCAGCAAGATGGATGTGCTGCAATTTTTAGAAAGGGTGTTTCAATTCCTCGTAGGGAGGCTAAAAACGACCGCAGAAGTTAGAGCAATACACTTAGAATTACTGTTTCAATTCCTCGTAGGGAGGCTAAAAACAGAATGTTATACAGCACGAACTGATAGATGCTCGTGGTTTCAATTCCTCGTAGGGAGGCTAAAAACAGACAAACACCTTCCACCCTGATAAGAGAAAGGAGTAGTTTCAATTCCTCGTAGGGAGGCTAAAAACACAATAGAAAGGAGGTTAAGAAAGATAAAACGACAATGTTTCAATTCCTCGTAGGGAGGCTAAAAACCCAGGGGCCGAAAGGCCCCGAAAGGAGGGACTTTTTGTTTCAATTCCTCGTAGGGAGGCTAAAAACGTTATGAAAGCATGGGGATTTAGATATGTAACCACTAGTTTCAATTCCTCGTAGGGAGGCTAAAAACCTAACACTCCGTCATCTGTCGTATAAGGCTCGCTTTGTTTCAATTCCTCGTAGGGAGGCTAAAAACTTCCGGCTCCGGCATTAATTTGATTTTGTAGGGTATGTTTCAATTCCTCGTAGGGAGGCTAAAAACTCGGTGGTGGCGCCCAGGTCCACGCCGCCTATGCCGGTTTCAATTCCTCGTAGGGAGGCTAAAAACATAAATTCTTTTCCGGCTTCCTCCAGGAAGGGCGCCGTTTCAATTCCTCGTAGGGAGGCTAAAAACTTCCGGCTCCGGCATTAATTTGATTTTGTAGGGTATGTTTCAATTCCTCGTAGGGAGGCTAAAAACTTCGGTACCGATGCAAACATGGATAATAGCTATTATTGTTTCAATTCCTCGTAGGGAGGCTAAAAACTGGTGGGAATGCCCGTATCTTTTGCAATGCCCAGCGGCGTTTCAATTCCTCGTAGGGAGGCTAAAAACAAGCAAAGCCATTTCCGTCGACGACCAGCGAGCAGAAATAGTTTCAATTCCTCGTAGGGAGGCTAAAAACGGTATATTATGCCATCGTGTTTAAGCCGGTCCTCGCCCGTTTCAATTCCTCGTAGGGAGGCTAAAAACAAGTTCTAAAATTCTGAAAATAAAAGGCATAAAAAAAGTTTCAATTCCTCGTAGGGAGGCTAAAAACGATAAAGTAATATCGGAAGATGGAGAGATTATAGAGTTTCAATTCCTCGTAGGGAGGCTAAAAACTTGTAATACCTTTCAATTTACCCATATAGCCAGAAGTGTTTCAATTCCTCGTAGGGAGGCTAAAAACCATATTCGGCCCTTATTTTCCTCACATCATCCCATGGTTTCAATTCCTCGTAGGGAGGCTAAAAACTCAACTCAATATTTAGCTTGAAAAACTCTATGTAAGTTTCAATTCCTCGTAGGGAGGCTAAAAACTGTAACAGCACAGAAACTCTGTGTTTTGTATCAGGTATGTTTCAATTCCTCGTAGGGAGGCTAAAAACCGAATCAATCAAGTCCGGTTTGAGGACTTAGGACCGTTTCAATTCCTCGTAGGGAGGCTAAAAACCGAATCAATCAAGTCCGGTTTGAGGACTTAGGACCGTTTCAATTCCTCGTAGGGAGGCTAAAAACTGTGTCCCTTCACCACCTAAAGCCACCTCAAACGACCTAAGTTTCAATTCCTCGTAGGGAGGCTAAAAACGCATCCTGATCAAGCATATCATCCAAGAGATCAAAATGTTTCAATTCCTCGTAGGGAGGCTAAAAACTCTTGGGACCCCGCTGGATACAAGCGTGACCCAGGAGTTTCAATTCCTCGTAGGGAGGCTAAAAACTTTACAGACTCTATCCATCCACTTATCTTATTTCTGTTTCAATTCCTCGTAGGGAGGCTAAAAACGAACCGCCTGATAGGCCACGCAACGTCACTCAACTAGTTTCAATTCCTCGTAGGGAGGCTAAAAACATAAAGACGGGACTTATAGGCAAAAAACAAGAAGAGAGTTTCAATTCCTCGTAGGGAGGCTAAAAACTTTCAAAAACCCTTTTATTTTCTCTTTTCCATACATTGTTTCAATTCCTCGTAGGGAGGCTAAAAACTTATCACCGTCGTATTCGAAAATGGCAAAGTAACGAGTTTCAATTCCTCGTAGGGAGGCTAAAAACTTCACGAATAGAGCCATGAGACTTCCGTTTCCCTTGAGTTTCAATTCCTCGTAGGGAGGCTAAAAACATATTTTTTCATTTTTTATTCCTCCTCCTCCTGTAGTTTCAATTCCTCGTAGGGAGGCTAAAAACTGGCATTGAATTTAAGCGTGATGAAGAAAAACTAGTGGTTTCAATTCCTCGTAGGGAGGCTAAAAACTGTATCGGCGACATATTACGGCTGGGGAGCTAAAGGTTTCAATTCCTCGTAGGGAGGCTAAAAACTTATTGATGCCCTGGTATACGAATGCGCCGCATGGAGGTTTCAATTCCTCGTAGGGAGGCTAAAAACATGGATTTTATACCCATCCTGAGAAACGTCTTCACGGGTTTCAATTCCTCGTAGGGAGGCTAAAAACCGAAGTTCCTCTATCTCTTGCTCCATTTTTTTCACTGTTTCAATTCCTCGTAGGGAGGCTAAAAACGTCACAACACCATTTTTTGATTCAACTTTTAAAGCATCGTTTCAATTCCTCGTAGGGAGGCTAAAAACGGACACAACTTTTTTGTTATAATATCTCACAAACAGGATGTTTCAATTCCTCGTAGGGAGGCTAAAAACTTAGGGGAACGGCTATGTTCTTCGTGCCCGATATATATGTTTCAATTCCTCGTAGGGAGGCTAAAAACTTTTCACATCGCTTCTGCATTCACTTTCCCTCCCTTCGTTTCAATTCCTCGTAGGGAGGCTAAAAACGTGATCCGGGGCCAGTTCCTGAAGATGTATGCCCAGGGTTTCAATTCCTCGTAGGGAGGCTAAAAACCCAAATACAGGAATCAAATAAAAAAACCGACATGAGTTTCAATTCCTCGTAGGGAGGCTAAAAACCATAAGCCCCGCAAATATATAATTGTTTTTGGCCTGTTTCAATTCCTCGTAGGGAGGCTAAAAACTTCCCCCTGGAAGGGCTTAAAAGCAAAGCCGAAGAAAGTTTCAATTCCTCGTAGGGAGGCTAAAAACTTGAGCGCTACCGAGGCTTGCCATACCTCGATTTTATGTTTCAATTCCTCGTAGGGAGGCTAAAAACTCTATATCGGCGGGGCTGAACTTCTTGGCCCTGCCGGTTTCAATTCCTCGTAGGGAGGCTAAAAACAAACTTGCCCTGTCGGTTTGGGGCGACCCTGAAGGATGTTTCAATTCCTCGTAGGGAGGCTAAAAACGACAGCGGAAGTAAAGCCTCCGGCAAGGGCGCTCTGTTTCAATTCCTCGTAGGGAGGCTAAAAACCCAGAACGTGCCAAGCGGTATCCATACTTTTTCCACGTTTCAATTCCTCGTAGGGAGGCTAAAAACTATGATGTCGCTCCTACGTGATATGCAATTTCATCATTGTTTCAATTCCTCGTAGGGAGGCTAAAAACTTCTTTCTTAAAGAAAAAATCAATATTATAGAAAAATGTTTCAATTCCTCGTAGGGAGGCTAAAAACTCTGTCAACCCCCTTGCACCACGCTAAAATCGATTTGTTTCAATTCCTCGTAGGGAGGCTAAAAACAAAAAATATTTAATAGAATTTGAAACTGTTAATTCATTGTTTCAATTCCTCGTAGGGAGGCTAAAAACTGAAGAGTTTTATAGAAAGTATTTTGAAGAAAAAATGTTTCAATTCCTCGTAGGGAGGCTAAAAACATCTCTGCCTGGTCTGCTGATATAGTTTCTATTGCTGGTTTCAATTCCTCGTAGGGAGGCTAAAAACTAGCCGAAAGCACGAACTACGATGACGTTCGAGAGGGTTTCAATTCCTCGTAGGGAGGCTAAAAACGCTACACGAGACGAGTATTGGAAGGTGGATATTGTGCGTTTCAATTCCTCGTAGGGAGGCTAAAAACGGAATCCGGATCAATTGAAGCGGATGCGGACAATGTCGTTTCAATTCCTCGTAGGGTGGCTAAAAACCTACCGGCCAAAGGCCGGAAATTACAAGGAGGGTTGTTTCAATTCCTCGTAGGGAGGCTAAAAACGCGGAATTCGGCAAAGACTTTCCGAGTTTTACAAAAGTTTCAATTCCTCGTAGGGAGGCTAAAAACGAAAGCCGCCTGCGAATACGCTATCCCCTGCCCGGAAGGTTTCAATTCCTCGTAGGGAGGCTAAAAACAATTCACCGGCGGCAGGCCGCCCCTGGGCTATGATGGTTTCAATTCCTCGTAGGGAGGCTAAAAACGGCAACAGCTATTATGCATTCAGGGCACGCTACGCCGGTTTCAATTCCTCGTAGGGAGGCTAAAAACCGGAGCCGGGCTCGTCGCCGTCGGAAGCCAATTCGAGTTTCAATTCCTCGTAGGGAGGCTAAAAACTGGACTCTCGGCGGTTCCACCCGCTCCCCAGAGACCCGTTTCAATTCCTCGTAGGGAGGCTAAAAACTATGGCTGCAAGCTGGGCCTCGATGGATTCCTCCCGCGTTTCAATTCCTCGTAGGGAGGCTAAAAACCTAATAGTTATCTCTCCCGATAATACAACCTTATTACGTTTCAATTCCTCGTAGGGAGGCTAAAAACGAATCTTATCGATGCCGCTCGCCAGGATTTAATTCGTTTCAATTCCTCGTAGGGAGGCTAAAAACGTGTGATGCCCAGCCCCGCCGTCTGCAATTGTGCGAGTTTCAATTCCTCGTAGGGAGGCTAAAAACGGTGCTGTGGAATGTGTGCACGCTACTGGGGTATGCTCGTTTCAATTCCTCGTAGGGAGGCTAAAAACCTCCTGTGCCAAACGTCCGCCATATCCAATTGCCGTGTTTCAATTCCTCGTAGGGAGGCTAAAAACTATATGGGCTATTCATGGGAAAACTTAAGCCAGAATACAGTTTCAATTCCTCGTAGGGAGGCTAAAAACGAAGCACCGAGACATCGGATAGCAAAATAGTTACAGGTTTCAATTCCTCGTAGGGAGGCTAAAAACGATTTGCAATTGCTATCATACCGCCTACAAGCGCTAGTTTCAATTCCTCGTAGGGAGGCTAAAAACATATACTGCCATTTAGGATCATTCCGAGGCAAATTCATGTTTCAATTCCTCGTAGGGAGGCTAAAAACGTCAATGCTGTATCCGGTAAGCCCAATGCAAGTTTAGTTTCAATTCCTCGTAGGGAGGCTAAAAACTTTGTCTGACGGTTGAAGGCATTATTAACCATGTCCGTTTCAATTCCTCGTAGGGAGGCTAAAAACCCATCCTGGGTGCTTCCTCATGCCTGCGAAGAGCATAGTTTCAATTCCTCGTAGGGAGGCTAAAAACGGTGCCCGGGGACGACGAAGACAACCCGGACACTGGTTTCAATTCCTCGTAGGGAGGCTAAAAACCATCGCCTATATCAACCGCCTGAACTCCTTCCTGTGTTTCAATTCCTCGTAGGGAGGCTAAAAACCTTCCCCCTGCCGTCCTCGGCGGTGCCGAATGCATGTTTCAATTCCTCGTAGGGAGGCTAAAAACTCAGCATTACTATCTACCTCAAAACTTGGATTGTTTAGTTTCAATTCCTCGTAGGGAGGCTAAAAACGGTATGCAACTGTGCTCATGGACAATCATTTCTCCTGTTTCAATTCCTCGTAGGGAGGCTAAAAACTCGCCCAGGATATTCTGGGCGACGATTCCGACTTTGAGTTTCAATTCCTCGTAGGGAGGCTAAAAACAATCATAGCCGATGAGGTTGTTATCCTCATCGGTTACAGTTTCAATTCCTCGTAGGGAGGCTAAAAACGCCGGATTTGCTTCCGGCAAAGCTTTTGTTATGCGGTGTTTCAATTCCTCGTAGGGAGGCTAAAAACTAAAGAAAATGTGCGCCGGTATTAAGCGAGATAAAAAGTTTCAATTCCTCGTAGGGAGGCTAAAAACGTCTTCATTGCAAAACGCTATTCCACAAATATGAGGAGTTTCAATTCCTCGTAGGGAGGCTAAAAACTTCTTTGTCCGGAACTGGCCCAAACTGTTGAATCTTGTTTCAATTCCTCGTAGGGAGGCTAAAAACAAATAGCTGTAGCGTCATCGGCGGCATTTTACGGCAGTTTCAATTCCTCGTAGGGAGGCTAAAAACATTTTTATTAAATCTGCTGTGAAATAGAAGGGAGGAAAGTTTCAATTCCTCGTAGGGAGGCTAAAAACGCAGTTCGCCGGCGAAATTCTCGTCCGGAATCGGCGTTTCAATTCCTCGTAGGGAGGCTAAAAACCTTCTTGCGTCGCCTGTGGCGTGAGAGGGTTTGTGTGTTTCAATTCCTCGTAGGGAGGCTAAAAACCCGCTCAAGATTAAAAAATTTCAAAGACAGGGGCGAGTTTCAATTCCTCGTAGGGAGGCTAAAAACTACGATAGAATTGGGCAGCAGCCAGCTTGGAAGGATGTTTCAATTCCTCGTAGGGAGGCTAAAAACAAAATCATTCTTACGGCCTTCGCTTCTTCTTCGTTTGTTTCAATTCCTCGTAGGGAGGCTAAAAACGATGTATCAAGGCTTCCAGGAATCGCTTAAAGTTCGTTTCAATTCCTCGTAGGGAGGCTAAAAACCGGATAACTTCATTGTGTTTGCTGTACGTCTGTGCCGTTTCAATTCCTCGTAGGGAGGCTAAAAACATTGATACAGACCATATTATTGGTCATTACAGAATGTTTCAATTCCTCGTAGGGAGGCTAAAAACAAATTGCCACATTGGAGGTATATCAGGCAAGAATGGAGTTTCAATTCCTCGTAGGGAGGCTAAAAACTTCTGGCTCGTCGGAAACGTGGCAATCATAGCCGAGTTTCAATTCCTCGTAGGGAGGCTAAAAACTCCAGGAATCGCTTAAAGTTCTAAAATTCTGAAAAGTTTCAATTCCTCGTAGGGAGGCTAAAAACATATCAGGACCTGCTCAATACCCTACAGGTCAGCAGGTTTCAATTCCTCGTAGGGAGGCTAAAAACGGCAAGAAGAGCTACGAAGTCGTCACGAAGGTCACACGTTTCAATTCCTCGTAGGGAGGCTAAAAACCGCATGGAAGACGAGCTCCGGAAATGGGAGCCGGACAGTTTCAATTCCTCGTAGGGAGGCTAAAAACGGGGGAACCCCTCAAACCCGCAAGGGGCCTTATATAGTTTCAATTCCTCGTAGGGAGGCTAAAAACCCGAGGCCGGTCACAAACCATTTCGCTGCCATCATGTTTCAATTCCTCGTAGGGAGGCTAAAAACAAGAAAATCTTTAGGGCTTTCTGTTCAACAACTATCGTTTCAATTCCTCGTAGGGAGGCTAAAAACTAGAGGTATGGGGTGGGGAGCTAAAGCGGGATAATTTGTTTCAATTCCTCGTAGGGAGGCTAAAAACCGGTAGAAGTTCGGTAGAAATTGAGAAGAAAGCAAGTTTCAATTCCTCGTAGGGAGGCTAAAAACTCGTGGAAGCGAATCCTGGGAAGATTGTGCTTTTCTAGTTTCAATTCCTCGTAGGGAGGCTAAAAACTTATGGCAATCCTGGCAGAGTAATTGCAGATTCTTCGTTTCAATTCCTCGTAGGGAGGCTAAAAACAAAAGTCTTAGAAGCTATGTTGCAAGAGCAAAAAGAGTTTCAATTCCTCGTAGGGAGGCTAAAAACTCCTCAGGACCGCAAAATTCCAAAAAACAGAAGATGGTTTCAATTCCTCGTAGGGAGGCTAAAAACTTATGGCAATCCTGGCAGAGTAATTGCAGATTCTTCGTTTCAATTCCTCGTAGGGAGGCTAAAAACTCCCATCCACCTGGCCGCCTCCTTGGGGCTCCGCAGGGGGTTTCAATTCCTCGTAGGGAGGCTAAAAACAAGGTATATTACTGGAAGTATTACCATACGGTGCTTGTTTCAATTCCTCGTAGGGAGGCTAAAAACCAGCTTGGCAATGGAATATAGCTCAGCCTTTGTCAGTTGTTTCAATTCCTCGTAGGGAGGCTAAAAACCGAACTGCAGCGGATTGCGCTCGATGAGCTGCATTTGTTTCAATTCCTCGTAGGGAGGCTAAAAACTCCCCAAAGCGGATGCTTTTTATATTCAGGGCTTTGTTTCAATTCCTCGTAGGGAGGCTAAAAACTTTGTGGTATATTTTTGTTGGGAGGAGGGGAAAAGAGTTTCAATTCCTCGTAGGGAGGCTAAAAACAAAAACAGGATATTGTTGAAAATGGCGATATTGCCGGTTTCAATTCCTCGTAGGGAGGCTAAAAACTTTTTGTGCTCCATGATTTCCCCACAAAGAGAGCATCGTTTCAATTCCTCGTAGGGAGGCTAAAAACGCAGCGGCGGCTTGCAGAAGCTGCTTATCAAACTGCACGTTTCAATTCCTCGTAGGGAGGCTAAAAACGTTTGCCATATTCTCATTTCCCCTTTCTCATTCCGAGTTTCAATTCCTCGTAGGGAGGCTAAAAACCAACAACAACAAGCGCTTTTAATGCAGTTATTACAGTTTCAATTCCTCGTAGGGAGGCTAAAAACTATGTTGAGCCTGTTGGCGATTTAGTCGCAATACGTTGTTTCAATTCCTCGTAGGGAGGCTAAAAACCATTCCCCGATTTTGTACTCCTTTCTCTTATCAGGGGTTTCAATTCCTCGTAGGGAGGCTAAAAACTTGGTGGCCAGGATCTGAATGATTATCTCAGGGATAAGTTTCAATTCCTCGTAGGGAGGCTAAAAACTTATAGGAATCCTGCCGCCGGAGATAGCGGAGCAGAGTTTCAATTCCTCGTAGGGAGGCTAAAAACAAAGAAAGGGAGAGGAAACTGTGAAAATTGAAAAATGTTTCAATTCCTCGTAGGGAGGCTAAAAACGGAGCTCCTTCACAAAGGCACTGAATCTCTGTGCATGTTTCAATTCCTCGTAGGGAGGCTAAAAACATTCTACCTCCCACTCCCTTCCGCAATTCGGACAAGGTTTCAATTCCTCGTAGGGAGGCTAAAAACCAATGATGAACAATTAAATTGGGTAGTAAATAGACTGTTTCAATTCCTCGTAGGGAGGCTAAAAACTACGGCAACTTTTTAGCCCATCCGTTCCCCAGATGCGTTTCAATTCCTCGTAGGGAGGCTAAAAACGGGTCGGAGGTATCATCGGACCATAAGTCAGTTCCGGAGTTTCAATTCCTCGTAGGGAGGCTAAAAACTGGATGTAGTTTCCACAGTTCGAACACTCATAATAAGTTTCAATTCCTCGTAGGGAGGCTAAAAACCGGTCCTAGCGGTGAGTGGTACTGCTTTTTAAGATGTTTCAATTCCTCGTAGGGAGGCTAAAAACTGTCTTCAGTAATTGTGACCGTTCCTGCCCCGGCATGTTTCAATTCCTCGTAGGGAGGCTAAAAACGTTCGACGACGCCTTCGATAAAATCCGCACAGGCACGTTTCAATTCCTCGTAGGGAGGCTAAAAACCCCGAAATTCCAATAATACCTGGTACCGGCTTATACAAGTTTCAATTCCTCGTAGGGAGGCTAAAAACAGGTAACGCAACTTGGGCGGCAGACGGCCGAGGCGTGTTTCAATTCCTCGTAGGGAGGCTAAAAACTATTTATCAAATGGCTTAGAACTTTTATGGTCAAATAGTTTCAATTCCTCGTAGGGAGGCTAAAAACCTAACTCCTTATGGTTTTGAACTTTTTGATCCAACGGGTTTCAATTCCTCGTAGGGAGGCTAAAAACGAGCTAAGATTACTATGCAAGCGGTTTGCCGAGGGGGTTTCAATTCCTCGTAGGGAGGCTAAAAACCAGATGAAGAGAAAGAATATTTTGCATATGATGACGGTTTCAATTCCTCGTAGGGAGGCTAAAAACTAATCTCTGCCCGGGGCCGCCGTGGATGCTGTGGAGTTTCAATTCCTCGTAGGGAGGCTAAAAACCGCTTCCGCTATTTTTTCCCGCCAGGAAGGATCTTGTTTCAATTCCTCGTAGGGAGGCTAAAAACGACTCCGACGAAACGGACCCAGCAGCACTCTTACAAGTTTCAATTCCTCGTAGGGAGGCTAAAAACAAGATGTGTTGACAAAATAAATACATTTGCTATAATGTTTCAATTCCTCGTAGGGAGGCTAAAAACGATACGATGTGGATAACACCCCGAGTTACTTCTGCTCGTTTCAATTCCTCGTAGGGAGGCTAAAAACTGGTTACATCTTTGCATGGAAAGGTTTGCTTGGTGCGTTTCAATTCCTCGTAGGGAGGCTAAAAACGAGAAACGGCTTTGCTCTTGATGTGTATACTTCGTCGTTTCAATTCCTCGTAGGGAGGCTAAAAACAGGTAATGAAGCCTAACCAGATTAACAAAGACAATGTTTCAATTCCTCGTAGGGAGGCTAAAAACTAATTCAGGTCATATCTTACATAGCTAGTTCCAAAACGTTTCAATTCCTCGTAGGGAGGCTAAAAACTGTTTTGTATATATTTATCAATATCAAGCCACAACGAGTTTCAATTCCTCGTAGGGAGGCTAAAAACTTTTGCGCTTTTTGCCGTTGCTGTCCTCTGTTACCCGTTTCAATTCCTCGTAGGGAGGCTAAAAACAGCTTGATATCATGTTTCCGCTTAACGATATCGAAGGTTTCAATTCCTCGTAGGGAGGCTAAAAACGCTGTGTCCATGCCGGGAATTCTGCCCCTCTCGATTGTTTCAATTCCTCGTAGGGAGGCTAAAAACGGGTTTATCATAGCGGCTTTGTTATCGGCGGGGAGGGAGTTTCAATTCCTCGTAGGGAGGCTAAAAACGAAGTCCGAAAGCTATGTGAGGCCCTCGGTTTGAAAGGTTTCAATTCCTCGTAGGGAGGCTAAAAACTGTTTGCTGCATTGTCGGGGCCTGTCGGCATTGCCGGTTTCAATTCCTCGTAGGGAGGCTAAAAACTTTGACTTCCAGGGGCTTCTCCCTTTCCAGCCGGTCCCGTTTCAATTCCTCGTAGGGAGGCTAAAAACGTCAAGTGATTCCATTAGCTGCCGAGCTTCTTCGTCGTTTCAATTCCTCGTAGGGAGGCTAAAAACGAGTTTAACCAGTAACCTTCCCCCCAGATAGATTTTGGTTTCAATTCCTCGTAGGGAGGCTAAAAACCAGAGGGGAGAATAAAAAGAGATTTAAGGAGGAAAAGTTTCAATTCCTCGTAGGGAGGCTAAAAACCTCTTGAAGAATGCATCTCTGCATTCTTGCCAGGCTTGTTTCAATTCCTCGTAGGGAGGCTAAAAACTCACGAGCCCTTGTAGAAAATCCTTCTTTAACTCTAAGTTTCAATTCCTCGTAGGGAGGCTAAAAACCTGGTCTAATTGCCCGCCCTGCAATGTGCAGAAGAAGGTTTCAATTCCTCGTAGGGAGGCTAAAAACTTCCGTTGTGCTTCACAAGACATATACCGAATTTATAGGTTTCAATTCCTCGTAGGGAGGCTAAAAACTATAGCATAGCTATGCTGGAAATGCAAGGAGGAAGGTTTCAATTCCTCGTAGGGAGGCTAAAAACCACCCTGACAACTGCCGCATACCTCCCGACATACAAGTTTCAATTCCTCGTAGGGAGGCTAAAAACGCAAGGCCCTTCCGCTCAACCTAAAAAAGGAGGAAGAAAGTTTCAATTCCTCGTAGGGAGGCTAAAAACACGGGGGAAAAGTGCCGGAAAAGGAGGAGTAAATGAGTTTCAATTCCTCGTAGGGAGGCTAAAAACGGGCCTCGGCTGCATTACCTTTCCCCCTTTCTTCCTCCGTTTCAATTCCTCGTAGGGAGGCTAAAAACCTTCCGAGCTTAAAAACTATCTTGCAGCACAGGGGAGTTTCAATTCCTCGTAGGGAGGCTAAAAACTATCAGAAAAATAGGGAGGCAAAATAAGATGCGAGATAGTTTCAATTCCTCGTAGGGAGGCTAAAAACTTTCCTGGAGGGTGCGCCATGGCTGGATGATTATGAGTTTCAATTCCTCGTAGGGAGGCTAAAAACAGAGGGCCGCCCAGTCGCCTTTGAGAGCTAAAGCGGGTTTCAATTCCTCGTAGGGAGGCTAAAAACCCGACGAAGAGCTTGTATACTGCTACGACACACAGCCGTTTCAATTCCTCGTAGGGAGGCTAAAAACATGGGATATCAGACACCCGGCTATCTCCGAAACCCGTTTCAATTCCTCGTAGGGAGGCTAAAAACATACACTGACATCCCTCCGCCAGGGCCAGAACAACCAGGTTTCAATTCCTCGTAGGGAGGCTAAAAACGGACCTTTGTGGTGCACTAAGGAGGTGGCATAGATGCCGTTTCAATTCCTCGTAGGGAGGCTAAAAACTCCGGGAAACCGGAGCGGGGATATTTCCCGACCAAGGTTTCAATTCCTCGTAGGGAGGCTAAAAACCTGGAAGACAGCCGAGAAAAAAGCCGACAGGCCGAAGGTTTCAATTCCTCGTAGGGAGGCTAAAAACTTTGTAGGTTGAGCGGAAGGGCCTTGCGGCCCCGCCGGGTTTCAATTCCTCGTAGGGAGGCTAAAAACTCGACAAGGAGAAGGGTTCCCTTCTCTCTTGTCTTGAGTTTCAATTCCTCGTAGGGAGGCTAAAAACATTGGTTGCCCATTAAGCAATGCAAAGCAAAAAGAATAGTTTCAATTCCTCGTAGGGAGGCTAAAAACCAATACAGACATGCGGGACATAAAACGTCCCGCTCGCAGTTTCAATTCCTCGTAGGGAGGCTAAAAACTTCCCACGCCAATTGACCGCCCCACCTGCGGCCTCGAGTTTCAATTCCTCGTAGGGAGGCTAAAAACCGGCAACACCAATCATTTCTTCATTGCTTTCTACACTGTTTCAATTCCTCGTAGGGAGGCTAAAAACCAATCCAAATAGGCAAAAAATACAGGATACATATAGTATTATTAGTATTTGATCAATATACGAAAAGCCAACCTTTGAGTAAATTATATCATTTTTTACCATAAAAATAAAGGCTTGGAAGGATTTATCGCCAGAAAAAATAATGTCGTCGACTTCCGGAAATTTTTACACTACCTGAGGTCGACGACTATATTTTTTTAAACAATCATTTTATCTCCGACTTTTTTGATACCTATAGTCTCTCTTGAAGAGTATTTTGCAGGTAGAAGTATGCAGAAAATAATTGAATCTTGTCTGAGTCCCTGTTAAATATATTTTTTTCACCAGCTTGCTATGTACGGTTTGTATTCTTCTTCGCCCATCAAATGTTTTTCCAACTTATACAGTTCCAGTCTTATCAGGCGGCGGTATGAGACGTTTTTGCCCAGGGTCCTGTGGTTGAATGTGGTTTTCAGTTTGTTTTCCAATTCTTCTACAAAGGTTTTTTTTGCGTTTTCTTTGAGAATCAAACCTGCAGTGCTTTTTTCAAAATCGTCTTTTGTTATCATGTTTCTGCCGATTAAGGTGAAGATTACTCTGTCGATTATAATGGGTTTAAATATCTCTGCTATGTCAAGGTTAAGGGTAAATCGGCGGAAGTTTGTGGCATGGAGGTATCCTATTCTTGGGTCCAGATGGGTTTTATAAATTTCGCTCAATACTATTGTGTATATCATTGAATTGCCAAAGCTTATGAGCGTGTTTAGATTGTTCTGGGGTGGCCGCCTGGTCCTCTGTTCAAAACTGAACTCGGGTTTTTCCAGGATATGGTCAAAGGCCCTGTAATAGTAGTCCCGGGTGTTGCCCTCAATCGCCATAAGTTCTTCGACATCTGAGCAGGAATAGATTTTTTGTTCCAGATTTTTTATTCCATTTTCAACTTCAGCTAAATTCTTGCCTCTGTTGGAATAATATCTGAGTACCTGTTGTATGTTTTTGGATGCTCCCATGACAAACTCTGATGCTAATTTTTGCCTTTTGCCGGCATCCAGGTAATGTTCAGCCTGCTTTAATATCATAAAGCCAGAGTTGAGATGTTCTCTGGGGTAATAGGACCCTACATAGTAGTCATGGTGATTGAAAAAATGGAGAATTATTTCGGCCTGGGTTATGAATTCCAGAAATCTTTTGTTTACATTCACTTCGCCAAAGACGTATATCTCACTGGTGTTTTCTACCGGAATGAATTTCTGGCCTTCCTCATTTTCAAAAAATATGGTATTGTCCTTTCTTTTAAGTTCTCCATTTGAAAATATAAAAATCGGCTTTTTCACGACCAGCAAAACTCCTTGTATCCACAATTTTTACAGTAGCCTATCTTTTTAAAAGGGGGAGGCACGGGTTGAAATATGATCCTTTCTATGTCCTTGAATATTTTTTCCAGTTCGTTTTCAAGCTCGGGTGTGAGTTCTACCATCATCCTTTTTCTTTCTTCGGGAAAAAGCAGAACGCCCCGGGCATTGATTCCGCTTTCTTTTAGTTTGTATAGATAAAACGCAAGCTGCAGCCTGGCACTTTCCCGGGCTTTTGAGCTTTTTTTAACTTCGCCTACTATTATATCTCCTTCATCGGATTTCACGAGATCGAGTACCACATTTTCAAAATTTATTTTTTTCTTATCTCTGTCATAGCTTTCTTCATCAATTAGCCGGCCTAATTCTATATATGGATGCTCCTGGTCTGGTATTATCTGGTGGGCCATGAGCCATGTCTGCCTTTTGCAAATGTTATAGCTCTGTATGAGTGTCCCGGTTATGAGTTTCACCACAGAGCCGTCACTCCTTCACATTTGAAGCCAGTGACTTCGTCATAATAATCCTGCAGGGAATTCCTGTTTACATAGCGAAAGCCTGCCACTTCGGGAGGCAAATTTTGCACATTCATGGGTATTGATACAACATATTTATAAAAATCAGATTTAATTTTGTTGAATTCGAGCTTGCGCTTTATCAAATCTTTCATTTCCTTTATCCTGATGTAATCCAGCCATATTTCTGCCGCTTCATCGTTCAGCTCTATGAATACATCCAGTTTGGGATAATCCTCATCAATTAATTTAAAATCCGAAATGCACGGTGTTTCATCCACGCTGGTATATTTCATGCTGTAAACTGCTGAAAGAAGCTCGCGGGACCTGTCGCTGGATTTTTTATCCTGCATTTGGCTGTAATACGATTCGATTAATTCAAGAAAATCTTTTTCCTCTATAACATCTTTTTTCTGCAATATGCGGCGGGTCATGTCCAGCAGCACGCCGTCATAAATATAAGATGAATACAACCTTTTTTCATCTTTCAGAGAAACCACGATTACTTCTCCCTTTTCCCCCCAATTCCGGTTGCAGCGGCCGGCAGACTGGTTTATGGAGTCAAGGGGCGCAAGATCCCTGTATACCACGTCAAAGTCAATGTCGACTCCTGCCTCCACCAGCTGGGTGGTAACAGCAAGGTTTACTCTGCCGCTGCGCATGTTTTCTATGCGCCTGAGCCGCTCAAAAGGAACCACATGGGTGGAAAGGTATGCCGCTTCTCTTTCTCCTGCCTTTTGTTTGAGCAATTCATAAAACTTTTTTGCAGACTTTATGGTGTTTAGGATAAAAAGATAACTTCTGCCATCCTTTATTTCAAGGCTTTCGGCGAATTCCTCCAGGCTAATGTCCCGCGCTATATCCGGTTTTATCACTACCCTGTCCATAATATTGAAGTATTTCTTTCTATCCGTCAGGGGGGAAACCTCTTCTCTCGAAAAAATCATGGGCTCTGTGGCAGTTACAAAAACCACATAGGAGTCCAGCTTTTCAGTCAATGTTTTCAGGATTTCCCTCACCAAAAGCCAGTATTTAAACGGTATGGACTGGACTTCATCCAGTATGATGATGCTGCCCGAAAGCCGGTGAAACTTTCGAAGGTTTTTGTTACTGTTGGACAGAAGCGCATGAAACAGCTGGACAAATGTGGTCACTATTATTTCCGAATTCCATCCTTCGATGAGGATTTTGGCCTCACCCGGCTCAAATTCTTCATCGCCTTTTTTATAGGTGTATTCGGACAGGTGATGGTGTTTTAAGAGCAGGCTGGTATCCACATCCAGGCCGCCGGCTTTGAGTACCTTCTCAAATTCGCCGGCATTTTGTTCGATGACGCTGAGAAACGGCAGCGAATATATGATGCGGGGGATAAAGCCTTTTTTTGCATGGATATCCTTTCGGAGTTTCAGAGCAAAGGCAAGAGACGTCAGAGTCTTGCCCAGGCCGGTCGGGAGATTTATGGAATACACTCTTTTTTCAAGGTCCACAGGGGCAAGGAGCACCTCATCATATGCTTCCTGCCTCAGTTTATTCAAAAACGTGTCTTTAAATTTCATGGACTTTTTATATTCATCTACAATAGATGAATCAAGATTTGCATCGCATCTTGCCAGAACTTTTCCTGTGGATACCTCGCTCTTGTCGGCATCTATAAGCAGGGAAAAAATATAGTTGGTGGCAAGATACGGATCTATGCTCCTGCTGCGCTCGAGGCCCCTCAGTTTTCTCCGTATGGTTTTCAGTTCTGCCGATATATCCATGGCCCATTTTTTCAAATTTTCTTCGGTTATATCCTGCTTTAAACCGTTTTGTTTGAGTATCGCATTTAATACAGCAAGCCTTTTTTCGTCAATGCTTTCTATTTGGGCCATCAGCACCTGTTCTTTATCGCGAAGGACAGCTTCATCCAATATGTCTTCCAGATTGCCGTGATGCCTTTTTACGGCCAAAAAGGCGACAAAGGACAAAAATGCCCTGTCATCGCCTTTTAATTCTTCATCATGCTCAAATTCAGCCTTTGCCGCATAAAAGCATGCCACTGCCGATAAAAGCCCGTGATGGGTCTCTTCCATTGCTTTCAGATTCTTCTTTTCCTCCTCAGAGGCAAAAAGATACCTCTGGAAATAGCCGGTTGCTTTTCCCAAATCATGCAGCAGCCCGCAAATCCTTATTAATCTCATCAGCCTGCCCCTGGTCATTATACCGGTAAAATCGGCAGGGCTTTGTTCAAAGTTTTGCTGTGCTATTTTTGCCACATTGACAAGATGTTCCTCCAGGGCTTTTTCCGGATGGGAATACAGGTTAGAAGAAGATGATGCGCTCACCTTTTTCATCCTCCCAGTAAATGCTGGTTCGGGCATAAATGGTTCTGCCCTGGACCTCAAAAATAACATCCTCATACCTTTCCACAACGCGGTCCCGGGTCATTTCCACCGCTATTTTTTCTTTGAAATACTTTTTGTCTTTTTCGAAGGTTATGCCGTACTCATTAATAACGCACATCGGGATTACGGTGGTTATATGGCCTTCACCGTTTCTTCTTTCGACAAACTCACAAATCCCCACAAACTTAAAATCAGCCAGTAGTTCGCTGAGCCCCAGGGACAGCGTATATACGGTTTTGTGGGATCGAATATTTTCTGCAAGGTTTTTTAGAAGTTGCTCGTCCTCGTGGTAGATGTAAAGCCTGTAGGCCGGATTTTTCAAGAACTCAGTGCGTATCTGGGTCCTGGCCTCATGGGTCCCTTTTTTGGCTGGAATCCAATAATTTCCTTTCGTATTTATGTGATTTAGCCCCATGCGGACTTTTTTTACCGGCGAAAGAATTCTAACGGCAATTTTGCACTTATCGTGCGACAGCACATCGAGATAATCGTTTTTATCAATTCCTATAATGGCACCCAACATCCCCCTCACGGTGGGAGGCGGGGGAAAAGCAAAGGTGAGAGGGGATGATGTGGTATAGAATTTTTTGAAATGGCCAAAGTCCCCGTATATATCAAATACCAGCGTCTTCATCATTTATTCCCCTCTAAAATGAAAGTTCGAAAGCATCAAAACCGGACAATGCCTCTTTCAGGCAGGTTTCTTTCCCCTCCAAAGTCAAAATAAGCCTTTCATCGACTTTATAGTTTATGCGCTCGATGGTGTCTTTATGGAGTCCTAGGGCTTTTATGAGTTCTGTTACATCCAGTTTTCCGTCTTTTATATCCCTTATCTCTTCGTCGTTTTTATCGCTCACAAATTTTATCCTTTTGTCCAGTTCCCCCATGTGGAAATTCTTTTCTTTGTATACCACTTCGAGCAAAAGCCTGGGCATCTGGCCTGTTTTGGAATTTGACATGAGGTTTTTTGTCCCGTTCCATATGCCTTCAAGAAGAAGGGCTACATCTTCTTCGGAAAGGTCAATGCCCTGTGCCGCTGCGGCATTTTCGTTCACTATGCCGTAAAAGGCTATGAGGGAATAGGGGAGTATGTACCTTTCCGTGAAGGTACCCTGCTTGTTGCCTTCTTTCGAAGGCATAACAGTAGTGCCTTTGACATAAGTTATATCCACCCTGTGCAGCGACCTTCCGTATTTGAACTGCACCGGCCCTGTCAATGTCATGGTTTTATCCTTTACCGCTGTAGTCGCTCCAAACAGCCTCACGTCTATGCATTGTTTAATCAAATCAGCGTTGTCCTTGAACTGTGCCAGCCTGTCTTCCTTTGTCTTCAAGTTGCCTTTATCATCTCTTATTTCCAGTATGAAAATTTCCTGACCCTTATAGTCATGCAGATAGTCTCTAATAGTCCTTTTCAGCCTAACATCAGTCACGATATTTACTCCCGTTTCCTCATCTACCCTAGGCTTGTTTTCATCCACCGGGTCTCCATTAGGATTGGCATCGGTAACATCATACAGGAATAAAATCTCCGAGCGGTTTTTAATGTTTGCCATCTTTTATCTCCTCCTGTTTTTTAAAAGTTGATTTGAAATCTGACAATCCCTGCTGTCAAAGATAAAAGCAATATAAAGCTATGCCGCAAATCGCCGCCTTCACGGCTGCGGGTTTGTCTCTTCCTGCCCCAGCTCCTGCTCGGCTACTTTCTTGTCCGGGTAAATAATGGCGGCCACATCATTTACCAGATTCATGCCGCAGGCAAAATAGAAATTCATTTCGTCCACAGGCATTTTCCAGCCATCCCCCGCCTGCAGTAGATAATTTGCCGCCTCGGCTGCCAGCATCCTCTTGCCTTTGTCAAAAGACTCATATTCTTCCAGTTTGTTCTGCACTTCGGGCAAAAGGCCTTTAAAATCCCTTTCATCCATCTTCAGGCTCTTTAAATTTTTCATAAAAGGCTTTGCACTTCTCTCCTTAAACTGCTTTCTCAAAAGCAGCTCCGTCAAAGACCCCATGAGAAACAACCCGCGCTTGAGAGGCGTCTCAAAGGCAGGGCCGTATTTTTTAAACATCCCGTCAAAAATCCTTTCTTCCATGACATCTTCCTCCATTTTTATAAGTTCAAGTTTTTCCAGAAAGCTTACGGCCATCATGCCGTCTTTTACCGATTGATAGAAATAACCGTCGTTTATGAATTCATCCCTTATTTTTTTCATGATAAACTGCAGGGTGAAATAGAAGCTCACCGGGCGATCTTTAAAGATTCTATCGACAATATCCAGGAAGTATCCGTCCAGATCATAATCCCTCTTTTTGGGATCCGATTTGGCAAAGAAATTCCTGATGGTGCCGAAAGTAAAGTTGCTGCTGTAAATTTTATCAACTTCGTGCTTTGTGTCGAAGATTTTTCTTATCCGGGATGGGAAGACATCTTCTATATTGAGGAGGATTCTTTCCGCCGCATTGGATTTTTGTATGAAAAGGAAGTTCAAAGTGATTACATCCTTCAGGTCCTTTAAGGCGTCAAGGATTTCTTCATCATCGTTTGTAATCCTTTCCATGACCTTTTGCTTTAAGGAAACAATGCGAGAAGTGCTCGTAAAAATGTCTATTATATCATCCGTTATTCCGCATTCCCCGAGAATAAACTTCGGAATGAGATTGTATCTGATGCCGCAGAACCTGAAGGTAAGGTTTGATTCCACAAACTTCTTGCCCTCTTCCAGCGCCAGTTTGCATTCGGGGCAGACCGGGAAGTTGCGCCAGGCTTTTGATTCATTAAAGCCTCCGGTTATGTACCCGGGTTTGTCCAGCGTATAAAAGGCGTAAACATCAAGATTTCCAAAAACAGTGGCCTTTTTTTCGCCGCAAATGGAACATATCTTGTCTTTCGCGGAAATACTGGAATCCTTATCGTTTACCTGAATCTTCAAAAACTCCCTGAAAATCGGAAAGTCTCCCACATATTTTGTAGAATTCTGATTTTTAATCTTTAAAGTCACCACAATTCCTTCTTTTTTCGGTGTTTTTTCCCGGATGGCAAGGATTTCTTCTTTTATATAATCGGCATTTTCTTTGAGGACGTCCCGGATGCCGCTAAGAAAAGCCTTTTCTTCATCCGTAAGCTTTGTCTTCCTGTCGTCCAGGATATTGAACCAGCCCAGGATTTTCCTGTCAAAAGTGCCCTCCGGTTTGCCGCTCAGTTTTGCTGTGGGAGAAAGGTCCGCGCCGTTGGCGGCGCCGCTTCTGTACAAATACTTCATTATCTTGGCGCTGTCATATTCCTCCGTCTCCACTCCGGCCAGCTCAAAGCCTTTATCTTTTTGCTCCAAAACAATGGTGATGACCTTTTTATAACTGCCGTTGGAGTCCGGGTCTTCCACCAGAATGCTTATAAGATCCCTCCCTTCCCTTTCTATAATGAGTTTCCCGATATCTTTCACTGCAGAAAGCATATGCTCGCCTCCCTAGGTTAATCACTCTATATGCATATTCCCTCAAAGCCACCTTTTTTTCGGCATGTTCTTTATTCCGTCAATTATCTCAAAGCATCCGAACCCTTGCGGGTTTTTGCTTCCGAGCCCCGTATCATAGGCAATTTTCATGAGCCTTTTATCGCCCCTAACTTGGTATATGCCCAGCCATCCCTTGATCACAGTATTCTTGTAGTCGAGCACCTTGCAATACTTCTCATCTCTGGGGCCGATAGGAATTATGCGCACATAGTCTCCGGTGTATTTTTTTCCCATGATAAGCTCATACTTTTTCTCCAGGTTTGCAGTAATCAGCTCCGAAAACCATTCGTCCCACGGAGAAAAATAATATGTCCTGGCGCGGTCATCCCTTTCCACTGTGTTGTAAGCCACCACAGGAGACAGCATTTTTATAGTAATTTCTTCTTCAAAATCCTCATCTTCCAGCGGCTGGGATACCTCTACACTTTCCAGCATCAGTTTTTGCCCATATAAATTCAAATTGTCGTTTCTGAGCATGCCTTCCGCCAGTTCCCTTAAAAACCTTTCTACCGCCGAAGCTACCGTTAAACGCACAGGTGGCATAAATTCTATCTTTTTATCCTTTCTCAAGGTAAAACGGCCTTCCAGACGTGAAAAGGTGAAAAGCTTGAACTGCCTACCGTTTAATATGTACCCCTGATCGTGCAAAAAATCTGCGAGGCCAGGAGATATATTCCGGTAAATCATGCTCTGAATGGAATAATTGTACTGCACCGGAATTATGAGATTTCTATCGGTGCTAAACGTTAATTTTATTCTCATAAAATCTACTCCTGCGCCGAATAAATTTTTATCATTATATGATAAAATTTGTCCAATGTTGTAATATTCTACATAATATTAGAAATTCCTGCCAGAGAATCAAATATTCTAAGATGAACCAAGGACTACAGACCAAACAGACACATTAAACATAACATTCACAAACAAGTCTTTGTGCTATTTCTTTTAATATTTTTCAAATTTATATTATCCAATCATCCAGACATCCATATCTATAGAACGTTTAAACCCTGTATATAAATCATAAAATAAATTTAATCCTTCATACGGAAGTTTCCAAAAAGTTTTATCTTTTGATATAGCCATTTTAGGTTCGAGCCCAATTGCCATTTCAAGCGGCACTGAAATAATATAAGAGTTTAATTCGCTTTTGAGTTCAAGTGTCGCTTGTCTTTTTTTATCCGGATCCTTTTCATTAATTACATTTTTTATGTATTTATTCCATACTGCTTTAGCCTCATCACCTACTTCTACAAATATATCTACATATTTCGGCTTTTTTTCTATGAGCGAAAATGAAGAGACTGTTATTATATCGCTATTTTTTTTATAGAATCGAAAATCCTGAAATGCATCCAAAATATATTTTGACTCATCCTGACTTTTTGATAGTTCTAAATCATTAAAATAGTTATTGATTAACTCATAAAAAGATTTTTCTTCTATAACACCATTTTCCAATGCTTGAGTAGCAAGTGAGCAATGAACTGCACCATATATTCTTTTGGCTAAAGGTTCCTCCGGCTTATTATTTTTTTCATTAACTAACTTAACGATATAAACTTTTCCACAATCATATAAACTATTGCGTTTACAACGGCCAGCTACTTGAATTATCGAATCTATTGGCCCAATATCCCGAATTACTATATCCATACTTATGTCTACTCCAGCTTCAACAACTTGTGTAGATATAACAACAATTTTTCTATGCTTTTTATTACATTCTTTAATAAAATTTATCCGTCTTGCTCTATGTAAAGGTACAATATTTGTTGAAAGGTATATACAAGGGATACCTATTTTACCTTTTAGTAGCTTAAATAACTGTATTGATGATTTAATAGTATTCATAACAATTAAACATGAATGCTTGTTATCAATAATATTTTTTATTTTCTCTGCGAGTGTTTCTACAGTAATCGGTGTCATATCTGGAACTAATGTGACTCTATTCAATTTATAAAAATATTCTTCTGGATTAGTTACCAATTCTTTCGCTTGTCCTGTCTTAAAAATGAGAGGTTTAGTAGCAGTCATTAATATTATGTAACAATTTAGTTGTCGAGCTATTAATTCTATTATTGTACTAATTAGAGGCCAATATTTTACATCTACATTCTGAATTTCATCTAAAAGTATTATAGAACCAGCAATATTATGATATTTTTTTAAAAATCGATTTTTATAGCCGATTATGGTATAGAAAAATTGTATGAATGTCGTAATCACTACTTCTGCTTCCCAGCTTTCAATAAGCATTAAAGCTTTATCTAAAGGTTCTTCTTCATTATTTTTAGTATATTTAAGTTCACTAAGATGATGGTGTTTAATTAAATATAGTCCCTCATTTTGTCTAAAATCTTCTATTTGACTTAACACTTCTTTTAAAACACCATAATTTTGATCTATTATACTCGTAAAGGGTAATGAGTAAATAATGCGTGGAAGATAATGCTTTTTCTCATTTATACGTTTTCTTAACTTTAAAGCAGCAGAAAAACCTGTGAGTGTCTTACCTAACCCTGTTGGAGCTGTTAATGTAAAAAGGTGTTGATCTAATGAGATTTTTTCTATATTGTTAACAACTGAATCATATATTTTATCCCTTAATGTATCAATTTGAGAAACATTATCAAACTTGTTAAGTTTAAATATATCGACGAGATCTGGTCTAATTTGTTTTCTACCACCTTTAACTACACATGCAGCATCCATTTTATCACTATCTATTAGAGTAGAATAAAGCATTAACCCTATTATAAGCAATTGCAACCGGAATTCTTCTGTTTCTTTGTTGAATAATTTATAACGAAGTACATCTAAGTTGCATAGGACATCTTTATAATGCAAGAAAAAATCTTCTAATGATAATGAAATTCCCATCTTTACATACATAACTTCAATTTCTTTAATATTCTTTTTAAGATCATTTATTTGGGTTTCTAAAATATCTAACTTCTCTTTTAAACGGTCATCTTCTTCCTCTTGAGATATTTCTCGAAAATACCTTTTTGGTATAATATCATCAGAAATATCTTCAAGATTGCCATGATGGTGTAATACAAAAAAATACAGCAAAAGGGGCATATAAGTTTCAGAGTCGATTTCTGGGGTCCAATTTTTTTGTATAATATATGCAGAAAAAACAGCAGAAATAAAACCGTGAAAATATAATGAGCCTTCTTTTTTATCTTGCAGTAGATATTTTTGAAAATAAGATGTGAACTTACCAAAATCATGGCATACACCCATATAATAACCAATATCTGCTAATCTGCTCGAATTATTTATAGGGGTGTTTTCTATGGTCTTTTTCATAATTGTGGCAACTTCTTGCAAGTGGACTATTAATGGCTTTTTTCGAGTTATATTTCCTTTTTCATCTTTAATAACATGAGAAAAATATTCCACTCTTATGTGCCCCCGTGTATAAATTTACATAAATAATATGTTTTCTTCAGTGCCTTCATATCTCAATCGATAACAAGGCACATTAAGCTTAACTCTTATATAACCGTGTTTCTTTTCAAAAATATAACAACCATGAGATTTTAGTTCTCGATGCGGACTAAATTCTATAGGCATTCGCTCTTTTATATACTGTAGCATTTCCCCTCTGGTATTAATAAATTTTAATCCATAATTTGCAATGTAATCTATATTGCACACACAGTTTAAGTCTATTTCATTTCCAATTGGAATCTCTTCAATCATATTTTTCTCTATTATAGCTACATACTTTGCTACAGCCGTGAATTCGGATAAGCCCATGTATAATGGATATACACTTCGGCTGCGAATAAGCATATCGTTAAGTTTTATCATAAAATGCTCATCATTATGTCTAAAATACACTCGATACCTTAATACAGATTGGTCTATACTCGGTAAAATTATTTCTAATGGTGTTTGAGTATGACCGCAACTCCCGTTAAATTCTTTAGCTTCTTTTGTTCTTATATAATTTATCGTTTGCATTATATGCCTTATCTGAGAACGAATCGCTAAAGCAATACTGCAGTGTTCCTTATCTAATATTTCATAATAGGAATCTCTCTCAAGGCCTAGAATAGCAGCGATTATTCCTATAATTGTAGTTCGAGGAGGAAAATTGTAACTTAAGGATGAAGAGTTAGTATAATATTTTCTAAAATGTGCCATTGGACCTTCAATATCAAAAACGATTATATTATTATTCATATTTTTTGCGTTATGCTGCCTCCTTTCTTTCTACATCAATTTATTTATTATAGAAAAAGGCAACATTAAATAGATATCATCCTATTTTTAAATTCTTTTTCTAATAAGCCGCTAATAAGATTATTAGGACTGTTTAGTATTACTAAGTCTTCATTTTGCCACCAGTATATATTTTTTATATCAGAACTATGTTTAATTAATGTTTCAATTAACATATCGACTTTTAACTTGACTTCATTAATGCTCCTTAACCCTTCTCTTTCTTCTAATGAGATTAAATCTCTAAAATCACCTATAAATGTCTGATTATCTGTATATTCCAATCGAAGATATAATCTTGGATATTGACCTATCTTACTTCTAGTAGCTTGTAACGGAATAGATCTTAATAATGCCTGGTCTAATAATTTTAAATCACTATCATTTAATTTTGTATATTCGGCTCTACGAGCGCTTATTATACCATGAAAAGCCAATAATGAGTAATAAACTCGATAATCCTTTCCCATAGCCCCCTGTTGTTTTTCTGTTTGAGAACTAAAATGTGAAGTTATGCTATTAGAATCTACTAAATTTACTTTATTCAAAGAAAACCCCCAATTAAATTGGACAGGACCTGTTAGTGTAATTGACGAACCACCTCTACCCCCTTCTTCAGCTTTTATAGGCATCGTGGCTCCAAACATTCTAACATCTATAAGCTTTTCTAATATCATAGGCAAATCATTTTCAATAACTTTACTTTTGTTGACTACTGCTTTTAATCGGTTTTCAGCATCTACAACCTTATTGTCTTGTTTTGATACAAATATTTCATATCCCAAATCTTTAAGATAATCTCTAATATAACGTTTCAACCTTACATCACTTACCAGGTTGCGTTGACGTTCATAATCCATCCTTGGACGATTTTCATCATCAGGATCTCCATTGGGGTTGCACATTTTTGCGTCATAAATAAAGAGTAATTCACTATTATTCATTAATTTTCTCCTCCTTTTGTTCTTTTGCTGCCTTTATAGCAGCTAGAGTATTATAAGCATAACCTGATAAAATGTAAAATACATTTTCTTGATCTGAAAGCGACCAACTGCTCATATTACTATCTAAAAGCATTTTATGTTGAGAAAACAGTCCTTCATTATAATTTAAAAGCTTATATTGTTTTAGCTTTTCAAAAATCTCATCACTGAGCCGGCACACTCTGATTTTAGTCATTCCTTGGTAATTTATTTTATCCAGAACAGGTTTGGTTTCCAACCTCGCTTGTTTTTGTTGAGCATCCCCCACCTGACCAATAAGATATCCTAGTAGAAATAATGCTGTTTTTGATTCATCATACCCCATTTCTTTTATATAATTATTCATGTCGTCTCGCAAGAACAGTTTATCATAATCCATAGAAAAACCCCTTTCTAATAAATTCAGTTTTTGTAAAAATAATATCATCAGATTAGATTCAGCTAAAGAATATATCATAGCTAAATCAGCATTTTGAGGAATTTTTATATTTTTGTTTATATATTGCTCTAATCGATATATACGGGCTAATTCTGTAAATTTATCTATTAAAAAGGTCTTGGAGATTGGTTTTGCGCTAAAAATATTATCATACAGATCTAATAGTTTTTTGTATTCTATCGAATTTCTACTAATATTTATTGGTATGAGATAATATATCTTATTAAGATCGATAGTCCATATATATTATACAGCACACTTTTTAACCTCAAAAAGTATAAAAAACAGCAAATTAAACTAACCCGGGACCTTCACGTCAGATTGAATAATCCGAATTAAAAGGTGTAAGATTATTTAATCTGAACTTTTTTGTTTAAAAATGGTATAACTTGGAACAATAAAAATATAGAGGGAAAGACCAGACAATTGCTTTCCCTCTAAATAAAATTGAAATTTGATTGTCATGATTAGTATAACCAAATTTCAAGTAATTATTACAAGATATGCAAAATTAGGGAAAGACAATGATTTTCCGGTAATTTGCGGTTGTAGAAACTGTGGGTATGAGGGAAAGCTACATCGCCACGGTTTTTACCAGAGATATGTCATAACACAATATGAAGTTTACAAGGTTTTCATCCTCCGGGTAAAGTGCCCTTCATGCAATAAAACTTATTCACTAATACCGAGCTTTTTGATACCCCATCGTCAATATTGCTTTTATCATATATTCCTTTGCCTTTATTATTCCTTTGTCAAAAGGTACTCCTATCTTAAGATTTTAGAAGTTTTTAAGGGTCTAAATCCTCATACCTTATTTAGCTCCGCCAATATATATTTTTTTAGAAAGCGCATGATAGATGTGACCCCTCATGTGAATCTGTTCTTTGCAAATATCGATGACATGTATTTTGATATGGCAAAGCCCAGTGTATCCTGTATTGTCAATAAAATCTGGCTGTTTATTGAAAAAAAGCAAGACTTTAACCTTGTATACTTTACAAAAATGCCTGCATACTTTTTTAAAAAAATTTCATAGAGAGAATGCGAAGGGACAGGTATGTACTTTTTTAGGTTTTTCACCTCATTTTGGGGTGTTTTTTTGTTTTCTTTACTTTGTTTTAACCTCAAAGATAGATTTTTAACTGGCCTTTTTTGGTATTTTTTCATCCCACATAATTTTTTAAGGGTAAAAGATAGCCTCCTGGTAAAAATATGGATAAATATCAAAAGGAGGTTACTATCCATGGATGAGAGTTTAAAGCAGAAAATAGCTTTGTTTCGGTATTCTTTGATTGCTCCACTTGTGACGGAGACTTTTGCTCAGCCTACTGCCAGAGAGTATCTTGAAGATGTATGCTCAAAAAAATATGATACTCCCCGGGGCACTAAGGAGGAGTTTGCTCCTGAAACTTTAAAGGAATGGCTGAGGAATTACAGGAAGTATGGCATTGATGGCCTTTACCCCAAAGGGCGCTCTGACAAGGGTAAGTCCAGGAAGCTTCCCGATGAGGCAAAGGAGTTTATCGTAAGTTCTAAGGCCAATTTCCCTAGAAGGTCCGCTAAGGCCATATATCAGGAGCTTATCGCCAAAGGGTATATCGGTTATACCGATATTTCTTTGTCTACGGTTCAAAGGTTTATTTCTAAAGCCGATATTTCTAAGATAAAGCTTGAGCCTGTAGATAGAAGGTGTTTTGAGTTTGAATTTGCCAATGAATGCTGGCAGTCGGATATTTCGGTAGGACCCTATCTTACTATAGATGGCAGAAAGCACAAAACATATATTATTGCCATTATTGATGATGCCACAAGGCTCATTATCCACTCTCAGGCTTTTTTCTCCGATAATCTTTTGGCTTTGCTTTCGGTATTTAAAAATGGTGTTGCTAAAAGGGGTATACCCAAAAAGCTTTTTGTGGATAATGGCAAGGTGTATAAAAGTGATCAGATGCAGTTTGTTTGTGCTTCTTTGGGAACTATTCTTTGCTATGCCCGCCCTTTTTCCCCAGAGTCGAAGGGCAAGATTGAGAGGTGGTTTAAAACCCTTCAGGACCAGTGGATGAATGTTATCGACTGGGCAAGTTTTAAGTCTTTGGATGAACTGAATGTTTCTTTGACTCATTATGTTGAGGAAGATTACAACAATAGAATACATTCTGCCATCGGTGCAAAGCCTATGGATAAGTTTTTAAGCCATATAGAGCGCATAAGGTTTGTAGGTTCAAAGCAGGAGCTTGATTACATTTTTCTTTACAGAATTTCCCGCAAGGTTAAAAATGACGCTACGGTATCTATTGATAATTTGCTTTTTGAGGTTCCCATGAATTACATAGGTGACAGAATCAATATCCGCTATGACCCTTCGAGTCTTGATAAGGCGTTTATCTTCTCGGAGGATGGTAAGCTTATGGATACTATTTACCCTGTGAAGAAAATTGATAATTCCAGGATACGAAGAAATGAAAACGTAAAACCCATGGATTTTTCCTGTTTTACAGTAAACTGATTTGGAGGTGTTTTCTTGTGTTTCAGGCTTTTTATGGTCTTTGTTGTGATCCTTTCCCAAAGGATATGGATGTGAAGCATCATTTTAAATCTCAGGATTTTTCCCAGGCTTTAAATAGGCTTGAGTTTTTGAAAAATACTTTGGGTTTTGGGCTGTTAACCGGTGAGCCGGGTGTTGGTAAATCTTTTTTGCTCCGGTATTTTGTAGGCACGCTTAATCCCAATCTTTACAAGTGCGTGTATATACCTATATCGACGTTGACTGTAATGGAGTTCTACAGGGCTTTGTGCAACGGCCTGGGAGTTATTCCTTTCCATAAGAAGGTGGATATGTTCCGCCAGATCCAGGAGTCTATTTATATGTATCGTCAGAGCAAGAATATCACTCCGGTAATTATTATTGATGAGGCTCAGTTTTTAAAGAATCAGGTGCTGGATGATTTGAGGATTATTTTTAATTTCGAGATGGATTCTAAGGATTATGCTATTTTGATTTTGTCTGGTCAGATTCCTTTCATTTCTCAGCTTTCAAGGCAGCCTCATGAGGCGCTTCGTCAGAGGATTGTGGTTAATTATTGTTTGAAGGGGCTTACGAAGGATGAAACAAAAGAGTATGTTTTATCAAGGTTGAAGATAGCAGGATGTTCTGAGCCTGTTTTTACTGATAATGCTTTTGAGCTTTTGTTTTCCAGCACCAATGGTTGTTTGAGGCCTTTAAATTCTCTTGCCAGAATGTGTCTTATCTCTGGTGCTAATGAGAAGTTAAAGTCTATTGATGCTGAGGTGGTTTTTCAGGCTCAAACGGAGCTTAATATTACTGCTTAAGGTGTGTCTTCTCCTTCAGGGAGGATAGGGCTCTGTAGGGATACAACCTGAGCGTCCTGAGGGAAGGGTTATACGCTTAAATCTTCTCCCCCTCTCTCTGGGGGAGAAGGCACACCTTGCTATATTGGAAGGTTTAAGCGGTTACCCTTTAAAAGCGTAAAATCCTGGGGGTCTAAGGGGGCAAAGCCCCCTGTTTTTTATGCTTAAGGGTGGAGCAATGTGACTTTTTTGTTCTGTTTTCAAGGTGCAGATTGTTTAATCTGATTTTTTATGCAGATTAAAACCTGTTTTTAGTTTAATTTAATTTGATTTTTTGAGGATGGAATAATGTGCTACGGAACACTTATAGGAGACAAACCAAATAGCTTATTTCCTATCTGACCTACTTCAAAAGAAGTTTGTCTTAATAATGTTAATCGGGAAGGTGGTATATCTTTTATAAGTTTTAATATTTTTAATTCTGCTTGATTTCTTTGATAGAACAAAAGGTTTAATATATAATTATTTTTTTCATCTTCATATTCTAGGTAGTCATCTTTTAATTTTCTTTCAAAATCTTGTATCCCTGTTACATTTTTAGCACTATTAAAGGAAAAGTTGATATATTTAGACCAATTATCCAATTGACTAGTTGTAAATGATGAGTCAAATAAAAAACCTGGAATTATGTATAACTGTAAATCACCTAATAAGGTATTAAAATGATTTTTAATATAAGCTTCACCCTCTAATAGTGCTGTATAGCAATTTTTGCACAATAAATAGTTTTTATCAAACTTGCCGGTAACTTCTGAAGAAAAGTTCATTTTATCCGTAATATAATATTTAAATGTAAGTTTTGTAGTATTATAAGTAACTAAAGTCTGCTTATTACATACAGAACATATACCGTTCTTTATATTATCCTCAAATAGTACTTGTAATTTCTCATATTTAACTAAATCTCGATATAATGGGTAATTTGCTATAAGCTCATCATCGACCTGTAATGTCCATAATGTTATTTCCTTATTTGAAATACCGTATGTTTTTTTTATATAATTTAATACTTTATTTGCTATATTATCTGGCACTTTTTTTATATCTCTTTTAGAAGATACTATTTCTTTTATTAATTCGTCCATAGTCATATCATTTAGAAAACCTAATTTAACTAAATCCCATACATATCTATAACGGTTTTTAATACCCTTTTGCGGTCCTAAATCATAATATATGTTTTTCACAATATTATTTAACTTTAAACACAATTTATCTTGCTTTCCAAGTTTCATTATAAGATTTGGTATGGTTTGACTGACCAAATAATTTAGATTTGGAGTTGTTACATACCATTGTGGATTTGCACCATCGGCATTACCTACCCAAGCATAATTTTTGGCAGTTTCTTCTTTTATCTCTATTGGTTGAAAATCCAATGTATAATTAATACTATCTATTTTAATTATTATCAAATGTTGCTGCTTACCATTTTTTATATTAGCTATAGGTTGAGCTAGAGCATCTATAAAATCAATACCACTTTGGTCAGCTTTTGAACCCAATTCCTTTATAGCTTCAAGCATTTTTTCACCTCCCTCCCAATTTCATTTTTTAGATATTATGACTAACATATTATACACCTCTTATGTATTCCTCCTTTCAAAACAGCCTCTTATACCATCGATTATATCGAAAGCATCCGAAGCTTTGGGGTTTTTTGCCCCCAATGCCAGTAACATATGGTGTAGCCACGGAAATACTTTCTAAATAATATATATTATGTTAAAAATCCCTGCCATTATCCTTTGATACATAATAAAAACATATTTACATAGTAATTAAACATGGTAAAGAATTTTTTTAATTAAATTATAGCATTGTTTGTTCCCTTTTCAGGGGTATAATAAAATTGTAATATTTAATTTTGTTAGTGCTTAAATTATTTGACCTTATTTGACTCAAATTAAATGATCGCCCCTTTGATTTATCAAAGGTATAGTATGGAAATTTATTGGAATTTTATATACTGGAAATTATGATTTGAGTAATGGTTTTTCTTGTTAAATTATATTTCATTTCTTGAAGGCATTATTTCAAAGATGAATGGTTTTACTACTTGACGCACCCTTGAAATATCTGCTGAAGGTGAGTAGCCAACATTTTTTAATGAATAAATTAGTATCACTCAATATATAATAGATTAAAGAAAATAATTTAGGTTATTAAAGAATAAAAGTTAAAAATGGAAGTATTTTTGTTTATATCGATATAGCATACAATAATTTTCTCTAGTATAATATAAAATAGAAAGTTTGCAGTATGGCCAGCCGGGGGGAAACTCGGCAGAGGTGCAGGGTAAGTCCAAAGAGTGCCTGTGACACAACGGTCATACTGTTTTATTTTATATTTATTTTTTTTATATCTTTCTCCATTAAGCTTTTAATAATTTTAAAATATGATTCGTTAGAGCGCGGAAAAAGTTCACGTGAGATGGAACCTGCTATGGCGTCTGCTACTTGTATTCCTTTTTCTTTTTGCGAATCACAGTAGTATATTTTTAAGTTAGGCATTTGAAGTATTTTTTTTATTTCCTTAATGTGTCTTTCCATATGATCTATCTTTTTTTCAATTCTGTCTATCACAATAATAGTATCATTCTCTGTAATCTCGCAATATTTAAGAAGTTCTGCTAAGGTATTTGCATACATTTTTTTATGCCTGCCATTATATCCGTAAATAACTAGGGCTGAAAATTTTATATTTTTTTGTTCTCTGGCAATATATGTAAGAATCATCCTCCTTTCCTGGTCAGAAGCATCGCTATCATGATATTCGTTTCTTCCAGAACCTTTCTTGAATATATGTTTCATCCGATGTCTCCAATTCTTTATTATTTTCTCAGGTAATAGAGGATCATTAACAGTTATTGCAACAAAAACATAATTGCCATTATATCCCGATTCATCTACAAATATGTAGTTTGACACTTTCTCCTCTCCTTAAGATTGATTATTATATATATTATACTCTTGATATATAATATTATAGTATGAAAAAAATTTCCCGTCAAGGAAATTTTTTCAATAATATTATAAATCCTTATAGGTAGACTAAAATTAATTTATATTTATTAAACTCTATTTCAATTCCTTTAGGTAAACTAAATTGCCTTTTAATATTTTAAGTTTTAAATAAATCTTGTGTCTTTTCAGCAATCAAAACCATATTACCACTTATTTGGCATTTTTTCAAGCATAAGTTTTATTATTTCACGGCAAACGCATGAAAATATACATAAACCAACAATCCAAAAAAGGATTTTTAAAAAAATGCCGGGCGGCATGTAGTATAAGAAATGCAGTATGTTTGGGGAGCCCTAAACTCTGCTGATATGGCTTTAAGAACGTTTAGAGCATCTATTTATACTGGATTTTCTCAACCAAAAACCAGGCAGTCCTTTTTGAGGATATGCCCAGTTAGAAAAAATCCAGTTTTAAATCTTGATCAGTCAAGCAACAGGGAAGATAATACTTTATCAAGGTATTTTAAGCTGCCTGATGCTTTAAAACGTTTGGCTTTCAAGCTTTTCTTTTGTGTCTTTTCTAGTTTTAGAATGTTGTAAGCAAATTTATGTAGTACGGCAAGATTTTCCGGTGCGTTGTCTTTCCTTACCCTCTTTGAATCTTCTTTGAATGTTACATCCAGTGACCAGTGCATGCTTTCTATGCCCCAGTGTTTTCTTACTGCATTGGCAAATTTTTCGGCATTATCATCAATGCTACACAGGAAGTACCTTTTTTCACATTTCTTTTGCCCATTTTGTTCGCTGCGATATATGACCATGCCTATAGAAGTTAGCTTCTTCCATTCTTTTTTTGCATCCATCCAGCGAATATTGGATGTGATGTAATAGTTTCTTCGTTCTATCCGGCCGTGGCCTTTATCATAGTTTTGATATGTATTTATATTATGTTCTTTTCGGTATTTTTCATCTTCTGCTTCCTTAAAGAATTCTTCAACTTCTTCATATAGTAGAGGATGGTTACCTTTTAGGGCTAATACATAATCACCTTTCTTTTTGATTATTTTTTCGGCTATGTCTTTTTGTGTCCCCATTGCATCAATGGTTACTATGCAGCCTGTAATATCAAGTATGTCTAATAGTTCCGGAATTGCTGTTATTTCATTGCTTTTTTCGGTGGTCTTTACTTGACCTAATACCATGCTTGTTTCGCTAAACCATGCGCTGACTATATGGAGTGCTTTTTTTCCTGTGGCAGAGTCAAATGTTCCGCACATTGTCTTACCGTCAATTGCAACGATTCCTCTTTTTATTATGTCTGCTACTATCTGCGTCCATTCCATGAAGCACTTCATGAATATTTTAGGGTCTATTTGTTTGAATACCCGTTCGATGGTGTCATGTGAAGGAACTCCATTGGTTAATGGGATGTATTTTCTGAACCATTCTATATGGTCTTCGGCAAATATTTGGATGCATACCCAATCGTCAGCACCTGCTATGGATGCTACTATGGCTATGAATACGATATCAACCAGTGAATGTAATACTTTCCCTTCCTGGCGAACGTCGGGTATGCGGCTTAGAATATTGATTAGTTTTGTTGATGTTTTGGATTCCATACTTCTGTCTCTTTTCCTTTGGTATAATCATTTGGCTTGATCTGATGATAATACAATGATATACCAAATTAGGGAAAAGTACAAGGTAATTATTTCCAATTTCTACAGTTTTATGAAGTTTTTTTATTATTTTTTTGGTGATGTTAATCGATATTATATTTCCCATTTTTTGTATTCATGCGTTTACCGTGTTATTATTTAATCAACTCATCCTTGAGAAAGTCAATCTTTAGCTAAGCTGCTTTCACTGATTATAGCTTTTCATTCTTTTTCAGCATTGATTTTGTTTTAATAAATCTTATAAAATCGAAAACTTCTTCTAAAAGATGGTTAGGCATGTGTTTACCCCTCTTCCTCCAGCTCCCCTGTGTCTATATTATAATAGCCGTAGCATGTCTCGCCAGGGATGCCGACAACGTCATTGATGGAAAGGATCACTTTGGTGCCGTCGTCGATATTATTTAAGTATCGGCCGCGGTATGCCGGGCCGCCTATGGAGGGATGGTAGTAGACTGCTTCCACCAGGTATTCCATGTTGGCATTTTTAACGGCAAGTCCTTTAGAGCCTGGGAGTATTACTTTTACCACGTTATCTCCCGGGACTGGTGGCGGTTCTTCTTCGTCATCGGAGAACTTCAAGGGTTCAAGTTTTTGGTGGAGTGAACGCGCTATTTCTCTTATGGCTTTCATGGTCTCATCATTTATGCGGTCTTCGTCCTGAAATCCCGAAAGTTCCACCATTTTGTCGGCGGTATTTACCAGGATATTTTTTTCCAGGATTCTGCCGGTAAGTCTCAGACTACCGTAAGTCTGGTCGTACAGGGCTATGAACCTTGCGTTCTGTTTTATCATGGCTTTGTCCGCCCTGTGCCGGTCCACGGCTATGTTTATGTCCCGCCGCTCATAGGGGAGTATCATTAAAAAGGCATCAAAGAAAAGGCTGGCGATGATATCACACTTCACGTTCAACCAATTTAATGCGGTATGGGTTATAACCACACCGCTTGTGAAAAAGTTTCGAGTAAACTTATCTTTATCAAAGTAAATGCCCGATGTCGCAGACGATAGAGAGTCTAGTGGGTAGTTGAAGGTAGTTTCATTGGGTCCCCGGCGCTCCTTATAACCTGTAATAGTCTCCCTGATCTGCAGACCGCATTCTACCAGTGAACATTCCCCGGCCCTGTAGGAACTGTAGATGCTTTCCGGCGACAGGTTGGGGAATACCATGGTGGGGTAAGCCACAGGCCTTGTAGTGTAGCGTTTTTCATTCCTGACATAGACTATCTTGGAGCGGGGAAGTACTTTGTAAACCCTGTGAGGGATAGTGGTATAGTAATATACTGCCCCGGGATAAGCCTCCCGCATGAGCTGACTGTATGAAACGGTGCCCAGGTCCCTTAGTTCTGGGCCCTGTTTTAGTTCCACCCTGAACTGACTTTCCACATCTCGCAGAGGATACACATGGTTGGGATCGTCCCCTGCTTCGGCTTTCATGCTTTGAAGTTCAACAGGGATCTCCCCGGAGCGCTCCTTTTTACAAAGATCGATAAAGCCTTCGGGCCAATCTATGAAACTTGCACCCAGGATATCCGCATCCATGGAATTTTCCTCAACTCCGGAAAAGACGCATGCCTGATCATGCTCTCCCCCTGGCCTTGCCAGGCACATAGCGTGTATATACTGCATCCTCCGGTTTTCAAGATACAGCGCTCCTTCCGCCGGCGGTCTGGAAAATAGTTCGCTGGGGTTTCTGAAGACAGCTTCATCATATACGCTGCCGGTATTAATGATAATAATCCGTCCCGAAGCATGCCTTCCGATACGGCCTATCCTCTGTACAAAAGCCGTGTGGGAGGGCGGTACCCCCACCAGCACCCCCAGATTCAAATAAGGTATATCCATCCCCAGCTCCAGGGCACTAGTGCTAACTACACCTTTGAGGCTGCCAGTGGCAAGCCTTTCCTGGATGGCCTTTCTATCTTCCATTTCATAGCCTGACCTGAAGGGCAGCACGTCTAGTTTTTTTAGAAGGCCAGTATCTATGTTAAAATCTTTATCCTCGTCCTTATCCTTTGCCCTGGACATGATAGATGTGATGTATTCGGTCTGTTTGCGGCTGTCCACAAAGGCAATAAAGCGCACCCCCTCTTGCCGGGCGAAAGCATTGAAAAGGTTTGTGAGTTCTGTGAGCAGGTCTGTGCTGCCCGGAGGATTGGCAAGATTCACCTCCAGTTCAAACCGTGGGGATGTGTCCATGTCTTCAGATATTAAATGGAAATCCCTGCCGAATAATTTTTTTAAATGATCTTTCGGTTCTGAAATGGTGGCTGATGCACATATGTAGGTATATTTTGCCCCCAGCTTGCCTGTACAATATTCCAGCCTTCGGAACAAAAAGGCGGAGTTGGAGCCAAAGACGCCACTGTAGCTGTGGACTTCATCCACCACTACCAGGGAGAGGTTTCCAAGGAACTGTCGAACATACCTTTGTGATATGGAGGGCAGGAGCCAGGCATGAAGGATATCCGGCGTAGAAACCAGTATGTTGCTTTCCTTCAGTATGGTATCCCGGGCATTTGCAGGAATTTGGCCGTCTATCCTGCCTACCTTGAAGGGCATCCTGGCAAGCTTTAAAGCTTCTTTCCACCGTTCCTCCTGCTCGGAGGCCAGGGCCCGAAGCGGATATATGGCAAGGATCCTGGCGGAAGGGTTTTTCACCAGGGTCTCTATGGCCGAGGTATAAAAGGCCATGCTCTTGCCTGATGCCGTGCCGGTGGTCATGCATACATCTTTACCTTCAAGGAAGGTCTTTACAGCTTCTTTCTGGTGAAAAAAGAGGCCTTTGGGAAACTTCTCCCTAAGATATATTCCGGTAAAATTGGACAATTCCAGGTCCTCTATCGGGAAAAGCCCAGCTTTTCTGCCGGGCAAAACCCTGGTATGGACGATGCCCCAGCCTTTTTCCTTCATACTTTCCAAAATACCCATTTCAAAGCCCCCTGGTTGTAAAATCAGCATGAAACTTTTCAAGTATCCTTCCGGCAGGTTAATATATTTATTTTCTTTATGTTAAATAAAACTGTTCGGGTTTTATTGATCGGCTTTTCTTAGCTTGATAGTTTTGTCATTCATTTGAAGTGCCATATTATTATTTATAGAGTCCACTATAATATTATAAAACAAAACATACCCAAATCCCGGGTATGTTGAAAAAATTTTATGAGTTTTTTTCAGCATTAATTTTGTTTTTTATGAACCCTCAAGTCGATTGGACGCACGCTCGCGCCTTTTATCTCCACCGGCTCTTGACTGAAGAAGCCAGTTTCTCTGAGCATCCGCATTTTTCGGCATGGCCGGGGAATCTCAGGGTCCTTTCCCTCATGTTGGGTATCTTCATGGTATGTATGAGGCTCCTGAGGCCGTCGGTGTTGAAGGCTTCCAGGGTGCCTATGCCGGAAAAAACTATCTTATATTCATAAGGCCAGTATCGGACCTGAGGAAGACCTCCCACCAGTATTTCTGCACTTTCCACTTCATCGAGCTGTGCGGCCAGATAGCCCACAAGGATGTTGCTCATGCCCGGGGCGACTCCGCAGTCCACCAGGGCTGTGACGCCTTTTTCCTGCGCAAGATTGTCCAGAACCATATAATCTTCGGGGGCAAAGGAGATGGGCGCCTGATTTTGCAGCCTTTAAAACCGCCCGCTGTGTGGGCCATACGACAGCAATTTGTATCTTTAACTTATCGCCAAGTTAAGAATTTACATGCTTTTTTATTCAATAGTTAACAATTTCAATTTACTCTATATTATTGTCCTTTAAAAGTTTTAAAGAAAAACAAACTTTTATACAAAAAGTCCTTCAGAAGCCACTAACTACGCGGCTTGCATATTAGCCAAGAGAGGATACTCTTTAGCCTTGATTTTCAAAATAGAAGACATAACCCTTAACCCCTTTTTGCTGACTTTATATTTAAAAGAGTGGGGGATTTTACATATTAATTTATGGGCTCTTAGCTTAGCTAATATTCGGGTGGTTTTATTTCTTATTCTTTTATCATTAATATCGAAGTCAGGAAAAAGTTGAGTACGAATATCAAAATTAGTAAAACCGTTAATATTGTTAGCCCCATTCATTACAGCAAGAAACAGCTGACAAGTTTCGGGAGAAAGAACATTAAAGCCGCTGTAATCTCTATTTTTGTATGTTGTTTTGCCGCATAATTTCTCTACCTCCTGTATAACTTCTCCTGTAGGAACTGCCTGCGCTAGAGCATCAAAATAACGAAGATTAGAGGCTTTAGAAACCTGAGCATATCTATACAGATTAGCAATTGACTTACCCATGGGAGTCCAGCGCAAGACTTCACCTTGCTTGCTATTTACACGTTTTAATATCTTGAATTCATGAGGGTCATTTATAGTGGTTTCTACCCTAAGAACGCTATACTTATCATACATTTTAATAATGTTTGATTTCATTCTGTGTTTAATGCGTAATCCTTGGGGCCGTTTTTTAATATCGGAGACTATTTCTCCCTGAAATGCATTATGCATTTTACGGCCAAGGAAAGTCATTACATCATCGCACTTAAAGGAAATCAGAGCGTGTTCAACCAGAGCCGGATATATTTTTTCCAAATCTTCTCGGCTATTAAACATAATATCGGTTGCATACTCGCACTGATCTACACACCAATAATATCCTTGATGAAAAATCTCATAAATTCTGCTTAGGAAAGGGTTAATTTTTGCGGCAATAGCATCCAGCCTCTTGCAAAACTTTAACGATTCTATTTTATCAGCGAGCTCTTGAGCTTTTTCAACATCGGATATATATGTAAAGCTATTGTCATAGCGATTGTATTGAATACCGTGTTTATCTAATTGTTTTGAAAGATATTCTCTGCCATTTATATAAACTTGTATCATAAAAGGAAACCATGTTTGAAGTTTTACGTGCATAAAGCCGAATTCGCTGTCAAGATAGTAGAAATAAAGATAGATGCATTTACGGTCAACGTTTTTTAGTTCAAGTTTTCCTGTTTGAGTGTTTTTTATCACCTGCAAGGTAGAGCAAAACTCAACGGTAGATAATATGCATATTAATCCTTCATCAATCGGGTTTTCTTTGAGACATTTTAATGCAGTTTCTTCTTTTGAGATTCTGGGAGAATTAAGGTATATATAGGGGCGTTTAAGTTCATTGGCCATATTTATAGCATGCTCTTTTATTTTCCCAGTAACTTGTAAGGCATAATTACCAAAATCCGTATATAATAAGCTTTCCTGACTTAAGAAGTGTTTTTTACCTGAAGGGCTAAAAAACTGCCGAATGTGACCTTTTATTATTATTCTGTCAAAAGTGCTCAATATTCCATTGATTTTATCTTTATATTTCTCTATAATTATCATAGTAGCCGTTACCTCCTAAGCGATTGTGTCACTGGCTTGGCCAAACACTTAAGGTTATTTTAAACCATTCGCTTCTGGTGAGCAAGTCACCGATTTTATTATTGAGGGACGGCTACTGTCCTTATTTTTTTGATTGCAGCTTTGCTGCGGTACGTTATAAATGTTGTATAATCTATATAATTAAATTAATATTTTCCGGTTTACATTACAACATTATTTCAGGGAGGCGCAATGCATGAAAAATACGGCTCAGGCTGTGATCATCGGCGGAGGGGTTCACGGGTGTTCCGTGGCCTACAACCTTGCCAGAAAGGGCATGAGGGATGTAGTGCTTCTGGAGAAAGAATATATTGCAAGCGGAGCCACCGGCAGGTGTGCTGCAGGCATAAGGCATCAGTTCGGCACAAAGATAAACTGCCTGCTCATGAAAGAAGGCATGGAAATACTGGAAAACCTGGACGAGGAGCTGGGGTGGGACAGGAGCCTGGAGATAACCCATGGAGGGTATATATGGCTCGCCTACAGCGAATCCCAGGCGGAGCAACTGAAGCAAAACATAAAGCTGCAGAACAGCCTGGGCATAGTAGACTCGCGCTTTTTAAGCCCCGAGGAAATAAAGGAGATTGTGCCGAAGCTGAACACTGAAGGTGTTGTGGGGGGGTCGTACAATCCCCGGGACGGACATGCCAATCCCTTTCAGGTGACGTACGCCTATGCGGCCGCAGCCAGAAGGCAGGGAGTGGAAATAAATACATATACCGAAGTCATCGGAATCGAGATTCTGTCTCCCGGAAATTTCAGGGTCCGCACTGTTGCGGGCGACATAGATACTCCGATTATTGTGAATTGCGCCGGGGCGTACGGCAAGCGGCTTTCCGCCATGGTGGGACTGGATGTGCCTGTGTATCCCGAGCGGCACCAGATTTTTGTGACGGAGCCTGTGGAATATTTCCTGCCCTGCATGGTGCTATCGTCCCAGCACGGCACCTATTTTAAGCAAAACCCCAACGGCACCATACTCATGGGGGTGGGGGACCCCGAACATGAGCCCAAAGAGTTCAATATTGACGCCAGCTGGCGTTTTCTGGAGGATGCGGTGAAAAAATTCGTTTTTCACCTGCCTGCCATAAAGAATGTGCGCATTGTGAGGCACTGGGCGGGGCTTTATGACATGACCCCCGACTCCCAGGCCATCATAGGCAAGACGCCGGTGGAAGGTTTTTATCTGGACCTGGGCTGGAGCGGGCACGGCTTCCAGATGGGCCCCATAATAGGTTTGCTGCTGGCGGAACTTATAACCGAGGGGAGCTGCCATCTGCCCATTGAAATTTTAAATCTGCAAAGGTATGAGACCGGCGAACTGGTGTATGAACCGGCCTGCGTGTAAGATGCTGAAGGGGTAGTTCTTTTTTCAGAACCACCCCAAGCGGAATTCGCAATATTCTATAAGGACAAGTAAAAACCTGACACCTTATTATAAAATTCTTTCAAGATTTTTTAGGGCTTCTCTCGCAGCTTCTTCGCCTGCCTCTATGCATTCCCTGGCTTTATAGAACTGAAACCATTTTATATAGCTGACCTTTGGCTTTATAGAAACGATTCGGCTCATATCCACTGATGCGCCCGGGTACTGCTCTGAGATTTCGACATTATTCACATTTTTTGTACAAAATTCAAGCGTCCTTGCCACAAAGCATACGCTTTCGGGCAGTATCGGCTCAACGAATCTTATAATTGTGCCTCCGGAAAGAGCGAGATATGAGACCTTTCTGGAGTTTTTCTTATTATTCCACCACCTTTTTATGCGCAAGAGCTTCTCAGTGGCGTCCACGTCGCTCCTGACATCTGAGGCTATTATCACATCCCCGCCCATGTCGCGGGCAGCCTGTATCGGAAGCGATGCCGATATTGAGCCGTCCACCAACCGCCGTCCATTCATGTCTACAGGGTTGAAAATGCCCGGTACTGCCGTACTTGCTCTGAGCGCCCTTGACACTTTGCCGGAGCTGAGCCTTACTTCCTCGCCGGTATCTATGTCTGTGGCCACAAAGGTAGAAGGTATGTCAAGCTCATCGAAGTTCTTGCCGAAGGTGACATCTTCACAGTTTTTCTCCACCCGGTCCCCGGCAACCAATCCCCGCCGGGGCCATATGAAGTCCGCCCAGGAAAGCATCTTTTTTATGCCGGTCTTCAGGGCTATTTGCTCCATCTCCTTGACCGGAAAACCTGCGGCAAAAGCGCCTCCTATAACCGCTCCCATGCTGGCGCCGGTTACAAAATCCACTGGGATACCCGCAGAACAAAGCACCTTCAGCACTCCTATGTGGGCCAGTCCCCTGGCGCCTCCCCCTCCTAAGGTCAGAGCGATGCGGGGTCTGTTGCCTTCAAAATTTTTCTGAGGCATACCCGGATTCACAGGCGTCGTCAAAGAGGATTTCATATTATTATTTTCCCCTAATTCCATCAAAAATCCTCCCATCAAACTTCTTAGTGAAACAGCCTTCTAAACTCTTTTTCCAGCTTCTCATTCATCTTTTGCATGTCTTCCCGGCTTAATTTCTCCTTGCCTGGGAATGCCATTGTATCCCCAATGTTTACCGTAATTCTCCCCCTGCGTGGTATGAAACTTCCCACCGGCAGGACGTTTCGGCTCCCGCAGATTCCAACAGGCAAAACCTTTGCTCCCGATTTTGCCGCAAGATATGCCCAGCCCGGCATCAGCGGCCGCAGGCTTTTATCAGGGCTTACCCCGCCTTCCGGGAAAAGCCCGATAACACCGCCTTTTTCGAGAATCGCAAGCGCCTTTTTGATGCTGCCGAAATCGCCTTGTTCACCGCGGACCGGTACTGCCCCTCCCCAGATCAAGATCTGCTTTAAAACCGGAATTTTAAAAAGATAAGCCGCCGCAAAAAAGGTTATCCTCCTTGGGATGCAGGCAACCAGCACACATGGATCGATTATGCTCTGATGGTTTGAAACAACAATCAGAGGACCCTTTTCCGGCAGTCTTTCAGCACCATGTACCTCGATGCCTCCGGTAATTTTAAAAATTAAAAAAAACAGGGCCTTTGCCAACGAATAAAACATTTTGAGCCCCTCCGTCGAAGTCCCATTTTTTAGGATGCTTCCCGTTACAAAAATTTATTCTCGATAAATTATGATATATATTTGTGCACTTTGACGTATATTCTTCCCTTTTTGCTCTGGCCTCCAACCTCAACTATCTTTGCCCTGCCCAGGCGAGATGCAGATATTACATCGCCTTCCCTTACTTGTGTGGACGGATCTTTTACCACTTTGAAGTTCAGCTTCAAGTTTTCTCCCTTTATGAAGGGAGCCATTTTGGAGCGGGATATGCCGAAGGCCAGGCTGGCAACGGCGTCAATGCGCAGCGATGCAACGGTGCTCTTCATTTCCTTGTAAGATCTCTCGGGCCTGAAAAGTTCTTTGAGGGATATTTCCTCTACCGATACCGGAACGCTTCCCACCTTCACAAGATTCAGGCCGATATATTCAATTATTTCCTGTTTTGCGATAACATCGGCTCCGGTTTTTGTCACCAGAATGTCTCCCAATTTTTCCCGAGCAATGCCCAGTCCCAGTATTGCCCCTAAAAAATCCCGGTGGCCTGGGTGTTCGTCGGGGTCTTTGGGCGTTATTCTGAGAGCGCCCAGGGGTATGTGAAAGGGTTCATCCTTCAAATAATCCGGAAAAGCCACCATAACCTTCCTCTCGGCCTCTTCCCAGCCTCCATCAAAGTAAAAGGCCATGCCAGCAAAGCTGCGGGCCACTTTTTCCGCTATCTTCTGCTGCCCGGGGTCAAGAAAGTTGGAGACCCAGTGTTCTCGGGTCTTCCCTGCTATGGTCAATATGTCGCTTATCCTGGCTTCCAGCATCTTTTCATCCGTGTTTTCCATAAGTCACCTGTCCTTTACTGTAGTTTGCATACGGGATATCCCGTTAATGGCCTGTTTTTATAATGGCCAGTACGATGGGGCGAACCGCCCGAACGATCCTCTTCATTTTCCCTATTATATCATACCGGAACTTATGGCTTCAATGAAGAAATAGCCGTGAAACGCAGCACGCTGTCAGTAGACTTTTCCACAAATTGGTGTTATTATAAATATAAGGTAATCGGCAGGCAGGTGTGGTTGCCGCCTCATTCCCCAACGGAAGGGGGTGGTTGCTATGACTACATACGAAGCATTGTCTCTGATGATAATGTTTTCTATGCTGGTAGTAGCAGTCCTGAAGTTCGGGACAAAAAAATAATCACAACTGCCTTGCCCGCAGTGTGATTATAATTATTTGAAAACTCTGCTGGCAACCGCACCTTGCGGTGTCGATTACCTCTATCCATATTATAACACAATAGTTGGAAAAGTAAACAGCTACTTAAGCACTCATTCGATGGGTGCTTTTTCATGCTAAAATTTTGATTTGAAGGAAAACGCGTGTTGGTATAAAATAGGAGGTGATATTTTTGAAATTTGAGCAGGAGGATTTTATGGACAAAATTGCGAGCAGGCTGTCAAAAGAACTCAATATACGGGAATGCCAGATAGAAGCGGCTGTAAAGCTGCTGGACGAGGGCAACACCGTGCCCTTCATTGCCCGTTACCGAAAGGAGGCCACAGGCGGCCTCACCGACGAACAGCTCAGGAACCTCTCCGAAAGGCTGTCATATCTGCGAAGCCTGGAGGAGCGCAAGGCGGAAGTGTCAAGGCTCCTGGAAGAAATGGGCAAGCTCACTCCCGAGATTCAGGAAAGCCTTTCGCGTGCGGACACCCTGCAGGAAGTGGAGGACATATACAGGCCCTTCAGGCCCAAGCGGCGGACCCGGGCCACCATAGCTAGGGAAAAGGGCCTGGAGCCCCTGGCGCAAAGGGTGCTGGCCCAGGATACTCCCATCGGCCCGGAAGAAGCCGCAGCCTTTGTCGATGCTGAAAAGGGCGTGGAGAGCGCCGAGGAGGCCCTGGCGGGAGCGCTGGATATCATAGCGGAGGAAATATCCGACGATGCGGAGCTTCGCAAGATTATAAGAGATTTAACCTGGCAAAAAGGGGTGGTGCGGTCCTCGGGGTTGAAAGAGGAAGCGTCCACATATTCCATGTATTACGATTTCCGGGAACCCGTAGCAAAAATCGTATCCCACCGCATACTGGCTATAAATCGAGGCGAGAGGGAAGAATTTCTGCAGGTGAAAATCGAACCTCCGGAAGAGGAAATATCCGCCGTTATAAAATCAAGGTACATAAAGAAAGATTCCCGCACCGCCGCGCTCATGGAAAAGGCGGCGGAAGACGCCTACAGGCGGCTGATCGAACCCTCCATAGAAAGGGAAATACGGAACTTGCTCACCGAGAAGGCTGAGGAAAAAGCTCTGAACATATTCGCGAAAAACCTCAAAAATTTGCTGCTTGCACCTCCGGTGAAAAACAGAGTCATCATGGGCTTTGACCCGGCATACCGCACCGGGTGCAAGGTGGTGGTCATAGATTCATCCGGGAAGCTGCTGGCCCACACGGTGTGCTACCCCACTCCGCCGCAAAACAGGATTGAAGAAGCCGCAGAAGAACTGAAAGCCCTGATTGAAAAATTCCAGGTGGACGTGATATCTCTGGGCAATGGCACGGCATCCAGGGAAAGCGAGAAATTTTTGAGCGATCTCATAAAACAAATAAAAAGGCCCGTGTCCTATGTGGTGGTGAGTGAAGCAGGAGCCTCGGTGTATTCTGCATCGGAGCTTGCGACAAAGGAATTCCCGGATCTGGACGTGTCGTACAGGGGCGCCGTATCCATAGCCCGCCGCCTGCTGGACCCTCTGGCGGAACTGGTGAAGATTGATCCCAAGGCCCTGGGCGTGGGGCAGTACCAGCACGATGTGAACCAGAAAAAGCTGTCAGAAAAGCTCTCCGGCGTGGTGGAGGACTGCGTAAACAGCGTCGGCGTGGATGTGAATACCGCATCGCCTCCGCTTTTGAAATATGTGAGCGGCATAAACTCCTCCATCGCGGAAAACATAGTAAAATACCGTGAAGAAAACGGCATCTTCAGGTCCCGCAGAGAGCTCATGAAAGTCCCCAAACTGGGGCCAAAGGCCTTCGAACAGTGCGCGGGCTTTCTCCGGATACCCGAAAGCGACAACATCCTGGACAACACTGCCGTCCACCCGGAAAGCTATGAAATTGCCGAAAAGATAATGGAGAAATATCCGCTCAAGGAACTCCGGAGAAAAACATTCAATGAAGAAGAGATAAAAAAGATGGCCGAAGCCTTCGGAGCAGGGGTGCCCACTTTGAGAGACATTCTTTCGGAGCTCAAAAAGCCCGGGCGCGACCCCAGGGAGGAACTTCCCCCGCCCATATTCCGCACCGATGTGCTGGAACTTAAAGATTTGAAGCCTGGCATGGTGCTCTACGGCACTGTGCGCAACATCACGGATTTCGGGGTGTTCATAGACATAGGAGTCCATCAGGACGGGCTCTGCCACATATCCGAGCTTTCGGAAAGCTTCGTGCGCTCGCCTTTTGACGTGGTGGGCATCGGAGACACGGTGAAAGTAAAGGTGCTCTCCGTGGAGCCGGCAAGAAACAGGATAAGCCTGACGATGAAAGGAGTTTAGATTTTTCCCGGTGCTTTGATAAAAACAGCTTTCATTTTTTCCATTGTTAATCTCCATAGTTTATAAAAAAGTTTGGATGCAATTTATTGTAACCTCCAGAAAGAGGTTATTTTTTATTTTGTACTTATACCGGCAGGAAATAACGAATAAATATAGAATATAAAAAATTGAGAAATACTTGTGAAAAAAGAAAGGAAAAAAGATAAAAAGACCCTCCATTGTCGACCTAAAAATAATTATAATTACAAAAGGAGGTCCTATTATAATGTCCGGTAAAAACATAAAAATCATTATTTCAATTTTAATAATTTTGCACTTCATCTTTTTATCATTTCAGACAGTTAATGCTCAGGAAATGGCCGAACTCGAACAAATAATCGATTCGAAGTCCAATGTCATCGAAACAAATGAAACTAGAATGGATGACAACAATCTTTCATACAGCTCAAATGATAAAGAAATCAATGATGTGGAAAATCGATCATCGTCACCATATTATTCAATAACAACAAAGAATTCAGTATTGCCGAAAGGTATGTATGGAAGTTCAGCCGCCTTTGTCAACGGTAAAATATATATTTTTGGCGGTAATAGCTTCTATGGGTTATTATCCGATGTGTTAGAATACGACCCCGCAGTTGATGAAGTAAAAACTCTTTCGGTTACAATGCCGGCATGTAAAGATCAATCTCAGGCTTTAGAAATAAACGGGAAAATATATCTTTTCGGAGGAAGGCAAGATGAATTTTTTGGTGATGACAACCAAATATTGGAATTTAATCCCGCTACAGAAACCTTTATACAAATCGGTTCCTTACCTGGAAAACGGTGGTATATTTCAGCAGCCGTAAAAGCGTCAAATGGGAAAATATATATTGCAGCACGCATTCTATTTTTAGATGACCTTGTTATAGCTGAATACGATCCCACAACAAGAAGCGTAGCAATTACGCAAACATTGCCGATATACACCATCGGATATATAAAGGGTGGCGCCCAGATTAATGGGAAAATATATTTTCTATCTTGTAGAACAGATTATTATGAATTCAAGCACTATATCTATTTAATAGAATTCGACCCTGACAGAAATACGTTAAATACAGTGGATATAACAGATAAATTTCCAATACCCCGAGATAGTTTCTCTATAATGGCGGGCAATGACAATAATATATATATTTTTGGCGGATTAAACTTAAGTGAAGGGGAATGTGTAAATGATATTTACCAATTAAATCCTACCGACAATACTGTAACAAAACTCAATATAGCACTTCCAAATAATATGTACAACATGGCAATAGCAAAACATCAGGATGGAAGAATATTTTTATTCGGAGGCTACAGCTATGAAAGTTCAACTTATGGTGAAAAAACGATAATTGAGTTTACTATTAATACAGATGATAATAACAATCACGATTATGATCTCTTAAAAACTTTGGGGAAACCAGAAAATTGCTTTTTCGGCAACGACCCCGTAAATCTCGCTACTGGTAATTTTATTTCAGAAGCTACGGATATAAAAATACCTTCTAATGGGTTAAATCTGGATTTCACAAGATTCTACAACTCTATGGACAAAAGCGAAAGCCCGCTAGGGCGAGGCTGGACCCATAATTATAATTCTCATCTAATCTTTACGGATGATGCGATTGATGTAGCTTATCCGGATGGCCATATAAGTCATTATGTCTATGCAAACAATGATTATACGAGATCTGCCGGATGCTATGAAATCCTGACTCCGTGTCAAGACGGGACCTATACGCTCACCTTTAAAGATCAAACAAAATATATGTTTGATTCTTCCGGCAGACTTAACACTATCACTGACAAAAACGGCAATACCGTTAACTTAAACTATAGCGATAGTGTCCTAAATGCTGTATACGATTCTAACGGACGCAGTCTTAATTTCACTTACGACATAGCTGGACATCTAATAAAAATAACCGATTCTGCAGGTCGAACAGTAAACTATAACTACGATACAAACGGTAATTTATCCAGCGTGCAGGATGTAAATGGCAATATAACACAATATGGTTATGATGAAAACGGATTAACGAGCATTACTGACCAAAAAGGGACTGTTATAATAAATGAGTATGATACAAAGGGCCGCGTAACAAAACAAACGGACGGAAACGGCAATATAACAACCTATTCATACGATTCGGTTAACAGGAAAACAACCACAACCGATGCTAAGGGAAATAAGGCGATCGCAGCTTTTGATGAAAATTATCACATCACAAGCATAATATATCCCGGCAATATAGTGGAAAGCTATGGGTACGACAACAATGGCAACCGCATTTCACATACCGATAAAAACGGAAATACAACAAGCTATACCTATGACAGCATGGGCAATATTTTATCTGTGACCGATGCTCTGGGTGAGACGACAGCTTATACCTATGATGCAAAAAACAACCCATTAACTATTATGAACCCCTTAGGTATAATAACACTATACAATTACGACGAAAAAGGCAACCTTATAAGCACAATAACAGATTTCAATGGAATAAATGCTGAAAACAAGATAACGTATAACGCCTATGGACAGCCTGTAACAAGCACGGATGCAGAAGGCAATACGACTTCATATGATTATGATGAATATGGTTATTTAAATAAAGCAACCGATCCGATAGGCAACACAACTTCATACTGTTACGACAAAATTGGAAGATTATTAAACACAACAGACCCAAACGGCGGTATCACAAGCTATAATTATGATAACGCCGGTCACGTGTTGACCATAATGGATGCAGTATATGGAATAACAACATATACCTATGATGTAAGAGGCAACTGTACAAGCGTAACCGACCCGATGGGAAACACAACCTGGTATGAATATGACGCCAACAACAATCTGATTGCAGTTACGGATGCTAATGGAAACAAAACGACCTACACATATGATGCCAATAATAACTGTACATCAGTTACAGATCCGAATGGGAATACAACATACTATACTTATGACAGCATGGACAGGCTTGTATCGAAAAAAGACCCGCTTGGTAATCTCACTGAATATTCCTATGACAATGACGGCAACCGTTTATCTATTACGAAAGCTAACGGGCATACAATAACCTATGCTTACGATGAATTAAATAGGCTGATAATTGAAAACGATACAGGCGATATAATTGAATATGCTTATGATGCCATGGGACGATTAATAAGCACTACTGACCCAAAAGGGCAGGCAACTAGTTATAGGTATGATAACCTCGGAAGACTTGTATTGGTTATTGATCCTGGCGGCAATGAAACCTTCTACGATTATGACAAGACAGGTAAATTAATATCGGTTACTGATGCTAACAATCATAAAACAACTTATGCTTATGACAAGGCAGGCAGGCAAACATCAATAACCGATCCTGTCGGTCATACTACAACGTTTGTTTACGATGCGCTTGGAAATATCATATCAAAGACGGATGCCAATGATAACTGTACTGTATATGATTACGATAAACTAAAAAGAATAGTTAGAATAACTGATGCGTTAGGAAATGTGACCACATACGGTTATGATAAAAATGGTAATCTGCAAAATTATACAGATGCCAATGGACATATATGGAATTACGCTTATGATAAACTAAACCGTGTTGTAGAAACGACCGATCCCATGGGTAATAAAACAAATTATGGTTATGACAATGCAAGCAATAAGATATTCGTTACTGATGCCAACGGAAATATGGTAACTTATAACTACGACAATGCAAATCAATTAATAAAACGCAGCTATCCAGATGGGCGAAACGTAACTTTCTGCTATGATGCAGCAGGCAACAGGATCAAAATGACTGATCCTTACGGCACAACAACATATTCGTACGATGCCAAAGACCGTATAAGCAGCATAGAAAGAAACGGGCAAACAATAAGATATAACTATGATAGCAACAACAACCTGATAAGGCTTACATATCCCGACGGAGAAATCCTGAATTATATCTATGATGCAAACGATAGGATAACAACTGTTGCAGATGCAGTATACAGCATGAGCATAGATTATGATCCTGTAGGCAACAAGATAAAGGAAATAATGCCGAATGGTGTAAAATTAAACTATCTATACGATGAGGCAGACAGATTGACTGTGGCAAATGCAGTATATGGCAATGACACCATTATAGCTTTCCGATATTATTATGATAATGTAGGCAACAGAATAAATGTAAAAGATAAAGACGGCAAAACAACCACGTATAGCTACGACGATATTTATCGTCTAATAAATATCAATTATTCCAATGGTAATAATACGACCTATAAATATGACCCGGTAGGTAACCGAACAAGCATAACAGATAATTTAGGTACTCAAAATTATATTTATGATACAGCTGATAGACTAATCAATATCGATGGTGTACAATATAGTTATGATAACAATGGAAACCTCATAAGGGCCGGTAATAAACACTATACTTATGATTATGAAAACAGGCTTATATCCTATAATGACAACAATCAGACGATAACCTATAAGTACGACGGCGATGGCAACAGAATAGGCATGACGGTATCAGGTGCCGTATATGCCGATTATAGCTATGTAGTAGACCCTGTGGGTCTGTCAAAAGTCCTGCTGGAGGAAGATCGCTTAACAGGAAAAGTCTATACCTACCTTTATTCCGACAGAGTATTTGCGCAAGATTCAACAGATGGCATTTATTACTACACCCCTGACGGATTAGGCAGCATAAGCGTTATAACAGGCGTATACGGGCAGTCTGTTGCAACTTATGACTACGACGTATTTGGCGAACAGACGGTATCGGGCAGCGTCTATCACAACCCTATAGGCTACACAGGAGAATGGCAAGATCCGAATGAGCTAATATACCTCCGGGCAAGATACTACGACCCTGAGACCGGCAGATTCCTGACAAAGGATCCGTTTCCGGGAGATATATTAGACCCAGCAAGCCTTCATCCCTACGTATATGTAGGCAACAATCCGGTAATATATATAGACCCGACGGGCAACATCAAGATATGTGATGTTGTAAATTACGCAGGTGATTCATTCAAGCAACTAATATTAGGTAACTACACAGACAAAGTAACCCTGCTTGGCACAGGGATGCAGGTTGTAACAGGCATATTTAATTTTGATCTACCGGGCGATATAAGGGACATCACATATGACATAACTCATTGGGAATGGTCATGGAGCCATGCAGGGCAGACTGCTAGTGATGTAATAGCTTTAGTTCCAGTTGTAGGAGCGCTGAAATATACAGATGAAGCAGGTACACTTATAAAGGGCACGGGGAAGGGAGCCAAAACAACTCTGGATTACTTGAAAGATGTACAAAAAATTAATGGATACTATTATGCTCCCAAAAACGTAATAGACGAAATTGGGCAGGTTGAAGCAAGGGGAGTAGATTTCTCAAAACTAAGTTCAAATGTAATGTCAAGTAGAGTATCTACCGAGGGTGGATTTTCTAAAGTCATACGATATTCAGATAGTGGTGGTACGAGGTTCATAATTCATGAAGTCACTGATAATGCAGGCAATATATTGCACAGAGATTTTGACGCTGTTAGAATCCAATCAGGTCAATTGATTAATAAGTTATCCAAATGATGGTGGAGGCTAATGATTATGAATATAAATGAAATAATTATTATTTTAAATGAAATAATTGAAAACTATCTAATTGGTAGGTATGATAGGCTGAAAGCTGTTGATAGATTAATTACAACTATCAACCCCGAGGAAATCTATGACCTTGAATCAAATCCATTGATTACAGATTGTTATTTTGCAATTAAACATCTGACAGAGAAAGGCTATGAAACGACTAATGCTGAATTAGTCTATTTAAGAGATTGCATCAAGGGAACAAGAGAATACAATCTGGATGAAAAAAACAGGTTTATATTACAAAAAAACAATGATAAGTTCTAATTGTAGATGACAGGGTCAGCAATGACCCCGCTATGTTCCTTGACAAATACGGATTTTCGCAAATTATAACCCCGATTGTGAGCCCAGAGCCGCAAATCCGACCCCGATTCCGAATGCCTTCCAGCCCACATTGCGGGCTAATGTGGGTCGTGCCGGGGAAGCTCTGCGACCCAGGCGCTTTAACCTGCACCATTTTCGACCCCGTAGTTCAGCCTGTAAACAGGGATGGTTGAAGACAATTTACCGTCGGATAATTTATCTGATGATTTCCGGCACAAAGCCGTCAAATTCGTCCTCACTTTCGAGAGGCGCCAAAACGCAACACAGGGGCACACAGCGGCTATAAAATATAGTAAAATACCGTGAAGAAAACGGCATTTTCAGGTCCCGCAGAGAGCTCATGAAAGTCCCCAAACCGGGGCCAAAGGCCTTCGAACAGTGCGCGGGCTTTCTCCGGATACCCGAAAGCGACAACATACTGGACAACACTGCCGTCCACCCAGAAAGCTATGAAATCGCCGAAAAGATAATGGAGAAATATCCGCTCAAGGACCTCCGGACAAAAACATTCAATGAAGAAGAGATAAAAAAGATGGCTGAAGCCTTCGGAGCAGGGGTGCCCACCTTGCGGGACATCCTTTCGGAGCTCAAAAAGCCCGGGCGCGATCCCAGGGAGGAGCTTCCCCCGCCCATATTCCGCACCGACGTGCTGGAAATCAAAGATTTAAAACCGGGCATGGTGCTCTACGGCACCGTGCGCAACATCACGGATTTCGGGGTGTTCATAGACATAGGAGTCCATCAGGACGGCCTCTGCCACATATCCGAGCTTTCGGAAAGCTTCGTGCGCTCACCTTTTGACGTGGTGGGCATCGGAGACACGGTGAAGGTCAAGGTGCTCTCCGTGGAGCCGGCAAGAAGCAGGATAAGCCTGTCGATGAAGGGAGTTTAGGATGAAGGGATTTTCGATGGAGGGCTTTTACAATAAAAGGGCTGGGATCTCCAGCCCTTTGGCTTTAATCAAAACCCGCCTGCCTATGCACCATCAAGCCATTTGCGGCACCATTGGCTGCCGCTCTGAAAAACCATCGTGCATTGTTCAGAATGCAGTTTTACTCAAATTTTACCAGCACCTTCATTTTGGATTTATTCAAATTTTTAAGGCATTCAAAAGCCTCGGCAGCGTCCTTCAGCTCAAAAACATCGCTCACAAGGCTGTTTATATCCACCCTTGTTATAGAAACCAGATCGATCAGCGGCTCAAAATCCTTCAAACTGTTCCTTGAGCCAAAGACATTGAGTTCCTTTTTTACTAAAACAGTATGATTGAAAGTAGACTCTGTTTTGCCGTTGCCTACAAGTATGACTTTTCCCCCAAAGGCAACGTTCTCTATACAATCAAGAAACGTTTCAGAAATTCCCACTGCTTCGATGCACACGTCCATGCCATGTGAATCGGTAATCTTCATGACTTCCTCTTTTAAATTATGCTTCCCGGAGTCAATAACTCCATCAACGCCCAGTTTTTTTGCATAATTCAATCTTTCCTCATTTATGTCAGCCACATATACTTTTGCCCCTTTTAGCTTCGCCGACAGCATCGCAAAAAGGCCGATCGCTCCGGAGCCGATTATAAGGACGTTGTCCCCCGCCTGTATATTTCCCCTGTTTACCGCATGATATCCGATGGAAAAGGGCTCGATCAGGGCAAGTGTGTCTGCCGGAAGGCCCTTTCCGTAATATATCCTTTCCACCGGCATGGTGATGTATTCGGCGAAAGCCCCATCCCTCTGGACGCCCATAGTCTCATTTTTTTCGCAGCAGTTTACCAGTCCCCTCTGGCATGAATAACACTGTCCACAGTTAAAATAGGGGTTGGCCGTTACCACCATCCCAGGTTTTAATCCCATTCCGTTTTCCCCAACTTCTACGATTTCTGCTGAAAACTCGTGTCCAGGAATCCTTGGATAAGTGGCAAATGGCTGATTACCCGTATATGTTGCAATATCGGAACCGCAGATTCCACAGTATTTTATTTTCAGGAGCGCTTCACCTTTTTTTGGAACCGGTATTTCTTGCTCTATTATTTCAATCTTCCCTGGTTCTTTGATAAATACAGCTTTCATTTTTTCCATATGATTTCGTCCTCTCCGCTTTATAATTTTTTACTTATTCAAAATATACCGTCATAGCATTGTCATAGAATACTTTTTCCAATTCCGCATCTGAAAAGATATCGGCACTTGTAATATATTCGATAAGATTAGTATATTTTTCCCTGGTAAGCACCGATGGCACATCCGTGCCCCAGATCAGTTTTTCCGCGCCTACAATATCCCTTGCCATTTTTATATACTTTCTGCCAGTATGGTACGGATACGTTTCGGGAGCTAAATTCCATGGAACTGCAGCCAAATCAAACCAGACATTATCCAGTTTTAATGTTTCCAGGCCGTTTTTCAGCTCAAGAGTATCATTCAAAGTCGGTGCCAGCAGATGGCATATGACAATCTTCATTTCCGGATACTTCTTTGCAATGTTATAAACGGCTTCTACCTGAAAGCTGGCCATGCCGGGGCTTCCGATATCCAACACCAATGTACCCCTCCTTTTTGCCACCATATAGAATATATCGTCAAATATTTCCCCGTCTATAGCAAAGTCTTCGTGATATCCCATAAAGCCGCCGCCGGAGCTTGCTTCGAACTTGATTATTTTCAGCTTCATAACATTCAGCAGTCTTTCCAATAAACTGTCTTTTTCTTTGCAGAATGGGTCTAAAGTGCCTGCAGCAATAAATCGCTCCGGATATTTTTTAGCCATTTCATAGGTATATTCATTCTGAAAACCGTAGAAACTTCCCTGCAGTAAAACGGCTTTTTCAACGCCGTATCTGTCCATTATGGAAAGCAATGTCTCGCCGGTGAATTCCCGGTCGCCTAATTCCGCCGGAATCAGTTGAATTTCATCCCCGTTGGCCCAGCGCGCCCGACCATTGCCGATGGCACGAAGTTCCCCTTTGCGGCCAAATCCGGCAATTCTCTCTATTACATGAGCATGAGCATCTATCAGCTTCATATTGTAACCTCCTAGGCTTTGCCAATTCTTGCGGCAGATTTTTTGAATTTAACAAGCCCGCTGTTTTTATTTCTTGAATATATATCAAAAGCTACGGCAGCGATAATTATGGCACCCTTTACCACCGTATGGTATATTGAAGGAACTCCCATTAATCTCAAGCCGTTATTCAATAATCCCACAAGAAGTGCGCCAAATACAGAGCCCTGGATGGACCCTTCGCCGCCCATCAGGCTTGTTCCACCCACCACAATTGCAGTCAATACATCGTTCTCATAACCCTGCGCCGCTTTGGCTATGGCCTGCTGGTTCATGGAAGCCAGTATTATTCCCGCCAGGGCTGCAGTAAATCCTGAAAAAATGTAGGAAGCAACGGTAATCTTTTTCGAGGAAATACCGGACAAAACCGACGCTACAGGATTCCCACCCACACAGTATACGCTCCGGCCGAATATTGTTTTGTTCAATATCAGATAACTGATCAATGCCATGGATAAAAATATATATATGGGAAACGGAATTCCTAGCAGCCTGCCCCCGCCGATGAATGTAAAACTTTTGGGCTTCAGACAGCTAATAACCAGGTTGTTGGTGAGCAGTTGGGTAATTCCATAAACTATATTCATGGATGCAAGTGTTATGAGAAAAGGCGGTACACTGAAATTTGTTATGATAATTCCATGGGCAAGCCCTACCATGACACCGGCGCACAACCCGATGGTCAGCCCCTCAATCACCGATGCGTTTGAATAACCGCCGTTTACTATCGTCAATACTGTACATGCTCCGCTCAAAGCAGCCACTGCTCCGACGGAAAGGTCGATGCCTCCCAGGAGAACCGGGTATATCGCGCCGCAAATCATTACACCATATATCGATATGGCAAGAAGTATACTCTTAAAGTTGCTTGCCGTTGGGAATATCCTCGGCTGAAGGATTGTCAGAATCAGCATCAAAATCAGCAGGATTAACGGCCTTTGAAATCTCTTTATAATCTGTCTATTGTTCAAATTGCTCAGCCTCCTCTCTTGTAATTCCCGAAGCAGCCTTCAAAACATCTTCCTGGGAAACAAAACCGTCATTAAATTCTTTAATTATCCTTCCATTCCTTAATACGATAATCCTGTGAGATACCCGGAGTAATTCCTTCAGATCTGATGAAACGACTATAACTGCAACACCTTTTGATGCAAGGTCTTCAATTATGTTGTAGATTTCTTCCTTTACTCCTATATCAATCCCTGCTGTGGGCTCATCGACAAGCAAAAGCTTTAAATTACGCATTAACCATTTACCCACCACTACCTTTTGCTGATTTCCGCCCGATAGGTTCATAACCTGGATTTCCGGGTTGTTCGGGCGGATATCGAGCTGCGATATTGCCTCCTTGCAAAAAGCCAGCTCCTCCTTGGCTTTTACCCATATATTTCTCGCACTCAATCTGTCGTAGTTTGGAGCCGCAATATTCCGAGTAATATCCAGCAGAGGAATTAATCCCTGATTCCTCCTGTCTTCAGGTATCATGGCAATTCCGGCGCGTATATTCTTAATTATTGATGAAGGTAAAGGCTTTCCATTAAATAATATTTCACCCGAATCATATTTTTTTGCTCCATAAATGCTGTGCAAAACTTCTGTCCTGCCCGAGCCCACCAGGCCTCCTATACCCAGGACCTCGCCTTCATGGACTTCAAAACTTATATCGGCGAAAACACCCTTGCATGACAATTTATTAACTTTCAGGACAACATTTTTGTCATTTCTGCGCATCCTGCCCAGTCCACTTGTATCAACAAGTTCTTTTCCAATCATAAAGCGTATTACATCCGTTGGATTTATCTGTCCCTTTTCGAGCACAGCAATATTTTTACCATCTCTTAGGATGGTGATCCTATCCGCTAATCTGTATATCTCTTCTAATCTGTGCGATATATATAAAATACTGACATTTTTTTGTTTTAAATTGTTTATTATATTAAACAAACTTTCGGCCTCTTTTGAGCTGAGGGACGCCGTAGGTTCATCCATAATTATTAAAGAAGACTCAAAGGTCAATGCCTTCAGTATCTCAACTATCTGTCTTTGCGCAATGCTGAGGGTCTCTACAATGGCATCAGGGTCCACGGAAAGCCCGTAGTAATCCATGATTTCAATCACTTTTTTTCTCATAGACTTTTTATTCAAGATGCCCGCCGTATCTTTTTCCCTGCCGAGAAATATGTTTTGAGTGACAGTAAGGGTTGGAATAAGGCTCAATTCCTGGTATATTACTGAAATCCCCAATTTTATTGCATCGTGCCTTGAGTTTAGTTCTACCTCTGTGTCATTATAACGAATGATACCCGCATCCTTCTGATAAGCACCCGTAAGAATTTTCACAAGAGTAGATTTTCCAGCACCGTTTTCCCCTATCAAAGCATGGACCTCGCCGCGCCGTATTTCTAAATTTACTTTTTTTAAAACCTTTACACCCGAGAAACTCTTTTCAATGTCCCGAGCGCTTAAAAGTATATCATTATTCATTATTGTGCCACCCCCGTTTCAGTTCCATTGCCTTGAGCAGACATGTCCTCCAGTTTTTTTGCTTTTGTCGTCCTAGCTTCCATGAATTTCTGGTACACGGAATCGAATATCACCATCACAACAATTACAAGTCCTTTTATAATTATCTGGTATGCTGCGGGGAAATTATATTTATATAAGCCATTGGTCAGGACAGCCATGAACAGAGTGCCTATTACGCTTCCGAAAACATCTCCGCGGCCTCCGCAAAAAGAACAGCCGCCAACAACCACAGCCGCAATAACATCAAATTCCAAGCCAATACCCATTTCCGGGGTTGCGCTCTGCATCTTCGCCGCCAGAAAAAAAGCACCGATTGCACAGCATAAGCCGGATATGGTATATACCATTATTTTCACTCTATCAGAATTAATACCGGAAAGATTAGCAGACTTTAAATTTGCACCGACAGCATATGTGTATATCCCAAATCGGGTTTCTCTGAGTATGAACTGGCCGATTACCGCCATAATAATAAACGCTATAGTTGCAAGATATAGGCCGTTTATGTGTCCGCCCAGAATAATAAAAGCGGGATTTTGTATTACTTTATTGCTTATGACTCCATTTTCCCTTATAGCAAAGACCAGGGTCAAACCCCTAAAAATGCCCTGGGTTGATAGGGTAGCAATAAAATCCGGCAGTTTCAGTTTCGCCACGAGAAAACCGTTCAGGCTGCCCGCCAGAATTCCAATAATTGCTCCTATAAGCAGGATAACCGGCACAGACAATGTTGTATAATATAACAATCTGGCACAGATCATGGCAATCAGTGCTACCAGCGCTCCGGTAGAAAGGTCAATGCCAGCAGTAATTATAACAAATGTAACACCCACTGCTAAAATACCTGTTACAGCGGCTTCACGTAATAAAGTGAATATATTATTCTGCGTCAAGAAATATTTGCTCGTGGTCCCGAATATAACTATTAGCATAAAAAGCAACACCAGTGAAAATAACCGCCGTATAGTCTCCTGTCTCACATCAGACTCCTCCCTATAAAACCTGGTCATTGTGGTTTTCAATAGATATTTTCGAAAAAATGGAGGTAACTTGAGGTTACCTCCGCTACTTTCGTCAGAATTAATAACTATCTTCGCTATTAAATTATTTAATTTACCAGCGCATATCGGCGGATATGGAACCAACGGTGTCTTTAGTTACAACAATTGGAGCCATTTTTATAATCGGTGTCTTTGTAAACCTGGAAGAATCGATTTGCCCGGCAGATCCGATAAAATAAAGCGCAAGGCGGGCTGCTGTGGCACCCTGGTCATAGCAGTTGGTGTATATTGTGCCTGTGAGTTTTCCCTGTTCTATATACTCCAGCGCCTTTTTCTCTCCATCTGCACCCCAAATCACCATATCTTTTAAGCGACCCGCCGCTTCAGCAGCCTGAGAGGCTCCTTCTGCCATCGCATCATTAATCGCAAAAACGGCGTCTATCTTCGGGTATTTTGTGAGGAAATCCCTCATTACTTCATTGCCTTTTTCAGTGAGCCATTCTCCGTTCTGAGCATCAAGAATCTTTAGATTGGGATGTTTGGCTATCCCATCCCTGAAGCCTTTCTCCACATTGATACCCCGTGATGCTCCCGGAGGCGCCTGGATAATAACTATATTGCCGTCTTTGTCACCGATGGATTTTGCAATCTGCTCGGCCACAAGATTGCCAGCTTCATAGTCCACCATTGCTACCAGGGCTGCGTGCGGAGTATCAACATCAAGGTTCAATGTAATCACCGGAATGCCCGCAGCCTCGGCTTCTTTAACCGTACCGGTAAGGGCTGCAGAATCGTTTGCCTGTAGGATAATACAGTCATACTTCTGATTTATTAAATCCTTCATTATCTGAGATTGCGTTTCGGCTGAAGCTTTGCCGTCAAAGGCCTGCAGTGTAATATTCGTATAGTATTTTAGCTCTCTTTTTATCCCTTCACCCCACGCGGCTGCCACAGAATCGCCGATGACATTTGGTACAAAGCCAATTTTAATGGCATCTTGATAAGGATTTTTTGCAGCTACAGTGCTTGCTGAATTGTCAGACGAGGCTGCCGGTGTACTGGACGGATTGGATGTGGACACGCTGCAGCCCGTCAACAACAGCGACACTACCAATGTAAGAATTCCCACAATAGTAATACATTTTTTGGAAAACCGTTTTTTCATCTTTATAAGCCCTCCCTGATAAATATTTTTTTTAATCATGCCATAGCATGACAAACATGATAAAGAAGATATTTAGATGTTTTGCATTTATTAAATAAGCAATTTCCATGCCATATTTTAAATGGTTATTTTTCAGATAAAAAACATGCTCTTTTTCATGTTTGAATTTCATTTGTTTCAATTTTGAAAGCTTTATTCATCTTCCTCCATAAAGTCACCCTGCTGATATTCAATTTCCTACAGACTTCTTCAGGTCCATAACGTTTTAGCATCTGTTTCAAGATTTCAATCTCCATATCTTTCAAGCTGCTGCCTTCTAAAATTTTAATATAGTTTCCGTCTTTCTCATCCTGTGCCTCTTCGCTTAAAAGTGATGATATTAACAAAGGGTCCACAACACTGTTTTCATCGTTTAAGGCTATTAATTTTTCTGCCAGGTTCCTGAGTTCTCTTATATTGCCCGGCCAATTATACTCGAGCAAAATCTTTACTGCACCATCGCTCAATTTAATATTTTTATTGCATTGTTTATTAAACTTATTCAAATAAAAGTCTAAAATCTTAATAATGTCCCATCCTCTTTCCCTTAGAGGCGGAATCACAAGTTTTAATACATTTATACGATAATACAGATCTTCTCTAAAGGATTTTTCGCGCACCATTTTCAAAAGGTCTTTATTGGTAGCGCATATTATCCTCACATCCACAGGTATTATTCTGTCATCGCCTATCCTCATTATTTCTTTTTCCTGGAGGACTCTGAGAAGCCTGCCCTGAATATCCGGCGGCATTTCACCGATCTCATCTAGAAAAAGCGTTCCTCCATGCGCCAGTTCAATTAATCCTATTTTCCCACCTTTTCTGGCGCCTGTAAAAGCGCCTTCTACGTATCCAAAAAGCTCACTTTCAATTAAATTGTGAGGAAGTGAGGCACAATTTATAGATACGAACGGGCCGTTCTTTCTTTTGCTGTAATTGTGTATGCTCTGGGCGAAAATTTCTTTTCCCGTCCCGGTCTCTCCATAAATGAATATATTGGAATCCGTGTGGGCGTATTTTTTTGCTTTTTCTATCACATTCTTGATTTTATCCGATTCTCCTATGATATCATCGAAGCTTTTTTTCGCATAAAATCCTTTTTCATACAAAGACAACCTTATTTTGCGTTCGGAAGCCTGAATATTTTTAACTTCCTGAAAAGCTATGACATAGCCTTTATGAACTTCATTAGAATAAAGCGGGATGATTCGAGCAAAAATTTTATTGTTATTTACATCCAGTATCTTTTCCTCGTTCTTATACTTCAAAAGGGAATAAACCTCATCAAAATTGATAACATTGTTTTTACCAGTAAACACTTTTTTTGCAATATTATTATAAAAACTTATACGACCGTCACCGGTAACCGCCACAATACCTTCTTCAATGTTGTCGATAATAGCATTTAATTGTGCAGCGCGCAATCTTTCCTGCTCTTTTGCCCGGATAATGTTTAATGCTTCTTTTATAGCCATTTCGATGGCTACTTCACCTGAATCCAGCAGTTTTGTTTTCATATTATATTTCCGGGCAAATTCTATGGCCATTTTATCCCCCACAACAGCTTCTATCCCCTGTTTATTCAGTTCCTCTATGGCGTTTTTTATTTCCTCTACATCTTTGCACGGGCGAAAGAATATTTTTGCACCAAAAAACTCATAATCTATTACATTTTCTTCCAAAATACTTTTGCGGCTGATTACCGCTATTTTTTTTATGCCTGTTTTTGCAATCTCGGAGATTGCATTCATAAAATCATTAATCGATAATTTTATTTCTACAACGGAGATATCTTTTAAAGTTTTTAAAAGTTCTGCCGTCCCTCCTCTGCTTATTATCACATCGGTATCAGGATATCTGTTTACAATTTCCAGCGCCGTTTCCATATTCCCGACTTCAATTATTAAGTTAATATTCATTTGTTGTGACACTTTCAGTGCCGTTTCGGCGATATTTTTGAAAGGTGCAATGAATAATATAGAACTCATCCGATCGCTTCCCTATAAAAAAATTTTATATTACTATTTCTTCTCCTAAAAAGCAAATTCCTTCTCATAAATTAAATTAGTGTAGAAACTAGGTCCGCTGCCGGAGATGGTCAAAGGCACCTCCGGAAGGAAAGTGACTTTTACACCAAAATCAATGATTGATTCTATAGAAAAAGCCTGCTGCTTTAAAGCAACAGGCTCGTTTTTATGTCAGGGCTACGCTTTCTTCATCACCTTTCTTGCCGAGAACACCACATTGTAACAGATGTATGTCACGAAGGTGTTGATGGCTGCAGCGGGGAGTACTACTGTCACGAACAGCACCGGGAAAGCCACCGGAAGGCTGCCCACTACCAGCAGAGCAATGGTGAGAAACACCGTGCCGCTTTCCACGGTTCCCAGGAATCCTACTAAAGGCACCGATATATGGGGGGAAAGTTTTGCCGTGAGCTTTATGAGGAATGATACCACGAAGGCTGTGATGATTTCTTCAAAGAAGTTGGCCACCTGCCCGCCGGGAAAGCTGGTGGTGAGGGCAGCGAAGGTGCCGCCGATGACGCCAGCCAGGAAGGCGTTCTTCGGACTGTTGTTGATGTAAAGGGCTACAAAAAGCATCGCCAGCAGAAAATTGGGCTTCATGCCGCCCACGATGGGCGGGGTGATCTGGTGGAGCACCAGACCTATTGATAAAAGCAGTGCGGTTAATACCATATCTTTCAGTTTCATGGAAATTCCTCCTTAAAAATTTTTTTGTTTAAAGTTTATCCAGGGCGACAGATAGAATAATTTCATCTGCCGCCCATTTTTTGTAACTTTATGTGTCAAAGCAACCGTCCCCGTGACACTCGTGACACATTAAGGCAGGGCGTTTATGAGTTCTTGTAATGTCTCCTCGGAAAGGCTTGAATCTGTCAGCTTTCCGGAGAGGTAGGCATCGTAGGCGCTCATGTCAAAGTGACCGTGGCCGCTGAGGCAGAACAGGATGGTTCTTGCTTCTCCGGCTTCCCTGGCCGCCAGGGCTTCGTCTATGGCCGCCCTTATGGCATGGGAGGATTCGGGAGCGGGGATTATGCCTTCGCTCCTGGCAAACAGTTTGGCGGCTTCAAATACAGCCAGCTGGCCGTAAGCCTTTGCTTCGATCAAGCCGTCATGCAGGAGCTGGCTCTGTATCGGGGATGCGCCGTGGTACCTGAGTCCGCCGGCATGGATTCCCGGGGGTACGAACTCGCTGCCCAGAGTATACATCATCATCTTCGGGGTCAGGTGTGCCGTATCGCCGTAATCATAGGTGAATTTTCCTCTTGTGAGGCTGGGACATGCGGTGGGTTCCACTGCTACGATGCGGGTCTTTTTGCAGTCTTTTATCTTGTCGTGTACAAAGGGCATGGCTATGCCGCTGAAATTGCTGCCGCCGCCGGAACAGGCAATGACCACATCGGGGTAATATCCCGCCTTCTCCATCTGTTTCTTGGCCTCCTGACCTATGACCGTCTGATGGAGCACCACATGGTTCAGGACGCTCCCCAGGGCGTAATTGGTATCACCATGCTTTACCGCATCTTCCACGGCTTCGCTGATGGCTATGCCTAGGCTACCTGTAGAGTCAGGGTCCTTTGCCAGCACGGCCCTGCCCGCCTCGGTCCTGTCGCTGGGACTGGGTATGACCTCCGCTCCGAATAACTGCATCATGGACCTCCGGTAAGGCTTCTGCTGGAAGCTGACTTTTACCATATAAACGGTGCACTCCAGGCCGAAAAAGCTGCAGGCCATGGCCAATGCGCTGCCCCACTGCCCGGCGCCGGTCTCGGTGGAAAGCCTCTTGATGCCTGCTTTTTTGTTGTAATAGGCCTGCGGCACGGCGGTGTTCAGCTTGTGGCTGCCGGCAGGGCTCACACCTTCGTGTTTAAAGTAAATCCTGGCAGGAGTATCCAGTGCTTTTTCCAGCCTCCGGGCCCGAAAGAGCGGCGACGGCCTCCACAGCCGGTAAATCTCCCGGACCTCATCGGGGATCTCTATAAATCTTTCGCGAGACATCTCCTGCTCTAATAATGCTTTCGGAAAGATCGCCGCCAGTTCTTCCGGCGCCATAATCTCGCCGGTCCTGGGGCTGATGGGCGGCTGCAGGGGGTTCGGCATGTCAGCCTGAATGTTGTACCAGTGAGTCGGTATTTCCTTTTCGGTCAAAAGGATTTTTATCTCATCCATGAGAATCAACTCCTTTTAAAATTATTTATATCTCAACATTGGGCGTTAATCTCCTTTTATATTCCAGTTCCCTTCAAGTCAAAGGCATCACCCCTGTTTTTCAATAAATCAAAAAGCATCCATCCCATAGATAGGGACGGATGCTTTTCCGCGGTGCCACCCAAATTGGCTGTGCATACGGTGACGGTGATAGGCGGGTCGGCCGTTTTATAATCAAAAAAAGCACTTCATCCTTTAGGATAAAGTGCCCTCCTGCCACCTAAATGCAAAACCCTCTTTCCGGATACGGCAAAATACTGCGATATCCTGTCCCGTGCTAACGGGGGACTTCCCGTATGCGGCTACTTATAGCTTTCACCGCATCTTCTCCGGGGCCCATTCACCTTGACTTCCGGTACCGCACTCCCACCTCAGGCGGCTCTCTGGAACTTTCCATCAGGGTTACTATTCCCCTTCATCAAATTAAGCCTTCAAATTTGTTGTAAATATATTAGCACATTTTTTTAAAAAGTGCAATAGGTTTTTAAAAAAATCTCTGATAATTTTAATGTGCCGTCCTAAAATTGAATCTGCCTTCCCACACCCTGTTCAAGCGCTTTTTTATAAATTTCATAAGCTGTGACCACATCCTGTACTGCAATACCTACGGTTTTAAACAGGGTTATTTCTTTTTCGCTCTGCCTGCCGGGTATCTTGCCCGATATTACTTCCCCCAGTTCCCCGTTTATTCTGTCCGAGTCAATGGCGCCGTTTTTCATAGGTATAATGAAATCGCCCGCTTCCGAAAGAACAGCTTCCTTTGAATCCACATAAACTCTGTCGGCCCTCTTCACCAGGTATTCGTCGAGTTCCTGCATGTCGGGGGTATATGCGCCGACACCGTTCACATGGGCGCCTTCCTTTATAAGCCGCCCATCAAAAACCGGCCTTTTTGATGTGGTTACGGCGGTTATCACGTCGGCCAGAGGCAGAGCTTTTTCAACACCGACATCCGCTATAATCTCCGCACTGAAATCCGCCAGCTCGTTCTGCATCCTTTCGGCAAATTCATTCGCCCTCTGTTTATTTATATCGAAGACGTATACTCTTTCCAGATTTCTCACCGTCAGCATTGCCTCCAGCTGCGCTGCGGCCTGCCCCCCTGTGCCGAAAAGCACACCGATTTTCGAATCTTTTCTTGCCAGAATGTCCGTGGCGGCTCCCTGAGCGGCTCCCGTGCGAAGCTGGGTTAGATAAGTCCCGTCTAAAATCGAACACACTTCCCCGGTTTCTTCATTTACAAGCACCATAGTAGCCTGCACAGAAGCCATCCCCTTTTCTATATTGCCCGGAAAAACAGAAACTATCTTGACTCCGCCGCTGTCCAGGTCATTCACGTACGCCGGCATATAAAGGGTCTGGCCCCCATATTTTGGAATATTGATATTTACTCTGAGCGGCACCACGCTTTTGCCCCGAGAATACATACCGAAAGCCTGCTTTACAGCTTCAATGGCATCTTTCATTGAGAACACTTTTTTAATGTCGTCTTTCGTTAAAATAAGCATCGTCAGACCCCCTTGTAATTAAATATTAGCTTCTGCATCAAAATAAATTGTTGAATTAACCTGTCAATGTCACCTTCCTATACAAACCCATCATGCCGTTCAACATTTCCTGCATTTATCGCAGTACCCGTATATTTCGAAACGGTGCTCCGTCGGGGTGAACCCCTGTTTTTGGAGTTCACGGCCCAGTGTTTCCATGGGGCAAAAATCCAGGGTAAACGAGGCTCCGCAAGATTTGCATATGACATGGTGGTGGTGCCCTTCCTGCCGCCGGATTTCATAAAGGTCGCCGCCGTTTTCTCTGTGGATGCGGCACAAAATCCCCTTCGAAAGAAGCATATCCAGATTTCTGTAAATAGTGGAAAAATTTGTGCCGGGCAAAAGCTCCAGCACCTCTCTGAAGAGCTCCTGGGCGCTCAGGACTGATTCGGACTTTTCCAGCACCGTTAGAATCGCTTTGCGCTGAGGGGTAACTTTTAATTGTTTTTGTTTCAGCATCTCGTCTATGCTCATCAAAATTGCTCCCATTTCATTGTAAATTCGGCTCGGTCACGGGTTTTTCAATTTAAAAATTTTTATACCCGTCTGTCCGCAATTTTTTTGCCGCCAGAACGGCCATCAGGATGACCGCCGATATGAGCACTATGGTTCCGCCGGGTGCCAGGTCGAATACGAAGGAAATGGACAGCCCCGATATTACAGAAAACACGGCAACTCCTACAGCGATGACAAAGGTGGCCCTGAAGCTCCTGGCGGTTTGGAGGCTTACAGCAACTGGAATCACCATGAGGGCCGAAACCAGCAGGGTCCCCACCACCCGCACCGACAGGGCTACCGCTAGGGCGGTAAGCAGCGTGAAATATGTATTCACAGCATCTACCGGTATTCCGGAAAGTCGGGCGGATTCCTCATCAAAGGTAATGGAAAAAAGTTCCCGGAAAAGCATCACCAGTGAAAGTATAATGAAAAGCCCCACGCCGGATATTACCCATACATCGGAAGGGCTTACCGCAACCAGGCTGCCGAAGAGGTACGAGAACAAATCAGCATTGAAGGATCTACCGAGGCTTATCAAAACCACTGCCAGCCCCATGCCGCCCGACATCACTACCGCCAGCGCCACTTCGGCATACTTGCTGAAAGCCTTCCGGATGGCTTCAATAAAAAGCGCCGCCAGGGCTGAAAATGCGAGAGCGCCGTAAAAGGGATAAAACCCGAACAGCATACCGGCGGCCACTCCGGAAAGGGCTGCGTGGGAAAGGCTGTCCCCCACTAAAGACATGCGCCTTAGCACCACGAACACCCCCATGGAGGAGGCCAGCACCGCGGTGATTACGCCTGCTATAAATGCTCTCCGCATGAAATCAAAAGTGAATAAATACATGAATTTTCCTCCTGAAATAAGATGTCGGATGCCAGATGTCAGATTAAATTAGTGATTTTTTACATCAGGATATCCTTTGTTCGGGGGTATCCTGTACCCCAGAACTTCGGCAATATGCTCTTCGGTGACCTCATCGGTATTATTATGAATATAGACTCTCCCGCTGCGCACGCAACCGATCTTTTCTGCCTTGTCAAAAGCCGCCCCTATGTCATGGGTTATAATGACCACTGTAATCCCCTCACGCCTGTTCAACTCCTTGAGAAGCGCATAGAATTCCCGGCTTGATGCCGCATCGATTCCTGTGGTGGGTTCGTCCAGGAACAGAGCTTCGGGTTTTTTCACCAGGGCCTTTGCCAGAAATACTTTCTGCCGTTGACCGCCGGAAAGTTCACCGACCAGTCGGCGAGAAAGCCGGGATATGCCGACAAGCTCAAGGGCATGCTCCACCGCCTTTCGCCTCCGGACAGTGTCAAAAAACTTCCCAAAGCCGCTGTAAAACCCCGACGACACCACTTCCTCCACCGTAGCGGGAAATCCTGTGTTTACCTGGGCAGCGAGTTGGGAAACATAGCCGATCCTGTTCCACTCCCCAAAACGCCTCACATCCCGGCCGAAAAGCCTCACCTCGCCGGTCCTGGGCAAAAGAAGCCCCACCATCAGTTTCATGAGTGTGGATTTGGCGGCACCGTTGGGACCTATGAGTGCGAGAAACTCTCCCTCCATCACCGAGAGGCTTACGTCTTCCAGCACCGGAGTGCCGTTGTAGCCGAAGGTAACATCGGTGAGTCTTACGACTTCAGCTTTGTTTTCACATTTTTTATAAATATCGTACGCGCCCATATGCATAACTCCTAAAAATTATTGCAAAGCTTTTTTTAGATTCTCCAGGTTTTTCTCCATTATGGAAAAATAATCTTTATTCCTTTTTCCCGACAGATTTGAGTAAGCTCCGCTTGGAATTTTACTTATTAAATCTATCTCTACCAATTGCAACTCGTTTGCATTTGCATTCATATTATATATTTTATCCTTCTCTATGTCAATTCATTCCATTAAAATTCGGGACAAAATAATCACCCTGCCTCGCACGCAGTGTGATTAATATTTAGAAAACCACACTGTGGCAACCGCACCCGTCGGTGCAAAAACCCCGCCGGATGGCGGGGCCTTCAATTTGAGGGAAGTTTTTGGTTTTAAATACCGATTTCGGCAATAATATCACGTTTTGGTCTGAAGCCTATCAGTTTGTTTACCACCTGGCCGTTTTCAAAGACCAGCAAAGTGGGGATGCTCATTACGCCGTATCTGGCAGCGGTCTCCGGGTTTTCGTCCACATCCAGCTTGCACACCTTGAGGCTACCCTCGTATTCTTCGGCGATTTCTTCCACTACTGGGGCCAGCATGCGGCAGGGGCCGCACCAGGGCGCCCACATATCAACCAGGACTTTGCCTTCGGCTTGAATAACTTCCTGTTCAAAGTTTTCGTCGGTAACGGTTATTGGTTTCATCTTAAAATCCTCCTTATATTCAATATATTTTTATTTTGTTGACCAAACTATTAATATATACTATAATTTAATTATAGTATATATAATATTTCGAGTTTAAAATAAGCATGTGAATGTATAGTTCGCAAATGCTTTTTGTGCCGACTTCTGCTTTCATTTGATAGAACGGCAGAGAGTTGCGGCACCGAGTCATCTCCAGCAAAAAAATGACTTTCTACTGCTGAAACATAGATATTATTTTGAAAGGGGCATATTCATGATAGACGGCAGATTGATCCGTAGTTTCCGCAAGAAGCGGAACATGTCGCTCCAGGAGCTCGCCCGGCGGGCGGAACTTTCGGTCTCTTACCTGAGCGAGATCGAACGGGGGAAAAAGGAGCCAACTCTCGAAACTATAGAAAAACTGGCAGCAGCTTTGAACGTCTCGAAAGAGGGTTTCTTCCCCGAAGCGGACACCTTAACCGCGGCCCCCACGGTCCTGGGTGAAAAAATCGCCTTACTCCGCCAGAAAAAAGGGATTTCTCAGTCAGAACTGGCCGAAAAAGCCGGCATTTCCGCAGCGTATTTGTGTCACATTGAAAAAGGCAAGGTGCTTCCGGCGGTGTCCACTTTGAGGACTATAGCCCGGGCTCTGGATGTGTGCACCGATGATATTATTTCATCTGCCAACCATGTAGGATATAAGATTAAGAAAATACGCCGGGAGCGGGAGTTAACCCAGGCGGATCTTGCCGCCAAAGCCGGTGTGTCCACCGGTCTCATAGGCCAGATCGAAAGCGGAAGGGTGGAACCTTCCATAAAGACCCTGGAAAAGATCGCCTCGGCTCTTTCGCTTTCGCCGTGCTATTTCGTAGCGGACGACGACGAGATATCGTCGCTGTTCAAACCCATGAACCCCGCCTTAAAAGAGCTTCTGCTGGACCCCAAGGTGCGGTCAGTGTTGGAGATGGTGGCGGACTGCACCGAGGAAGAATTCAGCTTCATTCTCAAGTTCATACAACTTTACAAGGAGCATTGTAAAAGCGCTTACGACAGGGATTAAATTTTTCCGCTGTCTGTTATAACTCCCCGTCTTACATTTGGAGGGCTTTAACTTTCAATAGTTGAGCGGTGCCACCGCCAGACCTTTGAACATGCCAAAACCAGAGAGATATATCCTTAGACCTTTTTCCGCATCCACGAAGGGGCTTATATAGATTTTTATGCCGTCTACATTTTTTAGCGTGTAATCGTTCGGCTCAGCCGGTGCGCCTACATACACGGCAGGCATATACTTGCATCCGGCTCACCCGCCGCCGTAGCGCTCCAATTTTATGGTAATGGCGTCGTTTTTCCTGTCCTGAATATATTTTTTTGCCTTTTCGTCGATTTCGATATTTGCCATATTTTTCACCTCCATCTCTTTATTAAATTATACTATTATTTATTTTCGCTGTCAATAAGTATAAATATTTTTTGTAAAATATTTCTTCACAGCAAATAAAAAATCCCCGTACATATTCTTCGTCGGGGATTCTTTAAAATTCAAGGGATTTTATTCCACAAAAAAGCGGTGCTTCAGCATGTCTTTTACGAGCATATTTAACGGACTTTCCCGGGGTATGCCGCAGATTTTGTCCAGCACTTCGTCTATGCCTTCGTTTTTTATCATGTTCTGCAGCGCTAGGGCTTCGCCGTCTTCTTCATAATCAAACTTGAGTGCAGCTGCAATGCCGAATTCCCTTCCATCCCTCTCGTTTATATCCGATTTCTCTGTTTGATTTCATTTATTTCGGCCTGAAGCCTGGATATCATGTTTTTGAGCTCTTTTATCTCATTGAGGGCTTCAATTTCTTCCTGCTGTATCTGCTCTATAGCGGCGTCGCGATCGGTTTTTGCAGCATTCTGAGCAAATCTTTCTTTTTCCCTGCGGCGGTCCTTGTACTCTTCCACGACCTCTCTGCCTTTTTTAGCAAGACCTATGGCTCCACTCACTCCCTTGACTATTACAGGCCTGGCCATTTTTTTAAACTTAGGCACCATTATAAAAGCCACTACCGCAGCTCCAAGACCCCAAAAAAAAGATTTTATCCTCGGCAAAACCATCCCTCCCCTTTCTTGCGGGAATAGATTTATATTCTCACATGTTTAATCTGCCCCTCTAAAAATTTTATATGCTGAAAAATATTGCAAGTCCGGTTTTGGGATATATCACTGCTCCGGCAAAAGAGGCAATTTTGCAAGGTCTGCCCTATCAGATTTGTATCATATTAACCGTCGGAAGAAATTGCGGCGAACTATATTGTAGCCTCTCAGGCTTTCTGACCGCATCCTGCTCAAATTGAACGTCCGAAAATTTGACTCACTTTATTTGACCATAGAAACCTGAACCTTGAAAACATCCCTCCGAGTAGGTAAGGTTTGACCCTTGCCCACTCATAGAGGGAAAATACATCATACCGCAAACTCATTTTCAATTACAACCCTGACCATATGGTCATCTATCAAACGCTTTTGACTGGCTGAGGCCGAAAGCAGACAGGCAAGGCAGACATTGTTTATCTTTCTTGCAATGCCTCCGGAATATTCATAGATAACATCCAGAGCATCATCAGTGAAGATTGAGGAAGTTGCTCCGGCAATCTTCAGATGGTGGCAAACATATTCTTTGGATTCCTGCCTGTCCATGGGTGGCAGGTGATACCGGAGATTTACCCTTTGAGCTATGGCTTCATAGACTTGAAGCTGCAATACTCTTTTAAGTTCCGGCTGGCCCACCAGTATGAGACTCAAAGGGTTGTAGGAGTCCATCCGGAAATTGAGTAAAAAGCGCATTTCTTCCAGCATTTCTTTATCTAACAGGTGTGCTTCATCGATTATGATAACGGGTGTTTTTCTTTCATTTTCCGCAAGGTCCAGTATTACCTGATGAAGCTGTCTTTTAGCCTGGCCCCGGTTAAACTTTGGTTCACATCCAAGCTGCCTTAAAGATTCCCAGTAAAAATGCCTGGGGGTAAGGGCTGAGTCGCTGATGTAGATAACCCTGTATTTATTGGGATTTAAAAGCTCAAGAAGTTTTCTTAAAGCAGTGGATTTCCCCGAGCCCACTTCGCCTGTTATGATGGCAAAGAGGCGTTTTTCTGCAGTGTATTTCAGCCTTGATACCAATTCTTCATATGCCGGGGTGACAAACAGTTTTCCTACAGGCAGATCCTTTTGAAAGGGTGTTTTCTCAAATCCAAAGAAAGGTTCAAACATTGTGTTCCCCTCCTTCCATACGGCGGAAGGGGATGGCACCTAATTTGTCTTTCATGCGGTTTTGAGCTTGTTTTTCCAATATGCTCAAAAGTCTTGAACCGGATGATTTTTGAGGAGTTGGGGCATCTTTTTTGCTATAGGACACTTCATTGTATTCTCCTATGATAAGCGGCCTTGCTAAACCCCGTTTTTGACCTTTATGCCATACTTCTATTTCTTCAAGGTCAAAGGGGTCATAGCGTAAATCCACAGTCTTTCTTACCCATTCAAGGCCCACTTCATAGGTTTTGCCGCAAAGTTTTACACAGCCGGTTTTATCAACTTTTCGGCTTTCTTCTCGAAGGAAAGCATCCCTTAGCTCGTCAATATTGGCAAAGCGCAAGCGTCGGGTATCCTTTTGGAATCGACCGGCCGGGGTTTCACCTTCTAAGGAGCTGTGGGAATGATGATTGTATCCTTCTTCCACCCAGGCAAAGAAGGCTTTGTTTAATTCTTCCAATGTCCCGGGGTTTTGGAGGCTTACCTCGGCTAAAAAATCCTCTACGGTGCGGTTAATTCTTTCAATTTTGCCCTTAGACTCTGCGGAATATATTGGGGTATTTATATGGCGGATGCCCAGTTTACCGCAGGCTACTTTAAACCAGTGTGAGATGAATATCTTGCCATTGTCTACATATACCGCATCGGGGATGCCTCGTTTAAGTATAGCTTTCCTGAAACAATCTTCCAGTATGGGAAGCTTTTGATTTAGATAAAATTCACCATGGCATATTAATCTTGTGGCATCATCGATGAAGCATATGAGGTATGAGCGTATCTTTTTCTTTGGATTCTCTGGGTCCGGAAGGTAGGGGCCGTATTTGACGTCAGCTTGCCATAATTTGTTTCTGTGCTCTTTTTGAAATCTCCTGAGGGCTTTGGGCTCTTTTTGCTTTAATTCTTTTTGGGTTAAACCTAAGTTTGCAAGATACCGTGTAAGGGTGGATCTTGCTACATCCCCGGGGGATATGAGCTTTTCCCCCTCCAGGATCTGAAGTATCCTTGTAACACTTCTTTGGGGCAGTTCTTGTTTTAGACTTATGGCTTCTTTTAAGATATCTTCCGGTATGGCTCTTGTTTGTCCCTTATCGGAGCGCTCTTTTGGCATTAATCCATTAAGGCCTTTTTGCCTGTAGGCCTGTAAGTAGCGGCGCAGGGTCCTCTCTGAGATTTGGCCTTTTGACAGTATTTCATTTCTTCTTTTCCTTCTTTCCGCTGCTTCAAGGTCTTCTTCCAGAAGGGGTGAGATTAGTACGAAGCGCTCCAGGGCTTTTTCCATACTTTCTTTGTTCATTTTGGTCATCTCCCCTGTTTTTTGTTTATCTAAAGACTACCACCAGGGGGAGACGGCCAAAAGAGCAAACTATGTTGATTTTTTTCCTAAAAGCCACAGGTTTGTGTTTTCCACAAAAAGCCAGGTGTTAATCTTTCCGAACAGGCAGCAAGAAAGAATATCGGGCAATAGTTTTAAAATGGTTCTTAAACGGCTAAAGCAGCTCCCTATTTCCCCGACTATGGATGACGTCTTGCCATACAGTCTGAACGCTATGCTCTCCAGAGTGCCTACAATTTCGCTTGAGAGGAGTTTAAATGTTTTTACCCAGCGTTTTGTGGTGGATATGTCCTGCTCTCCCTCTGTATATTCCGGTGAAATCCGTTTTTCCACCACATCTTCCACCGCTTCTTCAATCACTTTTGCCGGGTAATGCTTATAGGGCAAGATGAAATCCGGTATTATCGCATGGGTTCTCTTGCATTCGGGACAGTAGTATCTTGCTATGGGGAATTCTACTTTCCCGGCCGTTGTCTTTATTTTCCTAAGGTACATCCCATAACCTACAAGGGCGCTACCGCATATGGGACAGTGTAGTTTCTTTTGAGCTAACTTATGCAAAAAAATATTGAGATACTCCTTTACTGAAGAGCCTAAAAATGTTACAATCATAGTGCGTGTTATTTGTGGAGAAGGCCTTCAGTAAGGGTAGGTCGGAAACTAACACCTTACTTGAAGGCTTTCTCCTTTTTTCTCCCTCCCATGGCTTGCTTCTTTCTCTTTTTATTTCTTCAATAGGTGTTAAATTCCTTCTTAAAACGGTCAGGAAATTTGAGCAGGGAGGGGACAAAAAGAGTGAGAGGAAACACTATATTATTGAAGATATGTAAAAAATTATTGAAATTATATAAAAACAATAAATGCTAAATCCTTTTGATGTCCTTGCTGAAAATGCGATTAAGGAGTATAAGAAAGGCAGAACAAGGAAGATAGAGCAATATATTGAGGAGCACAAAATGGAAGTTACTTTTTGTAAATCTTTATTCTAGGAGCAATTTTCCTTTTTAGCGTTCTTATTTTTTCTTTGGTGCCAATATCTGATGATAGTATTGTACCTAGAAAAATTGTTATAAAAAGCATACTTGACGATATAATGAGAATGCTTGATATTTTACCCAAATAGCCATTAGGTAATATATCCCCATAGCCAACTGTGGCAAAAGTCACTACTGTAAAATAAAACAAATCGAAATAATCCGTAACTGGTATTTGATTGATTTTAAAAGAATTATTATCACGATTTTCAATTGATATCTGATTGCTTATAAATGATTTTTCGTCTAAGTTTGATACAAAGATAACCTCGCAAAATAAAATCAATAAAAGAATTATGAGCCAGGAAAATATTGCTTTATATTTATCTATTTTTTTATATCTGTTATTGGATGATACTAGTTTCTTGGGCTCTTTGACACAGATCATCAAACCTTTAAATGTTAGATAGTGACTATAGATAATGCCGCTAGCCATCAAAATTAATGTAAATACATTCTTTATATTTATTGCTTTTAACAATAAGAAAATTAAATTCTGAAATGGAATAAAAAAGCTAAATATTGCTAATTTTCCTATTTCGTTCTTTACATAACCAATATATTCTGATACAACCTCTATAGGTACAATTATTGCATAAAGCAATAAATGTATTATTGTAAATACTATTAGAGCCATTAAAATGGTAAATAAAAAAACCTGGAAACTGATGAGAGATTTGTATTTATCTATAGCTGCAGCATAAATCAAACTTAGAACAGACATTACCATTAATATTCCCATAATGTACATTAATATCTTTGTAAATAGAGGTTGGCTTGCAATTATTAGTTTATAAGGTTTACATATATAGGAAAGGAAATTTCTTGATATTTTTTTAAAATCTTCCTTAGTAATTCCTGATTGTCTTTTATTCTGAATATATCCTTCAGGAATTATTGTTATAATAAAGAACACTATTGTTAAAAATAAGAGCATTAAATTCAATATTAATGTTGCTATGCTTTTTGGCAGTTGTGGTAATAAATTAATAACTTTATCCATTTAAGTTGCTCCTTAACATGTATAATTATCATTTTAATTAATTTTATCATCTATAAATTTCCTTATCAATAAATTATTTCTTACCCCAACCGATTCGCATACAAGCGAGTAATATGACAAAAAGCCCTAAAATCAAACATTTCAGAGCTTTGTTAATGTCTAATTAGACAAGTAAATCTTTACCAATTATTGTCGGTGCGATACATTTCATACTCTCCTGCATGGGTCTATCGCTATTCAATGAAGAAGGCATCCGGCGATGTAAACCGTCAATATGGCTCCCAATGCCACTTTCATGAGGCCCTGTTCGAAATACGCCAGAATCAGTGCGGCGCCCATTCCGGCAGCCGAAGCAAACACATTGCCCGTAGAGTATAAAATAGCGGGAAATGTCATGGCTCCCAGCACCGCATATGGGACGTAATATAGAAAAGAGCGCAGAAACCTTGATTTTAATTTATTCTTAAAAACTGCTATGGGAAGAACCCTGGGTATATATGTAACCAAAGCCATCAAAAAAACCGCAATCAATGTTTTACTCAAGTTCATCCTCCTCTTTCGGATATATCACCGCGCCGGCAAAAGAGGCAATGATGGTTGCAATAATTATGCTCCAGCCGCTGGAGATATGGTTCGCATAGGGACCCCAGCGGAAAAACGAACTGATGCCGATTGCTGCCGCGGCCACGAAAAAGGCGGCTCTTGACCTTTTGGCCGCCGGCACCACGAGCGCAACAAACATGGCATACAGCGCAATCCCCATGGAACTCTGCACCGCCTTCGGCAGCACCGAAGACGTCAGCGCCCCCAGTGCAGTACCCAGCGCCCACCCCCAGTAAGGGCACGTGACAAGCCCTATGAAGTAATTGAATGTAATTTCCCCTTTTTCCATGGAAGCCACTGCAAAGGTTTCATCGGTTATTCCGAAAGCCATGATGCAGCGCTTTAAAAGAGCCATGTGAGAGGAAATTTTTTGTGAAAGCGAAAGCGACATCAGCATATATCGGATATTTATAACAAATGTGGTAAGACCAATCTCAAGAAGCGGGGCGTTTGCTATTATAAGATTGGTGCCTGCAAACTGCCCGGCGGATGTAAGATTGGACATTGATATAAGTATCGCAGTCCATACCGGTATTCCACCGCCCACCGCCATAAGGCCGAATGTAAAGGATACCGGGATGTATCCCAGGGCGATCGGAATCCCCTGCCTGAGGCCGTGGCAGAATTCTGCAAATTCCTGTTTTTTTCCGCCGATGATTTGCATTTGCGTTGCCAAAACAAAACCCTCCCGTTGCAGTATAATAACATTATTATATCATGGGAGGCCGACCGTTACAAACCGGTTGCGGTGATGGCCGGAAAATAAAAAGGTTCAACTAAATGTAAAACATACCATATGCAGTATTTTTAAAATATCAACGGACAGGCATATGGACAAAAAGGCCGTATTGCATTACTTAGGCTCCATCCCTGTACTTGACGCAGTTTTCTACAAAGTTTGCGGCAAGTTTTTGGTTTGACCAGAAATGGATATGCTGGTAGGCTGCCAGAACATTGCTTATTTTAATTCCGTCCCGATAAGTTGTTTGCCTGCCGCTTCCCATTTGTTTTTGTATATCATAGCAATAGTCAAGCTTCCGCCCATCTTCAATTTTTAATATTGAATAGTGAAATTCGTGGGCGCGAGTAGTAATTCCAGCGCCGCCCAGAACATTTTCTTTGCAAAAGTTAATAATCGAATAACCAAACCTCTGCAGCGTCGATGTCATCTCGCTGCAGGCAGGTATAACGCCTGCCATATCATATGATTCTCCATTTTTATCCCTGATAGCCCGGCAAAGGTACATCAATCCCCCGCATTCCGCGTAGGCAGGAAGGCCGTTTAATAGCTTTTGCCGCACATCATTACGCATGGAGGCGTTATTACTGAGCTCCTGTGCAAACACCTCAGGAAAGCCGCCCCCGAAGTAAACTCCATGAATCCCGTCCGGAAGCTTGCTCTCTTTCAGCGGACTGAAATATACAAGCTCAGCTCCCAGCATTTCCAATAGATCCAGATTATCCCTGTAGTAAAAATTGAAGGCTTTATCCCATGCCACAGCAATCTTAATTTTAGCCCCGGGATTTACGCCCGGAATGCCTGCTTCCGACTTTTGGAGCTCCGGCGCTTTGCTCGCTATATCCATCAGCATATCCAAGTCAACAGTTTTTTCAACTGCACAGGCCAGTCTGTCAAGCCTATCCCTCAAATCCGCCACCTCAACACCGGGCACGAGGCCGAGATGCCTTTCAGGCAGTGTATATTCCTTGGAATGCGGCACATATCCCAGGACTCTTACGCCGGTATTCCTCTCAATTATGTCTTTCAGGTAGATATACAGCCTAAGGCTATCTATCCTGTTTAAGATAACCCCCCGGATATCGGTCCCGCCCTTGAAATCCTTAAATCCATGCAACAGAGCTGCCGCACTCATAGCCATTCCATCCGCATTCATAACAATGACAACAGGGGATTTTAATATACGCGATACATGTGCAGTGCTGCCTTCAATGGAGCTGCCGCCGAAGCCGTCGTACAGGCCCATTACGCCTTCAATGAAAGCAAGGTCGCAGCCATAAGCATTCTTTTGGAACAGATGCATCACAGTCGTTTCATCCAGCAGCCAGCTGTCCAGGTTCCTTGAATGCCTTTCCGTTACAAAAGTGTGAAACATTGGGTCTATGTAGTCAGGACCCACCTTGAACGGCTGAATCATAATTCCCCGTTTCACCAATGCAGCCATGATGCCGGCGGAAAGTGTCGTTTTCCCACATCCGCTGTTTGTTCCCGCAAGAATGATCCTCGGTATTTTCAATGTTCTCTCCCTTTCAAAATAATACTTGATTCAAGAATTATACAAGGGCCTTGTTAAAAGCGTATGTAAGTTCCTGGACACTTAATGTTGTCAACAACTCCGTCCCCGTGACACTATGCTTCAAAGGAGTTGAATTTGTTCATGGCTTCTTGGACGCCTCCGGATATTATCAAAAGTGCCGCCTGGGCCGCCGCTTCCATGGCGGCTTTTATTTTTAGCGCCTCCTCGCCGTAAAAACTTCCCAGCACATGACCTGCGGCGTCCTTTTCGCCTTCGGGTCTTCCTATGCCCACTCTTATGCGGCAGAATTTGTCCGATGAAAGCTGGTATATGATTGAGTCCATGCCCCTGTGACCGCCGGAACTGCCTTCTTGGCGGATGCGCAGCCTTCCCACAGGCAGGTCCATGTCGTCGTATATTATAATAATGCGATCCCGCGGGATTTTATAAAAGTTTACCGCATCAGAAACACTTTCGCCTGAAAGGTTCATGTAGGTTTGCGGTTTTAACAGCAGAAGTTTTTCCCCTTCATAAACCGCTTCGCTTGTCAATCCCTTGAATTTTATCCTGTTTATTTTTACGCCAAGCTTTTCCGCAATCCTGTCGAGCACCATAAAGCCCACGTTGTGCCGCGTATGTTCGTATTCCTTCCCGGGGTTGCCTAATCCCGCTATCAGAAACATTATACCACCACCGCCTCTGCCGATTTATACTACATAAAAGGCGCAACAGAGTTGCGCCGCTATCATCAATCTTCTTCTTTCTTTTCCTTGCCCTTGGCCACCACTTCGGGTTCCGCCGCCTGCTCGCCAGCGGGAACCGCAGTATCTTCGGCAAGCTTAGGCGCCAGGATACTGATCACCACTTCTTCGGGGTCATCCAGTACGGTAAGTTTCTCATCCACTTTCAGGTCCCTAACAGTGAGCGTATCTCCGATTTGGAGATTGGAAATGTCGACTTCCAGATGTTCAGGCAAATCTTTCGGCAGGGCCTTTACCGAAATCTCTCTCTTTTGATGCTGCAGGATGCCACCCATTTTTACGCCTTCGGCATCGCCTTTTAGTACGATAGGTAAATCGAATTCTATCTTTTCCGTCATGGATATCCTGTAAAAATCCACATGCACTATGGCATCCTTGAAGGTGTCCCTCTGGATCTCCTTCATGAGGACCGGCTGTGTCCGGCCTTCCAGCTCAAGATTGATAATGGCACTTTCGCCGTGGGTCTTCAGAATTTTTAAAAGCTCTTTCGCATCGACGGCCACCGGGCAGCTGTCAATATTTTTTCCGTATAGCACCCCTGGCAACTTGCCCTTCCTGCGTATTTGATTTATGGTGCTTTTTTTTGAAGTATCTCGCCTTTCCGCTTTTAAAGCAATTTGCTCCATCAAAATTTCCTCCTTAATTTACTTCACCATGCCAATAATAGTTAGTATTAATTATAACCAATATCGCAGACTTAATCAAGCTACTGTATCGGAATTTTACCGCAATGGCTTTATGCAGCATTAATCACTAAATTTGTATACATATTTGTGAATTTTATCCTTAATTTTTGTCTGACCTCCGATTACCGACTTCTGACCACTGTATTATGTCTGCCTTCCCCTCTCTGACCTCTGTTCTAATCAAACAGAGTGCTTACCGACATATTCTCATGTATTCTGGAAATAGCTGCGGCAAAAAGCGGCGCCACCGAAAGCACTGTGATTTTCCCCTTTCTTTTATCGTCTTTCAATCGTATGGTGTTCGTCACCACGACTTCCTTTACGTGAGATTGTTGAAGTCTTTCGACGGCAGAACCCGATAGCACGGGATGGGTGCAGCATGCGTACACTTCTTTTGCTCCCCGCTCAAGAAGCGCTTCTGCTCCCAGGATGATGGTCCCGGCGGTGTCTATCATGTCATCGATCATGATGACGGTCTTCCCCGACACCTTGCCTATTATGTTCATGACTTCGGCCACATTTGGCTCCGGGCGGCGCTTGTCTATGATGGCTATGGACGCGCCTATGCGGTTGGCCAGTTCCCTGGCCCGGGTAACGCCTCCCAGGTCTGGGGATACCACTACCACGTCCTCAAGTCCTTTTTTCTTGAAATAGTCCGCCAGAATCGGCACCGCCAGCAGGTGGTCCACCGGGAAATTGAAATACCCCTGAATCTGGCCCGCATGCAAATCCATGGTGAGTACTCTGTGGGTGCCCGCTGCTGAAATGATATCCGCCACCAGTTTTGCTGTAATGGGGTCCCGGGGTTTTACTTTCCTGTCCTGCCGCGCATAGCCGTAGTAAGGAATTACCGCGGTAATACGCCATGCTGACGCTCTCTTGAACGCGTCAATCATTATCAGAAGCTCCATGATGTGGTCGTTCACGGGGCTCGAAAAGGGCTGGACCACAAAAACATCAGCACCGCGCACGCTTTCATTTATTTTTACCTGAATCTCTCCATCGCTGAAGGTGTTTACCACCGAATCGCCCAGAGTAATCCCCAGGTTGTCTGCGATCTCCTTTGCCAACTCGGGGTTGGCATTGCCGGTGAAAATCTCCAGTCTGTTATCCATTATTTTGATTTCCTCCCTCAATTTTTTTTCTTCTTTTTTCCGCCCAGCCTATTTTATTTTCCTGCCTGGCGCGGGCCACAGCCAGAGAATCCTCCGGCACTTCGCGGGTTATGGTGGAACCGGCTGCCACATATGAACCGGACTTTACGGTAACCGGCGCTATGAGGTTGGAATTGCATCCTATGAAGGCCCCATCTTCCACTACAGTTTGATGTTTTTTGTATCCATCATAATTCACAAATATAGTGCCTGCCCCTATATTGACTTTCCTACCGATGACGGCATCGCCCACATAGGAAAGATGCGGCACTTTCGACCCCGCTCCCACGCTGGCGTTTTTCATCTCCACAAAATCGCCGATCTTCGCTCCTTCGCTGATGCGGCATCCCGGCCGGAGGTTTGAAAAGGGGCCTATCTTGACTCTGTCTTCCACTGTGCTTTCCAGTATCTGGCTCATCATTATTTCCGCATTATTCCCGATACGGCTGTCTTTTATGCGGCTGGGCCCGACAATCAAACACCCCTCGCCGATATGCGTTTCTCCTTCCAGCAACACTCCGGGGTATATTATCGTGTCTTTCCCAATGGTTACATTCACATCCACCATGCATGTATCGGGATTTATGAAAGTCACGCCTTCCTGCATCCAGCACTCGATGATTCTCTTTTGCATGACGCTTTGCGCAAAGGCCAGCTGGCGGCGGTCGTTTATGCCGGAAAGTTCCAGTGAGTCGGATATCTCAAAGGCCAGTACATCCCTGCCATCGCCGTTGAATATTTCCACCACATCGGTGAGATAAAACTCTCCCTGGCGGTTGTCGTTTTTCACTTTCGACAGGGCTTCAAACACAAGGGAAGCATCGAAGCAGTAAAATCCGGAATTTATTTCGGTTATTGCTCTCTCTTCAGGTGAAGCATCCTTTTCTTCCCTTATGGCCAAAACCCGTTGTCCGTCTCTTATTATCCTGCCGTACCCTGTAGGATCCTGCACCCTGGCCGTCATCACAGTGGCCGCGGGCCTGTGCTCGCTGTGGAATTTCACCATAGCTGCGATGCTTTCCGCCGTTACAAGAGGCATGTCCCCGTAAAGTACCATGAGGACGCCCGCCCCTTCGGACGCTGCCCGGGCCTGCATAAGGGCATGGCCTGTGCCTTTCTGTTCCGCCTGAATCACAAAATCAACATCCTGATTTTCAAATGTCTTTTTCACTTCGTCGGCGCTTCTGCCCACCACTACTACCACTTTACCGGCGCCGGCCTTTTTTGCGGCGTTTATCACATGACCCAGCATCGGAATCCCGCAAACCCTGTGAAGCACCTTGGGAATATCGGATTTCATGCGGGTTCCCTCGCCGGCGGCCAGTATCACCGCCGTAAATCCAGTCATCCATATCCCTCCTAAAATTAAAACCCTGCGTAACAGAAATACCCTTCTGATATTTCGACATATATTTTTAAATCCCTTTATATTTTACAAAAAAAACACTATAATTTACAGCAAATATGAAAAATTTAGGACATCTTTTTAGATGTCCTCATGCCGTTTCCTGATTGTAATGCTGCAGGATGGTTTCCTGTATCCTGGCTCTTGTTTGAGAGTTGATGGGGTGGGCGATATCCTTGAACTGCCCGTCGGGCGTCCGGCGGCTCGGCATGGCCACAAAAAGTCCGTTTTGCCCCTCTATGATGCGAATGTCATGAACCACAAACTCGTCATCAAAAGTTACGGATACCACTGCCTTCATCTTGCCTTCCTCTGCTACTCTGCGGATACGGACATCTGTAATCTCCAACGATTGCACCTCCCTGCCGAGAAATTTCGCATGTACAATTTCTATATAAATCTTAAAATTCCTGCATGGGAAGTAAAATTTTTCACGAAATTGTGATTTTATCCGGCCTCATATTTATTATGCCTTTTTCGACATCTATTTCATCCAGCACCAGGAGGGAAAAGTAATCTTTTACCAGCTTCTGCTGCGGAACCCCGGTAGCCACCAGCACCGCCACGCCCACCACCGCCGCGTTAAATTCCGCCGAAAGCTCCATCATGCCCCGCGCTGTGCCGCCTCCCTTCATAAAGTCGTCCACTATGAGCACCCGGGCGTTTTCCGAGAGAGCCCTTTTCGGCAGGGACATGTTCTGTATCTTCTGGCCGGACCCTGAAACATAGCTTATATTCACGGACGGCCCTTCGGTCACGCGGCTGTCGCGCCGGGCCACGACCAGAGGCACATCCAGAGCTCGGGCGGTCATGAGCGCAATCGGTATGCCCTTGGTCTCCACCGTAAGCACGCAGGTAGGGTCCTTTTCCATGAAAATCTGTGCAAAGATCTGCCCTATTTTTTCGCTGTATTCCGGTGAAAATATCACATCGGTCATGTATATGTATCCGCCGGGTATTATGCGTTTATGGTCCTTAAGGTTTTCGCACAACGTTTCCACGAAGGATTTGATTTCGGCGTCGGTTTTTTTGACGCGGTATCGGACGCCTCCTCCTGCCCCGGCAATGGTGGAAAGTTCCCCTTCGCCGGAAATCGCAAAGGCGTTTTTAATTATGTTCAGGTCCTCGCTGATGGACGATTTGGCCGCATCCAGCCGTTCGCTGAAATAATTTAGCGAAATTATCCTGTTGGGGTTCTCGCACAACATTTTTGAAAGCAGGGCGAGCCTTTCACCTCGCCTCATTTAAATCCCTCCTGACAGAACTTTTTGCGCAAGTTCAAGGTCGCTTTTCTTGTCCACATCGGTGCCGATCTCGGGATAAGCGCTTATGACGGCTCTGGCTTTTATGCCGAAAAGATCCGATACCCTGTTCTCCAGCTCCTTAATGGTCAGCATGCCCAGCAATAATTTTACCACAAAAGAGACACCAAGAATCTTCGCCAGCATCCATGGCTTCTTGCGGTAAGTAAGGAAATCTTTTGCTCTGTCCATGGCTTTTTTTACGGTGCCCGCCTTGATTAACACTATATTTCCACCCGTAAAGGTGCCGTCCCTTATTCTTACATATGTGCGGTGGACTCCCGGGTATCTGGCGTCATTATCTTCCTTTCGCACTATGGGATAACTGAAGTCGGCTCTGCTCGCCCGGGCTTTTTCCACAAAATCCTTTATGGCCTCGGGCGTGATCATGGGTATATCGCACGTGAGCACCAGCAGTTCCTCGTCTTCGGGAAAGACTTCCGCTCCCCTGACGATATTTTCGGCCATGGAATCTCCCTGTTCCACGATAATGTCCACTTTGTTTTTGAGAAATGCCAGGGCCTGCGCATCTCCAACCACAGCTATCTTCCCCACGAAATCGAGAGCTTTCAGAGCCTCTATCACATACGATATCATCTCTTTGCCGTTGATTTTAATCACGGCTTTGCTGGCACCGACTTCTTTTAAAGGGCCGTCCGCCTGTTTTCCCGCCAGTATTAGGGCGTTCATGAAGGTTCCTCCCCCGCATCCATTTGTTTCCTGAGGATGTCCATGACGTTGTTTTCCACTTTTTCAATGTGGTCTTTGGCCAGCTTTTCCGCCATATCCGTATCCCGTTCTTTAATGGCGTTCACTATCCTGCGGTGTTCCTGAAGGATGCTCTTTATCCTGGCAGGGTTTGTAAAAGATTGCACTCTGAAGCGGTCTATCTGTTCTTTCAGGTTGTTTATAATCTGCGCCAGGCGGTCGTTTCTGGTGGCGGCGAACAATACCTGATGAAACTCCGCATCTTTTTTTATGATTGTTTCTACGTCTCCCTCTTCCACCGCTTTCTGAATATTTGACAGAATCTTCTCCATGGTTTCCAATTCCTCATCGGTGATGCGCTCCGCCGCCAAGGCCGCCGCTAATCCTTCCAGGCTCTCCCGGATCTCGAAAACATCGGCGGCGTCTTTCAGCGACAGGCCCGCCACATAAGCCCCTTTTCGGGGTATCATAACCACCAGGCCTTCGAGTTCAAGCTTGCGGATGGCTTCCCGCACCGGCGTCCGGGAAACTCCCATTTCCTCCGCCAGTTGGACCTCCATGAGCCTTTCTCCGGGTTTCAGCTCTCCGGTGATGATGGCTTCCCGGATTGCTCCGAACACCACGTCTCTCAACGGTTTGTAATTGTCCAGCTTTACAGACGATAATTTGTGAACCAATTTTCTCCTCCCTCCCCTTTGTGAAGTGTGAGGTGTGAGGTGGGAAGTGTGATTAAGTCCAACTTCCTACTTTACACCTCTATAATGCCGGCTTCTTCACATTACTAACTTCATTGTGTTTCAGAAATGATAATAGCTTTATTACCTGTATCCATCCTTGCGGCGGCCCTTTGCGCCGCGCTCCGGGTTTCGAAGATACCGTAAACCGTAGGGCCGCTACCGGACATGAGGCTGCCCAGGGCACCGTTTTTCCTGAGTTCTTCCTTGATAAAGGAAAGTTCGGGATAAAGACCAAAGGTTACCTCTTCCAGCACATTGCATAGCCCTTTTGCCATGGCGGCCACATCTTCATTGAGGATGGTTCGTATCATGGCAGCGGTATCGGGCCTTGATTTTATGTTTTTTACATTCAGTCTACTGTATACTTGTTTTGTCGACACCGAATAGTGGGGCTTTACCAGCAGCAGCGCTATTTTAGGCACCGGTTTCAAGGGTGTGAGTTTTTCTCCTATACCGCGAGCCACGGCAGTGCCTCCGTGAATGCAAAAAGGCACATCTGCTCCAATGGTTTTCCCCAGCATCATAAGCTCTTCTGTTGCTATCTTCAAATTAAAAAGCTCGTTCATCCCCACGATCACAGCCGCCGCATCGGCGCTGCCTCCGGCCAGACCCGCAGCCAGAGGGATGTTCTTTTCCAGCGTTATCCGTACGCCCGCATCCAGATTGTACTCTTCTATCATAAGTTTTGCCGCTTTATAGGCCAGATTACTTTCATCGCACAAAAGTTCCGGAGTGTTGCAGCACACTTCTATAGAACCCGGAGGCGTCAATTCGATTGTGAGGCGGTCTTTCAGGGCTATGGACTGCATGATCATTTCCACTTCATGGTAACCGTCGGGCCTCCTGTACAGCACGTCCAGCGTGAAGTTGATCTTGGCCTGCGCATCCATATCCAGTTTAAACAATGCTTCTCCCCTCCCATTAATATATAATATTTCACACAAAACTTCAAAATCCTGCTTGCCCAAAAAATATTGGTCAGATTATACCGGCTGCACCGGGAATCTTCGCTATTTTGTCACAGGATTTTCTTATGGCTTCCAGAGCGTTTTCGTAATGCTCGTAAAAGATTATAATCAGATCCCCTTCCAGAGCATTTTCAAAACTTGCCGCGATGGCCTCTTCTTCGTTTAAAATCACATCTATCCTGTCCCTTTTTAAACCCGCGGAAAGAGCTCCTTCGCAAAGCAACGATGCCGTCTCTCCGGGCTTTCTGCCCCTCAAGTCTCTGTCTTCCTTTATTATGAGACGATTGAACCCCCTGCCGGCCACGCGCCCCAGTGCAATAATATCTTCGTTTCTGCGGTCCCCGGGGCTGGCTATCACCCCCACCAATCGGGCGGGTTTTAACGATTTTGCTGTGTTGATGACGGCTTCAAATCCTGCGGGATTATGCCCATAATCCAGCATTACGGTGAATCCGGGCATCTCAAAAATATTCATGCGACCGGGATTTGTGGTTTGGCTGCAGTCGAAATCCTTCAATGCGCGGGATATGACCCTGTAGGGCACGTTTAATGCCCAGGCTGCCGCGGCGGCCGCCAGAGCGTTTTGCACATTGTGCCTGGCCCTGCCTTTCAGGGTGGCGGGAATGTCTTTCACCTTCATAAGAAAAGTCTCTTCATCCTGATTTTTAAAATAAATACCCCCATGCCGGACATATACCCCTCTGCCGCCCATGTCGATGTGTTTTCTGAGTACCAGATTGTCTTCCTCTGCGCTGAAAAAAATGATCTTGCCTCCCGCCCGGTCCTTTATTTCCACAGTCATTCTGTCATCGGCATTTAACACTGCAAAACCTCCCGGTTTTATCTGCTCTATCACCAGCGATTTAACAAAGGCCAGGTCTTCAAGAGTCTCGACACCGTCGATGCCCAGATGATCGCCGGTAATGTTTGTTATCACGCCCACATCGGCCTTCTCATAAGCTAGGCCTCCTCTTATGAGTCCGCCTCGGGCCACCTCCAGGACCGCCGCTTCCACCCTTGTATCGTACAGCACCATCCTGGCGCTTTCCGGACCGCTGCAGTCCCCTTCTTTTATGCGCTGCTGCCCGATATATACGCCGTCGGTACAGGTCATGCCGCAGGTCAACCCCCAGGCGGACACTATTTGATTTATCATTCTGACAGTGGTGGTCTTGCCGTTGGTGCCGGTGACCGCCACCAGAGGAAAAGGGGGAACTCCCTCGGGGTACAACAAATCCGCTATGGCTTCAGCTACGGGCCTGGGCTTTCCTTCGGACGGGAACAGGTGCATCCTTATGCCCGGTGCCGCATTTACCTCGATCACCGCACCGCCGCTTTTTTCTGCGGGAACGGCTATATCTTCCGTGGTGATGTCGATCCCGGCAATGTCAAGTCCCACCATGGAAGCGGCCCTTTCGGCCAACTCCCGGTTTTCCGGGCAGACAATGTCGGTAACATCCACGGCGATGCCGCCGGTGCTCAGATTCCCATTTTCCCTCAAGAAAATCCTTTCACCTTTTTGAGGGATAGTTTCCAGGTCCAGCCCTCGGCGGGCCAGTACCATATTGACCACCGGATCTATTTTAATTTTGGTGAGGGGTTTTTCATGTTTTTCGCCCCGGAGGGGATCGCTGTTGGTGATATCCACCAGTTCCCTTATGGTATGGATTCCGTCGCCGATAACGTGGGCGGGTATCCGTTCGGACGCGCAAATGAAGCGGCCGCCCACCACCAGAACCCGGTAATGCCGCCCCATAATCTGCCTTTCCACAATGATTTTCGAAGAATATTCCGAAGCGAGGCGGAAGGCTTCCCGCACCATTCTGGAGTTTTGCAGGTTCATGCTCACCCCCTTGCCCTGGTTGCCATCGCAGGGTTTCACCACTACGGGGAAACCCAGTTTTTCCGCCGCTTTCACGGCTTCATCTTCATTGTAAACCACCATGCCCTGGGGAACGGAGATGCCCGCCATGGAAAGCAATTCTTTGGTCATGGTTTTGTCACAGGCCACATCCACCGCAAGGCACCCTGTATTATGGGTGATAGTGGCCTCTATGCGTTTCTGCCGGGCTCCGTAGCCCAGTATCAGCATGCTGCCTTCTCCAATTCGGGTAGCGGGTATGCCTCTTTTTTTAATTTCGGAAACTATGGCAGCGGTGCTGGGCCCCAACCCTTTTTCCAAAGTTTCCCGGGCAAGCTCCCTGATCACCGCATCGGGTTCAATTTTTTGAGAACAAAGTATGGCCTCTACTAATCGCACGGAAAACTCCGCAGCTTTTATAGCCGGAGATTTCACCCTGTAGCCGAAAACGATGTCGTAAAGGCTCCCTTTGATCTTCCTTGCCTTGCCGAATTTCACATCCTGGCCCGAAAGGTTCAAGAGTTCTATGGCCACATGTTCTATCACATGAGGAAAATATGTGCCTTCTTTCAGGCGCAGCAAAAAACCTCCGGGAGTTTCAAGGCAGCAGTGGTGATGTGCCAGGCCCGGCAGCAAATCAAGCAGGGTGTCGTTAAATCCAGAAATATTCCGGGTAGGGGTTTCATCCATATCGCCCGCATCCAGAATCATTCTCACGACAGGTTTGGGGCTGTAGATATTAGGGCCTTCGATGGCCCTTATGTCTACAATATCCATCATACTCCTCCTTGTACAATTGCCTTCTTTCAATCTTTCCTTAATATGCTATCCATTTCCACTTCGGCTATACATGAAGTTGGGACAACACCCTAAACATTCCGTTCGACTTGTTGTTATCTCACTCTACAGTTTTCTTTAGTGTTGCCCACACCTTCGAGAAGCCGCTGGCTTCATGCCCCCGGTCAAGCTCAATCGCCATTTTGAACTTCGAACCTCAAACCTCGAACTTCGAAAAAGGTTGTCGCGTCTTCAGGTTAAAGCCGGCGCCGGAGGAAAGCACATGAATCCTGGCGCCAAACAGGTTTAACGGTTCGCCGGGGGAAAGTTCGGACACATTGGTGTATTCTACCTCTTTGCTGTCCACCACAGTCACGGTCTGGGAACCCACCACAGTAAACGTGGCATCGGGGTTGACTAGCACGGCGGTGTCTTCGTCGATGCCGATCCCGAGTATATAGGGATTCTGGGCCACCGCCAGGAGCAGCCTTCCTATGCGGCCCCGCTGAGCGAAGTGCTGGTCTATGACCACTTCCTCCAGCAGACCCATCCCCGGCGCCATGCTTATGGCATTGCCTTTAGGGGCCTGGTCCCCGTCGCCGCCGATGAGCATTATATCGCTCATGGCCGATGCCCCGGCACTGGTGCCCGCAATGAGCACCCCGTTGTTATAGGCCGCATGCAGCGCATGGTATACCGGGCTTCCCCCCAGAAGGCTGGTTATCCGAAGCTGATCCCCTCCCGTAAAAAAAATGCCGGTAGAGCTGGCAATCCTGTCAACTATTTCTTCCCGGAATGCTTCCCGCCGGGTTTCTATATTTAGGGCTACAGCATCCCGGACCCTGAGCTTTTCAAAAATATTTATATAACTTTGCCCCACCTCCCGAGGATTCTGGGCAGCTGCGGTAATTATGGTTATGCTGGCCTTTTCCCCGCCCGAAAGCTCCACCACCTTTTTAAGTATGGCACATTCCCTTTCTTTATCTTCGGCTCCTCCTATGATCATGAGATGCCCTCTTACTTTTTCACCCAAAAAAGATCACCTCGATATGTATTATTACCACTTTTTTTCAAAACAAAAAATCCCGCGGTAAGCGGGATTAGTTTTATTTTTCAATTTTAAACCGGCAATGGTGCCTGCGTAACGGCCAGCCTTACAGTTGTCGTTACTTTAGCCAGGACCTGCAGCACTACTTTCTCCAGCATCTGAGTCTCCGACAGAAGTTCCGAAATCACGCTTTCAATGGTGGGGATAAGAACCACGCTCATTCCAGGAGCCGCTCCCGTCACATCTACAAAGAAGCTGAAATCTACATCCTCGCTCTGTTCATATTCGATGTTATCGGTGCCGATATAGAATATCTGTTTATGAATTGTGCCCTGGATAATTACCTTATTGGCAATAACATTGCCTGTAATGGATGTTACGCTGGCGTCAATGTTCCTTATCTTCTGTGTGGGCCTTTCCATGGTCACAATATCCTGCAGAAGGGTTTGACCGGTGGCCTCTCCAGCCACTTCCGGCACAACGATTACAGGCCCGAGTCCTATCAGAAGGTTTATTTGAACATTCTGGGTTACCACCACTTCAAACATTATAACCACTTTTTGAAGCAAAGTAGTTTCATTTTCCAGAGTATAATTGATGGCTTCGATGGTCGGATGGACCTGAACGTTCATCCCAGGCCCGGCCCCGGTCACATCGACAAAAAGGCTGAAGGGCACGTCTTCCGCCTGGTGGTACTCCACATTATCTACGCCCACATAAAAGATCTGCTTGTGCAGTATTCCTTGGATTATGACCTTGTCGGTTATTACATCCGTAGTAATATCCCTGACCACTGCGGTGATTTCATCAACTTTCTGAGCGGCATTGGCAAGGGTCACTGTAGTTTCTACTATGAGCTGCTGGGAGCCGGTCCCCATGACCTGAGGCACATAATAAAGCGGAGTGCCGATTCCGGCCACCACATTGAGAATCTGGGTCTGGGTTACCACGGCGCTGAATGCCAGAATAACTTTTTGATGCAGTGTTGTAGGGTTTAAAAGACTATAGGTGACATGCTCAACCGCAGATGTCACGTTAACATCCATGCCCGGTGCTGCTCCCGTGATGTCCAGAAAATAGCTTATGGGGATTAGTTCAGTCTGGTGATGTATAACCGTGTCTTCCCCCACGTAAAAGATCTGCTTGTGAAGCGTTCCCTGAATGATAACTTTACCGGGTATCACGTCAGTTCTTAAATTTTCCACCATTGCCCTGATTTCCCGGATTTTTTCAGCGGGACTCGTCAGAGTCACAGTAGATTCCACCATCTTCTGGATGGTGCCTTCCCCTATGAGTACGGGGACTTTAATTTCTGGGTCCATTTTTGTACCTCCTTTTTGGTTTTGATATAAATAATCCTGAGATTTTTGTTCTCCCTCCTTTTGTGGAAAAATATTTTCTTTTATTAAATCCTCAGGGTTATCTTCCAACCCCGTTTCTCCATCAGTGGGGTTAAATGTTGTATGAATCTCTTCCGCTTCTTCCTCAGGATTTGTTGTTTTATCCATTTCCTGTATTTTTAATTCTTGTCCTTCCCCAATTGTTGCTGGTAGCGCAGTGCTTGAAAAAAACCTCTTTAATAAGAAATAGCAAATCACCACAACCAGCACCAATGTTGCGGCATAAACCCATACCGGCATGAAATCCCCCCTTTGCTTTCCCGAAGACGTTTCCAATTGTAAAAAGGACGATTGTTTATGGCGAAATCTCTGTTTGCTTAATTCTATAATATGTGAGCAACATAAAGGTGGTTACAAAAAAAAAGAGGCTATTTAGCCTCAGTAAAATTTTTCTCCCTCTCTTTTTATAATGCCTTCGCTTAAGAGTTTCTTTAGAATGGGTGACAGTATTTTAAATTTCAGGTTCATTTCCCGGCTTATGTCAAAACTTGTAATGCCGGGCTGTTTTTTTATCATGATGGCCACGGCTTTTTCACTGTTTGAAAGCAGGGGTTTCTTTATTGCTCTGATCATGGCGGCATCCTGCCCGTCGGCAGCTTCACAAATGCCAGCAGGATTCTGTTGAAATTGTGTGATACTCGCAGCTTGCGGTATTGAAGACAATTTGTCAACTCCGCCAGGGCGGTTATCTTTATATAGCTTTTTACGGTAATAAGCCTTTACGGAAAACTCATTGTCCAGGATGACCTGATATTCTCCATCGGTCATCCGGCACAGAGCTCTGTAGCCATCGGGTTCCTGCTTAATATCAAGCACCTCCACATCTATATGGGAAAACTCCCTGAAAAAATCCACTATCTTTACGGATATATCCTTCATCATACTCACCTTCTTCCCTTTTATTTTTTACCTGCTGCAAAGGCGAACATCTATTCAGAATGCTGCCTTCGCCTCGATATAGCAGGCTTTTATACGCACCTCATATTCCCCCTCTATCATCTCCCCACCGGCGTTCAGCAGAATTTTCCTGGGTTTTGCCGTAAATTCCATGCGGCTCCCATCAAAGTTTTTGCCGGCGCCTATATAAAACTTGAAGGCGGATTCGTCAAAGGCCTGGTACACAAGGTTGTCCCTGCCGGTATAAATGGCGTTTATTCGAATTCTGCCCGCCGCCCACAGGCCGGAGGAATCCTCTTCCATCCATGATTTTTCTACGTTTATGTTCACTTCCTTTATAAAAATGGCAGGGGTTGAAAGAGGCATGATATGAGTTATCTTCATAACTTTTTCATCGATGGATACCCTTTGGTAAATGCCTACAGAACGATCAGAAGTTCCAGTTACAAGATACAGGTCCTCCTGGCGGGTAGCTTCTGCATTAAAGTTCAAGTTGAACATAATCTCCACCAGGGAGGGACCGGATATTTTTTCCGAAACCCTTTCAGCCCTGGAAAGGACCCTGACCTGCATGTCTTTTGTCCCGCCGGATATTTCTCCCAGAACCCCGAAAGGCGAAACGGTTTTTACACAACGGACAATTCCCCCGGGGTCCGCATAGTACATATGTATATCAAGCTCGCCGCAAATCAAAAACCTGTGGTCCAGCACCGTCACATCGAGATTTTGTATTTCCCCTTTAATGTCTTCTATATATACTGCAGGATATTCGAGAGGTATTTCAATATTTTCCACCAGATCAAAAGTCCTGGTTTCCAGAATTTTATCCACCTGAAAGAGCTGCCTTTCTATTCCCTCCCGCGGTGTTATATCGGTAACGGCCAGGGTATGTTGTCTAACGAAACCGGTATATTTTACTTCCACCAGAACCTCTATCAGAACTCCTTCGCCGGAACATTCGGCTGTTATTAAATGAAGTATTTTTGCCTGTACATCAAACTCCGTTCCGGATTCCACTTTGCCCAAATTATGGTTTTCGGAAAATTCCATTTCAAGAAAGTTGTAAATCTCACGGAAGCTTTTATCAAGATAAAAAAGCTCAAATCCAATGGTACCATTAACTACCAGAGATTCTCCATCAACCTCCCAGCAAAGTTTTTGAACCCTGCCGTATAAATCTATTTTTTTTCCGGCCGGGGGCGAAATTTTAAAATTCTGCTGTCTTAAAAAAGAAAACTGGCCTTCATAGATGACCTGCTTGAGCAAAAGGTCTTCCTTTACAACCTTAAATCCCTCCCGGTCAAAGTCCGTCACTACCCGGCTTTCGACCCTTTCCACCACCTTCACCTTGAGCTCAAAACCTATAATCACATCATAGCACCCGGATTTTTGCGAAGGCCGGCAATATACATCATGAAAAAAGACAGAAAGACGGGCCTGCTGTTCGGGCAGAGCTTCGGGACAGGCGACCACATCTTCAAGGGGAAGTTCAATCTGGCTGTGTCTTTCCACTCCAGAACTCCCCTGGTAAAATATATCCACCGTAATTTGACCTTCCACCACCACCATCCCCTTTAAAATCCGGGCCTGAACCCCGGCGATATATGGTTTTACAGCAATAATGGCGGTGCAGCCGGCACACTCAAAAAAACCTCTGGCAATTCCGGGTTTTACCTGTTCTTCTACGGTGCGGAAAGTCACTATCTTTTCCGTCATTACATTTAGCTTCTCCGGGGCTACATCGGACCTTTCCACCACCGCTTTAATATTAAATTGCAGTAAAAAAGCTATGGAGAGCGTCTCGCCCGAAAGATAAGATTCCTTTGGCTTCGCCGAACACGCAACACATATTTCCATGTTTTCAATGATCTTTTCCGGGAAAAAGACATATCTTAAAGGCTTCTCTTCGCTGAAACAATGGAGGGCACCCTTTTTGTCCAGAAAATATATATCAATTTGAAGAGTTACCCATATTACCAGGGCATTTTCATTTATATTTTTGCGGATACTCACGACTTTTGTGACTATGTCGTCTATTCCGGCGGGCAATGGTTTCAACTTTATATCAAAATGCACATCCCTGGAATAAACCTTTCCCCACACGATTTCCTCCACCCTGAGATTCTCCATTTCATGCCCCTCCCCATATAACATTATGAGATGAAAAATTTTTTTATGAAGGAAGGGCCAGTCTCAAAGGTGCTTAAAAAAACTTATTTGATAGGTCAAAAGTAACAAAATTAATTCGCCATGAATATTATTTAACCGGAGGTGATAGAGATATGGCTTTAACCTATACGGCCAGTTCCACCGGAAGCACCCTGCAAACCGCTAATGTGGCTATTGCAGTTTCTCCCGCCAGCGGCGTGCTCTCCGTCACGGCAATGATGCCCGGCGACAGTGCCACGGCGGTGATAAATGTCTCCAATACGGGCGATGTGGATGAATACTATTTTGTCAGCGCTGATTGGAAGGCATCCCCCGGAACTACAACAAGCCATGCGGCTCTGCTGGCAGACAATCTAAATGTAAGCGTTTCCGCAAGCCCCGGCGGCAGCATATATACCGGCAAGCTCAGCGGACTTATCGACAGGCCCGACAGCCCCGGACAGGCCCTGGCATTGACCACCGGCAATGAGGATGTGACCTTTACTTTCTACTTGCCCAGTACCGTCGGCAATGTAGTTGGAAATATAGATATGACCCTGGACTTCGTGTTTGTAGCAACATCCTAAAGAAAAGAAAGGCAATAGCGGGAAAACCCGGCGGCCTGGCTCTCCGGTTTTCCCGGCTATTGCTCTCTGTTATAAAAAATCCTTAATTCTAAATCCTCGGGCCCAAGGCCCGGAGTATTAAAAAGGAGATATACCATGATAGAAGAGAGCAACAATACCATAGTAGCCATGATGCCCGTAAGAAACGAGTCCATGCGGTATCTTAAGAGAGTGCTGGAACACCTGTCACAGTGGGTGGATAAAATAGTGGTCCTGGATGACTGCTCGGAAGATGATACCGTAAAGCTTGCTCGAAGTTTTGAAAAGGCTGTTGTTTATAAAAATGAGCGACCCCTTTTTGCCGAAGATGAATCGGCTCTCCGGTCAAGGCTGTGGGACCTGACGATTAGGGAAAATCCCGGATGGATTGCGGCCATCGATGCCGATGAGATTATGGAAGACAGGATCATCGATGAAGTGAGATTTTTGATAGATCAGGATTACTATGATGCCATATATTTCAGGGTGTTTGATTTCTGGGCGTCACAAACCCATTATAGGAAGGATGGAGGTTGGGACCCCTGGACCAAGTTCTGTCCTTTCATGGTTCGCTATAAACCCGGTATAAATTATTTCTGGCCCAGGAGAGAAATCCACGGCGGCCGGTTTCCAAGCCCCTGCGAAGGGTTTGCGCCGTATTATTCGGATATAAGATTGAAGCATTACGGCTGGGCCAATGAAAAGGAGCATTACAGCAAGTTTCTGTTTTACCGCCAGAAGGATTTGAAACTCTTCGGCAACATACGCCCTCACACCCAGAGTATCATGATATCCCCAAAGTCCGCTGACCTGGAGGAATGGAAGGAATCCCGAAGGCTTTACTTCTTAAAAGAATAATGATGCCTTTGCTTTTAAAATAGGATAATACGTTATCGGGAGAGAGTAAAAAATGGGAAAAAAAGTTGGAATTTTAACCACTAACTTTTTCAGCCCTGACGACACGAGGATGATATACGGGGGTACCGAGCGGTACGGCCTGGAACTTACAAGACTTTTGCTGGAAATGGGGTATGAAGTAAGCTGGTGGCAGATAGGAAGCGGCTGGAAAAAGGAAATCTTGCCTGGAGTTGTAATAAATACCATACCTGAAACCAGGAGTGAGTTTATGACCTTCCCCAATTTTAACCAGCATTTTTATGAACAAGCTATGGATGTGGATTATGCCATATATTTTGTTACCTTCCTGGCATATCCCCAGGTGCTGGAAAAGAGCATATCCATTTCCCATGGTGTGTTCTGGGATTATCCCGGATTTGACCATCAACTGCCTACTGAAGCTGAACGGAAGGAATGGCTCCGCAGGCTCCACATAGCCTTGGCTGGTCCCCAAAAGGTGGTTTCGGTGGATACCAATACCATAAATTGGATAAACGCCGCCTGGCCTGGGCTTTCGCACAAATTAGAATATATCCCCAACTTTGTGGATATCGATAGTTTTTCGCATAGAGTCGACCATCCCGGCAAGGTTAGAATAATATTCCCCCGGCGGCTTACGGCGGTAAGGGGTGTAAATGAAGCAGCCAGGGCGGCCAATGTGCTCACCAAAAAATACCCCGGAATGGTGGAATTTCATTTTGTAGGGAGAGGGCATTCGGACCAGCTGGAAGGTGAGGCTTTGAAGTGGGCCTCGGAAAAAGACGGCATATTTTACTACTGGCAGCCACCCCACATGATGCCCGAAATCTTCCGGCACATGGACATCGCTTTGATCCCCACAAAGGGCACCGAAGGCACTTCCCTTTCATGCCTGGAGGCCATGGCCGCCGGATGTGCTGTTATAACCACTCCTGTAGGAGGACTTACCGACCTCATAATAGACGGATTTAACGGCCTTCTCATAAAACCCACTCCTAATAACCTTATAGATGCTATTGAATACCTGATAAATGACGAAAAAGAAAGAAACAGGCTTTCACAAAATGCAAAACTCACCGCTGAAGCCTTCAGTGTCGACCGCTGGAAGCAAAAATGGAAGAAGGTCATATCAGAAGTTTTTGATTAGGTTGTGATGAAAGTGTTTACCTGTGTGGCAAAATGTACAAACAACTTCATAAGGGTTCCTGCCGTCTCCCCTGGCCCCCTGGAGGTAATTTTGCCCGTAGTTATTGCAAAAAAGGATCAATCCTTTCTCTTTTCAACGGTAAAGCCGCTGCCGGCTTTTCCTATAAGAATAAGAGATATAAAGCTCAATGTGAGACAGGTTAATTTTAATGTCATAGAAAACTTTGTGATATTTGATTTAGAAATTTCCCAGGATGTGGTTTATGTTGTAGATGGCAGGGTAACGGTGCAGGGATTTTCCGATGTCTTTTCCGGCGCCATGCCCGTCCCCGGAGCCCAGAAAGGTATGGAAGTTAGAGCTGATGTGGAAGTTGAAATTTTTTATAACAGCTCGGGCAGCAGCATTTTTGAGCAGGTGCTGGTAAATATGAGCCTTCAACTTATAGAATATCGGAATATTATATTATAATTCCCAGCGCCATTTTCGGTACATCTGAATAATATAAATTAACAGGGGTAAAAGGGGGGAATAAAATGTACGAATCAAAAACGATTCTCATAAGACAAATTCCTATTCTTGCTCGAAAAATTAAAAAGGTCACCGGAAAAATAATAAATCTTGACCATATTGTATTAAATGACAAGGTTATTGTTCAGGGTATGGTCCACAAACAGCTGTATTTTGTCGCCACCGATGACAAAACCTGCCACATGTCGGATAATATACCTTTTGCAGATTTGGTGGAAATACCCGGTGCAAGACCCGGCATGCAGGCTAGTGTCACTGCAGACATAGAGGAAACGACTGCCGGGCTTTCCCCTAAAGGCGACAGCGTCATTGTAAAGTTCGTGGTAAAAATAGGTGTCAATGTTGAAGACATTGTTAATATCGATGTCGTTTCAGGACCCTATGGGCCCATTCTGGCAGAAGCTGTGGTAGGCTCGGTGGCCCAGCAGGTGCTGGTAGAGGGAACCGCCACCCTGGAAAATGCCGCCGTAAAGGTGGCCGAAGTGCGGACTGAACCTGTGATACAGGGCACCGAGGTGATGGAAAACAAGGTGATAATTCAGGCAGTTCTGCATAATCAGGTGTTTTATGTAGGCGAGGATGACATCTCCCACTACCAGACAGTGGATATTCCCTTCAGCAGCTTTGTGGAAGTTCCTGGGGCCCTCCCGGGAGCAAAGGCTTATGTGGAGCCCCTGGTGATGGCAAGTGAAGCTACATTGACTGCACTTCAAGAACTTCAACTCAAATCGGTGATATTGATGAGTGTCACCGTAGTTTCCGAAACGATCACCGGCATAGCCGTGGCTGCTGCGGGCCCTTTATACAGAGTAAATGTGGTGATAGGGCAGCCAAAAGATTTTCAGCACCTGGTAGAATCCAGCATATCCCTGCAAAACTCCGCTTTAAAGGTAAGAGAAATACAAGCCGGCATTACCGGCCTCCATACGCTGATTATACGAGATAAGGTCATCATACAGGGAATATTGCACAGGCAAATATACTATGTGGGCACCGATAACATCAGTCATCATCAGGCTGAAGATGTTGCTTTCACCGCCTTTACAGATTATCCCGGAGCTCTACCGGGGCATATAATCAATATAGAGCCATATATCGAATACACCCACTTTGAATTTTTACCCACAGGAGAACTATATGTAAAAAATATAATCCGCTTCCGGTTGACAGTGCTGGAAATTCAAAATCTACATGCAGTCACTGGCACGGGCATTATGTTGCATCTGCCTCAAATAATAGGATCAAATACCGAACAGATCATGGTCACCGATAAGGAGCCCATTGTAATTCCCGGTAAACTCGTAGTCACAAAAACCCCTATTGTAATATCTGAAGAATTGTCAGGGACCCGGCAAACTCAGGTAAATCATACAGTAGATGTGTCCCCTCCGGCTGTAGCCTTAAGCGAGACCCACTGTGTCATCGAAAATGTAAGCGGCACACCCCTTGACGATGCTGTGATTGTTGACGGTGATATTAGATGTTTTATATCCTATGTGGGGAATGACGATGTGGTCTATCATGTGGAATTTAACGATAGATTTTCAGTCCTGGTCCCCCTGCCGGGTGTCAATCCCTCAGACACAGTAGAGGCCTCGGCAATGGTGGAACACATTGATACTGACATACTTCCGGGAGGCAACCAAATAAGGCAATTGATTACTATCAGGGCATTTGCTATGGTTTTAAGGGAAGAAACGGTATATGTGGTGACCGATGTAGAGGGCCCCGGCATCACCACCGAAAAACTGCTGGTACGTGTCAAGATACCCTCTGGCGAAATAGTGGAAATGTATGTGGTGATAGAAGTCTACGACTCAGGCCTTATTGTCACGAAGAGGACTCTCATGCTGGATGTAGTGGGTGAAGGCATAAGACCCGTGGATGTAGTGGTCGATATTATAAAAATATAAATTGGATTGACCAAAATAAAAATCCCGCCTTAAGCGGGATTTAATTGTTTTCAGCCGGTTTACATCATGCGGCGGGGTATTACCAACTGCTGGCCGGGCATGATGCTGTCAGGGTTTGCTATGTTGTTTGCCTTCACGATAGAGTCTACAGTAACATTGTATCTCTTGGCTATGTTCCAAAGGGTGTCGCCCCTTTGAACGATATAGATGGTCATGGAGGGCTTTTCTTCCTCTTTCTTTTCCTTTTCCTTTTTCTCCTCTTCTTTCTCCTCTTCTTCCTCTTCCTCAGGCTCTATGACGTTTTCCACCACTTCAAGCTGTATCATCTTGGTAACCTTGGCAGTCAAACCAATTACAATTCTGACTTCAAATTTTCTGTTGTCATTCGGGTCTGCTTTGGAAGTAACATGCTCCACATCAATATCGAAGTCCACAGTCATGTCTTCTCTGGCTCCGGGTATCTCCACGAAAGTGGTGAAGGGGATTTCATGTTCCATGAAGTGCAGCGGCTGCAGCGGAGCTCCGGGAGTACCCGTCACATCTGCCACGTAAAGGGTCTCCAGGGTAAGGCTGCCTTCCACAATTATCTTGTCATCTATAATATCATACTCTGTAACTTCATCTTTAGCCCTGGTCTTGAATATCTGTTCGATGGGGGGTTTCTCAGGGGGTACGCTCAATGTTTCCTTGACTACGATTTCATTTTCAGCTTCTCCGATGACCTGGTCAACCTTTATCAAAGTTTTTTCAATTTCCAGTTTTTCAGAAGGGCTGAATACATCTACCACTACATTGAGTATTTTTGTCTCGAAAACCTTCGCCCTCATCCTTAAAATGGCTTCTACCGTAACGGTCCTTGCATCCTTCCGGCGGCCTTTGATGTGCTCCACTCTTACCTTTACATATTTAGACATGTCTTCCCTGGCACCGGGAACTTCCACAAACTGGGTAAAGGGTACTGAGGCCTCCATGAAATGTACAGGCTGCTGCGGTTCGCCTTCCGGAACGGAAGCCACATACAGCACGCTTACATCCAATGTACCTTCGATAATGACCTTGTCATGAATAACTTTTGTATCAGTGTCCTGGACTTTTCCTTCTACTCTGACGATATCAAGGATATCAGGCTTTCCCTCGGGCACCGACACATCGCTTTTTACAATGGCCTGTTCTCTGCCTTCTCCCACTACATCGTCGATGCTCAGTGATTTCTTCAATACCTGCAGGTCCTCGGGGCCGGTGGCGTCAACCACTATTTCAAGTTTCTCCCTTTTGGTGACCTTCACGAAAAATTCCACTATAATCCTTACTTTCAGCTCTCTCGGCCTGTTGGGATCAAAACTGACCATGACAAAACGATCGTGATGATCATGATGATCGTGTTGGTCATGATGGTCATGTTCAATTTTGGCCTTCACTCTCACGTCCATGTCTTTCCTGGCTCCGGGGATCTTTACAAAAAAGCTGAAGTCCACGCTGCTTTCAACAAAGTGGACTGGTTGTGTGCCTTCCGGCACTGCCCCCACGTACATAACATTTACATCTAATTTTCCTTCTACTATAACCTTGTTTTCTATGATGTCGGTTTCAAGGCTCTCGGTGTCCAGAGTCGCATGCGCAGAAATGACCTGCTGTATATCCGGTTTTCCATTCGGCAATGTAATAGTCCCTTCCACTATGGTCTGAGTCTTGTCTTCCCCAATCACCTGATCGACCCTTACCATTTCTTTTGTGAGTTGTACGCCCATTTACATCCTCCTTTCTCCAAAAAAATGCATCCTTACTCTTATATAATATATGTGAAGCTTGCCAAATATGTTACATTTTTATTTCTTCGGCATGCGCGGGCGGCTGTTCCGTTTTTTCTTGGGCGTCTTTCGAAGCGTCATAAGGCTCACCGGTTTTTTCTCCGGATTCCGCATATTTTTCAGCAGGTTCAGGCTGCTTTTCCTCGGGAACCTGTGGCGGTTCTTCCGAAGGTATTTTATCATCCGTGTCTTGATGTTTTTTTCCAGGGTGCGGCTTTTCATCCGGGAATATTAACCGGTCTTCATTAAAAAGTTTCCTTAAAAAAAGATAGAAGATTACCAGGGCTATTCCTATAACAACAATAAAACCCAGGATATTCACGATACCCCTCCTTTTCATCATGTGTGAATCTTAATATTATAATATGAGGGGTTTGCCCGGGAAGTTCAGTAGACAATAAAAAAAGAGGCTTGTCGCCTCCTGACTTATCCACATTATTAACAGGTTATCAACAGGAAATTCACAAACTATGTTATTAAAGAAGACTATTTTGTTCCTATGAATGTCTGGGTGAACATTTTGCCGTAAGGTCCTCCATCGACGATACCGATACCCACATAATTATAATTCGGATTTAATATGTTTGCTCTGTGCCCCGGGCTTGCCATCAAAGCTTTGTGGGCTTCTTCCACGGTGGATGCGCCCGCCAGGTTCTCCCCCGCATATCTGTAGCTTATGCCGTTGGATTTTAAGGCATCAAAAGGAGTGCCGTATGTAGGCGATGTGTGGCCGAAATAATTTTTATCTATCATATCCTGGCTCTTTTTTCGTGAAATTTCTACCAATCTCATGTCGATTTTCAATGGTTCAACGCCGGCTTTTTTCCTTTCCTCATTTAACAGATCCAGCATCTTCTGTTCATCAGCCGTAAGCCCCTTGATGGAAGTCTGTTGTGCAGTTCCGACAGATTTTTCATCGGAAGAAAGAGCCGACTTTGAAGGCTGAGCGGCGGAAGTCGGCTTCTGGGCGGTTATCAGGCCTTCCCGGGAAGTTAGAACCCACTTGCCGTCTTTATAAACGAAAACATATCTGTAGGTTTTTGTTGAACCGAGATTTCCTCCGCTGTCAATGGGAACCTGAATTGTCTGGGTCTTGCCGTCGATGGTGAACGTGATATTGTAACTGGTGGCGGCGCCGGCGATGCCGGGTACGGTCAGGGCAAACGCCAGCAAAATTGCGACAAACTCTTTACGGAAAAAACGCATGGTCATTACCTCCCTGTTTTTAAACTGGTGGTTGCAGCCTGGAATGTTAGTATAATTATAACAATATCGACAAAATTCGACAAAGGGGTATTCGGAGGAAATGCCTTGATATAAAAGGCAGGTCCTTTTTTAAGGATAATCCCTGCCTTATTGCACAAATTTCTGCCATATAATTTAAAATAACACTTTCATGGTTAATTTATCCTTATAAACAACTTATATCTTTCAATACCTTGATAACAGTTTATATTTCTAGTTTATTAAAAATTGATTTTGGTGTAGAATCAAAATCAAAATTATCCTTTCAATTAAAAAGTGATTTTTAACAATTTCATCACATTTGCTATGGGGTTGATGATGGTGGCCTGATCGGAGCCTGCAAACAGGAGCCCTACGGCGTTCATGTTTTCATCCACCACAATGGACCCGCTGTCTCCGGGTTGAGCCATGGGGCCTGTGAGTATCTGTTCGTAAAAGGCTGCTTCCTCCGAAGGGCCCAGCATGACTTTGAGCATCACATCCAGGGCTTTTACGCTGCTTTCGGTTATGCCGCTGGTGCGCCCGCTCTTTTTTACCGTCATACCTATACGGGGTTCGACTGTACCCTTTATCCTACCCAGGTCGAATATATCCTGCGAAATGTATTCGGTCTTTACGGGTTTTGCGACCGCAGCGTCAATGAGATTACGGGAATGGCCGGTTTTCACCAGGTGGAGACGGTAATTGGGTTTCACCACTTTTAACACCATATTGGCGGCTCTCTCAATGCCTCTTGCTATAGGGCAGCGGTCTTCGCTACCGCTTTTTGAAATGGGCACAAACCGCTCCAGATTTGCTATTACATCGGACATGCTTCCCCCGTCGTATGTTCCCGGCTGCAAAATGGGGTCTCCTACGGCGGATTTACCGTCCCTGCCGTCGGTGGCGTTGGCCAGCACATGATTGTTGGAAAGAATCAGAGGTTCCCCGGTTTTCTCATCCTTTACCACAGCCCCGAAAGTGCCCGCCGTAACTTTGAAATGGCCGATGCTCATACCGGGCCGGGCGGGCCTCGCCTTTTCGGTCCGGGATGAAAGCAGGCGGATTTCGCCGACTTCAATCACATCGGTGGGCACTTCATTCAAAGCCTTCGGCACAACATGCTTTGACTTCAACTGTTCCTCGGGATATTTCTTTTTTACGAGCACCATTACGGCCGGCTTGTTTGTAGTCTTCCCCCGCACAATCTTGTATCCCATCCCGACACCCACCACATTGTCAAGGCTCAGAAGTTTTTTTTCATGCTGCCTCAGCAGTCTTGCGATTCTTTCCACTTAGTTTCCCCCTCTCCATATTAGCCATTACTATATATATATTTGAGAAGGGGAAAAATTGTGTAACAACAGGCAAAAAAAATAGCCCTTTCAGGACTATACGGAGCCGAATTTAATTTTTTGTTCTCCTTTGGAACATACGGTGAGCTCCACTGTTTCGGTCAATATATCCGAATAACTGTATGAAATGCGCCTCACAAAATCCGGTGACTCTGTCACCTTGACCACAAAAATATTCGGATACACCTTTTCCAGTATGCCTTCCTTTTCGAAGGTCTTTTTACGGCCACGGTTCGCTTTGAGTTTTACCTTCTTGCCCACATAGGATTCCACGCTCTTTCTGATCCTGCCCAGTGCATCTGCCGAAGCCATAACCTCACCTCACAAAAATACAAAATACGAAGTATATTATAACACTAACGAGGCTTTTTGTCAAATATTATATAATTTTAGCAAACCAAATGTTTTTTGTCAATCATCTGTATCGATTAAATAGGGGCCTCCCGACCGTAAGGCTCTGTTTTTTAACCATCATTCCTGGTAATATGACACTACGCCTTCGATTATTGCTGCGGCAGCCTTCTGCCTGAACTCGGGTTCCGAAAGCAGCCTTTCTTCTTCGGGATTGCTTAAAAACGCCACATTTACCAGAACCGAAGGATTGTTGGTTTCTCTCAGGACATACAGGTCCGCTTCTTTGGCTCCTAAATCACGGAGCATCAGCGCGGAAACCAGATTCCTTTGTATGTGTTCCGCAAGTCTTCTACCTTCCGCATCTCCCGGATAGTAGAAAGTTTCGGTTCCCCCAATCTTTTCATCGTTAAAAATATTCTGATGGATGCTGATAGTGAGATCGGGTTTGATATTATTGGAAAACTTAACTCTTTCCGCTAGGCTTTTGAACTCGTTCTTATCTCTAGTAAGATATACGGCGGCCCCCTCGTTTTCCAGGTTGTCTGCAAGAGTCCTGGCTATCTCAAGATTTACATATCCTTCGGAAAGTCCCATGGGGCCGGCGCTGCCGCTGTCGCCGCCGCGGCCCGGATCCAGGACTATGATTTTGCCTTTTAAAGGCTTCGACGATGTGGGTTTCTCTAGGGCTCTGATTTCAACGCCGGTAAAGTAAAATTTGAGTATTTCGTCCACCGGAAACCCCAGAAGCGCCATGCCCCTGGCACCATACTGGCACAGGCCCAGGCCGTGTCCCATGCCCATGACCTGGAAAGAGACGCTTGAGACTTTCCATGCAAAACGAGTGGACGGCAGGTTCAACAGGTTTATGACTTCATCGCCGTCGAAGAGCATATCGCCGATCTTCATGCTTTTTATCCGGCCTGCCGCAGTGCTGCTTATCCTGTGGATCAGCCCGGGAATTTCCTTTTTATCCACCTGATTGTCGTCGAAGTTGATGCCCAGCTTCCTTTTGAGTTCCCTTACCGAGAAAGTCCTGGTGGTCTTCCAGTATGGGGAATCCTTGCAGTATATGCACTCCACCCGGCGGAGGTAGCTTACCCTGTTTCCCCAAACATTTTCGGAATCTTCCGTATATCCGCCACAGACAGGGTGATATACGGCTTCTATTGGATTATCATTATACAGAAGCACCATTTCCCGGGTCTCATCCACTGCCTGCCGTATTTTCTGGGTATACTCTTCATAGCGGCTCTGCCAGAGCTTCTGCCGTTCTTCCTCGTCCAAAAAGCCCTGGCAGTGATTGGGATCGCCGCACACGTCAAAATCCTGCTGCCTCCTGCATCCGCTGCCCCCGAATATGCGCATGCGCTTTGCCGCCAATGTGCGGCAACAGATGGCCTGGGCCTTGAGAGCTTCCCTGGGGAATTCCGGGGGCATGCTAGCCGCCACGGCGCCCACCACATATTCTTCCAAGTCCAGTATGCGGGCTTCCTGTTTTTCGGAATTATAAAGTTTTATGCTTATTAACTCGGATTCCTGTGTCATGAAGACCACCACCCGATTTTTTATTCATATGGGGAACGGGGCAGACCCTCCCGGAACTTTCCGCGGGTCTCAACCCCTCCTATACCCTTGATTCCCGTTATTGTAGCGTCAATGACATCTTTGGCGGAAATGATTTTATTGATTGGAGTGTAAGCCACTTTCTCTATGATAAATACCGGATCAAGAGCATGTATGAACACGCGGTGAGGGGAACTCGCAAAGTTGGCCCCCGCGCGCAGGATACCTTCATAATGGGATTGGCACGCACCTGCGAATATCACAAGGTCATCCAGGGACGGTTCAAATCTTCTTGCAACTTTTACAGATTCTATGAAATATTTGGAATTCCTGTAACTCTCTATATCGTTGAAATTCCTGTTGTTCCTGACCAGGCCGTCGTGTCCGGTGATAACCAGAATGTCGGGGTTGTATTCCATCAAAAGCTGATGCAGCCTTTTATACTGTTCCTTTTCCGGAATGCACACACCATGGGCTACAATCCCGAGTTGTTTGTAAGTGGTCATACAAAGCTCCAGGTATTCCTCGTCACCGTCTAAATGAAGGACCGTCCCCGGAACATCAAAAAAACCGTTACCGTCGCTGACCTCGGCCCGGGAAAAACGTTTCTGCTTTTCCAGTTCTCTTCTATAAAAAATGCGCTCCATGGACTCGTTGCTCTTTTTTATATATTCCCTCTTGTAATCCCTGATCTCGGCAGAAGACGGCAGGACCAGGTCTTCTATGGGAGCATCCGCCAGGACCCTTACGTTCAGGCCTTTCAATGCCGCATATTTCCCATCCGGATGAATCTCCACCACCTTGAAGAAGATATCTCTGTCGTAAGACAGCCGGGTCACCACGTCGCCTATCTTGATCTCCGCCAAGTTTATCCCCCCTTTTCAAATTTTTCACAGCATCCGGCTTTATTACATAATATGAAAGTATCGGGGGGGATGTGAGCAACAGAATGAGGTGGAGAAAATGAATATGGCCGTGGTTCCCGCAAAGAACGAACAAGGAAGAATCGGAAAAGTGCTTACAATGCTGGGTGAAACAAGAATCGACAGAATAATCGCGGTAGTCAACGGCTCTAGAGACAATACAATGAGAGAAATAAAATCATTAAAGATGCCCAATGTGGAAATAATCTACTTTAAACCAGAACTCGGCATAGATATCCCCCGGGCCATAGGTGCTTACAGGGCTTTTAAAGAAGGGGCCCGTTCCGTGGTTTTCGTGGACGGAGACATGATAGGAAATATTCTGAACCATATCAACGAACTCATATCGGCAGTAACGGACGGCGGGGTAGATTTAGCCATGTCCGACTGTTACCCGGAGAGTTTTTACGGTAATGAACTTGCTCACCAGCTTCTGATATTTCGCAAACTGCTGAATGTGAACCTTGGAATATATCATAAAGTGGGGTTGGCGACTCCATCCCACGGTCCGCATGCGGTATCCCGCAGGCTGTTGCAGAAAGCCGATTTCAAGGACTTCGCAGTTCCGCCCGTAATTCTGGCTTTTGCAGTAAAGAACGCCTTCAATGTTGAGACGGCCACAAGTCTACCTCAGAACAAGATGGGGTCGAAATCGAGAGGCTTTTACCATGCCGTCAAGATCGCCGACACCATCATCGGCGATTCCCTGGAGGCCTTGAATTACTTCAATGATAAGCCCAGGACCCGGATTTACCTCTACAGGGAATTCCAAGGATACAACCCAGACAGACGCTTCGACATTCTCGAAAAATTTCTTGAGAAAAATTAAAGCCGGAGATAATCCGGCTTTTTTATTTATATCATAATGGATTTGCCTTTGGGGCAAATCCTACTTAATCTGATCTCAGACCTCTTCGGTGTTCAAGATTCCATATGGAATTTGCGAATCGCAAATTCCTGCTTAATCCGATTTCCGACATCTGACATCCTACTTGGTGTATTTGTCCGCCACTTTGGTGGCGCCGCATGCATAGGGCTTTATTTTAATCTTATAACCGCTGCCCATGACCCATCCCACCACTTCCCGGATAAGCTCTTTTGTCTCTCCGTTCTGGCCGATGTCCACATGGACCTCCACATCCATATCCTTATACCGGGTCTTATCGAGTTCCTCCTTGAGCAGGGTCACAGCTTCCAGGGACATGGAAGTTTCTGTGAAAATCTTGTGGCGAAGGTTCCTGACAGCGGACATGAACTTGCGTCTGTAATAGTAGCGCGCTCCCTTGCCCACCCTGTGCACTATAATTGCGGTGACAAAGCATACATGGTCCCGTGCCTGGGAGTCGGTACCTATTATTAACTTATATGAGGCAGAAGGCTCCTCTTCCATAAAAGCTATCATATCCCTGACTACTTCGGAAAGGGGGAGTCTCCCTTTTGTGGGGCTTACGAAATGCATGGCAATCCCATCCTTAATAAATGAAAAAATTGTTATGTATAGTTTCCCCTTCTACCTCCAAGGCTTACGCTAGACGGCAAAGTGCTTCTGTGAGCCTCGCGAATTCTTCAATAGACAGTGTTTCGCCGCGGCGGGCGGGATCGATTCCGGCCTGTCCCAGCGCGCCGTCTATTTTTTCAGGCGATATGCCGCAAAGTGTAAGTCTGCCTTTAAGAGAATTTCTTATGGTCTTTCGTCGCTGGCCGAAAGCTGCCTCCACCACTTTGAAAAACACAGCCTCGTCTTCAACTTTCACCCGGGGCTCATGTTTCAAAAGGATCTTCACGACTGCCGAATCCACTTTGGGCGGCGGCAAAAATGCTTCCCTGCTCACTTCGTATACAATGTCCACATCGGCATGAAGCTGCACCGCAATGGATAAAATGCCGTAGTCCTTTCCCCCGGGAAGGGCTTGCAGCCGCCGGGCTACTTCTTTTTGCACCATGACCACCGCCAGCCTTACAAGACGGCGGTTGTTCACTATCTTCATTATGATCGGGCTTGTTATATAATACGGAAGGTTTGCCACCACCTTGAAATCCGACTTAAAATATTGATTCTTTAGTAGCTCCAAGTCTAATTTTAGCACATCTTCTTCAATTATACAAATATTTTCGAAAACGCCGGTCATGCTTTTCAAAATAGGGATCAGGTCCCTGTCCTTTTCTACAGCGGCCACTTTTTTTGCCCTCCGGCACAGCTTCTCCGTGAGCACCCCGAGGCCCGGCCCTATCTCCAGCACGCAATCCTCAGGGGATAGTTCCGCGGCCTCCAGCATGGCGGCGATCGGCCTTTCATCTGTCAAAAAATGCTGTCCCAGGCGTTTGTCAGCTTTTATGCCGTATTTTTTCATTATTGATTTAATATCCATCATTACCCCTTGATATAATGCCTTACTCTGAACTCCACGCCAAGTTCTTCGGCCAGCCTGCGGCATTTTTCCACATCGATGGAGGGAAGGTCCACCACCGATAAAACCACCCGCGGAACATGGCTTTTGCATTTTCGGGCAAATTCCAGTATGGAATAATACGCCTCCTCACCGTAGTCCGAGTGGCACAACTCCTGGTACTTTTCGGCATTCTCAGCGTTCAGGCTTATGGAGATCGTATCTATTAGCCCCCTGAAATGGGGAGTCACATCTTCACCGTATATGAGGTTTGCCTGGCCGTTGGTGTTAATGCGAATGTGCACATCGGGATAATTCTTCTTCAGGTGAGCCGCCACATCCAGCACCGTCTGAAGCCGCATGAGGGGCTCGCCATAGCCGCAAAAAACCACCTCTTTATAGCCGGTAGGATCTCCGATGGCCTCAATGATTTCTCTGGAAGCAGGTTCTTTTTCCAGCCAGAGGTTATATCCCCCCACTCCCGGTCCGTTTTGCCTTATGCAGAAACTGCACCTGTTCGTGCACCTGTTCGTAATGTTGAGGTATAGGGAATCTCCCAATCTGTATGCTATCATCTTTTTGCACCATCCATATGATTTTGAGATAACATTGTTATTTTAGCATAAAGAGCGGAAAATAACAACTTTAGATGTAAAGAACAGGGATATCATCTGCCTTTTTTCTAAAAATTAAAGGCGGAGGTGTTTTTCATGTTTTTATTCCAAATAGTTCCCGGGCGTTGGCTTCCGCGGCTTTCTCTACTTCTTCTGCAGGAAGCCCCCTCAGCTTCGCCAGAGCACAAGCTATTATCTCTATCTTTGTGGGGTCGTTTCTTTTTCCCCGGTGGGGTTCCGGGGTGAGATAGGGGCAGTCGGTCTCCAGCAGGATTTTATCAAGAGGCAGCTTTGAGGCCACTTCTTTAGGCCTTCTGGCATTTTTAAAGGTAAGTGTGCCGCCAAAAGAAAAGTAAAATCCCAGCTTCATAAATTCTTCCGCCATCTCCAGGCTTGCGGAATAACAATGCATGAGGCCTTTTTTTATGCCGGATTTTTTTAATATCTCCAGGGTATCCTGGTGGGCTTCCCTGTCGTGGACCACGACCGGCAGGCCCAGTTCCTTCGCCAGTTCCAGTTGTTCCAAAAACACTTTTTTTTGAGCGTTTCTGTCGCAAAAATCGTAATAGTAATCCAGCCCTATTTCACCTATGGCTACAACCTTTTCACACTCTGCCATTTGTCTTAATGTTTCAATGTAATTTCCGCCCGCCTTTGCGGCTTCATGCGGGTGTATCCCTATGCAGGCGTATATAAAGTCATGTTTCTGCGAGAGTTCCACCGAAAAATCGCTCGTTTTGATGTCGGAGCCCGCATTGATTACCATAATGCCTGCTTCCATGATTTTTTGTATCACATGGTCTCTGTCGGCGTCAAAGGCTTCATCATCCAGATGAGCATGGGCATCGATGAGCATGATATTTCCTCCTTTCACATCCGCATAAATTTCATAAAGCCGGCTTTGCGGATTCAGCCGGCTTTCCGAATATATACAGCTCTTGTCATTTTATCCTTGCACCGGATTCTATGTCTTTATCGACCGTCAGCAACGTAAGTTTTTCTTCATTTGAGGCTGCGAGCAGCATACCCTGGGATTCGATGCCGCGTAGCTTTGCGGGCTTGAGGTTGGCCACCACCACTATCTTCTTGCCCACCAGCTGTTCCGGAGTATAGTGTTTGGCAATTCCCGCCACTATCTGGCGCACTTCTTCGCCGATTCTTATCCGCAGCTTCAGGAGTTTGTCCGTATTCGGCACTTTTTCGGCTTCCAGCACTTCTGCCACCCGAAGCTGAACTTTTGCAAATTCATCAATGGAAATCAGGTTTGCGCCATCTTCTCGCTTTGTCTCGCCCGCCGCTTTATCGGCTTTCACCTGAGCCTCTCCAGCGGCTTTCCCGGTTTTCTCACCGGACATACGAGGTTCGGCATCGGTTTTGATTTCCTTATTCGTGTTTTCCTCATCGCCCTCAGCTGCAGGGCCTTCTATTCTTGGGAATATGATTTCCTTTCTGGATACCACAAGCCCCGCCGGAAGTTTACCCCAGGTTTTTACGCTTTCCCAGGTGGCAAGTCCTTCGTCCGCAATTCCCAGCTGCTCCCGAATCTTTACCGGAGTATGGGGCATGAACGGAGAAATATACACCGATATAATGCGCAGGGCTTCAGCCAGATTGTACAGCACCGTGGCTAGGCGCTCCTTTTTCGCCGGGTCTTTGGCCAGGCTCCAGGGGGATGTCTCATCGATATATTTGTTGGCGCGGCTTATAAATTTCCAGATTTCCTGTAGAGCTCCTGAAAATTCCAGGCCATCCATGAGTTTTTCCACTTTTTCGGGCAGGGCTTCCGCCATGGTTTTCAACTCATTGTCCAGGAGGTCGTCGATGCCTGGGGCGGGAATCTTTCCGCCAAAGTATTTTTCTATCATGGTGACGGTTCGGGAGAGCAAATTGCCCAGGTCATTGGCCAGATCAAAGTTTATCCTGTCCACCAGAGCCTTATTCGAAAACACGCCGTCGGCCCCGAAGGGAATCTCGCGAAGCAGGAAATACCTGACGGCATCCACTCCGTATAAATCGACCAGCACCCTGGGATCCACCACGTTGCCCTTGGATTTTGACATTTTTCCGCCTTCCAGGATGAGCCAGCCGTGGCCGAAGACCTTTTTCGGAATGGGCAGCCCCAGAGCCATGAGCATGATGGGCCATATGATGGTGTGGAACCTCACTATCTCTTTTCCCACCAGGTGCACATCCGCCGGCCAGTACTTCTTATAAAGGCCGTCGTTTTCCAGAGAATATCCCAGAGCGGTGATGTAGTTGGAAAGGGCATCTATCCACACATACACCACATGTTTTTCGTCAAAGGGCACCGGGATGCCCCAGTCGAAACTGGTCCTGGAAACGCACAGGTCCTCCAGGCCGGGTTTTAAGAAGTTGTTTATCATCTCATTGCGCCGGGATGGAGGCTGTATGAAGTCCGGATGGCTTTCGAGATATTCTATCATCTTGTTTTGATACTTCGAAAGCCTGAAGAAATATGCTTCTTCCTCGATGAGTTCCACCGACCGCCCGCAGTCGGGACATTTGCCGTCCGCCAACTGATGCTCAGTAAAAAAGGTTTCGCAGGGTGTGCAGTACCAGCCTTTATACACACCCTTATAAATATCTCCCTGGTCGTAGAGCTTCTTGAATATGTTCTGCACAGCTTTTACATGGTAGTCGTCAGTGGTGCGGATAAATTTATCATAGGATACGTCCAGCGTTTTCCAGAGTTCCTTTATCCATGCCACAATCTCGTCCACATACTCCTTCGGGGTCTTGCCGTGTTCTTCTGCCTTGCGCTGGATCTTCTGGCCGTGCTCATCGGTCCCCGTCAGAAAGAAGACATCGTAACCCGTAAGCCGCTTAAACCGGGCCATGGCATCGGCCGCTACGGTGGTGTAGGAATGGCCGATGTGAAGCTTGTCGCTGGGGTAATAAATGGGAGTGGTGATATAAAAGGTTTTTTTGTCCATAACGGATTCCTCCTTTAACTTTCTTCTGTTTTACCGCACCTAAATTGGTTCTGATGTAAAAAACGACTTTGATTGTTGTGACGGCCTGGCACCTGAGCGTTCAGCCCGGCGTTGAATTCCGAACCTGAATCCTCGCTTCGGAGAGTTTGGCGGGCAATTTTACGCGCCTCCTGCGGCAGCCGGCGCGCATCCGTGCAGGAATCCAAAAACCCCCGCCCCGTTAAAGGGGCGAGGGTTTCTCGCGGTACCACCCAATTTCGCCTTTGAAAAAAGGCCTCTGTCAGATGCAGGAGCCGTCTTTCATGCGTCCATAGCGGCAATATTCGTCTTCTCCCGCAAGGTGAGGGGACCTGCCGCCGTCGTTATAAAAAACGTCTCCGATATCTGAAGGCTTCTAACGGGTCTTGACCGTCGCCGCCTACTTTGCTTCAGCGGCTCGACTCCGGGGCCATGTTCGGCAGAGTCTTCGGCGCCGGCTTTCACCTCTCCCGGCTCTCTTTTGCCTATCCCTTTGCTTACTCTTCCCTTCACAGTCTTTTTCTACTAAATGATTTAGCTTTTTTATATCATATTGAAGACAAAAAGTCAAGAACGGCCATAAATCGGCTGTTATCCCTCTAAAAAAATGAGTCAAGGAACCATCCCCTGACTCAAAGACTCACAGGTTCCATGCTGTGATTTCGGAAGCCGGTGGAGCCTCAAAGGCATTTTTCTTGCTGTGCAGCCAGCCAAATCTGTCTTTTAGTTCAACCAGAAACTCCGCATACTTAAACGGCGCCAAAACCGCATCGATTACCGGAACACCGACATATTCCTGAAGCTCTTTAAAAAATCCGAACTGTATGGTGCAGCCCAAAACAACCACTTCTGCACCGTCTTTTTCCACAGCCTCTTTCGCCTTTTCCTTTAATCTTTGAATTACCATATTTTCGTCCTTATGATAATCGTGGACTCCTAGCCCCAATGGTTTGAAAGATGCAAGCTTGTCCTTCATGCCGCTTAAAACAACATTGTCCATCATTTGCGGGATATTTTTTTCCCTTCCCGTTATAATCGAAAACCTATGACCCATTGTCGCTGCTATATGCATACAAGCTTCTGCCGGTGCTGTTATTATCATTTTTTCAACTATTTCCCTGGCTTCTTTTAAGCCTAAGTCATAAAAACAGCCTATTATAGCGGCATCGTAGCCTTGTTTTTCAGCGCTTTTTATAATATTTAATATATCAGGGACAACTAAAGCCTCATAATACCTGTAGTCCAAATGCAATGGCCCTTTTTTTAACGAGACTACTTCTACCTGGGTACAAGGCTGTTTAACATCATTTAACATATTGAGTATCGGTTTATCAAATATATCTGTGCCAACCGGATTAATCCACATAATTTTCGCCATACAAGTTATTCTCCTTTTTACCGATTTTTTACGAAGTAAAAATCGCAGGACGTTGTTAAACATATTCTGCTGACAGTGTTGTGAAGGTCAGCTTTTGTATAAATGGCAGCGCACAAAATGGTCTTCTGAAACCTGATGTATGACGGGGTCTTCGGTGCGGCAGATGTCCATGCATTGTATGCACCGAGTATGAAAACTGCAACCTTTTGGTACATTTACAGGCGACGGTATCTCTCCTGTTGAAACGACTTTTTTCGGTTTTAATGCTTCCTCTTCTTCCGAAATTACCGGGATGGAAGACAATAGCATTTGTGTATAGGGATGCATGGGTGTTTTATAAAAGATTTCAGTAGGTGCAATCTCACATATTTTGCCGAGATACATAATGGCTACTTTTGTTGAAATATTCCTCATCAAGCTCAGGTCATGCGTTATAAACAAATACGTGAGCTTTTGCTCTCTGTGGATTTTCAATAGCATGTTAATAATTTTCGCCTGAATAGAAACATCCAATGAAGAAGTCGGCTCGTCCAATATTATAAATTTTGGGTTGCTGCACAAAGCCCTGGCGATTGACACCAGCTGTTTTTCTCCGCCTCCGATGGAGGTGGGGGTCTTATACATAAAACTTGCAGGAAGCTCAACCATTTCAAGGATTTCGGCTATTTTTTCTTCAATTTTATCTTTAGGCACTATTTTGTGCACCCTCAAGGGAAGGCTCAGGATTTGTCTGACATCATGGTATGGGTTTAAAGAAGAACCCGGGTCCTGGAAAACTATCTGGACATTTTTTTTGAATTCAAGGGACCGTTTGTTGCTTTTTGCAACGATGTTTTTACCGTTAAAGTTAAATATTATTTCGCCCTCAGTGGGCCTATACATACCCATAATTGTATAAGCAATGGTGCTCTTTCCTGAGCCGGATTCCCCTACAAGCCCCATGATTTCTCCCTCTTTGATACCAAAGTTGACGCCATCGACTGCCCGCACATACTGCTTTTTACCGCTTGATTTGTTTATGGCAAAATAAGTTTTGAGATTTTTTACTTTTAATATTTCAGTGTTCATAATTCAAATTCATCGGAACAATTTTTCCGGTTCCGATAAGAACCTCCCTTCTTCTTTAAGAAAACCGGTTTAGTGATATTTGAAGCATGCTACTTTGTGATCTTCGCTTACGCTGACCGTCGGCGGTTTTTCTTTTTCACATATTTCCATAGCGCTGGGGCAGCGAGGATAAAATCTACAACCGGCAGGTGGATTTATATAGTCCGGAATATAGCCGTATATGCCTTCTGATATGCCTCCACCATACAACCTGGGGACACACTCCATTAATCCCAGGGTATAAGGGTGAAGCGGATTCTTAAACAGCTCCTTCGTCTGTGCAACTTCGACTATATTCCCCGCGTACATCACATAAATCCGATCTGAAAGCTCGCGTGCAACACCCAATGAATGCGTTATCATTATGAGCGACATTTTCTTTTCTTCCACCAACGCCTTCAATAGTTTGTGTATTTGATCCTGAACGGTTACGTCCAATGCGGTTCCAGGTTCATCGGCTATTAACAGTTCCCTCGGGGTAACCAACGCCATAGCTATACATATGCGCTGTTTCATTCCTCCGCTCAACTGGTGCGGATATGAATTCAAAATCCTTTCCGGATCAGGGATTAAAACATCTTTAATCGTTTTTACCGCCAGGGAAAGCATTTCACTCTTGCTGTAATCCTTGTACTGTTCCGAATATCTTATTATATCCATAATCTGAGACCCTACGGTAAAGACTGGGTTCAATGCAGCAGTCGGTTCCTGGGATATCATAGAAATGCTTTGCTTTCTCACCTGCTGCAGCTCATTGTATTTCATCTTCAAAATGTCTCTGTTTTTAAATAAAATTTCCCCCTCAGGCACAGTGGCTACTTTGCTATCAAGCACCCTTAATACGGTCTTCATTGTAGTTGTTTTTCCACATCCCGATTCTCCTACCAGCCCAACTTTTTCGCCCTTGTTCACATGAAGGTTTATGCCGTCTACAACTTTTGCATATCCTTTGTAAGTTCGGTACCATACTTTCAAGTTTTTTATATCCAGCAATGTGTTCTCCATCAATATTACCTCCCTCTGTCGAGCATATCCCTGATACCATCTCCAAAGAAATTAAATCCGAGTATTATAAATGCTATGGCAAGGGCAGGGAAAATGGTCATCCACCATAGGTCCGGCATGTAGCGTGCTCCATCGGAAATCATTTGACCAAAAGCAGGTGTGGGAGGTTGTTCGCCAAGCCCTACGAAACTCAAAGCTGCTCCTATCAGAATAACCCAACCCACGTCTAAAGCCATCTTAGTAAATATGGGGGAAAGGCAGTTTGGCAAAATTTCATGGAACAAAATATACGGTTTTGAAGCTCCAATTAATTCTGCATTTTTAACAAAATATTCTTTGCTGAGCGAAGTTGCCATACCGTAAACCAACCTTGTATACCAAGGCCACCACATAACGGTTACTGCTATCATAGAGCTCGTAAGATTCGGTTTTAATACGGCAGCAATGGCCAATGCAAGTATCATTGGTGGGAGCGCCAGAAAAACGTCAGTTATTCTCATTATGATAACATCTATCCAGGTGCCGCTGTAATATCCTGCAATTAATCCTAAAAGCACTCCCACAGGAACAGCAATAGCCAGAACAATCACCGACATTAAAAGAGCACCGCGAAATGAAAAAATTACTCTAGTAAAAATGTCGCGACCAAAAACATCAGTGCCGAAAATGTAAGAAGCGCACGGAGGCAGCCCGGCTTTATCATAATCGACAAACTCTTTTACATGCTGGGGGTAAGGTGCTATCACGGGTGCGAACACTGCCAAAAAAATCGATATTAAAACTATACAAAGGCCTAAAATTGAAAATTTATTGCGAGAAAATTTATACCAGTATATGCGCAACTTTTCTCTCGTATTAGCCGATAAAAAAGTCTTCTTATTGATATCAGCGGTGTTTTCATTAGCAGAAATATTATTCTTCATATTACTCCCCTCCTAAGCGAATGCGCGGATCCAGCCAAGCTATAATCAAGTCTACTATAATGTTTACGATTAAAAATATTACCCCGTATATTATGATTACAGCGGATATGGCGTTTAAATCCTTGTTTAACATGGCATTTATGCCGTATCTGGACAGCCCGGGCCAGTTGAAAATCCTTTCCACCAAAAAAGCGTTGCCCATTAAAGATGCAAAATCCAGGCCCATCACTGAAACCACAGGAATAAACGAAGGCTTCAACAGATGTTTTCTCATAATCACGCCCTTAGGCAGCCCATATCCCGTTACAACAGAAATGTATTCTTTGTTGATGTTGTCTATCAAAGCAGACCTCAAAATTCTTGATTCCTGGAAAAGAGGCCCGATTGCCAAGGCAGTTGCCGGCAAAATCAAATGCTTTAACGCGTCAAAGAAAGCTGCAAAATTCCCCGTTATTATACTGTCAACGGTAATCAAACCCGTGATGGTGGGAGGAGGGGTTATGTTTGAGCTTAACCTTCCGAGAGTAGGTATTACCGGCCATAGATATCCAAATATCAACAGCAGCAATACGGCTACCACAAATGCAGGGATAGCGATTCCCACATAGGATAAAATTCGCGTAAGGCCGTCTACCCATGTATCTCGGTATTGGGCAGATAGAAGCCCTATTATTGTCGCAAAAATTATGAATAAAAAGCCAGACAATAAAGCAAGTTCCAAAGTCGCAGGTAAAAACTCTTTTACGTCAGTAATCACTGGCCTTTTCGTATTGAGAGACTTTCCAAAGTCGCCTCTTATAACTCCTTTAAACCAGTAATAATATTGGACAGGCAACGGTTTGTCGAGGTTCATTTCTTTCCTTAATTCATCGACTGCAAACTGAGGCGCTCTGGGCCCAAGGGCCATCCTGGCTGGATCGCCAGGGACTACGCGTGATATTATGAATATCAGTATCGAAATGCCTATCACGACAAAAATGCCCTGAAACAACCTTTTAATTATATATTTTAGCATTAACGCACACCCTCCGACTACAAAATTCATCGACCTTTATCCATTTCTTAGAGCACAGCTTCAATAAAAGCTTCATCTAATATGAAATAAATATAATTAATTATGGATATTTATCTTTTGCTAAAAGCAAAGATAAATATCCATAACAGCTCGCTTATCCCATATTCACGATGTATTGAACGGTTATTTCTTCATTTTTTCAGGGTAAATTTTGAAATCATGGAAATAGAAGTTATATCCCATAACCGATGTGACCGGTTTGCCTTGTTTTGCAAGTTCTGCGCCGGGCCAATACATGTAATCGCTCTGGTACGCCCTTCTTTCAGCCTGGTCTAAAACCCATATCGTCGGGCAGAGGTCCACCAGCACTTCTTGAATCTTTTTATATTTTTCAAACCTTTCATTCCTGTCAACTGTCGACAGCGCATCCTCTATCATATTGTCTATCTCTTTGCTTTGCAACCATTCTCCCTGTTCCCATGTGCCCGTAGACTTTGAATGGTAACGCGATTCAAGTATTGAACCTGCTTCGTTATAATGCGGTGCCACGAAAATAATACATGCGTTTGGAGTCGAGTCTACTTTAGACATCATATCTACAATGGAAATCCAGGGTGCCTTAACAATATTTACTTTTATGCCTATTTTTTCCGCATTTGCCTGCATAGAAAGGGCGATTTTTTCCAGATCGGGGACATCGCTGTTTGTCAAAACCTCTACAGGATATTGATCCAGTTTATCAGCGTATTTTGATTTTTGCAGGTATTCCTTTGCCTTTTCAATGTTATAGGTGTACTGCATTAAATCCGCGGCGTTCCCAGGCACATCATGGGGCACCGGCCCTTTTGCCTTGACAGACCCAGGGAACAATTTCACAATGGAATCATAGTCAAATGCATAAGCCAAAGCTTTGCGGAAATTGACATCATCCGTCGGAGCTTTTTTGGTATTCAGCATAACATTCAAAATCGTTCCAGAGAAAATCGTTGCTATAGATACACCCGGTATTTTCGACATAGCATTTATATTTTCAGTTGTCTGCCACTGATCCGTAATCTCCAGTTCCCTGTTATTAATGAGGGTTCGAACTGTGGCCCCCTCGGTGCTATCGATCAGCTTAAAAGCATCCGGAGCGTCCTGCTCCCAGCCGCCCCAGTAATCGTCAAAGCGCACAGCGTATAAATAAGCCTGTTGCTGCAGTTCCTTAACAGTGTATGGCCCGCTGCCGGCATCGTGGGTAATCAGCCATTCCCTTCCGTAATCCCCCATGTCTCCGTATTGGCCGTTTTGCTTTATATTTTGCGTAACCTGATCTTTATTCAGTATATACAGTCTGACAAGGGTTTCTACAAACGGGGCAAACGGCTTGTTCAATGTGAATTTCACAGTATAGGTGTCGGCGGCAGTCACGTCCTTTACCACGTCTGTAAAAAGGTATGCAAACCCTTCGCCTATGGTCAGAAGCCTTTTCATTGAAAATACCACATCATCTGCCGTCAATTCGTCACCGTTGTGGAACTTTACCCCTTTCCTGAGGTAAAAGGTATAGGTTAAATTGTCGCTCGACACATCCCATTTTTCTGCAAGCATGGGTTTGAGCGTTCCGTCGTTTTGAGGGAAAACCAATGTGTCATAGATGTTTGCCAGCGCGGTACAGCTGCCGTAATCCTGACCTACCGCCGGGTCAATGTTCGGGGTGCCCGAAACCGTAACCCTTATTATTTTTTCATTCTGGGCAGCATTCTGCTGGCCCTGGTTTGAAGAATTCTGGCTGCTATTTTGCCCGCATCCTGACAACGCTAAGGATACGACCAAAATAGACACCAGCAGTAATACAGTTGCCCTTTTAAAAGGTCTTTTTTTCATTTTTTAAGCATCTCCCTTCTTTTAATGAATTTATGTTTAATTCTGATGTAGAAAGTCACTTTCTTGCCGGAGATGGCTCAACATCTCCGGCAACGGACTTGGTTTTTACACTCAAATCATTTTTTATATCATTAAGGTTTTTAATTCACCTGTTTCCTATTTTGCCTGAGTTTATTCGTTTCGTCGATATTAATTGCAAGTTCTCCATCTCTGTCTTCGATGACCACGCCGTATACTTCCCGGGCTTTTTCGAGGGTAATGTATTCGTTTAACACATCTTCAAGCACCATTTGCGCATCCCTTTCATATGGGTCGCCGTATCCCCCCCCTCCGCCGGAAATAAATCTGACGAGGTCATTTTGCTTCATCATATAATTGGAAAATGTTGCCTTTTCTACCATTTCTCCGCCAGAAAACACCTGGACTTTGTTGTTTGACCCCTCTGTGCCGCCGTTAATCCCCCAGGGGCGATATCTGTACCTGCTGGCGATGGTGGTGAGTTCTGCGCTGGAATTGATTATGCGATAATCCCTGATGAGGCCGAATCCTCCCCTGTACTTGCCGTCTCCGCTGGCAAGATTTAAAGAATACTGTTCCACAATGATGGGGTAACGGGTCTCAGCTACTTCTACGGGCATTACATATGTTTCTCCATCTCCTATGGCCACAAGCCCGCTTTCACCGTCTTTATCGCGGCCTGCCCCCCAGCCGCCAGCCTGAGGTTCGCACAGCACAAAGGGCTCTTTTGTCTTATCATCAATTCCTCCAACGATTGTCCCTATTATACTCAGGAAATGTCCGGCTGTCATCCTGTCTGGGATATGCGGCGCCAGAGCTTTGGCCACAAGGTCCGTTATGCGGGCCGTTGCCTCCCAGTTGCAGGACACCGGCGCAGGCCTGACAGCTGAAAAAATTGTCCCCTCAGGTACTATCAGTTTTAACGGCTTGTAAAAGCCTTCGTTAGCTTCGGCGTGCGGACAGACAATAGCCCTGTATATCACGCGTGCTGCGGAATAGGCTCCGAATATGGAGCAATTTATGGGCGCTGGAACCTGCTGCCCAGAGCCGGTCAAATCTATTATAAAGTTTTCATCATCGATAGTAACTTTAACTCTCACATTAACGTCCTCGATGCCATTGGCTTCAGTATCTATGAAGTCCTCTGCTTCAAACACTCCATGGGGCAGCTTGCTGAGCTCAAGCTTTGCGAGCTTTTCGCCGTTCTCCATCATCATCTGTATGCTCTCGAGCACCGAGTCTTTGCCGTACCTATCCACCAGTTCGAGAATCCTTTTTTCTGCTACCCTCAAGGAAGCTGTCTGGGCATACAGATCTCCCAAGGTCATCTCAGGCGTCCTAACATTGGCTTCAATCATGTCTCTAACAGCCTCATTTAATTTACCCTGTTCATACACCTTGATTATCGGAAACTGCAGTCCCTCCTGGTAGATTTCCGTGGCATTGGTGGACCAGCTTCCCAGGGATTTTCCTCCGATTTCATTCCAGTGGCCTTTATTGGCGGCAAAGGCTATAATTTCATCTTTATAAAATATGGGCATTACCGCGGACACATCGCACAGATGGGTGCCGCTGCCGTTGTAAGGGTCGTTGGTTAAAATAATATCGCCAGGCTTTAACCCATCATAGCCAAATTTGTCAATAACCGATTTTACGGAATACGTAATAGTCCCCAAAAATGCCGTAACCCCGTTGGCCTGTCCAATCAGATTTCCTTTGGCATCCGTTAGCCCTGCCGCATAGTCCAGCACTTCGTATATAATTGTACTCTGACTGGTCCTGCCCCAGCTTAGAAACATTTCTTCCGCAGCAGCCACCAGCCCGTCAGCGATATTTTCCAGAGTAAATTTATCGACGTTGCCCATTTATTAAGCCTCCTCGATTATCAGATTTCCAAAATCATCCACATACAGTTTTTGATCGGGGTAAAGCACTGTCACCGACGTCTCTTCCTCTATAATAGCAGGACCCTTGATTTTGCTGTCGGTCCCAAGCTTCTCTCTGATGTAGACGGGAACCTCCAGTTTGCCGTGTTCATCGTAATCCACTACATTTCTGCCCCGCACGGCATCTTCTGGCCTGCCAGAAACCCTGAAGGGCTTTATTTCAGACTTTTTAACCCTTCCAAAAGCCGTAATGTTAAAATTCACAAACTCTATAGGCGCTTCGGGCAGTTTAAAGGCATAGTACTGCTCATGCAGGGTCTCAAAATTATGCCGTATGACTTCTAAATCCTTCTCGGTCAGCTCATTGGAAGGCACTGCAGCCCTGACGGTATGCTCCTGGCCTATGTATCTAATATCCGCCGATTTGACCACAAAAACATCCTGCCTGTTGAATCCAAAATCCGTATACAATTTTACGGCCTTTTCAATCATTTCATTGTAAATTTCATTTACAGCAGCCATGTTTTCCTTACACGCTTTAGTTATCCTGGTCTGGATAAAGTCCTGCCTAGAATCGGTCATAAGCATTCCCCATGCCGAAAATACGGCGGGATATCTGGGAATCACAATCTTTTTCACCTTTAGCTCCCTGCCTAGGGCTGGGCTGTGTATGGCACCGTTACCTCCCATGGCCACCATGATGAACTCCCTGGGGTCGTAGCCCTTCCTGACCGACACGAGTTTTAACGCATGCATCATATTGTTGTTGGCAATCCTTATGATGCCTCTCGCCGCTTCTTCGACAGTTATCTTATAATAATCAGAGATTTTTTTAATGGCTTCATAAGATTTTTTAATATCGACTTTAAATTTTCCTCCCAAAAATCTTGAAGGGTCTATCCTGCCGGCTATCATATTGGCATCCGTAAGAGTCGGCTGCGTGCCGCCTTTGCCATAACAAGCAGGCCCCGGATCCGCACCAGCGCTCTCAGGCCCGACTTTTAAATTGCCCACGGAATCTATCCAAGCTATACTGCCGCCCCCGGCGCCAATCTCAATAATATCCACAATGGGGGCTTTAATAGGGTAACCAGCATAAACCGGAGTATTCTCGAGTTTGTAATCAGTGGTTATCCTGATTTCGTTGTTATGTATCAGTGAGGTTTTTGCTGTGGTGCCCCCTATGTCAAATGTTATTACATTTTTTTCCTTCAATATTTTCCCTATTTCGTTTGCCCCGATAACGCCTCCAACCGGTCCGGATTCTATCATGTTAATCGGATTTATTTTTATCATTTCAAACGTCGCCGTCCCGCCGTTGGACTGCATGGCGTAGGGTTCTATTTTTAAACCCTGTTCTTTCATCCTCGCTTTCAGCGTATCTAGATATTTGCTGGCCGCAGGTTTTACGTAAGCATTAAAGACAGTGGTATTCGTCCTCTCGTATTCGCGCCACTCTTTGATGACTTCGGAAGAAATGCTAACCTCCACACCCGGCAGTTCCTCCTGAAGTATTGTTTTTATCCTTTCCTCATGGGCGGGATTGGCATACGAATGGATAAGACATACCGCAATGGCCTCTATCTGCTCTTTTTTGCATTTTAACGCTATTTCCCTAACCTGGCCTTCATTTAAAGGTACAATTACCTCCCCGTCTTTATTCAATCTCTCCTCTACTTCAAATCTGTACTTCCTTGGCACAAAAGCTTTAGGTTTGGTATAATAGTAATTGTATAGGTCTGTCCTGTTGGCCCTGCCGATTTCAAGCACATCCCTGAACCCTTTTGTTGTAATCAGGGCTGTCCTGGCGCCTTTTCTTTCGGTTAAGGCATTTATTACTATCGTGCTGCCGTGGACGATGTAGGCTGCCTCTTCCAGCGGCACTCCGCCTTTTTTGACAGCCTCCAGGACACCGTCGGCGAAATTTTTGGGCGTACTGGATGCTTTTGTCACAATGAGCTCTCCCGTTTCTTCATTCATTGCAACATAATCGGTAAAAGTTCCTCCAATATCTATCGCTATCCTGTAGCTCAATTTTAAAACCTCCCCATTGTTTTTTAACTCTAAAGCGCTATAATTTGATAATATATGTTGATAATATATAAAAAAATAAACCCACGACTTAACCGTTAATTACATTTTAATTTTTATACATCTCAGTTCAACATTTTTTAAAAACAAATCTTTTTTATTTTTTTGTATTTTAGATACTAATATAGACAAATCATGTTAATGTGTTTACAATTAAGATAATAACAGCAGTGTGGTGTCAAGATATGTTATATATCAAGTTTGCAAATTTATTCAGGGGATGTGTTTAGAGTTGAATATAATAGACCTGTTAAAAATGCCTTCCATGGAATTCAGCTATATAGTTGCCGGTCTAAACGGGGTCTTTAATGACGTGAAGAGGATAGATATCCTCGAAACCTCCTACCCCGAAGTGGAAAAATATCTAGAGCCCTTTGAATTCATCTTTACATCTTTCTGGAATCTGAAAGATGACAAGCAAAACAGGGTAAATCTCGTAAAATCAATGATAGAGCACAAGTGCGCGGGCATAGGTATAATGCCCGATACAAACCTGAAGGGCCATATAGATGAAGAAATAATTGAACTGGGCAACAAGCACTCGTTTCCAATCGTGTACATTCCACCGCACGTGCGCTGGAGCGATATTATTTCGGAGTTCTCTCTTCTGACAAACTCGATTAATCAGTCCGCACTGGATTCCTATCTGGTCGACATTTTAATGGCTTTCAGCGAACTGCACGCAGAAAGAAACGTCAAGAAGCTGAGCGCCCAGCTTAGCCAGTTTTTGTCCCTTCCCATTATCATAAGTGCGGACAATACGTATTTTGAGGGTTTGGAAAACAAAGCAGCCTCCACGGTAATATCCAAAATCCATTCAATTAAGATGCAAAACTTCCACAGGCTGAATATCCCCATTTCATTGCAGATAAATGACCATTACTTGGCTATCGTGTACTACGGGGAAAGTTCAATATTCGCTACCTATATCTCGAGTCAAAATATCAGCAGCCCAAAACTGCAGACCTTCCATAAAATAGCACCCTTCATCATCAGAGAGCTGGACAGCTTTTTCGGCAATAGCACAAAAACAGCGTTGAACAGAATCGATTTAAATTACGACATGCCCTATTATCTGGTGCTGTTGAGAAAGGAAAATATAAATTCGGTTTTAAAGCATATTAATTCAAAATATTTTATCTATGAGGAGAATAAATTTTACAATTATGTGATTTTATTAATACCAAAAGAAGGTATTACCGAAGATAAAATTTACGAAGAATACTATAAAATTATTGACAGGGTCAAGCCATTGCTGTTTATTTTTTCCAGAGAATGCTCGTCCGTCAAAGAGGTGTTCAACCAGATAAAAATGCTTAAAATCTCTGTAAATTCTCTGCTGTTCCTGGAGGGCATTTTTTCCATCGACGAGCTCCCTCTTTTGTACATGATACTTTATTCGCCATATGAGTATAAACAGACGATATTTAAGGTAAACAATGCAAATATAAACCTTGATATCGACCCTTCTTTTTTTGACACACTGCGGCTGTACCTTGTGTTGAGAAACATAAACGATGTCTCAAGTTTGCTTGGCATGCACCCCAACTCGGTAAAATACAGAATTAGCAAATGCCTTAAAGCGAATGGCATCGAAAGGGTTAAAGCCCTGGGGGAACTGCCTCATATAAAACTTCTTTTGCTGTGTGAAATCCTGAAAGTGGAAAATACTTTTATTTGAAGCAAATTCTCTGGCAAGCCCTCCCACTTGGGTTGACGCCAGTTTTACACCCTGCCCCAGAAATTGTCCGAAGCCTTTGTTATCGGCTATTAACTTTATTACTTCTAATATGGCCTCCTTGTTCCCCCAGGTCAATACTATCCCATCAGTGTCTTTTTTTGTCAAAAGGCCCGCCTCAAAGCATTCCATCGCCCAGGCGATAACTCCAGAGGTAGATATGGTGTCAAGGCCGTATCTGTTGCACAAGTCATTAGCGGCAATTATTACATTAATGTCATCATTTAATAAATTTGACCCGAAGCCGGCGCAGGTTTCATACTCCGGTCCATGAGCAACCGTTCCCTTGTAAGGGCCTGTAAAAATTTTAACATTTTTCCCGCATCTGATAGGGCATGCATGGCAGCCGGAGTGACTTACAAAAGTTGCATCACTGATTTGTGCTTTTTCATTTTCAATAAGTATATATACCGGCCGCTGAGCTTTGCCGTTTATTATAATACCGTCATAGGGAGTCTTTTTCTTGCCGCCAAGCCCGAACCACCCAAATGCTCTTTATAGAGCGCGGGCGGCACCTCAACAGTTCCTATTTCACCGGTGTCAAGGTCTACTTTTAAAATTTTGCCTGTAAAGCCGAAGGGCATTATAGAAAACCTCTCTTTCGATTAATTAATCAATTCATCTATATCATCCAATACTCCATCCAGAATTTTAATGGCTTCTCTTATTTCGTTTTCTTTTATAATCAAAGGCGGTGCGATCAATATATTGTTTTCATGAGCGTAAGTATAAAAGCCGTTATTTATTAATTTTCTAATAATCTTCGGCATAATTTTTTCCGGATCGCCGCCGTAGGGAACTATGGGCTCTGAATGCCAGTTTCTTTGCCTGGTTTATTATGGCTTCTATTACCCTTGCATTCCCGTGGCCTATGTTGGAATTGACAAGCTGGGAAGACATATCATAATACCTTTTGCCGTCGGAATCCCAGAAATATATGCCTTCTGCTTTCGTAACCACTATGGGGTCCAGAACCCTCTGAACGCTCCAAGAATGAAGGTTGTACTTTAAATCCTCTTCTTTTATCCTTTTGGCCAGTTCCTCAACGCTGCCTGACATTTTGATTCCTCCTCAAATAGATTTAATAATTTTTAATAATCATGAAATCAATTGAATTAAAATTCATAATTGGATTATAGCTTTTGGCGCTTAGTATAAAGTAATATTCTATAGGTGTCAAGTATTATGTCAAGTTTGTTAATATTTTTGTGCTTATATATTTATTATTTGTAATTTTTGTGTTTATTTTGATAAATACCATAAACCATCATTACTATAATTAGTACATATATTAATTGCTTTTTATTTAATTGTCAGGTTTTAATAGGATGCTAAAATATAATAAATAAAAAATTGACAATTAGTTGACTAAGCATTTTAAAATATTTAATATATATATCAAAATACCGGTAAAAAATTATTATTTCAAATCTTTAAAATATGTAGTATAGATGTAATTTTAGCTTGATCTCGGGTTAGAAACCGAATTTGTTGCGGGGATGTGGGGGCATCCCGTGCAAAAAAGCGGCTTTCTGCACCTGAATCGATATTAATACAAATTAGGTGAAGGAGGAATTCTTGTGGGAAAAATAAAAGTCTTTCTGATTTTGAGTTTGCTTATTCTGGTTTTTGTTGTGGGTTGCGGATCCGGTTCAAACAATTCAATCGATGAATTGAAAATAGGTGTTTCCGCACCATTGACTGGAGATTTGGCCGCCCTTGGAGCTTCAACTAAAAACGCCGTTTTACTGGCAGAGGAAGAAATTAATTCTTCCGGAGGTATAAAAGTAAACGGCAAAATGATGAAAGTCAAATTTATTATCGAAGACGATGAAAATAAACCGGAAACTACGGCTACGGTTTTCCAAAAATTAATCAGTCAAGACCGCGTTCTGGCCATTATCGGTTCCCAAGCCAGTAAATGTTCCAATGCCGGGGCTCCTATTGCAGAATCGAATAAAATTCCTCAAATCACTCCCTGGTCTACTAATCCGAATGTTACCAAAGACCGCAAATATGTCTTTCGGGCTTGTTTCATAGATCCTTTTCAAGGCAAAGCAGTGGCTTTATTTGCCTACAACAAACTGGGCGCGAAAAAAGCCGCAGTATTATACGATATAGCCAGCGATTATAACAAAGGAATCGCCGAGGTTTTCCGGGATGAATTCAGCAATCTCGGAGGACAGATAGTGGCTTTTGAAACGTATAACACAAAAGACACTGATTTTTCAGCGCAACTGACAAAAATCAAGGCCACCACCGCTGACGTCTTATTTTTGCCGAATTATTACAATGAAGTGCCCCTTCAGATTCAGCAGGCTCGAAAGTTAGGCATTGACGCCCAGATTATTGGTGCAGATGGATGGGATAACCCGGAGCTGTTGAAGCTTGGCGGAGAATTATTAGAAGGAACATATTTTTCCAATCATTACGCTGTGGATATCGCCGGTGATAAGTCAAAGGCTTTCATAGAAAAATACAAGAACAAATACGGCGAAGTCCCCGACGCTGCAGCTGCGCTGACTTACGATGCTGCATACATCTTGTTTGGCGCTATTGAGCGGGCGCAGAAGGCCGATCCTCAGGCCATCCGCGATGCCATAGCCTCTACCAAAGATTTTGAGGGGGTAACCGGAACTATCAGCTATAATGAAGGCTCCGGTGACCCCGTAAAGGGAGCCGTAATAATTAAAATTCACGACGGCAAGTTCATATACGATAGTTCCGTAAAACCATGAAATAAAAGGCTTTGTTCCGGATGCGGGCGATAATAGATTTTATTGCCTGCATCCTGCCGTCGGTTTTCGCCGCAAATGTCTATTTAAAACGCATGGAGTGGTTTTATCATGGAAATCATCATTCAGCAGCTCATAAACGCTGTTCAACTTGGTGCCGTCTACGCCCTGATTGCTCTCGGGTACAGCATGGTATACGGGATAATCAGGCTTATAAATTTCGCTCACGGAGATATATTCATGGTTGGTGCGTTTATCGGCTTTCTGCTGGCAGTGAAGTTCAAGCTGCCTTTCGTATTTATTTTGCTATTGACCATGTTTTTAACAGCTCTGTTAGGAATTGCCATTGAAAGAATAGCCTATCATAAGCTGCGTAACGCGCATCGAATGTCTCTTGTAATCACAGCATTAGGGGTGGGAACCTTTTTGGAAAATTTAGTAAGGCTGGCGGTGGGGCCTCAAACCCGGCAAATCCCGGCACAGCTGTCAAACAATATACTGCACCTTACGAACGGAATTGTAGTCACCGAAGACAAGCTATTGATTATAGGCATATCTATAATGTTAATGATAGTTCTATGGTTATTTGTCAATAAAACTTTAATCGGAAAGGCTATGAGGGCTGTAGCCGACAATATAGACGTAGTGCCCCTCATGGGGATTAATGTGGACATGATAGTATCCGTCACTTTTGCTATCGGTTCGGCACTTGCAGCCGCCGGGGGTATTTTTTTCGGCCAGTCGTATTCAATTGAGCCCTACATGGGGATTGATCTTGGATGGAAGGCTTTTATCGCCGCAGTGGTCGGCGGCATAGGTTCCATAGAGGGAGCAGTAGTCGGTTCATTTATCCTCGCCGGCATAGAAGTGTTCACCGTGGCATATCTTTCATCAAATTTAAAAAACGGCATAGCTTTTGCTCTGCTTATTATTCTTCTGGTTATCTGGCCTTACGGCATTATGGGGAAACCATCGCTAAAGAAGGTGTAAATTTATGCTGGAAAAAGCCATAATCGGCAAAAAATCAATAAGTGCAGACTCTTTAAACTGGATAAGGTTGAATGCATTTTTTTTAATTTCTGCAGCATTTGTTCAGATGTTGGGAAATATTGGTTTTATCAACCAGTATTATATTCATATTTTAACTGTAATGGGTATGAATATCATACTTGTTGCCAGCTTGAATCTTCTCAACGGCTATCTTGGAGAATTTGCGCTGGGCCATGCCGGGTTTATGGGAATAGGGGCTTATAGCGGAGCTTTAATCGCCATATATCTGGGACTGCCTTTTTTCCCCCGTTTATTTTTTTCTCTGGCCGGTGCAGCAATTGTTTCCGGTGTGGTAGCATACATTATCGGCCTGATAACCTTTAAAACCGTCGGCGATTACCTGGCTGTTATTACTTTGGGCTTTAATATGATTATAGTCAATATTATTCAAAACATCGATTTTATAGGGGGCCCCCGCGGTCTGGTAGGAATACCTAAATCAACTAACTTTTTTATCGTGGCTGTATGTTTATCTTTCACTTATACGGTGTTGCGTAATCTTGTCTATTCCAACTACGGCCGTTTATGGATTTCAATCCGCGAAAATCTTATAGCTTCAGAATTAATGGGTGTAAATATAATACGAATGAAAAATTTAGCTTTCACCATTGCAGCCTCTTTCGCAGGTTTAGCCGGAAGCCTCTGGGCCCAATACCAGCAATTTATCAATCCTAAAAGCTTTGACTATACCAAGACCACAGAGATTCTGGTCATGTTATACCTGGGCGGAACGGGAAGCCTTTCCGGTTCAATTCTGGGGGTAATAGTATATACAATTACGATGGAAATATTGAGGAATTTGCTTGAATTCAATCCTCGATTGGTTGAACTGCGGATGGTGATCAGCCCGATGATATTAATCGTAATTATGTTGACCCGTCAATTCGGATTAATGGGAAAAAGAGAATGGAAGTGGATACAGCCCGAAAAGGAGGGGAATTGAATGGAAAAATTGCTTAAAATAAAAGAAGTGACTAAAGCATTTGGCGGTCTAAAAGCGGTTTCCAAATATAACCTTGAGCTCGGCAAGGGAGAGATTCGAGGAATTATAGGGCCAAATGGAGCCGGAAAGACTACGGTCTTCAATTTAATTACGGGAGTTTACCAGCCGGATTCTGGACAGATTCATCTGGATGGAGAAAATATCACGGGTCATCAACCGGATACAATTGCCCGAAAAGGTATCGCCCGCACGTTTCAAAACATCAGGTTGTTCGGGGAAATGACAGTATGGGATAATGTTAAAATGGCGTTTCATGCCCGAACAGGTTATAATTTCTGGGGTGCACTGTTGCATTCGGCATCTTTTAAAAAAGAAGAAAAAAGAATAGGCGAAGAAAGTCTGGAATTTCTTGATTATCTCGGATTGGCTGAACGCAGAAATGAGCTGGCTAAAAACCTGCCATACGGCGAGCAGCGTCGACTGGAAATCGCCCGGGCTCTTGCCACAAGACCTAAAATATTGTTGCTGGATGAACCGGCAGCCGGTATGAATCCGAAAGAAGTCGAGGATTTAATAGGGTTAATTCAAAAAATTCATAATGATTTTCCCTTATCCATTTTGTTGATTGACCATCAGATGCCGGTAGTCACTGAGCTCTGTCATATCATTCAGGTCATAAATTTTGGTCAATTGATTGCAGAAGGCATTCCTTCTCAAGTAATTAATAATCCACTGGTGCTGCGGGCGTATCTGGGCGAAGAGGAGGCAATTGCATGAGTCTGCTTGAATTAAATAATTTAACTGTATCCTATGGTCCCATAAAAGCCCTGCATGGAATCACCATACGAGTTGAAGAAGGCGAATTTGTCTCCCTTCTGGGAGCCAATGGAGCCGGCAAATCCACAACTTTGCGCTCCATATCCAGATTAATTCCTATTTTGGAAGGCGATATACTTTTTAATGGAAAGAGCATACTCAACTTAACAGCTTATCAGATAGTTTCACTGGGAATTTCCCATGTACCCGAAGGTCGAGGGATTTTCCCCAGTTTAACTGTAATGGAAAACTTAGAATTATCCAGTTGGACTGTAAAAGATAAAAATAAAATAAAGCATAATTTGAGCCGGATTTTCAGCATTTTCCCTCGCCTGGAAGAAAGGAAAAATCAACTGGCGGGCACTTTGAGCGGCGGCGAACAGCAAATGCTGGCCGTCGGCAGAGCCATGATGACAGATTGCCGCCTGATGTTGTTAGATGAACCTTCCATGGGACTTTCTCCTCTGCTTGTAAAAGAAGTTTTTAAAGTATTGAAAGAAATCAATAATTCCGGAACAACGATTTTGCTTGTAGAACAAAATGCAAATATGGCATTGAAAATTGCTGACCGCGGTTATGTTATAGAAAACGGCCGAATAGCCCTGGAAGGACCTGCAGAGCATTTGATGCAGGATAAAAGAGTAAAAGAAGCATATTTTGGGAAAGAAAAGAAGTGATATAAGCTCAGAGGCCTTATTCTCTCATCTTTCACATGGTATTTCCATCCGAAGAATTTTCATATATACACCTACATATATATATCCCCCAGGGGGCTTTTCTGTTTTTTAAGCCTGCCTTTCTCCACCAGGGCGTCCAGAGCTTCCTTCAGTGTCCGCACCTCGTATTTTTCATCTGAGTCCTTATTTATATCCTCAACAGCCCGGACGAAGTTGGCCGCATAAATGGGCAGGTGCGGGCTTATGAGGGAAAGCAGTTTTTCTTCGGAATCCATCCTGTGGTTTTTTATCTCATCTATGGGGTTTATCGTATGGGGGCTGCTCGTATAGGGGAATCTCACCCGAATGGCCACTGTCCTCCCGAACAGCGGTGATGATACGAAGGCGTCCCCCGAAGGCAGGTAAGGCAGCCGCCGGGCTTCCTCCGACTTTATATCCGTCTCCTCGGCGATGGTAGCTATGTCCGAACCCCTGACGGTCCTGAAGATTATTTTTGTGTTCAACTGGGCGGTGACAGTTTCGTCCAGCAGTGTGGGCCGCTGGGTAGCCAGAACCAGAAACACTCCGTATTTTCTCCCTTCTTGAGCTATCTCCGTGATTATCCCTTTTGGGGCTGCGTCTCTGCCCTTGGGGGCGAAATTATGGGCTTCATCGGTGGCTATCACAAAAGGCGGAAAATAATCTCCCTGGGCCTGGCCCCTGAGTTCGCCGTCCTTGTAATCTCTCCTCTGGCGGTAGATGTTGGACAAAAGATACGTGGAAAACACCTGGAGAAGCCATATGGGGCCCTGAATAACCGCCAGCTTGCCCTGCAGCATGGCCTCCTTAACAGGCTTTATGTCATGGCTAAAAAGCCCGGATATCTGAAGCCTCCTGAGTCTCCAGCTTATGCCCTGCACCGAGGGCAGAGGTATGTTCTGGTAATCTTCCAGAAGTTCCTTCATTCTCTTAAACCGTTCTATATCCTGAGGCTCCAGACCCTGCCGCAGGGCGTTGTCTATCTTCGACCTGCCCATCTCCAGGGCTTGAGCCAGATCTTCCAGCCTGGAGGAAAAGGAGAGGTATGTATCCCCGCGGCGGTGAAGCACCTCCACCGCGCTGCTCATGGCTTCCGAAAGGGGGCTGACCGCCGAAAGCAGCGCAAGAAGGTCTCTCTTAGAAAGGTTTAAGAATTCAACGCCGATGTGCTCGCCTATCTGGAATTTGCTAAAGTGTCTTTTAAAATTTTCCGCTTCCGGAATTCCTTCTTGGCTTGCGGAAAAATCCATTTCATAATGTGGGTCCAGTACTACGGTGGGTATCCGGTGCCTCATAAGCTCTTCCAGGATAACCCTCATGCCGAAGGACTTTCCGGAGCCGGAGCCGCCGAAAATTCCGATGTGGGGATACTGGTGAAAAGACCTCAAATCCAGGATAAAAGGCACGTTCTCTGTCATTCTCGGCTTTCCGGCGGAAAACATGTAAAAAAGCCCTTTCAGGTCCTGGTCCATGGTCTTCGCAGTCTCTTCGGTATTTTTTATTTCTCCCAGCAATAGCCCGTCTTCCCGGGACCCCTTCATTAGAAATGATTTTACTTCGTCAAAACCCGGCAGACGCACAGCAGAACCAGTGGTCACCGGAAAGCTCGTTTCGCTCATGAGCTTTACCTTTGCTATGTTTATTTCGTCCTCATCTATGGAATAGCCCAGATGTTTGAGGGATTCCACCACATGGGCATCGCTGAAAGCGTGTTCGACGGACAGCGGTATGAAGCGGTTGTAAGAACTTGCATCCACCACTTCGCCCACTAGAGGACCCTGGTTTGGGTCGTCGATTATCAAAAGCTCATTTATGCGAAACTTTCTTTCTCTCGAAGCCACATACACCTCCAGAGGGGTAGTTATTCCGGCCACCTGCATTCTTCCATTCCTCCTTTATATCGCTCTTTTGCTCCTCTTGGCCAAGATATACTCGGCATAATCTTCGCCAAGGTACGTATTTAACAGTCCTTCCATCATCGTGTCCGTAATCCTGACTTTTTTATCTATTATGTCTAGCCACAAAGGTATCCCCCTCCCATTTACCGGCGTCAGGGTAAAAAGAAGGTCCTTTACCTGGTCTAGAAAAGCGTACTGTTCCTCCGGCATGTCGATGCCTATGGGCTTCGGGTCATATGAAAACCTGGCAAAGCATGTGCGCAGGCCTTCTTTGAAAAGGCCCGGCGCCATTTCCAGCACTTCGCCCACCTCGAGAAGCCCGAAAAGCATCTCCCAGTCCATCGCCCGGTAAGGGATCTGCGGCATCACGTTCTCTAGAGCGGAACTGATTATGCCGGTAGAAATCCCCTCCACTACTCCCGCCAGAAGGGTGCCATGCTCCAGCGCTTTTTGCTTCAATTTCTCCCACAGCTGGGGCGATTCTATCTTGAACCTAACCAGCGAACCGTCTATTAAAAGCACCGCCGGCTTGAATTCTTCTATCGCCAGGATTGCTGCATTCGCTTCCAGGGCTGCCAGATTTTTTTTGATATATGCTCTGTAATCGTCCTCGCTTAAATCCTCCTCAAAAAGCAGGGGGGAAAACGCATCCGAAAGCAGTATCTCCTCCCTGCGGCTGCAGGACCCGGCCAGAGCCTGCTGGAGCGTGACCATGTAAGGAAATATCCCTCCTCCGCTGTTTGTCGAACCGTCCACACCCGCTACTCCCCCTTTTTCGACAATGCTCGATAACATGTCGGAATCCATCTTCTTACATTTTAAAAAACTGCCTGTCCCTTTTTCAACTATGATTTTTCGAAGAAAACCTCTGTCAGGTTTTTTTTCAAGTCTCGTCTTTAAAGCGTCCGCCGCCTCTTCAAACTTTTTCTTAAAGGTTAAATCTATTTCGAGCAAGTTTTTAACACCTCCGGAATAAATTTGATAAAAAGGAAAAAATTTTAAATTTCATATTGACTAATATGGGCATTTTTGGTATTCTCTACTTAAGGGGTAAATGTCGAAAGTTGAAAATAGGGGGCGAAACAAATGAAATCTACAGGACTTGTCCGTAAAGTTGACGAACTGGGGCGAGTGGTCATCCCCATAGAGCTCAGGCGCACCCTTGACATTGCAGAAAGGGACGCTCTGGAGATCTATGTGGACGCCGACAAAATCGTACTCAAGAAGTACATGCCGGCCTGTATTTTCTGCGGCAGCGCCGAAGATATGGTAAACTTCAAGGGTAAAAACATCTGTTCCAGCTGCCTTAAAGAAATCGAGAAAATGCGGTAAAAGCCGGCAAATAGTTTTTAAATAGTATTAACGGCAAAAAAGAAGAGACGGAGGTCTCTTCTTTTATTATATCTTCATTTTACTTCCAACTCAACCGGTTTTTTCATTTGCAGTTTTCCATCAGCATCTGCCTTGACCTTTCCGCCGCGTTTCTGACGGCTTCCACAATGGAGGCGGTAAATCCCATCTGCTGGAGCGTTTTAATTCCGGCCATGGTGGTGCCGCCGGGAGAAGTGACCTTTCTTCGGAGGTGAACCGGCGCCTCACCGCTCTCCAGAGCCATCTTGGCTGCACCGAACACCGTCTGGATGGCCAGCTGTTCTGAGATTTCCCTGCCGAGTCCCGCACTTATACCGGCTTCGGTCATGGCCTCCAGCATCAGATAAACATAGGCGGGGCCGCTGCCGGAAAGGCCTGTTACCGCATCCAGCGCCTCCTCGAGAACCTCGACAACCTTTCCCACCGAAGAAAATATTTCCCGGGCTATCTTGATAGAATTTTCATCTGCATATGCGCCCTTCGCAATGGCCGTGGCGGAGGCTTTCACCTGACACGACGTGTTCGGCATGGCTCTGACAACCCGCACTTTTTTTCCCAGCCGGTCTTCGATAAAGGATGTGCTGATACCTGCGGCCACCGATATGATAATATGATTTTCAGTTACATATTCCCGGATATCGGTGAGCAGTTCCGACATGTCTTTAGGTTTCACGGCTATAATAATTTTATCGCAGCGGGAGAACACGGTCGCGTGATCCCTGGTGATATTTACGCCATAGCTTTCTTTCAGGAAATTCAGCCTGTCATTATTTTTCCTATTTATTACATAAACATTCTTCGGATCAAGCAAACTGCAACTCAGTATTCCCGAAAGCAGCGCCTCCGCCATGGCCCCTGCTCCTATAATTCCAAGTCTTGCTTCCATGATGGATTCCCTCCTGAAAGATTTATGATAAATAAAAAACCTTTCATCCAATAAAGGACGAAAGGCTTGCTTCCGCGGTGCCACCTTTTTTGGGTCTTTTGACCCCGGCTCTTGGGGTACGCTCCGGTTTTACGGAGTTATACCCTCCCCTTTTTAACGGCGGGGAAACCCGTTCAGGCTCATCGCCAGAAGCTCCGGGGCGGGTTCGGAATGCCGTTTGCGCGGGAAACCTCTCAGCCGGTGAGTCTCCCTCTCTTTTCGCCGTGGCAGTTCTTACTCTTCCCCATCAAAGCTTTTCACATAAAATATTTTATATTGTTTAATATTATATCACCATATTTTAAAATGTCAACAAAACATTGCCTTTTTCAGAGCTGAAGCACGAAAATTATTTTTCATGAATTCTACCCTAAATAGTTCATTTTTTTAGACTATGAAGGTTGAAATTCCACCATAAGTCCGCATCCATTATCAAATGAAGTATAAATTGCCTCCCGAATCCAGTAGCACAATAGAAATACAGGCATGCCAAAAAAGCCGGAACTACCGACCTGGATTGAACTTTTGTATTTTCAGCGGTTATATGTTTTTTTATGCTACAAGCTCCAATTTCCACATAAATTTCTTTTCTCTTGCTTCTTTAATCCGATTCTTATCCAGCACAGAACCTTCACATGCAAGCGTCAGATATTTGATAAAACCCCGTATCCCAAGTTCTTTAACTTTGTCTGCAAGTAATTCGCTGTTTAGTGCCAGTACATTTAAAAAGTGGCCTATCTTCATCAGATAATGGAAGCCTTTCATTGCATTCCATGAGTATGAAAAACAGTGCTCATATTCATACCCCTGATGTTTTTCAACTAATATGTTGTTTTCAATCTTCCACCTGTACCGGCCTATTTTGGTACATCTGAAAAACACGTTCTTATGATTGATTTGATGCGATGATAACCAGGCATACCGTGTGTGTTTTTCTTCTTTTTCTCCTGAAGTTCTTGAGTGGTCTTCTTCCCAGGTTTCATAGCAGATGACTACATTGAGGATTTCCTTCTTTTTCACTTTTTCCGCCATATATTCATATTCAATCCCATTGGCCCATGAATAGACCTGCTTACGGTTTCCCCAATGACATCTTATGCGGTCTTCAGGGTTTATTTTCATCAATGCCAGGGCTTCTTTCCAGACTGTAGGCATGCTGTCTTCTTTTAATACTATCATATAGTCCCAGCCGTACTTCCTGCATGTTGTGATAACGGGGCCACAGGCATAAAGACCATCAGCAATTATTGACAGTTTTGTTTTACGGAATATTTTTTTCAATTTCTCCGCCATGCGGTAAAAGCCTTTGCGTTCACAGTCCTGTTTGCTTTCTTCTTTATTGTTCTCGTTATTTTCTATGAATTCGCTCATCACTGGCAGTGTAATTCCATCGCAGTCGCGGAAAAATTTTTGCGTGCCGTCGATAGCAATCAAGAAGCGTTTTTTATGCATGAAGTTCCTAAACTTTTTGTTTCGTATCAGGTCTTTTAGTAATCCAATCATACACTCTAGAATTTGTGATGCTTCAAGTTTTTCTAAAAGCCTGGCCAGAGTGTCTGCATGGGGTATGGTCTCAAGTTCGGGAAACATTGCTTTGAGATTGTCAAAGGACACCGGTCGGCTTATCGTCTGGTTGGCTTTGCGTCTGGAGCCAATTTGATACATGGATATTAATATGCCGTAGATTATTAATACTTTCATTTTATGTTTAATCTTGCCGGGTTTTCTCGGGTCTTGTATACGGGAAAGCTTGGGCAGTAAATCCGACAGCATCCGGTAGTAGACCGTCACTGTCTTTTCAACCGTTTCCTGCCTGTCTTTTAATTCTTCTTCCGATGTTGTAAAAGGGCTTAATCGGTTGGGTATGGCCGGTTTTTTCTTTTTTTCTTCATATGTTACTCGTGTTATGGTGCCATTTTTGATTTGCTCTTCAATCTTGGCCTCTCTTGTTTTTCTTTCTTGGATTTTCTTTTCTCTATGACTCATTGGGGCGCCACCACCTTATACGGCTTTTCCCCTTTGAGGCATTCTTTAAAGTCGGCCTGCAAGGGATATACGAATATTGCTTTTTTTGATAGTGTGCCTTCTTTCCCGGTGCGGCCAGATCCTTTTGTCTTGCCAAGATATATCCAGTTTGATGCCTTATACGATATCCCTTGATATTTCTCGGTGTCTACAAATGTCTCCAGTAATACCGGCGCATAGCAATATTCCCTAAGAAAGTCTTCTTGGATTTGCTTTGCCGCCAAAGATAAAGCCTTGCTCGCCAGATTCTTGATGTGTACCCAGGGAAAGATTAGAAACCGGCTGTTGTTTATGATTAGGTGAAGTCTGACCTTTTTGTCTTCTTTTGTCCACCCGATCCATTTGTCACGTTCTTTCAAAGCCCAGGCAGCGGCTGAAAACTGCATGCATCCAAGTTCTGTATCACCTGACTTTACAAAGTATTGGAGCCTGGAGCCAAATACTTGTTTGTCTTTCAGGATATGATACTGGTTTATGTATGCACGCCAGCGTTTTAAGTCCTCGCCGGGTTTTGCAATCACAAGCCTGACTGGCTCATAATCACCAATATTTCCTTTTAGCTCTCTTGTGTCAAACTCAAATTCTTTCCTTCGTACTCGGCATTTATTTTGTTTTTTGGTGTCTACCGGCGGTAATTGTATAATTCCTTCCGCCTCAAGTTTTTCTAAAAAAGCTGCACATTGGATCATTTTTGCATTTCCGGCTGGAGTGGTCCAGCCCAGCAGTTCGCAAACGGTGGCTGCAAATTCATATCTGGGCAGGTTTGGATATGTTTTTCTTGCCCATTTTATTATTTCGATATCTTCAGGTGCAAATGCCCTGCCGGAAAATACCCTGATTGTATTGTCCATGACTTGGATACCTACCTTTCCAAGTCTACTATACAATATCAGGTTTGTGTTTGTCCAGCCCCGTTTTGCGAAACTATTTTTTTATTACGCCCTGTAGCTTTTTATTTCTCTGGCTCTCAAATTCATGCTTCATCTCTGTGCCTTTTTGCGCTGTCATTTTTGTTTTTACCTTCTCAATGCTTTCCCAGGGCGTTCGCCGGTATGATCGCCATTTCTGATGACCGTGATACCATTCACGATGACATATTTTATACCGTCGGGGTAAGAATGGGGATTTTCATAAGTGGCGGTGTCTCTTATATTTTCAAAATCGAATATGGCAATGTCCGCTGCCATGCCCTTTTTTAAAAGTCCGCGATCGGAAAGGCCCATGCGGCAGGCCGGAAGGTACGTCATCTTTTTTACCGCATCTTCCAGGGAAATTGCTTTAAATTCCCGGCAGTACCGGGATATCACTCTTGGGAAGGTGCCGTAATTCCTGGGATGGGGATGTCCCTTCCCTAGCACTCCGTAGGGCGCCAGGGCGCTTCCGTCGGAGCCTATCATGGATAGGCGGTGGGACAAGACCATCTTTACGTCTTCCTCATCCATGGCAAAACGTATCATGCCCACCTCCCCCTTTTCCTCCAGAATGAGGTCAAGGGCTGCATCAAGGGGGTCTTTTTCCAGTTCCCGGCCTATGTCGGCAAGGCTTGAACCCTGGTATTTCCTGTTCTCTTCGCTGCCCACATAGGATATATGTATATTTTCATAGCCGCTCAATGCCATCTGCACCGGATGAGTCTCTTCCTTGATTTTTTCGCGAAGGGTTTTATCCCGAATCCTTCCTAGAAGCTTTTGCATGCCGCCTTCATGGGCCCAGTCGGGGATGATGGAGGAAAGGCCTGTGGAAGTTGCCGTATAGGGATATACGTCGCAGGTCACATCGATGCCCTCCGCCCGGGCTTCCTCCATCATCTTCAGGGTCTTTTCCACCCTGCCGAAATAGCTCCTACCGCAGGCCTTGTGGTGGGAAATCTCCACCGGGACACCCGCCTTTCTGCCTATTTCTATGGCTTCAGCTACGGCTTCCTCCAGTTTTTCTCCCTCGTCCCTCATATGGGTGGTATATATGCCGCCCTCTTCGGCCATCACTTTGGAAATCTCTATAAGCTCCCCGGTGTCGGCAAAACAGCCCGGGGGATATATGAGCCCTGTGCTCATGCCGAAGGCTCCCTGCCGCAGAGCTTCCCGCAGGAGGTCTTTCATCCGGCATAGCTCCGCCTTTGTCGCAGGCCTGCGCTCGTATCCCATCACCGTTTTTCGCAGCGTGCCGTGGCCTACCAGCGTGGCATAATTTATGCTGGGCTTTGCCCTGTCCATCTTTGAAAGGTATTCGTCCACGGTATGCCAGTTGGGTGTGATGTCATAATGTCCATCTATATATTCCTTCTGCTGGTCGTAGGCCATGCCGAAAACTGGTGCCGCCGAGTCTCCGCAGTTTCCCACCAGTTCAGTGGTAACCCCCTGGCGCACCTTGCTCTCGCACCGGAAATTCACCATGGGCTCCAGATCCGAATGGGAATGAATGTCTATAAACCCTGGCGAAACCACCAGCCACTTTGCATCAATAACTTCCCGGGCTTCGGCTCCTTCCAGTTTCCCTACGGCGGCTATTTTCCCGTCCTTTACAGCAATATCCGCATAAAACCAGGGACTCCCGGTGCCATCTACGATTTTACCGTTTTTGATAATGATATCGAACATTTTATCCTCCCCCCCATAATATTAACCAGATGCTGTATCTTTACGAACTAGCGGCCGAGGGAAAAGTGGATTTGAATACCACCCTGACTTATACTCAGAAGTATTACACTCAGGTCACGGGCATCCTCCAGGGTAAACCCTTTGGAGGCAGTTACACCCTCAGGGAACTTTCGTGCCTTTGCATTGAATACAGCGACAATGTAGCCTGGAACTTGAGCGACAAGTTCCACGATGTAGGCATTGTTTTCGGGAAACGGCCGTATATCATTGCCGTATTCACTATGAATGGATGGGAAGCGGCATCGCTGGAGACTCTTGCTGACATCTCCCAAATGGTTTATGATTTCCAGCAAAACATTGATAATGATTAGCGAAACAGTATATCGTAAGCCTCGTTTCTGGAAATGCCTGCCTCGTCAGCGGCATTTCTCAGGGATTCGTTCCTGGAATATCCCATGGAAGCATAATACTCGAATCTCTCTTTCAAGGACCTTCTAACATCATCCATATCATGCTCGGCTCCAGCCGGGCTTTGTTTTTGCTTTTCCTCAGGGTGCGGAGCCTCGCCCGCCAAAACTGCGGATTTCGCTTTTTCACAGGGCTTTTTGCCTTCCATAACCAGCACCAGCTCTCCCCGGGGCGGGATTTGCGCAAACTGCTCTAGAGCCTGCTTGACAGTGCCTCGAAAGAATTCCTCATGGATTTTCGTCATCTCCCGGGCTACAACAATATTGCGGTCCCCCAGGGCCTGCTGCAGGTCTTCCAGAGTCTTTATCAGCCGATGGGGAGCTTCATAAAGCACCATGGTGCGGGATTCTGCCGCAAGCTCCCTGAGCCTTTCAGCCCTCTCCTTCTTTTTCCTAGGCAAAAATCCTTCAAAAACAAACCTGTCGGTGGAAAGGCCCGAGGCCACCAGGGCGCAAATCGCGGCTACTGCACCGGGAAGGGGTACCACAGAAATCCCGGCATCCACCGCCATCCTCACCAGGTCCTCTCCCGGGTCCGATATGCCCGGCGTGCCCGCATCGGTGACCAGGGCGATGCTTTTTCCTTGCTGAAGCATAGAAATTATCTCCGGTCCCTTTTTTTGCTTGTTATGCTCATGGTAGCTTACGAGAGGTGTCTTGATATTATAATGGTTCAGCAGCTTACGAGTAATTCTGGTGTCCTCGGCAGCAATAAAATCCACTTCTTTTAAAATCCGGAGCGCCCTCAATGTAATATCCTCAAGATTGCCTATGGGCGTGGGGCAGAGGTATAATATGCCTTTTTCCATCAAAACAATTCCCCTAGCTATCAAATTTTGTTGCTGTTCAGCATCATTTGCCGGTGCGTGGTTTTTAACTTGCTCTAATTTATTGATGAATTTAATAAATAGAGAAATTCTGGAGATTTGTATAGCTCAAGGCTGGCTTGGAGATAGGTTTTCTTATGGCCTTAATTAATTCTAATTTATTCAGCGAAGATGTGTCAAGGGCGCGAGCAGTTGAACGACTGTCCCTCTTGTCATATTAATGCCTTTTGAACATTGACTTGATTGATCGGCTGCTCAAAGAACTATGTTTTATGCATAAAAATATGTCAATAAAAAACCTATAATGCCCGGTATGCTGAATGTAAAAATATTGCCCGACCAATCAAGTCTGGTCCTTCTCTCCTCAGCATTCTCCACTGCTGTCCTTCGATAAATATTTTCACTCATAAAGCCTGAAATAATACCGCTAATGATTAAACTTCCGAAGCCAATCGCACCAGAAGCTTTCATAAAAAAGCCTCTATCTTTCATAATAAGAGAAATAATTCCAATAATACATTCTACAACCATCCCGTAAAAGAAACTTTTCATTTTTATCCACCTCCGCTCTTTTTCTATAACTACAAAGCTAATTTGGCTTTTCACAATGTTTTTATATTATTTCAAGTTTGCCCTTATCGCCGGTATTTATTTTTCGATGGTTTACATAGATATTGTTTGAAAGGGTATTTTGATCGTTAAAAGTCGATTTTCATGATTGAAATATTATGCTTCATGTTTGCCACCAATCCCCAGTCTCTGTCTTTGTATGGCTTCTAGTTTTTTATATTCTCCGTTTGCTTTTTATTTCCTGCCGGCATTTTGCCAACTGGCGTATTTTGCACGCTAACTGGCGTATTTAGGGGGTTGAATGGCGGACTTGCATATGTAAACAACAAAATATTTATTGTATTTTTAGGGGCTAAATTATCGCGCCGTCCCGCAGCCTGATGCGCCTTTTGGCGTGAGCCATGACTTCCTGGTCGTGAGTGGCCACGACCACCGCCAAACCTTGCCGGTTTAGTTCGTCCAAAAGCTCCATTATGCTATCCCGTGTAGCAGTGTCCAGGTTCCCGGTGAGTTCGTCGGCCAAGAGCACCTTTGGGTTGCGTATCAAAGCCCGGGCGATGGCAACTCTCTGCTCTGTTCACCGCCGGACAATTCTCCTGGCTGATGTGTTGCCCTATTTGAAAGACCCACCCACTCAAGCCTGACCCCTCTTTCTCAAATTAGACCGGCAAGTGGCCCGTTTTTTGATTGACATTAACACCAATACATATATGAAGTGACGTTTTATACGATAGTTAACTCTTTTTTTAGTCCGTCTTAGGTGACATTTTCGTAAAGTATTGGCAGCGGGAGTGCAATAAAGTGTAAAACACCACCAATTCTTTATTCCTCTAAAATCTGTATTTAGTAACCCACATTTCGCACCCTTCCATATAATGGACCAACAATTTTTACCAGGTTGAAATAGAGCTACTTATTCAAGGAGATAATGCGGATATTCCCTAATGGAAGTATAAATATCCGGCGTTAAACCGATTAGGGAAAGTATCTTTTCCAAAGGCTCCTCATTAGGAATCTCGGGAAGAGCCCGGCATTCCTTGTCACCTTCAACATAGCCTATGGTCTGTATAGGCTTTAATAACTCAAGAATCCTATTGCCGGTTGGTTTTTCAGTCTTTACTTTGCCTGCTACGAAGATATATTCTCCCTGTTCTTCCAGAGCTTTTCTCATACGCCTTTGCAGTATCTGGTAGATGAAAAGAGCAAGAAAGAGCACATAACACAAAGCTTCTATTCGGCTTTCCTTCTTTAAATATATGGCATCAAGAAAGATGGGGCTCTTTAAAAATCTAAAGGATGTCTCTACGGTGGTTTGATTTTTATACTCTTTTAGAATATCATAAGGAGATTTATCCAGCCTGTTTGTAATAAGTACAAAACAGCTGGCCTGCTCTAAAGCTTTTTGCTTGGCATCGTTGTCGAGTTCTCCTAAAGTGCATTTTATCTGGTATACTGTCTTGGTTTGAGGTATATAATCCTTTGGGGGCCTGCCCTTACCTTCTCTTTTTACAGGTTTTGTTCTTTCAATTACTTGAAAGTCCAATGGGTAAAATTCATTATCATGATCTTTTTTGAAAAGCTCTATTTGCTTTTGAGCATCGGCTTTGCAGAAAAACTCTCTTGAGCTTAATTCTCGAGTTTCTTTTTTAAGTGTTTTGCATAGTTCATCCAGTTTTTTATCTATGCTTTTGGTCTTTCTTTTATCAAGTTTGGAGGAATGAACTACTACAAACTTGTATTTAATGTCATCAATTGTCCTGATAAATTCCTGAACTTTATACTCGGCGGCATTTTTTTGATTGGAGATTTTGCCTATAAAGGTCCAATCATTCTTTTTCCATGCAAGGTCAATGAGGTTTTTCTCCAGTTCAAAGGTGGCGGGAAATCTTGAAATAAAATACAGTTTTTTATGCATCTTTTTTAGGTTATCTTTTGTTATTAGAGCCGAATCTGCTACATAGATGAGGGATGTTAAGTCAATTTTATCAAGGTCTTTTGACAGGACATCGATAAATTCATTGTTCCATGTTTTATCATCTTTATTTCCATCTAGAGGCTGCCCTAATACCGGTATACCATCTTGATTTACACACAGGCCTATTTTTAGCTGTTTTAGATCCGGGCGGTGATCTTTGCTATGGCCACATACCAGCTTTATGAATGAATTTAGGTCATCGTCTTCTTGATTTTCATATTCACCGTAAACACTTACAGATGTGGTATCTGAGTGAAGATGTGTAATGGTTATATCCTCGCTGCTTAATGCTTGCAGAATAATGGATGATATTATTTTCTTGGGGTTTGATTCTGCAAGTTTATCTAATGCTCTTGCAAGGCAGTCATCGTTTAAATCTTGCAAAAGGACTCCTTTACCAAAGAGGTTGGCAAGATCCTGGTATAGGTAAAATCTGCTGACTAAATAAAGGGGTGTTCTTGTTGCAAGGATGTTTATGACCAGAGCTTTTATTCTTATCCCCGGGGATAATTTGCACTGGGAAGCATCCCAGGGTAAGAGTTTATCCAGGTTTTTGCCTATATTTAGTTGCTCCCATATGGCGGAGATAACTGGTGCTGGGCCTGCGTTGAATATTTTCATTTTGTTCATCATAACATCACCAGTTATCATAATACAACAATTCTGAAAAAAGTACAAGTCCAATTTTTACCAATTTGGCTTTTTTTGAAAAATTTTTTGAGATGTTCATTAAAAAATGTTAATTTGTTTTTTGAAGGGGTGCGGAATATGTGATGTAAATTTACTTTTTTCAATTATATAATAATTTCGGAGGTGTTGGACATATGAAATATAAAAATCTCTTTTCAAAAGGAAAAATAGGCAAGCTCGAGATTAAAAACAGAATCGTTATGTCCGCTATGGGAACATTTCTTGCTGCATCAACCGGAGAAGCATCTGATGAAATAATTAGGTACTATGAAGAAAGAGCAAAAGGTGGGTGCGGCCTTATCATCACCGAAATAACAAGAATCGATAACGAAACAGGTATCGGTATCCCCAATCAATTATGTGCAACAGACCTGAAGTATATACCAAGACTTGAGAAGCTCGCAAGAGCAGTACATAGATATGATACAAAGATATTTCTTCAACTACATCATCCGGGAAGACAAACTCATGCAAACATGATTGAAGGGAGGCAGATTGTTGCGCCAAGCCCTGTCATGTCATCCGCTGTAGAAGAAGTCCCAAGGGAACTTTCAACTGCCGAAGTGGAAAGGCTTGTACAAAAATTTGTTTTTGGAGCTTATATCGCTAAAAAAGCCGGTATTGACGGTGTGGAAATTCATGGTGCACACGGATATCTTGTCGGCCAGTTTATGAGTCCGCTCACAAACCTCAGAACCGATAAATACGGCGGAAATTTTACAAACAGAATGAGATTCGTCACAGAAATAGTTACCGGGATAAGACAGACATGCGGTCCTGATTTTCCAATATCCGTTAGAATAGATGGAGACGAATTTGTTCCCGGAGGATTTAATCTTGACGAAGCCGTTAAGGCAGCAAAATATCTTGAAAGCATAGGTGTCGATGCAATAAATGTAAGCGCAGGCACTTATGAATCCGTTAATACCATTATAGAGCCCATATCATATCCTCAGGGGTGGAAAAAGCATCTTGCTCAGGCTATCAAGGATGCGGTAAAAATTCCCGTAATTGCTTGTGATGTCATACGAAAACCGGACTTTGCCGAAAGCCTTATTAAGGAAAAAAATGTAGATTTTGTTGCATTGGGCAGAGCGCTTCTTGCAGACCCCGAATGGGCCAAAAAAGCGGCAGAAGGAAGGGAAATGGAAATCAGACCATGCATTTCCTGCCTGTACTGCATACAGGAACTCATGGAATTAAAAACAACAAAATGCGCGGTAAATGCAAGAATGGGCAGAGAACTTGAATTTTGCGGCTTAAAGAAAAATGGCAATGGTAGAATCGTTGCCGTAATAGGAGCAGGACCTGCCGGAATGGAGGCCGCAAGAGTTTTGGCGCAGAGAGGATTCAGGCCTGTTTTGTTTGAAAAAAAGGGGGTGTTGGGGGGTAGTTTATACCTTGGAAGCAAGCCCCCCTTGAAAGATAAATTAAATTGGTTGATTGACAACCTTACTTATCAGTTAAAGCAGCTTGAAGTAGATATAAGACTTAATACAGAACCCTCGATGCAGGATTTGTTAAATCTAAAACCATATGCCGTATTTGTTGCTATCGGGGCCTCCCCCATAATCCCAAAAATTCCGGGCATTGACAATAAAAATGTATGCACAGTATTTGACATACTGAATGAAACTATAGTTTTAAAAAATAAAAATGTTATTGTTGTAGGGTCCGGAATGACGGGTCTTGAAACGGCTGAATATCTTGCCGCCCGTAAAAATAAAGTTACAGTTGTGGAAATGCAGCATAAAATAGGTCCTGATGCTTATCTTCCAAATCTTATTGATATAACGTCCAGACTTAAAAAATATAATGTTGAAATGCTTCCTTCAATGAAGCTCATTGAAATACGAAACAATGAAATAGTTCTTGAAAATATGCTTGATAGTTCGACTTTAACCAAAAAAACAGATGCCGTAGTCTTATCCCTCGGAGTCAAACAAAACCTTGCTTTAATCGAAGAAATTGAAAAAATTTTCCCCATAGTAAAAGTGCTTGGAGATGCTAATAAACCGGGAAGAATAGCACAAGCAATCCATACAGGGTTTGAAACTGCTTATTTTCTAGAATAAGAAAAGAAATCATTTAGGCTTTTTCGCAAATATTTGGTCAATTATAAATAAAAAATCAAGGGAGGTAACATCAATGGGAAGTTTTGTGAAAAATTTAAACGTCATCATGAAGTACGGCAGTAAACCCACGACGTTTTACAATGCCGAGATGCTGACAGTTTACTGGGAAACAGAGCATGAAATCATCGCACGTATATTACCCAGTCCTTTAAAACCGGCCAAAAAACCTTTGGTCAGCGCTTTCGTCGCCAATTACCCCAGAACTAATTTCTGCCCTCCTTACAGTGAAGCCGGCCTATTCATACTGGCGGAATATAATGGGGAACTAGGAAACTACTGTCTGTCCATGCCTATAACTGATGACATGGGCATGGCGCTGGGCAGGGAAATTTGCGGGTTTCCAAAAAAGATGGCAAAGATTAGACTCAGAAACAACGGGGATACAGTCGAGGGAATTGTGAGTCGCCACGGTATAGACTTTTTTAATGTAAAAGCGAGGCTTACAGGAAAATTCAACGAAGAAGAATTGAAAAATATACTGGCAGAATATTATGGCAAGAGCATTCCAATATTCAATATTAAATATTCTAAGGCAATAGACGGCAGTGGATTTGACTTAAAACCCATTCTTGTAAAACAAACCATGACCAATGACACCCATTCCGTTAAAATTGGAGAAGCCGAAATCTGTATGCAGGATTCCCCGCACGATCCATGGGCTGAATTGGAAGTGGCGAGAACGTTAGGCGCTGTTTATACAGTGAGCACCAACGTGTTATTAAGAGGCACGGTTTTATCGGAAGTGGACCCGATGTCATTTTTGCCATATTCATATTTAAGATGGGACTGGTGGGAAGATATGAATCAGGAGGAGATATTCGTATGAATAATTTATTTGATTTAACCGGTAAAGTTGCTGTTGTCACCGGGGCTTCGAGCGGAATAGGCGTTCAAATCGCCAAAGCTTTTGCAGAATACGGTGCGGATTTGGCTATACTGGCACGGAGATATGAAAGACTGGAATCTTTAGCAAGTGAAGTTGCCGCAATGGGGAGAAAAGTATTTCCCGTAAAATGCGATGTAACAAAAGAAGAGGATGTAAAGGCAGCTGTACAAGCCATTATCGATAAATTTGGCAAGATAGATATATTAATGAACAACGCCGGAGTCGCCTCGCAATGTTCTTTGGACGAATTGGAAGAAGCTGAAGATGTAATTGCCCACTGATTCACCTTTTCGCCAAGCTCCCGCAGGTCTTCCAGAGTATCCGTCAGCCGATAGTACCGAAGTAAATCCTATTTATTTCATCCGTATAGCTTCCATCATCATTATATACCACCAGCGGAGGCAGAATGCGTAGGCCGGGGCCGCCACCCTTTTGCGCCATCAGCAAAAAAAGGTTAGGGCCTTCGTATGCTTTCGGCTGGATATATCTCATCAACTTAGGCTCCAGGGAATTCTTCCTGAGTTCGAATATGGCATCCGCCATGCGCCAGGTCCTGTATACCATATAAAATCTCCCCTTAAAACTGAGAAGCGCCGCAGCGCTGCCTATCACATCCGACAATGTGGCTGCCACTTCGTGGCGGGCAAGGGCTATATCCTTTTTGGGGCTTATTTTTCCATCGTACGTCTTCATATACGGCGGGTTCGTCACCACCACGGTAAAGCTTTCCCGCCCAAAAATCTGCGGCGCTTCTTTAAGGTCGCCGCAAATTATCTTCACCCTATCCACAAGATTGTTCATTCCCACGCTGCGCATTGCCCTTTCGGCCGCTTCTTCCACTATCTCGATGCCCACGATCTCGCGGGCCTCCGTTTTTGCCGAAAGCAGTATGGGTATTACCCCGCTGCCTGTACCCAGGTCGATTATACGGTCTTTTTTGCCCGCCCTCACGAAATTGGAAAGCAGCACCGCATCTATGGCAAAGCAGTAGGAATTCTTATCCTGTATTATTTTCAAACCTTTGCACAAAAGGTCGTCCACACGCTCGGTGGGAGATTTAAGATAACCTTCAATGTTTGTCATATTTAGCCACCATAAACCTGATATTAAATCTTATTCTGAATAAGTTTTTATAGGGAATAGGAAATTTTTGTATCAGACTTTATGATTCATTTTTCAAACAGTATTCTGCTGGTTTATTTTAAAACCGGTAATAAACCAATCTTTTCCGGATCTTTCAACCGCAAGGGTTATTCCGGTCCTCCATTCCTCATTGGGGACGCTGGTTATTTCCACAATGTCACCATCCACAATGTATTTATTACTGTTAATTTTTTCTATATCTTTTATTTCGATTCTATCCGGCCAGGGGCTGGAAGTATACCTGCCAGGGGCCTGCGACGGGTCTTTTATCCATTCGGCAAGCAGGGACGGTGCCACATATGCGCTGAAGTTTTCTTTTATTTGCTCTCGACATGATTCTTCAGGATCAAGTATATATACATTCTTCAGATTCCTTCCGAAATATTCTACTGTTTTAATGACTCCCGAATTATCACTAAGTCTGAAACTTTTAGCAATTTTTATAATTTGGTTTTCGTCTAAGTATTTAGAGTCGGCGTAAATATCGTAAGCAATTTTATCTTCCTCAAAAATCAGATACAAATGGTTTTCATTTTTGACGGATGTATCATTTGATGCCGCCGGCTGGCTCATATCGAGATTTACGAGAACTGCTTTTGTAATTAATCCCTTGATTTCTTCCTGTCTTTTTACTTCCGAGTGGTTTGGCAAAAAAAGCGGTTGACCCGGTTCATAGCCTACTATTTGTATTCCACCTACAGTGACATTATTTTTTTCAAATTCAAGTTCACTGAATGATATTATTTTACTCCCGGTTGTAAAATTAAAAATTGTATTTTTTTGAGTAATTAAACCTGGAGTATCGGTTTTTACTTTAAGACTAGCGGGGAGCTGCACGGTATAACTTCCTATCTGTATGGAAGTATTGGTCATGGGGTTTGTTAATAATACAAAACTAAGTATTGCAACAGATATAAGTCCGGTTATTATGAATAACCGTCGGTTGGTTTTAAACAAATCAGTCATTTTTATCATTTTTAGCCTCCTTTCAATATTTTCTGCATCATCCATCATACCCATTAGCTTTAAAGATAATTTTGGGGAACTGAAGCTTTCCAGAACGGAAATAAGCGTTTTCCCATATTTTTTTCGTTCTGAGCTTTCTAGCAAAATCAAAACCATCTCATCTGCTGCCATTTCCATATCCTGCCGGATTATTTAACTTTTTAGCTATTTCAAAAACCTCAGCATTTATGTTTGCAGTTTTATTCACCGCAGTATTATTAAAAATCTTTCCTTCCATTATCATGACTCATCCTCCAAAATTTTTTTAAGGTTTTCGATTTCCTGTTTAGACAATTTTTGTTCCTTGATAAAACTGGCTATCATCAGGCTTAAAGAGCCGTCAAAGACTTTTTGCAGAAAAGATTCGCTGGCGTGAGTCCTGAACTCGCTTTCATTAATAATGGGTGAATATAAAAAGGCTTTGTTTGTTTTTCTTGCCGCTTTTACAGCACCTTTGTCTACCAATCGGCTGATAAGAGTATGCACGGTTTTAGGGTTCCATTTTTTAATTTTTGACAATCTGTCAACAATCTGTGAACTTGTGGCGCAATTAAGTTCCCATAGCACTTTCATTACCTCAAATTCAGCCTCGGATATTTGCGGAAATGTTTTCATATGATCAACACCTCCATGGATTACAATTGTAAGTTTATTTTTATATTACAATTGTAATCTATTTTTGTCAATACCAGCCATCCATCAATCCCTGTTTCTTTAAGCGCGGATACTTCAAAAATAAATTAAATAAGCCGGAGGAAATCTCTCCTCCGGCTTGCTTTTTTGCGCCAAATTTTTTGATGCAATACTGCATCCCTCTTCGTGGTATTCTTATTTTAAGTGCTAAGCTGCTTTATTACTTGGGGATACCGGCTCCGACACATCGGGAGTTATCAACGAAACCACGATGGTCACTACAGCTGAAATAACCACGCCCCACAGTATGCCATATTTTGACAGTGATACGACAGAACCCACTATTATGCCCAGGCGCGCGCCCCAGGGAGTTATGCGGCTATTCTTGGTGCCCATTGTAAAGGGTTCGCCGGTTTTCTTCCACAGAAGACCCACCAGAAGCACCGGCACGATGCCGCCGCCGGCCATGGTGTACGCCTTAGAGAAAAGGCCGATGATGCTCGAAGCGTAAATGGCTGCCAGGGTGGAGAAAATACCCACAATTATAGTCAATACCTTGGCATAATTCACCAGTTCCTTATCGGTCTCGTTGGGGGCAAAAGGCCTGATGAGGTCATTTACAAGGATTATGGAAGCCGAGTTCAGGTTGGAGTCTGCGCTGGACATGGCAGCGGCCAGAATCAGTGTAAAAACTACGGCCAGCACCCACGTGGGAGTATAGTTCATCATGAGCCAGGGCATGGCCTGATTGGGATTTGCCAGATTGGGATTCAACACTTTTGTCACAAGGCCCACCATGGCTGTCATGCTCACAAAAATAACAGCTGCAATGCCGCTGACCAGCATGCCATTTCGAGCGGTGCCCGAATCCTTGGCTGCAAAGCACCTCTGCCAGTAAATCTGGGCTGCCAGGATGCCGAAACATCCTGTTACAAAATTCTTGAGTATAACCGCAAAGGGCACGTTGCTGAGGGTTCCCAGGTTTGCAGCACCCACCTCTGCCAGTTTCTGCTGCAGAACACTTATAGAGAAATTCACCGGCGCAAAGGCGAATCCGTAGAAAATAAAGGCAAATACCACCACGATGATGCCCTGCAACAGGTCCGTCCAGACCACCGAATATATGCCGCCCAGGAAGGTGTATATGATAAACACCGCATTGAAGAGCATTATAATGGGAATCGGATTGGCACCGGTGAAGGTGGCAAAAATGTCGCCCAACCCCTTGCCCTGGCCTCCTACCCAGGCTATCATAATACTGGCGGTAAGGACGCCCACAATAGCTCTTGTGGCTTTATCCCTCACCAGCAGATCATCCATCATCTCGGAGAGGGTATTGTAGGTGAATCTGCCAGCAAGGCCTGCAAATATGAGGGCGAAAATAATCTTGGAGCCCTGTTCCCCGAAAACGAAAGGTATGTCGACGAGACCTATCTTGTAGCCCTGGGCAGCATGGCCTATGAAGTTTCCTGCCCCCATGATGGTGGCGATGTCCGTGAAAAGAATGAGGTATAAAGGCAGCGTTCCACCGGCTATGGCGTAGTTGGAAAAACTCTGGCTAGCAGAGTCCTGAACTTTGAAGGAAATCCATAGAAAAATGCCGCAGAAGACAATAGTGATAATCCAGACAATTGCCGTAAGACTCATGAATTTACCTCCTTTTTGTAATATTCATGAAAATTAACTGAACTTACATTTATAAACTTTTGTACGTCCCTCCTTTCATGGCATGATTATTGTTAAAAGCACCCGGGATAACCCCCTGTACTCTACATGTATTGCCACACTACTAATCCCTACGATAACCACCGGCGAAATTTTCGCCTGGTTATAGTAAAAATGATTATCCCGGGCCGCTTTAATTTTAGTTTACAGGCTAAAACCTGCAGTAATATATGAATTCTATTGTATTAGCCCTCGGGCTTTCAAAATACCTTCCAGCACCTTTTTGGTCTTTTCATCTGCCGGGGTGAGCGGCGGACGGAAACCTCCCACTTTTATTCCCATCATGTTGAGGGCTTCCTTGACGGGGATGGGATTTGTTATGACAAAGAGTGCCTTGAAAAGATCGAACAGCTTCAAATGGATGTCTTCGGCCTTTTTATGGTTCCCCCTTTCAAAGGCCTCAATCATTTCCTTTATATCACTGCCCACTATATGGGACGCCACACTGATGACGCCCTTCGCCCCCAGAGCGAGCATAGGGAGGGTAAGACTGTCGTCGCCGCTGTAGACGGTAAGGTCCGGAGCCAGAACCCTGGTTTTGCTGGTCTTGTCTAGATTGCCTCCCGCATCCTTTACCGCCGCTATGTTTTTCACTTCCGAAAGCCTGGCCAGGGTTTCCGGTTCTATGGTCACGGCGGTCCTGCCGGGCACGTTGTATAAAATCACCGGTATATCCACCGATTCGGCTATCATCCTGAAATGCTGGTAAAGACCTTCCTGGGTGGGTTTGTTGTAATAGGGCGACACCAGCAGCAGACCGTCCACGCCGATTTTTTCCGCCTTTTGCGAAAGTTCTATGCTGTGCCGGGTAGAATTGGAACCGGTGCCGGCAATGACCTTTGCCCTGGTACCTGCAATATTTTTTGCTGCTTTGAAGAGTTCTAGTTTTTCCTCATCGGAAAGAGTAGGTGATTCTCCGGTAGTGCCGGTGACGAGCAGCGTATCGGTGCCGGTTTTAATAAGGTGCTCTATGAGATTTTCAAAAGCCGCAAAATCCAACGCCTGATTTTCATCAAACGGCGTTACCATAGCAGTTATGACTTTCCCGAAATCCATACATCTTCCTCCTTAAATCTCGAAAGAGATAGTCTATTCATGTCGATATTTACAGACGTACGGCCATCGGCTATGATTTCCGAGATTATTCTGCCGGTTATGGCCGAAAGGGCTATGCCGTCTCCCTCATGGCCCGCAGCCATTATAAAACCCTTGAGGTTTTCAACCTCTCCCAGTATGGGGAGACCGTCGGGCGTATAGGGCCGAAGTCCGGCAAAGCTGCGTATTATGCTGATATCCTTCAAGGCCGGCACCAGGCTGACAGCATGTTTTAATATGGCCCGGAGGGCCCTGTGGGTGGTTCTCCTGTCATAACCCACGAACTCCCTGGTGCCCCCAATGAGCAGGTTGCCGTTTTCGGTCTGTCCCAGTGAAAGCCCGATGCCCAGCCTGGCATTTTCATCATTGCCCAGGAGCTCAGGTTTGAACTTGGCGGTTATATACCTGGCACAGTTCACATCTCCATGGATGAGAGGGGGTACCGGTTCAGTCACTATTATCTGTCCCCTCCTCGGGATAATAGGGATATCGATCCCTACCATCCTGCCTATGACCGGTGCATAAACACCGCAGGCATTTACCACAAATCTGGTGAGTATTTCCTCCCCGGTGGTCAAAACCGAGCTGACCCTGCCTTTTTCCACCTTTATACCCCTGACTTCCGTAGAAAGCAATGGTTTTGCCCCGTATTTTTTGGCCCCGCGGAAAAACCCAAGAGTCAGGTTAATGGGGTTCACTTCACCGTCCATGGGGCTGTATGTGGAACCCACGATATCCTGTGCAAAGGCCGGCTGCCGCTGGAGGGCCTGTTCCCGGCCAAGAAGTTCCACCTTAAGACCCACTTTTTTCTGTCTTTCCACAAACTCCTGCATGACCTGCCACTGTTCTTGAGTTTTTATGACTATCATGCCGCCGTTATTCTTAAACTCTATATCAGTATCAAGGTCTCTCTGAAGTTGGGGGAACAGCTTGACGCTTTCAAGGGCCATCTCCAGGTGCAGCCCCGGGTTTTTGGACTGCAGAAGAACGGCCTTATCACATGCTCCGGAGGTTCCCGAAGCTATATCGTCCCTTTCGACGATGGTCACGTCAATTCCCCTTTTTGCGAGATGGTAAGCTATGGAACAGCCTATGACCCCTCCTCCGATCACCACTACATCGCTCGATTTCATCGAAATTGCTCCTCTCTTTGGCTCAAAAAAGCTGCCTTTGATACAGAAATTAATTACAAAATCCTCATATCATGTTGTAAGTATTCTTTGCAAATACGATGCCAAAAAGACGGACAGTATTTTCAATCCGGGATAAAGACCCTGAAATCCGAAATTTCTAGTTTTTATAATTATTGCTGAGCCATACCAGCGGAATATTTAGAAAAATAAAGGCAGAAGGATTTCAAAAAATTAAAATTATGTTTCTAAAAATTATATATTTCTTCTGCAGGCTCATATTCGAATCTCATATTTTTTTAATTTATTATAAAGGGTTGCCAGGGATATTTTCAGGACTTCCGCTGCCTTCCGCTTGCCTTCCACGCTGGTGCCGTATTCCTCTAGAGCTCTTTTTATCATGCGTTTTTCCATTTCTTCCAGGGGCACGATGCCTCCTCTGGACTTTTCCCGGCCCTTGAACTGTTCGAAGTAGGGCATTAAAAGCTCTTCTGTGATCCATTCCCCGTCGGCCATCAAGATGGTCCTCTCCAGAATGTTTGCAAGCTCTCTCACGTTGCCCGGCCAGTTGTAGGACATCAGCATTTCTTTGGCTTTGTTGGTTATGCCTCTGACATTTTTGTAAAACTTGCGGTTGAAATAATTAATATATACTTCCGTAAGTGCCGGTATATCCTCCTTTCTTTCCCGCAGAGGGGGTATGTGAATGTTTATCACATTCAGCCGGAAGTAAAGGTCTTCCCGAAAGCGGCCGCGGCGGATGAGGTCCACCAGGTCCCGGTTGGTGGCGGAAATAATCCTTACGTCGATTTTTATGGGGTGTGTGCCGCCGATGCGCTCGATTTCCTTCCCCTGGATGACCCGCAGGAGCTTCGCCTGCAGCACCGGGCTCATGTCCCCGATTTCATCGAGAAATATACTGCCACCGGAAGCCAGTTCAAACTTCCCCAGTTTAAGCTTTCCGGCTCCGGTGAAGGCTCCGGCCTCATAACCGAAAAGCTCGCTTTCCAGAAGATTTTCGGGTATGGCGGCGCAATTCACTTTGATGAAAGGTTTGCCCTTTCTGGGACTTGCGGCGTGTATCGCATTGGCGAAGATTTCTTTGCCGGTTCCGCTTTCTCCCGTAATCAATATGGTGGTGTCCTCCCGGGCGGCTTTCTGTGCCAGATTTATAATATTCTTCATCTTCTGGCTCTGACACACAATATCTTCAAATCTGCCCTGACCCTCGCTCAATTTTTTGATCTCGTCTTTTAGGCCGTTTATGACAGAGTTGGAACGCTTGAGTTCCTCGGTCAACCGGATGATCTCGGTAATGTCCTGAAACACCACCATGGCTCCCACCATTTCTCCATTTACAATAATGGGAGACGCATTGGAAATCACCTCGGCATTGGACCCCACCGCCCTGTTTCTCTTGCCCAGACAGGGCTTGCCGGTTCTCAGCACCTCCACCAGGGCGCCGTCGGGGGATACGTCGAAAACGTTGGCGCCTATGCGCTGTTCCGGGGAAATTCCGGTTATCCTTGTATATCCGCGGTTTACATATTTTATGACGCCGTTGCGATCCACCATCTGAATGCCTTCCTGGGCGGAATTCAGAATTACCGAAAGCTGTTCTTTTATCTCCTTTATTTCCAGCAGCTCTTTCCTTTCCCTGATAATGCTAAGCATGATATTTACAGCCCTGGACTCCACCAGTGTGGTACTTTCCGGGATCATGCTCCGGAGCTCTTTTACCAGGCCGCGGTCTCCGGTCACTTCGAAAACCACATCCATCGGGCATTCCCTCAAAAGGTCTTCGGCGCTGTCAAAACACCGTATCCCCCTTTGCGCGGCAATTTTTATCCCCGCAGCACTCTTATCAATATCCGCCACCCCCACCACCTGAATATTGTCAAAATCCCTGAGGGTATCCAGCAGTTCGCTGCCGCCCCTGCCCGCACCGATAATGCCGACTTTTAATTTTTGCATACGCCCCTCCGAAAAAAGAATATTAAATATAAGATATTCTATATGATTTTAATTATTCCTTCTTTACATAAAAAAAGATAACTGTTTGATATATCTTTTCCATTAGCACGGTGGTTTTAAATTAACAAATAAGCATATTTAAAAGAGGAGGTTTTATGCCTCCTCTTAAATCTATCTGACATCCAGCCGCACCACTCTGTGGTTGCCCGAGTCCGCCACCCAGAGGAACCCGTCCCTGTCCAGAGCCATATCTCTGGGATAATATAATCCGTTTTCTCCAGTGCCGAAACCGCCTATGGATTTTATGAAATTCCCTCTGCTGTCAAAAACTTCTATGCGATGAGCGGCCGTGTCGGATACGTATATCCTGCCGCTTTGCCCGTCCACCGCGATGCCATCGGGGCCCTGCATTTCCCCCTCGCCGCTTTCCAGGAAAAATTCACCGTCGCCCGTTCCCGGTTTTCCGAATTCAAGGAGTTTTTTCCCTCCGGCTGAAAACTTGACAACTTTAGCCTGTTCCGGAAGCAAAACATAAATATTGCCGTCGCCGTCAGAAGCTACCGAGCCCGGAGAGCTTGCCTCGAAGCCGCCTTCATATTTGCCGTTGACGGATATCTTCTGAATGCGATCGTTGTAAGTGTCGCTTATCAATATCCCGCCACCGGCATCGGCAGTGATGCCTGCGGGCCCCTGTTCCTGGCCGTAATTATCGTAAACCCCGAAATCTCCGGGATTGTCTCCCCTGCCTCCAAAGCTTGTAATGAAATTGCCCTTCCTGTCAAACACCGATATAATGTCAAGGTCAAGCAAGTAAAGATTATCTCTTACAAACACCGCATCCTTCGGGCCGAAATATTTTCCGCCGCTGTATCCCGGAACAATCTCGTTGAAAAACGTTCCTCTCGCATTAAACATCATTACCCTGTTGTTTAAATCATCGGAGGAATACGGGTCTCCCCCGATTATTACCACACGGTCATCATTGATAGCAATGTTATGAGGATAGATAAACCCTTCCGATATGTCCCCTTTAATGGAATATATTTCTTTTTCCCCCGACATCACCTTTACCTGATGCTGCCCCGGCACCGCTATGAGAATAGTATTTTCCCTTCCTCCTGCAATGCCTGTGAACCCCCATCCGTTCTGGGAAGATCCGGCAAGTTCCATAATCTTCAAGACCCCGCCATCGGAACCCATAAAAATAAGATTGCCGGATGAAGTGACGGTGAATATGCCTCCATCCGTTCCCACCGCCACATCCTGGGGGCTTTCCATATCCTGCAGCGGAAACGCCTTTAAAAATTTTCCGTCGGGGCTGAACTTTTGAATGCGGTTGTTAAGCGTATCGGCCACATAAATGTTGTCGTCTTTGTCCACACAAATACCGCTGGGGCCGTTGTAAAATTCCGATCCCGCAGCGCCGAACTGCCCTTCCTTCTCACCGCTTTCTCCGAACGAAAAAACCCGGCCTGACTGCGAAAATTTATATACCCTGTCAAAGCTTAAGACCAGCAGATTCCCTCCGGAATCCACATCCACGCTTCTCGGGTAAAAATCCTCCTGGGGCTGTATTTTCTCCATTTGCTTTTCACTGCTGTATTTAAATACCGCCCTAAGCCCCAGGTCCGCCACATACACATTGCCTTCGCCATCCACCGCCACATCCACAGGCTGGGATTCGGCCGCCTGCAGAGGAGCCATTTTCAGCCGGTATTTCCCCTGGTAGTCAAACACCTTCACAAGGCCGTCGGTGGAATATAAGTCCAGCACATATGTATTTCCGCCTTTATCCTGGCACACCGAAACAGGAAGCCCCAGGCTGTCATCCTTGATTCCCTGTATCACCATATTTGCGAAAGGCTCATGCGGCGTCAATCCAGGAGTTTCGGGATTTTCCTGTTGTGCCTGTGAATCCTCGGCCGGCTGCTCCTGAGGGGTATCGACCCCGTGTTGTATGGAATCAGCAGATTTTTTGTGAAAACATCCCGTTGCCAGCAGTATTATTATCAGAACAATAAGTGCAGCTTTTAAAAATACTTTCAACGATCTGTCCCGATAAGACCTCTTTTGAAGCTGTACAAAATCTTACCGGGCACTTCCCTCCTCTCTTTTCACGTTCCTTTTTTATCTCACGGTGTATTATACCACATCTGCATTAAAAATAGTTTTTAAAAATGAAAATATATTTTTTGTTCCTAATTATATAGACGAAGAAAAGGAGAAAAAGTTCCATATTTTTTTAAAAAATGGGGACATCCTGACCAGAAGTCCCCTTTGAAACAACATTGTCAATATATGAAGCTTAAGTTGAAATTAAATCCGCTTAAAAAGACTGCGAAGCACCATATTATCTGTCATCCCGGTAGATGCCTGCCAGGGCCAGCAGCCTCAAAAGTTGCATCACTGCCATGAGGGTGGCGGCCACATAGGTCAGAGCCGCTGCTCCCAGCACCCTGCGCACAGGGACGGCCTCATCCCTTCCTATAAAGCCCTGGCTTTCCAGCACTGCCACCGCCCTATTGCTGGCGTTGTATTCCACCGGCAGGGTTATGAATTGAAACAGTACGGCTGCGCTGAAAAGAAGTATCCCCAGGGTCATAAGGAACTCCCCCCTTAGAAACAGCCCCAGGAAAAACAGCGGAAACGCCAGCTGCGAGCCGAAGTTGGCCACCGGCACAATGGAGTTCCTCAGCGCCAGAGGGGCATATCCCACATCATGCTGGATGGCATGACCGCACTCGTGTGCCGCCACACCCTGGGCAGCAAGAGATCTCCCGTTGTACACGTCGGAGGACAACTTCAATACTTTCCTTCTGGGGTCATAATAATCCGAGAGCCTTCCTCCCTGCATTTCCACCGAAACGTCGTGGATGCCGCTGAGTCTCAGTATTTCCCTTGCCACCTCCGCGCCGGTAAGGCCGTTTCTGGCCGGCACCCGGAGGTATCTTTCAAAAGTCGAGCTTACTTTCGCCTGAGCATAAAACGCCACCACCAGAGCCGGCAGGAGCAGAATCATAGTCGGATCCCAGAAAAACGGGAACATTGCAATCCCTCCTTTTTAAGTTCAGTCAAGACTCTTTGACCGCCACTTCCTCCACAGGATATTCCTCCACTTCTTTGCTCTCATCCAGTTGGACTTTTACCGTGCCTTTGGGTTTGAACACAGCGACCACCACGCCTTCGCCTCCCGGAGCGATCACCCTTGCGCCTATATCCGGAAATTTCATTTCGACTTCATCATAAGAATCGCACTCGAATTTTAGGCAGCACATTAATCTTCCGCAGAGCCCGGATATCTTGACGGGGTTCAATGAGAGGTTCTGCTGTTTTGCCATTTTTATGGATACTGGGTCAAAGTCCCCGAGGAAAGTGTTGCAGCACGCAATCCTGCCGCACGGGCCTATGCCGCCCAGCATTTTGGCCTCATCTCTCACGCCTATCTGACGAAGTTCGATTCTGGTCCGGAATACCGAAGCCAGATCTTTCACCAGTTCCCTGAAATCCACCCGGCCGTCGGCGGTAAAGTAAAATATGAGTTTACTGTTATCAAAGGTGTATTCCACATCAATCAGCTTCATTTCAAGGCCGTGTTTTTCTATTTTTTTTAGCGCTATTTCTTCGGCCTCTCTGGCCTTTTTCCTGTTTTCCTCCACGCGGGCGTCATCTTCCGGCGTCGCTTTGCGGATAACGTCTTTTAATGGAGATATCAAATCTTCTTCCTTTACATCCTTAGGTTTTGTGACGACCTCACCGTATTCAATTCCCCGGCTGGTCTCCACGATGACCTTATCCGAGGGGGCCAGCTCCAGGCCGCCAGGATTGAAATAGTACACCTTGCCGGCTTTTTTGAATCTTACTCCGACTACTGTCACCATCTATACCACCTCCCGGAGTTCCAGGAAAATATTATACCATATCAAATTTTGATTGCCCCTTGATCTTGCGGCGCCGGTCTGATAAAAAATGCTTTCCAACGCCTTTACCGCCGATTTTGCGGTGATTTTTTCCGCACACTGCCCGATGATGTCGGCCAGGTCGCGGTTTATTAAATTGGCTCCGCTTTTAGTTTTTACCGCCAGAATATCCCTATACAGGCTTGCGAGAAAATCCAGCAATTTTTCGGAGTCCTCTCCGGACCCACTGATTTGACCGGCGCTCACACCCGGCTCCAATACGGGGTTTTTTATGGCATGAAGCACCATGTCGGCCATCATTTTCCGGGTATCGGGAGAAATGGATGTACCGGCCTGCCCGGAGCCGAAATCCAGGACCTGGCATCTTGATATAATGGTGGGAAGAAGCAGCTTGAGATTGTCGGTCAGCAGCACCACCGTGCTCTGCGTAGCAGGCTCTTCCAGAGTCTTCAGCAGGGCATTCTGAGCTTCGGGGGTCATCCTATGGGCTTCACGGACGACGCATATCCTTCTGGAAGCTTCCATGGGCATGCCGGCAAGAATTTGTATCAGGCTCCGCACCTGATCGATCTTAATAGAAGCCCCTTCAGCAGATATCTCCATGAAATCCGGGTGTGTGCCGCTCGATATCCTGCGACAATTTTTGCAGAAGCCGCAGGGAGCAAGCCCGGCGTTTTCACAGTCGACCGTTTGAGCGAGAAGTTTCGCCTTCCCGTATGCCGCTTCATCGGGACCTAGAAAGATATAGGCATGGGAAACTAATCCCGCCTTTATCGCATCAAGAAATTTTTCCAAAATACCACCTCATGCGTACAGATCCAACAAAAGTCCGCGGATTTCATCTGTCAGTGCCAGAATTTTTATGGAATCTTTATTTTCGGAAAGGAGGGTTTCAGCAAGAGCCAGCAGCTTCTGGTTGACGGTTTTTATGATAGTGAGCACTTTTGTCCTGCCGAAGCGGGAGGAAAGCCTCTCTTCTTTGCAGCTCAGCCCTTGTGCTATGCAGAGTTTCAGGAAATCGGCCACCTTGTCGCGGTATTTTTTCAAATCAGAAAGGCTCTTGCTTTTTGAGAGCCTCCGGCCCTGTTCCTGTATGGCCGCCAGCTCTCCATCCAGCCGCTCTCTCAAATGAATTTCGGTCATTGCCTGCAGGTGTTCTTCAAAAGACCGCGAAGAACCTCTTGTACCGGGCAAAACATCCCTGGGCAGGGTAAATTCTGAAGAAAGGCTTACCTTCATATTTTCTCAAACCTTTCAATGTTCAGCACAAATACGGCTGCCCCTCCCACTCTAACTTCAATGGGATTGGGTACATAGGTATCTACAGGCCCTCCGGGAAACGGCGTCACCACCTGCTTCCTGGGGCGGCATACTTTTTTAATGAGTTTTATAAGCGTTTCAACACGTTCCTCCTCCACCCCTATCATCAGAGTGGTATTCCCGCTCTTCAAAAATCCCCCGGTGCTGGCCAGCTTTGTAACTCCGAATTTGCTGTCGTTGAGCTCTTCTATCAGCCTGGCCGCATCGCTGTCCTGGACCACCGCCATAACCATTTTCATGCAAATCTTCTCCTTCCCAATTGCGGGTTGACGTTACTCAAAAACCTGCCTCCCGAATTGTTGTTCTGGATTTCAAAAGGTCTCAAATGGATATGCGCCGTTTAACCGGTTCGCTTATAAAATTTTTCGAATACCGGCGATTATTCTATTGAAAACTTCTTCAGGGCTTTCAGAAGCGTCCACCGTTATAATCCTTTCCGGGAACATGTCCCGAACTTTAAGGAAGCCTTCCCGCACTTTTTTGTGAAATTCCTTTGTCTCCTTTTCAAGACGGTCCTTTGCCCTTTCAAGCCTTGTAAGGGACAGTTCCGGGTCCACATCAAGAAGTATGGTAAGATCCGGCCAAAAATCCTCCATAAACCATCGGTTTATATCCAGTATCGCCTGGATACCCAGGCCCCTTGCCCATCCCTGATAGGCCAGGCTGGAATCCACAAAACGGTCGCACAGGACATGAGTCCCTTCCGACAGAGCCGGGGCTATGACCTTTTTTATGAGCTGAGCCCTGGATGCGGCATATATGAGGGCCTCAGCCTCGGGCACCGGGCTTTCGCCGTTTGAAGAAAGCAGCGCCTCTCTGAGTTTTTCCCCAAAAACGGTGCCGCCGGGTTCCCTGGTAACCAGCACGTTTTTGCCTGCTGATTTCAGGTATTGGGCGATTTTTTTAACTTGGGTGGTTTTTCCGGCGCCGTCGGGGCCTTCGATTGTTATGAATTTGCCTTTCATAAAATACCTCTTTTGATTTTAATAAACCGAAACATAAACACTATTTTTTTTGTCAACGCCCTGTACAGTGCATCCCGCTTTAAGAAGCATTTCTATCAGTTCAATATGCTCATTTTCCACGATTTCCCCAGGCATCAACAGCGGCACTCCCGGTGGGTAAGGCACCAGGGCTTTTTTCACAATTCGCCCCGACGCCCGCTTCAGGGGCACCCATTCGCTTTTTGAAAAAAAAGCTTCTCGAGGTTCCATAGCCTTTTGCGGAATTTTTTTCATGACGACGGAAAGTTTTAAGAGCAAATCATGAATGTTTGTGCGCTGTTGTCTTTCTTTGCCTGAATACCTGCGATTTTTATATTTTACATGCATTGAAATATCCGACAAAGCAACCATAAGATTTTTAATGTCTATGCTGCCGTTCGCCGATGTCACCAGAAAATAAACATTGCACAGATCAGCATATTCCGCATATATGTTGTATTTCCGCCTCAGCAGATATTCCGCCGCAAAGCCGGTAAAACCGGCTTCCGATACGTTCACCAGCAGGCGTGAAAGGTCTATATCGAATATTCCCGCCCCGCCCTTTAATTCATCTCCGGCACAATAAAAACAGGTATGTCTGTTTATGAAATCTCTGGCTTTTTCAGCCATGTTCAGCGCCTTTTCAACAATATACCTGCCCCGGCTTTCCATCAGCGCGGCGGTCCAGTCCAATGAAGCCATGAGAATGTAGGAAGGGCTGGTGCTCGTCACCATACCGAGATATGAAGAAAGCTTCTCATTATCCATCCTGTCGCCTGTAACATGAAGCCATGCGCTCTGAGTAAGGGAAAAAAGCATCTTATGGGGGCTCTGGACCCAGGCGTCCGCGTCGAAATCCCCCGCCGAAGGCGGCAGATGCGGACTGAAAGCCAGGTGCGGCCCGTGGGCTTCGTCAACAAGAACCAGCATGTTATTTTGCCGGGCTATTTCACATATCTCCTTTAAATCCGGGCAGAACCCCTGATATGTGGGATTGGTAATAACAATAGCCCTGGCTCCCGGATTTTTCTTTATGACCCTTCGCAGCGCTGCGGGCGTAATTTGTGTGTACACCCCGAGGCCTTCATGCCATTCCGGCATCACATAAACCGGCTTTGCTCCGGTCAAAATCAGCCCCGACAGCACCGAACGGTGGCTGGCCCTGGACACTATCACGCTGTCGCCCGGATTCAGAGCCGCCCCCATCATGGCCAACACCCCTGAGGTGGAGCCGTTCACCAGGAAAAAGGATCTGTCAGCGCCGTAAAGTTTTGCCAGCCTTTCTTCCGCCTTTTTAATGGCTCCGTCGGGCTCGTGGAGATTGTCCAGGCCGGGAAGCTCCGTCACATCCCACCTGAACAGGTTTTTCTTAAAAAGTTCCCCCAAATCTTCAAAAAATCTCCCGCTGCCTTTGTGCCCCGGCATGTGAAACCTGGCCGGGCCCTTTCGCGCATAGCGTCTGAGCGCCCTCACAAGAGGCATATCCAGCTTTCGTTTCAATACCATCCATCCATCATTTAATTTTTTTTTCCATTATATCATAAACCTCATCAATATGCTAATTTATATTTTAATCATTCCTCCTGCCTTTCCAGAAATTAAAGTCGACATGCCGCTTTTTCATAAAATAAGCTGCAGTGCCCAGAATCAATATATATGGCGATAGCCACGCCAGAGTTTCAACTGTTTTTACGAGAATGTTGAAGAATAAGCTCCATCCGTTGACGAAGCCGAAAGCCACGTTCTCAAAAAAGCCATCGCCGGCTGTTCGGACGCCCTTTTGTTCCCGAATGTCAATATTAACCGTAGAATAATCTGTGGCATTGTTGAGATAATTTATCCTGCCCTGTATCTGTTCTATTTCAGTCCTTATCCTTCCCAATTGCTCTTCCACTTTTAACAGGTCCTCTACATTCTGGGCTTTGCTCATTATCTCCAGCAATCTTTGCTCCTGAACCTTTAAGACCTTTTGCCGGGCGTCGAGGTCAATATATTCCTCCGTCACATCCTGAGTATCGATGTTATCGGATTCCACCGTTTCTATTTGCTTCAGCCTTGAAAAAAATTCTTCAAACCTGGCGGAAGGTATTTTCACCTCTATGCGACTGAAGATAAACCGATCGTCGTTTCTTGTTGAGGAGCTCAATATGTAGCCTTTATATTCTTCCACCATGCCGTAAATCTGCTCTTCCACCTTTTTTAAATCCTTCACTGCCAGAGTTATACTGCCATTTTTAACGATTTTCCTGTCTATTACCGAAAGATTACCGGCTACGGCAGCATTTGATGTAAACGAGCTTGCCTCCTGTCTTGCCTTCGGCGTTTTGCTTTGAACTTCAGTAGAGCTAGCGCTTCCCGTACTTTGCCCGCTTTTTCCTGTCCCTCTTGCGCCGCATCCCGAAAGTGCGACCGCCAAAATTATAAAAACCACTATAAAAATATGCCGATACTTTTTTATTCGACCTCATCTCCCTTCAAATTTTACCTCTAATTATTTAGACGGAAAAAAATTTTTTTGGTTCCCGGATAAAGCCCGGGTCTAATAAATGGGCTCACGCCGGTCATAAAGAGCCTTGCGAAGTTGTCCATTGTGGCATCTTTTATGGCTTTGTAGAAGGCTTTATGCTTTTTTGCCGTCTATATTAAATTTGTATTAAATCCTTCAAATCAGGCATGCTAATAATGAGGTGGTTTTATGGGATTTGAATGCCCGCTGTGCAATGCCCTGATAAATGTAAGAGAAACATGCCCCAAATGCGGCGGCGATATGGAGGATTGGGGAAGGGTCGAGGATTATTTCGACCCTTATAATCCGTATCTTGATAAAGACAATGTCTCCATGGGAGAATCTTCACATGAATGCGTTCATTTGTTTGCATGTCCCCGATGCGGTTATGATATGCGCATAGTGGTTAATCAGATTCCCACTTAATACTTCCTTATTTTTCTTCTTCGCATATTACCGCCACTGAGGCCAGCTGGTCGTCTTTTTCCAGTTTAATCAAAGTCACCCCGCGGGTGTTGCGGCTCATCCTGGATATTCCGGAAACTTCCATGCGTATCACCACGCCAGATGCAGTGCAGAGCATCACGTCGTCTTTTTCTCCTACCATCCTCACCGCTTCCAATTCCCCGGTCTTTTCGGTGACCTTCTGAATGATGATGCCCTTCCCACCCCGGGCCTGCAAACGAAATTCTTCCTCGCCTGTTCGTTTTCCGAAACCTTTCCTGGTCACCACCAGCACATCGCAGCCAGGTTTAACTATATCCACCGAGGCCACTCCGTCATCCTCTCTTAAAGATATGCCCTTCACCCCATGGGCGGTGCGTCCCATGGCTCCGACATCATCCACCGAAAATCTTATGCCCATTCCTTTCATTGTCCCAAGCAATACCTGATCCTTTTTGTCCACCATCCTTACCGCGATGAGCTCATCCTGCTCTTTCAGCCCTATTGCTATGAGACCGGTCTTTCGTGAACTTTCATACTCCGAAAGCAGAGTCTTTTTTACAAGGCCCTTTCTGGTAGTAAAAAGCAGATATTTTGCTTCGCTGAAATCCTTTATGGGTATTACTGCGTTGACCTTTTCCCCGGGTTTCAGGGGCAAAAGGTTTACTATGGCGGTGCCTCTTGCCGTCCTGCCTGCTTCCGGGATCTCGTGGGCTTTCAGTTTGTATACATTTCCCCTATTCGTGAAGAACAGCACCACATGGTGGGTGGTTGCCACAAATATGCGCTCAACAAAATCTTCTTCCCTGGTTGTAATTCCGGTGATGCCTTTGCCGCCGCGCTTTTGATTTTTATATGTGGAAAGGGGCAGACGTTTGACGTAGCCAAGATGCGTCAATGTTATAACCACATCTTCTTCGGCAATTAAATCCTCGGCGTCAAGATCATCCACCGCCGATGTTATTTTTGTGCGACGCTCATCCCCGAATTTTTCTTTTATGGTAAGAATTTCCTGTTTTATTATTCCCAGCACCATTTTTTCGTCTGCGAGCACTTTTTTGTAGTATTCGATTTTTTCCAGAATTTCCTTGTACTCATCCTCTATCTTCTGGCGTTCCAGGGCCGTCAGCCTTTGCAGCCTCATGTCCAGGATAACCTGCGCCTGTTTTTCGGATAGGTTAAATGTAGTCATGAGGCCCTCCCGGGCTGTGGGCACATCTTTGGATTTCCTGATAAGGCTTATCACCTCGTCCAGGCGGGAAAGCGCTATCCTGAGGCCTTCCAGAATGTGAAGCCTCTCCTCGGCCCTTGCCAGGTCGAATTTTGTCCTCCGGATGATTATATCTTTTTGATGTTCCAGGTAGTAATATATAAGGTCCCTCAGGTTCAATACCCTAGGCTTGTTGTCCACCAGCGCCAGCATTATGGCTCCGAAAGTGTCCTGCAGCTGCGTATGTTTGAAAAGCTGGTTCAATATGACATGGGGATTGGCGTCTCTCCTTAATTCTATGACGATGCGTATTCCGGATCTATCGCTTTCGTCCCTTAAATCCGATATGCCTTCTATGTTCTTATCCCGCACCAGTTCAGCAATCTTTTCCACCAGCCGCGCTTTGTTGACCATGTATGGAATCTCGGTCACCAGTATCCTCTGGCGGCCGCCCTCCATGGGTTCTATGGCGGTTTTCGCCCTGACGGTCACAGAACCCCTGCCGGTCCTGTACATGTCCTTGATGCCATCCCTGCCCAGAATAATGGCTCCCGTGGGAAAATCCGGTCCCTTAATTGCCTGCATCAGTTCGTCGACGGTTACATCCGGGTTATCTATCATCATCACCACGCCGTCGATGACTTCCGAAAGGTTGTGGGGTGGAATGTTGGTGGCCATACCCACCGCTATACCCGAAGAACCGTTGACAAGCAAATTCGGAAAACGGGACGGCAGCACGCTGGGCTCCTTCAACCTCTCGTCGAAATTGGGGACGAAATCCACAGTGTCCTTGTTTATATCCGACAGCATTTCCAGAGCTATCTTTGAAAGCCTAGCTTCGGTATACCTCATGGCAGCCGGAGGGTCACCGTCTATGGAACCGAAGTTGCCGTGGCTGTCCACCAGCATATAGCGCATGGAAAAATCCTGTGCCATGCGCACCATGGCATCATATATGGCCGCATCCCCGTGGGGATGGTATTTGCCCATGACTTCCCCCACTATCGTGGCGGATTTTCTGAACGGTTTGTCCGGGGTAAGACCGATGTCGTTCATTGCAAAAAGTATCCTGCGGTGAATTGGCTTGAGGCCGTCCCGAACATCCGGGAGGGCTCTGCCTACGATGACGCTCATGGAATAGTCTATATAGGATTTTTTCATTTCCTCTTCTATGTTTACAGGCACTATCTTTTCCGCTGATTCAGCCATTCAAAAACCTCCGTAAATTTAAAATAAGCTCAACATCATATATCCAGATTGACGACTTCGTGCGCATGTTCAAAAATAAACTGCTTTCTGGGTTCCACCTTGTCGCCCATGAGTATGGTGAATATTTCATCGGCCGCCACAGCATCCTCCAGGCTCACCTTCAATATGGTCCGCTTTGCTGGATTCATGGTGGTCTCCCACAACTGCTCCGAATCCATCTCTCCAAGGCCTTTAAACCTGTTGACGTCGGCTTTATCCCGGTCTTTGCCCAGTCTGTCGAGGACCTCTTTCAGTTCACGGTCATTGTAAGCGTAAAATTCCTGTTTCCCAAGCACTACCTGAAAAAGAGGGGGCTGAGCAATATATATCTTTTCCGCCTCTATAAGCGGCTGCATGTATCTGTAGAAAAACGTGAGCAGGAGCGTCCTGATATGGGCGCCGTCCACATCGGCATCGGCCATGAGTATTATTTTATGGTACCTGAGTTTTTCAATGTCGAACTCGTCACCTATGCCCGTGCCTATGGCGGTGATCATCGCCCTTATCTCTTCGTTGTTCAATATTTTGTCGAGCCGGGCTTTTTCCACATTCAATATCTTGCCTCGAAGAGGGAGTATGGCCTGAATTCTGCGGTCCCTGCCCTGTTTGGCGGAACCTCCCGCCGAATCGCCTTCCACCAGATATAGTTCGCACAGCCTGGGGTCCTTTTCGCTGCAGTCCGCCAGCTTGCCCGGAAGGGCAGTGCGTTCCAGGGCGTTTTTCCTGCGGGTAAGTTCTCTTGCCTTGCGGGCCGCCTCCCGGGCCCGGGCGGCCCCTACGGCTTTCTCAACGATTATTCGGGCTATTGAAGGATTTTCCTCCATAAAGCGGGACATTCCTTCCCCCACCACAGAATCCACCATGCCCCTTACATCGCTGTTTCCAAGTTTTGTCTTGGTCTGGCCCTCAAACTGGGGATTTTGAAGTTTTACACTGATGACCGCCGTCAAACCTTCCCGGACATCTTCCCCCGAAAGGTTGGCGTCCTGTTCCTTTAAAAGATTGTATTTCCTGGCATAGTCGTTGATGCTGCGGGTGAGGGCTGTTCTAAAACCGCTCAGATGGGTCCCGCCCTCATGGGTGTTTATGTTGTTTGCAAAGGACAGAACATTTTCCACATAAGTATCGTTGTACTGAACCGCCACTTCAAGTTCCATGTCTTCCCGGGCGGCTTTCATATAAATCGGTTCTTCATGAAGCACATCCTTGTTTCGGTTCAGGAATTTTACAAAAGAGACTATGCCTCCCTCGTAATAAAATTCACTTTTCTTATCGGTTCTGCAATCCCAAAGCTCTATCCTGATGCCCTTATTGAGGAACGCCTGTTCCCTCAGCCGCTGGGTGAGAATATCAGTCGAAAAACTGATATCTTCAAAAATTTTTCTGTCGGGTTTAAAGGTAATCTTTGTTCCTGTGCCTTCCGCATCGCCTTTTCTTATGACGCCGGTTACCGGATTGCCCCTCTCGTATCTTTGCGAAAACAATCCACCGTCCCTTTTAACCTCCACCTCAAGCCATTCCGAAAGGGCATTCACCACGGAAACACCCACTCCATGAAGCCCTCCGGATATTTTATAGCCACCGTGGCCGAACTTGCCTCCGGCATGCAGCATGGTCAGGGCCACTTCCAGAGCGGGTTTTCCAACTTTGGGATGTATTCCTACCGGGATTCCCCTACCGTCATCCTCTACAGTTATAGAACCGTCTTTATTTATGGTTACACGGATATTTTTGCAGTAACCAGCCAGCGCTTCATCTATGCTGTTGTCCACCACTTCGTATACCAGGTGATGAAGCCCGCGGCTGTCGGTTGAACCGATGTACATTCCTGGCCTAAGCCTCACATGTTCGAGGCCCTCCAGCACCTCGATCTTATTTTCATCGTATACGCCTTTTTTCTCCAATCCTAAAACCTCCAGACTATCTTAAAACCTGTAAAAAGAACATTAAAGTTTTTTTAAAAAATTGGATCTTTTAAAAAGAGTGACGGAGGATATGGGAGAGAAAAATATCTTTTTGTCGCAGATGATAATGGATTTTTTGTCCATGTCGTCCTCACCCTGGAAGAACCCTTCCTCTTTGGCCACCTGTAAAAATTCAGAAGTATCCTTGGAAACTAAGGCATATTTGTCCAGAATCATTATTACATCTTTTTTCAGCACCACTTCATCGCTGCCTATATGGATGAACACCTGTCCTCCTCCTTCTTTATCCTGTATTTAAAGTCTTTAATCATGAGTTCTACAAATTTTTTGCGAAGTTCCGGGTCCTTTATTTCCGAACTTATATTATATATCATTTTGATTGTTTTGTCAGGAAGTTCGATGATTTTATCATTTTTGATTCCAGAGGAAAGATCCGGTTTTTGTCCTTCAAAGCCGCATATTTGAAATTTTATATCACGAACGAGAGGCTCATTGAACAGAGAATTCAGTTTTTCAATAATTTCTTTTTTTAAAAAATGGAGCTGGTGCGACCATATAGGGTTTTCCACGCCTATAAATAGGGTATCGTTTCTAAAAAAAACGGGCCTGGATACTCTTGCTATATTGTCTCCCACCAGATTTTCATAGTTTAAAAAAATCTGGAATTGCATCAACTTTTTTTCCAAACCGCTTTTTTTCAATGTCTCTTTTAATATTATACCTATTTTTTCCATAATTACCACTCCAGCGAGCCGGCTCTAACCCTGTACAGTTTGCTTTTCGACAGCAACTCATCAGGTATGAAATTTAAATCAGTCGTAGTGATAAAAACCTGGGAATCATTGCTTTCAATTATGAGTTTCCTCCTCGCAAAGTCAAGCTCCGACATCACATCATCCAGCAACATGATAGGAGATTCGCCTTTTTCCCGGGCAAGTATACCTGCCTGGGCAATTTTAAGGCAAAGCGCAAGAAGCCTCTGTTGTCCCTGGGAGCCGAAAATTCTGGCATCATGGCCATCCAGCAAAAAAAGTATGTCATCCCTATGAGGGCCGTTCACGGTGAAAGCCCTGGAAATATCTTTTTCTCTGGCGTCTTTCAGCGCTTTTAAAAAATCCCGCCTTATGGTGTCCCTGTCCTCTATATTAACGCTGCTGATATATTTTATATTCAAAACGGGACCTTCGCCGTAAAATCTATTGAAAATTTCACGTATGTATTTATCCGTAATCTCGATAATCTTCAATCTTTCCGCCAGTATCCTGGACCCCGCATCGCAAAGCTGCAAGTCCCACGGATCAATGCTGTCAGAAAGAGAAGGGTTTTTTCTGACGGACTTTAGCAACACGTTTCTTTGAGAAATTACCCTGTAGTAAACCTGAAGATATTTTACGTACCCCGGCTTCAGCTGATAAATAAGATAATCAAGAAATTTTCTCCTGAGAGACGGACCGCCTTTTATAAGATTTAGGTCGTCGGGAGAAAAAAATACGGCGCTGATATCTTCACACAACTGAGACCAGCGTTTTTTTTGATCCCCACCTTCTTTTACTATTTTTTTTCTGTCGGAATACAGGATAATTTCCCTTTCCACCGGACCTGAGCCGGTGTCAAATATGCCCTTAATATACGCCATCGGTTTATTATGCATTATGAGTTGATGATCTCTGGTGGACCTTTCAGACCTCAGGTTCGACAAAAATAATATGGATTCCAGAAGGTTTGTCTTGCCCTGGGCGTTGTCTCCGTAAAGTATGTTAATCCCTCTGGAAAAAGAAACTTCCAGTTCTCTAAAGTTTCGAAAATCCACAAGCCTGAGATTGCTTAGAAACATCAATTTTCACGCCCTCCGGCCACTTCAAAACCGTGGCCTTCAAGCTCTATCACATCGCCGTAAGAAAGTTTTCTTGATCTACGGGTCTCCACCCGGCCATTCACCTTTACCTTCCCCTCATTTATCAATAATTTTGCTTCTCCGCCGGTGGAAACCGCTCCGGCCCATTTTAAAAACTGATCAAGATTTATACTTGACGTCTTTATGGCAACTTTTTTCAATAATCTTCACCTCTCATTCTTACGGGCAAAACTAAATTTAATTGATTTTCCATCCCTATAGGCTCGATAATGCATGGGCCCGATTCTCCGGAAAATGAAAGTTGCACTTCCGAAGTTTCGATCGAACGCAGGGCATCCATCATAAACCTGGCGTTGAACGCTATCTGAAGGTCATCTCCTTTCATTTTGCAGGGCAATCTGTCACTCATGCTTCCCATCTCCGTATCAGCACTGACTTCAAAAACATCTGACGAAATTCTAAACTTGACAAGATTGTTTTTGCTTCCTTCCCTCGCCATAATTAAACCTCTATCTATAGCCGAGAAGATGCTTTCCACATCTATATGTACTACTGTTCTGGGTTCAACCCGTGTAACCTGTTCATAGTCTATGAAACCGCCTTCCAGCAATCTTGATGATATAACCGTATTTTTGTTTCTGAATTCAACTCGGTTTTTCCCTACATACAAATCGAATTTTTCTTCACTGTCTCCAAAAATTCTAAAAATTTCAAGAAGTGTTTTTCCCGGAACTATCAAGCTGAAATCTCCATTTTCAGCAATAGAGTTTTCAGCAAGATTTTCCTTTCGCCATGCGATTCGGAATCCGTCGAGAGCCACCATATGAAGCATATTGCGGCGGCATTCGACCAGGATACCGGTGAGCTGGGGTCTTGAAGTGGATTCCTCGGCACGTGCGAAAGCGGTCTGCTTTATCATATTTTTAAACAATTTTTGAGAAAAATTCATAGTAGGAGAAAGTTCCTGCCGAGTTATTTCTGGAAAATCCTGGGCATCGAAGCATGGAAGAGTCATCATAAAACTTTTAACGGTAATTTCAACACGGTTATCAGAAAATGAAAATAAAACTTCACCTGCCGGCATCTTTCTGACAATTTCGGAAAAAATCTTTACAGGGATTACAGAAGACCCGGTTTCAATAATTTTTAACGGCGCTTCAACAGTGTCTTTTAATGAAATTTTATGCTCAATACCCATGTCCAGGTCGGTAGCGGATAAAGATAAAAAATCATTAGAAGCGATAAACCTTATTCCTGAAAGGAGCGCTATAGGCGATTTTAAAGGTACGAATTTTTCAACAAGATTAAGTGAAGAAAGAAGAGTATCCCTATCTATTAAAAATTTCAATTAAAACACCTCCAAAAAAATTTTTAAAAACAGTCATAAAAACAATCTAAGACGAATAAGATTTTAAAATAGTAAGAGTAGTAGTAAGAGCTGTGGATATGTGAATAAATTATGTGAATAAGTGTATTGCAGGTCTTGTCCCTGTGCATAACCTGTGGAAAATGTATATAACTTTATCAACATTTTCCACAAAAAAATTTTTAGTCGAAATTTGTCCACTTTTTATAAACAGGATATAAAGCGTTTTTTAACAACTTATCAACCCTGAACAAGTTTTTTCTTAAGGCTGTCTATCAACATTGCAAGCTGAGGGTCGCGAGTGATGTCTTCCGCGATTTTATCTCTTGCGTGTATTACAGTGGTGTGGTCGCGCCCCCCAAATTCCTCTCCGATTTTTGGAAGAGATAAATCGGTAAGTTCACTGCACAGATACATGGCTATCTGACGTGCAAAAGCGACATCTTTAGTGCGTTTTTTAGCCTTGAATTCTTCCGGTTTCAAAGAAAAATGACGGCCAACTTCTTTAAGTATGTCGGAAACTGATATAGTCTTTGTTTTTTGATCGGGCAAAATATCTTTTAAAACATGTTCGGCAAGATTTATGTCGATAGGGCAATTGGTCAGCGAGGAATAGGCCACAATCCTTATGAGGGCGCCCTCCAGTTCCCTAATATTAGTCTCAATTTTGGTGGCGATAAAGTTTATGACATCGATGGGAACGGTGAGATTTTCCATGGAAGCTTTCTTTAAAAGTATGGCTATGCGGGTTTCAAAATCAGGAGGTTGAATATCAGTGATAAGGCCCCACTCAAACCTTGACCTGAGGCGTTCCTCTAGAGTGGGAATTTCTTTTGGAGGTCGGTCACTGGAAATAACCAGTTGTTTGTTTGCTTCGTGGAGAGCGTTGAAAGTATGGAAAAATTCCTCCTGAGTCCTCTCTTTGCCCGCAATAAACTGAATGTCGTCGATTAAAAGAACGTCGATAGTCCTGTACTTGTTGCGAAATTCAACATTCTTGTCATCTTTTATAGAATTAATAAGTTCATTGGTGAACCTTTCCGAAGATATATAAACAACCTTGCAGTTTGGTTTCTGAGATAATATGTAGTGGCCTATGGCATGCATCAAATGAGTTTTACCAAGACCAACACCACCGTATATGAAAAAAGGATTATAAGCCTTGGCGGGAGATTGGGCTACGGCAAGGGAAGCCGCGTGAGCGAAGCGATTGCTGTTTCCCACTACAAACGTGTCAAATGTATACTTTTGGTTTAAAGATGATACGGGTTCCTCGGAAAAAGATTTTGATTCATGATTATCCTGGAGAATGTAAGAATTGTATTCCGGCATAGAGGCCGAAGAGTCGCTTTCATTGTTCACTTCGATAAAAACATTTAAGTCCTGTTTTAAAATAGAATTTAAAATATCCTTTAAAAGATTGATGTATCTTTTTTCTATGACCTGTTTTAAAAATACGTTGGGAACTTCCACCACAGCGTTATTTTGGTAAATCCTAGACAGCCTTGCGGGTTTTAACATAGTATTGAATGAAACGTCATTATTGAGTTCATTGCCGAGAATCTTCAAAACTTGATGCCATAATGAAGAAAGATCAACAGTAGACATAATAAAAAAACCTCCTGAAAAAACTAAATAACGATCATGATGAAGACAATACAATAATAACAAAATAAAAAATCATATTCAATATGAACTTAAAACTAACGATAAGGTATAAAAAGATTAGTTTTGTAAACTCAAAGGATCTTATATTTTCTTGACAATTATTAATATTATAAGCTATAATCTATATAGTTTTAAACGCCGGAGGTGCAAAGATGAAACAGACATACCAGCCGAGCAGAAGATACAGAAAAAAAGTGCACGGCTTCAGAAAAAGAATGATGAATAAGAACGGTCGTAACGTAATCAGAAGAAGAAGACAAAAAGGGAGAAAAAGACTAACCGCATAAAAGACGAAGGCCGTTGAACTCATGTTAAACGGCCTTTGCACTCCCGCACTGGAGGAAAAACGTATTGAAAAGATGTTTAAGATTAACAAAAAATTTCGAATTTAAGAATGTATACAGGGCGGGAAGACGCTTGTCATGCCCTTATTTTAATATGTATGTAAAAAAAAACAATCTGGAAAAAACAAGGCTTGGCGTTTCGATTTCCAGAAAAATTGGGAAAAGCGTCGTAAGAAACCGGATTAAGAGAAGGATAAAAGAAGCATTCAGACGCAATATTAAAAATATTAAAACGGGATTTGATGTAGTAATATCGGTAAAGCCGGAAATGGTTAATATGGACTATAAAAGCATAAAAAAAGAAATAAAAAAAATGTTGGAAAGAGGTCGTATATGGAATGATAAAGACGGCGATCGTATCGATGATAATATTTTATAGAAAATTCATATCGCCGCTAAAACCCGGGGCATGCAGATTTTATCCAACATGTTCGGAGTATGCGATAGAATCCATTCAAAAATACGGAGTTTTAAAAGGGGGCATAAAAGCTGCAAAAAGAATTCTAAAATGCCATCCCTTCAATCCCGGTGGTTATGATCCGGTATAAAATATGGAAATAATGTAAAAATAAAGAACAAGGGGGAGCAAAATTAATGGCATATCTTGAAAGTATAATGAAGCAGATTCTGGATTTCATATTCGCCTATACAAAAAGCTACGGACTGGCTATAATAGGAATTACAGTAATAATAAAATTGATACTGCTTCCTTTCAGTTTTCAACAGTTTCATTCAATAAAAAAAATGCAGGAGATCGCACCTCTTCAGAAAAAACTCCAGGAAAAGTATAAAAACGACAAAGAAAAGCTGAACAGAGAAATAATGAAGCTGTATCAGGAAAATAAAGTGAATCCTATGGGCGGATGTCTTCCTTTGCTTATTCAGTTTCCCTTTATAATAGGTCTTTTCAGACTGCTTCAATCTTACAATTTTGGTAAAGCCGGATTTTTATGGTTGAAAGATTTAGGAGCTCCTGACACAACTTACATTCTTCCAATACTTGCGGCAATCACAACATATTTGTCATCAAAAATAGCAACACCGCCAAACACCGAAAACCAGAATAACTCCATGAACATTGTTATGTCGCTCTTCATTGGATGGATGGCGGTAAAATTTGCTTCAGGCCTGGCACTATACTGGGTAGTCAGCAACATATTGCAGATACTTCAACAGATGATAATTATGCGCTCCCCTGCTCCAGTCAAGGAGGATGTAAAGTGAAATGAAATGGGTGGAAAAGCAGGCAAAAACTGTGGAAGAAGCAATTAAAATGGCATTGAAGGAATTGAACATCAACAAAGAACAGGCGGAAATAGAAGTGCTGGAAGAAGGAAACCGGGGAATACTGGGGTTTCTTTCAAAAGCCGCAAAGGTAAAAGTCACTGTAAAAGAAGATCCTGGCAAGAGGGCGTTGGAATTCGTTAGAGGCCTTACGAAACATTTTCAATTAGATCCAAAAATAGAGATACAAGAAGAAAAGGATACAATAAAAATAAATTTTGAGGGTAAAAACGTCGGTGTACTGATAGGAAAGCATGGAAGCACCCTGGATGCCATTCAGTATCTAACTTCTCTAGTGGCAAACAGGGGAATAGAAAACTACAAGAGAATAATCCTGGATGCCGAAAATTACAGACGAAAGCGTGAAGAAACACTGGAAAGACTTGCAAAGAGTATGGCAAAAAAAGTAAAGGAAACAAAAAAAAGCGTCATTCTGGAACCAATGCTCCCAAATGAAAGAAGAATAATACATACAGCGCTGCAGGGAGATTCCATGGTGCATACAAGGAGCATAGGAGAAGAACCCCACAGAAGAGTGATTATTTCATTAAAATAAAAAATACGTAGTGAGCCCCGGAGCCAGAGCTTTGGGGCTTGATTTACGTGAGAGGTAAGTAAAATGAAAGATGAAGACACAATCGCCGCAATATCAACCCCGATGGGCGAAGGCGGCATAGGTATAGTCAGGATAAGCGGAGAAAAATCATTTGAAATAATACAAAAAATTTTCAAGCCGGTATCAAAAATGAAAGATATAAAAAGCCGTCACCTTTACCTAGGTTATATAATAGATCCGGAAAAAGGATATAAAATAGATGAGGTATTGACGGCTTTTTTCAAATCGCCTCACACATATACACGCGAAGATATGGTGGAAATAAACTGCCATGGTGGGATGACAGCGCAGAAAAAAATTCTGGAGCTTGCTATAAAACATGGGGCAAGAGTTGCAGAACCGGGAGAATTCACAAAAAGGGCATTTTTAAACGGAAGGATAGACTTGTCCCAGGCAGAAGCGGTAATTGACGTTATAAGGTCAAAAACCGAAAGAGCGCTGATGATTGCAAGCCGTCAGCTTGCCGGCGGGTTTTCCGAAAGGATTAATTCAATACGTTCAGAACTTCTTGAAATTATGGCGCATATTGAGGCAAACATTGATTTTCCAGAAGATGACATACCAGAAGCGGATCCTGTACAAATAAAAAGAGAAATTCAAAAAAGCAAATTCAAAATAGAAAAAACGATAAAAAATTTAGAATCTGGAAAAATGCTCAGAGATGGCCTTTCCACACTTATTCTAGGAAGGACGAATGTGGGAAAATCATCTTTACTGAATGCGCTATTAAGAGAGGAGAGGGCGATTGTAACAGATGTGCCCGGCACCACAAGAGATATAATAGAAGAATATATCAACATAAACGGTATCCCGATAAGAATTATAGACACCGCAGGCATCAGAGAAACCAGCGACATGGTAGAAAGAATTGGCGTGGAAAGGGCAAAAAAATACCTGCAGGAAGCGGAAATGGTACTGCTGGTATTGGATGCTTCGATGGAAATAACAGAAGAAGACAGAAAAATATTTGATATGGTAAAAAATAAATTTACAGTCATAGTTGTAAACAAATCCGATCTTCCGTCAAAGATAAAAGAAGAAGAAATAAAAAAAATGCTGCCGGAAAAGAAAATAATCAGGATATCGGCATTAAAAGAACAGGGTATTGAAGAATTAAAGGATGAAATATATAATTCAGTGGTGAAAAATATAGGTCCAGTAGATGAAAATACGATAATAGCCGGACAGAGACAGAGACAGGCACTGGAAGACGCCGTAAGATGCCTTGAAAGAGCACTGAAAGCCATGGAAAAGAGAATGCCAGTGGAACTCATCGAAATAGACATAAGAGAAGCGTGGGAAAAACTGGGTGAAATTACAGGAGACACAGTGAGCGAAGATATTATAAACGCTATTTTTGAAAACTTCTGCATCGGGAAATGAAGGTGAAGTTATGGAATATACCGCAGGATATTATGATGTAGCAGTGGTGGGCGCAGGGCACGCCGGTTGCGAAGCAGCACTGGCTGCCGCAAGAATGGGCATGAAAACAGTGGTATTTACCATAAATCTTGACAGCATAGCGCTTATGCCGTGCAATCCTTCAATAGGAGGCCCGGCAAAAGGGCATCTTGTAAGAGAGATAGACGCTCTGGGCGGAGAGATGGGCATAAATACAGATAAAACATTTATCCAGATGAGAATGTTAAATACTGGAAAAGGCCCTGCTGTAAGGGCTTTGAGAGCTCAGGCTGACAAAAAGGCGTATCAATTTTCAATGAAATACACGTTAGAAAAACAGCAAAACCTGGATATAGTACAGGAAGAAGTGGTAAAAATACTGGAAAAAGGAGGAAAAGTAAGAGGTGTAGTTACAAGAACGGGAGGCGTTTTTTACTCAAAAGCAGTAATACTAACAACTGGAGTATATCTTAGAGGAAGAATAATTATAGGTGACGTAAACTATAGCGGAGGCCCAAACGGGCTCTTTCCGGCAAGCCGGCTATCCGACAGCCTGTCGGATTTAGGATTTGAGCTGGGAAGATTTAAAACGGGAACTCCTCCTAGAGTGCACAAAAATTCCATAGACTTTTCGAAAATGATTGAACAGCCGGGCGATGAGATAATAATCCCTTTTTCTTACACATCGGGAAATATAAAGCGCGACCAGGTATCATGCTGGCTCACATACTCAAATAAAAAGACCCATGAAATAATCATGGAAAATTTACACAGGGCTCCGTTGTACACCGGCGAAATTCATGGAGTGGGGCCCCGTTACTGCCCAAGCATAGAAGTAAAGGTAGTGAATTTCAAAGAAAAGACAAGCCACCAGATATTTGTAGAACCTGAAGGAATTAATACAAATGAAATGTACATCCAGGGTATGTCAACCAGCCTCCCAGCCGATGTACAGTTAAAAATGCTAAGAACAATAGAAGGTCTGGAGAACGCAAAAATTATGAGATATGGATATGCGATAGAATACGACTACGTTATACCGACACAACTGAGTTTAACTCTTGAAACAAGGAAAATAAAAGGACTTTTTTTGGCAGGTCAGATAAACGGAACATCTGGATATGAAGAAGCCGCTGCTCAGGGGCTAATAGCGGGAATAAATGCCGCGCTTTTAATAAAAGATATGGAACCATTAATTTTAAAAAGGTCAGACGCATACATTGGAGTACTAATAGACGATCTTATAACAAAAGGAATTACAGAACCTTACAGGATGCTGACATCAAGAGCGGAATACAGATTGCTGCTAAGACACGACAATGCGGATCTAAGGCTTACGGAAATCGGGCACAGAGTGGGATTGATCGACGATGAGAGATATGAAAAAACAGTTAGAAAAAATAAAATGATTCAGCAAGAAATAGAAAGATTGAGGTCGATAAAAATAACCCCTACGGAAGAAAACAACAGGATACTTGAAGAAATGGAAACGGCACCGATAAATACACCTTTCACACTGGAAGACCTTATGAAAAGGCCGGAAATGAATTACGAAAAGGTAAAGATTTTTGATCCGATGAGGCCGAAACTTCCGGAAGAAGTAATAGATCAGGTTGAAATCATGGTTTCTTACAGCGGTTATATAAAAAGACAAATAAGCCAGGTGGAAAGCTTTAAAAAAATGGAGAACAAAAAAATTCCGAAAGACATTGATTATGATAAAATTTACGGCTTGAGGACAGAAGCCAGGGAAAGATTAAAAAAAGTGCTGCCGAGCTCCGTAGGACAGGCCTCAAGAATCTCAGGGGTGAATCCAGCAGACATTTCAATATTATTGATATACCTTGAACAGCAAAAAAGGATTAGAGCAAATGAATAATGATTTTATTGAAATTTTACAAAAAAAGGCATTGGAAAATAAAATTTATTTAAATGAAGAACAGTTAGAGAATATATTAAAATATAAAGACATGATTTTTTCATGGAACGAGAAAGTGAATCTAACGAGAATAACGGGAAAAAAAGATTTTGTTGAAAAGCATGTCATTGATTCGATGATGATATCAAAACTTATTAAAATCAACCGTAGCTCAAAAATTATAGATATAGGTACAGGGCCAGGGATACCGGGAATTTTCATTAAAATAGCAAGACCCGACATAAAACTGATTCTGCTTGAAGCAGTAAGAAAAAAAGCGGAATTTTTATGTGAAGTGGTGAAAGGACTTAATTTTAAAGATGTGGAAATAGTGAACGAAAGAGCCGAAACAGCGGCAAGAAAAGAAAAATACAGAGAAAGACAGGATATGGCAGTTGCGAGAGCCGTATCGTCACTTAAAGTACTATTGGAAATATGTCTTCCGTTTATAAAAAAAGACGGAATCTTTATAGCCATGAAAGGCGAAAAGGCCGAAGAGGAAATAGAAGATGCAAAAAACTCTCTGAATATTATGGGAGGGGAAGTTAAAGATATCGTAGAATATAAGATAGGGGATATGAAACACAAATTGATTGTTATAAAGAAAATAAAAAACACACCGGAAAAATATCCCAGGAGACCAGGAATGCCCGAAAAAAATCCTTTATAAAAAATAAAATTTAACAAAAATAGGAAGGAGAAACTGCTTTTTTATAGAATTATAATAAAAAAACGAAAGGCGGTGGGGGCAAATGTGGGGGGACCGCAAAACAGATTTAAACATTGTTAAAATCCCGCTTGAAGAAATAAAACCTAATCCATATCAACCTAGAAAAGAATTTGACGAAGAATCATTAAATGATTTGACTAGCTCAATAAAATCGTACGGTGTTCTGCAGCCGATAGTAGTAAGGAAAAGCGGAAAGAACAGTTATGAAATAATTGCGGGAGAGAGAAGATGGAGGGCCTGCAAAAGAGCCGGATTAAAGGAAATACCGGCCATAATTAAAGATGCGGGAGATTCAGAAACGGCCGTTATGGCTTTAATTGAAAATTTACAAAGAGAAAACCTGAATTTCCTGGAAGAAGCAGAAGGATACAGGCAGTTGATGCAGGATTACGGATTGACACAGGAACAGCTTGCTATGAAACTGGGAAAAAGTCAGTCGACCATAGCAAACAAGATGAGAATATTGAAGATGTCTCCGGAAATTATAAAAATTATTTCCCGGGAAAAGTTGAGCGAAAGGCACGCAAGAGCTCTTCTTAAACTGCCGGATGAAAATCTTCAAATGCAAGCGTTAAAACAAATTATAGATAAAGGAATGAATGTTAGACAAACCGAAGATCTAGTTGACAGGCTTATCGAAGAAATTGAAAATGAAAAAGAAAAAGAAAAAAAGAAGTCGTTTAAAATTGCGATTAAAGACGTGAGAATTTTTGTCAATTCCGTAAAAAAGTTGGTAAAAAGCATAAAAGATACAGGAATTAAAGCAGGATATAAAGAGATCGACAAAGGAGATTTTATAGAAGTGGTGGTTCAAATACCAAAGAGGTAATGAACCATTTTTTTTATAAAGAATGCGGCAGAAACTAGCGCATTATGAGAGACGGCCGCAACACAAAGTTTCAAAAAATCTACAGCCTTATTAAGTCGGAATTTATGCTCAAGAATTTAGAACAGAACATTATTTTTTAAAAACAAAAAAAACAGGAAGGAAAAAAAGAAATAAAGAAGAAATTTTATATATAAAGTTGATTTAATAAAAACGACATCTTTCGCAGCAGGGTATTTGAAAGGAGGAAGAGAAACAGGGCAAAAGGCCTTTGTTTCGAATTTATGTCGAGAATAATGGCCATTGCAAATCAAAAAGGCGGGGTGGGCAAGACGACAACTGCGGTGAACCTTGCAGCATGCCTTGCAGTGCTGGGTAAAAAAGTTTTGCTGGTTGACATAGACCCTCAGGGAAATACGACCAGCGGTATCGGAGTAGACAAAAAAGAAATTGATAAATCAATTTACAATGTTATTATCAATGAAGAATCTATTAAGGAAAACATAATAAAAACAAAATATGAAAATCTTTTTCTTTTGCCGTCAAACATACAACTGGCGGGAGCCGAAATTGAGCTGGTGCCGGCAATTTCAAGAGAATACAAACTTAAAAATGCCATAGACGAAATAAAAGATGAATATGATTTTATAATAATAGACTGCCCTCCTTCACTGGGACTATTAACATTGAATGCCCTCACAGCCGCTGGAACGGTGCTGGTACCAATACAATGCGAATATTACGCTTTAGAAGGATTGGGACAGTTGATGAATACAATCAATCTGGTTCAGAAGCATCTGAACAGGAATCTCCAGGTGGAAGGAGTTCTACTAACCATGTTCGATGCCAGGACAAATTTATCGATTCAGGTAGTAGAAGAAGTAAAAAAATTTTTTAAAAATAAAGTTTACAGGACAATTATTCCGAGGAATGTAAGATTAAGTGAAGCTCCAAGCCATGGAAAACCGATAATAACCTACGATGCAAAATCTAAGGGATCACAGGTATATATGGAACTGGCGGAGGAGGTGCTCGGAATTGAATAAGAGAGGTCTGGGGAAAGGATTAGGCGCTTTAATACCGGAAATAGTTAAAGAAGAAGAAAATGTTCTGGAAGTACCAGTAAACGAGATAAGAATGAATAAAAATCAACCGAGAAAACATTTCGACGAAAAGAAACTGGAAGAACTGGCCGATTCAATAAAGCAGCACGGGATTCTGCAGCCGGTAATTTTAAGGAAAAAACAGACAGGATATGAGCTAGTGGCGGGAGAAAGAAGATGGAGAGCAGCGCAAAAAGCTGGAGTAGAAAAAGTCCCGGCAATAATAAAAGAACTTTCGGATATGGATGTAATGGAAATTGCACTTATAGAAAATCTACAGAGGGAAGACCTGAACCCTCTGGAAGAAGCGGAGGCCTATAAAAAACTAATTGAAGAATTTGGCATGACACAGGAGGAACTGTCTAAAAGGGTGGGGAAAAGCAGGTCACAGATTGCAAACACGGTAAGACTTTTAAACCTGGACGAAGAAATTAAAAAACTGATAACAGAAGAAAAATTAACGGCGGGTCACGCGAGAGCGCTGCTTGCCATAGAGGATAAAAAAGAAAGGTTAAAACTGGCAAAAAAGATAAGCGAAGAAAACATGTCGGTAAGGCAAATAGAAGAGGCGGTAAAGAAAGATGAAAACAGGAACAGAAAAAATAGAAAGACCGAAGATATTAACCCCGCTTTTATCGATATATCGGAAAAGCTGCAAACAGCCCTTGGTACAAGAGTAAGAATAAAAGGCACGGAAAGAAGAGGAAAAATTGAAATTGAATTTTATTCAGAAGACGAACTGGAAAGAATTTTAGAGACAATAGTGAAGTAAACGTGTTTCACGTGAAACATTTTGAACGAGGTGCGAAAAGTGACTTATGAAATAAACCTGGGAATATTTTCGTGGTTCGGTTTCGTGATGCCTCTATCGGAGAGATTAAAGATGATAAAAGATGCCGGGTTCGATGCGACTTCTATCTGGTGGGAAGATGAGAAGGAGCCTTTCGCTATATGCAAACAGGATATGCCCAGAATGGTGAAAGATGCAGGATTGGTACTGGAAAATATTCATGTGCCTTATAATAATTCGAATGATTTATGGAGTGAAAACACTGATGCACGCGAAAGTATTGTCCGTAAGCATGTTGAATGGCTGAACGATTGCTCAAGATTGAATATTCCACTGATGGTTATGCATATAATGGAAGGAGAAGAGCCGCCGGCACCAAATAAATATGGAATTGAAAGCATGTCGCATCTTGTAAAAGCTGCGGAAGATCTAGGGGTGAAAATAGCCATTGAAAATACCCTGCGTGATGATAGCGTGTTATTTTTGCTGTCTGAGATAAAATCAAGCCATATGGGTTTTTGCTATGACAGTTCCCATGCCATGCTAAGGAAACACAGAAACGATCTCTTACTAAAAGATTATGGCGGCAGGCTTTTTGCTACCCATTTATCGGACAATGACGGCCTTTTTGACCGGCATTGGCTCCCTGGAAACGGAGAAATCTGCTGGGATGAAATGGCGGCATCCTTCCCTAAAGATTACAAAGGATTTTTTACACTGGAGACAGTTCCGACAGAAGAGGAAAAAAAGTTGGGACCTGAAAAGTTTCTGGCTAAAGCCTTTAAAAAAATCTCATGGGTCGAAGGACTATTTAGAGCTTCCAGACCAACCGACAACTAAAAGAAAATTTTCCTTTAATGGAGATGTTGACTTTATACCCACACTGGAGTATAAAAGAGAAGATGGTGAAAGAGCACTGCTAGATTTAGAAATGGTAATTAGAGCTGCAGAGAAAATCATATTAACTTGATGCATCAGGAGGACAATCAATGACGGAACACATAGTAGGTGTTATTTCTGATACTCATGGTCTTCTAAGACCAGAGATATTGAATATTTTTAAAGATTGTCAACACATAGTCCATGCAGGAGATATAGGAGATCCGTATATCATAGATGCTCTCAATAAAATAGCTCCCGTTACGGCGGTAAGGGGCAACTGCGACAGGGACGGATGGGCATATAAATTCCCATTTACAGAAACCATGAATATCGGGGAGATATGCCTTTATCTTCTTCACGACTTGAATCGGTTGGATCTTGACCCGAAAACGGCAGGTTTTGATGCGGTAATCAGCGGTCATACCCACAGGCCTTTATTAGAACGACGCGATGGAGTGATGTTTTTAAATCCCGGCAGTGCCGGTCCGAAGAGGTTCACTCTTCCTATCAGTGCGGTAAAGCTGCGAGTAAAGGGTAAATCGATTGATGTGGAGTTTATAAAACTGGATGATTAAGGGGAATGTTTATGAATATGGCAATCCGTGACGCGGTTCATGGAGATGAACAGTACATAGTCGAATTGATCCGGGAACTGGCCGATACATTGAATTGTTCCAGTGATGTTACGGAGGAAGCTGCCGGAAAGTTACTATCTTTTCCCGGATGCGGGGTTCTGCTGGCTTTTTATAAAGAAAAGCCTGTGAGGAACTAGTGGTAAGCCTCGAAACTCGGGGGCGTGGCTAAAAAGTTGTTAAAACTCAACATGCTACTTTAACAGAAACATTATAAAATCGGCTCCGGAAGGCCACAAGCTCGATAATATCAAATATAACAGCAGAGTTTGCTTTAGTTTGGTTGGTACGTTCAGGATCATACCTGAAAAGTTCGATACAAATTATGATTTTGAAAGCTGGTATATTATACTTCAATCTGAATGTCGGTAATATCGCCTTTACGGCAGTAGTTACCTATTTTTTTCAGCTCCTTTTTCGGGATTCCCTGCTCAACAAGATAGTTAGCAAGGAATTCCCCCTGTGATATACTTTGAAGATGGGAGCCGGTAATACCGCCGGTCACTGCAATAATCTTTGCAAGTCCCTACCAGTAAAATTCGGCAGCTCCATCTGTCCGGGTATGCTGGTATCCTCCTCGATGATGGCGGATGCAATTATTCTGCAGAAAAAGAGGAAAAACGCAAAACATGTCAAAGATATTAATAAATGATGCAAAGATTAGTTCAAAAGTGGTGAGTAAATATGATTAAATTAATTGCCCTTGATGTAGATGGGACGCTGGTCGATTCAGAAAATGTCGTATCATCCGACAATGAAAAGGCGGTGAAAAAGGTTCTTTCATCCGGTATAAGGGTAGTCCTTGCTACAGGCAGGCATCGCGATGGGGTGAAAAAAGTCTTGGAGGTTCTGGGTCTTTGTTCCGAACCTCTTATTATTGCAAACAACGGTGCCTTGATATACTCGGGGAATCATCTGCTGCGGAAAGAATTTTTTGCTACGGATGACGCCGACAGTGTCATAAGGTTCAGCACTCAAATTTCCGGAGCAGTGGTCGCTGTATTTCAGCCGGATATTATTTATTATTATCTTAATTCTTCTGTAGATAGGGAATATGTGATGAAAAAATTCGATGTTTTCGATATGAATCGAATAAAGGAAGTCAAAAATCCTGTCGATATTCCCCGAGAGCATGTCACTAAAGTAATGCTGATAACCGGTTCAGAAGATTACGCCAGAGAAGTTCTCGATATGTGGCCTGCAAACCTATCGCACCTCAATTGCAGCCGTTCATATCCGTATATTTGCGAGATAAACAGCGGTCGGTGCGACAAGGGAGAGAGCCTTAAATTTCTTTGCAATAAACTGGGGATATGGCCGGAAGAAGTGCTGGCGGTGGGGGATGGCGAGACCGATATTCCCATGCTGGCCTTTGCGGGCCATTCGGTATTTGTCAGGCATTCGGAATACTTGCCAAAGCTTGCGCCTCATGTGGAAGTTACTCCTGAAGGATTTCAGAATAAAGGTGTTGCATGGGCTATAGACAGATACCTTTAGCTTCAAACGTTTAAAAACAAAGTTTTTGAAAATCGGTGAATGTCGATGGAAACACTATTTGTTCAATATTTCTCCTGCTTCTGAGCTTTGTATGGGGGAGAACCTGTATGAAGCTCAGTTGCGTTTTATGCGGCAAATGCTAAACTATTGTGAAAATAATACTGATTATAAAAAGGGGTCTGTATAAGAGTGAGATTTGTCAAAGGTTATGTGTTGTGCATTTTTATTTTAATTTTTATGTTACATATTAACGCAAATGCATTGGCGGCTGGTGATGTGGTAAACTCTCCGGGAATTACTTTTGAGAACGGTTTGACATATTCCATTGATCTGGTGGACAGCAAAAGACAGGAAGGGAAAATCATAATCTATACCAGAAATTATGGGGAGAGCACTCCGCCGTTTGTGAAAAATACTCTTGAGTTTGTGGTGGTAAACAACATAATTGTTTATATAAACACCAATGGGAAAAATGGAACATACATTCCGCCAGATGGTTATGTTGTTTCATACACGAAAGATAATGCGGATTTTATAAAAAATCTTTATATCGGCGAAGAAATAACACTGTCAAATCTGGAAATACCCGTATTTCCCGAAATGTATTTCAAACTGGGCGATATGATAATACCGATAGATAACGTTAATTCGGTCAGGGGCGCCAATCAGGTGATATTATACAATCCGTCTTATGGCTATTCAACCGGGACAAACGGCTGGGGAATGGAATTGACGGTGAAAAATAATGTTATCAGCGATATAGTCGATATGAGAAATGACAGCGGGGCATGGCTCAACAATAATTCGCTGATACCATCCGGTGGAGCGGTTATATCCGTGCATCGGGGAAGCCCATATTACAACCTGTTGCGTGAAAAGGCCAGAATCGGCGATAAGGTTATGATTTCTGCAGACAATATAAAACTGTACGGTGCAGGAAAGATAGCATATGATGCATACAATCCGGTATCGCTGGAAGATAATCCCGCTGCGTGGGACGAAGAAAATCAAAAGCCGTTTGATGGCTATAGAGGCCCCAACCAGATGATAGTTTATGACAAGAATTATGGAAACCGCACGGGAACAAATCCTTACGGATATGAAGTCGTGGTGGAAAGCGACAGTAAAATAATAAAAAATGGAGGAAACGACTCGGAAATTCCTGCGGATGGATATGTCCTTTCGGGGCACGGCGATAAATTAAAATTGCTCCAAAAATATGCCCTTTTGGGTTCAACAGTTGTATTGAATAAAGACAAGAAAGAAGCAAGAATAATTTTTACGCCAAACTCATACTTGGATATGGCCGCGGCCAGTATTAAATCGGCAGAGGAAAGTCTGGAAGATGCAAAAAACAAATTTTTGGATATTGATTATGATAAAGTACAGAAAATGATCGACACCGCCAGAAATAAATTGAAAAATGCGCAGACTCAGTTGAATCAAGGCAGGTATAGAGAATTAATAAATACGGTAAATGAAATACAAAATGACGCAGACAATGCATATTTTATGACGTTTGAATCCATAAAAGTGGAAAACAGGGCGGTATGGCTGAGACCTAAAGAAATCAGTGTTGATGAAATAAAAAAGCATCTTGACATGTTGAAAGATATCAATATAAATACTGTATACCTTGAAACATTCTGGAACGGATATGCAATATATCCGACGGAAAATGAGATTATTACGCACAACCCCATGTACCGCGGTTTTGATGTGCTCGACACATATATAAAAGAAGCACACGCGAGAGGTATTAAATTGTACGCATGGGTTGAAGATTTCCTGGCAGGCCCGTCCGTTGCATCAAAAAAGCCCGAATGGATGGCTGTCAGCAGAAAAGGCGATATATATTTTCAGGACAGCGATAAAAATAAGTATTACCACATGAATCCTGCACTGCCCGAAGTGCGAGACTTTCTATCCGGGCTTTATATAAATCTCATAAAAAAATACGACCTGGACGGGATTCAGTTCGACTACATGAGATATCCTGCTTCCGGCGATTACTCAAATGATTTCGGCTACGATTCATATACAAGAAGGCTGTTTGAAAGCTACACCGGCTGCGATCCATTAACCTTAAAGCCCGGCGATGAATTATGGGATAAGTGGTGCGGGTTCAGAAGAAATATAATCAGTTCATTCGTTTACAGAATAATATCGGAAGTAAAATCCATCAGACCGGATATAAAGATATCGGCAGATGTGCGGCCGGACTATGATAAGGCGATTATAGACACGTATCAGGATGCCAGGGATTGGACGATAAAGGATTATATCAACAATCTGATACCGATGTCTTATTATCTTTATGAGCAGCCGGTGGCCGATGATATCAATAACACCTGGGCCTTTGCCAGAGGGCATTCCCAGGTGACCGTCGGCATCGCTGCATTTACAAAGATTGATAAAAAAACTTTTTTAAGACAGATCGGCGCCGTAAGAGATGCAAATACGAACGGCATCGGAATCTTCGAATTTGAATCGCTTTTTACCGGCGGCTACGACAGCGCATTAAAGCTTGGCGCCTTCAGCAAGCCCGCCATTACGACCGATGCTGACCCGCAACAATCCATAAAATCGGTGCTTAAAGATATTTTGAGAAAAATAGAAGGCATTTACATAAGATACGGCGGTATGAACGGTGAACAAGCTGAAAGATACAGAAAATTGATAGAAACACTGATGATGGATTTCGAAGATTATAAAGACAGCATAGAAAAAGCATATTCTTATAAAGACAAAATTGAAGATTTTTTGGATATATTAGACAGTGATGAGAGTCTGAATAAAGAGGTCGCAAAAAGAATCGGCTTTGATTTGAATACCGTGCTGAATATCATCGACGAATATATTTCGGGAATCAGGTTTATGGCAAACCATAGAGTGAAAAGTTTCCAGGCGGAGATGCCGCTGGAGGTTCTCAAAACTGAAAAAGCGGCGCCTGTAAGAATAAAAGCAGTATTTGACGATGACAGCTCAGCACTCATGTATCTTGACAGCGCCCAGTATGCCATAAAATCCAGTGATGCTGATGTGGCCGCCGTAGAAGAAGGTGTATTGAGGGTAAAAGGCAATAAGGGGAGAGCGACAATCACTATAGACATTCTGGATACATTCAATTTTAACACTATAAAAGGTGTCGATAAAAAGATAGAATTTGACGTAAATCCTCGCGATGAAGACATAGTGAATCCGGCATATGCTAGTTTAACTGCGCAGGAGGTGACCGATACCGAAGTGAAATTGGACTGGTCGGGGCCGGTGATTGATTCTGATATCGCTGGATACATTGTTTATCGTAATGGCAGTAAAATAGTGAGGATTTCTGGGACTACGTTTTGTGACAGTGATTTGCGATCAGATGCGGTATATTTTTATAAAGTATATGGATTTGATGCGTCAGGCAGCATTATATTCAAGAGTAATGAGCTAATAGTAAAAACAAAAGAATCAAAGGATGACAGATAAGACCCTTTATTCAAGGGTCTCTTATTTTACTTTTTCATAGGTTTTATAAAACTTTGTGCAGTGTGCATCTACCACAAGCAAAGATTTTGCAGCAGTTGTTATAAAACTGTGACGTCATATTTCCTCATCCAGAAATCTGTCTGGATGAGATATGCGAAGAGCTGGGGGACAGTCATGAGCTGCCCGAACCACGGGATATCGAAGCAGGAGGTATCTGCCCTGGCTAGGTCAATTACTGCTTCTTTATTTATAAATGGCAGCAGCGGTGAGGCAGGGTCGTTCAAAATTTCAAGAATTTTATCCTTGACGATGGCCATATATTCGGGGTTATGTGTTTTGGGGTACGGGCTTTTTTTGCGGTACAAAATATCCTGCGGCAGGACCCCTTCCATGGCTTTGCGGAGAAGGCCTTTTCCCATGTTTCCGTAGCTTCTCATGTGCCAGGGGATGTTCCATACGTACTGCACCAGTCGATGATCGCAATAGGGCACCCTTACTTCCAGGCCTGTGTACATGCTCATGCGGTCTTTCCTATCCAGTAAAGTTGGCATGAAGCGGGTGACACTGAGGTATGTGATTTCCCGTATGCGCCGGTCGAAGGGGCTCTCTCCGGCAAGGCGGGGGACTTCATCCAGGGCCTCGCGATACCTGTTTTTCACGTACTCCTCGGGTTTTATTCTATCAATTAATTCGGGTGAAAGTATTCTAGTCCTCACCTTCATCATGCGTGTCCAGGGGAATATGTCGGAGTTGAAGTCCTCGGATCGTCTGAACCAGGGATACCCTCCGAAAATCTCATCGGCGCCTTCGCCGGACAGGGCCACGGTGGCGTCTCTTTTTACTTCCCGGCAAAAAAGATATAATGACGAGTCCACATCGGCCATGCCCGGCAGGTCTCTGGCCAGCACCGCGTCCTCAAGGGCTTCGGCGAGATCCCGGGTACTGATTACCACGCATTGATGATCGGTGTGGAGATAGGATGATACTTTTTGCACGAAATATGAATCGCTGTTGGGCTGGAATTCGCTGGTTTTAAAATAGATGTCGTTTCCGGCGTAATCCACCGAGTATGTGCTTACCGTCTTTCGGCCGTTGCCGCTGAAGGCATCCGAAACCAGGGCAGTTATGGCGCTTGAGTCCAAGCCGCCCGACAGCAGAGTGCAGACGGGGACATCGGACACAAGCTGCCTGTGTACCGTGTCTTTTATAAGTAAAAACACGTTTCGCACGGTAGTATCCATATCATCTTCATGGGGGCGGCTTTCCAGGGCCCAATACTGTCTTATGCGGGTGCCGGACCTATCGTGCGACAATGCATATCCCGGTTTCAACTCCTCGATTCCCCTGAAAACCCCGCATCCGGGGGTCCTGGCGGGTCCCAGAGCGAATATTTCCGCAAGGCCCGTGGCATCCAGTTCCGGCTTTACCAGAGGGTGAGCAAGGAGCGCTTTGATTTCCGAAGCAAATATGAAACAAGTGCCCCTTTTTGTAAAAAACAGGGGTTTCACGCCCAATCGGTCCCGGGCCATAAAGAGCTTCTGTTCAGCTTCATCCCATATGCCGAAGGCGAATATGCCGTTTAAACGGCTCATGCAATTTTCTCCCCAGGCTATATATGACATCAGCAGCACTTCCGTATCGGAGCGGGAGGTGAAGTTATAACCCATGCCTGAAAGCTCTTTTCGCACTTCATCGGTATTGTAAAGCTCTCCATTGTAAGTTATGCAGTAGGTGCGGCCGCAGATTTCCCGCACCATCGGCTGGCCGCCGCCGGCAGGGTCCACCACTATGAGCCTTCGGTGACCGAAGGCGGCGTGGGGGAACAACTTGTATCCCATATCGTCAGGCCCCCTTCTTGAAAGAGTCATGGTCATCTTTTCAAGGACGGGTTTTTTTTGTGTCAGATCGTCATCAAAATCTATCCAGCCTGTGATTCCACACATAATTATCCTTCCCTTCAAATAAAAGATTTGCATAGAATATTAATTTTTTGTCATTTATAAAACAATACCACTTTAAAATATTCTTCAAATCAGAATATGGTTACAGAATGTAAGATTTGAGTGAATCAAGATTTGAATAATAAAAAAAAGGATTTTTGGTATAAAGTGACGATTTTGCAGGGCTAAGCAGAGCGAATATCAACAACACATAAAAAAATTATTGCGGTTAAGAATTATATGGAATATAATAAAAAATAAATATATATTCCTGACGTGAGGGGAATCCTGAGCGAAGGGGGGAGCAAAAGATGGAAAGATATTGGGCATCAAAGGCTTTGCCTCCCGGAGGATAAAGCCTTTTTTCGTTGATTGATTGAGGGAAAAACAAGAGAATGTAAAACTCACAAGAGTGCTTCCGGATTGCGATGGGCATTATGCTGCCCAGGAGTGATTTTGCCACAAAAAAATTTAAGGGAGAGATAGTTATGTTTAATTCAAAAAGTTATTTGGAAAACATGAGGGCAGATTTTATAGATGATAAGGCCATAGGGGAAGCCCTGGAAAAGGGAAAAAATGTATCTTCCGAGGCCATAAGGGATATTTTTGAAAAAGCAAAGCAGGCTGAAGGCCTTGACCTGTACGATGTGGCAGCGCTGCTTTATTGCGAGGACAGGGAACTACTGGATGAAATGTATTCGATAGCTCATGAGATAAAAAAGAAAATCTACGGCAACAGGATCGTTCTTTTTGCTCCGCTCTATTTCAGCGACTTTTGCGTAAACAACTGCCGTTATTGCGGTTACAGGCGGGACAACAGGACCCCGAGGCGGAGGCTGTCGATGGATGAAGTGCGGGAGGAAGTGCGGATACTGGAGGATATGGGGCATAAACGTCTGGCCCTGGAAGCCGGGGAAGACCCGGTGAACTGCCCGATTGAGTACACTCTGGAGGTGATAAAAACCGTATACGACACGAAACTCAAAAACGGCAGCATCCGTCGGGTGAATGTAAACATTGCGGCAACGACTGTGGAAAACTACCGCAAATTGAAAGATGTGGGTATCGGCACCTACGTACTTTTCCAGGAAACCTACCACAGACCCACATATAAGTATATGCACCCTTCAGGGCCTAAGAGCGATTACGATTACCACACTACGGCCATGGACCGGGCGATGGCAGGAGGAATCGACGATGTGGGGTTAGGCGTCCTCTTCGGTTTGTACGATTATAGGTACGAAGTTTTAGCCCTGTTGCAGCATGCCCGGCATTTGGATGAGACATACGGGGTGGGCCCCCACACCATATCCTTTCCCAGGATAAGGCCCGCCTATGGAATAAACATCGAGGATTTTCCGCATCTTGTGCCTGATAAAGAATTCAAGAAGATTGTAGCCATTCTGCGCCTCGCTGTTCCTTATACCGGCATGATTCTGTCTACCAGGGAAAGGCCGGATTTCAGAGACGAGGTCATCGATGTGGGAATATCTCAGATTAGTGCGGGTTCGTGCACCGGCGTGGGCGGATATCATGACGAAATATCCAGAAAATCGAGCGGTGGCGAACACGCTCCGCAGTTTTTGGTGGAAGACCGCAGGACTCCCAATGAAGTACTGTTGTCTCTGTGCAGGAGGGGCTACCTTCCGAGCTACTGCACCGCCTGCTACAGGCAGGGCCGCACCGGAGACCGCTTCATGCAGCTTGCGAAAACGGGCAATATCCAGAACTGCTGCCTGCCCAACGCAATCCTGACTTTCAAAGAATTCCTCATCGACTATGCCGAGCCTGAGACACGCCGGGCGGGAGAGGAGGTTATAAGAAAAAGCCTTGAAGACATTGACAATCCTGTCATAAAGCAAAAGACCATCGAAAGGCTGGCTAGAATAGAGCAGGGAGAGCGGGACCTTTATTTTTAGCAGAAGCTAGATATCGGAGGTCAGAGGCCGGACATAAGACATGGGCCGAGTCCCAGGCCATCTCCGACAGAAAAGTAACTTTTAACATCAGAATTAAGGTTTGCTACTGGAATCAAAATATAATTTGTGGTAAAGTTATGTTTGAGGTGCTTTCAATGATATATTTTGACAATGCCGCCACCACTTGGCCGAAGCCTGAAGAAGTATATAAGGCGATGGAAGAAGCCATGAAAAACCACGGAGCAAATCCCGGCAGGAGCGGTCACAGTATGGCTCTTGATGCTGCAAGGCTTATATATGAGTCAAGACAGCATCTGGCGGATTTTTTTAATGCCGAAAGCCCGAAGAACATAGTATTTTCGCCGAACGCCACTGATGCCCTGAATACGGCCATAAAAGGGGTGCTCAAGCCCGGGGATCATGTCATAACATCGTCTATGGAGCACAATTCGGTGGCCCGGCCCATTTTTGCCCTGGCCAGGATTGGAGTCCAATGGAGTATTGTAAGATGTGATTTGAGGGGATTTATTGATCCGGATGATATACGGAAAGCAATAAAACCCACCACCCGCCTTATTGCGGTGACTCACGCCTCCAACGTCACCGGCACCATCATGCCGATTCGAGAGATTGGCGAGATAGCCCGGGAAAACGGGATCCCGTTTCTGGTGGATGCCGCCCAGACCGCAGGGATTATCCCTATAGATGTGCAAAAAATGAATATAGACCTCCTGGCTTTTCCGGGCCACAAGGGACTTTACGGTCCACAGGGCACGGGAGGCCTTTACGTGCGGGAAGGGATCGATATTGTTCCTATAAAAGAGGGCGGCACCGGCAGCCTTTCGGAACAACTGGAACAACCCGGCATGCTTCCCGACAGGCTGGAAAGCGGCACTCTCAATACCCCGGGCATCGCAGGCCTCCTGGCGGGGGTGCGATTTATAAAACAAAAGGGCATGGAAAATATCAGAACCCATGAGAAAAATTTGATTACCAGATTTCTTGAAGGCCTGGAAAATATCAAATCCGTTACAGTATACGGCCCGAAGGAACCGGGAAGTGTCTGTTCCGTGATTTCTCTGAACATTGCCGGGCTAAACTCTTCGGAGGCGGCCCATATACTTGACAGCAGATTCCATATAGAAGTGAGGCCCGGCCTGCACTGCAGCCCCCTTGCCCATGAAACCGTTGGCACTAAAGATACTGGTACGGTACGCTTCAGCTTTTCGGTTTTTAATACCGAAGACGACATCGAAGAAGCCCTGAGAGCTCTGGAGATGATTGGTTCGTGGAAATAAGCCTTTTCTACAAAAGAAACTGGTGATATAATAAACAGGTTGGAAGTGAAATGCAGGATACGGGGGAGGAAACATGCTGGGAACTGTGGTAAATGCGGCAGCGATAATTGTTGGAGCCATCCTGGGCAACTTCTTGAAAGGTGGTTTTCCCGAAAACATAAAGAGCACCATCATGCAGGGGTTGAGCATTACGGTCATGCTCATCGGTCTTTCCATGGCTTTAAAGAGTCAGAATCTGCTGGTGGTCACCCTCAGCATAGTAATAGGGGCCGTGCTGGGAGAGGTTTTACGGATAGAATACCGTCTCAAACAGTTCGGGCAGAGCTTGGAAAGGCGGTTTGGAAACGGTGAAGGGGATTTCACCAGGGCTTTTGTTTCCGCCAGCCTCCTGTACTGTGTTGGAGCCATGGCTATTATGGGTTCAATAGAAAGCGGCCTTACCGGCAATCACACCACTCTCTTTATAAAATCCATTCTTGACGGTGTTTCTGCCGTGGTGTTCTCATCGAGCCTGGGGCCAGGAGTGGCATTTTCGGCTCTACCGGTATTTTTGTACCAGGGAAGCATTACTCTGGCTGCCGCTTATGTAAAAGCTTTTCTCACCGATGTCATAATAAGGGAGATGACCGCCACCGGAGGGCTTTTAATTTTTGCCATTGGCATCAACATGCTGGGAATAAATGTCGAAATAAAAGTGGGCAACCTTCTTCCAGCCATTTTTGTGGCAATTTTTTTGGCCCTGGCGTTTTCCCATTTGCCGGGCTGAGCGCGGCAATTCAGATGCCGGAGGCGATATGAAGCTGGTCTGCGATTCGCAAATTCCTTCTAGATCAAGTTTGTTGGAGGAGAAATCATGGTATCATCTGATTTTTACTTGCTTGTAAAAAATTTTCTAGAGGCCCATGTGGATAAGGTGCTGCTGGCGCTCACATTTGTTTCTCTTTTAACCTTGATTGTTTTTATATCGGTAAATGTTAAGCTGGCGTCGGTTTCTCGAAGATACAATCAACTCATGCGCGGCATGGATGGCAAAAATCTGGAACAATTGCTGGAAAGTTATATCGCTGATGTCAGGGAAGTAAAAGCCGCCATGGACCTGTTGAAAGACAAAGTGCAGGAGCTGGAAAGAGAAGGAAAACTTTCAGTAAAGAAAATAAAATTAAAAAGATATAACGCTTTTCCGGATATGGGCGGCGACCTCAGCTTTTCGGTGGTCTTTCTGAACGATTACAACTCCGGCGTACTGATAACAAGCATTTATGCCCGGGACGAGAACAGGGTCTATCTTAAACCCATAATAAAAGGGACCTGCAGCTACACCCTTTCTCCGGAAGAAAAAGAAATCATTTCTGAAGCAATCGGTGGATAAATTTAACTCGTGAGGAAGGATTTTTATTATTTGGCGTCGAAATATTATTATATTTTTTCAAGAGGTGGTGGTGAACAGGAGTGAAAAAAAAGAAGAAAGAAGCGTTCACTATAATGATCGTACCTCATTCCGGCAGATCCACTCTTTCTATTTCATTTCCAGCCATCATTCTCAAAATTATCGGCGGGCTATTGGTGGGGATAGTGGCAGCTGTTTCGGTTTATGCTGTGAATTTTTCCATTTCTTATAGACAGATACAGGCAAGCAACCGGGATCTCGCGGCGAAAACCAGGGATTATAACAAATTGCAGCAACAGCTTGATTATTTTGTGAAAAAGACGCAGACACTGGAAGAGAAAATGCAAGGCCTTGAAAAATTGGACAAGGATTTGCGTGATCTCCTTAAAAATGATCCTGCTTTAAAAAAAAACATTGACCTGAAACAGGCGGCCGACAGCGAAAGAGTGTACATACTTGCGTCTAGAAGCGGTATAGACCGGGAAAAAGCCATAAGGGACCTGCAGCTTATTGAGTCCAAGCTTCCCGAACAGGAGCAAAGCCTGAAAGAATTAAAAAATGCGATGATACAGAGAAATCAGCGCATGGCTTCAACTCCGTCCATATGGCCTGTTGCCGGCAGGATAACTTCAGATTTTGGCTACAGGAGGTCGCCCTTCGGTTACCGCAAAGAATTCCATGACGGCCTTGATATAGCGGCCCCTTACGGCACCTCAATACGTGCGGCGGCGGATGGCATGGTGGTGTTTGTGGGCTATAAAAGCGGATACGGAAATATGGTGACCATAAGCCACGGCTATGGTTTTGAGACTTCCTACGGTCATACCTCCAAAGTGCTGGTAAAAAAAGGTCAGAAGGTTAAAAAAGGCCAGATTATCGCTCAAGTGGGGAATACCGGACGGAGCACGGGACCTCATGTGCACTATATGGTCAGTGTAAACGGAGAGCTCAAGAACCCCGCCAACTATTTACAGTAAAGGAGGAAGGCGATGTTCGGCAAGAAAACTGACGGGATATCCGTCGGAACGGACAAAGTTGACACTATTTTTGGCTCCAGCACAGAGTTCATCGGCAAAATAAAAGCGGCCGGTATTCTCAGGATAGAAGGAAAGGTCGAAGGGGAGATAGAAAGCACCGGCGATGTCATTATCACGGAAAGCGGCATGGTTAAGGCGGACATCAAGGCCCGTCATGCGGTGATAGCCGGTTCATTCAACGGGAATGCCTCGCTGGAAGGAAAAATGGAGATAAGGGCTACAGGGAAGGTCATAGGAGATATAAAAGTGGCCGGCATTGTGATAGAAGACGGAGGATTGCTGGAAGGCAAATGTGAGATGCAGAATATTTCTCATGAAAGAAATCTTAAACTTGTAAAAAATGAACAGGCCGCAAAATGAACCCAACGAAAGTTGGGTTTTCTTTTGGTGGACAAGGGAGGCAACATGAATACATTATTTATAGTAAATCCCGCGGCGGGCAGGGGCAAAAGTTTAAAAATCTGGAACAAAATCAAAGATAAAATTAATTTTCCTTATGAATTTGTATTGACAAAAGCTCCTGGCGAAGCTGTGGATATAGCCGCCGGCGCCCGCGATCGCGGCTTTACGAGGGTTGTGGCTGTAGGAGGCGACGGCACGATATGCGAAGTGGTCAACGGGCTTGTGTTGAAAGACTTAGAAATGGGAATTATTCCTGCGGGAACCGGTAATGACTTTATCAGGACCGTCGGGATACCCCGGGAACCCAGCGCCGCTCTTGCTGTGCTTGAAAAGGGACGTCCGGAGTATATTGATTTGGGAAAGCATGAAAAAGGATTTTTTATAAATGTGGCGGGAGTGGGTCTGGATGCGGAAGTGGCCAGAGCTACAAACGATGATGTAAAATTCCTCACGGGAACTCCGGCTTATGTGTTTGCGCTGATAATGACGCTGTTGCGCTTTTTTCCCAGAAAAGCCACCATTGAAATAGACGGAAAAACCATACGGAGGAAACTCTGGCTGGTAGCCGTAGGAAATGCAAAATATTACGGTGGAGGAATGATGATATGTCCCGATGCCGTTTTAGACGACGGGTTCCTTGAAGTATGTCTGGTGAACGATATGAGCCGTTTTGAAATATTGAGGTTTTTACCCCGGGTCTTCAGCGGGGGGCACAGAAGCCATCCTTCCTTTGAAGTTTTCAGGGGAAAAAGAATCAAAATAGACTTTGAGATCCCCACTGCGGCTCAGGCCGACGGTGACTATATAGGCGTGACACCAACGAGCTTTTCGATAATGCCCCGGGCTCTGAAGGTTGTGAGGAATAATTTAATTCGCTTCCGTCGATAATAAAAATGGCGGAGGTGGTAAAAATGACCCGGGTCATTGCCCTGGAAGACGGCCTGGAGGATGTCGGAGAGTATCTGAGAGAGAGGGGATATATGACGGTTTCCTGGGGAGAACCCAACGTGGTGGTGGACGCAGTCGTATATACCGGCAGGAAGCTTGACGATATTTACACTGCAAGTTTCAACAGGGTGATGGATCCGCTGTCAGGCGACACAGGAGAGGAATATCCTTACGGGGTTTTGCTGGTAAATGCCCAGGACCGGACTCCGGAGGAAGTGTATGAAATAATAAAAAACAGGGTATATGAGCATTTTATTTAAAAATGTCAAAGTCGATGCGGTCATTGTAAACGGCATCGATAAAAATTTCATGGGAATCGAAGATGTTGCCCAGAACATACCCGTCATAAACGCCCAGGGGAAGACTGCGGATCAGATTTTGGAAGAATTGAAGACAAAACTATAAATTTCGAGGTTCGAAGTTCGATTAAGAAGGAATAGCCATTAGACTATTCCTTCTTTTTTTTATGTGAGCCGTTTTCAACTGAAAAATCTCGAAAGTCCCTTGTTTATGCCTTCAGAAATGATTTCCGCCATCTTCATGACCACATAAAGGCGGGTGTTTTGCAGCACGAAGTATTCCATAAATCCTCCGACGTTTACGATGCCGGTAATGTGAAAGTCGCCCACCGGGGGCAGGTCTTTGTTTACACCGGCTCCGGGCTTTATGGAGCCTCTGGCAAGTTTTATGGTCCCCACATTTTCGGAGCAGCCAAGGGAGGCGTCTACGGCTATGATGAAAGGTTTCGTATATTTTTCGCGTATTTCATCCATAACTTTTGTAAGATTCCCTGCATGAACCGGCTCGGAGAGGGTGCCAAAAACCCTGGCGTGAACGCAGGATTTTTTCAACATTTCCCCCACGAGGGGCCCCAGGGAATCGCCGGTGGATCGGTCGGTTCCAATGCAGAGAATTATGACGGGCAAATGGATAAATGACTCGCTGAGCATTCTGAAAAAATATTCCGAGAAGATTTCGGCGGCATATGGGGCGTCTATATGAACCCTGAGGTCTCTGGGCTTTGTCAGCGGATTTTCGAAAAGCATAATTTTCCTCCCGCACGGCTTTTTTTTATATGATTATATGTGATTCCATAATTTAGTATTCCTTAGAATTATGTGTCATACATTCGCATTTTAATCATAGGATATTGCGAATGTAATTGATGATCTGCGGGAGGCGGTTTCATGGATATAAGAGATGAGATAAACCTGGGATTCATCTATGCCGGCACAATCATTGGGGCGGGGTTTGCCTCGGGGCAGGAAATAATGCGGTTTTTTACGGCTTACGGCAGAAAGGGGCTGGCGGGTATTGCGCTAAGCTGCGCACTGTTCTTTCTCCTGGGCAAATGCATACTGAGCCTGGCCATAAAAAACCAGTCGGTCTCCATTAGGGATATACTGCTGCCGTATGCCGGAAAAAAATTGATGATGATTTTCGAAGTTATATCGGATTTGTTTTTGCTTGGAGGCTACCACGTAATGCTTTCCGGGTGCGGGGCCGTGCTTTGGGAAAGCGTGAGGGTCCCCTATTTTGCGGCGGTTATCGTTTTGTGCACAGGCTGCGTGTTGTGGCTTAATAACGGGGCCGATGGCCTTGCGGAGTTTAGCAAAGTGATTGTTCCGATAATGGTGGTTCTCACTTTTTTAATTTCTTTCAACAGTCTGAAAGGTTTTCGCGACATTTCATATTTCATGGATATGGCCCTGCCCTCAAGGAGCGGATGGCTGTTTTCCGCACTTATCTATGTCAGTTTCAATATGACCTCGGGATGTGTTGTGCTTTCTTCTCTCGGCACTTTCACCAAAAGGCGGAAGGCCGCCTGCGGAGCAAGCTTCATAGCTTCCGGCACATTGTTCGTCATGGCGCTTTTGTTGTATCTTTCTACATCGGTCCATTTTTCAGAACTGTCCGGGGTAGAGATACCTCTTATGCATATCGCCTCTGCACTGAATAAAGAATTATACTGGCTTTCCATTGTTATCCTGCTGTGCGCCATGCTTACCACGGCTCTTTCTTTCGGTTTTGCCTTTGCTCAGAGCGTTTCCCGGAAATTGCGTATAGCTTTCCATCGCGCTCTTTTCAGCCTGTTTTTGGGAATGCCTTTTACCGCCCGGGGGTTTTCCGGAATGATCGGCTTGATTTACCCCTTGTTTGGAATTATCGGGATTTTTTTTGTTTTTTTGCTTATATGCAGGAGGTTTTTTAGTTTAAAAATAGAATGATATAATATATAACGGAGGCCGGAGGTCTGAAGTCGGAATTCAGAATAGAAAGATTTGCCGAAGGGGAATCAACTTAATCCGGCATATGGCATCCGATAAGCCGATAGGTAATTTAAGAGATGAGGTGAAAAGGCCAGATGAGAATTTTCCGGGTGAAAGATTCGTCATCTGGCATCCGGTATGACAGAGGACTTGATGTCGCAAGGCAAGAAGTTGATGAATCTCGGCGAATATGACAGGGCAGAAGAGCTTTTTAACATGTTGATAAAACGCGAGCCCACCAACGCGGAAGCTTACAACAAGCTGGGTGTAATAAGCGCCCGGCGCGGGGAATTTGAAGAGGCGAAAAAGATGTTTTTTAAAGCTCTGGAACTCAAACCTGATTATTCATCCGCAGCCAGCAACCTGGGCAATATATATTTTGAAGCCGGGGACATGGATAAAGCCGAAGAATATTACAAAAAAGCTGCTGCGATGGATCCTGACAATCCCGTGCCCTACAACAATATGGCTGTGATATATAAGAAGAAGAAAAAAATAGACAAATATGTAAGTTATTATAAAAAATCCATCAGTCTGGAGAGCCGTCGCCAGCGCGAATATTATGAAGATACGGAGATGACGGGGTCAAACAGGCAAAAGTTTGGTAAATACTGGTGGATATTCGGCATAATGATTGGAGCGGCGCTTTACTTCCTGATGTCGGGGAGGTGAAAATGGTGGACCGCAAAATTCCCGCAAATTACATGATGTCCGGCGGAATTTTACTTGTTCTCGTGATTGTGTTGATGATTATCACGGATTCAAACCCCATCGGCTTTTCAAAAAATACCCTCTTCAGAACTCAAAAAACCCGAGAAATATTTTCGCTTTCAGGGAGATTGGTCCGTACCGACGACGGAGGCTTTTTCAACTATGACAGGGGTGTCATAAAGAGGGTGGACGGCAGCGGCAGAGCGACATGGCAAAAAAACCTCGAGCAAAAAGAGCTGCTGTGGATGGGCCCGAAAGGCTTTGTAACGGCGGAAGACGGCATCATAAGGATGTGGAGTGCGGCGGGGGAGCTTGTATTTCAAAAAGAGAACTTTATAGGAAATCCTGAAGTTTTGTGTTTTGATGGAGATTATATACTTTTTTCCGGAGAATTTCAGAAAAAAGAATATGCCGCTCTCATGAATACAAAGGGAGCGGTCCTCTGGCAGATTCCTCTGGAAGGTCGAACCATTTCTGGCCGAACCTCCAGATCCGGCTCTTACACGGTGCTGAATTTGATGGATGAAAACCTATCGGGCAAAATGGTTTTTATAAATTCTGAAGGAAACGTGCTGTGGGAGATAAAACGGCCGGTGATTATGCTCTGCCTGGAATTTGTTCCCGACGGAGTGGAAGCGGTGGCTGAGGACAGGGTTTTTAAGCTGGATTTTCAAGGCCGTGTGATACGTGAATACATTTTTAAAGAGGCCGTTTTGCGGGCCGACATAGGTCATGACGGCTATGTTGCGGTGGCGGTAAATCAGAGGGAGGCAAAGTTGACTTCAGAGCTTGCGCCTAAAATTATCATGCTGGACCCGGACTGTCAAATCAAATGGTCTTATGCAATGGAAAAACCGCCGCTTAATATAAAAAAATCCGGAGAATTTGTGTATATAGTTTATGACGATAAAATACTGGCGCTGTCCCGGGAAGGCATGCTCGTTTACTGCATAAATTTTGGAAGCGTAAGGAATGTTGACATAGTCGACAATTCTCGCATAATATTAAACCGTGACGACGGCTCCAGCCTTATTGACATCTCTGGAGGTAATGCGTTATGAACTGGGTAGACATATTTTTGCTGACAATTTTTTTGTCGAGTGCTATTGAAGGTTTTTCAAAGGGCCTCATACTCTCCGCATTTAAAATGGCCGGGGTAATTGTAGCCCTTTATGCGGGTATATTCTACCGGGATGTGGCGATCAACTTTTTAAAAGCTCACCTTGAGCTTGAACCGGTCTTGAGAGCAATGCTCAACATGCCCCGGGTTTCAGAAACGGGCGTGGAAGCGGTGGGAGCCGTGGGACTTGGCCACATCGTCGATATGGCTCTGAGCGCCATAGGATTTTTCATGATATTTGCGGGCATACAGGTGCTGTTTTTGATTCCCGCATTCTTTTTGAACAGCCTTGTCAGACTCACAAATCTCACTCCTATCAACCGGCTTCTGGGGCTTGTATTCGGGCTGGTCCGGTCAGCCGTAGGGGTCGCTCTTATGTACGCAGTGCTCTCGCCGTTTTTGATGGCGTGGCCTGCCAGCTGGCTTTCCAGAGGGCTCAACGGGTCGTATATATTGATGCGTCTGAAGTTTTTGGACTTCATAACGCCAGTTGTGGTAAAATTAATTTGAGGAGGTCTTATATTATGGAAGTTTTTGTGGATGCCCGAGGGAAGGCGTGCCCGGAACCTGTAATCCTGACAAAAAAGGCTCTGGATTCCATGGAAAGCGGTATAGTGGTCACCGCTGTGGACAATGAAATATCCAGGGACAATGTGGTGAAGCTGGCAAAAAGCCAGAATTTACAGTTTCTTGTTGAGCAAAGGGCAGGGGGATTTGAGATCACCATAGAAAAAGGCGAGATCGATAAAGTTCCGAAGCGGCACGAGGATGAGGCGAGAGCTAAAAAACCGTTACTTTCTACAAATGATGATTATATAATCTTCATCTCCAAAAATACTCTGGGCAGTGGAGCCGAAGAACTGGGGAAAATTCTATTAAAAAACTACATACATACACTCAGGGAGGCCTCCCATCTGCCCTCAGCCATACTTTTCGTGAACAGCGGAGTATTCCTCACTACCGAAGGGTCGGACTTGCTGGATACTCTGGCAGAACTGGAAAAAAGGGGCATAGAAATCCTATCCTGCGGCACATGTCTCGATTATTACAGTCTTAAGGAAAAGCTCAGAGTGGGCAAGGTCACCAACATGTTTGAAATCGTGGAAAAAACTACCGGCAAGAGGACCTTATGTTTATAATTTTTGTCTGACCTTTCACCTCTGACCTCCGGCTTCTGATAATTAAGAAAGGTCGTGGTTTTATGTCCGATATCATGCAGACTTACAATGATCTAATAAGCGGACTTCCGCCCTTTGCGGTGCCGGTAGCGAGAGCCGCGGTTATCATTGTTCTTGCTTTTTTGGCTATAAAATTCAGCGAAGGCTTTATAGATAGACTCTTTTTAATGAAACGTTCCGACAAACTGCCAATGAGCGAAAATAAGAGGAAGACTTTGACCGGTCTTTTAAAGAGCATAGTTCGGTATGTGACTTATTTTGTCGTCTTAATAAATCTCCTGGAACTCCTGGGTATCCGAACTGAATCGCTGCTGACGGCCGCCGGCATCGGAGGTCTTGCGGTGGGCTTCGGAGCCCAGAATCTTGTAAAAGACGTAATTTCGGGCTTTTTTATAATCTTCGAAGACCACTACAGAGTGGGAGACTATGTGGAAACCGCAGGCGTCGCCGGCATAGTGGAAGATATAGGCATCAAGAGCACCAGGCTTCGTGACTTCGGAGGCCAGCTCCATATAATCCCCAACGGAGAGATAACCCGTGTGACTAACCATTCCAGAGGTTCCATGCGGGCGATGGTGGAAATCGGAGTTGCGTATGAAGAAGACATAGACAGGGTTCTGGAGGTTCTGGAAGAAGTATGCAGGGAAGTGAGAAACAAAAGGGACGATATAGTGGAAGGACCCATTGTGCTGGGAGTCACAAAATTGGGTTCTTCCGAAGTGGTAGTGACAATACTGGCCAGGACCGTTCCCATGCAGCAATGGAGCGTTGAAAGAGATATCCGGAAGGCCGTAATGGACAGGTTTGCTAAAGAAAATATAGAAATTCCCTACCCAAGGGTAGTATATATAAAAAAGGGCACCGAAAGAGAGGATGAAGGCTCTTGAACTATTTTGTAGGCGATGTTGTAAAAATGAAAAAAAAGCATCCCTGTGGCAGCGACGAGTGGGAGATCTGGCGCGTGGGCATGGATTTTGGCATAAAGTGCCTGGGCTGCGGCAGAAAGGTTATGATTCCCCGGTCCAAATTCGAAAAGTCCGCCAGAAAAATAGTGAGCCGCAGGCAGACCGAAGACCTTGAAAAACCCCCCGATAAATGATATAATACGTCCGAACATCTCTGCTCCGGCACACCGGGGCCTAAAGTCCATGGAGGTGAAAAAAATGAGAGATTACGAAACCCTTTACATCATCGATCCCGAACTGGACACAGATACCATAAAACAGCTGGTGGACAAGTTCAAAGGGGTCATTGAAGAAAAAGGGGGCAGCGTGCAGGAGATTGACGAATGGGGCAAGAAAAGGCTTGCCTATCCAATCAATCACCGCCGGGAGGGCTACTATGTTCTGATGAACTTCAGCTCAAATCCCGATGCAGCCCGGGACCTGGAAAGGGTCTTCAAGATAACTGGCGGGCTCATGAGATACCTCATCGTAAAAAAAGAGAAATAAGAGGTGAAAGCCTTGAACAGAGTCATTTTGATAGGCAGGCTCACAAGAGACCCAGAACTCCGGTATACACCCGCAAACAGCGTGCCCGTGGTCACTTTCACGCTGGCGGTTGACAGGCCCTTTGTGAATCAAAAAGGGGAAAGGGAAGCAGACTTTATCAGGATCGTGGCCTGGAGAAAGCTGGCTGAAACCTGCGCCAACAACCTCAGGAAGGGGCGCCAGGTGGCGGTTTCCGGAAGGCTGCAGGTAAGGTCTTATGACACCCCGGAGGGCCAGCGCAGGTCCATTACGGAAGTGGTTGCCGACGAAGTGAAGTTTTTGGACAGACCTAAGACTGCCGGTTCCGAACCGGATTTTGACAGCATAGATGCGGATCTGGATTTTGATAGCGGCGAACATGAAGATATTGGAGGAAATGAGGTGCCATTTTGATGAAAACAGAAGGTGGGTTTAAACAGAAAAAGGTCAAAAAGAAAAAGGTATGCAGTTTTTGCATGGACAAAGTGGAATCTATCGACTATAAAGAGTACAATCGCCTGAGAAAATTCATAACGGAACGAGGCAAGATCCTGCCCCGTAGAATCACCGGCAATTGTGCAAAGCATCAAAGACAGCTTACTATAGCCATTAAAAGGGCGAGAAACATTGCCCTGTTGCCATTTACCGCAGAATAGAGAGGGTCTTCCCTCTCTTTTTTTAAGCAAAAGGAGGAGGCTAAATGGGGCCTGCAAACACCAGATCAATGGTAGAGGGAGCCATGCTTTCCGCCATAACCATTATAATCAGCCTTATCGCTCTTTATGTGCCGGTTCTGGGCGTATTTGCCAGCCTGATATGGCCTGTTCCTATAGTCATTCTTGGGATCAGGCACGGAATGAGGACCAGCATACTTGCCACAGCAGTGGCGGGGATAGCCGTAGCCATGCTGCAGGGGCCTGTGCAATCTTTTAATGTGGTCCTCGGTTTTGGACTGCTGGGTGTTGTTATGGGGTGGGCGATAAGGAAAAAATTCAGCCCCTACAGGGTGCTGTTAATAAGCGGCGCCGCTTCTCTCGTGTCCGAAGTGGCACTTATTGTGACGACGATTTACCTCATGGGCTTCAACCCGATGAAAGCGGAGCTTTCTGCAATGAGGGATTCCATAGCGATGGTTGGGAACATGTATAAAAACATGGGCGTGAGCCCTGAGACTGTAAAACAGATTGTGGAAAGTTATGGAAAGATTCTTGATTTCCTTACTCTGGCCATTCCGGCGCTGCTTGTAATGTCATCAATCGTGTCGGCATTTCTGAACTATCAGGTGACCAAACTTATACTTTCCCGTCTGGGCCAGAAACTGGAGGATTTCACACCTTTCTGGCTGTGGAGGCTTCCCGAATACACGGTGTTTTTTTTCCTTCTGGGAGTGCTTTTGAATCTGCTGGAATACTACTGGCCGCTGGGGATTTTAAAATCCGTCGGCACAAATCTCCAGCTGATTTTCGGGTTTGCGTTTATCATCGAAGGATTTTCACTTGTGGCTTACTACATGGGCCGCTTTAATGTGACGAAGATCCTGCGGGTTTTGTTCGTACTGTTGATTTTCTTCAATCCTCTGGTGTCCCAGCTGGTGATGTGGGCGGGAATGTTCGATATTTTGTTCAATTTCCGCCATATATAAATTAATCAGTATTTTTTTGAGGGGGACTGGATTTGACGAGCCGTCGAAAGTTGAATATACTCTGGCTGTGTGCGCTGATCCTGTTTGCGGAAATGGTCGCATTTTTCTTCGTAAACTTCCGGGTGTCCATCGCACTGCTGCCCGTGTTTGTTTTGCTTTTAATTTTTACCGTCGACATGACGAAAAACCCTGTGCGGGAGAGGCCGACTCTTACAGGTTCCGGAGCGCCTTCGGTGAATGCGGAGGAAATGACTCAATCACATGAACTGGCCCGGAGGCTTGGCGAAGAGAGATTGGCGCTGGCATACATACAGGTGGACAATTTTGACGATATAATGGCAGTTTGTCCAGATGAAAACCGACCCGAGCTTCTGGCCAGGATCGACAAGATCATTACCCAGTGGGTCCAGGGGTACAACGGTTTTATCAGGAAATATGAAAGCGATAAATTCGTGGCCGTATTTAGCAAAAAGGAGCTAGATCGGGCGGAAGAAGGTAGGTTTTCCATCCTCGAGGAGATAAAAGAATTGAAGGTGGGCCCCGCCATAGCGGTGACCCTCAGCATCGGCATAGCCTACGGGCAGAATACGGTTCTGGAAACGAGCAGGTCGGCTCTGAACGCTCTGGAACTTTGCCTGGGCCGGGGCGGGGACCAGGTTGTGATAAAGGCCGGAGGGAAAACGCACTTTTTCGGCGGAAAGACCAAAGAATTGGAAAAATACAGCAGGGTGAGGGCCAGAGTCATCTCCCACGCTCTCAGGGATTTAATCGAAGAGTCGGACATGGTTATGGCATTGGGTCATGTATTTCTGGACATGGACGCCCTTGGAGCAAGCGTGGGGATAGTGACGGCGGCAAAAGGGCTGGGGAAACCGGGATATATCCTGCTTTCACCAGAGCAGAGCCCTTCTGTGGAGTCCCTGATGGACCTTTTGCTGGGTGATGAAGAGATGGGCAAAGTTTTTATAAAAGAGTATGACGCTCTCGAGAAAATGACAAAAAAAACCCTGGTGGTAGTTACAGACACTCACAGACCTTCTTTTTGCCTTTCGCAGAAAATGCTGCAAAGAGCCGAGAAGGTAGTGGTGATAGACCACCACCGGCGGGGTGAGGAATTTATTGACAAAGCGTTCCTGGTGTATCTGGAACCTTATGCATCTTCCACAAGCGAGATGGTAACAGAAATGCTGGAATATATGGGAGATGAAATAAAGCTTTCCCCGCTTTCGGCCACGGCCCTGCTCTCGGGTATTGCAGTAGACACCGGAAACTTTTCCTTCAAGACAGGGGTCAGGACCTTTGAAGCCGCATCTTATCTCAGGCGTATGGGCGCGGACCCCACGGTAGTTTATAAACTGTTCCAGGAGGATATAGAGACTGTCAACGCCAGGGCGGAAGTGGTGAAAAGGGCCCGGATATATTTTGACCATATAGCGATTTCCTATTATCTTGAAAAACCTAAAAACCCGTCTTTGTCAGCTGCCCAGGCCGCAAACAGTCTTCTGGAGATAAAAGGCATATACGCGTCTTTCGTGCTGGTCCCCACCGATGACGGCATTTCTATAAGCGCCAGATCGCTGGGAAATATGAATGTACAGAGGGTTCTGGAAAAACTCGGCGGCGGCGGGCACATGACAGTAGCCGGCGCCCAATTAAAAGTTGCGGGTATTGAAGAGGCGCTGGAAAAATTGAGAACCGCTATTTTTGAGTATTTGAAAGAGGGTGAAACTGCATGAAGGTCATAATGCTAAGCGATGTTAAAGATGTGGGCAAAAAAGGCGAAATTATTAATGTTGCCGAAGGGTACGCCAGAAATTATCTGCTCCCCAGGAAACTGGCGATGGAAGCCACCGAATCGAGTTTGAAACAACTGGAGCAGGAAAAGAGGGCACAGGAGAAAAAGAAACAAAAAGAAAAACAGAATGCGATAAAGCAGGCTGAAATGCTTTCAAAAACCCACTTGACGCTGAAGGTTAAAGCCGGAGAACAGGGCAAACTCTTTGGCTCCATCACCTCCAAAGATATTTCTGACGCGCTGAAAAGCCAGTACAATATTGATATAGATAAAAGGAAAATCGAACTTTTAAATCCGATAAAATCCGTGGGAGACTATGAAGCGACCGTTAAACTTGCTCCTGAAGTGGAAACAAAGATACATTTTAAAATAATAGAAGGGTGATTCCCGTGGATAATTTGAAAGTTCCTCCATACAGTCTGGAAGCGGAACAGTCGGTACTGGGCTCCATGCTGCTTTCAAAAGAAGCCATTTTTGTGGCGGTAGAGCGCCTGAAAAGCGAGGATTTTTACAAGGAGTCCCATCGTAAGATATTTGAAGTGCTTGTGGAACTCAATGAAAACCGGGAACCCGTGGACCTGATTACCGTTACCGAAGCCCTCCGCTCAAGGAAGCTGCTGGAGCAGATCGGGGGCGTTTCATATCTTACTACCCTAACCGAAACTGTGCCCACGGCGGCCAACATAGCCTACTACTGCAGCATAGTCGAAGAAAAGGCGCTGCTGCGGCGACTGATTACCACATCGTCCCAGATTATGTCCATGGCTTATGATTCCAGGGAAGACGCCGAACAGGTGCTGGATGAAGCCGAGCGGATGATTTTTGAGATTGTACAGAAAAGAAGAGTTGAAAATTTTTATCATATAAAAGACATTTTACTCTCCACCTTTGAACGCATAGAGGAACTTTACAATTCCGAAGGGGGCATCACCGGCGTGCCCACGGGATTCCCCGACCTGGATGAAATGACCTCGGGCCTGCAGCCGTCCGATTTGATATTGATTGCGGCAAGGCCCAGCATGGGCAAGACTTCCTTTGCACTCAACATTGCCGCCAATGCGGCCATAAGATACAAAGTCCCTGTGGCTATTTTCAGCCTTGAAATGTCAAAGGAACAGCTTGTACAAAGGCTTCTCTGCGCTGAATCCAATGTGGACAGCCATAAGCTTCGCACCGGAAGGCTGGAGGAAGATGATTGGCCGCGCCTGGCCAGGGCGATGGGGCCGCTATCCCAGGCCCCCATATTCATAGACGACACGCCGGGAATCACATCGCTGGAGCTGCGGGCAAAAGCCCGCAGGCTCAAGGCTGAAAAGGGCCTGGGCCTCATAATGATAGACTATCTTCAGCTAATGTCTGGAAAGGGCAATTCCGAGAACCGCCAGCAGGAGATATCCGATATTTCCAGATCCCTGAAAGCGCTGGCCAGGGAACTTTCTGTGCCGGTTGTTGCGCTTTCCCAGCTTTCCAGGGCGCCGGAAATAAGGTCCGACCATCGCCCCATCCTGAGTGATTTGCGGGAATCCGGCAGCCAGGAGCAGGACTCGGATGTAGTGGCATTTTTATACAGAGACGATTACTATAACCCCGACACCGAGAAAAAGAACATTGCCGAAGTCATCATAGCCAAGCAGCGAAACGGTCCCACGGGTATAGTGGAACTGGTGTGGCTGTCCAGGTTCACCAAGTTCGCCAGCATAGAAAAATTCCGCCAGACTCAGGCCGGCTGATTCGAAGTTCGAATTTGGAAGTTCGATATATTTGCTTCCATTACACTGCCGCCTTAAAACTTTCAAAGGGGGCTTCTAAAGCCATATGTTGGATACTGATATACTAAAGAAAATCCCCATTTTTTCGGGGCTTTCTGATGAGGAACTGGGGGAAATCAAGGAATTGGTGCAGGCAGTAAGATACAGAAAAGGTGTGGTGATTTTCCAGGAGGGCGATCCGGGAGAGGCGGTCTACTTCATTAAATCCGGCAGGATAAAAATATACAAATCCGATGAGGAGGGACGGGAATACATACTCCACATCTTCCAGAAGGGTGATGTTTTTGCGGAAGCCGTGCTCCTGGGCGGTGGATCCTATCCGGCCAGCGCCGAGACTGTGGAAGACTCGGTGGTAGGATTTATAAAAAACCGGGACCTGGAAAACCTGATATGGCAGAACTCGCACATAGCCCTGAAGATCATTAAAATAATGGCAAACCGCCTCAGGGAAACACAGGAACAGATAAAAAACCTGGCCTTCAGGGATACCTACGACAGGACTGCCTGCATGCTCCACAAGATCTGCCTTGACTACGGGCAAAAGACCGAAAGCGGCATCGAGGTGGAACTGCCCTTTACCCGCCAGGAGATGGCTGCGCTGGTGGGCACTTCCCGGGAGACCTTCACCCGAGTTTTGAGTGAAATGAAAAAGAATGGGATAATAGATATGGACAGGCAAAAGATAATAGTGCTTGATGAAAAGCGACTGATGAGGTGTGTAAGGGAATAAGATAATTTCAGCCTCCGTAAAAAAGCGGAGGCTCTTTTTATTCTTTTATATTGTGAAAAAAATATTTTGTCAGGTTTGCAGGAATTTAAAATTATACGTAGAATTATATAGAATATTATAAAATGTATCCCGGATGCGGGATGCATCACGAAATATTTCCGATAAAAGTCTGATGACTCTAACTGTAGAAGCTCTCCCGGAGGCAATAGGCATATAATAAAAGATTATCGAGGTGAAATAATGAGCGGCGCTCTTGAATCATTCAATGTCTCAAATATAAAACCCATAAGGGAAATGATTTATGAGTCCATACGACAGGCAATTTTCGACGGGGAGTTGAAACCCGGCGACAGGCTGGTTGAAAAGGATCTTGCAGAGAAAATGAGGGTCAGCAGGACTCCTATCCGGGAGGCTCTCCGAAAACTTGAAACTGAAGGCTTAATCAAGCACGTGCCCCGCAAAGGAGTGGTAGTTAAGGGATTCAGCCCCGAAGATATAATAGAAATATATTCTATCAGGCAGGCCCTGGAAGCTCTCGCAATAACGTACACCGTTAAAAACATTACCGAAAAAGAGATAAAAAAGCTCAAAGTTTTAATTGAAGAAATGGCGGCCTTAACCGAAGAGGACGAAACCGAAGACCTTTTCAATACTTCCCAGGAGTTTAACGACATTTTAATGAAGTCGTGCAAGATGCCCCGCCTTATTAATCTTATAAACACTTATAAAGAATATCTTAAACGCTTCAGAATGATCACCATGAGCAGGAAAGAAAGAAAAATATCGGTATTAAAAGACCACCGGGAGATTCTTCAGGCGGTCATCGACAGGGATGCGGCGAGGGCGAAAAGGCTGGTTGAAGAGCATCTTCAAAAGGCCCTGGAGTCTTATCTGAAGACATTCAAAATAAATGAAAATGAGCGGGAATGAATTATTTAATATATATTATATTACTCAACTTTCGCAGGAACAAAGTGCCAACTTTTCCTTAAGGAAAGTGGGCAGACAAGACATAAAATAATCTAAAAACTCACTGATTGCTTCCTTTGAAAGCACGAGCTTTTCACGCAAAGCAGTCTTAAGAGCATCAATCAATAGCTGCAAAGCTTCCATGAACTTTATATCCTGAAGCTCATCACAGAAGTAATAGAACAAGCCTCCTATAGTCCGCAAATCCTTGTTATTGCGGTTTTCAACAGCCAGCATGATGTACCTTGCAAAAACAATAGTAGTATGGGCAACAATGGAATCATAAGAACGCCCCTGAAACTCTTTTGCAAGACTAAGGTAAGACTTGCATATCTTGAAAAATATCTCAATATCCCAGCGCTTGCCATATATCCTTATGATTTCTTCGTCAGAAAGCGTTGTATCTGTAGAAATAATGGCAAGCCAGTTGCGAGATCTGTTGCGATCCCTTACAAATACAATCTTTGCAAGAACTTCATTACCATCATTGTCAGTGCCGATACCAACTACAACTGATGAAAGTATCTTTGCCTTACCGCGTTTTTTTCTTACGCAAGAATATATAGACTGAAGGCTCATTCTTTTGCCTTGAAAACTGTAATAAATTTTCTTCATGTTCTTAACCATGGCTATGACGTGGAGGTTTAATCCGAGGATCTTCAACAATATGCTTGGGTAAGTAAACCAGCTATCAAACAGCACATATTTTGCAGGGATGTTATTCTCCACTGCCTGTTTTAGCAGGTCTATCATGGCATCGGTTTCTTTCGCGAGTGAAGAAATTCGGCGCTTGTAGCCTATGCTCCTTTTATCGATTTCACTGTTCATAGGTTGCAACCTGTTTTCAGAAGTTTGTGCACTCAAGAGGTTGAAGCCGAGCGGGATGAAGGTATTTCCATCAGACCATCCAAGGGTGAGAAGTCTGAACCCCTTAACGTATTTTTGTGCCACATGGTCTCTTACTCTGGCTAAAAGTTCGACAACCTTGCTTCTATTCCTACTGTATACAGAATCGTCTATTATTAGGACATTGACACGGTTGTCCGATGTCAAACCTACCAACTTGCTGCGGATTATGGATGATGCCAGCAACATAAGAAACTTCTGCCAGTTATAATATATAGAGTTCAGGAATCTATATATGACATCCTTGGCAAAGGGCAAATTGGAATTTTGCGACTCCAGAATCCTGTAAAGATTCTTACCGGAGAATACAAGAGTGAACAGGAACTTGAAAACAGCATAGCATGAAATTCCCTTTTCCTTATAGAAATTGCTCTGTTTTAGTAGGAACCCTATGCGATTTTCTTTTAAAAAATTGTCGACAGTTGAGGAAAAGCGGTTTTCATTTTCGTTATAATGTGATATAATGGACATTGCAAGGATCTTCCTTTCTTGTATATTTTGTCCAATTCCATTATATCACAAAAGGAAGCTCCTTGCATTTTTGTTTGCTTATTTTTATTGATTTATCAAGGTTTGTAGTTATAGTTTGATCTGCGAAAGTTGAGTTATATTATATATATTATATTAAAGTATCCCGTATACATTTTATAATATTCAATATATACTACAAAATTAAATAATAAAAAATTGAAAGAGGGATGCAATTTGGCGATGAATCTTACACAGAAAATCATCAAATCTCATCTGGTCGAAGGTAGTATGATTCCCGGTGAAGAAATCGCTATAAGGATAGACCAGACCCTCACCCAGGACGCTACCGGGACCATGGCATACCTTGAGTTTGAGGCCATAGGAATTCCCAGGGTAAAGACCGAGCTTTCGGTAAGCTATGTGGACCATAACACCCTCCAGACCGGCTTTGAAAACGCCGATGACCATAGGTTCCTTCAGACCGCTGCCGCAAAGTTCGGGGTGCATTTTTCCAGAGCGGGCAACGGCATATGCCATCAGGTTCACCTGGAAAGATTCGGCGTGCCCGGCAAGACTCTGCTAGGCTCCGACAGCCACACTCCTACCGGCGGTGGCCTGGGAATGCTGGCCATAGGAGCAGGAGGCCTGGATGTGGCCATGGCTATGGCAGGGCATCCATTTTACCTCAACATGCCCAAAGTTGTAAACATAAGGCTTCACGGTAAACTTGCACCGTGGGTGACAGCAAAAGACATTATACTGGAAGTACTAAGACGGCTTTCTGTCAAAGGTGGGGTAGGCAAAATCATGGAGTATAGCGGTGACGGCGTAAAGTCCCTGAGCGTCCCCGAAAGAGCCACCATCACCAACATGGGTGCCGAACTGGGAGCCACATCATCCATATTCCCCAGCGACGAAGTCACCAGAAGATTTCTCGAGGCCCAGGGGAGAGGAGATGCTTTTATCCCTCTTGATGCTGACCCTGATGCCGAATATGATGAAGTAATAGACATTAATCTAGATGAATTGGAGCCTCTTATTGCCCTACCCCACAGCCCCGATAATGTTAAAAAGGTTTCGGAAGTGGCAGGACAAAAGGTGGATCAGGTTTTTATAGGAAGCTGCACCAATTCTTCATATGTAGATTTGATGAAAGTGTCAAAGATTTTAAAGGGAAAAACCATTGCTCCCAATGTGAGTCTGGTGGTGGCTCCGGGTTCAAAGCAGGTATTATTTATGCTGTCCAAAAACGGAGCTCTCGCCGACATCGTGGCGGCGGGCGCCAGGATACTGGAGTGCGCCTGTGGGCCCTGCGTGGGTGTGGGTCAGGCTCCTGCTACAGGGGCAGTATCCCTCAGGACTTCCAACCGGAACTTCGAGGGAAGGAGCGGCACCAGGGATGCAAAAGTGTATCTGGTAAGCGTAGAGACCGCAGCGGCATCTGCCATCACCGGTATCATAACAGACCCCCGGACCCTGGAAGAACCTATTGTAGTAGAAATGCCTGAAAAATTTGCAACAGATGATCGCATGATTATCCCACCACCTGTAGATGGAAGTAATGTGGAGATTTTGAGAGGGCCGAACATTAAGCCTTTGCCTAAAGCGGAACCGTTGCCTGATGAAATAAGAGGCAGGGTGTTGCTTAAGGTTGGAGACAACATAACTACCGACCACATCATGCCCGCCGGGGCAAAGATACTACCCCTGCGCTCCAATATTCCTGCAATTTCAAAGCACTGTTTCGAGGCGTTGGACCCTACCTTCCCGGATAGGGCCGAGAAGGCTGGCGGCGGATTCATAGTGGGTGGAGCAAACTACGGCCAGGGCTCCAGCCGGGAGCATGCGGCACTGGCACCATTATATCTTGGAATAAAAGCCGTTATCGCCAAATCCTTTGCCAGGATACACAGGCAAAATCTCATAAACTTCGGCATCCTGCCCCTCACTTTTGAGGATGAGAGGGATTATGATGAGATAAATCAAGCAGTTGGCAGAAATGGAGATGAGCTTGTTATTGAAAATGCCCGGGAGAAACTTTTTTCCGATACCATTGAGGTGAAAAACGTAACCCGCGGCAGGACCTTTAAAGTCAAGCTCAACCTCTCCGACCGCCAGAAGGAGATAATCCTGGCGGGAGGACTGCTGAATTTTGCAGGAAAAAGCAAATGAACAGGTTAACATTTAGGAAAGTGGTGATGACATGAGTCAGTGAGTCAGGGGACGGTTCCTTGACTCATTTGGTGAGTCAAGGAACCGTCCCCTGACTCACTGACTCACAAAAGGACATGGAGAAAAGGATGTGATTTTATGTCTGATAAAGTATATGTAAGAGACGGAAAACTTATAATTCCTGACAATCCAATCATTCCCTTCATCGAAGGTGATGGCACGGGGCCTGACATCTGGCGGGCCACCAGGAAAGTGGTGGATGCAGCGGTAAAAAAAGCTTATGGGGGCCGACGCAGTATCGAATGGAAGGAGATACTGGCAGGGGAGAAGGCTTTTCATCTCACAGGCCAATGGCTGCCCGAAGAAACCGTTGATGCTATTCGTGAATATATCATTGCCATCAAGGGTCCTCTCACCACTCCGGTAGGAGGGGGGTTCAGGAGCATAAATGTCACTCTTCGCCAGGAACTGGACCTCTATGCCTGTGTGAGGCCCGTTAAATGGATTCCCGGTGTCCCAAGCCCGGTGCTCCATCCGGAACAAGTGGATGTGGTGGTGTTCAGGGAAAACACCGAGGACATATATGCCGGCATAGAATGGCAGGCCGGAAGCAAAGAGGCAGAAAAGACCAGGGAATTTTTAAACGCCCATATGGGCTGCGATGTCCCGGAAGATGCGGGGATTGGCATAAAATATATATCGAAAGCCGCATCGGAGCGAATAATGCGCAAAGCATTGAACTTTGCAGTGGAGAACGAGCGTAAATCGGTCACCATAGTCCATAAAGGAAATATAATGAAGTATACCGAGGGAAGTTTTAAAAACTGGTGTTATGACATTGCGAAAAAAGAATTTAAAGACAAAATCTTGACTGAAGAAGAACTTTTATCGTATGGAGGCAATGCGCCTGAAGGCAAAATAGTTGTAAAGGACCGCATTGCGGACAACATGTTCCAGCAGATGCTGCTTCGCCCATCGGAATATGACGTCATCGTTACTCCCAACTTAAACGGCGATTATCTTTCCGATGCGGCGGCAGCCCAGGTGGGCGGCCTCGGCATGGCTCCCGGGGCGAATATAGGAGATTTTGTCGCACTTTTTGAGGCAACTCACGGTTCGGCTCCCGACATTGCCGGTACCGGCAAGGCAAATCCCGGTTCGCTTATCCTGACCGCCGTAATGATGCTTGAGTACATGGGGTGGAGGGAAGCAGCCGGAATGATTTTGCGGGGGCTTGAAACGGCCATTTCCAAAAAAATCGTGACCCACGACTTGGCCAGGCAGATGGAAGGGGCAAAAGAGGTTAAGACTTCAGAATTTGCGGATGTTATTATAACAAGTATGTAATTCTGATATGTAATTCTGATGCAGAAACAAAGTCCGCTGCCGGTCCGTCTCCGGCAGGGAAGCGACTTTTTAAATCAGAATCGTATGTAGCGTTATATCAAAGAGCCGATGGAATTCGGCTCTTATTTGTGCTATTATTTTATTGTGCCGAATAGTGACTGAAAAGGAGCTGTTTTCATTGACATTCAGCATATAATAGTTAAATAGACTGGAAAAACGGTGACTATTCTCCTGGATATAACATGAGGTTCGGCCTGCTGGTGCCAGAAAATTCTCCTGACGTCTTTATGATTTTACCCCTGGCGATGCCGGTTTTCGGAATCATCTCTTCCGCCGCCTCGGCGTCGAATCCTAAATCCAGAGGCTTTACGGAATATTGGTTCACGTCAGTTACGGTAATTGTCCTGATCATGATTCACTGCCTCCTCGAATCATACTTTCTCTTATAGTATCTCAAAATGGAAAAATCAATATGCATAGCTTGCTGCAGGCGCGGAAGGTTTTTTCCACCGGAGATTAGCCCGGAGCCGAAGCCGGAACCAGCACCGAAAATAATAATATTTTAGATTATGTTTTAAATTAATTTATAACGCCCCTAATGTTCGCCGCTTTACGAATTATTATTATATATATAAATATATTATTCGGATTTTGTGTTGACTTTAGACTGACACTTTGATATTATTATTATTGCTGCAAAATCAAGCGGGAAAAGAGGGATCTTATGCCCGAAGAATATGACGTTATTATTGTCGGAGCCGGGCCCGCAGGGATTTTTACCGCCCTGGAGCTTGTTGATAAAGCACCGGGGATATCGGTGCTGATTCTTGAAAAAGGAAAGGACATAGAGGGGAGATTCTGCCCTTCGAAGGAAAAAAATGTGCCGTGCCGCCACTGCGTTCCATGTTCTATAGTAAATGGATGGGGCGGAGCCGGGGCTTTCAGTGACGGCAAACTCACCCTTACCACCGAATTTGGCGGTTGGCTTGACGAATACATGCCAAAAAGCGAAGTGGCGGAACTTATAGCATATGTTGATAAAATATTTTTGAGTTTCGGCGCCACCGATATTGTCCATGGCACCGACAGCCCTGTGATCAGGGAGATACAGCAAAAAGCCGCTACGGCGGATCTCAGGCTGATTCCCGCCAGAGTGAAGCACCTGGGAACGGAAAAGTGCTGGAACATACTCAAGGAAATGCGAAGCTACCTTGATACAAAGGTGGAGATAAAAACTTCCACTGAGGCGAAAACCATCTTGGTGGAAGACGGAAAAGCCGCAGGCATTGTCGCAGAAAACGGGGAAGTATTCCACGCAAAATATATTGTTTCGGTTCCGGGCCGGGAAGGTGCCGAATGGTTTGCGAAAGAAGCGGCGCGCCTTAAACTTGACATGAGCATAAATCCTGTGGACATAGGTGTCCGGGTGGAAGTGCCTGCCGTCGTGATGGAACATATTACGGATGCGGTTTATGAGTCCAAACTCATATATTATTCCAAATCCTTTGACGACAGGGTAAGGACATTTTGCATGAATCCATACGGCGAGGTGGTCATGGAAAACAACAGCGGCCTCATCACCGTCAACGGCCACAGTTATTCGGACAGAAAGACTTCCAATACCAATTTCGCCCTTTTGGTGAGCAAGACTTTCACCGAACCTTTCCGGGAACCCATTTCCTACGGCAAATACATAGCCGCTCTTGCAAACATGCTGGGCGGGGGCGTGCTGGTGCAGCGCCTGGGAGACCTTTTATCCGGCAGGAGGTCTACACCGGAGAGAATCAAAAGGGGCCTTGTGGAACCGACCTTGAAGGAGGCCACGCCGGGGGATCTGAGCCTGGTATTTCCCTACCGGCATCTTGTAAGCATACTTGAAATGCTGCAGGCCATGGATAAACTGGCCCCTGGCGTGTATTCCAACCATACTCTGCTTTACGGGGCGGAAGTCAAATTTTATTCTTCAAGGCCTGCTTTGAGTTCATCTCTGGAAACCCAGATTAAAAACCTTTTTGCCGCAGGCGACGGTGCGGGGGTAACCAGGGGGCTGGCTCAGGCGTCCGCTTCTGGAGTGGTGGTGGCCAGGGAGATACTGAATAGAATAAATAAATGATTTAACAAAAGGGGTTTCCTGCATCTTTTGTGCGGAAAATCCAACATATACTATTTTTAAGTTAGGAGTGACTTCAATGGCGGGTGTAGTAGTGGTTGGCGCCCAGTGGGGCGACGAAGGCAAGGGGCGTATTACCGATTATCTTGCCCGAAAGGCGGACGTGGTGGTGCGCTATCAGGGAGGGAACAATGCGGGGCACACGGTGGAAGTGGAATCAAAGCGGTACAAACTGCACCTTGTCCCCTCCGGTATATTGCACCCGGGCACCACGTGCATCATAGGCAACGGCGTGGTGATCGACCCTTTGGGCCTTATAGAAGAGCTGGATTATCTTGAACAAAACGGCGTTGAAGTAGACGCCCTTCGAATCAGCGACAGAGCCCATATCATCATGCCCTATCACGTGCTTCTTGACGATCTTGCCGAAAAAAGGAAAGGGGCCTATGAACTGGGCACCACCCGCAAGGGCATAGGCCCCGCCTATATAGACAAAGCGGAAAGAATGGGTATCCGCATGTGCGATCTTATGGATCCTCGGCTTTTTGAGGAAAAGCTGGAGCAGAACCTTGAAGCGAAGAATTACCTTCTGGAAAGGGTTTACGGGGTAAAAGGGTTTGAAAAGGGCCCGCTGCTGGAAAGTTACCTGAAGGCTGCCGAAAAGATAAAACCCATGGTCTGCGATACTACGGTAATCATATATGAGGCTGCAAAAGCGGGCAGGAACATACTCTATGAGGGCGCTCAGGGGACTTTGCTTGATGTGGACCTGGGCACATATCCCTATGTCACTTCATCCCACCCCATAGCCGGAGGCGTGTGCATAGGGGCCGGTGTGGGCCCCACATTGATAGACAGCGTGGTGGGCGTTGTGAAGGCCTACACCACAAGAGTGGGCAAGGGGCCTTTCCCCACCGAGCTTTTTGATTCCGTTGGAGATTACATCAGAGAAAAAGGTTATGAATACGGCACCACCACCGGTAGGCCCCGCCGCTGCGGATGGCTTGATGCGGTGATACTCAGGTTTGCGGTGAGGGTGAACGGCCTTTCGCACATAGCCATAACCAAGCTCGACACCCTCGGCGGCCTTGAAAAAGTTAAAATCTGTACGGGATACGAATACAGGGGGCAGATTCTAAAAGAATTTCCCGCAAGCCTCAATGTACTGGCGGAATGCACGCCCGTGTACGAAGAATTCCCCGGCTGGCCCGAAGACATATCCGGCGCTTCTGGATATGATGAACTGCCTCAAAGCCTTAAGGATTATGTGGAAAGGATAAAAGAACTGACCGGTACAGAAATATCTTTTGTGTCGGTAGGACCGGCCAGAGAACAGGGTTATGAACTGGTGAAGTTATTTTAGGGGGAATATATCATGATGTCGTGTCAGGTGTCTCTATACCCTTTGGGAACAAAGGATTATGAAAAAATAGTGCTTGAAGCTGTCAAAAGTTTGCCGGAAAAAGGCATTGAAGTGGACTTAAACCCGATGAGCACCCTGCTGCGCGGAGAAGATGAAAAAGTCTGGGAAGCCGTAAAATCACTTTACAAAACCGGCAAGAACTTCGGAGATATGGTGATGGTAATAACCTTATCGAATAGATGCGGTGCTGAATGTAAAAAAGCTGACATTTATAATTAATTTAACAGTGGTAGTTTTTTGAAATGCATTGCGGAAAGCCCTATATTAAGGTATATCTTTTGCTTTTCTATGCATTTTAAAAAAGATGCAGAAAGTATGGGTTGACAGTTTGATTGTTTTATAGTAGTATTATATTTGCGTTTTGTGTGAGCCATTAGCTCAGTCGGCAGAGCACCTGACTTTTAATCAGGGTGTCCCGCGTTCGAGTCGCGGATGGCTCACCATTTGTGGCCCCGTGGTCAAGTGGTTAAGACATCGCCCTTTCACGGCGGTAACGTGGGTTCGAATCCCGCCGGGGTCACCAAAATCAATGAAAATAAAATTTTCGGTATAGATATATAACTATGCCTATATTATTTTTAATATTTCAAAAAAATCCGCCTTCGGCGGTTAAGTAGAAGCAGCAGATATGAAATCTGAGGTCACGCGAAAGCCGCATGCCGAAGTGGAGGGTGTTTGTTTTGAACCTTGACTAATTCATTTATTTTGTTATAATTAAAATAGTTAAACTAATTTGCGGAAGTAGCTCAGTGGTAGAGCATCGGCTTCCCAAGCCGAGGGTCGCGGGTTCGAATCCCGTTTTCCGCTCCAGAAAAATCAAGGGTTCCGAGATTTTAGCTAAAAATCGGAGCCCTTTTTTGTTGCCATTTCTCAATATCTCATAAAGTTTTTATCACCTTAACCCTCCATTCCCCTGCTACCGCTGGCGACACGAATAGTAAATGAAAAGTTATTTTTCAAGATTATAGCAAAGATTTTGCAGATGTTCAGGCCATTAATGATATGTTAAAACTCTGGGAGAATGCAGATATGCATGGACTGTGATATAATATTCTTGAAATAATTTCATGGAGGTTTTAAATATGAGCATACCACAGGAAAGGATTTTTGAGCTACTGAAAAAATTACCTGATGAGGATAAAAAAGAAGCGTTGAATTTCGTGGAGTATTTATTATATGAAAAGAGAAAAAAAGCCTTGAAAGAATTTCTTGAAAGTGTCCCGGAAGAAGATGAGGAATTATCACCGGATGAAATTGAAGCTTTAAGGCATGCTGAAAACGATACATCGGAGCCAATGGAGAAAGTCGCGAGGGAGTTAGAAAGGAGAAATAAACAATGCGCAGCCGAATGATCCAGGGGTTTGCATTGGCCGGACTTATTGCTGCACTGATTATATTTGTAAAGCTCGGGGCAATCAAAACCACAGGCCTTTCTTTACAAAATCCTGAAGTCAATCTTACCGTTCTTGCAACCGCTGATTTACATGGAGGAATTCCGGCCAAACTTGCCCAATATATACAGGAGGAGAGAATTAAGGACAGAAACCTGATTCTGGTAGATGCCGGGGATTTTTACGACGCGGACAACGGAGACATCAGCAGTATACCGATGCGCCAATGGTTCAATATATGCGGCCCTAACAGAAACCATCAGCGGAGGATGCCGCCAATTGTACGGGAAATGGCTAAACAGGGATATGATGCTGTAGTGCTGGGAAATCATGAATTTGTGTCGAACAATAAGGATTATTTGGACGAATTGATTTTGGATTTTACGGATTATAATATACCGGTTCTGTCAGCCAACTTATATACTATATTAAACAATTACAAAGTCAATTATGTCAATCCCTATATTATAAAAGAAGTAGAAACGGACCGGGGAGTTGTAAAGGTTGGTATCCTGGGCCTTACTATCAAGCAAGTTGGAGAATCTAACGGTGCTAGAGAATTAAAAGATTTGCCACAATATAAGGGGACTTTGGAATTGACGGATATGGTTCAGGAAGTCAACAACAAAAAGTGGCCTGAATGCATGAGATATAGTGGGGCAGATATCGTCATAGCCGTGGTTCACGCCGGCGAAGAATCATCAAAATTTAAAAATCCCGGCAACAGGATTAAAGAACTGGCACAAAGTACCACCGGCATCGATGTTATTGTTGCGGCACATACCCATGTTAATATTCCGGAGCATAGGTACAAAAATAAATCCGGAGAAACCGTTATTGTTACGCAGCCCGGTAGATATGGGCAATATTGCTCCAAAATAAGTTTTACCTTATTAAAAAGAGATGGTAAATGGGATGTGATAAAAAAGAATAGCCTTACTCATAAAACCAGTTGAATTTATTCAAGGCAAAGCTAATGCCAGAAATATGTTGCGATACTAAATACTGCAACATGTAATTTAATGATCCCGGTGTAGAAACTAAGTCGCGGGTTCGAATCCCGTTTTCCGCTCAAAGGGCAGGGAAATTATATCCATCCTCGATATGATGTGTGAATGGGCCGATAAAAATGATTATTTTGGATATAAGATGAAATATAATTTATGCATGGAGGAAATCCAATAAGAAAAGATAAGAAGATATATCAAAAGTCGCAGGAATAAAGTAAAGAGCATTTTAATAATAATTAAAAAGGACGTACATTAAATTTGTCTTTAAAACAGATAAAAAAGCCTCTCGAAGAAAGGTGGATTTAAGTGGAGAAAAAAAGGCTTGGAATCATCGCTGCAGTATTTATACTGATGGCATTGGCTTTTTATAGTTTTTTTAGAGAGCCGTCCGATTTTGAGAATAGCGCTGCATGGCTAATATCAAAAGATTGCCCAAGATATACCATAGAAGCAAGTTTTTATCCCGATGACAAAAGGATAGATGGCAGCCAGATAGTAACCGTAAAAAATACGGAGAAGGTGGAACTTTCGGAGCTGTATTTCCATCTGTACCCCAATGCTTTTAAAACCCCGGATACAGCCCCGTTTCCGCGGCACGAAATGCAGTCGGCTTATCCCGAAGGGTTTTCTCCTGGATACATAAACATCAAGAAAGTGTCGGCGTCTTCGGGACCGCTGGAGTATGAAGTAGAAGACACCCTGCTGAAAGTTGTGCTGGATAAGCCTTTGAAACCGGGCGGAAGCATAAGTCTCACCATGGAATTTACGGAGATTATTCCGCCTTCTTACGGCCGCTTCGGTTACGGGAAAAACACATTAAATATAGCCAACTGGTATCCCATCCTGGCAGTCTATGATGAGAACGGCTGGAATAAGGACCCTTACTATGCGATAGGGGACCCTTTTTACAGCGACGCCGGACTTTATGAGGTAAAAATAAAGGCTCCATCGGAATACACCATTGCGGCCAGCGGTTATGTCGAAGATAAAAGGCAGGAGGGAAGCTCCTCGATATGGACTTTCAAAACCGGGCTTGTACGGGACTTTGCTTGGGTGGCAAGCACCAGGTTCAAGACCTTTTCGAAAGAGGTCGGTGGGGTAAAAATAACATCCTTTTATATAAAGGAAGATGCACCATATGGAGAAAAAGCCCTGGGATACGCGGAAAAAGCCATGAAATTTTTCAGCGAATTTTTCGGGCCGTACCCCTATAAAGAATATGCCGTGGCGGCTTCGGACTTTTATATAGGCGGCATGGAATATCCCAATCTGGTCATGATAGGGCGCCAGTTCTACAACGAGGGTGATATGCTGGAATATGTGGTGATACACGAGACCGCCCACCAGTGGTGGTACGGCCTCGTGGGCAACAATGAAGTGAGGGAGCCGTGGCTCGATGAGGCGCTCGCAGAGTATTCCACGGTTTTGTATTATGAAAACGTCTACGGCAGAAAGACCGGCCAGAGGATTTATGATGACTTTATATTAAACCCGTATAAATTTTATGAGCAGACCAACCAGAGCCAGAAAATTGGCCCCGTTTTAAGGCCTCTGGCGGACTTTAACAGCTGGGGGGAATACGACGCCGTAGTGTATTCCCGGGGCGCTATTATGTTAAAGCAGTTGGAAAGCAGTATCGGTGAAGAAAAATTCCGCGACGCGATGCGCTTTTATTTCAAACAAAATATTTATAAAAACGCCACCACCGCAGATTTTATAAAAGCCGTAAACAAAGCCACCGGCGCCGACTGGACGGACTACATATACAATAAAATGTTAAAAAACGAAGAGCCTCTACAAAAAGCCGCATGATGAGATGCGTGAAGTGAGAGATTGGATGTGAGAATCGTGGTCTTCCGGCATCCGAAATGGCATCGAAACCAGTGACAGAATGTGAAGTGCGAAATGAGATGTTGCAAATAGCTGCAGTGATGTCGGGAAAGCTTGGGCAAGAGAAAAACCACTGCACCAGCGCTGTATGCTGAATAATTGTAATTGAGTTTAAAAATTTGGAAAATGTCAGAAGGGAGCTGAGGTTGTGAACCATTATAGAAAGGGCATTTTACTCACCGCCCTGGGTACTGTTTTTTTCGGGACAAGCCCTGTTTTCACGAGGCTTGCGGCGGGTCTTTCGGTTGGAGAAATAGCTTTTTTCAGGATGTTTTTGGGTGCGATTTTTATTCTGGTTATTTCCTGGGCTGCAGGCGTGGACATTTCTCTTGAGAGGCGGGATGTGCCCAAATTTATTGTATACGGCCTGATTACTTCCTTTCATTTTCTTTTTTATATAGGATCGGTAATGTACACCACCATCGCCCATTCCCTGAGCCTGGTTTATACTGCCCCCATCATGATCACGGTGCTCACCGCGGCTATATTGAAAGAAAAAATACCGGCCTATAAATACATAGGTATAATTATAGTAATATTGGGAATTATTATCTTAGCCGGATTTGAACCCCAGCTCACCGGCAAGATGATTCTTGGCGACATTATGGCGCTCGCGTCAGCTCTGTGCCTAGCCCTCTATTCGGTGGCGGGCCGCAGGGAAAGGAACAACTATCCGCTTTTAAAATATGTATTCTGGGTCTATTTGCTGGCAGCGCTTTTTTTGCTTCCTTGGGCCTTTATGCAGTTTACATGGCCGAATACTTTGAAACAATGGGGAGCTCTGGTAATGCTTGGGCTTTTGCCCACGACACTGGGCCACACTCTGTATAACGCCGGGCTCAGGTACATTCACCCGACATATGCAAATCTGATTTCCACTCAGGAAGTTACCGGCGGTGTGGTGCTCGGGTTTTTGTTTCTGGATGAAATCCCCAGCAAAAACTCAATTGTGGGCATTTTCGTAATGTTTACCGGACTTTTCCTGGTTTTAATCCAGAAAAAACAGCAAAATAAATTATATTTGAGGAAGGAAAATCTGAGTTGATATCGAATATAATATATTACAAATATGTTACAATTACATTACATTAATATTACCAAATATATAGGCCCGGTCTGATAATCCGGGGGGAAATAAAAAACTTTACGAAAGGAGTGGGGGGATGAAGTTACCCAGACTGGGGGGTTTTTACTTCTGGGGCAGAGCAGACAATAAGAGGAAGATACTCATCATTGCTTTGTGCTGTGCGCTGACCGTGTTATCGATTATAACATTTATCATAAATCGGAGCGTCTATGCGGTGAGCGTGGATGGTAAAACCCTCGGGAATGTAAGCGACAGGAAAATCATAGAAAGGATAAAAGACGATTTAAAATCAAAATACCGGGATAGATTGGGAGCGGACATCGAGTTTACCCAGGATATTCAGGTTACACCCATCAAAGCTCTGGGGCAAAGAGTCGATACGGAACAGGAACTTTTGGAAAAACTCGATAAAGTTCTTTCCGTTCAGGTTAAAGCCGTAGCCATTGAGATAGACGGGCAACAGATAGCTCTGGTAAAAGACAAAAAGGCCGCCGATGCGGCGCTTCAGGGTGTCAAAGATTACTATGTAAATATGACGCCGGGAGAGCTGGTAAAAATCGAAGTGTCAAACGGCGTAAAACTTATTGAAAAGTTTGCAAATCCGGACAAGATAATGACCGCCGAGGCTGCAAAGGCCCTTATTTTAAAGGGCGCTGTGGAACTTGCGACATATAAGGTCAAGCAGGGAGACACCCTCTGGGATATAGCAAAAGAACAGAATATACCCTTGGACGAGCTTATAAAAGCAAACCCACAGTTAAAGTCAGAGGACAGGCTGGCTCTGGGTGAAGTTATCAACCTCAAAGCGGTAAAGCCGCTCCTGAACATCACCGTGACGAAGAAAGTTACATACCAGGAACCCATAGCTTATAAAACTGAGATAGTAAAGGACGATACCCTGTGGAAATGGGACCAGAAGGTGAAGCAACCTGGCGAAAACGGCACCAGGGAAGTGGCAGCGCAGGTCGTATATAAAAACGGTATAAAAGTGGGCCAGCAGATTCTCGGTGAAAAAGTTCTGAAAGAACCCGTGACCCGAATAGTCGCCCGGGGTACCAGAGCCCAAGTGGCATTCAGAGGCAGCGGAAGATTCCTCTGGCCGCTGGTTGGAACGATAACCTCTCCCTTCGGACGCAGGGGCAGGGAATTTCATACGGGTATAGATGTAGCCGCAGATAGAGGCACTCCCATAAGGGCGTCCAACGCCGGGACAGTGACATTTGCCGGACGCAAAGGGACGTATGGGAATCTTGTCATCGTCGACCACGGCGGAGGATATGAAACTTGGTACGCCCATGCTAGTTCAATACTGGTGTCGGTGGGCGACAGGGTTGAAAAGGGGCAGGAGATTGCTACCGTAGGAACCAGTGGAAGGACCACGGGCCCTCACGTGCACTTTGAGGTGCGCCTCAATGGAGAGCCGCAAAATCCGTTGAGCTACCTGAATAAATAAAAAACCGTTATATTTGGCTGCTTAAAATATGATAGAAATTTTTGCTGGGAAAAGGATCGGCGTAGCCGCTTATGCGGCCAGCCGGTCTTTATATTTTTTTTACCAGATTGATAATAAAAGCTGCAAGGCCTGCCGCCACAAGAGGTCCTGTCGGAATGCCCCTGAAAAAGGCTGTGCCCACGATGGAACCCATGAGAAGCCCTATCATGACCCCCGGGAAACCCTTCATAAGCTCAATACCGTCCCGCGCCATGACCGCTGATGCGATTCCAACCATAAAGGATATCACACCCTCCAGAGTAAATATATTTTCATAGACATCTCCGGCAAGAATTTTTCCTGTCGCAAGAGGCATGAGCGCTCCTGTCACAAGAAGTATTACGCCAACATCGAGGATAATGTTTTGAGATGACGGGGCCACTGGGAGCAGCTCCACATATGAGAAAATTATAAGTATTGCGGAGGATACGCATATGAGCCTGTTTCTGCTCAAGAGCCCCAGCGCTAAAATCAAAAACAGCAGCGAATACGGTTTCAAATTCAACGCCTCCCGCAAGAAGTGTAGCGTCAGGTAGAGGATGGACGCATGAAATATCACGGAACCGTTTTTTAATCCCCACATAGATATATGAGTTTTCCGCCATACTTATGCCTCCAACAATTCTTAACCAAACATATTTTGATTCTAGTTTAGAAATACGTCGCTGGCGGTTTATGACGGCCAAAGGCAACACCGATTTTATACAAAAAATCATATTTAAAAATTCACCGCTACCTGTCCCAAAAAATATTATGTTATAGATTAATTTTTTGGAGGGGATAGGATGTTTTTAGCAAAAAGAACTTTTGTTGCGTTGATGCTGCTTTTATGTTTTTTGGGAGTGGCGTTCCTGTCGGGCTGTTCGGGGAAAATCGACGGCGCAAAGGCTGCCCCGCCGGAAAAGACCCGACAGGTGATCCGTGTGGCAAGGCAGTTCGGCCTGGTCTATGCTCCGTTAATGGTGGCCGAAAAGAAAGATTTCTTTTCAAAATACGGCCTCAAAGTGGAATGGATCACCCTGGGTTCCGGAGGAACGGTGCGGGAAGCCATGGCAGCCAATGAACTGGATGCCGCCTTCATGGGCATTCCTCCGTACCTTATAGGCTGGGACAAAGGATTGCCTGCGAAAATTGCCGCCGGGTATACGGTATCACCGGTTTCACTGGTGACTTACGATCCGGATATAAAGACGATAAAAGATTTTAAACCGGAGCACAAGATTGCTTTGCCTTCCCCCGGCAGCATCCAGCATATCCTGCTGGCTATGGCGCTAGAAAAAGATACCGACAATCCAAACGCTCTGGATGACAACCTTGTAGCCCTTCCCCATCCCGATGCCTGTCAGGCTATGCTTGCCAGAAAGGATGTGGTAGCCCACTTTGCCACGCCTCCTTATCTTTTTGAGGAGCTTTCCCAGCCCGGATACCATGTGGTGCTGAATGGATTTGAAGCGTTCGGAGGGGACTTTAATTTCAATGTGGCACTGGTTACGGAAAATTATCATGACAAAAATCCGGAAGGTTACGCAGCCTTTGTCATGGGGTTGAATGACGCCATGAACTGGGTAAATGAAAATAAGGAGGAAACCGCTGAGCTTCTTGCGCCGGATTTCAAGCTGAATAAGGGAAAACTGCTGGAATATTTGAAGGCCGACGGTACAAACTTTACTACGGCCCCGTACGGCCTTATGGGGTTTGCCGGGTTTATGAAAAAAGCGGGCTATATATCGAAAGTTCCGGAAAAATTATCGGACATAGCGTGGGAAAACATTTTGGCCCAGATTGGAAAAAGAGAAGGAAAGCCTTCAATACTTGAGGATTTGCAGCAGTCAAAATAGGGGGGATCGCAATTGAAGGAACTTTTTTCCAGGGCGGCCTTTATAATTGTGCTCGCTTTTGTCTGGGAACTTATGAGGATGGCAGGCCATTATTCCGAACTTCTGCTGCCAGGCGTTGCCGGCATTGGAGAAGCCCTATGGCAGGAAAAATGGGAGATCCTGGGTAAGACTATATTTTCATTAAAAATAATTGCGGTGGGCCTATCGCTGGCTGTTATCCTGGCAGCGGCGGGTACCGTTTTATCCATGAGCGGCAGAATATTTTCGGAAATCATAAGCGATTTTATGGCCATTATGCACCCTCTGCCCGGAATTGCCGTCCTGCCGGTAGCCATTCTGTGGTACGGCATCGGTATAAAGGCCATCCTTTTCGTTGTGGTTTTTTCTGCCATATGGCCTCTGCTAAATCATTTTTACACCGGGTTTCGTTCAATACCGGCAAATCAACTGGAAGCGGGAAGGAATCTGGGGCTGTCGGGCGTGAGACTCGCCCTTTCGGTAATGCTCCCGGCATCCTTCCCTCATATTCTCGGAGGGCTGCGCACAGGCTGGGCACGGGCCTGGCAGGCTTCGGTGGCGGCAGAACTGGTATTCGGCGCTGCCGGGGGAGACGGGGGTCTAGGATGGTTTTTGTACAAAAAAAGATTTATGATGGATACCCCGAGCGTATTCGCTGGTATGACGGTCATAATATTCATCGGTATAGCTGTGGAACACCTCATATTTGCCGGCATCGAGAAAAACACCGTAAAAAAGTGGAAAACTATAGTGGACTGGGGAGGCTTTTGAAGTGAGCGCAATCCTGAATGTTTTGGGGATCACCAGGATATATGAGCCGGGCAAAAGAATAGTATCCGGCATCGAAAACATCAGCTTCAGCGTTGAACAAGGCGAATTTGTCAGCGTCATAGGGCCATCGGGCTGTGGCAAAACCACACTTTTAAGATGCATAGCGGGATTTGAAAAGCCCGACAGCGGTCGGGTAACGCTTGGTGGAAAGACTGTGGCAAAGCCGGGGCCGGACCGCTTCATGATTTTTCAGGGCCTTGACCAGCTTTTTCCATGGCTTACCGTGGAGGAAAACATCAGCTTTGCCATGAAGGCTGTGGGCAGGGGAACAAAAGGTGTGAAAATTGCCGAAAATAGCAGACATTACCTTGAAATGGTGGGACTTTCTGGATACGGCGGCCGCTATCCATACCAGCTCTCCGGCGGCATGAAACAACGGGCTTCTATTGCCCGAGCGCTCTCGGTAAAACCGCAGCTTCTATTGATGGATGAACCCTTCGGCAGCCTGGACGCCTTCAGCCGTCGGGCCATGCACCATGTGCTGCTGAAAGTATGGGAAAGAACCGGGGTGACAATAATTTTTGTCACCCATGACGTAGAGGAAGCCGTGGATTTATCCGATCGCATCCTGGTCTTTTCGTGTGCCAGGCTCAAAGCCGAAGTAAAAAATCCCCTGCCCAGGCCCCGGGAACGCGGCCAGTCGGCCTACCGCAGCTTTCTTTTGAAAGTAAGCGGCCTTCTCGAAGAAGAATCCAGGCCGGAGGCCGGTTTTGAGAAAGCTTCCGAGCCGGAAGCCACCGTGGCTTTTTGATTTTCCTCTGGGGTCAGAATTTTTTTCTGGTCGATGAAAGCCGCACAGAAAGCAAGCGCAAGAATTGAGGCCATTGCCGCCGCAATGACTACCGGCCTCGTGCCAAAATTTTCTGAAAGGCCATAAACGGGAGGGCCCATAGCCACTCCGAAAAAGCGCAGACTGCCGTAAAGGCATGTGATGATGCCTCTCCTTTTGGTGCTGCAGGATCCGGCCACCAGCGCGTTTACCGGCGTCATCACCAGCCCTACGCCCGATCCCAGCAAGCAGAGCGACAGAAACATCGTCCACGTGTTCCGGGCAAAGACAAATAAACCCTGAGAGGCAGTTATAAGAACGAGCCCTCCCGAAATAAAGATTTTTAAACCCCTGTGTTTTATTCGCATAAGGATTACGCCGAGTATAAATGACAATATTGCCATAATGAACACGGGTCCCGCCATTATTAATCCTTTTTTCAATCCGAATATGCCGAACCTTTTTTCCAGGATGTCCGAGTAAAGCGACAGGATGCCGAAAAGGGAAAAAAGAGCCGTCATTCCCGCATAAAAACTGGACAACAGCCCCGGAGCCTTTTGCCGAAAGATTTGTTTTACGGCATCCAGGTAATTTGAAAAAGGCTGTTTTTTAAACTCCGCTTTTTCTTTCACGAAAAGAAAAATGGCGACAGCTGTGGGTATGGCCAGGAAACCGTAGGCAAAAAAGGGGAAGTACCATGAGACAAGGGCAAAGGCGGCTCCAAGCACGGGGCTTGCCACCTTGCCCAGGCCGTTGGAAGCTTCAAGAAGGCCGAGGGCATAAACCCTTTCCCGGGATTTGAAGGTGTCCCCGACGATGGCCATAGCCAGTTGATATGTGCCGCCGGCGCCGACGCCTTGTATGATCCGTCCGGCTAGAATCCCCCAGAAAGGCGGTTTCAGGGCAGCGGCCGAGATGCCCGCCACTATGCCCCCCAGCCCGTAGAAGAGCAGCGCCGGAGCCATCACCATTCTGCGGCCCATCTGGTCTGAAAGGATGCCGGCAAAAGGTATAACAAGGCCTGCGGGTACCGAAAAGGCGGTTATCATGAGGCCAGCCTGAAACTGGTTTATGCCTACAGCCTTTTTTATTTGCGTGAGTACCGGAATGAGCATTGAATTGCCCAGCACCATGATGAAAGGCACAAGGCACAGGAGCGCCACCTGTAATTTTGAATCTTTTTTCAAACATCACATCTCCCTTTTGCGCATATATTTAAAATGTCCGGTAGACTAAATTCGTATTCACCGATAAAAAGGAGGAGGACCATGAATCCGTATATCATATCCATGGCAGCGATAAGATTTGTTTCTTCCATAATAGAATTTTTCGCCGCTCTTTTGTTTTTGCGTTCAAAAGAGGTGGAGCAGGTCCTGCGCATAAACGCTCTGCTGGGGTTCATAGGCCCCGCGATATTTGCCGGGGTCAGCTTCCTGGGCATTTGCGCCGTGGCGGGCAGGGCATCAATGACAAAACTAATCATCATTTTCGCCGGAGTTATACTCGTGCTGATTGGTACTTCTTCTAAATAATGTCGATTATCCCAGAAATTTGTAATATTTTTGTAATATAACCGTTACAATTTCTTAATAATAATCAATTATAATAATAGATGAAAACAGTCAGCAACAACAAAACGATCCCCCCTTTGAAAAGGCGGCAAATTGCCGCTTTTTTTTTAATATTTTTCCAGTGAAATTCCTTTTTAAATCTTATATAATTATTATAAGGGGGAGGGAGCAACATGAGAAGGAAGACAATTCTCCTGGCGACGGTGGCGCTTTTATTCCTGCTGTTGGCCGCAGGAGTTTATTTTTATAAGGAAATAAATATATACGGTTTTAAATTGAAAGGGTTTGACTCGCTGGTTACTCCGCATTTCGACATACTGTTTCTGCCGGAGGACAGGAATGAAGTCGAGGCAGTGGCGAAGGCGGCGGAAAAGGCTTATGCGGAAGTGGGCAGGGACTTTAACTTTTTCCCGAAAGACAGGATCCCGATAGTAATTTTCCCCGACAGCCGGAGTCTACAGCAAGTCTTCAACTGGCCGGCCGACGAGAGCACACAGGGCGTTTACTACAGGGGCATTATATATATACAGGCTCCGGGGGCGTGGATTGACGATACCCGGAACATTGAAGAAATATTCTATAATAAGGGGCCCATGGTGCATGAGTATACGCATCTGGCGGTCGACAGGCTGACCGGCGGAAACTACTCCCGCTGGTTTACCGAAGGCGTGGCCCAGTATGAGGAGGAAAGAATCACCGGATACAACCTGGCCCAGGACTTTGATATCGACAGAAGCGAATTGTATTCTCTGGCCGAGATAGTTTCCAGTTTCGATGAACTGCCCGATGTGCCCAAAGCCTACATTCAAGCCCTGGATATGACCAGAGCTCTTGCGGGGAAGGACGGCATTCGGGAAATAAGGAACATTCTTGATGAATTGAGCAGAGGGGCTTCAGTAGATGAGCTTTTCTTTCAGAGGGTGGGAAAGCAGCCTTTTGAAGGAAAAACTCATCTTGTGACGAATATTATTAATGGGGGTGATCACATTGAATGAAACCGTGCTCGTGGTGGATGATGAAAAGCCGATCGTGGATATTTTGAGATATAACCTGATAAAAGAAGGTTACAATGTTCTTATGGCTTACGATGGCGAGGAGGCCCTAAAAGCCGCAGAAACCGGCAATCCGGATCTGGTGCTGCTTGACATCATGCTTCCGAAAATTGACGGGTTTTCGGTGTGCAAAAAACTCAGAGAAAAGATGACATGTCCCATAATAATGCTTACGGCCAAAGGAGAAGAAGTGGACAAGGTGCTCGGGCTTGAGCTGGGAGCCGACGACTATGTCACTAAACCCTTCAGCATGAGGGAACTCATGGCCAGGGTTAAGGCCAACCTCCGCAGGAATATGCTGGCGGAACCCGCCGGTCAGCAACAGGTTATAAAGGTGAAAGATCTGGAACTGGACCTTCGGAGCTATCAGCTCAAGAAAAAAGGGGTGCCTCTGGACCTCACCTTCAGAGAGTTTGAACTTATAAAATTTCTGGCAACTCAGGCGGGCCAGGTGTTTTCAAGGGAAAAACTGCTGGAAGAGGTGTGGGGTTACGAATATTACGGCGATATCCGAACCGTGGACGTTACGGTTAGAAGGCTTCGGGAAAAGGTGGAAGACGATCCGGCGAACCCGATTTACATATTGACCAAACGGGGTATCGGATACTATTTCCTGAAGCAATAGGAGGCTGTCAGGTGTTTAGAAGCATCCAGTGGAAATTGGTCTCCATATATATACTCCTGATACTTCTGGCCATGGAAGTGGTGGGGGTATATCTGGTCCAGTCTATTGAAAAATATCATGTGAACAAACTTTCAGACGACCTTGACATAAAAGCCCAACTTATGTCCGACATGGTGGAAAGGTATCTGTATCCTATTCCCCGGGAGCAGGATATAGACGACCAGGTAAAATGGTGGCAGCAGTCGGGGACCGAAACAAACTATATCGCGATTCTTGACGAGACCGCTGGCGTAATTACGTCGAGCGATGAGACGAGGTTTCGGAAGGGCGAAAAATTGCTGACTCCCGAAATAACCCAGGCCACCTTCGGGAATAAAGCGCGCGATATCCGGGAAGACACCAGGAGCAAGATAAGATATATGTTCCTGGCCTACCCGGTGAAAAACGGGTCCCGGGTGGTGGGCATTATTTACCTCGTTTCTTCAATGGAGAATATATATAAAACCATAGGCGACATCAAGGCGATATTGCTGGTCGCAACTCTTCTGGCCCTTCTAGTTACCGGCATACTGGGATATTTCCTTTCAAAAACAATCACCGGTCCGATTCAGGAAGTGACCAGGAATGCCGCCCTTCTAGCGCAAGGCAATTTTGACCACAAGATTCAGGTAAGGTCCGATGATGAAATAGGCAAACTTACCGGCATGTTTAACTTTCTTACGACGCGACTTAAGGATACAATGGAAGAAATCTCCGACGAAAAAGAAAAAATGGAGGCAATCCTCATCAATATGGCGGATGGTGTGATAGCCTTAAACAGCAAGGGTGAAGTGATTCATATAAACCCAGCCGCCCGTCGGTTGCTTTCCATCAATCAAGACCCTATGGGAGAAGACTTTCAGCCGGTTTTAAAAGACCTGTTCAAAATCAATCTGGAAGAATTTCTCTGTGAGGATGTAATATCCCGGGAAATATCTGTCAAAAATAAGGATACGGTAATGAAAACTATTATAGCTCCGCTCAAGAGGGAAAGCCGAATAATCGGCATCATCCTTGTTCTACAGGACATAACCAAGCAGGTCAACCTGGAAAATATGCGCAAGGAATTCGTAGCAAACGTATCCCACGAACTCAGGACTCCTCTTACTACAATAAAAAGCTACGCAGAAACCCTTCTGGACGGAGCCATGGATGAACCTTCCATAGCGCGCCAGTTTATCGGCGTCATCAATAACGAGGCCGAACGCATGACCAGGCTCGTGAACGACCTGCTAGAACTTTCGCGCCTAGACAATAAGGAGATACGGTGGAAAAAGAGGCTTATTTCGCCTTCAGGAGTATTGAAGGATGTAATCTCGAAAATGATGGTAAACATAAATAAAAAGAACCTCACCCTGGAAACGAACATATCAGACAACTCGACGGACATTTTTGCCGACAGGGACAAAATTGAACAGGTATTTCAAAACATCCTGAGCAATGCCATAAAATATACTCCCGAGGGAGGCAGGATTTTTATCGGACAGGATAAAACCTCCGACATGGTGAGGATAGTTTTTGCCGATACAGGAATCGGCATTCCGAAAGAGGATCAGCCCCGCCTTTTTGAGAGATTCTACCGGGTGGACAAAACCCGTTCCCGGGAGCTGGGAGGTACCGGATTGGGGCTTTCCATAGCAAAAGAAATAGTGGAAGCGCATGAAGGCAGCATCACCATAGAAAGCGAACCCGGCCGGGGCACACAGGTAATAATACTCCTTCCTGCAGCTGAAAAAAATACCACGCCAAATGTGTAATTCATTTTTAATCGGTCTGTAATATGTTTGTAATATTTATCATTTAAACTAAATAATAGAAACAGGAGCATTTTTTCAACTACCGATTTGAAAAGGGAGACTTAAAATGAAAAGGGTATTACTGATCATATTAACTGTAGTGCTTTTAATAATATTTTCTCCCTACGCCATGGCCGAATCTGTCACATTGAATGAGCCAAAGGACAATCTCATGACTACCTATGACTCCATTGTGGTATCTGGCGAGGCGCTGCCGGACGCCAGCATTTACGTTCTTGTCAACGGACGTTCCCGGGCCAGGCTTTCCGTAGGCGCAGCAGGCATTTTCCTGACCCAGGTGCCTATTTCTGGGAAAGAAAGCATTATTACCGTAAGGGCGGTTCTGCCGTCCGGGAAAAGCGAAACTGTATCTCGAAGAGTATATAAAATAGACGGATCCGAATTGCCAGAACTGGAATCTCTTATTCAGACAATAAAGACCTTCCTTATCTTAAAATAAAAGGCGGTGCCTCCATGACAAGAGACTCTATCCTGGGATGGATTCTTATCTTAGTGGTTGGCCTAAGCCTTTTTCTTTCTTTTGCAATATGGTCCAGGATTCCCGGAGAACAATCTGTTCAAAAAGACGTTCAGGAAGAAAAAAAAGTAGATTTAATGACAATAGCAAGTCCCGGCAAGATTCTGGTTCACATGGGCAATACGTCTCATACGCTTATTTTACCTTCGTCAGCCTTTTATGATAAAGTCTGGAACTATTCAGCTAAAGCCCTGTCCGCCGTGTGGGGCGGAGGAAAAGCCGTGCCCGTCGACATAGGGGCAGATCTTTTCGAGCAAAGGACTGGTCTGGAGGTGGTATTTACCACTCCAATGCCGGTTTCTTTTGTTAAACGGCTCTTTAATATAGAATCGGGCGATGACGCGACATATGATAATACAACGCTCGCTTCATGCGGTTTAATAGAAGACGGCGGCCTGTGGGCATATCTGAAAGGCGGCGATGGGCGGTATTACAGGATAAATAAAAACGCTGATTCCGGGGAACTTCTGGCGCTTATAAAAGAGATATCCTCATCCAACCCGCCGCTGTTTGCCACCATTCCTCCGGGCAACACCCGTCTCAAAATTGCAAGGGGTATCTATGTGCCGCTGCAGCCATATATCCTCTCTCAATATGGATTAAAACATGAGAAAGTTATAAACGACCGACTGGCGGCAAAATTCTTTGATGATTTTTCGGTTGTTCGCAAGATTGAGGAAACGGATGGAGCGTTCATATATACCGATGGGCAAAAAGCGCTTCGCATTTACCATGACGGCACTCTGGAATACAGTTATCCCGGCGTGAAGGAGCAAAAAAGAAACGTTTCTTTCTATGACGCCCTTAAAACGGCACTGGACTTTATAAGTGCCCATGGAGGCTGGCCGCAGGGAGGCTTTCTGTCGTCGTATGATGTTTCAAATCAGGGCGCGAGCGGCAATTTGTACAATTTTAAATTCGGTATAAGAATAAACGGATATCCCATAGTCAGTGATAAGGAATATCTATCCGTGACTGTAGACGGCAGTCAGATAAAAAACTATTATAGAAATATGACGGGCGCCGATAAACCCGGCAAAATGACAGAAATGATTTCGCCCATAAAAGCCATAGACATAGCCGTTTCTACGAGAAGCATAAAAAGCATGGAAGATATTTACGCGGGATATATGTTGAATAACGATGAATATATACCTGTCTGGGTTATAAAATCTCAGGGTCACGAAGTAATAATACGGAATTTACCGGAGTGATTTGTTTGGACTGGCGCAGAGCCACAATAATACTCATCGCTTCCTTCATTGTGCTGAACATAATACTGGCTGTAAACCTGTGGTTTAAAGAAAGGCCTGCAGACGAGTTTGTACTTACCCAAAATCAGCAGCGGGAAATTGAGGCCCAACTGTCCAGAAAGGGAATCAGACTGGAAGTGAAGATTCCTGAAAAGGGAATACCGCAGGCTTTTCTGGAGCTGGGATATAAAAAGGTCGATACCCAGAAAGTTCTGGAAAACTTTCTGGGTAAAGGGGTGAAACCCCGGGTAGAGCAGATCCAGGGGGGCAGGAGTTACACCCTGGACAATCGACAGCTGATAATAATGGATAATGGAATTATAACCTATTTTAATAAAGGGAACGGTAACGCTTCTAAAGGACTGACCCGGCAGGAGGCGGAAGCCGAGGCCCTGGAATTTATTAAAAGTCACGGCGGCCTTCCACAGGAAGCCGTTCTTAACAGCGTCACTTATGATGATAAGACCGCAAGCTTCCTTATAGAATATGTGAGAAAATATGACGGTTTTTTTGTCGCAAACAGTTATATAGATATTCTGGTGTCTCCTTCTGGAATAAAAAATTACTATCAGAGCTGGCTCAACATTTACGGTTACAGAGGGAAGAAAAGAGCGGTGATTTCTCCACTTGCCGCGATTTTAAGAATGGCAAGCGAGAAAAATAATACGGATTCGATTGTTATCACCGGGGTAGAGCAGGGTTTTTACTCCAAATTTTACGATGCGGAAAGGTGGCAGGCCGCTCCGGTATGGAAAATAGGCTTGCAGAACGGGGATGTATACTATGTGAATGCGTACACCGGAGAGCTTGAACAATAAGAGTCCAAAGGAGTTGAGTTGAATAATAACATGCTGTCAATGAATCTAAAGTACGGAAAAGGCGAGATGAAGCTTGAAATCAATGAAAAGAATGTCCTTGCGGTGCTGGAGGGAAAAAATGTCCCGGCTGTTGACGACGAGATGCAGGCGGTAATAGACGCCATGGCAAATCCCATCAAGTCGCCGACAATAGACAGGATTGTAAAGCCCGGGGATAAGGTGACCATCATCGCCAGCGATATCACCCGCAGCGTAAAAAGCCGGACAGTGATGCCCATCATTGTTTCTGAACTGAACAGGTGCGGTATAAACGATGAGGATATAACAATAGTCGTGGCCACAGGAACCCACAGGGGGCATACCGGGGAGGAGCATGAATATTTATTTGGAAGGGATATAGTATCCAGAATCAGGCTGGTAGACCACAATTCCCGGGATGAAAAATCCCTAACATTTATCGGCAATACTTCCAGGGGAACACCGGTATATATAAACAGGATTGTGGCTGAAGCGGATAAGGTGATTCTCACTGGAGGCATAATGTACCATTCAATGGCGGGATTTGGTGGCGGCAGAAAAAGCATATGCCCGGGAGTGTGCGGCTTTAACACCATACAGAAAAATCACAAACTCATGTTGAATCCCATTGAAAAGGGCGGAGGAATAGATCCCAGGGTGGGCCTCGGAAAGATACTTGAAAACCCCATGGCAGCCGACATGGCAGAGATTGCGGACATGGTAAAACCTGATTTTCTTGTGAATGTAATTTTAAATGATGACGGTAAGATGGTGAAAGTTGTGGCGGGGGACTATAAACTGGCCTTTGAGGAAGGCTGCCGTTTTGCACAAGATGCCTTCAGCGTACCAGTAAACGAAACCGCGGACGCGCTTATCCTTTCCTGCGGAGGATTTCCCAAAGACATCGATCTGTATCAGGCTACCAAAGCGATTGAAAACGCCATGTATGTTGTGAAAGATGGTGGCATGGTGATGCTGCTGGCGGAATGTCCCGACGGCATAGGCCATGAGGGATTTTACCATATAATAACCGGCTTTGACACCAGGCGGAGGCGGGAAGAATCACTGTGGGATGAATTCACCATAGCCAAAGCCGTAGGGTATATCCTTACCCTGGGCCTGGAGCGTTTTGATGTGATTCTGGTGTCGAAGATGAACGAAAAAATAGTGCGGGATATGGGCATGATTCCGGCTTCAAGCATGAATGAAGCTATCGAAATCATAAAAAACAAGCTGGGAAACGATTTTAAAGCCTATATCATTCCACATGCTTCGACCACCGTGCCGGTTTTAGAAAAATGAAATCGAAACATTTCCCGGGAAATATAAAAATATAAGCAAAAAAAGGTCGCAATTTGCGGCCATTAAAGCATAATTCAATATAAAATTGTGATATAATACTATTAGCCCAAAAGGCAAGAGAGAAAGTAATCTAAAATGTTTGCATTTATAGAAAAGATGTAAAAACATTAAACCAGTGATTTGATTGCGATATAAGGAGGATACCTTTGTGAAGAGTAAGGTTTATTTTGCTGATGCCAGGGTAAGAAGCTATGACTACAAGTACAGCTTTGTGGCCAAATTCGAACAGATACTGCAGATGATAGACTTTAATTCCTTTATCAAGAAAGACGATTATGTGGCCATAAAGACCCATCTGGGTTCGTATGGTGCCCACCGCATTGTGAGGCCCATATTTTTGAAAAAAGTCGTGGATAGCGTCAAAGAAGCCGGAGGCAGGCCTTTTGTGACCGATACTGTACGGATTCCCGGCTTGGAGTACCTGGACGTGGCCAACATGGAAGGGATAAACCACCTTTCGGTGGGAGCTCCGGTTATAATGGCGGACGGCATATTCGGTCGGGATCAGATAAAAGTGAAGAGCGGCCCGATTTTAAAGGAAATAGGGGTAGCTTCGGCCATATATTATGCCCCGGCGATGATAGTGGTTTCTCACTGCAAAGGCCATATCGGTGCAGGTTACGGCGGAGCCATCAAAAACCTGGGCATGGGCGGCATCAGCTGCAAAGACCACCGCGGTGAAGCCGAGCGCGGAAGGATACATATGGAGGAGAAAAAACACCTGGAATGGGTGGAGGAAAAGTGCATACGCTGCGGACAATGCGTAAATGTGTGCCCCCACGGAGCCATCAAACTCGAAGACGGCCGCATAGTAATAGATGTTTCAATATGCGTAAAATGTGCCCGGTGTGCAAGAGTATGTGAACAGAAGGCGCTGGAGGTGCCCATCACTGAAGAGGGATTCCAGAAGGGCCTGGCAGAAGCCGCTTATGCAGTCGTTTCCACCTTTGAAAAGGGAAGGATACTTTATATAAACTTCATCACCGAAGTGCAGCCCGAGTGCGACTGCATGCCCATGGCCGACACTCCTCTGGTGCAGGATCAGGGTGTCATGGTTTCCCACGATATCGTGGCCATAGACCAGGCTTCTATTGACATGATAAACAGTGCTGAACCCCTGCCACAGTCCAAAGCCGCAGAAAAGAATGTGAAAAAGGGAGACAACATATTGAAAACCGTCACGGGAAAGGATGCCCAGCTTCACATAGATGCAGCTTTCGAACTGGGCATGGGCAGCAAAGAGTATGAACTCATAACAGTGTCGGAAAAAGACATGCCCGAAGGCGAAGGGTATTAGGGGAATATCATATCCAATTAATAGCCGCCGCGATTTTTTGCGACGGCTTATTTTTGTAATGAATTTATCCCGTCTAAGACTTTATCCCAAATACCATCATCATAGATTAAGATACCCTGTTCGACGGCTTCTACAGCTATCGGGTTTTTCTTTTTATATATGGAAATAAATTCTTCAATTTTATATCCTTTTGGTTCTATTGCATCAAAGACATAATCATAGAGAAGTTCAATTCTCTTTTTATACACATCAGGCATTTTGTCCGATATTAATACTACATCAACATCACTTGCATCATTAAAGTCCCCTCTTGCCACCGATCCAATCACCACCGCACACATAGGCTTTAAAACTTTACTGATATTACCTGCAAAACATGTAGCCTCATATATTAAATTATTCCTCTTTTCCTTTCTTATCTCCATTGCAGTGTTCATTTACATATCCCTCCACGAAAGCCAGTATTTTTTGAGCATATTCAATGGAAAGCTTTGAATCTTCTTCATCATAATACTCATAAGGACTGCCCTGGGGATATGCATCGGGGTAACGAGGTTGAATATAGTCTCTATCGAGCTTTCGCGCCCATTTCATATAATCTTCTGGCTTTTCTATACCTGCCTTATCAAGTTCATAAGATAATTTGACAAGGGAATGTCCTACTACAGAAATACCAAAAGCCTTCAACAGTGCCTTTATTCCTAATTCAGCAGCTTGTTGTGCCTTAAAACAAGCCCAGGAATAATCCCCATCTTTGATATCTCTATATGATGATCTCAATGTGTGTTCTGCCTGATTATACCACCTACTATACTCCTCCATGTCCATAAAATCACCTTCTAGCTTTATTTTATCAATAGTATTAATATTCCAAACTTACCCATACCATATTTATTAATTTCATTATATAATTTTGATTTCCGTTATACAACATCTATTTCTTTAAATGCGTAGGAAAGCAAAGATAATCCTTAAGATATGGCTTTCCGTAACGCATTTCAAAAAAACTACCGCTATTTAATTGCTTTATAATAAAGGCTTTTTTTTGATATTATCCCCCCGGATAAAAAGAATAAAAAAGGTGACAATTATAATGTATTACAATAAATATCTTTAGATTTGACTAACAATCCAAAAATAACGGCAGGTGTAAAAAATGCAAAATGAAAAGTATTCCAGGAAATCATCATCGGAGTTCAGAAAAATCCTCATGATAGCAGTCCTTTGTTCGTTCATTGGGGCACTGGCAGCTGCAATTATTACCACATCCATTCTGTACGGCAGGCAGCCTTCCTCAAACAAAACTGCCCCTCAAACCCCAAAAGTGATTCAAAATCAAGAACAGCCTATTCCGGCAATCGCCAGGGAAGTGACGCCCGCGGTGGTGGGCATAGTCACGGTGAGCATTGACTATGACTTCTTTTACCGCCCCATCAGGACAGAAGCGGTGGGGTCCGGGGTTGTCGTGAATCCCGAGGGATATATCATAACCAACGACCACGTGGTGGGCAATGCGAACGAGATAACGGTTTTCCTGAATGACGGGAGAAAATATAAAGCTAAACGGCTTTATACTGACCCTGAACTGGACCTTGCCGTTATAAGAATAGACGCCAAAAACCTGACTTGCGCAAGGCTGGGGGATTCGGACAGGGTGGTGGTGGGAGACCTGGCGGTGGCCGTAGGCAATCCTCTGGGCCTCACATTGCAGCGGACCGTCACCGCAGGAATAATCAGTGCAAAAGGCCGCACAGTGATGGTAAGGGACCGGCGGGGCGAGGTGCTCATGCAGGACCTGATCCAGACAGACGCGTCCATAAACCCGGGCAACAGCGGCGGCCCCCTTGTAAACGGCAGCGGTGAAATCATAGGCATCAATACCATAAAAGCTTCTCAAGCAGAAGCCATAGGATTTTCAATTCCTGTAAATATCGTAAAACCCATTTTGAAAAGCGTTCTTGAAAAGGGAAGGTTCGACAAGCCCTATCTCGGTATAGAAGGAATTGACAAAGACATGGCAAAACTCATGAATGTGAATATAAATGTTGACAGCGGAATATACGTGGTGAATGTGGAAAAGGACAGCCCTGCAGATGGGGCAGGCATAAAAAAAGGCGACATCATAATAAAACTTGCGGGCACCAGGATCGATTCTATGGCAAAATTGCGCAAGGTAATGTATAATCTTGATATAAATAAAAAATATGACATTGAGCTTTACCGAAATGGATTTCACATCAGAACAAAAATTGTGCTGGCTCCACGGTAAATTTTACATTCCAGCGGTGAGCCGGTTCTTTGGTATAAAAATCCAGAGACAACGCCGAGCTATTGGACACTGCAGCAAACTTTGATAGATCCTTTGCCTTTATTTTCGCTTGGAGGGGAGACTTATGGAGGTTTACAGGACCGCATGTCCCAGGGATTGCCTTGACAGCTGCGCTATCCTGGCATATGTAGAATCCGGGAAAATAGTCGGAGTAAAAGGCGATTCCCAGCATCCGCCCACGGGTGGGTTTTTATGCCCAAAGGGCAACTCCTATATAGAATATGTTTATAATCCGGAGCGCCTTAAATATCCCATGATAAAGAAAAATGGAAGGTTGCAGAGAGCTTCCTGGGATGAAGCCCTGGATTATATTGTTTTGAAAATTCGCGAAGCCATCAACACATATGGCCCTCTGTCCATATTCCACAATTATGACAGCGGATCGGAGGCGGTGCTGAAGAATCTGGACCGGAGATTTTTCAACGCTCTTGGGGGATGCACCGGAGTTTCTGGATCACTTTGCTGGAGCGGCGGCATAGCGGCCCAGTCTTACGACTTTGGAGGGCTGATGCAAAATGATGTCGAGGACCTGGCGAATGCCGGCGGTATAGTGCTTTGGGGCAGGAATGTGACAGATACCAATTCCCATGCAGTCCCTTTCATTAAAAAAGCTCTTTTGCGAGGAGGGAAATTAGCCGTCATCAACCCCCTCAAAACCGGACTTGACGGAGAAGCTGATCTTGTGGTCAGGCCCAGGCCCGGTACCGACGCAGCCCTGGCTCTGGGCGCAGCCCGTTATATCATAAAACGGGGGCTTGTGGATGAGGAATTCATAAAAAAATATACACTGGGGTTTGAGGAATTTTGCCGGGCCGCAGAAGATTTTACTGAAAAGAAGGCAAGGGAGATCACGGGCGTAGATGAAGGGATCATAGAAAAACTAGCGCTGTTTTACGTACAGAATTCTCCCGTTACCACCCTTCTGGGCTACGGCCTTCAGAGGTACAGAGGGGGAGGCAATACGATTCGGGCTATTGATGCGCTTTCCGCTATTACCGGAAACATCGGGAAACCCGGTGCCGGCGTATCGTACGGCCACCAGATGCACTGGCCGGTGGGAGCCCGTGTGGCGGGGGCCGAGCTTGCAAAGGTGCAGCGTTTCTTCGACAGGACAAACCTTGCCCGGGAGATTTTGAACGCTCAGAATCCTCCTATCAAGGTTGCCTTTATCACCCGTTCAAACCCCATGAACATGAATCCCGATACCGCCGCCATGAAAAAAGCGCTGAATTCTATAGAAACGGTGGTGGCAGTGGATTTGTTCATGACCGACACAGTCCGGGAAGCGGACATAGTGCTGCCGTGCACCAGCTTTTTCGAAGAAGAAAACATCAGGGTAAATTCCTGGAGCTCATGGATATTTTACTGTCCTAAAATCATCGAGCCGATAGGAGAATCCCGCCCCGACCAGGAGATATTTATGGGTTTGGCGCACAGAATGGGACTTTCTGGTTTTGAAGGTTTGAACACCGAAAAACTGCTCGAGTGGGCTTTCAAACCGCTGGAAGCCTGCGGTATAAATCTTGAACAATTGAAAAAAGTAGGATGCATGAGAAATCCGAAGATCCCCAGAGTTGCCTGGGAGGACAAAAAATTTTCAACCCCTTCCGGGAAGTTCGAGTTTTATTCTCAAAAGGCGGCATCAGAAGGGCAATCCCCGGTTGCAAGATATATCCCCCCGGCAGAGGAAGATTTGGCAAAAGAGCCCGGAGCTTATCGCTACTTTTTCATAACTCCCCATTCGCGCTTCCGCATTCATTCTCAGTTTCAAAACATATCTAAGCTTAAAGCTTTGCACCGAAAGCCCACAGTCCTCATGCATCCGGAAGAAGCGGTATCCCTGGGCTTAAAACAGGGGGATACGGTGGAAATATACAATGACCGCGGACAAATTTATGCCAGCCTTTTGCTGGAGCCAGATATGAGGAGGGATATGGTGGCCATGGAATCAGGCTGGAATATCGAAAGCGGCGCCTGTGCCAACTTCCTCACGCCCTGCACCACTACCGAGATGGGTGAGAGCGCCGCCTTTTACGACTGCAGGGTTGCAGTGAGAAAGATTGACTGATGAAATAAGGGGATTTTCGTGAATATCACTGTTATAGCGGTAGGAAAATTAAAAGAAAAATATTTAAAGGACGGCATAGCAGAATATACAAAGCGGCTAAAGCCTTACTGCAATTTAAACATTGTCGAGGTAGCCGAGGAAATGATTCCTGAAAGCCTGAGCTTTGCGGAAAAAAATCAGGCATTGAGGAAAGAAGCTTCATATATTCTAAAAAAAATAAACCCTGCCAGTTTCGTAATTTCCCTCTGCATCGAAGGTGAGCGTTTTACATCTGAAAAGATGGCAAAAAAGATTGAGGGCCTTATGACATTAGGCACATCCCACATTACCTTCATCATCGGCAGTTCCCTGGGCCTTTCGGATGAAGTAAAAGAAAAAGCCCATTTGAAACTTTCTTTTTCAGACTTTACCTTTCCCCATCAGCTCATGCGCCTTATATTGTTGGAACAAATCTACCGCTGGTTCAAGATAATCCGCGGCGAAGTGTATCATAAGTAAGAAGGGGCGGGACACAAGATGTTTGTCAAAGAAATAGGCGAAAGAGGCGTATTGTTCACATTTAGTGGCAGAGATTTTCCTTATCTCGGAGACACATCGGTGTATCTGATAAATGCAGGTCATTACTTTTTCGTGTGCGACACTCACCTGGGACCTCAATCCATGGAACCCGTCAAAAAGTATATGGCTGTTGAAGGAGAGAAAAAGCAAACAATCGTTTTTAACTCCCATTCGGACTGGGATCATGTCTGGGGCAACTGTGCTTTTGAAAAAGCGGCAATAGTTGGCCATGAGACGTGCCGCAGGAGGCTGAAGGAGGTAGGGGATTTTGAGCTTCAAATATATTCGCAATATCAAAATGGTAATGTAAAAATCCTGCTGCCAAATCTTACTTTTACAAGCAGCTTAAGATACGAAGATGAAGAAGTGGAGTTTTTATACGCCCCTGGGCATACGGTCGACTCGGTCATCTGCTTTGATGAAAAGGATTCTGTACTGTATGTCGGAGACCTCGTGGAATATCCAATTCCCTACCTGGACTTTCTTGACCTGGAGGCTTACATAAAATCTCTGGAGCTTATAAAAAATCTTCACGCAAAAATCATCATATCCGCCCATTCGGGCCTAGTGGATGAATCGTTGATAGACGACAATATATCATACATCAAAAGCGTCCTATGCAGCAATCCGGTAGATTTTAAAAATGGCGATGCCAAAAGCAGACACGATTATAATATTAAGAATATAATGGTTTTAACATACGAAAAAATTTCAAGAGCAAAGCTGAAGGAAAAGTTTGATTATAACTCTTTCAGAAGAAGATTTTTAAATATCGATAATATGAGTTACAGGGAGTTGAAAAAAGGCCTGGAAAATTATAATGCATAGGTTCTTTTAATACTGGGCGAAATCCCCGGTAAGGGAGCCATCGCCGGGGGGCCGATTGTCTGAACCCTGGCCCGGAGTCGTCAGGTAGTTCCCTGTAAGCATCCCGTTCAATCCGGCGACAAAGCCCAGTGGTTGAAGGCTCCTCAGGTTTGCCTCCCTGCCGCCTGTGTATCTTATGTTCGTATGCGGCAATATGAACCTTATAATGGCAAAAGTTTTAATTTTTACATGGCGGTGAGGGGCTTGACCTTGATGACGAGTAATTTTGACATTACACCAAAGGACATTAACTGCACTACTGAATAAAGTCTCTTGACAATAAAAAAAGGCAGGTGTATGATAATATTTGTAAACTTTTTAATAAGGAGAGGTTAACAAATGAAGACAAAAGAAATCGTATTTGTCGGGTTGTTTGCAGCAATAACTGCAGTAATGGCCCAGATATCTATTCCGCTTCCTTTTACGCCGGTTCCAATAACATTTCAACTGCTCGCAGTGTGTATGGCAGGAGCTATACTGGGCAGCAGGGTTGGCGGCCTGGCCATTCTGGTATACGATCTCCTGGGAGCAGTAGGAATTCCCGTTTTTTCAGGATTTAATGGAGGATTTGGAGTAATTACCGGCCCTAGTGGCGGATACATAATAGCATTTCCAATAGCAGCTTTTTTAATAGGTTATATTATAGAACATACACAATCGCATAAAAAAGTAATGAGTTTTGTTGCCATGTTTACAGGACTTGTAATTATATACTTTTTAGGTATGATTCAGCTATCTGTAATCACCAAAATGGACATGCTGAAGGCATTTTATGCCGGTGTTCTGCCGTTTATACCGCTGGATATTGTTAAAATAGTTATTGCCGCATTTGTAAGTGTGCCGATAAGAGAGATAGTCATGAGATTTTCGTTTTCCAATTGAGGTGTTTTTTATAAAGGTACGTGCAGGGTCAATCTAGAATAACTGTAAAAATACAAAATGGCTATTGACATATTAAAGTTTAGGGTGTATTATAAAAAACATCAAGTAAAGAAAGAAAATTCGATGAACGGGAAGAGTAGGCGGCGATTCAGGCCGAAGCGAGCCGGTGGCGGTGGAAGACCGGTGCCGCGGTTGCCGTTGAATGGGCCCGGGAGAAGCCATGCGAACTAAAAGTAGCAGGAGACGGAAAGTCCGCCGTTAAAAGGACAGGGTATCGAATGCGTTTGCATTCCGTACCTGGAACGAGAAGGCTTTGCTTTAGGTGGCTGAGCTTATAAAAGGCACTTTTTCCTAAGGGAGAAGTGCCTTTTTTGATACCATCTTTTGTGCAGGGTCAAAATTGGGTGGCACCGCGACACACTTCGCCCCAAAAGGGCGGGGTGTTTTTTTTATCGCAAAAAAAAGGGGTGATTATGTATGGTGTTTCCCGATAAACGGGGGTTTGAGTCAATGAAGAAGGACCGTGTGGTTCCGGTCGTGTTAAAGGTAAATGCCGACGAATTTACTCCCATTGAGCTTTTCTACAATCTGGACGGCCGGCATAAGTTCCTGCTGGAGAGCGCCGAATGCGGGAAAAACTGGGGAAGATACTCCTTTCTCGGAGCAAGCCCGCATATGGCCGTTAAAAGTTACGGAGACAGGGTTGTGACAGTTTCAAAGGGGGGGTGAAGACCGAAAACGGCAGGGTGCTGGATATCGTGGGAGATTATTTTAAAAGATACGGCTACGACAGCGCACCGGCCGGGCTTCCCGCAGATTTGCCCGCCTTCACGGGAGGCGCTGTGGGGTATGTGGGTTATGATGTGATAAGGCTCTATGAAAAACTTCCCGATAACAATCCCGACGAGCTACACCTTCCAGAATGTTTCCTCATGTTTTACAGGGAAGTTATAATATACGACCATTTTTATCACAACCTTTATGTGGTGTACAATGCCACACCCGATGAAGACACCGAATACGAACACATTGTCGAAAGGCTTCACGAATTAAAAAACACCGTCTTGAGGAAAAAGGATTTGCACCCCCTGACGGCGGCAAAAAATAAAGCGCCCGAGTTTCGGGCAACCTGCAGCCAAGACGCCTTCTGCGACAAGGTTAGGCGTGCCGTTGAATACATCAAAGCCGGCGACATATTTCAGGTGGTGCTGTCCGAGAGAATGGCGGCTGCCGCAAAAGTAGAACCGTTTGAAGCTTACAGGAGGCTCAGGGCCCTCAACCCCTCGCCGTATCTTTTTTATATGGACTTCGGGGATTTCCAGCTGGTGGGCTCTTCTCCCGAAAGCCTGGTGGCCGTGAAAGACGGGATCGTCACCACAAATCCCATCGCGGGCACCAGGCCCAGAGGAAAGACGACGGAGGAAGACGAAAAGTTAAAAAAGGAACTCCTGGCCGACGAAAAAGAGAGGGCCGAACACGTCATGCTCGTAGATCTGGGCAGAAATGATCTGGGGAAGGTGAGCGAGTTCGGCAGCGTGAAAGTGGAACGCTTCATGGAAGTCGATATGTACTCTCACGTCATGCATATCGTGTCGACGGTGAGCGGCAGGTTAAAACAGGGCAAAACTTGTATCGACGCCCTTCTGGCCTGCTTGCCGGCCGGGACGGTATCCGGAGCTCCCAAGATACGGGCCATGGAAATAATCGAGGAGCTGGAGGAAAAAAGGCGCGGGATATATGCCGGGGCGGTGGGTTATTTGGGCTTCAGGGGAAACATGGATTTCTGTATCGCCATAAGAACCGTCATTTTCAAGGACGGTATGGCTTACATCCAGTCTGGAGCGGGCATAGTTTACGACTCGGTGCCCGAAAAAGAATACCGTGAGATTTTAAATAAAGCCATGGCTTTAAAGGAGGTGCTGGGGTGATTCTGATAATAGACAACTATGATTCCTTTACATACAACCTGTATCAGTATGCTGGGGAGCTTTACCCCGAAGTAGAGGTGGTCAGAAACGATGAGATTGATGTGGAGGGTGTGATGAATTCGGGGGCCCGCAGGATAATCCTTTCTCCGGGACCGGGTAGGCCGGAAGATGCCGGCATATGCGTGGATCTTATCAGAAAAGCCGACGGCAGGATTCCGATCCTCGGCATATGCCTGGGGCACCAGGCCATAGGCGTGGCCTATGGGGCAGAGGTCGCAGGCGCCGAAAAGATATTTCACGGCAAGACATCGAGGGTGTCGCACAACGGCCGGGGGATTTTTAGAGGTGTAAAAAATCCCATCACGGCCATGAGGTATCACTCGCTGGTCATAAAGGGCGGTACCCTTCCCGATGAACTGGAGGTGACGGCAGTGACCGCCGGAGGAGTTATAATGGGCATTCGCCATAAAAAATTTCCGGTCTTCGGGGTTCAATTTCACCCCGAGTCAATACTCACGGAAGAGGGAAAATTCATTTTAAAAAATTTTCTGGAGGGTGATGAATATGTTTCATGAGATTATAAAAAAAGTCATCATGAGAGAGGATTTGAGCGAGGACGAAGCCCGGGAGGCCATGGACCATATCATGGACGGCAAGGCCGGGCCGGCTCAGATAGGCGGTTTTTTGGTGGGAATGAGGATGAAAGGGGAAAAAGTGGATGAAATTACGGGATTTGCCAGGTCCATGAGGTCCATGGCCAGAAAGTTTGATGTCAGAGGCTATGCCATTGATACATGCGGCACGGGCGGAGACGGCGGCAAAACCTTCAATATATCCACCGCCGTGGCGTTTGTGGCCGCCGCCGGGGGAGTAAAGGTGGCAAAACACGGCAATAAAGCCGTATCCAGCAAGAGCGGCAGCGCCGATGTCCTTGAAGCTTTGGGAGCAAAGATAGATTTAGAGCCGGAAGATGCCGGAAGGTGTATTGAAAAGGTGGGAATGACATTTCTGTTCGCCCCCTTTTATCACTCCGCTATGAAAAACGTGGCCGGCCCTCGAAAAGAGCTGGGTACCAGGACAGTCTTTAATATCCTGGGGCCGCTGACCAACCCGGCCTCCGTCCGGGGCCAGGTCCTTGGCGTATACGACGGAATCCTCACAAGGACCATGGCCCGGGTGCTGCTGAAACTCGGAGTTAAAAGGGCCATGGTGGTACACGGACGCGACGGCCTCGATGAAATAACCACCACCAGGGAGACCATAGTGAGTGAAGTAAAAGACGGCATAATTAAAAATTATACCATAAACCCCCGGGACTTCGGCATTCCCCTGGCAAAGCCGTTGGAAATATCCGGAGGGGACAGCAATTACAATGCAAGGGTAATTTTGGATGTGCTGCAGGGCAAAAAGGGCCCGCAGAGGGATGTGGTGGTACTGAACAGCGCCGCGGCCCTCTATGTGGGCGAAGTTGCGGAGGACCTCAAAGAAGGCGTACAGATGGCTCAGAATCTGATAGACTCGGGAGCCGCCTATGAAAAATTAAATGAGTTTATAAGAGAAAGCAGGGCGGCCGTATGATTCTGGATGAAATCATTGCCTGCAAAGAACGACAGCTAAAAGATGAAATGGAAAAAAAGCCTTTATCAGCCCTGGAGGACGAAATCAAAGACATGGGCCTCCCCAGGAGCCTGGAGAAAGTTTTGACGGCAAAAAAAGGAATAAAAATCATCGCCGAGATAAAAAAGGCCTCCCCTTCAAGAGGGGTCATAAAACCGGACCTTGATCCGGCCTTCACGGCGGTTCAGTACGAAAAAGGCGGTGCGGATGCCATATCGGTGTTGACGGAAAAAAAGTTTTTTCTGGGTGACGACAGCTTCCTGAAAATCGTCAGAGATGCAGCATCCTGCCCCGTACTGAGAAAGGATTTTATAATCCACGAATATCAGATTTACCAGGCGAAAGCCCTGGGAGCCGACGCCCTTTTGCTCATCGTGGCGGTCCTCGGCGAGAAGATCGGGTATTTTTATAAAAAAGCACAGTCTCTGGCGCTTGACTGCCTTGTGGAGGTCCATGACGAAAAGGAGCTGGATGCGGCCCTGGACGCCGGGGCCCGCATCATCGGCATAAACAACAGGAACCTGAAAGATTTCAGTGTAGATCTCAAGACCTGCGAGAGGCTCATCGGCAGGATTCCTGAAGGCATAATAAAAATTTCCGAAAGCGGCATAAAAACGGCCAATGATGTGCGTTATCTCAAATCCATAGGCGTTGACGGCATTCTGGTGGGGGAAGCCCTCATGAAATCAAAGGATGTAGGCCGGGATCTGGCGGCCTTTAAAGAAGCATAATAGGTACGGCCGGTGATGGGGATGGTGGACATGGTGAAAGTTAAGATTTGCGGGCTAATGCGGCCGCAGGACATCGAATATGTGAACAGGTTGAAGGTGGACTACGCTGGGTTTGTCTTCGCACCAAGCAGGAGGCGCATAAGCTTTGAAGAAGCTGGAAGGCTGATCGCGGCCCTTGATAAGGGCATAAAAAAGGTGGGAGTGTTCGTTAATGAGAGGGCAGATGCGATAATGAAAGCCTGTGAGGAGTTGGGCCTGGATGTGATACAGCTTCACGGCGACGAACCGCCGGAAAGTGTCAGAGGTTACGGGAGGGTTTCAGTCTGGAAGGCCATCAGGGTCGAAGATGCGGATAGTTTAAGAGCCGCGGAAGATTACGAAGTGGATGGGATTTTACTGGATTCTTGGGTAAAAGGGCTTTACGGCGGAAACGGATTGAGGTTTGACCTGGCCTTGCTGGAAGGCGTCCGGCTCAGGCTGCCGGTAATCCTGGCCGGCGGCCTTGACTCCGGCAATGTGGGGGAGGCCATCCTGAAAGTAAAGCCATATGCCGTGGATGTAAGCACCGGCGTTGAGACCGATGGATATAAAGACTTTGAAAAGATGAAAAAATTTGTGGAAAGGGTGAGGAGTTTATGAAATATGTGCCGGGCAGATTCGGCATTTTCGGCGGGCAATATGTACCGGAAACCGTGATGAACGCCCTTGTGGAACTGGAGAAAGAGTTTAATATGGCCGTAGCCGACGAAAAATTCATGGAAGAGTACAGGTATTATTTGAGAGAATACGCCGGCAGGCCCACACCTCTTTACTTTGCCGAAAACCTCACAAGAAAACTTTGCGGCGCCAGGATTTACTTGAAGCGTGAGGACCTCAACCACACCGGGGCGCATAAAATAAACAACGTCCTGGGGCAGGTACTTTTGGCAAAGCGCATGGGCAAGCGCAGGGTGATAGCTGAAACCGGGGCCGGACAGCACGGTGTGGCCACGGCTACAGCGGCGGCCATGTTCGGGATGGAGTGCGAGATATTCATGGGGAAGGAGGATGTCAGGCGGCAGGCTTTGAATGTCTTCAGGATGAAGCTCTTAGGAGCCAGGGTGACCAGTGTAGACCAGGGAACCGGCACCCTAAAGGACGCGGTAAACGAAGCCATGAGGCACTGGGTGGCCCATGTGGACGACACCTTTTACGTGATGGGGTCGGTGGTGGGGCCTCACCCCTACCCCACCATGGTCAGGGACTTCCAGAGGGTTATAGGCGATGAGACCAGAGCCCAGATCATGGAAAAGACCGGCAGGCTTCCGGACTACATCATAGCCTGCGTCGGCGGCGGGAGCAATTCCATGGGTATTTTTTACCCCTTTTATGAAGATAAAAGCGTAAAGCTGGTGGGAGTCGAGGCGGGGGGCATGGGACTTGACAGCGGCCAGCATGCGGCAAAGCTCACAAGAGGAAGCATAGGAGTACTTCACGGCATGAAGACATACGTGCTGCAGGACGACGATGGTCAGATAATGCCGGTCTACTCCATATCCGCAGGCCTGGACTATCCCGGTGCGGGGCCGGAGCACGCGTTTTTCAAAGAAACCGGAAGGGCCGAATACGTTTACGCCACCGATGAGGAAGCGGTGAATGCCTTTATAACCCTTACGAAGACGGAGGGCATCATACCCGCCCTTGAAAGCGCCCATGCCGTGGCTTATGCCATGAAACTGGCACCGAAGCTTTCCGAGGAAGATATTATAGTGGTAAACCTTTCCGGCAGGGGAGACAAGGATGTCGAAACAATAGCCGGTTTAATGGGGGTGAGGCTGTGAACAGGATAGATGAAAGATTGTACAGTCTGCAAAAGACCGGGCAAAAAGCGCTTATAACCTTTATAACCGCCGGTGACCCCGACCCGGAAACCACCGGCGAACTGGTAGTTGCAATGGAAAGGGCCGGGGCCGACATAGTGGAGCTGGGAATCCCCTATTCAGACCCCCTTGCCGACGGGCCGGTCATCCAGAGGGCTTCGGCCAGGGCCCTGAAGGCGGGTATAAAAATCGCCCGCATAATGGATATAGTAAGATCCGTGAGGAAAACCAGTGACATTCCTCTGGTGTACCTCGTATATTATAACTCTGTGTTTAGATATGGCCCCGAAAGATTTACAGGCGAGGCCCGGGATGCGGGAGTGGACGGGCTGATAATACCCGACCTGCCCGTGGAGGAGCGTCGCGAGATGGCGGATATTGTCTCATCCCGCGGCATGCATTTGATCCCCCTGGTGGCTCCCACCTCCCATGAGCGCATCAAAAATATTGTGGAAGGCGCCGGGGGGTTTGTTTACTGCATCTCCACAAAAGGGGTGACCGGTGTGCGGGAAGAAATAGAGACGGACATCAAAGCCTACATGGAAGAGGTATCAAGCTATACGGCCCTTCCCAGGGCTCTCGGTTTCGGGATCTCCGGCCCCGACATGGCGAAAAGATTCAGGGATTACTGCGAAGGGGTGATTGTGGGCAGCGCCATAGTGAGGCTTATCGAGCAGGGCAAAGACAGGCGCCGGATGTTGAGCGATGTATGTGAATTTGTAAGCCGCATTAAAGAAGTATTATAAATAGGGTGCCAGGGGGATGACACCTTAAGCTTACTAAAACTCAAATTATTCGATTCTATCGATGATGGTGTTATCTCCCGCAGGGTTGGGTATCATGATGTAAAATGTTGCCGAGTTGTAAAAACCTATTTTTTTTATTATAGTTATGATATGATAAAAACAGATATAGACTTAGTCAAAGAAAGTTAAAAGAAATAAGGAAAACAAATGAAGCCGAGTAGAACTCCAAACCAACACATGCTGGTGGCTGAAGTGGAGGAAAACGGGCAAAAGAAAGTCATTGGAGCGATCAGCTTAAACATAAGCCCAATACCATGCATGAGGCATTCGGGAAGCATCGGCATAATGGTGCATAAGGACTATCAGGGGGAAGGCATAGGCAGGGCACTTTTTAGTAAGATAATAGACCTTGCCGACAACTGGTTGAAACTTATGCGGCTGGAGCTTACCGTGTTTGTGGACAACGAAAGGGCTATAAACCTCTACAAATCCTTCGGCTTTGAGATAGAAGGCAGGAAAAAATACGCAGTAATCAGAAACGGTAAATATGCCGATGAATACATCATGGCGAGATATAATATATGAGCCGCCCCCCATATTTGAAGAGATTTTATTTCGGTGCCAACTCATAATTTTGACATGATAACAATAAAAAGGAGCAAAACCTTATGCAAACAAATCATCATAGCTCGTCGAGGATGAGGGCAATCATATACCTCATATGCGCCGCCCTTTTATGGAGCACCGGCGGATTTTTCATAAAATGGGTAGAGTGGAATCCCATGGCTATAGCGGGAGCAAGAAGTGCCGTCGGTGCCGTCCTTATTGGAATAGTGCTGCGCAAAAAGGACCTTTCCTGGTCGAGGGAACAGATATTATGCGCTTTGGCTTATGCGGCTACGGTCATACTTTTTGTTGTAGCCAACAAGTTGACCACTGCTGCAAACACCATCCTTCTCCAGTATACGGCGCCAATTTATGTAGCCCTTTTCAGCTTTGCTTTTTTAAAGGAAAGGGTGACGGCCCTGGACTGGATAACGACAGTTGTGGTATTTGGCGGTATGGTGCTTTTCTTTATGGATGATTTCGATACCCGGGGCCTCCTGGGCAACATCCTCGCCATCCTCAGCGGAATGACTTATGCAGCCATGGCCATGTTGATGCGCCGGCAAAAGGACGGATCTCCCCTTTCATCGGTGTTTTTAGGCAATATCATCACCGCTCTCATAGGTTTTCCCTTCATGTTCCGGTCGATGCCTTCCGCTGCAGGATTTCTTGGAATTACACTTTTGGGCACGGTGCAGTTGGGCCTGCCTTATATCCTTTATACCACCGCCATAAAGTCCGTATCGGCTCTGGAAGCGGTATTGATTCCCGTTATTGAGCCCATCGCCAATCCCATATGGGTCTTTTTAATACTGGGCGAAATCCCCGGTAAGGGAGCCATCGCCGGGGGGCTGATTGTTATAGCTGCCATAACTTTGAGGTGTGTGATTGCTGGAAGGAAAGATGCTTCCGAGAGACAATGCACAATTTAAAAAACATTATCATCGTAAGCAGCGTAATATTTTTGCCTTCCTTTAAGTTGCTTGCTTTCCTTGAAGCGCAAATTTTATCCAGCATGTGCCGGTGGATTCGGGCATAGAGGTACGGTTCAGTTACCCGGCTGTGGAATCCCCTGAAAAATACTTTGAGATAACGCCGATTACACACGGATACTTATTGAACTTGAAACCGGTGACAGCTTTTATCATATCGGTCAAGTTTAATCACCTTCCAAGAAGGGATATTTCCCACAGATAAAAAGAAGCTATAGTGCCGTAAGGGGAGTATCTTAACCTGTATGTCTCAAACAACTCTTTATCCAATTTGGTGTGATTATACAACAGCATTATTCCCCTGCGGATGCCTAAATCATTCCAGCTCAAGATATTTTTTCTTTCCATTGAAAAAATCATCAGCATTTCTGCCGTCCACTGCCCTACGCCTGGCAAAGAGGTCAGCCTTTTGCGAACCTCTTCATCTTCCAAATGCCATAATTCTTCTATAGAAAAGCTGCCGTCCAAAATTGCATCCGCAATTTTTTTAATATATTCGGCTTTGCGCATGCTGACACCTGTGCTTTGCAGCTCTTCTACAGTAACAGTTCGAATTATCTCAGGCGTAACAGCCCCGAAACGTTTTTCAATCCTGTTCCAGATAGTATCGGCCGCTTTCATGGATATTTGCTGCCCCACAATGTTATATACAAGCCCTGCAAATAAATCGGGTATCACTTTCCGTTTCACAAACCCAATGCGGTCTATAGCCTGCCCTAATGATTTGTCTTTGCTTTTCAAATAATTTATTTCCTTTTCGCCATATTCAAAGTAACGCATATCGCTTCTCCAAATCAAGCAGTTTTTGCTTCAAATAAACACCACCAGAATATCCCTTATATCTCGCCGGAAATACTTTGATATTGCCATGTAGGAGTAGATTGTGCGTATACTATACCGTATCAATAATTTCCCATCGCTCGTCTTCCGACCATGTCAAATAATCAGCATACGTATATTTTTTATTTTCTTTTGGTATCGGCATATAAACATCAGGCCCCTCTCTTAGCATTTTAAGATTGGTTTTAAATAATATTAGTCATATAATCATAACATCATCAGAATTTAGGATAACATTAACTAAATTTTAATGCAAGTGCTGCCTCCTCTCACGGCAAACGCATATTCTGCGACACAGGGACGGTTCTTGCTTTGTCGCATCACATGTCGCAAAAATTGAAATTATAGAGGCAGTCTGTTTATAACAGCATTGATAAATTACAGCTATTTTTTAGAAAAACCGTTGACATATTTAATTACACAGTGTAGAATATAATTGACTCACATAATGTAGAAAAAAACAGGGGTGATTTTCATGAAAAAACTGCAACGCATGTCTGATGCGGAGAAACAGAAAATGTAGTTAATTTTGTGTTAAAACAGCTATAAGTTGCATTGGAAAAAAATTGCTGAACTGAAACTAATTAATGAAAGGGGATTATAAAAGATGGATAGTAATAAAGAAACTATTGCTTGAAACATTTCAAGATGCTGCGGTAAATGCCATTACTTATTATTGGGCCATGGATGTTTCATCCTATCCAGGAGATGAAGTAATGCAGGATTGGTGGTCAAATTCTCCGCTTTACTTCACAGGCTTTTACCTTGCTCCTGCTCCTTATCATAAAGATACTGGTTGGATGAAAAAAAGAGAGACTCTTTCTAAACAAGGGTGGGGGTTTTTGCCAATATATGTTGGGAGGCAGAAAGATAGTAGCAGACTCACCGAGGAACAAGGCAAAGAAGATGCCCAAAATGCAGCACAGCTCGCTGGTGATGCAGGATTTCCTGTTCTTAGCTATATCTACCTTGATATAGAAGAGGGAGGAAAACTTTAAGATAAGTTTCTTACTTATATCAAGGCATGGGTTAAAGAGATTCAAAGCAATTCGTCATATTGGGCAGGAATTTATTGTTCTTATTCTAGTACGGCTGATCAGATTAAAGAAACTCTAAATGATAATAGAGTAAGGTTTTGGGTGTTCCATTTATCCTGGAAATGCGCAGATGCAGGTTCTGGAACCGCTCCTAATCCTGCTGATAGTGGCGTTTCATATGCTACAGCTTGGCAGCTCGTACAGAACTGTTCAAAAAAATACGGATCAAATACAATAAACCCAGTAGACATCGATAGTTCTACACTGAGGGATCCATCTAAATAGTGCTTTTATGCAAATATTAACTTAATTTATAAGCCCTTGTTCATATTTTTTTTAAGGGCAAGGGTTTTATTTGTTATATAAAGCCTGATTTTGACATATGAAAATAAATCATAAAGAAGGAGGGAGGGCTATAATGATTAAGAAAAATGCGTTTAAGAGGCCAGTAGTAGCAATTGCTGTTATTACAATAATAGGATGTATCTTTTTTGCCAATGATAAGGGAATATTCAATATTTCTAAGAATTACATTCCAAGAATAAATGCCTCTGATGAGAAACCCGTAATTTTTGAAAATGTGAATAGCCAATTGGATAAGGATATTAAATTCACGAATGGGTGGAAAAGTGAATTAATTGAGGGCGAAAGGTTTATTATTGTGCAAGTCGGCTCATTGAAAGCTGATCCAGCACAGGGGGTTGCATTTGTAGGACAACAGAGCAAAGATGGTAATAAATTCGTAACTGGGGGAAAAATATTAACTCCAAGCAAACATGGTACAATTAAAATCAAAAATTTCAATTCTTTTAATCTAGGAGTAGTTGCTGAAGATGGTTATGAATGGATATTTAATGTATTTGATGGCTTCCATGAAATTCCTCAATAAGTCCTAATAAAAAAATAAGTTAATAACACATTCTCATCCACCATATGAAGACTGGTTTTTTATTAAAAAACCTAAAAATACTTTGAGTGATCGATCAAAATTTAAAAACCGTTGACATATTTAATTACACAGTGTAGAATAAAAATGACTTACATAATGTAGAATTAGGAGTGATTTTTATGAAAAAACTGCAACGCATGTCTGATGCAGAGAAACAAATTATGGAATATATTTGGGCTGCCGGGCGACCGGTGACGACTTCGGAAATCATCCGGCATTTGCCGGAAGGAAAAGCATGGAAGCAAAATACGGTGGTCACATTTTTGTCCCGCTTGATGGGAAAGGGCATACTCAAGGCAACCAGGATAGGAAAAGCCAATCATTATGAACCCTGTGTGACGGAACAGGAATACCGGAATTTTGAAACAAAGCTATTCATAAAAGATGTCCATAAAGGTTCCGTATTGGGCTTTATAACCGCATTGTGTGATAATGGCGACCTGACGAAGCAAGACATCGAAAGCATTATGAAACGTTTGAAAGAGTAGGTGGCTTATGATGATCAATATTTACCGTCAGCTCTTTACCATGTCATTTGTGGCCGGAGGGCTATACCTTATTCTAAAACTTTTGAGCGGGGTAACCCTTAAATATTTCACTGCGGCCTGGCATTATTACACCAATATAGCTGTATATATGTTTTTCCTGCTGCCGTATCATAAGTGGATGTCAAGATTTGATCTTAGCTTTATAAACCTGTCGGGTAAAGCCTTTGGACTGCCCTCTATCGCGGGATTAAACCTACCCAGTAATCTCAGCCTCGCTGCCGGCGGCATCGTGATGCCGAAGCAAGAAAGCAATGCGGGAGTCCCCGCTTGCCTTGAACTTTTGCCCTATCTCCTGATGGCCGTAACACTGATATTCATGGCTATAGTTCTTATTCAGAACTATAACCTGAACCGCCGCATTTTCGGAATGTGCAGACTGACTGACGACATACAGATTCTGGAAGTGCTTTCCGCCTGCAAACAGCAGATGGGCATAACAAAAAAAATCCCCGTATACATCTCACCCTGCATAACCACACCCTTTCTGCACGGCATCCTCAAGCCCCGCATCATATTGCCGGATATTAAACTTTCTGCGGACGAATTGCAAAGCGTTTTCCTTCACGAACTGACCCACTGGAAGCGCCGCGATGCGTGGTGGAAGAGCCTGATGCTTCTTATCAACGCGATACACTGGTTCAACCCTCTCGCCTATATGGCAAGACAAGACATTGACCACTTCTGCGAACTTTCCTGTGACGAAAGCGTTGTGAAATCCATGACCAATCGGGAAAGGAGGCGGTATTGCGAATTGATGCTTAGTGTGCTCTGGAACGTTTATGACCAGAACGCCAGATTATGTTCCGCATTCAGCGGCAGGCGCAAACAACTTGAAAGGAGGGTCGAGATGATACTGAAAGATGGAGGCTCAAAGAGCAAAAGATGGGTGCGCGTGGTTGCCATCGCAATGACACTGGCAATCGTATCAATAGGTGCTATTTCGGCAGGTGCAGTGGAAACGTCCACCCTCGAAAGCAGAGGCAGCAGTAAATCTGTTTTGCCAAAGCCCAAAGAAATTCCAAATTATCGCTATCAGGTAAATGAATATGGCGAAACATATGGTCCGGAAATTTATTCGGAGATATTAGGAGAGGAACCGGATTTAATTGCAGCTACCGGTATAGATGGAACAGACGGTTATGTGCGGTCTTCGGACTTGGACCTTTTCCCTCCTCCTCGCACGCCGGAGGAGGCCGTGGCTCAAAACAATCCTGGCATAAGAATGATCCCCCTTTATGATAAAGACGGTAGAACAGTCATTGGCAAATTTCAAGTTGGTCCATGAATATATTATTGATTTTAAAAAATTAAGGTAAAAGCAAGCGGGTATGTTTAAGAATTTAATTTTGACCAAAACAAATGATATTATGGAAAGAAATCAAAACAATAATAAAATGAGGAGTGATAAGGGTGAACTGGAAATTCCATAAAACTTTAGTTTTGATTTCCATCGTTTGTATTTTGACATTAATTTCGAGCGTTGCTTTTGCAGCTTATGCAAGCTCTGATTATAAAAAAGCGACGGTTTATGGATATGCTTATAAATACAGAGCAACCGTTTATGCTGACAGCAAAGTCGTAAGGGCTGAAACCTATGCGAGTTGTATTAATGACAATGTTCCAGCAGGATATATAGGGGTAAGAGCTAGGCTATATGATTCAGATGATAAATTGAAAGTATCGAGCAGTTGGGCATACAATGATAGTAAAATTGCAGGTTTAAATCAGTATACACCCAATTATTCTACCAGGGGTGATTATTATAGTTGGGGACAAGTCAAATTATACAACGGTGACGGATATAATACGTACACTACATATAAAAGTCCCATTGTTACTTTGGGCAGCAGTAAATCTTCTTTGAAAAAACCGAGAGAACTTCCAAATTATCGCTATCAGGTAAATGAATATGGTGAAACATATGGTTCAGACGCTTACGCCGACATCATAGGAGAGGAACCTGATTTAGTTGCAGCTACCGGCATAGACGGAACAGACGGTTATGTGCGGTCCACTGATCTGGACCCATTCCCATCTCCTCGCACGCCGGAGGAAGCTGTGGCTCAAAACAACCTAGGCGAAAGACTTATACCACTATATGATAAAGACGGTAGAACAATCATTGGTCAATTCAGGATTGCCTCGGGCAAAGTAGAGTATTTCACTAATGAGTAGTTGATAGGAAAAGTTCTCGTCGTTAATAAAATTTTATAAAAATATATCTTTATATCTGTGCATTGCGAAAAAAATCAATTTGAGGGAAAGGAGGCTTGCGCATGAAAAACGGCAAGAGGCTTGCTTCCTGGGTTTTGATACTGGCGCTTATCGTGTCAGTTTTAGGCTTAAGCGCAGTTGCCTATGGAAGCGCGTCCCCCACAAAGCAGGATTCCCCTGCACCTGGGCGTTCAAGCTGGGGTGAGATAATAACAACAAATATGTCCACACTGAAAGACGATGGCATAGACGGATCGAACATGAAGCCTGGTTCTCCCGCCTTCGGGAACTATACGGTACATTCAATTTGGGATGAGAAAGTATATGCAGATTTGCCCACATTAAAAGACGATGGCATAGACGGATCGAAGATGAAGCCTGGTTCTCCCGCCTTCGGCCCAAGCTACGAAGAGCCCGAGGAATATGAAGATCCTCTCGTTCCCAAAAACAAGACAGGGACCGAACAGGCACGTATTGCAACATTCAAACTGGAGAAAGATGAAGATAAAGTCGAGGTAACATTTTATGGGTCAGATGAGGATGCCATGGATCAGATAAATGTTTCACTGGTAAACCTTTCATCCGGAAAGATCATATCTTGGTGCCCCGGCTTAAAAGAGAGCGATGTGGCTACATTCGACATTGAGGATCCGTCATACACGGATTATTATGCCGTCTATGCGAGTACGGACCAGACTCCAAGCAAGGCACGCATAGGCATTGAGACACTAAAAAGTTCAACGCTGGTTGAGGTAATGACAACAGATTTGTCCACACTAAAAGACGACGGCATAGATGGTTCCAAGATGAAGCCGGGCTGCCCCGCCTTCGGGAACTATACGATAGGTTCAATGTGGGATGAAGTTGAAACAGATTTGCCCACACTAAAAGATGATGGCATAGACGGATCGAACATGAAGCCGGGTTCCCCAGCCTTTGGCACAAGCGGTGTGAAGGTGGAGGAGGAGTCCGATAACCATGAAGACGATCCTCTCGTTCCCAAAAACAAGACAGGGGTCGAACAAGCACGTATTGCAACGTTCAAGCTGCAGGAAAGTCAAGATAGAGTTAAGGTTACATTTTACTCGTCAGAAAATGAGGACGATATGAACCAGATAAATGTTTCACTGGTAAACTATTCATTCGGAAAGGTCATATCCTGGTGCCCGGGTTTAAAAGTGGGTGGTGCGATTACATTCAATATTGATAATCCGTCATACACGGATAATTATGCTGTTTACGTGAGTACGGACCAGACTCCGGCCAGGGCAGGCATAAGCATTAAGACACAATTAGGCATTAAGACAAAATAACGCAAACAATTTCCACATGCTATAACGCGAAGAATAGATTCCAGGCGTCGCAATGCTGTAAAGCGCACTTCGCACCCTGCTAAATGGAAAAAGATGCTCATAAAAAGATACCAAAACTGTTGACTTCTGAAAATCCATTATTAAAATGAGGGCGGAAAAATAAGAAAATCATGGAAGAATGGAAAGGAGGTGAAAAGTGGGATGGTTTTACCGGCCCGAGGTCCCGTAAATCCTGAAAGGGCCGAATAAAAAGAAGAAAGGCTATGCATAACCTTTCTTCAAAAAAAGTAAGTGTGATAAAATTGTAAGAAAAAACAGTTACTTTGTCAAGTGATCCCAAAGCAAAATTATAAAGCAGGAGGAGTAACTATGACAAAAAGAATTTTAACCATGTTTCTAGCTGTGACATTAGTGATTGGTATGCCGGTGTTTGCATTTGCAGGTTCGGATAGAGAAACATTGGATACGCCATATGGAACATTGACAGGAATACTCCAGGGAGTAGGCGGGACAATAAGGAACCATGGATTTAAAGGGACGACAACGTTATCTGAAACCGCTGCAAAACTCTACGTAAAAGTTGAAGTTCGTGATTATTTAACAGGGGATTATGAAGATTCTGACTCAAAAGTTGGAACTGGTACTAAAAAAGTTTCAGTAACAGTATATGGCAAAGACAGAGAGCGTAAAAAGACAGGCTATGTACACATGAAGTGAGAGATGCAAAGTCTTATGTGATATATACTACTGCTACTCAAGGATAAAAAAAGATTTTAAACTCAAAACTAAGGGGTTCTGCCCCCTTGGTTTTGAGTCATTGAGTAAAAGGAGAATTTGCCATGCATAAAGAAACTATTTGGAGAATTTTTTGTGTCCTATTATGTCTTTCCATTCTATTAACCGGTTGCTCCAAGAAGCATAATGTGAAAGAAAGCATAGACGAAGACATTTTCAACAGGGAGAATAGTAATGGCGGACAACAGCAACAAGTGGATTATGCATTTCCATATGGCCCTAAAAATGAAGAGAATCCGGTGGAAATTTACGAAGACAGGCTTGAGTATGATATGTACATTGATAATCAAGGAAAGGCTGCGGAATTTGGTGTTATGATTGTAATTGACGGTATACCGCAGAAAACTGTTTTGCCGGGCAATGACAATACTCCGGCGATTATGCATAAAGTATCGTTAAAAACCAAAGAGGCCAAAGATTATAAGTTTATTATGAATAAAGAACTTTTAAACATTGATAAGGGGGATGACCATATAATCTATCCTGTGCTGATACTGGAGCCTGATTTTATTCCGGAGAGGAGAAATTATTTTGGCCATGAAGGCAGGCTTAGTGCAGCTCGTGGGATACCGTTTACTTATGCGAACGATAGGAAACAAGATATGAAAATCGGATATGTTGAACCCGTCAAGATTGATGATAAATTCCGGTCCGAATACAATATCGATAAGGGGGAGGAGCTTTATGGCGAGATTTTTTGGAGTCTGGAAGATATAAACAATGTGTTTATCAGTGCAGAAGATTTGAAAAAGGGATTTGATATTAACCTGGCGGGGGATGTGCCGGCGGCGGAAATGAGGGTGTTTTTGTTCGTGAACAATAAGCCGGTCGAAATGAACGGATACAGTTTTTATGAAGCTAAAGTCCAAAAAGGTATGGTCGCCAAGATTCATGTTGATCCTACTGATGAATTTATTGCCGGATTGAAAAACAACGATTTGATTTATGCTCTTGCTATGCCTAAAAACCTCGATAGTTTTGAATTCTGGCCGGTAAAAACCAAAACTGCGGTGATAAAGGGGACAAATAATGAGTAGGGAATTAGTAATATCCGATATAACAAAAAAATATGGCGAGTTAATCGCAGTGAATGATGTATCATTACGGTTAACTCATGGTATATACGGGGTTTTGGGAGCCAACGGCGCCGGGAAAAGCACCCTGATCAAAATCATTGCAGGATTGGAGAAGGAAGATTCTGGAACCATTGAGTATTTTGAGGATGGGAAAAAGTCGGATCTTATCTCAAATAGGATATTTGCCCCAATATCCTATTTTTTATCCCAAGTATACAGCCAAGGAATTTTTAGACTATATGATCAGCTTAAAATCCCCGGATAAAAAATATGCGTCTGGATATGCGGAAGAGTTATTAAAGTTAACGAATTTGTATGAGTTCAGAGACAGTAGAATTGAAACCTTTTCAGGGGGAATGAAGGAGAGATTGGGCATTGCTCAAGCATTAATCAATGATCCTAAAATACTCATATTGGATGAACCCACTTCGGGATTGGACTTAAAGGAAAGAATCCATTTCAGAAACTTGATATCTTCCATGTCAACGGATCGAATTATTGTTTTAGCTACTCATATTGTTTCGGATGTTGAATTTATTGCGAAAGAAATTGTGATAATTGAAAAGGGCTGTATTTTAAAGAAGGATGTTGCTGAAAATCTCTTAGATGAGATTAAAGAAATGACATGGGAGATTAAAACCAGCGGGAGGGATATGGAAAAGTATCTTAATTCATATTCAGTGAGTAATATCTCTGAAACTCAATCCGGCTATATCATAAGAATTATCAGCAAAGAAAAGCCTCTTGAGGATGCTTATTTGGTAAAGCCCAATCTGGAGGATTATTGTATTTACTGTTTTGAGGTGAAATAATGGGTATGCTTTTAGAATTTAAAAAGAGCTTTTTAAGACCGTCTATCATCACTGTTACTATTATTTTAATGTTATTTAATGTGTTTTTTTTCACTCGAGAATACGCTTTTTCCACTCGAAAATCAACGCAAACAAAGAACGAATACATGTATTTTTATCCCGTGGTGGAAGGTAAAATAGACAAGGAGAAAGTGAATAAAATCTTTGCCTTGGAAGATGAGAACGCGGAAAAATACAACCAGGGGATTGTATCATACAAGGATGCAGAGGGAAACGTTCTCTACACACATGCCAACAAAATTACATTGCAAACATTGATTGAGGATTTGGAATACACTTATTTTTACCCGCTGGAAATGGAGAAAGTGGTGAATAAAGCCGAAAGCAATCTGAGAAGCTTAAATACAGAAAGCAACGCTTATGAAATAAACAAGAATAAAAAACTCATAAATGCTTACTCCGACCGATATATACCCGTATTCGGACTGACCCGCGGGTATGAATTATTATTTAACTATAAGATTTCATCCCTGTTTTTGTTATTGATTCTGGTATTGCCACTATCCACCTTATTCGTTGAAGAAAAAGAGAATAATCATTATCAAATGCTGATAGGGAAAAAGGTTAAAAACCGGTGCATCAAATTCAAAATCATGGATGCATATATTTTTATATTTATGCTAAGCTTGCTTTTTTATATTGTGGACATCCTTTGCTTTCATCGTATATGGCCCATGAATGTCTTGTCAAACCCAATCTACTCTTTAAAATTGTATCAAAACACCTTTTTGAACGTGAGCATTCTTTCCTTTTGGATAATAAACTTTCTATTTATGCTTGTTGCGTATGTCTTCATGGGAACGGTGTTTATGATCGTCTCTTTAAATACGAAAAAGACATCTGTAAGTTTGGGCATTAATTATATGATTTTGATATTTACCATAATATTGACTGATTTTATAGAAGTGCCGTTTAATCCGTTTAACCTGCTTAACGACAAGGATATGTTCAAAGGGTTTTCCGTGAAAAACTTTTTATCCTATCCTGTTTATGAACCCTGGTATTATCTTATCTTGTCTTTGATATTTATATCCTTCTTGATAGGTATCCTCAGAAGGAGTTCGGCAAAATGGTAGAATTGAACAAATTTATTAAGAAGATAAAGGCAAATAGGATCATGGCGTGTTGTATCTTAATACTTGCTGGCCCCTCAAGAGAATTGGACCAAAACGCACAACATGATAAAATAACTCTTGAAGGGGGAATTTTTCTATGGCAGCGAGGAAGAATTTTACTACGGAAGAAAAGCTCGCTATCTTATCCGAAGCTCAGAGTTCATGTACCACTAAAATAGCTGTCTGTAGGAAATACGGCATATCAAAAACTACAATCGATTACTGGAGAAAAAAGCTTTTAAACCCTAACGATAGTAACGATGATGACGAAAAAGTAAATCTCAGAAAAGAAAACATCATGCTTCGTTCTATCATCGTTGATAAAGACCTCGAAATTGCTTATCTAAAAGAGCTACTAAAAAAAACCAACCGTCTATAGCAGATAAAATCGATCTAATAAAGCATTTATATTCTGAGGGCTATAATCTAGATTTTCTACTTAAAATTTCTAATATACCCAAAAGCACATTTTTCTATGAACCTCGACAAGAAAGTACGGATTCAAAGCGGGGATGCTCAAAGCCGGGTTATTCAGAAACACTTAGTGGTGAATATATATCCGATGAAATGATAAAGACCCTACTTTTTGATTTAGCTGAGGAATTCCCATTCTTTGGGTATAAAAAACTTACATTTCTCTTAAGGTCAAAGTTTGGAATTATTATCAACAAGAAAAAGGGTTACAGACTATGCAAAGAAATGGATCTGCTTTTGCCAGTTATTAAACACTACGCTTCTTCCAATACTGAAATAGTTTTCAAAAAAGTATCTGTCGAGGCCCCGAATACCCACTGGCAGATGGATATTACATATGTGACCATTTTCCCTAGAATAATCTTTATCCTGGATATAATAGATACATATACCTTAGAGATAGTAGGCTATAAGGCTGGTTTTTCGATTACAAAGAACGATGTGGTAAAAACCGTGACAAAAGCCATTGCATCAAGACATATAACAGATAGTTTAACAATCAGAACAGATAATGGGCCGCAGTTTAAGTCAAAAGAATTTCAGGAATTTTGCACTAAACAGGGTATATTGCATGAGAGAATACCAGTAAGATCACCTGAAAGAAACCCAAATATTGAAAGATTTCATAGAACCTTGAAAGAAGAATATGTTAATATAAATGATTTTGCCAGTTATAAGTCATTTTTTAAAGGCCTGGATGATTATATAAAATTTTATCTTTGCGAAAGGCCCCATGAATCTTTGAATTATATGACACCTTCAGCATTTTATGAAGCATTTTTAAGAAATACTGTGAGCCGTGGCGTGTTGGTCGTTTAAGTCCAAGTAATAGGGGGCCAGTACACTATGATAAAAAAGATTTTGTGCATGTTCCTCTTATTGACACTGACAATTTGTGCAGGATGCCGGCCAAACGCATCAAACAATAGAATTGTCAAAGAAATTGACGGGGTATCAATGGTATCAGCCAAAGATATGAGTGACCTGCTGGGATTAAACTGCATGATTGAAGATGATTGTATAATTTTTAAACAGGATAATATAAAGTTAAAGATAAATTTTGTCTCACCATATGTATATAAAGATGAATACATCATGTACATCCTGGAAAGGCCGATTGCATATATAGACGGTAGAGCTTATGTGCCTTTGAGCTTTTTCACCGATTATTTGAAAGCCGAAGTGAGAATAGATGACAATAATGAATTCCACATAACCAATAATGGCTTTTCACTTTATAATGTAGTAAAATTTTTGCCTTCAGAGGTTATAAATGCAATGAATGATGAAAACTATCCTTACAGAGATAAGATACTTAAAGCAGTTGAGCTGCCAAGGGCCATGGATGTTGAGATCCCGAGGATAGATACGGAAAAGATTATTGATACAAGACCTCTGGAACATTATGCCAAACAGGATCTGAAAGAGCATGGATACACAATGTATGAAATTGTTAACTTTGCCTATGAAGATTACAACACAATAAAAGAAACATGGAAAATCACCGAGGAACAAATTAATTATGCTAAAAAATTGTATCCCGATTTGAAAGGCAAGGATATAAGTGGCTGGACTAATGAAGATTACAAGGCCTATTATACCGCTCTTGATAGTAAACTTTTTACACAAGAAGAAAAGGAGCAATTGGAACAAAGAGGGATATTATCACAAGACATGGGTTTGATTTATGAATTTACAAACGGAGAAATTTCCCCGTATCTGGATGAATCGGAAGAGCCTTTGAAAGAGATAATATCAAGCCAGTATAATCATATCATTGCTCAGATCGCTTTTTTGGCCGAAAACTATCCGGAGAAGAAATATGAAAAGGTGCAACCGGAGAACAGGCTTGCTACCGAAGAAATTGACGGCGTACTGATGGTATCGGCACAAGACATCGGCAGACTGCTTAAGATAGATTATCATATGGATGAAAAAGATAATATCATCTTCCAGGAAGACAACATAATAATTAAACTCAGTTTTAATTCCTTTTACGTACACAGAGACGAATATATCCTTTACGTAATGGAAGCAAGACCGGTTAAAAAAGATAATATTGCTTATATACCTTTAGAATTCCTCACGGATTATTTAAAAGTCCCTTTAAAATCGGACAGGAACAATCAGTTATATATGATAAATAATAGCCATTTTTCTTTATATGACATAGCCAAATTTTTGCCCGAAGAAGTTCTGGGCGCAATTGACGATAAAAACTATCCTTACAGAGATAAGATACTTAAAGCGGTTGAGCTGCCCAGATCTATGGGTATTGATATCCCCAAAATAAATATGGCGAAAGTCATTCAAACAACACCTCTTGATTCTTTCAAATATAATTTCAAAGGAGATCTAATAAAACATGGCTATACGGACAAAGAAATTGCCCATTTTACCATTGAAGATTTTGAAACAATAGAAAGCACATGGAAGCTTCCCGAAGAAATGATTGGCTCTATAAAGCATTCTCCGGAGTTAAAGCACGAGGATTTGAGCAACTGGACCTACGGTGACGTGCAAAAATATTCCAATTACAGAGAGAAGATAAATCTGGGGAGTCAATTTACAGAGGAGCAAAGGCAACAATTCAGACAAAGAGGCATATTGCTGGAAGATGTATTCTATCTGCGCAAAGAGTTTCATACGGTTGACACAATTTTGGCTCAATCCGATGAGATATTAAAGGAAACAATCGAAAGCTATTATCAGCTTTCCATTGATATGTTGAATTAGCATGGTGCAAAAACGGTGACAGGCACAAAACCGAATGCATGAAAATGCATTATCACGGTCCCGTACCAACACCGTCAATCCTCCAGCCACTTTTTTCAGATTCTTTCTTCAATATAACAAATCTCGTCCCAATTCCATCATCTGCTGTTATTATTTTTTTGAAATCAAAATCAACTTTTACCTGATACTCCAACACCCCTGGTTCATTGTTAAATCCCTTTAACTCTTTTATTTCCAACAATTTTGCGCTATTAATGTTGTAGTCAATTTTATCCTCATCCTTATTGAAGAGGTAATCAGTAAAATCAAGCCCAATTTGCTTGGATAGTTCATTATTATAAGCCCAATATATCTTTAGTGGATATTCTCCTGCCTTATGTTTAAGATTGTCAGGTAATTTCTCTTTTAAAGTGTTTATTCTATAGTCAACAGTCCAGTTATACTTGCCAAATAGTTGCAATATCTGCTGCTCTATATTAGTATCAGGATTTGTATACTCGTTTAAATCCGCAACATATCTAAAAAAACTATAATCTGGCTCAACCTTTTCCCCATCTTTCTCTATGTACCCTATCTCATAGAGAGTATCGTATGCAAATGTAATCTCTTTTTTGCTGCCCTCTGCTTCTGTAATAACCAACTTATTATTTTTACGGGCCATTCCACTCATTTTGCTTTTGGATTCGTCCGTCAATGGTTTGCTTTCTTCTATCGATTTTTCTCTATTCATTCCCCCTAAAGATGATTCAAACGTCAAAATTATACCCTATTTTCGAAGTAAGTTCCAGTTTATACGCTAAAACATCACTAATGTGCTATAATGAATAAAAAAATTATACAAAAAAAGACTTCTTCCCAAATCGAATCTGAGTATGGAGTTAACGTGAAAGGAGAAAATATTATGATGAAAACTGTATGTTTACAAGACTTGATACTTAAAATAGATGTTGAAAAAACAAAAGAATACTACGACAGCATAACAGTTGAAGAAGGCTGTGACTGTGATTACTGTAGAAATTATATAGAGAATTGTAAAACTTTTTCGCAAGAAGTGCTGGCCTTTTATACAATGTTAGGGATTGACCCTCAAAAAGAAAGGGAATTTATGGAGTTTGCAACTGATACTGATGAACATTAGAGACGGTTTAAAAAGAGGCCAAGTCGTGTTGTAGAGCAACTTGGCCCGCAATAAATATGGCTTTAAATGCAGGGACAGCGAGTCCCTGCCGCCTAAAATGCGAATTCTTTAATTTTGTCGATGGGACCGCTGCCATCTTGGGATGACGGCATCTTGATGTATAATTTGCTGGAATCGTCGCTCCAGTGGGCCATAAGTGAAATAACCGCGGGTATATTGGCGTTCTCCATGATGCGTATGGCCTGAGAAAGCCCGCCGTCGGTGATATCCGCCACATAGATGTCGCTTTTGACAGAGTTTTTATCCCTCAAAATATTCTCAAACACGATTTTTGTGCCGTCGGGGGAGAGGCTGTAAAACGGGGTCCATTGTCCTTCTTTATCTGAGCCGCCGGATATCACTTTCGTGAGGGACTTTTTATCTACATCATAGAAGAATATCCCTGATTCATCATCATATGTTCCGTTGAAGATGACGGTTTTGCCGCCGCAGATGAGGTCGAATCCGGCTAAAGTATCACTGTCCTGTTTTTCAGGCGGATACTTAACGATGGCCTTTTTGTGACCATCGAAGCTCAATTCATAGATCCCGTATCCGTCCTTTTTGGTGTGGGCGGCCACATATACTCTGTCCTGGTAGACCTTGACATCCTCCAGCATGAAGTTTTCGAGGGTGAATAATTTTTTAAAGTCCAGGGCATGGGTCTCACTGGTACGGGTATCTATAATATTTAGATTTGAATGCTTAAAATCAAAATAGGATACATATTCCCCTTTTTCATCGGCAAAGCACGGTTCTCCGTCCTGTTCTTGTTTTTTGATCAATGGTGTCTTTGATTTGCTTTTTAAATCATATACGAAATACTGGTCTTTCTCGAGACACATCACCTTTTTGCCATCCCTCGATGCCTCGCTTGCATCAAGGTTTGCCAGCAGTTGGGGATTTGTGCCGTTCATGTCCATGGTGTAAAGGGCATGGTCCTTGCGGTACAGGATGTGTTGGCCGTCGATGGCCATGATATCTCGATACTCTGTGGGCTGCTGGAGCGAAATCTCGCGGCTCTGGGGCATTTTGACGGTCCTGTCTTCAAGTGCGCTTTGCCGGAGCACGTCCTGGCTCAAGATTACCGTTGAATCCGCCCTGGCTGACCATCCCTTAAAGGCGCACCCGGCAATGCCGGCGGCCAGCGTGATGCACAGGCACAAACAGGCGGTTAATGATTTGACTTTGCGGTTCATAAAACATTCCTCCTTGATCTTGGCATGTATTTTACTGTTACTATGCCGCACGCCTGTTTCCATTTTTTCATCAATTGTTTCCGGAATGTTGCCGGAGGGGAATTTTTATTGTGATTTTTAACAGGTTTTCCTGCCCGGTCATCTCTATGGTTCCTCCATGCTCTTCCACGATAGTTTTACAAATATAAAGCCCGAGCCCGCTGCTCCCCTTTTCCTTGGCGGAAGTATTTCCCCTGTAGAAAGGTTCAAAGGCTTTTTTAAATACCGAATCATCAATGCATTCCACCTCGTTTTCTATCTCGATTTTTGCAAAACCTGCCTCCTCTTTACAAAGCACATTTATGGCGGAACGGCTGCTGCCGTATTTTACAGCATTGTCGAGGACGTTGATGAACAACTGCCTCAATTTATTCTCGCTGCCTTTTATGTGCAGGCTTGCAAGGTCAGCGCGTATTTTTATATGGAATCTGCTTGCTTTAAGCTGCATGTCTTCGCATATTCCCTCAAGCAGGTGTTTTATGTCGATGGTTTTGAAGGGTTCCTGCTCAATCAGCGTATTTTTCTTCGATATTTCGATAAGCGACACCACCATTCGGTGCAGTCGCTCGCTTTCGGATTGTATTTTTCTGGCTGCTTTCATGAGAAATTCTCGGTCGCAAAAATCTTTTGCCCCGATGATCTGGGCGTATCCCGATATGGTTGCAAGAGGAGTTTTAAGCTCGTGAGTCACATTGTTGAAAAACTCGCTCCTGGCCTTTTCCAATTTCATCACTTTTTCTTTTTCCCGGCAGATGGCATCGAGCTGTTGCTTTATTTTGTCCTTCATATAATGGAAACTCCGGCCCAATTCCTGGATTTCATCGCCGGTTCTGATGTCGATATTTATGTCATAATTGCCCAGGGCGACCTGCTTCAATGCCGCGGCAAGTTCGATGATGGGCCTTATTATCCCGTTTGACAGCGCGATTGAAAGCATGAATGCGAAAAAGAAAAGCAGTGCCGTAAAGATCAGGAAGCAGCTCTTTATTCTGAGGCTGGATGCGTAAAGACTGGAATAATCCCTTGTAAATCTAAGTATGCCGTAATATTCTCCGTTTATATAAAGGGGATAGGATAAGTTTACGATAAATTTTCCATCAAAGGCATTTGCTTTAAATGCGGATTTGTTCTCCAACGCCATCGCAAGGTCCTGTCGGCTGCTTTTTCTTAATGTCTCGCTTTCCCGGCTGTTCAATATTATATAGGGCTGGCCGGTCCGTACGCCTTCGTATAAAAAATTGCCGCGGGCATCGTAAAGGGCAACATTTACACCGAAATTCCGGGCAAGGTCCTGCGCGATGTATTTTGCCTCGCGCTGAAAAGAGTCTATAGTTAGATTGTTTATAAAGAAGTATTGTTTGAGATACTCGCGGGACGATTTTTGAAGGCCAACCATATCGGCAGTAATTGTCTCCAGGTTGTTTTTGTTGAGGGCATCGCTCACGTAAAAATTGAGCAAATATGCCGATACGGCGAAGATGATACAAAATCCCGCGATGAATTTATATCTTATGGAAAGTTTCATGAGATATCACGCACTTTCATTTTTTGAAGCGATATAAGGGTGAATTTCGTTTAATCCCGGCTGCACATCTTATATCCGATTCCGAAGACCGTGTCGATAATGGATAAAGTACCTTCAACATCCAACTTCTTTCGTATCCGCTGCACATGCACATCCACGGTCCGTAGGCCTCCCTCGTAGTCCAGGCCCCATACCCGGTCGAGGATTTGTTCGCGGGTCAGGACCCGGTCCCTGTTCTCGCAAAACAGCAGCAAAAGCTCGTATTCTTTGGGCTTGAGCTTGACCTTCACGCCGTCTTTATATACCTCCATGGCCTTTTTGTCGATGCTTACGTGATCGTTGATGTAAACAATCTGGCGGTTTGACAGGGATTGTCTTAAATTCTCCATTCGCCTGAAAGCCGTCTTCACCCTGGCTGTCACTTCCCGGATATCGAAGGGCTTCGTAATATAGTCGTCAGCGCCAAGCTCAAGCCCCAGAACTTTATCGGTGATATCGTTTCTGCAAGTGAGCATGATGATTGGAATTTTGTATTTTGATGTTATCTTCCTGCATAAATCAAAGCCGTCCGTGTCGGGAAGCATCAGGTCAAGTATGATGACGTCGGGTCCAAAGCCTTCAACCTCCCTTAATCCGTTTTTCCCGTTAAAGGCGCATTTTACCGCATAGCCTTCCCGGCGCAGCGCATAGGATAGAATGTCGCAAATGGAATCTTCATCTTCGATGATGAGTATACGCTTTTTATCTTCCAAGAAAATCCCTTCTTTTTCAAAAGCGTTGTCGCTGCGGCGGGGCGTTGCAACCTTCAGGCCGCAGGTCCTGATTTAATTTCATTTCTATTGTTTACATATGCAAAAAAAATGTTATAATATATAAAGAGGCAATCGGAACCGCAAAAGTGCGGTTGCCACGTGAGGATTATATTAGAATAATCACCCGCCGGGCAAAAGCAGGGTGATTATTTTTTCCTTTTGGAAGTAGGTGGCAACCACACCCTGCTTATCCGATTGCCTTATAAAAATTATACCATAATAAAATAATAAAGAAAGAGGGAGCGCATTCCTACATTAATATATAGATTCTACTGTAAAAACCAATTGAAGGTGGTACGTGACGGCCAAAGGCACCATAAAGTGAGGTTTAGCCGCTCTTAAGTCCGGAACAACACCCACCTCCGGTGGGTACCCGGCAGGAGCGGCATGCACGGATGCATGTCGGCCGGCACCTGAGGCAGGACGCCGAATTGCCGGCTTACCCTGCGAAGCGCAGGGCCGGACTTTAGAGCGGTTTACCGAACGATCCGGTGCCGGGGCCGTCACTACCACCAAGATTGACTTTCTACAGTGAAATCAATTTTTAATAAAAACAAAGAGCAAAAGGAATAGCGATGTCCCTTTCGCTCTTTTTAAAATTGATTTGTTTTCATAGAAGAATGGATATTTCTGTTCCGACATGAATGGCGGGGTACTTCTTGTTTTCCACATAAAGGGTGCCTGGCAATTTTGCCTGCGTGGAACCGTCAAATTTTACAGTAATATGGCCCAATTCATCCAAATTTTTTTTAACTTTTTCTCCTACTGCTGTTATTTTATAATCCTGATCATCAAACCTCAATATCATGCCGGGCTTTATTTCATTTTTGCTTTTATTAACTTTTATGTTAAAGCAATAATCTGTCAGGCTGTCCGGCACATTTTCGCCAAAAAGTATCAATAAGTTTTCGGATTTAAACAGTTCTGCATTTGAGCCGATTTTTTTGACTACTGTTTCATAAATTTTTACCAATATTCATGTTCCTTTCTGACTTTGATTATTTTTGCTAACTATACAATCTAACTATACAACCCAAAACTGGCAAGCCAGGCAACAATTACACGGGGAACCCCATTTAGAAATCTTGAATACAGAACGGAGGGAACGCCGACTTCCACGGTTTCCGCTTCGGCTTCTTCCAAACCTAAACCGACGGGAATAAAATCACAAGCATTTTGCGTATTAATGGCAAATAAAGCCGGCAGAGCAAGTTGAGGGGGAATATTTCCCTTTCCTATTTCCACGCCTATTAACGTCCCGATGATCTGAGCGATGACTGCTCCTGGCCCCAGCAATGGAGACAAAACCGGCAGAGAACAAACAAAGCCTATTATGATTAATCCAACAATATTGCCTGCCAAAGGAGTCATAATATTCGCAAACCAATTTCCGATTCCGGAGCCTTCTATTATGCCGATAATCAGAGACACGAAAGCCATGAAGGGAATAACTGTAGTTAAAATCGTCTGGACCGCGTTCCGCGCTGCCTCATTGAATGTTGCAACGATTTTGCCTGCTCCCATCCCTATGCGGGCAATGAAGCTTTTTTCGGCTCTTTGTTCGGTAATCTTTTTGGAAGTATCATATTTATATTGCTTTTTAATCTGCGCAGCGTTTTTTTCAGTTGTCTCGGAAACAATTTCAGATTCGTCAGCCAGCTCTATCTGGTCCATGCCGACGGCGGACACATATATATCTTCGGTAATATATTTTGCCAAGGGTCCGCTTTTCCCCGTGGGGTTGATGTTTACTGTCGGTATTCCTTTTTGGGGATAAATTCCACATCTCAATGTCCCACCGCAATCAATGACGGCCAGTGCGATTTCTTCGTCGGGAATTGATGTTTTAAAACCGTTAACTGCTTCCATCCCGGACAGTTCTACTATTTTGTCAATTATTTCGGGCTTTTCTCCTGCCGTTACATATAAAACTTTATGTTTTTTTTCGGTCGGAGTAATTATGAGAGGCCCTCCAAAACCACCGCTTCCTCTTTTTATTTTTATGCTTCTATACTTTGCCATTTGAAATTCCTCCTTTTATTCAGCCGTTACTTTGGGCTGCTTGCTGAGCGTTATATCCTGCTGCCTGCAAACATAAGCTGTTGTAAAATCCGTAACCCATCCACCGACAAAATTCATCAACATGCCGACCAACATATATCTAATAGCTAAATCCATGGTATTCAATCCCAGTTTTTCTACCCCCTGGGCAATCCCCAGCCAAACAAACAGTTCTCCGGGATTAATATGAGGGAATATGCCGTTGCTTGTGTGGCAAAATTGCGCTAAAGATGCGTAATAGCTTGGCTTGTAATATTCTGGCAAAAACCTGCCCAATGTGAAGGACATGGGATTGCCCAGCATAAATGCGGCCAAAAACGGCAATACCAGATACCGGGTTACCGGGTTTTTTGAAGAAACTTTTGCAATCTTTGTGACTTTTTCTTCTCCCAGAAGGCTGATTACGGTATTCATTAATACCATCAGCATCAAGACAACCGGCACAATACCCTTCATCCATCCGATGAAAGTATTTGCACCCGTTTGAAATAAATTCATAAATCCCTGAGCGATTTTGGCTACTACTGCCATTTTTAACACCATCCTTTTAAATTTTTGTTGTCAACAACTTTATTTTTGAGTGCAATGCCGCAAAAAATCCTTTAGTTTCCGGCATTTTCTTTCCCTGCTGCACATATAAGTATACATCCCTTGCGTCCAGTATCGTTTTCCTGGTCAAATTATTTTCCTTGCAATTGCTCAAAGAGTGTTCATTTATTTGCTGGATGTATTCCCCCTCAAGTGAAAAAATAGGCTTAAACTTGGCCAGCACGGTAAACCCCTGCATTTTTACGGCTTCCAAAATTTTTCCCTTATCATCTACTGCCATCATAACAATAGTACCCGCGCAAAGTTTCCCCGGTTTTTTCCCTATCACCACTTTCCCCCTGCTTCTCAATCTCCTGTATACTTCATTGAAATGCCGAATCTGCTTTGCTCCCAGGAACACTTGCAGCAAATAAGCGGTGAGTGCAAATAATCCGAATATATATATGTTCACGCGATATCACCTCCTTCTATCTGTTAAATTCATTTTTACTTCACTTTACTGGACAATTGCCATAAAGTGTCTTTTTTAAAAATGAAATAAACTCTTTTTCATTGGTCAGTTCCCCGATTTTTGAATGGATTTCTTTCATTCTTGCTATTCGAAATATCAAATCATACATATTCAGCAGCGAATTTTCAACATCGACGTCTATATTTTCTGGTATACCTGCCAGAAATACAATTTGGACACTTTTGCCGTCAACCAATAATGGATTTTTAAAGACCCCTACATTTAACACTATCCTGTTGAAGCCTCTGTTCAATGTGTGGGGGAATGCAATCCCCTCCTCAAAGATAGTGGATTGTTTCTTTTCTCTTTCCCGCCATAGATTTATAAAATCGGGATTTAATTTTTTATCTTCAATCAATTTGCGAATCATGAATTCAACATTATCAAAATAACTTTTTTCTTCGTCCAGAACCGTAAAGGAAAAATCAAGCTCGGCAATGACAAAACTTCGTTCCTTTTCTATCTTATTCCATTCGTTAATAACATAATTGTAATCAAACAAATTATTTACCTGAATCACAGGTATTTTCTTGTCTATTTCCACAGGGAAGGTGGAAAAAACCGCAAAAAAATCTCCCAGATTATGTTTTTTGTAATTCTGTTCTGAAAACTGCAATATTGCCACGTCGGGCCCCAAAATTTCCTGGATCTGCTTTTTGATAAACATTGTTGTGCCTTTCCCCAGATTGCTTATTATTGCGATCTTTTTTTGCTTGCTTTTTTGGCCCTTGTAATATAACATCAATTCGAAATATACAGCAAGATAACTGATTTCGGATGGTGCAACGCTTATCATTAAGCGCGATTCTATTACATTTGCGGCCATCTTCGCCAATTCATAAGAAAAAGGATATTTCTTTTCAATTTCATCATAAAACAGATTGAACGGTTCTATATGAAATACGAGCCTGTTCACCATGAACATCAAATGGTATTTCATTTCTTCAAATAATTGGTTGTCATCCAATTCAAGTATGAAATTTGCTCTGATTTCTTTAATCATATCGTCAAAAAGCTCTCTTATATTTTTGTCATATTTTTCCATGCTCTCTTTTTTTACACAGGCGGAATTTCTGATATTAATGGGGAAAATTATGAAATCCTTATCGTACGGCCTCAAGATTATGTTGTATTCCTTTTCCAAATGATGGATAAACATTTTTACGGAACCTGAATTTTTCTCGTAGTTGTTATAATAAGGTATTTCTTTCTCCAGATAAAAGCCTTTTTCAACTCTGTCCAAAGTAATACCTACAACCTTTTTAAGGATACCGGCGTTGTAATTGTTTAACTGATACTCTTCTGCAATTTTGCTTATATATTCGGCTGTGTTGTCTTTCAGCTTATAATCTGTAAAATAGTAATCATAAACATAATACAGCAGCACCAGCCGTTTGTTTAATTCGTCCCCGACAATTTTTATGCCTTTGTTCGGTATGCCGTATAAGCTCATGCCGAAATCGGAAACAATTTTTTTTATATTCTTCAAATCTTTATTTATCGTTCCTCTGCTTACTTCAATTCTCTCCGCCAGGCTATCCACTGTAACGAAATCTCTGGTATTTAACAGAGTTTTTAGAATAAAAGCCATGCGCTTGCTTGAAGAATTAAAGTCCATATCTTTTTTCAGTTTTCCATTCATTATTTCTTTAAACTCTGAATGATTTTCAATGCGCAGATAGCACCTGTCTTTTTCCCACAATATGGAGGCTATACCCTTCAGTTGATCGTTTAATAATTCTATATTCTTTTTTAAAGTCTGAGAGGTTGTCTGGATAATGTCACTTAGCTTTTCATCGGTAATGTATTCCTTTACCAAAAGTACATTTAGGATTTGATACCACTTCTTTACAAGAGACATTAACACTTTCCTCCGTTTTCAACCTCTGGTTTTTCCTCCTGCGGCATCTGTAGCAATTCCTTAAACCCGGCACAGCCGCAGCCGCAAGCTTAGTGCTTGAGCGGCCCAGAAAAATTTATGTATTTCGGGGGAGCGGCGACGTCGCGGCTTTCCGGTGCACTGAGGAAATTTTGCCGCTGATTTATTTTTACACTTGAAATTATATATCAAAACCCGTCTTGAATTAATACACTTTTTTTCAAAGTAGTCAGAATATAAGTTATACTAATTAAATGATTCTGGTGTAAAACCTAAGTTGGCTGCTAGAGATTGCTAAGCGCACCGTTTAGCGAGGCCGTCGCCGCTCTTGAGTTTAGTACAAGTCGGAGGGGAAGCAGCGGGCATGGATGCCCGCTGGCCGGCATCTGAGGCAGGACGCTGAATTGCCGGCGAACTTCCCCGAAGCGCAGGACTAAACTCTAGAGCGGCAGGACAAGCGGAGGTGCGGAGCAATCTCTGGCAGCAAAAATGACTTTCTACAGTGAAATCATTGTTTACTTTTCTTTTTATTAAACGTCTTTATAATTGGAAGAGGAAAACAAGCGAAGGAGGGGGATATGTGTGGCAGGAACTGTACCGTATCGCATTTTACTATCTTTTGAGCCTTGGCATGTCACATGACGACGCGGAAGATGCGGCTCAGGAAACGCTTTTATTTGTGTACCTGCATCTGGACGGCATTCGGGAAGGAAAGCTGAAATCCTATGTTTATGCGGCGGCAAAAAATAAATACATCGACTTCTTGCGGAAACGCAAAAAACAGGTCGCCGTGGCAGATATTGATGATTTTTTCACGAACACGTTTCCGGAAATCCATCGAATCGAAAACAAAGACTTAATAACAAAAGTTATCAGCAGGCTGAGCGCTTCTGAAAAGAGACTCTTTCACATGAAGTATGATCTTGGAATGACGAACGCCGAAATTTCATCGGCGCTCAATATAACTCCCGACTCGACCAAAACGATGATTTGCAGGCTTAAAAGCAAGCTGAAAAAATATCTGAAAGAGGAGGAAGAAATCTGATGATATGGAATTTGAATGCGGAAAACGGCAAAGATGACATCAATTTCGATGAGAAGTCTTTTCTGCGCAGGGCCCGCATGAAAAGCATCCTGCGCACGGCATTGATTTCTTTCGGCGTGGCTGCTGGCATATTTATATTGGCTTTTATACTCGCTTTTGTAGCCCCGGAGATAATGCTGCAGGATCAGGAAAACCGCATAGACAGTTTTTACCCCGACCTTATCAAATTCTCCGAGCCCAACACCTTTGCGCTTTCAGGGGAAAGCTACAACGTCAGGCTGTTCGGGCGCCAGAAAAAATACTATTTATTCAGGATGCTCGGAAGCAAACCTTATCCCGCCGGAACTGTCACTGTGGATTTTGACGCCTGGGGTGGCGAGCAAACAAAAGGGAACAATACCTTCGCCGTTTATGACACTGAAACAGGGGAGCCTTTGGGCGCATATTCGAAAATATCCGCCGCTGCTCCGGAAGGGGCTAAAGAATATCTGGTCCCGTATGCTGTTCCAAAATTAAAATTTTATCATCCCGCAGTAAATTACGAAAAAATTATTAGAGACTTTGATGTGCTGGAAAACATGCCGCCAAATTATCTTGTTGAAATGGCACTGTCTTTCAGAAAGCCCCTGGCGCTTGATGAAATAAAAGCCGTAATGCCGAAAGATTTAAAAATAATGTGGGGTGCCGTAAGCGTTTTTAAAGATGAGGATTACCGGGAAAAAACATATCTTGCGGAGCGCCTTGTGGGAAATCCATACATGGCAGGCAGCGGCGGTGAAAAAGAATGTTTGGAAGAACTCGAGCGCCTCGGCAGCGTTCCAAGCTACCACGCAAAAAACCTTAAAAGGACTGCACAATACCTGAAAGAAAACGGCTTTAAATATTACGGCATTGTGGTGGTAGGAAGGGCGGATACTCTTATTAAATTATCTTCGGATCAGATGATAACGGGAGCGGTGCTGGGCATAACCGCAGGAAAGTAATAAACCTTAATTTTTTTAAAAAAATATGGAACTTTTTTGGTTTATTTTCGTCTTTAATTTATAGAGAGAAAAAATGGGGGGATGAAACGGCATGAAAAAAATTAAAATCGGTGCGCTGGTTTTGGCGGCAGTGATATTGTTTACGGGTCTGGGATTTTACCTGATAAAAAGTAAAAGCAACAAGACTGCTGCCGGTCTCGCAGACTTTTTCGAGAATTTCAGCATGACCCCGGTATCGGCGGATATGACGGGGATGGAGCTGGACTCGCCCATAAAAATCATGTCAAAGGAGGCTATAACGCTGGGTGAGCTTCAGAAATTACTGAAAATTACACCTGAAGAGCCATACAGCATCAAAAAAAAGAGTGACAGGGAGTTTCTCGTCCAGTTTGGCCGGCAGCTTTTGCCCAACACCGTTTACAGAGTGAGCCTGAAGGACGGCGAAAGCCGGGGGCGTTCGTGGGCCTTTCAGACAAAAAGGGAATTCAGAGTGGTGGGAACTCTCCCGCGCGACAGAGGTCAGCATGTGCCGGTGGATTCAGGCATAGAGATACGGTTCAGTTACCCGGGTGTGGAATCCCTTGAAAAATACTTTGAGATAACGCCGAAGGTCGAAGGAAGGTTTGAATACTATAAAAATACCGCGGTATATGTTCACAAGGGCCTGGAGAAAAATACCCTTTACACCGTAAAGGTAAAGGCGGGCCTCGGGCTCAAAGACAGTAGCGAGAAATTGAAGGAGGATTATATTTTTAAGTTCAAAACCGAAGGGGAACCGGATGATGAAAACGGTTACCTAAAGTTTTCGGACGAACTTTTCGATTTGACGACAGCATCGCCGCAGGTGCTGGAGACTGAGGCGGACTCGAGGTACAGGGGCAAAGAATTTCATGTGGAAGTTTACAGGTATAAAAATAAAAAGGATTTCATTGACGATGTTATAAAGATTGATGACAGCAAGATGGCGTGGTACGATACTCCGGCCCAAAAGGTGGAGATCGATGCGGGCAAACTCGAAAAGACAATGGAATTTAAAACCGAGCTTGCGACCGCAGACCCGGAGATGTGGTATCGGGCGTTTCTGGTTTTCCCGGAAAAACTCGAAGCAGGAGACTATCTCGTGAACATGTCGCTGGATGACATGACCTGGCAGACCCATGTCCAGGTGAGTGATTTTGCTGTATACGCCATGGTGGGGGAAAAGCAAAACCTGGTGTGGGTGAACGACATTCATACGAAAGGTCCGGTCAAAGGAGCCGTTGTCAGAGATTTGCAGACGTCTGAATCCGCTGTCACTGGTTCTGACGGCGCAGCAATCATAGGACAAATGGCCCGGTTTGACGAGAATTTTCCGCGGGCATACTTTGTGGTGGAAGTTCCCGGCAAATCTTTGTTCTTTGTGAGAGTAAAACCCCAGTATGATATGTATGAAGACTATTATTATTACTCCGGCGGAAAGAGTACCTACGACCGCAACTACTGGTCGTACATGTATTTGGACCGCAGCATATATCTGCCCACCGACAGGATAAACGTTTGGGGTCTGGCAAAGCCCTCGGCCGGTTCGCAAAAACTTTCCGGGGGAGTATTACAGCTGAATAAAGCGGGTTATGACGGCAATTTTTTGGAAGTGGACCGCCGGGAGGTGACGCTTTCAAGATTCAACACTTATGAAGCAAGTTTTGAAGTTACAAATCTTATGCCGGGAAGCTACTGCGTCGACTTCAAAAACGGGGACCGGGTGATATCCAGGGCATATTTCGATGTCCGGGAATACGTCAAACCCGCCTACAGGATAGACACCGAGCTTGACAGGGAGGAAATCTATGGCTGGGAGTCGGCGCGGCTTTCCGTGAATGCGAGTTTTTACGAAGGCACTCCGGTATCCGGGTTGAAGTTGAAATACAACACCTACGCATATAACGGGACGGGCAGAGACACAGAAGGGTTTTTAAATTGTGACGGCAACGGTCATGCAGAGCTTGTTTACAAACCCGACATAAGTACTGAAGAATGGCGCCCGGCGACTGTTAGTTTCAACCTTCACAACGCCGAGGCCGAGGATGAAGAAATATACGCTTCAAAAATCCTTACCGTTTTTCCCAGGGATGTCATGATAAAAATCAAAACGCGCGCTTCAAAGGATAATACCCGTGGATATGCCACTTTCTATACAAATAAGATCGATATAAGCAAAGCGGGCAGCGAAAGCTATTATATGGATGAAACCTTCAAAGGTGACCCCATCGATATACCTCTGGAGGTCAGGATATATGAGGTGAGTTACGATAAACAGGAAATTGGCGAGTATTATGATTTTATCAACAAAAAGGTGATAAAAAGATATGTGTATAAAGAGCGAAAAGAGCTGCTGAACACAGTGAACGGCCAAACCAAAGGCGGGGTATTCAGCATTGATTTTGCCATAAAACCGGATAAAAATTATGTAATCGAGGCAAGGGGAAAGGACACCAGGGGAAACAGCGTACGCGAGGAAAGCTGGTTTATGATGTATGATTTATACGAAACTTACCGTCAGGGCAGATACGAATTGACCACGGGGGAGGATGAAGACAAAAAATACAGGCCCGGCGAAACGGTGGATGTGAAGCTTTCCTACAACCGGCAGGACGTTCCGGTGACGCAAAACGGTAGGGTGCTTTACATGGTCCTTAAGGATGGCTTGAAAGATTATAAAGTCAGTGGGACCCAGGAGAAATTTGCCTTCGGGGAGGATTATGTGCCCAATACTTACATCTGCGGGGTGTATTTCGACGGTGGAAAAATCTACAGGGCCGGAGTTAAAAATCTGCTCTACGACTATAAGGAAAAGCAGCTTGACATACAGATAAAGCCGGACAAGGAAAATTACGCTCCCGGCGACACCGTAAACCTGGACATCACGGTCAAAAAGCCGGACGGCACTTCCGCTGGAGCGCAAGTGAATCTTAGCGTGGTAGACGAGAGCTTTTTTGCGCTGGCCGAACAGCACGTGAATACCGCTGAATCCATTTATGACTACCGCTTCGGCACGGGAATCCTTCTGGATTACGTTTCCTACAAGAAAATAGATATCCTCGACTTTAGCGGCGCCGAAGGCGGCGGAGAAGGCGGGGATGAGGCGGTAAGGCAGGATTTTAAAGACACGGCCTTCTTTAAATCCGTAACCACCGACAGCCGTGGGAAAGGCAGGATAAGTTTCAGGCTTCCTGACAACCTCACTTCATGGAGGATAACCTATCAGGCCGTGACCGGCGATTTATTCGCGGGAAGCGGAAAAATTAACATAAATGCAAAACTGCCGTTCTTTTTAACCTTAATCATGTCGGATAAATACATGGCCGGCGACTCGCCGTGCATTGCGGCAAGAAGCTTCGGCACGGCAGTGAGCGGGAAGGATATGGTGGATTATACTGTAAGGTTAAAGGACGCCGGGGGAAAAGTGAAAGAGATTAAAAAATCGGAGAGGGCGGGAAATTACGCGTGCATAAACCTCGGGACCTTAAGCGAAGGCAGCTACAGTATTACGATAAAGGCGCAGAGCGGCAAGCATTTCGACGGCATCGAAAGAACCTTCACGGTAGCGGAATCCACCCTTGATGTGATAAAGACCGAGCACCTCAAGCTCGGGGAAAACCTGAAAATCCCCGGCTCCAGCGGGTTTGTTGTATTGAATTTTTACAACAGGGCAAGTTCGGTTTATTACAAGACCCTGACGGATTTGAAATATTCGTGGGGCGAAAGGGTGGATCAGATTCTTTCAAAAGTGATCTCCGATAAGCTTCTGGAGCGCCATTTCGGAGAAAAAAGCCGCGGCGAAGATTTCAATCTCACGGGATACCAGACCGAAAACGGCGGCATATCCCTGCTGCCTTATTCAGATGCTGATCCACACATCTCCGCCCGGGTAGCGGCTCTGGCGGGAGATCTGTTTGACAAAAACGCCCTGAAGACATATTTTTACGGCATACTCGACGACAGGAAGTCCATAAAGGATGATGTCGTGGATGCATACCTGGGTCTTGCCGCCCTTCAGGAGCCTGTGCTGGTGGACATCCAGAGATTTATCAAAGATGAGGCCCTTGATGCAAAAGAAAGGCTCATCCTGGGGATTGCCCTTGCGCAGTTGGGGGACGAGGCGCAGGCGGCGGATATATATGCCGGGATAATGAAAAGCTATGCAAAAAAGAGCGGAGACACATATTATATAGCGGCAGGCGATAGGAACGACATCCTCGAGTTTACTTCGCTGGCCGCGGCGCTGGCGGCGAAGCTCGGCGCGGCTGAAAGATACGGGCTGCTGGCCTATGCGGCAGGAAATGAAGGAGATAAGGTATTGACCAATCTTGAGCAGATGATGTGCATTGTCGATGACATTCCCGACGCTGAGGAAACAGCTTCTTTCACTTATCTGCTGAACGGTCGGGAGCAAAAGGTAGAACTCAAGGGGCATGAAAATTTGGAGCTGCTTCTCAAGCCCGGAGAGGCGGATAAAATCGCATTCAAAGATATCCGCGGGGATATTGCGGTGGCGGTCAGTTTCTCGGGCAAGGTGAAAGATATAGGCGAATTGGCCGATAACATAAGCCTCACCCGAAGCTACCTGTCTTCAGGCAGATTGACGGATAAATTTGAACAGTCACAGCTGGTACAGGTGGTGTTGACTCCGAAATTTTCAGAATCGGCTCCGGAAGGATTTTATGAAATCATAGACGTGCTGCCTGCCGGAATGAGATATGTAAGATACGGGCAGGCCGGCGTAAAGACGTGCTATCCCATGGAGCAAAGTGGCCAGAAAGTGGTCTTCGGATATTACTACAGCAAAAAGGAGCCGAGGCAGAGCATAGTCTATTTTGCCAGGGCGGCGGTCCCGGGGACATATACAGCTGACCATGCGGTGATGAAACACACCGAAAGCAGCGCCACTGCTCTCGCCGGGAAGATCACCGTGCACATAACGGAATGAAAAGGGCGGTATCCTGATGAAAAAAGGTATACTCGTTACACTATTCCTGCTCATCGGATGTTTGATTGCAATTGCGCCTCAAAAAGACGGCGGCGAAGATACAGGAAAAGAATTCAAAAATGCTGAGCAAAGGCTTTCCTGCAGATATTATGATGAGGCCGGATTCAAAATTTCCATAGAAGGCGACGCAGACGAAAACCTGCCGGAGGGGAAAATAATGGGGGGCATTGTCCCCCATCACCTCCTGGCGGGAAGGATGATCGGCGATTTTTTCAAGAAAGTGTCCCAAAGTGACCCGGAAGTGGTGGTGGTCATCGGCCCCAATCACAAGGGCGAAGGGGCAAAATCCGTCCAAACCGCCGGGCGGGATTGGAACACCCCATTCGGAGTGCTGCAGGCGGACGGAGAAATTGTGGGCAGTTTGCTGGAAAACAGAATGGCCGCGGAAAACTCCCTCCTTATGGAAAGAGAACATTCCATATCCTCCCTGGTGCCCTATATAAAATACTTCATGCCCCATTCCAAAATAGTCCCCATCCTGATGACCGGGACGGACAGAATAAGCGAGGCCGAAAGGCTCGGAGAATTTCTGGCCCGGATGGCCCGGGGCAGGAAAATATTATTTATAGCATCCGTGGATTTTTCCCACTACCTTCCCGTGGAAAAAGCCGACGCAATGGATGAAATAACCGAAAAAGCGCTGCTTGAAAGAGACATCGATCGCATCAGGGCCATGGACAACGACTATATGGACTCGCCGGTTTCCATCATCACCCTGCTCACTGTGATGGACCAGCTCAGCGCCGGGGGGCAGCTCATACTGGACCACAACAACTCCGCCCGCATAAGCGCCACAGGCCCGAATTCCACCACAAGCTATTTTACCGCCATATACTATACTCCTACAAGATAAAAAGACTTTCCATTTACACACGGATACTTATTGCTGCCCCACAGTGTTATATACAAGCCCTGCAAATAAATCGGGTATCACTTTCCGTTTCACAAACCAAATGCGGTCTATAGCCTGCCCTAATGATTTGTCTTTGCTTTTCAAATAATTTATTTCCTTTTCGCCATACTCAAAGTAACGCATATCGCTTCTCCAAATCAAGCAGTTTTTGCTTCAAATAAACACCACCAGAATATCCCCTTAAGCTGCCGTTTGCTCCTATTACTCGATGACACGGAATCAAAATCAGCAGCGGATTTTTTCGGATTGCCATGCCGACTGCACGCACAGCGCTTACATTTCCTATTGCACAGGCAATCTGCTGATAGCTTCTGGTTTGTCCATAAGGAATTTTCTGCAACTCATCCCATACTCTTTTTTGGAAAATAGTTCCTTCCGGATTCAACGAGAGTTTAAAGCTTTTTCTTTTCCCGCTCAGATATTCCGACAGCTGAGAAAATGCTTCCTGAAGCATGGGCGTTTCTTCTATGACTGCATCTTCAGGAATATCTTTGAAAGCAACATTTGTAATGTAATTTTCTTTTGCGGTAATCGCAATATTTCCAAAAGGTGTTTTGTAAAAATAACAATATTTCATCTTTTAATCTACCTCCAGAAATAAAATAACATATTTTAAAACATTTTTCTTGTGTTTTTTTACTTTCTAATTTAGGTGTCGCGTGGGGTGTATAAATTACATCACCGAGCACAACACCTTTGCTCTTTCAGGGGAAAGCTACAACGTTAGACTGTTCGGGCGCCAGAAAAAATATTATTTATTTAGGATGAGGGGTGCCGTATGTGTTTTTAAAGATGATGATTATAAGGAAAAAAGTTCCTCCTTAGCAAATCAGCAGGAATTCTGAAAAATATGTAGAATATATAAACACAAAACCAAAATGAATGCTGGGGGAGCTTCATGTGAAGCTGAGAGGGGATTCGTTCCCGACCCCTGAACCTGGTCAGGATAATGCCTGCGTAGGAAAGCATGAAAGTGCCTTACACAGGGCACTTTTAATTTTTACAAAACAATCCGCCTGAACAGGTGGATTTAATTTTTTTGGGGGTGTTTATATGGACCTGAGGCTTTATGCAGTGACAGACCGTTCTTATCTAACGGGCGTAGACCTTATTCATGCCGTGGAGCTGGCGATAAGGGGAGGCGCCACTATTATTCAGTTGCGTGAAAAAAAGATAACAAGTAGGGAGTTTTATGAACTGGCACTTAAAATAAAACAGGTTACAAAACGCAGCAATATCCCGCTGATAATCAACGACAGGGCAGATATCGCCCTGGCTGTGGACGCCGACGGATTGCATGTGGGGCAGGAAGACCTGCCTGCCGATGTAGCGAGGAGGATAATAGGGCCCAGCAGGATTCTCGGCGTGTCGGCAAAGACTGTTGATGAGGCGTTAAAAGCTGAAAAGGACGGGGCAGACTACCTTGGTGTAGGGGCTGTCTTTCCAACGCCTACAAAGCCCGAGTCGGATGCCATAGGTATTGAGGGGGTAAAGAGAATTAAAGAGGCTGTAAAGATTCCCGTGGTCGCTATCGGCGGGATTACAAAGGAAAATGCTTACGAGATCATCCATGATGCAGGGGTGGACGGCATATCGTCGGTATCCGCCGTCTTTGCGGGTGACATTCAAAAAAACACCCGCATGCTTCTGGAGAATATAAACCGGGCAATAAGCGACAGGAGGTGTTCATAATGATAGAAGGGCTATTGACCAGATTGAGGGAGAAAAAACCGCTGGTGCACCACATAACAAACATGGTCACTGTAAACGATTGTGCCAATGTGACCCTGGCTATAGGAGCGCTGCCTGTTATGGCTCATGCGCTGGAGGAAGTGGAGGAGATGGCAGGAGCGGCCCAGGCGGTGGTTTTGAATATCGGCACGCTGAGCAGACAACAGGTGGATGCCATGATTTTGGCGGGAAAGGCCGCCAATTCGCTCGGTATTCCCGTGATACTGGACCCGGTGGGAGCCGGTGCAACAGCGCTGAGAAACCGCAGCGCCGAGAGAATACTGTATGAGGTCAAGGTGGCGGTGATAAAAGGCAATAGTGCCGAAATCGGCATTCTTGCGGGCAAGGGAGGAAGAATAAGGGGCGTTGAATCGGAAGAAGCAGCCGGGGATATGGTGGAAGCTGCCGCGGAACTTGCGCACAGGTACGGCGCTGTGGTGGCTGTATCGGGCGCGAAAGATATAATAACCGACGGGGAAAGAATTGCTTTTGTGGATAACGGCCATCCCATGATGGGGACCATCACGGGCACCGGCTGCATGCTTTCGTCCGTGGTTGGAAGTTTCTGCGGGGTGGAGCAGGACAGCTTCAAAGCGACGGTGGCAGCCTTCGTCTGTTTTGGTCTGGCGGGAGAACTGGCAGCGGCGCGCCCGGAAACAAAAGGCCCGGCCAGCTTTAAAACGGCCTTTTTTGACGAGATATACAACCTTACGGAAGAAAAGATAAACTCCGGAAAAAAGATAACGCGACAATAGGGACGGTTCTCCGATTGTCGCAGAAATGTGCGACAGCAGGGACGGTTCGTGAAATGTCGCAAAAAAGAAATACTCTCATGAAGTACTCTTATGGATAGACCGATTCTAAATCCGCACCGTTAAAAGCGAGGGTTGAATGGAGGAAGAGTCAATATGCGTGGGACAAAGAGGTTGGTAACCATGGCACTTGTGGTGGCAATAGGCACGTTTACAGCACAATATGCATGGTTTTCGGTAGGTGTTGCCAGGGCAACGCCCGTGCAGCACGCCATAAACGTAATTTCGGCCATACTTTTCGGGCCGCTGGGCTCGGTTGAGGTTGCCTTTGCCATAGGACTTTTGCGGAACTTGCTGGGAGTGGGTTCGCTGCTGGCCTTTCCGGGCGGCATGATTGGCGCTTTTTTGGCGGGCTATCTTTATAAAGCAACGGGCAAAAAATGGGCGGCGCCGCTAGAAGAGATTTTCGGCACCGGCATCTTGGGAGCGCTGCTTTCTTATCCTATAGCAAAGTATGCTCTCGGGAGCTCCGGCGCGGCCTTCATGTTTGTGGCTCCATTTTCGATTTCCAGCAGCATCGGCGCCATGATAGGGTATTTTATCGTCATGATTCTGCCGCAGGCGTTGATCAATGTTGAAAAGTGCGAATGACTTAATCGGGCTGGAAAGGTGCGAATGATATAAATTACACAAGCCGAAGCAAAATCCCTCGGCCAAAGCCGAGGGATTTATGTCAACAAATTATATATCTCATCCAGACGGTTGCTCTTTATCACCGTCACAAGAAGTTTATCAAGCTTTTTTTCGTCGTTTATGCAGGCTATCCTTTCCTTCAGGTCATCGGGGATTTCTTCAAACTTGGCCTTTACTGCATCTATTATTGCTTCCTGCGCCTTTCTTATCCTTCCTTCTATTCTTCCCTCTATCCTTCCTTCCATTCTTCCTTCTTCAATCAGTGCAGCGCCTATTCTGGTCATCCTGACCACCTCCTTCAGTTTGTCTATGTATTCTTTTCTTACGTATTTGTCTGCAAGCCCAAGCACTGATGCTATTATCATGTTCTGCTTTTCTTCGTCTTTTATTTCTTCTGCAAGTTCCAGGACTTTTTTTGCTGCTTCGTCTTCGCCCCATTTGTTCTTCATCAATGGTATGAACACGAGGTCCATTATGTCTTTGTTGTCAAGCGGTATGTTTTTTTCTATTTTGTCTTTTATCGCTTCGTATTTTTTGTCTCCATCGTATTCTGTCATGAATACTTGCTCTATCTTGTAGTATATGGAGCCGATGTCTATGGATTTTTCCGCTTTATGAATGCTTGCCGAATATATTACCGCTGTATGTATTTTCTTTTTTTCTTTTATGTATAGTGCCGAGTCGTATATGAGAAATCTCGGAAGGTCCGCTGTTTTGCTGGTTGTTTGAAATTCTATGTGCAGAAGTGAATCATCTTCGAGTTCAAATACGTAATCCATTTTTCTTTCGGCAAGCTGTATTATGGGAAGTTCTGTTGGTTTAACGTTCGTTATTTTCGGCAGTTTCAGGCCGTAGTATTCCAGTGTCTCGTTTCTGAAAAATTGTGTCATGTACTTGTATATTATATCCTGCTTCTGGTGCGGGATTTTTGCGCCGGTCAATTGATTATCCCCCTTTTGACATCATTATATCACAATCGGGTTTCCCTTTTCAATAAAATATGCCCGTATCATAAAAAACCACAAGCAACGTTTATTCGCCTTGAATGTTTTCCCAAAGTATGATAAAATATTAACAAATACAAAAGGAGGGATATCGCTATGGTTAAAGCAATTATTGGGCCGGGGAAATATGTTCAGGGCAACGGTGTTTTGAAGGATATAAAGGACCATGCAAAGAACCTGGGCCGCTCCTTTTTCATAATCGCAAGCGAAAACGGGATAAAAAGGACGCGTCCGGTCATTGAGGCAAGTTTTGCCGGGGAACAGGTTAAGCTAGTTTTTGAGGCTTTCCGGGGAGAATGCTCGGAAAATGAAATAAACAGGCTGAAGGCGCTGGCGGAAAAGAACGAAGCCGATGTGGTCATTGGCATAGGAGGCGGGAAGATTTTTGACACTGCCAAAGCCCTTGCTTATTATCTCGGGCTTCCGGTTGTGATAGTTCCCACTATCGCATCCACCGATGCGCCGTGCAGTGCGCTGTCGGTTATATACACGGATGAAGGCGTGTTCAGCAAATATCTGCTGCTTCCCAAAAACCCCGATGTTGTGCTGGTGGATACGGGGATCATTGCAAAAGCCCCTGCCAGGCTGCTGGTAGCTGGAATGGGCGACGCTCTTGCAACATACTTTGAGGCCAGGGCATCCGTCGAATCAAACGCCTCCGCCATGGCAGGCGGAAAAAGCACCAAAGCCGCAATAGCCCTTGCCGAACTCTGCTACAGGACTCTGCTGGAGGACGGCCTCAAGGCAAAGCTTGCTGTGGAAAACAAAGCATGCACTCCAGCGCTGGAAAATATTGTTGAGGCAAACACCTATTTGAGCGGCATAGGTTTCGAAAGTGGAGGGCTTGCGGCTGCCCATGCCATTCACAACGGCTTTACGGTGCTAGAAGAATGCCATCACATGTATCACGGAGAAAAGGTGGCTTTCGGAACCATAGCCCAGCTGGTGCTTGAAAACAGCCCTATGGAAGAGCTGGAGGAAGTAATCGGGTTCTGCCTGGATGTGGGACTTCCCGTTACTCTTGAGGATTTGGGTATCAAAGAAGTTAAAGAATCTGACATAAGAAAGGTTGCCGAAGCTTCCTGCGCAGAAGGCGAGACCATTCACAACATGCCGTTCGAGGTTACGCCCGAGGATGTCTACAGTGCCATAATGGGCGCGGACGCTCTTGGCAGAAAAATGCGACAGAGGGACGGTTCTGTGACTGTCGCAAGATAATTTCTCCAATATATCCTTGCCGCAAAAGCGGCACAAGGAAAAATGAAATTTTGAAGTCAGCCTGTTGAAGAATTAAAATTTCATGCATAAAATTCATAATTCATGCCAACTATTTCTTGTTTAAATTAAAAATTGATGATATAAGAAATACCTGCCTGTCATCTTTCGATAGGCAGGTATTTCTTATTTGATAGCCACTTGAGATCAATCCGAAAAACCTGCCAGGTTTCCGCTTTTTTTATCTCCTCGAATGAGTTATAATGAAAACAGTGTGCTTAACAATTCGGCTTGTTTGCATAGCTGTTTTTCGGAGGGGAATCCAATGGTATATCTTCATCCTCGACAGAAAACAATATTGAGGTATCTTGTGGCAAAGAAAGATTGGGTAAAAGGCCAGGAGATAGCCATGGTTCTAGGAGTAAGCGACAGGACGGTGCGGAATGATATTGCAAATATAAACTCTCTTGCAAATGGCGATGATGAAGTTGTTGTTTCCCTCAGAAAGGGTTATCGTATAAACAATCCTGAGAAAGCCAAAGAAATATTGAGTGAGGACAATTTTAACATACCTGATAGTCCCGATGCAAGAATAAACTTTTTGCTAAAAAAATTGATATTTGAAAAAAAGGAATTGGACATCTATCAGCTTGCGGATGAAATCATGGTAAGCGAATCCACGGTGGCGAGTGACTTAAAGCGCTTGAACAGGACCTTGAAAGCGTACGAAAGGGATTTGATTGCCGTCAGAAAATCGGACAAAATATTTCTCAAAGGAAGTGAAAAAGAGAAGAGAAGTTTGCTGAGCGAGTTGCTCTTCAACGAGACTAATCATAGCTATTTCAATTTATCTAAATATAACAAATACTTCGGAGATATTGATTTAAATGTAATTCAGAGACATCTGATGGAAACGGTAAAAAAATACGATTTTTTATTAAACGAAATGGCACTGGTAAATCTTTTAATTCACATTGCGATAACTGTGGAAAGGATAAGGGACAAAAATTTTCTCGACATTCCCCTTGATTTCGAGAAGATGGCAGATACAACAGAATATGAAATAGCCGGAGAATTGTGTGCAAAACTGGAAGATGAGTTTCGGGTCAGATTTCCCCGTGAAGAAGTGTTATATATTTCGTATCTTATTCTGGGAAGAAAAAAAATAAAAAACATCTTTATAGACCGCAATGAGCTTAAAGGAGTGGTTGAACCGTACTATATCTCCTTAACCGGAGCGCTGCTGGATTCATTGGTTACCGAATACGGCATAGATTTTACGCGCGACGATATGCTTTTTACAGGACTGTGCCTCCATATAAAAATAATGCACGACAGAATCAAAAACAAAATGTTCTTGAGAAACCCTTTGCTTGATGATTTGAAAAGGCGTTATCCTTTCATTTTTGAGATAGCGGTTTTCCTTTCAAGCGAATTTTCACGGTTGACCGGTGAAAAAGTGAAAGAAGATGAAATCGGTTTTATTGCCCTGCATCTTGGAGCGGCTTTTGAGAGGCACAGGGAGAAACAGAATTCTCCAAAAAGCGTAGCCATTGTATGTCCCACTGGTTATACCACATCTCATTTGCTGCTTTCGAAAATTGATTCCGAATATAAGGGCAGGATAAAAATCATCGGGGTTTTTTCGTTTATGGAACTTGGTTTAATCGAAGGAAAGCGTCCCGACTTTATATTCACCACTGTTCCTCTTGAGCATGATCTTTCCATCCCCACTATCACAATATCGCCGTTTCTTGATGAAAAAGACAGAGATCTTATAAATAAAGCTCTGAACATCCATGGCATCGATGATAAAGCTGCGGGGCTGCGCTGGGAAGCCGAAAAATTTTTTAAAGAAGAGCTTTTTTACAAAAACCTGGCATTTCAAAATGAATTTCAGGTTATTGACTTTATGGCAAATGAACTTTATGACAGAGGTTACGTTCCTCAAAACTATCCGGAGCTTGTTTTTGAAAGGGAAAAAATATCCCCGACATCTTTCGGCAATCTTGTAGCAATACCCCATCCGATTATTATGAATGCCTATGAGACAGTGATTTCGACTGCTGTCCTCAACAAGCCCATTTTGTGGGGAAACCATAAGGTTCAGCTCGTGCTGATGTTTGCAATAAAAGCCGGGGACAGAAAAAAACTGGATTATCTTTACAATCATATCGTTGAGGTGATTGACGATCCGAAAAAAGTAAAAAGCCTGATAGAATCCCGGGATTTTTCTGATTTCAAGTCAAGATTGATTGATATGAAGTGAAACAATAAATGAAAAAACTTCGCGGCCCTGCGAAGTTTTTTTACTTACATTTTTTCCGCTTGACCAGGAAAAAACTTATTTGATGCATATTTAACGATGGATTTATAATGTAATCAAGCATATGTCAAAGCAATGATCTTCAAGAGAGACTGGAAGGTGGAATTGATGGAGTCTATAGAACAGAAAGCTTTTCGGATAATATCGGCGGCAGGAGATTCGCTGTCAATGATGCTTGAAGCATTGAAATTTTCAAGGAACGGAGATTTTGAAGAGGCGGAACGGCTGATGCAAAAAGCGGACGAATTTTTACTGCAGGCGCATAAAGCACAGACGGAATTAATCGTTGAAGAATCCCGGGGCAACAGAACCGAATATTCAGTTTTAATGGTACACGCCCAGGACCACATCATGAACGCCATGCTGGCAAAGCCGTTGATAAAAGAGATTATAAATTTATATAAAAGGCTTGGCTGAGCGTTTTAATGACTGGAAAATCGAAAGTGAAAGGAAGATAAGCATGAAATGGGCGATAATAGGAACATGGCGCATGTGCCTCGAGGGAATAATCGCGGCGGCGGAAATATTAAAACGTGGAGGAGACTCGGGAGACGCCGTGGAAGAGGCCGTTAGAACTGTCGAAGATTATCCTCTGTACAAATCAGTGGGGTATGGAGGGCTTCCCAACGAAAACTGCGAAGTTGAGATGGATGCGGCTTTTATGGACGGGGATACGCTTTCAATCGGTGCGGTTGGAGGCATAAGGGATTTTAAAAATCCTGTGTCCATTGCGAGGAGACTAAGCCGTGAAAGGTTCAACATATTCCTGGTGGGAAGCGGAGCGGAGGAATACGCGCACAAAAACGGTTTTGAAAGGAAAAATATGTTAACAGACAGGGCTAAGAAAATCTGGGAAAAAAGGATTCGCGCAATTAACGAAAAAAATCTCAACCCCTACGACGGGCATGATACTGTAGGTGTGGTATGCCTTGATGGAAAGGGGCATATGACTGCCGCCACGTCCACCAGCGGGCTTTTCATGAAAAAGAGGGGTAGGGTTGGAGACTCGCCGATTTGCGGCTCTGGCCTGTATGTGGACAGTAAAATCGGCGGCGCGGCGGCAACAGGACTTGGAGAGGATATAATGAAGGGGTGCTTATCATACGAGGCGGTTCGATTGATGGAAAACGGCATGAATCCTCAGGAAGCTGCTAAAAAAGCGGTTTACGACTTCAGCGAAAAGCTGAAACAAAAAAGAGGCAAAGCTGGGGCCATGTCCCTCGTATGTTTAAACAATAAAGGAGAATGGGGGGTGGGGACAAATGTAGAATTTTCTTTCGTCGCTGCGGGACAGGACAGCGTTCCAAAAGTATTTGTGGCTCATCCCGACCGCGACGCAGTGGTCTATGAGGAAGCATCGAAAGAATGGCTTGAAGCTTATCAGAAGAAAATCGTAGGTCCTGTTTAACAGCTTTTAAAGCATGAAGGCGCCGGATGTGCCCGGAAGTTTTTGGGAAGCACTCTAACTAAAGTTTGAAGTTTATACTGTAAAATCGGGAAAGGAGCAATATTATGAAAAATATTCAGGCTTTTCTGGAAAACAGGTTTGCCCCGTTTGCCACGAGGCTGGCGGGGCAGAGACACCTTGCGGCAATACGAGATGGTTTTATTTCATTTATGCCGTTTTTGATCATAGGTTCACTATTCATTATTATACAGGATTTTCCTGCTCCCGGATGGCAGGAGCTTCAGACAAAATTGTTTGGAGAGGGATTCAATCAGTTTATCATTTTGCCCAAAAGGGTAACATATGATATAATGTCGCTTTACATTGTGGCATCCATATCATATAAACTGGCGCAATCATACAGAATAGACGCATTTTCGGCGGCCATGCTCGGGATAGGTTCATTTGTGCTGCTGTCGCCTATTACTACGACGATAGACATAGCAGGGCAAGCACATGAAGTCTCGAGAGTTATTACTGTAGGCGGATGGTATGGCACAAACGGCATACTAGTCGCCATCATAACAGCGTTGGCAGTAACCGAGATATTCAATTATTTCATAAAAAAAGGAATTACAATTAAAATGCCCGAAGGCGTTCCGCCAGCCGTATCCAGAGCATTTTCCGCCCTTCTGCCGGGTTTCGCTATAATCGTCGGAATGCTGCTGGTAAGGTTGCTGTTTCTCCAAACGCCGTATCAGTACATTCATGAGTTCATTTATAAGCTAGTATCTCTTCCCATGCAGAAAATGGTTGCCAACAATCTGATGGGGGCTATCGGCACCGTGTTTTCCATAAGCCTGCTGTGGTCTATCGGACTGAACGGAGGAACAATAGTCAACGGCATCATGAGGCCCTTCTGGGTGCCGCTGCAGGATGCAAACCTCGCGGCGATTGAAGCGGGGAAGCTTCCTCCGAATATAATAACGGAACAGTTTTTCGACATGGTATGGATCGGCGGTGCGGGAGCGACCCTTGCTGTAGTGTTCTTGCTCATGCTGAGAGCCAGATCCAGGCAGTATAAAGAACTTGGCAAAATGTCACTGGCACCTGGACTTTTCAATATAAACGAACCCATAATGTTCGGCCTACCGGTAGTTTTGAACCCCATCGGGATAATCCCGCTTATACTGGGCCCCGTAGCAATAACCATAGTAAATTATGAAGCCATGGCGCTCAACCTTGTGGCAAGGCCGACCGGCGTCATCATACCGTGGACGACGCCGCCTATTATTCAGGGATTTTTAATTACAGGCCACATATCGGGAGCGATTCTTCAAATCGTCGATATATTGCTCGTCATGCTCATCTGGTGGCCCTTTATATCTATAATGGACAAGAAAAGAGTGGAAGAAGAAAGCAAAATGGTATATACTGATAAAAGCAAAAATATGAATATGCAAGGGTAAATTATAGCTTGAAAAACAGCTTTTCATCGCTGTATGCGCCGCCAGCGCAAGCGGCGGAATGGAGGTTAGAATGATTGAGATTATAGCCGCCACACCTGAAGATGCAAGACGCATCGAAGCCTGTGGAGCCGACAGGATAGAGCTTGTTAGCGCTCTGTCGGAGGGCGGACTTACACCCAGTTATGCAATCATTGATAAAACGGTAAAAGCGGTGAAAATTCCCGTAAATGTCATGATAAGACCGCATTCAAAGTCATTTGTATATACGCGAGAAGAAATCGAAATAATGAAGGAAGACATTCATTTGGCGAAAGAACTTGGAGCAAACGGAGTTGTAATTGGGGTCCTTGATGAGAAGAGGAAAATACACGAGGCTTTTATAGAAGACCTGCTTGATGCATGTCGGGGTATTGATGTAACATTCCACAGAGCTATTGATGAATTGACGGATCCGATTGAGGGAATCAGAATCCTGTCGAGATATCCGGGCATTAAGACCGTCTTGACTTCGGGAGGAAAAGGAAGTATCGTGGATAATATTTCCAAAATAAGGGAAATGGTGAAAAACTCCGGCCATATAAGTATTATGGCCGGAGGAGGTTTAAACTTTGAAAACGCCGCGCGGGTAATCAGAGGCACGGGAGCAAAAGCTTTTCACTTTGGAACTATAGTCCGCGACAATCGTTTACCCTCTGGCGAGATTAATGTGGAGAGCCTCAAACGTATTATTAAAATTGTCAGACAAGGTGGCGATAATTTTATGAAGATAGTGCTGATCTGCTTTGCGGGAATGTCGACAAGCATGCTTGTAAACAGGATGCAAAAGGTTGCGGCAAAAAGAAACCTGGATGCTGAAATTGTCGCATTATCAACTTCCGATATGTACGAAGAACTGGATAGCGCGGATGTGATACTTTTGGGGCCGCAGGCGAGGTACGTTCTGGACGAAGTCAGAGAAGCCGCGAGTCCAAAAGGGATTCCCGTAGATGTGATAGATTCTCAAACTTACGGGGCAATGAACGGTGAAGCCATACTGGATATGGCGCTGAAATTGATTAAAAAGTAATATATGTTTTATTAAAGAATTTTTCATTATTGTTCATTTTGTAGCTTATGGTTATGCTGGCTTCTGTATGGGCCCATTGATCATGGTGCCGATAATAGTAATAAGCTTTTGCTGGAAAAATATATTTTCATCGATATGACGGCCTGTGTTGTGAAGGGTCGGCATTTATTGACGGAGGCCCGGCGTGCATGTTGATAAAGCTGTAATGCAAATATCTGGAGGTGGTGGATAAAGATGGCTAAAAATTTAGGCATAATTGGCCTCGGATGGTTTGCAAGCCTCATTGCCCGCTCCATATCGGAAAGGGGAGATGGCAGGGCGGCCATTGCGGCAGCTTGTGATATAAATCCGGAGAAGACAGGGGAGTTTAGAAGCAGGTTTAGTGTAAAAAGGGTATATGATAATCCCGATGACTTGATAAATGACAAAGAGGTGGACATAGTCATTATAGCTACACCGCCGTATCTTCACGCTAGTCTGGGCAAAAAGGCGCTTGTTGCCGGGAAACACTTGTTTTTAGAAAAGCCCGGGGCGCTGAGACCCGAGGAGCTCGAGGAACTGATTGAGACAGCTCGGCAAAAAAATTTGAAAACTACCATCGACTATGTTATGAGGAGAAACCCACTCTATCTTGTAATGAAAAAGATATGTGATGCAAAGCCTTTCGGCTTGCTGGAAAGGGCGGACCTGGAAAATTATGCCCACGATGACCATATGCCGCCTCAGCACTGGTTCTGGGACTACTCGAAAAGCGGCGGCATATGGGTGGAGCATGGCGTCCACTTTTTTGACATGGTCAACTGGCTCATTGGCCCTCCAGGAGAGATGAGAGCTGTAAATATAAAAAGGTCCGGAGAAAGCCTGATAGACAGGGTCATGGGCTTTGCACTGCATGAGGGCGATGCGGTGGTTACGTATTATCATGGTTTTACAAAGCCTGAGCCTTTTGAGAAGACATCGTTTTATTTTACTTTTGAAAGGGCTTACGCTAAAGTATCCGGATGGATTCCAGTTAAACTTGTGATTGACTCTCTGGCTACCCCTGAAGTGGAAGAATTTATGAAGGGGCAGGTGCTGGAAGCTGCAAGAAAGTTTCTCCCCGGCATCGATGTGGAGCTTGCCATGAAAAAAATCGCCGAATACGGCTGCGGCCAGGATGAATTCACCGGAAGGGGAAAGAGGTTCAGGGCCGCATCCCGCACCCGGTTTGAATATGTAATAAAGCAGGACAGGTGGGATGTCTACAGGGCATGTGTGATGAGGGCTATAGAGGATCTGATGGATGCGGTGGAGGGCGTAAAAGCATCGCCCGATGTTACTTTGCTTGATGCCTTAAAATCCCTGGAGGTCGCCTGCAGGATGGAAGAACAATCATTAAAATACTGAGCCGGACCGCCTCTTAAAGTGGGTGACGGCAGCAAATTTTCATATCTAACATTTGACAAAATGACTTCAATGTGATATATTCTTAACAAATGAATAGGTTGAAATTGAGTTAAGAAACTCAAAGCTGAAAAACCATGAAGGTTTTCCATACGTGTGATCCTTCATGGTTTTTTTGTCTTATTGGCAAAAAGTTATAATAATTTTATGAAAGGAGAAGAATTTATGGAAAAGGGTACAAAACAAATTGTGTCTTCGGGTCTATTCATAGCTATGGGCGTTGCATTGCCCATAATGTTCCATGCTTTCGGTCTGGGCTCGACTTTTTTGCCCATGCATATCCCGGTTCTTCTCGGAGGATTTTTTGTAGACGTGCCTTATGCTTTTGTAATCGGCGCCTTGACTCCGATACTAAGTTCGATGTTTACCGGCATGCCGCCCGTATTTCCCGTTCTGCCCTACATGATATTCGAGCTTGCCGCATACGGGGTGGTAGCAAGTTTTGCTTATAAAAGGCTGCACTGGAACGTCTATCTTTCTCTTGTCTGTTCCATGATTTCAGGCAGGGTAGTGGCGGGATTCATTGTATGGATTCTTGCAGCGTTTTTTTCGGTCAAACTTCCGGGGTCGATACCTTTCATCGCAGGGGCAATAGCAAAGGGGATTCCGGGGATTATCATCCAGCTTGTCTTCATACCGCCCACGGTTCTGCTGGCAAGCCGGTATAAACCTGTAAAAAGAGAGGGGGATGAAATTGGGATGTAGGGAATTTTTTAATTCGCTGGCTGAAAAATGGGACGACATGTGTACTCATGATGCTGAAAAAATAAGCAGGATTCTGGATATGGCCGAACTGAAAGAAGGTGATAGGGTCCTTGACGTTGGAACGGGCACGGGAGTCATGATACCCTTCCTGCAAGAAAGGGTGGGTGCGCGGGGCCTTATAACGGCGGTCGATGTAGCGGAAAACATGCTGAAAATCGCGCAGAGAAAAAACGACGCTCCGAATGTGGCGTTTATTCATGCGGATATAACAACTGCCGATCTGGAGGGAAGTTTTGATTTAATCATTTGTTATTCGGTATTTCCCCATTTCAAAGACCGGCAGAAAGCAATAAAGAACATGTACAGGTTTTTAAAACCCGGTGGCAGGATGTTGATCTGCCATTCTCAGAGCAGGAAAGAAATAAACGAGCTTCACATGAATTCCTCATCAAAAGAAATCAACCAGGACCATCTGCCGCCTGCGGCCGTTGTTGGAGAATACTTGAAAGAACATGGCATGAAGGTCCTGGCCGAAGTTGATAACGAAGAAATGTTCGTTGTGATGGCACAAAGATAATATCCGCTTGGATAAAATGCATATGACAGCGGCCAGTGCGCAGGATTTAAGGAGGGTTTCCGTTATTGTCCGTTTTTATGATAAATGGGCAAAATACTCAGAAGTCAAGGATATACTCCCGACATCGGGATTTCGGCATATGAGCCGCGGACCGCAGCAGTCCGTGGCTTTCGTTTTTAAAAGGATTTAGAATAATGTGGACCCAGGATTGAAATTGTAACTCTAAATCCTCTCATCCTAAAGATTTCAGTTAATAAAGTCATGGAATGCTGGACTGTAAGGTCGTGCATAATAGGGGGAGTTTATAAATTGCGATACATAAGAAAATTACTCAGTCCATATATGTCTCCATAAAGCTTGTGCACCTTATTATGCTGGCGGGTGCTTGCATGGTGACGGCGGGACCGGCCCATGATTCGTTAATTGCGGACATTACGACACCGAAAAACAGAAGCGGGGCATACTCCCTGTGGCCATCACCGTGACGCCTTTTATAGCAAATCATACTCCGGCCTCGCACCGGCGAAGGATGAGCGCCGTTCTCCCCGCGCGGCGCATATTAAGGCTTATTCATAGAATGTTCATTCCTATTCTTTCTGGGATTGCACCACAGCCGTCAGGAGGAATATTAGCATCCCTATGCTTGTGAGCTGGTCTACAACCCAGCGGTTGTCCGGCGCTACCATATTCATCAGAAGGTCTTCGACCGGTCCCACGACGATGATGCTGAAACTAATTAAATATGGAATCACAGACTTGTTTTTAAATAAATAAAAGATGGAGAAAATAAAAATCAAAGCGCCAAAAAAATAATTGGTGTACGTCAGCAGGGATTTCAGTTCGTCTTTTTTCACAGGTCAACACCTCGCTTTTTTCTATAATATTATTATATTTAAATTCGAGCGGCCGATTGACTGTAATCTTCCTTTTTTGCATATTTTTTGTTATACTTCAAATGGGTGCAAGACAAGCCTTGCGATATCTTTATAAATAAAATAATCGGGAGGAGTATACAAATGAATGAAAAAAAGCAGGTGAGCATCGAAAGGGTAGCGGACAGCATACTGGAGCAGCTTCCCAGAGGCGCTTTTCTTACAGTAAAAGCCGGCGACAGGATAAATACAATGACCATAGGCTGGGGCACTTTCGGCCGCATGTGGAATAAGCCAGTGTTCATGGTTATGGTGAGATATTCCAGGTACACATATGAGCTCATTGAAAGGGCGGGCGCCTTTACCGTAAGTGTACCGTTAAACGGTAAATTCAAGGAAGCCCTGGCAGTGTGCGGTTCCAGATCCGGACGGGACATCGACAAATTCAAAGAGTGCGGCCTTAAGGCGATACCCGGGCAAAAAGTGGACGCGCCGGTAATAGATGGATGCGATATTCATGTGGAGTGCAGGATAATATATAAAACGCCTCTGGCCCCGGAAAAGCTGCCGCAGGATGTAATAGATGCATGTTATAAAAGCGGAGACTTTCACGTGCTCTATTACGGCGAGATCCTCGGGGTTTATGTGGAGTAACATACACCGGTCGATAACTCCGAATACTGATAAGATATGCCGCCGTGATACAGAACAATTACATCTATATAACAACAAATCCCTTTCAAAAATCTTAAAATTATAGTAAAATAATAGTAAAGAAATGATCGAATCGTGAAAGATCGGTGTATAAATAGGGAGGTTTTAACATATGTTATCCGACTTGCAGGATGCCGGATACTCGCTGCGAACAAGGATATATAACCAGTTGAAAAACGCCATTTTGAACGGAGTTTACAAACCCGGCGAGAGCTTGATAGAATTGAAGGTGGCCAAGGAACTGGGAGTCAGCCGCACCCCGGTGAGGGAAGCAATCCGGCAGTTGGAGCTGGAGGGCCTTGTTTCAAGCATTCCAAACAAAGGGGTTGTGGTGGAGGGCGTCACGGAACAGGATGTGGAGGACATATACACCATAAGGAAAATGATTGAAGGCCTGGCGGCACGGTGGGCGGCAGAGAAGATAACCGATGAGCAGTTGAAGGAAATGAAAGATGTTCTGGACCTCATGGAGTTTTACACCGAGAAAGGCGAGATAGACAAAGTTTCCGATCTCGACACCCAGTTCCACGACATCATATTTAGGGCGTGCGACAGCAGGCCATTGGAATCGGTGCTTACAAATTTCCATCATTTCATCCAGAGGGCCAGACTGGTATCAATAAAATCCACCGGCAGAGCGCCGGTTTCTCTGGAAGAGCACCGCAACATCTATAACGCCCTGGCAGCCCATGACCCCGACGCCGCCGAGAAAGCTATGGTAAGCCATGTGGACAGAGCCAGAACCAACCTGTGCCCGTTCCTTGAAAGCCATAAAGTTTTCTAAAAAAAATCCTTGCCTTGCGCAAGGATTAATTTTTTTCAAGCAATTTCATCAGCACCGCACGGTTTGAAACAGGATAAAGCGAGGTCAATCTACCCTGGGTGGCACCGGAATTTATCATCAGATCCAGGTCTTTGGTGCTCTTTTCAAGAAGTTCAATTTTTTCTCTGATGGATTTCAGGTCGAAGCCATTGTCTTTTAAATATTTGATTCTTGAAAGTCTGATGACGTCCTTTTCAGTATATCTTCTCTGTTTTCCCTGAGTTCTGATGGGGGAAATCAAGCCCATATTTTCATAATACCGGATCTGACGGCTGGTAAGCCCGGTCTTTTCTTCGACCATCCCAATGGGATAGATGCCTTTTAAAGAAGGATAAACGGCCATTGCAACCACCTCCTAGAATGTTAACAATATACTAACATATTAGAAAGCCATTGTCAACAATATGTAAGGAATAATTTTTTTATATAAAAAAACCTGACATTTAGTTGACGTTTGATAAATTTATTGTTATTATTCATATATAAAATTAACGAAATACGGAGGGGAGAAAAATGGGTTACACAAAAGATGACATCATTAGTCTTACCAAAGAGCTCAAGGTAAAATTTATCAGGCTTCAGTTCGTGGATATTTTTGGAGTGGTGAAGAATGTGGCCATTCCCATAAGCCAGTTGGAGGATGTGCTGGACGGGAAGCTCATGTTCGACGGTTCTTCTATTGAGGGTTTTACCAGGATTCAGGAATCGGATATGTATCTAAAACCTGACCTGGATTCCTTTGCGATATTCCCGTGGAAGCCCAGGGACGGTGCGGAAGCAAGGTTGATTTGCGATATATACAATCCCGACGGCACCCCCTTTCAGGGAAGCCCCCGCCAGATTTTAAAAAATGTCATCGAAGAGGCAAAGAGCATGGGCTACACCATGTATGCCGGGCCGGAACCAGAATTCTTCATGTTCCTGACCGATGAAAAGGGCAAGCCTACCATCGAGACTCAAGACACGGGCGGCTACTTTGATTTATCACCCATAGATTTGGGGGAAAACGCCCGCAGAGATATTGTGCTGACCCTGGAGGAAATGGGCTTTGAAGTGGAGGCGGCCCATCATGAGGTGGCCCCAGGCCAGCATGAAATTGACTTCAAGTATTCCGATGCATTAAAGACTGCGGACAACATAGCCACATTCCGCTTTGTCACCAAAATAATAGCGAAACAGCATGGTCTGCACGCGACATTCATGCCGAAGCCGGTTTTCGGTATCAACGGTTCGGGGATGCACATACACCAATCCCTGTTTGTCGATGGCAAAAACGCATTTGCGGACGAAAACGGAGAAGCCGGTTTGAGTGATATTGCAAGATATTATGTGGGCGGCATTTTAAAACACGCGCCCGGCTTTACGGCCATTACGAACCCACTTGTGAACTCCTATAAGAGACTGGTACCGGGCTATGAGGCACCGGTGTATATATGCTGGTCCGCCAAGAACAGGAGCGCTCTTGTGAGGGTCCCGGCTGCGGGAGGCGTAAAGACTAGAATAGAACTGCGCAGCCCCGATCCCTCGGCAAACCCCTACCTTGCGCTGGCGGTCATCCTGGCGTCAGGCCTTGATGGCATAAAGAACAAGATTGATCCCGGCCACCAGGTGTACAACAACATTTATCACATGACTGACGAGGAAAGAGAAAAGGCCGGTATCAAGAGTCTCCCAGGCAGCCTCAAGGAAGCACTGGAACTTCTGGAGCAGGATGAGGTTATTAAGAAAGCTCTTGGAGAGCATGTTTATGAGCATTTTGTAGAAGCAAAGAAAATGGAATGGGATATTTACAGGACAAAAGTCCATGCATGGGAGATTGATCAATACGCTGAAATCTATTAATTTATCGGATGCAGTAAATGTGCCGGAGTCGGCGAGCCGGCCCGGCACCCTTTAACTCCCTCTATATATATTTTTTCCCGCAAGGAGCGGCAACCCGCTCCTTATATTTTTTATCTTACATAAACTAGACTATATTATATAAAAATGATATATTAATATACGTGATTTGACTTAATATGAGGGAAATCTTAATATTATGCGTACATTGGGAGGGATAAAATGCCAAAGTTCACCAAAAGTGATATTCTTCAAAAGGCGCAGGAGCTGGACGTAAAGTTCATCAGACTGCAGTTTACCGATATTCTGGGCATAATCAAAAATGTCACCATAACGGTGGAACAGCTTGAAGATGCCCTGGACGGAAAGATAATGTTCGATGGCTCTTCCATTGAAGGTTTTACCCGAATACAGGAATCTGACATGTACCTGCGGCCGGATTACGACACCTTTGCCATCCTGCCGTGGAAGCCCAGGAAGGGTGCTGAAGCCAGGCTCATGTGCGATATTTATGATTCCAACAATGAACCCTTTGAGGGGTGCCCCCGGGGAATACTTAAAAAAGTGGTGGAGGAAGCGCGGCAGATGGGGTATGAGATGTACGCCGGTCCCGAGCCGGAGTTCTTCCTTTTTGAGACAGACGAGGAAGGCAATCCCACGGTGAAGACCCATGACAAAGGCAGCTATTTCGACCTTTCTCCGGTGGATCTGGGGGAAAATGCCAGAAGAGATATAGTGCTAGCCCTGCAGGAGATGGGGTTTGATGTGGAGACATCCCACCATGAAGTGGCTCCCGGGCAGCATGAAATAGACTTCAAGTATACAAAGGCTGTGAGGACCGCCGACAATATCGTAACATTCAAATTTGTGACGAAAGCAATAGCGGCGGATCACGGGCTTTACGCCACTTTCATGCCGAAACCGATTTTTGGAGAGAACGGTTCGGGCATGCATGTGCACCTTTCTCTCTTCAAAGATGGAGTCAACGCATTCTATGATGAAAACGAAAAGGAAACGGGACTTTCGCAGGTGGCGAAATATTTTATAGGCGGCATCCTGCACCATGCAAAAGGATTTACCGCCGTGACCAATCCCACCGTAAATTCGTACAAACGCCTGGTTCCTGGATATGAGGCGCCGGTTTACATATCCTGGTCTGGCAAGAACCGCAGCGCTCTGGTGAGGGTTCCCGCAGCCCGGGGCAATGCCAGCCGCATAGAACTTCGCAGCCCGGACCCTTCGGCGAACCCCTATCTTGCTCTGGCGGTTATTCTCAAGGCCGGTCTGGACGGCATCAAGAACAAAATGGACCCAGGCCCTCAAACCTTCAACAACATATACGACATGACGCCGATGGAAAGACTTGAAGCGGGGATTGAGATGCTTCCGGGAAGCCTGAAGGAAGCTCTGGATTATTTATCTCAGGATGAAGTTATAAAGGAAGCTCTGGGCTCGCACGTCTACGAGCATTTTGTAAAGGCAAAGCTCATCGAATGGGACATTTACAGAATTCAGGTGCATAAATGGGAACTTGACCAGTACCTTGGTATATTTTAGGATTTCAGAAGCCGGAATTCAGAAGTGAGAGGTTGTAGTTGGAGGATTTGCCATTTCGGCAAATCCTTCTTAATCTGACTTCCGACCTCAGACCTCTGCTTTATTATAGTAGCGGCCTGTAACTTGAGCCGCGTATGGGGCTCAGGCGGTACTCTTCGAAGATGTTGCGGATTACGCTGGCTAGCAGTTTGATGCCGTACCGGATGTCTTCGGGGGCAATTTGGGCCAGGCTTAATCTGAAACCGGGGGAGGGCCGCCTGTCATGATAGAAGAAATCTCCGGGCATTATCATGAGGCTTTGTTTTAGCGCAGCGCTGTACAGATTCATGGAATAATAACCCTGGGGGAGTGTTAGCCAGAAGAAAAGCCCTCCCTGCGGGGTTATACTTTTTATGCCCTGCGGCATATACTCATCAATGGCGCGCTTTGCGGCGTCCCGCTTTTCACGAAAAATTTTCCTCATGCGCTGTGCGTGTTCGGACCACATGGATTTTCTGAAGAACAGATCCATGGCGCGCTGGGTGAGCCCCGATGACGATATGTCTGAAAAATATTTGGCATCGGCTATACTTTCTGCAAAACTTTTATTAGATGCGATGAAAGCCAGGCGAAGCCCCGGCATAAAGAGTTTGGAGAAACTTTTGACGTACAGCACGTTTCCCCCGTCATCTATCGCTTTAAGAGGTACGGGTTTTTCCGCAAAATACAAATCATTTATATGGTCGTCTTCAACAATTAAAAAATTGTATTCATGAGAAAGGGCTATCAGCTCTTTCTTTTTTTGCATGGAATAGGAATATCCGGTCGGGTTCTGAAAATTGGGCATGGTGTAAAATATCCGGGGGGGTTTTGTTTTGAGCTTTTCTTTAAGCTCATCCATATCCGCACCGTCGGGTTCAAGAGAAATCTCCACAATCCTGGCCCCCCGGGATTTAAAGGCGTCAATGGCGCCCGTATAGGTTGGGCCTTCCACATAGACGGTATCCTGATAATTCAAAAAGGCTTTTGCAATGACGTCTATGCCCTGCTGGGCGCCGGACACCACTTGGATTTCCTCAGCGGGAATACTTATTCCGTATTCGGCAGCCATAAACCTGGATATGGATTGTCTGAGGGGGGGATATCCCATGCTGTCCTGGTAACCGAAAGCATACCCCCGGTCCCGATCAAGCACCTCATTTATCACTTCTTTGAACGCCTCTACAGGAAAAAATTCCGGCGGTATGGCTGCGCCCGCGAAATCGTACCGGATATGGGAAAAAGCAGTTTCCGGGTCTGGTTCACGGGGCATTTCCGGGCCTCCGGCGGCTAAAGAATCGATAGATTTCCCCTGTAAAATTCCTGGCCGAGTCGCATCCGCCCCCCTTTTGACATATGTGCCGCTGCCCGCCTTTGATATGGCGTACCCATGTTCCTCCAGGAGCCTGTAAGCATTTACTACAGTGACGGTATTTACATTCAAAAGAGATGCCAGCTTTCGAATGGGCGGAAGCTTTTCGCCGGGCAAAAGGATATTTTTTTCGATGAGGCAGGATATGGCTTCATATATCTGGGCATACAAAGGTTTATCAGAGGCCCTGTCCAATTGTATCGATACGAATTTATCCACAGAACATTCCTCCGCATAAAAAATTAAATTGTATTGACAAACAATAGAGATGGTGACATAATATTTACATACAAAATAAAACAAATTCAACAATTGTTTCGGTACAATTATACCGTACTCTATAGCAGGTGTCAAAGATGGTGCGAGTGAAAACTCACTGCACCAGTGTATGATGTTAATATTTACAATTTTTAGGTTTAAGGAGGAATTTTAATGTCAAACATTCAGGACACCAATGCGTCCCCCGAACGTTATAGCCTCAACAAAAACCTGGCGGAGATGCTGAAGGGCGGGGTAATCATGGATGTAACCACTCCAGAACAGGCAAAAATCGCCGAAGCTGCGGGTGCTGTGGCGGTCATGGCCCTGGAAAGAGTGCCGGCGGATATAAGGAAACAGGGCGGTGTGGCCCGCATGACCGATCCCAAAATCATAAAGGCCATCAAAGCGGCTGTAACCATCCCAGTGATGGCGAAATGTAGAATAGGCCATTTTGTGGAAGCCCAGATTCTTGAAGCCCTCAAGATAGACTACATAGATGAGAGTGAGGTGCTGACGCCAGCCGACGAATGTTTCCACATCGACAAGAAAAAATTCAAGGTGCCCTTTGTGTGTGGGGCTAGAAACCTGGGGGAGGCTCTGCGCCGCATCGGCGAAGGTGCGTCCATGATCAGGACCAAGGGCGAAGCCGGTACCGGAAACATAGTGGAAGCCGTAAGGCATATACGAACCGTCATGGGGGAAATCCGCAAACTTCAGAACATGCCCCGTGAAGAACTGATGACAGCCGCAAAGGAGATGGGGGCGCCCTACGACCTGGTGCTCTATGTGGCCGAAAACGGCAGGCTCCCGGTTGTGAACTTTGCCGCGGGAGGCGTGGCCACCCCAGCCGATGCGGCGCTTTTGATGCAGCTCGGGTGTGACGGGGTATTCGTAGGCTCGGGTATATTCAAATCCTCCGATCCGGAAAAAAGAGCCCGAGCGATAGTTAAGGCCGTCACCTATTTCAACGATCCCGATGTGCTGGCTGAAATCTCCGAAGACCTGGGAGAGGCCATGCCCGGCCAGGAAATAGATAGGCTTGAAGACCACTATGCCGAGCGCGGCTGGTAAGTTGAAGGTGATATTATGATAATAGGCGTATTAGCCCTGCAGGGGGCCGTGCGGGAACACATGAACATGATTGCAAGGGTCGGGGCCGCTCCCATGGCAGTTAAAACCGTGGATGACCTGGAAAAAATAGACGCCCTCATTCTGCCCGGAGGCGAAAGCACCGCCATTGGAAAGCTGATGATGGAATTTAATCTGAAAGATGTCATAATCCGGCGGGCAAAGCAAGGTATGCCTGTGTGGGGCACATGCGCCGGCATGATACTTCTCGCAAAGCACATCGTAAATCAGCAAAACTCCCACCTCGCACTGATGGACATATGGGTCCGCCGCAACGCATACGGTAGCCAGCTCGAGAGTTTCATTACATGCCAGAAAGTGGAGGAAGTGTCCGGAAAACCAATTCCCCTGGTATTTATAAGGGCTCCTTTTGTTGAGAAAGCCGACCCGAAAGTCAGGATACTGTGCGAAGTCGATGGGAAAATAGTGGCGGTCCGCCAGGAAAACCTCCTGGCCACCGCCTTCCACCCCGAACTGACCGATGATTTGAGCTTTCACAGGTACTTTATCAAAATGGCGAGTAAATATTCAGCGGCTACTTAAAGACGGTGCTTTTAATCTCCGAAGCTGATTCCTATGCTTCGTGCGGCTTTTATAAGCTGATGGTCCGGCGGCACTGTCCTGCACCCCTGGGGAATATCCTCAAAAGCCGTCCATGTTATGACGCCGTTTTTTAAAGAGACCATCTTGCCGTATTCACCGGCAAGCGCCAATTTTGCGGCGGCTTCGCCGTATCTGGTTGCCAGAATCCTGTCAAAGGGCGATGGAGACCCTCCTCTTTGTACATGGCCCAATATCGTGGCCCGGCTCTCAAACCCTGTAACTTGTTCCACCATTTCCGCTATCCTGTAGCTTATGCCTCCCAGCCTTACCGGGTCTCCACTGCCCTTGATTGTTTCGCGGACCACTTTCTCTCCATCCGGCATCTTCGCCCCTTCCGCTGCCACTATTATGCTGAAAGGCTTTCCTTCATTCTGGCGGGACAATATTTTTTCCGCCACTTTTTCCATCTTCCAGGGGATTTCGGGGATCAGAATAACATCAGCGCCGCCGGCCACTCCGCTGTACAGCGCAATCCAACCCGCATACCTTCCCATGAGTTCCAGCACCATTACTCTGTGGTGGGATTCGGCTGTGGTATGCAGTTTGTCAAGGGCCTCTGTAGCTGTGGTCACTGCAGTGTCGAAACCGAATGTCTGGTCGGTGCCCTGCATATCGTTGTCTATGGTCTTCGGTACACCGATGATTCTGGCCCCCTTTTCGGTAAGTTCACGGGCTATCGCAAGACTTCCGTCGCCGCCGATTACAATCAGACAGTCTATGTGCAGCCTGCCCAGGTTTTCCAGTGCCGCATCTGACATGTCTTTGAAGACCAACTCATTACCCTCCATGACGGGGAAATTAAACGGATTGTCCCGATTGTTGGTTCCAAGCACCGTGCCTCCCCTGTGAAGCAATCCTGATATGTCATGCCTTTCCATCTTTCGGAAGTTTCCCCGTATCAGTCCGCTGTAACCGTCCAGAAAACCATACAATTCCACGCCTGCTGATTCGGCTACCTTGGCCACTGCTCTGATAACAGCATTCAGCCCCGGTGCATCCCCTCCTCCTGTCAGTATGCCCAATCTTTTGACCGCCATTGATTTTCCTCCTTTTGATAGAATTTGATTTGAAAATATATTTTCCACTTCAACCGTATGTGTTATAATAAAATTCAAATATTAAATTTGTTCATTGTAAGCAATTTCTGTTCTAATTATACCAGATAAATTAAAATACACAACCAAACCATGCGTTGCAGGGCATTGACATAAGGGAAAATCTCGGATTTTCCCCTGAAGATTAATTTAAACAATTTTGAAAAAGAAGGGCGGTGTTTTTTTGCGCAAGGCTATTTTTTCGGTACTGGTTCACAATGAATACGGCGTGGTCACCAGGATATCCGGCCTGTTTACACGTAGGGGCTTCAACATCACCAGCTTCACCGGCGAGGAAACTGAAGACCCCAGGATTTCGCGCATTACCATCGTGGCCGAAGGGGACGAGAGGGAACTTTCACAGATAAAAAGCCAGGTGGAGAAACTGGTGGATATCATCAAAGTGGTGGAACTGGACATAAAGGCCTCGGTGCAGAGGGAACTGGCTCTTGTTAAAGTGAAGACCCAGGACAACAACCGCACGGAGATATTCCAGATAGTGGAATCTTTCAGGGCTAAAGTGGTGGACATAGAGCCCGAAGCCGTTATCATAGAAATCACCGGGGACCTTGACAAAGTAAAGGCTTTCCTGAACATGATGAAACACTACGGCATTATCGAAAGCGTGAGGACCGGCATCATCGCCCTGCAGAGGGGCAGGGAAAGCATTCACAACGAACCGGATCCGGTAAGGGACACGGCGGATGACGGATGTCAGATGTCGGATTAAGCTGGGATTTGCGAATCGCAAATTCCCTCCAGTCTGAACTTCGACTTCTGAAATCCGAATGAGTCAGATGTTGAGCTTGCTTGTCGAAAGAACTCTTTACACTTGAATCTATATTTTATAGAGAGGAGAACCATATAATGAGAAGCGACAGCATCAAAAAAGGCCCCATGAGGGCTCCCACCAGAGCGCTTTTTTACGGCATGGGATTTACAGATGAGGAGATTCACCGCCCCATTATCGGGATAGTGAATTCCCAGAATGAAATCGTAGCGGGGCATGTACACCTTGACCGAATAGCCCAGGCGGCAAAAATGGGCGTTGCCATGGCCGGCGGAACACCCATCGAATTTCCTGTCATTGGCATCTGCGACGGCATAGCCATGGGACACATTGGTATGAAGTATCCGCTGGCAAGCCGCGAGCTCATCGCCGACTCCATTGAGGCTATGGCGATAGCTCATGGCTTTGACGGCCTGGTGCTCATCCCGAACTGCGACAAAATAGTGCCCGGCATGCTTATGGTTGCGGCAAGGCTGAATATTCCTTCAGTGGTGGTAAGCGGAGGCCCCATGTTTGCCGGGCGTTATAAAGGCCAGGATATCGATTTTTCCACCTGCATTGAAAAGATAGCGGCCCTGGAAGCCGGTGAAATCACGGAGGAGGAACTTTCGGCCATCGAACACGAGGCATGCCCCGGATGCGGTTCATGCTCAGGCCTTTTTACCGCCAATTCCATGAACTGCCTCACCGAGGCACTGGGCATGGGGCTTCCGGGCAACGGCACCATACCAGCCTATCACGGTGCAAGAATTGCTCTGGCCAAAAGAGCCGGTATGCAGGTCATGGAAATGGTTCGAAAAGATATAAAGCCGAGAGACATCCTCACAAGAGAGGCTTTTGAAAACGCCATCACCGTGGATATGGGCATGGCGGGTTCCTCGAACACCGTGCTGCACCTTCCGGCCATAGCCCATGAAGCAGGTATCGAACTGGAACTGGACCTTTTCGACAAAATCAGTCGGAGGACACCATATCTTTGCAAATTGAGTCCCAGCGGCCATCACCATATGCAGGACCTGCACGAAGCGGGCGGCATTCCCGCCCTGATGAAGGAGCTGTCTAAAAAAGGTCTGCTGCACCTGGATTTAATTACCGTTACAGGTGAGACAGTGGGAGAAAACATAAAGAGCGCATGCGTCCAAAATCCTGAGGTAATAAGGCCGGTGGAAAATCCTTACAGAGATACCGGCGGCCTTGCCATACTAAGGGGAAACCTGGCACCAGACGGTGCGGTGGTGAAAGAAGCCGCAGTGGCGCCGGAAATGATGTTCCATGAAGGCCCTGCCAGGATATTCAACTCCGAAGAGGAAGCTGTGGATGCCATATTTTCCAGAAAGATAAACAAAGGCGATGTGGTGGTGATACGCTACGAAGGTCCCAAAGGCGGCCCAGGCATGAGGGAAATGCTGTCTCCCACTTCCGCCATAGCGGGCATGGGTCTGGACAAGGATGTAGCGCTCATCACGGACGGAAGATTTTCCGGAGCAACCCGCGGCGCTTCCATCGGCCATGTATCGCCCGAAGCCATGGAAGGCGGGCCGATTGCTCTGCTGGAAGAAGGGGATATTATAAGAATAGACATAAAGAACAAGCGCCTGGATGTGGTGCTGTCCGAGGAAGAGCTGGAACGCCGCAGGGCAAAATGGCAGATGCCGGAGCCCAAGATTAAGACCGGATACCTCGCCCGGTACGCCAGGATGGTGACATCCGCCAACACCGGCGCAGTGTTGAAATAAATAAAACAGATGATTTTGGTGTAAAAAGTCACTTCCCTGCCGGAGATGGCCCGGGACCGCAGCTTTCTGCCGCTCTCATATGATTATGATGCCAGAAGTCGGATGCCAGAAAAATAAAAGGAATTTGCGAGCCGCAAATTCCACTTAATCTGATATCTGACATCTGGCATCTGATTTGTGCTATATTATTTCTGCTTCGTCTTTTATACGCTTCCATAATCCTTCCACACCTAATTTCTGTGCCCAGCGATCTATATATCCCATATCCAATCTTTCATATTGCACTTCATATACCCTTAAAGCGTCTATAAAATGTTTTTCACTGCCTCCGGCCATTTTTGCCCACCTTAATTTTGCAAGGATTGTATCTTCGGGACTTGAAACCATAATTTTTATTCCCATAAAATCTTCCGAGTATCTTCTAGAAAAACGTGATATGTCAAAAGGTTCATCGGTCAGTATCCAGAAATCAACCTTGTCTCCTTCTTTAATGTCGATAAGATTAAACATAGTTTGATTTGTGATAGCATCTGCAATACTATTTTCATTAATATAAAAATCTAGGGGTGGAAAGGCTTTCACAAGTTTATTTACATCGGATTTTTTTATGGATATGATAATATCTATATCATGAGTAGAATGAGGTTCACCCTGAAGACTTGAAACAATAGAACCCGTTACCATGTAACCTATCTTTAATTCTTCAAGCACATTTATTACGCGAGTTAATAATTCCGGTTGTGACATTTTTCAATGCGCTCCAGATATATTTTTTTAATTTGCTCATCATTTAAATTTGGAAACCTTTGGTGCAAGCCATGAATAAAAAGCTGTTTTGTGAATTTGGATAGTTCAAATGCTTTTAATAATCTAGTTTCAGGAGACATCTGCTTAAGAATTTTTAAATATATTCTTCTATCGGGACTCGGTTCCCTGCCCATTTTATTTTCACCTTTTTCAAATTTGATGTTTAATCTTAAAACAATTATAACATACTTTTATCCTATACAAAAGAGCCGGGTTTCATATGTGGATTCGGACTGGGCTTCAATAATTTGTGGATAACTGTGGATAACTTATCCCCAATGGGGACAACTTCGTTAAAAAAAGGACATACCTTGAGGACAAGACTTTTACTTATTAACACCTGTGGATAACTTTGTGGATAAATATTGTGGACAAATAAAGTGTTCGTACTTAGTCCAAAATCGATGTAAAAATTAGAGGATTTTGGGTTTTCATGTCGAATTATTAATTTAACACCAGATATGGAAATTACAGGATAATAATTCGGATTCGGGGGTAATGCCATGAATCTTAAAAAAACAGCAGCGCTGATATTGATGCCGGTACTGGTGTTTTCTTTATCCTTCTTGAAAATAGATTTTGCAAGAGCGGATACCGGCATTCTGATTTCCACATATCCCGCCCAGAATCAACAGGGTGTGGAAATAGAACCTGTCATTAAATTCAACTTCAGTTCCCCTGTTGAAATACTGGATAAAAGCAAAATCAGCATAAACTTTGGAGAAGAAACCTATCCCCTCGACTTTGATAAAGACATCTACCTCTCCAACGACGGCAAGACTCTGAATATCGAAGTAAACGATGAGCCATACCCTTTAAGGCGAAACACGCCTTACACCGTTGTCCTGGAAGCGGGATGCGTCATCGATAGCAATGGAATTACCAATGAAAAAACCGAATTGAATTTTGTTACCACTGGAGACGGGCAGCGGCCTGCTGTGTCCGGATATTCCTCGAGCCCTTCCGGCGGCGACGACATAACTTCGCTTTCCGGCATGCGGCTTTCAGGCGGAGGAACCATTTATATACGTTTTGATAGGAATATAAAGTGGGACAAGGATAAAGACGATATGAACCTGCAGGATGCGGTAAAGCTTTATAAGATCCCGAAAGCCCTGGAAACGGCCCTGGATCCATCCGGCAGTTCATACGACAGCGTGGTGGAATACGTTTACGGGCAGGGCGTTCCGGGCGCGGATCCCGATGAATCCCAGAGGGTGCCGGTGGGCAGCATAAGCATAGTGAACAATAATACTCTGGCGGTAAAGCCCGAATCTTCTCTGCTCAGCCTGAACCGTTACAAACTGTTCATAGACAGGGATATCGTAGAAGACACGTACGGTTACAATCCTGAAAAGGACATAGAGTTTTATTTCTGGACCGCTTCGTCTGGCACTTTGTCGGCAAGCTGGGTGGGGGTGAGTTCTTCCAGGGCGTACGGCGCTCCGGCCTACGACAGTTCGAATCCCATTGTTCTTTATGCCGACGGCGAGGTGATCGTAAAAGCGGGGGACGACTCGGCACTGGACAGGATAGTTCTTTCGGAAGGATACAACAGCAGTGCCGGTGTGGGCATAGAGAAAATCCGGCTGGGATATTATTTTGAAAACGGCGCAAAAAAGACGAAAATCATGATTTACCCGAAGGAGCAGCTTGGATGGGGGAAATTCTACAAATTGAGCATAAGCGGCGATGTTTTTGAGACAAGGTCGGGCCGGTTTCTTTCAGCCCTGAGCATGGAATTTGTGGTGAGGGACAAATCCGGAGAATCCCGCGGCATTTACGGCGTATCCCCCTCTTCATTGAGCGTACTGGATATCATGGGCGGCAGTGCTGCATTTACCGTGACCGGATACAATTTCAACGAAAGCGTTGAGAAAGTGGAACTTCTGCCTGTGGCGGGGAATGCGGCCGGCGGCGGAGCTGTTACTATTGAAAAAACCGACATTGATTTTGTGAATGTAACCGAGCTTCTGGTAAAACTTCGAAGCGACGCTGTCGTAAAAAAACTCGGCGCAGACAGCGGCAGTGGGACGTACAGGATAAAGATCTATTTTTCCGACCAGGCGGAACCGGTAGAAAACAGCAGCGTCTCTCTTACGATTACCCCCAGGGGCAAGCCTGAAGTGAAAGAAAAATATCCTTCGGAAGACGGATGGGTAAACGAGAAAAATTTGAACCCTAAGGTAATCGACGGCACCACAAGATATTTTTTGAAAATTACTTTTGACGATTCCGACGGCAGCCTGGCCTTTGACGAATCCGGGGGCCTGGACCTTATTAAATCTTCCAGCGTGCATGCCGGGGGCGAAAACGCCACATCCATGATAGACACCGAATTCCTGGGATATATCCAGAATATACAGGATACAAGCCAGAAAAAGTTATATATAGATAAATATATATTTGTAAAAGACAGCGGGCAAAAAGAAGCTTACCTTTTCATACCCGTAAAACAGTTAAGGACCCAGACGACTTACACGGTTACAATAAATGCAGGTGTCGTGTATTATACCGACAGCTCCGGCAACCTTCTTTCGGGAAACGATATCATCGAATGGAGTTTCACGACTACGGCAAATCCGGTGGTGACCAGTGTTGTAACCGGCAGCGTGCCGGAAAACTACGATGAAGATGTGCCCATAATTTTGCAGGGAGATTTTTTTGACGAGGATGATATTGAAGTATATTTCAACGATATTAAGGCCGATAGGGTAAAGGTTGACACTGACGAGAGCGGAAATCCGGTGCTGAGGGTATACCTGCCTTCCGGCAGTCGACGGCTGGACCCAGGCATTTACACAATCCGGGTGGTAAATGATGACGACCATGAATATGAAATATACGGCGCTTTGAGCGTCGTAAAAGAGGGAGATTTTATTCCCACTAGCGAATATGTTCTAAAGTATGACGGTAAAATGGGTGAAGTGCGGGGGGATATAAACTCTAGCGAAGACACCCTCATGCTGGACAGCGATTACACCGATAAAAGCCGTGTATCGATAGATTTGGACGACCTTATGGGTGAAAATGTGCTGGTGAGGAAGATAAGCTTTAAAGGCAGCGCAAAAAACGAGATAGGCATGCTGGAGACTTTCTCCAAATGGGCGGATATAACACTGTATCGCCTCACGCTGGATTCATCGGCTGAAAGCCGAAACATAGAAATAATCCTGGGCCGCGCGGAGCCGGTACAGGCGGCGAAATTAAAATCCAGCCTGACCGCGGGCAAAATAAAGTCCGATTTTATCCGCGTGGCGGGCGAAAACTTCAAGGTCAGCGGTATAAAAGTGGTAGTTCCTTTTACAGAAAGCAGCGGTGACAACCTGAAAGCCCTGAGGTATGACGAGGAGCTTCGGGTATGGAAAGAGGAATATTCCGTCGTGGATAAAGCCGATAAAACAGTTACCGTAACAAGCACAAACCCCGGCATTTTTGTGGTGGTGGAGGAAGGAGTGGAATAATTTGATAGGGAAAGATAAGGTATACATACGATTATTTAATTGGAATAGAATAAAATGCGTAGCTTTGAGGTTTATTTCTCTTGCCCTCGTCATAGCCATGCTGTTTTCTTTGTTGCCGTGGGGAGAAAAACCAGCGGCGGCTTTCGACGCCGACAATTTTTACGTGACTGACGTGACTATCGGAAAGACATTTGATTCGAGCCAGCTGCAGACATCCATGTATATAACCGTGGAGGGCAGAAACATAAAGGACGCAAATGTTCAGGTGTTTGTCTCGGGGCAGCCCAGGCTGCTGACAAACCCCAAAATAAACACCGATGATACGCTGTATTTTGAATTCACCAATCCAACCGATTGGGCGGCGCTCAAAGGTATAACCAAGATAACGGTGGGCGGCGCGTCGATAGACATTGGAGAAAAAGGGAGCATGCCCGCCATAAGCGGGGTAAACCCGGTGACCGTTGTAAAAGGAGGGGGCAGCGTCACCATATATGGCTCGGACTTTAGTTTAATAAATTCGGCTTCAAACGAATTCACAGTATCGTACGGCAGGGGCATTGCATTCACTAAAATAGACAACAGCCTCTTTACATCCGACAGCAGCGTAACGCTGAATAACCCCACCGGCGAGCTGGGCCTTCAGGACATAGTCATAGAGCGCAAGTGGCTGACGGATGATATAACCTTCAACAGTACATACACGAAAAAGGTGAACGTGAACCTGTACTATCGTTACTCAGACCAGTTCAGGCTTATTTCGCTTCTCAACATATCCAGTGATTTGGAGATGTTCCCCAACAGGGGGCCTGTGGGCAGCACGATATATTTTAAAGCAGACACTTTAAGCCTTTATGATGTGTTTATCCTGAAGAAAGTGGATGGCACTGATCCTTATACCACTTCGAATAAAGGCGTAAACCCCACATATAAAATGGATGCCGAAGGCGGAAAGGATATTCTTACCGTCCAGGTCCCCAACCTGGAGAAAGGAGAATACTATGTTGTCCTCACCAATAAGGTTCCAGACGGTGCGGACCCCATGGATTATGTAACGGGCGAAAAGGTGCTTGACCAGAAGTTTACGGTGATAGACGGATACAGGAGCGCCAGAATTGATGCCATACAGCCTAACACTGGGCCTGACACCGGTTCTCCCGCCGTCATATCCGGCAGATATCTTGGGAGCCTGAATATAGACGACCTGATTATGGAATCGGGCGTCACCGTCACCGATTACTGCTACAACGAACAGCAGGACCATCCCGTGCTGGTGAGGACATGGCAAAAAAACGGTGAGAAGGTGGCCTCCTACGGGGGGAAGGATATAACCGAGGTTACAAAAAAAATTACCGTGATAATAGGGAATATGGCTACTTTCAGGGAAGATTCCAGCTTTTCCGCGGAGCTGGACAAGCTCAGCATTATGGTTTCCCCGATAACCATCGATGATGGGGATTATGTAAGGGATGTAGTGGTGGAGACGGAAACCACGTTAAAATATGATACCGGCCAGTTCGTGTTTACTGAGAGGGCGGAACTGTCAAAGGCGTATACGTTTATTCCGAGCACCGTAAAACCCGAAGTGCAGAGCGTAACACCGGATGAAATATTTGTTAAAAAGGATGCCAGCGGCAAATACGTTGTCGGGCAGGACCTTCTGATTGCCGTAACCGGCAAGAATTTTTTGATACACAGGTACAATGATGAGTCGGAAGGATTCGTCACCCGTTACCCCATAATTCAGTTCAGCAACGCCGCAAACAAGGTGGTACTGGATAAAAATACCAATCCAGATCTTCGCGTTTATGTGGAAGACAGCAGCGGGAACGTGTTGGACGGCAGCACCGGCAATGAGATAGGGACCAGGATTGTGGCCGTGATCCCCGCCGGAACAGAGGTGCCCGAGGCTTTTGTGGGAACAGCCATACCCGTTATAATAACCAACCCCATAAGAAATTCTTCTCAACCAGGGCTTTCTTCAGATGCCTCGGTGAGCGTAAAATTCCTGCTGCCCAGCGAAAACAAAATCCCGGTCATAGAAAGCGTCAGCCCCGATGTGGTGACAGTAGACGGCGGTGAAACGGTGACCGTTCAAGGAAGCAATTTCCAGGATGGGGTCAAGGTATACATTGCCGGCAATGTGGTTGGCGGCATCACAAGGTCTGGAGACGGCAGAACCATTACTTTCAAGGCGCCCTCAGGAAAAGAAGGGCAGACACAGCTGCAGATATTAAATCCCGGGGGCGGTATGGCCGTATGGGACTTTTACTATGTAAAAACTTATACCGACCCGAAGATTACGGATTTTGCGCCAAAAGCCGGCAATACGGGGACTTTAGTGCAGGTAAAGGGAGATAATTTCCTTTTGCCGGACCCCACGGCCACAGCGGATGAGATATACAAGCTTATAGGCACCAGAATTCTGCTGGAGGGGCAGGACATAAATCAGTACAATATTGACCCTTCGACAAAAAAAATTGTGCTTCAGGATTATCTGGCACCGCCTGGCGATGAAATCATCAGCATTGGGGAAAATTCCGACGGCAGCAAATTCGTTAAAGTGGCGGATTACTGGCACAGCGTGCTGCTCAAAGATACCAGCGCAAACAAATTTTATACTATAAGTTTTGACACCCAGGGCACCCCTGTGATATCGGACGGGGCGAGCAACACCTACAAAGTGAGCATATCAGGCGAAAGCTTAGTGGCGAGCCAGGTGGGCGGAAGCGATTACATATTGACGGTGGAGCAAAGCAGCAGTGCCACGCAGATCGTCATCGGCTCTCTGCGCCTGGTGCTGCAGACGCCCTTTAAAGTAGAAAACGGCGTGATAGTGGGTGACATGGTAAAAGTGGTGGATAAAAACACCATAATATTCAGAGTGCCCATACTTACGCTGGGAGACGGCTGGTATGATCTGACGGTGTTAAATCCCGACACCAAAAAAGACAGCCGCATAAACGAACAGGGGTTTTATTACTACACGCAGCCCCAGTCGAGGCCTTCGATAGACGAAATCGTCCCGGACTCCGGCTCTGTGGACGGCGGATATACAGTGGATATAGTGGGAAAGGAGTTCTATGATGACGGGACCAATAAATCCAGGGTCTTCATCGACGGCGTGGAGGTGGCAGCAAGCGATACTTCCGTGAGCGTCGACGGAAAGACAATTACTGTAAAAGTGCCTCCCTTTTCCGGCGAATTGTCGGGAACGGATCGCAAAACCGTGCCGGTGGTGGTGCTCAACCCCGACGGGTCCAGCGCCGGCAAAGAGGACGGGTTCACCTATGTGGTGCCCACCAGCCATCCAAAAATAACGAAAATTGTACCCCAGAAAGGAAGCGCCGCAGGGGGGGAGATAGTAGAAATTACAGGCCAGGATTTTAGATTCTTCGAGCCCTTCAGCGATGACGACAGGGACCAGATAAAAGACGACAGCGAGGTGTACAGGGATAAAAACGCGAACAATCAATGGGACGACTTCAGGGGCAAAACCGTTGAGGAACTGAGGCAGCTTTATCCCGACGACAGCGATTATGAAAAATATGTGGTTCCCGTGCTGCCCAAGGTATATTTCGGAAGCAAAACGGCAAAAGTGCTGGAGTTTTCCGACGGCTACCTGAAGGTGGTTACACCTTCGGGCACAGCGGGGGATGTGGAAGTTTATGTGGCAAACAACGACTCCGGGATTTCAAACAGCGTGAAGTTCACATATCAATCTTCAAGCCCGTCCATAACCAGCATAGTGCCTTCGGAAGGCAAAAAACAGGGCGGCGATTTGGTGGAAATCTTCGGCAGCGGTTTTGTAAAAAGTGATATAAGCGTTTACGGCAGCATCACGCCTCCGGAGGTTCTGGTGCGTTTTGGAGACATAACCAACAGGGATATTCCCAGGGAACAGGAAAATTCCGGCCGCATCGACAACGGCAGGACCACCGTCACCCTCGACGGAGGGCTCAAGGTGCAGTATGCCAGCGGCCAGATTCTGCTGGAGATAAGCGAGAAGGGATTGACCTATACCAGCGGCGCCATAAATTATGACGGGAGCGTGTTATTTTTCCCGGTAAGCCTGCTGACAGCCAATAACGGCACCGACGAAGTGCGCTATTCCGGCAGCGAGCTTATCCGACTTGAAATATCGGACAGGAGGCTCTATGTGGAAAGGGGCTATGCCCCCGAGACTGAATTCATATCAAGCGGCCACCTGGTGGTTACAACCCCAATCTATTACACCATAGGCATCGTAAATGTATATGTCATAAACCCCGACGGAGGTATGGCAAAAGGTAAGTTCGAATACAAAAACCCTGCCAGCAATCCGGTCATAGTTAATCTTCTCAAAGAGGGCAACGGTCCCCAGGATGTGAATATCAACGGCCAGGACGTCAGGGTGATTTACCTTACCTACAAGGGCGGCAACACCGTAAGCGTCATAGGCAGCGACTTCAGGGAAAATGCGAAGATTCAGGTTTCGGACCTTGTGACGATTGCGCCGAAAGACATAACTTATATGCTCCCCTCAAAAATGACCTTTACCATGCCCGCGGTGCCCGAAAGCGCGGTGGGAAAACTGCACCGGCTGGTGGTGGTCAATGAGGACGGGGGCACGGCATCCTCGGACGAAGCCAGCCCGAAGCCCATATATATAATATTCATAAAGGGAGAAACATCGCCTTCAATAGAAAAAATCACTCCAGACCACGGCCCGGCTGCTGGAGGGACCACGGTCAAGATAGAAGGCAAGGATTTCCGGGAAGGGCTTAAAGTTTATTTTGGCGGCATCACCGTTCAGGAGTCGAATGTAAAAGTTGTAGACTACAAGACGATTACCGTCGTCACGCCGTCCCATGATGCGGGCAAGGTGGAAGTCAGAGTTGAAAATCCCGACGGTGAGCTTTCCAACTCCGTATATTTTACATACATCAGCGGCCCGAAAATCACTGCAGTGGTAGACCCCGATGATTCCACAGAGACCAGCCGTATCACGAGCATCTCCATAGAGGGCGGGCAGGAAATAAAACTGAAGGGTTCCGGCTTTGTGTCCGGAGCAAGAGTGGTGTTTTATCCCGAAATCGAAGAAGTGGAAGACGAATCCTCAGCCGGAGGCACTGTAGTATATATTGACGGAACCCCATACATCCTGAAAGGCGGTGCGGACGGCAGCAATGTCAGGTTTATAGATTCAGAGACATTGACAGTTGTAACGCCTGCTGGAAAAGTCGGGGCAAAGGGGGTAATGGTGATAAACCCTGACGGCGGGGCAACAGATATATATGAGAACCTTGTTTACGGCCTCCCCAAACTGGAGGCTCCGATGAATGTAAGGGCAGAGCTGGTGTATGACCGATACATCAGAATAAACTGGTCCGAAGTGGAAAATGCTGTCGAGTATGAGATATACGTGGTAATAGACGAAAGCGAGACGGACTTTGTGGGTTCCACCCAGCTTACAAGCTTTTTGTATACGGACCTTGCGCCCAGAACGAAATACAAGTTTATCGTAAAAGCCATCGGCCCGTTCGGGTCATCGCTGCCCTCGGAGGAGAGTAATACGGTCAAAACCGGCTCCTCCGTGGGGCCGGAGGATGAAGACGGCAGTCCTGTGGAAAACACCCGCATGCAAAAATCAGGCGACACAGTAAATGTGACCGTAGGATACGGAGACTACAGGGAAAAGACTGTCATAGATATTACCGCCGGAGAAATGGCAGGCGCGAAGAAAGTGGTGGTGAGCATACCCGCAAGAGTGGTGGTGAAAAAGGATTCGGGAGACATCACCATAATCGGGGCCGACTTTGCCGTAAAATTAAATCCCGGCGCGTTCAATACATCAAAAGTCGCTGAAAAGAGTGACAGGGATGACGCGGGCGTCAGATTCGAGATTTCTCCGTGCGCAGCAACCGGTGATATGGCTGGGAAGGTGGGGCTTTCGACCCAGTATGAATTAAAGGCCGGGTTTTTTGTGGGGAATGCAGAGACTTCTCTAGAATATCTCATTTCCGGAATGGAACTGACCCTGGATTATGATGCAAAAAAGGCTGTTTTAAGGAAAGTCGACTCAGTTGCCCTGAGCAGGTACGACGACTATAAAAACGCATGGGAGCAGGTGGCGAAAAAGGCCGAAAATGAAGGCGCATCGCTCACGGCCCATGTGGAAAGATTGGGACGTTATATGGTAATAGGAAGCAGGAGGTAGGGCCATGAAAAAAATCATTATGATTGTTGCCGCAGCAGCAGTTTTAGCAGGAGCGCTTCCCGTCTCTTTCGGCGCGCCGCCGGAGTTCCATTCCGCCGCCACTCCCCTTCGGACGGGATACATAGAAGGATTTTTAAAAAGCAAAGGGCAGAGCATAGAAATAGAAGAATACAGCGGAAGAATGCAGACCATGCCGCTGGCGCCTGGAGCTGTGCTGGAGATAGACGGCATACCCGTATCGCTAAACGATTTTCAGCCCGGCATGGAAGTTTATGCGAAATACTCCGGCGGCAGCATTGTTTATTTGGAAGGATATTCCACAGAAAACCCCGGTTACATTCCTTCCGGCGGGAAGGTAAGGAGTGGAGTCGTGAAGAAAATAGACAGGGATCAGATTATATTAAAACTTGCGACGGGGAAGGAAGAGGCATATTTCACTTCTCCTGCGACCATCGCGTTGAAAAAAGGCGAGAATGTCCCTTTGAGCACCCTATGCGAGGGAGACAGAGCGAGGCTGTTTTTTGATGAAGCAAATTCCACTGTAATCAGCAGGATAAAGATTCAGGGGGAATCGGTAAAAATAAAAGGGGTGTACCGGGGGGTGCTGCAGACTGCGGATGCGCTGGGCGGCACCATTTCCCTGAACAATGCGGCATATTTGAATAACGGCGAATGGGAGGAACTGGCGGGAGTGCTGAAGCTTGACGTTTCCCGGGATTTTAAAGCCTTTGCAGGGGGATATGAAGTTTCCTCCGAAAATCTGAAGTATTATAAGGGCAAGACTGTTTATCTGGCGGTCAAGGACTTTTTCAGCACGGATAAAATTGAGAAAATGGTCATAAAGAATCAATACGAGACCGCATATACCGGCAAAATAGAGGAAATAAACTGGTATGCAGGAGCATTTGAGCTTTCCAACAAAAAAAATATAGATTTTAACGACGGGACCATAATTATTAAGAATGGAAGGATTGTGGACAAATACTCAATCAACCCCGATTCCGATGCTCTGGTGGTGGCCGAAGGCAGAGACAGTAAGAATACGGCTGACCTTGTATATGTGTACAACGAAGATATTAACAATTCGAATATCGGGCAGAATTACCTTTATGTCGGGAGGCTTGATGAAATCATTGAAGATAAAGTGGTGCTCCAGGACTTCTATATACTTGACAAAAACGAGTGGGAATCCTTTGATGACGATAAAGAGCTGTACTATGACGACGATACCTATATTTATGATGCGAAGAATCATGCTCAGATATCGCACAAAGAGTTTTATTCGGAAGAATATGCCGTGGATGAGGATAGCTCCTACGCCCGCCGCAACGGGCTGAAAGATTGGTACGGTTACATATATGCCGATGGGGACCGGATAGTGGCCGTATCGGCGCAGAAAACCATGGATTCGGTATTGAGCCAGAGGGTGACGACTGGAATCGTAGAAACAGTAAAAGACGATGACACTCTCGGTCCCATGCTCACCGTTAAAAATGCTGCGGACTGGAGTGCACGCAAAGACAGCTGGGTGCCGAAAACAGTATCAGTGAAAATACTGGTGGAGGATGCCATCATAATTAAAGACGGAAAAGCTGCATCCTGGGAAGATATCAGACCTCAGGATACGGTTTACGCCGTAAGGGATGACATATACGGGAAATTCGTTTTAGTGAAATGATTCGGGGAGTGAATATGGTGAAAAGATTTCTGGCTCTGTTTATCACAATTGCCCTGGTAATTTGCCCTTCTTTCGCCCGGGCCGTTCCGGCGGATTTTAATGGTGGCGTAAACAACGAATACAGGTATGAAGAGGTGGTATTCGTCACCGGCGAGCCCATAACCTTTTCAGGCACTGTCACCGTATCCGAGCGGGAAAAGGACAATACGAAGACCGTCTCGTATAGCTTCGACCTCAAGGCCGAAGACCTGGACGAAAAAACGCAGCTGAAAAGGACGGTGACGTACATCACCGAATATGAGCAAAAAACAGATAAAGGGCAGAGCATAGCCACCACCCGAGTGAATAGGTGCAAAGAAACGATAGAGATAGGCAAAGACAAATACGATCTGGAGGATTACCAGTTCTCGAAATCCGATGTAATTGATAAAAGGCCAGCCTCGGATTTTTATTCAGGGAATTTCAAAGCAAGAAAATATTACACCATAAACAGAGATGAAGGAGAAGTAACAATAGATATTTCCGGCGGGGATGTGGGATACGAGAACTTCTGGGGCAGCACCGAAACGCAGTTAATAGAGTATTCAATATCGTCAAAGAGAAATATCCCGAATGAAGACGATTCCACCAAAACAACTGAGTATACGTGGGAGGGAACCGTAAATGTCCAGGTATCCGACAGTCAGGTGAAAACCCTCAATTATGAAAAAAGCGACGTAGATTTATCCAGTTTTATCGGAGGCTACATACGCACCACCAACCGCGAGATGGTGTCGAAATATGAGTACAACCTGCCGGTGATGAAAGGAAACATACCGAACAATAAGAAAAGAAATAAAGACGATATAAGCCTGTCATTAAAGATGGTGCCGAAAGTGGAGCGCCTGATGGTGCCCAAGTTCAGAGACGTCCAGGGCCATTGGGCGCAGGCGTATATAGAAAAGCTGTATTCCCTGGATGTTTTCGATTCCGGAGAAAACTTTTTCGTTCCGGAAGCCCCCATGACCCGGGAAAACTTCATAAGGGGAATAATAAGGGCATGCAACATAAGAACCTCTGAACAAAATCAGAAAAAAACTTCAAGTTCGCGCAAAAAGACCCCTGAAGTGTCGCCGTTTAAGGACGTGGCCACCGATGACCCCAATTACGAGTACATAAAAGAGGGTTTGAGCAAAGGCATTATAACCGGTGCCACAAAGGATTTATTCAAGCCCAAAGATCCCCTCACGAGAGCCCAGGCGGTTACCATACTGATCAGGGCCCTGGGATTTGCCGGCAAAGCCCCAAACCCCGGGTATTACACCGATTTTTCCGACGACGACAAAATCCCCTCCTGGGCTAAAGACAGCATATATGTGGCAAGGGAGATAAACCTCATCGAAGGCGACAGCTACAACCGTGTAAATCCGGATAAAACGATGACCCGGGCCGAAGCTTCTGCCATGTTGGTGCGTTTTCTTGAGTTTTTGCAAAAGGATTTGCAGCAAGACTACCGCGAAAACATCATCTTTTAATAGAGATAAAATCAAAAACAGCGCACTTTCGCGACTTTCGCCCCGAACATTTCAATGCGGTTTAACGCTTCATTTATGTTTTCCATGGAAGTGGCGTAGGAGCAACGCACATGCCCGCGGCCGCTCGAGCCGAAGGCGCTGCCCGGCACTACCGCCACTTTTGCCTTTTCAAGGAGATTCTCGGCAAATTCCTCATCCGAAAGGCCGGTGTGGCTCACCCGGGGAAAAACGTAAAACGCCCCCCGGGGTTCCGGCACGTCAAAGCCCAAATCCCTCAGGCCCCGGCAAATGGCTTTTCTTCTCCTGTCATATTCATCCACCATACGCTTTACCTCCAGTTCGCCGCTGCATAAAGCTTCCAGAGCCGCAGCCTGGCTTATGGTAGGCGGGCACATCACCCTGTACTGGTGGACCTTGCGGGCCTGTTGCACGCCGTCCACCGGGCCGCACAGGTATCCGATGCGCCATCCGGTCATGGCAAAGGCTTTTGAAAAACCGCCGATGAGAAAGGTGCGCTCTTTCATTCCTGGCAGAGAAGCTATGCTGATATGCCTTATGCCGTATGTGAGTTCCGCATATACCTCATCCGATACGACCGCTAAATCATATTTTTTAACGAAATCCGCGATGGGCTCGAGCTCTCTGCGGGTCATTACAGCGCCGGTGGGATTATTGGGATACGACAACAAAAGCGCCCTGGTCATCGGGGTGACGAATTTTTCAAGCTCTTCCGCCATCACTTTAAAGCCATGCTGCGGCAGCGTCGGTACCATCTTCGGCACGCCGCCGCAAAGCGAGGTGCACGGAGCGTATGATACAAAACACGGTTCGGGGATTAGGACTTCGTCTCCGGGGGAGATTAATGTGGTAAGGGCAATGTCCACTGCTTCACTCGCCCCGACCGTAATTATTATTTCTCCGTCGAAATTATACTCCAGCCCGAATCGGCTCTGTATATATTCCGATAGTTTCCGCCTCAGCGCTAAACTTCCGTCATTGGACGTATAATGGGTGTCGCCGCAGGCTATGCTTTTTTCCGCTGCTTGAAGTATAGTGCCGGGGGTTACAAAGTCTGGTTCTCCCACCCCCAGGGAAATCACTTCAGGGTCATTTTCCGCTAAATCAAAAAATCTCCTGATGCCCGAAGGCTTTAAATTCTGAACCACGCTTGAAATGCGCATTTTGGATTCCTCCTGAAAATTTGGCGATTGCACCAATGGGTCATTTGCTGGTGAACGCTTTTTGTTTGCTCCAAGCCTGAGATACCACAGCACCGGAGCTTTTACCGAAAAAAATCCGCCCCAGAAAGGGACGGATTCCGCGGTACCACCCTAGTTGAACTCTGACTCAGACCGGCTGGGTTGCCGCAGCGAATAAAATGAACTCAATTTTAGATGCAAAAAACCTCGCCCCTGAAGGGACGAGGTTTACTCGCGGTACCACCCTGGTTGAGCCAAAGCTCCACCTCGTTTTGATAACGGTATAATATCCGGCCGGGCTTACTGGAAACCGCCGTTCAGCCCGCGGCTCGGGAGCGGCCCGAAGTTTTCCGCCTGCCGGCTTTCACCTTCCCCGGCTCTCTTTGAGGCTTTACAACTCCTTCTTCTCCGTCATCGCTTTTTAAAAAACTATTCATTTGTAAGAGTAATTTTTTATAAAAATATCATTTTATATTTAAAATGTCAAGTATGAATTTTAATTTGGCGCGATTAATTTGTGAGACTCTGGATGGGCGGCGGTATCTGGCCTCCCCGCCTTATAAAAGCCGAGGCGTCGAAGGTGTTTACAGGCATAACCGGAGCCCGTCCCAGCAAGCCGCCGAATTCCACGAAGTCTCCGGCCTTTCTGCCGGGAGCCGGGATTATCCTTACCGCCGTGGTCTTCCTGTTGATGACGCCGATTGCCATCTCGTCGGCGATTATGGCGGATATGGTTTCCGCCGGCGTGTCTCCCGGGATGGCTATCATGTCCAGGCCCACCGAACACACGCAGGTCATGGCTTCCAGCTTTTCGAGAGTGAGGGCGCCGTCGGAGGCCGCTCTTATCATTCCGGCATCTTCGCTTACCGGTATGAAGGCTCCAGAAAGGCCGCCCACATAGGACGTAGCCATGGCGCCGCCCTTTTTCACGGCATCGTTTAATAAAGCCAGGGCTGCGGTGGTACCCGGAGCGCCACAGCGCTCAAGGCCCATGGCTTCCAGTATGTTGGCGATGCTGTCGCCCACGGCCGGTGTAGGTGCGAGGGACAAATCAATGATGCCGAAAGAAACGCCCAGCCTGCGGGCGGCTTCCCTGCCGATGAGCTCCCCCGCCCTGGTAATCTTGAAAGCCATGCGCTTTATGGCTTCCGAAAGCTCCCCAAAATCCGCATCTTTTGGCAGCCTTCTCACCACCGTGTTTACTACTCCGGGGCCACTGATGCCTACATTTACTACTGTTTCCGGCTCTCCCGGCCCGTGGAAGGCCCCGGCCATGAAGGGATTGTCTTCCACGGCATTGGCAAACACCACCAGTTTGGCGCAGCCTATACCGTCTTCATCGGCGGTGAGGGCTGCGGTTTGTTTTATTATGCGTCCCATGGCCCTGACCGCATCCATATTGATACCGGCCTTGCTGGAGGCCGCATTCACCGAGGAGCATACCTTTTGGGTAGATGAAAGGGCTTCAGGGATGGAATTGAGCAGGTTTATATCCCCCTTTGTAAAACCCTTTTGCACCAGGGCCGAAAAACCTCCTATAAAATCTATGCCTAGCTGCGCCGCTGCCTTATCCATGGCCCGGGCGATGGGAGTGTAATCCTTCTCGCAGCAGCTTTCGGCCACCATGGCTATAGGGGTGACAGAGATCCTCTTGTTGATGATGGGGATGCCGAACTCCGCTGCAAGCTTTTCGGCCGTCGGCACCAGCTCTCGGCCTACCACCGTCAGCTTGTCATAGACCTTCCGGGCCATAGCCTCGACACTTTCCCCGGCGCAGTCCCGGAGGCTAACCCCCAGCGTAATAGTTCTTATATCCAGATTTTCCGCCTGCACCATGCGGATGGTTTCAATTATCTCATCTCGAGTAAAATTCATAATAGTCCTCCCACAAAAAAATTGTAACTTAGGCCAGCAGTTTCCTTAAAGCGACTTGTGCAGCATCGGTAACGGCACTAAACCGCCTCTTGAGGTGGGGCAACACCAAAGAAAACTGTAGAGTGAGACCATGTTGTTCTTGAGCTTGGGGCAAGCGGAGAGGGGATGGCGGACAAGGATGTCCGCCAAGCAGGCACCTGAGGCACGGATGCCGAATTGCCTGCGTGCCCCTCGAAGTGCTAGCCGCAAGCTTTAGAACAACAAGTCGAACGGTTTGTTTTCGGGTGTTGCCCCTACCTCATATTCTATGCATAAAATGAAACACTTCTTCCCTCTGGGCGTCCACCCTAACCGAAATCTCTCCTCCGCGCCTTGAAAGCTTCTCTTTCAATTCCTCAAAGCTGACCGTGGCCTTTGCGATATCCACCACCATAATCATGGTAAAAAGGCCTTCTATGGCGGTCTGTGTGATGTCAAGAATATTTACATTATTTTTTGCCAGCACATCGGAGATCCCTGCGATGATGCCCACCTTATCCTCGCCTACCACGGATATCACCGCCCTCTGGCTGGAAACGCCGTTTAAAAGCGAGGGCTCCGAAAGCCTTTCTTCTCCTACATAAATCTCGATGCCCTTTTTCGCCGCATATACCCGGGCTTCCCTGGTCACCAGGGTATCCGGCGGGAAGCGGAGAACCTTTTCATCTTCCCGGTTTTTTAATGAATCCAGTGTGACTAGTATTTCCATAAACTTATTACCTGCCTCTCTATGAATGAATATGATTTATTCCTCGAAAATCGAACTTTTTAATAGTATAAAATAAAATATAGGGATAAGCAAGGCTATTTAATATCCAATCGAAGAAGTTGATTCATAAAAAATTGCATAATGACAAAAAATAAACCAGAAAATATAGTGGTGAAGGCAGGAAAACAAATGTTGAAAATCATGCAGACGGTTTTGGGGTATATAAAAAGCGCTGCCACTCTGGCGACTATGGCGGTTTTCATCGCTAGCGGCCTTTATCTGCTAGTCATCGATGGTGCGGACCTCAAAACCAAAGGTTTAAAAAAAGAACTGGCCGCCGCCAGGATAATCGGCCTGCTTTATATTTTTGGTTCGATGATAGTTTATATAATTTTTAAATACATACTGTAATATTCAAGTGGGGACGGTTCTCCCTTGGCTGACCTTAATGGTATAATATGGTATTCAAATCGGAACCGTCCCTGACTTGAATGAAAAGGTGATAGAATGACCAATGTGTTTTCAAAGCTCTACTCCGGAAAGAAGCAGGACCTGTATTACGAAAGGGATATGTCGCCGGACAGGAGTAAAAAACTCAAAAAAGACATAAAAGAAAATGAAAAAGAAGTACACGAATATCTTTATGACTGCGATGATGTCATTACCAGGGATTTTTACATGGGCCAGGCACAGAAGCACGAGATGGCCCTCATGTATATAGACGGTATGGTGGATAAAAACCTGGTGCAAGAAGAAATATTGAAATCTCTCATGCTCCTGACGCGCCAGGCACCGCTGGAATACAGTCTTGGCCAGAACTTTTTCAACATGGTGAAGGAAGGACTGCTGACCGCTGCCGATATCAAGGAAGTGGACAATTTCGGTGAGGTCGTATTGGGCATCCTTTCCGGCGATACCATACTGTTTATGGATAAGTTCGAAAAAGCACTGATAATAAGCACCCGGGGATGGGAGAAACGGAGTGTCCAGGAACCCGCCACTGAGGCGGTAATAAGGGGCCCCCGGGAGGGCTTCACGGAAACTTATCGGGTGAACATTGCCCTCATCCGCCGCCGTCTGAAAGACCCCAATCTTAAGGTCAAGACCATAAAGCTCGGCCGCCACACCCGCACAGATGTAGGGATTCTGTATATCCAGGGAGTGGCCAACCCCAACATAGTGGATGAGGTTTTAAAGAGGCTCAACACCATCGACATGGGAGGTGTGATTGAGAGCGGTTATATAGAGCAGATGATAGAGGGCGACTGGCTCTCACCATTCCCCCAGCTCCGGCGCACCGAGAGGCCCGATGTGGTGGCGGCGGGACTCATCGAAGGCAATGTGGCCATAGTCACCGACAACACCCCATTTGTACTTTTGGCTCCGGGGACCTTTTTGAGCCTTTTCCAGTCGCCGGAGGACTACTACGAGCGCTGGTATATTGCTTCGATGATAAGGCTTTTGCGCTTTACCGCGGCATTTTTCGCCATGGCCTTTCCAGCACTGTATATAGCCATGACAGCCTATCACCCTGGGATGCTGCCCACCGACCTGGCCCTGTCCATTGCCGCCACCCGAGAGGGGGTGCCCTTTTCGGCAGTGGTGGAAGCTCTTATCATGGTATTTTCCCTGGAGGTATTGAGGGAGGCGGGGGTAAGACTTCCAGGCCCCATTGGCCAGACCATAGGAATAGTGGGCGGCCTGGTGGTGGGTGAAGCCGCGGTACGGGCCGGTATTGTGAGCCCCATCATGGTCATAGTGGTGGCTGTGAATGCCATTTCATCCTTCGCCATCCCCAATTACAGCGTGGCTATAGGATTTCGGCTTCTTACCTTCCTCTTTATATTTCTCGGCACTGTAGCCGGCCTTTACGGTATCATGCTGGGACTTCTGGCATTAACCATACACCTGGTGACCCTCAAGAGTTTCGGAGCCCATTATCTTTCTCCCTTTGTATCCTTCAGGTTTTCCGAGGGCAAGGACTTTATTGTGCGGGGCCCCATGCCTTCTATGGAAATAAGGCCCGGATACACCAGACCGGAGGACCTCAATAGAATAAACGACCGGCGCCACGATAATAGTGAAAAGGCAGGTGATGAAAGTGCTGACAAATAATGATAGGATAACGGTTCCTCAAACTGTAGCCCTGCTCATCACCACCATCCTGGGGACCGGTATACTGAGTCTTCCCCGGAATGTAGCCAATGTAGCCGGTTCTGACGGGTGGCTCCTGGTGCTCTTAGGCGGAGTTTTTGCCTTTGTTTCAAGCCTAATAGTAGGGGCCCTCGTTAAAAAATTTCCCCAGGATACTTTTATAGAGTACTCTCAGAAGGTCCTTGGCAAAATACTGGGATACCCGCTGGGGATAATTCTGATCCTTTATTTTACGATTCTCACAGCCTTGACGGTCAGAGTTTTCTCCGAGGTTATGAATGCCTTCATGCTCATAAGCACCCCCAGGGGATTTATTATTTTTACCATGCTGCTGCTGTCGGTATATTTACTGCGTCACGGTATAGAGCCCATAGCCAGGATAGGGGAAATACTTCTGCCCATACTTATAGTCCCGGTCGTTGCCATGTATCTTACCGCTATCCCCCGGGCGGATTTTAGCGAACTTTTGCCCTTTTTGAACACCCCGGTAAAAACCCTTGCCCTGGGCACATTTCAGACCGTATACAGCTTCTTCGGGTTTGAGGTGCTGCTCATGGTAGGACCGTATATAAGAAGCCCCGGGAGGGTTTTATGGATTCTGCTGGTGGCTGTAGGGTCCATAACACTAATATATCTCTTTGTGGTGATAATCGTTTTTGCCTCCATCGGAGTAGAGGATACACGCATATTGCTGTGGCCTTCCATGTCCATAATAAGGACTATCATGGCTCCCGGCGGTATTTTCGAGAGGCTGGACGCCCTTGCCATGGCCCTCTGGACCATTGCGGCCTTTACTACAATAAATGGCATATATTATGCCGGGACCCTGGCAGTAACACATCTGACAAAAGCAAAAGAATTCAAGTTTTTTATTACCATTATGCTGCCCTGGGTATATCTTATTTCCATTATACCCGAGAATCCCCTGGATACCATAAGATGGATGCAGGTGGCAGGGGTGGTGGGAATCATGATGGCAGTTATAATCCCGGCTGTAATCCTTATGGTAAGCATTGTCAGGAATAAAGGGGGCAAAACAGCATGAGTCCTTTTTGTAAGAAGATTGCTCGAAAGGGTCTCTTCATTTTTACAGCCGTATTTCTGGCCTTTGTCATATTATCGGGGTGCTGGGATTACAGGGATATTGACAAAAGGCTCTTTGTCGGCGGTGTTGGTATAGACAAAAGTGAACAGCCAGGCAGGTATAATATATCATTCATGATACCAATAGTTCGGGCCATAGCCGGCGGCGAAGGAGGGGGAGGAGGAGGCGGCGGAGGAGGCAATCAGAAACCGGTGGAGGTGGAAAGCACCGTAGCTGATTCTATTACCGACGGAGCAAGAAACCTGGCCCTTCGCCTCAACCGGGACCTGTCCTTTGAACATATGAGGGTAGTTGTTATAGAAGAAGATGTGGCTAAAAGCGGCGTGGAGCCGGTGATAAATCCCTTCATGCGACAGATGGAATTCAACCGCCGGAGCCGTATAGCCATTGTTGAAGGTGAAGCCAGAAAGGTCATGGAGATCCAACCATGGGTGGAAAGATTTCCGGCTTTATATTTGGAATCTCTTTTTGGAAATGAAAGTCTTTCTGGCAAATTTATTGACGGTGACCTAGGGGACTTTCTCCACCAGATACATGACTTTAACGGCAATGCCCTGGTGAGCAAAATAAGCCCCGATTCCCAGGAAGTGAATATAGGCGGTGGGGCGGTACTCAAACACTTTAAACTGGCGGGATGGCTTACGGAAGAGGAAGCCCGGGGGATAAACTTTTTCCAGGGAAAAATAACAGGCGGGAACATAACGATAGATGATCCTGAGGGCAAGGGCAAGGTCACTTTTATTATTTTGAGAGCCCACAGGCAGCTGCAGCTTACTGCTGACGGCCCCATACCCGAGTTCCGTTTAAAGGTATGTGTGGAAGGAAACATAAGCGATACCACTGAGGGTGTAAGCCTGGACATTCATAATGAAGAGGTTATAGAAGACCTGGTTTCAAAAGAAGTAAAATCTGAAATTTTAAAGGGAATATCAAGACTGCAGGAGGATTACCGGGTGGATGTGCTCAAGCTGGGCGAATACCTCCACAAATATCATCCTAAACTTTGGAAGGATTATAAAGATAGATGGGAAGACATCTTCCCCGATGTCATGATTTCGGTGGCTGTAACCACGAAGGTTAAAAATATCGGGGTCACAAAGTAATAAAAAATTTTTTCAAGCGATTATTAACAGCCTGTTTTGGGAATAATGCTAAAGGAATGATCTGATAAATCAAAGGGGAGAGATTAGCATGGGAAGGAAACTTGCCTTACTTAAAAAAATAGCACTGGTCACCACAGGCATACTGGCCCTGACGCTTTTGGCTGCCATATTCAGCAGTGCGAGAATTGCCGGAGGTCCTGTTTTAGAAGAAGCGACTCCGGGAAGCGCTGGCAAGGTTACGGCAGAGGAACTTTCGTCAAAGCTCATTCGCCTGCACATCATAGCCAACAGCGATTCCCCGGAGGACCAGGCTTTAAAGCTCAGGGTCCGGGATGATATCATAAACGCCCTGGATAAACAGTTCGAAGGCATAGATGATATCGACATATCCAGGGAATTTATCAAAAGCCACCTCAAAGACATTGAAGAAATTGCTCTCAGGCAGATAAAACATAGCGGCAAAGATTATACCGTAAAAGCTTTCTTTGGCAGGTTTCCCTTTCCGGCGAAAAACTACGGTTATGTGACCCTCCCGGCGGGTGAATATGAGGCTTTGCGGGTTGTCATAGGTAAAGGCGAAGGTGCCAACTGGTGGTGCGTGCTGTTCCCACCCCTGTGCTTTGTGGATATCACCCACGGCCTCACAAGAGAAGAGGCCCGGGAGCGCCTGGGGGAAGTCCTTACACCCCGGGAGATGACTGCGATTGAGACGGCTTCTTCACCGGAAGAAGTGCCTGTGGAAGTGCGCTTTAAGATACTGGAATGGTGGAAAGCCGCCAAAGGAAGGATAAACAGTACAATAAAATTTGCCTTCAGGTAAAATTTAATGAGAGTACTTTCAATTCCGGGCGAGTCGGGGGCGGGTCCCCGTGTCTTTGTGGCCAACTTAATTTCACATCCGACATCGGACATTCAATTCGAACTATCTATCACTATCCGGGATTTATACGTCCTATCAGCATTTATTCTCAATAATTCCGGCATTTTAAATTTGTTCTCAACCTTTACTCAATCTTTCTTTATATCTTCACAAAAAATTAACAAAAATCGCCGTCAGCATTATTGAATTTTCATGTCAATTATGCTTTAATTGATTTGTTTAAAAAGAAGGGAGTGTGACTATCAAGATGAAAATTGAAGAGCAGCAGGAAACCCCGCTTTTTGCCGCCTTGAAAAAGTACGTGGAAGACAAAACCATATCCTTCCATGTGCCCGGTCACAAAGGCGGCAGAGGCATACCCGAATTTTGCGATTTTGTCGGAAAAAATATCCTGGCCATTGATGTCACCGCGGGAATCCTGGACCTGGACACCATATGCAATCCGCTGGGGGTCATCCGTCAGGCGGAAGAACTGGCAGCCCGGGCCTTTGGCGCGGACCATGCCCATTTCCTGGTCAACGGCACCACCTCGGGCATCCAGGCCATGATACTGGCCGTGGCAGGTCCCGGCGATGAGATCATCCTTCCCAGGAATGCCCACCGTTCGGCCGTAGGTGGGCTCATCTTGAGCGGTGTTAGGCCGGTTTATATAAAGCCCGTCATAGACGATTATATGGGCATAGCAATGGGTATAACGCCCGAAAGTGTCAGAAAAGCCCTTGTAGAACACCCCAACGCCAGGGCGGTGTTTGTGATAAACCCCACCTACTATGGCGTTGCGTCGAACCTTAAAGAGATTGTGGAAATAGCGCACTCCTTTGGAAAGCCGGTTATAGTGGACGAAGCCCACGGAGCCCACTTCGGATTCCACCCCGATCTGCCTCTTTCGGCCATGGAAGCGGGTGCGGACATGAGCGCCGCCAGCGTCCACAAACTCATCGGCTCTATGACTCAAAGTTCCATACTGCTGGTAAAAAGCGAACTGGTGGATGACAGGAAAGTCAAGGCCGCCATGAACCTTACCCAGACCACCAGCCCTTCCTACCCCCTGATGGCTTCGCTGGATGTGGCCCGCAAGCAAATGGCGCTGCACGGCAGGGAAATGCTGGACAGGACCCTGGCGCTTTGCGAAAGGGCCAGAAGAGAACTGAACGCCATAGACGGCGTCTATGTGATGGGGCAGGATGTTGAGGGCACCGACGGCTGTTTCAGATACGACCTTACCAAACTTGCCATAAACGTGCGGGAACTGGGGCTTTCCGGATTTGAAATGGAGAAGATTTTAAAATACGGATATCATATCCAGGTGGAGCTCTCGGACCTTTACAATGTGCTGGCCGTGGGCGCCATAGGCGACAATGAAGACAGTATAAACGCACTGGTGGCAGCGGTAAAGGACATTGCGGCAAATTACAACCGCAAAAATGTAATCAAAATAACTTCCGATTTGCCTGAATCCCAGCAGCTGGTTGTCTCCCCCCGTTTTGCCTTTTATAGCGAGAAGCGGGATGTAAGGCTGGAGGATGCGGAAGGCGAAATCAGCGCCGAAATGCTTATGGCGTATCCTCCGGGCATTCCCATCATATGTCCGGGAGAACGCATCACAAGAGATGTGATAGAATACGCCAGAGCCTTAAAGTCCGAAGGGTGTCACCTCCAGGGCACCGAAGACCCGGAAGCCGAAGTAATAAAGGTACTGGCCGATAAAGACGTTGGGGAATATTACCAGAAAGCGTCGGGCATGACACCCGGCACCCGTCTATTCACCCGTTGAAATTTAAGAATCCGGTCCAACCGGATTCTTTTTTATGATTTGTCGATTCTGGGAAGTTCCAGTTGTTTCAGTTCTTTCATGAGTTCTTCAACATTCAATTTGTGGAAGGCGGCGCATTCTTCCAGAGTGTTATTGAGCATTCCGTTGCAGGCCAGGCATTTTACCCCGAACCTTGCTAGTATTTCGTAGGCTTCAGGATAAAACTCCACAATGTCCTTCATCAGGGTATTTTTTGAAATGATCATCAACTGCCGCTCCTTTCGCACTTTTTCAAAAAACCAGAAGTCAGAAGTCGGAATAGAAGGAATTTGCGAACCGCAAATTCCAACTTAAAATATTAATCTTACATCCGGCATCCGATTGGGGGAGGTCCGCCGGCAATTCGTCGTCACTCCTCAAAAATTGAAGATATTTACATTATAAAAAAAATATTGATTGGCACAATAATATTGTGCGTAAAAAATAAAGGAGGTATGCATATGGCCCGCCGTAACCGGGGTGTCATGTCCGAGGACCTCAAGTACGAACTTGCAAGGGAATTGGGAGTGGCAGACACGGTGGCGAAAGAGGGTTGGGGCAGTGTATCTTCCAGAAACTGCGGTAATCTGGTAAGACTTGCCATTGAAAGGGCTGAAAAAGCCATGGCAGAAGACTACGCCAGAACCAGTGGAGGCCCCCTCAAATAGTATAGCATCTCCTTAAAAGCGCACAAAACCAGGGTGAAATTCTGGCCCTGGTTTTAATTTTGCCGGTTGGAATCTTTATCCAGCGCAACCCGTTATGGCTTTTCTGTCCAGTTCCTCCGGTTTGCCTCATATCTGACTCTAAGTTCTCACCATTTTTTTCCCGGATGAATAAAATATATATATCCGAATTTTTATTGCTGATTGAGAAAAACCCCACCCGGGACGGGTGAATAAAACCGGTTCTATTCTCATGCGGCGGTGGTTTGATGAAACTATCGATAAAAGCTTTAGGCGAGCGCCAATTGAAAAAGCAAAAGCCCCTTATGATGGGCACCGATGTCAGGAAACTGCAGCAAACGCTGAAATGGCTGGGCTTTTTCAATTCGAGGATCGACGGGGTTTTTGGATACGAAACCGAATTTGCCGTAAGGATGTTTCAAAAAGCCCTCGGCATAAAACAGAACGGCATTGTGGATAAAACGCTATTTGATATTTTACAGAAAATGGAAAGAGGCGGGGCCTTGCGCTGGCTCACAATTCAGAAGGATTATTGTCATACCGCTTATTCTCCGGTGCCGGTGCCTTTCGATCTGAAAATCGCCGAAAGAAAAAGGATATCAGGAATAATGGGGTTTAGCACCTATGGCGGCATCCTAATAGCTGTGACCCGGGACGGAGTCCGGGCCATGGACCTCAAAAGTCTGGACACCCGCTGGCATAGCAGAGGCTTTTCCCCGGCCGCTGGGGCTTCTGTGACGAATGCTGGAATTGTCGTGCCCGCGGGAGATCTTGTCATTCTTGATATGTATTCCGGAAAAGTTCTGGAAACAGTGAATACGGATACATTCATAAGCCCCGCGGCGGCCGCGGAAGGCATGATACTTGCCTCGGCGGGAGGCTACATATACGCCTTTGACGAAAAGGGAAGCAAATTATGGCGGTACAAAACGGAGGGAGCGCTGTGCTCCCCTCCGGCCGTGGCTTACGACTTAATATATTTTGCATCTTCGGACCAGAATGTTTACTGCCTCGATAAAAATGGTGCATTGTACTGGAAGGCTAAAGTGAACGACTTCATATCCGAACCTCTTTCAGTATGGGACGGCAGGGTTTTCGCCGTATCCCGCGGTGCCTGGTTCTATGCTTTCAATCCCCTTACAGGAGAAATAATGTGGAAAAAGAAATTTTCCGATGAGGAATTCATGGCTCCGGCATTTCATCAGGATTTTATGCTGGCGGTAGATATCAAAGGTACCGTTTTTGCACTGAGCCCCCGTCGGGCGGAAATAAAGTGGCTGAAGGAATTAAAAGCTCAACCGGCGACTTTGCCGATAATTTGCTCCGATACTGCGTTTTTGGGCACGGAAAACGGTATCGCAGCAATAAAAATAAAAACCGGGGAAACCCGGATATTTTTAGAAGGTAAAAAAATAACGGCGCTGATACAGGCCCGCTTTGGCGTGATTGTGGCCGCCGGAGACGAATTGATGGCGCTCTCTCCCGGTATTGAACTTTGAGCCGGGGGATTTTTATTCAGAGATGTTTATTTAACTGGCATATCTGTTTCTTTTGCCTCAATAGTGCTATAATTAAAAAGTCGCGGCATGAAATTTACGGAAATCAATCTTCCGAGGTGAAACTGATGGATATGAATAATAAACCTATAGGGGTTTTTGATTCCGGCATCGGCGGCCTTACTGTGGTCAGGGAAATCATGCGGCAACTGCCACAGGAAAGCATAGTATATTTCGGGGATACCGCCCGGGTCCCTTACGGTTCCAAGTCCAGGGAAACCGTGACCCGATTTGCTTTTGAAGGATTGAATTTCCTGCTGGATCAGGATGTGAAGATGGTGGTGGTGGCCTGCAATACGGTGAGCGCCACCTGCCTAGAAGATCTCCAGAAATCATCACCCGTGCCGGTGCTGGGCGTCATCGAGCCGGGGGCAAAGGCTGCAGTTGGGGTTACCCGCAATAAAATGGTCGGAGTAATAGGCACCGAACGCACAGTTAAAAGCGAAGCTTACATGAAAGCAATTCGGGAAATTAATCCGGATATTAAGATTTTTTCAAGGGCCTGTCCACTTTTCGTGCCTCTCGTGGAAGAAGGGTGGCTGGATAACGAGGCGACCTTTTATACCGCCCGGACATATCTTTTGCCGTTAAAGAATAAAGGTATCGATACCCTTGTGCTGGCATGCACTCATTACCCGCTCCTCAAGACGACGTTACAGGCCGTCATGGGCGAAAATGTCCGGCTGGTAGACTCGGCTTTCGAGACGGCAAGGGAGGTGGGCAGGATGCTGGAAGGCATGAGCCTGGAGCATACTGCAGCGACCCATCCGACATACCGCTATTTTGTCAGTGACAACCCCGCCAAGTTTATTGAGGTGGGGGAGAGGTTCCTCCAGCGTCCCATAGACCCCATAAACGTCATCGACCCTGAAGTGCCGTGTCGGGATTTAAAATATAATGGCCGGAACCATAAATAAATTCCGGCCTTCGATGCTCAACTGGCTCCGCCTGCGTCAATGACCTTTTTTTCCTGTTTCTGGTCACCGCCGCTTCCGCCAGAGTTTTTTTGCCCGCAGCCTACTATCAGCATAACTCCTATTAGGATCACTGCAATGACGGCAAACAGCCTCTTAAACCTTCTCATTGAATATTTCCTCCTCTAAAATTTGGTTTTATCTGTGCAACGAGGTACTTTTATTATATTTTTCTACATTTATATGAAAAACCCTTTTATCTGAAAATTGTGCGGTGAATTGGGAAAAAGTAGGCGAATTGAACAAAAAATAATATTTGAAATAGATAAATATGCATTATATAATTGAACATAGATTAATATTTCTTACATGAACAAAAATAAAGGTAATAATCGAAATCTAATGAGAAAGGAGGTAAATATTCGTCAGTTCCGCGGGACGGGCTTATTTGCCCGAATATTATGTTTTATCGGGACAATACTTTAATGTCCTGAAACAAAAATAAAAAAGGGGGATTCATCATGGGTTTTAAGCAGTGGTACGGCAAGGTCAGTTTGGCAAACAAGATACTCATTGCCATGGTCCTTGGTGCAATCATAGGCTATATCGTAGGCCCGAGTATTACGGTGCTGGACCCCATAGGTACCATTTTTTTAAGGCTCCTGAAAATGGTGATCCTGCCTCTGGTTTTCTTCTCTATTGCCGCAGGCACCTCCAGTGTGGTGGACCTATCCAGGCTTAAAAGGATCGGTGGTCTGTTCCTGGTGTACTGGCTGTTCTCATCCCTGGCGGCGGCTTCGGTGGGCGTTATCTGGGCCCTCATCATAAAGCCCGGCGTGGGTGTCAAGCTGGCGGAAAAAGCCGCAGAGCAGACAGGCAATATCAACATGCTTCAGACTTTTATCAACTGGATTCCCGATAATGTGGCGGCGGCCTTTACCAACTTCAACATGATCCAGGTCATAGTGTTCGCCATTGCCTGTGGCCTTACAGCGGCAGTAATGGGCGAAAGCGATTCCGGCAAGTTCCTCAGGAACCTGTTCAAATCCGGCGACGAGATGATGATGAAGATGGTGGGCTACATCATGGAATTTGCCCCCTACGGAGTGTTTGCCCTCATGGCGAATATCACGGGGACAGTGGGCACCATGGTATTGGGAGCTCTCGCCAAGATGCTCGTCACCCAGTATGTTGCCTATGCCACGATATTGGTCGTAGTGTATCCCATCATATTGACGGTGTTTGCAAAGGTAAATCCCATACAGCACTTTAGAAATATCTTTCCGGCCATGCTGGTAGCCTTTTCCACCTGTTCTTCCAGCGCCACACTGCCCGTCACCATGGAATCCACCAAGAAGCGGGCCGGTGTGCCTGAAGATACGGTAAACCTGATCGCACCTCCGGCGGCCACCATCAACATGCATGCATGCGCTGCGGAAATGCCCATATATGCCCTTTTTGCCGCACAACTCTTCGGAGTCCATTTCTCACCGCCGACTTTCATTTATATTATAATACTAGGCGTCATAATGGCGGCAGGCGTAGCCGGTGTACCCGGCGGTGCCATCATGATGGCTGCGGTGCTCATGAACATCATGGGCATGCCTCTTACCATAGTGCCCTGGATCGCCGGCATATACAGGCTTATCGACATGCCCAACACCATGCTCAATGTCACCGGCGACACCGTGGGTATGGTGACGGTGGCAAGTTTAATGGGTGAGCTGGATAAGGAGACTTTTGAGAAAGCTAAGTAAAAAGTAAAACACTGAGAAAGCCCCAGTGTTTGACAGGAGGCGAACAAGGGCGGGCAACGATGCCCGCCCTTTTAAATCAGGGACCTCAGAAAACAAAAGCAGGAGGTAAATCCGGTTATGACACAAAAAAAGAAAATAGCATTCATCGCCACCGGCGGCACCATAGCTTCAACCCGGGGGCCCGAAGGCCTTCGACCGGCCTTCACCGAAAAAGAAATGATAGAGCTGGTGCCGGAACTTTCGGATATAGCTGATATCCAGGGAAAACTCATAATGAACATCGACAGTTCCAACATGCAGCCAGAAGACTGGAAGGTTATTGCCACTGAGATTGTTGAGGCTCTCAAAAAATGTGACGGTGTAGTCCTTTCCCACGGCACCGACACCATGGCCTATACTTCTTCGGCTCTTACCTACATGCTCATGGACCTCAAAAAGCCCGTGGCCGTAACCGGCGCTCAAAAGTCCATAGAGGAAGAGCAAAGCGATGCAGCAAAAAACCTCATGGACAGCTTCAAAGTGGCGGCATCTGGAGTGCCCGGCGTCTTCCTGGTGTTTAACGGCGATATCATTATCGGCGACAGGGCCACCAAAATGAAGACCGCAAGTTTTGACGCCTTTTCCAGCGTAAATGTGCCCCCGGCGGGAAAAGTCCGTGAGTCAGGGAGAGGTTGCGCTGACTCAAAAAAGTTAATCATAGAGTGGAATAATGAGGTACTCTGGCAGGAAACCAGAAGGATAAAGCAAGTCTGGGCCAAACTCAAAAATGAGTCAGGGAGAGGTTGCGTTGACTCAAGCATCGACCCACAATCCCGCCCCATCAAAGGCCTGGAAGAAGAGCCCGTAATACTCTATGATAACCTCGATCCCCGGGTTTTGCTAGTCAAGCTCTATCCCGGCATAGAGCCCGAAGTCCTGCTGCTGGCCAGGGAAAAAGGTTATCATTCCGTACTCATAGAAAGTTTCGGTTCGGGAGGGGTGCCTTTCAGAAAGCCCCGCAACCTGATCCCTGCCATACGGGAGCTGATATCCTCGGGGATCACCGTGGCTGTCACCACCCAGGTGCCATTCGAAGGCGTGGACCTTAACCTGTATGAAGTGGGGGTAAAAGTCCTGGAAGCCGGTGCAATCTCCATGGGCGATGCCACCAGAGAAGCCGCTCTAGTCAGGCTCATGATGAAACTGATCTAGTATGGCGCTACATTCAGGCCCATAATAGTGAAGTGCCTGTCAAAAGTAAACACCACATCTACGGCAAAATTTTTGCATATACAAAAAGATACGGCGTCAACGGTGGACATCCTGTGCTCACCGTACTTCTTAAAGACTTCAATAGCCTGGGCCTCCAGCTTTTCATCGGCCCAGGTTATTTTTAAAAAATTTTTTTCCCGGGCATCTTTGATCAGGTCTAAAAACCTGACAGCCTTGTCATGGTCGAGGTCGTATAGAATTCTGTTGGCGCTTTCATTTATTACATGGTTTGAGGTGATAAGGAGAGCATTTTGCGCAAGAAGTGTTTTAAAATATTGGGAGGCTTTCTTATGGTTTATATCATTTTTTTTAGCCATGGCAATCCAGGCGGCGGAGTCTATAAAAACCTTCATCTATTACCCTCGCTTTTGTAATGATATTCTTTAAATTTTTCGCTGGTGTCGTCAGGGCCGCCTTCACCGAGGCCCTCAGCCAGTGTTTCAAGAGGATTTTTGCCTGAACTTTGCCGTTCAATTTTTATTATATATTCGCCCAGCGCTTCCCTGATAATGCCGGCCTGGGATTTTCCCGCTTTGATTGAAAGTTCCTCCAGCTTTTTATCCATTTCTTCTTCAATGTATATCTGCTTTCTTTTTAGGGGCATAGATACACCTCCAATCGATGTATAATATTATTATACATTACAATATTAATGCCATCGTAAATAATATAACATCATTAAAAAAGAAAGTAAATAGTATTCGGCAAAAAATAAATTGACAACCGCATTTCTCCATGCTATACTTATAAAAACAAAAGAAAACCGAATATGCGCCACCTTTAAACTGGTCCCGCGAGGCCGGTAAGGGAAGCAAGCAGTCAGCTTTGGGCATGCAATATAGTTTTATGCGACAGCGAGCCTTTCTCCGCCTCGGAGAAAGGCTTTTTTGATGTGAAAAATCAAGCGGTATCGATGCCGAATTTAAAAATAAACCCGAACTGCCGATAAGCTGAAGACAGAATAATCCCCTCCTGCCGCCTCGACGGCAGGTTTTTTACATGCTTGATATCGGATGCAGAAAACAGATTCAGGTATAAAAACCAAATCCGGTGCCGGACTGCATCCGGCAGAAAAGTGATTTTTACACCTGTATCAATAGAATATTTTGAAGGGAGGAATATAATGCTCAGCCGGAAAAATCTTCTGGGATTGGAGAATGCGACGCGGCAGGACATCGAATTAATCCTCGACACCGCAGAGTCTTTTAAAGAGATAATCGATAGAGATGTAAAAAAAGTGCCCACCCTCCGGGGCAAATGCGTGGTGAATCTGTTCTACGAACCTAGTACCAGGACCCGCACATCCTTCGAGCTGGCGGGCAAATACCTGAGCGCCGATACTATAAACTTTTCTTCCTCGACAAGCAGCGTGCAGAAGGGAGAGAGCTTGAAAGACACCGCAAAGACGCTCGAGATGATGGGGATAGATGCGGTGGTCATCCGCCACAGTTCCTCGGGAGCAGCAGAATATTTAAGCAGACATGTGAGCGCAGCGGTCATCAACGCCGGCGACGGCACCCATGAGCACCCCACCCAGGCGCTCCTGGACATGCTCACCGTGCGGGAGAAAAAGGGGACCCTAGAAGGCCTGAAAGTGGCGGTACTGGGGGATATCCTTCACAGCCGCGTGGCCAGGTCCAATATCTTCGGCTTCACAAAGATGGGCTCCGACGTGTATGTGGCCGGCCCCAGGACTCTTATGCCACGGGAGATAGAAAAGATGGGGGCAAAAGCAGCAAAAAACATGGACGAGGCCGTTGAAGGAGCAGATGTGGTGATGGCGCTGAGGATTCAGCTGGAAAGGCAGAAAAAAGGTCTGTTCCCTTCCCAGCGGGAATATTCCAGGCTCTTCGGCATAGACAAAAAGAGGTTGTCGCTGGCAAAGCCCGATGCCCTGCTGCTCCATCCCGGGCCTGTAAACCGGGGAGTGGAAATAACGTCGGAAATAATGGACAGCGCTCAATCGGTGATAAATGAACAGGTGAAAAGTGGTGTGGCTGTGCGAATGGCAGTATTATATCTCTTGATGGGAGGAGCAGGCCGATGAAGAAGATATTGAAAAAAGCCCGGGTAGTAGACCCGGCCTCCAATGTGGATGAAATAAGAGACATTCTTGTGGTGGACGGCTGCATAGCCGCCGTAGAAAAAAGCATAGATATAAGCGGAGCGGAAATCCTGGACCTTTCCGGTCTGATTTTGACTCCCGGGCTCATTGACATGCACGTGCACTTCAGAGAGCCGGGGTATGAATACAAAGAAGATATCGAAACCGGAAGCCGCAGCGCCGCTGCCGGAGGATTCACCGCTGTGGCCTGCATGCCCAATACAAGGCCGCCGGTGGACAATGCAGCACTGGTGGAATATGTAAAATCCAGGGCGTCAAAAGCCAATCTTGTGAGAGTGCTCCCCGTAGGATGCGTATCCAAGGGGCGGGAGGGCAGGGAGATAGCCGAGATGGGCGACATGGCCGAAGCCGGAGCCGTAGCTTTTTCCGATGACGGCAGTCCCGTGTCCGACAGTTCCCTCATGAGGAAGGCCCTTCTGTACGCATCCATGTTCGACAGGGTCATCATAGACCACTGCGAGGACCCCGGGCTTTTTGAAGGAGGGCAGGTGAACGAGGGCTATATTTCCACACTCCTGGGGCTGGCGGGCATTCCGGCGGCATGCGAGGAGATCATGGTGGCAAGGAATATAATTCTCGCCCGGGATACCGGCGCCAGGGTCCACCTGGCCCATATAAGCACAAGAGGCTCTGTTGAGCTCATCCGCAGGGCTAAAGCCGAGGGCGTAAAAGTGACGTGCGAAGTCACCCCCCATCACCTGATTCTGACAGAGGAGGCTGTGCTGGGCTATAATACCAATGCCAAAATGAATCCCCCTCTCAGGACAGAGGAGGATATCGAAGCTCTGGTGGAAGGTTTAAAGGACGGCACCATAGATGCCATAGCCACCGACCATGCGCCGCATTCCCGGGATGAAAAGGATGTGGAATTCGACAAAGCCGCCTTCGGCATAGTCGGCCTGGAAACTTCTCTGGGACTCATACTGACCCATATCGTGGGCAAAGGAAAGCTTTCTTTGCCCGAGGCCATCCGGAAAATGACCGCAGGTCCCGCAAAAGCCCTGGGCATAGACGCAGGGAGGCTGGCCATCGGGAAACCCGCGGATATTACGGTGATAGATCCGGATATTGAGTGGACAGTGGATGGGGACAAATTCTTATCAAAAGGCCGGAATACACCGTTCGACGGATGGAAATTGAAAGGCAGGGCGGTCATGACCATGGTGGAAGGAAAAATTGTTTACAAGGTGCCAGGTACTCACTTATTCACTTATGTAAAATTCTGAAATATACCAAGAGACACGCAGCGACCTAAAACAGATACATTCCGATAAGTCGGAAAGGAGCTGTTAATATGAAGGCAATCATTGCATTGATAGATGGTACCGTATACGAAGGAAGGGCCTTTGGCGCTTACGGCACCGCCTGGGGAGAAGTGGTGTTCAACACCGGTATGACGGGATACCAGGAAATCCTCACAGACCCTTCATATGCAGGGCAGATTGTCACTCTCACCTATCCGCTGGTGGGAAATTACGGCACTGCAGAAGAATTTACGGAGTCGGATTCTCCGAAAGTGCGGGGGTTTATAGTGCGGGAAGCGTATATTCGAGGTTCGAAAAGATTCAGGCATGATTCGGCGGGCGAATCAAAGTTTAATATTGAAATTTCGAAGAGACCGAAGGCAGAATCAAAGGATGATGCCGGGGGCCCAAATAAATGGCCGCAGGAGCGCGGAGCCCTGGATGAATATCTTAAACAGAACAACGTCATAGCCGTCGAAGGCATAGATACCCGGAGCCTCACCAGAAAAATAAGGCAATATGGTGTAATGAAAGGAGCGATTTCCACCGAGTTTTCCGGAAAAGAGCTCCTGACCATCCTGAAAGAATGGCCAGAAGTGGAAAGCCTGGACCTTGTGAAAGGGGTGAGCACCAGAAAGGCTTATGCGCGGGTAAAAGGGCCTGGACCCGGAGTAGCCCTCCTGGATCTGGGGGTGAAAAAAGACATAGTGGAATCCCTAGTAGACCGCGGCGTACGGGTTACCGTATTTCCGGCGGATACTCCGGCGGAAAAGATTCTTTCCGGGAATTTCCAGGGGGTGCTCTTATCCAACGGCCCCGGGGATCCCCAAAAAGCGGTATATGCCATAGATACCGCCCGCAAATTGCTGGGCAGAATTCCCCTGTTCGGCATTTGTCTGGGGCACCAGGTGTTGGCCCTGGCTCTCGGGGGCAAAACCTATAAGCTGAAGTTCGGGCATAGGGGAGCCAACCACCCCGTAAAAGATATTAAAAACAACAGGGTTTTTTTGACATCTCAGAATCACGGCTACGCCGTGGACGCGGCCTCCATCGAAGGCAGGGCGGTTGTGACATTTGTAAACGCCAACGACGGCACGGTGGAAGGGCTTGAAGTTCCAGGAGCGTCGGCGTTTTCCGTGCAGTTCCATCCGGAAGCATCGCCCGGTCCCTATGATGCTGCATATTTATTCGATAGGTTTCTTGAGATAATCAAAAACAACAATATGACGGAAAAACAGCAGACTGGAAGCTTATAAAAATTTATAATGCAAGAATTAACAATCTAATGTATAATTATTCATAGATATTAAAATCAAACTCGTTAAAGTACGGAGTCTGCAGTCAGATGTCATAAATTGGACGTCAGATTCCTTCAAATCTGACTTCTCACCTCTGATTTCTGACCTCTGATAAAACACAAAGGAGGAACACCATGCCGAAGGACAAAGCACTGAAAAAAGTCATGGTTATCGGCTCCGGCCCCATAATAATCGGGCAGGCGGCGGAGTTCGATTATGCGGGGACTCAGGCGTGCCTTTCCCTGAAGGAAGAGGGCCTGGAAGTGGTGCTGATAAACAGCAACCCCGCTACCATCATGACTGATTCCCATATAGCGGACCGGGTTTATATCGAGCCCCTCACTCTGGAATTTGCCGCAGGCGTCATAAGGCGGGAAAAACCGGACGGTCTTCTGCCCACCCTGGGCGGGCAGGTGGGGTTGAATCTGGCGGTGGAACTGGCGGAGAAGGGCATCCTTGATCGGGAAGGCGTAAGGCTCCTGGGGACGCCCCTTTCTTCCATAAAGAAAGCTGAAGACCGGGAACTTTTCAAGAAACTGATGCAGGAAATAGGCGAGCCGGTGCCCGACAGCCGCATCGTCCACAGCCTCAAAGAGGCGAAAGCTTTCGCCCGGGAGGCGGGATACCCGCTGATAGTGCGTCCGGCCTATACTCTTGGGGGCACCGGCGGCGGCGTGGCTCACAATGAAGATGAGCTTATGGAAATAACAGCCCACGGACTGAAGTTGAGCAGGATTCACCAGGTACTTCTGGAAAAGAGCCTGCTCGGCATGAAGGAAATCGAATATGAGGTGATGAGAGACAGGAAAGACCAGTGCATCACCATATGCAACATGGAAAACATCGATCCGGTCGGCATCCATACCGGCGACAGCATAGTGGTGGCGCCCAGTCAGACCCTTTCCGACAGGGAATACCAGATGCTGCGGTCCGCTTCCCTCAGGATAATACGGGCACTGGGCATAGAAGGCGGCTGCAATGTTCAGTATGCCCTCGACCCGGACACTGGAAAATATTATGTCATAGAGGTGAACCCCAGAGTTAGCCGTTCCAGTGCCCTGGCTTCCAAAGCCACTGGATATCCCATAGCAAAGATTGCAGCCAAGATAGCCATAGGGCTTACCCTGGACGAGATGAAAAACCCGGTTACCGGCAAGACCAGTGCCTGCTTCGAGCCAGCCTTGGACTACGTGGTGGTCAAAATGCCCCGCTGGCCCTTCGACAAATTCACCGATGCCGACAGGACCCTGGGTACCCAGATGAAAGCCACGGGCGAGGTCATGGCCATTGACAGGACACTGGAAGGGGCTATGATGAAAGCGGTCAGGTCTCTGGAGCAGGGAGTCATAGACTTTTCGCTGAAGGGAATGAAGAATCAGGCTATTGAAGAAATCAAAAAGCAAATCGAAAAAGCCACCGACGAACGCTTTTTCGCCATAGCCGAAGCCATTCGCCGCGGAGTGAGCGTTGATGAAATATGTGAGATGAGCAAAATAGACCGCTTTTTTCTGGAAAAAATTGAAAACATAATAAGGATGGAAAAGAGGATTAAGGAAGAAGAACTTTCTCCCGAACTGCTGAAGCGGGCAAAACAGATGCAGTTCCCGGACAGACTGATTGCGTGTCTGAAAGATGTGGCCGAAGAAGATGTTAGGGCACTGAGGCAAAGATACGGCATAACGCCCACCTATAAGATAGTGGACACCTGTGCCGCGGAGTTTGAAGCAGAGACACCCTACTTTTACTCCACCTTCGAGGAGGAAAATGAGGCGGAAACAGGTCCTGAGCCGTCGGTGGTCATAATCGGATCCGGACCCATAAGGATAGGCCAGGGCATAGAATTCGACTACTGCTGCGTGCATTCGGTATGGGCCGCAAAGGATGCAGGCTACAGGACCGTCATCATAAACAACAACCCGGAGACCGTGAGCACCGATTTCAACACGGCAGATCGCCTGTATTTCGAGCCCCTTTACATCGAGGACGTCATGGCGGTCATTGAACAGGAAAAGCCTGAGGGTGCCATAGTGCAGTTCGGCGGCCAGACCGCCATAAACCTGGCCGGGGCTCTGCAGGAAAGAGGCGTTAAAATACTGGGGACATCTGTGGAATCCATTGACGCCGCAGAAGACAGGGAAAAATTCGACGCCCTTTTAAGCGAGCTCCGCATACCCCGCCCAAAAGCCGGTGCGGCCAGAAGCCCCGAAGAAGCCCTGCAAAAGGCCAGAGGCATAGGCTTCCCGCTGCTGGTGAGGCCCTCCTATGTGCTGGGCGGCAGGGCCATGGAAATAGTATACAATATGAAAGAATTGAAAACCTATATGGAGGAGGCAGTAGAGGCTTCCCCGGAAAGGCCGGTGCTCATCGACAGGTACATCGGCGGCACCGAGGTAGAGGTGGACGCCGTATGCGACGGCAGAGAAGTGCTGATACCTGGCATAATGGAACACATTGAAAGGGCGGGCATCCACTCCGGCGACAGCATAGCGGTGTACCCGCACCAAACCCTGAGCGATGCCGCTGTGGAAAAAATTGTGGAATACACCGAGAAAATCGCCCTGAAACTCGATGTCAGAGGCCTTATAAACATCCAGTTTGTGGTAAATGGCGACGAAGTCTACATCATCGAGGTGAATCCCCGCTCCAGTCGCACTGTGCCGTACCTCAGTAAAATAACGGGGGTGCCCATGGTGGATGTGGCCACAAAAATAGCTCTGGGCAGGAGCCTCAGGGAACTGGGATACAAAGAGGGCCTCATGCCAAAGCCCGATTTTGTGGCCATAAAGGCTCCGGTGTTCTCCTTCTCAAAGCTGCGCCAGGTGGAGCCTTCCCTAGGGCCTGAAATGAAGTCCACCGGTGAAGTGCTGGGCATGGAAAAAACCTTCGAAAAGGCACTTTACAAGGCATTTACTGCCTCCGGGATAAAAGTCCCCACCGACGGTGCCATCCTGGCCACCATAGCGGACAGAGATAAACCCGAAGCCGTAAGCCTTTTGAAAAAATTTTACAAACTCGGATTTTCCATATATGCGACCTGTGGGACCGCTAAAGCGCTGCAGGAAGCCGGAGTGCCGGCTATGGTAATCAAAAAGGTGGAGGAAGGTTCCCCCAACATACTGGACCTTTTGCGGGAAGGCAGGGTGGACATGATAATAAACACCCTCACCCGGGGAAGGGCTCCCGAGAGGGACGGCTTCAAGATAAGGCGGGCCGCCGCCGAGGACGGCATCCCCTGCCTTACGTCCCTGGACACCGCCAGAGCTCTTTACGAAGTGATCGAGTCTATTGCCATAAAACTGATGCCGATAAAATAAGCCTGTTACTGCACTTCGCCGGGCCATCTCCGGCAATTAAAGTATAGGAAAGAAGGAGTCCGGATGTCGCTTTTTTGTGGACATGTGGAAATAAAAGACAATGCTGAGATTGCGCCAGGCGTTTACCGCATGGTGCTGGAGTGCCCGGAAGTGGCGGAATGTGCCGCTCCGGGGCAGTTCATACACATACGCTGCTCGGATGCTCTCTCTCCTCTGCTTCGCCGCCCGATCAGCATCGCCATGGCGGACAAGGGCGCAGGGCTTATAGAGATAATATACCGCGTCGTGGGGGAAGGGACCGGGCTTCTTGCCCGGAAAAATAAAAAAGACATGCTGGACATAATGGGCCCCCTGGGCAGAGGCTTTCCTTTGCATCCCGGCATGAAGCATCCTCTTATCGTGGGCGGAGGCATCGGCATGGCGCCCCTGCTATTTCTGGCGAAAGCCTTGAAAGAAAATGCCGCATCCCGCGATTCCTCCTGCTGTGAAAACAACTTTGCCGGCATTGCATTCGCGGGCTTTGCCACTGAGAGGGAAGCCTTTGGGCTGTCATTTTTGGAAGGTTGCGGATTCAAAGTGGAAATATGCACCGACGACGGAAGCATGGGCTATAAAGGTTTTCCCACAGACCTGCTGGAAGAGTATTTGAGCCGCAGCCTGCCTTTGCTGCCGGTTTCAAACGGTGAAAGCGCCGAACCGTCGGGCACATCAGGATACCCTGCGGCCGATCCTGCAATGCCGCCTGGCGCCATTTACGCCTGCGGCCCGGAACCCCTGCTGAAAAAAGTAAAGGAAATAGCGTCTCGGGCAAAAGTCCCGGCATACATATCCCTGGAGCAGCGCATGGCCTGCGGAGTGGGAGCCTGCCTCGGCTGTGCCGTGAAATCTGCCGGAGGCGGGTATCTAAAAGTGTGCAGGGACGGCCCTGTATTTGAAATAAACCAATTGTGAGTGAGTCAGGGGACGGTTCCTTGACTCATTTTCGAGAAAATGAGTCAAGGAACCGTCCCCTGACTCATATAATAAAGGGAGTAACTTATGGATAACAGGTTTGTAGATGAAAGCTTGAATCAATACGAAAGTATAAATTCGGTTAAATACAAAAATATAAATACCACTGCTTCCCCTGACATATCCATAAATATTTGTGGTATCGCCATGAAAAACCCGGTCATGGCGGCGTCAGGCACCTTCGGTTTCGGGGAGGAATATGCGGGGCTCTATGATATAAGCCGACTGGGCGCCATAGTGACCAAAGGCCTGACGCTGGAACCCATGTGCGGCAATCCTCCGCCGAGGATATACGAGACCCCGGCAGGCATGCTGAACTCCATTGGCCTTGAAAACCCCGGCGTAGAAGGATTCATCTGTGGAGAATGGCCCCGCCTTTGCCGGTTGGGCGTCCCGGTTATCGCGAACATAGACGGGGATACCGTCGAAGATTACTACCGAATGGCACGGCGCCTTTCGGAGCTGGACGGCCTTGCGGCTATCGAGGCGAATATTTCCTGTCCCAATGTGGAAAAAGGCGGCATGGCTTTCGGTCAGAACCCGGAAAGCGCCTATGAAGCCGTAAAAGCTGTGCGGGAGGGGACAAACCTTCCGGTCATAGCCAAACTTTCGCCCAACGTCTCCGACATCCGGAAGATTGCAGAGGCGGCGGTCAATGCCGGAGCCGATGCCGTTTCTCTGATAAACACCCTGCAGGGCATGGCAATAGACATACGTAAAAAAAAGCCCGTCTTTCACCGAACTTTCGCCGGTCTTTCTGGGCCTGCCGTAAAACCGGTGGCCCTTAGGATGGTGTGGGAGGTATACGAAACGGTAAAGGTGCCCATCATAGGCATGGGAGGGATAGTATCCTGGCAGGATGCGGTGGAATTCTTACTGGCAGGGGCTTCTGCCGTTGCCGTCGGCACCGGGAATTTCATAGACCCTTTTGCTCCGCTCAATATCATCTCCGGGCTGAAGCAATATTTAATTGATCAAGGCATAAAAACTCTGGATGAAATAATAGGTTCTGCTCATTGATGTGCAAGCAACGCTTATATAAAATTCAGGTAACTATTCAGCAGCTACAAAAATGGTGCAGGGCAGCAATTTATGTGAGATAGGAGTGTTTTAATAGTGGAGAGAAAAGAAATTTTATCTATTTTCAGCGATGTCGGAGCCATGCTTTCCGGCCATTTTATTCTCACTTCAGGCCGCCACAGCGACAGATACATGCAGTGCGCCCAGCTTCTCCAGTATCCTGATGCGGCGGAAAAAGTCTGCCGGGAACTGGCTGAAAAATTTAAAGATATGGGTATTGAAACCGTCATAGGCCCCGCTCTGGGAGGGATACTGGTGTCCTACGAAGTGGCCCGGGCCCTGAAAGCGCGCTCCATCTTTGCGGAAAGGGAAAACGGAGTCATGACCCTTCGCCGCGGTTTTTCTTTAAAACCCGGGGAAAAGGTGCTGGTGGTGGAAGACGTGGTCACCACGGGCGGCTCCGTAAAAGAGGTCATCGACCTTGCCAAATCCTATGGCGCCGAAGTGCTGGCGGTGGGAGCCCTGGTGGACCGCAGCGGAGGAAAGGTTGACTTTAAAGTCCCGGCACGATACCTATTAGAGCTCGAGATAAAATCATACCTCCCCGAAGAATGTCCCCTCTGCATACAGGGTATCCCTGCCGTCAAGCCCGGTAGCAGGAAAATATAAAAGATTCATACACTTATACGGTTGTGTTATAATGTTAAAAAGGGTTGTTTCACAAACCCACAAAGAAAAATCTAAGGCAGGAGAGATTTTAATGTTACACGACTTTGACCGCATAATTATAGCCCTCGATACCCCCGACGAGCAAAGAGCCCTTGAAATAGTAAGGCTTTTAAAAAATAAAATATCCATCTTTAAAGTGGGCCTGGAACTCTTCTGCTCCGCCGGCCCGGGTATTGTGAAAAAAATAAATATGGAAGGCTGCAGGGTATTCCTCGACTTAAAATTCCACGACATCCCAAACACAGTGGCCGGCGCCGTAAGGGCTGCCGCAAACACCGGCGCTTTCATGCTCAACATTCACGCTTCCGGCGGCAGGGAAATGATGAAAAAAGCAAAAGAAGCCGTTAATGCAGTCTATGGTGAAATGCAGAAAGCTGACAGTTTTAAGCCTCTGCTCATAGCGGTCACGGTCCTCACAAGTCTTTCAGACCGGGACCTGGTGGATATAAACATTACGAAATCGGCACTGGACCAGGCGGTGGACCTGGCAAAACTGGCGAAAGAGTGCGGCCTTGACGGCGTGGTGGCGTCGCCGAAAGAGATATGGGCCATAAGGCGGGCGCTGGGCCCGGACTTTGTCATAGTGACGCCGGGAGTGCGCCCCTCATGGGCCGACTCCGGCGACCAGAAGCGCGTCGCCACCCCGCGGGAGGCCCTGGACGTCGGAGCCGATTACATTGTCATAGGCCGGCCCGTCACCGCAGCCCCCGACCCCGAAAAAGCGATAGAGGCTATTTATCAGTAGCCCGTAATGAAGAAGCATCATTTTATGAACAGAAGGCATTCCACATTTTGCTTCACACTCATCCCCCTCGCTTCATAATATAAAATGAAGAGGAGGGGTTTTTCATGGATTGGGCATGGCTGAAGTTTATCGTGGGTGTACTCACAAACGAAGCTGTAATGGAGCCTATTATTGCTGTGGTATTGGGATATGGTGTGAACGCCTATGCCAGAAACCGGCGCTACCACATAATCATGGACCTTACCGCGGATATCGTTGATTATATAGAAGAGCACTACAAGGAATGGGGAATAAAGGGCAGCGCCAAAATGGACAAATTCATGGACATTTTTGTGCAGGAATATAAAAAACACATGGGGCGTAAGCCGAAACAAATCGAACTGGAGACTGCCAGGATACGGGCGGAGGCCCTGGTACAGCGCGCCCGCCGCTCGGCACCAGCAAAACCGTTTAAATAAGGCGGAAAATACTGTTTGTCCTTGCACATATTGACATGAAATTATATAATAGTAGTGAAATTGAGATTAATTAACTATATAGCATATTCAACCACAGGAGGAGCTTATGAAAGACATTAAGTCAAGGACGCAGCAGGCGCTGAAAGAAAAAATCGTGGAAGCCATAGAAAAGGCCGTTAAAGAAAAGACTATAGCGGTGGATAAAGTGCCGGACTTTTACCTGGAAGTGCCCCAGGACCCCGGCCACGGCGATTTTGCCGCCAACGTAGCCATGCTGATGGCGCGGGAGGCCCGCATGGCGCCAGGGAAAATAGGCGAAATCATTGCGGCAAATCTGGATATCTCCAGTACTCCGGTAGAAAAAGTTGAAGTCGCGGGGCCGGGATTTATCAACTTTTACCTGAAACCCACGTGGGCCAATGACGTAATCCTGGATATATTGAGAAAGAGGCGGGATTTCGGCCGCCAGGAATTCGGGAAAGGCACCAGGGTGCAGGTGGAGTTCGTCAGCGCCAACCCCACAGGTCCCATGCACATGGGCAACGCCCGGGGAGCGGCACTGGGAGACGCCCTGGCATCTATATTGAAAATTTCGGGTTACGATGTGACAAAAGAATTTTATATAAACGATGCGGGCAATCAGATAGAGAATTTCGGGCTCTCCCTGGAAGCGCGCTATCTTGAGCTGCTGGGCAGGGAAGGCCATATCCCCGAAGGTGGCTACCACGGAGAAGACATAAAGGAGCACATGAAGGCCCTCATTGAGGAAGAGGGAGATCGCTTTCTGCACATGGAATCCCGGAGCCGCAGGGCTTATTTCATCGAATACGCACTAAAGAAAAACATACAACGGATGAAGCAGGACCTGGCAAATTTCGGCGTCGAGTTTGACGTATGGTTTTCAGAACAGAGCCTGCACGACGCCGGGAAGGTAAACGAGGTGATAAACCTGCTGAAAGCGAAAGGTTGCACCTATGAGAAGGATGGAGCCCTGTGGTTCAAAGCCTCGGATTACGGGGCAGGGAAAGATGAGGTGCTCATCCGCGCAAACGGCCTTCCCACTTACTTTGCTTCCGACATAGCATACCATAAAGACAAGTTCGACCGCGGATTCGACCGCGTGATTGATATCTGGGGCGCCGACCACCACGGCCATGTGGCCAGGGTCAAGGGGGCTCTCAAAGCCCTGGGTTATGATCCCGAAAAATTAACGGTCATCCTCATGCAGTTGGTAAGGCTTTACAGGAACGGAGAGATCGCCCGCATGTCCAAACGCACCGGCAGAGCCGTGACTCTGGCGGACATAGTGGAGGAAGTGGGGAGGGATGCGGCAAGATTCTTCTTCAACATGCGGGGCGCCGACACCCACCTGGACTTCGACCTGGACCTTGCCATAAAGAAGTCCGATGAAAACCCGGTGTACTACGTACAGTACGCCCACGCCCGCATATGCAGCATTTTGAGACAGGCGTCGGAGCAGGGGGTAACTCTGCCGGATATCGATGCCGGTTCGTGTGATTCAATGGAAAAATATACAAATATGCTCACTGAAAAAAATGAGATCGACTTAATAAAGAAACTGGCGGATTTCCCCGGGGAAATAAGGCTTTCTGCGGAAAACCTTTCCCCGTACCGCATTACCAATTATTGCATGGAGCTTTCATCCATATTTCACTCCTTTTACAACAATTGCCGTGTGCTGACCGGGGACAGGGATTTAACCGCTGCAAGGCTCATGCTGGTCGAGGCTGTACGGCAGGTGCTGAAAAACGCCTTTGACATCCTGGGCATAAGTGCGCCCGAGCGCATGTAAATGACATCTGACCTCCGGCATCTGTTAGAGGGGAGCGGGAAAATGAAGCAGCTTACCGTCATAAGGGCACAGCTTGAACTTCTCCTGTCCCATGTGGGGGAAGGCATCCACATGGTGGATGAGAAGGGTGTTTCCATCTATTACAATAATGCCGCGTCAAATATAGAGGGTCTGTCACCGGAAGAAGTCATAGGCAAACATATACTGGAGGTTTTTCCTTCGCTCTCCGAGCAGGACAGCACCCTGCTCACGGTCCTCAGGACGGGAGAGGCTATATACGATAGGGAACAGACCTTTACCAACTACAAAGGCAAAAAGATAACCACCATCAACACCACCATACCCGTAAGGGTGGGCGGAAAAATAATTGGGGCCATGGAAATATCCCGTGATGTGACCACAGTAAGGGACATGACCGAGAGGATTTCAGACCTTCAGGCTATCCTGTACGGTCACACCCCAAAGCCCGGGGGGAGAAAAAGCGGCACCGCCCGGTTCACTTTTGACGACATCATAGGGGAAAGCCGCTGCATCAGGGATTTGAAGAACCTGGCCCGCCGGGCGGCGTCAAGTTCCTCGCCCGTACTGGTGTGGGGCGACACCGGCACCGGAAAAGAGCTCTTCGTCCAGGCCATACACAACGAAAGCCCCCGCAAACTCTCCCCTTTTATAGCCCAGAACTGTGCCGCCCTTCCCGCCACTCTGCTGGAAGGCATACTTTTCGGCACCATACGTGGAGGCTTTACCGGAGCGGAAGACAGGCCCGGCCTCTTTGAGCTGGCCGATGGCGGCACGATTTTTCTCGATGAGATAAACTCGATGCCCATCGAGCTTCAGGCAAAACTTCTGAGAGTGCTCCAGGAAGGGGCCGTGCGCCGCATAGGAGACACCCGCATGAGAAATGTAAACGCCCGGGTGATTACCGCCTGCAGTGAAAATCCCATCGACGCCGTGGAAAAGCGGCAGCTCAGGGAAGACCTTTTTTACAGGATAAACGTTGTGAGCCTTGAGATACCGCCGCTCCGGGAACGCAGGGAAGATATCCCCTGCCTTGTGGAACATTTTATATTTAAATATTCGGGCGAAAGATACCGCAGAGTGAAAGTCTCGGAAGAAGTTATGGATATTTTTATGAGATACCCGTGGCCCGGCAATGTGCGCGAACTGGAACACGCCATAGAGGGGGCCATGATAATGATGGAGGGCGACGTCATAAAACCCTCCCATCTTCCCATACAGATCAGGACCTATTTTTCTCATCATAAAGGCCATATTTTGAATCTGGAAAATTTAAACCTCAACGATGCCTTGGAGAAACTGGAAACGGACTTTATCCAAAAAGCTCTGGAAAAAGCCCGGGGCAATATATCAATGGCCGCCAGAATCCTGGGCATACCGAGGCAGACACTCCAGTACAAACTGAGGAATAAGGGCATTGATACCATTTATACCAGGGATTAACTTAAAAACAAATGGTTAAAATATAAAAGTCAAGCAGGAATTTCACTATTTTCCAAGAATATATATAAGGTTAGGAATAAATTTTTCTGGCGTTAACAGAGTGGCACTATCGAGGAATGAAGAGAAATTAAAGACAGGGTGGTAAAACAGAATCCTTTGAAAGAAAGGGAGGTCATCGTTGTGAAAATCCGGTGGCTGGGTCATGCCAGCTTTCTTCTGGAATCGCAGAGTGGAACCAAGATAGTCACCGACCCCTTCGACGGCAGCGTTGGCTACAAAATACCCAAGATCGAAGCGGATATAGTGACGGTAAGCCATGACCATTACGACCATAATTATGTTGAAGGGGTGCAGGGAGACCCGGAAATAGTGAAAACTGCAGGAGAGTTCACCATAAGCGGAGTCGGCATCAAAAGCGTTCCCGCCTTTCATGACGAAGTGAAGGGCGCAAAAAGAGGGCCCATACTGATCTTCGTTTTTGAAATCGACGGACTCAGGATTTGCCATGTGGGAGATTTAGGGCACCTGCTGTCAAAGGCTCAGGAGGAACAGATAGGCAGGCCAGATGTACTCCTCATTCCCGTAGGCGGTACCTTCACCCTGGATGCCGAGGGAGCGGCGGAAGTGGTGAACCAGCTTTCGCCCAGAATGGTCATCCCCATGCACTTCAAGACCCCGGCCGTGAGTATGCCCATCGATTCAGTGGATAAATTCCTGGAAAAGGTGGGCGGAGGCGAACACCTGGAATCCACCACCATAGAAGTAACCCCCGAAACTCTGGGCGAAAAACTCCGGGTTGTGGTATTGAACTACGAGTAGGAATATTTTAAGAATACAGCTGTTCATAAAAATTTGCGACAACTAAAGACACAAATAAATACGGATAAAGAAAGAATAATAACATACAGAATAAGAACAGACAGAACATATAAAAAGCAGCGGATAAAACCGCTGCTTTTTAATACTCGGATATTTTTTTATACTCGTTCTTGTCCTTTATAAAACTACTGCTTGTCCCATTTTGCCCCAAAACAGAATCATAAGTGGCATCTATAATAACCCAACCGTATTCTTTCAAATAGACTTCATTCCAGGCATGGTAACTTCTAATGTCATTTTTATAGCCTTTGACAAGTTTAGTGGGTATGTTCTGGCTCCTGAGCATGACAGCCAATAGAACTGCATAATCATAACAAATACCTTTTTTATCGGTTAACACCTCATCGGCATTGGGAATATAGTCAGAATTGAGGTTGTTTACTTTATCAACATCATATTTTATATTTTTGACCACATATTCATAGATGACCTCCACCTTTTTTTCGTCACTATCAATATTTTTTGTGAGCTCTTGAGCCAAATTTACCGCTTTCATATTGTTGTCCCATTTTACTGGAACAGCAGATTGCAAAAACGGCACTTTATCATCTAAGAGGTTTATATTAATAGACTCGCTGGACTTTACCGCATATTTGTTTCCCGAGACATTTTCCAGCAGAGCTACGGTATAATCTCCGGAACCCATTTGCAGAGGGATGACTTCGCTGTTTTGCTTCAAATCATAGTAGTAATTGGTGTTGCCTTTTTGTACCATAATCTTTATTTTTTTATTTTCAGGAGAGAAATTTACGCTGATTATTCCTTTTTCTGAATTTGTAAAATCGAAAACATCACGGGCTTCTGCTCGTGCCGTAATAGCAAAAAAAGATAAAAAAGAAATAATTAATAAATATATCAGAAATTTCCCCTTCATAAAAAACTCTCCTTTCGGTAGCTGGCTGCCATCTTTTGAAGGCCCTGTAGCTTTGCGTCCCCGTGTTTCCACGGGTTTGCCTTTATCGCTTGAAAGTCTGCGGGGATGATATATTAAGTTTTGTTATGGGATAAATAAAAAAACTATTTTTCGGTAGCTGGCTGCCATCTTTTGAAGGCCCTGTAGCTTTGCGTCCCCGCGTTTCCACGGGTTTGCCTTTGTCGTAAATAGTCTTCTGAGTATTTTATTCAATTTTATATTATCACTATTTGTCTAAATAAACAATTTTTGTTTTTAAGCGGGACAGTCGGTTATATTTAACAGGCATGTCTTATTATTCCTTTTTCTTTTCTGCTTTTTTCTTTTCAGCCTTTTTTATTTTATACTCTGTTCCACCAGCTTCCCTCTGACAATCAGCCTGAGAGGAGGCTTTTCGCTGTAGTCGCATGTAATCAGGGTTATTAGCTTTTCTTTGCCCTGCGGCAGCAGCACCCAAATGTCTTCAGGTTTTACAATGATACTTTCCTGTACTTCATAGATGTAATGTCCTTTATCTGTTATAACTTCTATGATGTCACCTTTCTCAAGTTCATTCAGCCTATTGAAATGCCTGCCCCGGGATCGGCTGCGGTGGCCGGCAATGCAATAGTTCCCCGTCTGTCCTGGGCCTGCAGTACCCTCCAGGCTTGACACTGAAATGTTAAGGTTCTGTTTGGTGGCCCCTTTTAATATGGGCAGGCGCAGGTTTATTTTTTTTATTACCAGGATACCTTCCATATGTGCGGCAATGTATTTTTCTATACTTATTGCTTTATCACCTGCCGTTGTTGAAGGTTCCTGGCCGCCGAATTCAGGCGGGTTTAGTGTTCCGTTTTGTCCCATATCTTCTGCACTATCCAGTTCGCTGAGACTTTCCTGCCAGGCCTGCAGGATTTTGCGCTGTTTGTAATCGTAATAACTTTCCCTGAGCTTCGGATAGGATATTAAAGATATACCGATGATTATGAAAAGGATTGCGGCGGTCTTTTTCATACATTGAGCCTCCACTAAAAAAGGAAGCCGAGGATATTTTCCCCGGCTATTGTTTTTTGCCTCTTAGAAGCCTAATCCCTGCCAGGATGGCGAAACCGCCTATTACATAGTACGGATACGGCAAAGACTCACCGGTCTTGGGCATTTCGGGCGCTCCGGCGGGCACTGGCTCCGGTTCGATCACCTTTTCGGAAGATGAAGGCTGCTGTGTCGGGGTTTCCGGCACTGAAGGCTGGCCCTGCGGTATGGGTTCTTCTTCAACTATCTCCACAGGGGTTTCAGCAGCCGTCGTCTGATCTTTGCGGTTCCTCATGTTTCCGCTGGTGCTGCCGTCTCCGCTGCCTCCACCGCTGCTACCTGCTGTCTGAGCGGTGAAAATCCATTTTACCTGGGCGCTCTTTCCCTGAAATTCATTGCCGGTTTCGGGTCCCGGAAGCTCCACGGCTGCCACAAGTTCGCCGCTTGCACCGGGTGCAAAACTGCCCAGACTTATGTTTTCTCCAAGGCCCGATTCTCCGCTGGCGGGGCCGCTGTAAATTACATTGCCATTATATTTGATTGTGAGCTGTAGCTGTTTTAAAAGATCGGGATCTTCTTCTTCGCCCACCCGTTCAGCCCGCAAGTATAAGTTATAGGAATCGGTATAGTTGTTCTGAATCTTCATGGTGCTTTCCACCGTGTCGCCGGGGTTTAAATTGTCGAGGTCAAAAAGCTTTGCCCCTTCGGGTATCAGCACCAGCCCTTGGGCGTTTCCGACCAGTTCTATATCTTCAGCCTGAGCCATGGCTGATTTTTGAGCAGAGGGTATGAAAATTCCTGCAGCCAGGAGAAAAAAGGCGAGTATCGAAGGCAACAGTGTTATTATAATTTTTTTCATCTACACTACCCTCCTTTTTTGGGGGGTGAATATTTTTGACGGCGGTTTTATCAGTTGAGGGCATGCGGTTTGCCGCATGCCCTGCCAGGATTAAATTTATATCATCTTTAATTATATCATATTTATGCTTTTTAGGAGTTATTATTCTCCGGTAAATTCCTCAACGCCGGTGGGCAGGCTGGAAAGACCCCATGCATCTTTATAGGCTTCATGAGAGGCTTGCACGCCTTCGGCCTTGACGTTGACACGCAGGGTCTTGCCCTGATATTCGTTGCCTGTTTGAGAGCCGATGAGTTCCACTGCATCCAGCAGTAATGATGTTTCATCGTTTTGGTTGAGAATGTGCTTGTAGTAATACCAGCCGTTATCATACACCCAGTCATTGTTGCTGGCAAGGATAAGGTTTACGTTGCTGACGGGAAGATTTGTCGGATTGCCGCTGGCATCAAGCCATTCCGGCGTAAGGCTTACCCTGACGTATGTGGCTTTTGAACCTGTGGAAATTACACTGACATCCTTGTTTGTTGTGTCGCCGGGGTTCCAGTTGGATATGTCTTGAAAACCATGCTCATTGACTTCGATTTCTACTGTGCCGGCGGTAAATGTATTTGCCACCGATTTTTCGCTGGTAAACCATGCCATGGTGCCTCCCACCACCAGGAGCGCCACCAGTGAGAATACTAGCGAACCGATTAATAGAGTTTTCTTCATTTTTCAAATTCCCCCTTAAATTTTTTGATTTTAATTTATTGTTCCTTTTGAACAGACCTGGATATCTTTCCGCAGCTTTTGCTGCCGTTTAATCATCAGAAGAGATTTTTTTATTCTTGCGCTCAATGGCGAAGGTCCTGGACAGTTCCACTAATATAAATATCACAAGTGCCCCCAGCAGGGTCATGATGCCGTTTTTTGTCCTGGTGTAGGAAAAGGCGTAACCTATATAGGGTATTGAAAACATCACTTTTCCGATTAACCGGTTTGCGCTAACGAGCATCGGATCTTCCACTTCATTGGCGTCCCCTTTGGTCCTGAAGAACAGGGCCCCACTTTTTTCCACCTCAATTACCCGGTGGGTGGTTATGTTTCCTCCGTGATCATCACCCCGGAAGGTTATTATATCACCGGGTGCGACGTTACCGGGATCGATCGGGTCCACTATGACCAGGCTTCCGGTTTTCAGAGTCGGGCTCATGCTGCCGCTCATGACTATATACATCTTATAGCCGAAAACTGAGGGCTCCCGGTCGGTCATCCTGCTCTGGACAAGTAAGAACGTCAGAGTCAGCGCAGCGATGGTCAGGATAGTCAGTACGGCTTTTATTATTATGTCTGCAGCCACGGCTGCCGCATGCTTTTTCATCATGCCTCATCTCTCTTATTCATCCGTTATTTCATCAGGCTCTTTATGATTCTCGGGCAGCACCCCTTCGAGGACCGCCTGCTGGAGCAAAATTCGGGAGCCGTTTTCTTTGTTTCCAGCCGAACTATTCAATGTGCTCACATTAGCTGCTTCTACGGTGAGGAAGTTATCTTTTTCATCCTCATCTCTGAACCATCCGTAGTTGCTCCTCTTGTTTGTAACTGTTACGGTGACCGTAAGATTGTCCCTGGTTATATTTACAGTGGGCGAAGTTATACTGATCAGTTCATAGTCCATCGGCACCACTTCGCTGATGTGGTAAGCCCCCAATCTGAGATTACCTATCTGACGGTACTCTCCTTCGGCGGCAAATACATTCCATTTCTTGCCATCCGGTCCATCTATTTTTATGATAAATTCCTTGCCTGTATCTTCGTCTATCACGATTTTTTTTATAATGATTTTGCCTTTGATTACTTTTATGAAAACTGAATCAGTGGCGGTGCATCCATATTTATCGGTGACGGTGACAGTATAAGTGGCGTTGTCTTCAGGTGACACCTGAGGATTCATTTCGTTTGATACCCATGTTGGGGCCAAGTCGCATGACCATGCATAGCTGTACGGCGGGTATCCCCAGCTCACCTGGAGGTTGTCGCCTATCCCTATCACATCTCCTATGACGATTTCTCTATCCGGGCCTGCGTTGATTGAAAGCGGTGGCTGCACGTTCACAGTTGGTACCGGGAAGGTTTTAATCTTTCCAGAGACGCCGTTGACATCGGTGTAGGTCAAGGTGGCGCTTACATTGGTTGGCACATTGTCGCCGCCCTGGAAGGTCCGTTTGGCTTTGATTTTGTAAGTCAGGGTGGCGCTGGTGCCGATGACTCCAGGCGTCCATGTGATAGTATGGGTGCTTTCGTCATAGGAAACCTGGGTATTGGGGTTTGTTACGATGCTGCCTGGTACCAGGTCGAATACATCCGTTATCACGTCGGTCACCACCGCATCAGTGGCGGATGTCCCTAGCTGTTCGGCTATCTGGTTGTATATGCCGGAAAGGTCAGCAGCCGAGAAGGTTTCGTAATACCCGGCATTCTGCGCCCATTGCAGTGTTTCCCGAGCCACGGTAAGGCACTGGTTGGGCACCTGCCCGAGAAGGCCCACGGTGAAAACCTTGGCTACGTTCCAGCAGCTCTGTCCAGCCTCGTAAGCAGCAATGGTGTGAGCGTTGTGGGCGGTGGGCTCGCTGGGGCCATAAGGTCTGCCTATGCTGACGGTGGGCAACCCGTCAGTCAGCAGGATTATCGCTTTGGTTGCGTTGGCCCTTCCGCTAGATTCCATTAACTTCCTGGCCCTTATGAAACCCGCTTCGGTATTTGTTCCCCCGTCGGCGATGAGACCGTTGATAGCATTTTTTACTTGATTAAAATCATAAGAAAAATCCCTATCAATCGATGTATCTGTATTTAAATTTCCTACCAGCTGCCAGTAACGCCATGACCATACTCCCTCATATGCAAAACTCACCACTGCCACGCGGTTGTTCGGGTTTTGCAAGACCTGCTGAGCGAAATTTATGGCAGCCTGTTTTGCATAATACATGGATGACGGGTTGCCGTATGCCATGCTGCCAGACCTGTCGATTACAAGTATGACATCCAGTGGTTTTTGGGGCGGCGTGCCGGTGATGCTCAAGCTTACCTGGTATGTCCTGCAGCCTTCCGCAACGCTTGCCTGTTTGTTTACTTCGATTGTGTCGGTATACGTTGTTGCGGATGATACAGCTGCCACCTTCGTCGAAGAAGTAGACCGAAGCAGCGCAGCGCCGGTGGATTTCAGGGATTTTGCCGACTCTGCAGGTGTTGATTCGATAGACGTCTTTTCATAATCCGGCGGAACGGGTATCACCGAATCAGCTTGCACTTCTATGAAAGCCGGGTTGAAGATTATTCTGTTTACCGGCAGGGTCACAGAATTCCCGGCGCTCACCCTGTCGCCGCCGCATCTGCCTTCCGCGGTAGCATCGACGGTAAAGCTGTCTCTGGAATAACCATAGGGTATATAGCACTTTCCTTTTATGATTTCTTCTTCTCCCGCAGGCAGAGACGGTATTTCGGTTTCTATGCCGATGTTTTCGCTGTATACCCAAAGGCCTACGATATCTGCATCGCCGGTATTTGTCACGGTTACGGCAAACTCCGCTACGTCTCCTGGTTCGTATTCCGCCTTATCGGCATCAAGACGGATGCTGACGGAAGCATCGGCTGCCGTCGTGGGTATCTCTTCCACCGGCAGTTCTTCGGGCATCTCGGGTGGCACGGGCTCCAGGGGCTCCTGTTCCCCGTCTTGGGCAGGATTCTCGATATCCCCGGCTCCGGGATCCGGTTCTCCACCTTCGGTAGGATTTTCTATATCTCCGGAGTTCTGCCCCTCACCTTCGGCAGACTCCTCGATATCTCCTGGATCCTGTTCTCCGCCTCCAGCAGGATTATCAATCTCCCCGGAGTTCTGTTCCTCGCCTTCAGCGGGTTCCTCTATATCCCCTGAGTTTTGTTCCCCGTCTGCAGCAGGATTCTCTACATCTGCCGTGCTTTGCTCCCCGCCTTCGGCGGGACTCTCGATATTTCCAGAGGTCTGTTCCCCGCCTTCAGCAGGGTTTTCGATATCTCCAGCTCCGGGCTCCAGTTCTCCGCTTCCGGTAGGATTTTCTATATCTCCGGAGGTCTGCCCTCCGCTTTCGGCGGGAGTCTCTTTACCTACATCGCCGGGATCCGGTTCTCCACCTTCTGCAGGCCCCGCGATATCAACAGGTTCCTGCATGCCACTGTTTTCATCGCCGACGATTACGCTATCGCCGGAATCTTCAATGTTTTCCGCGTTCTCTATTGTTTCTCCAAGTTCTTCGCCGGTTACCCTGGTTTGTACCAACAGGGGGCTCAAGATGAGGAACAATGCCAGTAATATTGCGGTAATTTTTTTGGGGGTGAATGTCACTATAAGTTTCACCTCCTTTCACCAATATTAAGTTTTTAATGATTATTTTTAATTGTCCCAGGACCTGAAGTTTATCAACTCCTTCCCGCTTTTTCTTATCGCTTCTTCTATTAAATGTAACAGCTCCAGAGCACTTCTGAATGCCACAGCCTGATCGGCTTCCAACCACTGGATATAGCCCTGCATGGTAGCATTTTCTGTGTACATTACCTTTATCACAAAAGTGCTAGATGTTGCCATTTCCCTGCTTTTTTGTTCCATCACAGCAGCTTCGTGCATTTGAACCCCCCTGCGATGATTCTACTTTCAGGCGTCGTTTTTTTTATTTTATCAACAAAGAATTTTTTATAGATTTCAACCTGATTTTATAAGCCTGATTTTTGTATTTCATTTGTATTTCATATCAAATACATTTAAATGACAAAAAAATAAATCCGGCAAAAACCGGATTTTACATTCGATGGGTATAAAATGGCGACTCAACCTTTATTGAGTTTTTATGTATCATATTTATGTTATAAATGGATCTACTGCAGTTACAGGCTGAAAGTCTATTTTTAAATTAAATTTTTTGGGATCCACCACATTGCTGAACCTTTTCTGAATTCTTTTTTTGATAAGCTGCAGGTTGGCTTCTATCACATCGGTAAGCAACACTACCATTTGGAATGCATTCCACTGGGAAAACACGTCGCCTTTTCTCAGGGAATCGTTCAGGACCAGCTTTAGATTTTCCACTGCATTTTTCAAATCTTCTTTTGAGGAATTCTCTCCATTGTTTACCACTGATATCAAGCCCAGAAACTCCGTACGGCATGACCTTAGACTCCGTCTTCTCTCAAGGTTGTAAATCATCCTGAAATTATCCACTTCGCAAAAAAGGGCGCCATCCATCTTATCGTCGTCCGACAGCTTCTTGCCTAAAAACAAAAGGTCTGTGACCCTGTTTTCGTCCGCCTCGCTGGTGATCCTCCTGTAAATCTTCTTCAAAGCCGGCGAGGGTTCCACGGAAAACTCCCGGTATAATCTGCCGGTGATGTAATTATAATGGCTGAGAGCGTTTTTTATCTCCTTTAGTTCCAACAGCGACTCAAGAAAAAATATATGGAGCCCTTCTTCATACGGTTCGTTAATCACCGCCTGCTCATAGATTTCTATTATTTCGGCATGACGTTTCTCTGCTTTCAGCAGTTCCATCAGCCTTAAAACAGCCTGGACATAAAGCCGGTGGTAACGGTTTCTTATGGGATATATCCATTCGCTGTAAGGATTTTCCGACAGGTATTCTCCTTTGTAAAGCTCCAGTGCTTCCTGGTATATCATTATGGCTTTGTCTGGGTCTTTGTCTTTCAATACATCCGCCTGTTTAATTTTTTCTTCGAAAAGGTCCGCATCTATAATGCAATTGTTATTGATATTGAATATATAAAAACCATTTTCAAAATGAATGTGAAAGAAACTATCGTCACTATTTTTAGAAAGTTTCATGTCAGCGAGACTTTTCCTCAATCGGGAAATCTGAGTCCTGAGGGTATTCTTCGGATCGACATATTCGTCTTTTTCCCACAGGCTTTCCACTATATTTTCCGGCACCAGCTTTTTGTTTTTGAATGTAATAAAATATTTTAACAATTCCAGATTTTTAAACGTCCTTTTGCTCTTTTTTAGAACCGAAACGCCGTCGGCTTTTATATCAAAATCACCGAAAGTGATAACCTCAACAGCCATATTTTTCCTCCATTTTGGTTTTTTGAGCAAAACGATTTTTATTTAAATTTTTATTTAATTATAGCAAACTTTGAGAATATTTGTCTAGCGCCATAATTAATACATGTGCACTTTTTCCGAAAGTGACGGGCATCATGGAGTTCATTATAATTTTTTTCTTTGAATGATTTAGATAGTTGTTTTAAAGAATAAATTTAAATGTATCCGGTTATATCTTATTTTGAAATAGTATTTACATTAATATAAATAATTGGTAATATAAAGCTATAAAGTATGTTTTTAAAGTATATTTTTATAGTAAATTAAAAGGAGAAACAAAGCATGGATCTGCGCGAAGTTTTGCAGCGATGCAAAAAAGGAGAAAATCTGAGAACAGAATTTAAGCAATGGCCTATCCATTCTGATGACCTGGCAGCAGAAATAGCAGCATTTGCCAATACTGATGGAGGGCAGATTTTTATAGGAATAGATGATACAGGTAATCTTATAGGCATTGGCGGGGAAAATATAGACAATTTGAGTAAATTTGTTGATAATGTAGCGTTTAATAATTGTGAACCGCCGGTTACAGTTATTCAAGAAACAGTTCAGGATGAAAAGGGCAATATAATCCTTATTATAAATATTCCTAAAGGAAGCCAGCGACCATATAGAACAAACCGAGGAATATATTATGTACGCACTTCTTCCGGAAGACGGCAGGTTTCAAGGGAAGAACTGCTTCGGCTTTTTCAAGCTGCTGAAAGCTTATATTATGATGAAACTCCCATATTTAGATCTACTATGGAAGATCTTGATGAAAAGGCACTGGAATCGCTGTTGGAACTGGTAAAAGAACAGGGGATCGATATAGCAGGCATTTCAAGAGATAGATTGCTGCAAAACTGGCATCTTGTTGATGATATAAAAGGCGAAAAACATCCAACTTTTACAGGAGTTTTGTTTCTTGCGGCAAATCCTCAGGCTTTCATTCCATATAGCTATGTATCTGCCCTCAGGATTCCCGGAAATGATATTTCGATAGAACCGATCGATCAAAAACATTTTGAAGGACGACTTATTGATATATACCATGATACTATGAGATTTTTCGGGATTCACTTGATGAGGTCTCACCAGATCAAGGGCACAGAGCCCGAAGTTAAAGTCGAAATCCCTGTTGAGGTTTTGCGGGAAGCTCTTATTAATGCCTTTGCCCATCGGGATTACACCATATCGTCGCCGATTAGAGTCATAATATATAATGACCGGATTGAAATACGGACTCCGGGAAGCCTGCCAAATACTGTCGATATTGATGCCCTGAAATTCGGCGTACATGTCTTGCGCAATCCCAGCATATATAACATTTTCCTGAAGGTTGGACTTGTAACCGATGCCGGCAGCGGTATTCCCAGGATGGTCCGTCTGCTAAAGCAAGCAAACAATACCGAACCTGATTTTAAGATGGAGGGAAATGAATTTATCACTATCATTCCGAGGTAAAGGTGCCAGGCACTCACTTATTCACTTATTGAATTGTGTGAAAACAACCCCAAGCTGCGGAAACCCCGCAGCTTTTTACATAGGCTGGCTGGAATGAAAATTCTTCACCTTCTATTGACAATTTCCTTTTAAATTGAATAAAATAAAAAATATGGGGTTTTTTTATGTACGGAAAAATTCTAAGGGGGACTTATAATGCATACCAAGTTTATATTCATCACAGGCGGCGTGGTTTCATCCCTGGGCAAAGGTATCACGGCGGCGTCGCTGGGGCGCCTCTTAAAAAGCAGGGGTCTTGCTGTCTTCATGCAGAAATTCGACCCCTATATTAATATAGACCCGGGGACCATGAGCCCATACCAGCACGGGGAGGTTTTTGTCACCGAGGACGGAGCTGAGACGGACCTGGACCTGGGCCATTATGAGCGCTTCATCGACGTGAATCTCACAAAAGACAGCAATGTCACCACCGGCAAGGTTTACTGGTCGGTGATCACCAAGGAACGGCGGGGCGATTATCTGGGAGGAACGGTGCAGGTGATTCCCCACATCACAAATGAAATCAAAGAACGGGTGGTCAAGGCGGCCAGGGAGACAAACCCGGATGTGGTTATCACAGAGATAGGAGGCACCGTGGGCGACATCGAGAGCCTGCCCTTCCTGGAGGCCATCCGGCAGTTGAAGGTGGACCTGGGTCGGGACAATGTCCTATATATACATGTGACGCTGGTGCCTTACCTTTCCAGGGCCGGCGAGCTGAAGACCAAGCCGACCCAGCACAGCGTCAAAGAACTCAGAAGTATCGGCATCCAGCCGGATATCATAGTCTGCCGTTCCGAGCGGGCCCTTTCGGAAGAGCTGAAGGAAAAAATAGCCCTCTTCTGCAATGTGGAGCCCGAAGCCGTTGTGCAGAATTATGACGCCGATACCATCTATGAAGTGCCCCTTATTTTAAAAAATGAAGGGCTTGACGAGATCGTGGCTAAGAAACTGGGCGTCGACGGCATGGAGGCGGACCTTTCCGAATGGGAAGAACTGGTGAAAAGGGTGAAGAACCCTTCTGAAAATGTGAAAATTGCACTGGTGGGCAAGTACGTGGAGCTCCACGATGCATACCTCAGCGTGGCAGAGTCCCTTTGCCACGCGGGTATTGCCAACGATGCAAAAGTAGAAATAAAATGGGTACATTCAGAAGACCTGGAGGCCCCCGGCTTCGATATGGAAGCTACATTTTCTGATGTGGACGGCATCCTGGTGCCTGGCGGCTTCGGCGACAGGGGAATCGAGGGCAAGATCAAATCCATAAAATACGCCAGGGAAAACAGGGTTCCGCTTTTTGGCATATGCCTGGGCATGCAGTGCTCGGTCATAGAATTCGCCCGTAACGTCTGCGGCCTGGAAGGCGCCCACAGCACGGAGTTCGACCCCCGTTCGCCCCACCCAGTCATAGATTTAATGCCCGAGCAAAAGGGCATAGAAGACAAAGGCGGCACCATGCGCCTGGGACGATACCCATGCAGCATCAAGCCCGGGACAAAGACCATGGCCGCCTACGGCGAGGAATATATCCAGGAGCGCCATCGCCACCGCTATGAGTTCAACAACGATTACAGGGAAATACTGACCCGGGCGGGCATGGTGCTTTCGGGCCTTTCCCCGGACAACCGCCTGGTGGAAATCATTGAACTTGCAGAACACCCCTGGTTCGTGGGGACCCAGTTCCATCCGGAGTTCAAATCCCGCCCCAACCGGCCACACCCCCTTTTCCGCGACTTCATAAAAGCGGCCCTGGAACATAAAACACGGCGCTCTTAATTAAATACTTAAAATGAATTCCACCTAAGACACATGAAAAAACCCTGAAAAATTCAGGGTTTTTTCAAATAAAACTTTTATACTTTAGGCCGCTCTCGGGGGGATTAAATATAATTTCGACACATTTTTGATTTTCCGGCAGGAATAAGTCAAAAAATGTCTAATATATATTATATAATTTTCCAGCGTTACCTTATATTGTTTATTTTAATAAAATGAGGAGGAGGCAGAAAGCTTGAAAAGTATTCAATTCCGAATGGTTCTTACAACTATTCTCTTGGTCGTGCTTTCACTGGGCGTATTTATTTTCTATTTTCATCCTCAGGATTTGACAAAACAGGATGTAATTGTCATGGCGGCGGCAGCTGTGATTATTTCCGGCATTATTTCCTTTGCGGTGGCAAAGACCGTTTCCGCACCGGTGGACGCCGTAGCGCACGGTCTGGAAGCCATAGCGACAGGGGATTTTACAGTAAAGGCCAGAAAGATAACCAATGACGAGGTGGGCAGGCTGGCGGACATTTTCAACGACTCCGTATCGAGGCTGAAACTGACGCTGGCAGAAGTAAAAAAATCCATAGATGAAATGGTGGCGTCTGCTGATTCCATCAAGGAAATAGCAAAGCAAAGCGAAGAGGCGTCAAATGTATTTGCCGGTTCCATTGAAGAAAATATCCAGAAAAATTCAGAAAAAATGGAAGAGATTAAAAATCTCGTGAACTCCATATCGGACATGCTGTCACAGATGAGCGCCGGCGTCGAACAAATAGCCTCAAGCGCGTCGGACGCCTCTGCAACCGCAGTCAATGCCGCCCAGCTGGCCGATGCGGGAGAAGGCGCCATGCGACAGGTGATAGATCAGATGAAGAAGATTGAAAGCTCAAGCATGACCACGGGCGAGGTCATTAAAAAGCTCGGAGAAAGCTCGGAAACCATCGGCCAGATAGTGGAAACAATTACGGGCATTGCGGACCAGACAAACCTTCTTGCGCTCAATGCGGCTATAGAAGCGGCCAGAGCAGGAGAGCAGGGCAGGGGCTTTGCGGTGGTAGCGGACGAGATCAGAAAACTGGCGGAACAATCGGGCAATGCTGCAAAACAGATAGCCGACCTCATATCTTCAGTACAGCAGGAAACAGCCAATGCCGTATCCGCCATGCAGGAAGGCGGGGATAACGTCAAGAAAGGAATAGAAGCTGTAAAAACGGCGGGCGAGACATTTGATAAAATCCTTTCAGCAGTGCAGAAGGTATCCGAACAGATGCAGGAGATTTCCGCGGCCACCCAGCAGATGGCAGCCAGTACAGAAGACACTCACGAATCATTCAAGAAAATGACGGAGATTACAGTGGATACATCCAACCAGGCTCATGACATTGCGGAGTCGGTGGAAAAACAGCACATGCTGCTTGGAGAAATAGCTTCCTCTGCAGATACATTGAGCCATATTGCGGACAAACTAAAAAAATCATTTCAGACCATGAAAATTTAAATGTCAAGGGGACAGGGTACTTGACAACTTTGACGGACAACTTACGTGTGAAATCGGTTTTATCTCATGCTTTTCGAAAACAGCAGGCCAAAAATAATCCGGCCTGCTGTTTCATTCTTGCCAAATTCTCTTTTCACTTCCCCATAAAATAAGATATAATAAAGTATAAGAAAAACATTTTTTCGGAGGCTTCTATATAAATGGAATTGAAAATCATAAAAGAAAATGAAAAAGATATTTTCAATAAATTCATGGCATACGGCCCCAAGGGCCACGTGCTCCAGTCGTACGAATGGGGTGAAGTCAAGCGCCGCACCGGATGGCAGCCCATAAGGATGCTTGTTGTGGAAAATGATAAACCGGTGGCGGGCATTTCAATTTTAAAGAGACGGCTGCCCATCCCCGGGTTTAAAAAATGCATATTTTACGCTCCCCGGGGGCCGGTGGCGGAATTTTCCGACAGAGAAACTTTGAAATTTCTTTTATCAAAAATAAAGGAGCTTGCTACAAGACATGGCGCCATTATGCTCAAGATAGACCCCGATATAAAAGCGCCGGACGAAAATGCGGTGAACACGCTGAAATCATTGGGCTTTATTCCGCGCGAAGGCGGCAAAAATTTCGAGGGGGTCCAGCCCAGATTCGTGTTTCGCCTGCCCCTGGATAAACCTCTGGACGACATCTTCGCTTCCTTCCACGAAAAAACGCGCTACAACATACGCCTTGCGGCGAGAAAGGGCGTCGTCGTAAAAGAAGGCTCCCGGAAGGACCTGAAGCCCTTTTACGAAATCCTTCAGGAGACATGCATAAGGGACAAATTCCTGGTGAGAGGTTTCGATTACTTTGAAGCCCTCTGGGATGAACTGGTGGAAAAGGGCCTGGCGAAGCTGTTCATGGCGGAATTCCAGGGCAGATACATCGCCGGAACAATAGCTTTCATATTCGGCGACAAAGCCTGGTATATCTACGGCGCCTCCTCCAACGAGCACCGCAACGTCATGCCCAACTACGCCCTCCAGTGGGAGATGATCAAATGGGCCAAACAAAACGGCTGCACCATGTATGATTTCAGGGGCGTTTCCGGAGACCTTTCCCCCGACAACCCCCTCTACGGCCTCTACCGCTTCAAGAAGGGTTTTAACGGCCAGTTTACCGAATTTATCGGGGAATTCGACCTGCCCCTTTCTCCGCTTTTCTACCATCTTTGGGAACATGTGATCCCGGGATACAGGACCTTGAGAAGGAATATAGTGAACTTTATGAGGGGGATGAGGAAAGAAATATAACAAGAGAGGGTATTCAGGCATGTCTGCAATATTCTACTACAAAATAATTTTGATGGAGGGGTTATAAAAGGAAGAAAAAATTATAGTAGAAAGAATCATTGTTGATCCAGAAATAATGTGCGGGAAACCGGTAATAAAACGTTTCTAAATTTACTCATAAAGGAGGTTACACCATGCTGCATAAACTTACCCCCGCCGAGCTGCGGGAGACCTGCAACCCGGCCATGTTTTCCTTCCGCTCCACCGAAGACCTGGAGCCCCTCTCCGACATCATAGGCCAGGAGCGGGCGGTGAAGGCCATGGAGTTCGGTTTGAAGATCGACCACAAGGGCTACAACATATTTATGACCGGCCTCACCGGTACCGGCAAGACCAGCTATGCCCGGGCCGTGGTGAAAAAAGCGGCTGAAGGCAAACCCATCCCCGACGATATACTTTATGTTTACAATTTCACAAAGCCCGAAAAGCCCATTGCCATAAACCTCCCTGCGGGCAAAGGCTCCGAATTTTCGAAAGATATGGAAAAACTCATATCGGAAGTTCGACGGGAGATAATCCGGATCTTTGACGACGAAAATTTTGAGAACCAGAAGCAGGCCCTCATAGACAGATACCAGCGGGCTTCCCTGGAGCTTTTTGAGAAGCTGGATGAGATTGCAAAAGCCGAGGGCTTCACTCTCCAGAGGACACCCCAGGGCATCATAACCATACCTTTAACAGACGGCAAACCCATGAGCCAGGAGGAATTTGAAGCCCTGTCGGACGAAGAGAGAAAAGCCCTGGAAGAAAAGGGGCGTAGCCTGCAGAACAGGATAGATGAAACCATGCGCAAAGTGAGAGCACTGGACAAACAGGCGCGGGAAGAACTGGGGCGCCTGGAGAGGAATACCGCCCTTGCCGCTATAAACCCCCTCTTTGAAGAAGCGGCTGTAAAATATGCCGAATTTGCCGAAGTCATATCCTATCTGAAATCCGTGAAAGAAGACGTCATAAAAAACCTTCTGCTGTTCCGCACCGACCGCCGGGAAAAACCGGAGGGGGACGACCGGCAGATATTGAACATCGCCCAGAACGCGCCCCAAGAAGACTTTTTCCTGCGCTACAGGGTCAACATATTCGTTGACAACCGAGCCACAAAAGGCGCGCCCGTTATCTTTGAGACAAACCCCACATATTACAACCTGTTCGGCAAAATCGAGGGCAAAGCCCAGTTCGGCGCCGTAACCACCGACTTTACCATGATAAAAGGCGGCGCAATACACAGAGCAAACGGAGGCTACCTGGTGCTGCAGGCGTCGGACCTTTTCAAAGACCCCTTCGCATGGGATACCCTGAAGCGCACCCTGAAAAACGGCGAAGCCTGGGTGGAAAACATAGGGGAGCAGTACCGCACCGTGCCAACAGTGACGCTCAGGCCCGAACCCATACCCGTGAAGGTGAAGGTCATCCTCATCGGCACCCCGTATATCTATTCTCTGCTGAACGCCTATGATGAAGATTTCCGCAAACTTTTTAAGATAAAGGTAGACTTCGATGTGGAGATGGACCGCACCACCGAAAACCTCAAACGTTACGCAGCCTTTATTTGCCACATATGTCAGAACGAGGGGCTCATCCACTTCGATCCCACCGGAGTGGCAAGGGTGGTGGACTACAGCTCACGCCTGGCGGAAGATAAGAAGAAGCTTTCTACCCGTTTCAACGAAATAGTGGAAGTGCTTTATGAAGCCGCTGCCTGGGCCACTATAGACGGAAGATCCTCCGTCACCAGCGAATACGTGGATAAGGCAATCGAAGAAAAAATCTACCGTTCCAACCGGGTGGAGGAAAAACTGTTTTCCATGATAGAGCGCGGCGAAATACTGGTGGAGACCAGCGGAACCGCCGTGGGCCAGATAAACGGGCTATCGGTGCTGGACGTTGGGGATTACATATTTGGTCAGCCTTCCCGCATCACTGCCAGGACCTACCTGGGGGACGAGGGGGTCATAAACATAGAGCGGGAGGCCAAGATGAGCGGCCACATCCACGACAAGGCCGTCATGATACTTACGGGATTCCTGGGTGAGCGCTACGCCAGAGAAATGCCCCTCACCATATCCGCCAGCATAGCCTTCGAGCAAAACTACGGCGGCATAGAAGGCGACAGTGCTACCTGCGCCGAGCTAATAGCGCTGTTGTCCAGCATATCCGGCATCCCTGTGCGCCAGGACCTTGCCATCACTGGCTCTCTGGACCAGCAGGGCCATGTCCAGCCCGTGGGCGGCACCACTTACAAGATAGAGGGCTTCTACCACGCCTGCAAGATTAAAGGCTTCACCGGAACCCAGGGTGTGGTCATACCATGCCAGAACATCGACAACCTGATGCTCAAGCCCGAAGTGGTAGAGGCTGTGGAACAGGGCAGATTCCACATATATTCCGTCCAGACCATCGACGACGCCATAGAGATAATGACCGGCATGAGCGCAGAAAAATTCCATGCAAAAGTCATGGAATCCCTTGCGAAAATGGCCGAGACCGCCCGAGAATTCATGGATAGAGAAAGCTAAATTTATACAAAGCTTGATTTGAGGGAAAAATAAAAAAAGGCCCAGTTTACACCGAGCCTCAAATATTTTAGTCATGATTTGATTTAGGAAGACTATTGATTGACTAAGATTTTTAATTTACAATATAATTTATAAGTCAGATTTCAGAAGAAAGTTGGTATGAAGGAGGGAACATTTAATGGAAGATAGAATTATCGTTGATCCAGAAATTATGTGCGGAAAACCGGTTATTAAAGGTACGCGGATCCCTGTTTATTTAATATTAGATTTGTTAGCAGCGGGATATACAATAAATAAAATTATTGATTCTTATCCGCAATTAGAGAAAGAAGATGTAATAGCAGCATTAAATTATGCCTCAAAATTCATGAGATATGAGGAAGATGTAATTCAATTTAAGGCGGTGCAATAACTTGCCTAGTTATAAGAGCCTTTCCGTCAACAGTAGAAAACATAAATTCTATATTAAAAACTTTTCTAAAAGAAGTGCAAGATTTAAATGTGATTTATCGTAAATTAACTATTGTTGAAAATGGGAAATTTAGAACTTACAAATGACGCCGACCCGCGATGGTCGGCATTTTTAGTGTGCCCGGCATGGGCGGAAGCTTAAGCAGTGAAAGTCTGCTATGGGGCTGGCAGCAGCGACCATTAGCTAAACAGCAAGGGTGTCTATCGTGAGGTCTGGTACCCACCGAAGGTGGGTGCTGAAGGAAACGTTAGGGAAACTAACAACCCGGGCCGAGAGACCCGGCTGAACCGTCAGAAGTCAGCAGAGGCCATAGTAGTCGGCATAGACGTCATGCCGACGAAGGGCCGAACACAAAGCGAGGGCCGGGTACCCACCGAAGGCGGGTAGTGGCAAGTTCGCAAAACTATCAAAGACAGCAGAAAACCCCGTAAGGGGCCTACTCTGGGAAAAAAGCGGTGAAGCCGCAAGGGTCCCAGGGAGGGCCGAGTATGTATCCGGTACAACCCGAGAAGATATCCCCGAAGGACCATGATATCCACCTGATGGAGAAGGTAGTATCAAGAGAGAATATGACAAAAGCACTGGGACGGGTAGAAGAGAACAAAGGAGCGCCAGGCGTAGACAGTATGCCCACTCGATCTCAAATATTTTTGCAAAAGTATTGATTATTAGCTGTAACTATTTTACAATGTAGATGGTGGTGGTATAAATGATACCTGAAGAAAAGATTCATCAAGCTGTAGAAATTCTAAAAGCCGAAGCCAACCCATTAAAAATAATACTCTTTGGTTCTTATGCGAGAGGGAATATGCATGATGATAGTGATCTGGATTTTCTTATAGTGAAAAAAGATGTGAAAGATAGAAGGCAGGATATGGTCAAATTAAGAAGAGCTTTAAGCCGTTTAAGGATACCGGTGGACATCCTTGTTGTTTCTTCCGAATATGTAGAGGAATGGAAAAATGTAAAAGGCAATGTGATTTACCATGTTATAAAAGAAGGTTTAGTGTTGTACGGATAGTTTTATATAATGATAACAATAAATTAAGATTGAGGGCTAATGGAGAATGACAGAAATTGATATAAAAATTATAAAAAAACTTATTTTGAAAGGAAAATGGCTATTAAGCGACCATGCACTTGACAGGATGATAAAACGGAATTTAAGAACTGTCGATGTTTTAACATCAATTATGAATGGTGAAATTTTAGAAGATTATCCAGATGATCCAAGAGGACATAGTGTACTTGTACTAGGGAAAAAAGATAATACTTTTATTCATTCGGTATGTGGATTAAAAGATGGGTTTTTAACCATAATAACTGTATATGTGCCATCACCTCCAAAATGGATTGATGAAAGGACAAGAGGAGGAAAAGATAATGAATAAATGTCAGTATTGTAATGGTAAACTTATAAAAAATAAGGGAAGAATAGAAAAATGGGTGAATAATAGACTTATAATAATTGAAAATGTTCCTTTTCTTGTATGCGAAGATTGCGGCGAAAAATATTATGATGCGGAGACTTCCCTAAAATTAGACGAATATCTTTATGAAGCCAAACCTGAAAAAATAATAGAAGTGCCTGTTTTTGTATATAAAGAAGGATAGATTAATGGCTTAAAAACAATCCGGCCCGATGCGGTCGGTATTTTTATTCATATAATGCATACCTTATGACAGAAGGACAAAAAGACAAATAAAAATCTTATCGAAAGGAGCGATACCATTGAAGCGAATCATAACCATCATCCTTATCATTATTGTCGCCGTCTCCCTCATCGCTGCCCTGGCAATATCACCTGCAAGCCCCGGCCGAAAGGCTGCGCTCTCACAAAAAAAGATTGGCGTCATCACCCTGGAGGGCATCATCATGTCCAGTTCATCGGGCCTTCTTTCCGCCGCCGGCACCGGCGATATATTAAGACAGCTCCATGACGCTGCCGAAGACCCCGAAATATCCGCCCTGGTCATCAGGATAAACAGTCCCGGCGGCACCGTGGCCGCATCCCAGGAGCTTTATGAAGAAGCCCTCAGGGTAAAGGAATCGGGCAAAAAATTGGTGGTATCCATGGGCGATGTGGCGGCATCCGGCGGGTACATGGTATCCTGCGCCGCCGACAAAATCGTGGCAAACCCCGGTACCACCACCGGCAGCATCGGCGTCATCATGGAATTTCAAAACGTAGAAGGACTGTACGACAAACTGGGCCTCAAGGAAAATGTCGTCAAAAGCGCCCCCCACAAAGACATCGGTTCCCCCACACGCCCCATGACCGAAGACGAAAGGGCCATATTTCAAGACATGGTTGACGAAATGTATAACCAGTTCGTGGACATAGTGGCAAAAGGCCGCCACATGAGCGTCGATGAGGTAAAAAAACTTGCCGACGGCAGGGTCTACACCGGCACCCGGGCAAAAGAGCTGGGCCTCGTGGATGAAATAGGCAACTACTACGACGCCGTGATGATCGCCGCCGACATGGCAGGCATAAAAGGGAAGCCTGTCATAAAGGAATACGGTAAAAAATCCGCCCTGGAAGCCCTGCTCTCCGGAGTAAGATCAATGGTGAACACCCTTATGGATCCGGTATTCGGCGCACGCCTGCCTGAAAATCCGGGTACCGGCATGACTGCGCCCGCCGGACAGAATTTTTCCCGCCCTTCTTATTTTCCTGATTACCTTCCGGATAAAGTTGCATTAAGTATCCTTTATCCCTAAAATCAGCCGCATGCCGTCATTTGCGCAATCAAATCAACCCGAGGAGATGAATAAAAGATGAGAGAGCAATTCAAAAGCTTTCTGGACGACATAACAGGAGTGCTTTTTTCACCTATGGCCGCCCTGAAAAAGATATCCGAAGAAAAGAAAGTGGCGCAGTCCCTCATCGTCCTGATCCTCTCCAGCATCCTGCCGGAAATCGCGGGCATAAGGCATTCCCTGAACGAAAGCATACTCGGTACTTTTGCGGGACGGGATGCATTGCCGGGCATAGATGAGGCGTATGGCGCTTTGACCCGTGCTGTGCCGTACATCGCCGCCCTTATGATAATAGGCGCCATCCTCATCATCCCCCTTGTGCACTTCATATTCACCGCCGTGGTGGAGCTGGCATGCCAGTTCCTAGCCCCGAACAAAGCTGCACAAATGCTCGCGGATACCTCCGACAGCGTCCCGGCTCGAAATGCCGCCGATCCCGGCGGGACTTTGCCGGAAGGCAATGCAGCTCCCATGACTCGGATGCCCGGCCTCCCCAGGTCCTCGGTACCAGCCGCCGGTGTGGGACTTTTCGCTGCCATGGCCTTTTCAACCCTGCCCATGCTCTTTATGGCACCCGTGAACCTGATAACCATGATCGCCGGAATAAACCTGAGCCTCCTTTTCGGCATACTGCTCCGCATCTGGGTAATCGTGCTGCAGATAATTTCAGTGAGGCAAACACACGGATTCACGGCCGGACGGGCGGCGCTGGCCTACTTTGCCCTGCCCGCAGCCGGCATAGCAGCCGCCCTACTTCTGGTATTGCTACTGGCGGTTTTTCTGATGCCATATATTACCATACTCCTCTGAAAAAAATTTTTAAAAAAGGAGGACTTTCCCCGGTCTTCCTAGAATATATAAATTGCTTTTTATTGCTTTTTTTCCGCAAGTTTAGCCGGGTTTCCATATTGCGTCATATATAAAAAATCCCGGCATATAATGAAAAATGTAGCCGTAAGATTTGTCCCAACCAATATTACATTTATATTACAATTCAACCAATTATATTGACGTGATTGTGCCCCTGAGCTATAATAGCTATAGAATACGAACTTTGACAACTAAATAATGAGTTCAAAAGACTCATACTCAAATCCGGGAGTAAGGCAAAAAGAACTCATTATTAGATAAAATTTTCTATAAAATTACTAAAATCAAGCAGGAAATTTCATCCTGCCATAGAAATAATAAATAAAAAATATAGGATATAAAAAGTAAAAAAATATAGGATAATGTAAATTTCCGTAGCCTGCAATCTTTCAACCTCCCTCATGTCCATAGCCGCTTCCGGGTTAAACTTTCAGAAGGCGGCATTTGCGGCAGTGAAGGGGATTGAAAGAAAAGGATAAAATTAAATTCCCATAAAATCCTTTGAAAGGGGTGATGAACACCAGGAGGATAGGAAAAGCCTTTTGTAGTTAAATTTGTTTTGTTTCAAAATCAAAAAGGAGGATTTGAGTATGAAGAAAGCCAAAAAACTACTCGTAACCCTGCTTATACTCACATTCGTGCTCAGCACAGTGAGCGTAGGGTTCGCAGCAAGCAGCACAAGTTCTTCCGACACGGCAGTTGATGTCAAAAAATTGACATCCGACATTGAAGACAAGGATGTAAAGGCTGCAGTGTTGAGACTTGCTGCATTTAGCATCGTCAATGGTATGGAAGACGGGAAATATCATCCCTCGGATAGCGTAACAAGAGAGCAATTTGCAAAAATCCTTGTTACATCCTTGAAAATGGATGCCGCAGCAAAGGCAGCCACTGGCCGCAGCAGCTTCAAAGATGTGGAAGCCAGCAGATGGTCTGCAGGTTACATAAATGTAGCTGTGGGGCAGGGATTGATCAAGGGTTATCCGGATGGTACTTTCAAACCGGCAAATCAGGTGAGCTATGCTGAAGCCATCACCATGCTGGTAAGGGCGCTGGGTTATAAGGATTCGTTCCTGTCTGGTAGCTGGCCTGGCAATTACCTTGCAAAAGCGGCAGAAAAGGAAATCACAAAGTATGTCAAATTCAGCGATGCCACAGGATTTGCAAACAGGGGCGATGTGGCTATTCTTGTAAATAATACTCTTGATGCAAAGGTAGTCAAGATCAACACCCTTAAAGAAAGCGGAATAGAGTATTATGAATCTGACAAGACATTGCTTGAAGACAAGTTGAACATTACAAAGTATGAAGATGTAAGGATTGTAGCTAACAACAGGCTTGATGACAGCCTGGAGAACAATGAAGTGACAGTTTTCTTCACAAAAGATACAGACGACAACAAGTATGATAAAAATAATGATGCTGACTTTGAATGTATTGATGGTTTCAATGTAGAACCAATACTTGGCGAAGAAGTTACCATCTATTTGAATGACGATGATGAGATAGTTTACGCAGAAAGCGAATCCGATGACAAAGCAGCGTTCGATTATGTTGAAGGCGATGTTGCAAGCAGCGGCAAGGTTAGCAAAGTGAGCCTTGTAAAGCTTGATGACGACTATGCGTTTGACAGCAATGCAACGGTTTATGTAACACAAAGTGGCGAAACTAAGAAGATTGATCCAGATGACCAGACATCCGGCTTCTTCAACGGCATGGTTGGGAAGATCGTAATAAAGAATGATAAAATCGTGTTTGCAGATTTTATGGATGTAACAGAAGAAATCGATAACTGGATGCTAGTAGAGACGAATAAAGACGGGTTAATAACAGGAATATCTATGGACGATGAAAGTTTCGAACTTGATCTTACAAAAGATAGCAACTACGATGGTGTGATGGTATTTGACATTGATGGCAATGCCCTTTCTGTTGATGATATAGAAAAGGGTAACATCCTTTACGTCGCAAAGACGGACATCGATGGTGATGATTATGCTATCGTTAGGGTTGTAACTGATAACAAGATAGAAGGAACCTTCGACAAAGTCAAGAGTGACAGAATCACCGTCGGCGGCAAGGAAATTAAATTCACAAAGGTTGGCTCAGATATAAGGGCGAGCTACAGTATTGATAATGGCGATTCAATAAGCAGATTTGATTTTTCCAAGCCAGATGTCATGGCAGATATGGAAGACGCGGATGACGAAGACATTGTTGCATATACAGATGCCGTTGGCAGAATAGCATATTTTGTGACAACCGCAAAGGCTGTATCGGGCTATAAATACGGTGTAATTACAAGGGTATTCACCGACAGCGACAAGCTGAAAATTTATACCATAACGGATGAAGGCAAAGGCGATGAAGTAACATACGCGGTGGAAAAATCGAGCGATATGGACAGTGTAAAAGTGATTGATCCGTCGACAGGGCTTGAAAAGAGCGGCACATACACAAAACCAAGTGTTGCGGCAGGCCAGATAATAAAGTTCAAACTTAACAAAGACGGAGAAATTGCAGATGGAGAGATTTATGTAATACCGAAGCCCCAAGATACCGATGCTGCATGGAAACTAACCAAAGATTTTGGCAAGGACACTGTTACAGCAGCATATAATAATGGAGGTTCAGCCAAGTCATTCTCGGTGGACAGCGATACTGTCATTATTGATGCCAAAAACTTACAAACTAACACCAACTCCACAAAATTGACCATTTCAGTAGACGATAACTTCTCTGTGGTGGCGTGGAAAGATTTGGCAGAAGACACCAAGGTAACCGAACCCTTCTATGTAATACTGGATAAGGACGGCGTGGATGCAAAAGCCCTTGTATTCTTTGGAAACGGCGTAGGATCTGCGGCAGAAGACTATGAAGCACTTTATGTCATCGATACATGGTATAAAGGCGGAGACATGTATGCAAAAGTCCAGAGATATGGAAACAGCGTAGAAGAATTCAAGCTTGATCATACAATAAGTAAAGATGAAAGGCCATACGTCGGAAAGGTCCAGGCAGATGGAGACCTGTCTATCGGTTCTGACAGCGACTTCACAGAATACTACGGTATAATAACTGGCAAAGACAGCTCCACAATTACTGCAGATGTTTATGCAGCAGGCTCGTCAACGAAGCAAACAATGACCTTCAAGATCAGCAGCAGCACACTTGTATATGAAGAAGACACCAAGAAGTCAACTTCCAACCTGCATGAGAAAGATGCTATCTATCTTGTAGTTGAAAATGGTGTTTCTGCGAGGGTAATTGAAAGACTGGTTGACACAGAAAAGAGCAAAGTTGAAAACAACCAGAGCCCGTATTGATCAAATGATTAAAAAGAGAGGAGAAATCCTCTCTTTTTTTGATGCGACAAATATATTTGCATCATTAATGGAGGATGGTTAAAGTTTGATAGCACGGCTAAAACGAAGAACCGAATTATTAGACCGTGTATATAAAGATTATGAAAATTGCGATACTCATTAAAAATAACATACCTTCTGTTATTTTAAAGAAGAAATGACGGAAGGTATTTTTTTCGGCATTCACAAAAACCTCACAAAATTGTTATATATCTGTGATAGAGGTAGTATATCATAATAATTAACAAAAGAGGAATAAATAACTAATGGAGGCTAGGAAATTAAAGAATAAAGCGCTATGCATCAAAAAAAAAACAAACTTGGAGGGGTTGACATGAAGAAATTTGTTTCTGGATTGTTGACAGGTATAATAATCGCCACAGCCTTTTCGGCTTTTGCAGCAACGCTTACCGTCAAACCCAATACCTTTCCGGTCATAATAAACGGTGTAAAGGCGATTGTGGACGGATACAACATCAACGGTTCAACATATTTGAAATTGACAGATCTGGAAAAAGCGGGCCTGAAAGTGGTTTTCAATTCTGCCGCGAAACAGATTGAGATAACAAGCTCGTTCGGGAAAACGGGTCCGGAAGGAATGGGTTCTTCAGAAGACATAACAAAAGAATTGCCTTCCGGGGCGAAATTGGTCGATAAGCAATACAACAACAGTACATACAAAGCCATAAGTTATAATGGATATACATACATTTCTATAAACGACTTAAATAATGTATTTGGTATAAATATGGTCAGAGAAGAGCAAACAAACGACGCTCAGTCGGGCAATATGCAGCCGCAACCTAACCCACCCAAATCTATTAAATTTACCAAAGGTGACCAAACTATTACTGTAGATTTATCCGATGCAAACAATGTGCTTTCTGTCGGCAGGCGAATATATTTAAATTATGCGCTTTTTGCGGATATAATAAAGTAATTCTTGCTGGCCCAAAGAAAATTTTGTGAAAATTAATTTTAAAGAAAGATTTTATTTTATAAGGTTAAAGGTGCCGGGCACTCACTTATTCACTCAATGAAAATTAAGACACCTTCTGTTATTTTATTATAGAATTAACAGAAGGTGTCTTTTATGAGAAGAAAACTGGTTTCGGGATAAGTGATAAATCAGGACGGCGATAAAATGGCGACAGATTTTTTTATCAGAGTGGGATACTGAGAAATCGCAAACAAATCTTCCTGATCAACACTGCATAAATATTGAAGTTAAAAGCAAGATAATGTATAATCAAGGCAGAAAGAGGTGATAAATTGGGGCAATACGATATAACCATAAAACATATATTCTCCAGCCTAGCAGATGACATAATAGAATATTTCTTAAGATTGAAACTAAAGAAAATAGAAGAACTCAACCTGGAATTCACCACAGTAGAAAAAAGACAAAGCGACATGATATTCAAATGCCAGACCGAAACCGGAGACATGCCAGTACATATAGAATTTCAATCGGACAATGACAGCAAACTGCCGTACAGGATGCTCAGATACTCCATAGAAATCATGGAAAAATACGAACTTCCCCCTTACCAGATAGTAATATATATGGGGAAAAAAGAACCCAGGATGCAGCAAAAACTAACATACGAATATGAAGATACAAACAGGCTGGATTACAGATATAAACTAATCGACCTTGGAGAAATAAAATTTGAGGAAATAATCAAAACAGGACATTATGATTTATATTCACTATTACCGCTGGTAGATAGAAATAGAAGACAAAAGCAAGGGGAAAAATATATAAAAGAATGTGCTGATGCAATACTAAAAATGCCGATGAACATAAACAGGAAAAAAGATATAGCATTTTATGCGGGCATTTTCTCGGGTTTGATGTTTAACGAACAAGAAGTAAAAAGAGCATTTGAGGAGGTGGTAAGGATGCTAAACCTGGAAGAATCGTCCTTCTATAGACTAATACTTGAAGAAGGCAAGAAAAAGGGCTTGACAGAAGGAATTAAAGAAGGAATAAAAGAAGGAATTAAAGAAGGAATTAAAGAAGGAATTAAAGAAGGTCTAAAGGAGGGCAAGGCGGATACAGCAATAAGACTTTTGAAAAAGAAATTTGGGACATTATCAAAAGAGGCGGAGGAAAAGATACTTAAAGCAAATAAGGAAACACTGGACAACATTCTTGATGATATATTTACAATAGAAAAAATTGAAGATTTGGATAAATACTATTAAGGGTGCCAGGCATTCACGCGACATAGGGGACGGTTCGTTAATTGTCGCAAATGTAATTGTCGCAAACGAAAATGAAGAAAAAAATCAATCTTCATAAAATTTAACTATTTTTTGGCACACCTGTTCGCGGCTGTTTACAGATAACATTCGGAAAACCTGGGCAAAAAGGCGAGAATTGGCAATTGCCCAAGAGAAAACAATGAAAGAAGAAGCCATGGAAAGGGCCGGTAAAATAGCGAAATTTCTAAAAGATAAATATGCGATAAAGAAAGTATACTTGTATGGTTCTCTTTCCAGGGAAGGTCCCTTTGATAAATACTCTGACATAGACTTATTTATAGACGGCTGGAACGAAGATCTGAATTACTGGACAATGTATATAGAGGTTGAGAAAATTGCGATGCCGTTTGCCGTAAGTGTAATTACCGAAAAAGAAATAACATCGGAGCTTAAGGAAAAGATATTAAAAGAAGGGAAGATAATTTAATGAAAGATTCAACCTTATCGGTTGTTATTTCTCGGCTGGAAGCAGAATTAAAAAATATTGACAGATTGCGCGAAACGCTGGAAAAAAGGAACTTATTAGATGATGATAAAAATTTGAATATAAAATTATCGGATGATTTTACTTTAAGAGCTGTTGGTTCTATTTTTCATGATTTCTATACTTCAGTGGAAAATATGTTTAAAATAGTAGGCCGTTATGTTGATAAATCTATGCCTGAAGGTCCAGATTGGCATCTTGAACTTTTACAACAGATGGCAACACCGATAATAAATATTCGTGGCACAGTGATATCCTTAGAAACAAAGGAATTATTAAATCAGCGATGCAAGAATCCCGCACCAAAGTTGTAACATTTCGATAATTTTGTTCATGGAGATAAAATATGAGTTTAATATGAGTTTATTGAGGTTTGATATTATGATAGACCATGAGGAGATAGAAAAGATAAGGAAAGAGATAATAAATAAGTTTCAACCCCATAAAATAATCCTATTTGGATCTCAAGCAAAAGGGATAGCTAAGTTGAGTAGTGATATAGATTTATGCGTCATAATTAACACAGATAATAAAAGAAGTTTGTTGGCCGAAATTTATTCGGAGATTGATAGTCGTAAACCCTTTGACGTTATAATTTATACACCGGGGGAATGGGAGAAATTTAAAAATCGTGAGGGAACTTTTGCACATTTAATAAATGAGAAAGGGGTGACCCTATATGGTTGACAGCAGTCGGTATCAAGATTGGATTCAAAAGGCCAAAAAAGATATTAATGCTGCTCTAATACTAAAAGAACATGACTGTGGCAATGATTTAGTGTCTTTTCATTGCCAGCAAGCCATTGAAAAGTTGCTAAAAGGTTATATCATCTATAAGATAAATAAAATAGTTGAAGGTCATAGCTTGGTCTATCTATGTAAAATTTGCATGAACTTTAACCCGGAGTTAAAAAAACATATTAAAGACTGTGCTTTTGTAAATCAATATTATATAGAAACAAGATATCCATCGGAAGATACCATAGAAGTGTCTGATGAAGAAGCGCAGGAATGTATAAAAATATCAAAAGAAATATTTCAATTAATAGAAAATGATATTAAATAGGTTCTCGACGCTTTTGCCATATTTCCTTGACCACATTCTACACCGTAAAACGGCTGTCGTTTTCCATAAATGAGAGCGTACGGTCCGGCTGGCAGCCCGCGTGTTCACCAGTGGTGGATACGCAGGCCATGCCGATTACCGCCCGCCTTAGGAATATTACCTGCCCCCGAACTATCCGATTTTGAGCGGGTTTGATGTTTAACGAACAAGAAGTAAAAAGAGCATTTGAGGAGGTGGTAAGGATGCTAAACCTGGAAGAATCGTCCTTCTATAGACTAATACTTGAAGAAGGCAAGAAAAAGGGCTTGACAGAAGGAATAAAAGAAGGAATTAAAGAGGGAATTAAAGAAGGTCTGAAGGAGGGCAAGGCAGATACAGCAATAACACTTTTGAAAAAGAAATTTGGGACATTATCAAAAGAGGCGGAGGAAAAGATACTTAAAGCAAATAAGGAAACACTGGACAACATTCTTGATGATATATTTACAATAGAAAAAATTGAAGATTTGGATAAATATTATTAAAGGTGCCAGCACTCGTATATTCACTTATTGAAAATTAAGGCACCTTTTGTTATCATAGATACATCAGGAATTACTTGTTAATATCAGATATTTACCAAATATTTTATAAATGATATTATAAAAATGTTTGAAATCACGATTTTTTCTCCTTTGAATTATAAAGAAGCTTTTATTGTAAGCAATTAAATAGCGGTAGCTTTTTGAACTCTCAGAGATAAGCAAAATCATTGAAAGAAACCTGGAAATGATGAGAGGCAATGGAATGAGTATTTTAGATAATGATTTAATTAAAGCAAATGCTATGGAACTATGGTTCGATGATGATAAATTTTATGTTTTACTTAGTGATGGCAGAGAGATAGGGGTTCCGCTGGATTGGTTTCCAAAGCTCAAAAAAGCAGATGATAATCAGAGGTCAAAATGGCGGCTGATAGGAAATGGAATCGGTATTCACTGGGAAGATTTAGATGAAGACATATCAGTTGAAGGGTTGCTTATGGGTAGAAAAGCTAAACGTTAGGTGCCAGGCACCCACATATTCACTTAATGAAAATTGAGACACCTTCTGCTATTATGGAAATAACTGAAGGTGTATTTTTATTAGGTAGAAAACCGAGGATGAGTGGGAGGTTTACCATGTCATACAGCTGGGAAAATGAGGAATGAAAATCATTTCAGCCCATTGATACCAGGTACACATATATTTATTTTGATAATATACATTGACATATGAAGATACATAGTATTTACTATAAATATGAGGTGATTATATGTATATTCAGGCTGTAAGACTTTCAAGGGCTATTCTCCAAATGGCTAAATTAAATGAAAATGACAAAGTGGAAATACAAATTAAAGATGGCAATGTGATTATTATTCCTCTTTAAAAAACATTGAAAAAAATAATAGCAGAATATAATGAAAACTATAAATGTAGGATACTGGAAAACCACGAGGCACAGAACGGAATAAAGCTATCTTCAAAAGAACAAGAAATTCCTACATACTGAGGTGAACTTGAAATGGCTCATATTCTTATTTGTGATGACCAATTTATTGTTCATGAAACAATAGGTGCATATTTAAAGGCAGATGGATTTACTTATGATTCTGCGTACGATGGAGAAGAGGCGCTAAATAAGGCTCGTGAAAATATGCCGGATTTGATCATTCTGGATCTTATGATGCCAAAAATAAATGGCATAGAGGTCTGCCGCACGCTGCGCAAAACCACGGATGTACCAATAATCATGCTGACTGCCAGGGGCGAAGAAATCGATAGAATTCTGGGATTGGAATTAGGCGCCGATGACTATATTGTAAAACCTTTTAGTCCACGGGAAGTGGTAGCGCGTATAAAAACGGTTTTGCGCCGCAGAGCCCCGCAAAACAAGGAGCAAAAACCTTTACTGCGTTATGATGGATTGGAAATAAACATATCAAACTATGAGATATATATTAATGGAAATAAAATTCACTGTACGCCTAAAGAGGTCGAAGTGATTTACTTACTGGCTTCTCATCCCGGACAAGTTATGAGCAGAGAGCAGATACTATCAAATGTATGGGGTTCTGATTATTTTGGAGATGCTCGATGCGTTGATTCTCAAATAAAACGCATTCGTAAAAAGCTTTTCTATGAAGGCATGAAATGGAGTATCAAAAGTATTTACGGGATAGGTCACAAGTTCGAAGTGTCAAATTGAAATTGCAAGTTGTGTGTTACTCTGATAGTAGTGGAATGGGTGGTATAATGAAAAAAAGCATACTTTTTCGACAGATCATGGCTTTATTGATAGGTACAATTGTACTGTATGTTGTGCTCAATATGGCTTATTTTGTATATATAGCAAATAATATGTTCAAAAAATTACAAGTACAAGAGCTCGAACCCCGGGCTGAAGCAATTGCAAACTTAGTATTGATATATCAGAAAGAGATCATAACCAAGAGTCAGCTTGATGAATGGCTTTTAACCAGCGGATACAACGATGTTGTGTATATATTATATATATATATGATGCAAACGGCAATCTTATCATAAAAAACGAAGGCGTCATGCTGCCGGAACTGAAGGAGAAGAGAAAGCAACAGTTTGATTCTGCCCTGAGTGAGACTTTTGAACGATATCTTAATTCGGTTTTGTCAGGGGAAAAAGTTATTTCTTCCGCTGGGCCAATTCTTGTAGTGGGACAGCCTGTTATGAATAATGGTAATGTATCCGGTGCGGTTTTTCTGACTAGGCCGCCGGAAGAACTGAGAACAGCCATATATGGGCTTGGACGTTCTATGATGATAAGCATTATATGCGTTTTTTTATTAATGATATATCCCGTATACCGTGTTACAAGGCGTATTGTTAATCCGTTGAAGGACATGCGGGATGTGGCGATCAATATGGCGCACGGAAATCTTAGGGTACGGGCTAGTGAAACATATAAAGGGGAAATCGGGGAACTGGGGAAATCATTAAATTACTTATCGGCCCGGTTATCCGAGACAATCTCCGCTTTGACGGTGGAGCGAAACCGTTTGAAACAAATTATTGACGGTTTGTCGGAGGGAATTATAGCGGTAGATAGCTCAGGCAATGTTACACATGTTAATCCCGCGATCCGGGACATTTTCGGCATAAGTAAGGATGAAGGACGAACCGGTATAATACCGGCCAAAGATTTATGGGATGATTTTGACACTGTAATTTCTCGCGGATATGCGATTGTCCGCAACATGAACTGGAAACAGAGGGTTTTCAGGATTGCTATCTGCCCATTGAAGGATGAATCGAATAATATTGTAGGCGCAGTGGGTTTGATTCGCGATGTTACCGAATCGGAACGTTTGGAGCAGACTCGCCGTGAATATGTTGCCAATGTTTCTCACGAGCTTCGGACTCCTGTATCATCACTCAGGGCTATGCTGGAAACTCTGGTTGATGACATGGTCCCTGATGAGAATACGAATCTGTGAAACTGGAACAATTTCAAATCGATGAGGTCATTATGGAAGTGGTTGATCGTTATGCCGTACTTGCCGAAGAAAAAGGCATAAAGTTTTCTTTTTCACCCATGGATGAGGAATTGATTATAACCAGTAACGCGGATATGGTAGAACAGGTGCTTGTAATACTCCTCGATAATGCCATTAAGTATACTTTGCCGGGAGGCAGTATTTCTTTATACGCCTGCTTTGATGATACTAATGTTTGGATATCCGTATCAGATACGGGAATCGGCATATCTCCCGATGATCTCCCCCATATATTCGAGAGATTTTATAAGTCCGACAAGGCCCATGCCACTCAAGGAGCGGGGTTGGGTCTTGCAATAGCTTATGAAATTACTCAGCGACTGGGAGGAAAAATCGAGGTGGATAGCAAACAGGGCGAAGGCAGCGTTTTCACCTTTACATTGCCCCGCAATCCGGGAAACAGGGTAATGGAAAGCAACACGACATGAAATGAGAGAAAAAGGTATTGAAGCTAAAAAAGTTTCAATACCTTTTTTCATTTTTGCCACAATGTTCCTTTTTTTTGCCATTTTTTTGCCTAATTTTTATGTTAGTATAAACATCATTAAAATAATTTAATAGATGAGTCGGAAGGGGATAAGAAAATGAACGCTGTTAGAAATTACAAATATGTTTTTCTGGTTGTTATAGCAATCATGATTGTTACAGCTTTATCAGTTTACGGAAATAAAAAAGATGCAAAAAAAGGCAACATGGAAGATGAAAAGATAGCAATCAGCGTCGAAGTCAAGAAGATAGTTCCTGAGACTATAGAACAGTACATAAATGTTTCTTCAAAGGTCATGGCAAATAACGAGGTATCTGTCGTGCCAAAGATTAGCGGAACTGTAAAAAAAGTATATGTCAGCCTTGGCGACACTGTAAAAGCCGGTGATATTCTGTTTGAAATAGATGATACTGAGTGGCGACTTAAGGTAGAACAGGCGGAAGCATCGCTTGCTTCTGCTGAGGCAAATTATGAAAAGAGTATAGGAGGAAGCCTTGAAAATGAGATTTCGCAATTGCAATCTACAGTGAATACATATGAAATTCAGTATAAGGATTTGCTCAAGGAACTTGAAAATACCAAAACTTTGTATGAACGAGGAGCAGTATCAAAACAGGAGCTTGATGATCTGCAGTCCAGTGTAAATAAAGCGAAGTTGCAGCTTGATACCGCGAGAGAAAATTTGAAACTGACTCAAGAAAAGATTGCAAAAGAAACGGAAAAATCAGGGAGGGCATCCGTGTTGCAGGCCCAGGCGGAATTGGAAACCGCCAGAACCCAATTGGGATATACGAAGGTAAAAGCAGAAATAGACGGGATAATCAGCGCTTGTGATATAACTGAGGGTTCCACAGTTACTACTCAAAGCGCAGCCATGAAGATAGCAAATATGGATAAGGTCAAACTTTCCTTTAATATATCTGATGATGCCATCAATAAAGTTTCTGTTGGCTCCAAGGCATATATCACAATATCGGCGGCATCCGATACCCCCTATGAAGGGACTGTTACCAATATTTCTCCGGCAGCCAATAGCCAGACAATGCTTTATCCGGTTGAGATATATATCGACAATGTTGATTATCGCATAAAGCCGGGTATGTTTGCTTCAGTTAATCTTGTCTTAAACAAGAAAGAAAACACAATTTCGGTTCCGCTTAATGCTGTAATTGAAAAAAATAATAAAAAATATGTGTATATTGTGGATGATAATAATATTGCACATAAAAAAATAGTAGAAACCGGAATAAGAAATGATACGAGTATAGAAATATTAAGCGGTGTTAAAACTGGAGACCTAGTGGTAATAAAAGGCCAGGATTTTATTTCTGATGGAAGCACTGTAAATATTACAGCACGGCATTGAAATAAAAACAGAAAGGACTGGTGAAAATGGACATTACGAAAATTTCCATTACAAGGCCTGTAACAGTAATAATGGCAATGCTTGTAGTAATCATTCTAGGTGCTGTGTCTATTACAAAAATGCAAATGGCCTTAATTCCTGATGTTGAGATGCCTGCTGCAGTTGTTATAACAGAATATGAAGATGCAGGGCCTGAGGAGGTAGAAAGTCTTGTTACGGAAAAAATTGAAGGTGCAATTGCTGGTGTAGAAAATATAGATTCCATTTCTTCCACATCTTCAGAAGGCATATCTATGGTCATGGTGGAGTTTAATTATGGTACTGATATGGATGATGCCATAAATTCCATACGTGACAAAATAAGCATGGTAGAAGAAACGCTTCCGGATGATGCTGAATCGCCAACTATCATAAAAATGGATATGAATTCTATGCCTGTTGCGAATATAATTTTTTCATCAGAAAGCATGGATGAAAATGAATTAAAAACATTTGTAGAAGATAACATAAAATCTCGAATTGAAAGACAACCGGGAGTTGCTTCCGTTGATATAACTGGTGGTTCTGAAAAAGAGATTAGAATCGAAATTGATCCGGAAAGGCTGGAAGGCCTCGGTCTTGACATGTCAAACATTGCACAGGTGATCGCGGCTGAGAATACTAATGTATCTGCGGGTGACATAGAATACGGGGATAAATCCCTCATCATAAGCAGCAAGTTAAAGATGCAAAGCATTGATGATGTGAGAAAGACGCCGATTAAACTCCCCAGCGGCGATGTCGTTCGATTGCAGGATATTGCCAGAATAACGGAATCCGAAAAAGAGATAGAATCTATAAGTCGCTATAATGGCGAACGGTGTATTAGCCTTTCGGTAACAAAGGCTAGCGATGCAAATACCGTTACAACAGTAAATGCTGTCAAAAAAGAAGTTGAAAGAATCTCAGAAGAATACAGAAATATAACAGCGAAGGTAGTAAATGAATCTGGAAGCACCATTGAAAATTCTATTAGGAACGTAGTATCCAATATTTTTACTGGTGCATCACTTGCTACCCTGATGCTCTTTATTTTCTTGAAAAATATAGGTATAACAGGGATAGTGGCTGTTTCTATGCCGTTATCAATCATCGGCACCTTTGTTTTGCTCTATTTTTCCGGAACAACACTGAATTTAATGTCCTTAGGCGGTCTTTCAATTGGTGTCGGTATGCTGGTTGACAACTCGGTCGTTGTGCTGGAAAATATTTACCGATACAGGACTGCGGAAGGTTATGGGAAAATCAAAGGCACATATAGAGCCACGAAAGAGATTTCCCTTTCCATAAGCGCATCAACTCTTACAACCATAGTGATATTCCTGCCGTTTATATTCATAAGCGGTATGGCACTGCAGATGATGAAAGACCTGGCTCTTGCAGTAGTATTTTCGTTGGTGATGTCGCTCGCAGTTGCCGTTACGGTAGTCCCGATGCTCAGTGCAAATTATGTAAATAATTTACACAGAAACAGAGCCCCCAAGCCTTTTGGGTTTATTAACACTATTTTGGATCTGTTTGATAAATTTATAAAAGGGCTGGACAGGATTTACCAAAAAGCACTTAATTGGGCCTTGAAACATAAAAAGAGAACCCTTCTGGCTGTAATTTGTATTTTTATATTTTCGCTTACTTTGCTGCCATCTATAGGTATGGAGCTCATGCCTTCATCGGATGAAGGAACCTTTACGGTTACGGTGAAAGCTCCAAAGGGAAGCAAGCTTGAGGTAGTAGATGAGCTTTCTTTGAAGGTTGAAAAAATACTGGAAAAGATACCGGAATTAAAATCCATGACGGTTTCCATGTCTGGTTCTTCAAACAGTATGAATCCAAATAGTGGAGAAAGTGAAGAAAGTTCAATTTCAGTTGAATTAGTTGATAAAACAGAAAGAAGCAAAAGCACAGATGAAATTGTAGAGGAGGTAAGACATCTTACAAAAGGAATTGCGGGGGCAAATATTACTGTTTCTGCATCCTCAAACATGTCCAGAATGATGGGTGGCGGGGGAGTTACGGTAGAGATTTACGGTGAAGATCTGAACATCCTGAAAGAAATCAGCGAGGAAATCAAACGTCAGATGGCTCATGTAAAGGGGACAAGACAAATAACTAGTTCGCTGGAGGAACAGGATAAGCAGATAGCCCTTAAAATTGACAAAGATAAAATAAGGGAGTATGGTCTTACAGGCTCAGAGGTGGCTTCACAAGTTAAAAACATCATTTCAGGCGATACCGCAACAACCTTAAAAATAAACGGAACAGAAATGGATATTAGAATTGTTTATCCTGAAGAATCGGTTGAGACACTAACAGATCTTAGAAGCATCAGCATAAGAACAGGCTCTGGAACATATGTGCCGCTTTCATCCATCGCTGAAATAACAATGGATGATGTGCCGTCCTCAATTTATAGAAAAAACCAGACCCGCTATGTAACGGTCAGTTGCGATGTTTTTGGGCGCGCTTCAGGAAGCGTTGGAAATGAAATACAAAATATCATCAATCAAATGTCTTTTCCTGACGGATATAGGGCATCTCTTGGTGGAACCAATGAAATGATGAATGAAACCTTTTCTTCATTGTCTCTTGTGATAGAATTGGCCATTGTGCTCGTATATATGGTTATGGCTGCACAGTTTGAGTCGCTGATTAATCCGTTTATCATCATGTTTACCATACCATTGGCGTTTACCGGTGCCATACTGCTTCTTTTCGTCAGTGGCGAGTCGATAAGTATGATGGCATTGATTGGCTGTTTGGTGCTGGTTGGAATTGCTGTGAATAACGGCATCGTACTTGTGGACTACATCACAATATTGCGGGAAAGAGACGGTTATGGATTGGAAGAAGCCGTTTTGAAGGCATGCCCTACGAGACTTCGCCCAATCCTTATGACAGCTTTGACAACTATCTTCGGTCAGTTTCCGTTGATATTTTCCAATGGTACAAATAGTGAAATACTGCGGGGCATGGGCCTTGTTATCGCAGGAGGGCTTGCAACCTCCACGTTTCTAACCCTGTTTGTTGTACCGCTGCTTTATATTTACTTTGACAAGCTTTCAGATAAATTCAGAAAGTTATTCAAGATGAAACCAAAAATGAAACGGTTGGAAGTTGAACAGGAATGCAATTGAATTTGATGACTTCACTTTTATGGAAAAGAGGGAATGAATGTGAGAAAGAAGCTAACAGCAATGCTGATAGCGTTGATGATAGTAACTTCAAGTGCTGCCACGCAATGGGTCAATGCCGATAATGCGGCTGAGGAAAAGACTTTTTCATTACAACAGGCGATAGATTATGCACTGAAAAACAGCCCGTTGATAGCCATTAGTGACACGGGAATTCAAAAAGCGAAGGTAAGCTTGAGCGAAGCAAAAAGCGCATATAAAAAGGCGGAGGATGCTGATAATGCATCATTTGAAAATAGTCTGACTGAACAGGGCTATTATAAAAGGTTGGCAGAGATGGCTCTGAAAATAGCAGAGCAAGAAAAGGCACAAACTGTGGAGTCAATAAAATTTACCGTAGAGAATAATTATTTCACCCTTCTCAATGCACAGGAAAATTTAAATATACAAAATGGCATACTGGAACTGGCAAAAGAGAACATGGATATGGCAAATATAAAATATAATTTGGGTACAATATCGGAAATTGATTTGTTATCATTTAAGACTTCATTGGCCCAGGCAGAAGTTAATCTGAAATCGGCGCAAAGGGCGTTGGAATATGCACAGATGAATTTTAACAATGCTCTGGGCCTACCGCTTAAAACAAAAGTAAATCTCACCGATGAAATTGAGATACAAGCTCCTCAAAACGTTGATATAGATAAAAAAGTGGCTGAAGCCCTTCAAAATAGGATGGAGATAATTTCGGCCAAGGAACAGTATGAAGTCGATAAACTATATTTCGAGATTACTGCAAAATGGTATCCGCCCAATACATATAAATATCAATCAGCAAAACAAACAGCAGAATCCAGTGAATACACCCTGACCAAAACCATTCAAACAGTAGAAATTTCAGTAAGAAAAGCCTATTTGGACATGCTGGATGCTTATGAATCACTGGATGTAATGCAGCAAAAAAAAGAACAACTGCAAAAAGCTTATGATGTAACGAAAATAAAATACGAAAATGGCATGGGAACCAATATCGACTTGCTTGATGCGCTAAATGAATTAAGAGAGATAAAATTGAGCAAAGCTAAAGCAGAGTTAGAGTATAATTTGGCTAAGAAAAAATTTGAAGCATCCTATGGAGTAGGACTTGGCTCTTCTGAAAATAGTACGTCGATGTAAAATAAATATAGATGCAAAGATATTCCTTCACAAATCTTTCACAAATCCTCAATCAAATTGTGACATGACTGTAAAAAAAACTACAAAATCAAATGGTATTATATAGTCAACATGAAAAATTTTGCTAAATCATTTTAAATAAGGAGTGATTTTATGAGGTTAAAAAAATTATTCAAAAAGCTTGTATCGCTATTGTTTGCCGGAGGCATTGTTGCGTCGTGTTCCGTGGGCTTTGCAGCGGGAATGCCGCAGGGCGTAGGGGTTTTTTACATGAACCGGCAGAACGGCGTGTTTGGAAATATGTACCAGATGCAGGCGTTTAAGCCGTCAAATCCGGGCACGGTTCAGAACAGGCATTCTTTTAAGGACATGAAGGAAGATGCAATTTTCAAGCTTGCAGCGTACCTTGGAATCGACACAAGAAATCTAACGCTTGATCAGGTCGTCAGCCTGATAGTTGCGAAATGGAACGAGATGAAAGGCCGGGAAAATGTATTTTCCCCGAACGTGAACTTTTTCGGGAACCTTAATGTGCAGTCTATGGCGCAGCTTGCTGAAGAGATGGGTATAAGCTCCGGCGGCGTGCAGGCCGCAGACATACTGAGCAGGATCAAGCAAAACATGAATTACATGTGTTCAAATGCACTGCTTGAAAAAGCAGCGGTGCTTCTCGGCATTGATACAGACGACCTTGATAATGATGAAATCGTGGCAAAAATAGAAGATGCGCTTGATGAACTGAGCGCGGCAAAGCTTTTGCAACTGGCAAACATTCTCGGAATCGATCCAGGCGACCTTACAGAAGATGAAATGGTAGAAGAAATAAAGGACGCACTCGAAGGCCTGCTTGATGAAGACGATACCGATGTTTTGCTTGAAAAAGCGGCGGCCTTTTTGGGAATAGACACGGATGAACTTGACGATGATGAAATCGTAAGCGAGATAAAGGATGTGCTCGATGACCTGAGCGTTTCAAATCTGATTAAACTTGCAAACATATTTGGCATAGATACAGATGATCTGACGAGCGATGAAATAATTGATGCGATAGAAGATATTCTTGATGATATGTAGCAGGAGGACTGGCATAAAATGAAAAAAGCATTATGCATCATGTTGGTGCTTGGAATGCTGATGACCGCAGCGGGCTGCGGAGGCGGGGGAAAAAACGAAGGCGGCGCTCCCGCTGCGGCGCAGGGGCAGGCACAACAACAGCAGCAGGAGCAAGCGCCAACACAACAGCAGGCAACAGACCAGGCAGGATCGGCTGAAAACGTCATCGCGGGAGAGGTTTCATCGATTTCAGGAAGCACGGTGGAATTAAAACTTATAGAAATGCCGCAGCCCGGCCCAAGAGGCGAGCAAAACCAGCAAAGTAATCAGCAAATGCAAGCTCAGGACGCAAATCAAGGGCCGGATGCCGGGCAGGGGCAAAAAGCTCCAAACAATGACTCCGGGCAAAATCCCGGCGCTCCTCCAGAAGCAGGCGGCAATCCTCCCGAAAAAAGCGAGAATTCCGGTTCGGACCGGATTCAAAGACAGGTCGAGCTGAAGTATACGGGCGAGACCAAGACCATTGATATTCCGGATGGGGTTGAAATCACGGTTATGCAAAGAGGAGACAAAGGGATGGAGCAAAAGACAATAAGCATAGGAGACATAAAGGTCGGAGACATTTTGAGAATATGGTATTCTGACAATAGCATGACCAGCATATCAAGGATCAGCGTCATGCAGAAGGCAGGCAACCAGTAAAATTGACATCAGCCTGTGCCGTTTTACGGCACGGGCATACTGTTTATATATAAAATCAAAATTGAGGTGGTTTGATGAAAAGGAAGATATGCATAGTAACAGTCGTTGCTGCAGTTTTTGTTTTGTTTGCAGCATCTACGGTTTTTGCATCGGGCGCGGGCATGAAAAGCATAAAGGCGTATTTCGGCGATATCTAGCTATTGAATGGGCGCGACACCGCGACACCGCGCGACACCGGGGACGGTTCTCTGATTGTCGCAAATAAAAATGGAAGAGGTAAATTCCACCCCTGAGCGTATTTTCCGCACAGCACTGGCAACAATTGTTTCTGCAGAAAGAGCGGCTAATATAAAAGGGGTGGAGCTTACTTTTTCAATTGACCTCTTTATAATATTTCCTTTTTCACATTTTCCACGGCAAAGCGGCCGTCGTTTTCCAATTGGAAATTAATAAAAAAAAGCGTTATGCATCACAAAAAACAACAGCACATACAAAGTCATAAGTTATAATGGATATACATACGTTTCTATAAACGACTTAAACAATGTATTTGGTTATAAATATGGTCAGAGAAGAGAAAACGAACGGCGCTCAGTCGGGCAATATGCAGCAGCCTAATCCGCCAAAATCTATGAAATTTACCAAAGGAGACAAAACAATAACTGTAGATTTATACGATGCAAACAATGTGCTTTCTGTGGGCAGACGAATATATTTAAATTATACGCTTTTTGCGGATATAATAAAGTAATTCTTGCTGGCCCAAAGAAAATTTTGTAAAAATTAATTTAAAGAAAGATTTTATTTTATAAGGTTAAAGGTGCCGGGCACTCACTTATTCACTCAATGAAAATTAAGACACCTTCTGTTATTTTATTATAGAAATAACAGAAGGTGTTTTTTATAAGAAGAAAACCGGTTTCGGGATAATTGATAAATCAGGACGGCGATAAAATGGCGACAGATTTTTTTATCAGAGTGGGATACTGAGAAATCGCAAACAAATCTTCCTGATCAACACTGCATAAATATTGAAGTTAAAAGCAAGATAATGTATAATCAAGGAAAAGAATGTGCTGATGCAATACTAAAAATGCCGATGAACATAAACAGGAAAAAAGATATAGCATTTTATGCGGGCATTTTCTCTGGTTTGATGTTTAACGAACAAGAAGTAAAAAGAGCCTTTGAGGCGGTGGTAAGGATGCTGAACCTGGAAGAATCGTCCTTCTATAGACTAATACTTGAAGAAGGCAAGAAAAAGGGCTTGACAGAAGGAATTAAAGAAGGTCTAAAGGAGGGCAAGGCGGATACAGCAATAAGACTTTTGAAAAAGAAATTTGGGACATTATCAAAAGAGGCGGAGGAAAAGATACTTAAAGCAAATAAGGAAACACTGGACAACATTCTTGATGATATATTTACAATAGAAAAAATTGAAGATTTGGATAAATACTATTAATGGTGCCAGACATTCACGCGACATAGGGGACGGTTCGTTAATTGTCGCAAATGTAATTGTCGCAAACGAAAATGAAGAAAAAAATCAGTCTTCATAAAATTTAACTACTTTTTAGCACACCTGTTTTTATTCATTGTTTGTTTTTTGCCTTATGGCGGCTGATAGGAAATGGAAGAGGATAGTGATATTGATATTGCCGTTGTCGGAGATGATTTTCGGGGGAAAACTCAGGAGGGGGTTGCTAAATGAGCGATGCAAGAATCCCGCACCTAAGTTGTAACCTTTCGATAATTTTGTTCCTGGAAATAAAATATGAGTTTATTGAGGTTTGATATTATGATAGACGATGAGGAGATAGAAAAGATAAGGAAAGAGATATAGTTTCAACCCGATAAAATAATCCTATTTGGATCTCAAGCAAAAGGGATAGCTAAGTTGAGTAGTGATATAGATTTATGCGTCATAATTAACACAGATAATAAAAGAAGTCTGTTGGCCGAAGTTTATTCGGAGATTGATAGTCGTAAACCCTTTGACGTTATAGTTTATACACCGGGGGGAATGGGAGAAATTTAAAAATCGTGAGGGAACTTTTGCACATTTAATAAATGAGAAGGGGGTGACCCTATATGGTTGACAACAGTCGGTATCAAGATTGGATTCAAAGGGCCAAAAAAGATATTAATGCTGCTCTAATACTAAAAGAACATGACTGTTTTACCATATTTCCTTGACCACATTCTCCACTGTAAAGCGGCCGTCGTTTTCCATAAATGAGAGGACATTGTCCAGCTGACGGCTTGCGTGTTCGCCGGTAGTGGAGACACAGGCCATGCCGATTACCGCCCGCCTCAAATCATCCTGCCTGTCCACTTCCGCAATGGATATGTTGTAGCGGTTTTTCAACCTCTCGATTATGCTCTTCACTATGTGCCTTTTATCTTTCAGCGAAAACGTATCGCCCATAGAAATCTCCACAATCATTGTGCCGATGATCATGTTCATTCCGCTCCCTGTGGTATTTGATTTTCCCGGCTATCAACGGCTGCAGCCCCGACTGCAGACCCGATTCCATAACGCTTGCTGCAGAAATTTGCCTCCTTTGGGAGACCTTTCGCTTTCGAAGAAGATGGGAAGTGGCGCTGGAAAACCTTGTGCCGTTGCTGCCCTTGACAAAAGCATGGGAAAAAAGCCTCTACTTTTCCGCTTCCGGGATCAGTGCAAAGTTTTTGCTGCCCTGCCGCTCCAGGTGTCTGATTTCCGAAAGGATCCAGATGCCTGTCAGGATAGATGAACCGGCGTCGGAAACTGGTCCTGCCATGAAAATTCCATCAAGACCGAAGAACCGGGGCAGTATCAATAAAGATGGTATGAGAAGGATTACTTGCCGTGAAAGGCTCAGGAACATAGCGTGCTTCGGCTTGCCCACCGCCTGGAAATAGTTCGCGCTGACTATCTGAAAACCGATGACCGGCAGAAGCATGAGGAAGATGCGAAGCCCGCGGGCCCCCAGAGAAATAAGGTGCATATCATTGTTGTTGAACATTCGGATAAGGCTGTCCGGAAAAAGCTGCGTAACAATAAACCCTATGATGACGACACACGTGGCCGCGGTGATGGCCAGCGCCAGCGTTTTTTTCACCCGGTCGAATTTCCTGGCGCCGTAGTTGTATCCTATTATGGGCTGGGCCCCCTGGTTGATGCCGAAAATGGGCATAAGGATCAGCATGGCTATGCTGTTTATGATTCCCATGGCGGAAATGGCAATATCGCCCCCGTATGTTCGCAGGCTGTTGTTTAATATGATATTGAGGAGGCTTGCTGCCAACTGCATGGCAAAAGGAGCCGAACCAATGGCAAATATCTTATTTACAACGGGGGTTCGCAGCTTTAGATTCTTTAAGTGAAATTTCAACAGGCTAGCTCCCCCCAGAAAGTAATAAAGCACCCACGCGGCGGATACCATCTGGGAAAGTATTGTCGCCAGGGCGGCTCCGCCGATTCCCATTTTAAAAACGAATATGAAAACCGGGTCCAGGATCGTGTTTAATATGGCGCCTATAAGCATGGTGAACATGGCGATCCTGGGATTTCCTTCGGCCCGGATAAAGTTGTTCATGCCGAAACCTATCCCTTGGAACACCGCACCCCACAAGATGATGCTGAGATATTGCCTTGCATAGGGCAATATAGCCTTACTTGCTCCGAAAAGTTCCAACAAAGGATTTAGGAAAATGAGGCCGCATACGGATATGACAAGAGATATCACCACCAGAAGCGTCAGTGCGTTCCCTATGATGAGTTCGGCTTCTTCTTTTTTTTGCTCGCCCAGGCGAATGGATATCAATGCGGTGGCGCCTAGCCCTATTAACATTCCAAAAGCCATTATTATTATCATTAGCGGGAACCCAACGGTGATACCCGCGATTCCCTGAGAACCGACTCCCCTCCCCACAAAAATCCTATCAACCACATTGTACAGCGCATTCACTATCATGCCGGTAATCGCCGGGATGGAAAAACTCAAAAGCAGAGCAGGAATACTGCCTTCTCCCAGTTGCTTTGACCTGTCCATAATATCCTCCTTTTCTTTCACTATTATAGTGTAAAATTTATTGAGGCTATAGTCAAGAAAAGAGTAAAAAAGACGATGTAGTGGGGATAGAGATTTTAGCAGATGCAAGGCAATCTTAAACTGGAAGTTGAATTTGAATAATATAAGGAAAACATAGCAAAATAAAGCAAACATATGAAAGCGGGGCGCAAATTAAAATAATAGCGCGGCCGCAATTTTTTTATATTAATAATTAACATATAAATAATTAACATAATGAACATTAATATATATAATATAAACACATACATTAATGTAATATTTATGGCGGAGGCGAAAGTATTGGAAAGGCTTAAAAGGATGGCTGAGAGCTATAAGTGGGTGGAAGGTATTGCGAGCAGGGCTATTATTGAATTCAAAAAAACCCATGAAATGCTTGAGGAAGTCTTCGAAAATTACTTTCAAGAATACGACATATCCGATTCCAAATTCAATTTGCTGGTCATACTATACAATTCCTCGGAAAAAGGGTTGATGTTGTCGGAGATAGGAGACAGGATGCTGGTGACCAGGGCGAACATAACGGGCCTCATCGATAGGCTGGAAAGGCAGGGCTTGGTGAAGAGAATAAGGGATGACACGGACAGGAGGAAGATACAGGCGGTGATCACGAAAAAGGGGATTTCTTTCACCGAAGAGGTAATGAGAAAATATAAGGAATGGTCAAGTTCCATCATGAATATCTTAAATGATGATGAGAAGAGCCGTCTTATAAACATAATGTCCAAATTGCAGAAAGGACTGGTTCAAATGGAAACGGAAAGGAGAATCCCGCATGTTACGGCTTAAATTGCCCGCCTGCTTAATAATCATGACCGTTTTTCTCTCCTTCGGATTTCCTGCTCATGCAGAAGAATCCGGTGTGCTGAAGCTCACCATAGAAGATGCAGTGAAAAAGGGCATCGAAAACAGCATCTCATTAAAACAGGTCCAAAATCAGATGGACATCAGCGATTTGACGCTCGACAGGGCAAAATACCAGAGCAAGAAACTCAAGGATGCGGACAAAAGCATAAGTGAAGGCAGATCTCAGCTGAGCGAAGCTCAAAAAGCGCTGGACAACGGCTATGTTCCCGAAGATATCACCCTGCCAAACGGCATGGTGATAAAAAAGGGAACAAAAATATCCGACCTTCCGCTGGATGACAGTACAAAGCAGAGCATAATAAGCGGCATCCAGCAAGAAATCAAAGAAGGTTATTCCTCCCTTTCCTCCGGCGAGTCCAAACTGGACTCCGCACTCATCGAAGCCGGGACCGAGTTTTCGGACAAACTGAACTTTGAGAGCCTGAAATCCCTGGACATAAAATCTACGGAAGACCTGATGACCACCATGGCCGAAGTCTCCAACGAGGTTACCAACGCATCGTATAACATATACAAAAACCAGATAGCCCTTCTTATCAAGAAAAGCTACTACGACGTACTAAAAGCCCAGAAAATGCTGGAAGTAAAACAAAGAGCCGTCGATAGGGCGAAAAAACAATTCGATTTGGCGGCGGAAAGCTTCAGGACCGGCATGAAGGCAAAAGACGACATGCTGCTTGCCGAACTTTATTACAAAAAAACCCAGATAGAATACCAGCAGGCTGTAGCGGATTTAAACAATGCCATGATTGAATTCAAGAAAAACATAAACGTTCCCCAGAATACAGAAATTGAGCTTACGGACGTGCTGGCCGAAGAGGTGGAAGATGAGGATCTGGAGCAGGGAATAAAAAGCGGCCTCATAAACAGGCTCGAAATAAAAAAAGCTTTCGGGCAACTGGTGGTGAATGATTTGAGCTTTGAATCCACAAAAAGGACCTACCCGGAAAACACGTTCCAGTACAGGGAAGCGGCGCTTTTAAAAGAAAAGGCAAGGCTCGAGTATGAAAACACAAAAGTGACCGTGGAAAGCTCTATCCGGCAGTCATACGAGACCATGAAAAGAGCCGGGGAGATGCTGAAACTCACTCAGCAGATGGTCGACAAGGCAAAAGAAGTGGTGGATATAGCCAGTTACAAATACAACGAAGGTTTTGGCGAAGACAACAGCCTGCTCAAGAAGCTGGACCTGGAATCCGCATCGGGCACCATAGTGGAGGTGCTGGCGGCTCAGGAGAACCTGGCGGATGTGGAAGAGAAGGTGGTGGAAATAATGTACGGATATAACCTGGCGAGAATGAAATATTTCAATGATATAGGGAAATTCATGTATTAAGACATGCCGCAGATCATTTATGCACAAAATTTTACCGGCAGGAGGAGAAATCATGTTGGGAAACAGGAAATTTGCATTTGTAACACTTTTTATGGCGTTTTCGGCTCTTGTGCTGACGGGGTGCGGAACCGGGAGCACTACGCAAGTTTCGGTGTTTGACGAGAAGGACGGCGTTGTGTGCCAGGGCGTGATAGAAGCTCAGGAGGTCAGCATAAACAGCAAGATACCCGGTAAAATCGCCAAACTCTATGTGGAAGAAGGCGATGAGGTGAAGGCGGGCGATCTTCTGGTAGAGATATCCAGCGATGAAATAAAGGCCAAGGAGGATCAGGCCAAAGCTCTGGTGAATGCTGCTCAGGCGGCATATGACGCCGCAAAGGGGCAGTTGGAGGCGGCCCAGGCGGTGCTGGAAAAAGCCAAAAACGGCGCCCGAAAGCAGGAGATAGCCCAGGCCCAGGCGGCGTATGATTTGTGGCTCAAGACGTACGAAAGGGTGCAGAAACTTTATGAAAAAGGGGCCGTTTCAGCCCAGAAACGTGACGAGGTAAAGACCCAGCTTGATGTGGCGGCTCAGACTCTCAGCATGGCGAAAGAAGGTGCAAGAGGTGAAGATATCAGTGCCGCACAGGCGATGGTGGTTTCCGCACAGGGCATGGAGCAGGCTGCAAGGGCCAAGCTTCAGGAGGCCCAGGGCGGGCTGGAGGAAGTCAGGGCGTATCTGAAGGACACGAAGATAACGTCTCCCATCAGCGGCACGGTAACCGAACTTTCTGCCGACGAGGGCGAACTGGTCTCCACGGGGATGTCCATAGCCACCGTGACCGATATGAACGATATGTGGGTGGAAGTGCAGGTGAAAGAAACCGACATATCAAAAATTTTTCTCGGCCAGGAGGTAAAAGTGAAAATCCCTGCCTACTCGGACGAGATTTTTTCCGGCAAGGTCGCAAGGATAAATCAGAAACCGGATTTTGCCGTAAAACGCGCCACCAACGACAACGGTTCGTTCGACATACAGGCCTTCGGAGTGAAGATTAAACTGGACAACAAAAAGAAAGTCTTAAGGCCGGGGATGAGTGCGTTTGTGCAGTTCCCGAAATAGGTGGTGGCGCAGGTGTCAAAAGAATTTCTAAAAAGCTTTAAAAATGAATGGCTGACGGCGAAAAATGAAAAAATGATATTCATCGTGCTGTTCGTCATACCTATTCTGGTGAACATCCTTTTGGGGTACGAGATGTCTCAAAATCAGATGAAACACATACCCATGGCGGTGTGCGACATGGACAACTCTTATCTCAGCAGGATGATTGTGCAGCAGTTTGCGGACAATGAGACTTTCAACGTGAAGTATTATCTTCAGGACGGTTCACAGATGGAAGAGCTTTTCGACAGGAACATGGCGAGAGTGGGACTGATGATTCCGAAGGGCTTCGAAAAGGATGTGACGAATCTGAAATCCCCAGCCTTACTCATGATTTACGACGGCAGCAGCATGCCCCTGGCGAGCGCGGCAAAGACCAGGGCTTCTGAAATCCTGCTCACTTTAAAAACCGGCATACTGATAAAACAGATACAGGCAAGGCTGAATCTCCCCGAAGATGTGGCGAAAAAAACGGCCCTGGCCATTAATTTCAGCAACAGGACTCTGTACAACCCCACGAGGGGATATAAAAACTTCTTAAATCTGGGGCTGTGCGCGGCGGTCATACAATCGGGCATCGGGATACTGGCTGCATCGAGCATAAGGGATGGGGAGCTTGCGCGCAAAAAAATAATGCGCATCGGGCTTGTAGCGGGCAAAATCGTGTTTTACGGCGGTATGGGCGGAATATCCCTTGTGATGACGCTTATCATGCAGAATTATTTTTTTGACATCCCCTTCAGAGGCAAATTGCGGGATGCGGTGATTTTGTGCGGGGCGTTTTCCGTTGCCGCTGCTGCCCTGGGGGTCACGATTTCCGCCTTCATAAGAAACCAACTGCTCGCCACGGTGGCGGCTGCGGTCATATATGTGCCGGATACGATCCTGGCGGGGTATACGTGGCCGATTTTAGCCATGCCGGAGTTCTATCAAAAGCTGGCGTATTTTCTGCCGTTTTACCACTTTGCGGACAATCTGAGGGACCTCATGCTCAAGGGATTGCCGATAGAATATATGGCTGACGATATTAGATGGTTCGCCGCCTTTTCCGTGATTGCTGCATTCGTCGGCATTCTCGGCAGCATGAGACTGTGCGGCGATAAAGGCGGGATGCGGCATGCGGAAAGCGAGGATGGCCAAAGTGCAGCTATATAACATGATAATGACGGAACTAAAATCCCTCATAAGGCAGCCTTTTACAATATTTATCCTCTTTGCGGGTCCAATTTTACTGACTTTGCTGTTTGGCGGTGTATACGTCCACAATTACCTCGAGGATATACCCGTGGCCGTATTGGACGAGGACAATTCCGCGCTGAGCAGGACCATAATACAGTATTTTGATGAAAATGAGCGTTTTTACATAAAATATTACTGTGCTTCAAAAGAGGAACTGAAAAATAGAATCGATTCGAGAAAAGTCTACATGGGGCTTTATATCCCCCATGACTTTTCGAAAGATATAAATGAGCTCAGGTCGTCTTCCGTCCTGATTCTTGTGGACGGTACCAACATGGTGATAGGCAACAACGCCTATGCCGCTGCGGCAAGCATCATTCAGACCCTTGCCGCCGGAGCCCAGATAAAGCTTCTTGAAGCAAAAGGCATGCTCCCAGGCCAGGCGGAAAACATGACCATGGTCTTCAGGTTCAATGACAGAATTTTATACGACCCGAGGCTCACATACATGAATTATTTGATACTGGGCTTTGTGGCGGTATTCTTGCAGCAGGTAATGGTTTCAAGCCTCGGTGTTTCTGTGATCGATAACGGCGAATACCTGGCGGAAGGATTCACCCTGCCGAAGCTTATTGTAAAGATTCTGATTTTTGCCCTGTGTTGCGTGCCCTCCATTTTTGTCTCCATTGGTATAGCGCATATGTTTTTTAAAGTGCCCGTAAGAGGAAGCCTTTTGACGGTGTTGCTGATGTGCATCGTTTTCGTTTTTGCCGTAAGCTGTCCTTCATTGGTGCTGGCTTCCATAGTTCGGGATAAGCTAAAGCTGTACCAGCTGTCCTTCATGCTGTCGGTGCCGACCTTTGTGAGCAGCGGCTATGTGTGGCCCATGGATCAAATGCCTCCGGCACTGCCGATGGTGATAAAGGTGCTCTGGCCCCTGGCATTTTTCCATAAACCCTTTACAGATGTGATATTCAAGGGAGTCCCCTTTGACGTGGTGTCTGAAAATATTGCCGGAATGCTCATATATACATTGTGCTGGATGCCGGTGGCGGTATTGCTGCTGAAAAAAAGATTCAAGACTGATGCCGGTTGCCGGAGTTTATCTCAATCGTAATTTTCCTGCGATTCGGAGTCTTTGACGAACATAGAAAGGGCATATGCTGCAAATAGCAGCAGTGCTCCGCCGAAGAAGGAATACGGAAGCCCTAGATGATCCCCGAGATACCCTCCTATTATGGGGCCGGTGACGGAACCTATGGACATGATGCTGTTCAGCATGCCGAAGGAGCTGCCCTGGCTGCCCTTATCGCTGCTTTTTGCGATAAGTACATTGCCCGCTACGGTTACGGCGGAGTTGAAAAATCCGAATACGAATCTCACGGCACCAAGAATGAAAATTGAAGCGGAAAGGCCCTGGAGCGCCGTGAATGCGCTGCAGGCCAGCAGAGAAAATCTGAGTATGGAGGCGGTGGAATATTTGCGAATTCTGCCTACCAGGGGCGCTCCGAGCGCCGTGGATACGCCGACTATGGAGAAAATAACGCCGGTGTAAAGTTCCGCGTTCTCCGGGGAGATGCTGCTTATCAATAGGGGCAGAGTGGGATAGACGGCCATAAGGGCCGCCTGTACCAGGAGCCATACTGTAAAGAGTATCACGAGCTGGCGGTTTTGCAGTGTAGACTTTATGTCTTTTAAAATGGAAGTTTTCGGCCCCGGAGAAACCTCCTCCTTTACCTTGGCGGCAAAAGGCAGAATGGCCGCAATCAAGAGCAGCACGCCGGTGAACATCATGCTTCCCCGGATGCCTAGGAGTTTTGCGGATATGCCGCCAAAGAGCGGCCCCGTAATATTGCCCACAGCCGATGCGGCCTGCACTATGCCCAAACTGTACACCAGATTTTCTGGCCTGCTGCTGGAGGCAACAAGTGTGATGGCTGCGGGGATGTAACCCGAAAGGATTCCGTTGATGCCTCTGAGTATGAAAAGCTGCATGTGGTTGTGGACCATGGACATGAGAAAGTAAGTGATGCCCATGCCGATTCCGGCCCTTGCCATCATGGGCTTTTTTCCGTACTTGTCGGATATGGAGCCCCATATGGGGGCCATTATGCCGAATGTGAGCGAGTTTATGGAGAAAATCAATCCGGACCACAACGACGTATTGTTTTTAAGACCGAGCTCTTTAAGGAAAATGGGCAGAAACGGAGTGATGGTGCTGAATGCTATGGAAGCCACAAAAACGCCCAGCGATATGAGGTATAGATTCCTCTGCCACTGGGGAATATACGGGAGTTTCAATTTTAATTTCTCCTCTCGACTTTCCCGATACGATAAAGTATAATATATATATAGATTTTTTTATGTCCATAACAATATTAACAAATTATATTTCTAAAATCAACAACGTAATAGCCCGGCAATAATAGCCCGACGGCAGAAACAGGCATTTACGGTCGGTTGACAAAAGAGCAAATTGTATGCTATACTTTGAATAGTCATCGGACGGAGGGGTGTCCGAGCGGTTTAAGGAGCTGGTCTTGAAAATCAGTGTCTCGAAAGAGCCGTGGGTTCGAATCCCACCCCCTCCGCCATGGAGCAGAAATCAGAAGCCGGAAGTCAGAGGTCAGAATAGAAGGATTTGCCTTCGGCAAAACCAACGAATCCGATATCCGACATCTGATATCTGATATCCGAAACGCGGAGAGATGGCCGAGTAGGTCGAAGGCGGTCGCCTGCTAAGCGATTATACGGACCTAAAATCCGTATCTCGGGTTCGAATCCCGATCTCTCCGCCATTACATGCGCCTGTAGCTCAACTGGATAGAGCGTCTGACTACGGATCAGAAGGCTGTGGGTTCGATTCCTGCCAGGCGCGCCATATTTGAAGTATGATGTACACCTTTCACATCTCGTTGGGCGCCCGTAGCTCAGGAGGAAAGAGCAGCGGTTTCCTAAACCGCGTGCCGGGGGTTCGAGTCCTCCCGGGCGCACCATTTTGATGTGCGAAGCGGGATGCGGGAAGTGAAATTTAAAGTTTCGCTCCGGGTATATGTCTTTTACATGCGAATAAAATAATATATGGATTATTATGATACAGGAAATTAGTGAACTCGATGTTTTTTTTATGCGCGAGGCTTTGAAGGAAGCCCGAAAGGCTCTGGAACTGGAAGAGGTGCCCGTGGGAGCCGTGATAGCGGCGGACGGCAGAATCGTAGCAGCAGCGCACAACCTGCGGGAGACCTTGCAGGACGCCACGGCTCACGCCGAAATCCTGGCTATACGGAAGGCTTGCGAAGTCCTGGGCAGCTGGCGCCTTACGGAGTGCACCCTGTATGTGACTCTGGAACCGTGCCCCATGTGCGCCGGAGCCATAGTGCTTTCCAGGCTCGACAGGGTCGTTTTCGGAGCTCGCGATCTGAAGGCCGGAGCCTGCGGCAGCCTCATAAACATTCCCGAAGACGAAAGGTTCAACCACCGGCCGGATATGGTGCCAGGGGTCCTGGCCGAAGAATGCGCCGGGTTGTTGAAAGATTTTTTTAAGCAAAAAAGACAAAAAAATATTTTAACATAATAGAGACCTTATTCCATATGTCAGAAATCAGAAGCCGGAAGTCAGAGGTCAGAATAGAAGTATTTGCCTTCAGCAATCCATCAAGTCCGACATCAGATATCTGGCATCCGACCTCCGAATAGGGAGAGATGGCCGAGAGGTTGAAGGCGCTCGCCTCGAAAGCGAGTGGGCGTAAATCCGCCTCGTGAGTTCGAATCTCACTCTCTCCGCCACAAGTAAATTTCATCGAGTCTGACATCCGACTTCTGACATCTGATTACCGAATACGGAGAGATGGCTGAGCTGGTCGAAGGCGCGCGACTGGAAATCGCGTATACGGACAAAAATCCGTATCGAGGGTTCGAATCCCTCTCTCTCCGCCATTTTTATATCCAAAGTGAAAAAGATTTTGCCGTGCTAGATGGGGAGGCAGCGGTGCCCTGTACCCACAATCCGCTACAGTGGGGTCGAACTCCCTCCCGAGGTCTTATTCCTGTGGGGACCGGCTTTGACAAGTGGTGACGAGGGCCGGGTCCTGCGCAATGGAAACTTTCGAACCCCGTCAGGTCCGGGAGGAAGCAGCGGTAAGGAAGCACTTCCATGTGCCGCGGGGGAGCCTGACCGGAGCCAACTATCATTGCATCGCCCGGAGGGATAGATCGACGGAGGGTGCACGGCTCAAATTTAGCCGCCGAATTTATCGGCGGCTATTTTAAAGTATTAAGCGATTTTCGAAACGGAGAATCGGTCATGCCATACATAGCGCTTTACAGAAAATACAGGCCCCGGGATTTTGATGGAATCGTGGGGCAGGACGCTATAGTCACTACACTGAAAAATCAAATAGAGACCGGCAGGATAGGCCATGCATACCTTTTCTGCGGCATGAGAGGCACCGGCAAGACCAGCACGGCTCGTGTCTTTGCCAAAGCCCTCAACTGCGAAAAAGGGCCTACGGTGAATCCCTGCAATGAGTGTGCGCCGTGCCGGGCGATAAACGGCGGCAGCATGGTGGACGTCATAGAGATGGACGCCGCCTCCAACCGGGGCATCGACGACATAAGGGACCTCAGGGAAAAGGTGAATTTCCCGCCGTCGGAAGGGAGATTCAAGGTATATATTATCGACGAGGTGCACATGCTCACCACAGAGGCCTTCAACGCTCTCTTGAAGACGCTGGAGGAACCGCCACGGCACGTGGTTTTTATACTGGCCACCACCGAACCGAACAAACTGCCGCCCACCATCCTTTCGCGCTGCATGAGGTTCGATTTCCGCAGGGTCTCCACCCGGGAACTGATGAGGCGAATGAAGGAAATAACGGAAGAAATGGGAATAGAAGCCGAGGAACAGGCTCTTGCGCAGCTTGCCAGAAGTTCTCAGGGCTCCGTCAGGGATGCGCTCAGCCTTCTAGACAAAGCCCTGGCCTTTGGGGGAAAGAAGCTTTTGTACGACGATGTGTTGAATCTCCTGGGAGCAGTAAATCGGGAAGTATTCTTCGAAGTGTCCCGGGCAGCGCTGAATAAGGACGGGGGCGCAATGCTCGCTATCATAGATGATGCAGCGGCCCGGGGAAAGGACCTGTTCCGCTTTGCGGATGATTTGATGGAGCACTTTAGGAACATCCTTCTGGCCGCCATCGGTGCGGACCGCCGGCTCATAGACGCAGCGGACGAGGAATACCAGGAGATTCAAAAGCTTGCAGAAAGCTACTCAAGAGAAAAACTGCTGAGCATAATAGAAATATTGAAGGATGCCGCCAATGACATGAAGTGGTCTTCCCAGCCGAGAATCGTGCTGGAGGCCGCAGCCGTCAAGCTCACATTGCCGGAATTGTGGGAAGAGGCCCAGGGTTACATCAGCCGCATCCAGAACCTTGAGCAGCAGGTGGCGGCGCTGCAGGAGCGGATGGCGAAAGCGGGAACATTTCCTGTGAAAGAAGATCCTGCCGCTTCTGGGGCCGCCGATGCCGGTTTGTTGCCGGGACAGCCGCAGCCGCCGGAAATGGATACAGCCGCAGGTTATCCGAAGGGAGAAACTTCGGATGCTGGCAGAGGACTTTCGACAGACTCAAAACAGGTGGCCGAAAACAGGCGGTGTGGCGCTGAAGCGCCGCCGGAGCGGGAAAAGGAAAATCAGGACGAAGAAACACTCCGACAGCTCATTCAAATCTGGCCCGAAATCATTGAAGAACTGGGCAAAAAACGCAAAAAGAGACTCCAGACCTTCATGCAGACCGCCGATGTGAGGCCGGGCCGGGTGGAAAAAGGATGGCTGTATCTATCCGGCGATGATGTGTATAAAGAAATAATCCTGTCCGATAAACATATAATAGAAGAAATGGTGAAAAACGCCACGGGCTTGGATATTTCTATAAAGGGATTTGAACAAAACAAAAAAGACGAAAGCGAAAAAAAAAACTTCTAGCGGATGATGAAGCCGGCAACGGTACCGGGCGGAAAAACCGCGGCCCTGAAGATGAACATGAAAGCGAAAACCGCGATATCTCCGATGAACAATTTTTATCCAATATAATAAAAATTTTTGGTGGCGACATTGTAAAAATTATTTAGGAGGCGATCCTTTTGAACGGCATGGGAAACATGAACAAACTCATGAAACAGGTCCAGAAAATGCAGCAGGATATGATGAAACTGCAGGAAGAACTCAAAGAGAAGACCGTGGAAGCCACATCCGGCGGTGGGGTAGTGAAGGTGACGGCCAGCGGCAGAAAGCAGCTCGTGAGTATAGAAATCAAACCTGAAGCTGTGGACCCCGACGATGTGGAAATGCTGCAGGATCTCATCCTGGCTGCGGCCAATGAAGCCCTGCAAAAAGCCGAAGACATGGTGAGCCAGGAAATGGGCAAACTCACCGGAGGGCTCAACATCCCCGGCCTTTTCTAAAAAGGATTGAGTCAGTGAGTCATGAGTCAGGGGACGGTTCCTTGACTCATCTTGATGAGTCAAGGAACCGTCCCCTGACTCAAATCCCCTGACTCAAAACATTAAAGTGAGGAATGATAGATATGTCATATTATGCCGAACCTCTGGCGCACCTAATAGACGAGCTTTCCCGGCTGCCCGGCATCGGCCCCAAGACGGCACAGCGCCTGGCTTTTCACATATTAAAAATGCCGAAAGAGAGGGTGGCGAATCTGTCCGAATCCATCACAAAAGCCCGGGACTCAATCATATACTGTTCGGTTTGCGGCAATTTCACCGACATTGACCCCTGCGAAATCTGCCGTGCATCATACAGGGACAGGACTACCATCATGGTGGTGGAAGACCCCAGGGATGTGGTGGCTCTGGAGAGGACGCGGGATTACAAAGGGCTTTACCATGTGCTTCATGGGGCCATATCTCCACTGGAGGGCATTGGCCCGGACGACATAAAGATAAAGGAACTGCTTTCCCGCGTATCGGGCGGCGTGAAGGAAATAATACTTGCCACCAACCCCGATGTGGAAGGGGAAGCGACAGCCATGTATATAGCAAGGCTCCTAAAGCCCCTGGGCGTGAAGGTGACTAGGATAGCCCACGGTGTGCCGGTGGGCGGGGATCTGGAGTATGCCGACGAGGTCACCCTCACCCGTGCGCTGGAGGGCCGCAGGGAAATTTGATTTCCCTTTTTATTTGTACATTTCCTGCTTCATGTAAGGAAGAATAGTCTTTATGAGCTTCTTGAACAACTCCAGTTCTTTCGGCGAGCATTTGTTGAGCAAAAGGTTTATTTCCTTCCTGCTGTCGCTTGCCTCGTAAGCGCATTGAGTCTCATTGACGTGTTCGGTGCCGGCAGATTTGCCGAAAATAAGGTAATCCAACGATACGTGCAGACAGTTTGTGACTCTGACAAGCACCGGAAGACTCATCTGTCTTTCTCCCCGCTCCAATTGGCCGACATAATAGTCCGAAAGGCCGATGATTTCAGCGAATTCCTCCCTGGACAGTCCCATCTCCTCTCTTTCTTCCCGAATTCTCTGACCGATGGCTCTGTTGTCTATCTCTCCTTTTATTTCCATTTCATTCACTCCTTCGTCTTAAGATACTTTATCGAACTTTAAGCATCATCTGAATTTGCAAAGAGCATATAAATATTATTTGCAATATGACAACGTTTAATGTAAAATAATGTATAGTTAATTTTCGGGAGTGTGCGGGATGGATGTGAAAATCAGATTGGAAATTGCAAGAAACATCCTGAACAATGCGACAAAAATGAATATGAGCGGAGGCTTGCTGTTGAAAATCAGCAGAAAAATTGACAGATACATCATAGAGTATTACAGTGAAAATAGAGAGAAAAAGGGTGATGTGCGTGAAGAGACATATGTATAGATATGCTCCTGAAATTTTGACATCGCTGGGGTTTCTGTTGTGGCTCGTCTCGTTTTTGATGGACAGACACTTCAAAGATGAAAGCGTGCTGGCATGGCTGCCGTTTGTGACGGTACAGACGGTTATTGCCGCGATTTGCGGCACAATTATCAGAGAGTTGTATCAGCAGGTGCAGACGGATATGCTGACAGGCTTGCACAGCAGGAGATATTTTTACATGAAACTAACTGAATTGAAATCAAGAATCCCAGTTTCACTGGTATTCATAGACATAGACAATTTCAAAAGCATAAACGATACTTACGGGCATGTGGCCGGCGATGAAATATTGCGCCAGTTTGCATGTATATTGCAGGAAAATATGAGGAAAAACGACATAATCGCCCGGTGGGGCGGGGAGGAATTTGCGGTAATTTTGCCCCGGACCGATGCAAAGGAGGCTTTCAAGATAGCGAATCGAATAAGAAAGCTGGTTGAAGAAAAAGAATTTTATTTCGATGAAGTCGCATGCAGGGTAACGATAAGCATCGGTATAGCCTGGGCGGAAAAGGAACAAGATGTGAATGCGGACCGGTTCTTCAAAGTAGCCGACGAAGCCCTTTATAAGGCTAAAGAAAGAAAGAATTTCATTGTTGTGCAGCAAGGAAGTTAATGTTAATATTTAAATAGAAAACTCATCTCCTGTATATAGCAGCTAAAACTGGGCAGAATTTTTAAAAGAGGAGATGAGTATATGAATAAAGATGATATTATCCGTTTTCTGTCGCAGATGTCGTCGAAGCTTTTCGTCGAGGATGATGAGGAAACGGTAATGCCAGCGGAAATACGCCTAGCCGACGAGATCAAAAAAGCCCATCAGGAGTGGATCAAAGCGCAGAAATATTTCGAATGCGTTACAGACCCGGACCTGGTGGATCACGCCATTTTTACCGAGGAAGCCGCCAGAAAAAAGTATATATATCTATTAAAAAAGGCAAAACAGGGCATATCTTTTTAAAAAAATAATAGTATATAATAAAAAAATAAGGGGGCGATGGTATGCATATAGACTATACTGCTGTGATAGCTTATGCTTTCGGCCTCATTCTTCTTTATATGGTGGGCCGGGTGCTCCTGGCTCCACTCAGGATGGTGCTCAAACTCATTTACAATGCCCTCATCGGCGGGATTGTGCTGGTCGTTCTCAACTTCTTCGGCAGCCATTTCGGCCTTTACATAGCCGTAAATCCCATAACCGCATTACTGGTGGGGTTTCTGGGAGTGCCGGGAATAATTCTTCTGCTCATCGTAAAATACATACTTTCTTCCGTCGGATAGGTTCATTATTATATCAATTTAATCCTTTGCAGTATGTGCGAAGGATTTTAGTTTTTTCTTGACTGCTTTTTCTTAATCTGTTATACTTTACATAAGATTTCTGTTACACCTTATATTAATAATATTTTCCGAGCATATCCCCTCTGTATCATTAAAACCCTGTCAGTGTAGCATAACAGTTTCCTAATTTGCTCATTTGTTTTATAACAGATTTTGAATATTTTGCCGGGCATATCTGAAAAGGCTGGAAATGGTCGGAGTATTATTAATTTTTTTTAGGAACAATATAAATATGCCATGTAAATGTGAATTGAAGGGAGGATTCACTAGATGGAAAAAGTGCTTGAAGTTCGCTGGCACGCCCGGGGAGGCCAGGGAGCCAAAACCGCAGCGCTCATGCTGGCGGAATCAATTGCCGAGATGGGAAAATATGTGCAGGGTTTCCCGGAATACGGCCCCGAAAGGATGGGCGCTCCTATCCTGGCGTTCAACAGGATAAGCGATAAACCCATTCACATCCATTCAAATGTTATCAACCCCCAGATCGTCATCGTGCTTGACGCCACGCTGCTGGGTCCCAGGGTCACCCAAGGGGTGCCCGACGACGGCATCTATATCGTCAATACCACGAAGACCCCGCAGCAGGTCAGGGAAATACTCAAAATCTCCGGCGGAAAGATCTACACCGTGGACGCAAACCAGATATCTCTTGACACAATCGGCAGGGTCATACCCAACACTCCGCTCATGGGCGCTTTTGTCAGGGCGACGCAGCTCATCCCGTATGAGGAGTTCATCGACAACATGAAAGCGGAGCTGGCCAAAAAGTTCAAGAAAAAACCGGAAGTTATCGAAGGCAATTTGAAAGCCATTGAGAGGGCATATCAGGAGGTGAAGAGTGAATGACGCCTTTTAATGGGAATTTCGGTCAGGGAAGAAGGACGAAGGCGGTGCGCCCGGACATGAACTGGAAGGAGCTCACCAAAGCCGGAAACATATACGAACCCGGCAATGCCGCAACTTATGAGACGGGGGACTGGCGGACCATCAGGCCGGTATGGAACAAAGACAGGTGCATTCACTGCCTGATATGCTGGCGCTACTGCCCCGACGCTTCCATCATATCCACCGATGGCAAATTCGATTCTTTCGACTACAAACACTGCAAGGGCTGCGGCATATGTGCCAAAGTGTGCCCCGTCCATGCTATTGACATGTTCTCCGAGGACGAGATAGACAGACAGAAGGAGGCGAGGAGAAATGAAGAATAAAGTCGCCATTACCGGAAACGAGGCCGTCGCCCAGGCGATGAAACAGATTAACCCCGACGTTGTGGCGGCGTATCCCATAACACCCCAGACGGAAGTGGTCCAGATATTTTCTTCCTTTGTTTCTAACGGCCAGGTTGATACGGAGTTTGTCACCGTGGAAAGCGAACACAGCGCTATGAGCGCAGCCATAGGCGCTTCCGCCGCCGGAGCCCGCGCCATGACGGCAACGTCGAGCCAGGGCCTGGCGTTGATGTTTGAGATGGTTTACATCGCTTCGTCGCTCAGACTTCCCATCGTGTTTCCGGTGGTAAACCGCGCATTAAGCGGCCCCATCAATATCCACTGCGACCACAGCGATGCCATGGGTATCAAGGACTCCGGGGTCATTCAGCTCTTTTCCGAGAACGCCCAGGAAGCCTACGACAACATGATTCAGGCCGTCAGGATCGCCGAACATCCGGATGTGCTTCTTCCTGTGTCGGTAAATTTCGACGGATTTATCACAAGCCATGCGCTGGATGTATTGGAAGTCCTTGATGATGAGACGGTAAAGAACTTTGTAGGCCGGTATCAGCCCGAAGAATATCTCCTGGATGCCCAAAACCCCGTTTCTATGGGGAATTTCGACATGTACGACTTTTATTTTGAACACAAGCGCCAGCAGGTGGCGGCCATGGAAGCTGCCAAGAAAGTCATCGAGGAGGTCGGTAGAGAATATGAAGCCATTTCCGGCAGGAAATACGGTCTCATAGACACCTACAAGCTGGACGATGCCGAAATGGCCGTAGTTGTGCTCAACTCCGCTGCGGGCAGCGCCAAAGGCGTGGTGGATGAGCTCAGGGAAAAAGGCCTCAGAGTGGGCGTCTTGAAACCCAGGGCTTTCAGGCCGTTCCCCTTTGAAGCCGTGCAGGACGCCCTGAAGAAAGTCAGGGCCGTGGCGGTGCTAGACAGGGCCGAGACCTTCTCGACACTGGGGGGCCCGATGTTTGCCGATGTGAGGACGGCCCTCTATGATTTGAAGAACGACATCAAGGTTGTCAACTATGTGTACGGCCTTGGCGGCAGGGATCTGAGGCTTGAGGATGTTGAGAAGGTTTTTGATGATTTGGCAAATATCATCAAGACCGGCAGAGCGGATAAATTCGTGAATTACCTGGGTTTAAGGGAATAGGAGGTGCGAATATGGCTACGTTGAAAGAACTCGCCAGGGTTGAGGAAAGATTTGTCGGAGGACACAGGCTCTGCGCCGGATGCGGCCACGGTATTTCCGTCAGGATGATTTTGAATGCCGCCGAGGACTCCAATGTAGTGGTGGGGTGCGCCACCGGCTGCCTGGAAGTGGCCTCTACCATATATCCCTACACCGCGTGGAACTGTTCGTTTATTCACAGTGCTTTTGAAAATGCCGGAGCTACCATCGGCGGTGTGGAGGCGGCATACAAATCCCTGAAAAAGCAGGGCAAGATAGATAAAGACTTCAAATTTGTTGCCTTCGGAGGCGATGGCGGTACCTATGATATAGGGTTCCAGTCCCTTTCCGGCGCCATGGAGCGCGGCCACAACATCGTATATGTCTGCCTTGACAACGAGGCTTATATGAATACCGGCATACAGCGCTCCAGCGCCACACCGATGGGAGCCGACACCACGACAAGCCCCGCCGGAAAGGTGATGCCCGGCAAGCAGCAGCCCCGAAAGGATTTGACCGCCATCATGGCTGCCCACAACATACCCTATGCGGCACAGACTGCCATCAGCAACTGGCAGGATGTGCACAGGAAGGCTAAAAAGGCCTTTGATGTGGAAGGCCCGGCATTTATCAACATTCTGTCGCCCTGCCCCAGAGGCTGGAGGTACAACACTCCCGATATAGTGGAACTTGTTAAAATAGCCGTTGAAACCCGTTTCTGGCCCATGTACGAAGTGGAAAACGGCAAATGGAAGCTGAACTATAAGCCCAAGAAATATGTGCCCATAGAAGAATTCCTGAAGCCCCAGGGCCGCTTCCGCCACTTGTTTGCCCCGGGCAACGAGCATATGATAAAAGCCATACAGGAAGAAATCGATAACCGGTGGCTGGCGCTTCTCGAGCGCTGCGGCGAAACCCCCGAACTCCCATCAAAATAAAATTCCATAATATAATCCTGAATGAATACAAAGCCTCCTGCGATAATATCGCGGGAGGTTTTTGCTTTGTTCGAAAATTATGCGGCTTCCGGCAAACACCCGGTAACTTTTCTCTTTAGCGACATAATATATGTAATAAAGAAAAAATTACAGTTTTAAACTGCAATCAATTTTGAGATGAAGGGGGAAAATACCATGCGCTACAATATCGGCATTGCTCTGAGCGGAGGCGGAGTGCGGGGGGCGGTGCACCTTGGGGTCCTGAAAGTGCTGACCAAAAACGGCATTTATCCGGATATCCTTTCCGGTACCAGCGCGGGAAGCATCGCAGGCGCCGTATATGCCGCGGGTATTGACATAGATAATTTCATGGAAAATTTGAAGGACATCCAGGCGTGGAAGCTGCTGGACCCGAGCTTTACTCCCGCTTATATACTGATGCTTATTTTCTATTACTGGACTAATAAGCCGATGGTGATGTGGAATTTCCCGGACGGTCTTTTCAAAGGAGAGAAGATAGAGCGTTATCTTGATGAGGTGTTGCAGAAGAAAAAATTTGATGAGCTATACATCCCCCTTTCTGTGGTAAGCGCCGACATAAACACCGGAGAGACGGTGGTTTTTTGCAGCAAAAAAAACGTGCCCCGGGAAAAAATCCCCAATACGGTTTTTATCACGGATGCAAAAGTTTCCGAAGCGGTGCGGGCCAGCATTTCCCTGCCGGGGATTTTCCTGCCGAAATATATAAAAGGCCATAAACTGGTGGATGGAGGCATCAAGGACAATACACCGGTAGATATATTGTATCATCAGAGGACAAGAAAGGTGCTGGCCGTAGACTTGGGGATTACGACTGGTCGGGCCAGAGCCGATTCTATGCTGGAGATATTGATGGCGTCGGTGGATATCATGGGTGATGAACTTTCCTACTATATCAAAAAAAATTATCCGGGATACTATCTTTACCCGGATTTAAAGGGAGTAGGATATAGAGATTTCAGGAGAATTCCGGAGTTTGTGAAATACGGGGAGGAAGTAACATATAAGGCATTACCCGAGATTAAAAAATTTCTGGCATCTTAGGCAGCCGCACAGCTCATTTTGGCTATTTCCTCAGGATCCTGTGAATAAACTCAACAGACACCGACAATAACCGGGCAATCAACCTCGCAACTTTCGCATGGGTTGTCAACTTTTTTAACTTCATAGAGCATCCTGTTTCCTCCTTTAGCTTTATCCTGCATTTTTAGTATGGCGCTACTTCATATAAATATGCAAAAAAAAAGCCTTAAGGCTAAAAGAGGGTGAATATTTTAGTGCTCCATATAACCGGAATCATACAGCAAATCGAGTATATAATCTTCAATGCTTTTTGCAGCTCTATCGTCATTCATAATTATATCTGCGTCTTCAAAACGGATTTTCATGAAGGCCGCCTCCTTTTGAATAATTGTATACATGTATGATGGTTTTATTATACACCGAAAATCAATTTGAGTCAAGAAAATAAAAAAAAATTTTTTTAAAGGAAATGAATTGTTTTTGTCGAATTAATATCAATAAATAATTCTTACTAGGGGAAACCGGGGGAAAATGCTGGTATGATCTGTCGAGTAAACGCAGCAGTATATTCTGTATTAATTGTATTGATTTTTGCAATACTATTTACGACCGGATGCGAGCGGACCCCGAAAAAAATACCCACAGTGGCGGAAAATATTTATGAAAGCCCGAAGGAACAGGACTTTTTCACCCAGCCTTACCGGGCGCCGCAGGTGTACAATCCTCCGGTAAAAGTGAAAGGGATATATCTCACCGGATGGAAAGCGGGGCTCCCCGGTGAATTTCAGAAGCTGGTAAAGCTGGTGGATGACACCGAATTAAACGCCATGGTCATAGATGTGAAGGATAATACCGGCAGGCTTACTTACAGGTCGTCGGTCCCCATGGTGGAACAGGTCGGGGCGAATTCAAACCGCATCGGCGATATAGACAGATTGCTCAGGACTTTAAAGGAGCACGACATTTATGCCATTGCGAGAATAGTGGTTTTCGAAGACCCGGTGCTTTCGAAAGCCCGTCCCGACCTTGCCGTAAAGAATAAAAGCGGAGAAAACTGGGTTACCCGCAAAGGCATGGGCTGGGTGGATCCTTACAACACCGAAGTATGGGATTACGTGGTATCCATAGCCGAAGAGGCGGCTAGGAAAGGTTTCAATGAAATACAGTTCGATTACGTGAGGTTTCCATCCGACGGCAACTTGAACAATATCGTATATCCCGCCAATAATGGGAGCTCGCGGGTAGCTACCGTCTCTGCTTTTTTGTCATATGCAAGAAAACGGTTGGAGCCGTACGGCGTATATGTGTCGGCGGACATTTTCGGGCTGGTGACTACTGCTGAGGACGATATGAAGATAGGACAGCATCTTGAAGAGGTGGCCAAAACCGTAGACTACATCTCTCCGATGGTATATCCTTCCCACTATGCCCCCGGCTCTTACGGCCTCACAAACCCGAACGCCGCTCCCTACGAGACCGTATTTCGAAGCCTTTCACACGCAGTGGAGAGGCTGAAAAAAGTGGACGGTTTTAAAGCTGGGATACGGCCGTGGCTGCAGGATTTCACCCTTGGCCCTCCGCCGTACGGCGAAAGGGAAGTCAGGGCTCAGATAAAAGCCACCTATGATGCGGGGCTTTCGGAGTGGATATTATGGGATCCGGCCAATACTTACACCGTGGCGGCTTTGAATCATGCTTCGAACTTTTAAGATTTATCATTGACTGGAATCATAAAATATTTTATACTCATAATATAGAAACGGATAATGATTATTATTTTTAAATTACGGAGGTGTAAAAAATGGCAGTATTCAAATGCAGCGCCTGCGGGTATGAAAAGGAGAGCCGTTGCAAACCCAAAAAATGTCCCGAATGCGAGGCAAAAGATACTTTCGTGAAGGTTGAAGACCCCAAGGAGGAAAAGTAAGATTTCATGAAGGATTTGATACAGGAAGAAAAAAAAGGGTTTGTGCGCAAAACGCGGCAGCGGGAGCTGATTTTAAAGACACTGCGCAGCACCAATTCCCATCCCACCGCCGACTGGATTTATGAAAGGGTTAAAAAAGAAATGCCAAACATCAGTCTGGGTACCGTTTACAGAAACCTGGGGACCCTCAGGGAAATGGGCGAAATTATGGAGCTCAACTACGGCAGCAAGTTCAGCCGCTTTGACGGAAACCCTGAGAATCACTACCATTTTGTTTGCACAAAATGCGGAAAAGTGATGGATGTGGAAGGATGTTCCGTGGACAGAGAAGTGGATGAAATGGTTGCCCGGGAAAACAATGTGGAAGTTTTCTTTCACAGGATGGAGTTTTACGGCCTGTGCAGCGATTGCAAAGAAAAATGAGTCAGGGGACGGTTCCCTGACTCATTATTTCATTTGAGTCAGGGGACGGTTCCGTGACTCATTATTTGAGTGCGACCGGCACTTACTTATTCAATAATTGAACCTTCGGACCATTATGCTGTGACGTCTTATGCGATGATGAGTCTTATGACTATTCAAGTTCTTTTAATATGTATATTAATCGGTTAAAAAATGACAGAATTAGATAAGAATGGAGCATAAAAATAACAGGGCACGTACCCTGATGGAGTTGTGCGATTTGATATCCAATATATAGTGAGGTATAATAAGAATACTACCATATATGGTACCGGCGTTGGCTAGTTCGCTTATTGAAAAATCGGGTGTATTTGACGCTTGCAGTCAACAGGTTTGCTTTTGCTTTACATGCTCATATATAGCCTGTATTTTAGATGAAGGGGTGAGAAAGTGGGAAAAAAGAAACTGAACCTCACGGAAAATGCAAGGATTGTCCTTAAAAAGCGTTACCTGGCGAAAGACGCCGAAGGCAGAATCATGGAAACCCCCGAAGATATGCTGGAGCGAGTGTCTAAAACTATAGCCGAGGCTGAGAAAAAATACGGCGGGGATGCGGAAAAATGGGCTGAAGAATTCTATAATCTAATGGCGGACTTAAAATTCATGCCCAATTCTCCCACCCTCATGAATGCGGGCCGGGACCTGGGCCAACTTTCGGCCTGCTTTGTCCTGCCGGTGGAAGATTCCATGGAGGGCATATTTGACTCCATAAAATCGGCTGCGTTGATACATAAGTCAGGTGGCGGTTGTGTGTCGGGTGATGCCCATGTTTATACCACCTTTTGCGGGGTGGAGGAGATAAGCACCCTTTACAATAGGGCCCATGCTTTGGGTATACCTGAAATGGAGGAGGATGACCATAAAATCTTAGATGTTTCCCACCTGGGCATCAAAACTTTTGCCGTAAACCCGGCTACCGGGCGCTTTGAGGCGAAAAAAATAACCCACCTCTGGCAGTGGGATGTACCGGAAGAAAATCAGTATACTGTGCGCTGCAGCGATGGGACCGAAGTTACTACCAGCAGTTGGCATCCTTTCATGGTATTTACTGAAGATGGTATAAAAGAGCGCCGGGCCGATGAATTGAAATCCGGAGATATATTGATAGCACCCAACAGCACTATAAGGGAATCGTGGCCTTTCAAGGAATATAAGGAATTGGAAGGAATAAAGCTTGATGAGCGCATGGGGTGGCTTACGGGATTTTTCCTGGGAGACGGAAGCTTGGCGTGGACTCATAATCGTAAAAGTAACTATAAAGCCTTAAGACTCAGATTTTTTGATGGAAGGTCGGAAAATATAAGATTTGCGGCAGATGTCCTTTCCGATTATGGAATTTATCTAAAACCTCAGCAAGATGGACGGGGATTATGGAGTCTTACCACTACCAATCAAAATTTCGTAACGAAATTTGCCAGGATTACAGATGTAGAGCCAGGTCCAAAGGAGGACCTTACGATGCCCGAGTGGGTGGCAAAGTCGCCTCTTACGGTTATAGGTGCTTTTCTGGGCGGCCTTATAGATTCTGACGGATATGTTAGCCTTGAGCGCAGGCGGGTGGAGTTTTCCACCGTATGTCCGAGACTTGCCCGGCGCCTGGTATCGCTTTTGAGTGCCCTGGGATTTAATCCTTCCGTCAGGAAAAAGCAACCCGGGAAAAGGGCGAAAAAGATTGAATATAGTATACACATGGCCGATGCCAAAAAGACGCCGTTTTTGGTGGATATGGTAAAAGATTGGGTGCATGATCCTTTCAGGGCTGAAAGATTAAAAGAGCTCAAAGAGCGCCTGGAGCATAATACCCATCACCGCATACCGCTCCCTTTTGAGGCGTTGGAGCCGCTGATTTCTGCCGCCGGAGTTGAGACCCGTACCACGGGTATCCATAGGGAAGCGGTGCATATTGGCCATGAAAGCTTTTGGCTACACCAGTTGAAGTGGGGAATAGGCATAGGTGAAGATAAACTTCGCCGCCTCATCAAAGCTCTGCGACCTCTTCTACCGCAAGAATATAAAGACAGGCTCGAACAACTGGAAAGGCTGGCAGAAGGCTGGACGGTAGTAGAGCATGTAGAGAAGGCAAAAAGCCCAAAGAAATTTTATGACTTTACCGTGGAAGATTTTAATAATTACATTGCAGGCGGAGGATTTGGGAAATTTACGGTGATCCATAACACTGGCTTTTCCTTTTCCCGCCTGCGTCCCAGGGGAGCTATGGTGAAATCCACCGGCGGTGAAGCGTCAGGCCCTATTTCTTTCATGAAAGTTTTTAATTCAGCTACAGAAGCTGTACGTCAAGGGGGTCGAAGGCGCGGCGCCAATATGGGCATCCTGCGGGTGGACCATCCGGACATACTGGAGTTTATCCAGTGCAAGAAAAACGATAAGGATATCACCAATTTCAATATAAGTGTGGCCATCACCGACAAGTTCATGGAGGCATTGAAGAAGGATGAGAGCTATGAGCTCATAGACCCCCACACCGGGAAGGTCACAGGGACGCTGAAGGCCCGGGAGGTATTTGACCTCATAGTGGACATGGCCTGGAACAACGGTGAACCCGGCATCATCTTCATCGACCGCATGAACGAAAAAAACCCCACCCCGGCGGTAGGGGAGATAGAAAGCACAAATCCCTGTGTTACCGGAGATACGTGGGTGGCTACCGAGCATGGGCTTGTTCCGGCAGCAAGCCTAAAAGTAGGAGATAAAATCGTCACACCTTTAGGACTAAAGCCTATCACGGCGGTGTATAACAATGGAGTTCAGGATATCTTTGAGGTTAAGATGAAAAATGGTTTTAGCCTCAAGGCTACGAAAGACCATAAGCTGCAAACTGTGGACGGACAATGGGTGCCTGTAGAGCAGCTTAAACCGGGAGATAGGCTAAGAATATTTGGCACTTTTGCTTTTCCGGAGAATCAGGTGCTTCCTAAGGACTTTGAAGTGATAAATTTAAGGCAGAGGACAGGCTGGCTCCTGCCTCTTGAGTTTTCCGATGAATATGGATTTATCCTCGGTATTTTGGTTGGTAACGGTTATTATAGCACTGCAAGTGCCATGTATTTCGGTCAAGATGAAGCAGATTTGCTTGAACAAACTAAAGGCATCCTTGACTCTTGGCGAATTCAATACCATATCAGAATGCGAGATAAGACCACTGTTCTGGAACTTCCTAAAGGTATAAGGCGAGTATGGAAGGCCTTTGGAGCTGTTCCTGGCCGTTCTCGGAACCGGAGAGTGCCGAAGGCAATTTTCCAGGCCCCAAGGTCTGTTGTTACAGCTTTTTTGTCAGCTTTCTTTGCGTGTTCTGGTTCTGTTGACAATGAGGGAGGCATTAGGGCTACTTCAGCCTCCGGGGAACTTGTCCAGGAGATTCAACTCTTGTTGCAAGGCCTTGGCATTAAGTCAAGGATTCGGCAGCAATCAATGAAAAAAGCTTCAAGTTTTGGCTCTTATCGTGATATCTCCGGTCAAGAACATACCTATACTTTTGGAGATTACTACGAAATACTCATTCCGCCTTCGTTCAGTATAAAGTTTATGAGTGAAGTAGGGATGGCATCTACTAGAAAGGTGCTGACTTTGTTTGAAAGACGTGCAGGTAAACATAATAATATAGAAAATAGTGAGATCCAAGGTGTATCTTGGGATGAGGTAGAATCCATAAAATTCATTGGGCAAGAAGAGGTTTTCGATGTTACGGAACCTGAGACTTTTACCTGGATTACTAATGGTTTTGTATCTTATGATTGTGGCGAGCAGCCACTTCTACCATATGAATCATGTTTTGCCTCTGATACCCGTATCATGACCGATAAAGGCTGGGAAACGGTGGAAGAAGCCTATGAAAGGCAAAGCCGTGGAGAACTAGTGTCGGTTTATACGGACGGCCTTATGACAAATGAAAAAGATTTAGCGCTTCGACCTGCCACCGTGGTACCTATAGGAGAAAGAGATATTGTAACTGTAGAACTTCAAAATGGCCAGCGTTTGCGAGTTACCCCAGACCATAAAATACTTACCCAGCGGGGATGGGTTCCAGCAAGCACACTCACTGAAAAAGACTTTGTATATTTGCCGGATGGAGCAGTTCCTATAAGAGAGTCTGATACTGAAACTGACAAATTTTATCGGATGCTAGGTTGGATGGTCGGTGATGGCTGGCATACTGAAAAGTCCAGCGGCCTGATCTTTGGGCCTGATGATAAAAAAGCGGAAGACCAACTTCTACCGGTTTTTCAGGAGCTCTGTGCCGGCTTAATTAATCCGGCATCAAATGGAAGGGTTCCCCATGGAAGCCGTGCCGGCAATGGCGTTTTAACGGTGGCGTGTACTAACGCCGGAGTCCGGCAATTCCTAAATGAAAGTGGTTTGGAGTTCGCATTAGCAGGAGATAAAAGGGTTCCAATTTCCATTATGCAAGCTGGAAGAGAAGCTCAGTGTGAATTTCTTAAAGGGCTTTTCGGAGCCGAAGGATACGTTGACAGTAGGCGAGCCAAGGTCTCTCTTACAACGGCATCGAGAGAACTTGCTGCAGATGTTCAATTGCTGCTCCTGGGCTTAGGCATCAAATCTCGTATTTGGATTTACCATCATAAAGACGGCCGTGAATGGAGCCAGGTCTTTATCACCAATGAGAGCCTGGATCGCTTTGCCGGACTTATAGGATTCCCAATGAATCCTGCCAAGCAGGGCCGCCTTCTTAAGTGGATAAAAAGCAGGCAAAGAATTCATCACGATTCCCGGCGAAGCAAAGTCAAATCCGTGACTCCTGCTGGTCGGGCTTACGTATATGATGTTTCCGAGCCTGTGACTCATTCCCTGATTGCCGAAGGGATGATTGTGCATAACTGTAACCTGGGTTCTATAAACCTTGCAAAATTTGTAAAGACCGGCGATGAAGGCCAAAAGGAAATTGACTTTGAAGGCTTAAAATATGCGGTGCACACCGCCGTTCGTTTCCTGGACGATGTCATCGACGTAAACCGGTATCCGCTGCCGGAGATTGAAAAAATGACTCTGGCCAATCGCAAGATAGGTCTGGGAGTAATGGGATTTGCGGACATGCTCATAAAACTGGGGATCCCGTATAATTCCGATGAGGCGGTGGAAACGGCGGAAAAAATAATGGGCTTTATCCAGGAGGAATCCAAAAAGACTTCAGAGGAACTGGCGAAAGAGCGCGGGACCTTTCCCAACTGGGAAAAGAGCATATACGGCCCCGGCGGCATATATCCCGGGGGCAGGAAGCTCAGAAACGCCACAACCACCACCATCGCTCCTACCGGTACCATCAGCATCATAGCCGGAGCCTCCAGCGGCATAGAGCCCCTTTTTGCCCTGGCCTTCGAGCGCCATGTGCTGGACAACCAGCGCCTGGTGGAAGTGCACCCGATTTTTGAAGAAGAAATGAAAAAACGCGGTCTTTACAGCAAGGAGCTCATGGAAAAGGTAGCCGCCGCGGGTTCTCTAAAGGAAATAGAAAAACTGCCGGAAGATGTAAAGAAAATATATGTAACAGCCCATGACATTTCGCCGGAGTGGCACATAAAAATTCAGGCTGCTTTCCAGAAATACACGGACAATGCCGTGTCCAAGACTGTGAACTTCCCCCACAGTGCTACCAGGGAGGACGTGAAAAATGTGTACCTCATGGCCTATGAGCTGGGCTGCAAGGGCGTTACCATCTACCGGGACGGCAGCCGCGAGGAACAGGTTTTGAACAAGGGAGCAGTCAAGACCGACAACCATGGTCATGCCCAAAATCCCGAGATGAATCCTGCCGGGGGCGGGATTTCCGAAGGAGACGGCAATCAGGTAATGACTGGGGAAACCGGCAGTGCTACTTCCGGCACTCTGCCTGAAGAAAAATACGCCGCCCCAAGCGAAAAATCCAGCGAAGAAACGGGATTTTACGGTCCATACTGTGAAGCCTGTGAGTACCGCCGGGAAATAAAGCCTAGGCCAAGGCCCACCATTACGTACGGTAACACCGAAAAAGTGAAGATAGGCTGCGGCAACCTGTATATCACCGTGAACTCCGATGAAAACGGCATATGCGAAGTATTCACCAACCTGGGCAGAGCCGGAGGCTGCCCGTCCCAATCGGAGGCCACCAGCCGCCTGATCTCTCTGGCGCTGCGCTCGGGAATCGATGTAAAATCCATAGTGGAGCAGCTCAAGGGCATCAGGTGCCATTCCACACTGCGGCAGATGGCGAACAACAAAGAAATAAAGGTGCTGTCATGCCCTGACGCCATCGGGAAAGCCATAGAAAGAAGCATAGGAAAGAAACTGGTGCCCAACGGGAATTCCCCGGAAATAACGGGGAGGGCTTACGCCGAATGCGATAGTGCCGATGGCGGCAATGCTGCCAAAGATACCGATGTCAATAATGAAATAAATAATCGCAAATCGACTTATTATAATAATGAAGATAACGATGAAGACATATGTGTAAGCGAGGATTCCCAATGCTGCAAAAAAGTTCAATACGAAAAAACCGGGGCCTTATGCCCGGAATGCGGAAGCATTCTTGAACACGAGAGCGGCTGTGTCGTCTGCCGAAGCTGCGGCTATTCCAAATGCGGGTAAAGAAAAGTATCAAATAAAGTTTGAAAATATGCGGCTGTGAGTCAGTGAGTCAGGGGACGGTTCCTTGACTCATTTTAATGAGTCAAGGAACCGTCCCCTGACTCACCCTCTGATATAATAATCCACCAGGTGATCGACCGATGTATAATTGACCTGAATAAATTAATATTTTATAATGTAAAGTGATAAACTATTGAAAAGGAGATAGTGGGAGTGAGAAGGAAGAAGAGGACGAAAAGTGAGGACTTAATTGACAGGCGAAAAACGCAGATACTGGAAGCAGCCATTAAAGTATTTTCAGAAAAAGGATTCGAAGGCTCGACTACAAAAGAAATTGCAAAGAAAGCCCGGGTCTCGGAAGGCACGATATTTAGATATTTTAAAACAAAAAAAGAAATATTGATAAGCCTTATAAATATCCTGACAGAAAAATCCATGTTCAAGTTTATTCAGGAAGTGGAAGACGGCCTCGACACCGGTCAGGCGCTGAAAAATCTGCTGAAACTGCACTACAATATGATTACCCAGAATTATCAACTATTAAAAACCATATTTTACGAGATGCAGTTTCACAAAGAACTCAGAGAAGCTTTCTATAAGGAAGTAGTCTCGGGTACGCTGGCAGTTATAAAAAAGTGCCTGGTAAAAAGCGGCAACATAAGAGATGACGTGCCTCCCGAGCTGGCCGCTGAGACGCTGCTCGGAATATTTTTGGGAGTTATCATGGTACAAACCATGATTGAAGAAAACGAGAATCCGCCTGATGAAGATAAAAATATATCATTGGTGCTGGATATAATCTTTAACGGGATAAAGAAACGAAATTAGTTGGTGAAATCCTTCAAATAGAAATCTACCATATCGTCTATCTCTTTTTCGCCCGCTTTAAAATTTCCGGTATCTCCTTTCATTAAAGCCTTAAGCAAAATGCTGGAATAAGATAGCGTCATCAGTCCGGAGAGAACCTCCGGCTTAATGTTTAGTTTGGCGCTTGCGTCATTTCGCTTAAGGCATATCCTGATGCTTCTTTCAACCTGCCTCAATTGATCTTTTATAAAACTGCCTTTCATTATTAAGACCCCCAATTTTAAAGTGATTAATCACTAAACTATTTAAAATTATATCACACAACCGGTATAAATAACACCCTTTAAAGTAATAAAAATTAAGTAATTGCTCGCTTACAAATAAAGCTTTTAATATGGTTATAATCAGGCATATATATTATTACAAATTCATTACAAAAAAGAAAAACGTATTGACAATGAAATGCTCTGTAGCTATACTAAAAATGTAAGTAATCACTCATTATAAAATATTCCACATGGCCTCTCTCAAAGAGGGGTATTCAAATCCTTCTTTTTGATTTTCCCTCCCTTCATTTTTTTGCCGAAGGGAGGGGTTTTAGAAAAAATGCTTATTATAGTATAGCCGGGAGGTGAGGCGAAAGATTTTTCAAATTTTATAAATAGCGATACAACAAAATATCAAAAGGAGGTTTACAAATGTACAATCTCAAACGCATGAAAAAACTGTTTGCTATTCTTACAATCTTCGTATTCATTGCCGGAATAGTGGGCACCGGGGCTCCGAAAGTCGCGATGGCGGCAAGCAGCGACAAAAGCAATAGCGACTCAAGCTCCATCGATGTGGTCAAACTCACATCCGACATCACTGACAAGGACACAAAAGACGCAGTGTTGAGGCTTGTGGCATTCGGAATTGTAAACGGTATGGATGACGGCAAATACCATCCCGGCGACAATGTGACCAGGGAACAGTTTGCCAAGATACTGGTCACTTCGCTGAAGATGGATAGCGCCGCAAAAGCAGCCACAGGCCGCAGCAGCTTCAAAGACGTGGAGGCCAGCAGGTGGTCGGCGGGATACATAAACGTGGCTGTCGGACAGGGGCTTATCAAAGGGTATCCCGATGGGACTTTCCAGCCTGCGAAAGAAGTCACTTATGCTGAAGCCATTACCATGCTGGTAAGAGCACTGGGATATAAGGATTCGTTCCTTACCGGTACATGGCCAGGCAATTATCTTGCAAAGGCTGCTGAAAAGGAAATCACAAAGAAGGTTAAATTCAGCGATGCCACAGGAGTAGCCAACAGAGGCGATGTGGCCATCCTGGTGAACAACACGCTGGATGCAAAGGTAGTCAAAGTCGACACTTACGAATCCAGCGGCACGAAATATCTGGAATCCGACAAGACATTGCTCGAAGACAAACTGAACATAACCAAATATAAAGATGTGCGCATAATTGCCAACAGGAGAATAGACGACGGCCTGAATGAAGATGAGGTCAGGGTCAAGTTCCTGAAAGACACTGAAGACAATAAATATGATGAAGGCGAAGAAAAAGATTTTGATATAGTATACGACGTAAACCTTGAAAATGTCCTTGGAGAAGAATCAACCATATATTTGAACGACGACGATGAAATCGTATATGCGGAAAAAGAATACGATGACAACTCTTACTTCGACTACATCGAAGGCGTGGTAATGAACAGCGACGGCAAGACCGTCGACAAGCTCAGCCTGGTAAAGGCGGATGATGATTACGCCTTTGACAAGGATGCCGTAATATACATGATGGACGGCAACGATTACAAGACTGTGGAATACAACAAAGTAACCGACACCAGCAAGTTGCTTGGCAAAGTCGGCAAGTTCGTCATCAAGAACCGCAAGATAGTATGGGCTGAAATCATGTCCTCCGGAGAAACCCAGCCATGGATGATAGTGACGAAGAATGATGGCGGAATGCTGTATGGTATAGTCGCCGACGACGACGAATATGATATAGATCTCCGGGAAGGCGAAGATTACGACGGCGTCATAGTGCTTGACACCGACGGAAATAAGATGAAGGTGGACGACATTGAAAAAGGAAACCTCCTCTATATCCAGAAACAGGACATCGGTGGGGATGATTATGCCGTAGTCAGAGTGGTTAAGAACAATACGGTAGAAGGCAAACTCAACAGCGTGAAGAATGATAGGATAAATATCAGCGGAAAAGAAATCAAGGTTACGAAGTACAGTGATACCGATGGGAAAAAATCATACGAAGCATATTACAGCGTAAATGACGGAGAAGATATCCATCAATATCTCCTTGATACAGACAGTGACGTGGCAAGCGATATGGAAGATGCTGATGAAGAAGATGTCATAGCTTACACTGATGCAGTGGGAAGAATAGCGTATTTCGTCACGAAGAATGAGACTTCTTCCGGATATAAATACGGTATTGTGACAAAGATATATGCAGACAAAGACAAATTAAAGATTTTCACCATAGCCAATGACGGCACGGGCGACGAAATAACATATACCATGGAAGAAGATGACAATCTGAATGCATTAGGCGCTTATGCCCTCAACCAATACGGTCAGAAGACAAAGGACAAAGCGACAGTATTTGAAGGCTCCATTGTCAAATTCAAACTGAACAAGGACGGAGAAATCGCAGAAGATGAAATCTATGTAATGGACCCGAAGAATGTATGGAGGATTTCTGCCAGCGATGACTTTGGAAAGGATTATCTCCCGAAAGCCACAAGATACACTGCATATAAATACGATACCACCGATCCTGCAGGAGCAAATATTGCACCGAACGGTAGCGCTGAGGAAACCACTACATTCTCAGTGGATGACAATATTGTTTTAATCGATGCTGAAGGATATAAGTTTACCAATAATAATACAAACAAAACAAAAATCACAGACGGTATATATGCAGATTGGAATGATACAGATGACTTCTCTGAAGCCAGCTGGAGCGAATTAAAGAGCGCCAACGGCATTGACGGATACTTCTATGTATTTTGCGATGATAACAAGAAAGTCAATGCGAAAGCCGCCATATTCATCGGCAAGGGTTCCGGCGCTGCATCTAATGACGAAATGGGTGTCTATGTCATAGATACATGGCTAAAGAGCGGCGACAGATATGTAAAATACGAACCTTATGACGGCAAAGTTGAAGAAAGGAAGCTGGAAGATAAAGGGGCACTATACAACAGCGATGAGCATCCGTATATCGCCAAAGTGAAATCCAACGGAGATTTGTCTATAATTACACCGACTGCAAGCGGTTCGAAAGACGGTTTCAAAGTCCTATACGGCAAAGTGAAAGACAGAGATGCCACCAGCCTGACGATGGAAAGTGGAAAAGTGCGCAATATTGCTGACGGTAGCCCGGTATCCCAGACACAATACAATATTTCCAGCAAGACCGTAGTTTACGAAGAAGACAATAAGAAGTCAACATCTAACATCAGGAGCGGCGATGTAATAATCTTCGTAGTAGAAAAGGATTCCAACGTAAGGGTAATCGAAAGGCTAATTGATAACGAAAAAGAAACATATGAAAATAAGATAGCCAATGGCTCCGGCGGAACGGGTGGAAGCACTGGCGACATCACATTCAATATCGCTAGCTCCAGCACCGCCACTATAAGCGACGAACCCAGCCGCAGCGTTGCAGTAACGGTTTATGCTGATATAAAGTGGGATGATTCTGCAACAGGCTCTGGAATAGAATATGAAATTGCTGTAAACAAAGATTTAGTAAAAGCTTCAGGTATTGCTGCCAGAAGCATTGGTCTTGCGGATTATGATAAAGACAAGAATGAAATTACATTTACCGCAGTATTCGATGATTATGTCTGGGTAGGCGACACGTTGCAGATTTCTGACAACGCTATAACAATCACCGCAAAAGAAGGCACAACAACTAAACAGACCGCTACAGTAAAGAGCGGCTCCATTGGAATAAGTAAGCAACAATAACAAATATACAGTTTCACAGTTTCAGTTTAAAGAAGATAAAATCCGGCAGTATGTGCGCTGCCGGATTTTTTTATTGTATAACGAAAACCACCTGCTATGCAGGTGGTTCCAAAAAGCTTATAGCTATAAGTAGAAATAAAAAACCTCCTTTGTTAGAATAGATGCAGGTCTGTCAACCGCATCAAAACAAAGGAGGTTATCCAAAATGGATAATGAAAGTTTATCACATACCAAATGGAATTGTAAATATCACATAGTATTCGCACCGAAGTATCGAAGACAAGTAATATATGGAAAAATAAAGACTGATATAGGGAAAATACTAAGGAAACTATGTGAATACAAGGGTGTGGAAATAATAGAAGCAAATGCCTGTAAAGATCACATACACATGTTGGTAAGTATTCCACCTAAAATAAGTGTAGCACAGTTTATGGGATATTTGAAGGGAAAAAGTTCACTGATGATATTTGATAGACATGCAAATTTGAAATATAAGTATGGGAATCGACAATTTTGGTGCAGAGGATACTATGTAGATACAGTGGGTCGCAATAAAAAGGCAATAGAAGAATATATCAAGAACCAGTTACAGGAAGATATAGCAAATGACCAAATAAGTTTAAAAGAATACATTGACCCGTTTACGGGTGAGCCGGTAAACAAAGGCAAAAAATAAAAATGCCCCTTTAGGGGCAGCCTGAAAAAATACGCGGTTGGCAGACCATTCAACGAGCCTTAAGGCTCAGCCAGTAAATGCCCTTATAGGGCTAGTGCAAACCACCCGCTAAGCGGGTGATGATGATTTATTAATTTGCGACACAGTGCGACATAGGGACGGTTCTAAAATTGTCGCATTTCCAACGGATTGTTTAACAACTTTTCATCTAAAACACTTGAGTCAAGGGATTACCAAATTGACTCAAGTGTTTATTTTTTAGAGGTAAATACAAAGAAAACCTATATAGCCCCCTAACATACTTGGAGAAAATCCGTATAAATGCTAATATAACAACAGGGGGTTGATTCAAATGATAAAGAAACAGTATACCGAAGAATTTAAAGAGCAACTGCTAAAGGAATGTCAGGAAGTAGGCAACGTATCCCTGGTAGCTCGCAGACATAATATCTCATCTAACACCATTCATGGATGGATACGAAGCATCAGAAAAAGGGGATCAATAAAGCAGTTGCCCAGGAACGAAGAAAAACGCATCCTGGAGATAGAAAAAAGATTAGAAGACGTAAGCAGAGAAAATAACACCCTAAAGAAACTTTTAGGAGAAAAGGAACTTGAACTTGCAGTACTAAGAGAACTGAGAGATAGGGTAAACCCTCGGTAACCGACAAAGTCGAGAAAGCTTTAAAGTGGATAAATAAGGGTTACAGAGCATCCCTTATCCTTGGCTTTGTCGGATTGTCTTCATCCACGTGCGACATAGGGACGGTTCTAAAATTGTCGCATTTTAAAACCAAAATAACTTGAGAACTTGTCGCACAATATTTTAGCATTAACAACATTGCAAGAATTATATAATTTGATAATCTACAATTCGGCCTTAGACAATAAAAGTAAAGCCATATCAATATTGAAGAAAAAAGGGATATAATATATAATCAATGCAGAAAGAGGTGATAAATTGGGCCAATACGACATAACAATAAAACACATATTCTCAAGCCTAGCAGACGACATAATAGAATACATACTGAAAATGAAACTGAAAAAAATAGAAGAACTCAGCAATTGTCGCATTTTCAACAGATTATTTGACAACTTTTCATATAAACCTCCATTCCGCCACTACCGCTGGCGGCACAAATAGTAATGAAAAAAATGGTGCGCGGCTTTCACCACTTTGTTATTATTAGCTTGAGGAGAAGATACACTACAAAGCACGGTGAGGTGAGTCGTAGACTGCTCTTTGCGGCTTAAATCAGTATTTTTACCAGTGTAAGAACCATCTTTCAAGCACAAATAAGTGGTTCTATAAGACCGCAAGCTAATCATTGTTTTAGCTCTTTGTTAATTGTGTGATGGTTCAGTCAATGTCTTCCTCCTCAACTACTAAATTAGCAAAGGAGGCTGTGCAATGAAAGTTGTTTATCCCATTTGTTGTGGTGTCGATGTGCATAAGACTTTTCTCGTCGCCACACTCATTACTTCAGAGGGGATAATTCCCCATTACTCTAAAAAGAGGTTTTCAACTTTCAACAATTCCATCCTCAAGTTCAAGCAGTGGCTGATTGATAACAACTGCTATGATGTGTGCATGGAATCCACGGGAAAGTATTGGGTGCCCATCTACAACCTTTTGGAAGATACTATCCATATTACCGTCGCCAATCCCAAATGGGTGAAGGCTGTAAAGGGAAATAAGGATGATAAAAAGGATTCCAAGTGGATTGGCGATCTTTTCCGCCTTGGTTTAGTTCCAGGTAGTTATATCCCAGATAAGCCAATTCGTATTCTTCGTGAATATACTCGCTATCGATCTAAACTTGTTTCTTGCAGAACCAGTGAGAAGAACCGTTTCCAGAATGCCTTCACCGTCTGTAATGTAGCCCTTGATGCTGTCGTTTCCGACATGTTTGGCAAATCTGCCTCTTCCATCACGGACTACTTGATTTCTTCTGATACCTTCGACCCGGATTACTGTACTTCTCTTCTTCAAAAATCACTGAAGAAAAAAGCGGATGCTGTGGTTGAATCTATCGAAGGATATCAGATGACCAGGGAACAAAAAGAGCGTATGGTAATGGTTCGTTCTCATCTTGAATACGTAACTAAATCCATTGCTGAATTGGATGAAAAGCTTGATAAAATGGTTAAACCTTATGAAAGTGCTATCAAACTCCTTTGTACCATTCCCGGAGTTGATAGGACATCTGCCATCACTATCATCTCCGAGATTGGCACCGATATGTCTCAGTTTTCCAACTCCAAGGGTTTGTGCTGCTGGGGGGGACTTACACCTGGCAATAATGAATCTGCTGGTAAGAAGAAATCTGTCCGTATTACACGTGCCGGTGTCTACCTCAAACCTGCATTGGTGCAAGTTGCCCATGCAGCCGTGAAGTCGGATAAATCTTCTTACTACAGAATCAAGTATGAACGCATTTGCAAAAGGAGAGGCAAGAAAAGAGCCATTATCGCTATCGCAAGGATGATTCTCACCGCTATATATCATATGCTTGTTACTGGTGAAGTATGGAATCCAAGCGATTTGTATAAGATTGATATGCCACAGGAAATGCTGGAAAAGCAGAAGGAGAAGGCTATTAAACAAGCAGTGAAACTTCTGATCTCCAATGGTGTCATAAAAGCTTCTGATATTTCTGTGGCGTAAATTATAGCTTAAAACTGAGATTTAATTTTTTGGGCTTTCAAAGGCCTTGGTTTAGTCGGCCTGACCCCCTAACTCCGGAGATTATGCACTAAATGGTTCAATTTTTGCAGTGTTGCTCATGAATGCTTCATAAAACTTGTTTGGTGCCATGAAATTTATACTCCCATGTATCCTGCGCTGGTTGTAGTATTCCATATACTCTGTTATGATGGAGTAAGCCTCCATAAAGCTGTTAAACTCATTTCTGCTGTAGCATTCATCTTCTAAAATCGAATGAAAAGATTCTATATGGGCATTCATGTTTGGCGTTTTTACAGGTATTCTTTCGTGTATCAGGCCTAATTCCTCTATTGTTTCTTCAAACCGGTTTGAAATAAATTGCGGTCCATTATCTGTTCGTATTTTTGGCAAGGTCATGCCTTTTGCAAGGCCTCTTTTCGCAAGGGAATTCTTTAGTACTCTTGCCGCATCCGCTGCTGTGCAGGATAATCCCAGATGATAGTCGATTATTGAGCGGTCAAATACGTCTATGAGGGATAGCTGGAAAAAGAATGAATCTGTGCCTGTTATGTAGCCATATTTTATGTCGAGTTCCCAAAGTTGGTTCGGTGCTTCGATTTTATCCGGCTTTGCTAAACGTCTGGGATGCCTTTTTTGTATTTTTCGCTGTGGTTGTAGTATATTTAGTTCCTTACAGAGTCTGTATACCTTCTTGCGGTTTATAAACAGATTATAATCGTTTTTGAGGCATATGGTAAGTTTGTTGTAGCCATATGGGTAGCCATCGCCGCATATTAATTCGCAAAGCCATTCTTTTATTTGTTCATCGGATATTTTCTCACCTTTATCGGTTAAGGAATATCCCGGGATTGGCCTGCCACCGGTATTATTGCTGGCAAAAGATGCGTTGATTTCCATATCCTCTCGGGTATTGTTCTTTCTTGAGATGTTTTCATAATATGTGGATGGGGAAAGGCCGACAAAGCCCAGGATAAGGGATGCTCTGTAACCCTTATTTATCCACTTTGAAGCTATTTCGACTTTGTCGGTTACCGAGGGTTTACTCTATCCCTCAGTTCTCTCAGGATTGCAAGTTCAAGTTCTTTTTCTCCCAAGAGTTTTTTCAGGGTGTTGTTTTCTTTTGCAACATCTTCTAGTCTTTTTTGTATCTCGATGATGCGTTTTTCGTCGTTCCTTGGGAGCGGTGTTACTGAGCCTCTTTTTCTGATGCTTCGCATCCATCCGTGTATGGTGTTGGATGAGATATTATGCCTTCGGGCTACCAGGGATACGTTGCCTACTTCCTGACATTCCTTTATGAGTTGCTCTTTGAATTCTTCTGCATATTGTTTTTTTGTCATTTATGTCAACCCCCTATTGTTATATTATCATTTATACGGATTTTCTCCAAGTACGTTAGGGGGCTATATAGTAGTGCGCCCTTTTTTACCTTATGTTGTGTTATTTTTCAAGCTAACACTTGAGTCAATTTGGCAATCCATTGACTCAAGTGTATGTTTTTTAGAGGTAAATACAAAAAAGCAATATAACAAGAATAGATTTTAGCAGATAAAAACAAAACTCACAATTCAGTTGAAAAATATGATATAATAATCCCGTAAGCGGGGTTGCTATATAGATACCGCTAGCAATAAGGATATAATGGACCTCACATGATAATGGCATCAGTGGTGGGGCTTGCAGACAAATATGTAATACCCTATGATTTGAAAGGTAAAATAACAGGCATAAATGATGAAAAGAGTCTTGATAGCCTGCTTATAGCCGTAATCAGAACCAATTCGATAGATGAAGTATATAAAAAGATCAAGGAATACAATAAAGCAATTAATTGACGAGTCAGGGGTAATACCTTGACTTTTTTATGCTAAAAATATGTAAGATGGGGGAGCGCTATGACAATAAAGATAAAAGAGCCGTTTAACGGCTTGTCGCATTTGCTTGGGGCCTTAATGTCAATGTGGGGAACTTGGATGCTTATTCAACGAGCTCTTGCAATAAGAAGCACTCGTTACGTGGTTTCTTTTGCTATCTATGGCTCAAGCCTTGTTTTACTCTATACAGCCAGTGCCATATATCATCTTTTGAGTGTTTCAGAAAAAGCAACAAAAATATTAAGGTATATAGACCATATAATGATTTATATATTGATTGCCGGTACTTACACCCCTTTATGCCTCATTTCTCTATGGATATATCCCGGCTGGATTCTGTTTGTCAGCATTTGGAGCCTTGCCATGGCGGGTATCATCTCTACAGGATTTTGGTTAAACAAACCACGGTGGTTATCCTCATTAATTTACACGTTGATGGGGTGGCTGATAATAATTACTACTCCTTCTCTGATACCTTCCATTACTTTTTCAGGTTTTAAATGGTTACTGGGCGGGGGAATCTTTTATAGCATAGGGGGATTAATCTACGGGGTGAAAAAACCCGACTTTTTACCTAGAACTGTTGGCTTTCACGGAATCTTTCATCTCTTTATATTGGCAGGGAGCTTCTGCCATTTCTGGCTGATTTACAGATATATCCCATGACATTTTGCATTTTTTTTGCAACGCAGTAATATTGATTAAGTATTTGTGATAAATCCGGTTAATCCGGATTCTAGTTTTTTGTGCTATTTGCTTGACAATGTTATGACAATCAGTATGATTTATCGTGTGACGATAATATCGTTACACGATAAATTATATGCACGAGGAGGTTTTTTATGAATAAAGAAGAAAAAATACAAATGATAATCAATTATAAGAATGAAGTGGATGCGCTTATACACAAAAAGTATCATGAGCTGGCCCAAAAATATGGTTTGAGTTTGGAACAATATCATCTGCTTATAGAATTGGATGAGCTTATGCTGGATATTAATGATGAATATAAAGCACCTACTGTCGGAGAAATAGCAAAGAATATCAATAATGCGCAGAATACGGTTTCCGAAAAGATAACAAGGCTTGAGAACAAAGGGCTTGTGAAGAGAGTAAAGGATAATAAGGATAGGAGAATAAGCAGAGTTGTTTTAACAAAACAAGGGAGATGCTTGATTAATTTAATAGATAATCAGGCAAGCAGTAAATTTCTATTTAATTCAATATCAAATATGGAAGACAAAGACATAAATAATTTTCTTGAATGCTTGGAAAAACTTATAGAACAAATGAGAGTGTCAGAGGGTCGGAGTTCTTGACGTATCTCAATTTCTCAAAATGTGAAGGAGCGTGTCTATAATGACAAAAAGATCCGGAATGACGCTATTCAGTTTGCCGGATTATATCAGGGCGCACAGCCGGAACCCGGAATCAGAAGGGTGTTTAAAACCGCATTTGCCAGCAGTTCCGATCACTTCATGACCATAATAATTTTATTGTTTGCCGCTTGCATTTTCTATGAGTTTTCCATGTCTCCCATAAGTGAATACTGGACCGTGTTTTTTACTGAAGACCTGCATGCGCCGGAATCGGTTTTGGGATGGGTGATTGCCGTCTCAAGCATTCTATCGATTGTCATCATTAAAACGGCAAGCAAATTTCTTCAGACTCGCGTTTCCAATGCGAAAGCTCTGGTCGCCGTAAACATCATGCTTATGGCCAGCATCTTCTTATTTGGTGTGTCTTTTAACCCGATTATGGCAATAATCGTTTATATTATTTATAAGATCCTGACCGGCGTATATGAGCCCATCCGGGATACTTTTGTCAATGCCCACATTCAAGATAGATACAGGGCGACCATGCTGTCGGTTTATAATATGGGGGATCTGCCGGAGAGGTTGTAAGCGGCGTGGGCATCGGCTGGGTGGCGGAAAAATTCGGGATCAGGGCATCCTTTTATCCCACATTTCGCACCCTTCCATATAATGGACCAACAATTTTTACCAGGTTGAAATAGAGCTACTTATTCAAGGAGATAATGCGGATATTCCCTAATGGAAGTATAAATATCCGGCGTTAAACCGATTAGGGAAAGTATCTTTTCCAAAGGCTCCTCATTAGGAATCTCGGGAAGAGCCCGGCATTCCTTGTCACCTTCAACATAGCCTATGGTCTGTATAGGCTTTAATAACTCAAGAATCCTATTGCCGGTTGGTTTTTCAGTCTTTACTTTGCCTGCTACGAAGATATATTCTCCCTGTTCTTCCAGAGCTTTTCTCATACGCCTTTGCAGTATCTGGTAGATGAAAAGAGCAAGAAAGAGCACATAACACAAAGCTTCTATTCGGCTTTCCTTCTTTAAATATATGGCATCAAGAAAGATGGGGCTCTTTAAAAATCTAAAGGATGTCTCTACGGTGGTTTGATTTTTATACTCTTTTAGAATATCATAAGGAGATTTATCCAGCCTGTTTGTAATAAGTACAAAACAGCTGGCCTGCTCTAAAGCTTTTTGCTTGGCATCGTTGTCGAGTTCTCCTAAAGTGCATTTTATCTGGTATACTGTCTTGGTTTGAGGTATATAATCCTTTGGGGGCCTGCCCTTACCTTCTCTTTTTACAGGTTTTGTTCTTTCAATTACTTGAAAGTCCAATGGGTAAAATTCATTATCATGATCTTTTTTGAAAAGCTCTATTTGCTTTTGAGCATCGGCTTTGCAGAAAAACTCTCTTGAGCTTAATTCTCGAGTTTCTTTTTTAAGTGTTTTGCATAGTTCATCCAGTTTTTTATCTATGCTTTTGGTCTTTCTTTTATCAAGTTTGGAGGAATGAACTACTACAAACTTGTATTTAATGTCATCAATTGTCCTGATAAATTCCTGAACTTTATACTCGGCGGCATTTTTTTGATTGGAGATTTTGCCTATAAAGGTCCAATCATTCTTTTTCCATGCAAGGTCAATGAGGTTTTTCTCCAGTTCAAAGGTGGCGGGAAATCTTGAAATAAAATACAGTTTTTTATGCATCTTTTTTAGGTTATCTTTTGTTATTAGAGCCGAATCTGCTACATAGATGAGGGATGTTAAGTCAATTTTATCAAGGTCTTTTGACAGGACATCGATAAATTCATTGTTCCATGTTTTATCATCTTTATTTCCATCTAGAGGCTGCCCTAATACCGGTATACCATCTTGATTTACACACAGGCCTATTTTTAGCTGTTTTAGATCCGGGCGGTGATCTTTGCTATGGCCACATACCAGCTTTATGAATGAATTTAGGTCATCGTCTTCTTGATTTTCATATTCACCGTAAACACTTACAGATGTGGTATCTGAGTGAAGATGTGTAATGGTTATATCCTCGCTGCTTAATGCTTGCAGAATAATGGATGATATTATTTTCTTGGGGTTTGATTCTGCAAGTTTATCTAATGCTCTTGCAAGGCAGTCATCGTTTAAATCTTGCAAAAGGACTCCTTTACCAAAGAGGTTGGCAAGATCCTGGTAAAGGTAAAATCTGCTGACTAAATAAAGGGGTGCTCTTGTTGCAAGGATGTTTATGACCAGAGCTTTTATTCTTATCCCCGGGGATAATTTGCACTGGGAAGCATCCCAGGGTAAGAGTTTATCCAGGTTTTTGCCTATATTTAGTTGCTCCCATATGGCGGAGATAACTGGTGCTGGGCCTGCGTTGAATATTTTCATTTTGTTCATCATAACATCACCAGTTATCATAATACAACAATTCTGAAAAAAGTACAAGTCCAATTTTTACCAATTTGGCTTTTTTTGAAAAATTTTTTGAGATGTTCATTAAAAAATGTTAATTTGTTTTTTGAAGGGGTGCGGAATATGTGTTTTATGCAAGCGGTCTGAGCATTTTTTTAGTAATCATTGCTTTCGGCTATATTATATCTATTTATAGAAAAGCGGATCTGTCAAGCCTTTAAGGATGAGGATGCCAACCGCTCGCTTATCCACTTTTATGCGACAATTAGAGAACCGTCCCCGTGTCGCGCGTGTCGCGTGTCGCGTGTCGCGTCGCACCTGTGTCGCAAAACACCTCCTGCCGTGAAAAAGCAGCAGGAGGTGTTTTCTTCTTTGGAGTTAAGCATTGACTTTATAGATAAATCATATTATTATATAAAAAGTGATTACTTACTCATTGAAACAATAGCAATATAATGTTCATATAAAAGGGGTGATTTTTCGATAAAAATGACCGAACGGTCGGTTCTTTGCGATAAAAAAGCCTAATAGGGATCAGCCGGCCATCATTAAAACAAGCGCTTTGCACATAATGAGACGATTGATCAATAAAAGCATGGGGACATGAAAAATAAAATTTTGAGACGGGAGTGAAGTTTATGAAAAAAATGAAGAAAGCAATACTGCTGATGATGATTCTTGTTTGCGCTGCATCAATGATTCTTGCTTCGGGCTGTTCAAACAAGCAGAAAGAAATAAAGGAGCAAAATGCAGTATCTGTGAAGGTTATGAAAACAGCGAGAAACACCATAGAAGATATAGCAAATTTTACAGGCCAGATTGAGGCGAAAGATGAGGTAAAGATAGTGGGAAAGATATCAGGAAGGGTAAAAGAAGTAAACTTCGAAATAGGCGATTATGTGAATCAGGGAGATGTTCTTGTGGTCCTTGAAACCGATGAGCTGAATGACCAGCTTTCCCAGGCAGAGGCGGCTCTGGCGTCGGCAAAAGCAAACCTTTCCGCCAGCGAATCGAGCCTCGCGCAGCAGCTGGAGCAGGCAAAAGCAGCCCTGGAGCAGGCAGAAGCGAATTATGCAAACGTTAAGGCGGATTATGAGCGCATGAAGGCACTTTATGAGGCCGAAGCGGTTTCAAAGCAGGCTTTCGATGGCGCGGAATTGAAATATACCGTGGCGAAAAGCCAGTATGAAAACGCAAAAGAACAGCTAGCTCTGATAAAGCAGAGCCTGCCAAAAAATGTTGAAGCTCTGAGAGCTCAGGTAGAACAGGCTCAGGCTGCGGTTGACCTGATAAAGACAAACATAGCAAATTCGGTGATAAAGGCGCCTGTATCGGGCATGATTTCTTCAAAGCAGATACAGCCGGGAGAAATGTGCCAGGCAGGGTCAACTCTCGGTGCGGTGGTGAATATTGATAAAGTCAAGGTTGTCATTAATGTGCCGGAAGAGGATATAAACAGGCTTAAAGACGGCCAGGAGGCCACGGTGAGCGTGGATGCCCTGGGCGACTACGGGAATTTTAAAAGCAAAATAAGCATAGTTTCACCTGCATCCGGCTCCAGCAGGCTATTTCAGGTGAAGATTGAGATTGAAAACAAGGACCACAGGTTGAAACCGGGGATGTTTGCTAGTGTCAATGTCGTGAGGGGAATAAAAGAAAATGCCATAACCATTCCAAAGGATGCGGTTGTAATAAAGAAGCAGGGCAATGTGGTGTATATTGTGAAGGATGGCAAAGCTGAAGAACGCCTTGTAAAACTGGGAGTGACAAGCAAAGACATGGTGGAAGTTGTGGAAGGGCTTGACGAAGGCGAAGAAGTGGTGATCAGCGGGCAAAACATGCTTGCAGAAGGTGCCTCGGTTAAAATAATGCAGTGATGGGGTGAAATCATGAGAATTACTGAAACGGTTATTAAAAGGCCTGTGGCAGCATTCATGGCTGTGCTTGTCATCATTATCCTCGGCTTTGTTTCGCTAGGCAAGATGCAGGTAGATTTGCTGCCGGACATTCAGCTTCCTGCTGCTGTTATCGTGACAACATACCCAGGGGCCAATTCCGAAGAAATAGAGGATATGGTTACAAAGCCGATTGAAAAAGGAATAGCCGGAGTGGAAAACATAAAAGACATTTCTTCCACCAGTGAAGCCAATGTTTCAATGATAACGGCGACTTTCAACTGGGGCACGGATATTGACACGGCAGTGAATGACATAAGAGAAAAAGTTGACCTGGTAAAAAGCAGTCTGCCGGATGATGCAAATGATCCGATGGTGATTAAATTTGACCCATCCATGGTGCCTGTGCTTATTTACGGCATGACCGGCGACAGAGACCCACTTTTTATGAAGCAGGTCGCAGAGGATTCGATAGAAAAAAGGCTCGAGCGAGTAGAAGGAGTTGCAAGCGTCCAGATAGTGGGCGGGGATGAGCGTCAGATAAGGGTGCTGCTTTCGCCTCAGAAGATGAGCGGCTACGGAATAGGAATCACTCAGGTGATTCAGGCGCTTGAGGCAAACAACCTCAACCTGCCCGGCGGCACCGTTGATTATGGCGGTCGGGAACTCATGGTGAAAACAGTCGGGCAGTTCGAAAGTGTGGATGAAATAAGAAAACTGGCAGTAGCCAATAGACAGGGGGCGGTCATAAGGCTTGAGGATCTGGCGGATGTGGAGGATGCTACGGAAGATAAAAAAACTTATTCCAGAATAAATGACCATGAGGGCCTGAGGATACTCATCCAAAAATCCAGCGATGCGAATACTGTAGCGGTGGCCGACGGTGTGAAAAAAGAGCTGGAAGAGATAAAAAAAGAACTCCCGAAGGGCATTGAGATTTACCAAATACTGGATCAGTCTGATTTTATAAAAAAAGCCATTAATAGCGTGAAATCAAACGCCATTACCGGTGGTTTGCTGGCAGTGGTCATCCTATATCTGTTCTTGCACAATTTTCGGTCCACCATGGTTATAGCCATATCCATACCGATTTCAATTGTTGCCACGTTTGTGGCCATGTATTTTTCGGGCATCACTTTAAACCTCATCTCTCTCGGTGGCCTTGCCCTGGGGGTTGGTATGCTGGTGGACAATTCCATAGTGGTGCTCGAAAACATTTATTATCACCGAAGTCTGGGAGAAAATAGCCTGGAGGCAGCCGCTGCAGGGACCGGGGAAGTTTCCATGGCCATTGCGGCTTCCACGCTGACGACGGTGGCCGTGTTTTTGCCCATAGTTTTTGTAAAAGGCATAGCCGGGATATTATTCAAGGAAATGAGCCTCGTCATTACATTTTCCCTGCTGGCGTCTCTTGTTGTGGCAATTACGATAGTGCCCTTGCTGGGTTCACGACTGATAAAAGTTACCTCTCCGGAAGAGGAGAAAAAGACTTTCCTCGCCAGAATATTCAAAGGCATGGATGGGATTTACAGCAGTGTGGAAGAAAAATATGGAAAGCTCCTTTCGTGGGCTTTGAGGCACAGGAAAGCTGTAATACTTGCCATTGTGGGCCTGATGGTCGTAAGCGTGATGGCAATTCCCCTGGTGGGTTCGGAGTTTTTCCCCGAAACGGATGAAGGCAGGATATCGATAAGCGTGGAATACCCCATTGGCACCAAGGTGGAAAAGACCGATGAACTGGCAAAATCCATAGAAAAAATCGTGGCTTCAATACCTGAAGTGGAAATGTATTCATCGCAGGTCGGGACCGATACTAAGAGCACATTCCTCGGCACATCTGGCACCGGAGAAAAAGCCAGTGTGGATGTCCGGCTGGTGCCGCTTGGTGAGAGAAAAAGGTCCACGAAGGACGTGGCGGAAGAAATTCGGCAAAAGATAGGAGAAGTGCCGGGGGTGAAAATCGAGGTTAGCAGCAGCACCATGATGAGCCAGGCAAGCTCTACTGTATCGGGAAGCAGCAAGCCTGTGCAGATAGCCGTAAAGGGCGATGACCTGACTGTACTGGAGGGCCTTGCTGAAAAAATCAAGACCGCTGTAAAAAAAGTGCCGGGCACCAGGGATGTGGAGACATCCATCGATGAGGGAAGGCCTGAAGTCAGGATAAAGGTGGATAAGGACAGGGCTTCGTATTACGGCCTGGGGGCAAGCCAGGTGGCGCAGGTGGTGAGGAGCGCCATAAATGGCGTGGAAGCCACCAAATATCGGGTTGCAGGCTCGGAAGTGGAAGTGAACGTGCAGCTGAATGAACTTTCGAGGAAAACCCTGGAAGACCTGGAGGCGATGACTCTGCAGTCTTCTTCAGGTGTCGATGTGCCGCTCAGAAACATAGCCACATTTACGGTAACCGAAGGGCTGAACAGCATATATCGGGAAGACCAGCAGCGCACGGTATATGTGACATCGGACATTTACAAAAGAAGCCTTGGGGATGTAATAAATGACATAAGTTCAGCAATATCGTATATCAATTTTCCAGAGGGCTACAGCACGAGTTTCGAGGGCCAGAACAAACAGATGGCAGAATCATTTGGCGACTTGTTCCAGGCGATGCTGCTGGCGGTGTTCCTCGTATATGCGGTGATGGCGGCGCAGTTTGAATCGCTTTTGCATCCATTCACCATAATGTTTGCAATTCCGTTCTGCACCACAGGTGTTGTATTCGGGCTTATGATTGCCGGCAGAGCCTTCAGCGTGCCCGCATACATCGGAGTAATTATGCTGGCGGGCATTGCGGTCAACAATGCAATTGTGCTTGTGGACTATATTAACCAATTGCGGGCAAGGGGAAAGACGATAACCGATGCTATAATTGAAGCCGGCCCAAGAAGGCTCAGGCCCATTATGATGACTACCCTTACCACAATCCTTGGTTTGCTGCCGCTTGCCCTGGGTATAGGAGAAGGGTCTGAAATCGAGGCGCCCCTGGCCGTGACCGTGCTGGGAGGATTGACTTTCTCCACGCTTTTGACACTTGTTGTTGTGCCCGTGCTTTATTCCATATTTGAAGATTTTTCAAAAGGAGCGAAAAAAAGCATAAAGGCGTTTAAGCAAAAACTCGGCAAGATTGCAGTTAAAGCGTAGCGAAAAGATGTATGCTGCGCGATGAGAGATTTGTTTGGCAAAATGTCGATTAGGGATAAGGATAAAGGATAATAAATCGGGAGGCTTCGGAAAATGAAAAGCAGGAAAATAATATCTTTGCTGACGGCTGCTTTATGTTTTTTAATGCTGGCTGGTTTTGCAAAAGCCGCAGATTCAACTGCTGATGCTGGCGAAGTTGCAAACAGCACATCCGGCAATGCTGACGTCGAGGCAAAAGCGAGCTTTTCGCTGGAAGATAGCATAAACACTGCCCTTTTGAACAATGTAAGCTTGAAGATTTCGCGGCAGGATTATGAAAATGCAAAGGTAGAAATGGAGGAGGCACAATTTGAATCAAAACGGATGGCGGAAATTCGCGAAGGGGAAATCCTTAAACCCTATTATGAATCCACATCTTTTAGTTTCGAGGGGGCTCAGGTCAAAGACCTGGCTCCCAGGCTGAAACAAGCCAATGAACTCATAGCAAAAAAGGAGCTGGCTTTAGATGAGCAGAACCTTAGAATAGAGGTGGAAGAAGCGTATTTTTCTGTACTGAAGGCTCAGGACAACCTGAAAAATGCCGAGGTCCAGCTGCAGAGGGCAAACGAACAGTTAAAAAACGCGCAGGTAAGCTACAGTCAAGGTATGATCACAAAAGATTCTTTGCTTTCTGCTGAATCTGCGGTATCAAGCGCTGAAGCCGGAAAGGTTTCTGCCCAAAAAAACCTGGAGCTTGCCAAAATGAATCTCAACAAATTGATGGGCCGCAGCCTGACGGCACCCCTGGAACTCACCACTACTTTCACTTACACGCCTGCCGAGGTTCCCGATGTGGAGGAAATGGTAAAAAGCGCCCTGGAGCTCAGGCCGGAAGTCATCAGCGTGAGAGAGACGAAGGAAGTGGCAGAGCTGAACTGCAAACTCGCCCTGAAGTACTATGCGGAAAACACCTTTACTTACCGGAAGGCGAAAATAGAACTAGAAAAAGCCGTTTTAGGGGTGAAAGAGGCAGAAGACCAGATTTCCCTTGCTGTAAGGTCGGCGCATTATGCTGTAATAGAAGCGGCGGAAAAATTGAAAGCCGCCCAAAAAGCAAAAGAGACGGCGGAGGAAGCATACAGGATAACAGAACTCAAGTATAAATCACAGATAGCTACCATGGCGGATGTGCTTTCCGCCATGGAAAATTTAGGCCAGGCCGAACTTTTATACACATCCTCGGTGTTCGACTACAATGTGGCAAGGGCGCAGCTCGACAACTGGGCCGGCAAAGGCCTGGAATAGACATGGATTTTATTAGAGGTGAGACTTTTTGAATAAAGAAAAACAATTGGATAAGCGTTTGTCAATAATTGAGGCTGCGGTTTCCGTATTTTCGCGAGAAGGATATCCCAATGCCAGGATGCAGGCGATTGCGACAAAAGCGGGTATAGGAAAAGGAACGATTTACCAGTATTTCAAGGGGAAAAAGCAACTTTTTCAGCAGACTGTGAAGGAAGGCATCGACCGATATACTATTGGCATTAAGAATAAAATTAAAGGCTGCAACGGGATTGAAGAAATCTTGAAAAAAATAGCAATATTCAGTTTCGATTTCGTGGAAAATCACAGAAACCTGATGAATATAATAGAAAGCCATCACAGCCTGATAGACGAAAGCATGATGAAATGGCTGCTCGACAGGAAAAACAAAATAATGAACCTGATTGTAAAAACAATCGTTGAAAATACCGAAAAAAAAGACGTGCGAAGCTATGAAGACGCAGAACTTGCTGCATATTGTTTTTTTGGAATGATGATTTCTGTGGTTCAAGAAAAAGTGTTTCATAAAAAAGAATTCGATATAGAAGAAGTCTCAGATAGGATAGTAAAAATATTCCTCCATGGATATGAGCAGTTATGAAAATTGCTTTAGACTGTCGACAAAAATAGCTCGGCAGTCTTTTTTTTAAAACTACATTTCTGCACTTGCAATTAATGTCCCGGAATCCTTGCTGCTTTAAAATAGTTCTTCAACGGTTTTTAAAATAAATTCTGCATCTTTAATGGCCATTTCTGCATCTTCGGGGCCGTATTCTTCGGTAGGTATAAAATCTTCGGCACCATAAAAGCTCAGTTCTCTTTCCTTGCGCAGACGCTTTGAAATCATTTTAATTTTATCAAGGCGCTCTTGCAAGATGAGAGGGAGAGATTCTTTATGCTTTTCCAGCACACGACCCACGTCGTGTATTTTAGGCACTTCTACACCTATAGCTCTTAGCACGGCCTTTAATAATAATTCTACCATTTCTTGAGCTTCCCTGACTACATCCGAATAAGAACAGTGTTCGTTATAAAAACCTAGTGCTTTGAATCGAATTTTTGCTTTTTCCAGATAAGCTAAAGTTAAGGCATCAATTTTCACAGTTGAACACCTCCTAAAAATTTCCTTTTTTCCGTCTCCCACTCCCAGAAGTTGCCGTATTCAATCTTTTTTGCGCCATACCGGTCCATTAAATTTTTTGTGGATTCAATAATATGAGATATTATACCTTCCGGATCATATACGACTTTGTTGTGCTCAACCAAATCAAAATAGATGGGGTGAAATTTTAGTGATTCTTCCTTTGAGAGAATATATGGGGAAAGCTCACACAGGATGTCCTCTTCTTCGTATAATTGTTGGGCTAAAGATTCAAGTTCGAATTCTACATTATCGACAAATTCCCGAATGCGCTGGCTGAAACCCGGGGCTTTTTTCAAAATAATCAAAAGGTCCAGGTCTGAATTTTTCCGGTTTTCTGTCCGAGCATAGGAACCAAAAATTAAAAGGCCCAGGAGCGAATCTCCATAATACTCATGTATACGCTTTAAAACACCATTTAAATACTGCCGATGGAGTGACGAGAAGGTATTAAGCTGGGAAATGCATTCTTCAATATTTTCATTGTATACCATGTAATCACCATCATTTATAAAATCCTGTTTTTATTATACCAATCAAAAAAACACGGAGCAACTTTTAATGGGCTTATACTGCCCAGCCACCTATTGTGCGAATTTTCCCAAGTTAGAAATGCAGCTTATCCTAGATGCTTTGGGAATCCGAGCTGATCTAAGGCTTCCAACCATCAGTGAACTCAGGATGTAGCCTCTCAGGCTTTCTGACCGCATCCTGCTCAAATTGAACGTCCGAAAATTTGACTCACTTTATTTGACCATAGAAACCTGAACCTTGAAAACATCCCTCCGAGTAGGTAAGGTTTGACCCTTGCCCACTCATAGAGGGAAAATACATCATACCGCAAACTCATTTTCAATTACAACCCTGACCATATGGTCATCTATCAAACGCTTTTGACTGGCTGAGGCCGAAAGCAGACAGGCAAGGCAGACATTGTTTATCTTTCTTGCAATGCCTCCGGAATATTCATAGATAACATCCAGAGCATCATCAGTGAAGATTGAGGAAGTTGCTCCGGCAATCTTCAGATGGTGGCAAACATATTCTTTGGATTCCTGCCTGTCCATGGGTGGCAGGTGATACCGGAGATTTACCCTTTGAGCTATGGCTTCATAGACTTGAAGCTGCAATACTCTTTTAAGTTCCGGCTGGCCCACCAGTATGAGACTCAAAGGGTTGTAGGAGTCCATCCGGAAATTGAGTAAAAAGCGCATTTCTTCCAGCATTTCTTTATCTAACAGGTGTGCTTCATCGATTATGATAACGGGTGTTTTTCTTTCATTTTCCGCAAGGTCCAGTATTACCTGATGAAGCTGTCTTTTAGCCTGGCCCCGGTTAAACTTTGGTTCACATCCAAGCTGCCTTAAAGATTCCCAGTAAAAATGCCTGGGGGTAAGGGCTGAGTCGCTGATGTAGATAACCCTGTATTTATTGGGATTTAAAAGCTCAAGAAGTTTTCTTAAAGCAGTGGATTTCCCCGAGCCCACTTCGCCTGTTATGATGGCAAAGAGGCGTTTTTCTGCAGTGTATTTCAGCCTTGATACCAATTCTTCATATGCCGGGGTGACAAACAGTTTTCCTACAGGCAGATCCTTTTGAAAGGGTGTTTTCTCAAATCCAAAGAAAGGTTCAAACATTGTGTTCCCCTCCTTCCATACGGCGGAAGGGGATGGCACCTAATTTGTCTTTCATGCGGTTTTGAGCTTGTTTTTCCAATATGCTCAAAAGTCTTGAACCGGATGATTTTTGAGGAGTTGGGGCATCTTTTTTGCTATAGGACACTTCATTGTATTCTCCTATGATAAGCGGCCTTGCTAAACCCCGTTTTTGACCTTTATGCCATACTTCTATTTCTTCAAGGTCAAAGGGGTCATAGCGTAAATCCACAGTCTTTCTTACCCATTCAAGGCCCACTTCATAGGTTTTGCCGCAAAGTTTTACACAGCCGGTTTTATCAACTTTTCGGCTTTCTTCTCGAAGGAAAGCATCCCTTAGCTCGTCAATATTGGCAAAGCGCAAGCGTCGGGTATCCTTTTGGAATCGACCGGCCGGGGTTTCACCTTCTAAGGAGCTGTGGGAATGATGATTGTATCCTTCTTCCACCCAGGCAAAGAAGGCTTTGTTTAATTCTTCCAATGTCCCGGGGTTTTGGAGGCTTACCTCGGCTAAAAAATCCTCTACGGTGCGGTTAATTCTTTCAATTTTGCCCTTAGACTCTGCGGAATATATTGGGGTATTTATATGGCGGATGCCCAGTTTACCGCAGGCTACTTTAAACCAGTGTGAGATGAATATCTTGCCATTGTCTACATATACCGCATCGGGGATGCCTCGTTTAAGTATAGCTTTCCTGAAACAATCTTCCAGTATGGGAAGCTTTTGATTTAGATAAAATTCACCATGGCATATTAATCTTGTGGCATCATCGATGAAGCATATGAGGTATGAGCGTATCTTTTTCTTTGGATTCTCTGGGTCCGGAAGGTAGGGGCCGTATTTGACGTCAGCTTGCCATAATTTGTTTCTGTGCTCTTTTTGAAATCTCCTGAGGGCTTTGGGCTCTTTTTGCTTTAATTCTTTTTGGGTTAAACCTAAGTTTGCAAGATACCGTGTAAGGGTGGATCTTGCTACATCCCCGGGGGATATGAGCTTTTCCCCCTCCAGGATCTGAAGTATCCTTGTAACACTTCTTTGGGGCAGTTCTTGTTTTAGACTTATGGCTTCTTTTAAGATATCTTCCGGTATGGCTCTTGTTTGTCCCTTATCGGAGCGCTCTTTTGGCATTAATCCATTAAGGCCTTTTTGCCTGTAGGCCTGTAAGTAGCGGCGCAGGGTCCTCTCTGAGATTTGGCCTTTTGACAGTATTTCATTTCTTCTTTTCCTTCTTTCCGCTGCTTCAAGGTCTTCTTCCAGAAGGGGTGAGATTAGTACGAAGCGCTCCAGGGCTTTTTCCATACTTTCTTTGTTCATTTTGGTCATCTCCCCTGTTTTTTGTTTATCTAAAGACTACCACCAGGGGGAGACGGCCAAAAGAGCAAACTATGTTGATTTTTTTCCTAAAAGCCACAGGTTTGTGTTTTCCACAAAAAGCCAGGTGTTAATCTTTCCGAACAGGCAGCAAGAAAGAATATCGGGCAATAGTTTTAAAATGGTTCTTAAACGGCTAAAGCAGCTCCCTATTTCCCCGACTATGGATGACGTCTTGCCATACAGTCTGAACGCTATGCTCTCCAGAGTGCCTACAATTTCGCTTGAGAGGAGTTTAAATGTTTTTACCCAGCGTTTTGTGGTGGATATGTCCTGCTCTCCCTCTGTATATTCCGGTGAAATCCGTTTTTCCACCACATCTTCCACCGCTTCTTCAATCACTTTTGCCGGGTAATGCTTATAGGGCAAGATGAAATCCGGTATTATCGCATGGGTTCTCTTGCATTCGGGACAGTAGTATCTTGCTATGGGGAATTCTACTTTCCCGGCCGTTGTCTTTATTTTCCTAAGGTACATCCCATAACCTACAAGGGCGCTACCGCATATGGGACAGTGTAGTTTCTTTTGAGCTAACTTATGCAAAAAAATATTGAGATACTCCTTTACTGAAGAGCCTAAAAATGTTACAATCATAGTGCGTGTTATTTGTGGAGAAGGCCTTCAGTAAGGGTAGGTCGGAAACTAACACCTTACTTGAAGGCTTTCTCCTTTTTTCTCCCTCCCATGGCTTGCTTCTTTCTCTTTTTATTTCTTCAATAGGTGTTAAATTCCTTCTTAAAACGGTCAGGAAATTTGAGCAGGGAGGGGACAAAAAGAGTGAGAGGAAACACTCAGGAAATTAAAATACAGTTTTGATAAGGCATCTGTTATATAACCATAATTTTATACTTCTTTGCAAATACAAGATTCCCTGTAATTTCAATGATTTACAGGATGTTTTGTTTTCATTTAATTGTTAAACTTGGGAAACAGCTCGACAGTCTTTTTTAACCCTCATTTCGACCATTTCATATAATAGACCAACAATTTTTTATGCATTCCGCAACTTTTAATTCTTTTATAAAAAAAGATTACTTTATTTTTTGTTGTGGTATAATAATTATTAGAGGGAAATAGCGATTTATTTTTTTTTGGGAGATAAATATGATTAATATTGAGAAAATAAAAAGTTTAATAAAAGACGGCAAAATAAAGTGGAGTGGTCACATACTAACTAGGATTCAACAGAGAGGTATAAAAATTAAAGACATTATACATTGCATTACTAATGGGGAGATTATAGAATATTATCCTGATGATTATCCTTTCCCGAGTTGTCTTATATTAGGTTACTCAGATACTGATGAAGGAATTCATGTGGTTTGTGCATTAGGGCAAGATTACGTTTGGATGATAACAGCTTACTATCCAGATAAGAATGAATGGTTAGAGGATTTAAAAACCAGAAGGAGGTAGTACTATGAATTGTGCACTTTGTAAATCCAATTTATCGAATGGGAAAGTAAATCACATTGTAGATTTAGGAGAACGGATTATTATTGTAAAAAACGTGCCTGCAAATGTATGCAAACAATGTGGAGAATACTATGTTGACACTGAAACAGCGTTAAAACTTGAGTCTATAGTAGAAGAAGCAAAGAAGAACAAAGCTGAAATATTCATAGTAAAATACAATGAAATGGTGGCATAGACATAAGTACAAGAGGTTGTGTTTTTAACACGTGCCCCGGTAAATCGAAAAGTTTACCGGGGCGTACATTTATACTTCGTAAATTATTGATTTAAACTCTGGGGGTTGGGGGTCTTCACCACCAGAACGGCAGCCCTGTCGCCGGAACTGTTAATGATGGCGTGGGGGATATTTGCCGGGCTCAAGACGATGTTACCGGCGGCAACTTCTCTTGTCTCTTCACCTATAGTGATCTCGACTGCGCCTTTTACCACCTGGAAGAACACGTCCACCGGGGTTTTATGCACAGGCACTCCCTGTCCCGGCTCGAAGGCCAGCAATACCACCTGCACTTCCTTTTTTTCGATGAGCCTGCTGGGCGAGAATTTTTCGGCCGAGAAATTTGCGCTTTTTTCCAGATTGATAATATCCATTTACTTTCACCCTCCGAATTTTTTGTTAATTTGATTATATAAGATGAAATGGAAACAGTCTGTGATTATAGTCACTTTTCACTGGCACATTTCACTTGACAATGCGTAGGGATCAGTATAAAATTATTCATAAATGAATGAGCATTCACTCACAGAGGGGGTTAGAAAATGAAATTTCTTATGCCAAGACCGAAAAAAATTAAAAATCTCATCGTGCCGATTATTATCATTATTTTATTGTTTTCGCTTCTCTATGTAAACCTCTTCGGCAAAGAAGAGACTTCCATAAAGCGTACGGCGGAGGGAACGTTTCTCGAGGCTTCAGGTATTGTGGAGAACAACACAGTGGTGGTGAGCAGCGAGGTTCCCGGCATTTTGGCTAAGCTTTATGTGAAAGAAGGAGACCGAGTGGCAAAAGGGCAGATCGTAGCAAAAATCGACGATGCGGTGCTTCAAAAACAGTACCTACAGGCGCAGGACAACGTGAAGCTTGCTGAAACGAAATTAAATGCCGTAAAAGTGGCCATTGAAAATTTGAAAGTGCAGAATCAAAACCAGATAAGTCAGGCGTATAACGCCTATATGGCGGCAAAAGCGCAGTATGATAAAATAGAATCCGGCCCGAGGCCCCAGGAAATCCGGCAGGCCGAAGAAGCGGTGGCTCAGGCGGAAACGGTTTTTGAAAACGCCCGGGAAAATCTCACCAGAATGGAGAATTTGCTGAACGAAGGGGCGGTGGCAAGACAGAAGTATGATGAGGTCAAGACGGCCTATGATGTGGCAAAAGCCCAGCTGGAAGCGACTAAGGAAAAATTGAGCCTGCTTAAAGAAGGAGCTTCCATTGAAGAAAGGGATGTGGCCCGTGCCCAGGCGTCATCCGCCGAGGCGGCTTACCACCTGACGGTATCCTCCGCCGAGGCCCAGATGGACGCAAAGGAGAAAGAGTTGGTGATGGCAAAAACACAGCTGGAGCAAGCGGTGACTGCTATGCAGCAGGCCAGGGACCAGCTGGAAAAGACAATCATTAAATCCCCGGTGGACGGAGTGGTCTATGTAAAATCTCTAAACGAGGGAGAGATGGCGCCTGTCGGCGCACCCATAGTGGAAATCCTCGATATAAGCGACACCCGCCTTGACGTATATGTGGCTGAATCGGATATAGGGCTTGTCAAACTTCATCAGAAAGCTAGGATTTACGTAGACTCTTTTCCGGGCAAAGTTTTTGAGGGTGAAGTAATCGAAATAAGTTCCAGGGCCGAATTTACACCAAAAAACATCCAGACCAAAAAAGAAAGGGTAAATACTGTGTTTAAAGTCACAATCAAAATAGCGGACACATCGGGTGCCGTGAAGCCGGGGATGCCTGCGGATGCGCAGATAAAGATAAGCAGATAAAGATAAAATGAGGTGATAGCATGGATGAGGCCATAAGGACTTCTATGCTGACGAAGCGTTTCGGCGACATCACAGCGGTTAACGGCATGGACCTTTCGGTAAAAAAAGGGACTATTTTCGGGCTGGTAGGCCCGGACGGGGCGGGCAAGACCACCACTATCAGGATACTGTGCGGCATCCTTTTACCGGATGAAGGGGAGGCCTTTGTAGGAGGATACAATACTGTTGCACAGGCAGAACAGCTTAAAGAATACATAGGTTACATGCCCCAGCGTTTCAGCCTGTACGGGGATCTTACAGTCATGGAAAATCTGGAGTTCTACGCCGAAATATACCAGGTGCCGCGGCGGGTCAGGAGGGAAAGGATAAAAGAACTCCTGGCCTTCAGTAATTTGGCGGCTCATGTCGGAAAACTCGCAGACCAGCTTTCAGGCGGTATGAAGCAGAAACTGGCGCTTTCCTGCAATCTAATTCATACCCCGGAATACCTTTTCCTGGACGAACCCACGACGGGGGTGGACCCGGTGGCCCGGCGGGAGTTCTGGAAAATCCTGTTTGGCCTGAAAAACCAGGGCACCACCATATTTGTGAGTACACCTTACATGGACGAGGCGGAAAGGTGCGACGAGGTGGGGCTCATGTATAACGGAGACATAATCCGGCTGGATAAGCCTGAAAACATGATAAAGGGTTTTGAAAGAGAATTGCTTTCGGTATCCGTTGACAACATTTTTAAAGCCAGGGATTATGCAGGTGAGCTGCCGTACGTCGAAGATGTTTACATATACGGCGAGGAACTTCACATAATCGTAAGCGATTTTAATTACGCCAGAGACAGACTGGCACTGGATTTTGGAGATAAAAATATAAAAACGTTTGACATAAAAAAGATTAGCCCCAGCCTCGAAGACGTTTTTATAACAAGTGTCAGGGAAATGAAAAAAGATATGGAGGTGAGGCGGGGTGCCTAATGCAGTAGAGATAAGGAATCTCACAAAAAAGTTCGGGGATTTTACGGCGGTCAACAATGTGAGTTTTGACATAAGGGAAGGCGAGATTTTCGGATTTCTGGGCCCTAACGGGTCGGGCAAGACGACGGTTATCCGGATGCTCATCGGTTTAATTGCGCCCACTTCGGGTTCGGGTAAGGTGCTGGGCTACGACATTGTGAAAGAATCGGAAAAAATAAGGTTGAACGTAGGCTACATGTCCCAAAAATTCAGCCTCTATGAGGAACTGACAGTGGAAGAAAACCTGGATTTTTACGCCGGGGTATATCTTGTGCCGAAGGATGTCTTGAGGCAAAGAAAAAAGGAAATTCTTGAAATGGCGGACCTAGTAGGCAGGGAGGATTACATAACCTCCACATTGTCCGGAGGCTGGAAACAGAGGCTGGCCCTCGGGTGCGCCATTATCCACAACCCCCGATTTTTATTCCTGGACGAACCCACCGGAGGAGTAGATCCCGTGGCCCGGCGACAGTTCTGGGACCTGATATACAGACTGTCGGAAAAGGGCGTGACAATTATGGTGACAACGCACTACATGGACGAGGCGGAGCACTGCAATACCATAGGGTTCATACATTACGGCAATCTCCTGGCGCTGGATACGCCCGGCAATCTGAAAAGAAAGAAAATGAAGGGCCATATTGTAGAGATAAAATGCGACAGGCTCATGGATTCCCTTGAGTTGTTAAAATCGGCCCCTTTTGTAATTGATGCGGCCGTACACGGTGCCGGACTTCATGCGGTGGTGGAAGACGCGAGGCGTTATCTGGGGGACATAAGACGGCTGCTGGAAGGCGCCGGTATAAATGTGCACAGCGCCGAACACGTGACACCTTCACTGGAGGATGTGTTTGTCTTCCTGGTGGAGGAAAAGAGCCGGGATAAGGTCTTAACAGAGATAAAATAATAGCTCATGAAAGGAAGTATTAGAATGAAACTCAATATCAGAAGAATATTGGCCATTATTAATAAAGAATTTATCCAGATACGCCGCGACCCGAGGACGGTGGCCTTAATACTTCTAATGCCGATAATGCAGCTTTTGCTTTTTGGCTATGGGGTTTCCAGCAATGTAGACCATGTGTCCACAGCGGTGTTGAACCTGGACATCGGCAGGCAAAGCCGTGATTTATTGGAAAGATTCACCAACTCTCAGTATTTCGATCTGAACTATTTTGCAAAGAGTATAGACGAAGTTAGAATGCTTGTCGATAAGGGAAGCGCAAAGGCGGGTATTATCATCCCGCCAGACTACTCCGAGAACATCAGCAAGGGCAAGACTGCTCAAATACAGCTGGTGGTGGACGGCACGGACCCTACCACGGCCCAGGTGATATTGTCAAGCGCCGGTTCCGTGGCCCAGATGTTTTCAACGGAAATTGCCTCGGAGCGTATCATGAAGATGACGCAGGGCAGAAATATGCCGGGCGTGCTTGACTTGAGACCCAGAGTATGGTATAACCCGGATATGGACAGCGTTTGGTTCAACATACCGGGGCTGATAGGAATAATACTCCAGAACATCACGCTTATGCTCACATCGTTTGCTCTGGTGAGAGAAAGGGAAAGAGGTACCCTTGAACAGCTGATTGTCACACCCATCACCAGAATGGAGCTGATGGTGGGCAAGATTATTCCCTATGTTATCATCGGCTTTGTAGACCTCATACTGGCGGTGGGCATGGGGACCCTCTGGTTTAAAGTCCCGATAAAAGGCAATATCCTGCTGCTTTTTGGTATTTCCGTCATGTTTCTTTTGGGAGCGCTTGGAATAGGGCTTTTCATATCCACCATCTCCCATACACAGCTGCAAGCCATGCAGCTTTCGATGTTCCTTATAATGCCGAATATACTTTTGTCCGGCTTTATGTTTCCACGGGATGCCATGCCGAAATTTGTATATCTTATCAGCAATTTTATTCCTCTCACGTACTTTTTGAAAGTACTCAGAGGCATAATACTTAAAGGCATAGGCCTGCGCTATTTGCTGACGGAGTCCATGATTCTGGCACTCTTCGGAATGAGTTTACTGGTGCTGGCTGCAAATAAATTCCAGAAGCGCATCGGGTAAAAAGAAAGATTAGAGTGAGAAAGAAGCGCCATCCGGAAACGCTCCGGGAAAGGAGAAAATGGAGCGTATTGATGAAGAATTTCTTTGAACGTAGCGGAAATCTGCAAACGGTTCAGTGGATTGTTAAAATTTGTCGGGGAGAGGTGATTAAAATTAAGAAAGAATTGATCAGGAAAGCCGCCATAGACGTGATAGCGGAAAACGGTTTTTTCAACGCTACGGTGGACAGGATCGCCGCCAGGGCCGGGGTGGCGGTAGGTACCGTATACAACTATTTTGAAAGAAAAGAAGACATTCTTGACTACATTTTCCAGGTAGAGTATGAAAAAAGGGTGAGTTTTCTCGAAGATTTGAAAAAAAGAGATACAGGTCCGGTGGAAAAGATTCGGGAAATCATGAATATGCATTTTTCCGAGATGAAGAAAAATCCGAATCTGGCAAAAGTCCTTTTGAACGAGCGGGGTTTTGCGGAGCATGACAGGATGGTCCATGTGAAAAAATTTGAAGAACTTCCGGCACGCATTAAAGATATCATACAGGAAGGCGTTGATAAAGGATTTATAAGAAAGTGCAACCCGGAAATTCTTTCGGTGATTATATTCGGTGCTGTGGAAGCTTTGATGACAAAGTTTATTCTTGAAAATAAAAACGGTGAGATATCTGACATCTTTGATGCAGCCCTGGAAGAAATGTCAAACCTATTGGAAAAGGGTTTGGCTCAAAGCCCCGGTGAATCCTGCTAAGCAAGGAGGGTGATAGTATGGCCAAACACTATGAAGACAAGATAATGATTCTTGATGAAAAGAAACTTGATAAATAATATAATCGATAACATTTTTACAATACAGGATATAAAAGATATTGATAAGTATTTATGATAATTAAAAGTCCGGCTAATCCGGACTTTTGGTTTTTTCTATCACAGGCTAAAGACTATAAAGAATATTTGTAATATGGTGTCAAGCAATCACTTATTGAATATTATGATACTTTCTGCGATAATAGCAACAGAGCCTCCTGTAAAAGGATTTGGTTCAAAAAAACAAATCTTAAGAAATTCTTAAGATTTTTCTCACCGATTTATCACCAATAAATGGTATACTAAAAAAGAATTTAATATAAAATTTAATAACTTTACGAATGGAGGTTTAGGCATTGCCGAAAAAATTAATTAAAACACTGGTTATTTTCGTACTGATTGCTGCGGCGGTTTTTGCGGGTTATAAGTGGTGGAACGGCAATAATTCTTCAAAGAAAACCCTTGCGCAGACTTCATCCATAGCCAGAGTGACCAGGGGTGACCTGGAAAAAGTAATTTCGGCATCGGGCACTCTTGAGCCGATGGACCAGGACACCATTTATTTGAAGGTTGATGGGACGGTAAAGAAGGTCTACCACAAGGAAGGAGACGTTGTAAAGAAAGGAGACCTGCTTTACGAGCTGGAGGACCCTTTACTTGAAATCAGCCTCAAAAAGGCTCAGGTATCCATTTCTCAGGCAAAACTGAATCTGAATGAGGCTTTGAAAAAGAGGAACAAACTAGTGGTATATGCCCCGGAGGACGGAGTTGTAAAATCGCTAGACGTTAAAGTTGGGGATTCCGTCAGTGAAAGCACTGTGCTTGCCACAACTCTGAACGAAAAGAAGAATAAGGTCAATGCCCCCTTTAATTCTGCACAGATAAAGAATATAAAAGTGGGGCAGAAGGCTGAAGTATTTTTTGTGGATTACCTCTATTCTGTCGAGGGAACGGTGACAAAGGTGGATAGCGTTGCCACTCCCGCATCTTCGGGAGCGCGGTATTATTATGTAACGGTTGAAATCGACGGAAATTACTATGTTGACGGGCAGGATCTGGCCACACAGGTCTACATATCAACGCCGAACGGCAAAGAACAGGCACTGGAGCAGGTAAATATCGAACAGATGGATACCGTGGAAATAAAGCCCAAAATATCTTCGAAGATTAAAGAGATATATGTTGAAGAGGGAGATACCGTAAAGAAGGGCCAGAAGCTGTTCCTGCTCGATGATGAGGACATAGAAACGAACATTGAGCAGTTGCAGATGAGTTTGCATCAAGCGGAGCTCGACTACCAGTCCAAGCTGGAAGACAAGAAGAATCTGCTGGTATATGCGCCCATCGACGGCACCATAATTGAGCAGAACGTTAGGGAAGGCGACCTCATCAAGGTATCAAACAGCAGCAGCTCCTCCAATGAGGCAGCGGCAGTCATTGTCGATTATTCAAAGATGCAGGTAGTGCTCGCTATTGATGAACTCGACATTACAAGCATACAACTCGGGATGCCCGTCAAAATAACAGCGGATGCGGTATCTGGTGAAGAATTCCAGGGAGTTGTAGAAAAGATTGCAGATGAAGGGACGAGCCAGAATAATGTATCCACGTTCGATGTTACGGTCACCCTCGATAAGACTCCAAAACTTAAGGCGGGCATGACTGTGGATGCGGAAATCACTGTGGCCAAGAAGGAAAACGTGCTCATGCTGCCCGTCGCCGCAGTGCAGCAAAAGGACGGCAAGAGCTATGTAATTCTTGCAAATGGCGAGACATCGAGCGAAGGCGAGGCTAAAAACGGCCAAAAAAGCGCCGAACAGGCAAACGCCAGCGGCAAGTCCGGCGCGGGAAATGCCGCAAGGCGCGCCAATATGAACATGGTGGAGGTTAAGACCGGCATAAGCAATGACGATTATATTGAGATTGTGAGCGGCTTGAACGAAGGGGATATGGTGCTCGTGCCGACCAGCTCCTCATCGAGCAGCTCCAGCAGACAGGGCGGTCCGCCTATGGGCCCAATACCTATGGGAGGAGGACCCAGGGGGTGATGACGTGGTAATAAATCTCGAAAACGTATATAAAATTTATGAAATGGGAGACACGGCTGTACATGCCCTGGATGATGTCAGTTTAAAAATAGACGAAGGCGAATTTGTGGCCATCGTCGGGCCTTCTGGCTCCGGCAAGTCCACCTTAATGAACATCTTGGGCTGTCTCGACACTCCCACTTCGGGCAAATATGAATTCGAAGGCAGGGATGTCTCAAGGCTGAACGACAATGAGCTGGCAGCCATCCGCAACCGCAGGATCGGCTTCGTGTTTCAAAATTTCAACCTGCTTCCAAAGCTTACGGCTTTGGAGAACGTGGAACTTCCGCTGATGTATGCGGGAAAAAGCGCCTCTTTCAGAAGGAACCGGGCAAAGGAAATGCTGGAAGCCGTAGGCCTTGGAGGAAGGCTGCACCATAAGCCTAAGGAGCTTTCCGGAGGGCAGCAGCAGAGGGTGGCCATTGCCAGGGCCCTTTCTGCCGACCCTCCCATAATCTTGGGGGATGAACCCACAGGAAACCTTGATACCAAATCGGGCAAAGAGATCATGGAGATTCTGAAGGCATTGAACAAGAACGGTAAAACCATTATTCTGATAACTCACGACTTAAATGTCGCAAGACAAGCACAGAGGAACGTGCACATTCAGGACGGAAAAATAGTAAGAGATGAAAAGGTGGTAGGCTGAATGGATATAATTCAGACGATCAAACTTGCCTTCAGAGGCATTATAGACAATAAGATGCGGTCCTTTCTAACGATGCTCGGGATAATAATAGGCGTCACCTCAGTCATAGCCCTGGTTTCCATAGGCCAGGGTACCACTGCAAAGGTGACCGAGCAGATACAGAGTATGGGGTCCAACCTTCTTACCGTGAACATAATGGGAAGGGGCGCCACCACGACGCTGAGCTACGACCAGGCCATGGAGTTCATGAATAGTTCTTATATAAGCGGCGTTGCACCGGTAATTTCTGATTCCGTCACGGTTGAACACGGCAATGTAAACGAAGAAGACATCACGCTGCAGGGCGTAAACGAATACCTTCTGTCGGTCCGAAACTACAGCGTGGATAATGGAAGATTCTTTACAGCTCAGGAGATTCAATCGCGGAAAAGGGTTGCCGTGCTGGGTTCCGAGATTGCAAGCAACCTGTTTGGATTTGTCGACCCGGTTGGGCAGACGGTAAAGATTAAAGGCTATAATTTTGAAGTAATTGGTGTCATGAAATCTTCCAGTTCAATGATGGGCTCGACGGACGAGCAGGTCTTCATCCCCATAACGCTTGCGGAAAGAATCCTGCAGTCGAGGGGAGTCAGGATGATATATATCCAGGCTTCCGACAAGGATGCCGTATCATCCGCAAAGACGGAGATATCAACCAAACTCGACAAGATATTCAGGGTAAAGTCTGAAGACGATAATTTTTCTTACAGGATTTTTGACCAGAGCGAGATGCTGGAGACCATCAATGAAACGTCTCAGACAATGACGCTCATGCTTGGCGGAATTGCGGCCATATCGCTCCTCGTCGGAGGAATCGGAATCATGAATATTATGTTGGTTTCGGTTACTGAACGCACACGCGAAATAGGAATCAGAAAGGCGCTTGGCGCACGAAAGATAGATATATTGAACCAGTTTCTCATAGAATCCCTGGTTTTAAGCGGTATCGGCGGGATCATAGGCGTGATCTTTGGGTACATCACAAGCTGGGGGCTGGGCAGGGTCATGAGCATGAGCACCAAGACCACATTGCCCGTAGTAATAATAGCATTTAGCTTTTCTATCTTTGTCGGAGTGTTCTTCGGCATTTATCCCGCGAACAAGGCCAGCAATTTAAAACCCATCGACGCGCTGCGCTACGAATAGACAAAAGCCCGAACGAAATTAACGTTCGGGCTTTTAATGTGCCCGGCCCAGTTGCCGCAAGACGTCCGGTACTGCCTCCATGAGCACGAAAATTCCTATGCCCACAAACAATATGCCGGCGATGAGTTTGAGATATACCGTGGGGACATACCGGGCCACCAGATTGCCGAAAAGGGCCCCTATGAGGGTCACCACTATGAGTGCCAGGGAAGCCCCCAGAAAAACCGGGAGAGGCTTATTATACTGGGTTACCAGGGTAAAGACGGCAAGCTGGGTCTTGTCCCCCATTTCTGCAAGAAAGAGCATGCCGAAGGCCATGAAGAACAACTTTAAAAAGCTCATTTATTTAATCCCTCCAATTTTGATATTATGATATGTAAAAAAAGGACCTTTATTTCGGCAAAAACTGCCGAAATAAAGGTCTCATTCCCGAAATTTACGGTGAAAGCCCAGGCGGAATACGCCCCGAAGTACATATCCACCAGCGTGTTGAGCTTCCATAAGCCCGAAGGCCGAACTACTCCCCTTTATTTTTAATCAAATATGATGTCACTTTGGAGTTTAGAACAACACCTTTTGTTTTTATAATATCATTTAATACGCATTTTGTAAATATATGTCTTTTGCCGCACTCCCTTGACATGCCCGTTAAACTTTGATAAGATTTGGCATAATAAATTTAAATGAGTTACGTGAAATTTCTTTTATAATGGGGGCGATGTCTTGGATAAATTTCAAAAGGAGGGTTTAAGCTTCGACGATGTGCTGGTCCTTCCGGCAAAATCCGAGGTACTTCCAAAAGATGTGGATGTGAGCACAAGACTTACAAATAAGATACGCCTGAATATCCCCATCATCAGCGCCGGCATGGATACGGTCACCGAAGCAAGACTTGCAATAGCTCTAGCCCGGGAGGGCGGCATAGGCATTATTCATAAAAACATGTCCATTGAAAGACAGGCCATGGAAGTGGACAAGGTTAAAAGGTCCGAACACGGCGTAATTGTGGATCCGTTTTATCTTTCTCCGGAGAACATTATAAGAGATGCGCTGGAGCTTATGGAACGTTACAGGATATCCGGAGTGCCCATCACTGAAAACGGCAGGTTGGTGGGAATTATAACCAACCGGGACCTGCGGTTCGAGGACGACATGAACAGGAAGATAAAGGACGTCATGACAAAGGAAAATCTGGTGACTGCTCCGGAAGGCACCACACTGGATGAAGCCAAAGAAATTTTGAAAAGGCACAAGATAGAAAAGCTGCCCATAGTTGATACAAATTTTCATCTTAAAGGGTTAATCACCATAAAGGACATAGAGAAGGCCATAAAGTATCCCAACTCCGCCAAGGATAAGAGCGGCAGGCTGCTGGTAGGGGCGGCGGTGGGCGTGAGCAGGGACATGAATGAACGCCTCAAAGCTCTGGTGGACGCCAGGGTGGATGTGGTGGTAGTGGATACGGCCCACGGCCACTCCAGAGGAGTAATAGAAGCGGTCTGCCGCATAAAGGATAAATATCCGGAACTCCAGGTCATAGCGGGAAATGTGGCCTCTGCCGAAGCTACGAGAGATTTGATAAAGGCCGGTGCGGATGCTGTGAAGGTGGGCATGGGGCCGGGGTCCATATGCACCACCAGGGTCGTGGCAGGCATCGGAGTGCCTCAGGTCACGGCCATATATGACTGTGCCGAAGAAGCCAGGATTTACAATATTCCTATCATCGCTGATGGCGGCATAAAGTATTCTGGAGACATTGTCAAGGCCATCGCCGCAGGAGCCGATTCCGTGATGATAGGCAGCCTTTTTGCAGGCACCGAAGAAAGCCCGGGAGATATAGAGATATACAAGGGGCGCAGCTTTAAGGTATACCGCGGCATGGGTTCCGTGGGCGCCATGGAGGAAGGCAGCAGGGACCGTTATTTCCAGGAAGATGTTAAAAAGCTTGTGCCCGAAGGTGTGGAAGGCAGGGTTCCCTATAAGGGGCCGCTTTCGGAGACCGTGTACCAGCTGGTGGGCGGCCTCCGAGCAGGCATGGGTTACTGCGGGGCGAAAAACATAGAAGAATTGAAGAAGGCAAAATTTGTAAGAATTACATCCGAAGGTCTACGGGAAAGCCACCCCCATGACATCTATATTACCAGGGAAGCGCCCAACTATACTCAGATGTAGCGGCCCAAAATACCCCATCCGGGATACCGGCGGGGTATTTTTTTCATAATATGCTTCGATATGCCTTGTGCCAGCTTATAAAAATGAAATATTCAGGGAAACTAAAATCATAAAAAACACGGTATGCCAATAAATATAATATTTGTAAAAAAAATTTAGCAGGAAAAAGCAAAATCAAAGTAGAATAGATATAATAAAATTAATTCAAAAAATATTATCGTAGTAACTACAAGGAGGAGATCAGGTTTGAAAAGCTACAAAAGTGACATGATAAGAAACGTAGGCTTGATTGCCCACAGTGGATCCGGGAAGACATCCCTGGCCGAAGCCATGCTTTACACATCCGGCGCTATAGACCGCCTTGGGAAAATCGATGAGGGGAATACCACCTGCGACTTCGACCCCGAGGAAATCAAAAGAAGGATATCCATTTCGACCGCATTTGCGCCCTGTGAGTGGAAAAATAATAAAATAAACATACTGGACACTCCGGGTTATTTTGACTTTGTGGGAGAAGTAAAGAGCGCAATCCGCGTGGTGGAAAGCGGCATCATAGTGACGTGTGCGGTGTCGGGTGTCGAGGTCGGCACGGAGCAGGTAAAAAAATATGCCGACGAAGCAGGTTTGCCCCACATTTTTTTCATAAATAAAATGGATCGGGAAAATGCCAATTTTTACAAAGTGCTAGATCAGATTCGTCAGTTCTTCGGGCAGAAGGCCGTGCCGTTCCAGCTACCCATAGGCGCCGAGGCCAATTTCAAGGGCGTTGTGGATATAGTGCATAAGAAAGCTTACTCCTTTGAGGCGAAAGGCGTAAAGGAGTGCCCTGTCCCTGAGGAACTGAAATCCGAAATGGAAAATTACCGTTCCATGCTGGTGGAAGCCGTGGCCGAGACCGACGACGACCTCCTCACCAAATACCTGGAAGGAGAAGAATTGAGTGAAGAAGAAATACAGAAAGGCCTGCGAAGTGGTGTGCAAAAAGGCGCCATATATCCGATACTCTGCGGTTCGGCCCTTACAAATAAAGGCATAAGCCTTCTCATGGACACCATCTGTGATTACATGCCTTCTCCTCAGGACAGGGCTGCCGAAAAGGGCGTAAACCCGGTGACGAATGCGGAAGAAACAAGGGAATGCAGAGTGGACGCGCCGCTTTCGGCACTGGTCTTTAAAACCATGGCAGACCCTTATGTTGGTAAATTGACCATCTTTAAAGTATTTTCCGGAAAACTTCAATCCGATTCAACGGTATATAACGCAACAAAAGGCGAGAGCGAGAAAATCGGTCAGCTCTATGTTATGAAAGGCAAGAAGCAGGAAAATGTGGCTGAAGTGGTGGCTGGCGACATCGCTGCGGTGGCCAAACTACAGTATACCTCCACCAATGATACCCTGACGGACAGGGAGCATCCTGTGGTGCTCTCGGGCATTGAATTCCCGAAACCGGTGCTGGCGATGGCCGTCCAGCCCAAGTCCCAGGGCGATGAGGAAAAGATATCCGCGGGTCTCACAAGGCTCATGGAAGAAGACAGGACCTTTGAACTCATAAAAAATACAGAAACAGGCCAGCTTCTCGTTTCCGGAATGGGCGAAATTCACCTGGAGGTGCTGGCCGGCAAGCTGGCCAACAAATTCGGCACGGAAGTCGTTTTGGAAGTACCGAAAGTTCCCTATCGGGAGACCATAAGGACCTCGGTCAAAGTGGAAGGTAAACACAAGAAGCAGAGCGGCGGCCGCGGCCAGTACGGACATGTGTGGCTGGAGCTTCAGCCTCTTGAATCGGAGGACGGTTTCGAGTTTGAAGATAAGATTTTTGGAGGCGCCGTTCCGAAGCAGTATATTCCCGCCGTGGAAAAAGGAATAAGAGAATCCCTCAAATCCGGCGAACTGGCAGGCTATCCTGTGGTGGGAGTGAAAGCTATCCTTTATGACGGTTCCTTCCATCCGGTGGATTCCTCGGAAATGGCGTTTAAAATAGCGGCTTCCATGGCCTTCAAGAAAGGCACATCCCAGGCAAAGCCCGTGCTGCTGGAGCCCATCATGGATATAGAAGTTGTGGTGCCTGAGAGCTACATGGGAGATATTATCGGCGATCTCAACAAGCGCAGGGGCAGGATAATGGGCATGGAGCCCAGAGACGGCATGCAGCATATAAAAGCTCAGGCGCCCATGGCGGAGATGTTCCGCTATGCCACTGACCTTCGTTCTATGACCCAGGGCCGCGGCTCCTTCACTTCCAAATTCAGCCATTATGAGGAAGTCCCGGCACAGCTTGCAGAAAAAATAATAGCGGAAGCAAATCAGGCTGCGGGTTGATTTGTCAGAATGTTCCTATCCCCTTTGGTATGTATGCCCTGCCTTTAGGAGAAACTTAAAATATGTAATTATAAAAAGGGAGGGCACATAATGATAAAGACTCCAAAGACTCCTAAGATTCGGGCAGGCCATACGCCGGACCGGGGAGAAGATATTAACAAGAAGAAGGTAGATAGCCTGTTAGAAGATGAATTGATGGATGACACCATGTACGGCGAGATTATCCCCAGCCTTATGGGATGGACTTCTTCCGAGGAACAGGAGGAAAGAACAAACCACCTCATCGAGATTTCTGAAGAGTTGAAAGGCGGCAAAAAGAGGCGGGGCAAAAAAAGATAGTCAATTACTAGAGGGAGAAGCAAAGCCTCCCTCTAAATTTTATAAAACTATTCAGCAATGAGTCAGTTGTGAGTCAGGGGACGGTTCCTTTGAGTCAGGGGACGGTTCCTTGACTCATCTTGATGAGTCAAGGAACCGTCCCCTGACTCAAAAGAAATTTTTGAAAGGGCTTGCAAAATTTTCATAAGTAAAATATAATATAGTTAAAGGTCAGAGAAAGTCAAATTATCGTCGAGAGGGGGAATTTGATGGCGAATCTTGCAGACCTCATCGAAGATTTCATAAAAGACATGTTTAGCAGGCTTCCAGGCGGCATACTGGACATTCAGAGAAACGAGATGGCAAACCGATTCGGTTGTGCGCCCTCTCAGATAAATTACGTTCTCACGACTCGTTTCACCTTGGAAAGGGGATATTTTGTAGAGAGCCGCCGGGGAGGAGGCGGATACATTCGCATCAGGAAGTTAAAAATAAGAGAAGATGAATTTTTAAAGGAAATAATAGAATATATAGGAGACTCCATATCGGGTTCTGAAGCCCGGGCCATAGTGGCAAGGCTAAGGGAAGAAAAAATAATAAGCGACAGGGAGAGAGAGCTCCTCAATGCGGTCATAAACCCGTATACTCTGGCCATCCCTCTTCCAGAGAGGGATAGGCTGAGGGCTAGGATATTAAAGGCCGTGATTACGGCCATTATGGACTTTGAAGCAAGGAAAGGGGGAGAATTATCATGATGTGTCAGGAGTGCAATATGCGCCCCGCAACCGTCCATATCACAAAGATAGTCAACGGTGAAAAAACCCAGATGCATTTATGTGAAGAGTGTGCAAGGCAGAAACACCTGGGAATTTCAATCGGCATGAATCCCTTTGATTTTGACAACGTTCCGGGTTTTTCTCTGGGAAAACTTCTGTCCAGCTTTTTTGAGGAACCGCAGCAGGTCAGACAAAAATCCGATGAGCTCAGGTGTAACCGCTGCGGGTTGACTTTCCCAAGGTTCACCGAAACCGGCCGTTTCGGATGCAGCAACTGCTACAACTCTTTCAAGGGGCAGTTGGATCCCATGCTCAGGAGGATCCACGGTAAGACCTACCATGTGGGCAAAGTGCCCCGCCGCAGCGGCAGTGACATTAGGCTGAAAAACGAAATAAACAGATTGAAAAGAGAACTGCAGGAGGCCATAAATGCCGAGGAATATGAAAGGGCGGCTGTTATCAGGGACAGAATAAAAGAGATTGAACAAAAGAAAAATAAGGAATAGGAGGTGGAGGGATGGGAGTAAGCGAACTTGTAGATCCTTCCCGGATCGGCTGGATAAACGCCCCCGGCCCTGACGGCGACATTGTAATCAGCAGCAGGGTCAGGCTTGCCCGCAATCTGAAGGATGTCCCGTTTCCCCATCTCCTTTCGGAAGCCGGGGCAAGGGATATCATAAACCAGGTGTATGAAGCCTTCAGGTCCAACCCAGTGCTTTCAAGGAATGCCGAACTTTATATCATGGATGAGCTTTCTTCTGAACAGAAAAATATGATGGTGGAAATGCATCTCATAAGCCTGGATCTTTCGGCTTCGAAAAAAGGGGCCGTGATTATCAACGAGGACAGGACGGTAAGCATAATGATAAATGAAGAGGATCATCTGCGGATACAGACGGTGTTCCCCGGCTTGAATCCCGAGAAGGCTTATGACCTTGCGGGCAAAGTGGACGATGTGCTGGAAGAAAAACTGGATTTCGCTTTTGACGAAAGGATAGGTTACCTTACGGCATGCCCAACCAACGTGGGCACGGGCATCAGGGCATCGGTCATGATGCATCTTCCAGTGCTCACCATGATGAATCAGATCGGCCAGATTTTTTCAACCATAACCCAGCTGGGCCTGGTGGTTCGCGGGCTCTACGGAGAAGGGACTCAGGCAAACGGAAATCTTTATCAGATATCAAACCAGATAACTCTTGGGAAATCCGAGGAGGATATCATTCGGAATCTTATTGGAGTCGCCCGCCAGATAATAACCAGTGAGCGAAAGGCCCGTCAGAACCTTTCGGGCGAAGCTAGGCTGCGCGTGGAAGATAAAATTTTGAGGTCTTACGGCCTGCTCACCAATGCAAGGCTCATGACTTCTCAGGAAGCCCTGGCCTGTATCTCTGATGTAAGATTGGGCATAGACATGGGGATTATAAAAAATATCAAACCACAGGACATGAATCAGTTATTTATTATTACAGGCCCCGCCTATATTCAGGAAATATCCGGCAGAACCCTTTCACCCACTGAAAGGGATTTGAGCAGGGCGGATTTTATCAGGCAAAAAATGATGAAATGAGGTGAATCAAATGAACGGAAAGTTTACCGAAAGAGCGCAAAAAGTGGTGGCTTACGCCCAGGAGGAGGCAAGGCGCCTCAACCACAATGTAATTGGGACGGAACATCTGCTGCTGGGGCTTATCCGCGAGGGTGAAGGAGTAGCCGCCAGAGCTTTGAAAAGCATGGGCGTCGACATACAGAAGGTCCGGCAGCAGGTGGAAATGATGATTGGCGTAGGACCTTTTGCCATCCAGGGACCCATAGGCTATACGCCCAGGGCAAAACGGGTGATGGAACTGGCGCTGGATGAATCCCGCAAGCTGGGGCACAATTATGTGGGCACCGAGCATATTTTGCTGGGTCTCATCCGGGAAGGCGAAGGGGTCGCCGCCCAGGTCCTTACGAATCTTGGGATTAACATGGAAAAAGCCCAGGCGGAGGTTTTAAACCTTCTGGGAACCGATCCCAAAGCCGCCGCCACGTATAAAAAGCCTGCCAACACTCCCACCCTCAACCAGTTTGGCAGGGATCTCACTGAACTTGCTTCCGAAGGCAAGCTGGACCCCGTGATAGGCCGCCAGAAGGAGATTGAAAGGGTGCTGCAGGTGCTCACCCGCCGCACCAAGAATAACCCCTGCCTCATAGGGGAACCGGGGGTAGGCAAGACCGCGGTGGTGGAAGGCCTCGCCCAGAGGATCATTGAACAGGATGTGCCCGAGATTTTAAAGGATAAAAGAGTGGTGAGCCTGGATATGGCTTCCATGGTAGCGGGCACTAAATTCCGCGGAGAATTCGAAGAAAGATTGAAAAAGGTGATAAATGAAATAAAACAGGCCGGCAATGTGATACTTTTCATTGATGAAATGCATACCATCATAGGAGCCGGAGCAGCCGAAGGAGCCATAGACGCTTCCAATATATTGAAACCGGCGCTGGCCCGGGGCGAACTCCAGACCATCGGAGCCACGACCCTTGACGAATACAGGAAACATGTGGAAAAGGACCCGGCGCTGGAAAGGCGTTTCCAGCCTATAATGGTGGAAGAACCCACCGTGGAAGACACAATAAGCATACTCCAGGGCTTGAGAGACCGCTACGAAGCCCATCACCGGGTGAAGATATCCGACGAAGCCCTCGTGGCCGCGGCAAAGCTGTCACACAGGTACATCACCGACCGCTTCCTGCCCGACAAGGCCATTGATTTAATCGACGAAGCCGCTTCCAGAGTACGGCTGAAAACCCTTACGACCCCCCCGGAGTTGAAGGAACTGGAGGATGAACTTGATGCGGTGCGCAAGGAAAAGGATGCGGCGATAAAAGCCCAGGAGTTCGAAAAAGCCGCCAGGCTCAGAGACAAAGAGCAGGAAATAAAGGCCAAGGTAGACAGCTTAAAGGATAAATGGCATAAGGAACACAAGCTGGATAAAATCACCGTGACTGAAGAAGATATTTCACAGATAGTTTCAAGTTGGACCGGAATTCCAGTAAAGCGCCTGGCTGAAGAAGAATCCGAGCGGCTGCTCAAAATGGAAGAGATACTTCACAGGAGGGTGATAGGGCAGGACGAGGCCGTGAAAGCCATTGCCAGAGCCCTGAGAAGGGCCAGGGCGGGGCTCAAAGATCCTTCAAGGCCTATAGGATCTTTCATATTCCTCGGTCCCACCGGCGTGGGCAAGACGGAGCTTGCCAGAGCCCTGGCCGACGCCATGTTTGGCGACGAGGACGCCATGATCAGGCTGGATATGTCCGAATACATGGAGAAATTTGCCGTATCCAGGATGGTTGGAGCGCCTCCGGGATATGTGGGATATGAAGAAGGCGGGGAGCTTACCGAAAAGGTGCGCAGAAAGCCTTACTCCGTAGTGCTTTTTGATGAAATAGAAAAAGCACATCCCGATGTTTTCAACATACTCCTGCAGATATTGGAAGACGGCAGACTTACCGATTCCAAGGGCAGAACTGTCGACTTCAGGAATACCATAGTGATTATGACCTCCAATGTCGGGGCAAACCTGATACAGAAATCCCGGGTGCTGGGTTTTACTCCCGAGCAGGAAGAAGAAAGAAATTACACCGCAATGAAGGACAGAGTGCTGGAAGAACTTCGCCGCACCTTCAGGCCCGAATTTTTGAACAGGGTTGACGAAATCATAGTGTTCCACGCCCTGACAGAAGAAAATATCAGGGCTATAGTGACCCTTATGGTAAACGAAGTAAATGACAGATTGAAAGAAAACGACATATCCATCGAAGTCACCGATGCGGCAAAGGATTTACTGGCGAAAGAGGGCTTTGATCCGATGTACGGCGCAAGGCCTTTAAGAAGGGTAATTCAAAAGCGAATTGAAGACCGCCTGTCCGAAGAACTGCTCAAAGGCAACATTTCTGCAGGAGACACGGTGCTCATTGACGTGCACGATGGTGAACTCACATTTAAAAGAAAAGAATTATCAGTGACAAACAGGTGACAGAGGCGGTAAGTCAGAATATAACTTAATTATAGGCGCTGCAAAAGGAGAGGGGTTAAAACCCCATCTCTTTTTTTATTCCGTTAACCTCACCGGCAGATTATGTTATAATTAATAGAGCAGAAGCCGAAGCCGGAGGAACGTCTTCCGACATTGATAGGAAATCGAAGGCCGGAGGTGAGAAGACGGAATAAAAGGATTTGCCGAAAAGGTAAATCCGACTTAATCCGACTTCTGATTTCTGACCTCCGACTTCCGATATAACGGGGAGGGGAAACATTGAAGGAAAAAAAGAGATATGTGTGCCAGCAATGCGGCTCGGTAGCCGTAAAGTGGATGGGCCGGTGTCCCGAGTGCGGAAGCTGGAACAGCATCGTGGAGGAGACGGTTCATCCTGCAAATAAAAGCGTTTCCTCAAGTAAAAAGCCCGAACTCATTGATAAAGTGGAATATTCGGAAGAGGAGCGCATAACCACGTCAATTGCGGAACTGGATCGAGTGCTCGGCGGCGGGATAGTCCCGGGCAGTCTGGTGCTCCTGGGAGGCGATCCCGGCATAGGCAAATCCACCCTCATGCTTCAGACATGCGGTTTTTTGAGCGGGGAGAAAAAAGTGCTTTACGTGTCCGGAGAGGAATCGGCAAAGCAGATAAAGCTCAGAGCGGGCAGGCTTGGAATAACCGGAGGGCAGCTTTACATACTGGCCGAAAACGACATAAACGGCATCGAAGCAGCTGTCAGGGAACTTTCGCCGCCTGTGGTGGTGGTAGACTCCATTCAGACCGTGTATTCTCCCGAGGTGGAGTCGGGGCCGGGCAGTGTAAGCCAGATAAGGGAATCCACGGTGAGGTTGATGAAGCTGTCCAAAAATGCCGGGCCTGCCATATTTATAGTGGGGCATGTTACAAAGGAAGGAAACCTGGCGGGCCCAAAACTGTTGGAGCATATGGTGGATTGCGTGCTGTATTTCGAAGGAGAAAGGTATCATTCTTACAGAATTTTAAGGGCTGTTAAAAACAGGTTTGGATCCACGAATGAAATAGGCATTTTTGAGATGAGGGATAAGGGGCTTGTGGAGGTGGAAAGCCCGTCAAAGTATCTTCTGTCCGGGAAGCTCCGGGGAGTTTCGGGTTCAGCCGTAGCATGCATTTTGGAAGGTACGAGGCCTCTGCTTGTGGAGGTGCAGGCGCTGGTGTCGGATTCCGGCTTCAACATACCGCGGCGTCAAACTTCCGGCTTGGATTACAACAGGGCAATGCTCCTTGTGGCGGTGCTGGAAAAAAAGCTTGGATATGCCATGGGACACGAGGATGTGTACATAAATGTGGCGGGAGGCATAAAAATAGAAGAACCCGCAGCCGATCTTGCAGTGGAAGTGGCGGTTGCGTCGAGTTTTAAAAATCGCCCGGTCCGGGAAAATATGGTGATCATAGGAGAAGTAGGACTTGCGGGAGAAGTAAGGTCGGCGAGTTTCATGGAAAAACGGGTGCAAGAAGCAGCAAAACTGGGTTTCACCGAAGCCGTAGTCCCCTATGAAAATGCAGCGGAGCTGGGAGGATTGAGGATTAAAATTGCAGGAGTAAGGACCGTGAAAGAGGCGGTAGACGCAGCTCTTTTGTGATAATAGAATCTATTTGCCTAGCCGCTCACCTCCAGCTTCCGATCTCTAATTTCTGACCTCGGACATCCAGCCTCAGACATCAGCTTTATGACATATTATATATCCCAAGGGTTGACAGCTTCTCGTTTTCGGTCAACAAAATATCGTAAATATTCAGGTCCAGAAGGTTACAAAGGGCAGCCAGATAAAAGAGATGGTTTCCCAATTCCTGCTCCAGTACTTCTCTGCATGACGGGCAAAGCTCTCCTTTTAAATGGGTGTCCATGTAAGAGCCAAGTTCCTGCAGTTTTATATGTCCGGGGATTTGCTGTTTTTTTGCGTTTATTTCCAGGCATCCGCAGCCGGTCACGGATTTTGCCACCGCTCTGTTGACCCTGGCGGATGTTTCCTGAATTTTCGTAAGCACGTCCAGGATGCTCCGGTGCCTCACAAGACAATTGGAAACCATATCCTGAAACTCATCGCAGATCAAATCTTTCACGCTAACTCCCCCTTGTTTTTTCTATCCTTAATTATAGTCGTCATATGGAGTATTTGTCAAACGGTTCGGATTTAAATCGGAGGGAAGATTTTAAAAACATCAAAGAAAAAACATAAAAAATTCGTTGACACATTATAGACATTGTAGTATAATAAAAATTTAACTTGACAAACAATTGGAAATATGTTATTTTTTTCATAGGATGCTTTCAGGGGGGAAACTTTGATGTTCAATATAGGGGATAAAATTGTATATCCCATGCATGGAGCGGGCATAATCGAGGCCATAGAAGAACGGGAAATCCTTGGAGAAAGGCAGAAGTATTATGTCATGAGGATGCCCATGGGAGATATGAAGGTCATGATCCCCATTAACAACATAAAAGAAATAGGAGTCCGCCAGGTGGCGGGCGAGGATGAGATACAGGAGATGTTGAACGTCCTGCGGGGCGAAAAGAGCAAGATGTCTTCCAACTGGAACCGCCGCTACAGGGCAAACATGGAGAAGATAAAGAGCGGAAACATATTCCAGGTGGCGGAAGTTGTGAGGAATCTAGCCCTTCGGGAAAAAGAAAAGGGTCTTTCCACAGGAGAGCGCAAGATGTTGGAAAATGCAAAGCACATATTGATTAGCGAAATAGTCTTGAGCAAATGTATAGGAGAACAGGAGGCTCTTCAGTTAATCGAAAGTGCATTTAACTGAAGGCTTTTTTTAATTGAGGCCGTGCCATAACCTACTATTTTCAGGGTGGATTTAATTATCATTTTATTATATAATGTAGAATGTATAGAAAATAACGAAGAAAAATGGCAATAATTTAAAACAGGAGGTGAAGCTGTGATCAATAAAATTATTCGTATAGCCATAGCCCTGATAGGCTTTCTTGCTGGCTACCAGATGCTGGCTCTGGCGCTGTATATCAACAGGATTTTAAAATTGATAGAACCCGGCTCTATTCCGGTACTTATGACCGAACTCGCCGGGGGTTTGATTTTCGCAATCATATTTTTTATTTTAAGTTCGGGGCTGATAAGGGGCGGCGCTCTGGCCAAGGAATGGATCGAAAACAGGCTTCAAAAGACTCCCATGAGGGATATTCTTTACGGTTTTCTGGGGCTGATAATGGGTCTTCTGGTTGCCAATCTTTTCGTGAGGGCTTTTGTAAGCATCCCATGGATAGGAGGCTATCTTCCCATAATAGCAAACATAGTGCTGGGCTATCTTGGAGCCAGCGTGGCTCTCAAGAAAAAGGAAGAGCTGTCGGGCATTATTAATTTGCCGAACCTGCTGAACCAGAAAAAGAATACTGCCCCCACCATCGTAAACTGGGTAAAGCCGAAGATTCTGGACACCAGCGTAATAATCGACGGCCGTATAGCTGATATCTGTAAGACCGGCTTTATTGAAGGCACTCTTGTGATACCGGGTTTCGTCCTGGAGGAGCTCAGGCATATAGCCGACTCTTCTGACGCCCTGAAGAGAAACCGAGGCCGAAGGGGGCTTGATATACTAAATAAAATTCAAAAAGAGCTCAATATAGATGTGGAGATATATGAAGGAAATTTTGAAGATATCGCCGAGGTCGACAGCAAGCTGGTGAAGCTGGCGCAGATACTTGACGGAAAGATAATCACCAACGACTTCAACCTGAACAAGGTGGCCGAGTTTCAAAATGTCCAAGTCTTAAACATCAACGAACTGGCCAATGCGGTAAAGCCGGTGGTGCTACCCGGAGAAGAGATGATGGTGCAGGTGATAAAGGACGGCAAGGAAACCGGCCAGGGAGTGGCTTACCTTGACGACGGCACCATGATAGTCGTGGATGGAGGCAAAAAGCATATAGGCGAGACCATTGGCGTGATGGTTACGAGTGTGCTTCAGACCGCTGCCGGCAGGATGATTTTTGCAAAACCCAAATCCCTTACCTGAGGTGAATCTTATGCAGGTTGGCGCCATCATAGCCGCCGGCGGCAGGGGGAAGCGCATGAATGCCGGTGTGCCTAAACAGTTTCTGGCGATAAAAGGTCATCCGATACTCTACTATACTCTGAGTACTTTTGAGTTTATCGGGCAGATTCAGGAAATCATACTGGTGGTGGGAAAAGAAGACCTGCACTATGCCCGGGAAGAAATCGTAGACAGGTACAGGTTTAAGAAAGTCAGGTTAGCGGAAGGCGGAGCCGAACGTCAGGATTCGGTATATAACGGTTTGAGGGAGCTTTCACCTCAAACCGATATTGTTGTTATACATGACGCTGTGAGGCCTTTTATTGCAAAGTCTATCATTGAAAAAAGTATACAGGCAGCCCGGGAGTACAGGGCCGTAGGGGTGGCTGTGCCGGTAAAGGATACCATTAAAGTGGTCGGCAGCGGAAATATAATAAAAAATACTCCCGACAGGAAAACCCTCTGGGCGATGCAGACGCCCCAGACCTTCGATTACGGGTTGATACTGCAGGCTCATGAGAGAGCTCGCAAAGAAGGGTTTTACGGGACTGACGACACTGTGCTGGTTGAGCGCATGGGGCTGCCGGTGCGGGTCATTGAGGGAGCCTATGAAAACATCAAAATAACCACTCCGGAAGATATCGTGATAGCCGAAACCCTGGTAACCCTAGGGTACGGCGATTTCAGGAGGTAATTACATGAGAGTCGGAATAGGTTTTGATGCCCACAGGCTTGTGGAGGGCAGAAAACTGGTGCTGGGCGGCGTGACGGTGCCTTTCGAAAAAGGGCTTCTGGGACATTCGGATGCGGATGTGCTGGTGCATGCCATAAACGACGCACTGCTGGGAGCTGCGGCACTGGGGGATATTGGAATGCACTTTCCGGACACCGACATGAAGTATAAGGATATCAGCAGCATATTGCTTATGAAAAAGGTGGGCAAGCTTCTGCGCGAGGCCGGGTTCGGCATAGTGAACATCGACTCGGTGATATGTGCTGAAAAGCCGAAGCTTTCGCCATTCATACGAAAGATGCGTCAGAACATAGCCGAAGCTCTGCACATTGCGGAGGAAAAAGTAAGCGTCAAGGCCACAACCACCGAAGGCATGGGCTATGAAGGCCGGGGCGAAGGCATATCCGCCCAGGCCGTGTGCATTATTAAAAAAATATGAGAAAGAAGATGGTGCGCATGAGAAACCAGGCATGGAAAACTAATCGAAAGTTTAATTATCAAGATTATCTGAACTGGCCTGATGATGAGAGGTGGGAATTGATTGACGGTACACCCTATGCTATGGCCCCGGCACCATCCCGCAAACATCAGGAAGCAGCGGTAGAGCTTCTTAGACAATTCTCGAATTATTTATTAGATAAATCATGCAAGGTGTATGGGGCTCCTTTCGATGTCAGATTGTCTGAACAGGAAACTAGAGATGAAGATGTCGAAACCGTAATACAACCTGACGTACTGGTGGTATGCGATGAAAGCAAGCTGGATGATAGGGGCTGCAGGGGAGCGCCTGATCTCATTATAGAGATAGTATCCCCCTCTTCGGCTTCTCTTGACTATATAAAAAAATTGGAATTATATGAAAGATATAAAGTAAAGGAATACTGGATAGTACAACCAGTAGATAAAATCGTAATGGTATATAAAATAGACCCGAGTGGAAAATACGGAAGGCCCGAAATTTATTCGCAGGAAGATAAAATAAAAGTAGGCATTTTTGATAATTTGACCATAGATCTTGGAATGGTTTTTAAAGAATAATTCAAGTTGCAGAAGAATCAGCAAGCGGCGAATTCCTTTTCGCGGAGGCGCCGCATTTTTATTTATAAACAAACTTAGGCCAATGTCCTGCATATACGGACATTTGTTTACATAAAATTAACATAAAACCTTACATGAAATCTTGACATACGTATTCGCTTGATTGTATAATTATAAAAAACTTATTGAACTTATGTATACAATAATACAAATCTATTGTCGGAAGGGTGCCTAGGGTTCCGGCTTTATGTGACTGGACCGAGCGGCACCGGCCGGCGTTGCCGGTTACACCGTGAGGATAAAAGCCTTTCGGAGGGTTCCAGACGAGAATCTTTCGAAAGGTTTTTTGATTTAACGAAAAGACGGGGAGGAGAAAAATTGTTCAAAAGAGCTGAGACAAAGGACATTTCAGGTTGTGCCGTCGTCGGCATTATGAATGAAAAGGGCAAAACCATCCGCGGCGATGTCATTACAAATGCCATCGCCGTAATGCACGAAAGGTCCAACGGCCTGGGAGGTGGATTTGCCGCATACGGGATTTATCCTGAATTCAAGGATTACTACGCCTTTCATATTATGTTTGAGGATGAGGGAGTAAAGGATGCGGTAGAGGCTTTTTTGCAGGACAGTATGGTACTGGTCAAAAGCGAGGCCATACCCATTCGCAAGAAGATGAGCCTGATGAATACCCCGATACTTTGGCGGTATTTTCTGGAAGTTCCCAAAAGCAAGATACCGGCGGGGCTTTCTGAAGAGGATTTTGTAGTGTCTGTGGTAATGAAGATAAATATTCGCTTCAACGGAGCGTTCGTTTTTTCTTCCGGAAAGAATATGGGCATTTTCAAAGGGCTGGGATACCCGGAGGATGTCAGCCGGTTTTTCCGACTGGAGGAATATGAAGCATACCTATGGACCGCCCACGGCAGATTCCCCACCAACACTCCCGGCTGGTGGGGCGGCGCCCATCCTTTCGGGCTTCTGGATTGGGCGGTGGTGCACAACGGTGAGATCTCGTCATACGGTATCAACAAGCGCTATCTGGAGATGTTCGGCTATGAGTGCACGCTCATGACGGATACGGAGGTAATAGTATACATGCTGGATCTGCTTTTAAGGAAACACAATCTTCCGCAGGATATAGCCCTTACCGCTCTGGCTCCTCCTTTCTGGAAGGAGATAGACGAAATGGATAAAAACAAAAAGGAAGCCATGACCGCTCTCAGAATGGTCTACGGCAGCGCCCTTTTAAACGGGCCTTTCAGCATCATCATCTCCAGTACCAATTCCATGATAGGCATGACCGACAGGATAATGCTTCGGCCGCTGGTGGTGGCAAGAAAGCAGGATACGGTCTACATGTCTTCGGAGGAATCCGCCATTCGCGAGGTATGCCAGGACCCAGACGAGGTCTGGAGCCCGCAGGGCGGGGAACCGGTATATGCCAGATTGGAGGAGAGAGCATGAGGATGATACCGCCGGAATTTATGGTAAGGATAAACGATTCATGTATCAGATGCAAAAGATGTGTTAATGAATGCAGCTTCGGCGCCCTAAAGTTTGAAAACGACAGGGTAGTGGCAGACCATGAGAAATGTGTGGCGTGCCACCGCTGTACCACTTTCTGCCCTACCTATGCCATTTCAGTGGAAAAATTTCCAGTTATCTTCAAGGATAATTATCTGTGGAGCCATGATATATTGAAAAATTTGTGGAAGCAGTCCGAATCCGGTGCAAAAATACTTACGGGAGCGGGCAACGATAAACCGTATCCGGTTTTCTGGGATAAAATGGTTCTGGATGCGTGCCAAGTGACGAATCCTTCCATAGACCCCCTCAGGGAGCCCATGGAACTTCGGACATATCTCGGGAAAAAGCCAGACAGGCTGGAATTCTGGCGGGATAAAAAAGGGGACATCAAGCTCACCACGGTGATGGAACCCCAGATAAAGCTGGAAACCCCCATAATTTTCGCCGGCATGTCCTATGGCGCCGTGAGCCTAAATGTGCAGCTAATCCTGGCAAGAGCAGCCCGCGAACTGGGCACCGTCATGAATACCGGCGAGGGAGGACTTCCTCAGGAAATTTCCGAATACAGGGACAATATTATAGTTCAGTGCGCTTCCGGCAGGTTCGGCATAAACCTTTCGTACCTGAACTCCTGTGCCGCCATAGAAATCAAGATAGGCCAGGGAGCGAAGCCCGGCATAGGCGGACATCTGCCTGGCGAAAAGGTCACTGAAGAAATTTCCAGGACCCGCAGGATTCCGTCCGGCACCGACGCCATTTCCCCGGCTCCTCATCACGACATATATTCCATAGAGGATCTGCGTCAGCTGATATATGCATTGAAAGAAGCCACCAGATACAGGAAGCCCGTCGGCGTAAAGATTGCTGCGGTTCACAATGTGGCGGCCATCGCCAGTGGTGTGGTGAGAGCGGGTGCGGATATAATCACCATCGACGGTTTCAGGGGCGGCACCGGAGCTTCTCCGCAGGTCATACGGGATCATGTGGGCATCCCCATAGAACTTGCCCTGGCAAGGGTGGATGAACAGCTCCGCCGGGAGGGCATCAGGCACATGGCCTCCATTATCGCCAGCGGCGGCATCAGGCAGAGCGCGGACGTATTGAAGGCCATAGCCCTGGGGGCCGATGCAGTGGCAATAGGAACAGCCGCGCTGGTATCCATGGGATGCCACCTGTGCCAGAAGTGCCATACCGGCCTTTGCGCATGGGGCATAGCCACACAGAAGCCGGAACTGATAAAGCGCCTGAAGGTGGAAGAGGGCGTAAAAAGGCTTGTGAATATGATAAAGGCATGGAACCTGGAGATAAAAGAAATCCTGGGCGCTCTGGGAGTAAACTCGATCGAAAGCCTTCGGGGGAGCAGGGAAAGGCTCAGGGGATTGGATCTGGACGAGGTGTATCTGGATGTGCTGGGCATAAAACCCGCCGGAAGGTAGAAATATGAGACGGCCTTCAGCGCCGGCCGTTCGACCTAAAATATGAAATGTGGGGAGGAAAGATAAAAATGAAAATTGATGCCAAGGGTTTAAATTACCGCGAGCTAAATGAAAGAATTCATGATGCAGTATCCAAGGGCGTTGAAGAAATTGATCTGGTAAACGTATTGGGCCAGAGATACATCGGCACGGGGCTCGACAGGGAAGTTACTCTCAATATTTACGGCACGCCGGGCAGCGACCTGGGGGCTTTCATGGACGGGCCCAGAATCAATGTGTTCGGCAGCGGGCAGGATGACATCGGAAATACCATGAACAGCGGCAGCATAGTCATTCACGGCGATGCAGGCAATGTGGCGGGGCTTTCCATGAGGACCGGGAAGATTTTTGTCAAAGGCAGCGTGGGATACCGTGCGGGTATTCATATGAAGGCGTATCAGGACCAGTGCCCCGTCATGGTGGTGGGCGGCAGGGCCGGAGATTTCCTCGGAGAATACATGGCCGGAGGCAAACTCATACTGCTGGGAATCTTCAAAAAGGAAAAGGATCCGGTGGCGGGCCGCTATATAGCGACGGGCATGCACGGTGGTGTCATATATATTCGCGGAGGAGTGAACAAAAACCAGGTGGGCAAAGATGTGGCAGTGGAAGAAGTCACCGATGAAGAAAAGGCCGAAATAAAAGGAGAAGTGGAGGAATTCTGCAGGCATTTCGGCATCACCAGAATCGATGACATAATGGCATCACCCTTCGTGAAACTTTCGCCAAAAAGCAGCAGACCATACGGAAAATTGTATGCATATTAACTTTAACCGAGTCAGTGAGTCAGGGGACGGTTCTCTGACTCACTAAAAGTGAGTCAGAGAACCGTCCCCTGACTCACTGACTCATCTTATAATGACTTGACTTTATCGATAAAATTTATTAGAATTAAATCAATAATTTTGTGTATAAAGCTTTGATGGGGATTGTAGGCTCGACACCCCTTTAAGAGAGAAACCGTCACCGGCTGAAAGCGGTTTTAAGGAAGACGAGATCGAAATTGCGCCCCGGAGCTCAAGCCCCGAATATGTATTATGTAGTAGGGGTTTTGCGGCAACGCCGTTATCGATAAAGCGATAAACCAGAGTGGGACCGCGGCCTTTCGCCTCTGAACGGGGCGAAAGGCTTTTTTGATGATTGAGGAGGGGATGAAATGTTTAATACTATTAAAGAAGATATCAGAGTAGTATTTGAACGGGATCCTGCTGCAAAGAGCGTGATTGAGGTTATACTTTGTTATCCGGGCTTTCATGCCATCGTGATGCACCGAATTGCTCACTTTTTATATAATAAAAAACTGCTGCTTCTTGCCAGGATAATATCCCAGATAAACAGGTTTATAACCGGGATAGAGATCCATCCTGGCGCCAGGATCGGCAAGGGATTTTTTATAGACCATGGCATGGGAGTGGTCATCGGCGAGACCACCGAAATCGGAGATAATGTCACATTATACCAGGGAGTGACTCTGGGAGGCACCGGAAAGGATAAAGGCAAGCGTCATCCTACTCTCGGCAACAATATTGTTGTGGGGTCGGGAGCCAAAGTCCTGGGGCCCCTTAAAATAGGTGACAATTCAAAGATTGGAGCCGGGGCGGTAGTTTTGAAGGATGTGCCGCCGAATTCCACGGTGGTTGGAGTTCCGGGCAAGGCGGTAATCAGAGAAAAAATTGATTACTCCGATGTGGACTTTACCAGAGTGGACTTGAACCACCATCTTTTGCCGGATCCGGTGGCGGACATGATGAGGTGTTTGCAGAAAAAGCTGGAAGACCTGGAGTCGCGCATTTCAAAATTAGAAGGAGGGAAACAGGATTGATAAAAATTTTTAATACGCTCACCCGCAGAAAGGAAGAATTTGTTCCGCTCAAAAAAAACAGAGTGAATATGTATACCTGCGGCCCCACGGTATACGATTTTTTCCATGTGGGCAATGCAAGGGTATTCATAACCTTCGACACGGTTCGAAATTACCTGCAATTCCGTGGATATGATGTGACGTTTGTGCAGAATTTCACCGACATTGACGACAAGATGATAAAAAGGGCGAGCGAGGAGGGCGTTACCGTAAAGGAACTGGGCGACCGGTTTATAGAAGAGTATTTTAAGGATGCCGACGCTCTGGGCATAAAGAGAGCCGACGTTCACCCCAGGGCAACCGAACACATCGGAGATATTATCGAAACAATCAAGATACTGGTGGATAAGGGTTATGCCTATGAGGTGGATGGGGACGTGTATTATGAGGCAAGAAAGTTCAAGGATTATGGCAAGCTTTCCCATCAAAACCTGGATGAGCTGGAAGCCGGGGCTAGAGTGGAGCCCGGCGAGAAGAAAAGGGATCCCATGGATTTCGCCCTGTGGAAAGCCCAGAAGCTGGGCGAACCGGCGTGGGAAAGCCCTTGGGGCAAAGGCAGGCCCGGGTGGCATATCGAGTGCTCGGTAATGTCCATGAAGTACCTGGGAGAAACCTTCGACATCCATGGGGGAGGACCGGACCTCATATTCCCCCATCATGAAAATGAGATAGCCCAGAGCGAAGCGGCTACAGGGAAACCCTTTGCCCGATATTTCATGCACGTTGGGTATCTCAACATAAACAACCAGAAGATGTCAAAGTCTTTGGGCAATTTCTTCACCGTGAGGGATATCCTGAAAAAATATGATCCGGAAGTGCTCAGGTTTTTTATGTTGTCATCCCACTACCGAAGCCCCATAAATTTCAGTGAAGACCTTATGCGGCAGGCACGAAGTGCTCTAGAGCGCCTGTACAACACCCTTTACACTATGGAGCACCTGGAGAAGACGGCGAAAGAAGCGGGGGGTGCCGATGAAGAAGAATATTTAAAGGCGCTGCGGGAGCATAAAGAAAGATTCGTTCAGTCCATGGACGACGACTTCAATACCGCCGACGCTATTGCGGTCCTTTTTGACATGGTCAGGGAATTCAATGTAAACATGAATAAACTCTCGCGAAAGGCTGTCGCAAAGACTTCAGAGTCTCTGCTGGAGCTGGGAAGGGTCCTGGGTTTCTTCTATAAGTTTGGAAATGGCGAACTGCTGGATGATGAGATTCAAAAGAAAATAGAGGAAAGGCAGCGGGCACGAAAGGACAGGAATTTTGCACTGGCAGACAGAATAAGGGATGAGCTCAAAGAAAAAGGCATCATTCTGGAGGACACCCCGACGGGAGTGCGCTGGAAGCGGCTGAATTAGAGGTGAGAAGTGGAAAGTCAGAAGTGGGATTAAGTAGAAATTTGGCAGAGCCAAAATTTCTAAAGATGAGTTGGGCGACGGTTCTGTGACTCATTTCACAGGAGTTGATTTGATTGGAGTGAACTAAAGATGAATAATGATGGGGAAATACCCGGAAGAAAGGCTGTCGATGCGGATTCGCTCTCCTCGCTGGCGCTGGCTTTTGTGGGAGATGCGGTTTTCAACCTTTTTATCAGGACCATGCTGGTGGGCAGCGGCAAGAAAGTGCGGGACCTCCACCGGGATGCCGTGCGTTTTGTGAAAGCCTCGGCCCAGGCCGGGATACTCAAAAAGATAGAGGGGTTTCTCACCGAAAAGGAAAAAGATGTCGTTAGAATCGCCCGCAATACAAAAGTGAATACTGTGCCCAAAAATGCGGATATTATGGATTATCATTACAGCACGGGATTTGAGGCCCTGCTGGGTTACCTGTATCTAACGGGTCAGAATGAAAGGCTGAACAAGATTCTGATAGCATCGTTCAGCCTGATAGCCTTTCCGGAAAAAAGCGACAAAAAAACCGACTATATCTGATCTCCGATTTCCGACTTCTGGCCTCTGTCTTATATCTGACCTCTCACCTCCGATTTCCAGTTTCTGATTCTGGGCCTATGGCCTCCGAACGGGGTATCTTCCGCAACTGAAACTCCCCTCCGGGCAGAAGCCCGTGGCTTCACAGGGCGCTCCCGCCTTCTCAAACAGGCCCGGGGCTATTTTTTTTACTTCAGCCAGCATCATCTCCGCCAGGCGCCTTATCTCGCTCTGGGCTCGCCGGCAGCAGCGCAGGTTGAAAAAGTTGTAGAGGCTCCGTACGTTCATTGTCATCACAAGCCTGGTCTGAGTGCCCATGGGAAGGATATACCTGGCATCTTCCTGTTCCACGCCCATTTTGACAAGCTCAATGTAGCTTTTCTTGCAGCATTCCAGGCCGTTTATGTAAGTCAAAATCGCTTCCGGATTCCTGGCGATGCTTTCCGGAAGGGTGGAATAGTAGCGGCTGTCAATGTAATTTTCCGCAGCTTTAACAAAAGCTTCGAGAAATTCCGGGGACTTTTTGCACAGCGCCGCCAACGTTTCTCTGGAATAGTCTTGGGAGGCAAAATCCAGGTTGTCATAAATAAAAAGGCAAAAATTCAGAGCGTCTACATTTTTTATTAATATTTTATCTCCTTCAAGAGTAATATTAAAAGGGGACTTGTTTAATACGATGCCAAAATTTCCGGGAAAAGCGATGACAAGCCCCGGGCCCTCTTCCAGAATCCCCCCGCCGTCAAATATTCCTCTGAAGTATGACGAAAGAAGGTCTTCCCGGATTTTTTCCAGGGAAAGCCCCGTTATGCCGCCTTTTTCAATGAACCCATTTTGGGCTGGATTCCGCCTGCCGCAGAGGTTGCAGGCGAAGTTGAATCCCTCTGTGTATGCGAGCCTGCGAGCCTTTTTTGCTTCATTGTCCGGTTGGCAGGCCATTTCTTCCCTGAAGGGGTTGTTATATCTCAGGCTCTGCACCGAATAGGAAGCTATGCGATGCCGCGTCAGCTGGGCCAGTAGAGCGCGGCTCACTCCGTCGATGGCAAAAGTAAAACTCACATGCTCCACCGGAGACATATGTCCCATATCCATCAGCTTTTTGATGAACGAAGCGGCTTTTTCCCCGGTGAAATTTTCCATGATCTCGGCTGCGCTGATATTTGAATAACATAGACGGGCTGCGGCGGCCACGGTTTTCTCCGGTTCCGGCGTATGAGAAAGCACTATTACTTTCATAGGCAACCTCCTTGACTTTTTTGGAAAATTGAAATATTATTGGTACAAACCTTTTTAATGATTATATCACAGTTTGACGGCAAACGGTGAAAAATTTGAGGAGTGATGGGTATTCAAAAAGAACGGATCGGGGGCCGCAACGCCGTGATGGAAGCCATCCTTGCGGGACGCCCCATATATAAAATCTACCTGAAAAAGGGGGAACGCCATGGCGCAATTTTCAGGATAATGGACCTTGCCCGAGAAAAAGGTATTCCACTGCAGGAAGTAGACGCCGATGCATTTTACGACATGGCCGGGACCTCTGGCCATCAGGGAGTATGCGCCGTAGTTTCGCCAACAGAATATGTGGAAGTGGAAGATATCTTAAATTACGCTGCCGATCTGAAAGAAGACCCTTTTGTAATGGTTGTAAACGAGCTTACCGATCCCCAGAATCTGGGCAGCATAATTCGCACGGCGGATTGTCTCGGAATCCATGGGATTGTGATTCCCAAAAACAGGGCGTGCGGAATAACGCCCGCAGTGGTCAAAGTATCGGCTGGAGCGGCGGAATACATAAAAGTTGCGCGGGTTACAAATCTGGCTTCCACGCTGGAAGATTTAAAAAAAAGTGGCCTGTGGGTGATGGGTGCGGATAGCAGCGGTAAAGACTGTTTTGCGGTCGATCTGACCGGCCCCATAGCTCTTGTGATCGGCGGTGAGGACAGGGGCCTGGGCAGGCTCGTGCGCGAAAAATGCGATGCGCTTATCCGCATTCCCATGAAAGGCCATATCGGTTCTTTCAATGCCGCTGTGGCGGCTTCCATACTGGGATATGAAATAACGAGACAGAGGTTATTGAAAAATGCCGGCAGATCATGAGGAATACCTTCTGGTGGACGGCTACAACATTATCAATGCATGGCCGGAACTTGAAGAAGCAAAAAATGTAAGCCTTGAAGCCGCCCGGGAAAAACTGCTGGACATAATGGCCGATTATGCCGGCCATACCGGTATTCGCGTAATGGTAGTCTTTGACGCACACCAGGTCGAGAAAAGCCGAGGCATGCAGTACGACAGGAACGGAGTGCGGGTGGTTTTTACAAAAGAGGGAGAAACGGCGGACCATTTTATAGAGAAAATGGCGGACCTTTTCGCACGGCAGGAAAAGGTCAGAGTAGCCACCTCCGATTGGATCGAGCAGCAGATAATCATGGGACGCGGCGCCACGCGAATTTCCGCCAGGGAATTGCTACAGGAAGTAAAAGACATTGTTGGAAAGCGACGGGCAAGAGAGAAAAAGCATATAAACGAAAAACAAACCCTGGGCGATCGGGTGGACCCCGTTATTTGGAAAATCATCGAGAAAAATATCAAAAAAGATGGATAATGTCGGTAGAATAGCAAGCTTGACTACATTTTACATTATGAGATATAATTAAAAAAGGGCTCTTTCTTGTTTCAATATTATATGGGGGCGATTGTATTGAATGTCGGGCTTCCGAAAGAAGATTTGTCATGTTTCGAAGACATGCATGACGAACAGGTGGTATGTGAGGCTATAAACGGCAGTCATGAAGCGCTGGAATATCTGATAAACAAATATAAGAATTTTGTAAAATCCAAAGCCAGATCTTATTTTTTGATTGGTGCGGACAGAGAAGACATAATTCAGGAAGGCATGATAGGACTTTACAAAGCGATAAGGGATTTCAACCCTGAAAAACTTTCTTCGTTCAGAGCCTTTGCAGAGCTGTGCATTACCAGGCAGATTATAACGGCCATAAAGACCGCAACCCGTCAAAAGCATATTCCATTAAATTCGTACGTATCTTTGAATAAACCCATTTATGACGAAGATTCCGACAGGACGCTGCTGGATATTCTTTCTGGAGTCAAGATTTCGGACCCTGAAGAACTCATAATAAGCAGGGAAGAGTTTGAGGATATTGAAGGCAAGATGGGGCAGATTCTGAGCAAGCTTGAATGGCAGGTTTTGATGTCTTACCTGGGCGGCAAATCGTATCAGGAGATAGCAAAAGACCTGAAGCGGCATGTAAAATCCATTGACAATGCACTGCAGAGGGTTAAAAGGAAGCTTGAAAAATATCTGGAAGTGAGAGAATTAAATTGAAATAAAATCATATTTTGCTATTGACCGCTGGTGTTTTTCCTTTTATAATATATAAGGTGTGGAGAGATTCCCGAGCTGGCCAAAGGGGGCAGACTGTAAATCTGCTGGCGATGCCTTCGGTGGTTCGAATCCACCTCTCTCCACCAGAACAGAAGTCAGAGGTCAGAAATCAGAGGTCAGAATCGAAGGATTTTGCCTTCGGCAAAATCCAACTTAATCCGACGTCCGACATCTGATTTCTGGTATCTGATATGTGCGGGAATAGCTCAGCTGGCTAGAGCGTCAGCCTTCCAAGCTGAATGTCGCGGGTTCGAATCCCGTTTCCCGCTCCAAAACAAAAGGCAGAGGCCAGAAGTCAGAAATTGGAGGTCAGACGAAGTTAACAAATTTATACTTAATTTAGCATCTGACATCTGATTTCTTCCATCTGCTTGATGGCAAAATCAACTTAATCTGACATCCGACATCTGGCATCAGATATCTGTATTTATCGCGGGGTGGAGCAGTCTGGTAGCTCGTCGGGCTCATAACCCGGAGGCCGCTGGTTCAAATCCAGCCCCCGCCACCAGTGCCCACGTAGCTCAGTCGGCAGAGCGTCGCCTTGGTAAGGCGGAGGTCACCGGTTCAATCCCGGTCGTGGGCTCCATTTTTGAAGTAGAGATATTTGAAAATTTTATTATATTTGGTTATAATATTATGGACGAGTTGTTGCGATTTTATTTTTTATTTTTACATATTAAGGAGGATAAAAATGGCAAAGCAGAAATACGAAAGGACAAAACCCCATGTAAACGTAGGGACCATAGGCCACATAGACCACGGCAAGACCACCCTTACAGCGGCGATCACAAAAGTGCTGTCCAACAGCGGGCTGTCGGACTTTGTACCCTTTGACCAGATAGACAAAGCCCCCGAAGAAAGAGAGCGCGGCATCACCATAGCCACAGCCCACGTAGAATACCAGACCGAAAAGAGGCACTACGCCCACGTAGACTGCCCGGGCCACGCCGACTACGTAAAGAACATGATAACCGGAGCCGCGCAGATGGACGGAGCCATACTGGTAGTATCCGCTGCAGACGGCCCCATGCCCCAGACCAGAGAACACATACTCCTGGCAAGGCAAGTAGGCGTGCCCTACATCGTAGTATTTTTAAACAAAATAGACATGGTAGACGACCCCGAACTTTTGGAACTTGTAGAAATGGAAGTAAGAGAACTTCTGTCATTCTATGAATTTCCCGGAGACGACATACCCATCGTACCCGGCTCAGCCCTGAAAGCACTTGAATGCGGCTGCGGCAAGAGAGAATGCGAATGGTGCGGCAAGATATGGAACCTGATGGACGCAGTAGACAGCTACATTCCCACACCCGAAAGAGACACAGACAAACCGTTCCTCATGCCCATAGAAGACGTATTCACCATCACGGGCCGCGGCACAGTAGTGACCGGCAGAGTAGAAAGAGGCACCCTCAAAGTAGGAGACGAAGTAGAAATAGTAGGACTTGCCCCCGAAAAGAAAAAGACCGTAGTCACCGGCGTAGAAATGTTCAGGAAACTACTGGATGCAGCAGTAGCCGGAGACAACATAGGGGCCCTGCTTCGGGGCATAGACAGAGACGAAGTAGAAAGAGGCATGGTCATAGCCAAGCCCGGCAGCATCCATCCCCACACCCACTTCAAAGGCCAGGTATACGTCCTGAAGAAAGAAGAAGGCGGCAGGCACACACCCTTCTTCAACGGCTACAGGCCCCAATTCTACTTCAGGACCACCGACGTCACCGGAGTCATCAACCTGCCTGAAGGCACCGAGATGGTAATGCCGGGAGACAACATAGTCATGGACATACAGCTGATTTCGCCCATAGCCATCGAAGAAGGCCTGAGGTTCGCCATCAGGGAAGGCGGCAGGACCGTAGGAGCCGGAGTCGTAACTGAGATTATCGATAAATAGCGAAAAAAGGGGGAATCGAAAGATTCCCCCTTAAATTTGTGCTCTTTATTGACAATAAAGCGGAATTATGATAAATTGATTAAAGCGACTATAAAGGGAAAATCCTTGCACTTATAGAAGACAGAGTAATGGAGGTGTGCACATGAGGGTCAATATAGTGTTGGCATGTACGGAATGCAAACAGAGAAACTATTTCACCCAAAAGAACAAGAAAAATGACCCTGACCGTCTGGAGATGAACAAATACTGCAAACACTGCGGGAAACATACGCTGCACAAGGAAACAAAATAAGCGTAGGGGGATGTGGAATTCGCATGGCAGCTGCTGGAGAGAGCTTTATCAAAAAGACCGGGAGGTTTTTTAAAGAAGTAAGGTCCGAAATCAAAAAGGTCACATGGCCCACTAAAAATGACCTTACCACATATACCATAGTGGTTCTGTTTTCGGTTGTAATTGTCAGCGGTATCATATGGATTGCCGATACCATACTTTATAAGTTGCTATCATTAATTCTCCGATAAAGGAGGTTGTTTCGAAGTTCGAGGTTCGAGGTTCGATATTCGATTAAGCGGAAATTTTGCTAAGCAAAATTTCTTCTAATCAAGCCTCTAACTTCTAACGTCGAACATCGAAGAGAAGTATGTCTTCCAAAAACTGGTACGTAGTTCATACTTACTCCGGCTATGAAAATAAGGTTAAGGCCAACCTTGAAAAAAGGGTGGAATCCATGGGGATGCAGGACAAGATATTCAGGGTGCTTGTCCCCATGGAAGAGGAAATTGAAATAAAAAACGGCAAGAAAAAAGTTACTCAACGCAAAGTATTTCCGGGTTATGTCCTTGTGGAAATGATTGTAACCGACGATTCCTGGTATGTTGTGAGAAACACTCCGGGAGTGACGGGCTTTGTCGGGGCAGGGACAAAACCAATCCCCCTTCAGGAGGCAGAGGCAAAGAACATACTGAAACAGATGGGAATAGAAGAACCGAAGCCCAGAATAGATATTACGGTAAATCAGAATGTAAAGGTCACATCCGGGCCTTTTGAGAATTTCGCCGGCAGAGTTGTGGAAATAAATCCCGACAGGCAAAAAGTTAAGGTGCTAATATCGATGTTCGGGAGAGAAACTCCCATTGAACTTGAATTCAGCCAGATAGAAAAATTATAGCGAATTTGATACAGTTTTAGAGGTTACAGGAGGTGTAAAAATGGCTAAAAAGGTTATATCCATGGTCAAGCTGCAGATACCGGCAGGCAAGGCGACACCGGCTCCTCCGGTCGGCCCCGCTCTGGGCCCCACGGGGATAAATATAATGAATTTCTGCAAAGAATTCAATGAAAAGACCGCTCATCAGGCAGGACTGATCATTCCGGTGGAACTCACCGTTTACCAGGACAGGTCTTTTACCTTTGTGCTGAAGACGCCGCCGGCGGCGGTGTTGTTGAAGAAAGCTGCAGGAATTGAGAAAGGCTCAGGGGAACCGAACAAAAACAAGGTGGCAAAGGTAACAAAAAAGGATATAAGGGAGATAGCCGAGCTGAAAATGGCCGATTTGAATGCCAACGATCTGGAAGCCGCTATGAGAATGATTGAAGGCACAGCCCGCAGCATGGGCATTACGGTAGAATAGAATTAAAAAAGTGGGAGGATTTTTCCGCTAAAACCACAGGGAGGTATAAAATTATGCCGAAGCATGGAAAAAGTTATCTGGAAGCTTTGAAACTGATAGACAGGACTAAACTTTACGAACCTAGAGAGGCGCTGGAATTGGTGGAAAAGACAGCCACAAAGAAATTCGACGAAACCATAGAAGTTTCGGTGCGCCTGGGCGTAGATCCGAGACATGCCGACCAGCAGGTCAGGGGTGTCGTAACTCTTCCTCATGGCACCGGGAAAACGGTCAGAGTGCTTGTGTTCGCAAAAGCGGATAAGGCGAAAGAAGCCGAAGAAGCCGGGGCTGATTATGTGGGCGCCGAAGATATGATCGCCAAAATAGAAGGCGGATTCCTGGATTTCGACGTTGCCGTAGCGACGCCCGACATGATGGGTGCCGTCGGCAAACTGGGAAGAGTGCTGGGACCCAAAGGTCTTATGCCAAACCCGAAGGCCGGAACGGTCACTTTTGATGTGGGCAAAGCGGTCAGAGAGATAAAAGCCGGTAAGATCGAATACAGGGTCGATAAAACAAGTATAGTTCATGCTCCCATAGGGAAAAAATCTTTTGGAACCGAAAAACTGCTGGACAACTTCAAAACCCTTATGGAGGCAATTATAAAGGCAAAGCCTGCCGCGGCCAAAGGCCAGTATATAAAGAGCGTGGTTATATCCAGCACGATGGGGCCGGGGATAAAGATTAACCCGGCAAAACTGGTGGAAACAAAATGAATTTGCTTGTGATATGAAAACACACCATATATATTATATATTCGCTGCAGACAGCAGGTGCCTTACGGCTTAATAACCTGCCGAGGCGGAAAGGTGGACGGTGGTTTCTTTCATGGAAAACCATGATCGAAACGAGCGTTATTGTTGTGCAAAAAATGCCTTTCTGTAAAATCTGCAGAAGGGCATTTTTATATGCTTTTATGAGAAGATTAAAGGGAGGTGAAAAAGTGGCAGTAAAACCGGAAAAAGTAAAGGCCGTTGAAGAACTGAGGGATAAGTTCGGCCGTTCAAAAACCGTAGTTTTGACAGATTACAGGGGATTGAATGTGGCCGATATCACAGAGCTGCGAAAAAAACTCAGAGAACAGGGGATAGAGTTCAAGGTCGTCAAAAACACCCTTACGCGCATAGCGATTAAGGATTTTGACTATAACCTGGATGAATTCCTGGAAGGCCCTACGGCAGTGGCTTTCAGCTATGCAGATCCGGTAGCGCCGGCCAAGGTTATCGTAGACTTTGCCAAAACCCACAAGGAACTTGAAATAAAGGCCGGTGTGGTGGAGGGCAAAGTCGGCGGCAAAGACATGATAGAGAACCTGGCCAAAATGCCGCCGAGGGAGGAACTGCTGGCAAAGGCGGTGGGCTCCATCCAGGCGCCTCTTTACGGCATTGTGAGCGTGCTGCAGGGGCCGCTGCGCAATCTGGTATATACCCTGCAGGCTATACAGGACAAAAAAGCGTCATGACATATCTGTTGCGGGCGGTATAGCTGCCCGACCAAAAATGAAAAAAAATGAGAAAATATGAGGAGGAATTTTTAAATGACAAAAGAAGAAATCATTTCCGCTATTGAGAATATGACGGTGCTTGAACTGGCCGATCTGGTAAAGGAACTTCAGGATAAATTCGGGGTTACCGCCGCAGCTCCTGTGGCCGTAGCCGCGGGACCGGCTGCCGGTGCTGCTCCTGCCGAAGCTGCGCCCGAACAGACCGAATTTGACGTGATTTTGGCCGCTGCCGGCGCAGAAAAAATCAAGGTTATCAAAGTCGTAAGAGAAATCACAGGCCTTGGCCTAAAGGAAGCCAAAGACCTGGTAGACGGTGCGCCGAAGCCTGTAAAGGAAAAGGTGTCAAAGGAAGAGGCAGAGCAGATAAAGGCGAAGCTCACCGAAGTCGGCGCTACTGTAGAAATAAAATAACAGAGTCCATTAATAAAAAGCTCCGGGCAAATCGCCCGGAGCTTTTGCCTGCGGGGCATAATATTCGATTGAGGGGGCTTTTTGCTTTATTTTCATCCAAAATACTTCTTTATCCGGCGCTGAAGCGCAAAACGGCTGATCCCCAGCAGCTCCGCAGCCTTTGTTATATTCCAGCGAGTCATGTCCAGGACCTGCCTAATATGCTGTTTTTCCAGCTCTTCGAGAGAAAAAGATGCATCTGAGCTTGTTGCAGAAGGTTCGGGTGTATTTTGATCGATTAATTCAATCGGGAGCTCATTTTCGGTAATATAATCCCCCTTTACAAGAATAAAAGCGCGTTCAAGGATATTTTTAAGTTCTCGTACATTGCCAGGCCAGTGGTATTTTGTTAAAATTCTAATTGCTCTGTCTGAATATCCCATTATATTTTTCTTGAACTGTCTGTTAAATACTTCGGTGTAGTAATCCAGTAGCAAAGGTATGTCATGAGACCTTTCTCTTAAAGGAGGTATCTGTACGAGAACCACATTGAGGCGGTAATAAAGGTCACTCCTAAACCTATTTTTTTCTATTTCATCCTTCAGGTTTTTATTTGTAGCAGCTATGATCCGGACATTCAAAGGTATCCCCGTAAGGCCTCCGATCCGGCGGATGGTGCGGTCTTCAAGAAACCTCAGCAATTTTGATTGAAGCTCAAGCGGCAGTTCACCTACTTCATCAAAGAAAAAACTTCCTTCATCAGCTAGCTCAAGAAGACCGCGTTTTCTCCCGGCAGCGCCGGTAAATGCATTTTTTTCATGACCAAAAAGTTCGCTTTCAAAAAGATTTGCAGGTATGGCGCTGCAGTTAAGGGTGACAAATGGTTTTTCGGCACGGTTGCTTTTTTCATGAATTAACCGGGCTATAAGCTCTTTTCCGGTGCCTGTCTCGCCTTCGATGAGGATATTGGAATCTGCTTTTGCTATAGAGTCCAGTTGGTTTAAGGTTTGAAGCATTTGTGGGTCCTTAGTGATAAAAGCACTCTTTTGGTCTCGGGACCTGAGAATGGTATTTTCATTTTTCAAAGTCCTTTCCTGAAGGGCTCTCCGTATGGATAATTTTAATTCGTTAATGTCAAAAGGTTTGGTTATGAAATCATAAGCGCCGTTTTTTACCGCTTCGACAGCTACTCGTGTATCGCCAAAAGCAGTAATAATAATAACAATAATGTCATCATCGATTTCTTTAATTTCTTTGAGCATTTTAATACCATCGATATCCGGAAGTCTGAGGTCCACCACAGCCACATCAGGGGTCAAGTTTCTACAGCTCATCAATCCATCTTTCCCTGAAAAGGCAATTTCCACTGAATAGCCTTCGGCTTCCAGAGACATCTTTATACCGCTGCATATGGAAGTTTCATCATCTACTATGAGAATTTTTTGGTCCATTCTTGACCACCTTTAAAACAATATTTTTTTACCTAATCCTTTGAATAATATATTAAATCAGTTTAATATTCTACAAAAAACCATTATTTCCTCTAAAGAAAAAGTGCAGTTATTACCTGCACTTAATAAATAACATTGTATGTTCAAATATTAAATAATCTTTAAAGCGACCAGAATCATTCTCAAGCCCAGCACAACAGTGATTAACACGACAACCGTTCCCAATATGTTAGAAATAGTTTTATTGGCAAAATCGAACATTATTTTTTTCTGATTCATAACAATCAAAAGCAGTATGGCCGATATGGGCAGCAAAATTCCGTTGACCGCCTGGGCGAAGACAATAACCTGAACAGGATTTGCACCTAAAAATGCAACTGTTGCTCCCGCCAACAATACGATTAGCCATATTGTTCGGAAGTAGGAGTTTTTTAAATCGCTTTTAAATCCAAGCACGCCTGTAATAGCATAAGCGGCTGCCATTGGAGCTGTAATAGCGGAAGAAATACCTGCACCAAAAAGGCCTATGGCGAAAAACCATTTTGCCCATGGACCAAGCAGGGGTTCCAGCTGTCGAGCCATATCCGCTGCTGATTTGACAGTAGTTCCTGTTCCGAACATGGAAGCTGCGGTGATTATTATAGCCAGAGATATGATTCCGCCAAGGCTGATGGATAATATTGAATCTAAACGGGATTCAGATATAGCTTCCAGTTTATTTTCCATTTTTCCCCATCTCTCGGCGGAAGCCGAGGAATGCAGGTAAAGATTATAAGGAACCACGGTAGTCCCTATAAGGCCCAGTGTGACCAGAAGAGCTTTTGTAGGAACCACAGGAACAAATAAACCTTTAAAGACCTCGCCCCAATTAGGTGATATGATTATGGCCGTAGCCACGAAGACAATGCTCATCATAATAACGATACCTAGCAACACTTTTTCTATAAGCTTATAACTTCCGGACCATAACAAAATGCCTGCTGTTACTGCTATTAAAATTACCCAAAATTGTTTGGCGCCTCCGAAAATTACCTGAAGTCCCATTGACGCGCCACTGATGTTGCCGCTCTGAAAGGCGGAGTTTCCGATACCTAGAGCGGCTATCACCAGAGCCACCGCCAGCAGCTTCAGAGATGGAGTGGATTCAAAAGATTCCCGGATGGCACTTCCCAGCCCCTTATTGGTTACAATTCCAATTCTTGCAGCCATTTCCTGCAGAATTATGGTGGCGATAGTCGAAAACAGCATAGCCCAAAGAAGTGCATATTTGAAATTAACGCCTGCAAGAGTACAGGTAGTAACTGTTCCAGGGCCAATAAAAGCCGCAACCACAATGGCGCCGGGGCCGACACTGGACAATTTTTGCCAAAAAGATTTGGTTTTTTCCATAGATAAGCCTCCTTTTAAATTTTTATTTGCATTATGTAAAAGTTTAAAATCACGGCATCTGCTCACCCCCCATCGTATGTCAGATACTATTATTATTTGACAGTTTTTACAGCATGATTTGTGCCAACAAAATAAAATAAGGGTTTGTTTGAAAAACCCTTATTTTCATCGTTTTTTATTGTTGGTTTTTGAAACCATCGGAGTGGTATTGCAAGCACCGCTCACTTAGTGCGGTAATGAACGTGGAAATGCAACATAGACTGTAGTGCCCTTATTTTCTAAACTTTCCAGCCATATTCGCCCATGGTTTTTCAATATCAGGCTGTGAACCACGCTTAGGCCTAAACCGGTGCCCTCCTCAAAGGTTGTGAAAAACGGATTGAAGATTTTGTTCAAATTTGTTACGGGTATACCAACACCCGAATCTTTTATAGAAATGATAATTTCCTCATCGGTAAAAGCTGATGAAATTTCTAAAGTATCACCGTGTTTGCTAGCCCTGGCAGCATTGGTGATGAGATTGATCAAAATTTGTTTCAAATGGCACCTATCAATAAAAAGATATTCCTGGGCACTTAAAAAATTGCAATTTAGAGTTAAACTTTTATTTTTCAGCACCGGTTCTATGAATGGCATGACCTCTTCCATAGATTTTTCTATAAAAATCATTTCCGGTTGAGGTTCCCCGGGCCTGGCGAAATTCAGGAGATTGGAGATAATATTGTTTATTCGCTCTATTTCACGGTATATGGAAGAAAATATGGATTCCAGTTCGTCATCATCGGCTGGCATTCTGGATTCCATAGCCTGAAAACAAGATTGAATGCCTTGAAGGGGGTTTCTTATTTCATGGGCCAGCACCGCCGACATTTCACCCAGAAAAGTCAGGCGGTTCACATGCTCCATTTTTTTGATATATTCACTCAGCTTTACAGACATTGTATTGAAGGCGTCTTTTAAAACTGCTATTTCGTCGTTACGATTGTATTCTATTTTTATATCAAAATTTCCCCTGGCAATTTCCTCGCAGGCCAGAGAAAATTTTTTTATAGGCTTTGTGAGATTATAGGAGAAAAATATTGTTAACTGAGCGGCGATAATTATGGTGATTATGGCTACCAATATTGTGTATTTTTGAAGTTCCAGAAGCTGGCCGGATATATATTCCGTATCTATCTGAATGATGTTTTCCGGCAGTCTGCCAGCTATATCCTGAACAATTCTGTACGAGCCGTAATAGGAAGTGATTCCCACGATACCGAGGGATACTATTATTAAAATTAAAAAGGGTATAAGAATCCTGGATTCAATGCTTCGCATGTTTTACCTTCCTTTCTCCGAACATAAAGGCGGCAAGAGATATGATAAAAGACGGGAGGCCCGGATGAATAAGCTTGTAAAGAGGATTTGATATCATGGGTTGAGTAGATAGTAAAACTATATATGCAATAAGTCCTGCAAAAAAAGACAGCTCTGCTGAAAATTTGGATGCCTTCTTGCAAAAGATTCCCGCATAAAGCGGTATAAAAGTTGAAGAAGCGAAAAAACCCCACATATTGCCGCCGAATTCGATAAGATTCTTTGGAGGGTTATACGATAACAAAAGAGAAAGGGTGCCTGCCACAGCTATGGTGATGCGGTTTAATGATAGCATCTCATCTTCCCCGATCTCCTTTTTGATTCGGTTTTTCAATATGTCATAAGTAAAACTGTTGGCTATGAGCAGAAGTTCGGAATTGGCCGTGGAAACCGATGAAGCTATGATGGCAATAAGGATAAAACCGGTCAGATATGGTGGAGCGATACGGTTAAATAGAAACGGTATTATTTCATCCATATTTTGTAGAGTAGGGGCAGAAGGAATAACGGTTCTAAGACCTATAGATCCAATGACTATAAAAAAGTAAATCAGGGAAAGAAGTATTAATGAATATAAAATCATTTTTTTGCCAGTAAGCCGGTCCTTTGCCGAAACTATCCGAATAACGTACTGAGGATTTGCGGCAAGACCTAACCCCCATCCGAAGAATGATGTATAAACATAAGCCGGAGGCTGAAGACCTTTACAAAAAGGATGCAACAGACCACCGATTGGTGTTTTTATATCCCACCCTTTAACCGGATAGGTATCAATACTTGCAGCTGCGTTTATAATATTTAATAAGCCGCCGGTCTTTAATATTAAATATATGCCGAATATTATAAATGCAACAAATATGATTGCGGCATTAACTGCATCGGTTTTTACAACAGAAAACAAACCTCCGAAGGTCGTATAAAGAATGTATAAATAAACAAGTAAAATAGCGAAGGCATAAGGAATATTGAGAAGCATGCTCATAACAAGGCCAAATCCCTTTATCTGCATGGTGATATATAAAATATATGAAAATATTATTAATAGGGCGATGCAGGTTTGCATCAACCTCGAATTATATTTTACATAAAAAAATTCAGCATAAGTATAAATTTGATATTTTTTAAAAGGTGAAGCCAGTAGAAATAAAAAAAAGGCACCGAGGAACCACGGCAAGATACTGTAAAGAATAGAGGATATTCCATAAATATAAAGCGACCCGCCCAGCCCCAAAATAGATGCTGCGCTGAACCAGGTGGCTACAAAAGTGGCGGTGCTGAAAAAGGAGTTTAAAGAACGCCCTGCTACAAAGAAATCATCAATGCTGTAAGTATCATAAAAACCGCTTCTGGCGGAGAATATAATGAGAAATGTATAAATTAGAAAAAATACCATAAAAAGAAGTGACCAGTTCATAGTAATCCCTCCCTGCCTTTTATCAAAATAATACATCAAAATATGCTTAAAAAAAAGAGGTGTGCGCTAATGCACTAAAAAGTGTTCTGTGAGCGGTTTTATGTTCTTCATTTTAAATTGAATTTAAAAATATTTGCCTGTATGATTTTAACCAAGGTCTTTCAATCTTTTTTTGAAATCTGTTTCTAATTTATGGCATAATAATTGCAATATATTTAAAGTGAAAAGCAAAATCGATAATAGGGTTTATAGGAGGTTATAGCCTTGAAATTAAAAGTTGATCTGAACAGCGATATAGGGGAAAGCTTTGGAGCATACCGGATAGGCATGGATGATGAAATTGTAAAATACGTTTCATCAGCAAACATAGCCTGCGGGTTTCATGCGGGAGACCCGGTGGTGATGGAAAGGACTGTGGGATTATGCGAAAAAAACGGTGTGGCTGTTGGAGCACATCCCGGTTTTCCAGACCTCATGGGTTTCGGCAGGAGGAACATGGACATTTCCCCATCGGACATAAGAAGCTACATAATATATCAAATAGGCGCATTGAAAGCCTTTGCGGAGAGTCTCGGAATGAAACTGCAGCATGTGAAAGCCCACGGCGCTCTGTACAACATGGCCGCCGCAGACGAGAAGCTGGCCGATGCCATTGCTCAAGCTATAGCTTCGGTGGATAAGAATCTCATATGTGTGGCTATGGCAAATACCGCCATGCAAAAAGCGGCCGAGAAAGCGGGGTTAAAGTTTGCCTGCGAGGTGTTTGCCGACAGGAATGTCAACCCCGACGGGACACTGGTTTTGCGGAAGCTGCCCAATGCCATGATACATGATGCGGATATAGCAGCAAAAAGAGTATTGAGAATGGTAAAAGAGGGCATGGTGGAGGCGGTGGACGGCAGCCAAATAAAAGTCAGGGCCGACACCATATGCGTCCATGGAGACAACCCCCAGGCTGTAGAATTTGCACTAAGATTAAGAAAAGTCCTGGAGGAAAATGGCGTAAGAATTGCGCCAATGGCCAGTTTTCTATAATCGGTAATCGGTGCGAACTTGGAGCGAGCGAAAAACCAATTCACTGCCAGCAAATGATGCTGAATAGTTGCTGTTTGAGGAGTGTGAGTGGATGTATAAAATACCGAGAATTCTGCCGGCCGGAGACAAAGCCGTAGTGGTGGAATACGGGAACGAGATATCCGAGGAATGCAATAAGAGGGTGCTGAACCTTTATAGCGCCCTGAAAAGACAGGATGTTACAGGTATTACATCAATTATTCCTACGTATCGGTCTCTTCTCATAAAATACGAGCCACTCAAACTTACGGTTGATGAACTGACAGCATTGATAGCCAAAAGTGACATGTACACTAGCGTGGAGGAATTCAAACCAAAGGTCATCGAGATTCCGGTAGCCTATGGCGGCGATTTTGGGCCGGACCTTGAATTTGTGGCGGAATATCACAATATGACCACGGAAGAGGTAATAAAAATCCATACCGGGAACGCCTACAGGATCTATATGCTCGGCTTTACCATGGGTTTTGCATATCTTGGAGGCATGTCGGAAAAAATAGCCACACCCCGCCTCGAAAAACCCAGGACTGAGATTCCGGCAGGTTCGGTGGGGATTGCGGGCAGTCAGACCGGTATATATCCTGTCACGAGCCCCGGTGGGTGGAGACTAATAGGCAAAACGCCGGTCAAACTTTATGACCCTCCCAGGGAAAAGCCTATTTTGCTGGAAGCCGGCAATTATATAAAGTTTGTGAGGATAACTCCGGACGAATTTCATGAGATAGAAGAGCGAGTTAACACAAACGGCTATGAAGTGAAAATGTATGATTATAATGGGTAAATGGATTGCGGAAATATTAAAAGAGACGATGGTTGTTTGAGGGAGGATTAAGTTTTACTGAAAGCAGGGGGTAAAGATGGAATGTTTTAAAGTCATAAATCCCGGACTTTTTACGAGCGTACAGGACATGGGCAGGTTCGGATATGAAAGCCAGGGAGTGCCGGTTTCCGGTGCCATGGATGAGTTTGCCTTTCGCGTGGCCAACATGCTGGTGGGAAATGTCGAAAATGCTCCGGTTCTGGAGATGACCCTCATGGGCCCTACACTGGAAGTCACGCAGAACACGGTGGTGGCGGTGACAGGCGCATGGATGAATCCCCTGGTAAATGGCGTGGAAAGGCCCTGCTGGTCGTCGTTTCCTGTGAGGAAGGGTGAAACCCTCTCTTTTGCTCCAGTGAAAACGGGTTGCAGGGCGTACATGGCTGTTCCGGGCGGATTTGATGGTGACGTGGTTATGGGGAGCGTCTCCACATATACCAGGGGCAGCATCGGGGGCATGAAGGGAAGACGGCTGGAAAAGGGAGATGTGCTATCGCTCAAGCGGCATACATCTTTCGCATATTTTTTCAAAGTAAAAGAAGAATACATTCCCCATTATTCTGCTGAAGAAGAAATACGGATTATTCCAGGGCCTCAACACGATTACTTTTCAAGGGAGGCCGTGGAACTTTTCTTAAACTCCACCTATACTATCACAAAAGACTCCGATAGGATGGGCTACAGACTTGATGGTCCTGCAATAAAGGCGAAAGAAAAGCATGACATAATTACTGACGGTATCATGCCAGGAGCAGTACAGATACCGGGCAATGGGAAGCCCATAATAATGCTAAAAGACGCACAGACCACCGGCGGCTATGCAAAAATCGCCACAGTGATTTCGATTGATTTATCTAAGCTTGCTCAGTTAAAACCGCAGGATAGGATAAAGTTCAGGGCTATCAGTGTTGAAGAAGCCCATCAATTGTTGAAAGAAAAGGAAGAAGTTTTAAATAAAATAAAAGAAACACTTGTACCGTCGAGGTATTTTGATGTGACTGTAAATGGCAAGGTGTTCAGTGTGAACATAGATATTTTGAAATAAGTAGAGCGGTTTAAGTCTATTGCGACATTTCAATTTAAACAACAATCTAAATTTTTAAGGGGGCACCAGCAGTGGAGGTTAAAGCCGATTTATCAGCAATAGGAGCGAGTGATGCGCGCAAGCTTATTCGTGAAAGAAAATGGTCAGGGCCTACCTGTGGCTTAGCCCTGGGATATACCCAGGCAAATCTGGTTATACTCCCAAAAGAGTTAGCCTATGATTTTCTGCTTTTCGCCTATCGCAATCCAAAGCCCTGTCCCATACTGGATGTGTGCCCATGTATATAACCGACATTCAGACCCGACCCGCCGGAGTCTTCCGCGGAAATATGGTGGTGAGCATGAGACCTATTCCACAGGAACTGGTTATAAGAGCAGTCCAGGTGACATCCAGATTCCCGGCGGTCCATGGCGCTCCTGTCCACATAGGGGAGCCGGCAAAGATTGGTATAAAATCGTTGGATAGACCGGATTTTGGAGATGCCGTTGAGATAAGGGATGGGGAGGTTCCTGTGTTCTGGGCTTGCGGTGTTACACCCCAGGCGGTGGCTATGAAATCCAAGCCCGAAATAATGATTACCCATTCGCCGGGTCACATGTTTATAACCGATGTAAAAGATGAACAGTTGAGTGTTTTTTGAATAGCGGCAAATGCCGCTTTTTTGTTTATATCCTTCTACGGTGATATATTTTTTTCGGGAGTTTTTATACAACCATGTTGTATGCAGAAAGAGTATTTACTTTTTATAAACAGCAATGTATAATAATAATGTATAAGAGGTGAGATAATGGAAAGAACTCAAATTTACCTTACAAAGGTTCAAAAAGAAAAACTAAAGAATTTGGCCAAATTGAATAATATGACCATGGCTGAATGTATAAGGGAAGCCATAAACGAATATGTAGAAAAAGATAGAATGGATAAGGATATTATCATTGAAAAAACCTTTGGCTTATGGAAAGATAAGGATGATATAGGAACAGATTATATAGAAAAGATACGCAGTTCATGGAACAAGAGACTGGAGATAAGCGAATGAAGAAATATCTGATTGATACAAATATATTTATTGACCATTTAAAAGGAAAAGAACCTGCAAAAAAAACATTAAAAAGCTTATCAGAAGCCGGAGAAGTTTATTACTCAGTAGTAACGAGAATCGAATTATTGGCAGGTATTAGAGAAAAAGAAATCGAAGATGTTGAATATTTACTGGAGATTTATAAAGAAAAGGATGTTAATCGCGAAATCGGGGAAAGAGCAGGAAGATACATGCATGAATTTTTTAAATCCCATGCCCTGAATATCGGCGATGCAATAATTGCCGCAACAGCCGAATACCTTGATGCCGAATTGATAACGCTCAATATAAAACATTTTCCGATGAAGGATATCAAAATAAAAAAGCCTTACTAACTATTCTATAAATTAATCCCAAAAATACTAAAGCAGTGTTCGTAGAAGATATGAAAACAGATTAAACAGTTTTCTCACCCTTGACGAAACGGCAATTTTATTATACAATATAAAAGTGCCGGTAATACGGTAATAAAAGCGGAACATCGACAACGACGCGGGGTGGAGCAGTCCGGTAGCTCGTCGGGCTCATAACCCGGAGGTCGCTGGTTCAAATCCAGCCCCCGCCACCATAACAGAAGCCGGAGGTCAGAGGTGAGAAGTCAGAATATAAGATTTGCCAAAAGGCAAATCCGACACGTCCCTTACATCAGATGTCCTGTATTTAATTGCAATAGATGAAATTTGTTTTAAGCAAATTTCATCGAGTTCTGACATCCGACATCCGATTTCCGGTATCTAAAAAATCGGGGCGGCGTAGCTCAGGTGGCTAGAGCATGCGGTTCATACCCGCAGTGTCCGGGGTTCAAATCCCTGCGCCGCTACCATACCTCACATCACATATGGCCCCGTGGTCAAGTGGTTAAGACATCGCCCTTTCACGGCGGTAACGTGGGTTCGAATCCCGCCGGGGTCACCATTATAATGACAACAAAGTCGCAAAAGGCGGCTTTTTTTGTTTATACAACTCAATATAAAAAACCCGGACACCATTTAACATTTTTTTTAAAAAGTGTGGGATTAAAAAGGATTTTGTCATAAAATTTTATAGATATGCCTTCCATAAATGACAATTTTTACAAGCAGCTTGTCTTATAATAAAACCTACCATGTAAAACAGGGTAGGTGGAAACATTGATAAACAGAGCTCATCTTCAATGGAACGTCTATGGAAAGAGAGAGGCGAAAGAGAAAATCCGGAGCCTCAACTTTTCAGGGTCAGGGCTTTTGCTTTCGGAACATTTATGGTTTCATCTGACAGCCTTTTTTTTCGGCATGGCCTCAATAAATGGGCTTTATCCTTTTGGCCTTTCTTATCTGGCAGCCGCAATGCTCTACAGAAAGAAGTCGATTGCCGCGGGCTTGTTTTCTTTTATGGGTATTCTGGTCGCAATGAAAAATCCGGCGGCTCTTCGCTATCTCGGGGCTATGGTTTTATTTGCTACGGCTTTTAATATGTTGAAAAGCAAAGCAATGCACAGGGAGCTTACGGTCGGTCTGATTGTTTTTATATCAAACTCTCTGGCCGGGCTTTTATATTTGTCTATAGCGGGAATGTCCCCTTATGACCTGCTGTTGCTAGGCATGGAATCGGCCCTTGCAAGCATAGCGACATTTATTATTCCCGGAGGTCTATCATGGTTTTTTAAAATACCGGTTCGGGAGGCGGAAAAAAGTATCTGTCTTGCAATCCTGGCCGGAGTGGGGCTTTCTATAGCGAGAAATTTTGAAATTTATAACATTAACGTCAAAACTGTTGCAAGTGTAATCGCTGTGCTGGTCATGGCGCTTATCGGAGGCCCGGGAGCAGGTACAACAACCGGCATAATAATTGGCGTCACGGGCTCTTCCTTTGCCATGTCGCCGTGGTTTGTCACTATTCTCGCTTTTTCTGGGCTTGTGGCGGGAACTTTCAATAAAATGGGAAAGTCAGGAACTGTTGCAGGATTCATACTGGGCTATGTACTGTACAATCTTTATGTAAATTCCATGGGAGAAAGTTTAATCCCTTGGCCTGTGCTGGCGGTTTCATGCAGCATCCTGCTGATGATGCCCGTCGGGTTATTGAAAAAGCTGGAAATGTATTTGAATGAAATGGCGGCGCAGAATCAAAAGGACAAAACTGACATCATCAGGATGGCGGGAGACAGGCTTTTAGAAACGGCAACACTGCTGGAAGAATTGGGCAAGGCTTTTGCGGAGCCCGTTGTCGAGAGTGGCGGTACATGCCGGAGCGGCTACCTGGACAATATATGCCGGGAGGTTCAGCAGAAGGTATGTCTTTCATGCGGCCTTTACAAGACATGCTGGGAGAGGGAGCTCAATCGAACAGTAAAATCGTTTTATGAGCTTATCAAATCCTGTGAGGCGGATCGTCCAGCGGCCCTCCCGCATCTTTTCAGGATCCGGTGCGGCAGGATCGATGACATTAAGAGGATCATAAATGAATTAAGCCTAGTATACAATCTCGAAAGGCATATGCACAACATCGCAGAGCGCGGCAGAGAAAAAATAAGGGCCAGTTTTCAGGGAGCATCCGGGTTGGTAAAGCAACTGGTTAAAGCGATCCAGGAAGATTATTTGGATATGCCTGATGAATCCAGGATAGCGGGTCTCGGTGTTGCGGTGGGAGTGGTCGGGGCCGCAAAGGAAGGATTTGACGTGTCGGGCGACGATTTCTGCTTTTCGGAATTGAAGAACGGCAGATACCTGCTGGCATTGAGTGACGGCATGGGAGTCGGAGAAAAGGCCGCAAAATGCAGCAAAAGGACCCTGGATTTGCTGGAGCGGTTTCTGGATGCCGGTTTTGATTACGATGCGGCCCTGGGAATTGTGAATTCTGCAATGGCCGCATCGTCAAGTGACGATAGATTCTCGACCGTGGATATGGCCGTAATAGATACCTGCACCGGCATGACAGACTTCATAAAGGCCGGTTCTGCAGCGAGCTTTGTAAAGCGAGGCTCGCGTGTCGAGACTATCATGGGCGGAAGCCTGCCGGTGGGTATCATGGACGAAGTTAATCCGAAAGTAATCCGCAGGGATTTAAAATCCGGCGACATACTGATTCTGGTCACGGACGGCGTGATTGACGCCCTTTCCGGATGCCAGGATGGTGAGGAACAGCTTAAAAAGCTGTTATGCGACGTGCGCACCACCAATCCTCAGGAAATTGCAGAGGATATTTTAAAAAAAGCAAGACTGGGCGGCAATGCCAAAGATGATATGACTGTCCTGGTTGCCAGACTATGGGATTAATTAACATAAATCCGGAATATTAATGGCAAATACTGGAGATAAATTAATATCCAGTATTTTTTTCATTTTTACGGTCCTGCTGATAGCGGGATAATTTTTTGCCCACCCGAAAAAAAGGTCGAATTTTTGTTGAAATTTTATTGATAAAGTTTTATGATAAATTTATGATCATGCCAATATTGAGAGCGGTAAAAGTTTATGGATGTAATTCAAAAGTTTCTTGATACCATCGCAAAATACGATATGATACAAAAGGGCGACGCTATAATAGCGGGGGTTTCCGGCGGCCCTGATTCCGTGTGCCTTTTGCACCTTTTATGGAAGTTTGGCGAGACACTCGGCATAAGGCTTACGGCGGCCCACCTCGACCACATGTTCCGGGGCATGGAATCCCGGGAGGATGCGCTTTTTGTCGAGGAATTATGCCGAAAATTGAACGTTCCCCTCTATAGAGAAGCAATAGATGTCCCCGAATACGTTCGTAGGACCGGGCTTTCCCCTGAAGATGCCGCCCGGCGGGTAAGGTATGCCTTTTTTGAAAGGGCGAGAAAAAAGGCCGGGGCAAACAAGGTGGCTCTTGGGCATAACAGGAACGACCATGAGGAAACGGTTTTAATGAATATAATGAGAGGGACCGGCATAGAAGGACTGCTGGGCATTGAACCGGTCAGGGATATTTATGTCAGACCCCTTCTGGAAATTTCGAGGCCTGAAATTGAAGAGTATTTGAAATGTGAAGGTCTGGACTATAGAATTGACAGTACCAACCTCAGGGCCGACTATTTCAGAAACAGCCTCAGGCTGGAACTTATACCTCTGATAAAGCAAAAATATGCCCCCCATTTCGGTGCGTCCCTCAGGAGGTTGTCGGAAATTGCCAGATGTGATGTGTCATTTCTGGAAGAGCAAACCTCCGCGGCATGGCGGCAGGCGGTCACCTGCTGCCCGGGAAGGATTAAAGTTGATTTAAAAAATTTCCTGCCGCTGCATGATGCGATAAAGCGGCGTTTGGTAAGAAAAGCGGTGGAGGAGCTGGCCGGAGATATCAAAGATTTTGAATTCAGGCACACCGTGTTGCTGGTGGATTTTATAAAAAACTCCGCGGCAGGCAGCGTTTTAGATCTACCAAAAAGCCTCCGGGCGGAGAAACGATATGATTGCGTCTTAATTTTTCAGAAAAATCATCAGCAGGTCGGGGATTATTCTTATGAACTTCCCGTTCCCGGCAGGGTGGAAATCGGGGAAGCCGGGGTTGTCATCCGGGCCTATGCTTTTCCCCGCGAAGAAGTGGCGATAATAAGAACTAATCCCTTGATAGCCCAACTGGATTATGATAAAATAGAAGGAAATTTGACTGTGAGAAACCGCCGTCCCGGCGACAGGTTTATCCCGCTGGGCGGGCATCCAAAAAAGCTGCAGGATTTTTTCACAGATGAAAAGATACCCAGAAGCGAGAGGGATAGAGTGCCTCTAGTGACAGCCGGCGGAAAGTTAATCTGGGTTGCGGGCATGAGAATCGACGACAGGTTTAAAATAACCCGGGGCACCCGCACGATTTTAATTTTAAACATGGAGAGGATGAGGGATTAATTGCAAAACGATATAGAAAAAATCTTGATATCGGAAGACCAGATAAAAAAACGTTTAAAAGAAATGGGGGAGAAGATTACCGCCGATTATAAAGACAAAGACAACTTTCTGCTGGTGGGAGTGCTCAAAGGCGCCGTCATATTCATGTCAGACCTCATACGGCAGATAGAACTGCCCCTGCAGGTGGACTTTATGGCAGTATCCAGCTACGGGGCGTCTACGGAATCTTCCGGTGTCGTCAGGATACTGAAGGATTTAGAGGAGAATGTGGAAGGCAAAAACCTTCTTATAGTGGAGGACATTATCGATTCGGGTCTGACTTTAAGCTACATGCACAGCATTCTGAAATCCCGCAAGCCCGCCGACATTAAGATATGCACGCTGCTGGACAAACCCAGCCGCCGCAAGGTGGATATAAAGGTGGATTACTTGGGCTTTGAAATCCCGGATTATTTCGTTGTGGGATACGGTCTGGATTACAATGAAAAGTACAGGAACCTGCCTTACATTTGTGTTTTGAAGCCAGAAATCTATCAATGAAAATAGAGCATTTAACCCATCAGCCATTTTAAAATTGTAAAATAAATATTTATATGTTAAAATATCGTGGGGAAATATAGTCCCGGAAGGGAGGAAAATTTTTGAACAATTTTTTCAGAAGCATAAGTTTTTATCTGTTGGTATTCATACTGATACTTTCCCTGGTTCAATGGTATTCCAACCAGGATACCACGCAGGTGCGCATAAACTATACGGAACTTATCCAGCTGATAGATAAAGACCAGGTCAAGAGTATAAAAATGGTCGACAATAATATAAACGGTACTTTGAAAGACGGCCGCAACTTTATAAGTTACGTTCCGGATACTACCATTTTCATTGAGAGCATTCAGAGCAAAGTGAATAAGGGGGAACTAACCCTTGATGCGGAACCGAGGCCTCAGGCGCCATGGTGGTCTTCCATCCTGCCGTCGGTGTTCCTGGTGCTGCTTTTTATAGGCGCATGGTATTTTTTTATGCAGCAGAGCCAGGGCGGGGGCAGCCGGGTCATGTCTTTCGGCCGCAGCAGGGCTAAACTTCATACCGACGACAAGAGGCGCGTGACCTTCAAAGATGTGGCCGGGGTGGATGAGGCAAAAGAAGAACTGGAAGAGGTTGTGGAATTTCTAAAACACCCCAAAAAATTCATAGAGATTGGCGCCAGAATTCCCAAAGGTGTTCTGCTGATAGGCCCCCCCGGCACCGGGAAAACCCTGCTGGCCAGGGCTGTGGCCGGAGAAGCCGGCGTTCCCTTCTTCAGCATAAGCGGCTCGGACTTTGTGGAGATGTTTGTTGGCGTCGGCGCAGCCAGGGTAAGGGACCTTTTTGAGCAGGCGAAAAAGAACGCCCCCTGCATAGTGTTTATCGATGAGATTGACGCCGTGGGAAGGCAGAGAGGAGCAGGGCTCGGCGGAGGTCACGACGAAAGGGAGCAGACGCTGAATCAACTGCTGGTTGAAATGGACGGTTTTGGTATCAATGAGGGTATTATTATTCTAGCGGCTACCAACAGGCCGGATATACTTGACCCGGCGCTTTTGCGTCCAGGCAGGTTTGACCGGGAAGTGGTGGTGGACCGGCCCGATGTCAAGGGCAGGGAAGAGATTCTCAAGGTTCATGCCCGGAACAAGCCCCTGAGCGAAAATGTTGATTTGTCGGTGCTGGCCAGAAGGACTCCTGGTTTTACCGGGGCGGATCTTGAAAACCTTATGAATGAAGCGGCACTGCTTTCAGCCCGTCGCAACAAGAAAAAAATAGATATGCCCGAACTGGAAGAAGCCATCACCCGTGTCATAGCCGGCCCCGAAAAAAAGAGCCGCATAATGACGGATCGGGAGCGCAGGCTTGTAGCTTACCATGAAGCGGGGCATGCGGTTGTGGCGCAGCTTCTGCCCCATGTGGACCCGGTGCATGAGGTTTCCATCGTGCCCAGGGGTAGGGCTGGAGGATACACCATGATTCTTCCCAAAGAAGACCGCTTCTTTATGGGCAAAAACGAACTTATGGACCAGGTCACCCATCTGCTGGGAGGAAGGGCTTCCGAAGAACTGGTGCTGAGCGAGGTGAGCACTGGCGCTCAGAATGACCTGGAGAGGGCTACGGAAATCGCCCGAAGGATGGTTATGGAATACGGCATGAGCGAAAATATCGGCCCCATGACTCTTGGCCACAAGCAGGAAGAGGTCTTCCTGGGCAGGGACCTTACGCGGGGCAGGAATTACAGTGAAGAAGTGGCGGCATCCATCGACAAGGAAGTAAGAAAAATCATAGATGTGTGCTATAACAAGGCAAAAAGCCTGCTTTCTGAAAACGTGAATAAACTTCATAAAGTCGCCCAGGCTCTGCTGGAGCGTGAAAAACTGGACGAGGAAGAATTCCTCGAGGTTTTCGCCAGCGCATAATGGGAAGTGTGAGGCGGGAGGTTTGAAGTGTGATTTAGTTTCTGACCTCTGACATCCGGTATATTACCGGTGCTGCATAAGTTGTTCGCCGGGAAAACCACTTTGTCATCAAAAAAGCTGCTGAAATCATCGGCAGCTTTTTTGGTGTGCCCGGCATGGGTAATAGCTCGGCAGTGAAAGTCTGCTATGGGGCTGGCAGCGGCGACCATTAGCCAAACAGCAAGGGTGTCTATCGTGAGATAGAATCTGAAGGAAGCTGTAAGCAAAGCCACGGCCTGAGGAACACGAACCGCATATAAGGCTATACAGTTCGGATGAGTTTGCCAAACAAAACGAAATCCAACACTGCCAAGGGGCTGTGTAGTAAATGCGGCAGGTATACGGGGCGAAGGCTATTGCTCTTACCCGGGGAGGTCTGGCGGAAACGTTAGGGAAACTAACAACCCGGGCCGAGAGACCCGGCTGAACCGTCAGAAGTCAGCAGAGGCCATAATAGTCGGCATAGACGTCATGCCGACGAAGGGCCGAACACGAAGCGAGGGATAAAACTTGGCAAGTTCGAGAAACATACAACGACAGCAGAAAACCCCGCAAGGGGCCTACCCTGGGAAAGAAGCGGTGAAGCCGCAAGGGTCCCAGGGAGGGCCGAGTATGTATCCGGCACAACCCGAGAAGATATCCCCGAAGGACCATGATATCCACCTGATGGAGAAGGTAGTATCAAGAGAGAATATGACAAAAGCACTGCGACGGGTAGAAGAAAACAAAGGAGCGCCAGGCGTAGACAGTATGCCGGTAGAATCCCTCCGGACATACCTACGAGAAAACTGGCCTCACATAAAAGAACAACTTCTTACGGGGACCTACAAGCCTCAACCAGTGCGCAGGGTCGAAATCCCGAAACCCAGTGGAGGAGTGAGACTGTTAGGAATCCCCACCGTCACAGACCGCCTAATCCAGCAGGCTCTGTTGCAAGTACTAACACCCATCTTTGACCCGGAATTCTCAGAATCAAGCTACGGATTCAGGCCCAACCGAAGAGCCCACGACGCAGTAAGGAAAGCACGCCAATACGTAAACCAAGGATATAACTGGGTAGTGGACATGGACCTTGAGAAATTCTTCGACAGAGTAAACCATGACATACTCATGGCCAGAGTAGCTCGCAAGATAAAAGACAAACGCATATTAAAGCTCATACGCAGCTATCTTGCGGCAGGAGTAATGATAAACGGAGTAATCATGATTACCGATGAAGGAACACCTCAAGGCGGGCCCCTAAGTCCACTTCTTGCAAACATAATCCTTGACGACCTAGACAAAGAACTAGAGAAAAGAGGACACAAATTCGTAAGATACGCAGACGATTGCAACATCTACGTCAAAAGCAAAAGAGCCGGGCAACGGGTAATGGAAAGCATAACAGCTTTCCTGAAGAATAAACTAAAACTCAGAGTAAACGAACAAAAGAGCGCAGTGGACAGACCATGGAAGAGGAAATTCCTTGGCTTCAGCATGTATATCGCCAAAGATGGAACAACCAAAATAAGAATCGCACCACAGAGCATAGACAAAGTCAAGAATAAAATCCGAGAAATAACCTCAAGAAGCAACGGACACGGAATAACACAGAGAATAGAAAGACTAAACACATACCTTGGCGGATGGCTGGGATACTTCGCGCTATCAGAAACACCCAGCAAACTTGAAGAACTCGACGGATGGATAAGAAGAAGACTACGCATGTGCCTGTGGAAACAATGGAAGAAGGTTAAGACAAGATACCGGGAACTGAGGAATCTGAAACTTCCGGAATGGGCGGTCCATAAACTTGCCAACGCCCGAAAGGGATACTGGCGTATGTCGGGGGTATTAAACACAGCCCTCAACAACGCCTATTGGCAGGGTCAAGGACTCATGAGCTTAGCAAAGAGATATCATGAAATTCGCAAAGCTTGGTGAACCGCCGTATACTGAACGGTACGTACGGTGGTGTGAGAGGTCGGGGGCTAATCGCCCCCTCCTACTCGATTGCGCCGAAAAACACTGAAGTATATGAAATGACATTGTGAGACAACATAATACGGGGTGATATTTTTGTCTATAACAAAGGACATTTTTTTTATTTTGATAGCATTTGCGGCAGGAGTGGCCATGGCTGTCCAGGGTTCGATGAATTCTGCGGTGAGCAAAACCATAGGCCTTTCCGAATCCACTTTTACAGTGCATTTCTCCGCTACCGTCATCATGATTATTATTTTGATTCTCGGTATAAGCCGCGGGGACTGGAGCAACTATTCCCGGATTCCCTGGTATTACTACCTTGGCGGCCTGATCGGGGTAGTTATTACCTACACAGTGGTGATCAGCATTCCCAAACTGGGAGCTGCGGTGGCCACCACCGCCATCATTGTGGGTCAGGTGCTTACGGCGTGCATGGTGGATCATTTTGGATTTTTCGGGCTCGAAAAGATGCCTTTTACATGGTTGAAATTTCTGGGACTTATATTTCTCTCCATCGGTGCAAAGCTGTTGCTGAATTAAATTTATAATTGTTCGGCAGCCACTTTACCAATCATTTGACAAAAATTGTACAGGTGATATAATAAAAATATACATATCGTCATATAACGAAACGATTAATTAAAGGAGGTTTAATTATGGACCTTGCTCATACATATCTTGGCGAGAAGGTCATTGAACAGGGATTGAAATTCATTGCAAGCCGATCCATGGACAGCATGGACAGGATAATAGAGTGGGCGGAAAAGATCCCGATGGCGCCGCATCAAAGAGCCGACCTGCAGAATGTGAAAAACTTCTTGAAGAATAAGGATACCAACTGGTACCGGCTTGCGGAAAGATTGCTTTCCGAAACGGATCCACACGTTAAGCAAAAACTTATGGTAAACTTCTTTTTGAATGCCAATTTTCTCGGAGTGCCGAAACAGCATGAAAAGGCCCAAAAGCTGGGTTGCTGCGTACCTTTCGCCATTTTGATAGACCCGACCGAAAGGTGCAATTTGAACTGTATCGGATGCTGGGCGGGAGATTACCAGCGGCAGGAAGAACTGGATTTTGACACTCTTGACAGGATATTGACAGAAGCTGAGGAATTGGGTATATATTTTATAGTGGTGTCCGGGGGAGAACCTCTGGTGAGAAAGAACGATATAATAAAATTGGCGAATAAACACAATTCCCAGGTTTTTCATCTGTTCACAAACGGCACGCTGGTGGATGACGAATTTATCGAAGCGATGAGACGGGCGGGCAACATAACGCTGGCATTCAGCATTGAGGGATTTGAACAGACTACCGATGCCCGCCGCGGCAGAGGTGTTTTTAAAAAGGTCATGGACGCTATGGACAGGATGAAAAAGGCGGGCCTGGTCTACGGCGTTTCAACCACATATACCAGGAATAATACGGAAGAACTGGCCAGCGAAGAATTCGTGGATATGCTGGTGGAAAAAGGCGTGACATTTGCATGGTACTTCACTTATATACCCATCGGCAAGGATGTGGATATTTCCATGATGGCAACGCCGGAGCAGAGGGCATACATGTACGACAGGATTCTGGAATACCGCAGGACCAAGCCGGTGTTCATAATGGATTTCTGGAATGACGGGGAAGCTTCTGATGGATGCATAGCTGGAGGCAGAAGGTATCTGCATATAAACGCCAGGGGGGAAGTCGAGCCGTGCGCTTTTGTCCACTACGCCACATGCAATATAAAGGACGTGTCTTTGAAAGAGGCTCTTGGTTCTCCTCTGATGAGGGCCTATCAAAAGAGGCAGCCCTTCAACCGGAATTTAAGGCGGCCCTGCCCGATTATCGATAACCCGGAGATGCTCAAAGAAATTGTTGAAGAAAGCGGTGCCTACCCCACTCAGCTTCATGCGGACGAGACCGCGGGTGAATTTGCAAAAAAGCTTGAACCCTATGCGGAAGGCTGGGCTCGTATTGCAGACAGGATATGGGAAGAAAAATATCCGGAGCAAAAACACACAATGGCCGGATGAAATAAGGAGGGGAGTTTTTGACTTTAAAAAATTTAACGGAATTTCAAGTGAGGTTCCTGCAGGGAATGGCTGACGGCACAAGGCTGCGTATTATAAAGGCTCTGAGAGAGCGTGAAAAGACCGTGACGCAGCTTGTGACGGAACTCGGCGGTTCACAGGCCAATATTTCCGGGCACCTCAGGACTTTGAAGGAAAGCGGAATACTGAAAAGCCGACAGGAAGGCAAGTATGTTTTTTACAGCCTTAGAGACGAAACCATCAATGAATTTTTGAATTATATGGAAGAGATGCTCTTCAATTTAAGGCAAAAAGCGATACTGGAGGGCATATGACAAAAAACCCGGATGCTTTTCCGGGTTTTTTGTCGGAATTAATGCGGATATTGCTTTTTAAACTTTATGCTGGTAAAATGGTATTGGTAAAACCAAAATCGTCCGGCATCGCTTCGCGAGCTGGAACGGAGGTGATAAAATGAAGACTGAGTCGGCTGTCAATGCAGGATGGCGGACCAGAACCCTGACGGTAGCAGGTTTGCTGGGAGCGATTTCCATAGTGCTGGGGGTTACACCTCTTGGATTTATACCCGTTCCCACGGCTGCAGGCCATGCTACCATCATGCATGTCCCGGCCATTCTCGGCGGCGTGCTGGAAGGACCGGCGGTGGGAGCCTTAACAGGCCTCATATTCGGCCTTTACAGCTTTATGCAGGCGGGGAGTGCGCTTTTTGCCGATCCCGTGATTGCGATTTTGCCGAGAATATTGATAGGTGTTGTGGTATACGGCGTTTATCGCTTGACCCGGAGCGACGCCCTGGCGGCGGCTTTCGGGACCATTACCAACACCGCGGGCGTTCTTGGGCTTGCCGTATTGAAGGGATACCTGGCCGGACCGGTAGCCTGGAGCATTGCGCTTGTGCATGGTATTCCCGAAATCGTTGTGGCCGTGGCGATTACGGCCGTCGTATCCAAGACGCTCAGAAAGTTTAGAAGGTGAGTTCATGCTGCTGGCGATAGATGTGGGAAATACCAACATAGTTTTTGGAACATATGAAGGCAGGGATTTGATAACCTCCTGGAGGATGGCCACACACCGCGAACAGACCGAAGACGAATACGGCATAATGCTGAAATCTCTGTTGAGGGATGCGGATATCGAGCTTGGGAAAATAAACGGTGCCATTATTTCTTCGGTGGTCCCCACCTTAACTCCTGTCCTGGAGAGAATGTGCGCCAGGTACTTTTCAACAAAAGCGCTGGTTGTGGGCCCGGGCATAAAAACCGGCATCAACATAAAATACGAAAATCCCAGGGAGGTAGGGGCGGACCGAATAGTTAACGCTGTGGCGGCATATCATAAATACGGCGGTCCGGTCATCATTGTGGATTTCGGCACTGCCACCACCTTTGACGCCGTGACGGCAGGGCTGGATTACCTGGGTGGCGCCATCGCCCCTGGAATAGGCATATCCACCGAAGCCCTTTTCAGGAGTGCCGCCAGGCTTTACCGTGTTGAGATAGCAAAACCTGACAGAATCATCGGCAGAAACACCTCTGCCAGCATGCAGGCAGGAATTTTCTTCGGCTATGTGGGCCTGGTCGACAACATAGTCGACAGGATGAAGCAGGAAATGGGCGGTGGGAGGATTTTCACGGTAGCCACCGGAGGCCTCGCTCCGCTGATATGCAGCGAGACCAGGACCATTGACGTAGTCGATATGCTGCTCACCCTGGATGGCCTTCGACTTCTATTCGAAAAAAATGACGAAGCATAGGAGGGAAAACTTCGGGTTTTCCCTCTAAAATTAATATAGTCGTTTCTGGAGGCTGTATCAAATTTGAATAAATTTATGCCTGAAATCCCGCTGTTTCTCGCTCCCATGGCCGGCATCACCGACAGGCCTTTTAGAATGATTTGTAAAAAGATGGGGGCGGATGTTCTCATTACCGAGATGATAAGCACCAGGGGCATATTCTATAATGACCGAAAAACCCATAAGCTGCTGGAGATAGAAGATGCTGAACACCCAATTGGCGTTCAGCTTTTCGGGAACGACCCAGAAGTATTTTCTCATGCGGTTAAAAAAATTCAGGACTTGCCCTTTGATTTCATAAATATCAACATGGGATGCCCCACGCCAAAAATAGTCAAAAACGGCGACGGCTGCGCACTGATGAAAGTTCCCGCCCTTGCCGCCAAAATCATAGGATATACCGTAGAATCTTCCGGCAAGCCAGTAAACGTCAAGATCCGCAAAGGATGGGACGAAAGCAGCGTCAATGCCGTGGAATTTGCGAAAATGGCCGAAAAAAGCGGGGCCTCTCAGATTATCGTTCACGGCAGGACCCGGGAGCAATTCTACAGCGGTCGGGCCGATTGGGATATCATAAAAAAAGTAAAGCAGGCTGTCGCCGTTCCGGTGATTGGAAACGGAGACGTGTTTTCGCCGCAGGATGCCCTGACAATGCTTGAACGCACCGGCTGTGACGGCATTATGATAGGCAGGGGGGCTTTAGGAAATCCATGGATTTTCAGAGAGGTAAGACATTTCCTTAAAACAGGTGAGCAACTGCCGCCTCCGGAAATCAAGGAAAAACTCGATATAATACTGCTCCATCTGGATAGGGCTGTGGAATTTCACGGAAAGCGCCTGGGCGTGCTGGAGATGAGAAAACATATAGGATGGTATCTTAAAGGGCTTCCCCATTCGGCTCCGGTAAAACGGGCCGTCCAAGAAGAAAAGGACCCCGGACAAATAAAACATATGCTGACGGAATTTTTTGCAGGTATTGGTCACCTGCAATAACTATTCAGAGCTGCAAGGGACTATTGCGGCAGTTTTTGCTCCAATTCAATAAATCGTTTCTGCAATTTACTTCTCACTTCGCACATCTCAAATCCCACATCTAAAAGAGGAGGTAGAATTTTGGACGTATTTGCCCTTCCAATAGTGAACGCTGTACTTCCGCGCCCGGATGGAGGCGTTTTGCAGGGGGTGTTTCTGGACCCGTATTTTTCTCGAATGCTTTTGAATACCGGGAGCGGAGGAGAAATATTCATATTTCCCATTTCGTTGGAAGATGGAGGACTTTATCCCGTCGGTGTGCTGGCCAGGATTGAGGATATATGGAAGGATGCCCTGCCCGGAGGAAACGGCATCGGGCTTTTCGCCAGGGTGATGGGCAGAGAAAGATGCAGGGCAAAAAACTTTGATTTTACCGATAAGGGTCTAGTGGCTTATGGAGTCGAAAAACTTGATTTCCAGAAAATGAGGAACGAGGGGTACCCGGTCATCTGCGGTGCTGGTTGGCAACCTCGTGGAGGATATACCACCTTCGGATCTGACAGAAAAAATATAGAGATAACAATCTACGGATTTGAATATGAAACCGGCAGGGAAGTGGCCATCGTGGGCCGCTTGAGCGGTGAAATAGAACCCGAAAAAGCCCATACGGTGGAGCATGCCATAATTCGCTCGCTGAAAAACTACGCCATATGTACGCCGAAAACCCTGAGGGAAAGCATGCGCAGGGAGACCGAAGAATTGAAATGGTCTGTGGAGGTGGGTATCGCAAGAAAGCTTCCAGAAGCCTTTGGAGTTACCAGAAGCGGCATATGCGGCAACCCTCTTACCCAGATGGCGTCATACTACCTGACCGAGGAGTTTAAAAACCAGATAAAAAGAGGAGCCAGCCTCATAGATTCCATAACTGAAGCCAGAAATAAAACCGTTTCCAGAATAACAAAGGATATGGATATAACCACTCGCCCGGGTTTAAGGCAGTATCAGGGTTTGAAAAAGGGCATGTTTCATGATGATACTCCAGAAGAAATCGGCATATTGAAAAGGGTAATAATGAAATTCCCGCAGGACCCATGGCACTGATTATACAATCAGTGCTTTTTTTACATCTATTCAAGCCCTGTATTTGTCTCGGAGTGATTAACATCGTTGCTTGATAGGCGCCGAAAAAAGTTATTCATGTTGTTTTTCATGCGCTCCAGCAGGGAAATTGCTTCCTCAATTTCCGAGTTTTCAAATCCCTGATAAAGAATTTCATGCAGTTCTCTAATTATCTGAAATACTTTTCCTTTTATTTCTAATCCTTTCGGTGTGGGAAAAATATGATTTACCCTTCTATCTTTTTCATCCGTTTGTCGAACGACCAGACCGGCATCCTCCAGTTGCTTTACGGTGTGTGCGACGGTTCCCTTATCCATGCCGGCATTTGAAGAAATCCCATCCTGTGTTATGCCGGGGTACAGGTAAACCTGCATTAAAGAAGGAATCTGCCCCACTTCAAGAGGTAGAGAATAATCTTCCAGCTTTTGAGCAAAGAACCGCTGATTGTTTCGATATAAAACGGAAATTGTGCGATTGATAAATTTCCCCGTCATAAAGCTACTCCTTTCACACCCTCACTTTTATTTAACCGCATCTTTTCATCATGCTGTTGCGACTTCAGTTCTCTCAGGGTGCTGATTGCCATCGGGACTGCGAGAAAAAAAGAGAAAACATCCGATACGGGCTGGCTAATCTGCACGCCGAGCAGTCCGAAAAGGCGCGGAAGGATTATAATAGCAGGGAGGAAAAACAGACCTTGACGGGAGACTGCTACAATAGAAGCCTGAGTTCCTTTTCCTATGGTCTGCAGCAACATATTGGTCATGATAATCCATGCTGAAAGTGGAAATGTTAAGCATTGAAACTGGAGTGCCCGGGTGCCGATTGCAATTACATCCAAATCTTCTTTCCGGAAAATGGATATGATATGAGAAGAAAACACAAATCCTGCTGCACCAATTGTCACCAGTGCAATAGCTGCTGTCTTTACGCAAAACCAGAATGCACTCTGCACACGGTCATACCGTTTGGCACCATAGTTAAATCCGCATACCGGCTGGAAGCCCTGCCCAAAGCCAAGCATCGCAGAGATTGCAAACTGAAAAACGCGCGTCACGATGGCCATGGATGCAATCGCTGCATCTCCGAACGGACCGGCACTGAAATTGAGGCAAATCATTGAAATGCTGCCGAGGCATTGGCGGTAAAAGGATGGCAGCCCGCCTCTCAGAATTTCTTTATAAATTTCCCATTTTGGCGTAAAGTCTTTGAATCGAATTTTAATGTTTCCGCTTATACCGGAATTATAAAAAAGAATGCAGAAGCTGATAAATTGACTGATAATAGTAGCGAGCGCAGCACCGCCGGTACCCATGTGAAGCCCGAAAATAAATACAGGATCCAGTATAATGTTGAGAATACCGCCAGTTCCTATGCCCAGCATTGCGAAAAAGGCGCTGCCCTGAAAGCGGAGAATATTATTAAGTACAAACGAAGCTGTCATGTAAGGCATACCTATCAGAATATATTGAATATAACTTTTTGCGTAGGGCGCAATCGTTCTGGTGGCTCCAAGGGCATAAACAAGGGGATCCAGAAAAAATAAACCAAGTATGGCAAGTATGACACCCAGACACAGAGCAGTAAAGAAGCCGGTTGCCGCTACTTTTGAAGCATACTGCCTATTTTTCTGGCCTAGCAATCGGGATATGAAATTTCCGGAGCCCATGCCAAGCGTAAAACCGATGGCCTGTATGATTGCCATTAATGAAAAGGCAATGCCCACCGCACCCGACGCACTGGTACTGATCTTGCTGACAAAAAAAGTATCTGCCATATTGTACACCGAAGTAATGAGCATGCTGATTATGGTAGGGATGGCTAATGAACAAATAAGCCTATTCACAGGTGCCTGCGTCATTATCTGAAATTTTTCATCTGCTGTTGTTTCTTGTTTCATAAAATCATTCCTTTCATCTAAAATTAATATTAAATCTTTTAAAATTAGTTGTCAACACAACTATTATAAAAAACACCTTTAAACAGCCCCGATATTTTTATTGCAGCATCACAACGGTTCCCTATATGGACAAGCTCCTATTTATAACACTTGATTTTTTTTCCTCGGTAGGATAAAATATCATTTGAGCACAAAAATGTGCACATAAGGGGGCGGATATATGGACCTCATAAGGATAGGCGACAAGCTGATAAGCATGGAAAAAATCATCGAGAGCATCGAGGAAATGCTGAAATTGAGGCAACAGGGGCTTTCACAGGCGGAAGTGGCGAAGAAATTTGATACAGACAGGACCTTTGTGTCAAGGCTGGAGAACCTGGGAGAGGTCCGCAAAGGCAAAACCATCGCCCTTGTCGGATTTCCCATTAAAAATATTGATGAAATAAAAGAGGTCGCCCTTCAGGAGGGGCTGGATTTTGTGCTTCTCATGACGGATAAAGAGCGCTGGAATTTTGTTTACGAAAAGACCGGCATAGAGCTCTTGAACGAGGTCATGAGTCTTATATACAAGGTGAGGCAATATGATGTGGTGATAATCATCGGTTCCGAACAGAGGCTGCGCCTTTTCAAAGCCCTGCTGGACAAGGAAGTAGTTTCCATAAGTATAGGCAAATCTCCCATAACCCAGGATAAATATATTGATCCGGACAATTTGAGGGATGTCATAAGAAAATTAAAAAAGGGTGATGATTGATGAAACACGTGCTTAGCGTCAGCATCGGGTCTTCAAAAAGAGACCATAAAGTGGAAATAGAACTGCTGGGGGAAAAGTTTATAATCGAGCGCCGGGGCACCGATGGAGATATAAAGAAAGCCATAGAAATCGTAAGGGAAATGGACGGCAAAGTCAGCGCATTCGGAATGGGCGGGATAGACCTGTACCTTTGTGCCGGGAACAGGAGGTATGTCATAAGAGATGCAGTGCCCATCGCCCGGGCGGCAAAAATTTCTCCCATTGTGGATGGCTCTGGCCTGAAAAATACTTTGGAAAGAAAAGTAATAAATTATCTTATCAGTGAAAACAAATTGGATTTCAAAAATAAAAAAGTGCTGCTGGTGTCGGGCATGGACCGGTTCGGGATGGCGGAGTCGCTGGAAAAAGCCGGATGTGACATGGTGCTGGGCGACCTCATATTTGCCCTTGGCATCCCGATACCGCTGCATTCGCTGAAAACTCTCGACCTGCTTGCAAAATTGGCGGCGCCCCTGGCGTGCAAGCTGCCCTTTAAAATGCTTTACCCCACCGGTGAAAAACAGGAAAAGGTGGACACCAGATATCAAAGATTCTACGACGAAGCCGACATCATAGCCGGAGATTTTCATTTTATCAGGAGATACATGCCTGAAAAGATGTCGGAGAAAATTATTATAACAAATACCGTGACAAAGGATGACGTCAGGCTTCTTGCCGAAAGGGGAATAAAAATGCTCATCACCACTACTCCGGAACTTGACGGCAGGTCTTTCGGCACAAACGTAATGGAAGCTGTGCTGGTATCTCTTTCCGATAAACCCTATAAATCCCTTACGCCGAAAGATTATGAAGAGCTACTGGAGAAAATAGGGTTTGTTCCAAGGATCGAAACATTAAATTGATTGCCGGGGGATAAAATATGTCAGTAAAACATTAACGGGAAATTTTCAGAAAATTTTTCGCTAAAAGAGGTGCAAAGAAATGGACAATTTTGCATTCATAATCCACCCCATCGACATATCGGATGTATCAAGGAAATTCAAGTTTATGAAGCATTTTCCAGAGGGCGTTGTGGAGAAAATAATGAAAAATATTCCTCCTGTAAAGGTTTCACATATTACAGGAGTTAAAAGCCCATATAACGAGATAGAAGGCTGGTTTGTAGGATGCCCCCTTACCACCAGACAGATGATGAATCTTCCGGAAGATTTCGTCCTTAGAAAGATAATTCACGCGGGCAAGCTGGCGGAAAAATTGGGGGCACGGATCGTGGGCCTGGGAGCATTTACGTCGGTGGTGGGAGATGCGGGGGTTACCATTGCGCAAAATCTGAATATCCCTGTTACTACGGGAAACAGCTATACAGTTGCCACCGCTCTGGAAGGTGCAAAAAAAGCCGCTCAAATAATGGGCCATGACATCAAAAATTCGGAAGTGGTCATCGTCGGTGCCGCGGGGTCTATAGGAAAGGTATGTGCTCAAATGCTGGCGAAAGAATGCAAATATATGACACTGGTGGGCCGCCATGTAAAAAAATTAGAAGAAATTGCTGAAAAAATTTTAAGGGAAACAGGGCTTTCGGTCCGGATAACATCCAATATTCATACGGCGCTGAAAAGAGCCGACGTGGTAATCACCGTCACAAGCAGCGTGGATTCAGTAATCGACGCCGATGACCTGAAGCCCGGCGCCGTGGTGTGTGATGTGGCAAGGCCCAGGGATGTCTCCAGAGAAGTTGCGGAGAAAAGAAACGACGTGCTTATTATCGAAGGCGGCGTCGTAGAAGTGCCCGGAGATGTGGACTTTCATTTTAACTTTGGATTTCCGCCAAAAACATCTTATGCGTGTATGGCAGAGACCATGATGCTGGCCCTGGAGGGGCGTTACGAAAACTTTACATTAGGAAGAGAACTTACCGTCAAGCAGGTGGAGGAAATATCTGCCATTGCAAAAAAGCACGGCTTTAAGCTGGCGGGATTCAGGAGCTTTGAGAAAGCCGTGACCCAGAGCGAGATTGAAGCCGTGAAGAAAAACGCTGGGATAAAGCTATCCTCATCAATGGCAAAAGACAGTGAATATAAGGCAAAACCGTATATCGTGACGACATAATATACAACAACAATATAACTATTTTGATGAAAAAAGTCTCCCTATAAAAGGGGGATTTTTTAGTTTCATAATGAGTTTTAAAATTGTGATTGCCAGATAACTAATAAAATATTATAATAAAAGATAATATCCCCTCCGGGGGGAAGGGAAGGAACGATAGAATTGAACGAACACATTCATCAAAAAACACAAGAAGTCATCGACAGGCTTTCTAGAATTGAAGGTCACATCCGGGGCGTCAAAAAAATGCTGGAAGAGCAAAAGGAGTGTGAAGATGTCCTTATTCAAATCAGCGCTGTGCAAGCCGCATTAAAAAAAGCCGCACAGATTATACTGGAGGACCACATGGAACATTGCATCACAGGTGCTATTAAAGAAGGTAATGGGGAACAAGCCATAACGAAGCTGAAAAAAGCCCTTTCAAGGGTAATTTAAATAATGAGAGAGGAGAAGTATAAAATGCATGATGGTTACCATGGAATCATTGAAGCACCTCACAACTATGAGAATGTTTCAGAACCTTCCGAACAGGGGACAAAGAAAGTAATGACGGTTTCTTTTAAAAAGTATTCATTTCCGGCATTCCTGTTTTTTCTTTTATTGATTTCGGCAGTTCCATTCTTTAAGAGCGTCCTGGAGTTTAACATTGCCGTAATACCCATGCTGGTGGGGGGAGGGTACATAACCTGGTCCACTTTTGTAACCATGATGAAAACAAGGAAGATAACTGCTGACTTTATGGTAGTGCTGGCATTGATAGGTACCGCTTATGTGAAGGAATATCTGGCGGGGGCTATAGTCGCCTTTATGATGATAGGCGGAGAGTTTTTAGAAGATTTGACCCTTGAAAAGACCAGGAATTCCCTCAGAGAATTGGTAAAACTTGTTCCGGAAATAGCCCATTTAAAAACCTCCGGTATCACCAAAGACGTTCCCCTAAGTGAGTTAAAGATTGATGACGTAGTACTGGTAAAACCTGGTGAGCGCATCCCCGTAGACGGCCTTATCTTATCAGGACAGGCTGCTGTCAATGAGTCTTCACTTACTGGTGAATCTATGCCTGTAGATAAAACTAAAGGGGATAGGGTGTATCAGGGGACTTTAAACATCAACGGAGCACTGGAAATCAAGGCGGAAAAGACAGGGCAAAATACCATGCTGGGCAAAATCATCGAAATAATACATCAGGCTCAGGAGAATAAGGGTAGCGTTCAAAGGACCGCTGATAAATTTGCCTCCTACTTTACACCGGCGATTCTGGCCATATGTGTGCTGGTATGGTTTTTAACTAAAGATATTTTCAGAGTAATGTCAGTGTTGGTGATTGCGTGCCCCTGTGCGCTGGTGCTGGCTACTCCTACGGCTGTGATCGCTGCTGTAGGCAATGCCGCCCGCCGGGGAGTCATCATTAAAGGAGGGGTGACATTGGAAACTGCCGGAAGAATAACAGCGTTGTGCCTGGACAAGACCGGCACCATTACCGAAGGCAAACCCAGGGTGGTTGAGATAAAGGTTTTTGAGGCCAGTACTGAAGAAGAGATGTTAAAGTTTGCATGCATAGCTGAGAAAAACTCTGAGCATCCTGTAGCCGATGCCATTTTGCAGTATTCAAAGGAAAGGAGTATTGAACATGTGCCTGATGGAGAGGATTTTACCACGGTTTTTGGACAGGGGGTATGTGTAAAATACGGTAACTCCATGATACATGTGGGCAACCGCCGGATTATTGAATCAGAAAAGCTCCATATTACATCCGATATTATGGATTTTCTGGATAGACAAGAAGAATTAGGATTCACGGTGCTTTTAGTGATAGAGAATTGTAAAGTGTTGGGCGGCATAGCCATAGCCGATACCATTCGCCCTGAAGCCCGTGAAATGATTGAAAAAATAAAAAAATCAGGAGTAAAGCATATTATAATGCTCACCGGGGACAATCAAAAGACCGCCAGGACTATTTCATCCATGGCAGGTATAGAAGATTTCCGGGCAAATCTTTTACCTGAAGATAAACTGGATGTTATACGCTGGCTCCAGAGAAAAGGTGAAACAGTGGCAATGTTGGGTGATGGCGTAAATGATGCTCCCGCTTTGACTTTATCCGATGTGGGAATCGCCATGGGAGCAATGGGCACCGACATAGCCGTGGAATCGTCAGATATCGCCCTGATGTCAGATAATCTTTCCATGATTCCGGAAGTGTTCGCCTTGAGCCGAAAGGCGCTGGGCACCATTAAAGAGAATATATGGGTTTTTGCCGTAGGGGTGAATATCGCGGGTATTGCGCTGGCTTCAATAGGTATACTGTCACCTATAGCTGCGGCCATTGTCCATAATGCGGCATCTGCCATGGTTGTACTGAATTCATCCAGATTGCTGTTATTTAAGAGTAATATATAAGTTCATGAATGTGGAATTAATAGTATCCAGTTCAAAGAGTCGATATCAGCGGCAGGAGACAGCTTACATGTCTTTGCCGTTTTTTTATTGTTATCGACTCTGATAATCATTAATATGTGATAACGACTAATATATGATAATTGTTATCAAAAATAAAATAAAATTCTGACAAAAAGAGGATTTTTATTTTTCGCGTCGAATATGTATCAAATATAATAATTGAATGAAATGAAAAAATAAATCTATATAAGTTGAACTAAACAATTGTGCAATTTTTTCCGATAATACTTGTGATACTTTTTGTAAAGGATGAAAATGATTATGAAAGCATCACAAGAAGAATTAAATTCAATAAAAGCAGCAATGGATTCGGAAAAAAAGGTTAGAGTTTTTAAAAGATATCAGGCTCTCTACCTCTTTCTTTCCGGCAAAACGCGTGAAGAGGTAGCTAAAATCGTGGGGATATCCCCAAATACGATTAGCAACATACATACAGCTTACAAAAACGAAGGTTTAACAGGCATTCCCGATAAGCCAATACCAGGTAGACCTACAAGACTTACGAAGGAACAGCAAGTTGAATTAAAATCGGTTATTCTTAACAAAGTACCCTCAGAGGTAGGGTTTCCAGCAGAACTCAACTGGACAGCCGGGCTTATTGGAAAGTACATTAAGCGCGAGTATGGTTATGACTATTCTATCCGTGGAATAACCGGAATGTTAAAACGGATGGGGCTTTCATATACTCGCCCTACCTATGTACTTGCTAAAGCAGATAAACAAAAGCAAGAACAGTTTGTAAAGGACTTTGAAAAGGTAAAAAAAAATTGTTGGACGGTGAAATACAGCAAATCCTCTTTGTTGATGAATCTATGATTCGTGACTACCAGGCCATTCATCAAACTTGGTTTGAGCGTGGCAAGCAGAGGATTATTAAAACCTTCGGTAAACATAGAGGCGTCAAACTTGTTGGCTACCTGAATTATGAAACAGGAGAAGTATATTGTGAAGAACATGATACATACGATGCAAAGGTATTCCTCAGGTTTCTGGGGAATCTATTGACAAAGAACATAAATGGAAAAACCGTTGTGGTACTGGATAATGCGCGTATTCACCATGCGAAGCTGCTTCAGCCGTTTTTGAAGGAAAATGAACATCGTTTGCAACTTATGTTTTTACCACCTTATAGCCCAAATCTGAATCTTATAGAAGGGCTGTGGAAATGGTTAAAAGAAAAGGTCATTTACAATGTGTTTTATAAAACAATTCCTGAAATCAGGAAAAATGTAAATGCTTTTTTGCAAACCATAAGTGCCGACCCAGAAGCTGTAATACAAAGGTTATGCTGCAGACTATAAAAACCTAAAAATTTAATTCAACTTATATACCTTAAGGAATTATATTAAAAATAAGTAATGAGAAAAAGTTAAAACGAAGGATTTGCACTTCTGCATAACTTTTTGCTCCTCATCATTGATGAGGGAATAATTGGAAAAGATGCATACTTACTGGAACAACTGATTATTTTTAACAACGGAGGTATTAATATGTATAAACCTGCAGGGTCGTGGGTAGCTATTCCTACGCCATTTAATGAAACGGGAACTATTGATTATGAAGGATTCAGGACTCTTTTGGAATTCCATGCAAAACACGGGACTTCGACACTGCTGGTCATGGGATCTGCGGGAGAGGTCACTCTGCTTTCTTCAGAGGAGAGGCATGAGATCGTTCGAAAAGTATCGAAAATGGCAAAAGGCCTGATACCGGTATTTTTTGGCGCTACATTTCCCACTACGGCGGAGACCGTGGATTTTTAATTTTGTGAGGCCGAAGGAGCCGACGGGCTTATTTTAACGTTTCCCCTATCTTTTGCCGCCACAGGAGGCTGTCGTGAGACACATGCTCACATGCATGAAATCCGTAAGCATACCCGTAGGTGTTTACAACAATCCCAGCAGGGTGGGAGTAAATATTGAGCCAGACACTATAGAGATTCTGGCCGATGAGTGCCCCAATTTTGTAGCCGACAAAGAGGCTATGCCCCATGTAAGCCAGCTGGTGGAGGTAAGACGGCGGGTGGGCGAAAGAGTCCATATTCTGTGCTGCGATTATCCCAAATATTCCATAGTGTTGCCTACATTAGCCCTTGGCGGACATGGAACGGCCAATATAGGGGGGAATATCATACCCGAAGAAATGGCAGAGCTCTCAAAGCCCTGGGATAGCATCGAACAAATTGAAAAATGCAGGAATTTATATTTAAAATATTATCCTCTTTTACAGGCACTTTACTGGCTGTCAAATCCCATCGTGGTAAAAGCGGCCATGAATTTACTGGGACTGCCGGCGGGAAAACCCAGGCGTCCATATCCTGAACTGGGGGGCGAAAAGCTGGAACAATTAAAATTCATTTTGTCAGAGCTTGGAGTCATTGAAAAATACCGGCTGGATTAGGAGGGATGCATTTGAGCCCATCTCAAGTTGAAGCGGTACAGGAAAGAGATACCGTACTTTCTGTTAAAAATTTGGTAACGCACTTTTTTATCAGAGAAGGGGAAGTCCATGCCGTAGATGGGGTGAACCTTCATGTGGAAAAGGGAGAGACCCTCGCCATAGTAGGGGAAAGCGGCTGCGGCAAGTCGGTGACGGCGCTGTCCATGTTGCGCCTGATAGCTTCCCCGCCGGGGAAGGTTCTATCCGGAAACGTGATTTTCCAGGGCCAGGATCTCCTGCACATGAAGCAAAGCCATCTTCGAAAAATCCGGGGCAAAGGGATAGCCCTCATTCTCCAGGAACCCATGTCTTCGCTAAATCCATCCTGGACCATAGGCCGTCAGATTATGGAGGCCATAGAGCTCAATCAGGGCATTAAGGGAAAAGAGGCAAAGGACAAAGCCATTGAAATGCTGAAGCTGGTGAGGATACCTGCGGCTGAAAGCAGATTTAACAACTATCCTCACGAGCTGTCGGGCGGGATGAAACAGCGTGTCATGATAGCTATGGCTCTGGCTTGCAGGCCCCAGATTCTTATAGCCGACGAGCCCACAGCTTCTCTGGATGTGACCATACAGGCCCAGATTCTGGAGCTTATGAAACAATTGAAAAAGGAGATAGGAACCACGGTCATTCTTATAACCCACGACCTTGGCGTGGTGGCAGAAATGGCCGATAGAGTTACCATCATGTATGCCGGGCAGGTGGTGGAAACAGCAGATGTTTTCAGCATATTCCACAACCCGGCACATCCATATACCAGAGGAATTGTCAGGACCATAATGGACTTGAAAGATAAAAACCACAGGCTGGAGGTGATACCCGGAGATCCGCCCAATCTATTAAATCCGCCGCCCGGGTGCAGATTTAACCCGAGGTGTGCCCTTGCAAAAGAAATATGCCGTGAAAAGGACCCCGATTATCAGCGGGTAAAGGGATCAGACAGACGCTGGGTAAGATGCCATTTTCCGCTGGTACAGTAGATTAAAAATTAAAAGGAGGAAAAATTATGAGAAAAACCTTATTAACAATATTGATTCTGGTGCTGGCAGTTGCATTGATGGCGGGGTGCGGAGGACCTGCGCAGCAATCCCAACAGGGAAGTTCTTCTAACAGCACCTCTTCTGGCACATCTACTCCTGCAAAAGATTCTATAGTTATTGCCTTACAGGGCGAGCCCTCTACCCTTGATCCTCAGTATGCCGATGACGGCAACATGAGGGCGGTAACCGACAACGTTTTTGAGAGGCTGATGGAACTCGACGGCAAGACCCTGGAACCAAAGCCCGGGCTTGCCACCGACATTAAAGCAGTGGACTCCACCACCTGGCAGCTTACATTGAGAGAAGGAGTCAAGTTCCATAACGGCGACCCGTTTACAGCAGAAGACGCAGTATTTTCCATAAAGAGGATCATTGACCCTGCTTACAAATCTCAGATAGCTGGCAACTTCTCCACCATAAAGGATGCAAAAGCCATTGATGACAAGACCATACAGATTATCACGGACGGGCCGGACCCCATTCTCCCCAAGAGATTGACCAAGTTGGATATTGTAGATAAAAAGTATGTTGAGGCAAACCCGGACAAAGTTGCCACTGCCCCGGTGGGCACCGGCCCTTACCAGGTTGAGTCCTGGAACCGCGGTGTGGATATAAAGATAAAGGCTTTTGACGGTTACTGGGGCAATAAACCCGCCATAAAAGCCGCCACTTATAGATTCATACAGGAGGGTTCCACGAGGCTCTCGGCTCTGAAAGCCGGTGAGATTGATCTGGCGGTCAATATGCTCCCCGAGTATGTTGATCAACTGCCTGCTTACAAGACATCTGACGGCATTGAATTCACATTCCTGAGATTCAATACTCTGAGGGGCCCAATGAAGAATAAACTCATAAGACAGGCGGCCTGCTATGCCATCGACAGGGATACGCTGGCCAAGAGCCTGTTCATGGGATACGCCAATGTGGCACAAGGGCAGATGGCAAAGCCCGGTTACTTTGGATTTAACGACAGTCTGAAGCCGTACCCATACGACCCTGAAAAAGCGAAACAACTCCTTAAAGAAGCCGGCTATAATGGAGAAGTTATCCAATTGGTTTCCGAACGAGGAAGATGGCTCAAAGACGGCGAGCTTTCGGAAGCCGTGGCATCCATGCTCACAGACGCGGGATTTAATGTGAAGCTAACATTCTTGAGCTGGCAGGAATGGCTGGATACCCTATTCAATGTAGAAAAAGCCCCGGATATCATGTTCAGCTCCAACGGCAACGAACTGTTTGATATGGACAGGTTTTACCAGGCCATCATAAAGACGGGAGGACCGCAATCCACATATTCCAATCCCGAGATAGATAAGAAGATAGATGCAGCCAGAAACGAAATGGATACTCAGAAACGGCTTCAGCTTTACAAGGAATTGTCCCAGGCGGTGTATGACGATCCCTTTGGCATTCCTCTTCTCAATCTGAAAGATATATATGGAATGTCAAAGAATCTGGATTGGGAACCCAGGCAGGATTCCAGGATAACGGTCTATGAGATGAAATTGCAATAGAATCCTTACGGGGAAGGTTTAAAACCTTCCCCCCTATCTAATGGGGGGTTACTATATGAAAAGATATATAATTATGCGTTTGTTGTATACGGTTGTAGTAATACTTGGCGTATCTATCCTGGTATTTATTATAACACACGTCATAGGTAATCCGGTAAACACCATGCTTCCCCTGCAGGCGACCGATGCCGAGAGGGCGGCTCTGAAACATCAGCTGGGTCTTGACAAGCCTCTGATGGTGCAGTTGTCGGAATTCCTGGGCGGAATGTTTCGCCTGGATTTCGGGAAATCCTGGTGGCAGCAGGTGCCGGCTCTGGGTATTGTTCTGCATAAGATTCCGGCAACACTGCAGCTTGTGGCCACGGCTTTGATCATAGCGGTCATGGTGGCAATCCCGCTGGGAATTATAGCGGCATACAAACCCGGCACGCTACTTGACAGGATTCTTACAACCACATCTTTGATAGGCATATGCCTTCCACCTTTCTGGGTTGGTCTAATGTTCGTTTTGTTTTTCGCAGTCAAGCTGGGATGGTTCTATACTTCGGGTTACGGGACCATAAGGCACCTGATTCTCCCAGCCCTTACACTGGCAGTGGTGCCGATGGGACATCTGGCCCAGATAGTCAGGTTCTCCATGGCCGAGCAACTGAACGCCCAGTATTCTACTACAGCAAGAGCCAAAGGAGCGAGCGATTTTTCCGTGCTTTTTGCCCATGCCCTGAAAAATGCGGCCACATCAATTGTTACGATGGGTGGAATGGACCTGGGGAGACTTCTCGCAGGAGAAACGGCAGCCGTGGAGGTGGTCTTTGGCTGGCCCGGTTTCGGCACTCTCATAGTCGACACTATCGGGCGGCAGGATTTTCCTCTTCTTCAGGCGGAAGTATTCCTGGTAGCCGTCATTATATGCTTTATAAATCTTGCTGTCGACATATCCTACGGGTACTTTGATCCCAGAATAAGGTATTGAGGGGGGCTAAAAGTTGTCACAGGATTTGCAAACAAATACACAAATTCAAATAGAAATTCGAGAGCCTGAAGAAAAGAAAAATGTCTTTCAGAGGTTTTTGCGGCGCTTTTCAGGAAACAGTCTTGCCCTCTTTGCATTTATTGTACTGATGATAATTATAGCGGTAAGTATTTTTGCGCCATATATAGCCCCTTATGACCCCGCAAAAAGCGACATAGTCCACAGGCTTCAGCCGCCGTCTCTCGCTGTGCCCGCAAAGGGAGGTTTTCCGCATATTCTGGGCACCGACCAGCAGGGAAGAGATGTGCTTTCAAGGCTTATATACGGCGGAAGGGTTTCCATGAGTGTGGCCTTTACGGTAGTTGCGGTGGCGGGCGCCATAGGAACGGTAATAGGCCTTATATCGGGGTATTTCGGCGGATGGGTTGATCTGGTGTTTATGCGCCTGGTGGATATTCAATCGTCGTTTCCCGGCTTGCTGGTGGCCCTTACGTTCGTCATGGTGCTCGGACCCGGGCAGAGAAACCTGACCATTGCACTTTTAATCGTAGGGTGGATGATTCATGCCAGAATGGCCCGGAGCCAGGTTTTAACCGCGCGGGAATCAACCATGGTGGAAGCTTCCAGGGCAATCGGATGCAGCATGCCCAGGATCTTATTCGGCCACATACTGCCGAATGTCATTTCCCCACTCATAACCACCTATGTCTTGGAAATGGCCCATATGATTGAAGCAGAAGCCAACATGAGCTTTCTCGGTTATGGTATTCAACCGCCGGCTTCTTCCTGGGGTCTGATGATAGGCGAAGGGCGCCAGTATATAACGAATGCATGGTGGCTGGTGGTTTTCCCCGGTCTCATCATCGGCATAACTGTACTGTGCCTCAATCTTGTGGGCAACTGGGTAAGGGAAGAATTCGACCCGTTACAGAAGGGCCGCCACTAAAGGAGGGGTTTAGGTGACGAATGCAGAAGACATTATCATAGTAAAAAACCTGGTAAAACATTTTCCTGTCAGAGGCGGTTTGATGGGAAAACCGACTTCCTGGGTGCATGCCGTGGATGACGTTTCTTTTACGATAAAACGGGGACAGACCCTTGGGCTTGTGGGAGAAAGCGGATGCGGCAAGACTACCGTAGGCCGCCTTGTATTGAACCTGATAAAGCCAACCAGCGGAGAAGTCTACTTTGAAAATAAAAATATATATGACAAAAAGCAGTGCAATGAAAAAGAATTCCGCAAATGCGCTCAAATCATTTTTCAAGACGCGTTCAGTTCTTTTGACATAAGAAAAAATGTTGAAAGTATTATAGGAGAACCGCTGGTGGTTCATGGCCTGGCCGGCGGGAAAGAGCTGAAAGAAAAAGTTGCCGAGCTTTTGAAGACAGTGGGACTGAAACCTGAAATCGCCAGGGAATATCCGCATACATTATCGAGCGGTCAAAAACAGTGTGTGGGTATCGCCAGGGCTCTAGCATTAAATCCGAAGTTTATAGTGGGGGACGAGCCCATATCGGCTCTGGACGTTTCTGTCAGAGCCCAGGTATTGAATCTGATGCGGGACCTGCAGGAAAAGTTCGATTTAACTTATCTTTTTATATCCCATGATATCAGGGTTGTACAATATCTTTCAAATTATATTGCCGTGATGTATGTCGGTAAAATGGTTGAAATGGCACCGACGGAGGAAATATTTGCCCATAGGTTGCACCCGTATACGGAAGCTTTGCTTACGGCAGTGCCCATTGAGGATCCTTACCTGAGGCGGCCGAGGGAGATTTTACAGGGCGAAGTTCCTTCACCCGTTGACCCGCCTCCGGGATGCAGGTTCTACCCTAGATGCCAGTATGCCATGAAAAGATGCAAAGAAGAGGACCCGCAACTTGTGGAAAAAGCCCCCGGGCACTTTGCAGCCTGCTTTGCAGACTTTCACAGCTCGGAACGGATCATCTAATGTGGAAAAATGTAACATTTTTATGGAGGGTTAAAAAATGGTTGAGAGCCGTAACTTACAGCAGCAAGAGCAAGAAACGCAGCAGGATGGCCAGTATTTCGAACAGGGTGAAAAAGCCTCGTGGATCGGCATAGTTGGAAATATACTGCTTACGGCGGCAAAGATGGCAGCCGGCATCGTCGGGCACAGCACGGCTATGGTGGCCGACGCCGCCCATTCGGCCTCGGATATAATCGCATCAATTGTGGTTTTATTCAGTTTGAAAGTTGCCAGAAAGCCCGCCGATGAAGGGCATCCTTACGGCCACGGTAAAGCCGAGTCCCTGGCTACTGCGGTAGTGGGAGTTTTCCTGTTACTGGCAGGCTTTTATATAGCGTTTTCGGCGGTAGAATCCATAGTGACGGGCCATATGACCGAACCGGGGCTGCTTCCGCTTCTAGCTGCAATTTTATCCATAACGGTGAAAGAAAGCATGTTTCAGTACACTTACAGGATTGGCAAGAAGATTCAGAGCCCTTCCACTATTGCAAATGCATGGCATCACCGTTCCGACGCGTACTCTTCAATAGCTTCCCTTATCGGTATATTTGGAGCCAGGCACGGTATTGTAATACTGGACCCTATAGCGGGCATAGGCGTTACGGTGTTTATAATTAAAATGGGGTGGGATATTACCGTCGATGGAATAAACCAGTTAATGGACGGATTTGGCAACAGGATACTGATAGATAATATTTCCAATATAGTGAAAGGCTGCAGGGGGGTATGTGAGATAAAGACCATAAAAGCGAGGCAGAGCGGACCTTTCATATATGTTGACATGAAAATCGGAGTGGACAAAAGCATGTCTTTTGAAGAGGCTCATAACGTGGCGGTGGAAGTAAAAAATAAAATACTGGACAACAATAAGAAGATCAACGATGTTTTAATTCATGTGGACCCTGTGGAAATGAAAGTTGATTGAACTTTGTCCGGTAAGTATGAATCTCTCTATCACTTGAGAATCAATATCTTGCTTGACTTTATAACCGTTTCATGTTATATTATCATCATAGTGAGAACAGGTAAAATACCGGGCGCAACAGCGCAGCAAGAAAAACTTGCGGGACTCATACCGCAAGTTTTTTATATATATAAAAATGGGTAAGATATAACGTATACGCTAAAAAGATTTAGAATAAAGGGGGATGAAAGATGAACAATATAGTTAAAAAAACCGTGGATTTTATGATAACCCGTTTTTTAAAAGAAGAACAATCGTCTCAAAAGATTATAGAGGCTAAGGCAAGAAAAAAATATGCCTATCTGGAGGCGTGGGTCAGCATTATAGGCAATTTTTTCCTGGCAGCAATCAAGATAATGTTCGGCCTTATGTTGAACAGTATTTCGCTCCTTGCGGATGCGGCACATACGGCTTCGGATGTTTTAACATCGGTGGTGGTGCTGTTGGGATTTAAACTGTCCAGTTCTCCGGCCGATGAAAAACATCCTTACGGCCATGGCAGAATAGAATTTCTTGCGACACTGCTGATAGCGGCAATGTTGGTAATAGTGGGCGTGGAGTTCGGCAAATCTTCCTATGGCCGCCTTATATCAAATACACCGGTCAAAGGCAGCTTTGCAATAGCCGCTATTATGGTGGCGGGTGCCATATTCAAGGAATGGATGGCCCGGTTTTCCATAGATTTGGGCACCAGAATAAACGCTCCCGCATTGATAGCTGACGCATGGCACCACAGGACGGACGGGATAGCGTCGGTTCTGGTGGCGGTGGCGATAGTGGCATCGCAATATGGATATTATAAGGTGGACGCCGTATTCGGTCTGGGCGTTTCAGCGTTGATCGTCTATACCGGTGTCGGTATTGCCAGAGAATCTTCTTCAAAGCTCATCGGAGAGGCTGCAGATCAGGAAATGATCGAGGGCATTGAAAGATTGGCCCTTTCGGTGCCGGGGGTGACCGGCATTCATAAAATCCATGTTCACGATTACGGCGACAGGAAGATGATTTCCCTGCATATCCAGGTAGAGAACGAATTGTCGCTGATAAAAGCCCACGACATATCGGAACAGGTGGAAAGAGCAATCGAATCAAAAACCAATTCAAAAGCCCTCGTGCATGTGGAGCCTCTTCTGGATTTGGAACAGGATTAAAAAAAAAGTCCGGGTTATCCGGACTTTTTTAGATATCAGGCCTTGCAGCCTGTGGGGTTTGCTCAAAGGGATTCTTCATAAATCTTTGCAATTACTTCTTCCGTTGCTTCTACCGGCGCCATGGAAAGCAATCCGTCAAGAGACGGCGTGGTTTTCGCCAGTTTCACCAGAGTAGGGATGTCATCTTTTGTGAATCCAAAGTCTGAAAGCTTTTGGGTGCATCCCATATTGAAGAGCCATTCTTCCACCTTTTTGGCGGCATACTCCGCTTCGGCGGGAATGCCTTTCAGGTCGGGCACCATGGGGCTGTATACATCTGCCAGCACTTCAGCAACCGCGGGGTAAATAGTCTTTATAACCGCGGGCAGTATCGCTCCGAGGCCCAGACCGTGAGCTATCTCGGGCTTTACCGCACTCAGTGGGTGTTCCAGGGCATGGGTGAAGTGCAGCAGACCGTTGTCAAAAGAGATTCCTGCAAGAGCGGAAGCGTAGAGCAAATAATATCTGGCCGTAAGGTTTTCGGGGTCGATTATGGCGGCGGGAAGGTATCGAACTATCAGCCTGACCGTCTCTTTAGCGGTAAGGATGCTGTAGGGTGACGCCACAAGGGTTGTGGCGGCTTCTGTAATGTGGTTTAAAGCATCTACGGTGACTGCTATTGTCTGTTTTTTATCAAGCTTTGTCATGAGGGCGGGGTCGTCTATGGCATACATGGGATAAATGCATTCGTAAGCTATGGCGGGTTTGTAGTTCTTTTCGGGGATGGTTGCCACCGCGAATCTGTCAACCTCGGTGCCGGTGCCATGTGTAAGGTTTATTGCTATGATGGGAGCTGCCTTTTCTGGGGTAAATTTTCCTTCGTATAGTTCTCTTGCATTTTTATCGGCATATTCCAGCAATACGGCAACACTCTTGGCAGTGTCAATGGGGCTTCCACCGCCGATGCCGATAACGGCCTTTGCACCGGTTTCCCGTCCGATTTTGACCGCCTCGTCGATCATGTCCACGGTAGGGTTGGGTCCAACCCTATCATAAAGCGAATATTTAAATCCGGATTCTTCAAGGGCCGGTTTTACCTCGTTCCAGGCTCCACTGGCCTTGTAAGAACCTTTTCCGGTCACAAGGATGACATTGTCTATGCCTTTGTTTTTTAGAACTTCCAGGATGTCTTTTATCTTTTTTATGCTCCCTATTCCGAAATACGTGGTGTTCCTGCAGCGAAGCTCGAAAACCCTGTTAGTGCTTATTTTGGTTTCCCACATTTTAACAGCCTCCTTGTGAAAATTATAACTATCTTCAAATATAATTATATTATAATGTTAAAAAAATATCAATACCCGAATTGAAAAATATTTAATATTTATTTATATCTTTAATTATTTTATCTGAAAGTTGCACTTTTATCCGTCATTTTGCTGCCAAGAATTTTCCACTACAAGAAATTTACCTAGCTTTTTTATATTTTTGTTTAATTCTATTTATACGACTATAATTATGGCCTGCATTCATCATTAGGAAGACATGCTTTTGTCTCTTGTCGATTTCTCATGGCCAGCTTTGATTCGGTTTAATTTTTTTGGTAAAAGGAATACATTGTTGAATTAGAGGCTATAAAATGATAAACTCTGTCTAACAAGACTTGATGATTTTACCAATCATGAATAGAATGTGGGAATCAACGTTTATCTCAAGTCTGTTTGGTTCTTACGCTAAAAATCGGGCCGATCTTTTTACCGATCTGGATATTATAGTTGTGTTGAAGAGGGGGGATATCACATAGCTTGTTTTCTGTCCCAGCAGGTGGCTGAAAAAGCCATTAAAGCTTTTTTGTACTCCAAAGGGGAGACCATCGTAATAGGCCATTCTGTAAACTTACTTTCTCAAAAAGCCAGCCAATATGATAAACGCATAGGTGAAAAGGGCGAAAGATGGTCTATACTGTATACTTGGGAAGGAAGCAACTTTTGATGGCTGTTGTGTTTTAAGCAAAAATATAGTAAGATAAAAAAGAGGGGGAAGGTGGGATGAGCATGCCGATGGAAGATATGGAAAAAGCTAAAAAAGAAGCTGCAAGCGGGATGGACGAGCAGTCTCAAAAAATGCCTGAAATGGGGTATTTTCTGCTAGCACAACAATTAAGTTCAATAAATCAGCAGATAAATTCTCTGCAAAGTCAAATGCAAAAAACTGATGAGAGTTTACGTCAGGAAATAGGATCCGTAAGGCAGGAAATAGGATCTGTACGTCAAGAAATAGGATCTGTGCGTCAGGAAATGGGATCAATAAGGCAAGAAATTAGTTCTGTGAGATCTGAACTAAAACAAGAAATAAATTCTGTACGAACAGAACTAAAGCAAGATATAGCGGCATTAGATCAAGAAGTTGGCAATTTACGCCTATGGTCTATAGGCGCAGTAGTTGGAATTGTTTTAGCTGCGGTAGGATGGTTTGTTACATGGATTTCTGCAAGGTTTCCGGCAATTCATTAAACTTCGGGGAAAAATATATTGAAACTTTAGAAACTTTATAGGCAGGGGCGGACGAAAATTTTAATCCTGCCATTTTGATTTGTACATAATCTCTGGAAGGTAAATGACCAAAGTAATCATGCCACAAAAGTGATTCAAGCAGTTGATATTTTGCCAGTGGATGCATCTGTTTAGACAAAAAACAAATAAAAAAGATAAAAGGATAGTAAAATTGCTTTTTAGAAACGCATAATAAATTATTATCAGAATTAAATTAAAAATTGGGGTGTCAACATGAAGGTAAGAATTATCGGAGTCCCTATGGATTTGGGAGCTGATCGTCGGGGTGTGGACATGGGGCCGAGCGCCATCAGATATGCACATCTGCAGCAGCGCCTGGTAGAAAATGGGATTACAGTGGAAGACAGGGGAAACATTGAAGTTGCTACTCCCGAAAGCCGCAAAATAAAGGACGTTAAATTGAAGTATCTTCACGAAATAGTGGAGTCTTCCGAGCGTACTGCTGATGCGGTGGGCGATGCTCTGGAAAATGGATTTGTGCCCCTTGTGCTGGGAGGCGACCACAGCATTGCCCTTGGTACAGTAATGGGCGCAAGCAGGGTTTTAAAAAAAATAGGCCTTATATGGATAGACGCTCATGGCGATTTTAATACGCATCATACAACTCCTTCGGGCAATATTCACGGAATGGCGCTGGCAGCAAACCTCGGGATAGGAAATGATATCCTGGTCAATATCGGCGGTTTTTCGCCGAAGGTACTCCCCGAAAATACGGTGCTTATAGGGGCAAGAGCCATAGATCGGGATGAGAAGAAGCTTATACGGGAGTCGGGAATTAAGGTGTTTACAATGAATGAAATAGACCGATATGGCATGGAGCATGTTATAAGGACTGCTGTAAAATTTGCGGGTGAAGGCACTGCCGGAATTCATCTGAGTTTTGATATGGACGTCCTTGACCCCATGGTGGCACCGGGGGTCGGGACACCGGTGAGAGGGGGGATAACTTATAGGGAAGCAGCCCTAGCAATGGAAATATTGGCGGAATGCGGGCTTATAAAATCGCTGGAATTTGTGGAAGTAAATCCCATACTGGATCGGGGCAATGAGACCGCTAAAGTCGCAGTGGGACTCATAGCAGCGGCTTTGGGAGAGGAAATTCTGTAGAGAAATCAGCCGGATTTTGATACTAATTCATCGGATATCAGCGCATTAAGGGATTTAACCCTGATATTATATATTTAAGGAGGGTTTGCAATGGCTGTTGTTGCGGGTTTTCATATGCCGCATCCTCCCATAATGGTGAGGGAAGTGGGCGGGGTAGAGACTCAAAAAGTAAAATCTACCGTCAATGCTGCGGAGGAGGTGGGAAGACAGATTCGGGAACTGGCCCCCGATACGGTCGTGATTGTATCACCCCACGGCCCGGTGTTTCGGGATGCCGTATGCATATACGACTTTCCGCTCAAAGGCAGCCTAGCGTCATTCGGCGCATCGGGGGTGAAAATGGAGTTTGAGAGCGATGAAGAATTAAAAAATGAGATTATACGGATAGCGAGGCAAAATGGTATCTCTGCTGTGCGGTCGCGGGATGTTTTTCTTTCCAGATACGGCATAAAGGAAGAACTGGACCACGGCGTGGTAGTGCCTATGCATTTCGTGTCTAAATTTGCTTCGGGTTTCCGCCTGCTTCCGATAGCGTACGGAATTTTGCCATATGAGGATTTATATGCCTTCGGTGCAGCAATAAGCGACGCTGCGGAAGCTCTCGGCAGAAGAGTTGTTGTAGTTGCGAGCAGCGACCTTTCCCACAGGCTCATTCCCGGTGCACCTGCCGGGTACAGTCCCCAGGGAGCGGAATTTGACCATAAGCTTGTGTCTTTGCTTGAGAATTTTGATGTGGAGCAAATAGCCGAATTGGAATCTGGGTTAATAGAGGAGGCGGGGGAGTGCGGCCTGAGGTCCATATGGGTTATGCTAGGAGCCCTGGACGGATACAAAGTTAAAGCACAGGTGCTTTCCTACGAAGGCCCCTTTGGCGTAGGTTACTGTGTGGCTTCCTTCTACCCCGAAGCAAAGAGGGAGAGCCTTTTGAAAAAACTTTATGAAAAAAGGCGGCAAAAAATCGAAAATCGCAGAAAAAACGAAGACCCTTATGTGAGTCTTGCGCGGCAAACCCTGGAGACGTACGTAAAAGAAGGCAGGATACCTGAAATTCCGGCGGATTTGCCTGAAGATATGCTTGCCGGCAGGGCCGGGGTGTTCGTATCCATTAAAAAGCATGGAGAACTTCGGGGGTGCATAGGAACCTATCTTCCCACCAGGAAAAACATAGCGGAGGAAATACAGCACAACGCTATCAGTGCGGGGTGCGAGGACCCAAGGTTCGAACCCGTGAAGCCCGAAGAACTTCCTGAGCTTGTATATTCGGTGGATGTGCTAACTAAGCCAGAGCCTGTAGATTCTATTGACAAACTGGACCCGAAAAAGTACGGCGTCATTGTGAAGAAGGGCTATCGCTCTGGACTGCTTTTGCCAGATCTGGAGGGCGTGGATACCGTGGAGGAGCAGATAAGCATAGCCTTGAGGAAGGCGGGCATCAGCCCCGATGAGGATTATAAGCTGGAAAGATTCCAAGTGGTGAGGCATTATTGACGGCATAATTTTTTCAAATTCGTTAGCCATAATATTCACCGCACAATAATGCCGATAAAGGAAGGTAGTAGAACATGAAAGAAGCTATGTTCTATGAAAAACAAGAGGACAGTTTTGTTCATTGTTTTTTATGCCCGCATAATTGCAGGATAGCACCGGGGAAAGCCGGAGCCTGCCGTGTAAGAAAAAACATAGATGGAAAATTATATTCCATAAATTACGCCCGGATTTCGTCCTGGGGCATGGACCCAATAGAAAAAAAGCCCCTTTATCACTTCTTTCCCGGAAGCTGGATATTTTCAGTGGGGAGCTTCGGATGTAATTTTCGGTGCAAGTTCTGCCAGAACTGGCAGATTGCACAGCTTACTGATGTTCCGACGGAAGAGATAAGCGCCGAAGAATTGGTTAATGTGGCATCAAGACAGAAGGACAATATAGGCATAGCTTACACATATAATGAGCCCACGATATGGTACGAATATGTGATAGAATGTGCCCGTCTGGCCAGGGAAAAGGGATTAAAGAATGTCCTGGTGACCAACGGTTTTATCGAAAAGGAACCGCTGGAAAAATTGCTGCCCTTTATAGACGCCATGAATATTGATGTGAAGGCATATACCGAGGATTTTTACACGGACATGACCTTCGGGAAGCTATCTCCGGTGAAGCGGACGGTGGAAATAGCCCAGAAATCCTGTCATGTGGAGATAACCACCCTCCTCATACCCGGTATGAACGACGGTGAGGATGAAGTAGAGGCTCTAGCAAAATGGCTGGCCTCTTTAAGAAAGGATATTCCGCTTCACCTCACCCGCTACTTCCCCAATTTCAAGCTGGACCTCCCGCCCACACCGGTGGAGACCATCCGGCGGGCAAGGAAAATTGCTATGAAATACCTGGATTATGTCTACACCGGAAATATGGTAGATGAGGAAGGCAGCAACACTTATTGCCCAAAATGCGGCGAGCTTCTGATTGCGCGCCGGGGTTATGATGTGGAGGTATTGGGAGGAGCTAAGTGTCAGAACCTCCCAGAACATAGATGCCTCATAAATTCCTCGAAGAGTTTTGAATGATATTTGTCCTTGTGGTAGATTATGTTGAACTTTCTTAAGAACCTTACGCCCTCTAAATTAATTTTTACTAACCTGCCGCTTTTAATTTCTTCTTTTATGGCTATTTCCGACACCACCGAAATTCCTATATTCGCTTCTACGGCCTTTTTTATAGCTTCGGTGTTGTTCAGCACGTGCTTTATACTGTAGGGGATATTATGTTTTGACATAGTGTTTTCAAAAACTTCCCGAGTGCCGCTGCCCTGTTCACGTATTATAAGATTTTGCTCTGATATTGTCCCTGGACCGATTCTCTTTCTTGCGGCCCAGGGGTGATTTTTGGAACATATTATGAAAAGCTCGTCGTTCATATGGCGGAGGGCTCACTGGCCTTGAAACTGCCGAATTTCTGGCCCAAAAAGGCAAGGATGTGACAGTCCTGGAAATGCAGGACGATGTGGCTGCAGGGGTATTTCCGATGGTAAAAAAACTTCTTTTAAAAAGATTAAAAGAGCTGCATGTAAATATAGTTACAAAGGCGAAGATAAACCGTATGGTCCGGAAAAAGCTGTCATATACTGTAGATGGTGTCGAAAGGCTCTTGGAGTTTGACGATGTTGTCCTGGCGGTGGGCAACAAGCCTGATGAAACCTTTGCAAAATTAAAAGGCCATGAAAAATACACCTTTGTGGGCGACTGCAATGTGGTGGCCACAGCCGTTGAGGCCATAAGGAACGGGGCGGAAATCTCACTGAAAATATAGAGAAAGGGGCGCTTTAAAAATGAATGTAATGGATAAATACGTCGGAAAGATGTCTATTTCCCGGGAAATATGGCATATATTGTAATATGGATTCGACCACTTTTTTGTTAACAACTCTTAACCAGAATATAACAATGATTAACATCACATTAACATCATTTTAAAACAATTCTAATAAAATAAAAACAGGCTTTAAATTTTTTATTATTTTTAGGAGGGGTTTTTGTGAGGTTGTTTTCCAGAAAGAGTATAGGTTTGTTGCTGGCAGTGGTTATGGTATTATCGGTCGTTGTTTTTTCCTATATTCCTGCTGCCGAAGCTGCCGCTCCCGCCAGGAATGTAATTTTGCTCATCGGCGACGGCATGGGATACGGTCAGATGACACTGGGACGTATAATGAAGGACAGCGCTCTCAACATGGATAGTTTTACATATAACGGCACCGCATCTACATATCCCAATGACCCTGTCGAAAAGTGGGTCACGGACTCGGCAGCCGCCGGAACGGCTCTTGCTACAGGTGTTAAAACCTACAATGCGGCCATAAGTGTAGATGTAAACAAAAAACCTGTAAAGACTATACTCGAATATGCCCAGGAAAACGGCAAGGCTACCGGTCTTGTGAGTACCACCAGAATCACTCATGCTACTCCTGCCGTTTTTGCCTCCCACAATGCGGACCGCGATGCCGAAAATGAAATAGCCGTTGATATGCTCAACCATAAAGTTGATGTGCTTTTAGGCGGTGGAAAAAGATATTTCGTGACAAAAGACCAGGGCGGCAAGAGAGAAGATGGCAGGGACCTTATTGCCGAAGCCAAAAACATGGGTTACACCTTTGTGGAAACCAGGGATGAAATGAACAAGGTCACCGGCGGAAAACTTCTCGGCCTTTTTAAGAGCAGCCATGCCAGCTATGATATTGACAGAGATGCCGCAAAAGAACCCAGCCTCGCAGAAATGACCAAAAAGGCTATCGACATTTTAAGCAAGGATAAGGAAGGATTCTTCCTTATGGTGGAAGGCGGCCGCATCGACCACGCCTCTCATGGCCATGATGCAGCAACTGTCGCCAAAGATGTCATAGCCTTTGATGATGCCGTAAAGGTAGCTCTTGACTTTGCAAAATCCCGCAAAGATACTCTGGTTATCGTAACCGCAGATCATGAGACCGGCGGACTTTCCATCGGCGGATACGGCCAGTACAACTTCAAGCCAGAAGTTTTAAAAGCTCAAAAGAACTCCATTGAAGATGTTATAGCATCCAAATTTACAGCGGATAATTATAAGGATATTTTTGCCCAGTATTTTGGTATTACAGACCTTACCCCCTATGAGCAGGTGGCTATGCTGGATGCTTTCAAAGCCCAGAAAACAGATTCCTACGCTGTGGCAAATACAGCTGCCGATATAATGAGCAAGAGGGCTTTAGTAGGTTGGACTTCCGGAGGCCATACCGGAGCAGACGTACCTGTAATGGCTTACGGCCCCAATGCTTCCGACTTTGCCAGACATATGGATAACACCGATATAAATAGGCTCATGATGAAAGCCTTCGGATTCAGCAGGTGAATATAGCGTAAGGCTACTCAACGAATTGAAATAATTTTGTAAAGAACACAAAGGGAGCTGGTAATTCTCAGCTCCTTTCTTTGATATTGCAGGGGACCAGATTAAAAGAATATATGGGCCTGTTTATGGTGAGCCGGTAAAAAAAGGCAAATTTTGAGTTGAAGATACAGGCCTTACGCTATCTATAACTTCCCGGACATCGAACAGAGGTGAGAGCATCTTGTCCTGAGTTTTCATAGCGATACCATCTATATGCCTTCTGTCCATTTCTATAAAATTACTCTCAAAGTTTTCATAGGGTTTTGGCCCTACACCGTAAAAAACATTGAATCCGGATTGCAGTAAAAATTTGAACTTGGGATCCTTCGAAGAAAGGCTGCTGCCGTAAGGGTAGATATATATGGGTGTCGGCCCTATCAGGGGTTCTACCTCCATTTTCCATTTCAAGGTATCTCTTTTCAACTTTTCTAAACTAATTTTTCTCACATCAGGATGACCGTAACTGTGGGAGGCAAATTCCCACCCGGTTTCCTTTAAGCGCTTGACCACCTGCAGAGCTTCGCTTTTTTGCCTTTCATAGGATATAGAGTCCGCTTCATTGGTTCTATACCCCAGGATGCCCTGATAACCTGTGAGGCCAATAATGCCCTTTGCCCCATGAAGCGAAAAGTCCTCATGTTCCTTTACAAAATTATCAAGAATAGGAATTATTTCATTATCATGCGAGATAACTACTTCCCCCTCTGGAGAAACAGAATAGGTGGCTACATTTCCGTTTTCGTCCAGTATCAGCCTGAAAACATTGCCGTTTTTAATCATGTAGTCATAATAATTGAGGTCATCCACCGATATTATAAGGGGTTTTTTGCCCGGGGGAAGCATCAAGGTTTTTTTAACCAGGACTTTTTTTCCATCCACTATCTTTTCCTCAAAAATAGATTTCGTATCTATCAGTATGTAATTGTTTTTGTAAAGAGCCTCAAGGATTCTCTTGAATTCATTTACAGTGACGAACCAGTCATCATATCCCTTTGAAAGATAGTCCCCGTCAAAGGCAAGTTTTGGGTATGCAATAAGTGGATGAAAAAATATATTTTCTATAGGGCCATTGTAGGGTAAAAGTTCCGGTTTTGCGGGACTTTTCTTTTCAGGGGAGGAAACCTGTGAACTTATATCCGGGGCTTTATCTTTATTATCATTACTCTTTGAGTTTTCCTCTGAAGAAGGATTTACTCGAGAAAGGGATTCCGACAAAGCCTGGGTCTTTAATGTGTAATAAGTAATCGGAATAATGAAAATAACGATAAAAACAACTATAAAGATGGTCTTCTTCATGGAGCACCGCCCTTTTTTAAAATTAAGCAAGTACAGCCTAAAATAATTTTTATTATTCTATTATTTTAGACGAAAAAAGTCGGAAAAAGTTCCGCTTTTTTAATGGAACTTTTTTTGACTTTTCTTCGTCTAAACAGGTGGAAAGGAAAAGGGTAGTGAGAATTATAAAAATGTAATTCTAAAAAGGTTTGAGGGAGGGATCTTTAAAATGTTGTAATTCATGGGATAAAAATATAATAACGCCAGGCTTAAAAAAGTACTTAAGGAATAAATAACTTGAATGTTGCTTTTGGTGAAAATAACGTAAATAATCGGAGGGATTTACAATGAAAAGAAAATTATTACCTATAATTGCTATCTTCTTGATTTCAGTTGGGATCTTCACAATAGCTTACGCTGCTTCCCCTATCAAGATTATTTTGAACGGCAGGGAGCTAAAAGTAGATGTGCCTCCTCAGAATGTAAACGGCAGAGTATTGGTGCCTATAAGAGTGATTTCGGAAGCCTTTGGTGCCGGTGTCTCCTGGGATGGGAAAAACAATGCGGTCAAAATAGAGTCCGGCCAGGACAGGTCTCCGGAATTCAGGATAAATCAACTGGAACGGGCGTTAGCTCCAAAAGATCCAATGGAAGCCGTTACCACCTGGACCGAGGCACTGAAAGATAGAAGTGGGGCCGTGCAGTATGCGGTTTTGTCCCCCGAGCTAAAAAAGGCTATGTATTCAGAACTTGCCGGCATGAATTGGGTTACCGGAGTCTCGAGCCCCTGGGTCGATAGCTACAAAATTACAGACTTGGGAAGAGGAGAGGATGGAAGCTACAGATATAAGGTCGATATTTTATGGATGACTTCTGCGGGAAGCTCCACGGGGGAAGAGTATGTCACCGTGAAAAAATACGATGAAAACTTCTTTATTTCGAGTATAGGAAGATAGACATTAGAGAAAAAATCACAAAACTGGATGAAGAAAAGGATAATAAGACTATAAGCATAACGGTCGAAGGCTCCAAGGAATACGATACTTCTTATGATAAGGCAAAGGTGGCAGTCTAGAAATACTTGACGCTTATTCGGGCTCAAGCAGACTTTTGCAGCAGAATGAAAACTGTGATATAAAGGGGACTCCCCGAGAAGGAAAAGAGAGGGCTTTCGGAAGTAATAGAAGAAAGCGAGGAGGTGGATGAGATGATATATAACCTTGAAAGAGCTTTACAGGAAGAATTTCAGAAAAGGGAAATTATAGGGATGGAAAAAGGGATGGAAAAAGGGATGCTGGAAGCTAAGTTAGAAATAGCAAGAAAACTCATAAATAAAGGCAGAAAAGTGGACGAGATAATTGAAATTACCGGTTTGTCTGAAGAAGAAATATTAAAATTACAAGTAAATTAAAGCAAAGGAAAACGGGAATACTAGGACAGGCTTGAATTATTCGCCTTTATCGAAATCATGATTTACAGAAAAAATATAGTGGCCCCTTTTGCAATATATATGGCACTTTTTATAATTGAATATAAATTATTGACTATCTCATTTATAAACTCCTGGCCTTGCTCAGGAGTTTATTTATTTAAACCAAATCCCTTGTTAAAAACGAAAAGCTGTGCTATAATAACAAATGTATTTTTATAGCCTGAAATTTAAGCGATATTCGCTGAAAATAAGCTAGAGAGGTGAAAACGATGAAAGAAGGAATCCATCCCAAATACGGAAAAGCTATAGTGAAATGCGCCTGTGGCAACACCTTCGAGACGGGGTCCACAAAACCCGAGCTGCATGTAGAAATTTGCTCCAAGTGTCATCCTTTCTTTTCCGGCAAGCAGAAGCTGGTAGATACCGGCGGACGTGTAGAAAGATTCAAGAAGAGATTCGGTCTGAAAGACCAGGAGTAGTCTTAAAAGGTTAGAGTTTTGCTCTAGCCTTTATTAGTATATAAAGCTGATTGGGATATTGTAAAAAGTTATATGAAAACAAAGTTCTATACCAGAGGAACTACAAAATAGCATAAAATGAATGTTAGAGATAACGAGAGGGGTCTTTTATGAAGCCGGTAAGACCTAACATAGGCGGCCAGGCAGTTATCGAAGGGGTGATGATGCGGGGCCCAAAGTTTACTGCCATTGCCGTCAGAAAAAATGACGAAATAATTATAAAGAAAGAGGAAAACCGCTCTCTTTCCGATAAATATAAATTCTTGAAATTGCCCATCCTCAGGGGGATGCTGTCCCTGGTGGAAATGCTCATCGTAGGCATACAAGCCCTCTCTTATTCAGCAAGCATGGCGGGGGATGAAGAAGAAAAACTTTCAAGCAAAGATATCGCACTGGCCCTCCTTTCTGCAATCGGTTTTGCTGTCCTGCTTTTTATCATAATCCCTACCGCAGCGGTTAAACTAATTGGAGAAAACGTAAAAAGCCCATTCTGGCTCAATATGATAGAAGGCATACTGCGGATCTTGATATTCCTGGCTTATCTTTTGATAATTACGTCGATGAAAGATATAAGGAGGGTCTTTGAATACCACGGCGCCGAACATAAGGCGGTCCACTGCTATGAGCACGATGAAAAGCTTACACCTGAAAATGCTGCAAAGTATACCACGCTTCATCCCAGGTGCGGCACCAGCTTCCTTATGGTGGTCATGGTCGTCAGCATTTTGCTTTTTTCCCTGCTGGGCTGGCCGGGCATCATCATGAGGATATTTTCGAGGATTTTGCTTTTGCCGCTGGTGGCGGGGATATCCTACGAGTTTATCAGGCTGGCCGGCAAAAGCAATTCGCCGGTGATAAAGATGTTAAATGCTCCGGGGATCTGGCTTCAGAAGTTGACTACCCGGGAGCCGGACGAATCACAGATTGAAGTGGCGCTGGAAGCACTGAAGAGTGTATTATGATACCTGCACGGTTCGAAACAGGTCGGTTGCGGCTTTCGAGCGGTAAGAATATGTTGTGTATTTCAGGAAGGTGATTTATGATGATAGACAGACTTGACGAGGTCGAAAAAAGATACGATGAACTGACTCAGAAAATCAGCGACCCCGAGGTGATTTCAAGACAGGAAGAATGGAGAAAACTCACCAAAGAGCATGCTTCCCTGGAAGAGATTGTCACATGCTACCGGGAGTATAAAAAAGTGGCCGCAGAGATAAATGAAAACCGGGAATTATTGAGGGAGAATTCCGGTGACAGCGAGATGGAAGAATTAATAAAGAGCGAAATTGCAGCTCTTGAAGATAGATATGCAAATCTAGCGGAAAAACTGAAAATCATGTTGCTCCCTAAAGACCCCAATGACGAAAAGGATGTAATCATGGAAATAAGAGCCGGGACCGGTGGCGAGGAAGCCGCCCTCTTTGCGGGGGATTTATTCAGGATGTATAACCGATATGCCGAGAGCAGGGGATGGAAAGTTGAACTGATGAGCTCAAATCCGACCGAACTCGGTGGTTTTAAAGAGGTGGTCCTCGAAATTTCAGGCCGTGGAGCCTTCAGCCGCTTGAAATATGAGTCCGGGGTCCACCGGGTGCAGCGCATACCCACGACGGAAGCAGGAGGCCGGATACACACATCCGCCGCCACTGTCGCGGTTTTGCCCGAAGCCGAGGAGGTTGACTTGGAGATAAACCCTGCGGACCTGCGCATCGATATATACAGGGCGTCGGGACACGGCGGGCAGGGGGTAAACACCACTGATTCCGCCGTCAGGATCACGCATCTTCCCACTGGACTGGTGGTGACCTGCCAGGATGAGCGTTCCCAGATAAAAAACCGGGAAAAGGCCATGAAAGTTTTAAGATCCCGGCTCCTTGAGAAAATGCAGGAAGAACAGGAAAGGGAAATTGCGGAGAACCGCCGCAGTCAGGTGGGAACGGGTGACAGGAGCGAGAGGATAAGGACATACAACTTTCCTCAGGGGCGAGTCACGGACCACCGCATAGGCCTGACACTTCACCAGTTGGAGAACATTTTAAACGGAGATCTGGACCCCATCATAGACGCCCTCATCGCGGAGGACCAGGCCAGAAAACTGGCAAAATCCGGCGACAGTCTGGAGTCGGTAGCCCGATGAATGTCCGTGAAGCGCTGGACATAGCCCGAAAAAGATTAATTGAAGCCGGCGTGGGAAATCCCGCTTTGGATGCGGAAATTTTGCTGGCTCATACGCTTTCGGTTGACCGGCTCAGACTGCTGGTAAACGACGAGGAAAAACTTTCCGACAAAGATATGAAATGTTTTATAAGGCTCCTGGACCTAAGATGCGGTCATATGCCCGTGGCATATATAACAGGGCATAGGGAGTTTTTTGGACTTGATATATCCGTAGGGCCCGGGGTGCTGATACCCCGGCCCGAAACGGAGTTTGCCGTGGAAGAATCTCTTCGGGTAACTAAAAATTTAAAAAAACCCAGAGCGGTAGATTTATGCTGTGGCAGCGGAGCTATTGCCGTGGCCGTGGCTGTAAACCATCCTGATGCCATTGTATATGCGTCAGATATATCCGAAATAGCAGGAAAATATACGAAAGAGAATGCCCGAAAGCATTATGTAGAAAACAGGGTTTTTTTTATAAAAGGGGATCTATGGCACCCCTTTGAAGAAAAAAACATAGGGCAATTTGATTTGATAGTGTCCAATCCCCCATATATTCCGGAGGATGAAATGGGCAATCTTCCTGAAGATGTAAAAAAAGAGCCTGAAATAGCCTTAAACGGCGGCATAGATGGCCTTGACTATTATAAAAGAATCATTTCAAAAGCACCTCAGTTTTTAAAATCCGGCGGGCATATAGTTCTGGAGATTGGATGGAATCAAGCTGCTGCTGTGCAGAATTTGTTGAAAGCGAGCGGCTTTAATGAAATTCAGGTGATAAAGGATTATGCGGGCTATGACCGGGTTGTTTCTGCAACTGGAGTCTGACGGGCCTTTCGGGAAACTGGATTTGAGAAAACTATCAGGTGGTGAAGCAATTGAATCGAAAACTTTCGCCCAAAGAGCTCCTGCTTATGTTCTGGGCTTTTTTCAAAATAGGCGCCTTTACCCTGGGCGGCGGTTTTGCCATGATTCCATTGATGAAGGTTGAGATGGTGGACAGGCAGAAGTGGATCAAAGAAGAGGAATTTCTTGACATAATTGCCGTTACCCAATCGGCACCGGGGGCTGTGGCCATAAATTCCTCCATATACATAGGTTTTAAGCTGGCCGGATTTTTGGGTTCTGTAATCGCTACTCTCGGTACCGTGCTACCATCCTTTCTCATAATTTTATTTGTCGCCCTCTTTTATTCCGACATGAAATCCAACACATATGTGAAAAAGGCTTTTTACGGCATATATCCGGCCATAGTGGTGCTGATCCTTGCAGCGGCCGCAAATCTTTGGAAGGCCGCATTCAAAGATAAAACCGGTATAGCCATAGCGGTGCTGTCGTTGGCGGCTTTGATTGTATTTGATGTACACCCCATACTGGTGATTTTATTGTCGGGTCTGGTCGGAGTGTTTTTGAAAAAGGATACCGCAAAACGAGGAGGTGGCCGGAAATGATATATCTTATACTTTTCTGGGCATTTTTTAAAGTGGGAGCCTTCAGTTTTGGCGGAGGCTATGCCATGATTCCCCTCATAGAAAAGGAAATAATAGACATACACCACTGGCTCCCCATGCAGGAGTTTCTGGATGTCATTGCCATTTCTCAGATGACGCCGGGCCCCATAGCCATAAACTCGGCCACTTTTGTTGGATACAAGGTGGCGGGCTTCTGGGGATCGGTGATGGCTACCCTGGGTGTCACCGCGCCATCTTTTTTGATTATTCTGATTCTGGCGCTTCTTATTTTAAGATACCGGCACCTTCCGCTGCTGGACGCCTTTTTCAAAGGGGTGAGGCCTGCAGTCATAGCCCTCATTGTCCAAGCGGCCTATTCAGTAGGCAGAAATTCCTTTTCCGGAGTGAAAGATTTTGTTGTGGCTTCAGCTGTATTTGTGGGACTGTATTTGCTTAAAATAAACCCTATAGTCATCATAGCCCTTTCAGCTGTTATTGGCATAATGATATATTAATCGAATGTTACTATGTGCCAACGCAATCATAATCGCCGTGATGTTGCATATGATTTACCTGTAGAGGTGAATCATATGGCCGTATGGACTGCGACGCTGATCGGTCTTGCAGTGGGAGTGGGGGGTACCGGCGCCGGAGGATTATACATATTCTTAATAAAAGATGTGAGGATGCGCAAAATGAGCGCCATCCTGGGGTTTTCGGGCGGGATAATGATGGTGGCGGTGTTTCTGGAACTGTTGCCCGAAGCCCTGGCGATATCGGGTTTGATTTTTACCATGATTGGAATAATAATAGGTGTGATGTTTTTGACGGCTTCTGAAGGTTTAATAGAATCCACAATGCGTCTTCGCTATAAATCTCAAGCAAATTTCTACAGGGCGGGATCCTTATTGTTTCTAGCAATTGCGAGCCACAATTTTCCCGAGGGATTGGCCATAGGCGGCGGTTATGCGGCGTCAAGCAGCCTTGGAATATTGCTGGCTCTGGCCATTGCAGTTCACAATATCCCGGAAGGCCTGGCGGTAGCGGCGGCGTTCAGACTTTCGGGGATGACATCGGCAAGGGCCTTTTTATATGCGGCTCTTTCGGGAATACCCATGGGTCTTGGCGCCCTGATGGGTCAGGCACTGGGCGAAGTTTCCCCGATACTGATCACCATTTCTCTTGGGTTTGCGGCAGGAGCCATGTTGTATACTACCTGCGAAGAGATTCTTCCGGATATTTTTATGGCAAAAGACGCCACCCCGGGAGGGTTTTTCTGGGGGCTGGTTGTGGGGACCGCTCTTTTCAATATCCTCTAAAGAAGGCAGATTTATGATAAAAACAAGGATAATTTCTATAGATGCACAAAATCCAAAAAAGGATGCAATTTATGAGGCGGCTGAAATAATTAGAAATGGAGGTCTTGTGGCCTTTCCGACGGAAACTGTTTACGGCCTCGGAGGAAACGCCCTGGACGAACATGCCGCTGAAAAAATCTATGCCGCCAAGGGAAGGCCTCAGGATAATCCCCTGATAGTTCACATCCAGAGCATCGACGACCTGGAAAACATCGTCGAAGATTTTCCGAAGGAAGCGGGCCGATTGATGAAGATTTTCTGGCCCGGCCCTCTGACCATTTTGTTCAGGAAAAAGCCGGTGATTCCTGCCGGCACCACGGCGGGTCTGGATACGGTGGCGGTAAGGATGCCGGCCCACAGGATAGCCCTTGAGCTCATAAAAGCCGCCGGCGTTCCCATAGCCGCGCCCAGCGCCAACATATCGGGCAAACCCAGCCCCACATGTGCCGCCGATGTGTACGAGGACCTGAACGGCAAAATCGACATGATACTCGACGGCGGGACATGCCCTGTCGGAGTGGAATCCACCGTGCTGGATTTGTCAGGTCCGGTACCGCTGATCCTTCGGCCGGGCGGTCTGCCAAAGGAAGAACTAGAAAATATACTGGGGCGTGTCGAAATCGATCCTGGGCTTCTGCCGGGGCAAAAACCGCGTTCCCCCGGGCAAAAATACAGGCATTATGCTCCGGAAGCCCGTATGACTGTGGTGGAAGGCCCCGTAGAGCTTCAGGTGGATAAAATTATTGAACTTGCAAAAAGTCTAGAAATGTCGGGGAAGAAGGTGGGCATAATGGCAACGGCTCAGACCCGGCATCTTTATCCGGCAGGGTTTGTCGTTTCTGTGGGAGACAGGAATGCTCCTCTTACAATATCTTCCAACCTTTTTTCCATACTGAGGAAATTCGATCGCATGGGCGTAGACGAAATTCTGGCCGAAGGCATTTCGAAAAGTGGACTGGGGCTGGCGGTCATGAACAGGCTGTACAAAGCCGCCGGATATAATATAATTAAAGTATGAGGGGTGATGCGGTTGAAAAAGGTGGTTTTTGTATGCACCGGAAACACGTGTAGGAGCAGCATGGCGGAAGCGCTGTTTAAGAAGCTGCTGGAAGAGCAGGAAAAGCAAAACGATATAATAGTAGAATCCTGCGGCATAGCGGCCGTGGAAGGGATGCCGGCATCGCCCAACGCTGTCAAAGTAATGCGGGAGGAAGGCATAGATCTGTCTGCACATAAGGCAAGACTTTTCTCGGAGGAATTTTTAAAGGCTGACCTCATTTTGACCATGGCCAAAAGCCACAAGGATTATATTCTGGACAGGTTTCCGGCAGCAAAAGGCAAGGTATTTGTCCTGGAGGAATTTTCTTCGGAACGGGGAGGGGATGAAAACATGGACGTTCCTGACCCTTACGGAGGCGATGAGAACACGTACCGCAGAGTTGCAGCCGAAATTAAACAGAAGTTGAAAAATGTACTGGAAAGACTCGAAAAAAACTAGACAAGCAAGGGCATTTTTTTATATAATGAATTGACAGAACAGGAATGAGGTGTCGGATTATGAAAATTGCCATTGCCAGCGATCACGGCGGCTTTGAGCTGAAAAAAGACATAATAAAATTGCTGGAACGCAAAAAAATCGAATATAGGGACTTCGGAACTTTCTCTGCAGAGTCGGTGGACTATCCCGACGTGGCCATTCCCTGCGCCGAAGCCGTAGCCCGCGGCGAATTTGATAGAGGCATCATCATCTGCGGAACGGGAATCGGCGTATGCATTTGTGCCAACAAGGTGAAGGGCATAAGGGCCGCTCTTTGCCACGATACTTTCTCCGCCAGGATGTCCAGAATGCACAATGATGCCAACGTGCTTACAATGGGGGGAAGGGTCATCGGCCCGGGCCTTGCCGCAGACATAGTGGAGGAATGGCTCGATGCCGGCTTTGAAGGCGGCCGCCATCAGCGAAGGGTTGAGAAAATAAGCGAATATGAAAACAAAGCGTAATGACGAAAGGGGAATAGTTGATGGAAGTATTGAAACTGGTGGATCCTGAGATTGCCGATATAATTGAGAAAGAAACCCGCAGGCAGCAGAGCAAACTGGAAATGATAGCCTCGGAAAATTTCACCAGCAAAGCGGTCATGGAAGCCCAGGGGTCGGTCCTCACCAACAAGTATGCCGAAGGCTACCCCGGGAGGCGTTATTACGGCGGCTGCGAATTCGTGGATATGGTTGAAAACCTGGCCATAGAAAGGGCAAAGAAGCTGTTTGCGGCAGAATACGTGAATGTGCAGCCCCATTCCGGCTCCCAGGCCAACATGGGGGTGTATTTTGCTGCTCTCAATCCAGGCGATAAGGTTCTTGGAATGAACCTGGCCCACGGCGGCCATCTCACCCACGGCAGTTCTGTGAACATATCTGGGAAATATTTTCAATTTATTCCCTACGGAGTTTCGAAAGAAACGGGATACATAGATTATGACGAAGTGGAAGCCCTTGCCGAAGAGCATAAGCCAAGGATGATTGTGGCCGGAGCCAGCGCGTACCCCAGGATTATCGACTTTGCAAGGCTTTCCGGTATTGCCAGAAAGGTGGGGGCTTATTTTATGGTGGATATGGCCCATATTGCAGGCCTGGTGGCGGCTGGCATACATCCCAGCCCGGTGCCGGTGGCGGACTTTGTGACAACCACCACCCACAAGACACTCAGGGGTCCCAGAGGAGGCATGATTCTGTGCAAAGAGGAATATGCCAAAATGATCGATAAGGCCATTTTCCCCGGCACCCAGGGCGGTCCGCTGATGCATGTGATCGCGGCAAAGGCCGTATGTCTGAAAGAAGCTCTAAGTCAGGAATTTGTGGGCTATCAGCATCAGGTGGTTAAAAATGCCGCTGTCCTGGCAAAATCTCTGATGGACAGGGGGTACAGCCTGGTGTCAGGGGGGACCGACAACCATCTCATACTGGTAGATTTGAGAAATAAGAACCTGACGGGTAGAGATGCGGAAAAGATGCTGGATGAGGTGGGTATTACGGTAAATAAAAACGCCATTCCTTATGACCCTGAAAAGCCTAATATCACCAGCGGCATCCGTCTGGGCACACCCGCATTGACTTCCCGGGGGATGAAAGAACAGGAAATGGAACAAATAGCGGAACTCATCGATAAAACTTTAACTTCCGGCGGCGACGATACTTGCAGGGCAAAGGTTAAAGCGGCGGTAAAATCGTTGTGCGATGCCTTTCCGCTTTATTAAAATAAAGGACGGGAGCGTTGATTATGGAATATGGAAAGAATGTCTTTGTTTTTGACCATCCTCTGATACAGCACAAACTGGCCCTCATCCGGGATGAGAATACCGGAGCCAAGGAATTCAGGGAACTGGTGGAAGAACTTGCCATGCTCATGGCCTATGAAGTCACCCGGAACCTTCCCCTAGAAGAAGTGCAGGTGAAGACTCCCATTGGTCCGGCAAAGGTCAGAATGATATCCGGCAAGAAACTTGGGATTGTACCAATACTCAGGGCGGGTTTGGGGATGGTCAACGGCATGTTAAAATTGATCCCCACCGCCAAGGTCGGCCACATAGGCCTGTACCGCGACCCCGATACTCTCACTCCGGTGGAATATTACTGCAAACTGCCCGCCGATGTAACCGAGCGCGAATTTATCATCCTTGACCCGATGCTGGCCACAGGTGGTTCGGCCACCATGGCGGTCGATTTTCTGAAAGAAAAAGGCGCTACCAGCATAAAGCTGATGTGCCTCATTGCAGCGCCAGAGGGAATAGCGGCGGTCCATAAAAAACACCCTGACGTGGAAATATATACGGCTTCGGTAGACGAAAAACTGAACTCCCACGGGTACATAGTCCCCGGCCTTGGAGATGCTGGCGACAGGCTTTTTGGCACCAAGTAGGGGCATAATCATGAGACCCTCCTGGGACAGTTATTTTATGGAAATAGCTCATGCGGTGGCAAAACGTTCCACCTGTATCAGAAGGCGTGTGGGAGCAGTTATTGTAAAGGATAAGCGAATATTGACGACCGGGTACAACGGAGCTCCCACCGGTATCGCTCACTGCGAGGAAGTCGGGTGCATCAGGGATGAGCTGAATATACCTTCGGGGCAGCGCCATGAACTGTGCAGGGGCCTCCATGCGGAGCAGAACGCCATAATTCAGGCCGCCATCTGGGGAGTCAGCATCAAAGGAGCCACTCTTTACTGCACCACCCAGCCCTGCGCCCTCTGTGCGAAAATGCTTATAAACGCGGGAATAACGAAAATAGTGTATGAAGGAGATTATCCCGACGAACTGGCAATGAGGTTGCTAAAAGAGGCTGGAGTCGAAGTAATTCAGTTTCCGTTGATTGACAACAGAGAAAAAATAAAATAAAATTATAGGGAAGTTAAAATAGACGGGTGTATACGGAAAAAAGGAGCGATTACATTGCCTCTTTACATATATGCGTTTTTGACGGCTATGGTCATAGCATATGTGACAACGCCCGGAGTCATTAAACTGGCATGGAAAATAGGCGCCATAGATGTGCCCAGGGATGCGAGAAGGGTGCACAAGAAGCCTATTCCAAGGCTTGGCGGTCTGGCCATCTTTATTGCCTTTACCGCGACCGGCATACTTACTCTTCCGCTGGAATTTTCCACATTAAAAGGAATGCTCCTGGGCGGGACATTTATAGTGATGGTCGGCATCCTGGATGACATTTACAGCCTGTCCCCAAAAGTAAAGCTTATGGGACAGGTGGTTGCGGCAGGGATTCTTTTGCTTTTCGGCCTCAAGGTGGAATGGGTGACGAATCCTCTGGGAGGCATGTTTTACCTAGGCAAATGGAGCATACCTATTACCCTTTTCTGGGTTGTGGGCATAACCAACACTCTCAATTTCATAGACGGCCTGGACGGCCTGGCCGCAGGCATATCCGCCATAGCGTCCATCACTATGATGCTGGTAAACCTGAGCATCCATCAGACCAATGCGGCGCTGGTGACGGCTTTACTCGCAGGTGCGTCGGTAGGTTTTTTGCCCCACAATTTCAATCCCGCCCGAATCTTTATGGGGGATACGGGAGCCATGTTTCTGGGATTTATGCTTTCCGCGGCTGCCATAGACGGAGCGGTTAAAAGCGCTACGGCCATCGCCCTGATAGTCCCGATCCTGGCCCTGGGGCTGCCGATTTTCGATACTGCTTTTGCCATTTTGCGCCGCTTTATGAACGGAAAGCCCATCATGCAGGCGGACAAAGGTCATCTTCACCACAGGCTTATGGCAATAGGGCTCTCCCAGAAGCAGGCGGTATTATTCATGTATTTAGTCAGCCTTTCATTGGGGCTTTGCTCAATAATACTGGCCAAGATAGGTATTAAAGAAGCTGCGATAGCGCTGGCAGTAGTGCTTTTTTCGCTGATGCTTTCCATAAGGCAGTTCAACATATCGCATGAAGCCAAAAAATCCACCCACAGCATGTAAAGGGGAATATTGAAAATTGGGAAGGTTAAAGGTATTGACCATTTTCGGTACAAGGCCTGAAGCTGTAAAGATGGCTCCGCTGGTCCAGGAATTAAAAAGGAATGAGTTTTTTCGCTGTGAAGTGGCGGTCACGGCTCAACACAGGCAGATGCTTGACCAGGTGTTGAGCCTTTTTGATGTAGAGCCGGATTATGATCTGGACATCATGACAGACAGACAGACGTTATTCGACATTACTGAGAGGGCGCTAGCGGGATTAAAAGATGTACTGGAAAGGTCGCATCCCGATATGGTGCTGGTCCACGGCGACACCACCACCACTTTTATTGGAGCCCTGGCGGCATTTTACATGCACATAAAGGTGGGCCATGTGGAGGCGGGTCTCAGGACTTTCAACAAATGGCTGCCCTTTCCGGAAGAAATGAACAGGAAATTGACCGGTTCCCTGGCAGACCTGCATTTTTCACCTACTCAGACCGCAAGGCAAAATCTGCTGAGGGAAGGCGTAAAGTCTGACAGCATCTTCGTTACGGGCAATACCGTGATTGACGCCCTCAAAACCACTGTAAAAAAGGACTTTGTTTTTTCGACGGATATCTTAAACCGATTAGATTATAAAGGGAAAAAGGTGGTGCTGGTCACTGCCCACAGAAGGGAAAACCTTGGAGAACCCCTCAAGAATATTTGCCTGGGGCTTATGGATATCGTAGACAGGAACACCGATGTGGTAATAATCTACCCGGTGCATTTAAACCCGGCGGTGCGGGACGTGGTCGAAAAGATACTTGGCGGGCATGAACGCATAGTGCTTCTTCCTCCGCTCAACACCGATGAAATGCACAACTTGATGGCCAGATGCTACATGGTGATGACCGATTCCGGCGGGTTGCAGGAGGAGGCTCCCTCACTGGGAAAGCCCGTGCTGGTTTTGAGAACGGAGACCGAGCGGCCGGAAGCGGTGAAGGCAGGCACCGTTAAGGTCATCGGCACCGATCGCCGGAGCGTATATGAAGAAGCGGCAAGACTTTTATCCGATCGCTCGGAGTACGACAGGATGGCGAGCGCCGTAAACCCCTACGGCGACGGCCGGGCATCCCAGCGTATAGCAGGATGCATACTGTATCATTTCGGGTTGATTGATAAGAGCCCAGAGGAATTCGATGCACAAATTTAAACCGGGGAATATTGACAAGATTCGCTCATATGGTATAATAAAGAAAAACAGATAGGGACAACCTTTAAACTGGTCCCGTGAGGCTGGTAAGGTGAAAGTAAAATAGACAGAAAGACAAACCTTTCTCCTGCCTGAGGAGAAAGGTTTTTTGATGAATCAAGCCCTTGCCGCCTTGCAGCAAGGGCAATTATATGTACAGTTACTTTATAATTATTAAGGAGGGCATCATATATGGAAAATTCTAAAAAAACAGCAGTTACAGCCAGAAACCCAGCCGGAACCACCATCAGATCCGGCGACTATCTCCCCCCGCTGCAGCTTTTTATCCTGGGTGTGCAGCACACATTCACCATGTTCGGCGCCACGGTGCTGGTGCCTCTGCTGACCGGCCTGAGCGTAAGCGTGGCGCTCTTTACTGCGGGAATAGGAACATGGTGGTTTCACCTGGTCACCAAAAGAAAAGTCCCGATTTTTCTCGGGTCATCCTTTGCGTTCATCGCTCCCGTTGCCCTGGTGGTGAAAGAAATGGGAATTCCGGCGGCCCAGGGAGGCATCATTGTCGCAGGGTTGCTGTACTGCATAATGGCCGTATTCATCTATTTTCTCGGACCGAAATTCATGGAATCCCTATTGCCGCCCGTCATAACCGGCCCCATCATCATGGTTATCGGGTTGAATCTTGCGCCTGTGGCCATCGGTAATGCAAGCAAAAACTGGCTGATAGCCCTTGTCGTGCTGGCGGTAGTGGCGTTTGTGAGCCTCTATGTGAAGGGTTTTTTGCGATTACTCCCGGTCATCTGCGGAATCGTGGTAGGATATGTTATATCATTTATAGCAGGGATTGTAAATTTCCAGCCCATCATTGAGGCCAAATGGTTTGCCATGCCCGACTTCACATGGCCGGTTTTCAACGCAGCGGCAATCGGCCTCATTGCTCCAGTGGCAATTGCCACCATGGTGGAGCATGTGGGCGATGTGCTTGCGGTTGGGGCCACTGTGGAGCAGGATTTTGTAAAAGATCCGGGCCTTCACAGGACATTGATAGGGGACGGCATTGGCACCTCGCTGGCTGGCATTTTCGGTGGCCCCGCCAACACCACATACTCTGAAAACACGGGCGTTCTGGCGTTGACTCGAGTGTGGAAACCGGAAGTAATGAGGATAGCCGCCTGCCTGGCCATATTCCTTTCCTTTATTCAAAAACTGGGGGCGGCAATCCGGACCATTCCGGAACCGGTCATCGGCGGCATATCCATAGTGCTCTTCGGCATGATTGCCAGCATAGGTGTAAGGACTGTGGTGGAAAATCAGGTGGATTTTAAGCAGTCGAGGAATCTTCTTATTGCCAGCGTAATTCTTGTGGTGGGTATAGGAGGAGCCATCATCAAGCTCTGGGGCGGCATCCAATTCGGAGGCATGGGACTTGCTGCCATTTTGGGAATAATTTTAAACCAGATTCTGCCGAAGGAAGAATAACAGAAAATTTAAAGCAAAAAAGTTGGAGGTCAGGATTTCGCAAGCCTGACCCCGTTTTTTTTTGAAATTAAAAAGGAATTTCTTCTTCGCTGTAGAATTAATTTTTCGTAAGATATTTTTCGGAGGATAAGATGACCGATTTCAGTTTGAATGAGAGAGTTATAAAAATAAAAGGCGATATCGATGAAATCAACAGGCTGATAGAAGAGTACAAGCCTTTTATTGCTTCTGTTGTGGAAAAACACATCGGACGCTTCGTGGAATACGGTATAGATGACGAATTGAGCATAGCATTGATGGCTTTTCATGAAGCTATAGAAAAATATGATATATCCAGGGGAAATTTCCTGGCTTTTGCCAGGATGATAATCAAGCACCGTCTCGTGGATTTTTACAGAAAGGAACAAAAAAGCGCGCCTGTGGTTTATATGGAAAGTCCTGAAAATGAGGAAGACGGGGGATATCGGGACCCCACAGCCGAAAAATCCGCAGAGAAATTCGATGAGAGTCAGATTAGCGAGCTTCGACGGTTGGAAATCATGGAAATAAAAAAAGAATTGTCGCGCTGGGGGATAACATTTGCCGATGTGGCCAGATGTTCACCCAAGCAGGAATCGACAAAAAAAGCCTATTTGAAGGCGGCGGAGTTTGCGGCAAGCACTCCGGAAGTGCTCAAAATAATTAAAACAAAAAGATATCTGCCGGTGGATAAAATAGTGAGCGCTACAAAAATACCCCGTAAAACCGTGGAACGCGGTCGGAATTATATTATAGCGACGGTGCTGATATTATCCGGAGACTACCAGTATATAAAGGAATATGTAAAGTGGAGGTAAAATTTCTTGAAAGGCATTATTGTGGATATAGACAATGAATATATAATTATCCTTAATAAAAGCGGGGATTTTAAAAAAATTTATAATAATATGCCTCAATGCCGTATAGGCGACGAAATTGAAGTCCCGGATAATATGCTGACATCGCGTTTCTTGCTGAGGCGGATGTTTTCTATTGTTTTGACGAAAAGGATTGCGGCGGCTGTTATTGCTTTGATGCTGCTCCTGGGCATGGGCGGATACGCCATAGCGGATTATTTCAATCCGGTGACTTTTGTAACGATGGACATCAACCCGAGCATAGAACTGATTTTAAATAGATATGAAAGGGTATTGCGGGTGGATGCATTCGATGATGAAGGAAGTATTCTGGCAAAGGATGCCGGCGCGTTTAAAAATATGAAACTTGAAGAGGCTCTGGGCATACTGGTTGCTCGGGCGGAATCTCAGAATTACTTGAAAGAATCCGGCACTCTCATGTTTACAATTTCCAGCAAGCAAAAACGTGTGCCTGAAGAGCTTGATGGGAAACTGAAAGAACTGATTAAAAGCAGACCGGCCATTCAGGTAATTGTGGAAAACACTTCCGTAGAAAAGCATGAGGAAGCAAGAAGAATGAAGATATCCCAGGGGAAACTTTTAATGTATGAAAAACTAAAGAAAGTAAACCCCGTCATATCTCTGGAAGACGTAAAAAAGGCGTCCATATCCAGTATAATAGAAGAATTAAAAAAATCAAAAGCAGGGACGCCGGCCGATGGAAAGAAAGGACCGGAAAGCGAACAGAAGGGCGCTGACGGCACCGAACGGTTTGATGGTAAAGACATACGAAAAGATGAAGATATAAAATTACAACAAAATCGAAAGAATGAAAAGAACCAGAATGTAGAAAAAGATAAAAAGCAAAGTAAGAATGATGATAAAAACCCTGACGATGAGAAAGATAATGCCGGTGAAGACAAAATTGGAGAAACGAAGAAAACTTTCGATAATGCCGGTGAAGACAAAATCGGCGAAACGGAGAAAACTTTCGATAATGCCGGTGAAGACAAAATTGGAGAAACGAAGAAAACTTTCGATAATTCCAGTGAAGACAAAATCGGCGAAACGAATAGTATTTCAGACAATTCCGGGGCTGAGTCAGAAAGTCTGCGCAAAGAAATAAAAAAGGACATATCCGATACCTTTGAAAAAACCAAGGATAAATTGAATGGGACACAGAAGTCTGGGGGAAATGAAAATAATAAAAAAGAAAAAAAGAAATGACACACTTCGATTTTATATTGCCGGGCGGATGAAAAAACCGGAAAAACCTTTTTATTGCGTTTATTTGTGACATATTTCACATATAATCGCCGTCAGCCGGTCTATAAGGAAATTTTCAATTTGAATTTTTTTTATCAATGTTATATAATATAAACCAGTATGAAAAATTTTAAAGGTATCCAATATCTTGTGCTGCTTTCTCAAATTGGTCTTAATATGGCACTACCCATAGTAGGGGGGGTTTACGCTGGAGCCTATCTGGACAAGAGGTTTTCCACGGGTAGCGCTTTTTTAATTTTCGGGACCTTTTTGGGGGTATTTTCGGGAATCGCAGGAGTTTATCGAATTTTATCAAAAGAATTTAAGAATAAATAAATTAAACAAACTTGCAAGGGGGTGGTAATTTGAAAGAAATCCTGGAGGATGTGAAAACGACTGAAAAAAAGGCTGAAGAAATTGTTGAAAGATCAGAACAGGAATCCAGAAAAATTATTCTGGATGCAAAAAAAGAAGTCGAAAAATTGATTCTAGAGGCTCGAAAAAAATGCGATGAGGAAGAAGGGGAAATTATAGAAAAAGCAAGGCTTGATGCGAAAGAAGCGGCAGACAATCTTTCGAGAGAATACGCGCAAAAAATAAAAGAGTTGAAACTCAAAGCCGCCGAAAAAATACCGGAGGCGGTGCATTTGATTAAAGAGAGGATAGTGAGGGCCCATGGCGATAGTTAATATGAAGAAAATGCACCTCCTGGGCCTTAAACTTGAACAGGACATGCTTTTGGACGCCATTCAAAAAATCGGAGCTGTAGAAATCACTGATATAACGCAACAGGTACAGGACGACGAGGTGCAGCAGAATCGGATTCATCAGGAACTGGAAAAAGAACTGTCAGAACTGGATTCCAAACTGAACAAGCTGAAATTTGGGATTGATTTTTTAAAGCCGTATGTAATAGAGAAAAATCCTCTTTTATACGGGAAACCGAAAGTTAAAAAACAGGAACTCGATGACATGCTTTCCAGGGAAGAGCAATATCTGGCGGTCATTCAGGCAGTTTTTGAACTTGACCAGCGTCTTGCCCGCTTAAAGGCGGAGGAATCGAAGATTCACAGCCGCATCGAACTGTTGTCTTTGTGGAAGTCGATGGATATACCTCTGGAGGAACTGGGGCCGACCCGGAAAACAGAATTTATACCAGCAGTGGTTCCGGCAAAAGCTTTCGAGGATTTCAAAAGCAGGCTGGTTGAAAAAGAGTTACTTTCCGAAGTGATAAATATAGGCGAAAGCAGGGATGAAGTTTTCTGCCTACTGGTTTATCATAAAGCTCAAAAAGTTGATATACAGGATGTAATGAAGGAATTCTCTGTCAGCATCCAGGAGTTTACGGGGCTGAAAGGCACACCGAAAGAAATTATCAGCGGTGATGAAAGAAGACTTGCCGAAATAGAGAAGGAAAGGCAGGGTATAGCAGGTGAGGCCCGGGCTCTTTCAGATCAGCGGTTTGCCTTTGAAGTGCTCTACGATTACTGGAACGTGGCGAGAGAAAAGAAAAGAAACATGCTTAAAATGGCGGAAACCAGCCGGACATTCTATCTTACAGCATGGATACCGGAGCCTCTGGAACAGAAATTAAAACAAAGAATTCTTGAGCTGACAGAGTCGGTTTATATCGAGTTTTCGCCACCGGAAGAAGATGACGAAATACCGGTGCTCGTGGAAAACCCCAGGCTCGTGCAACCATTTGAGCTGATTACCGAACTTTACAGCCTGCCCGATCCCAGAGGCATAGACCCGAACATATATATGGCGCCGTTCTACTTTGTATTTTTCGGCATGATGGTCAGCGATGCGGGATACGGCCTAGTGCTTGCGCTTTTGACAGGCCTTGTGCTCTGGAAACTGAAACTGGCCGGCCAGGGGAAAAAGCTGGTGGAGCTGCTTTTTCTCGGAGGCATATCCACTTTTGTATGGGGCGCTATTTTCGGCGGCTGGTTTGGAGACCTTATAAAGCTAAGACCAATATGGATAAACCCTCTGGACAATCCCATGGCCATACTGATATTGAGCTTTGCCTTCGGCGTCATCCAGATTTATACGGGATTGATGCTTTCCGCCTATAAGAACATAAGGGCGGGCCGCACAGCCGATGCATTTATGGACCAGGGGTTGTGGATAGTTTTCCTGACGGGCCTCATCATGCTGGCTTTTCCAAAGCTCGGCTTCATAGCCAAATATGTGGCTCTTGCCGGGGCGCTGGGGCTCCTGCTGACTCAGGGGAGAGCTCAGAAAAACGTTTTGATGAAGTTATTATCCGGCCTCTTGAGCCTTTACGGGGTTACCGGGTATCTGAGCGATGTGCTGTCGTACTCCAGGCTGCTGGCTCTGGGCCTTGCCACCGGCGTAATCGCTGTGGTTATAAACACCATGGCAAGACTGGTGGGGGTAAACGCCATCGGATTAGTAATCATGATAATAATCATGATAGGCGGCCACATATTCAACATTGCCATAAATACTCTGGGAGCATATGTTCACAGCAGCCGTCTGCAGTATATAGAGTTCTTCAGCAAGTTTTACGACAGCGGCGGCAGAGCCTTCGATCCGATGAGGATAAAAACCACATACGTGGACTTTGAAAATCTATAAACAAATTTAAATAAAAAGTGGGAGAAAGAAAGTCGAATTTGACCTCTCACTTCTTATATCTATTTTGGAGGAGGAGTAAAAAATGGAATTAACTTATGGTCAGGTACTGGCACTTTTAGGGGCGGCGCTGGCGGTGCTGCTTCCCGGCATAGGTTCCGCAAAAGGTGTTGGAATCGTGGGTGAGAGCGCTGCCGGAGTAGTTACCGAAGATCCGGGGAAATTCGGTCAAACATTGATTCTACAGGCCATTCCTGGAACTCAGGGTATTTACGGACTTTTAACGGGATTTGTAATCATGCAGAGGATCGGTATCCTGGGAGGAAATCTGCTTCCGCTTAACCTGCATCAGGGTCTGCTGATTCTGGCAGCTGCCCTTCCCATTGCTTTTGTAGGCCTTCTTTCGGCTATAGCCCAGGGCAGAGCCGCAGCGGCCGGCGTGGGCATCATAGCGAAGCGCCCTGAAGAACTGGCAAAAGGCATCACCTATGCCGCCATGGTGGAAACCTATGCGGTGCTGGCGCTTCTGGCATCCATCCTCATGCTCTTCGGCATCAAGCTATAGGGGAGTGGCCGGCATGGAGGGTATCGAAAAGATAAAAGAAAGGATAATGCAGGAAGCCCTGCAAAAAGAGCGCGATATGCTGGATAAAGCCAGGGCCGAAGCAGACAAAATATTGAAAGATTCCGCCATACAGGTGGAAGAAATAAAGAGGCAATCTCATCAAAAAGCAGAAAGGCTGGCTGAAGAAGAAAAAAGAAAAATACTATCAATGGCTGAACTGGAGGAACGAAAACGCCTGCTGGCGGCGAAACAGCAGGTAATCGACGAGGTGTTTGAAAAAGCCCGGCAGGAGCTAGAAAATATGCCCGTCGATGATTATCTGGATTTTGTGCGAGCCATGCTCATAAAAACAGCAGCCGCCGGAGATGAGGAAATAATCGTAAACGAAAAAGACAAAAACAGGATTACACAGGATTTTTTGAACAAAGTCAATGAGGAACTGAAAAAGCAGGGCAAGATCGGCAGCCTTAAGCTTTCTGCCTATTCACGGCCTGTGATAGGCGGATTCATCTTGAAGGCAAGGGATATGGAAATAAACAGCTCCTTTGATGCTCTCATCAAGGCGCAAAGGGAAGAGCTGGAAACCGAAATTGCGAAAATGCTTTTCGAGGAGTGATGCTATGGGCAGGGAACTGGAATTCTTATATGTATCATCCCGGATAAAAGCCCTGGAGACCGAACTCCTCGGTAAAAATGCTATAGACAGGCTGCTGGAAGCCGAAGGACCGGAAGAAGCCCTGAAGGTCCTGGGCGATACCGGTTACGGCGGCGATATTGCCGAAATGGAGAATGTCTACGATTTTGAAAAGGTGCTGGAAAAAAGCTTGAAGAGGACCTTTAAAACTATATCCGATTCAACGAAGGACTCCCGCTTCGTAAGGTTTTTTACGCTGAAGAACGATTACCACAATCTGAAGGTAATCATCAAGAATAAAATTCTCGGGCTCGATGGAAGAGATTATTTTTCAATACTTGGCGAAGTGCCGCCGGAAGAGCTTCAAAAACTGGCTTTTGAAGATGCAACCGCATCGGTCCCGGAGAGAATAAAAAGGGCTTACAAACAGGCCGTTCAGATTTACGAAGAAACCCAGGATTCCCAGCAGATAGACTTGCTTCTGGACCGCATGCTGTTTGAAGAGCTGGCAGAATTGGTGGAAGACACGAAAGAGATATTTTTAAAAGAATACTTTACTTCAATGGTAGACCTTACGAATATAAGGACCATGGTAAGGCTCATGCAAATGAAAGCCGACGCCAGAATGCTGGAGAAATCACTTCTTCCGGGAGGAAGCTTGAAAAAGGATGCTTTCATGAAGCTTTATGCGGAACCCCTGCAGGGTGTAATCGACGCGTTAGCTTCGTCTCCATACCGTAAAGTTGTGGAAGAAGGCATTTCGGCGTGGATAAACAGCGGCAGTCCAGCGGTATTTGAGAAACTGGCCGACGACTACCTCCTGAAGCTGGCCAGGCGGGGGCTCTATAAACCGTACGGCCCCGAGACAGTGGTGGGCTATCTTGCGGCCAGGGAGAATGAAACAAAAATCCTCAGGATGATTCTGGTGGGAAAGATAAACGGCATTTCTTCGGAGATGATAAAGGAGAGGTTGAGAGATGTCTACGTATAAAATAGGCGTAATCGGCGACAAAGATACGGTCCTGGCTTTCAAGTCTCTGGGAGTGGACATCTTTCCCGCACTGGATTCAAAAGAGGCCGGCAATATAATCACCCGGCTTGCAAAACAAAATTATGCTGTGATTTTTTTAACCGAGCAGCTTGCAAAAGACATGAAGGAAAGAATAGATTATTACAGAAACAGTATGCTGCCGGCCATAACGCTCATACCAAGCAACAAGGGTTCGCTCGGAATTGGAATACAGGAAGTGAAAAAATCTGTGGAAAAAGCCATAGGAGTGGATATCTTATTTGAAAGAGAGGGAGAGGAATGAGCCAGGGAGTTGTAGTTAAGGTTTCCGGTCCCCTCGTTGTGGCAACGGGATTGCCCGAGGCCAAAATGTTCGACGTGGTGAAAGTGGGCAAACAGGGTCTGATTGGCGAAATTATAGAGGTGCACGGGGAGAAACTATCCATCCAGGTGTATGAGGAGACTTCAGGCCTGGGCCCCGGCGATCCGGTCGTATCTACCGGAGTGCCCCTCAGCGTTGAACTGGGACCGGGGATGCTGGAAGGAATATTTGACGGAATTCAAAGGCCGCTGGATGTCATAGAATCCAAAGCCGGCAGTTTTATAACCAGAGGAATAGATGTTCCTGCATTAAACCGCGATAAAAAATGGGCCTTCAAGCCCACCGCCAGAAAAGGCGACAGGGTCACGGGCGGAGATATAATAGGTACCGTGCAGGAAACCGTCATAGTGGAGCACCGCATCATGATTCCCCCCGGATTGTCCGGAACCCTAGAAGACATCAGGGAAGGGGAATTTACCGTTACTGAGACCGTGGCGAAATTAAGGACCGATAGCGGCGACATTGTAGATATCGCCATGATGCAGAAATGGCCCGTAAGAAAGATAAGGCCTTATAAGGAAAAACTTGCCCCCGAAGAACCGATGTCCACCGGGCAGAGGGTAATAGATACTTTCTTTCCGGTCACAAAGGGAGGAACGGCATGCATCCCCGGGCCCTTCGGCAGCGGCAAGACGGTGGTTCAGCACCAGCTGGCCAAGTGGGCCGATGCTGAAATAGTCGTGTATATAGGCTGCGGCGAGCGGGGCAACGAGATGACTGACGTGCTCCTGGAGTTCCCTGAATTGAAAGACCCGAAGACCGGGGAGCCACTCATGAAGAGAACGGTTCTCATTGCCAACACATCCAACATGCCCGTGGCGGCAAGGGAAGCGTCGATTTACACCGGAATAACAATAGCTGAGTACTTCAGAGACATGGGATACAGTGTGGCACTTATGGCCGATTCCACCTCGCGTTGGGCGGAAGCCCTCCGCGAGATGTCCGGAAGGCTTGAGGAAATGCCCGGTGAAGAAGGTTATCCTGCATATCTTTCCAGGAGGCTGGCAGAGTTTTATGAGAGGGCAGGAAAAGTTATATGCCTCGGAAGCCAGGAGCGGCAAGGAGCTCTTACCGCAGTCGGCGCTGTGTCGCCTCCCGGCGGCGACCTTTCGGAACCCGTGACGCAGGCCACATTGCGGGTGGTGAAGGTGTTCTGGGCACTGGATGCGCAGTTGGCCTATGCAAGGCATTTTCCGGCCATAAACTGGCTCACCAGCTACTCGCTGTACTCCGATACTGTGGAAGAGTTTATGAATGAAAACATCAGCCCGGAGTGGCGGGATTTAAGAACCGAAGCCATGAAGCTTTTACAGGAAGAGGCGAACCTTCAGGAAATAGTGAGGCTGGTGGGTATAGACGCCCTTTCCGTAAAAGATAGGCTGGTACTGGAGGCAGCGAAATCCATGAGGGAGGATTTCTTGCATCAGAACGCATTCCACGAAGTAGACACCTATACTTCCCTGAAAAAGCAGTACCGCATGCTTAAATTGATACTGCTGTTCTATCACGAATCTCAAAGGGCAATAGATGAAGATGTGGTCTTTTCCGAGATAGAAAAACTGCCGGTCAGGGAAAAAATTGCAAGAGCCAAATTTATTGATGAAAAGGAACTGGAGAAGTTTGATGAGATAGAAAAAGAATTGAAAGCCCAGATTGCGGAGCTTCTTTCGGAAGGAGGGAGAGTGAATGCTTAAAGAATACAAGACAGCCCGGGAAATAGCCGGCCCTCTCATGCTGGTGGAAAATGTGGAGGGCGTAAAATATAATGAACTGGTGGAAATAGAGACTTCCGAAGGAGATATCCGCCGCGGTCAGGTGCTGGAAATCGATGGAGACAGGGCATTGGTGCAGCTGTTCGAGGGCTCAACTGGCCTAAACATCAATGACTGCAGGGTCAGGTTCCTGGGCAAGAGCATAGAGCTCGGAGTGTCCGGCGACATGCTGGGCCGTGTGTTTGACGGTTTCGGCAGGCCCAAGGACAACGGCCCAAAAATAATTCCGGAAAAGAAACTGGATATCAACGGAAGCCCCATAAACCCCACCGCCCGTGACTATCCTTCGGAGTTTATCCAGACGGGGATTTCAGCCATCGATGGCCTGAACACCCTGGTCAGGGGACAGAAGCTGCCCATTTTCTCCGGTTCCGGCCTTCCGCACGCCCAACTGGCGGCTCAGATAGCAAGGCAGGCCAAGGTTCTGGGAACGGGAAGCAAATTCGCCGTGGTATTTGCGGCCATGGGTATAACCTTTGAGGAGGCCGATTACTTTATATCGGACTTCAGGAGGACCGGCGCCATCGACAGGTCCGTGCTGTTCATTAACCTTGCCAACGACCCGGCCATAGAGCGTATAGCCACGCCGCGTATGGCTTTAACCTGTGCCGAGTTTCTGGCCTATGAAAAGGATATGCATGTTCTGGTTATCCTGACCGACATGACAAACTACTGTGAAGCTCTCCGGGAGGTATCCGCAGCCCGCAAGGAAGTTCCGGGCCGGCGCGGCTATCCTGGATATCTGTACACGGACCTTTCTACAATATATGAAAGAGCGGGAAGAATCCGCGGAAAGGCAGGTTCCATCACCCAGATACCGATACTAACCATGCCCGAAGACGATAAGACTCACCCCATACCAGATTTAACCGGCTACATCACCGAGGGCCAGATAATACTGAGCCGTGAGCTTTACAGGAAGGGAGTTCTGCCGCCCATAGATGTGCTGCCGTCCCTTTCCCGTCTGAAGGACAAGGGTATCGGCAGGGGTAAGACCCGGGAAGATCACGCTGACACCATGAACCAGCTCTTTGCCTCATACGCCAGGGGCAAGCAGGCCAAGGAACTGGCAGTGATCCTGGGCGAAGCGGCCCTTTCAGACGTGGATAAACTCTATGCGAAATTTTCGGATGAATTCGAGAAGAGATATGTCTCGCAGGGTGAAAATGAAGATAGATCCATAGAAGAAACGCTCAATCTGGGGTGGGAACTTTTGACAATACTGCCGAAGCCAGAGCTCAAGCGAATCAGGGACGAATATATCGAAAAATACCTTCCTAAAAAAGGAGAAGAATAGATATGTTGATGCGGGTAAACCCCACCCGGATGGAGCTGACAAGACTTAAAAAACAGCTGGTGACAGCCAGAAGGGGCCATAAGCTCTTGAAAGACAAACAAGATGAACTCATAAAAAAGTTCATCGACATGGTGAAAAAGAACAAAGAGCTGCGGGAAGAAGTGGACCGGGAACTGGAAAGTGCCTTCAAAAGCTTCACAATGGCCCGCAGCCAAATGCCGCAGGAAGTGCTGGAGGAAAGCCTTATGATTCCCGCGGCTCGCGTGAGCATCAACGTCTCCAAGGCCAACATCATGAGCGTAAATGTCCCGAAGATAGACATATCCAGCGAGGAAAGCGGCAATATATACTCCTACGGTTTTGCGCAGACTTCTGGCGAGTTGGACAGCGCCATAGGCATCCTTGCCGGTGTGCTGCCCAAAATGCTCAAGCTCTCGGAAATAGAGAAAGCCTGCCAGCTCATGGCCGACGAGATAGAAAAGACCCGCCGCAGGGTCAACGCACTGGAGTATGTCATGATACCCTCTCTGGAGGAGACCATAAAATACATCACCATGAAGCTGGACGAAAACGAGCGCGGCAATATAACCCGACTCATGAAGATAAAGGAAATGGTGATGAACGGATAAAGACAAAGCCTGTTTCCACAAATTATGGAAGCAGGCTTTTTTAATAGCAGCGCTTTTGAATTTCAGGCTGGCTTCTATTATCCATAAAGTCATCCGAACAATATTTCGCAGTTGTTTCAAAGACCTTCCAAACATTATCTTTTGGAATTAATAAAACAATGTCATCCAGTTTTTTTACAAAAACTTCTTTATCCTTAAATCGATATTCTTTAGGCAACCGGACGGCTTGACTCCGGCCGTTTTCAAAGATTTTATTTACTTTGGAGTAAATATCGTCGTAGTCCTTTTTCCAGTTCACGGATTGAACCGTCTGGTAATCTTTCATTATCATCATCTTTAAATATTGAGATACAGTTAAACCATAATATTTTTCATCGCAACGAAGAGCTATGAATTTATTTTTCGCTCTATTTTTCATAACACCTTATCTCTAAAAATAGAGTAATACAAATATAGCTATAAAACAAGAGGCTATACAATTTTAATTGAATAAATCGTAACAAATAATCGCAAATAAAAACTTACTTTTCTCAAAAATCTATGTTAAAATAACATCAGGAGGTGTGAAAATGAGCATACCGATTGAAAAAATTAATGATTTATTAAAAAAGTTACCTGATGAGGATAAAAAAGAGGTTTTAAATTATACCGAATTTTTGATTGAAAAAAGAAAGAGAGCCTTTAAAGAATTTCTAGAAAATGTTCCGGAAGAAGATGAGGAACTTTCTCCAGAGGAAATTGAAGCATTAAAAGAAGCGGAAGAAGATGTCAAAGCCGGTAGAGTAAAGACCCTTGAAGAAGTCAAAAGGGAGCTAGGACTATAATGGAAATAATAATAACGAGAAGGGCTGAAAAGGATATAGAAACATTAGATGCTTTAATTAAAAAAAGGATAATTGATGAAGTATTAAGACTCAACGACTTTCCGAAGATACAAGGGATAAAGATGCTTAAAGGAAAACCTACAAGATATAGGCTTCGAGTGGGAGATTGGAGAGTTATTTTTTATGTTGATTGGGATAACAACTCGATAATTGTGGAAACCGTTAAACACAGACGTGAAGTGTATAGGTGAAAACACTTTTTGGAAGTGTAGAAAAAATCAAACTCTGTTCTTCGGATTTTTAAGGAAGCTCCGGAAACCCCATTAAAAGATAAAAAGTATCCCTGTAACAAAAGTAGTTCCATGCTGGATTTCATGCGAATTTATGAAAATTATGGTATAATATTGGTGTGCTTGGTCAGATGCTGGCATACCATTTTTTTGTTTTTATAAAAATTAATTTATAACTATATAATTTATTAAATGAGTTGTTGTTTTCATTATTTGCAGGTTTCTACTTTATAAATTTCATAGAAAAGTAAATTATAACAAAATTTACCGATGGATGGCATCTTCTGTTATAATACTAAAGCATAAATTTTCCCAATCAAGAAGAAATCCAGGGTGCTCTCAAGGGTTATCTGGAAAGTGGAGAATTCAGAGTTGGAGACCATAGGGGGATAGGAGAAGCCGGCTTTATGCTGCTCGGTAATATAGATGAAAGCCTTATGAACGTTGAAGCAAATATGTTCCAAAACCTTCCTCAGATATTCCATGAATCGGCTTTAATTGACCGTTTTCATGGTTTTATAAAAGGCTGGAATGTGCCCAGAATGAGAGAGAACATGAAGGCAAACGGGTGGGCTCTAAATGTTGAATATTTTTCTGAGATTATGCACTTGATGAGGGACGAAATTATTTATCGTGCGATCATTGATGAGATTTTAAACGTACCTAAAGGAGCTGACACCAGAGATACTGAGGCTATAAAAAGAATGTGTACAGGGTTTTTAAAATTATTCTTCCCGAATGTAAACGATATAACGAATGTTAATATATTAGAGTTTAATGAATACTGCCTGAATCCCGCAAAATCTATGCGGGAAGTAATTAAGAAACAGTTAGGTATTATCGATCGTGAATTTAGCGGTAAGAATATACCGGAGATTACTTGTAAAGGGCTCGAATAATAAGTAAATTGGGTGAGTAAAAATGAAGATAGCTAATTGTAGCTTTTGCAATGCGCAACTTGATAAAGATATTATTGCGCTTAATAGAAAACTATTGGGACGTAATATCAAAAGAATTTTGTGTATATGTTGTCTTGCGGAGTATATTTCTTGTACGGAAGATGAGTTAAGGGTAAAGATTGAAGAATATAAGGAACAGGGCTGTACCTTATTTGCATAATTTTTATTATGGCATTGGCAACTGTCATAGGGCGAAACCGCTTTATGACAGACGAAATTGAAGCCGGAAAAGCGGCACGGGTGCTTGGATTGTCCTTTATTACCGAAGGTGCCATACCTTTTGCTGTCGCAGATCCGTTAAGAGTTATTCCCGCCATAATGTCAGGTTCTGCTTAGTCCACCCAGTTTTCCAAGGAAAGGCCGGGAACTCTTTTAAATTCATTCGTATTGTTGGTTACCAGAGTAAGGTTTTCAGACAGGGCATGGGCGGCAATCAACATGTCATGAGCTCCGATAATTTCCCCTCTTCTTTCCAATTCAGCACGGATCTGACCATAAACGAAGGCGGCTTTATCGGAAAAAGGCAATATCTCAAAGGGAGCAGAAAAAACTGTCAATGCGAGCTTATTTTTTTCTTTGTTTTGACTTTTTTCTACCCCATACGCAAGTTCCGCCAGCGTAATGGCGGATATACATACATCCCCAATATTGAGTTTTTCTAAGGTTTTATAAACTGTGACAGGTTTCTTTTTTATGATGTAGATACAGATATTAGTATCCAGCATATATTGCATTTACAGTTCATCTCGCTCTTCAATTTCCGGCTGGTTTCTATTGTCCATAAAGTCATCCGAAAAATATTTCGCAGCTGTTTCAAAGATCTTCCATGCATTATCTTTTGGAATTAATAAAACAATGTCATCCAGCTTTTTTATAAAAACTTCTTTATCCTTAAATCGATATTCTTTAGGCAACCGGACGGCTTGACTCCGGCCGTTTTCAAAGATCTTGGCGGTATCCATGAAATATCCCTCCATACACACGGTATATACTATAGTATATATTTTCGTATTTTTTATGTCAACTCTATCATAATTAGGTGGTATAATGCTTACACAAAAACACTTAAACGTATTACAAAAAATATATAATAAGTTGAAGGAAACAAATATAAACTGGGTCATCACGGGAAGCACAGCCTTTATCATCCAAGGAATTCCGCTTGCTCCAAATGATATTGACATTCAAACCGATGAACGGGGTACGTATCAAATAGAAAAATGCTTCAAAGATTTTATTAAAACAAAAGTACGCCTGTCTTCCGATGGCAAAATATCTTCTCACTTTGGATGCCTTGAGATTGATGGCATTAAGGTCGAAATAATGGGCGACATACGAAAAAATATAAATGGTGTCTGGGAAGAGCCGGTGGATTTAAGAAAATACAAAAAATATATCAGTTTCAATGATATGCATCTGCCCGTTCTGGATCTCGAATATGAATATGAGGCATATATGAAAATGGGGAGAGTTGAAAAGGCTATGCTGCTCAAAGAATGGATATGCAAAAAGCAATCATAACCAATTTTCACAGGAAGGGTTATACAAAAAGCGGAAATGGTATATAGAAATGTTATTAATGAAAGCCGATGGGTATATCAAGTGCCTGCCGGCTTTTTTGATTTTCAACGGGGCATAATAATAACGGGGCATAATAATATAGACTGAAAATTTTTTTATTTAATTAGTGAAGGACGCAGGGGATGGGATGGAAAGTTTGAATAGGGATTTTGAAAGGATGCTCCGGCAAAGTAGCTTTATATCACTGGCGGCAACGCTTTTTGTCCTGCTGCTGGAAAAAGACGGGCGGTGGGCTCTGGGGATTCTGGCGGGGTCTCTGGCCTCGAATATAAATTTTTATTTGCTGTACAGGAGCATTGTAAAATCGCTAAAAAAGAAGCGACACCGCGCTTTCATCTTTATGTACGGCATGTACCTCGTACGAATCGGGGCCATCATGGGCATGCTGATAATATGCCTTAAAGCCGGATTCGATGTTTTTATATCATCAGTTTTGGGGCTGATGGTAATAAAACTCGTGATGTATTCAAATACTATTTGTGTGAGGTGGAAAATGTGGAATTCTTCCCGAAGGTAGTTTTTGTTTTGCCTCTATTTGGCATAAATATTCCGGTGACGGAGACGGTAGTGGTGACATGGGGGATAATGGCAGGATTGATGATATTCGGATACGTGGCCGGGAAAAACTTCGAACGGATACCGCAAGGACTTCAAAATGTGGTGGAAATATTGTATGAAGGGCTGGAAGGACTGATCAAATCTACAATGGGCGAAGGCAAAGATGGATTTGTGCCGTATATCGGGACACTGGCGATGTTTTTAGCTGTTGCAAACCTGATAGGTTTACTAACCTTTAGACCACCTACGGCAGACCTGTCCACTACCCTCACCCTGGCGGGCATCACTTTTGTGCTTACCCAGTATGAAGGCTTAAAGAGAAAAGGTGCAGCCGGGTATATCAAGGAATTTTTCGAGCCTCTTCCTTTCATGGCCCCGCTGAATGTCATAGGTCAGATTGCCAACCCTTTTTCCATGGCTTTCCGCCTTTTCGGCAATATACTGGGCGGCATGATAATAATGGGGCTGGTATATTCTGTAGTTCCGGTGCTGATCCCTGCGCCCCTGCATTTTTATTTTGATGTGTTTGCGGGCGTGCTTCAAACTTTCATTTTTATCATGCTCACCATGACCTTTGTGACCATGGCCGCTGATTAAACCAGAATATATCTTTTGAAAGGAGAATAAAAAAATGGCCGCAATCGATGGGAAAGCTTTGATCCTGGCTTTTTCCGCCATTGGCGCTGGACTTGCAATGATAGGCGCTCTGGGCACCGGTATAGGCCAGGGCATAGCTGCCGGCAAGGCAGCTGAAGCCGTGGCAAGACAGCCCGATGCCCAGGGGGATATTATAAGAACCTTGCTTCTGGGCGACGCCGTGGCTGAGACCAGCGCCATATACTGCCTTATCATCGCGTTGATACTTATTTTTGCTAATCCTCTGGCAAGATTGCTATAAAGAAGGCATGTATATATGATGATTAATATTTATACCATGATATTTCAACTCATCAATGTGCTCGTTCTGTTTTATTTTTTGAAAAAGTTTTTGTATAAACCCCTGGGTGATTTTTTAAAGAAACGCAGGGAAACATTGAAATCCCTTTTTGAAGAAGCCGAAAGCAGGAAAGTTGAGGCGGAAAGACTTTATAAAGACTATCAGGCGAAACTTGAAAACGCCCATGCCGAAGTGCGTTCCATTATCATCCAGGCAAGAAAAGAAGCGGCTGCACTTCGGCAGGAACTTATGCAAAAGGCAAAACACGAAACCGAGAACATTACAGCCGAAGCCCGACGAGAGATTGAAAGGCAAAAGAGCAAGGCTTTCTCCGAGGTTAAGGAAAAAGCGGCTGAATTATCCGTAATGATAGCGTCAAAAATTTTGGAGGAGAAACTTTCGCCTAAAGACCACCAGGAGCTAATACACCGGGTCATCGAAAGGATGGATGAAAGACAATGGCTGCAGTAAGCAGTCCCTATGCGGAGGCCCTTTTTTCGGTCGCTCAAAAGGCGGATAAAATAGAAGAGTTTAAAAATGAACTGTGGCTTGTATGTCATATAATAAAAATTGACAATAAGTTCCGGCATTTTTTAAAACACCCCAAGATATCGAGAGACACCAAAAAAAATGTAGTAAGACAGAGCTTGTCTCAAAAAATAAGTCAGGAAATGTTAAATTTTATTTTCTTTGTAATTGACAAAAACAGGCAGGATTCTCTGCAGGAAATTTTTAGGGAATACTCGAATCTTTACCGTAAATATAAAGAGCAGAGGTACGCAAAGGTTTATACGGTTGTACCGTTGACTGAGGAACAAAAGCTGGATATTAAAGAAAAATTTGATAATCTATATGATACCGACGTTACTATTGAAAACATCCTGGAGCCTGAAATCATAGGCGGAATGATGATAAGAATGGGATTTCAGGTGATAGACGGTACCATAAGGTCGGAGCTTGATCGCATCAAAGCTGCAATATTGTGAGGAGCGGTAGATATGGACCTTGCGCCTGATGAGATAATTTCGGTCATAGAAGACAATATCCGCGGATATGAAAAGCATCTTGAAGTGGATGAATTGGGTTATGTGATGAGTGTGGGTGACGGTATAGCCAGGATTTACGGCGCAAGAAAGGCTATGGCCGGAGAACTCCTGGTCTTTAAGAATGGCGTCCACGGCATAGCCTTGAACCTTGAAGAGGACTCCATAGGCTGTGTACTCCTGGGTTCCGATACTGAGATTAGCGAAGGGGATGAGGTGTACCTCACCGGCAGGATAGTGGAAGTGCCTGTGGGAGAAGATCTTCTTGGCCGGGTGGTTGACGCTCTGGGAAACCCCATAGACGGATTGGGCCCCATAAAAACCCATATGACCCGCCCCATAGAATACCCGGCTCCCGGCATAATAGAGAGGCGGCCTGTAAATACTCCTCTTGAGACCGGGATAATGGCCATCGATGCCATGATACCTGTTGGAAGAGGGCAACGGGAACTAATCATAGGCGATCGTCAGACCGGCAAGACTGCCATAGCGGTAGACACTATCATAAATCAAAAGGGCAAAGGAGTTTATTGCGTATATGTGGCCATAGGGCAGAAAAGCTCCAGTGTGGCCCGACTGGTGGAAATTCTGAGGGAAAACGGTGCCATGGACTACACCATAGTTGTGGCGGCCAATGCCAGCGAGCTGGCACCGCTGCAGTACATCGCCCCTTATGCGGGGTGCGCCATGGCCGAAGAATTCATGTACAGCGGCAAAGATGTTTTGATCGTCTATGATGACCTTTCAAAACATGCCATTGCTTACAGGGCCATGTCTCTGCTTTTAAGGCGGCCTCCCGGAAGGGAAGCTTTTCCCGGAGATATCTTTTATCTTCACTCGCGGCTTCTGGAAAGGGCGGCCCGCCTCTCCAAAAAGTTCGGGGGAGGTTCCATGACGGCTTTTCCTATAGTGGAGACCCTGGCCGGAGATGTATCTGCATACATTCCCACCAATGTCATTTCCATCACTGACGGCCAGATTTACCTTGAATCGGAACTTTTCCACTCCGGAGTGCGCCCCGCTATAAACGCGGGCCTTTCGGTATCCAGGGTGGGAGGTGCGGCTCAGTATAAGATAATGAAACAGGTGGCAGGCAGGATTAGGCTGGACCTGGCCCAGTACAGGGAGCTTGCGGCTTTTGCACAATTCGGGTCTGAACTGGACAGCCAGACCAGGTCAAGGCTTGCCCGGGGTGAGCGCATCGTGGAGATCCTGAAGCAAAACCAGCTTCAGCCTATGGACCTTACTTCCGAAATACTGGCCCTCTATGCGGTGACCCACGGATTCCTGGATGATTTGGCTCTGATTGATGTTAAAAGGTTTGAAAAAGAAATGCTGGATTACATGAAATCAATGCAAAAAGAACTGCTGGAAGAGATAAAACATAAGAAAGCCCTGGACGATGAACTGGAAGAAAAGATGAAAAAGGCCATTGCCAAATTCAAGGAGATATTTAAACCCAGTGAAAAGGAATCCCCTGAAGAGCTTCACCAGAGAGACGACGAAAATGCAGAGTTCATAAAAGACAAGACAGGGGATAGAATAAATTAAGCGTAAGTTACGAGTAAGGAGGTTACGGCGAGAGGAACTATGGTAGTCGGAAATCATATTCTGACATCCGACTTCTTACCTCTGGCCTCTTATATCATATGTCTGGCATCCGTGACATAAAAAGGCGGATATCCGCCGTAAAAAACATGCGAAAAATCACCGGGGCCATGTATATGGTTTCCTCGGCCAGAATAAAGGGAGCTCAGATCCGGGCTCAAGATTTCGGGGATTTTTTTGATAAGGCTTTGGATATCATTGCCAGGATACCGGCTTCATTAAAGCCTACAGAAGAAAGGCCGCCGCTTTTTATCGTGATGGCGGGGGACAGGGGCATGGCGGGAGGATACAATGCGTATATTCTAAAAACGGCTTTGCGGGAAATAGATAAAACCGGCAATGCTGGAATAATAACCGTGGGGCAGAAAGCCAGGAAGTTTTTTTTGAACATGGGGATAGAGCCGGTGCTGTGGTACAACGGAATTGATAAGGAGTTGACCTCGGAGGTCATTGAAGAAATTTCCAGGAGAGCTGTGGAGGAATATAAAAAAAACAGCTGCGTGTATGCGGTTTACACTCATTTCAAGAATCCCGCGATACAGCAGGTAAAGGTGGCAAAGCTGCTGCCGCCTGAAAAAGACAATTTAAGACAAAAACGTCAGTACATCTTTGAACCTTCACCGGAAGAACTCATAAAACTGACATTGGAATTTTATGTTAAAATGAGCCTTTATGGGTTTTACCTCCACTCCTATGCCAGCGAGCAGGCTTTTCGGATAAAGGCCATGGAGAATGCCACCCAAAACGCCGATGAACTGCTAGAGGATTTGAATATGAAATTTCATCGGGAACGTAAGGCTTTTATTACGAGGGAAATAACAGAAATAGTGAGTGGTGCGGAAAACTATTTGCATTGACGGCAAGTCTGTGCATGCCGCCCCTGTTCCGCTTGTATCGAGGCAAAGAAGATGGGAAACGGCAGAAAAGAGATTTCCGAAAGAAAGTGAGAAAGTGAGCAGCGATAATGCGTTAAAAGAGAAGCAAAAACATAGTGTGGGTGAAGTAATTTCCATCATCGGGCCGGTGGTGGATGTAAGATTCCCGGACGAGGAACTCCCGGCCATATATACCGCCCTTGAGGTGGTGGATGAGGAGCTTGGGAGGTCCCAGGAAGGCCCCAGAAATCAGGATGCGGGCAAACACCTTAAGGTCGTTGTTGAAGTGATGCATCATCTGGGCAATGACACCGTGAGGTGCATAGCCATGTCGTCCACCGACGGCCTGGTAAGGGGAATGAAGGTAATAAACACCGGGAAACCAATAGAGATTCCGGTGGGGGAAGAGGTGCTGGGAAGGATTTTCAATGTCCTGGGCCAGCCCATCGATGACATAAAGGGTATTGAAGTCAAAGAAAGGTGGCCCATACACCGACCTGCTCCTTCTTTTGAAGAACAGGAAACTCAAGAAGAAATATTCGAAACCGGCATAAAGGTGGTGGACCTGTTGGCCCCCTATTCCCGGGGGGGCAAAATCGGGCTTTTCGGCGGCGCCGGAGTGGGCAAGACCGTTCTCATCATGGAACTCATAAGAAATATTGCAACAGAAAGGAAAGGATATTCGGTTTTTGCGGGTGTGGGTGAAAGGACCAGGGAAGGAAATGAACTCTGGATCGAGATGAAAAACTCCGGAGTTCTGGAAAAGACAGCCCTGGTATTCGGCCAGATGAACGAACCCCCGGGAGCCAGAATGAGGGTGGCTCTGACTGCCCTGACCATGGCAGAGTATTTCAGGGATGAAAAAGGCCAGGATGTGCTTCTCTTCATAGACAACATATTCAGATACATCCAGGCGGGTTCCGAGGTGTCAGCCCTGCTGGGCCGTATCCCCTCCGCTGTGGGCTATCAACCCACTCTCTCGGTGGATGTGGGCATGCTGCAGGAACGCATCACTTCTACAAAAAAAGGTTCTATTACATCGGTACAGGCGGTCTATGTCCCGGCCGACGACCTTACGGACCCTGCTCCGGCCACAACTTTCGCCCATCTGGACGCCACCACGGTGCTTTCCAGGCAGGTGGCGGAAATGGGGCTCTACCCTGCGGTGGACCCACTGGATTCCACATCGAGGATTCTTGACCCCAAGGTCGTTGGGGAAAAACATTATGAGGTGGCAGTAAAAGTTCAGGAGACGCTGCAGAGGTACAGGCAATTGCAGGATATCATCGCCATCCTGGGCATGGATGAATTGTCCGACGATGACAGGTTGACAGTGGCCAGAGCCAGAAAGATCCAGAGGTTTTTGACACAACCCTTCTTTGTGGCCGAAGCCTTTACCGGCACCCCCGGAAGGTATGTAAAGCTTTCGGATACCGTGGAGGGATTTTCGCAGATTATCGAAGGCAGGTGCGATGATCTGCCGGAATCGGCATTTTATATGGTGGGAACCATCGATGAAGCCCTTGAAAAGGCGGAAAAGATCAGGAGGAGGAAAAAGAATGCCATTTGATATGGAATTATATTCACCCCGGAAAAAGTTGGTGAAAAAAGTAAAAATGATGGTGGTGCCCGGCGTGGAGGGCAACTTTGCCGTTCTTGCCGGACATGCACCGCTAATTGCCGCTGTAAGACCCGGCAGAATAAAAGTGGAAGTTGAAGATCATGAAGAATACTATAATACTGGATTTGGATTAATAGAGGTCCTGCCTGAAAAAACGACTTTGATAACTGAAGATTTTTCGGAGGAAAAAAACCAACACGGGGCATAATCATGTTTTTTTTGGCAATAATTCATAAAGAATATATTGTGGGGGGATGAAGCGTGAAATTTTTCAAAATAATGGTTGTAGGAATTATTCTGGTAATGTTTCTGCCGGGCGTAACCTGGAGTTATGAGGAGAAAGATCCGCTGAAACGAGCATTTTTATCATCGGGGGCGAGCATGGAAATATACGACATAACGGACTGGTCTGTAATAACCCGGGAGTCTTTGAATTTTAGAGATTTGGAAGAAATAAAGGCAAGTATGATAAAACTTTTTGACACGAAAGAACAAAATTTTGAAACTACGAAGGAATCTGACGAGATGTACCGAATATTAAATACGGAGGGATGGCTCGATTCCGATATTTTTCTCCAGATTATACTGCAATCGGTGCATTTGCCGGAAGAATATGAGGAGGAACCTCAGACTTATCTGGTTGTGACAGTGACTTCAAGGGACATTGCGAAATTGGAAGAACTCCAGTCAAAAGTCAAAAATGCCGTTATTTCCAGCGGGGGACAGTCAAGAATTACCACTTGTATAACGGGGACTTTTGATGGTAAACTTAATGAAGCGGAGCAGGACAGAATCCTGGAGAAATTTGCCCAGGATTTGAAAATTGAAAATCTCGAGAAAATGAGGGATGATTATGCTGTAAGCGTGCTGGGTTATTCCCCTGAACTTTCGGACAGCATAACCATCCTGGACAAAAGCTATAATGTAAACATAGCAATGAGGTATAACTCTGAAGATGACAGAACTTATATATGGATAGGAACGCCGGTTATTTCAGTGGAATATTAAAAAACTTGCGGAGGGAAAGGCGTTGTCGGGGTTTATTGTAGAAGGCGGCAGAAAGCTTTCGGGCACCGTCAAGATAAGCAGCGCGAAAAATGCCGTGCTGCCTGTGATAGCTGCTTCTCTTTTGACTGAAGCGGAGTGTGTTATAGAAGACGCACCGGAACTTGAAGATGTAAGGGTTATGAAAGAGGTGCTCCTTTCTCTGGGAGCGAAGATAACGTGCGATGCAAATTCCATCAAAATAAATGCGGCACATATAAATTCTTATGAGGCCCCTTACGACCTTGTCAGGAAGATGAGGGCTTCTTTTTTGGTGATGGGGCCACTGCTGGCACGGAAAGGGAAAGCCCGCATATCCATGCCCGGCGGATGCGCCATCGGTTCCAGACCCATTGACCTGCACCTCAAGGGATTTGCTTCTCTCGGAGCGGAGATCGAACTGGGCCACGGTTTTGTGGAAGCCCGATGTGAAAAACTCAAGGGCGCTACCATATACCTGGATTTTCCCAGCGTCGGGGCTACGGAAAACATCATGATGGCCGCCGCACTGGCGGAAGGACAGACCATAGTGGAAAACGCCGCAAAAGAGCCCGAAATAATCGATCTGGCAAACTTTTTAAATTCCATGGGAGCGCATATTCGCGGCGCGGGAACCGATTTAATCAAAATAGAAGGTGTAAACCGGCTTAAGGGGATATCCTATACGGTTATTCCGGACCGCATTGAAGCGGGGACTTTTCTGGTGGCCGGAGCTATTACGGGGGGCGACATACTCCTCGAGAATGTGGTATCCGAGCACCTGAAGCCGGTCATTGCAAAACTGGTTGAATGCGGAGCCCGGATTATAGAAGAGCCCGACGGATTGAGAGTCATAGGGGACGGAAGGCCGCTTCCGTCGGATGTAAAGACGCTGCCATATCCGGGTTTTCCGACGGACATGCAGGCTCAGATCATGGCTTTCCTGAGCTTGGCAAAGGGAACCAGCATGATAATCGAAACGGTGTTTGAAAACCGTTTCATGCATGTGGAGGAGCTCAAGCGCATGGGCGCCCGGATCAAGATTGAAGGCCGAAGCGCAGTAGTGGAGGGTGTGGAAAAGCTGTCAGGAGCTCCCGTTAAAGCCACCGACCTTCGGGCGGGCGCGGCCCTCATTCTGGCGGGGCTTGCGGCTGAAGGCACCACCACTGTCATGAACGCGCACCATGTGGAAAGGGGTTACGTTGACATAGTGGGTAAGCTGTCTTCACTGGGAGCGAAAATAAAGAAGTGTGATTAATAGTGCAGGCAGTATCATATCCCTTTGGTTTGGCTAATAGAATAGTAAAGAGTATTTTTAGGTAAAACTGGAGGGATATGATGAAACGGGCGGAGCTATTGCTAATTTTTTTTATATTTTTTGTTGTCATAGTAGTCCCGGGCCTCACAGTCAGAAGATGCGGAACCTTGTTGCCGCAAAATTCCGGTGGGCAGACGAAGCCCGAGACCGGGACGGGTCAGCGGGAAAATACCGTCGCTCTTTACATAAGTTCGGCAAAGAAAATTGAGCGCATCCCCCTTGAAGAATATGTAAAAGGAGTGGTGGCCGCAGAAATGCCCGCTGGTTTCAATATGGAGGCCATAAAGGCCCAGGCTGTGGCCGCCAGGACATATGTGTATATGAGGTGGAAGCAGGCCGGAGGCGGCGGCTGCAGCCTTCACCCGGAAGCAGATGTATGTGATGATCCCACTCATTGTCAGGCATGGATAACAAAAGGCGAGATGTTGAAAAAATGGGGGATTTTTTCTTATTATCATTATTACAGCAAAATAAACCAGGCGGTAAGCTCCACAGCGGGTATGGTGCTGTTGTACGATGGAAAACCAATAGATCCGCTGTTTTTTTCCACCAGCAATGGAAAGACCGAAAATTCCGAAGACGTTTGGGAAAAGTATATTCCCTATCTTCGCAGCGTCACCAGCCCCGGAGAAGAAACATCTCCAAAGTTTCTTGAAATAAAGCAAATTACCGTCGACGAGATAGTAAATAAGCTGAAGCAGAAATGGCCGGATATTATCATAGATTCTAAAAATCCGGAAAGGCAGTGGAAGGTGCTGGAGACGAGCGCCGGAGGGAGGATAAAAATTATGCAGCTGGGGAACAAAGTTATAAAGGGCACCGAATTCCGGCAATTGTTCGACCTCAATTCCACCGATCTTAGATGGGAAAGGACAGGCAAAAGTATCAAATTCACCAGCATCGGCTTCGGCCACGGGGTTGGCATGAGCCAGTACGGAGCCAACGCCATGGCCAAAAACGGTGCTACATATGTCGACATATTAAAACATTATTATACGGGAGTGGAAATCAAAAAAGTTTTTTAAAGGCCGATCTGTTTGGTTAATTCCTCAGTTTTTAAACAAAGGAAGTACTCCAAGGAAAATCAAATCTTTCCGAGAGGCCGCATCTCCTTCTGCCAGAATGGCGGCTTTTGCCACCACATGGCCGCCGGCTTTGGTTACAAGACGTTCCAGAGCAGCGATAGACGAACCGGTACTTATCACGTCGTCGATCAGCGCTATCCTCTTTCCATTAATTTTTTCAGCATCTTCTCCGTTTAAAACAAGAAGCTGTTTTTTCTGAGTTGTTATTGAAACAACCTCATCGGTGATCGGTGAAGCCATGTACGGCTTGATGCTCTTTCGAGCCACAATGTAATTTTTCCCGAGGAGCCTTGAAATCTCATGAACAAGAGGGATGCCTTTGGCTTCGGCCGATACCACCATATCGATTGGAGGAAGGCGCCGCACAATCTCCTGAGCGGCGAGGGAAACCAATTCCGTATCCCCCAGAATGACAAAGGACGCTATTTTCAAGCCGGGAGCCACTTCGATGATTGGGAGCTCCCGCTTTACGCCCAGTATTTCAAGAACGTATTTTTCCAATTCAAAGCCTCCTTTTCATAACGGTTGCGGCAGCATGCCGCATAGCTTTAAAAGAATCAACCGCATAAATGCTGAAGCAATGGATGTAAGCCCCACCGTATTGTTTTTCTTGACCATATTGATAGCCACCCATGAAAGCATTATCCCGACTCCTGCCATCATTCCGTTGGTAATGACCGGACCAATGGAATTGATTATTAACTGGTTCATTCCGAATAAAGAGATTATCGTCATGATGGCGCCGCCGAAAAAAATCATAGAAAGCCTTCCCCGAAGGCTGGATCCCATGGTTCCCGCCAGGGTAATTGTCTCTGCCTGAAAGGATATGGGGGAAACCAGGCCGAAAACACAGGCGCCCACTGCGCCTATAACAAAAGCCAGTGCTGTGGGGAGAGAAGCAAAACCGGATGATAAAGCCAAAATTCCCTGTGGCAAACCGTTGATAATAACACCGATGGCTGCCATTAAATCTTTGATGTCCATACGCCACGCTCCATTTCATAATACGAATATTTTTATATGCATATGTTATTAATATACGACATTTTATGCCATATTCCTACAGGAGTTTTATATTCGCAATAGTAAAAAAGAATGCCACAGGGGGATTATGTACCACAAAAAGAGGGGGAATACCCGCCATGCCCACCCTGGAAGAAGTGAGGCGTTGCATGGAGAACGTTGGTTTGCGGTAAAAAACCCCGGATCGCCGGGGTTATGCCTTTTTAATGCTGACTTCCGCTATTTCCCTAGTTCTGGGAGTTTTTACCCATGCCTGGGGCTGACTGTTTAAAGCCCTTAAGACCAGCGCTCCAGTATAGGGCAGGGGCAGGAGGAATCCCGCTGCCGGCAGGACCAAAAGTGATATAAGGGCGAATAGAGTGCTTGCGAGGCTGCGCTTTACCATGAATTGATAATATTTTACGATATAAAGGTAATAAGTGAACCCGAAATAAATAAAGATGAGGGATTTAAGGAAAACCCGGAAACCCTCGGGCAATACCGAAGGGTCGATCATGCCTTTATAGGAAAACCATATTACCGCCAAGGGCACCAGCACCGCCAGTTGGTATAAAGTCCACTCCACTTCGCCTTTTAAAAGAAGGGTCTTAATGAGTCTTGTTTTTTTCGGACCGGCATATTCCGGAGTGTTTTTAAATTTTTCGATGACCTGAATGTGACCGGCGGCCCAGCGCAGGCGCTGCCGAAAGAAAGCCCTGTAGGTTTCGGGAGTTTGCTCGGTGCTTATGTAGGGAAAGTAGTCGGGCCAGGCACCTTCGGCCAGATAAGCCCTGACGCCTATCTCTAAATCTTCTGTCAGGGCTTTGCAGTCAAACCCTTTAATTTTCGTTAGAAGTTTTGATTCTATAAATAAATTTGTCCCACCCACAAAAGGAAGCATTTTCATGAGGACAGGCATATACCATTCATGGGATAGCGCCTGGTATAGGGAGGCAATCTTGGTTATGGGGCTCAGGTAAAAGAAGTTTCTGACCTGAAAAACCGGTCCCTGCCAGATGCGGCTGCGTTTTTCCGATTGTATCCAATCACAGGCTATGTATAAAAGGACGTCAAGTTCCGGATGGCTTTCGGCGTCGTAGAATCCGCATATGTCCGCCGCTGCATCAATAAACGATAGTCCGTAATTCAAGGCGCGGCCTTTTGTGGAAGGCACCGTTTTTCCAATGCATTTTCCCTGAAAATTACCGTCAAAATCATATGGTACCATGACATGTTTCAATACGGGGCAATTTCCTCTGGCTGCAAATTCCCGGATTTTATCTTCCACCACCTGCTGAGTGGTATGGTTTTTGCCGGAGGAAAGCTCTTTTTCATCGGTTATGACAATTATTTCAAACAGGTTTTTGGGGTAGTTTAATTGTGCCAGGTGTTCTATGGTCTTTCCGATTACGTCTGCCTCCTCCCGGGCAGGCACAAGAATGGAAAAAACCGGTAACTTTCTGCCTTTTTCTCTTGCAAGTTCCTCAAGCTCAGAGGGCGAAATCACCTTTCTTTTGGACCAGTAGTGTTTGTTAGAATAATATTTCCATGCAAAGTATCTTAAGAAAAGCAGAAAAAAGAATATGTATAAGGCGACAATACATAAATAAATGAGCTGCCCGAGCTCCATGATATTCCCCCCAAAAATACAAAAATAACACAATTATATATTATATACTTAAAACAATTGAAAATAAATACCAAAAAAAGGGCTAAAAATCCAGCTTAGCCATAAATTTCACAAACCATGCAAACCTATGAGGACTATTTATATTATCTCTCGAAAATATATTTTCTTCCTTCGGGTTGCTCAATAAATCAAAAAACTGATATAATTTTTAATACGTTTCGGGAAGAGTATATATTTTTTGAGGGTAAGAAAGATAACAGGCAGGAAAAAAACAAAAAAAGTAGAATAATATCATTATGTCTGGATATGCATATCGGATTTTCAAACAAAAGGGGGTATATTTTTTTATGAAGTCTTTTAAGAAAACATGGTTTCTGGTTGCCGTTATTTCTATAATGATTCTGGGCATTGTTTTATCGGGGTGCGGAGGGGCCAAAACTGAGACGTCGGGAACAAAAGACACATCGAAAAACAATACGGCGGAAAGTCAGCCCGCTTCCCGGACGTCTGCCCCCGAAAACAGGGAACTCATCCTTTCCACAACCACCAGCACACAAGACAGCGGCCTGCTGGACGTGTTGATACCATTATTTGAAAAGAAGACCGGCTATCAGGTCAAACCCATTGCAGTCGGGACCGGCCAGGCGCTGGCTATGGGGGAAAAAGGTGATGCGGATGTGATGTTGGTACATGCTCCCAAGTCGGAGATGGAACTTGTGGACAAAGGCGCCGCCATCAACCGGCAACTGGTAATGCACAATGATTTCATCATAGTGGGGCCCGCAAGCGATCCTGCCGGCATAAAAAATGCTAAGGATTCGGTGGAAGCCTTTCGAGCCATTGCTGAAAAACAGGCCGTATTCATCTCGAGAGGCGACGATTCCGGCACAAATAAAAAAGAACTGGAAATATGGAAAAAGGCGGGGCTTGAAAAACCCGAGGGCAAATGGTATCAGTCCACAGGACAGGGAATGGGCGCAACTTTGGATGTGGCTTCGGAAAAGGCGGCATATACCCTCGCCGACAGGGCCACCTATCTTGCAAAAAAGGACAAGCTGCAGCTTGAAATACTGAAAGAAGGAGATCCTTCTCTTCTCAATATATATCATGTTATGCAGACGAATCCTGAATATGTCAGGAAGAATAATCCCAATGCCGCCAGGATGATAAATGTGGAGGGGGCAAAAGCTTTTGTGGATTTTATGGTTGACCCGGAGACGCAGAAGGTTATCGGAGAGTTTGGAAAGGACAGGTTTGGGCAGCCGTTGTTTTTCCCGGATGCGGGAAAGGATGAAAGTGCACTGGGAAAGTAGGGAAACCTATATTGACTGCGGGGGATTCTATTGGTTACCGTTATTGAGGGATTGAAAAAAGGGTTTATTTTACTTTTTTCACTGGACCGGGAAGTTCTCGGCATTACATGGTTTACACTGAAGGTTACTGGAACCGCCACCCTGATCAGCATTGCCATAGCCCTACCTCTGGCATTTCTTTTGACTCTCAGGGATTTTCCGGGTAAAAGATTCATCATAAGCCTCGCTAACTTGGGCATGGGTTTGCCGCCGACGGTGGTAGGGCTATGGGTGAGCCTCATGCTATGGAGGAGCGGACCCTTTGGGATGCTCAAAATAATGTATACGCCCACTGCCATAGTAATCGCCCAGACGGTAATATCTACGCCTATCATTCTGGCGCTTTCTACGGCAGCTCTCCAGCAAATAGACAGGAAGCTCCGGTGGCAGATCATGGCACTCGGAGCTACACCCCTGCAGATGCTCTTTTTGATGCTGAAAGAAGCGCGCTATTCACTGATGGCGGCTGTTATGGCGGGATTTGGCGGGTCCATATCGGAGGTGGGAGCATCCATGATGGTGGGCGGCAATATCCAGAACTACACCCGGGTTCTAACTACCGCCATAGTGCTGGAAACCAGCAAGGGGCATTTTGATATAGCTCTGGCTTTAAGCTTTATATTGATGCTCCTGGCTTATGTCGCCACACTGTGGTTGACCTTTATACAGCAGCGGAGGTACAGGAATGTATATTATTGAGGGGCAGGATATATCTGTAAGGGCTGGAAAAAGCTGTATCCTCGAGGTGAAAAGGATAGGCCTGGAAGAAGGCAAGGTTTTTTCGGTGATAGGCCCCAACGGATCGGGCAAAAGCACTCTTCTGAGGGTCATGGCGCTTTTGCAGAATCCTGATGATGGGAGTGTGAATTTCAGAGGCAAAAAGGTTATGCCTCGGGACAGAATAAAAATCCGCCGCCGCATGGCGGTGGTATTCCAGGAGCCGCTCCTGCTGGATGCCACAGTGGAGGAAAATGTTGCAATGGGCCTCAGGATACGAGGGGTGGATGCCGCTTCGGCCAGGCGAAGGGCGGGTTTCTGGCTGGAAAGATTCAAGGTGGTGCATCTTTCGGACCGCTGGACCCGGGCTCTCTCCGGCGGGGAAGCCCGACGCGTAAGCCTTGCCAGGGCTTTTACCTTGGAGCCTGAGGTCCTTTTTCTGGATGAGCCCTTTGCCAATCTGGACGCCCCCACCCGGGAGGCTCTGCTGCTGGAGCTTTCTGATGTGCTTCATTCCACAGGCGTCACTACCTTTTTTGTAAGCCATGACTTCAAGGAAGTAGCCTTTCTGGCGGACAGCACCATGGCCCTTTTTGACGGAAAACCGATACAGCAGGCTCCTCCCCGGCGGATACTTGAACACCCGGCAAGCGAAAGGCTTGCGCAGTTTGTCGGCATTGAAAACATATGGTCTGCAAGAATCCTTGAGGAACAGCCGAAAAAATTATTAGCAGAAGTAAACGGTCTGAAAATTGTAGTGGATAAAGTGGCGGCATCAGGAAACGAAGTTAAGTTCCATAAGGGTGATTTGATAAAAATAGCAGTACGGGGAGAGAAGATAAATTGCCTGCCGTGGAATTCAAAAAGTGTTTACTATGATACGGACCTTACACCGAACAGCTCAGCAGGACACAACTTGTGGAAGGGCGTGGTGAAGTCCGTTTTTGCTTTTGGAGATATTATCAAAATCACGGCGGAATGCGGGATAGATGTGAAAATCTCTCTTCCCGCTCGATTTTTGAATGAATTTAAAGTCGGCGACAATATCGTTATATCTTTTTCTGCCGATTCCCCTACAATAATTAAATAAAATAAACATTTTTTTATTTTTTGCGTATAAACATAATGTGAGTACAAAAATTAAAAGTGGTGACGGCAAATGAATGGATTCATAGAATTTTTAGCGGGAATGAAAGACTTTTTTTTGCAGAACGGTGCTATAGGGCTTTTTGTTCTTTCCTTTGCGGAAGCCTCCTTTTTCCCCATACCGCCCGACATAGTGTTGATTCCTCTGACCGTGATGTATCCGGCCGGCGGGCTTTATTATGCGGGCATAACGTCAATAGCATCCACGCTAGGAGGTATGTTCGGGTATTTTATCGGCATCAGGGCCGGCAGGCCGCTGCTTTCCCGGTTTGTGAGGAAGGAAAACATTTATAAAATAGAAGACATGTTTGCCCGCTATGGCGGATGGGCCGTGGCGGTGGCGGGATTTACCCCCATTCCCTACAAGGTTTTCACCATTGCATCCGGAGTTTTCCGGATGAATATTGCCACCTTTTTCATTGCGGCGCTATTGAGCAGAAGCGCCAGGTTTTTTCTTGAGAGTGTTGTAATAATGGCATTGGGGGAAAATGCGGTAGCTTATTTGAACAAACTGCTGGGGCCTGGTTCGTTCCTGTTGTTGGCGGTGGTGCTCATTTTGTACGTCGCTGCAAAAAAGACCAAAATATCGGTGCGGGTTTCATCGAACAGAGTGCCGGGATATGGTTTTGTAAAAAAAGCTGCGGAAAAATACATTGCAAAGTATGGCGAGTTTGGGATTTACATCATCGGAGGGATTATAACTGCATGCATATTTGGGATGATGTTCGCTAAGCTTGCTGAAGAAATGCTGGAAAAAGAGTTGGGATGGCTGGATTGGGGGATCATTGAATTTTTCAGATCGATAAAAAACCCTGTTATAGACAGTATAATGAACGCAGTGAATATTATACAGCAGCCGCTGGTGCTTTTGATGCTGCTGGCAGTAGGCATGACTCTGGTGGGATATTTATGTAAAAATGCAAGGCTGTCTGCCTTCACGTTTATATCTTTTGCCGGAAGCATTATAATCCAGTGGGGATTGAAATCTTTGTTCCAGAGGCCCAGGCTGTCTCCAGTGGCACATGCTATGGATTTTATGGCTTACGGTTTCCCCAGCGGGACTGCGCTGCTTTTCACAGCTTTCCTGGGGTTTCTGGCTTTTGCCGTCACAAGAAGAACAATAGGGCGGTATAAAATCGCGGCGGCAATTGTCTGGCTCATATCAACAGCCGTTATGGGTGCAAGCCGCATATATCTGGGGATGAGTTATCCCACAGACATCCTGGCAGGATTCCTAATAGGTATGGTGTGGCTGGCAAGCTGCATAGTCACCAGCGAAGTTATGGAATATTATTCGGGTAAATAATAAATTTCCGATTATGGTGTTGACAGCATAGTTGAAAATTTATATAATATTTCAGAACCGACCGGTCGGTCGGATTGTATAGATAATTTTTAAGGGGGATGACACATGCATGCAAATATTCGCAAAACTTGTTACATACTGCTGGTCCTGATTTTAATTTCGATGGCCGCCGGATGCGGCAATAAACCGGCAGCGACCTCCGAGCCGGAGAAAATCGTGCCGGTCAAAACGGCATTTTCGCAGATAGAGGACCTGGCGGAATATCAATCCTTTCCCGGCGAAGTGCAGGCTGCGGGAGAAGTGGGCATCTTTGCGAAAATGAGCGGAAAGGTGGAGCATATACTGGTACGGGAAGGGGAAGAAGTAAAAAAAGGTCAGGTGTTGATAAAACTCGAGCAAAAAGACGTGCTTTCCCAGGTAAATCAGGCAAAGGCCGGATACGATGCGGCGCTGGCGCAGCTCGAAAGCCTGAAAAACGGCCAGCTTCCGCAGCAGATTGCACAGCTGGAATCGGCGTTCAACCAGGCTCAAGCTAATTTTAAGAACGCCGAAGCAAACTACAACCGCATGAAGAGCCTGATGGAGCAAGGGGCGGTATCCAAGCAGCAGTTTGACAGCGTGGAGCTTCAATACAAAGTAGCAAAAGAGCAATTCGAATCCGCAAAAACTCAGCTTACTCTTACAAAGGAAAAAACCGGTCCCGAAAGCATATCCACCGCCGAAGCTCAGGTAAGCCAGGCAAAGGCGGCACTGGCGGCTGCGCAGACGGTCCTTGACAATACTCTTATTACTTCCCCTATCGATGGGACGGTGGGTTTTATCAGCGTAAAGGCGGGTCAAACGATAAGCGCCGGCATGCAGGTTGCGACTGTAGGAGATTTGAAAAATGTCGAGATTGAAATAAATGTGACCGAAGACAGGATAAGCGCACTGAAGAACGGTCAGGAGGCGGATGTCACCGTTGACTCAGCAAATGTTCAAGCGGCAAAAGGTAAAATTGTCAGCATAAGTCCATTTAAAAACCCCGTGACTTTAGTTTATCCTGTTAAAGTGCAGGTGCCTAACGAGGGCGGAGTACTAAAATCGGGCATGTTTGCAAGAGTAAAACTTATAGTGGGTTTTCATCAAAAGGTCGTAACAGTGCCGGAAGATGCGGTAGTGGCTTATGACGGGACAAAACTCGTTTACACCGTCGAAGACGGCAGAGCGAAAGCCCATAAGGTGGAAACTGGCGCGGCGTCCATGGGGAAAATAGTGATAACCAGAGGGATTTCCGCCGGGCAACAAATAGTTGTGGAAGGTCAGGAACTGCTGCAGGACGGTGTGAAAGTTTCCGTCGAAAGCCGGGGTGATGTGAAATGAACCTGGCCAGTTTTTCCATAAAAAGACCCGTCACTATGCTGATGATTATTGCTATCATAATGGTGCTGGGCTTTATTTCCTTCACCAGGCTGGGCATAGATCTTTTTCCGAATTTTGTATATCCCGGCGCTGTGGTTATAACTCAGTATGAAGGCGCATCGCCCAGTGAAATCGAAACCATGATAACGCAGCCTATAGAAGAGGCACTGTCCACCATAAACAATGTTAAAAATATCCAATCATTCAGCAATGAAGGCAATTCAACCGTATTTGTCGAATTTAACTGGGGCACCAATATGGACATGGCGGCTCTCGACATGAGGGAACAGGTGGATTTGATAAAGTCTTTTCTTCCGGAAGGGGCAAAATCGCCCATGGTCATAAAATTTGATCCATCTATGATGCCGGTAATGCAGCTCGCTTTATATGGAGGAAACGATATTGTCCAGTTGAAAAATATTGCCGACGATGTCATAAAAAACAGGCTTTTGAGATTGGAAGGCGTAGCTGAGGTAAGCGTTATAGGCGGTCTGGAAAGGGAGATAGACATCATTGTCGACCCGGATAAGCTGGCCTATTACGGGCTTTCCATGTCGCAGATAGCAGCCAAATTGCAGGCTGAAAACATGAATCTTCCCGGCGGCACCGTGTCTCAAGGCAAAAAAGACTATCTTATAAGGACCACCGCTCAATTTAAAGATGTATCCGAGATTGAAAACGTCCCGATACCCCTGCCCCGGGGCGGGAGCATACCGTTGAAAAACCTGGCGGAGATAAAAGACACGCATAAAGAAGTTTCCACCATAGCCAGGTACAACGGCAAACCCAGCATTACACTGATGATACGAAAACAGTCCGGTTACAACACTGTGCAGGTGGCAAGAAACGTGAAGGCGGAAATGGAAAGGATTAAAAAAGTAGTGCCGGAAGGTATAGGATATGTGCCGGTGCTGGACCAGGCTGAATACATCGAAAAGTCCATAGGCAACGTCACAAACAACGCCATAACAGGCGCACTGCTTGCTGTGCTGGTGCTTTATCTGTTTTTGAGGAATATTAGAACCACCGTAATAATTGGGATTTCCATCCCGATTTCCATCATAGCCACCTTTGTGCTGATCTATTTTAACCACCTTACTCTCAATATGATGTCGCTGGGAGGCCTGGCTCTCGGGGTGGGGATGCTGGTGGACAACTCCATAGTGGTGCTGGAGAACATATTCAGACACCGCCAGGAAGGCGAAGAGGCCATAGCGGCCGCTATTTCCGGCGCCAATGAGGTGGGCATGGCGGTAACCGCATCTACCCTGACGACTGTTGCGGTTTTTCTGCCCATCGTATTTGTCCAGGGAATAACGGCCCAGTTTTTCAAGGAGATGGCGCTGACGGTAACCTTTTCACTGCTGTCATCCCTGGCGGTGGCTCTGACGGTAGTGCCGCTGTTTTCATCAAGACTGATACATGTAACCGGAACCGCTGAAGACATATCGGCCGGATATGCTTCGAAAAATGTGTTTATCAGGTTTTTAAAAGCTCCGCTGGATGTGTTTTCAAGATATTATGAAAAGACTGAAATGGCATATGGCAGACTGCTAAAATGGTCTCTTTTTCACAGAAAACTCATAGTCATACTGGCGGGGAGTCTGTTTATACTGAGCGTCGCGCTTATTCCCTTTGTCGGAACGGAGTTTATGCCACAGTCCGATACGGGAATGATTACGGTTTCAATAACAATGCCCGACGGCACCAACCTTGAGGAGACGGATAGTTTTGTTTCACAAATGGAAAACAAACTCAAAGGGATAAAAGAGATAGAGGGAGTGCTGGCCAATGTGGGTTCGTCTTCTTCGTTTATGGGAAATACCAGCCACAATATCGCGAGCATAGCGGTAGTGCTGAAGCCTCTTTCGGAGAGAAAGCGAGGCGCTCAGGATGTGGCCGAGGAAATAAGAAACATTACCAAAAATATGCCCGGGGCGGAAGTAAAGGTCAATGTAATGAGCAGCATGGATTTTGGAGGAGGCGGCACCCTGAAACCGATCTCCATTTCCATCAAAGGGGATGATTTCGACGAATTGAAAAAAATCAGCGACCGTATTGTGGAAATCGTGAAATCCGTACCCGGGACCCGGGAGGTAGAGAGCAGCCTGGAGCGCGGGAAACCGGAGCTTGATATTAAAGTAGACCGGGACAAAGCGGCGCTATACGGCCTTTCCACAAGTCAGATTGCCCAGGCGGTGAACTCCGCAGTGGCCGGTAGCACCGCTACCAAGTACAAAGTGGGCGGCGATGAAATAAATGTGGTAATAAAAGCCCGGGAGGACCTTGTTGACGATATCGGAAAGATAAGAAATCTTTTAATACAGAGTGCTTCGGGAGCCATGATAACCCTTGGCGATGTAGCCAGGGTGGAAAAGGGTATCGGGCCTGTGGAAATAGACAGGGACGATCAGACCAGGGTCGTTACCGTAACGGGAGATGTGGTGGGCAGGGCTGCAGGAACCGTAAACAGCGAGATTCAGAAAAAGCTTTCGACCGTCAGCCTGCCTGAAGGTTACAGCTATAAAATGGGCGGAGAGCAGGAACAAATGATGGAATCCTTCAGGGACCTCTTTCTCGCATTGATACTGGCTGTGATACTGGTTTACATGGTGATGGCCGCTCAGTTTGAATCGCTTTCCCAACCCTTTGTCATAATGTTCACCGTACCTCTGGCCATAATAGGAGTGGTTTTTGCTCTGCTTGCGACCGGAAGGCACATAAACATGCCTGCCTTTATCGGCATAATCATGCTGGCAGGCATTGTGGTGAATAACGCCATAGTGCTGGTGGATTTCATAAATCAATTGCGGCATAGAGGTATGAGCCGCGAAGAGGCTATAATAAAAGCCGGCCCAACCCGGCTGAGGCCTATTCTCATGACCACCCTGACGACAGTTCTGGGCCTTGTTCCGCTGGCGCTGGGCCTGGGAGAAGGAGGAGAGCTTCGCGCACCCATGGCCACAGCCGTTATAGGAGGACTCACCTTTTCTACATTGTTGACACTGGTGGTCATTCCCGTGATATATACAATAATGGAAGATATTGGAAGCATATGGAGGAGAATAAGGATCAGGAAAAGGCGAAAACTGATTTCAACAAGTGAAAGGTAATCCTGCTTCGCCTCGCCGCTCCGGACGCAGCATGATATGCAGCACCAGCAACTCGTCGAGGAAAACGTGCTCCATCCGATACAGGCGATGTACAGTTACAAAAATATGATGAGGGGGATAAAAATGTTACACAAATGGAAAAAGACGGTTTTAGTATTTTTACTTGTATCAACGGTTCTGACAGGCGGTTTTGCGGCTTTTCAAGCGGATGGCAAAGCCGAAGGGCAGGATATAGTCAAGCTTTCCCTTGCCGACGCCCTGAAGATGGCGGAAGAAAGCAACCCCCAGGTAGCTCTGTCAAAGCTGGCGGTGGAGAAGGCACAGCTGGCTCAGCAGGAGATAAAGTATCAGGATAAAAAAGGCAAAGAAGAGGAAAAAGACGAAGAAGAAAATAATTCATCATATTCAAATCCATACAAACTCAGCCCGTCGGATTTTGAATATAAATACCAGATCGAGCTGGGCAAAAAGAATGCCGAATTCGGCCTCAAAATGGCTGAACTGGGCGTCGACGCAACCTTAAGGAACATCCGGTACGGAGTGGAAGCGGCATATTACGGAGCCCTGGCAGCGGAAGACAATCTTAAAATATGCAGGGAAGCTCTGGAAAGGCAGCAGGAAATGTTGAAGATTGCGGAAGCCAAACTAAAAGCCGGTGTGATTGCAAAAAGAGACCTGATGGACGCTCAGGTACAGGTGGCCAGCGCCCAGGCTGCGGTGGCCGTGGCCGAGTCGGAGAGGCAAAAGGCTTACATCAATCTTAAAAAGTTGTTGAATATAGATTTTGCGAAAGAAATAGAACTGACCGATACCTTCGATTACAGGCCGATTGAAAATGTTGCGGAACCGGAAAAACTGATAGAAGAAGCGCTACAAAAACGGATGGATATTATAGAGGCACAGGGAAAGCTTGACATTGCCCAGTTGGATTTCGACATGACGAGCAGCGTATATCCTTCCAATACTTTTAAATATAAAGAAAAAGAGTATGCCCTGCAGGATGCAAAGATGAACCTAGAAAACAAGAAAAAAGATGTGGAGGCGGAAGTGAGAGGGATTTTGCTGGATCTTGCAGAAGCTCAATCAAATATACCCGCACTGGAAAAATCCGTTGAGACGGCGAAAGAAAGCTTGAGGCTTGCAATCTTAAGCTATGAGGCTGGTACAGCAGTGAGAGTGGATGTATCCCAGGCGGAGGAAATGCTCAAGCGGATAGAACTTCAAATGAATCAAGCCGTTTATAATTACAATCTTGCAAAGATAAAACTCGAAAACGTGGTTTACATTCCGGTGACGTCGAATGCCTCCGGTTACAGGAGTGCTCAGTAAATTTATACGCGGGAGATGAGAACAGAGTCAATGCAACCCGAAAACATAAGTGAGAGAAAGGCAGAACGTTACGAGGAAATTATCCGGGCCGCCTTTGAAGTGTTCATAAAAAAGGGTTTCCATCAGGCGAAAATGGAAGAGATAGCCCGGAAGGCGGGTATCGGAAAAGGAACCATATACGAATATTTTCCGGGGAAGAAAGAACTTTTCTGCGGCATGGTAAAGCAATGCATGACATGGTACTTTGACTCCATAAAGCAAAGCACTGAACATGGCGAGAATTTCAAGCAGAAACTTGAAAACATGATGGACGCCCACATGAAATTAGCCATACATGCAAAAAAACTGACAAACCTCATGTTTCACGACTTTACATACATCAGCCGCGACCTTCACATGTGGATTATACAGGGGCAGAAAAAAATGATCAGGCTGGTGGAAGACATTTTACAGCAGGGCATAGACGAAGGGATGCTGCGGCAGATCGACGTACACCTGGCGGCGGTGATGTTTCTGACTTCATGGAGAATATTTTTTGCAGAGAGCGTTTTTAATGATAATGAAGATGCCGAGCTTTCTCTGGAAAAAATTAAAGAAAAAGCCCTGGACATTTTATTCCACGGGATAGCGTTAAATATGTGACAGGGATATTACAGCAATATTACAATACTGTTACATCTTCCAGATAACCTCATATTTTCCATATTGTTTTACGATATTATATAGTGAAAATCAAATCCGGTTCCGGAACCCGGGGGAAAAGAAAAATGGAAAAATAGGAGGGTGAGTATGAAAAGGTTGACCGCAAAAATTATCACCGTGCTGTTAGTAGTGCTGGTGGTTCTGACAATGGCGGTACCGGCCGCCTTTGCCAAAGGGGCCGAGGGTAAAAACTTAAACGTTTTTTCGCAGGGCAAAGCCCGATGGAAAACAGGTTTTTCAGATGTAGACGAAACCCTGAATTGGGCCAGGATGGCCATTGAAAAAATGTATGCAAAAGGGATTTTCACCGGATATCCCGGAGACTTTTTTAAGCCAAAGAACAATGTTACCAATCTGGAGGCCGTTGTGATTGCCCTCAGGATTATGGGCTGGGAGCAGGAAGTCGACAATGTGAAAAACCTTCCGAAATCAGTAAAGAATCTCAATGTCAAATGGTCAAAAGGTTATTATTATATTGCCCTGGCCGTTGAAAAGGGCCTGGTAGAACCCGACGAATTGAAAGGTTTCAATCCTAATGCAGCAGCCAAGCGATATGAAGTGGCAAGGCTGGTGGTAAGGGCCCTGGGCAAGGAAGATGAAGCGCAGGAACATATGAATGATAAGCTGCCCTTCAAAGATGCCAATGCAGTTCCAAAAGATGCCGTGGGATATGTATATGTGATAACAGATTTGGGGCTGATGAAGGGTGACGACAGAGGGTTGTTCAAGCCGCAGGAACCCATCAGCCGGGCGGAAATGGCGGTGCTGGCAAGCAGGCTCGACGGTACACTGGAACCGAAAGATGAAAACCTTCTGGTAGGCATAGTAAAAGATGTGGATACGGAAGAGCTGACCATAACCATAACAAACAGCTATGGAGAAAAGACCTATGACATAATAGAAAATGTGCCTGTTTACATTGATGAAAAATATAGAGAGCTGGAAGACCTGAATGTAGGAGACAGAGTGGAACTGGTTATAAATTCCGATGGAGACGTGGTGTTCATTCAAGTGCTTGAAGAGGACGCTGAGCCGGTCACAGTGAGCGCCAGAGGACTTGTTACGGATGTGGATGAAGACAACGGGACAGTATCGCTGTTTACCTACGTCAACGATGCTGATAAGGGATTTGTGGGCGTCCTGAAAACGAGCGATTTGGAGGGATGGCATTATGAGCTTTCCACCGGTTATGGCACTTTTGTACTTACAGGGGATACCGACGGCCTGGAAGATTATGTGGGGAAAACTATAGTTGTAGCGGGCACATTGAAAGTCGGAGCCTCGATATACATGAGTGGAGACCTCATAGATGTAGAAGACTTTTACCCTGTCAGGACAGCCAGTGTGGTGACATTCAAGGTGGATGACGATACAAAAATCACGGTAGACGGTAAAACCGGAGAACTTTCAGACATAGAAACGGGAGACTTTGCGAAGATAAAAGCCCAGGATGGGGAAGCTTTAGAAATCGAAGTTTACAGTTTCCGGGATAGGATCAGGGACCAGAACAGGGAAACGGAAGAAATCAAGAATGGCAGATTGGAAGGCAACGTGGTATCTTTAACGCTCAGGTCTCAATGGGAGATAACAGTTGAAAATGAAGACGGAGTATATACATTTGTCCTGGCGAGCGATGTAAACCTGGACGATATAGATGGGCTTTCGGATATAAAGGCGGGCATGAAAGTTGAACTGAGGATAAAGAACGGCAAAGTTATAGAGATAAAAGCCGAATAAATTTAATATAAATTTAGGAAAAGGGCGGAAATACCGCCCTTTTTTGCAAAAAAAAGAAGGATAAATCCTGTATATGTAGAATATAGAAAATAGAATTTATGATGAGCGGAGGGAAACCCATGAAAAAACCGGAAGTTTTATCAAAAAAGGCATTTCTGGCAGCACTTATTGCGGCGGCCTTAGCAGTGACGAGCTTTATCCAGGCCTTTGCGGCGAATTTGAATTTCAAGGATATCACAGCCTCGAAATACGATTGGGCAAGACCGTACATAGAGAAAATGTACCTCAATGACATAGTAAAAGGCGTGGATACCGGCGGAACCAAATTTGCACCGGATAACAGTGTCAAGCGCGACGAGATTGTTACCATGATTATAAGACTCATGGGTCTTGAGGAAGAGGCCAAAGCCAGGAGTCTTCCGGCAGATTTTCCCAACGCATCCAGCGTGCCCGCATGGGCCAGGGGTTATGTGGCGGTAGCTGTTGAGAAAGGGATCATTTCTGGAAGCGACCTGACGGATTTCAGAGCCGAGGAAAACGCAAAAAGATATGAGGTGGCCATTTTTGCGGTGAGGGCTCTGGGCCTTGAAGAAGAAGCCAAGAACATGAAAAACGTGGATCTGACATTTACCGATTTATCCGACATTCCGTTGGAGGCCAGGGCTTACGTTCAATTGGCTTTGGAAAATGGTATTGTTAAGGGGTTTCCGGAAGCCGGCGGCAAGTACAGTTTCAAACCGAATGATAAACTCACAAGGGCTCAGGCTGCTGCGATCCTCAGCAATCTTTCGAAAAAATTAGGCAACAAAAACATGATTACAGGCATTGTGCAGGATGTGGATTCGATTTTTTTGCCTTCAATTACGATCAAACTTTCAAACGGAAATTTTGTGACGTACAATGTCAACAATTCCACATCCATTTATAGGGAAAATGATCAGGGTTCTCTGACAAAGATATCGCTCAGCGGAATAAAGGTGGGCGACAGCGTCGGGATCATCACTGATACCGCAGCAACGAGCCGGGCGTCATATATAGAGGTATTTTCGGGCACTGCCACCACAACCGACGGGAGCGCCGTCGAAGGAACTATAAAAGATATTGATACGGCCCGAAGCATTTTAACGATGGAAAAGACCGGCGGGACGGATATGGTGCTGACCGTAAAAAGCAGCGTTAAAGTTTATGTTGACGGAAAATCGGCTTTATTGAGCGACCTTGCGGTCGGGCAGCCTGTAAAAGTCTATGTGACGGGTACCGACGTAACCCGGATTGAAGCTCAAAATGTGGAGAAAAAGGTGAAAGGAATACTGAAAACCGTCCCGGCTTCGACAAATAGTATTCTGGTAATAAAAAATGACGATACGGGCAAAAACGAAGCATATACCGTTGCCAGCGGCGTCAGCATCAAAAAAGACGGGAAGAGCGCCGGCCTTTCGGACCTTGCGCCCGACGATATGGCTACAATCACCATAGCCGGAAGTAAGGTTATAAAGATAGAGGCCGAGAGCGAGACAAAATATGTAAGCGGAACCGTCAAAGCCATAAGTTTTTCCGGTAAAAACCCGGTGATCACGGTGGAGGATGAAGATGGAAATGATGCGGACTATGAAGTGGATGAGGATGTATATATAAAAAGAAACAGCAAATCTGCAAAAATCGGGGATATCAAAAAAGGCGATGCGGTAGACCTCACCCTGGAGTACAACGTCATTGTTGATATCAGGGCAAAGAGCGTGAAAAAGGATGTCAGCGGCACGGTAAAAGCCATTACCATCTCGGATACGCCACAGGTCACAATAATCGATGAAGACGGCGACACCTACACCTATAACATCACCTCGGACACCGAAATTCTGAAAGACAACAAGGAAATAACCGTGTACGACCTGCGGGCGGGGTATTATCTGGATATGGAAGTGGAAGGCGACGATGCCTTAAGCATAGATGTTACCGCCCGCGAAAACCTGATAACGATTCAGGGGACGGTGCAGAATATTCACAAGGATGCGGAAGTAATAGTAATAAGCGTAAAAGATTCGGACGGTACCAAAACCTCAAAGGAAATCCACTATACCGACGATACAGTATTCATGAGAGGTTCCAATAAAATTACCATAAACAAGATAAATGAGGGCGACCAAATAATCGCCACAGGAAAATATGACAGCGGGCTATTTTTTGCAGAAACCATTATTGATTTGACGGTTTCCGACTGAGAAGAGGATAAGCCATGAAGACCACAAGAGCCTCAAATAAACAACCAGTACTGGCATCGGGCGGGCAGACAAACCCGTCCCTGCTGGCATTCATGCTGACATTGATTATTATCTTTGCTCTAAGTTTTGAACATGTTTTTGCCCTAGGGTTTTCTGATACTGAGGGCAATTTTGCAGAAATGGAGATCTCCATGCTCCTGGCAAAAGGCATAGTAAACGGCGACGGAACAAACTTTTTCCCCGGAAAGCCCGTCACAAGGGCGGAATTTGCAAAGATGCTAGTGGTCGCACTGGGCTATGGGGATGATGCCGAAGAAATAAAAAATTATTCCGCCGTGTTTTCCGACATCGACAGGCACTGGGCGGCGGGTTTTGTAAAAGAGGCATGGGAGCTGGGCATAGCGAAGGGCGAAGGGTCACGCTTCTATCCCGACAGGAGCATAAACAGGGCCGAGGTTTTGACAATGCTCCTCAGGGCTTTCCGCGTCGCTGTAGAGAGCGACTCGGAAAAAAACCGGCAGACGCTTGAAAAATTCGGCGACTGGACAAATATTCCCTCATGGGCTGTACCCTATGTGGCCCGGGCTGTGGAAAAAGGCATAATCAGCGGCACGCCGGAGGGGTTGTTCGAGCCCCTCCGGCCGGCTTCCAGGGCGGAAGCTGCGAAGGTTCTGGCCGCTGTGGCGGCTCAGAACGGATATATCTACGACTACCACGGCCTTCTCACGGTGACCGATGGAAAACCTGGAGAAATTAATTTGACAATAGATGGCGTCACAGTGGGCTTTCAATTGTCTCCGGATGCGGTGGCGTATAAGGGACGGGAAAAAGTAAATATAAACAATTTAAACGGCAGGATGGTTTATATAATACTGAATGGCGCAAAAGTTGAATTTATTAAATATACCGGGGAATGATCAGCATGGTGAAAATAACCGGAATATCTATAATGACAATTTTAATATTTTTCATGTTCGCACCGGCACTGGCCCTTGAAAATGCGGATTATGACATAAATGCCGGGATGAAGGAAGCCTTGGCAGTTATCAGGGCGGATATTTTCAAGAAAAACACGGGGGCAGACGGCCGCGGAATAAAGGTGGCGGTTATAGACACTGGCATTGATGTAAGTCATCCGGATCTTCGAAACACACCCGATGGGAAGGTAAAAATAGTGGATTATGCAGATTTTACGGATGAAGGCCTTGTAGAAACGAAATTTTCAGCCTCTGCCGGGGACGGCGCCATTTTGCTGGAGGGCAAAAAATTTGCCGCAAAAGGGATACAATCAAAGAGTGGCGTACTTCATTTCGGATTTCTTAAGGAAAGCCAGTTGGACGAGAAGGGATATATTAATCAGGACTTGAACAGGGATGGCGACAACCGGGACGTATTCGGTGTGCTGGTGGCGGACCAGATCCTGCCGGGGATTTACGATACGGTTTATGTAGATACCAACTTAAACGACGATTTCAGCGATGAAAAACCGTTGAAGGCATACAACACGGGATTTCAATGGGCGTATTTCGGCAAAGACAACCCCGGCACGGAATATGTTGAAGAATCGTCTTTTGTGGTTTCCGAAATAAGCCCGACAGGAGATATGGTAAGACTGAGCTTTGACGGAAACGGACACGGTACCCATGTGGCGGGAATTATAGGCGCCTGGGGGAATCTCGTGGGCACCGCGCCTGGAGTGCAGATAATGGCAATAAAAGCCCTTGGGTCCTCGGGTGACGGAAACTGGGACAGCATTGCAGGCGGAGTAGAATATGCAAAAAAACACGGAGCCAACATAATAAACATAAGCATAGGAAATATTTCGTCTTCCAGTGAAGAGCAAATAGCCCAGTCCAGGCTTTTTAAAAAAATATCCCTTGATGGGAAGGCGCTGGTGGTAATGGCGGCGGGGAATACCGGCCCGGGCCTTTCCACGGCGGCCGATGCGGGAGACAGCGAGAGCGTAATAACGGTTGGGGCCTATATGTCTCCAGCCCTGTGGGATATAAACTACAACGCCCGTGTTCCTGGCGAGACCCTGTGGTATTTTTCCGGCATGGGTCCGGCTTCGGGAGGCTCCTCTGCGCCTTCGGTGGTGGCTCCCTCCAGCGTCGTTTCCACAGTGGCCACATGGGACAGCGGGGGATATTTTTTAATGGATGGCACCAGCATGGCCGCTCCATTCGTATCGGGCTGTGCGGCGCTGCTTTTTCAAGAAGCGAAAAAGGAAGGAATCACTGTTTCGCCTGCGGCTTTAAAAAAGGCTCTGGAGCAGGGGGCAAGAAAGCTGGACGGCTACCTTACGATAGAACAGGGGAACGGCCTCATAGACGTAATTAAGACATGGAATATGTTGAAAAATAACGGTTCGAAAGAATCGACCGCCCGGCGTGTGGAAATAAAAATACCCGAAAGCCCGGGGTATAAAGGCGGCATTTTTTTACGAAACGCACTGAAGGGCAAAATTAATATACTTTTGACAAACCTGTCCGGTTCTGTATTGAAATTGAAACTGGAACAGGATCAGAAATGGGTGGGAAAAGATAAGGATTATGTGATTCTTCCAAGAGGCAAACCCCGCAGGGTGACGATTTCATATGATTTTCCCGAACAACCCGGACTTTACATCGCAGAGACAGCGGCATACTCGTCAAAAGGGAAAGATCCCGAAGCAAGTTTTATCACGACCGCGGTTGTGCCTTACGACCTGAGCGGTTCCGGTTCGATGAGCTTCAAAAACTCACTGCTACCGGCCAGGTGGTACCGTTACTTTTTTAAAACCGTGCCGGGCATATCGGTATTGAGATTCGATCTCAATATAACAAAAGAAAAAAATAATGCCATGGGACGTGGCCTGTTATATATTTATGCCCCTGACGGGCAAAAAGTGTTTGAAGATTACGCCGGCTCGGATTATCTGTCTTCACGGGACAGGATTTCATATAAGATAAAAGACCCAGCTCCGGGGATATGGGAAGTTGTTGTGGTTTCGGATTACAACCTGTCGGATTTTGGAACGGACAGGACATCCTATAATTTGACGGCAGCGGTTTCGGGGACTTTTGTCGACAGCGGGAATGTGAGTTTATACGCAAACAAGGGGCAGATGCGGATTTCCCGGGAAATATTGTTGAAAAATGTTGGCAGGACATTTCGGGGGCATGCGGTGGGATTCGGCCTGGCGGAAGAAAATCAGGACATTGTGTCGGAACCTATAATCGTAAATCAGGGAGAACTGGTTCCGGGGCCGTCTTTTACGGTGCCTGAAAATGCCATGAGTCTGAAAGTCGAAGTAAGACCCGCCGGAGAATTCATAGGAGATGTGGATCTTTACCTGTACCGGAAAAATGACAGCACCGGAAAGTACGAAGAAATTGCGTCTTCGGCCAGAGTGGACGTATCCGATGAGAAAATTGAAATGGCAGGTCCCGCCCCGGGAGAATATGTGGTGTATGTTGACGGTTTTTCCGTTCCCGGCGGCAGCGCTGCATTCAATATCAAAAGGCAGATTCTTACAGACGGCGGTGATATTGTCGTCCATGATCCTGTTGCAGAACATCAGCCGGGGTCGTCATGGAAGGTGAAGCTCAATATAAATGTTCCCGAGGGTGGAACGAATTTTACAGGTTTCATTGCAGTAAAAGATGAAAACGGAAACGAGTTGTCCCGGATTCCGGTGAGACTTTGCGTGCAAGAAAGTGAGCTTCTTGTGCAGGCGCTGCCCGAGGGGAACATTACCGTCCGGGAAAAAGACACCCTCAGGCCTGTAGATGCCACCGTTGTGGTAAACGGAATAGCGTATCCGGCAATAGGAGGAAGCGCCCATATACCGGATAATGTTAAAATAAAATCTATAGAGATATACGACGAAAAATATTATAATCATGTTACATATTAATTAAAAAATTTAATAAATTAAATTTGAGAGAAGGAAAATTTATATTTGCATAGAATTATATAATATTGTTGGAATTGGATGCTAGTCGTATATATATTTTTTCAATTATTGTTAGGAGGCGATGTTCTCAAAAGACCGGAAGAACGCTTGAAAGAGAGATAAGGATTGCCAAGAAAAGGGGGACAGAAGTCTGTGGAAAGATGCAAGGTGATGGTTGTGGATGATCAGCTGTGGGTAAGGACCATGCTGCTGGAGGCGCTTTCTTCTTCTGGATATTTGACTTTCGGTGCTGCAAACGGCAGGGAAGCTTTGCGTATGATACATAAGGAAAAACCGGACATAGCTTTAATCGACATGACCATTCCGGGAATTGACGGCTTCACCCTTTTGGCACATTTAAAAGATGAAAAACCCGAGATGGCCACCATTCTCATGTCCGGGAATTCTGATATTGAGTACATAAACCGCGCCAGAAGAGAAGGAGCGTGCGGTTATCTTGTAAAGCCTTTCGACGTGGAGGAACTGAAAAGTCTCCTTGTAAGAATTTCGACAACACAAGATACGGCACCGAGAGGAGAAGACAGATGGGCGATGGACTCCGGGACAGATCAAATGATTTCGTAAATTTCGCGCGCGCTTACGAAGAAACATTCACGGAGAATGTTCGTTCAATTAGTGACGATCCGCCGATTCTGATCAAAGAAGGAAAGCATCAGGTCTTCATCGAAAGTGCGAGCGATAGTTGCGATGAAATGGCCCCGCTAGTTTTCGATGTTACAACCTCTCTGGTGGAAGGCCCCCACGGCCAGCTTGGCGCCGTAATATCTTATGAGGATAAAAATGAACGTGAAAATTATCACAAAATAATCTCAAGGCTTGAAAATTTGACTGTGGTCGGGGAGCTGGCCGCCAGCGCAGTCCATGAAATTAAAAATCCCATATTTTCCATAAGGGGCTTTTTGCGGTTGCTTGAAAACAGTTTGATGCAGGATGACAAGCGAAGAGAGTACACGCAAATCATGGTCGCTGAACTGGACCGTCTGGCCAAGCTGGCCGATGATTTTCTGATGCTGACAAGAAATAAGGAAAAAAATGGCGATAAAGTTTTTGTGAACAAATTATTGATAGAAATATTGAAACTTTTCAAACCGAGATTTGATATGAAAGGGGTTTCATGCCATTTCAATGCGGACGATAACATTGTCCCGGTTTATATAGATGCGGATCAGTTAAAGCAAGTATTTATAAATATAATACAAAATGCCCTCGACGCGATGCCCTCAGGTGGAAATATTTATCTAAGCATTTATGCACAAGATAAAACCGTGATAACAGAGATAAGAGATGAGGGGTCGGGTATAAAAAAAGGAGATGAAGGCAATATATTCAAACCGTTTTTTACTACAAAAGAAAATGGTACGGGTCTCGGTCTGTATATATCCAGGAGAATTATCTCAAGCTACGGAGGGACAATAGAATTCGAATCTGAAGAAGGCTGCGGGACCAAATTTATTATAAAATTGCCGCAGGCATCTTAGCTCTGGAACAATAAAGTAAACCTCTCAAATATTGACGCCGCAAGATATTAATGGTATAATAACAAGCAAAAGGCAAATCCTCCTCGGTGTATCAATAAAAAGGAGGCCCTTCTATGGGTCTCCTTTTTTAAAAAGTGTTCATCATTGAATATTTTTCCCATCTATGTGCATAATCTTTGATAGCCCCCCTTTTTAGATTTTTCCTATATTTTAAACAATAAATCATCACGAGAAAATCTGCCGTGTTAGTACATCGGCCTCTTGCTTCCGAAGATTTTAAATATTTTCCCGTGAAAAAGAGCATATCTTTACTCAGATGTAAATTTACTCAGATGTAAAGGAGTGAAATTTTGTTAATTACTGAACTTGAAAAGAAAACTATAGCCGAGCTGCATGAAATCGCAAAAGAAAAGAAAATACCAGGATATTACAAATACCGAAAGCGCGAACTCATAATAAAAATCATGGAGACCATGGCAGAAGAACCAGGAGATGTCATGGCCGAAGGTGTTCTTGAAGTTTTGCCCGACGGATATGGATTCTTACGCATAGAGAATTATCTTCCGTCGGATGAGGATATATACATTTCTCCATCGCAGATTCGACGATTCCACTTAAGGACCGGAGATATGATTTCCGGCAAGATAAGACCTCCCAAGGAAGGAGAAAAATACAGGGCCATCCTGCAGATATCAGCGGTAAATGGTCTGGATCCGGAGCATGCGATAGGACGTTTCCACTTTGATTCACTCACTCCAATCTTTCCCCAGCCCAGGCTCACTCTTGAAAATGACCCTCAGGACCTTTCAACCAGGATAATAGACATAATATCTCCCATAGGAAAAGGCCAGCGGGCGCTCATAGTTTCTCCGCCCAAAGCGGGGAAGACCATGATGCTCAAGAAAATAGCCAACGCCCTTACCAGGAACCATCCCGACGTACAGCTGATCGTGCTTTTGATAGATGAAAGGCCCGAAGAGGTTACGGATATCAGGCGTTCCGTGGAAGGAGAAGTGGTGAGTTCCACGTTTGACGAACTGCCCGAAAACCATTTGAGAGTGGCGGACATGGTGCTGGAGAGGGCCCAGAGGCTGGTGGAAAGCAGAAGAGATGTGGTGATACTGCTGGATAGCATCACACGCCTGGCAAGAGCCAATAACCTGGTGGTCCCCCCTACCGGTCGGACTCTATCCGGCGGGCTTGATCCCAGCGCTCTGCACAAGCCTAAAAGGTTTTTCGGGGCAGCCCGCAATATAGAAGAAGGCGGCAGCCTGACTATAATAGCGACCGCTCTAGTGGAGACGGGGAGCCGAATGGATGATGTCATATACGAGGAATTCAAGGGCACTGGCAACATGGAAATCCATCTTGACAGGAAACTTGCGGAGCGCAGAGTATACCCTGCCATAGATATAAAAAAATCCGGCACGCGCCGGGAAGAACTCCTGCTGTCTAAAGACGAACTGGAAGCGGTGTGGGTACTCAGAAAAGCTCTGGCTCCGCTGGAAACAGTGGAAGCTGCTACGACCCTCATAAACCGCCTGAAAAGGACAAAAACCAACAGGGAATTTTTTGAAAACCTGGCAGCCACGGTAAACGAACTGCAGCTGACGTAAAAGTGATGCGGATTAATAATCGGTCTTTTTTTGCTCTTTAAAATCGGTTTGATAAAGATATCCTTTTGATATGAGTTTTTCAATATGCTGGCGGAGTTTTTCCTCCAGGTTGATATTGTAGTTTTCCTCCAGAACGAACATCATGGATACGGCCACTTGGGCCACGTCCAGCAGTTCTCTCGCCATCCTGTCCACCGCTTCCTTTTCATCCATCCTGACTTTTTCACCGCTCTGGCCACGGAATTTGCCTATGGCCTGAGCCAGTTCTCCGGCCTCCTCCATAAGCTTCAAAGCGGTGGATTCAAGGGTTGGCGTAAGTCCGTTCAATTTTGGAAGGCTTATGACTTTGAAACTGTTGCCGTTTTGTATTTCCATATTTTTCACCTTACTTTACGATATTATTTCATCCTGACTTTTGATAAGCCGGGAGGCAAGATAAGTAAAAAATGCGGCCGCCAGCAGACGGGTGGCAAGAAGGAGGGCGCCGCTCGCACCGATGGCCATAAAAATCGCGGTATCCTCAAAGACCGCATGGGCGCAGACCAGAAAATATGTTATCAGGTAGAGGTCCCTTTTGGGCAGTTTATCTTCCCTGGCGGACCGGAAGATGACACCGGCGCCGTACGAAAGCCCTATTATTATCCCTATAACCAGCGGGAATCCGGATTCTTTTTTCATGCCGTAAATTTTGACCACCGGCGAAAAAAGATTTGCTATTCTTTCAAGGATGCCCATGTCCTTTAATATTTCCATAAAGATCATGAGCGGTATGACAATAAAGGCAATCTGCTTCACCGACAGAAAGCTTCCCACCGCGGCTTCTTTTAAAATACTCAACATTAAGATTCCTCCATTTATGAGTCAGGTGAGTCAGGGGACGGTTCCTTGACTCAACTTGTTGAGTCAAGGAACCGTCCCCTGACTCACCTGACTCATTAAAGCATAAGATTGAATGCAATCCCCGATAAGATGGCAAGACCGGCCCTTACCGCAATTACATTGACGGCTGAAAGGCCTATTTTTTTTGCCAGAGCGGTTTCCACCGGCAGACTGTGGCAGAAAGAAAGCATAATGGCAAGCACTGTGATTTCTTTATAAGTGAGGGAGAGGGAAACCATAGCCCCTATGGCCGCATAAAGATTGACCACATTCCCCAGGACAAGGACGATGGCGGCTTTTCCGGGTAGGCCGAAAAGCCTCATTAAAGGCGAAAATAGACCGGAAATAACATTTAATACAAAAGTATGTTTTAAAAAGGTGACAATAAAATAAATCGGTATTACGATTCTTGCCAGCTGCCATGTGACATCCACGCCTGCGATAAGTCCCCGTTTGACGGTGCCTGCCGAAAGAGATTTTTGAGTGTTTTGCAAGACGGCACCTCCGATTTAAGCAATTAATTCTGGATATTCAAGATTATAACGTACCGCAGCAAAGCTGCAATCAAAAAAATAAGGACAGTAGCCGTCCCTCAATAATAAAATCGGTGACTTGCTCACCAGAAGCGAATGGTTTAAAATAACCTTAAGTGTTTGGCCAAGCCAGTGACACAATCGCTTAGGAGGTAACGGCTACTATGATAATTATAGAGAAATATAAAGATAAAATCAATGGAATATTGAGCACTTTTGACAGAATAATAATAAAAGGTCACATTCGGCAGTTTTTTAGCCCTTCAGGTAAAAAACACTTCTTAAGTCAGGAAAGCTTATTATATACGGATTTTGGTAATTATGCCTTACAAGTTACTGGGAAAATAAAAGAGCATGCTATAAATATGGCCAATGAACTTAAACGCCCCTATATATACCTTAATTCTCCCAGAATCTCAAAAGAAGAAACTGCATTAAAATGTCTCAAAGAAAACCCGATTGATGAAGGATTAATATGCATATTATCTACCGTTGAGTTTTGCTCTACCTTGCAGGTGATAAAAAACACTCAAACAGGAAAACTTGAACTAAAAAACGTTGACCGTAAATGCATCTATCTTTATTTCTACTATCTTGACAGCGAATTCGGCTTTATGCACGTAAAACTTCAAACATGGTTTCCTTTTATGATACAAGTTTATATAAATGGCAGAGAATATCTTTCAAAACAATTAGATAAACACGGTATTCAATACAATCGCTATGACAATAGCTTTACATATATATCCGATGTTGAAAAAGCTCAAGAGCTCGCTGATAAAATAGAATCGTTAAAGTTTTGCAAGAGGCTGGATGCTATTGCCGCAAAAATTAACCCTTTCCTAAGCAGAATTTATGAGATTTTTCATCAAGGATATTATTGGTGTGTAGATCAGTGCGAGTATGCAACCGATATTATGTTTAATAGCCGAGAAGATTTGGAAAAAATATATCCGGCTCTGGTTGAACACGCTCTGATTTCCTTTAAGTGCGATGATGTAATGACTTTCCTTGGCCGTAAAATGCATAATGCATTTCAGGGAGAAATAGTCTCCGATATTAAAAAACGGCCCCAAGGATTACGCATTAAACACAGAATGAAATCAAACATTATTAAAATGTATGATAAGTATAGCGTTCTTAGGGTAGAAACCACTATAAATGACCCTCATGAATTCAAGATATTAAAACGTGTAAATAGCAAGCAAGGTGAAGTCTTGCGCTGGACTCCCATGGGTAAGTCAATTGCTAATCTGTATAGATATGCTCAGGTTTCTAAAGCCTCTAATCTTCGTTATTTTGATGCTCTAGCGCAGGCAGTTCCTACAGGAGAAGTTATACAGGAGGTAGAGAAATTATGCGGCAAAACAACATACAAAAATAGAGATTACAGCGGCTTTAATGTTCTTTCTCCCGAAACTTGTCAGCTGTTTCTTGCTGTAATGAATGGGGCTAACAATATTAACGGTTTTACTAATTTTGATATTCGTACTCAACTTTTTCCTGACTTCGATATTAATGATAAAAGAATAAGAAATAAAACCACCCGAATATTAGCTAAGCTAAGAGCCCATAAATTAATATGTAAAATCCCCCACTCTTTTAAATATAAAGTCAGCAAAAAGGGGTTAAGGGTTATGTCTTCTATTTTGAAAATCAAGGCTAAAGAGTATCCTCTCTTGGCTAATATGCAAGCCGCGTAGTTAGTGGCTTCTGAAGGACTTTTTGTATAAAAGTTTGTTTTTCTTTAAAACTTTTAAAGGACAATAATATATTATGTCATTTATAGAAATATGCAAATTAAACGTTCATCGTGCCGCTTGGATATAAAATCCGACCGTTTGGAACTTATTTTATACCGTTTGAAGCAAATATTAACATAATTTCTTTTTTTGGACGTATAATATATTTGTAAATATATTAAATTTTCGACCAACGTTGGAGGAAATCATGATTTTTGAAAAGTACCTGGATATCCTGGAGAAAAAACATGAAAAATTTTTCGATGTGTACAGAAATCACCGGATCGGCGACATGGTTTTTGATCTGTATACCGAATTTCATATCAAAAATGAAAGATTTTTCTTTGTGAGTGTGCTGGACGCATATGAAGCCCACGAGTACCGTTTCGTCAAAAGTTTTTTGGCCCCCAATTTGAATGACGTCGAACGGTTCGTAGAATGGATGCAAGGTGAAATAAAAATCCTGACAAAACCCGACACAAACCATATGTGCACCACATTGACAGGCATAATTGTGGCAAAAAATGGGCTTTTGCCGGAAGTGGAAAGCTATATTAAAAGATATAAATACACAAAGTACTTTGGCTTTGGAATGAAAGGGTGGTGCGACATCAGGCTTATAGGAGTAGATGGAGTTTCCGATAGGGTGGTGGCAAATAAAAAAGGAAAAGAGGTGATGAAAGATTTTGAACAGGCTGCGGCTGCCGCCCGGTAGGATTATAAAAAAAAGAAAAGGGGGACCACAATGAGTGCAATTTTGCTGTTGATAGGTGCAATCATACTTTTCCTGATAGCTTATACGGCGTACGGCGGATGGCTGGCAAAACAATGGGGCGTCGACATCCACCGCGAAACTCCCGCTCATACCATGTACGACGGAATAGACTATGCTCCAGCAAAGGCGCCTGTGCTGCTCGGCCATCACTTCGCATCCATTGCGGGGGCAGGTCCCATTAACGGCCCGGTTCAGGCTGCCGTATTTGGATGGGTTCCGGTGGCTCTGTGGATAATAATAGGCAGCATCTTTTTCGGCGCGGCCCATGACTTCGGTTCCCTGATAGCCTCGCTGAGACATAAGGGGAAATCCATTGGAGACGTCATTGAAGTCAATGTGGGTATTACCGGCAAAAGGCTCTTTCTACTTTTTTCCTGGCTCACGCTGGTGCTGGTGGTGGCGGCTTTTGCAAACATAGTGGCGGATACATTCGTGGCCACGCCGCAGGCGGCCACAGCGTCCCTGTTGTTCATACCTCTGGCTGTGGCCTTCGGTTTTGCCGTATACCGCAGGAACGCTTCATTATCGATCAGCACAGTGATAGGCGTCATCATTCTGGCTTTCTGCATCATTTTCGGCTACTATGCTCCGCTGTCCCTTTCCAAAACCGCATGGATTGCCATTCTGGCCATATACATTGTAGCGGCTTCCATCATGCCGGTGTGGATACTGCTCCAACCCCGGGACTATCTGAATTCATTCCTGCTTTACGGCATGATGCTGGGCGGCATCATAGGCATACTACTGTATAACCCGCACATTCAACTGCCGGCCTTCACCGGCTTCAAAGTGGGTACCCAGTACCTGTTCCCGATGCTGTTCGTGACAGTGGCATGCGGCGCCATCTCGGGATTCCACTCGCTTGTGGCGTCGGGCACCACAGCAAAGCAGTTGGACAGGGAAGGCGATGCGAGACTTATTGGTTACGGCGCTATGCTCATAGAAGGTGTCCTGGCAACCATAGCCATAATAACCGCAGCTTATCTGGCCAATGATAAATTTGCGGCTTTGATGAAAAGCGGTCCCACCAATGTTTTTGCCGATGGTTTGGGCACTTTCATGACAAGTTTCGGAGTCAATTTTACCATAGGAAAGACCTTTGCCGCCCTTGCGGTTTCCGCTTTTGCTTTGACGACCCTTGACACCGCCACAAGGCTTGGAAGGTTTGCTTTCCAGGAATTTTTTGAAAATATTTCGGAGGCGGGCGAAAAGGGGCAGGAGAAAAGCGCCGCGACAAAATTCTTTGGCGATAGGTTCGTGGCTTCCATAATAACTGTTATAGCTTCGGTTATCCTGGCTTTCACCAGTTGGAAGGTCATATGGCCCATATTCGGTTCGGCGAACCAGCTTCTGGCGGCTATTGCGCTTCTGGCGGTGGCGGCGTGGCTGGCCAATGCCGGCAAGAACAACGGCATGCTCATACTGCCGATGATATTTATGTTTGCGGTGACATTGACGGCGCTGGGATTTTTAATAAAATCCAATGCAGCCGCGGGAAACTACCTTCTGGTGGTGTTCGCAGTTCTGTTATTCATACTGGCAATCCTGCTCATAATACAGACTTACGGTGTGTTGACGGGAAAGAACAAAAAGACATCTGTAGGAATATAATGTCAAATTCCCAGGAGCCTGCTGCGAAGCGGGCTCTAAAGATTTGAGCATAAACCTCCCCCTCCTTGTTTCCAACTCAAGAGCGGCGACGGAGAACTTTCAGTGTTCTTGGCCATCTCCAGCGGCGGACTTAGTTTTACAAAAATCAATTAATACTTTTTAAAAAATATGATATATTAAATTTAGCAGTCGAACATTGCATTTTTCAGGAGTTGAAAATATGATATTTTCCATACTGATAAATCTGATGAACCGGCTGGGCTTCTTTATAGTGATCGCGTATTTGCTGTCGAGGAACAGGTCGTTTAAAAATTTGATATTGAAGAATGAGGTATCCCTAAAAGACAAGCTCATGCTCTCAGCCATTTTCGGAGCATTCGGCATACTGGGCACATATCTGGGCATACCCGTATATGGCGCCATAGCCAACTCCCGGGCCGTGGGCGTTATCATCGGAGGATTGCTGGGCGGGCCGTTTGTGGGGGTGCTTTCCGGTTTTATTGCGGGATTTCACCGCTGGGTCATAGACATAGGAGGCTTTACTGCTCTGGCCTGTGCGGTGTCCACTTTTACCGAGGCCACCATTGCGGGGTTCATTCACAGAAAATTAAAACACGGCAGAGTGAACTGGACAACGGCTTTTTTGATAGGAGCCAGCCTGGAGCTTCTGCAGATGGTGATTATTCTGATTATCGCCAGGCCTTTTTATGCTGCTCTGGCTCTGGTCAGGGTTATATGGTTTCCCATGACTTCCGTGAATGCAGCCGGTATAGCCATTTTTATATTGATTGTGGAGAATATATTCAAAGAACAGGAAAGGGCCGGGGCATATCAGGCGCAGCTGGCGCTCGACATTGCCTCGGAAACGCTGCCATATCTCAGACGCGGAATTAATGAACTGTCCGCATATAAAACGGCGAAAATAATTTATGAAAAAACCGACTTCGATGCTGTTGCCATCACCGATGAAAAACAGATTTTAGCTCATATCGGAGCGGGGGAGGACCATCATAAACCCGGCCACAATGTTCTCACTGAAGCCACCCGCAGGGCTCTTGCCACCGGTGAGTGCCAGACGGCATCATCCGGCTCGGAGATAGAGTGCCCTGACGAAAATTGCCCGCTGAAGGCGGCTGTCATAGTACCTCTGAAAGAAGAAGATGAGGTGATAGGCTGCCTCAAGCTGTACAAGAGCCGCGAAAATAGCATTTCAAGCGTGGATGTGAAGCTTGCGGAGGGGCTGGGGCAGTTGTTTTCCACTCAGTTGGAACTGGGCAAGTTCGAATATCAGTCCAAACTGCTGGCCCGCGCCGAGCTCAAAGCGCTGCAGTCGCAGATAAATCCTCATTTTTTATTCAATGCTTTGAATACCATCATATCAATTCTGAGAAAGGATCCTGCCCGAGCCAGGGAACTCTTAATATATTTGGGAGAATTTTTCAGGAAAAACCTGAGCATCAGCCTTGATATGGTGCCTCTTGAGCAGGAGATAGAACACGTAAAGGCTTATCTTGCCATAGAACAGGCGCGCTTCGGCGAAAAGCTAAAGGCGGTTTTTGAGATACAGGACGGCATCGATGTCATGGTTCCGCCCCTCATTCTGCAACCGCTGGTGGAAAACGCAGTAAAACACGGGCTCCTGCCGAAGAAGGAAGGGGGCACCGTGCGCATTGGAGCCAGGGTTCTCGAGGATGGTATAGAAATATTTGTGATAGACGACGGTGTGGGCATGGATGAAAATATTATGGGAAAATTGCTTTCCTGCACTGCCAGTCGCGACAGAATAGGTCTTTGCAATGTCAACGGCAGGCTGGAAAGCCTTTACGGCGTTCGAAGCCGTCTGACGATATCTTCAACGCCGGGTGTGGGAACAAAAGTAAAGTTCTTTATTCCGGCGCAGAAGGCAGGGAGGAACGATGGTGGAATTTACAGCGCTGCTGGTCGATGACGAGCCACCCGCCAGAGAAGAGCTGCGTTATCTGTTGGACGCTTATGACGAAATAAAAATTGTCGGCGAGGCTTCATCGGGGCAGGAAGCCATAGAAAAAATATTGACTATAAAACCCGATGTTATTTTTCTCGACATCCAGCTTTCCGACATGGACGGATTTGAGGTGGCCTGGCAGGTGTTCTCGGAAGGTGTGACGCCGGTGGTGGTATTTGCCACCGCTTATGATGAGTACGCCGTCAGAGCTTTTGAGATAAACGCCATGGACTACATTTTAAAGCCCTTTTCGGAAAAGAGGCTGGATAAAACCGTTAAAAGGCTCATCGAGGTATTCATGGAAAGAAAGCAGAAGCAGGAATCGCTAAAGGTTTCGGATTATCTTAAAAAGACCAGAAAAACGGCCTGCAACAAGCTTTCACTTTGGAAAAACGATAGGATCTATCTGGTGTGTCCTGAAGATATATGTTACTGCGAAGCCATTGAAAAGGGAAGTAAAATAAAGACCGAAAAAGGGGAGTTTTTAAGCCCCTATACCCTTTCTGAATTGGAGGAAAAGATAGCAAGCTCGGAATTTGTCAGGACCCATAAAAGCTATCTTGTGAATTTTGACAAGGTTAAAGAGATCATACCATGGTTCAACGGCACTTTCATCCTATCTATCAAAGGCTACGAGAAGGACGAAGTCCCGGTAAGCAGGAGGCACGCCAGAGAATTGAGGGAAATGTTCGAGATTTGAGTTTTAGTTTTAAATTAAATTTACCGTTCAAGATACTATAAAGACCTTCCGGGTCTTTTTTTTTGCCTTTGGGGGTAAAAATCGACAATAATGTATGTTTTTGATTTAAAATAAAATTAAGAAAGGTCCGCTTTGGTGGAACAAATAAAAGGGGGTTTTTTAAATGTTTTCCTTTATTGGTTCTATTATCGTCCTTATACTGGGCTATATGATCTATGGTGCCATCGTGGAAAGGATTTTTGGCGCCGACGGGAACCGCAAGACGCCCTGCTATACCATGGCTGATGGAGTGGACTATGTTCCCATGGACAAGTACCGCAATGCCCTTATCCAACTCCTTAATATCGCAGGTCTTGGACCTATCTACGGCGCCATCTCCGGTGCCCTATGGGGGCCAGCGGCTTTCTTGTGGATAGTGTTTGGAGGTATTTTCGCTGGTGCTGTACACGATTATCTAGCGGGCATGATATCACTCCGAAACAATGGTGCCAATGTGCCTGAACTGGCTGCAAAGTATCTTGGCGAAAAGAGCAGGATCATTGTAAACGTATTTGCCGTAGTGCTTCTTGTGCTGGTCGGTGTGGTATTTGTCAGCGGTCCTGCGGGTCTGCTGGCCATCCTGACTCCGGAAGTATTAACCAAGAGTGTATGGGTCTGGATAATATTTGCATATTACTTCCTGGCAACACTATTGCCCATCGATAAGATCATCGGCAGAATATATCCGATTTTCGGTGCCATACTCCTGATTATGGCTTTTGGGATAGGAGGGTCCTTGATTTTTCAGGGTTATAATATACCTGAGATCACCTTTACAAATCTTCATCCCAAGGGAGCACCGCTGTGGCCGTTGTTGTTCATCACCATTGCCTGTGGAGCTATAAGCGGATTTCATGCTACACAATCTCCTATTATAGCAAGATGTGTCAGAAATGAAAAAGAAGGAAGATTTGTATTCTACGGCATGATGATAGTCGAATCTATAATAGCCCTCATATGGGCGGCGGCTGCCATGAGCTTCTATGGGGGGACGCCGGGCCTCGGAAAGGTTCTTGCCACTCCTGCCGGACCGTCAGCGGTAGTAAAGGAAGCATCCTTTGCCATGATGGGAACTATAGGTGGTGTGCTGGCCATACTTGGAGTCGTGGTGCTTCCAATAACTTCCGGTGATACCGCCTTTAGAGCAGCAAGATATACTATCTCAGAAATGTTGAAACTCGACCAAAAACCGATAGTGAATAGATACAAAATAACAATTCCGATATTTGCAGTAGGTATAATACTTTCTCAGATAAACTTCAATATCATATGGAGATATTTCGCATGGTCCAATCAAACGCTGGCTATGATGGTACTATGGACAGGCGCTGTATATCTTGTGAAGGAAAATAAATTGCACTGGATCGCCACAATACCCGCCACATTCATGACGGCAGTCAGCATAACCTATATATTCCAGGCGCCGGAGGGCTTCGGACTTCCTACAAGCGTATCATATCCCATAGGTATAATTGCAGCGGCAGCAGCATTCTTATACTTTTACTTCAGGACACGCCCACTCAATATGAGTATCAAACCTGTAGAAATAAAGAATACTGTCGAAGAAAAAACTAAAAAAACCTTTGCATAAGTCCACCTGATTGTGGTAAAATAGTCAAGGAAAACTATTTGAGGAGGTTTTACCCTTGAAGGTATACGTAGATCAGGACCTTTGCATCAGCTGCGGACTTTGCATCGATACCTGCCCGGCGGTTTTTGACTGGAACGATGATGGGAAAGCACATTCTACAGTGGATGAAGTGCCCGCCGATGCGGAAGACGAAGCAAGAGAAGCATTAGAGAACTGTCCCTCGGAAGCTATAAAAGAGGAATAGTAGCGGAAGATTGAGTTTCATCCGTTCGGATGGAACTCAATTTTTTATCTTCATAAACCACGTATAGTTTTGAGAAAGGAAAGGTGTGCTTTGTAAAGTCACCTCCTACTATACTGATAAAAAGTTGAATGAAAAATTATATAAATAAATACAGTTAAAGAAGGAATATTTAGTTTTGCGTAGAATATATATATTGATTATGAAACATAGTATCATAATATGAAACAGGGAGGATTTTTATGAATAAGTTAAAAGTCATGCAGCGCATCATGGACTGCGGCATTGTTGCCGTGGTCAGGGCCGACTCTCCCGATCAGGCGCTGAAAATCGCCGATGCCGTAAAAGCTGGAGGAGTGGAGGCCATCGAGATAACCATGACGGTGCCCGGGGCTATAGATGTCATTCGTGAACTGAAAAAAGCCTATCCCGGAGGAGAAATCCTGATAGGAGCGGGGACGGTGCTGGATCCGGAAACCGCCAGGGCTGCCATGCTGGCGGGAGCGGAATTTTTCGTAAGCCCGTACTTTAATCCGGATATGGTGAAGCTCTGCAACAGATATCAGAAAGTCACCATGCCAGGAGCCATGTCCATAAAAGAAGTGGTGGAAGTCATGGAATCCGGTGCCGATTTTGTGAAGCTATTCCCCGGTAGCGCCTTCGGACCTTCGATGGTTAAAGCCATCATGGGACCGCTTCCCTACGCCCCCATTATCCCTACCGGCGGCGTGAGCCTTGAAAATGTGGGCGAGTGGATAAAGGCGGGATGCGTGGCCGTCGGTGTCGGAGGAGAGCTCACAAAAGGAGCAAAGAAGGGCAATTACGAGGAAGTGGAGGATACAGCCAGGAAGTTTGTTGAAGCCGTGAAGGCGGCGCGCAATTAATTCGAGGTTTGAAAATCCAGATTGCAGGTTGGTTTCAGCAGGATTTGGCCAAGCAAATCCCTGGAAATTCAATCCGGATTACATTATTAAATTATTAAGGATAAGGAGAGTGGTTATATGCCCAATAAAATAGTCACTTTTGGTGAAATCATGCTGCGGCTTACGCCGCCCAATTATCTCAGGTTCGTACAGGCCGATTCCTTTGATGTAACTTATGGCGGCGGAGAGGCCAATGTTGCGGTATCCCTGGCGAATTACGGAGAGGATGCGTACTTTGTCACAAAGGTGCCGGACAATCCCATCGGGCAGTCGGCCATCAACCACCTCCGCCGTTACGGTGTGCATACCGATTATGTGGTGAAAGGCGGGGAAAGGCTGGGCATCTACTTCAATGAAATCGGCGCCTCCCAGAGACCGTCGCTGGTGGTATATGATAGAGCCCATTCTTCCATAGCGGAATCCAGTCCCTCCGATTTTGACTGGGAAAAAATTTTATCAGGAGCAAAGTGGTTCCATTTCACAGGTATAACTCCCGCCCTGGGAGACAATACGGCCCAGGCGTGCCTTGATGCCGTAAAAACCGCCAAAAAGCTGAACGTCATAGTGAGCTGTGACCTCAACTACAGGAAGAAGCTCTGGTCTACTGAAAAGGCATGCAAGGTCATGACGGGTCTTATGGAATATGTGGACGTGGCCATCGGCAATGAAGAGGACGCCGAAAAAGTGTTCGGCATAAAAGCCGGGACCTCCGATGTGACCAAAGGGGAACTCAGCGAAGAAGGCTACAGGGATGTCGCAAGGCAGCTTGCAGAAAAGTTCTCTCTGAAAGGCGTTGCCATTACCTTGAGAGAAAGTTACTCAGCCTTTGACAATGGCTGGTCCGCCCTTTATTACGACGGCAAGGAATATTATAAGTCCAGAAAGTATCAGATTCATATAGTGGACCGTGTGGGCGGCGGTGATTCTTTTGGCGCAGGACTGATATATGCCCTGGTGAACGGTTATGCTCCCCAGGATGCGGTGGAATTCGCCGTGGCGGCATCATGCCTGAAACATTCCATCGTCGGCGATTTCAACCATGTGACATTGAAGGAGGTTCAGACCCTGGCCAAAGGCGATGCCTCCGGCCGGGTGCAGAGGTAAACAAGAAACAAGACGAAAGCATAAATCGGGAAGGCCTGTAAGGGCCTTCTTTTTTTAATTGAAATGAATTGATTCTCAGTCAAAATGATGTATAATGTATAATATAAGTTTAATGTAGATTTGGAGGTGGATCCGCTTTTATATCCCTCTTTGATATGGATGATGTTAATCATGATAAAAGTGCAAAATTTTTTACGCCTGAAAACCTGGAAAACATGAATTTCATCCCCTTTACTACAAACTTTGTGTTTGATGAAGTATACGCTTATTTTTGCAGAAGACATGATGATGCTATCAAAATAAGTACTTTCATTCGAGAAAGTAAAGTTCTAAAGTTAATAAGAATAGATGAAAATGATGAAGAAGAAGCCTGGATGTTGGCTAAAAAATACCATGATAAAACCTTTAGCTTTACAGATTGCACCAGCTTCACAGTTATGAAAAAGTACCGCTGTGAGTGCGCTTTTACTTATGATAAACATTTTACGCAGATGGGATTTACAGCCTATCCGGAATGAAAATAAGAAACGCTTTTATGATTTAAAAAAATGGAGGAGCATATAAAATGGGACATTCTCGAATCATTTCGGGCAAAACCGATATTTATGCAATTCTAGGGGATCCCGTAAGCCATTCGCTGTCGCCGATAATTCACAACAGCGCGTTTGAGCACGAAAAACTGGATAAAGTGTTCATAGCATTCAAAACCGGCAAAGAAGACTTGAGCATGGCGATGAAGATGGTCCGTACTTTTTCAATTAAAGGTCTCAGCGTCACAATGCCTTTAAAAGAAGAAATATTGCAATATCTTGACAAACTGTCGCCGGAAGCCCGATTAATAGGCGCCGTGAATTGCGTAATAAATGACGATGGCATATTGACAGGTTATAACACGGACTCCAGTGGTTTTGGGCTATCGTTATTGTCAAAATATAATAAATATCCGTCTACAGTTTTCATTTTTGGCGCCGGAGGAGTGGCAAAAGCCGTGGCAGTTCACCTGGCGATGAATAAGGTTAAAAAAATATACATTACAAACAGGAATTATGATAGGGCGACAGCTCTGGCAGACAAATTAAGCAATTTTAAAGAAATTGAAGTAAGGATTTTACCCTGGGAAATCCGACAATGGAGTAATGCGCTAAATGAGAGCGATTTGATAGTAAATTGCACATCGCTGGGCATGAACAATAAAGGAGATCTGGCTGTACTGGTTCCGTGGCAGTATGTGCAAAAAAATGCAGTAATTTATGATACTGTGTACGAGCCTCTGGAAACCTCATTTTTAAAAAAAGCCGGCAGCCTGAACCTTGATACCGTTGCAGGAACCAGCCTGCTTATCCATCAGGCTGCCGTCGCCTTCAAAATATGGACCGGCAGAGAAGCACCCCTTGAAATTATGGAAAAATCAATTGTAGAGTATTTGGTAAAAAGGCCTCAAAAAGATTCATAATGAGGCCTTTGTGTTTCGGTCGATGCAACAAAAGAATAAATTCCGGCTTTTTTTATTTAATTTCGCCCATGCCGATTTTTCCAACCAGGTCGTCTATAAACTGCCTGGCAGTTCTTCCGGAACGTTGATTGTTCCAGAGTTCCCATTTCAATGCTAGCTCCCGCAGCTTTTCGGCGTCCAGTCTTATCCCTTTCTTTTGGGCAATGCCTTCGACGATTTCCAGATATTCAGCTTTATCCGGCGATGGAAAGATGACCGTTATGCCGAAGCGGTCGGAAAGAGACAATTTTTCCTGGACCGTGTCCCGGGATTTGATCTCGTCGCCCGCCGCATCGCTGTGAAATTCCCTTACCAGGTGGCGGCGGTTGGAAGTGGCGTATATCAGGACGTTTTCAGGTTTTGCTTCAAGGCTTCCTTCAAGAATGGATTTCAGGTACTTGTATTCTGTTTCGTTTTCTTCGAAAGAAAGGTCGTCGATGAATATGATAAAACGCTGGGGCCGCTTCTTGAGTTCGGAGATTATCCCGTTCAGGTGAATCAAATGGTATTTTGGGACCTCCACCAGTCGGAGGCCGTCCTTGCCGAATTCGTGAAGCAGGGCTTTTATGGTGGACGATTTTCCCGTGCCCCGGTCGCCGTAAAGCAGCATGTTGTTGGCGCTGTAACCTAAAACGAACTGCCGTGTGTTTTCTACCACTTCTTTTTTCTGGGATTCATACCCCACTAGATCTGAAAGCCTGACCGGATCCGGCTCCTGAATGCCTGAAAGCATGGGTCCGTTTTCGGTTTCTACCAGTTTGAACCCCCAGTATCTTCCAAACTTCCCGCATCCCGCTTCTTTATAAAATAAGGCAAGGTCTCCTACGTTTAAAGCCCAATCCCGTGAATCGGAAAAAATGTTGAATAAATTTTTCTTTTTTTCCAGAAAAGCAAGGGGAAAGGACCGGCCTTTTACTCCGCACGTCTCATAACATGCGGGGAAATTCCTGAAGCCCGCGCCGGGGAATTTGTGATTTAAAAATTCGGAAAAAGTGTTCAAGTCGAAATTAAACAGGGATTGCAAGCTCTGAAGGTCATGAACCGCCAGGTCCAAAAGAGCGTGTCCGATTCCGTCGATGCCTGCCGCTTCACACTTGAGGCTGAAAGGATTTTCGTCGTAAACAATGAGGTCAAGCATAAATTCCTTCCATAAATCGCCGGAAAAAAATGTTCCTTCGAATTCGACCCTTTCGACAAGCATCCCGAAAAAATCATGATATTTCATTATAGTATCCACCAAATCGCCGTCAAGCGACAGGTTGAGGAGTTCCTGAAATTTTATGATTACGGGGTCTTTTAAAATGTTCCTGTACACAAGGAGTTTTTTTGAAAGTAAAAGCGTCTTAAAAACCGTATCATGAAAGTTATCCATTGCTATCACTCCTGATGAATTTTATGTAGTACGATGCGAATATATTGTATCAGAAAAGATGGAAGAATACTAGATTTGGAAGCAGGTTTTTGAAATGAAAAGGATTTAAATAAAAGGATTTTAACGATATATGTCGAATTGCTATACTGAAGCATCGAAACCATATTTCGTATTATAGCACATCTTCGAAAATTTTGGAGGGAAATTATGTCGCAAGATAACACCGTCCAGTCGATTGAAAGGGCTATAAAAATATTGGAAGAACTGGCCGAAGAAAAGGAAGGGCTTGGCGTGACGGAACTTTCGCGGCGCCTAGACCTTCACAAAAGCACCGTTCACCGGCTTTTATCCACACTTATGGTTTTTGGATATGTTGAGCAAAATCCTTACACCGAAAGGTACCGCCTGGGCATGAAGTTGCTTCACTTGGCGGGGACGATCCTGGAAAGAATGGACCTTCGCCGCGAAGCTCATGAACTTCTAAAAGAGCTTTCATCAGGGGTGAATGAAACCGTTCATCTGGTAGTGCCCGATGGCAACAGTGTCATTTATATCGATAAAATAGATAGCAACAGGACCATCCGCATGTATTCTCAGATAGGCCGCAGGGCTCCCATGCACGCTTCAGCGGTGGGCAAGGCCATTTTGGCTTTTTCGTCGGAAGATTTTGTCAGGAAAGTAATCGATGAGGGGCTGGAAAAATACACTGCAAATACCATTACAGATCCCGATAAACTGATGAAACATCTTGAAACCGTCAGAACCGTGGGATTTGCAGTGGATGATGAGGAAAACGAGGAAGGCATACGATGCATAGGAGCTCCGATTTTTGATTACTCCGGAAGAGTTGTTGGAGCGCTTAGCATTTCCGGGTCTACGGTTACTATACTGCCCGAAACAGTCAATTATCTCGCACAAAAAGTAGTGAAATGTTCTGAAAAAATATCTATAAAAATGGGCTGGGATAAATATAAAAATAAAGATAAAATCAGAAAATAAAAATATTTAATTAGAGCAGGATTTCGAAGTTATATGTAGAATTAGAAATATATAATCAGAAAATAAAACGATGTACCGTAATATGAAACATATAAACTATTTTGCAGAGTATTTTATGCTTAATATTCTTGATTATAAAGAGTATATAGAACGGTATTTAAAACTTTATACGGGTGCTGTTGCGGATATACTTGACGAAATGGGATAGATGAATATGGTATTTTTTAAAGCAATAAATAAAAAAAGAAAGGAGTGGGTATTAAAAAATACCACGTTGTGTTAAATCGTGACTATATTTTTATAAAATTAAGTATCAGAGGGAGGAGAATTAATTGAAAAAATTACTAGCGCTTGTAAGTATATTTATTATTGCTTCTTTGATTTTCACTGGCTGTGGTCAAAATACTAGCCAACAAAATTCAGCCAATAATACTACCACCGATAACAAAAATAAATTTCCTGAAAAAAATATTGAACTGATAGTCCCATTTGCTGCGGGTGGTGGGACTGATGCCGTGGCGAGAGCTCTTGCTAGTGCGGCAGAGAAATATCTGGGCCAGCCAATCGTTATTGTTAATAAAACCGGTGGTTCTGGAGCAGTAGGTATGACCGAGGGGGCAAAGTCGAAACCCGACGGCTATACGGTAACTATGATAACAAGAGAAATTGTATCATTGCCTTTAATGGGACTTGCCCAAATAACTGCTGATGATTTCGATTTAATTGCTAATATAAATCAAGATCCTGCAATTGTTTTAGTAAAAAGTGATTCAAAATACAAGAATATCAAAGAACTTGTAGATGATGCCAAGAAAAACCCTGGTAAAATCAAATTTGCAAGTACAGCGAAGCCTAATTTTTATGTTCTTGCTCTTGAATTAAACCAGGGAGTAAAATTCAATCAAATACCTTATAATGGGGCGGCAGAAGCTATACCTGCAGTATTAGGTGGTCATGTAGACTTTACTATAACAAATCCAGGGGAAGCTGTAGCCCAGATAAAAGCAGGTCAATTAAGACCGCTTGCTGTTATGGCAGAAAAGCGCTTTGAAGACCTTAAGGATGTACCAACTGCGATAGAAGAAGGTATAAATGTTGTTTCAGGAACATGGAGAGGGCTTGCTGTTCCTAAGGGGACACCTCAGGAAGTCAAGGATATATTAACAAAAGCCTTTGAACAAGCTAGCAAGGATCAACAATTCGTTGATTTTATGAAAAAAGCGAATCTGGGCATTTACTATCTAAACGCTGAAGAATATAAAAAATTTATTCAGGAAGACACAATTTTAATGAGCAAAATAGTAGAAGAAATTAAAAAACAACAATAGATCGACCAATTCGTTGAGCCGCTGGAAAAATCCGGCGGCTCACTTCAAAAGGGAGAGAATAACATGAAAAAAGCAAATATTACCACAGCACTAATATTTATCTTGTTCGGCATATTAATCTTTTTTGAATCATCAAGGTTTCAACAGACAATGATTTCTGATAATTTCATTGGAGCGGCTTTTTTCCCAAAGCTTATGGCTTCAATAATGATATTGCTTGCACTTATTTTATTGATATCTGAGTTATTAAATAAAGAAGCCGAAAAAGTGAATATAGGCGATCTATTTAATAAGAAAATGACTATATCACTGATAGGAATAGTAATACTTTTTATATATACGTTAATTCTTAATTATATTGGCTTTATCTTATCTACAATCTTGTTAAACCTGATATTTCTTATAATTTTCAAAGTAAAAAGCAAAATTACTATAGTTGCAACCCCATTATTGACTACATTTGTCATATACCTAATATTTCAAAAAATGTTAATGGTTCCGTTGCCGCAAGGTATATTCTTCTTTTAAAGGGGGATTAAAATGTTGCAATTACTTTTTGAAGGATTGAAAACAACATTCAATCCAAACATATTCGTCCTTCTTTTACTTGGTGTTTCTGGTGGTATAGCTATCGGTTCTCTGCCTGGTCTCACTGCTACAATGGGTGTAGCAATTTTACTACCATTTACTTTTGGAATGGAATCTACGGCTGCTCTAGTGATGTTAGTAGGTATATATATCGGAGCCATATATGGTGGTTCAATATCAGCTATACTGTTGAAGACTCCTGGTACCCCTGCAGCAGCTGCGACGGTCTTCGATGGTCATGAAATGGCAAAAAAAGGCGAAGCTTCAAAAGCGTTAAGCATGTCAACGATAGCTTCATTTACCGGTGGATTTATTAGCACTATTATGCTGATTACTATTTCACCTTTACTGGCCAAATTTGCATTGAGATTTAGTGCGCCGGAATATTTTGCACTTGCTGTTTTTGGTTTAAGTATTATTGCAACTATCTCGGGGAATAATCCTATTAAAGGCCTTTTATCGGGTTTCTTTGGGCTGTTTATTGCAACAGTTGGTATGGATCCAGTAACAAGTTATCCGAGATTTACTTTTGGAAGGATTGAATTGTTAAATGGGTTTTCTATTATCCCAGTGTTAATAGGCCTCTTTGCGGTTTCTGAGGCGTTCTCACAAATGGAAAAAATATTTGATGCAGACGTAGTATTAAAAGAAAAATTTAAAAGGGGAATAGTAACATTTAAGGAAATAATAAAGGTAAGCCCGACCATGATAAAATCGGCTCTTATTGGGACATTTATAGGTGCCATTCCTGGAGCTGGTGCTGATATCGCCGCCTTTGTGTCATATAATGAAGCTCGTAGATCTTCTAAACATCCTGAAAAATTTGGAACCGGGATATTGGAAGGAATCGCTGCTCCAGAAGCAGGTAATAATGGAGTTACTGGTGGAGCTTTAGTACCTTTATTAACTCTTGGAGTTCCAGGAGATGCAGTTACCGCTATTTTATTAGGGGCCCTCATTATACAAGGATTGCAGCCAGGCCCATTATTGTTCAAAGAGCATGCTCATGTGGTTTATGGCCTTTTCAGTTCGATGCTGGTTGGTAATTTAATAATGCTTATACTTGGTCTTGTAGGAATCAGGATTTTCAGCAAAGTGGTAGAGATCCCAAAGAAAATAATTATTCCTATAATTTTGTCACTTTCGATTGTAGGTTCTTATTCTATGAATAATAGCATTTTTGATATATATGTGACACTAATATTTGGTATAATTGGTTATTTCATGCAAAAAATAGAAATGCCGTCTTCACCTATAATTCTCGCAATCATCCTGGGGCCGATGGCAGAAAGTAACTTAAGAAGAGCATTTTTAATGTATAACGGAAGTATAAGCTTTTTATATACGAGACCGATCACAATAGTTTTCCTTATTCTTGCAGCTTTTTCTATTATTTCTTCTTATTATCGAATGAAAAATTCAAAATAAAATTACGGATTAATGGCTCAATATCAATATAATCGATATAAAGAGGGCATAAAATTTTATTAAAATTAATTAGCAGGGAAACCCCGGATGCACGAAGAAAAAAGATTTCACCACCATCAAATAGGATGAGTTAAAAAACTCAAAATGATGGTTTTAGGGTAAAACCTCAAAAATACTTGACATGATTGATATATAAAATAAACTGAAATATATTATAATAAAATATATAATATTTATGTCAATTAAAAGAAATAAACATTATCCCGGAGGTGCAACCATTGAACTTTGAATTTTTCATGCCGACTAGGCTTATTTTCGGGCCCGGGAAGGTTAAGGAAGCGGGTTTAAATGCAAAAGCCCTGGGGAAAAAGGCACTTATAGTGACAGGCAGATCCAGTGCGAAAAAAGCAGGTTTCCTGGATATCGTCACAAAAAGCCTGGAGAAAGAAAAAATAGAGTGGCTGCTTTTTGATGAGGTGGAACCCAACCCTCTCACAACCACTGTGGAAAGAGGGGCAAAGTTCGCCCGGGAAAATAGTGTAGATTTTGTCATTGGACTTGGTGGGGGTAGCGCCATGGATACGGCAAAAGGCATAGCCTTTGCAGCCCTCAATGAAGGTCCCGTGGCCGATTACATAGCCGGAAAGCATGGAGGTGATGCGCTGCCCATCGCGCTGATTACCACTACGGCGGGCACCGGCAGCGAGGCCAACAATTATGCGGTGTTTACAAACCCCGAGACAAAGGTGAAAAAATCCCTCAAGTCCCCGAAGACTTATGCACGATTTTCCATAATCGATCCTGAGCTTATGCTGTCAGTCCCGAAGAATGTCACAGCCTCAACGGGTATTGATGTGTTTTTCCATGCCATGGAGGCTTATGTGGGGAAAAGAAGCCAGCCATTTACCGATGCCCTAGCGTTGGAGGCCATGAGATTGGTGGCGGAAAACCTGAAAGGAGCCTGCGAGCACGGTGAGGATATCCGGTATCGCGAACGCATGGCCTGGGCAAACACCATGGCAGGCGTTGCCATAAATCTCTCGGGCACCTGCGGCATCCACGGCATGGGGCATACGCTGAGCGGCTTTTACAACGTGCCCCACGGGGAGAGCCTGTCAGCAGTAGCGCTGGCATTTATGCGCTTCTGCATCCCTGAAGCTCCCGAAAAATTTGCAAAAGTGGCCGAAGCCTTGGGGGTGGATGTAAGGGGGCTTGCATTATCCGAGGCAGCGGAAAAATCCGTGGAAGCCCTTGAAGATTTACTGGACAGCGTGGGAGTTCCCAAAAAGATATCCGCCTTCGGCATAACCGAAAAAGATATTGATGCACTGGTTGAACACACCTGCACATGGATGACTCATAACTTGGAGGCCAGCCCCAGAGTGCCCGCACCGGAAGATGTCAAAAAAATGTACCGGGAATCCCTTTGAGGATCGAGCGCAATAAGCTACTTTCCTGACGGAGTTTGCCGGCAACTTGTTTTATAGCAATCAATTTTATGGCCCGCACATGCTGATTTAAACATTGTGCGGGCCTGTCCTTTCAAGGCAGTTTGTCTAAAAAGATTAAAATCGCCGAATTTCCGCCGAGTAATTATCATGCTTCTTCGAACATATCTTTGCCCACTCCGCATTCGGGGCAAACCCAGCCATCGGGCAGGTCCTCAAAAGCCGTGCCCGGAGAGACTCCGTTTTCCGGATCGCCTTTTTCAGGATCGTAGGTATAGCCGCAAACGGTACAGACCCACTTTTTCATAATTATATTCAAAACCCCCAAATCTATTTTTGTATTATTGCTTACTCCGTTTTTAAATCCCGGGTTTATGGCGGCATTAACCCCATTTGCCTTTGTTCATGTGAGTCTTGAGTTCGGCTTTCACCTTCTGCTGCACTTCATTAGCTGCTACCATGGCCGTCTTAAAAACGGATACGCATCCGGGATCAAGCTCGTCCTTGATTCCTTTGTCGCATATTTCTTTTGCCTTTTCCATTAAAGTCAGCAGTTCCATATGAAGGTTGTTGGAAAATCTGGACCTTTCAACCAAAGATGCAGCCTGTTCCTCCATTTGTATGAATTTTTCTTTGGGAGCCCCGCACTTCGGGCATTTGTCGGGGGCTTCATCCCCGTCATGAATATAGCCGCATACGGAACACTGCCATTTTGCCATAAATCTTCCTCCTCATGTTTTTTTATGTATGTTCATAATTTCTTGCTCAACTTCCTTGGCGCCTTCTTCATAAAAGGCTTCTTCGTCCGGGGCGAGCTCCTTCAATAGCCTCAAAAATTCGCCTGCATGAACCCTTTCTTCATCGGCAATATCCTTTAAGACTTCAATTGCCAATTCATTGTCTGTTGATTCGGCAAGCTGCATATATAGCTGTATTGCTTCATACTCTGCAGCCACCATAAACCTTATAGCTCTAACAAGTTCCTGTTCTGTGAGCTTGCGTTCTTTTGCAAGCCCAGAAAATGGGCTGCCAAAATCAGGCATGACATTTTCCTCCTTAAATTCAAAATAAGTTGATTATATAGCAAGCGGGATACCTGCCAGCATATGAGGCTTTAGGTGAAAATGCAGGCAGGTATCCGGCATCAAACGCTATTGCAAACGGCATGTTTTAAAACTTGGCAAATTTATCCTTTGAAACACCGCACACTGGGCATTTGTCCGGGACAGTTCCTTTTACGGTGTAGCCGCATACGGGGCACACATAAACTTCTTCTTCGCCTATATCGCTGTCATTCTGAGCAAGCTTCTTTGCTTCGTCGTACAGGGCCGCATGAATTTTTTCTGCTTCAATGGCGTAGTGGAAGCTTTTTTCGGCAGTTTTTTCGTCCTGCAGCTTTGCTACCGCATCATAGGCCGGATACATTTCGTCGACTTCGAAATTTTCTCCATTGATGGCGACCTGAAGGTTGTCAGGGGTGCCGTTTAATTCCTGGAGGGCTTTGAAATGATTGGTGGCGTGAACCTGTTCTGCATAAGCTATCGCTCTAAACAACCTGGCTATGTTTGGTTTACCTTCCTTTTCGGCCGTATCTGCAAAAATGAGATATTTCATATGAGCCTGGCTTTCACCGGCAAAAGCGCTTTTGAGATTTTCTTTTGTCATCGTCTTCATAGCAATTACCTCCGTGCTTAATTTTAAGTAAAAATATTTCATAATATAATTAATTTACCTACTCATTATAATTCAATATTTTTCGTTAAACTCCTGCTGTATGTAAATATTTTTTGCTAATTTTTTACCTTTTATGACGGTGTTAAGGTCAATGCTTTTACTGCATTAAAGGTTCTCCTTTTAATGTCACATCGCCATTGCGTTCTATAAAATCATTCATCAAAATTCACCTCCTTATCTTGCATTTTAATTTAACTTTAAATCATATCGATATTATAATAATAATTATTATTATTGTCAAGACTTTTTTAAAAAAATTTTTATCCTTGCGCACAACAAAAACAAAAAGTGCCGAAAAACGGCACATATTGAAGAAAACAAAATCCGATAAAATAATTTCATATTTTTGGACAAATGTGAAACAATTTATGATAACTTCAGGATTTATTTCTTTCGATGGCGTACTGTATCGGCCGACAAAAACTTATTGAATTACATAAACAGATTTCCGATAAAAATACCGCAATAATTTCCAATTACATAACCCCATACGCCTACTAAGACAGCAGGAAGTACCAGCTCGTCCCACCCTTTTGCTATAGCCATTGCCGCGGCGGTGGTTGGTCCGCCTATATTGGCGTTTGATGCTATGAGAATTTCCTCCAGATTGAATTTGAGCATTTTTCCCAGAACCAGTGATACGATCATATTTACAATCACCATAATAGCGCAATATAAAAGTATAATTGGCGCTTTTGTCAGAATCATTCTTATGGAAGCGGGGACTCCAATAACTACAAAGAAAAGATATATAAGAAAAGTCCCCAATTCGTCTGCTCCCTTTATATTTGAGAAGAAATTCGGGAAAATTGAAGCAAGGATGACGGTAAGTGTAGTAATAATCAAGTACTGCTGGCCGAACACCATCCGAATAATCCATGGAGCATCGGATGCTTTTACGAAAGAAGCGAATTTTGTGGAAAGGGCTGCAATTACTACAGCGCTTCCCATGGCCAGTGCGATGTCTTGAAGCGATATTTCCTTTGCTCCCCAGTATTTTGCTGCATTGGTCTTATTCGGGTCATTTCCTCCTTCCTGTATTTTATCCTCATATGGATGACTGTACATTTTTTTAAAGAATGGTATGCTTGGTATGGCAAGAAGAACAAAGAAGTATAGAGCCATATTGAGATTGTCTGCTACAGTGGTGGCGCTGACTACTTCCCCTGAAGCCTTGAAAGCCGCGGACATGGCGGCGAAGTTTACTCCGCCTCCTATGTAGCTACCTGTCATCATCCCTGCTACTTTTGCGACCTCAGGCACCCATTTCCCTATCAGCAATGTGGCTAAAATAGCCCCTATTATGGTTCCAACGGCGCTGATATTAAAGATTAAAAAAGTTCTTCCGCTCATGTTCCAAATTTTCCTGATGTCAGCTTTGAATAAAAGCAAAGGCACTGCAATTGGAACAACATAACTCCACACCCCATCCCAGACGGGGCTGTCTGTCGGGATGATGTTCAGATTGGCCAGTACAAGTGCGCCGATAAGTGCAATAATAGCTCCCGTCACTTTTGCAGCCCATTTGTAATGCTGCTCCAGATAAATGCTGATGGCTGCCCATCCCACAAGAAATCCACCTAACAGCCATACATCATCGGGTTTGATAAGACTCATATTATCCCTCCTGAATCAATTTATTTCATTATATTGATATTATTCTACACAAATCAAGAAATTCCTTCATAAGTAAAAATTTTTTTTCAACATCCTGAAATTATATTTAATAAGATAATTTAAATAAAAATAATATCATGCAGATTTTCGTTATGTCAACTTTGTTGTTAAATAAATAAAAAATAAAGAGGAAATTTCAAGATAATGAAGAATATATTTTATAGATATATATTTTCATCTAGTTTAAATCATATCCTTTCAAATTTTAAGATTAACGAGGGAGGAATTGAAAATGAATTTTGATGCCCATTCGGATATTTTGACCGATGTGACCATCAAAAGATTGATGGGCGAAAAAAATGTTTTCAAAAAATACCATTTTGAAAGATTGAAAAAAGGTATGGTTAATGGTGCTATATTGGTGGTATGGGTGGATCCTCCGTATACCGATAACCCTATGGCAAGGATGTTGCAGGTTCTGGGAGCCGTAAGCGAAGAAATGGAGGAAATGAGTGACTGTGCTGGTATAGTGTATAAATATGACGATATTAAAAAAATTCAGGATTCAGGGAAGATTGCCATATTGCTTGGCATGGAGGGGATGAGCGGCCTCGGGCGGAACGTAAGTCTGATAAATATGCTGTACAGGCTTGGTATACGCCATGGAATGTTGACATGGAATGAAGAAAATGAGTTTGCTACGGGAGCGGGAAGCCCAAATACAAAAAGAGGTGTTACACCCCTGGGGATTGAGGCATTAAAGAGAATGGAGAGGTTGGGTATGATTGTGGATGTATCTCACAGCAATGAAAAGACATTCTGGGATATCTATGAAAATACTCAGAAACCTTTTATCGCCTCCCATTCAAATGTATATAAATTATGTCCGGTGCCCAGAAATTTAAAAGATGACCAGATAAAAGCGGTAGCGGAACGGGGCGGTGTTATCGGGATAAATGCATGGCCGGATTTTATTGATAAAGATGAGCCTTCAATAGAAAATCTTATAAAACATGTAGAATATATAGTAAACCTGGTTGGGATAGACTATGTTTGTTTTGGATTTGATTTTTGCGATTTTTTAAGCGATGCCACGACACAGAGCTTTCAGGCAGGTGAATCAATATTTACAAAAGGATTGGAAGATGCGACAAGGATTCCGAAATTTGTAGAAATGCTTGAAGAAAAAGGTTTTAGCTCTGACGATATAGAAAAAATCACCCATAAAAACATTGAACGAGTTATAAAAGAAATACTAAAGTAAAAATAAATTTTAAAGCCCGGTACAAACACCGGCTTTTTTATTATTTTCATTTTAAAAATAATAAATTATATAGTAGAATATATATGTAACGAAGCTTTCCTGGTCTTTCTTTATAATAATAAATAACAAGAGGTGTTTTATGTATTTGACTGTCGATGGAATGGATATATTCTATAAGAAAGCCGGGCGCGGCCCAAAAGTATTGCTTTTGCACGGTTGGGGAGGCTGCGCGGATAGTTTCCTGCCGGTATTTAATTATCTTTCGAGCAGGTTTGAGGTTTATGCGCTGGATTTTCCGGGATTTGGCAAAACCGCGCCTCCCGCAGAGCCCTGGGGCGTGGAAGATTACATGCGAGTGACTTATGAATTCATAAAACTTTTAGGTATTGAAAAAACGCATATAATAGCTCATTCATTTGGCGGAAGGGTTACCATAATGCTGGCGGCTTTACATCCTGAGGTGGTAGGCAAAATAGTGCTTGTCGACAGTGCAGGTTTAATTCCGAAAAGGTCCCTTTCCTACTATCTAAGAGTATATACATTCAAATTGATGAAAAAACTCTACATAATGTTTTCCAATGGACCGACAGAAGAAAAACTGAAGAGATTTTATGAAAGGTACGGCTCAAAAGATTATAAAGAAGCCGGGAATTTGCGAAGCACCTTTGTAAAGGTGGTAAATCAGGACTTAAAAAAATATCTGCCATCCATAAAATCTCCCACTCTGCTCATTTGGGGCGAGAAAGACGACCAGACGCCGCTATATTTTGCAAAAATCATGGAAAGACAGATTCCCGATGCTGGCCTTGTAGTATTTAAAGGAGCCGGTCATTTTTCCTATCTCGATCGATTGTATGATTTTAATATTATTGTTTCTAAGTTTTTTGAAGGGAACGGTAATGCGTGATGAACATTGATTCAAATTATATTCTATATCCATTATTCTGCGCCACATTTATATTGTCGTTGTTTTTCAGCAGCAAAAGATATCTCCACATGGCCCAGCTGGAGGGCTATAAACCGGGGCAATATGCCAGATGGTTAAAGATTAATGCGCGGAGGATTTTTTTCAGAGAAACTATAATTATTGTCCTGATATCGACAGTAATATATTTCGTTTTAAAAATCGACAAAACAATTTCTATAAAAGGCACAATCGGTTTTATCATATGGTTGTTGAGTATACTTTATTATTCTTTCTACTTATATAACCTTGAAAAGAAAGCTAAAAAACCACTGGCATTCACCAAAAGGGCGACAAGACTTTTCATATTTGAGCTGTTGCTCGTGGCAGTTTCAATTTATATTTACTATATAAAAATCGGTGAATTTTTTCCGGCTTTAATAATCTCATCAATAATTATATATATTGTGCCTTTCTATATGTTGATTGCAATGATTCTGATAAATCCTCTGGAAATGTATATACAGTATAGATATTTCAGGAGCGCGCAGGAAAAAATAAAAAACATGAAGAATTTAAAAGTTATAGGAATAACCGGCAGCTACGGGAAAACAAGCACAAAATATTTCACAGCAACTCTTTTAAAGCAAAAGTATAATACTCTGATGACACCTGAAAGTTACAATACGCCAATGGGTATCACAAAGGTGATAAGAGAGCAGCTGACCGATTCGCATGAGGTGTTTGTGTGCGAGATGGGAGCAAGATATAAAGGCGATATCAGAAAACTGTGCAGTCTTGTAAACCCATCTATAGGAGTATTGACGTCCATAGGGCCCCAGCACCTTGAAACTTTTAATTCCATAGAAAACATAGTTGAGACTAAATTTGAACTTATCGAGTCCCTGCCGGAGAACGGCATTAGTATACTGAATGGAGATAATGAATATATAATAAAAAAGGTGAATAGTATCAAAACCAATGCTGTTTTATATGGAATTAATTCCAGCAGGCAGGATTTTTATATAACCGCCAGGGACATAAACAATTCAAGAGAAGGGTTAAAGTTCAAAGTAAGAACTGCAGACGGTATTGAATTTGATTGCAAAACTTCCCTTTTAGGCAAACACAATGTAAGCAACCTGCTGGCTGCCATATGTGTCGCCTTAAAAATGGGGCTTACTGTATATGAAATTCAGGCGGGACTCAAAGACATTAAACCTGTACCCCACAGGCTTCAAATTTTAGATACTAACAACGGAGTAACCGTAATTGACGATGCCTTTAACTCAAATCCTGAAGGGGTAAGGCAGGCTCTTGAAATTATGAAGGAGATAGAAGGCAGACAAAAAATTGTCGTTACTCCGGGCATGGTGGAACTTGGGGCAATCGAGAAGGAAGAAAACAAGAAAATGGGGATACTTATGGCCCGTTGCTGCGATTATGCCGTTATCGTCGGAAAGAAGAGAACAAGGCCTATAATTGAAGGTTTGATGGAAGAAAACTTTTCGCCAGAAAATATAAAGGTAGTGTCAAGTTTGGATGAGGCCACAAAAGTTTTGAGCAATATCGTAAAGCCAGGAGATGTTGTCTTATTTGAAAATGACCTTCCGGATAATTACGATGAATAATTTTTGTGTTAGATAACCTGCGCATATAAAATCATATCGTAATCTGTATTTTAATAATGGAGGGGTTTTAATGTTAAATGTAGCCGTTATGTTCGGAGGAAGGTCTGTTGAACATGAAGTATCTGTAATTACAGGCCTTCAGGTGATGGAAAATATTGATAAATCAAAGTACCGTATCATACCCGTTTATATAAGCAAAGAAGGCAGATGGTATACCGGAGAAGCATTGAAGGAGATCAAAAATTATCAAGATGTTTCCGCGATGCTCAAAAAAAGCAGAGAGATAATTTTGTCTCCGACCTATGATTTAAAAAAAATTTATTTTTATCCGTTTAAGACAGGAATTTTAAAAAAAGAGCCGGAAAGTTTGCGCGTTGATGTGGCTTTTCTGGCTTTCCATGGAGCCTTCGGCGAGGATGGTTGCATACAGGGGCTTCTAGAATTGGCCGGCATACCATATACGGGGCCCGGGGTAGTAGGCTCCGGCATAGGTATGGATAAAATCATAATGAAGGATATTTTCAAGTCAAATGATTTGCCAATAGTGAATTACACATGGTTTTTTAGAAAAAATTATGAGCAAGACCCTGAAACAACAATAAAAAATGTGGAAAACAAATTAAATTATCCGGTATTTGTAAAACCGGCAAATCTGGGTTCAAGCATAGGTATCACAAAGGCAAAATCGCGAGAAGAACTGATTTATGCCATTGAAATTGCAATAAGGTATGACAGAAAAGTAATCATAGAAGAAGCTGTGAAGGATCCTCTTGAGATAAATTGCTCAGTAATGGGGATGGATGATGAATTGTCGGCTTCTCTTTGTGAAATGCCCGTATCATGGCAGGAATTTTTAAGCTATGAAGACAAATATATGCATAATGAAAGTCCTAAAGCGGGTATGAAGGGAGCTGCAAGAAAAATTCCAGCGCCTATTCCCGAGGAAAAGACCGAGGAGATCAAACGGCTGGCTTTAAAAGCATTTAAAGTGCTGGACTGTGCCGGTGTGGCGCGAATTGATTTTCTTGTAGAAAAGGAAAGCATGAAAGTTTATATAAATGAAATAAATACAATTCCCGGTTCCATTGCTTTTTATTTATGGGAGCCCGGCGGAATAAAATTTCAAAACCTTATCGATAATTTGATTGGATTTGCTATTAAAAGATACAGGGAACAAGAAAAAAATATTTACTCCTTTGACACAAATTTGCTGCAAAAAGTTTCAAGCGGACTTAAGGGAGTAAAGACTAAAAACCAAATGTAGATATCGAAGAAAGGTGCATAAAATATGGAACTTGGAAATAAAATAAGGGAGCTTCGCATGAGCCAGAATATAACCATTGAACAGCTGGCAGAAAAAACTGGATTGAGTACGGGCCTTATCAGCCAGATTGAAAGGGATAAAACAGGCCCTTCGGTTGCTTCTCTGTGGAAAATAGCAAAAGCGCTGAACACATCAATGAATTATTTTTTCGAAGAATATGAAAAACACGATCCCGTGGTCAAGAAAAAAGAACGCAAAAAAATAATACTGCCCAATTCCAATATAACATATGAATTGCTCTGCCCCGATCTGACAAGGAAAATAGAATTTTTGCTGGTGAAAATAAAGCCCGGAGAATGCAATTATGACGATCAAATAAGCCATGAGGGAGAAGAGTGCGGGCTGGTCTTAAAAGGCAGATTAAAGGTTAAATGGGGAAGCAAGGAGTATATTCTGGAGGAGGGCGACAGTATATATTTTGACAGCACAGTGCCGCACAGGTATGTAAATATAGGAGATAAAACGGCCATATCCGTGTGGGCTATGGTGCCGCCCAGTTTTTAAAACGTTGATTTTGACAAATTTCTTCACAAAAAATTAACTTTTTGATAATTTTTACTTCACAAATTCTTTGTATACTATAATTGAAACGTATTATCATGATTTATGTATACAAAAAGCAGAAAAGGAGGAAAGTGAAATGATAAAGAACAGGGTTACATTGCTGGAACAGGAGAGGGAAAAGCTTTTAAATCAATGGACAAAAAATGAGGGCAACAAGGTCAAACTCCTGGTGCGCATAATGGAATTGGAAGAGCAAATCGAAGCCATGAAAAAAGGCGCATGAAAATTTTAGCGCTTTACAAGTTTAATACATTAAAGTATAATAGAACCAGAATTTTATGAGGAGAGGGGATTTCTTTGAAGAAAATCATTTCTCTAATTCTGGTTCTATTATTTATTGCAGTAATTGTAGCAGGGTGCGGACAGAAAGCCGCGGACACTTCCGGGGCAAACACATCAAACCAGGCAGCCCAAAATAATCAAAACCAAACCGCCGAATCCAACAATTCCGAAAACGGCGCCGCCAATTCGAGTGCGGACGATTCTCTGGAAAGGGTTAAGAAAGCCGGCAAAATAACAATAGGCATCGACGATGCTTTCCCGCCGCTGGAATTCCGGGATGAAAAAAATCAGCTGGTGGGCTATGATATAGATTTGTCAAGGGAAGCCGCCAAAAGGCTTGGAGTCGAAGCAGAGTGGATTCCCACTGACTGGAATGGGGTTATTCTGGCGTTGAACTCCAAGAAGTTTGACATAATCTGGTCCGGTATGAGCATGACCGCCGAAAGAGCAGAACAGGTGGATTTTTCCCCGGCGTATCTCAACGAAGCCCAGGTGGTGGTGGTAAAGGCCAATGATGATTCAATAAAGACTCAGGAGGATTTAAAGGGAAAATTCGTAGGCACACAGCTGGGCAGCACCAGCGAGGAGGCTGCCAATAAGATTGAAGGATTGAAAGAGCTCAAGAAATACTCCAAGTTTACAGAGGCATTCCTTGATCTGGCCAACAACAGGACTCAGGCTATAGTGGTGGACGAACTTGTGGGGCGCTACTACATGACCAAAAGGCCCAATGAGTTCAAAGTTGCTTTTCCCCTGGTGAAAGAGCCTATAGGAATTGCTTTCCGAAAAGAGGATAAGGCGTTGAGGGAAGCCCTTGTCAAAGTGCTTGAGGAAATGAAGCAGGACGGTACAATGGCACAAATTTCACAAAAATGGTTTGGCGAGGATATTTCCACCCTTGAAGATGTAAAGTTTTAAAACAATCATCATATCCATGAATAAAAGGCAGTGGCGGTATCCGTTACACAATATGCCCTTTGAAAACTTTCAAAGGGCGAACTTATTTATTTATATTATATTAATCGCAGAACTTTGAGGTGGGCAAATGGATTTTGAATATATGAAAAACCTTATACCTATTCTGGGGCTGGGAGCCGTAACCACTGTGGAGCTTACCATCCTTTCGGTAATCTTTGGAACTTTCATCGGACTTTTACTTGCTCTCATGAAAATTTCTTCAAATATAATACTTTCCAGGGCTGCAGGGTTTTACATTTATGTGATGAGAGGCACCCCGCTTTTGCTGCAGCTTTTCGCCATTTACTACGGCGGGCCTTCAATAGGCGTAAACCTTCCTCCTTTTGTGGCGGCGGTGCTGGGCATGAGCGCAAATTCCGCCGCTTACGTGGCGGAAATCATAAGAGCCGGCATTCAGTCCATCGACAGAGGCCAGATGGAAGCGGCAAAGGCTCTGGGTATGACTTACGGCCAGGCCATGAGGAGGATTATACTGCCCCAGGCGTACCGAAGGCTGATTCCTCCTATGGGCAATGAATTCATAGCACTCTTGAAGGATTCATCGCTAGTTTCCACAATCGCCATGGTGGAGCTGATGCGGGTGGCCCAGCAAATGTATGCCAATTCCTTCAAGCCCATAGAAGTGTTTACCATGGCGGGAATCTATTACCTTATACTCACCTCGGTTTTCACGATAATATTCGGGAAGATGGAAAGGAGGTTCTCGGTATATGAATGAAGTTTCGGCAAGTGTTGCTGGGAAAACTCCTATGATTTCAATAAAGAACCTGTATAAATCTTTCGGAAACTTAAAAGTGCTGGAAGATATAAACCTTACGGTATTTTCCGGCGAAGTGGTGGTCATCATCGGCCCCAGCGGCTCCGGCAAGAGCACGCTTTTGAGGTGCATTAAAAACCTGGAGCGGCCCGAAAAGGGCGGAATTTTTGTGGAAGGCCGGCCTCTGGAAGCCAAAAGTAAATCGTTTAAAGCCCTGCAGCAGGAGATAGGCATGGTGTTTCAACATTTCAACCTGTTTCCCCATATGACGGCGCTTGAAAACGTGATGGAGGGCCCGGTGACGGTAAAGAAGATGCCCCGAAGAAAGGCCGAGGAAATCGCCCTGGACCTTCTGAACAAGGTGGGCCTGGCGGACAAAAAGGATGAATATCCTTCACGTTTGTCCGGGGGCCAGAAGCAGAGGGTGGCCATAGCCAGAGCGCTGGCCATGCAGCCGAAAGTGATGCTATTTGACGAGCCCACATCGGCCCTGGACCCGGAATTGGTGGGAGAAGTGCTTTCTGTAATGAAAAGCCTCGCAAAGGACGGCATGACCATGATGGTGGTAACTCACGAGATGGGCTTTGCCAGGGAAGTGGCCGACAGAGTGGTTTTCATGGACGGCGGGAGGATACTGGAGGAAGATGTGCCCCTTAATATCTTCAAAGCCCCCAGGCACGAAAGAACCAGGAGCTTTCTGGAAAAAATAATAGCGTGATGCTTTAGAGTCTTCCATAAACAACGCAAATCTACTCACATATGCAGGCCACGGGCCTGGTGAATGACCATATAGTAGACTGCTTCAGGCATGCTCAGTTGAAATAAAGATGTATAATATTGCTCCAGATGGAAAAAATATTGTAGTAAGCCAGGAATTCCCCAATCGATATATGCAAAATCAAAAGAAACCTGGAGAAAATTCACGAAATCAGCATAAATATCCACATAATACTTTAGAATAACAATTTTTCCGGGGAAAATATATCAGGGGAATATTGATTTTAAAACCGGCTTTGTATAAGATATATCATGTGATTAGCACTCACTAAATGCGAGTGCTAACAGCAGGTAAGAGCAGCCAATAATTAAAAGGAGGGGTATAGATGAACATCAAACCGTTAGGTGACCGAATCGTCATCAAAGTTCTGGAGAAAGAGGAAAAGACCAAGGGTGGCATCGTTTTGCCCGATACCGCCAAGGAAAAACCCCAGAAGGGCGAAGTTCTGGCGGTAGGCAGCGGTGAAATCATCGACGGTCAGAAAGTGCCTCTTGAAGTCAAGGTTGGAGATAAGATCATATTCTCCAAGTATGCAGGCACCGAGGTCAAAATCGATGACGAAGAGTACCTTATCTTGAGACAGAGCGATGTTCTTGCCATATTAGAATAAGTTAAAATTTAAGGAGGGATTTTGAAATGGCAAAACAGATAAAATTTGATGAAGATGCCCGCAGGGCATTGTTAAAAGGCATAGACAAACTTGCCGATACTGTGAAGGTAACACTGGGGCCCAAAGGCCGTAACGTGGTACTGGATAAGAAGTTCGGGACACCCACCATCACCAACGACGGCGTAACCATCGCCAGGGAAATCGAACTGGAAGACCCCTTTGAGAACATGGGAGCCCAGCTCATTAAAGAAGTCGCCACAAAGACTCAGGATGTAGCCGGCGACGGAACAACCACCGCTACGTTGCTTGCTCAGGCTATCATCCATGAAGGCATGAGAAACGTGGTGGCCGGAGCCAATCCCATGATTTTGAAGAAAGGTATTGAAAAAGCCGTTAAGGCCGTTGTTGAAGAAATCAAGACTTTCAGCAAACCTGTCGAAACCAGAGAAGCCATCGCTCAGGTTGCATCCATTTCCGCAGCCGATGAAGAAATCGGTCAGCTCATTGCCGATGCCATGGAAAAGGTTGGGAAAGACGGAGTCATCACCGTCGAAGAATCCAAGACCATGGGCACCAACCTGGAAGTTGTGGAAGGTATGGAATTTGACAGGGGTTACATATCCCCCTACATGGTAACTGATACAGAGAAAATGGAAGCCGTTCTTGACGATCCGTATATACTGATTACCGACAAAAAGATTTCCAATGTGCAGGACCTGCTGCCAATCCTTGAAAAGATTGTTCAGCAGGGCAAGAAGCTTCTCCTCATCGCCGAAGATGTGGAAGGCGAAGCTCTCGCCACCCTTGTGGTCAACAAACTGCGCGGAACCCTTACCTGCGTGGCCGTGAAGGCTCCAGGCTTTGGCGACAGAAGGAAGGCCATGCTGGAGGATATTGCCGTTCTGACCGGCGGCCAGGTTATCTCCGAAGAACTGGGAATCGACATAAAGAGCGCCACTATCAATATGCTGGGTCAGGCAAGACAGGTCAGGGTTGACAAAGAAAACACCACCATCGTCGACGGCGCAGGCAGCAAGGAAGACATCAAGAAACGCATCAACGCAATCAAAGCTCAGATCGAAGAAACAACTTCCGACTTTGATCGCGAAAAACTGCAGGAGCGCTTGGCTAAACTCGCCGGCGGCGTAGCCGTAATCCAGGTGGGCGCAGCCACCGAGACAGAGCTCAAAGAAAAGAAACACCGCATCGAGGACGCCCTTTCCGCCACAAGAGCGGCAGTTGAAGAGGGAATTGTCCCCGGCGGCGGCACCGCTTTCATCAACGCCATCCCCGCCCTTGACAAACTGAATGTGGAAGGCGACGAGAAAGTCGGCGTCGACATCATCAGAAAAGCCCTTGAAGAGCCCGTAAGGCAGATTGCATTCAACGCGGGCCTCGAAGGTTCAATCATCGTAGAAAAATTGAAAGCTAGCGAAAAAGGCATAGGCTTCGACGCTCTTCGCGAGGAATATGGCGATATGATCAAGAAGGGCATAGTCGATCCCACCAAGGTTACCAGATCCACGCTGCAGAATGCGGCGAGCGTTGCGGCAATGGTGCTCACCACCGAAGCTGTGGTGGCCGACATTCCCGAAAAGGAAAAGACGCCTCCCATGCCCAATCCCGACATGTATTAATAAAAACGGATATAATAAAGGACGAAGCAAAAAGACCCGTCGATTTCGGCGGGTCTTTTCCTGCGTCCGGGGGTAATTTAAAAATCCTATGCCGCCCGAGAGCCTGAAAAATCTTTTTTTCTTTCAGGCAAGATATAACATAAATAATATACTATAGGAACAATAACGGCGCCTCCAACGATGTTTCCCAGAGTTACGGGCAGGAGATTACCAAACCATATTTTACTCCATGAGACCTGAAGACCGAGGAACCTGGCGGCTGGCAAAAAAAACATGTTGGCTATACTGTGTTCAAAGCCGGACAGGACAAAAAGCATTATGGGAAACCAGCATGAGAGAATCTTGGAAGTAATGTCCTGAGCCGAAGTGGCAAGCCATACGGCAAGCACTACCAGTATGTTGCAGCCGATCCCCCTTAAAAAAGCACTGGCAAAATCCAAAGACAGCTTGGCATTTGCTATATTCATTGCGGTGTCAGCCGCGGGGCCGGTCAATAAACCCGACGCTGAAACAATATATGCTATGAAGACGGATCCCAGGAAATTTCCTATGTAAACCAAAAACCAGTTTTTTAAAAGCTGCGAAACAGTTATTTTTTTATCAAACAGGGCAAGGGTCATGAGATTGTTTCCAGTAAACAACTCCGCTCCGGCTATAACGACAAGCATGAGGCCTACGGGGAACACCGCGGCGCCCAAAAACTTCATAAGCCCCACATCGATTCTTTTAAAAGTCTGCATGATGACTATGTCAGCATTGGCTCCAAAAGCGATAAAGGCCCCTGCGAAAAAGCCCAGCAAGATCATCTGCACCGTCGACAAATTAGCCTTTTTGATACCTGCGGTTATAGTGGCTTCCGCAATTTCGACAGGCGATAAAAAATTTTTCTGCATCAAAATCCCTCCAGCGTTATGATGTAATAACATAGAATGATAAATATTTCACAATCTCATTATAACACCTGAAATTAATAAAATCAATTTTTATTGTAATTATTTTATGTCGATATGGTCCCGAAGACAGAGTAAAAAAAATCGCTGCCCCTAAAGAGGAGGGAAGCGAAAAGAGGTAATAGAAGGCATGAAAAAATACGGTGCCGTATATTTCGGAGCCGTAAGAGGCACCGCCGCACTCAACGCCAGGAGTATAAAAAAGCAGAGGTGGCGGCCTATGAAGATCTTAGCACCGAGGCCATCCACCGCTTCTATGTGGAGGACTTTCCGGCCATTGTTGTAATCGACAGCCGAGGCAATAATCTATATGAGACTGAACGATCAGGTGCCTGAGCACAACACTTTCACCTGGAGGAACTTCTGGATACACCCGCCGATTCAAAGGTCGCCATCTCGCTCTGGATGCGGGTGGCAGCTTCTATAATATGAAAAGCGAGGACAGCGCCTGTCCCTTCCCCGAGCCGCATCTTCATGTGGAGCATGGGGTAAAGACCCATCATCTCCAACATTATTTTATGACCCGGCTCTTCGGATACATGGGATGCAATCATGTACTGCAGGGACGCGGGTTTAATTTTGCTTGCGACAAGTGCGGCGGCGGAAGAAATAAAGCCGTCGATTACGACAGGAATCCTGTTTGCCGCTGCGGTAAGTATGACCCCGGCAAGACCTGCAATTTCCAGGCCACCCACTTTTGAAAGCACATCTATTGGGTCAGTGGGGTCAGGGTTGTTTACCTCCAACGCTTTCATAATGGTTTTTATTTTCAAGGAGAGGCCCCTATCATCCAGCCCTGTACCCCGGCCAGCCGCTTTTTCCACTGGACAACCGAACGCTGCCAGAATGGCGCTGCTCGGAGTGGTGTTGCCGATCCCCATCTCACCGGTGGCAAGGATACTTGTGCCGCGATTTATTTCATCTTCAGCCACTTCGATACCGGCTTCAATGGCTCGTACGGCTTCTTCTCTGCTCATGGCGGGGCCTTTTGTCATATTGTTTGTGCCGTATTTTACCTTTTTTATGATAAGGGCCGGATGGTTTATATCTGTAGCCACACCTATGTCACAGCATACGATATTTGCGCCTGCATGGCGGGATAGAACGTTAATGGCTGCTCCTCCATTTATAAAATTTAGAACCATCTGAGGGGTCACTTCCTGCGGGAAAGCGCTCACACCTTCCTCCACTACGCCGTGATCCCCGGCCATTATGATGACGGACTTTTTTCCCAACTTCGGGATTGGATTGCCGGTTATGCCGGCGAGCTGCTTTACAATGTCTTCCAGCACACCCAGGCTACCCTGCGGCTTGGTCAGCGAGTCAAGTCGTAGAGATGCTTTTTCTACAGCCGACCGGTCGACAGGCATGATTCTGCTTACGGTAGCTTGCAGTTTTTCCATAAAGAATTCCCCTTTCCTTATATAATATAAAACAAAAGTTCCTGAATACAAAAAGCTGTATCCAGGAACTTTACCATCATTCCTGTTGACTTGCCGTCTGCTGCGGAAAGCCGACATCCAAAACAGGCAGGTCTTCTGGCTTGCGGATCATTACATTCCTTTCCCTTCCCGGCCCGGGGGACCAGTGGTTTGAAAGGATATTCCCCGCTTACAGCGGCGGGACCGCCCGGGATTTGCACCCGGTTCCCTATTCTCTCTTTTCGAGCACCTGTTTTGCTATTTTATTGTCCGCTGATATTATTATACTATATTAATTAATTTCTCACAAGACCAATTTTTTTGTGATCATATGCCCCGTATATTTCCAACAGGATTGACATCCGATTACCGCATGTTACAATGAAAATAAACAATTGCCTTTAAGGAAAAATAATTTAAGGCGGTGAGATAATTGATTGAAAACAGCCATGAAGGCATATTCAAACTATTGCTGGAGCTTGTATCCGTTCCCAGCATTTCCGCGACGGCCGGCGAAATCGAGATGGCGCTGCAAATTTACCGGAAACTGGCATCACTTTCATATTTTCAAGCTCATCCCGAATATCTGGAATTGCTCCCTATCAAACAGGACCCGCTGGGTCGCCGGGCGGTTTTTGCCCTTGTAAAAGCTGAACCGGTGGTGAAAAAAACCGTCATTTTAACGGGACATTACGATGTGGTGGATGTGGAGGGATTCGGAGCACTGAAACAATATGCCTTTAACCCGGTGGAATATACCCGGCGGCTTTCCGCCGAAAATCTCCCGGAAGAGGCGGAAAGGGACCTGGAATCGGGGAATTATATTTTCGGCAGGGGTGTTTCGGACATGAAATGCGGCCTTGCCATCGAGATGGCGCTGCTGGCGGAAGCTTCATGCAACCCGAGAAATCTCGGTTTAAACCTGATGTTTCTGGCGGTGCCCGATGAGGAAAACAACTCCACCGGCATGAGAGGAGCTGTTTCTCATCTTGCTCAAATTCGGGATAAATTCGATCTCGACTATGTTGCCGCCGTCAACTGCGAGCCATCCGGCCCCGGAGCTCCGGATGACAGACACCGATATATATTTACTGGCACTATAGGGAAAATAATGCCCGTGTTTTACATCGTGGGAAAAGAAAGCCATGTGGGGGAATATTTTGAAGGTCTAAATTCAAATCTCTTAGCCTCATGTTTAACCCTGGCGCTGGAAGCAAATCCGGAGTTTGCGGACAGGGACGGACGAGATATTTTCCCTCCGCCCGCATGCCTGAGACTCAAGGATTTGAGGGATTCCTATTCGGTAACGCTTCCGGAAAGGACGGTGGCTTATTACAATTTGCTCACTGTATCTAAAACTCCCTCTCAAATCCTGGTAGTTATGAAAAAAGCAGCAGCAGAAGCTTTCGATATGGCCGTTGCACATGTAAAAAAGTCTGCTTCAGTCTATTCCGAAAAAACCGGTAAAATTGCTGACATGCCCTGGAAGAAAAAGATAATTGCGTATCGGGAGCTTGTCGAGCAGGTGTGGCAGGTTTTCCCGGGAAATATGTCGGAATATCTGAAGCGGCATTTGAATTCCCTGCCGGCTAGCCTTGACGAAAGAGAAAAAGCCATATCGCTGATTGGAGAACTGCTGAAGCATTATCCACACAGGGAACCGATGATAGTGGTGGGATTTTTGCCGCCTTATTATCCTCATCGCGGAAATTCCGGTATGACGGAGAAAGAAAGGAGCATTTTAAAAGCTGTTGATGAAGTTGTAGATACGGCTGAAAAGGACTATGGCATAGATATGAAAGTTGTGAATTACTTCGCCGGGATTACAGATCTCAGCTATTTTGGATTTCAGGGGGAACCGGAAGAGCTTAAATCCCTCTCCGACAACGTGCCCGGATGGGGGCATATTTATGACATTCCGATGGATGATCTGATGAGACTGGATATTCCCGTATTGAACATCGGGCCTTCGGGCAAAGACGATCACAAATATACCGAGAGGCTGGAGCTGGATTATTCCCTGAATGTGGCTCCGAAGCTCCTGAAGCGGGCAGTGGAAAGTATTGCCCGCCAGCATAGTTAATCACTTTCTGAAAGTTCCCCCGGTTCGAAAAGAGCGTTAATAATTTTCTTTACCTCTTCGTTGGCGAGGGAATAAATCACTTCCACGCCTTTTCTTTTGCCTTCGATGATGCCTCTGGCTTTAAGCACCGCCAGGTGCTGAGAAACCGTAGACTGGGGGAGGTCAAGACAGTTTTGCATGGTAGTGACGTTGCAGTCTTTGTTCATCAATTTGCATATGATGCAAAGCCTTGCTGGATGACCTATAACCTTCAAAATCTCGGCGATTTCGGCCAGTTTGTTTTTATATTTTTCTTTATCCATTTTATCCCTCTTTAATATTAATATTATATATTAATATTATGATATAATTTGGTGCTTGTCAAACATTGAAATTGCCTTTAATTACAAATTTTATCGGATAAAATGTCTATACATCTAATCAACTATATGATATAATATTTTACGGGGTGAAAAGGTTGCTGGACAAAAAAAGCCCTATACCGGTTTATTTTCAGCTTAAAAACTTTATAAAAGAGGATATTGAGAAAAAAAAGCTTAAACCCGGTGATCCCATACCGTCTGAAAGGGAATACTGTGAAAAATTCGGAATAAGTCGCATGACCGTGAGGCAGGCGTTGAAGGAGCTTGAAACCGAAGGGGTCATAGTGCGGGAAAAAGGACGAGGCAGCTTTGTGGCCATCCCGCGAATTGAGCAGGAAGGCTTGATGAGCTTTACTGAGATGGTCAAGGCAAGAGGGATGAAGCCCGAGACAGAAATGGTGGAATTTTTGAAAGTCCCTGCCGGAAATCTCGCCGCAACTCTTGGGATAAAAGCGCAAGAAAGTGTTTTTAAGATCACAAGGTTAAGAAAAGCTGATGGGATTCCCGTTGCTCTGGAAACCGTATACATTCCGGAAGAGTTTGTCCCGAATATAGAAGAGAAAGACCTCACCGGTTCCCTGTATAATATCCTGAAAGACGAATATGGGATGGAAATCAAGGGTTCAAAGACCGGTTTTTCTGCAGCCATGTCCACACCGTATCTGGAAGAACTGCTCAAACTTGAGGAGCCCATGCCTCTTTTAAAAGTTGAAAGCGTGAATTCTGCAGTCGGGTTGACTTATTATGAAATATCCTACTACAGATCCGACCATTTTAAAATAACTGTAAACCTGAGCAGGGGATGAGTATTTGAGAATGGAGGTATTATTATGGATTTGATAATTGCAAAGGATTACGCGGATTTGAGCAGGCGGGCCTGCCGGATAATCGCTTCTGAGATCAAGAAGAAGCCCGACCTTGTGCTGGGGCTTGCCACCGGGAGCACGCCTCTTGGAACATATCGTGAGTTGGTAAGGCTTTACCGGGAGGAAGGCCTGGATTTTTCAAGAGTGGTGACATTTAACCTCGATGAGTATTACGGCCTTTCAAAGGACAACCCGCAGAGCTATCATTATTACATGTTTGAAAACTTTTTCAGGCATGTGAATATAAAACCCGAGAATATCCATATCCCCGACGGAACTGCGGCAGACGTAGAATCCCATTGCCGAAAGTACGATGAAGAAATTGCAAGGCACGGAGGCATAGACCTGCAGCTTCTGGGGATAGGGCATAACGGCCATATAGGTTTTAACGAACCCGGCGATGAGCTTCTGACCGTGACACATATGACGGATTTGACACCGGATACCATAAAAGCTAATTCCAGGTTTTTTAACTCTATGGATGAAGTGCCCAAAAAAGCCATAACCATGGGCCTCGGCACCATCATGCAGGCCAAAAAGATAGTGCTTCTTGCTAGTGGCAAGAGCAAAGCCGGGATCATGGCCGAACTCCTGGATGAAAACGCGGTTTCCACAAAGAACCCTGCTTCCTTCTTGTTGCTCCACAAAGATGTGACGGTCATCATCGACGAAGAGGCAGCCGAACTACTAAAAAAATAAATTGAGTCAGGGGACGGTTCCGTGCGCCACGAGGCGCACAGTATATAGCAGATAAACTGCATGGTAAGGCCTAGCCAGCCACCATTACCTAGTCTTGGGGCCGATGGGTAACCTAAGGCCTAAGCGTAGGCAAGGGAAGTAGTAGGCCGAAATCGAAAGATGAAGGTGATAGCCCCGAAATCCCTGAAATTGGGAAGGCCCATGCCTTAGAACCAGCAGAAGGCAACACCTGCTTTATCGTCAAGGCAAGATAAAGCAGGCTTCCCCGGGGTCAAAGGCCTCGGCATGCTACCAACAATATACTGTGTGAACGTGGGAGACCCTGCAAGCCCCCCACAAGGGTATGATAACTCAAGCATAAAACACAAGAGAATCAAACAGCATGCAGGGAGTCGGATTACTGCATAGTACCCATGAAGCCGGGTAACTCCGGTGGAGGGAAGGCGGTAACATACAGTCGACCTTTCACAGGGAAACATCCATCACACCGGAGGTGAACAAAAGATGGCAACAGGACTGGAAAAGGATAGCAGAAATAGTGGCAAAACATCCAACAGGAAAGCTGCAAACCCTGGTCCACTACATCAACGAAACAACACTAAAAGAAAAACACAAAGAATTACCGGCAGACAAAGCAACAGGAATAGACAGCATCACCAAAGAAGAATATGGTAAAAACCTTGATGAAAACATCAAAAACCTCATGCACAGACTAAAAAGCCAAGCATACAAACCGCAGCCCGTAAGAAGAGTATATATACCTAAAGAAGGCAGCGACAAAGGCCGGCCATTAGGAATACCGGCATATGAAGACAAACTGGTACAGTCATTAATAGCAGACATACTGAATCAAGTATACGAGCCCATATTTCTGGACTGTTCCTACGGATTCAGACCAAAAAGAAACTGCCACGACGCCATAAAAGCACTAGGCGACATAATAGAGCACCACAAAACCAACTTCATAGTAGATGCAGACATCAAGGGATTCTTCGACAACGTAGACCATGAATGGATGATGAAATTCCTGGAATACCGAATACAAGACCAGAACCTACTCAGACTAATAAAAAGATTCCTGATAGCCGGTATAATGGAGCAAGGTAAATACCTGGAAAGCGAAGCCGGAACGCCTCAAGGCGGCAACATGTCACCAATACTTGCCAATATCTATCTACACTACGTAATAGATCTGTGGTTCAATTTCATAATCAAACCGAAGTGTAAAGGAGAATGCCACATAATAAGATATGCCGATGACTTCATATGCTGTTTCCAATACGAAAGCGAAGCTAGAGCATTCTACCAGGCACTGAAAGAAAGACTAAAGAAATTCGGTTTGGAACTTGCCCAAGACAAAACCAGGATAATAGAATTCGGCAGATTTGCAAAAGAAAACAGGCAAAGAAAAGGCCTGGGCAAGCCGGAAACATTCACATTCCTGGGATTTACCCATTACTGCAGCAAAAGCAAAAGCGGGAAGTTCAGGGTAAAGAGGAAAACCAGTTCCAAGAAATTTCGAATGAAAGCTGCCAAGTTAAAAACATGGCTAAGGGAGAACATGCACATGCCTGTAAAAGAACTAATAAAGAGGCTCAACATCAGACTATTGGGACACTACAGGTATTATGGAATCACCGATAATATCGAAAGCCTAAGCAAGTTCTTCTATATAGCCAGAAGGCAACTATTCAAAACGCTCAACAGAAGGAGCCAAAAGAATGGCCTAAACTGGGGCCGCTTCGAACTTTTGCTAAACGTGTTTCCTCTTGTCCGCCCCAAGATATATGTTAGTGTCTATAACTAATGCCACTACGAAGCAAATGACTGCATGAAGAGCCGGATGCCTTAATTGGGCACGTCCGGTTCTGTGAGGGGCATGGGCCGCAAGGCCCATGTCTACTCGACTTGACTCAATTTAGTGAGTCAAGGAACCGTCCCCTGACTCAACTGACCCAAAGTCCCATGAGTGATCCTTTCTGAGTAAGGATATTAAAAAAGAACATCTGTAAGGGAGTGTTTTTTATGTGCACTTTGATAAAAAATGCAAGGATAGTCACCCCGTACGAGATCCTTGAAAACCATGCTGTGGTTGTGAGAGACGGAAAAATTTATGATATTGCGAAAAGTGGTGAACATGACACTGATTCTTTCGGCGAGGTCATAGACGCCGGCGGCAAATTCCTTTCTCCGGGCTTCATCGATATCCACAACCATGGGAATTCCGGCCATGACGTGATGGAAGCCACGTTCAAGGCGCTGGATACTATGGCCCGATTTCATATAAGCCGTGGTGTGACGGGGTTTCTGGCCACCACCATGACGGCATCCTGTGAAGATATAAAAAAAGCGGTAAAAAATGCGGCCGATTATATTCAAAAGCAGGACAGCGCCCAGCATCCTTCCGGTTCTCAGGAAAGCTACAGGGCTCAACTGTTGGGCGTCTATCTGGAGGGCCCCTATTTTTCCATGTCGAAAAAGGGCGCACAGCCGCCGGAATATATAAAAAACCCGGATATCGGAGAGTTGGAAGATTTAATAGAGGTTTCCGGCAATAACATAAAAGTGGTAGCTCTGGCGCCGGAACTTCCAGGCGCGACGGAAGCGATATTTTATCTTAAATCCAGAGGCGTAACAGTATCCGCCGCCCATACCGACGCCACTTATGATGAGGCCGTGAATGGCATCGAACACGGGATTACCCAGGTCACGCATGTGTTCAACGGCATGAGGAACTTTTCCCATCGGGAACCGGGTATTGTCGGAGCTGCATTGACAGATGAGAGGGTATATTGTGAAATGATATGCGACGGCATACATCTTCATCCGGCGGTCATGAAGCTGGTGGCGAGTATAAAAGGTCGTGACAGGATTATTCTCATATCCGATGCCATGATGGCCTGCGGGCTTTCTGACGGCGAATATGAACTCGGAGGACAGAAAGTATTCGTAAAAAGCAAAGCGGCGAGGCTTGCCGACGGTACCCTAGCCGGTTCCACGCTTACGCTGGACAGGGCTATACACAATATGGTCCACATGGTGGGGGTTGCGCTTTGCGATGCCGTCCGCATGGCCACCCTGAACCCCGCCCGGGCTATAGGCCTGTCCCACAGAAAAGGCAGCATAGAGATAGGCAAGGATGCGGACGTTGTGATATTCGATGAAAATATAAACATATCGATGGTGATGACAATGGGAAAGCTTTTCAAACCGGCCTCGAAATAGAAATATATGCAAAAACTGAAGATAAAAACAAATTACATAACATCATGCCTTCCTGTCCGAGGTATATAAAAAAGGGTGAATAGCCGTTATGTTTTGGAAGAGGCTTTTTTATTTACAAACTGTCCGAAAATTGATATTATATTAATTAAGCTTCATAAGGGAGTGAGCTCTTATGTCAAATCGGGCTTTTGATTGGTTAAACCAGGCTCTGAAGGATTTAAAACATGCAGAAGAATCCCGAAATAGTGGCCATCATGAATGGGCATGCTTTGCGGCACAGCAATCAGGGGAAAAGGCAGTCAAAGCATTGCATCTTTTTCTGGGACAGGAAGCATGGGGTCATGTGATTGCCAGGCTTTTAAAAGATTTACCGGAACAAGTCAGTGTTCCGGAAGAACTTGTGGAAAAGGCCAAAGTCCTTGATAATTTTTATATACCCGCCAGATATCCCGACAGTCATCCGGATGGAGCGCCCTTTGAACACTATGGACCTTTGCAAAGTAAGGAGGCCATACAATATGCCGGTGAGATCATTGAATTCATCCGTGCTAAAATGGCCTGACGCCAATAAGGTAATAGAAGCTCTTATTAGACTGGTGGAAAAAGCAGTGCGATCAAGAAATGATATTATAAATATCGGTTATTTCGGTTCTTATGCCCGGGGGGACTGGGGAGTAGGAAGTGACCTTGACTTGATTATAGTAATTAAAGACTCCACTCTTGCTTTCCATGAGCGGCCGATTGAGTGGGATACAATGGAAATCCCTGTTCCTGTAGATCTTTTGGTTTATACTGAAGATGAATTTAAAAACTTAAAATCACAAAACAGGCGGTTTTTCGAAACCCTTGAACAGGAAGCGATATGGCTTTTGCGAAATAAAATTACTTAAAATTTTTATTATCAAGAAGGGATTTTTCATAGTATGTAGAATATAGTATATAGATTCTACAAAAAGTTATTTATTGAAAATGTCAGAGGTGAATCTATGCCGGGAGATATAGAAAAAATTCGCGCCATTATAAACAATTTAAAGCCCTCGGAAAAAAAGATAGCGGAGTTCATTCTGAAGAATCCTCAAGATATATCCGAACTTTCCATATCCGAACTTTCCAAAAAGTGCAGGACCAGCGAAGCGAGTGTCGTCAGATTCTGCAGGACCCTTGGATACAGAGGCTATCAGGATTTAAAAATAAAGGTTTCGTCAGACATAGCCTTCAAAACCAGAAAGATTCAGGGAGTGGTAAACACCGATGATGACATTGAAACCATAATAGCCAAGATATCCAGAAACAATATGCAGGCCATAGAAAACACTATGGATATCATAAACCGGGAAGAAGTTAAGAGGGCGGCGGATGTCCTTATGACGGCGGCCAAAGTGGATTTTTACGGGGTGGGCGCATCCGCCTTTGTCGCCCTGGATGCCATGCATAAATTTATGAGGATAAACAAAGCCTGCACCGCCTACCTTGATTCCCATATGCAGCTGGCATCCGCCGCAAACCTGACGAAAGACGATGCGGCCGTGGGCATATCCTATTCCGGGCAGACAGCCGATACCGTTGATGCATTAAAGCTTGCAAAAAATTCCGGAGCTACCACCATATGCATTACCCGGTTTGGCAATTCACCCATTACCCGCGTGTCCGATATAAAACTGTTTGTGACCGCCAATGAGGCGGTTTTCAGAAGCGGAGCCATGGCTTCCCGCATATCCCAGTTGAACGTTATAGACATCCTGTTTTCCATCATAGCCTGCAGGAAATACGACGATATAGTGAAATACCTGGAAAATACCAGCGAGGCTGTGGCGATGAGAAAGTATTGAAATATTGATTTTGGTGTAAAAGTCATTATGCTGCCGGACCATTTTCAACAGAGACCCTGGTTTCTTCATAAAATCGATTTTTTTTAAGAAATTGTGTAATAAAATTTCAATATAGCATATATATAATGAAGAAATATTACAGGAGGTGAGATATGAAAACAGTGTAGTTTGTACAGACTCATTTTATTAAAATAAAGGAGGCAAGGTACAGTGTCAAAGGAAAGAGATATTGCAGTTTCAATCCTGGAAAATCTGGGCGGGAAGGAAAATATAATATCCATGACCAATTGCATGACCCGCTTGAGAGTCGAAGTAAGGGATAAGTCACGGATTAAAAGGGAAGATTTAACTGCCGTAAGCGGCGTAATAAAACTGCTTGAAAACGGCGAAGGAATTCAGATAGTGCTGGGACCGGGTGCAGCCTCTAAAGTTGCGGGAGAACTGTCAAAAATGGTGGGGATGAAGCTGGGCGATGCAAAAGAAATCAAAAATGCCATTAATGAAAAAAATAAGACGCCTTTTAAACTGATGCTCAAGCGCATTGCAAGCATATTCATTCCGTTAATACCTGGCCTCATTGGCGGAGGCTTGATCTTGGGCATAACCAATGTGGCTACCAAATTCCAGTGGATAGCGGATAAAAACCTGCTGGCCATGCTGAGCCTTCTTGGAAGCACCATCTTTACTTACATGGGTATCATGGTGGGCATGAACACCGCCCGGGAGTTCGGCGGCTCACCCACCATAGGCGGAATCATCGCAGGTGTTATTTATAATCCTGCTCTGGCAAATATTCAGATTTCGGGCAAAGCATTGACCGTGGGGAGGGGCGGCATTATTTCGGTGCTGATAGCCGCCGCCTTTGCAAGCTTTTTAGAGAAAAATATCAGAAAGAAAATGCCGAACACTATTGAACTTCTTGCCACACCGCTATTGACTATTATCATAGCAGGATTCGCCACATTATATATACTTCAGCCTGTTGGAGGAATCATTGCGGATGGGATCGGTCAGGCTGTAAATGTGGCAATATCGGGGAAAGCCGGTTTTATCACCGGATTCATTCTGGCTGGCACATTTTTACCTCTTGTTATGACCGGCCTTCATCAGGGATTGACTCCCATCCATGTCCAGTTGATAGAATCCACGGGAGTGACGGTGCTTCTGCCTATCCTCGCCATGGCCGGCGCAGGGCAGGTGGGAGCGGCGCTGGCGGTCTATGTAAAGACAAGGAGCAAACAGCTCAGAAAAATCATCGAGGGCTCCATACTGGTAGGCATCCTCGGGATAGGCGAACCTCTTATCTATGGAGTGACGTTGCCCCTGGGCAGGCCCTTTATAGGCGCATGCATAGGCGGCGCTTTCGGAGGGGCTTTCCAGGCATTGTTCGCCGTGGGAGCCAAGGGTCTGGGCATTTCAGGCATACCTCTGGCGGCACTTATACAGCCGGACAAGATAATTTATTATCTCCTGGGACTGGTCATATCGTACATAATGGGGTTTGCTGCCACTTATCTTCTGGGATTCGACGATCCTGCCGAAGACAGTGTTTCAAAAGAAAGCGGTTTTTCCTTTAACGCATAACATCTTCCGAGGAGCGGAGCTTATATGGATTACGGCATATCGGTATACCTCACAGAGGATTATGATTTACAGAAAAATATAGATTATATCTACCTTGCCGGCCGATATGGAATGAATTCAGTATTCACTTCGCTGCACCTACCCGAAGTAAACTATGGCGAAAAGCTCGACGAATTTTTTGCCCTGGCAAAAGCGGTAAGGTCCCGGGAAATGAATTTAACTGTAGATATATCGCCGCATGCAATGAAACTTTTAAATGCTTCCGTCGACGATCTAAAACCTTTCAGCGATAGCGGAGCAAGTTGCATAAGGGTGGACTATGGCTTTAACATCGAAGAGATCTCAGCGATGACTCATAATAAATTTGGCATAAAAATACAGATAAATGCCAGTACCATTACACCTTTACAGATGGAGTCGTTGAAAAGAGCAGGTGCGGATTTTTCCAGGATGTCTTCGTGCCATAATTTTTATCCCAGGCCGGAAACCGGGCTTTCTTTTAAATCATTTTTCGAGAAGACAGAACTTCTAAAAAGTTATAAAATTCCCGTATATGCTTTCATACCATCGAAAAATGGTCGCAGGGGCCCCATATATGAAGGTCTTCCTACGGTGGAAATCCACAGGAATTTAAAACCAGGCATTGCGGCGAGGCATCTGATATATACCCGCCTGATAGACGGCGTGTATTTCGGCGACGCGTATGCCGCCGAGAGTGAAATAAAAGAAGTGATGGATATAGATCCTGAAATCATTGACCTTTCCATAGAACTAACACCTGGCATAAGTTGCGAAGAAAAAAACATTGTTTTTGCTCCGGTGCATACTAACAGGCTTGATACATCGGACATGGTAATAAGATCAGAGGAGTCCCGGGGATATGCGAAAATAGGAGAAAAAATCAAACCCAGGAATACCGTGGAACGTCGAGCTTTTAGTGTAACCATCGATAATGAAAAATACCTGAGATATTCAGGAGAGCTCCAGATAGTATTAAAAGACCTGCCGGCTGACGGGAGGGTAAATGTGGTAGGCTTCATTCCTGAGGATGAACATATTCTTATCAGTCAAATAAATCCCGGGACTAAATTTAGATTCAGAAAGGGTTGAAACAATGGACCTGGCAAAACTTGTAACCGAGGGAAGAAATCCCGATACAATGGATATTGATATGCTGGAAACCAAAGAAATGCTGAAAAAAATAAATAACGAGGATAAAAAAGTCCCGCTGGCAGTGGAAAAAGAGATACCTAATATCGCAAAGGCGGTGGATGTGATAGCTCAAAGGCTTCGGGAAGGGGGCAGACTGTTTTACATCGGCGCTGGCACTAGCGGTCGCATTGGGGTGCTCGATGCTTCCGAATGCCCGCCAACATACGGCGTGGACCCGGAAATGGTGCAGGGTATCATCGCCGGCGGTGATACTGCCATTCGGAAGTCCATGGAAGGCGTTGAAGATGATGCCGGGCAGGGCAGGGCCGACCTAATGGAAAAGAATTTAAACAGTAAAGATGCGGTGGTGGGCCTGGCCGCCAGCGGCAGGACGCCTTACGTGCTTGGGGCTATCGAATACGCCCGCAGTGTCGGTGCCTTTACTGTCGGTATTTGCTGCACGCCCGAAAATCTCATGGAAAAATATGCCGATGTGATGATCGTACCGGTCGTCGGGCCGGAGGTTATCACCGGATCCACCCGCATGAAAGCCGGTACAGCCCAGAAACTTGTGCTCAACATGATTTCCACCGGTGTCATGATTAAACTGGGCAAAGTATACAGCAACCTCATGGTGGATGTCCGGGCCACAAACGAAAAACTGGTGCAGCGGGCCAGGAGAATAGTAAAACAGGCTACCGGTGCCGGGGAGGATATTATAGAGAAGGCTCTGAAAGAGACGGGTTTCAATGCAAAACTTGTCATAGTCATGATACTCGCGGGTCTGTCAAAACCCGAAGCTGAAAGGCTCCTGGAGAAAAGCTGCGGCCATATACGAAAAGCCATGGAAGGGCTGAGATAAATCCAAAAGGGTTAAAAAATAGCGCATTAATTAAAAAGTGTTTGCGGACTTCCCCCGAACTTTCATTGAAAAAACGAAGGGGGATTTTTTTAAAAATACAGAAGTAAACCCCATAAGGAATTACGAAGTCATGTCAAAGACGTATTATGTGTATTTTATTTCATCAATACGAAAGCACGATACCACCGTCGCCGGCATAGGTGCTCACGGTGGGGCCCATGGGGTGGACCAGCACCCCCTTCGGCCTGTAACGCCTTGTTATTTCATCCTTTCGATTGGTTGTGATTTAAATAATTTAAACATGTGCTGTATGAGAAATTAATTCAATTGTTCCCTCAAGATTATTTGTGTTTATTATAGCATAAAAACCGCTTGAATATTTTAAACCAAAAAAATTTCCTTTTTTAAATGGGTATGAGTAAGGCCGTCATGCGAAAGTAATAGAATAATAAATAGAATAATAAAGGATATCGAGGAGAGGCAGAAAGTGTATTAACGTGTATTTCAAATTCCTCCTGATTGTGTTAAAATACTAAAAGGGGGAATTTTTTTATGAGGAGAATTGAGAAAGTTTTTGAAACTGTGAAAGAATTGTGTCAAGAGCAGCTAAAAAGCACCGGCCAAGTTCAGGGGGCGAGTACCGATGAAATCGCCCGAAAATTAAACATTCATAGACCCAACGCCTCTGCGGATCTAAATTTATTAGTAAAAGAAAACAGGCTTGAAAAAATTGAAGGCAAACCGGTTCTATACAGGGTTGTGCAGAATTGCGAAAGCGCAAACCTTAAAACTCATTTAAGCAGTTTGAAGTCAACAGTCCTGGACGAGATCATAGGTGCGAAAGAAAGCCTGAGAACCGCCGTTTTGCAGGCAAAGGCTGCCATGATGTATCCTCCCGTGGGCCTGCATACCCTGCTTTTGGGAGAAACCGGCACCGGAAAATCCATGTTTGCCGAAGCCATGTTCAATTATGCCAGGGAAACGGGCCGCCTGGGAGTGAGTGCTCCTTTTGTTTATTTCAACTGCGCCGACTATGCTCACAATCCTCAACTGCTGATATCCCAATTGTTCGGGGTAAAGAGGGGATCTTACACCGGCGCCGATAGAGACAGGGCAGGCCTTGTTGAAAAAGCAAGCGGAGGGATTCTGTTTCTCGATGAGGTTCATCGGCTGCCACCGGAAGGTCAGGAGATGCTTTTCTGCCTGATCGACAAGGGAATGTACAGAAGCCTCGGCGAAATCGAAGCCACTCGCAGGGCACAGGTCCTGATAATATGCGCTACCACCGAAAATCTGGAATCTGCCCTGCTGCGCACATTTATACGCCGGATACCTATGATTATAAAACTTCCTCCGCTCAGGGAAAGGACATTAAATGAGCGGTGGCAACTCGTGAAGACTTTTTTCAAGCAGGAAGCCGATTGCCTGAAGACTAAAATAACGGTGTCTTCCAATTCAATAAAAGCGTTTTTATTGTATGATTGCCCAAACAATATAGGCCAATTGAAAAGCGATATCAAGCTCAGTTGTGCGAGGGCTTTTATTCAGTATGTATCGAATAAGGAAACCGGTCTTGCCATCCGTAGCGAAGACCTTCCGGAATATGTGCGGACCGGCCTTTTGCGATACAAGGAATCCAGAGAAAATCTGAAGCAATTGGGCATCGGTGATGAATCGGTAACATTCGAATCGGACGCTGAAATTGTGAGCACCGCAAAATCCCCCGATTCATTCAACATTTACGAAGCCCTTGAAGAAAAGATGAGGCTCTTGAAAGAAAAAGGGCTTGGCGAAAACGATATTAATCTTATTTTAAGCCTTGATATAGAGACATTCATCAGAAAATACATGTCAAAGCTCGATGGGGAAAACGTTGAACAGTTGTATAAGGTGGTCGACAAAAGGATTGTGGAAATTACCAGAAACTTTCTCCGCATTGCCTCGCAAAAAATGAAAAAAACTTTTGCCGATAAAATATTTTACGGATTGGCCATTCACATCTCTTGCACCGTTGAGAGGATGAAAAACGGCAAATCCATATTCAATCCGCATCTTAACGAAATAAAACGGTCATACCCCGGAGAATTTGACGTTGCTGCAATCCTGGGCGGCCTGCTCTCGGAAAATTTTGGAATAAATGTTCCGGAAGATGAAATTGGATTTATTACAATGTTTTTGGTAATGGATGATTATGCCAGCAGAATGAACAATGCGCGGGTGGGAGTAATTGTAGCGATGCATGGAGATGCTGCTGCAACCACAATGGCGGATGTGGCCGCAAGACTGCTGGGGGAAAAACATGCGGTGGGCTATGACATGCCCCTCGACCAGAAGCCCGAAACTGCGCTGGAAAACCTGACGCGATTGGTGAAGGAGACAGACGAGGGAAAGGGAGTCCTGATGCTGGTCGATATGGGTTCCCTGGTGTTTTTCGGCGACATGATTTACGAAAGAACAGGAATACCCATAAAGACTGTTGAAATGGCGAGCACTCCGATGGTGCTGGAAGCCGCAAGAAAAGCCCTGATGATGTCCAGCCTTGAAGAAGTCTACTATTCGGTTGTAAACCTGAGCCCGTATCTGGGGCGAATATACATGGACGGCACGTCATATGAGACAAGGATAAAGGATAATGTCATCGTAACGGCATGCATAACCGGCACCGGCGCTGCCGTGAAGATGAAAAACATACTGGAGAAACTCATAAAGGAAAGCGACAGAAATGCGGATATAATTCCGATAGATATTGCTTCAATTGAAGAATACAACAGAAAACTTTCCAAGATAAAGCGGGAGAAAAACATTATTGCGGTAGTCAGCGCCGTAAAACCCGAAGATGAAACGTTGGCCTATTTATCACCTACAGACCTTATAGAAGGCAAGGCGGAGAAATTAATCGCCGGGCTCGGCACCAAACAGGCTGAAGATAAAGATGAAAACCTTATGATTTTAGACCGGATGAGGGAAGTAATAAGGGAAAACATAGAAATCGATGCGGACAAGTATATTGATGGGTTTATTGAGCTGTATAACAACTTGAAAGCCCACGAAATAACACTGGACGAGGATATGCTGGTTGGCCTGGTTCTGCATCTGGCATGTGCTATAAAGAAAATTGAAATGGGCGACTTTCTGAAAGCAAATAAAAACGATACTCAAAACGCTTTTTTAATGGAACACTATAAAAAATACAGAAATATTCTTAAAGATGCATTCTCACACATAGAGAACGCCTTTAATATTAAATTGCCTGAGGAAGAATATATTAATTTTATAAAGATAATACACTTGAATACCCATGCCGCCAAACGGCATAAGTAAGAATAAGTTTGCCTTAAAATCTACCCTGTACTAAAGTTAAAACTTTATACCGATTCAGGTTATGTAAAAATTTGACTTTAATACACTGTTTAATAAATTCAAAGTTATTGATGTACTATATTTCGACCGGATCAAAATACAGATGATGGATCACCATTCGACGCAAGGTCATAATACTAGTATCGTAAACTGTATTTTTTGTTTCTTATTTACGATACACATCGATACACAATTATAAATCCCTGTGAAAACAAGGCATACACGTTATTGGTATGCTTTTTGCTTTATTAAATTTTAAACAAACAAAAAATATCAGAGGTGGGGTGATGAATTTAATTGTTTTTAAAAACGGAGTATAAATGTTTTGCTCTAAAAAACTTGTCTTGGCTTAAATGCAACTTGGCTTCAAAGAAAGGGGATTAATTAAGTTGATAAGGGTTTTATTAGTATGCGGGTCAGGAGCATCAAGCGGTTTTATGGCTGCAAATATTCGCAAAGCAGCAGAAAAACGAGGAATTGAAGTAAATGTTGAAGCAAGGAGTGATTCGGAAATAGAGGATTATATCGATTCTATTGATTGCTTAATGATCGGGCCGCATTTAAAATACCTGGAAAAAGAGGTTATAGAGATAGCTAAACCGTTTAATGTCAGAGTGGCTGTAATGGACCCTAAGTACTACAGCACTTTAGACGGGGAAAAGGCGTTGGAACACATTATGAGATTGGTCGATGAAAAAAAGTAAAGGGAGGATTTTAACGATGAAAAAACTTATCAACTGGCTGGAAAACAGTTTTGCACCCAAAATGGAAAAGGTTAATAGCAATGTCTGGATAGTATCCATTAAAGATTCCATCATGCAGGTACTGCCTTTTATTCTTGTAGGCTCCATATTTTGTCTTTTTGCAATCTTGAATGATTTTATTCCATCTCTGCCATCCTTCTGGACTCCGTTTGACTGGACTATGGGGAAGATTTCTCTGTTTGTTGCTTTTTTAATTCCTTTCAATCTGATGGAGAAGAAACACTTGCGCAGGCAGCGGCTGATTGCCGGGATGACAGGCGTTATACTATTCTTAATGGTTGTTACCCCAAAGGTTGTAGCGGATAAAACTATTGGTTTTGATCACAGTTCACTTGGTGCCGGGGGCATGTTTGCAGCCATTATATGCGGTATTTTTGCAGGCATGGTCATGAGCGCTTTCGGCAAATTCTCATTTTTTAAGAATGATTCGGCCATACCCGATTTTGTCAGGGCATGGTTTGATTCTATCCTGCCCATTGGAATAGTTGTACTGTCGGGCTGGATAGTGGTTTTGATCATGAATGTTGATTTGTATAATATTATCCTTTCCATATTCATGCCGCTTTCAAAATTCATTGAGACGCCTTACGGCTTTGCTTTGGTAATGTTTATTGAGTGTTTTCTATATTCAATGGGAATATCCGGGTGGGTTCTGCAACCTGTTTTAAAACCCATATACTTGTCTGCAATAATGGCCAATGTGGCACTTGCCGCTGCGGGAACGGCAACTGCTTCGAGTTTAAATCTTGTTACTGCAGAAACGATTTATTCAGCATATTTAATGATTGGTGGCTTTGGATGTACACTCCCATTAGTATTTATGATGTTGCGCTCAAAATCTAAAAGACTTAAAGCGCTGGGAACTGCCAGTTTAGTTCCGGGTATATTTAACATCAATGAACCTGTTGTGTTTGGTGCTATTGCATGGAACCCTATCTTAATGTTGCCAATGTGGATGCAGGGAATTGTTCTTCCAATTATAGTGTGGATTTTTACAAAAATTATACCTATAGCACCTATTCCCGCTATGGTCTTTGATTTATGGTATGTTCCCTTCCCCTTTGCTACATGGATTGTTACAAAAAGCTTTAAATCTACTATTCTGTTATTGATGACTCTTGCCGCCTCCATAGCAATCTGGTACCCATTCTTTAAGGTTTATGAGAAGCAGCAGCTTGAGGAAGAAGGCCATTTGGAAAGAACGTAAGAAAATATAGTTATAACTGAATTTTGAAATGATCTGTTTTGAATGAAAACGTGATATTATTATGATTAAAGGATAGTGCTTAATAAAAACAATACCAAAACTCACAGAAAGGCTGAATGGATATACCATGGAAAACATTAATTTTGATGATAAATTAGTCAATGCAGCTATGTCGATTATTATACATGCAGGTGATGCACGAAATTATATCAAAGAGGCGTTGGATTTTATAAGTCTTTATGATTTTGAAAACGCAGAAGAGAAACTGAGACAAGCGAATGAGGAAATATCAATTGCACATAAAGCGCAGACCGATATGATTCAGGGTGAAGCCCAGGGTAAAGGAATTGGCTATTCTTTATTATTTACCCATGCGCAGGATACGTTGATGACCATAAAAAGCGAATTAAACATTTCAAGACAACTATTAAAGATATTCAAGTCATTGGATGAACGAATTTCCAAGATTGAAAAATGAGGTGTAAAGAATGAAAAAAATCACAGGATTTCCAGAGAATTTTCTTTGGGGAGGAGCAATTGCTGCAAATCAGGCTGAAGGGGCTTACGATGTAGGAGGAAAAGGGATATGCGCTGCAGATATTCATGCGTATAATCCGAATATAGACCGTAAAGCACTGCGCACCGGGGAAGTATCTCTATCAGAAATTGAATTTGCATTAAAAGATAAAGAAAATTATTACCCGAAAAGATATGGCATCGATTTTTATCATAGGTATAAAGAGGATTTGGCATTAATGGCTGAAACAGGGATGAACTGTTTTAGAACTTCGATCAATTGGGCAAGGATTTTTCCGAATGGCGATGAATCAGAACCTAATGAAGATGGTTTGAAATTCTATGATGATTTATTTGATGAAATAAGAAAAAACGGCATGGAACCTCTGATTACATTGTCTCATTATGAAATGCCTATTAATCTATCGCTCAAATATGGCGGATGGTACAATCGTAAACTGATCGATTTTTTCACTCGCTATTGTGAAGTGTGTTTCAGACGCTACAAGGACAAAGTCAGGTATTGGATTTTACTCAATCAAATCAATTTAATTTCTTCTGAATCCTTCAATGCATTGGGAATACCAAGCGATATGGTAGATAATCTCGAACAAGCAAAGTATCAAGGAATTCACCATGAATTTGTTGCATGTGCAAAGGCTACAAAAATTGCACATGAGATTGATCCGGATTTTAAGATTGGCATGATGCTATGTCACGGCATTGTTTATCCGGCTACATGTAAACCTGAAGATGTTCTAGCTACTATGAAAAAGAATCAAATGCAGTACTTTTTTGGAGATGTTTTATTAAGGGGGAAATATCCGGGATATAGCTGGCGCTTTTTCAATGAAAGAAATATAACAATTAACATGGAACCAGGTGATGAAGAAATAATTGCTGAAAATACTGCAGATTTTATGTCATTTAGCTATTACTATACAAAAATTAATTCTGCAGAAAACTCGGCTGATTTACATGATACATCGAAAAATCCATATTTGAAGAGTTCAATGTGGGGATGGGATATCGACCCTATAGGATTAAGGATTGCCTTAAACGAATATTATGATCGATATGAAAAACCGATTATAATAGCTGAAAATGGAATCGGTGCTTTGGACAAAATTGAAAGTGACGGTTCAATTCATGATGATTACCGTATCGACTATTTGAAGAAGCACATCGAACAAATGAAGGAAGCTGTAAAAGATGGCGTAGAAGTAATCGGCTACTGCCTTTGGTCGCCCATCGACATTGTAAGCTGTTCCACCGCTGAGATGTCTAAACGCTATGGTTTGATTTATGTAGACCTTGATGACTTTGGAAGAGGGACCGGAAAACGAATAAAAAAAGATAGTTTTGAATGGTATAAACGGGTAATAAAATCTAACGGAGAAAATTTAGATTAATTAATAAGATGCCCGCATCGCATCGTAACGCTGTCAGGTGTATGAAGCCTATTTTAGAAAAGAGCGAAGAGGATTGTCAATATTTGGATATTTTTTGTTTTGTCGTTCAGCCGTTACTTTTGTGCGGCTTTATTTTTTTAATATAACGTGTTTTGATATTTTCATTATTTTTGGTTGTAAAAGCCGGTACGTTTCTGCTTGAGGCTGTTTTCAAATTAAGCCTCTGTTTTCTTAATGTGATTCCTCTGGATTAATGTAATGTTTGAAACATAAATAAAAACATTGATAAATTTATCGACATCGCATATAATATTTTCAGGACGTTATTGTGAAAGAGATGACTGACGATATGTTTGAAAAAAACATCGTAAGTAATGTTCTAAATTCCCTTGTACCAATTTCCCGGTTCAATAGGGGAGAGGCAAATAAAATCTTTGAAGAGGTTAAGAGAACTGGCTTTAAAGTTGTTTTGAAAAACAACAAGCCGGAGTGTGTGCTTTTAAAGCCTGATTTGTACGAAAAAATGATTGAAACCATCGAGGAATATCGATTGTTGCTGGAAGCCGAGAGGCGTATGGAAGGAGCAAAACCGGAAGACTTTATCCCGCAGGAAAAAGTTTTATTGGAGTTTGGCATAAATAAGGCGGATTTAGATGAGCAAGATGTGGAGATAGAGTAGCTTATGTGGCAGGGATTCTGTTATCAGTGAAAATAAAGAGGCTCTTAAGGAGTTAGCAAAGTTATGAAAATACTAAGCGTTGAGAACATTATTTTGTTCCATGAGAAAATCATAAAAGAAACTGGCGGAAGTGCTGAAATACGAGACAGAAGACTCATTGAGAGTGCTTTAATAGAGCCTTTATGACTTATGATGGTAAAGACTTATATCCCACCATTATTGACAAAATTGCCGTTATAACATATAGCCTGATTAACAACCATGGATTTGTGGATGGCAATAAAAGAATTGGTATAGCAGTAATGATTATATTGCTTAAAATGAACAATATAAAGGTTTATTACACTCAACAGGAATTAATTGACTTAGGCCTTAAAACTGCAGGTGGAATAACATATAACTGTTTGTTCCACTTAATTTATTGTACAAAAGCTTCAGATGAAGAAAAAAATTATAAAAACCTATATGCAAAGCATTGAGGAAATAAGGATGTAAGCAGTTTTAACTGATATCTTTTGAACATGGGTGGCCGAGTAGTTCAGGCAGAGCAGGGGATTAAAATTAGCCAGTGCTTTCTGGGTCTTGTCTCCCCCCATTTTCTGCGGCTCGTCCAGAATGAGGATGGGGCGGTTGGCCCTTATGACGTCAATAGGCCTGCGGCTGCCGAATTCATCCAGTTTTTCATAAATGCGGCGGGCTTCTTTGCTCCCGGCATCCTCTTTCAATGATGTGTTAAAGGCCTGGATATTGATAATCATGACGTTTATCCCGCTGCTTGCGCTGAAGTTGTCAGGTTCGGTCAAATTTTGACTGTTGTAGACGAAAAAGCGGGCTTTTCTGCCGTAATGCTCCATGAAGTGGTCCTGGGTAATCTGAAAAGTTTTATATACCCCTTGTTGATATAGTCGTCGTCGCCGGTGGCGGTCATTACGGAAATCCGCATCTGCGATTCTACGCGTTCCTTCAGGTTTATGTAGTCGTCCAGCGCTAAATCCGGCCAGAAGTTGACAAGCTGGATCAATTTGTTTTTGCTGCCAATGGATCATTTTAAGTTTACCGAAAGGATAGTGGTTTTAAACTAAGCTCATCATTTTACATAAAAATGTGATTGGACAAACAAAACACCCAAAAATTATGTGATACTATTGACTTAAAACCCGACATGTGGTTATAATAGTTTATAAAAATGTGATTTAATAACGTAAAATATGTATAAAAATGTGATATTTTTGAGGTGATATTGTGGAAAGGTTGATTATGCAGGAATTGCTGCGGTGGAAAAATTCCAGGCACCGGAAACCACTCATTTTAAAGGGTGTCCGGCAGGTGGGTAAGACATGGCTGCTTAAAGAATTTGCCAGGCGTTATTATGAAAGTATCGCCTATTTCAACTTTGATGAGCATCCGGAATATAAGCAGTTTTTTGAAAACACAAAGGATGTTGAACGCATTCTGCAAAACCTGATGATGGCCAGCGGACAAACCATCAAGCCAAATAAGCCGGAGGCCACACTTATAGTCTTTGATGAGATTCAGGAATGTCCCAATGCTCTGAATACACTTAAATATTTCTGCGAAAACACACCTCACTATCATGTAGCCTGCGCAGGTTCCCTTTTGGGCATTGCGCTGTCCAAGCCTGCCTCGTTTCCTGTTGGCAAAGTGGATTTTTTGGAAATCAGGCCGATGACCTTTACAGAATTTTTAATGGCCAACGGTGACGGCAATTTTGCCTCTTACATGGACAGCATAGACAGGATTGAGCCAATTCCTGATGCTTTCTTCAATCCGCTTTATGAAAAGCTTAAAATGTATTTTGTGACCGGCGGGATGCCGGAATCCGTCAGATCCTGGACAGAAGAACGGGATGTTGAACTGGTACAGCAGGTGCTTTCCAATATTCTGGGGGCATACGAACGGGATTTTGCCAAGCATCCCGACCCCAAAGACTTCCCTAAGATATCGCTCATCTGGAAGTCAATACCTTCGCAACTGGCCAGGGAAAACAAGAAATTTATTTATAAAGTCGTTAAGGAAGGGGCCCGGGCCAGAGAATATGAGGATGCTTTGCAGTGGCTTTGCGATGCCAACCTGACTTATAAGATATACCGCAGCAGTGCGCCGGGGCTGCCCATTTCAGCCTATGATGACTTATCTGCCTTCAAGCTGTATCTGGTGGACGTGGGGCTTTTGCGCCGTTTGTCCCTTTTGGCGCCTTCCGCTTTCGGCGAGGGCAATCGCCTGTTTGTGGAGTTTAAAGGAGCCCTCAGCGAGAACTATGTGCTGCAGGCATTAAGAAACCAGTTTGAGGCCGTACCCCGGTATTGGGTGATGGATAATCCTCGGTATGAAGTGGATTTTCTGATCCAGAGGGAAAACGACATTTTGCCTGTTGAGGTTAAATCGGAAAGCAATGTGGAAAGCAGAAGCCTGAAGAAGTTTAAGGAAAAATACGGCGACAAGGTAAAACTCCGTGTTCGTTTTTCGCTGAACAATCTGCGGTTGGACGATGACCTGCTGAATATCCCGATGTTCATGGCGGATTATGCAGATAAACTCATTGGGATGGCATTGAAGAAAAAAGAGAAGAAGAATTAACTATTCAAAAAAGTCTAGAAGTAATTAACGTGATACATTTTGATTAAGCCTATACTTTGTTAAAGCACTAAATTTTATATTGGTAAGGCTCTCAAGGAGATAGATGTGATATAATATTTTCAACATCTGATTGATACAAATGCTGGGGGATTTATGGTGCACGATTTTTATGTAATAAAAGTATTGAACAATAATGTCATTATAGCGCAGGATGAAATCACCGGCGAGGAAGCAGTGCTGGTGGGGAAGGGCCTGGGGTTTAACGCAAAGCCCGGGGAAAAAGTCAGGAATAAAATAGAAAAGGTATTCTATTTTTTCGACGAGAGCCAGTTAAAACAATACAAAAATGTTTTAAACAGCATTGACAGGCGCATAATCGGCCTTACCGAGGAGATACTGGCAATGGTGTCCAGGGAACTGGAGGAGCCTTTAAACGAGCATATCCACGTAGCGCTGGCCGATCACATAAGCTTTACGCTGGAGCGCCTATCCGGCGGCTTGGAAATTGAAAATCCCTTTCTGGAAGAGATAAGAGCCCTGTATTCCCGCGACTATGAACTGGCCTGCAAAGCCGCCGAAATGATTGAAGATAAATTTGACGTAAAAATCCCTGACGGCGAAAAGGGCTTTATAGCCATGCACCTGCACGCCGCGAGGAAAAACCGCGAGCTGTCGAAAACCGTCAAATACACTTCCATGATAAACAGGATGGTGGAAATCATAGAGGAAGAACTGGGCATGAAACTCGATAAGGATGAAATAAACTATGCCCGTCTACTGGTGCACCTGAGATTTGCGCTGCAGCGCGTCGATGGCAATATACACCTGAAAAACCCCTTGCTTGGCCGCATAAAAAAGGAGTTTGCGAAAAGCTTCAAAATTGCCGAAAAGATAGGCAGGTTTATCCAGGAAAGATTGGGCAAACTGCCGCCACAGGACGAGCTGGGGTATCTTGCGCTACATATCCAGAGAATGTTGAAAGATAAGATTGACTGATGGGATATTGTTTTTAAGTGAAATGCAATTGCAATTCGATTTTATTCCATTCATTCGATTTTTTTCATATTGATTTTTTGCAGTCTGTATGGTATTATAAAATCAATCAAATATTTTAATTTAATTTTTTCCGGCGTGTTACTGGCAGAGCAGGCATGAGCTGGGAAAGAGCATATTTTGCTTCTTTCTCAGCTCTTTTGTTTTTATTGCATGGCTTTGCATCAAACACGACTGCATCAGAAATGAGTCAGGCGATGAGAATAAACTTTTCCGCAAAAATTTACGAACCGGTTTTATTAGTGGGGAAAATTAAAAGGCGGAGGTGATTTGATAAAAAACTAAAATATCATCAATATAAAAAGCATTTACAAAAGGTGTGTTTAATTAAAAAAAACTTTAAAGGGAGTGGAATCATGGATTATAAGACTATTGCAAAAGAGATCTTGATATGCGTCGGCAGGACGGGCAATGTGAAGGACCTGACATTCTGCGCTACGCGACTTCGTTTTAATCTCAAGGATGAAGGCCAGGTAGACAAGGAAGGGTTAAAGAAAATTGAAGGGGTAGAGGGTTATATAAATAAGGGAGGCCAATTCCAAGTAATAATCGGAACGGATGTTTCGCATGTCTATGATGAACTAATTAAATTGATGCCGCGCCAAACTTCTGAATCTGCAAAGGTTGATGTTGAAAAAAAGGAAGATGCTGTATCCTATATTCTAGATATCATTGCTGGAATTTTTACTCCCATCTTGCCGGCTATTACAGGAGCAGCGATGATTAAAACAATCCTGATATTATTGGCAAATGTATTTCAAGTGCTATCGCCAAAATCGCAGGAGTATGTAATTTTAAGCTTTGTTGGCGATACAGTGTTTTATTTCCTGCCTGTTATGCTTGCTTATACTGCAGGCAAAAAATTCGGTATGAATCCATTCATGGCAATGGTTCTTGGAGGAATTCTTTTGCATCCCACGTTTACAGCATTGGTGAATGCAAAAGAACCTGTTTCATTCTTTGGACTTCCGGTAACACTCGCAAATTATGCTTCGACCGTAATTCCGATAATTCTTGTGATATGGGTCGGGTCATATGTGGAACGCTTTGCGGATAAAGCAACGCCCAAGACTGTCAGATTTTTTGTAAAACCGTTATTGACTCTGCTAATCATGACACCTGTAACACTGGTTATTGTTGCGCCAATCGGCGCTATTGCGGCAAAGCATCTTGCATCGGGAGTGGGATTTTTGTATACCGCTGTGCCATGGCTTGTCCCTATTCTGCTTGGAGCATTTTCACCGCTGTTAGTTATGGCAGGAATGCATTATGCGCTAGTTCCGATAGTATTACAGTCGATGACATCCTACGGCTATGATTTGATGGGGGTAGGATATTTGGTGACAAACATTGCGCAGGGTGCGGCTGCTTTGGCTGTCGCAACGAGGACTAAAAACAAATATTTTAAATCCGTTGCGGGAAGCGCAGGGTTTACAGCACTTATAGGAGTTAGCGAACCGGCAATGTATGGAGTTAATATAAAACTCAAAAAGCCGTTTTATGCAGTGCTTATTGCCGGTGGAATAGCGGGTCTATATAGCGGAATTATGTCTGTCAAGCGTTTGGCGTTTGCGCCTACCGGTCTGCTGACGCTCCCAATTTTTATTGATCCAAACAATCAAGGAAATTTAATTAATGCAGTGGTTGCATGCGCCATATCTTTCGCAATTTCGTTTGTTTTAACCCTAATTTTTGGCTTTGAAGATATGGAACAATCCGATATGTGAAAGCAAATAAACTGATAGCATTTTGTGATAAAGATGGGATATGAATGAAGCTTTGAAAGGAGGACTTCTAATGAAAACGTTTCCGGAAGGATTTCTGTGGGGCGGAGCTATTTCTGCCAATCAGGCAGAGGGAGCCTGGCAGGAAGATGGTAAAGGATGGTCGATAGCAGATGTGAGAGCATATAACCCGAATTTGGATCGCAAATCCTTAGATAAAGAGCGGATAATGACCGAAGCAAAGCTAAAAGCAGCTCTTGCTGAGACGGGATATGGACATTATCCTAAAAGATATGGAATTGATTTTTATCACAGATATAAAGAAGATTTGGCATTGCTTGCAGAAATGGGAATAAAACTTTTTAGGACATCTATTGCATGGTCCCGCATTTTCCCAAAAGGTGATGAGACTGAGCCAAACGAAGCCGGACTAAGGTTTTACGAAAAACTGTTTGAGGAATGCCGCAAGCATGACATGAAAATATTAGTTACTTTGCATCATAATGAGATGCCTCTATACCTGGCAACTGAATACGGAGGATGGAAGAATCGCAGGCTGATAGAATTTTTTGAGCGATATGCGAGGACAGTTTTCGCTCGTTATAAGGATATGGTTGATTACTGGATTCCTTTCAATGAGATAAATGCTGCTGTGTTTAATCCGTTTAATGGCGTTGGAATCATCGCAGATCGCGAAAAAAATATTGAACAGGCTGCATTTCAGGCCTGCCATCATCAATTTGTGGCAAATGCGCTTTCAATAAAGGCTGCCAGAGAAATTATGCCGAGTAAAAGAATCGGGGGGATGATAGCGAGATTCACAACATATCCGGCGACATGCAAACCGGAAGATGTAATGCAAATGACTCTTGATGATCAGTATAATAATTTCTTTTTTAGTGATATAATGGTTAGAGGTAAATACCCAAGATATATGGATAGATTTTTTAGCAAAAAGGGAATCAAAATCAAGATGGAACCTGATGATTTAAGAATTATCGAATCGTATACGGTTGATTTTCTTGCGTTCAGTTATTATATGTCTATTGTCTCAAGCGCAGACGATTCAGAAGAAAAAACCAACGCAAATTTGATTACCGCAGGCAGGAATCCATATCTTGAAACATCCGAATGGGGATGGCAGATTGATCCGATCGGCCTTCGATATACATTAAACCAGTTGTATGATCGATATAACATACCTCTCCTGATTGCGGAAAATGGTCTGGGCGCCGAGGATAAACTTGAGCAAGATGGAAAAATCCATGATGAATATCGCATAGAGTACCTTAAAAAGCATGTTGAACAAATGCTGGAAGCAATTGAAGACGGAGTTGACCTGATAGGCTATCTTTGGTGGAGCCCTATAGATATTATTTCGGCAGGGACTTCAGAAATGTCAAAGCGTTACGGCTTCATTTATGTCGATCAGGATGATCTGGGAAACGGGAGTTTAAAACGCTATAGGAAGGATTCCTTTTACTATTATCGGCAGATAATAGAAAGCAATGGAGGAAACTTGACTTAACTCTGCAAAACTGCTTTTTTGGATTTTATCGTTTATTATTCGAGGAGGATTTGCTAGTGCTGTTCGGCATTTTCGGCAACAATAACAACAATAACCATGTAATAATCAAAGCACCTATGAGCGGCAAGGTCGTAAGCCTTTCGGACCTTCCCGATGAAGTTTTTGCCCAAAAGATGGTAGGAGACGGAATAGCCGTTGAACCGTCAGAAGGAGTTGCGGTGGCTCCGTTCGATGGCATAGTGAAGCAGGTTTTTTCCACCGGCCATGCAATGGTGCTGGAATCGAAGGAAGGCATTGCTGTGCTCATCCATATCGGCCTTGATACGGTAAACCTGAAGGGTGAAGGATTCCATGTCATGGTGGACGAGGGCAGCATGGTGCGCACGGGAGATGTTCTTGTGAAGTTCGACCCGGAGATCATATTGAGGAACAATTACTCAATCATGAGCCCGATAGTGCTTCCCGAAGGCGACAGGATAAAGTCAATAGACTTCACCATGGAAAAATATGTTCAAAAAGCCCATGATGTGCTCATGAAAGTAAGGATGAGGTAAAAAAGCTCACCATTTTTGCTCCCGGCCTGAGTTTGCGACAGGCTGGGATTTTTTTATGCCTGGATTGTGCGGATGATTTTTTTGTTCTCAACAGTTGCGAAAATTTACGATAAATTACAATTAATTTTATTATATGGTATTCAAATATTGACAAACGAAATATAATGATATATAATAAAAACATAATGAAACAAAATGGTGGCGATGGTGTTATGCTAGCCGAAGAAAGAAAAAGATGCATTCTTGAGATGGTTGAGGAAAACGCCTCTGTCACGGTCGCTGAATTGAGCGAAAAGTTCAATTTGTCAGAGGTAACCATACGCAAAATCTTGAACGAGCTTGATGAATACGGTTACCTGAAACGCACACGGGGCGGCGCTGTCAGCCTGTCCAGGTCGATACGCGAATATGGTGAGAAGGAAAAGGAAAAGAAAAACATCAAGGAAAAGAAAGCAATTGCCAGAGCTGCGTATGAATACATACAGGACGGAGAGACCATTTTCCTTGATGCGGGTTCCACTACTCTGGAGCTGGCCCGGCTGATTAAAAATGGAAACAAGCGAAACATTGTCGTCATTACAAATGCGATAAATCTTGCCGTAGAAATGGTGGAAGCCGAAGACATAGACCTGGTCCTGATAGGCGGCAACGTCAGGCACCGTATCATGTCATGCGTGGGAAGCATTGCCGAGAAGGCTATAGAGGGCCTTTTCTTCGATAAGGTATTTATGGGGGCAAACAGCCTGGACATTGAACACGGGATTACCACGCCTAATCTTTATGAGGCACAGGTAAAGTCCTGCATGTTGAGGTCAACAAGGCAGTCATTTGTACTTGCCGATTACAGTAAATTCGGGCAGGCTTCGCTGGCCAAGGTGTGCCCCATCAGCAGGATAAATAATTTGATTTCGGACTGGAATCTGCAAGAAGAATATATCGAAAAGATTCGCGACCTTGGGGTAAACGTTGTAATTGCAGATCAAAGCCAGGTAAGCTGAGAGAGGATTTCCAATACTAATGCAGTTTGAATGGGATGTGGTCATATTGAATAAAATCATAAATTCTCCCGATGAAATCGTAAAGCAGATGATAGAAGGGTATTTGTGCGCCAATTCCGTTTTGTTTGATGCGGTGCCCAATACAAACGGGATAGTATTGAAAGAAAAGAAAACCAAAGTTGCTATTGTGACCGGAGGCGGAGCAGGAAATGAACCCTGGAACATAGGATATGCGGGGTACGGCCTGGCAGACGGCGTTGCGATAGGGCATGTTTATGCTGCGCCTCCGACAAGATCCATTATAAGCGTTGCAAAAGCGACAAACCATGAAAAAGGTATACTTTTTATAGCAAATAATTATGCGGGAGACGTGCTCAACTTTGAACTTGCTGCCGAACTTCTCCAGATGGAGGGTATAAAGGCACGGTGCGTTTTTGTCAGCGACGACATCGCTTCGGCGCCTCCGGAAAATGCCGATGAACGCCGGGGCATAGCAGGAATTGCCTTGGTGCTGAAAATTGCGGGTGCTGCGGCTGATGCAGGGCTTGATCTGGACAGAGTAGAGCAGATAGCAAAGAAAGCAAACAGAAACATTCATACGCTCAGCGCAACTACATCTCCGGGGTATATGCCCAACACGGGCGAGGCAATGTTCCGGATGGAAGACAACACGGTTGAAATCGGCATGGGATTCAACGGCGAACCGGGGATTTTTAGAATGAAATTTGCCGGGGCTGATAAAATTGTGGATGTCATGATGGATTATTTGTTGAACGACTTGAGGGCAGGGGCCGGTCAGGAAGTGGCGGTGTTTGTCAACGGTTTTGGCCTTACAGGAATGATGGAGCTTTGCATAGTCAACCGCAGAGTGGGGCAGATATTGAAAGAAAAGGGAATCGTCATCCACGACATGTTTATCGACATGCTGTTTGTACCTCCGGGAGCGGGAGGATTTTCGATATCCCTTTTAAAACTTGACGGCGAATTAAAGCAATATTACGACTGCCCTGCATATTCGCCATTTTTCAGAAAAGCAGGACTAAGAAGGCCGGGGGTATTATGAAGAATTTTATGACAACCGATGAATTAAAGGAAATGTTTTTATACGTTTCGCAGCAGGTTATCGACAGCGAAAAATTTTTAACAGAAATTGACAAGAAGATCGGCGATGGCGATCACGGCATTATTATGTCGCTGGGATTCAAAGAAGTCAAAAATCAATTGAGTGCCGGGAATTTTTGCTGTGCAAATGAGGTGTTCAAGACTGTAGGCATGACGCTGCTGGATACCATGGGCGGCGCTTCCGGAGTGCTTTTCGGCACGATATTCATAAGCGGCATAGTGGGATTGGAACCTGTGGAGCACATAAGCCTTCCGGAATTTGCCGGGATATTCGAAAGGTCGCTTGCTGCTTTGAAGAAGAGGGGCAAGGCGAATATAGGCGACAAGACCATGGTTGATGCGTTTGAGCCGGCGGTTGCCGCATTGGTTGAAGCTGCAGATAAAGGCAATTCGCTGATAGACGGCTTTGAGAGTGCGCAGGGCAGGGCCAGGGCCGGGATGGAATACACAAGGCAGTGCGTGGCTAGATTCGGAAGGGCAAAATCATACGGCAGGGCGTCAATAGGAGTAGAGGATGCAGGGGCGGCATCGATATGGATTATCTTCAGGGCAATGGCGGAATGGATGAGGACCCACCTGTAATTATAGCTGCATCTTTGCAATATTGAGGAGGCCGAAAATTGATTACTACGTTAACGCTAAATCCTTGCATCGATAAAACGGTTGTAATAGGCGGATTCAAATATGGCGGGCTTAACAGGGTCATTGATACCCGCACGGATGCATCCGGAAAGGGTATCAATGTAAGCATCGTGATAAGCCAGTTGGGAGAGCAGACAAAATGCCTTGGCTTTAATTTTTTAAACGGCAAAAACCTTGTGTGCGAAAGGCTTGAAAAACACGCCATACCATATGAATTTATAGACGTAGAAGGGACATTGAGGACTAATATAAAAATATTCGACAGGGAAAGCGGCATCATGACCGAGCTGAATGAAAGCGGGCACTGTGTAAGGGAGGAATCGGTGGCTTTGTTAAAGGAATTAGTCGTCAGCAACGTTAAAGACACCGAGATAATGGTATTTAATGGAAGCGTGCCTGCGGGAGTCCCAAAGGATATATACGGGCAGTTGATAGAGAAAGCAAATTATGCCGGAGTTAAAACGATATTGGATGCAGAAGGGGAACTGCTTTTGGAAGGCATAAAATCGGGGCCGTTTTTTATTAAGCCCAACCTTTATGAGTTTGAAACGGCGTTTGGAATTAAGGTGAAAGACGTCAAGGATGTTGTAAAGGTCTCTAAGGGGATAATTGAAAGCGGGGTAAAAATTGTTTGTGTCTCATTGGGGAAGGACGGCGCAGTTTTAGTAAGCCGCGATGAAGCATGGTACTCTCCAGCCCTGAGCATAAAAGTGAGGGGGGTACAGGGAGCCGGGGATTCTTTGGTTGCCGGTGTCTGCATAGCTTTGAGGCGGGGGCTGGAATTGCCCGAAATGCTGAGGTATGGCATGGCGGCTGCACACGCTTCGCTCCTCAGGGATGGAACATTGCTGTGTACCCGCGAAGATTTTGACAACATGCTTTCAAAGATAAAAGTGGAAAAAATAATCGCTTGAGCAAAGGATGTGCATAAAGTGCCACTTGTTACAAGTAAGAAGATTTTGCAGGATGCAAGAAACGGACGGTATGCGGTTCCGGCATTTAATATTGAAAATATGGAAATGGCGCAGGCGGTAATTGAGACAGCGGAAGAAATGGATTCTCCGGTCATAGTCCAAACGACGCCGTCTACTGTAAGATACGCAGGAATCGGCATGTTGAAAGCTATCGTATATGAGAAGGCGAAATGCAGTCCTGTACCGGTAGTGCTCCATCTCGACCATGGCGAAAGTTTCAATTTGATAATAGAGGCCATAAGGGTAGGATACACTTCGCTAATGATCGATGGTTCCGGGCTCGGGTTTGAAGAAAATATTTCTCTGACGAAGAAGGTAGTGGATATAGCAAGGGTGTTGAATATTCCTGTAGAGGCGGAACTGGGTAGAGTGGGAGGAAAGGAGGATGAAACGGAGAGCGGCCAGGGCTCTGCATATACCGACCCCGGAGAGGCGGAGGAATTTGTGGCCATGACAGGCATTGATTCTCTTGCTGTTGCGATAGGGACAGCCCATGGATTTTATAAAGGGACGCCCAAGCTTGACTTTGATAGATTGAGCGCGATACGGGATAAAATCGAAGTTCCCCTTGTGCTTCACGGTGCGTCGGGCGTTCCGGACGAGGCCGTAAAAAAGGCGATTGAATTGGGCATATGCAAGGTGAACTTTGCCACGGAGCTTCGGGCAGCGATGACAAGAGGAGTGAGGGAAGCGCTGGAGGACAAGGGAATCTTTGACCCGAAGGCATATTTAGCGCGGGGGAAAAATAAAGTGAAGGAAATAGTAAAAGATAAAATTATGCTTTGCGAGAGCATGGGCAAAGCGGCAAAATATTGCCGGGAATGATTATAAACCGCATCCTGACGAGAAAAATAATTCCCTCCAGCGAGGGTTTTAAATAAATAATAAGGAAACAGTGTTTCCGTAAAAAAGAAGAATTTCAAAGGGAGGAAAAAGCATGAAAAATTTTGTCAAAATCATCTGTGTATCGCTTGTTATCCTGCTCGTCGCAGGATGCGGCGCACCCAAAAATCAATCCGGTTCTCCTGCAGGTTCAAGCGAATCGTCGGCTGCCAATGCATCCGGCCAATCATCGGAGAAAAAAGAGATTGTGGTCGGCGTGAGCCTGCTAACCAGGGAGCATGTATTTTACAACAACATTGAAAAGGCACTTAACAAAAAGGCTGAAGAACTTGGCATAAAACTGATAGTTCAGGATGCCTCCAGAGATGCAAACAAGCAGTTGAGCCAGGTTCAGGATTTTGTGACTCAAAAAGTTGATGCGATAATACTCTGCCCGACGAATTCAGCAGGCAGCAAGTCAATGGTGGAGATAGCCAACAAGGCAAATATCCCAGTCTTCACCATGGATATCTCTTCGGACGGCGAGACGGTAGCGCATGTTGCGACGGACAATTACAAGGGCGGCCAGATGGCGGCGGAATATGTGGCAAACAAGATGCTCCCGGACGGAAAGGGAGAAGTCGCCATAGTAACTTATTCCGAAGTTGAAAGCTGCGTGAACCGCGAGAAGGGATTCGTGGATTATCTTGCCAAGAACTTCCCCGGTATAAAGGTTGTCGATGTCCAGAACTGCTCCGGGGATCAGGCGAAGGCTGCTGATGTAACACAAAATATGCTTTTGAAACATCCAAACCTCAAGGTCATATTTGGCGTGGGCGATCCCTTCGCCATGGGTGCGCTATCCGCTGTGAAAGCCGCAAATAAAAAGGTTCAGATAATAGGATTTGACGGCAATCCGGAAGGCATTAATGAAATCAAGAGCGGAGGCTTGTGGGTAGCCGATGTGGCTCAGGACCCCGAGGCAATAGGCTTTAAAACTCTGGAAGCTGTGAAAGACAAACTGGATGGCAAAGATGTGCCGAAGTTTATTCCAATCGCTCCGAAGATAATCGATAAAGATAATCTTTAGAAAATAATATAAGACGGTGGAAGGAGTTGCCTTCTTCCGCCGTCTTGTTCTTATCAGAAGAAAAGGAAGGGGAAAAACATGCATCAGAAGCCGATACTTGAAATAGCGGGGGTCAGCAAATCCTTTCCCGGAGTTAAAGCACTATCGAAGGTTGATCTGGACATCTACCCCGGACAGGTGCATGTGTTGCTGGGAGAAAATGGCGCAGGCAAATCTACTCTTATCAAAATCATTTCAGGTGTATATACTCGCGATGAGGGCATTATTAAATTGAACGGCAGAGAGGTTTTTTTCAACAATCCCCGCCAGGCGCTCAATGCGGGTATAAGCGTAATCCATCAGGAATTGAGCGTAATCCCGGACCTTACTGTTGCTGAAAATATATTCTTGGGCAGGGAGCCCAGATTGCAGAGAACGGGGTTAATAGACAAGAAAAGGATGTATAGCGAAGCAGGCCGCCTGCTGGAATCCATGGGCGTAAAAATTAACCCCAGAGCGGTAATACGCGACCTGAACACTGCAGACAGGCAGATGGTTGAAATAGCCAGGGCGGTTTCGCAAAACAGCTCAATAGTAATAATGGATGAACCGACATCCTCGCTTTCGGAGAATGAAGTGGAGGCGCTGTTTGGAGTAATTGAAAGATTAAAGAGCGAAAATGTGGCTATTATCTATATATCCCATCGTTTGAAAGAAATCACATCGATTGGCGATGTGGTCACGATATTGAGAGATGGCTGCGTTGTAAAAACTGTAAAAATAAAAGACATAGACGAGAATCAAATGATTGCTTTGATGGTGGGCAGGGAAATTACGAAGTTTTATTATAAATCTGAAGTGCCATCTACCGGCGAAATTGTTTTAGAGGTTAAGAATTATACCCGCAGGGGCGCCTTTGAAGATGTGTCTTTTGCCCTGAAGAAGGGAGAAATATTGGGAGTTGCTGGGCTGATAGGCGCAGGCAGGACGGAAGTCATGAGGGCCGTGTTCGGCGCGGACAAAGTAGACCGTGGCGAATGCATTTACAACGGCAAACCGGTAAGATTTGCCACGCCGCAACAGGCCATAAATGCCGGAATAGGTTTTATACCTGAGGACAGACGGAATCAGGGCCTGTTATTATCAAAAAGCGTCAGGGAAAACATCTCGCTTGCCAGCCTCTTTCCCAACTCCAAGAAGGGTTTTGTCGACTTTAAATGGGAAAAAAACGTGGCAAAAGAATATATCGCCATGCTTCGCATAAAAACACCGGACGAAAATGCCGTTACCAAAAACCTCTCCGGTGGCAATCAGCAGAAAGTGGTGATCGCCAAATGGCTGGCCGCCCGATCAAAAATCCTTATCATGGACGAGCCGACCAGGGGCATCGATGTCAACGCTAAGGCTGAAATATATGCAATCATGAAAAATTTTGTAGAAAATGGCGGAAGCATCATCATGGTTTCATCAGAACTTCCGGAGATACTGGGGGTATCGGACAGAATAATGGTTATGAGGGAAGGAAGGGTTGCGGGCATTATCGATGCTCAGGGGGCCACGGAAAAGGATATCATGCATCTGGCCAGCATCAGCAGTAATCAATCGGAGGAGGCAGTAAAGCTATGAAAGATTTTATACACAGCTTCAAGAAAAACTCAATGGTTCTTTTTCTGATCGCGATGCTGCTAATTTCGGCGGTATTCGTGCCGCGGTTTATGGAACCCACAAATCTTGTCAATGTAATGATGCAGATAGCGATTAATGCGCTGCTGGCCACCGGCATGACATTTGTAATATTGACGGGTGGAATCGACCTTTCGGTGGGCTCGGTGGCAGCGCTTGCCGGTATAGTGTCTGCGGTTTTAATAAAATTTTTCCCGGACGCAAGCATCTTTACAAGTTTGGCGGTCATATTGGGAACGGCGCTTGTGGTCGGAGGAATTTGCGGCAGCATTATAGCGTTCAGCATTGCGAAGCTCAGAGTAACCCCGTTCATCGCCACTCTCGCCATGATGAGCGTGGCAAGGGGGCTTGCTTATGTGTATACCGAATCAAAACCCGTATTCGGGCTTCCGGATTCCTTCAGTTGGATGGGCCTTCGGTATATCGGGCCGCTGCCTGTCATGGTAATAGTTATGGCAATAGTTCTGATAAGTGCGCATATAGTTTTGAGCAATACATGTTTCGGGCGTTATGTGTATTCAGTCGGAAGCAACGAAGAAGTTGCAAAACTCAGCGGAATTAATGTTACAAAGGTTAAATTCTATGTATATATAATCTGTTCTATTCTGGCAGCCCTGGGCGGGGCGGCTCTTGCATCGAGGCTTCAGGCGGGCCAGCCCAATGCGGCCCAGGGGTACGAACTCAATGCCATCGCAGCGGTGGCAATGGGCGGGACCAGCATGTCCGGCGGCAGGGGAGGCATTGCACAAACAGCACTGGGCATAGTCATAATAGGTGTCATCAATAACGCTTTAAGCCTTTTGGGAGTGTCGTCATACTGGCAATCAATCGCAATGGGGATTATAATACTGGTTGCAGTGGTTTTTGATCAGAACAAAGGTGAATAGAATGATATTTTGTACATGTGTTTACCATGCGAAATCGTGCCAGAAACTGTAACCTCTTTTTGATGTTAATTATACTTTTATGGATAAAATTCGTAATCATATGATCTGAGCTCTTGGGTTTTTGCCCGGGAGCTTTTAATTTATAATTCGAATCATAGTTACCTTGCAGTTGAGGTTCGGTTTTGATACCTTCTTAACATGGAATATCATAATATGGTATAATTTACATGTTAATCATTGCTGGTTTTGAAGTATTTTGGCTAATATAAAAAGTCGAGGTGTTTTAAAAATGACTTTCAACGAGGAACTTTTGAAATCCTGGCTGGAATTTATCAAATTGGAAGATAAGGCAGCCGGGGGGATAGAATATAAAAATATTTTCGAGGGAAATTTAAAAGATATCAACAAAAAACTGGAACTCAAAGGCGATAGGCTATATATCAATGAAAAGACTGCTTTTGACAAGATTAAGGATACTGTGAGGGAAAATTCCAATTCCAATAGAGGTAGTTTATCCCTATCGTTTCCTTCCGTATATGTTAAGGAAAAAGGTAAAAAGAAATTAAAACCACTGTTTGTTATAGATATTGAAAGCATTTTTAAAGGAGATTACAATGAGGATGGATGGGATCTAACAGAGATGGAGTTTGTTCCATCTTCTACCAATATCCAAGAAATTTTACAGCTAGATGACGAAGAATTGAATAACATTGAAGCGGCAGCCAGGTTAAGCGATTTTATTTATGCCACCTTTAACATAAAAGCGGACACAATAGAGGAAATGGCTTCTCGGCTGACAAGCGAACTCAAACAAATTAACAAAAATATTTTTATTCACCCTCTTCCTTATATATTTGAATACCAGGGCGAATATTTTAATGCCAATTTGAAAAAGGACTTTCTTCGCATAATAGATAAAAACAAAACCGCTTTATCTCAAAAAAACCTCCTTACCACTTACATATCAAATAAAGATTATGCCGAACAGGAATTATTCTTTGGGGCATTAGGAGATTTTCCGCCGACGGATTCCCAGGCTCAAGTTATATATAGCAGTATTAAAAATACGATTGTGGCCGCCCAGGGCCCTCCTGGTTCCGGAAAAACTACTTTAATCGTAAATATTGTGGCTAATCAGGTCGTAAAGAGCGCATTGACTTTAATAGAAGGGAAAGATCAAAATTGCTTGACGGTTATTACCAGCACTAATAATAGGGCTGTGGCCAATGCCATTGAAAAGATAACACAACTAGATAAAGAGCAAAGCGAATGGGATTTGTGCCTGGACGGTGGGAATCGGGAAAAAATAAACCAGTATGCAATTAAGGCTATTGATAAAAAAATTGAATTTTTAAAAACTCAAGACTTTGATGAAGAGAAATATGAAAGATTAAAAGATGAAATAACCTGTAACTACCGCGAGATACAGGCAAAAATAAACGAATTCTATGACCTTATTGAAAAGATAAAAAAAATTGAAGGCGATATTGCTGAAAACAAAAACTTGTTCGATAAACAGAAAGAAAAGGTTGACCGTACGCGATTAAAGCTTGAAAATGATATAAAAGACTTCTTCGGGCAGGAAAGCTCCATAGGATATAGTGACCTGAATGACATAAGTTGGGACACCTATTATAAGATAAAGGATTTGTTGATAAAATACCATAGTAGTTTTCCAAGATTTTTTGATTTTTTCGGCTGGCGTTCTAGAAGACATTTGAACAAACTGAACGTGGAGATGGAACCCCTATTAGAAAGGACTTATAACAATCCACCGGGGCTAAGAATGAGTTTGGTGGAAGATAAAGCAGCATTAATTAGATTGAAGGATAAGGCTGACCGCATATGCTTGTTAATTGACGCTCAAAAAGAATTTATGGCCATGAGTAAACAACTTGACAACATGAAATCTAAACTGGATAATTTAGACGAGCAGCTGGCCAACAAGAAGCAAGATGTTAGAGGATGGTTGAAAAAGATAACTTCAGGAAAACTCAGCGAAGAAAAAATTGATTCATATTTTGCCAAAATAACTTTTGAAAAAAATGATATCTTTAAACTGTATCATGAGATATTTTTTAATCAAAATCTGGAGCTATTTAGGCTTTGCAAGGGCTTTTTATTACAGCATGTCTTAAAAGATAAAAATACATATATAGATACTCTCGAAAAATACGTAAAACTTATTGCCAGGGAAGGGGACAATAATGATGTTTTCAATGAAGTTTTAATTGATGTAGAAGGTTTTTATAGAAATCTGAGCAAAGTATTTCCGGTATTCGGTTCTACCTTACAATCCGTATCCAATATGTTTAAGCATACAACTCCCAATCTGATTGATAAGGTTATCGTAGACGAGGCCGGAATGGTAAAATGCTATCATGTAGTTCCGATGTTTTTCAGGGCAAATTCGGCAGTAGTTGTGGGGGATCCTCTCCAAATACCTCCGGTGATTGCCCATGGAGAGGGAATATTAAAGGATTATGAAGAAAACGTCTTTTTGAACGACTATTTTAAGGCCAATAATGTGGATGACGTTTCAATAAAAATGTATATTGACAATTATTCCCCATCTTCCGAAAAGGTCACAGCTTACCGTCTGGCTGCTACATGCAACTTTCAAGGGGCCAATTTGCAGGAAAAATATCATGAAATCAGGTTGAAAGAACATTTCCGCTGCCAGAAAGATATAGCCGATTACTTTAACGATATTTGCGATTATGGGTTGACGGTAAAGACTCCTAAGAAGACTCCCCTTTTGGGCACAAATCTGGTTGCATATCATGTGGAAGGAAAAATGGAAGGCAAGGCAAATGTAGAGGAGATTGAAGCAATTAAACACATTATTCGCCACCTTATAAAGCATGGATACCGTATAGGCGGGGCGCCTGACAATGGTATCGGTGTGATTACACCGTACAGGGTTCATTGTAACAGATTGCAGCAGGAGCTATGCGAAGAATTTGAGGAGTTTAAAAAGGACAAAGACAGGATTGGTACAATCCATACCTTTCAGGGCGGTGAAAAGGATGTCATAATCTGTTCCACCAAAATTTTTAGCAAAAAAGATTCGGATCGTTTTATTAATAAATGGCCGAATATATTAAATGTAGCGGTATCAAGAGCCAAAGAGCTTTTTATTTTAGTGGGCAATCTTGACAAGTTAAGAAGCTCGGGAGGTTATACCAATAAGCTTGTGGAACACATAGAAAGCAGAGGCGAAATTTTAGAGTGGAATGAAAAGCCTGCAGAAATAGCTAGATGGCAAGAGGAACCCAATGCAGTCATAATATCTGACTATGAGCATATAAAAGTTTTTGATGAGGCAATAGATGAATGTAAAAAAGAATTATTGATAGTATCACCTTGGATTAGAGCTTCGGCCAAATACCTAATAAACAAGCTAGCTAATAAAAATATTAAAACAACTATTATATTCGGCTGGCGGGATGACGATGTAAATGATGAGCAGGTGCTGGAAATATTGAGAAAGATGCCGAATGTAAAATTAATTGATAGCAGAACATCGGGTGAAGGAACTCATGAGAAGATAGTGATATGTGACCGGAAATTCGCGGTTATCGGAAGCTGGAACTGGCTTTCTCATAAATATTACAGACAATCTGCTATGAAACGGGCAAGTGAGAAATTGGTATTACAACACGAAGTCAGTGTAAAAATATGTGACCACAATAAAATAGAACAGTTATGTAATCAACTGCTAAAAAGATACAGTGGATAATAAATTAGATAAAATAAAAGGCCTTTATAGCCACCCGGATTTTGTAGTTATCCGATAAGGTTTTATGTTATTTTTATTATTTTTAATGTGCGTTTATATATTAACATTTTGAAGCGACGTGTGCAGGAAGGCGGGGGAGGTCTTATGTCGTGAAAGAAGAGAAATATGCCATGAATCATAAGAAAGAATTGAGGAGGACATTTTTGAAGGCCCGGTCGGAACTTGCCGCAGAAGATATAATAGAAAAAAGCGCAAAAATCATGTCCGGGCTTTTTTCCCTTAAAGAATTTCATGGAGCAAAAACGATAATGTTTTACGTGGATGCCAGAAATGAGGTTAAAACCAGAGATGGCATCACAAAAGCTCTATCGGAAGGGAAAAGGGTAGTGGTGCCTAAAGTAAAAAAGGGGTATGGCTTGCTGGCCATTGAGATAAAAAGCCTTGATGAGCTTTCACCGGGCACCTTCGGCATTCTGGAGCCTGCCGGAGAAAAAGGCATTTCGCCGGAAGAAATAGACCTGGTGGTGGTCCCCGGCGTGGCCTTTGACAAAAGGGGCAACCGCATGGGTTACGGGGCGGGGTATTATGACAGCTTTTTGCCGAAGCTCCGGTCGGAGGTTAAAAAAGTGGCCGTTGCGTTCGAAATGCAGGTGACCGACAGCCTTCCAGCTGAAGAACATGATGTAAAGATGGATATGATAATAACCGAAAATACTTTATATAATTTTTCCGCTGAAACGACATAAAAAGCCTACCCCTTCATTTAAAGGGTAGGATTTTATATTATCAATGAAAATCAATTTGTACTGTTTTAATAATTATCACTTCGGTGACTTGAGCTCTTTATGCGCTTACAGTTTTAACGCCGGGTTTTTGAAGCTCGCCTTCCGAGGCTGCTACTACCACGGCTCCTGCCATATCACCGGTGACATTTATGCAGGTTCTGGCCATGTCCAGGACCCTGTCAATTCCGGCTATAAGGGCAATACCCTCCAGCGGCAGACCCACCGATTGAAGAACCATGGTGAGCATTATAAGCCCGGCTCCGGGAACGCCGGCGGTACCTATGGATGCAAGAGTGGCAGTGAGGATGATTACCATTTGCTGGGCCAATGTAAGGTGAATTCCAAATACCTGTGCTATAAAAAGAGCGCATACTCCCTGGTACAGGGCCGTCCCATCCATGTTAATGGTAGCCCCCAGGGGAAGTACAAAGCTGCTGATTGTTTTTGGCACGCCGAGATTTTTTTCTACAGATTCCATGGTGACCGGTAGAGTTCCAGAACTGCTGCTGGTGGTAAATGCCACTACCATAGCCGGAGAAGCGCCCTTAAAGAACTTCAATGGGTTCATCTTTGCGAAGATATAGACCAGGGACGAATACACCAGAACTGCGTGAAGGGCCACACCTATATACACTGTTATAATCACTTTTAAAAGAGGAAGCAACACTGCAGGACCGTTGGCAGCCACGACCGGCACGATTAAACCGAACACGCCTATGGGGGCATAGGACATGATGAGCACCACTATTTTATAGCTGACTTCGGCAAAACTTTCAAAAAAATTCAGAACCGGCTTTCCTTTATCCCCTATTAATGTTATTGCAATTCCCAGGAAAAGGGCGAAAACAATGATCTGAAGCATGTTAACATCTACCATGGCCTTTATGGGATTTGACGGCACTATATTTAATAGAGTTTCGACAATAGATGGGACCTTACTTACATCAGGTTTGGTACCGGCAGGTAAATTCATTCCGAGACCGGGGTTTAATATATTACCAAGAATGAGTCCCAGGGTTACGGCAAAAGCTGTAGTAAGGAGATAATATGTGAGGGTTTTGGCTCCAATCCTCCCGAGTTTTTTAACATCACCAGTGCTGGCGGCGCCCACTACAAGGGATGAAAGAACCAGTGGCACTATGATCATCTTGATGAGATTTAAAAACAGGTCTCCGAAGGGTTTAATATACGTTTTTGCCGCATCGGGAGCTGATGTAAAGAATAATCCCACTATGACACCAAGGACAAGGCCGATGAAAATTTTAGTTGTCACATTAAGTTTCATGATATCCCTCCTTATAAAATTTGTTATGAAATTAATTTAAAGATTTAAAAATAAAAAGAAACAACCTTATCTCATCCCTTCCCCTCACTCTATTAATAAAATTCAACCGGGACAAAAGATTGGGAATATTACAGTACATTTTATTCAAGAAGTAACTTATAATAACAAAAAAATACAGAAAACAACAGATAAAAAATTAAATTTTACAAATCATCAATCACATTTTTATTTCCTGTAAAAGATTATCAACTCAATCAACTTTTTTACTATATATTATGGAAAAGCTTCAAATTTTATGGGATAATATAAAATAAAACCGGATTTTTATGTATCGGAAATGGAGGTTTTTTAATGCCGGAAATAAGAGAAAATGTAATAATAATGGACTTTGGAGGGCAGTACAGCCAGTTGATAGCTCGGCGGGTTCGCGAAGCTCATGTTTACTGCGAAATCCTGTCATACAAGACCCCTCTGGAGGATATTTTAAAAAGGAGGCCCAAGGCCATCATTTTTTCCGGGGGTCCTGCCAGTGTATATTCGGAAAATGCGCCCGTATGCGACAGGAGGCTTTTCGACTCGGGGATCCCGATCCTGGGGATATGCTACGGCATGCAGCTTATGTGCCACCTGCTCGGCGGCAGGGTAGAACCGGCCCGGGCCAGGGAATATGGACGTACGGAGCTTTTCGTTGACAAAGACGGAGGGCTTTTCCGGGAGCTTGAGGAAAAAATGATCGTATGGATGAGCCACAGTGATTCAATTCTTGCTCTGCCCGAAGGGTTTACGACGCTGGCTCGTACGAAAAACACTCCATATGCGGCTGTGAGCAACGGCAAAAATCTTTTCGGAGTGCAGTTTCATCCAGAGGTGGTCCATACTCCCAGGGGAAGGGAAATCCTCAACAATTTTCTCTTCGGTATAGCAGGCTTGAGCGGAACCTGGTCCATGAAGGCTTTTGTTGAAGAACAGGTAAAACTGATCAGAGAAAAAGTAGGGGGCAAAAAGGCACTGTGCGCTTTAAGCGGCGGTGTGGACTCTTCCGTAGCCGCGCTGATTACCCATAAGGCTATTGGAGACAACCTAACCTGCATTTTTGTGGATCACGGCCTGCTCAGAAAAAATGAGGCTCAAAGCGTGGAGAGAACTTTCAGGGATAAGTTTCATATCAACCTGATAACCGTGGATGCCTCTAAGCGATTCCTGGATAAGCTGAAAGGAGTGACAGACCCGGAGAAAAAGAGGAAAATCATAGGTGAGGAGTTTATAAGGGTTTTTGAATGCGAGGCGGCAAAACTTGGGAAAATAGACTACCTTGTTCAGGGGACCCTGTATCCCGATGTGATTGAGAGCGGCACCGAAACCGCAGCTGTCATAAAAAGCCACCATAATGTCGGCGGGCTTCCAGAGGATGTCGAATTCGAACTCATAGAGCCGTTGAGGGATTTATTCAAGGATGAGGTCAGGAAAATTGGTGTTCAACTGGAACTTCCGGAAGAAATAGTCTACCGCCAGCCCTTCCCCGGACCGGGTCTTGCGATAAGGGTTCTGGGTGAGGTAACCCCGGAAAAGCTGGACATTGTACGTGAAGCCGATGCCATCGTGTATGAAGAGATAAAAAAGGCCGGCCTCTACAGGGAATTATGGCAGGCTTTTGCGGTGCTGCCGGATATAAGAAGCGTTGGCGTTATGGGAGACGAACGCACTTACGTATACACGGTGGCGGTGCGAGCCGTTGTAAGCGAAGACGGCATGACCGCAGACTGGGCGAGGCTGCCGGCGGATGTCCTTGACAGTATATCCACCCGCATAGTCAATGAGGTTCCCGGGGTAAACCGGGTGGTCTATGACATAACCTCGAAACCGCCGTCCACGATAGAATGGGAGTAGACGCATAGAGGCAATGTCAATAAAATTACACCAGAAACACAAAGGGAGCCTCCAGGATTATATCCCGGTATAGGCTCCCTTTTATATATATTTATATATATAAGAAACAGAATGGCCTCAACATTACCACTGGTTATATTTCGGAGCGGAATCTTAAAGATTAGATACCGCTCTTATTTTATTTTAATGCAGATTGGGGAAAGGAATATGCAGTAATCTCATAATCTCCTTTTCAGATTCCAGAACGCGTTCAGCAATAAAGTCCATAAAAGGTTGATCATCATCATGGGCCCGCTCCAGTAAGCTAATATACTCATGTCGCAAGACCGGTGGAATTATGGCTAGCATATAACCGTCTTGAATGAGCGCTGTATTCATTAGCAAACGGGCAACTCTCCCGTTTCCATCTATGAAAGGATGAATAAACACAAATCGTTTATGCAGCTGAGCGGCAAATTGAACCGGATGGTATTTGTTACGCTCGGAGGCTGCCCACTGGAACAACTTTGCCATTTCCTCTCCTATCTGCTCTACTTGACATACTTCATATTTTGAGCCAGTTATGAAGACCGGGCGGTCACGGTACTTTCCCGCTTCCTTGACATCAATTCCTATATAGAACATTCGGTGCATTGTAAGGGCGTCTGTTTCGGTTATTTGGTGACTGCCAAGCAATGTGAACATGAAATCATATGCCTTTGCATGTCCCAGAGCCTCGAAGGTATCTCGAAGAGGCTTACCTCCAACAGTCAGTCCATCTTCCAGGAGGATCTTTGTTTCACTTAAAGTGAGAGTGTTCCCTTCAAGAGCATTACTCGACCATGTAAGGCCTATGCGGTAGTAGTTTTTAATTTCATTTAACAAGTGACCTTCAAATGGGCGCATTTCATCAATGGCCATCTTGTAGCGATCGATTTTTTCATATATAGTCATTGATTAACACCGCCCTTCGTAACAACTTTATGTGTGGTAATAATGCCGCTTGTTACTTCGCTGCCATTATATTACCACTCCTTTCAATATTCCCATTATAAACGAATTTATTTAATAAATCAACGATAACATTTCTCTTTTATTGAGAAACATTAAAAAGTGCAATCAGAGGGGTTGATGAAATGGTCGTTGATGTTTTCAAGATCCGCACAGAAATTTACATAAAATTTACATAAACTTAACATTTTAATAACATGATTTAAATGTAAAGTTGCTATGATTTTGATGGGACAAAAATTAAAAGGGGACCGGATATGGCTGATCAGAAGCTAATAAACAGGCTTGGCAGGAATTTTACTCTGCTGTGCGCAAGTTTTATCATCCTGACGACCCTTTCGATAATAATCTTTATCGCTTCAAAAGGTCTTTCTACTTTCATAAAAGACGGCGTGTCCATCAGGAATTTTTTGTTTACAACCGTATGGAGGCCGGATGCACCAAAATCCGAGGGAGGACCGCTGATCGGAGCGCTTCCTTTTATAGCGGGTTCAGTTGCTGTATCCCTTCTCGCACTTATTATAATCACCCCTTTTAGCATCGGTGTAGCCATTTTCATGTCAGAAATTTCACCGGCATGGGGCCGTAAAATCCTTCAACCGGTAATCGAGGTTTTCGTGGGCATACCTTCTGTGGTTTACGGCTGGATAGGCCTCAGCATACTGGTGCCTTTCATCAGAAACTATATCGGCGGCCTGGGATTCAGCCTCCTGGCAGGTTCGATAGTCCTTGCCATTATGATATTCCCCACCATAGCCAGTGTTTCCACTGACAGTTTGCAAACACTGTCAAAAGACATCCGGGAAGCGTCTCTCGCTCTGGGAGCCACACGCTGGCAGACCATAAGGATGGTGCTTCTGCCCGCGGCTCTGCCGGGAATTTTGACGGGTGTGGTCCTGGGACTGGCGAGGGCTTTCGGAGAGGCGCTGGCGGTACAGATGGTTATAGGAAATGCCGTCAGGATGCCCGACTCGCTCTTGAAGCCAATGCATACCATGACAAGCATAATAACTATGGAGATGAGCAATACGGTGATGGGGACGGTATGGAACGATGCTCTCTGGTCCATTGCGCTGCTTTTGATGCTGATATCGTTCATGTTTATCATGCTCATAAGGTTTATTGAAAGCAGGAGGGCAATAAGATGATAAACGCCAGGACTTCTGATAAAATCGCCACTTTCATCTTTTACACTATGGCGGCTTCTGTTTCACTTATATTATTGGCACTGGTGGGATATATTCTGTACAATGGCCTGAGGGTCGTCAACTGGCATTTTATCACAAGCCCTCCCAGTGCTTTCAGAGCAGGGGGAGGGATAGGTCCCCAGATTTTTAATTCCTTTCTTCTGCTGGTTCTTACAATGCTCTTTACCATACCCGTAGGTCTTGGGGCGGGCATTTACCTCGCCGAATTTTCTAAGGAGAACCGCTGGACAAAAATTATCAGGATCTGCACCGAGACGCTGGCTTCTCTTCCATCCATAGTCATAGGGCTCTTTGGCCTGTTGTTTTTCGTCACGGTTTTGAAATGGGGTTTTTCCATTATATCGGGCGCTCTGGCGCTTACGGTGCTCAATCTTCCGGTGATGACAAGGATATCGGAAGATACGTTAAGGAGTGTCAAAAACGAATTAAGGGAAGCAAGCCTGGCCCTGGGAGCCACCCAGTGGCAAACCATAGTGCATGTAGTGCTTGTGGCCGCCATTCCGGGGCTTGTGACCGGCATTATCCTCACTGCGGGACGCGTGTTCGGCGAAGCTGCGGCGCTCCTGTATACTGCTGGCATAACTACGCCACGCCTTCAATTCTACAACTGGAACCCTTTCAATACAAATTCTCCTTTATATATATTCCGCCCCGCCGAGACTCTTGCCGTTCATATCTGGAAAGTCAACAGTGAAGGGCTGGCTCCCGACGCCAGGCAAATAGCCGATGGAGCTTCTGCCGTTTTGATAATCATTGTGCTTTTTTTCAATATAGCCGCAAGATGGGTTGCAAGGCGGCTTTACAAAAAAACGACGGGGATTTGAAACGGCTGAGAAAGCCGTTTTTCTTTACACACGGTTTCATAAATGATATAATTTTTCATATCAATTCGAGCAAAGTGTAAATTACGGCCGCGCATATATAAATAAGGAGAACGATTATGGGCCGAAGATTTGCTTTTGCAAAGAAAAAATACTTCTTAACAGTAATGGTGATAATCGCTTTCATCCTTTTTTACGGAATCGGAGTTTTCGCATATTTCTACACAAATTTAGGATACGCTGTAAAAAGAAGCACGGCTAAATTGCATGCAGAACCCATAAAAGTCGGCGACAGGATATTGATCGTTGCCCCCCATCCCGATGATGAAAATGTGGGTATGGGCGGCCTGATATATAACGAATCTAGGCAGGGGAAAAAAATAAAGATTGTGGTTGTCACAAACGGCGACGGATTTAAAAGGGCGGTAAAGGAGAACATCAAGCCAAAAAAAATACAGCCGGAAGACTATATCAAGCTCGGCCTCATAAGACAGCAGGAAACCGTAAACGCCATGCGGCGGTTGGGACTTACCGGGGACGATATAATATTTTTGGGTTATGCCGACGGGAGCATTAAAAGCCTGTGGGAGCAGAATTGGGATTACGACAATCCTCATTTGAGCAGGAACGGTTATAAAAAGACTCCGTACGACAACAGCTACGACAAAAATGCGGTTTACTGCGGGAAAAATCTTGTAAAAAACCTCTGGCAGATAATTGATGATTTTAAACCCACCGATATTTTTTATCCGGACCCCGACGACATGCACTCCGACCACTGGGCGGTGGGCGCTTTTGTCAAATACACCGTAGAATTGCACGATTACAAAGCCGGCATGTACTCATATCTTGTCCACCACTACCAATGGCCCGAACCCTGGGCGCTGCTGCCGGCGGCGGGATTGTACCCGCCCCTTTCATTGGAAAACGTGGGAACCAGGTGGCACATCTACAGGATAAATCCGGAAGCTGAAAAAGCCAAGGAAAAAGCCATGCGGGAGTACAGGTCCCAGTTCAAGATCATGGGTGCCTTTCTGGATGCTTTTGTCAGGAGAAATGAACTTTTCGGAACGTATGAAGATGCTTGTTATAAATATGTGGATACAGTGCCGGACTTTAAATATGGAAAGGAACTGCCCTATAAAGTGGTTGCCGCCAGCATCCTGGATAATCCGCTGCTCAGGCTGGAGGGTAGCGACGATTTAAAAGCTCTCGGAATGGTCCGGTCGGATAATAATTACTTTTTTGCCATTGAAACCCGCGGCAATGTTGCAAAAAATACCGATTATATTTTTAATGCGCTTTTCTTGTATAAAAATAAGAATATTGCAAGGTTGAAAATATTTATAAGGAATTTCAAGGCGACGGCTGTTATGGAGAATGATAGGGGCGTTTTTTTCAAACAGCCGCTTACGGTAAATGTTTATAAAAACAGGATATGGTTTTCCATTTCTTCAGAACATATTGGCGATCCGCAGAAGGTTTTTTTAAACGCGGTTACTTCCACGAATGGGAGGTATGTGGACAAAACGGCCTGGAGAATGGTAAAACCAGAGGCCGAAAGCCGGGATTGAAATACTGGATGCCGGTGAAACTTGTTAAAAGTAAAACACGGGGGGATAGGTAATGTTAAGGTTTTTAACGGCGGGCGAGTCCCACGGCAAAGCTCTGGTGGCCGTAATAGAGGGGCTTCCGGCAAACCTTGCGATAAGCGAAGACGCAATAAACAGGGAGCTTCAAAGGCGCAGGCAGGGTTACGGCAGGGGCGGAAGAATGGAAATAGAAAAGGATGAGGTGGAAATCCTCAGCGGCATAATAAAAGGTAAAACCACGGGCAGCCCTCTTGCTCTCATGATAAAAAACCTGGACTATGACAACTGGAAGGACAGAAAGGTGCCTCCTGTCACAAAGCCAAGACCCGGCCATGGGGACCTGGCGGGTACATTAAAGTATAATCAGGATGACATAAGAAATGTGCTTGAAAGGGCCAGCGCCAGGGAAACCGCCGCCAGAGTAGCGGTGGGAGCCGTGGCAAAGCAACTTCTGGTGGTATTCGGAATACGTATAATGAGCCATGTGGTGTCAATAGGCGGCGTGAGTTTAACGTCAGGAGATTATTCCATTGAGGACCTGGCCGGAGCCGATAGATCACCTGTGCGGTGCATAGATGAGTCGGTTTCAAAGCAGATGATGGAGGCAATAGATGAAGCACGCGCTTTCGGGGATTCTCTGGGGGGCGTGTTTGAAGTGGTGGCGGAAAATGTTCCGGTGGGACTCGGAAGCCATGTCCACTGGGATCGCAAACTGGACGGCCTCATTGCCCAGAGTTTCATGAGCATTCAAGCCGTAAAAGGCGTGGAGATAGGCATGGGTTTTGAGGCGGCCCGTAGAAGGGGTTCAAAAGTGCATGACGAGATTTTTTACGATGAAAAAAAGGGATATTACCGCAAAACCAACAACGCCGGAGGACTGGAAGCGGGTATTACCAACGGATGCCCTGTTGTGGTGCGGGCTGCCATGAAACCCATCCCGACTCTGTATAAACCGCTCAGAAGCGTGGATATCAAAACAAAAGAGCCTTTTGCCGCCGGAATCGAGCGCTCCGACATATGTGCCGTTCCTGCCGCCAGCATTGTGGGCGAAGCCGCACTAGCCTGGGTTCTGGCCGGGGCCATGGCGGAAAAGTTCGGCGGAGACAGCATTGAAGAGATGCGTAACAATTTCAAAAGCTATAATATAACAGTTATCAGATGATAGTTGAACAGTAGGGAGTGAGATTATGGAACAAATTACTGTAAATTTAGGAGAGAGATCTTACCATGTAATGATAGAGGACGGATTGTTGAACGACATCGGTCGCCTCGTGAGACAGCATTTTTCCGGGCACAAGATCATGGTTGTAACCGACGACAATGTGGCGAAATTATATGCCGGTAGGGTGGCAACTAGCCTAGAAAATGCGGGGTTTCAAGCTTTTGTGAAAGAAATTCCAGCGGGCGAATCCAGCAAATCCCTCGCCAGAGCTGAAGCGCTTTATAATGCGGCTCTCGATTGCAGGCTCGACAGAAGCTCCGCCATTCTGGCGCTGGGTGGCGGCGTTGTCGGGGACCTGGCAGGGTTTATTGCAGCCACATACATGAGGGGCATCAGCTACATACAGGTTCCAACCACCCTTCTTTCACAGGTGGACAGCAGCGTGGGAGGCAAGGTAGCGGTGAATCTGCCCAGAGCCAAGAATATAGTCGGAGCCTTTTACCAGCCTTCTCTGGTCGTCATAGATTCGTCCGTCCTGTCAAGCCTTCCTGATAGAGAATTCAGAGAAGGCCTGGCCGAGGTTATAAAATACGGTGTCATAAAAGATGCGGAATTTTTCAGATGGTTGGAGCAAAATGTAAGCAAGCTGAGGCATGGCACATCTAACCTTGTTTATCCCGTAAAGCGATCGTGTGAGATAAAGGCGCGGATCGTATCCGAAGATGAAACCGAACGGGGACTTCGCAGGATTTTGAATTACGGCCACACCGTCGGCCATGCACTGGAGACGGTTTTCGGCTACGGCACTCTGTTGCACGGCGAGGCGGTGGCTCTGGGCATGGTTTTTGAAGCAAAGATAGCCCTCTTGCGGGGGCTTATTGACGAAAGGACTTTTTTGCGCATCGAAGGCCTTGTAAAATCTGCGGTGCCGGTCGAAATGCCGTATAAACCCGATCCGGGCCGCCTTATTGAAATTATGAGTTTCGATAAAAAGAACTTGAATGAAAAGATCGTTTTTATACTGCCTGAAAGTCTGGGCAGGGTCGGTGTTTATACCGATGTGAAAGAAGAGGAAATTTTGCAGGCTATTGTCCCATAGATACCGCAAAACCGCTAAAGTCGTCCCGCTTTCAAGAATCTTTCTGTGCTCTTCGGCTATTTTAAGAATACCTTCAGTGATGAAACCTTCCAGCAATTGAGGATCAACGACTTTGACAGACGCTTCGATTATCATGGCTTCAAGGGCCGGCACGGCAAGAGGGGTCTTCATGGCACTGCTGCCTATGACAAGGGCGGTGTCTTCTTTTTTTATTCTTTTTTGAACAATCCCGGTTAAACCAAATAATATACAATTATGAATGTAAAGTGCTATATTATATGCAACAAATATGAAGTATAAAGCTATATTTATTAAAAATAATATATTCAAATTTTAATCTATCAGGCAGGAATATTTTTAATTATGTAGAATAAATATATTGTATATCACATTCAAACATATATTATATATTATTGCCTTGATATCTTACATCATTAGGAGGTATTTCAATGAGTGAAAAAATCACATTATCGGTAATCAAGGCCGATATCGGGGGATTTGTAGGCCACAGCAGTGTCCATCCGGAGCTTCTGCAGGAAGCTGAGAAGGCTCTGACGGAAAAAGGTGAAGGTTTGCTGGAAGACTTCAGAGTAACCAGCGTGGGTGACGACATCAATCTTATTATGACCCACAGGCAGGGCATAGACAACGAAAGGATACACAAGCTGGCATGGGAAACCTTCCTCGCATGCACTCAAATTGCCAGGAAGCTGAAGCTTTACGGAGCGGGGCAGGATTTGCTCGCCGATGCCTTTTCGGGAAATATTAAAGGTATGGGGCCGGGAGTGGCGGAGATGGAATTTGAGGAACGTCCCAGCGAACCCGTCATAGTTTTCATGGCCGACAAAACCGAGCCCGGCGCCTGGAATCTGCCGCTTTTTAAGATGTTCGCGGACCCTTTCAACACCATTGGTTTGGTTATAGACCCCAAAATGCATGAAGGTTTTGTGTTTGAGATTCTTGACCTGATTGAAAACAAGAAAGTGACTTTTTCCTGCCCGGAGGAATTGTACGATATGCTTGTGTTTCTGGGAGCGGCCAACAGGTATGCGGTCAGGGCCGTTTACCGCAAAAACGGCGAAATAGCCGCGGCATCTTCCACCCAGAGGATGAACCTCATGGCGGGCAGATACGTGGGAAAGGATGACCCGGTGCTATTGGTGCGCTGCCAGAACGGATTTCCAGCTGTGGGGGAAGCCTTGGAACCTTTCGCCAGTCCACACCTGGTGGCGGGCTGGATGCGTGGATCTCATTTTGGCCCGATTGTTCCCGTCTCTCAGAAAGAATCCACCCCTACGCGCTTTGATGGGCCACCAAGAGTCATTGCCCTGGGGTTCCAGTTGGCTGAGGGGAAGCTCATCGGCCCCCAGGACCTCTTCGCCGATGTGGCTTACGACAGGGCAAGGCAAAAAGCTATGGAAATAGCCGATTACCTGCGGAGTTTGGGCCCGTTCGAACCCCACAGGCTGCCTCTGGACGAGATGGAATACACGACTATGCCTCAGGTAATGGAAAAGTTAAAAGATAGGTTCAATTGAATAGAAGCTGGATATAAGGCAGGAGTATAACCTCCTGCCTTTAAATTAAAAGTCGCAGAAAAGATTGATTAAAAGCGGATTTTAGGATGGCAAAAAAACATCCCGCGCGAAAAATATACAAAAAAAGTTATATATATATTTAATGTGAAAATATTCCCGGATAAAAATATTTTGAAAATCTTTCACAAAAAGAAGGAATTTTATATTTAATGTAGAAATAATATAATATTCAAACTGGGTTACCCAGTATACCGACAGGGCGACTCAGTACACCATAAAAAAGGGGGGATGGAGGGTGTGTTATTTCATACGGGATAGAGACGGGCCCGCATGAATAGCTGAAAAATCCGTTGCCGTCTCGAACGCAATGTGTTGAATTAACCCATCAATCGATTAAAGCAGAGGAGGTTAATGTATGGCCGAAAAGCGTGAACAATGGGGCAGCCGGTTGGGATTTATCGCCGCATCCCTCGGAATGGCTGTAGGAACCGGAAACATATGGAGATTCCCGCGGGTGGCTGGAACAAATGACGGCGGGGCGTTCCTGGTCGCATATCTGGTGGCAAACCTCGCATGGGCGATACCGCTGATGATGATGGAACTTTCCATGGGTAAAACCACCAGGTTTGGGACCATAGGAGCGTTCAGAAACTGGCTTGGCCGTGAAAAGACCTGGATGGGAGCCTGGGTCGGCTTTACATGTCTGGGCATAATGTTTTACTATTCGGTTATCCTCGGTTGGGCTCTCAGGTATTTTACCTTCGCGGTCAGCGGCGCCATCCATAAAGGGATGGATTCTGAAGCATTGTGGAATGGATTTATTAATACTCCGTCGCAAACCATATTATTTCATTTAATCGCAATGTTAATCGGAGGATATATCGTATACCGTGGCGTCCAGGCCGGGCTCGAACTTGCCAACAAGATAATGATCCCGACATTATTTATCTGCCTGATAATCGCAGCCGTATGGGCCATATCGAAACCGGGCGCAATTGTTGGCTTGGATTACCTCTTTGTCCCCAAGTGGGCTTCTCTGGGCAATCCCAATGTATGGTTGAATGCCTTTACCCAATCTGCATGGTCTACGGGTGCAGGCTGGGCGCTGATGTTAACTTATGCTGTCTATATGAAGGAAAATGAGGATATAGGCGTCAACAGCTTTATGATAGTTCTCGGCGACGCATCAGCGGCTATCCTTGCAGCCATGTCGGTGCTGCCTACGGTTTTCGCCCTTTCTCCTTCTCCCGATGCAGCGGTTGAAGCTTTGAAAGCTGGAAATACCGGTTTGACCTTTATCTATCTGGCAAAATTATTCCCAACTATGCCTGGTGGAATAATTGTAGCTTCTTTATTCTTCCTCGCTTTGGCTCTTGCAGCCCTTTCATCACTATTGCCTATGATTGAAGTTGGCGTGCGCAATTTCATGGATGCGGGCTTTGACAGGAAGAAAGCTACATTGATTATCTGCATAGGCGGATTTTTACTTGGAGTTCCTTCGGCTTATAAAGTCGACTTCCTCAACAATCAGGATATGGTATGGGGTGTAGGACTTCTTATCAGCGGTCTGATGTTCGCATATGCCGCATATAAGTATGGTATAGACCGCGTCAGAAATGAAATCATAAATAAAACCAGCGATATTTATGTGGGCAAGTGGTGGAACTATTGCATCGGCCTCTTCCCCGTGATGTTTGCTTTCATATTCGGATGGTGGATCTGGCAGGCAATTACATGGTATCCAAATACGTGGTGGAATCCTCTGGAGGTATACAGCCCCGGGACAATGGTGGTTCAATGGGTAATTTCGGCCATCGTCTGGATTGCCCTGAACAACTGGCTTGCCAACTGGATTAAAGGCACCTCTCCCCAACTTTTAGCCATGAATGCAGGGGCAAGCATTAAGGAGGGGAAATAAATGACAGCTCAAACAATAATATGGATGTTAATAATGCTGGTAATATATTTTGGAGGATTTGCATATTTCGCAAATATTGCCGCCTCCAAGGAGAAAACCAAATCTCAGGAATAAAAAGTAATATATTAAAATGTACAGACAGGGGACTTTCGAAAGAAAGTCCCCACGTTTTTTGGATTTAAAGGAAAAATGACATAAGCTGGCGAATATATTGAATCAGCTTGAATCCAGTGCAGGAAATATGTATGAAATTAAAGGGTGGTTTTTATGAATCTGGAGACGGTTAATGTTATCGATAGCGGTACAGGTATCATGTTTCAGAAGGATTTAATAAGAAAAGCCGCGGCGGTTGTTGATTTGAGCAGTGTCAGAGGGGTGCGTTTTTGCGGAGAAATAAAAGATTTTGTTGGGCTGAATCAGAAACTCAACGCCCTCAAATCCGGGATATCCTTTCTGGGGACCGGAGATTTTCACCATCTTTGCCTGCACTTTCTCAATAAACTGCATGCAGAACCGCTTCTGGTACTTTTTGACCACCATTCGGATATGATGGAGCCCTTGCCGGGGACCATAAGCTGCGGGTCCTGGGTTAGAGCGGCTTTAAATAACGGGAGAGTAAAAAAATGCATAGTAGTGGGGCAAAGCGCGAAAGATGAAGCATTTTCCGGCTCAATCGCCGACGGCAAGGCGATCTTTTTTCCCGAAAATATTCCTCATGAAAAAAAAGTGTTGGGGGTAGTAAAAGAACTGATGAAACACGTAGAACCGGTATATATAAGCATAGACAAGGATGTTCTTGCTCCAGGAGAGGCTTATACCAACTGGGACCAGGGGTCATTGAAACTGGAAGAACTCATCGATTTTTTAAAGGTCATCAAAAAGGCGAAAAGCATTGTCGGTGTCGATATCTGCGGAGAATGGCCAGTTCCTCTGGATGAAATTTTCCACACCCGGGATGACAGGGAAAAGATACGGGTAAACCAGGCGGTAAATCTTAAAATATTGGATACCCTGTCAGGGGTAGTGTAATTTTTTAGATATAGTAGTAAAATATGTACGATGACAGATGAATAAATTAAACTTAAGGAGATGATTTTGATGGATTTCAGAGCCGATGTTGGCGTGTTTGGTGGTTCGGGGTTTTACTCTTTTCTGGATGACGTAAGAGAGATAACGGTGGAAACCCCGTACGGCCCCCCCAGCGATAAAATTGCCCTTGCCAGAATAGGCGGCAAGTCCGTAGCATTCCTGCCAAGGCACGGGAAGCACCACACCATTCCGCCCCACATGATAAATTACCGTGCCAATGTATATGCCATGAAGCAATTGGGGGTAACAAGGATTCTGGGTCCCTGCGCATCAGGCAGCCTGCAGCCCCATGTAAAACCCGGAGACTTTGTAATCTGCGACCAGTTTGTAAACCGTACCTGGGGACGCAAAGATACCTTTTACGATGGGCCGATAACCACACACATCGGCGGCGCGGAGCCATACTGCCCGGAGCTGCGCAAAATAGCCATTGAGACGGCAAAAGAAAAAGGCCTGCCTGTGCATGAAAGAGGTACCGTAGTGGTTGTCCAGGGGCCGCGGTTTTCAACGAAGGCTGAGAGCCGGGAATTTTCGAGCCACGGCTGGGAAGTCATAAATATGACTCAGTATCCCGAAGTGGTCCTCGCCCGGGAGATGGAAATCTGCTATGCAAATATCACCCTCATTACGGACTACGACGTGGGCCTTGAAGGGAACACAGACATAGAACCGGTGAGCCATGAGATGGTATTGAAAGTTTTTAACGAAAATATCGGCAAACTGAAAGACTTGCTTTATGATATAATAATGCATATACCTGAAAAAAGAGGCTGCAAGTGCGGCGAAGAACTCAAGAGCGCAAGGATGGCATAAAGAATCGAACCAAAATAAGATTAAAAAAACAGGACAGGTGATCTCATGTTACTCAAACTCAAACAGATGGTGGTAGAATACGGAGAAAAGATTGTGAAAGAAGGCCTGGTGGTGGCCACCTGGGGAAACCTGAGCGCCCGGGAAGAAGATGAGGATTTATTTGTCATTACACCCAGCGGAATGAATTATACCGTGCTGGAGCCGGAAGACATTGTCGCTGTGGATTTCGCTGGAAATCCCGTCGGTCCCGGCAGGAAGCCTTCGGTAGAAACGCCAATGCATGCGGCCATATACAGGGCAAGACCGGATGTAAAAGCCGTGATTCATACTCATAGCACCAACGCCAGCGCATGTGCCGCGTCTAGGACGGAGATACCGTGCATCATGGAGGATATGGCATCCATGGTGGGGGGACCGGTGAAGGTGGCGGAATACGCTCCCACCGGCACCCGGGAGCTGGCCGAAAATGTACTCGCCGCCCTTGAAGACAGAAATGCCGTTATTCTAGCAAATCATGGAGTGGTGACGGTGGGAAGGTGCCTGGAAGAAGCCTTCAAACTGAGTTTGATGGTGGAAAAAACGGCTGAGATATTCATTAAATCAAAGATACTAGGGCAGCCCCATTCCCTGGGCCTGAGCGAAGTGCGCCATTTGAAGGACTTTTATATACGCTGTTACGGACAGGGCAAGAAAGAATGATGCGGCATTGCATAAAAAAAACAATTGTAATATAATAGACAGTGCGGCATTTCGCTGAAAAGGAAGGAGCGGCACATGCGAAAAAGGACTCCTGAAAAAGCTTCTAAAGTCGACTACCGGCTCTTATATAAGAGAAAAATAGTGGACTTTCTGGAATCTTTAAAAGACAAAGAATATACCGTATGGCAGATGAATGAATCCATGAAGAAACTTTTCAGTATGGGAGAACAGGTGGTGCAGGTTTGCCTTTCCAAACTGAGGGAAAACGATGAGGGACTGGCTCCCGTAGTCTGTTATGCTCTTGAGTATGCCGATAACTACGATGTCGTGCCGCCATTGATGGACATACTTATCATGCCGGACATATCGGATAAAGTTAAGGCGAGGATTCTTACGGTGCTGTCCCATTACGGAGTGGATGCGGGAGAACTGCCCTTGGATGTAATAATGAAGGACTTTGACGGGGTTGCTTCCGAATCTCTTACGGAGATGCTGGAGGACATTGAAAAAGATTACTTCCTTATATTGTATATACTTGATGATATGGAAGAATTTTCATCGGAGATGAAATTGTCCTATGTAAGGGATATCGGAGATTTGAAGGACGAGCGGGCTGTGGGGCTTCTAGAGATAATCGCTTTGATGGACGATATTCCACTGGCTCAGGAAGCGGTGAAAGCTCTCGGAAAGATAAAATCCGGCAAGTCCCTTTTTACTCTCAATAAATTATTGAATCGCATAAATGACGACCGGGTAAGGAAAATTGTGGAAAAAGAGACACAGAGATTGAAATTCAGCGGCGTGCAGATGGAGATAACACCGGCTCCGGTGAAACTTTCGGAACCGGTGAAAATAATAATCTCATCAATTGACGGTCTTGGAAGCCGGGCATTATGGATCGCCTGGAAGAACCCTTTAAAGCCCCGGAAACTTACTTCAATGAACCTGCTGTTAAATGTACAGTCGGGAATTAAAGACTGCTGGGGAGTACCGCAGATAACCGCCCGGGAATTTAATTCTTCAGTAAAGGAACTTTCCAAAACTACTCTCATAGCGGAATGCAATATGGATTACGCTGTAGCACTGATAAGGGACGCACTTTTGCGCAATCAGGAAAATGATACGGAAATACCATACCAGTTTTTTTTCTGGAAACATCTTCTGGAACAAAATTATAACTTAAGCCCGGAAGCTTATAAACCTTCCTTTGAAGAATACGATATAAAAGAGATCCTGAATAATGAGGAGTATTTTAAAAAAACTTTTGACCTGTTCAATTATCGAATTTTTGACGACTGGTTCATTGCGGAGCCCAGAGTGTACGACTATGCCGATGAGAACAAATCAAGAAGAGGCTATGTTATAAAAAAAATGACCAGGCAAAAGGCGGAAAAGCTTTTTTCAAAATTTACCCAGGAACTGATCGAGCCTCAGATTAACACGATAAAAAGGATGATGGAACTTTCAGCGGATTTTCTTGATCGAGCGGGTCAAAAAGAACTGGTGAAAATTGTTCTTTCAGCGCTTTTTCATATGAATATAAGTCCCCTTTATTACCATCCGTTTATACAAAGAATGATTATTGAGAGTATCAGGATTGCCCTGAACAACATGAAAAATGGGTTTGACATGAGGGTGAATCCCGATGCGTTTGAATGATATTTTAATGACCTTAGAAAAGGAGGTATAGAATGGGAAAGGATTTTCTGTTTACTTCAGAGTCTGTTACAGAAGGCCATCCCGACAAGATTTGCGACCAGGTTTCAGATGCCATACTGGATGCCATTTTAAAAGAAGACCCCTATGCGCGGGTGGCGTGCGAAACTGCCGTCACCACCGGTCTGGTGATGGTGATGGGGGAAATTACGACGAACTGTTATGTGGACATTCCCAGAATCACCCGGGATACTATCAGGGAGATAGGATACACCCGAGCAAAATTCGGATTTGACTGCGACACATGTGCCGTATTGACTTCGATTGACGACCAGTCTCCGGACATCGCTATAGGAATCGAAAATGCCTACGAGTCGAGAGAAAGCCGGGAAGCCTGTGACGACATTGACAGGATGGGAGCCGGCGACCAGGGCATGATGTTTGGATTTGCTGTGGACGAGACACCGGAGTTTATGCCCCTGCCCATATCCCTGGCCCACAGGCTTGCCCGGCGTCTGGCGGAAGTCAGGAAAAATAAACTGCTTACGTATTTAAGACCTGACGGCAAGACACAGGTAACGGTTCAGTATGCGGATTCAAAACCCGTGAGAGTGGACAAGATAGTGGTATCTGCACAGCATAAGTCATCGGTGGAACTGTCGACTTTAAAAGCCGACATAATCGAGCATGTGATAAAAAAGGTCGTTCCGGAAGGATTAATGGATAGCGCCACCAAAATATATGTGAACCCCACCGGAAGGTTTGTGGTGGGCGGCCCCCACGGGGACTCGGGGCTTACCGGCCGGAAAATTATAGTGGATACTTACGGAGGTTACGCACGACATGGAGGAGGAGCCTTTTCCGGCAAAGATCCCACAAAGGTGGATCGCTCCGCATCTTATGCCGCAAGATATGTGGCCAAGAATGTAGTGGCAGCTGGATTGGCGTCTAGATGCGAGGTACAGGTGGCTTACGCAATCGGAGTTTCCCATCCGGTATCAATCATGGTGGATACTTTCGGCACTGGAGTCATTTCCGACGAAAAGATAAGGAAATTAATCGAAGAAAACTTTGACCTGCGCCCCGGGGCCATAATCCGGGACCTGGACTTGCGAAAGCCCATATATAAACAAGTAGCGTCCTACGGCCATTTTGGAAGGCCCGATCTGGACCTTTCCTGGGAAAGGACCGATAAGGCGGAGATTTTAAGGAAACAAGCAGGCAGCCTGTAAATGGCTGCTATTTTTGTTAAAAAGAAGGGAATATGCTATTTTTGTCGAATATTATCTGAAAAGGGGGTGGCTCATCTGAAAAAAGGTCGGCTGGATATCGCCTACCTGAATAAAGTCATTAATTCCACCATAGAGGCGGTGGAAAAAGGCCAGAATGAAATTTTCAACATAGCCGAGCATTCAAAACGGGAATGTGAAAGGCTTGAAAAAGAGATGTTTCAGGTAAAACAGAAGATAACAGAGACCATAGAAGAGGTCGATGCCCTGGAAAAACAGGAAAAAGCGGCGAGAGCCAGACTCATGATAGTAAGCAGGGATTTCAGGAAATACAGCGAAGACGACATAAAAGCCGCTTACGAAGAAGCAAGGGACATCCAGATAAGGCTCTCGCTGGAAAAAGAAAGGGAAGCACAGCTCAGAGAAAAAAGAGACGACCTTGAGAGAAGCTATAAAAGTATGATGACCATCCTGAATCAGGCAGAACATCTCACCATGCAGGTGGGCGTCGCTCTGAGCTTTCTGAAGGGCAATCTAGAGAATATTTCCGGGCAGCTTACAGATGTATCCCAGAAATGCAATTTTGCATCCCAGATCATCAAAGCGCAGGAAGAAGAACGCAAACGCGTAGCCAGAGATATACACGACGGCCCGGCTCAAACCATGGCCAATGTGATAATCCAGGCCGAAATATGCGAAAAACTTTTTGAAAAAGATGTGGAGAGGGTAAAACGAGAGTTAAAAGAGCTGAAAGAAATTGTAAGAGGCTCTCTAAAGGAACTTCGAAAAATTATTTTTAATTTAAGGCCATCGGCACTGGACGACCTCGGTCTTGAGGCGGTAGTGAGGCGTTCATGTTCCGAATTTCAGGATGACACGGGAATAAATACTGAATTTAAGGTTTTCGGAGATAAAATGAGATTGGATTCCAACATAGAAGTCACTCTTTTCAGGATAATCCAGGAAGCTCTTTCAAATATAAAAAAACACTCAGGTGCGAATAATGCGGTCATAAAGCTTGAAATTGACAATGGCCTGGTTAACCTCATAATTATGGACGACGGCGGCGGATTCCGGTTTAATCCGGCGGCGGATTACTCCAGCGTACATGACAATTTCGGGCTTTTGAGCATAAAAGAACGCACCGAACTTTTAAACGGTTCGCTCAACATTGAAACTGCTCCGGGCAAGGGCACAAAAATTTTTATAACCATTCCCATAAAAGAAAGATGAAGGAGGAAAAAGGAGATGGAAAAAATCTCGGTGGTCCTGGCAGACGACCATGTGCTAGTGCGCAAGGGTTTGAAAAAAATTCTGGAGATGGAAGAAGATATTGAAGTGGTTGGAGAAGCCTCGGATGGTATTTCGGCCATTGAAGAAGTCAGGGCAAAAAAGCCTCGGGTGGTCTTACTGGATATTAATATGCCGAAAATGAACGGCATAGAGGTCACAAAAATTTTAAAAAAGGAACGGTTGGACACGAAAATGGTGATCCTCACTATATACGATGATAGGGAGTATCTTCTTGAGCTCATAAAAATGGGGGTTTTCGGTTATATATTAAAAGATATAGATCCGCAGGGCCTGATTGATGCAGTGAGATCCGTAAGCCGCGGGGAAACGTACATTCAGCCCACCCTTACCCGGGCGCTGATAGCCGAATACAACCGCATGACCCAGCCGGTGGCCGGCGCTAAAAAACCATTAACAGCCAGGGAAAAAGAAGTTATGGCGTATATAGCCGATGGCCTGAACAACAATGAGATATCAAGTAAACTCAACATAAGTGAAAAGACCGTAAAAAACCATGTGAGCAGCATTTTGAGAAAATTAAATCTTCAGGACCGCACTCAGGTGGCGGTGTTCGCGCTAAAGAACAAACTGGTATAGTAACGGCTTCGCCCCCATCCGAATAAAATGAATATATATATGCTGGGGTGGGGGTATGAATATGCAAATCGACATTAAAATCATCTGCCTGTCGACGCTGGCCGTTTTCGGATTGTTCTGCCTGCTTCAGGGTTTTTGTTCGGCATTTTTCCACAAAAAAATCGCAATATATCCTGAAACGGTAATTATTGTAAAAAATGCGCAGGAAAAAATAGAAGGCATTGTCAGGAACTTTTACAGGCGCCACCATTTCAATAGTGCGAATGAGCTCTGGATCGTGGATGGCGGTTCTTCAGACGAGACAACGGCCATACTGGAAAAATTGTCGCTTGAATTTGCCGGATTGAATGCGCTGCTGCTTCCGGACCTGCCTGCAAAGGCATGCATGCAGGAAGTTTTAAAATATGTGGATAAGCCGGTGATACTCATGGTCGATTCAACGGCGTACACCGGAAACATTGACGACATTTTTCTATCAAGAACTGAAAAGTGTCGAAATGGGTCTAAAATACTATAAAAATTAGGACAACCGAGTGATATCAATTTTTTCCAATACAACTTATAATTATACTTGTAAAAGCCCTATTTCTTCTCAAAGTTTTACCCCTTAGTTCTTTTTATGCCCCCCTTTCTTTCGTGGTGTTGACCCTGAGATTTTTGGGGTCTTTTTTTTTTGAATAAAAAAAGGAAAAATACTATTTGTGTAGAATATATATAAAAAATTATTGTGGGGGCATATATATTTATGGTTTGTGTTAAGAAATATGCCTTATCAACCGCCTTTCTCGGATTCGGGATACTGTTTGTCTCAATATATATTTATGGCTTTACAATACATGAATCATGGGAAAATTTTCTTGTATTTCTAATACTTATGATCATATCGGAATTTAATTACATTCGCATAAACCGGGGTTTTTTAACCATGGAGTTCGGCTTCGTATACGCGTCCGTCATAATTTTCGGTCCCGTGCCCGCCGCGGTCATGAAGTTTCTCAGCACCATTATTGTCCAGAGCTTTCAACGCAGGAACTATGAATTCCGGGAAAAGGTGCCGATCATCTTATTTGTGACAGGTCAGTATATGCTGAGTTTTTTTGGCGCCCTTGGAATGTATTTTGTTTTCGCAAAAATAATTCCCGAAAGCGTATCGATTCACGAAGCCGTAGCCAGAGGCGCAGGGATACTGACATACTTCCTCATAAACAATGCTATGGTGGAAGCTTATATAGATCTGGAAAGACATAACAGACTATTTCTAAAACTGGGTCAGTCTTTAATGAATGATGCCGCTACCTATGTAATAGCGTTGCCGGCGGGTATAATAATGTCGGAAACTTATAAATACTTCGGATTTTATTCGGTGTTTGCCGTTTTTTTCCCTTACATGATAGCGGTATATATATACCGGTTCTACATGAACCTGATTGCAACTAACCGTGAACTTCGCGCCCTCTATGACGTGGCGGCGACCATGACTTCCACGCTGGATATGGACGAGGTGCTGGAAATAGTGCTGGCGTCCATAACAGATTTAGCTCCCTGGGATACCGCATGCCTTTACGTATACCAGCACGACGCTCTGGTGCCCGCATTATATGACGGTATTGACGATATCAGGTTTAAAGAAGTGAGGATAAGGCCGGGAGAAGGAATTACCGGTTCCAGTCTTTTAAGAGGAAAGGGGGAAATTGTAAATAATTGTCAGGACGATCCCAGGTATTTACGTTTAGCCGGCCTTCCGGAAAATACCAGATCCATGATGACGGTTCCACTGATAAGCGGTAGCGAATACATCGGGGCTATTTCCCTTACTAGTTCGAAAAACTATATTTATACAGAGAAAAACCTTACATTGATGAGCATACTGGCAAATCAGGCTGCGGTGGCTATTTCCAATGCCAGGCTGTTCGGCAGGACTGCCCGGATGGCCGTAACGGACGGCCTTACAAAGCTTTATAACTATAGATACATATATGATGAGCTGGAGCGTCAGGTAGGCAGGGTAAAAAGCAACGGAGGCGTTTTCAGCCTCATCATTATAGACATAGACCATTTCAAAGACTTCAATGATATGTACGGCCATCTTACGGGCGATAATATATTGCAAAATCTGGCGGCGGTATTAAAGAGCAATGTGCGTGAAAAAGATGTGGTGGGGCGTTACGGCGGCGAAGAGTTCGCCATCATTCTGCCGGATATTTCTTCATCGGAAGCACTGTGCATTGCCGAAAGGATTAGGCAGGTGGTGGAGAAGACCGAACTCGCGAAGACCGTTTCAGGCAAGAGCCTGTATATAACTGTAAGCGCAGGCGTGGCATCCTATCCCGACGACGCCCTCTCGGTGGAGGATCTGGTGAAAAAGGCGGACAGCGCCCTTCTGTTCGGAGCAAAGCAGGACGGCAGGAACAAGGTGGTCCGGTTTAAAGGCAGATGTTAGTCACATTCGCATTGGGGATTTCAGCACATCGAAGATTACATCCCACACGGCGGGAACTTCAAAGCCTTTTCTCCAGGCGGCGGCTCCCGCAAGGTTATATTTTTTCACCAACGAAGCCTTTAGTTGTATGGACTTTTCATCTTCAAGCCATATCTTGTAAACAGAATCTCCTTTGGTGTAATATGCGTAATTCTGCCCGGCGGTTTCATCCCATGACACCCGGGCTTTATTTTTTTCCAGGGTTTGTTGCGCCTGGACCATGGATAGGGTTTTGGATTTTACCACGGTTGTCCCGTCGGGCCCCGGGCTCTCCTCCCACTCGCGGGTATAGAAGGGCAGGCCCAGAATTACTTTTTCCGGCGGAACATCTTCCAAAAGCGTCTTTATTCCCTTTTCCACCCACCCTATCGAAGCCACCGAGCCGCTTTTAGGGCTTGCGGCCCAGTGTTCGTCATATGCCATCAAAATCAGATAGTCCACGGTTTTACCGAGCTCCACTCTATCATAGCACAGTGACCAGTTGGGACTCTGAGATTTTACAGTAATATCCTGGGAAACGGTGATGCCGGCTTCATGCATTACGGGCACGAGTTCCCGCATAAACTGCACAAGCAGGCGTTTGTCTTCAATGTTAATGTTTTCAAAATCGATATTTATGCCGTCCAGATGAAAAAGCTCCGCATACATGAGAATCTGTCGTATGATGTTTTCCCGGGCGTCAGAACTTTTGAGAAATTCATGAGTCACTTTTGGATCAAAATTGTTGTCTATCAGCGCCCATACTGCAAGATTGTTTCTGTGAGCCCATTCTATATATGAAATGTCCGCCTTGCTCTCAATGGTGCCTTTGCCGTCGACAATGGAAAACCAGGTGGGGGAAATTATATCAAGACCTTTAGGGGCTTTTTCCCGGCGGATGTTGAAAGCAGCGCTGTGAATATAATCCCACACCATATTGAGTTTTCCTCGACCGAAATTTGGCACAAACTTTTCCGGAGTTTTTTGCAGCCTGTAATCCATTTCAAAAACCTCCAGTTTTTTCCCGGGAACAAAACCAATAATCCCATCCCGCGTCCTCACCTGGTACCAGCCCTGGTCGTAATCGAACAAAGCAAGGCTATCTCCCGCACCGATTTTTGCAACATCGGGCGAAAACCATGAAGGAAAAAGTTTCACGGCCACTTCCCTGCCGATGGCCCGGGCCATTTTCCTTGCTGGCAGCTTGCGGTCGATTATTATCCTGTTTTCATTAACCGTACGGATATCAACATTATATAGCTCTTCCAGAAGCCTTATTGGTATGTAAGGCTGTTTTATAACTTTTACCGGGAAGGAAATTTCAACAGGTTTTGTGTTTATGATGGCTGTAAGGCTGTCGGTTTTCAGACGGACCGTCTTGTCGTATGTGGTGATGGTGACCTTGTTTTCTCCCGGGTCCCAGTATATATACGGGTCAAGATTTTCTTTCAATATATTATATGACACAAGTATATTTCCGTTCTCTATTATGAAAGGTTCATCTTCGAAAACTTTATTCTCAAAAATCAGGACGGGTTTATCCTCCGAATACACCCGAACCGAATAAAGACTTGTAAACAGCAGAATGTAAAATACCGCTCCCGATGAAAGAAGTAAAGCCAAAAAAATTTTTCGTAAAGGTGGCATAAAATCCTCCCTGGCGCCGGGCCATTTCCGGCAGCGGACATATTTTCTGCACAAATCAAAACGCTACAACACCTTATTCGACAAAAATATGCTTTTTCCTCTTTTTTGGTACCAGGGAAATCGAGACAGGAAAGCGGAGAATCGAACAACCAAATACTCGAACTTCGAAAATTGAAAGCTGTGTTGCGCTGCACGTGAAAAAATGGTACAATTTAACGCAGAATATCCCTGAAACTTCCGAAAAAGGCTTTTTAGGAGTGGGCGTATGGTCGAGATGGAAGGTGTTGTGGAAAGGGTTTCCTACCACGACGAGGAAAGCTGCTTCACAGTTGCGAAGGTTTCGGTAAAAGAAAACCATGATCTGGTGACGGCGGTTGGATATTTTCCGTGCATAGAAGTGGGCGAAGTCCTGAAACTGAGGGGCAGGTGGGTGATGCACAAAGACTATGGTTACCAGCTCAGGGTGGAATATTACGAAAGCCTTATACCCGCAAATGTGAAGGATATAGAAAACTACCTGGCATCCGGCATAATTCGCGGCATAGGACCGGTTACTGCCAGAAAAATCGTTGAAAAATTTAAGGAGAAGTCACTGGAGATTCTGGCGGCATCCCCCGAAGAACTTCTTAAAATAGACGGTATCGGGCAAAAAAGGATGGAAATGATAGCTGAATCCTATCGGGAACAGCAGGAGACCCGGGAGATAATGCTGTTTTTACAGCAGTACGGCATCGGACCGGGAGTGGCGGTCAGAGTGTACAGAAATTACAGGGAAAAATCTATAGAAGTGCTGAAGGAAAACCCCTACCGCCTGGCGGATGAGGTATACGGAATAGGATTTAAGACCGCCGATAAGATAGCCAGAATGATGGGAATTCAGATGGATTCTCCCGAAAGGCTTTGCGCCGGTTTGAAATACACCCTTTATAAAGCGGCGGATGAGGGCCACGTTTTTATGCCAAGAGAAGAGCTCATGCGCAAGGCCGTAGAATTACTGGAAATACGGGATGAAGCACCTTTAAATCAGGCGCTGGCTGCATTGCAGGAAAGACAGGATGTAATAGTGGAGAAGGCCTGGGGCAGAGAAGACATTTATCTCGCGCCGTTTTTCATATCGGAAAAATCTGTGGCAAGACGCCTTTTTTTACTGGCCGCCATGATGAGAAAGCCTCTGGAAATTTCCGACAAACAGATAGACTGTATAGAGCAAAAGTGTTCCATAAAGCTCGCGAAAAAACAGCGGGAGGCACTGGAAAAGGCCGCTTCTTCCGGCGTTCTTGTGATTACCGGAGGCCCGGGCACGGGCAAAACTACCACCGTGAAGAGCCTTATTGAATTTTTCAGAGGCCAAAAACTCAAAGTAGCTCTGACAGCTCCCACTGGAAGGGCCGCCAAGCGAATGGCAGAAGCCACCGGCCATGAGGCCAGAACTATCCATCGACTCCTGGAATACAAAGCATACGAAGAAGGCGGCATGGCCTTCGGCAAGAATCAGGATGAACCCCTGGACGAAGATGTGATTATCGTCGATGAGACATCCATGGTGGATGTTATCCTGATGCACCACCTGCTTTCGGCTCTGAAGCCCGGAGCAAGGCTGATCCTGGTGGGCGACAAGGATCAGCTGCCCTCAGTGGGACCGGGCAGCGTGCTCCGGGAAATCATTTCCAGCGGAAGGGTGCCTGTGGTGGTGCTGGACGAGATTTTCCGCCAGGCTCGGGAGAGCATGATAGTGGTAAACGCTCACAGGATAAATAACGGCCTCTTTCCTTATCTCAATGTGAAGGGCAGGGATTTTTTCTTCGAACAGGTGATACCCCCCGAAGAAATTTTAAACACCGTTCTTTCGCTGGTCAAGACAAGGCTTCCGGCATACGCCGGATTTGATCCAATGGAAGATATTCAGGTCATAACTCCCATGAAAAAAGGAATCGTCGGAGTAATGAACCTGAATGAAAAGCTCCAGCAACTGTTGAATCCTCCAGATTCTGCAAAAAAAGAATGGCGTTTTCGTTCAACCACTTTTCGGGAAGGCGACAGGGTGATGCAGATTAAAAACAATTACGACAAAGAAGTGTTCAACGGCGATCTGGGCAGGATAATTAAAATCGATGAAGAGGGCAGGATTCTGGTGGCTTTTGCGGAGCCCGGCCAGGACCGGGAGGTAATCTACCAGTCACAGGACCTGGAAGAACTCAGCCTGGCTTATGCCCTTTCGGTGCACAAGAGCCAGGGCAGCGAATTTTCGGCGGTGGTGATGCCCGTCACCACGCAGCACTATGTGATGCTGCAGAGAAACCTGCTCTATACCGCCGTCACCCGCGCAAAAAAGCTTCTGGTGCTGGTGGGCACAAAACAGGCCTTAAACATAGCCATACGAAATAACAGGGCCATGGCGCGTTACAGCCGGCTGGCGGATAGATTAATGGAGGAATTCGATGGCGCGAGGTAAACGGTGCCTTTTGCCATCTTCGGCAGCGGACTTAGTTTTTACACAGGAAACATTTTTATTATTTTTATTATATTGAAAAAAGGGGGTTCACAAATGCCCAAGAGTCAAGAGTTAGAACAAAAGCTGCAACGATTAAAATTAATAATAAAAAGCCTATCCAGTGTAGCAGTGGCATTTTCCGGAGGTGTAGACAGCACCTTTTTGTTAAAAGTCTGTCTGGAAGTTCTAGGAAGCGATAATGTCCTGGCGGTGACGGCAAAATCCGCTACATATCCCGAAAGGGAATTGCAGGATGCTGTGAGCCTTGCCAGCATGCTTGGAGCCCGCCACAAAATAATTGAGTCCGAGGAACTGGAAATCCCGGGCTTTTCTGATAACCCCCCTGAAAGGTGCTACTACTGTAAAAGGGAACTTTTTGGGAAATTGATGGATACTGCCCGCAGTGAAGGCTTGAATTTTGTGGTGGATGGCTCCAATTTTGACGATACCGGGGATTTTCGCCCTGGAATGCGGGCCGTTGCCGAACTGGGGGTAAGAAGTCCGCTGAAGGAAGCGGGCTTTACAAAAGACGATATAAGGGCCCTTTCAAAAGAGACGGGGCTTCCCACGTGGAACAAACCCTCCTTTGCATGCCTTTCATCGAGATTTCCTTACGGTGAAAAAATTACCCGGGAAAAACTTGAAAGGGTAGCCCGAGCCGAGGAAATATTGAGAGCCCTTGGATTTTCCCAGTACAGGGTAAGGAGCCACCGCGACATAGCCCGCATTGAGGTGGAACCCGGAGAAATGGGCCGTTTTTTTGACAGCCGATTGCGGGAGAAGGTGGCAATGAAGATAAAACAGACGGGTTTTAAATATGTGACGCTCGATCTTCTGGGATACAGGACTGGCAGTATGAACGAAGTTTTAAAAGACGAGCAAAAGGCCGCCTGGAAAAATTAGATGGGGGAATGAGCAATTTTGGATAGAATCATAGAAATCCTCGAAAAATATAAAAATAATGAAATCACCCTTGAAAAAGCCATAGAAAACCTTCAGGTTTTCCCATACGAAAACCTGGGTTTTGCCATGATTGACCATCACCGGACTTTAAGGCGAGGCGTGCCCGAAGTCATTTTTTGCCAGGGCAAGACTCTGCCCCGCATAGTCGAAATCGTTCGGCATATGCTCGATAAAAGCGCGGTCATCATGGGGACACGGGCGGATAAAAACATCTTTGAAGAAGTAAAAAAAATTGCCCCCGATGCAAAATACTATGATGATGCCAGGATTTTCCTGATAGAGCGGGAAAAATTGCCGCAGAATAAAGGTGTTATAGCCGTGGTTTCTGCAGGAACTTCCGATATCCCCGTTGCCGAAGAGGCCGCCGTTACCGCCGAAGTCTTTGGGAATAAGGTGGAAAGGCTCTATGACGTAGGCGTGGCTGGAATACATCGGCTTTTTATGAATATGGATGTCCTGCACAAAGCCCAGGTGATCATAGTGGTAGCGGGCATGGAAGGGGCTCTGGCCAGCGTGGTGGCGGGACTTGTTGCCAAACCTGTCATAGCTGTTCCTACCAGTGTGGGTTATGGCGCAAGCTTTCACGGACTTTCGGCGCTCTTGACCATGCTGAATTCCTGCGCCGGAGGCATCACCGTGGTCAATATCGACAACGGCTTTGGAGCGGGATTCGCCGCCCATCAGATAAACCGGCTGGGAGGCTAAAGGGAAGCGGGACCACATGCCTTGCGGCGTTGAAATTGAAATTTAAAGAAAAGGAGGTCGGGGAGCGTTTCAAAACGCGCCCGAAATGACATGAGAACGTTATATCTTGACTGTTTCTCCGGTATCAGCGGGGACATGTTCCTGGGGGCTATACTGGACCTGGGCCTTGATGAGAAACAATTTCTGGATGAACTGCACAAACTACCCCTGGAAGGCTATGAAATAAAAATAAAAAAATCCGAAAGCGGAGGCATAAACGGTACCGATGTACATGTTATTGCTCATGAACAACATCCCCATAGAGGATTGAAACACATATATGAAATAATCGATAACAGCGGCCTCAAACCTGAGGTAAAGCAAAAGAGCAAGGACGCTTTTTTGAAGCTTGCCGTGGCCGAAGGCAAAATCCACGGCAAATCCCCCGAGCAAATACACTTCCATGAAGTGGGGGCAGTGGATTCCATTGTGGATATAGTCGGCGCCCACATATTGATGGATATGCTGAAGCCGGACAGAATCTGCGCATCCCCCGTGAACGTGGGTTCCGGCACCGTAGAATGCACCCACGGCGTACTGCCCGTCCCAGCTCCGGCCACGGTGGAATTGCTGCAGGGAGCGCCGGTATATTCCAGAGGCGAAGCAGGAGAACTTACCACTCCAACGGGGGCACTGCTGATAACAACATTTGTCCATCAATTCGGACCAATGCCCCTTGGGACCATAGAAAAAACCGGCTACGGCATGGGCAAAGCCAGGCGCAGCTGCCCCAATGTGCTCAGGGCCGTACTGCTGAAGCAGGATGAAAAATGGCGGGACGATGGGTGCATAGCGGCGCCGGAATTTGCAGGCGGATCTTCATGCGACGGCTTCGACCGTGACCGGGTGGCGGTGCTGGAAGCCAACATCGACGACATGAATCCTCAATTTTACGACGAAGTGATGGACAGCCTTCTGGCCAAAGGCGCGCTGGATGTGTTCCTCACACCGATAATAATGAAAAAAACCCGCCCGGCCGTGAAACTGACATGCATATGCCCGGAGGCCAAAAAGAACCTACTGGCCGAATCAATCCTGAAGGATACGACCACCATTGGCGTGAGGGAAATTGAGATGGACCGCACCAAGCTTTTCAGGGAAATAAGGCAGGTGAATACACCTTTTGGAAACGTGAGAGTGAAGATTTCCAGAAAAGGTGATGAAATAATTAAAAAAACTCCGGAATATGAAGATTTAAAAAAACTTGCCCAAGAAAAGGGTATGCCTATGAACAAAATTTCCACAGAAATATTAAAATTCATCGAATGAGTCAGGGGACGGTTCCTTGACTCACAACACAAAATTACATTAAACAAAGCGCAAACATTGTAAATTACGTGCCTTAATGATATACTTGTTTAAGAAATTTCAGCTCGATTGGAGTGTTTTTTGATGAAAGATACTGTTCGCGTAAGATTTGCTCCGAGCCCCACAGGAAGCCTGCATATAGGTGGGGCGCGTACGGCGCTGTTCAATCTTTTGTTTGCCCGTCATAACGGCGGAACTTTTGTTTTGAGGATCGAGGATACCGATACCGAACGTTCCACCGAGGAATCGGCAAAACAGATAGTGCGCTCTCTTCGGTGGCTGGGCATAGATTGGGACGAGGGCCCCGAAAAGGGAGGGGATTTCGGGCCGTATTTTCAATCTCAACGCCTGGATATTTATAAAAAAGAGGTTGAAAGGCTTCTCGCTGAAGGCAAGGCCTATTACTGTTACTGCACGCCGGAGGAATTGGCCGAGCGCCGGGAAGCGGCTTTAAAGGCGGGCAAAGCCCCCCGCTATGACGGTTGCTGCCGCAATCTCACTGATGAGCAGAAAAAGAAGTTTGAAGCCGAAGGCCGCAAACCCACCATAAGGATAAAAGTGCCTCAGGAAGGCCAGACCGTAGTGGATGACCTCATCCGCGGCCGGGTCGTGTTTGAAAACTCGGTCCTGGATGATTTCATCATTTTCAAATCCAACGGCATTCCCACATACAATTTCGCCTGTGTAGTGGATGACAACGCCATGGGCATAACACACATCATAAGGGCGGAAGAGCACCTTTCCAATACCCCAAAGCAGATTCAGGTATATAATGCACTGGGGTATGAAATCCCGCAGTTTGCCCATGTGCCCATGATACTCGCCCCGGACAGGAGCAAGCTCAGCAAGCGCCACGGAGCCACGTCGGTGGAGGAATTCAGGGACCAGGGATATCTTGCCGAAGCCATAGTGAATTATCTGACCCTTCTGGGATGGTCGCCGGAAGGGAACGAGGAGATTTTCGGCATGGAGAAGGCGATAAAGGAATTTTCCCTGGAGAGGGTGAACAAGACAGCAGCCGTATACGATGTAAAAAAACTTACCTGGATAAACGGCCATTATTTGAGGGAGCTGGATATAGACTATGTAACAAAACAGGTCATTCCTTTTATGTTAAAGAAAGGAATAATTTCCGACGAAGATGCAGGGCGAAAATATGAATACATCAAGCAGGTAGTAGCTATCTCCCGGGACAGGTCCAAGACCCTGGACGAACTGGCCGACTCTATCGCCTTCTTCTTCAAAGATGTGACGGAATATGAGGAAAAGGGTGTAAAGAAGCATTTTGCCGGGGAAAAGGCCGCCGAACTTTTAATAAAGGGAGCCGAAGCCCTTGAAAAACTTGACGAGTTTACCCATGACTCTACGGAAAAAGCTTTCAGGGCTCTTACCGACAGCATAGGGCTTAAAGCTGCGGAACTCATCCATCCCACGCGCCTTGCCATTTCTGGCAGGACGGTAGGGCCGGGCCTTTTCGAAATAATAGTTTTGCTGGGGAAGGAAGAAACCATAAGACGGATGAGAAAAGCCGCCGGGTGGATAAAGGAGGAAGATAATAAACATGCCTAAGGTTCCCACACGAGAAGAAGCTTTTGCACTTTTAAAAGAATACAACCAAAATGAAAGCCTCATCAAGCACGCATTGACTGTGGAAGCCGTGATGCGCCACTTTGCCGAGCTTTTCGGGGAAGATGTTGAAAAGTGGGGCATCATAGGTTTGGTGCACGACCTCGATTATGAGAAATTCCCCGAGCAGCACTGTCAGAAAGTAAAAGACATCCTGACAGAAAAAGAATGGCCGGAAGATTACATAAAAGCCATCCAGAGCCATGGTTGGAAACTCTGCAGCGATATAGAGCCTACCGAAAAAATGGAAAAGGTTTTATATACAGTTGATGAACTGACAGGCCTTGTCACTGCTACAGCTCTGGTTCGGCCTGATAAGAGCATAATGGAGACTACTGTAAAATCCGTGAAAAAGAAATGGAAGCAAAAAAGCTTTGCCGCAGGAGTAAATCGGGAAGTCATAGAAGAAGGCGCAAAGATGCTAGGCATGGATTTAGACCAGATAATCGATGAGACCATAAAAGGCATGCAGAAAGTGGCAGATGAGATTGGATTGAAAGGCGAATAATCGATATGTAAAGCTTTGCTTTTCTGGAAAGTGCCGGCGCCAGATCAAGTTTCTCTATCATGCATCTGGATATAGCGGTTATCCTGTCGTTTTGCATCAGTATTGTTAATTCCGGTTTGAAGTATGCTCGATTTCGTTAAATAAAAATCCGGGCTATTCATTACTGCATCGGGAAGACATCCTCTGACGCCTGTGGCGCGTTACCAGGTGCGGTTTACCGCACCTGGTACATCTCAGTAAAATCTACATGCAGGAAGAAAGGGTCCATCATAAATCCTTGTTCTCATATATCCTGATGGAAATCGCTAGGGAAATGGTCATGATGATAAGGGTGATGCCTATTACCGTCAAACCTATTAAGTTCCAATTGAGATGTTGTATTAAATTCATAAAATAGTTGATCATAGCCATATGGGAATGCTGTTTTATATAACCCGCCAGCAAACCTGGAGCAAAGAACAATCCAAAAAACATGACCATGTCAAAATATCTTGCATTGATTCCGAACTTATAAGCCAGCGGTGTATGAAAGGAGACCAGGGTCCCGGATATAGAAAACGCCGCCAGGAAATCCACTGGTTTTATAAAGTAAAAGCCGGAAAATCCCGGGACTGTTTTAAGAATAATGCCCACCACTGCCATTGATAATATGCCGGAAAGTATGGCGGCGATATAAAATAAATATCTTGACATCACCACCTGCCTTCTTGTTACCGGCAGGCTATTTATTATTATATCGCTCTTATTTTTTTCATCCAGGTTAACGGTATACATGATGTAAATATAACCGATAGCTACAGAGCCCATGATATATACAAAATTCTTGAAGACACTTCCCCGAAAGACTATAAAGAAAAACACGCTGTATATGATGGATATAAGGGGTGTTTTTTTCTGTATAAGAAAATCCTTTAACACCAGGTTAAGCATTATTATTCCCCCTTACCGTATATAACATGATATCATCCAGAGTGGGCCTTTCGAAAACCACATTGCTTCCCAGGACCCTTTTGGCTTTTTTCACATCTCTGGTCAGAGCCTCAAAACCAAACTCGTTCTCTCTTATTCCGATAAACTCCTTCCTGATATCGGCGTTCAGAAGTTCTCTACCGCCCTTTACTATACCGTAACTTTCCATTACGGCGTCTTTGGTGTCGCTGAACACAACTTCTCCTTTGTTAATAAAAGTAATGTAATCGGCTATCTTTTCCAGGTCTTTGGTGATGTGGGTGGAGAAGAGTACCCCCATGTTTTCGTCCTGCATGAGGTCGGAGAGGATTTCGAGTATTTCCGCCCTGAATACCGGGTCCAGGCCTGATGTGGGTTCATCCATTATGATGAGCTCGGCATGATGGGACAGGGCCAGGGCAATGGAAAATTTCATTTTCATTCCCTTGGAAAGGTCTTTAATCTTTTTCCGGGGAGAGAGTTTAAACCTCTTTAAATATTTTTGAAAGACAGCTTCATCCCAGTTTCTGTAAAGCCTTGCGATGATATATTTCATCTCCTGTACAGTCAGGTCGTCATAATAGTGGTTTTCATCATACACAAAACCTATCCTCTGTTTTATCTCCCTTTCGTTCCTGATACTGTCGAGCCCCTCAAAAAAGGTCACTTTTCCGTCGTCCTTTTTTATCAAATTCATTATCAGCTTGATGGTGGTGGTCTTGCCGGCTCCGTTGGGGCCGATGAACCCCATGATATAGCCCCGATCAAGGTTGAAGCTGATATCCTTCAGTGTAAAGTCTTTAAATTTTTTCTTCAGGTTTTGAACTTTCAGTATAGGGTTCATTTTCCGCCCTCCTTATAAAAAAGTTCCAGCATTTCTTGAAGCTCTGCAAGGCTTAAGCCCAAAAGCCGCGCGTCTTCCACCGCTTTCTCCAGTTTTTCTTCCAGCATCTTGAGCCGCTTTTCCCGCAGAAGTTCTTTGTTCTCACCCGATACGAAGCTTCCCTTTCCTCCGACGGTTTCTATGAGACCTTCTTTCTCCAGTTCCTCATAGGCCCTTTTGGTGGTTATGACACTGATCTGGAGTTCTCTGGCAAGACTCCTGATGGAAGGGAGCATATCTCCTGCCGAGAGCTCTCCTGTCAGTATCTGATTTTTGATCTGCCTGGCTATCTGCTCATATATGGGTTCTTTTGATGCATAGGAGATGATGATCTGCATAGGCACCTCCTTCTGTATATAAAGTATTATCCGTATATAAACAGTATATACAGCAAATGGTTTGATGTCAATAGTTTTACTTGGGAAATGCTGGAAGCTCTGGCCCATACCTCAAAACCCCGCTTTCCATCATCCAGGGGTATGCAGTGGCCCTGATGGAGGTGAACCCGGGCAATAAAAATAAGCTGCGCAGGTATTTGAGAGTAATTAAGGAAAACACCAATAAGAGTTCGGCTCTTGTTCAAAAGATGCAGTATGAAGCATGCGGGGGAGGCCCGGTGCAGCGGGCATCATGAGCCAGTGAGTCAGGGGACGGTTCCTTGACTCACTGTATGTGAGTCAAGGAACCGTCCCCTGACTCACTGGCTCAAATATCGATGGTAATCGATGAATTCAAAAAAATAACCAGCCTGAACCGGTTTTTAAAGAAGATGGAGATGAATTTATAGTTACCGTTTATAAATAAATAAAAATTTGGGTCATCAAAAATTATTGACAATTTTTAAAGATAGTATTATAATAGAAATCGATGTAACAATCGATTTCTATTTAAAGTATGATAAAGGTGTGATGATTTGGGTAAGGAACATAAAAGGGTTACAATTTATGACATTGCAAAAAGAGTTAATGTTTCGCCCAGTACCATATCAAGGGTATTGAGCAACAGCAATTATCCGGTAAGCGAAAAATTGAGGGAGAAAATTTTAAAAGCAGCCGATGAGATGAATTATTATCCAAATTTATCTGCTCGTAGTCTTAAAAAGCAGGACAGTCGCAATATAGGGATAGTATTGCCTTCGATATCTAACCCTTTTTACCCGTCCGTTGTAAAGGGTATAGAAGATGTGGCTTATAAGAATAACTATACATTATTTATTTGCAGCAGCGACAGCATAAAAGATAGAGAAAAAAACTATATTAAATTACTAATGCAAAATTTTGTTAGAGGAATAATCACTATATTTATAGATCCAGTAACAGAAGAAATAAATGAATATATTGAACAAGGCGGGAAAGTTCTTTCTATATACACAAAGAAATTGTTTAAACCGAAAGCTCATGTTTTTTACTTTGATAGGTATCATGAAGGATATGTAGCAACAAAACACCTGATTGATTTGGGTCACAAAAAAATAGCTTTTCTAACACCGCCTTTAATAAATACTATCAGGCAAGATAGAATACAGGGATATAAAAAGGCACTTGAAGAAGCGGGGATAAAAGACACATATATATATTTAGATTCTCAACATGATAACATAGATTATCTTGATAATGTTTATGATTGCAAAATAGGTGTGGATTTAACGAATCGCCTTCTTAGGGAAAACCCGGAAATAACAGGCATTATATGCATGAATGATATAATAGCATTGGCATGTATTTCGACCCTGCAGGAAAATGGTTATAATGTGCCGGCAGATTATTCTGTTATAGGTTTTGATGATTTGTTTTTTTCTACCCTAGTAAATCCTAAATTGACCACAATGAGATTTGAGAAATATAAAGTGGGGAAATTAGCTATGGAAACATTGATTGAAATTATGGAAGAAAAAAGAGATGTAGAGCAGGTCGATCTCAGTAGCTATTTACATCTTGTTGTAAGAGAAAGCAGTTCAAAACCCCGTTAATTTTTTTTAAATAAATAGAAATCGATTTCTATTTTGCCGCAAATTTGGAAACATACATAAAGCAAAATAACTAAATGGGGGTGGTAACATAAATATTTGATTCAAAAATGATTAAGTTATAAAAAATCTGAATGAAGGGGGGATTTAAAAGTATTATAAATTATGAAATAGTAAAAATAAAAGCATTAAATATATCAATTTCAGGAGGTAGAAATAATGAAAAAGTATAATAAAATATTAATACTTATGTTTGCTGTTTTACTATTATTAACTGGCTGTTCAAAATCAAATAATGCCGGTACGAGTTCTGAACCGGCTTCAGAGGATAAGAAACAAAGTATAAAGTTAATAGCTGCGCATGTTAATACAGAAGACAGTTCATATCATAAAGGGATGTTGAAATTCAAAGAAGTTCTTGAAAAAGAATCAGGGGGGCAGATGACTGTAGAAATCCATCCCAACGGCACTTTGGGAGGAAACGAAGATGAGCTTGTACAAAAGATGGCAACGGGAACAGTGGATATAATAGTAGCTTCTCCTAATTTTTTGGCGCAGACTGTAAAACAGGCTGATATATTTTCACTGCCTTATTTATTCAAGGATACGGCTCATTGGGAAAAGGTAGTAGATGGTGATCCAGGCCGATATATTGCAAATACAATAGAAAACGCCACGGATTTTAAAGTACTTGGATACTGGGCATGCGGAATTAGAGAATATTTTGGAATAAAACCCATTACTAAAATTGAAGACTTAAAAAATGTTAAAATCCGTGTACACAGCAGCCCGATAGTGCAAGAAGTATGGGCAACTTTAGGCGCACAACCCACGACTTTGGCGTATAATGAACTTTATCAAGGCTTGCAAAACCACGTTATTGATGCGGCGGAAAATGATCTTACAAACATATATTTGCAGAAGTTTTATGAAGTAGGTAAATATATATCTTTGACGGATCACGATATTGCTACACGATTCTTTCTCATGAGCGCCCAAAAATATGATAATTTTACTGAAGAACAAAAAGAATGGATTAATACTGCTGCAAAAGAAGCATCTTTAGAGGAAAGGAACATTGATAGAAAACTTGCTGATGAATCTTTGGAAAAATTAAAACAAGCAGGTGCTATAGTAAATGAAGTTGATAAAGCTCCATTTATAGAAAAAACAGAGCCGATTCGCCAAAAAGTTGCTAAAAACTTGGGGCTTGAGACATTGCTTGAAAAAATTAATTCATTGAAGTAAAAATGCGAAATAGATTAAGGGAAAGCAATACCAAATTGCTTTCCCTTAAACAAAAGCAGTTGACCTTGAAAGGAGCCTTAGCTTGAAAAATAACTTTTCATTACTATTTGTGCCGCCAGCGGTAGCGGCGGAATGGAGGTTATAATGAAAAAAGCAATAGACTTAATGGAGAAGTTGCAGACAATAATTGGAGCGGGTTTTTTGTTCATATACATTCTTTGTACGGCATTGCAAATAGTTACCAGATACACACCGGGATTTACTGCTACATGGTCAGAAGAGATTGCAAACTATTCATTTATATGGTCGGTTTTTATGGGAGCCGCAGTAATGGTTCGACATCAGAGCCATTTTCAATTTATATTTTTCAAAGATAGATTAAAAGGCATCGCGTACAAAATGAATGAAACAATAATTAATTTATTATTGCTTGGGTTCAGTTTTTTCATATTTTTTTATGGCGTAAAATTAACCAGACAATTTTCTAACTGGAGCCTTAGCTCTTTGCCAAATATAAGCCAAAGGTACATTTGGCTAGCATTGCCGGTTTCTGGTTTCACTATGATGGCGTATTGCATAGAAAATTTATTCAAAGCATTAGTTAATAATACTGAAAAAAATAAGATTTTATAAATAAATGAACATATGGAGGTAGTAAGATGCTCCTACTGACAATCATATTTACAGCTTTATTGTTTATAGGTGTTCCAATTTCTTTTACAATAGGTATAGTGGCTGCTATAGGCATATTTCAATTACATCAGATTCCTGTAATTACTGTTGTACAGAAAATGTTCAGCGGGCTTAATTCATTCGTATTATTAGCAGTCCCACTTTTTATTCTGGCAGCGAATTTAATGAATCAGGGGAAGATATCAGAGAAATTGATTGATTATTCAATATCGCTTGTAGGACACATTCGCGGCGGGCTTGCTCATGCAAATGTTGTAGTTTCAATGATTTTTGCCGGTATTTCCGGGTCTTCCCAGGCGGATACAGCAGGTATTGGCAAAGTATTAATCCCAAGCATGATAAAACAGGGATATAGCAAAGAGGTTACTGTAGGCGTTACCGCAGCTTCTTCCACCATAGGAATTATTATTCCACCCAGCATACCAATGGTAATATATGGGAGCATTGCAAATGCTTCTGTAGGAGCATTATTTTTAGGCGGGATTGTTCCCGGTATTTTAATTGGGTTAGGCCAGATGGCGGTAGTTTATTTTTTCGCAGTAAAAAACAATTATCCCAAATATCCAAGGGCATCCTTGAAAAAAATTGTCTTTCAAACGCTCGAGTCTTTTCCGACACTTTTAACCCCGATTATAATTATTGGCGGAATTGTTTCGGGTGTTGCGACCCCGACGGAATCGGCTTGTGTCGCATGTATATATGCTACAGTATTAGGATTATTTGTATTTAAAACCCTAAAATTAAAGGATTTACCGGCTATATTGATTGATACCTTGAAACTGAGTTCGCTGTCACTTTTTGCATTGGCGACAGCAAATGCATTGGGCCAGTTGCTTAGTTATTATAAAGTAGCCGATCAAGTTCAATTATTCTTTACAAATTTTGTACCATCGAAAGATATATTTCTGATATCGACAATAGCATTGTTTTTATTTCTGGGGACATTCATGGATGCAATACCGGCTATGATATTATTTGTTCCGGTACTTTTGCCGGCGGCACAGAGCTTGGGGATTAGCAGTGTTCATTTGGGATTGATAGTAGTCATTACTTTAGCCATAGGGCAGGTTACCCCACCCTATGGGTTGTGCCTGCTGTTAGCAAGCTCGATTGCAGGATTGTCTGTAGAGCGTTCCTTTATTGCTGTAATACCATTTATTTCAGTAACACTGATTGTATTGTTAATCATTTCTTTTTTCCCGGACATTGCATTTTTTATTCCAAGATTAATAATGCCAAATTGGTTGTAAGCTGGAGAAAATCGCTTATATACCGGGCAATAAATTCGTATAAATAATGGCGAAAATTGTTAATGTACAGAGTATTATTCAAGTTATTATTGATGAAAGGGGCACACTAATGCAAAAGCCAAAAGTTGCGATTATTACCATTGGAGATACACGTTCTGAATTTTATCAAAAAAGAGAGCATATTGTACGCGAAGAAATAGAAAAAGTAAAACAGGCATTGAATAAAGATTTTGAACTATATGTATCTGAACCAATCCTAACAATGAGAGATGCTTTGTATTATGCTGATAAAATAAAACAAGAACTTATAAATTCTGTGATTTTGCACATACCTATATGGGGGACTCCCAATTTAGCTTTACGAATTGCAGACAGCACTCCATTTCCGGTATTATTATTGGGAAATAAAAGAATTGATAGTTCCAGCCTGGTATGTTTACTGGCTGTAGCCGGAATGTTGGGGCAGATGGGGAAGAACGCCATCCGGGTAATAGGCGATGTTGAAGAAGAAATCGTAATACAAAAAATAACCAATTATGTAAAAGCATGTCATACGATCGACCAGTTAAGCCGCAGCAATTTTTGTTTACTTGGAGGAAGAAGTATTGGTATTGGAACTACAGTGGCAGATGCTTCACAGTTACAACAATTATTTGGGATAGAATTTGATCACTGTGATCAGTATGAAATTGTGCGCAGGGCTGAGAGCATTGAAACTGAAAGAATCGAAAAGTATTTTGACTGGATAGAAAAAAATATAGGGAAATTAGATTATGAAGGTTCATTTACCTGCGACTCACTGATTCGTCAGATAAAAAGTTATCTGGCGATTAAAGATTTGGTAAAAGAAAACGAGTATGATTTTATGGGATTGAAATGCCAGCAGGAATTGAGTGATAATTATGCTATTCAATGTCTGGCAGTAGCATTGTTGAATAATGACTATGATGCAGAAGGACCTAAAAAAGTGATACCATGTTCATGTGAAGCAGATATAGATGGGGCACTAACCATGAAGATATTATCACTTTGTAATGAAAACAAACCTTCAAATTTAATGGATATTCGCTATTTTAATCCAGAAAAGAAGGAATTTATTTTTACAAACTGCGGGGCAATGGCTTTTTATTTTGCTGAGCCAGGAAACCCGAAAGCGGCATTAAAAAAAGTATATATGATGCAAAATGTTTTCGGAAAAGCAGGAGGAGGGACAACCCAGTTCGTCGCTGCAGAAGGAGACGTGACTGTAGCACGTCTTTTCAGAAACAAAGGCCGATATATTATGGCTATGTTTGAAGGGGAAATAATTGAAAAACCAAGAGAAGAAATGTATAAGACCACATATTGTTATCCACATGCATATATATCTGCAGATATTGATTATGATTGTTTTATTCAGACAATTGGAGCCAATCACATGCATGCCGTATATGGTAAGTATGCTGAAACGTTAAAAATGATTTGCGAGATGAAAAATATTGAGTATATATGTTTTAATAAAGACCGCAAGTCGAATAATGAATGCTGAAAAGATTTATAAAAAAAATACTGGCTTTGAAGGAATTTATCGAGTTCTGTAGAAATAGTATATTGTATAGAAATAATTCAAAGTAAAAGAGGTTCTAAAACATGGAAAATGGGGGCGGGTGGAAGAATATTATAATTTATAATTGCCGTCCCTTTTTCATTTGGGCAAGTGGGGTTTTTTATTCGATGCATCAATGAAGGGAGTGATTTATATAGAATATCTATGGCTCTGGCTTCTGATAGCCATCGTATCGGTATCCGTTGACGTGGCCACGAGCAATATCCTGTTCATACTGTTTTCTATAGGCAGCCTTTTTGCCGTGGCGGCAGATTTTGCAGGATTCAGCCTGCCTGTACAGATAATAATATTCCTGCTGGTAAGCATTGTGTCGTTTCTCGTGTTCTATCCCTATATACGAAAGAATTTAAGAAGGACCCTGCCGGGATTTATCCCGCAGGAAAGGACTTATATAGGCAAGAAAATCGTGCTCGACAGGGACCTTAAAGATGAGGATCAGCTGATGATAGAAGGTATTTACTGGACAGTGAAAAATGCCGGAACCGAACCCCTTAGAAAAGGCGATTCGATTGAAATTGCCAGTATTGAGGGGACCAAATTCCTGCTAAAAAAAGCGAAGGAGGAATAAATGTGTTTACCATTATAATCCTGATTTTTTTGCTCATTATACTGCTTTCATCCATTAAAATCGTCAATACAGGATACGTATACATCATTGAGCGGCTGGGGCAATTTTACAAAGTGATGGAGCCAGGATGGCATCTGATTTTTCCTTTTATCGACCATGTACGTGCAAAAATTTCCACCAAGCAGCAGATACTCGACATAGAGCCGCAGAGCGTCATAACAAAAGATAATGTAAAAATATCGGTGGATAACGTTATTTTTTATAAGGTATTGAACGCAAGGGACGCCGTTTACAACATCGAAAACTACAAATCCGGCATTATATACTCCACCATAACCAACATGAGGAACATTATCGGGAACATGACCCTGGACGAAGTGCTGTCGGGCAGAGACAAAATCAACATGGAACTTTTGAAGGTAGTGGACCAGATCACCGATGCCTACGGCATAAAGATACTATCGGTGGAGATTAAGAATATAATACCTCCTGAAGAAATCCGTCAGGCCATGGAAAAGCAGATGAAGGCCGAACGGGACAAGAGGGCTGCCATTCTTCAGGCGGAGGGCGACAGGCAGAGCGCCATAGCCAGAGCCGAAGGCGAAAAGCAGGCCAAGATTCTGGCAGCGGAAGCCGAGAAGGAAGCCAACATAAGACGGGCTGAAGGTTTGAGAGAGGCACAGATACTGGAGGCCGAAGGGAAAGCAAAGGCCATCGAGGCCATAGCCGAAGCTCAGGCCATAGCCATCGCAAAAGTAAACAAAGCTATTCTTGAATCCGGCACCAATGAAACCGTAATAGCGCTGAAACAGATAGAAGCCCTGCAGGAAATGGCCAAAAACCCCGCCCACAAGATAATACTTCCAAATCAAACCCTGGATTCCCTGGGCAACATCGCCGCCATTGCGGAAATGTTGAATAAATAAAGAAGAATAATAACAGAGGCCCGTCGCACCCGGGCCTCTTTTTGACTGAAACTTGCGGACTGCGCATTTCAAAGAATTATTCTCCCGCAAGTGCGGCTATGGCATGGGCAAAAATTTTAGTGCAGCGGATTAAATCATCTATTTCGATGTATTCATCCTTCTCATGAGCTACATCCGGTTTGCCGGGGAACTGGGCTCCAAAGGCGACAGCATTGGGTATGGCCCTGGCGTAGGTGCCGCCTCCTATGGCTATGAGTTCCGCTTTCTCTCCGGTAATTTCCTCATAGACTTTCTGAAGTTTTTTCACCAGTGGCGAATCTGCAGGCACATAAAGCGGAGGTTTATCGGAGATATCCGAGAGCCGCAAATTTTTATCCATCCCGGCAAGATGCGATTCAAGGCGTTTTATAACCTCCTCTCCTTTGAAGGTCACGGGATACCTGATATTTATCACCAGCCTGCCCTTATTCTCATCCATTTCCACTATCCCGAGATTTAAGATTAAATCTCCCGAGGGCTCATCTTTAAAATGAATACCGATAGACTCGCCGTGGATTTCATATCCGATGCGTTTTGCAATGAATTTTATAAAGCCGGCGGCATCATTGTTATCATCGTTATAATCACTGATAAGTTCCGCAAAAAATTCCGCCAGCGGTACAATGGCATTTTTTCCGTTTTCTGGAGTGCTGCCGTGAGCGGAAACACCGTAGGATTTTACGATGAAGCCGTCCGAAGATTCTTCCATTTCCAGCGATACATCTTTGCCTTTTTTAAAGGAGTCGAATTTTTGTTTTATTTCATCCCGTAGGCCATCTTCTATCTCTATTGCGGCCTCGCAGTAATCCGGCACCATATTCGGCCTCTGCCCGCCCCTTATGTAATTTATTCTAATTTTTTCCGGCAGGCTTTCAAAGTTTTTATCAATATTGAATATCAATATGCCTTTTTCCCGGTTGATTATCGGGAAGCCGGCGTCGGGCGAAAAACCCATCACCGGAATCTCCTCTTTTTTCTCGTCAAAATAATGCTTCATGCAGCCCCAGCCGCTTTCTTCATTGGTGCCAAAAATGATCCTGACCCTCTTTTTCAGGGGAATCCCAGCTTCCTTTACGGCTCTTAAGGCGTATAGGGCCGCAACGGCAGGCCCTTTGTCATCGCTGGCACCCCGGCCATAGATTTTACCATCCACTACTCTGCCCTCATAGGGCGGGTATGTCCAGCCTGCGCCTTCAGGCACTACATCCAGGTGTACCAGAATACCCACAATGTCGCGCCCACGACCCCATTCAGCATGTCCTGCATAATTCTCGTGATTTCTAGTGCTAAAACCCAATTTTTCCGAAAGTTCCAGCGAGTAGCGCAGAGCTTCGTAGGGACCGTCGCCGAAGGGTCTGTCACCTTTTGCCTTTTCTTCTACGCTTCGAATCCTGATGAGATTGCGAGTCTCCTCGACAATTTCATCTTTCCACTGCTCAATTAAACTGTCCATGTCTGTCATATCAATACCTCCAGTAATTTAAATTTGCTGAATGGTTGCCTCCGGAAAGGTGAATAGTTTTTTGCTTTTCTAAATCATACCAGATTGATTATAGCATATTTCTCTTTTCCGGGCTATCTCTGAAAAAAAGAAGCTGCGGTTGCAGCTTCCCGGCTATTTTTCAGAGTTGGAAATGGTAACCACCATGGAAAGTTCTTTTGCCCTGGACGATGCGGTATCGTACAGGGTCTTTAAGCTCTGCCACACCTGCTCGGGGGACCCTGAAATATATGTGCTCATGGTTCCTACTTCGCAGGTTACACCCTGATTTTGAATAGAGGAAAGGGCATGGTTTATAATCTGGTCGGAATTGATGGTTTCCAAAGGATAAAGCGACACTTCGCAGCTTATCAAAAAAATCACCTCCGGATGGATTCATCTAAACATATTTTTCACTTAAATGCCGTTCTTTATGTAAAATCCGATGTTTATCAAGGCACTTGTTTTTATGCCGCCAGTTTGATAGTATCGTAAAAGGAATATAAAAAGCGTTTTAAAATTGTAACAGGAGGAGTTTTAATGCAGACAGTAAACAAAGGGATAGAGCCGCAGCTTTTTGAGGAAATAATAAGTAAAAGTTTCAATTCTCCATACCACAAACTCATGAACTTTGAGTTGATGGAGCTGGGCCGCGGAACGGCGGTGGTGGAGATGGCTGCGGGAGAAGATGTGCAAAACGCCCTCGGCATAGTCCACGGCGGCGCTACCGCAGGCCTGTGCGACACAGCGATGGGCATAGCGGTGAGGTCTCTCGGAGCGATACCTACTACTGTGGAAATGAAACTCAATTATCTTTCGCCGGGACCCGCGGGGGAAAGATTGAGAGCTGTAGGAAAAGTTATCAAAGAAGGCAGGACTATTATTGTCGCCGAAGGGGAAATATATTGTAATGAAAGATTGATAGCAAAATCCATGGGTACATATTTCGATTTGAGCAAGCGATAATAACTTGAAAACGGAGGTAATTTTATGCTGCTTAATTTGAGCCCTTATGCATTTAAAATAGGCCCTATTGCGGTACACTGGTACGGTATTTTCATGGCCCTTTCCTTTCTGGTGGGTTCATACTATATGTATATGATGGGCAAAAAAAAGGGAATAAACGAGGATTTTTTGTTGAATCTCGCAATGCTTGTAATAATTGCAGGTATCGTGGGGGCCAGGCTTATGTTTGTTCTGACCAATTACCCCGAATGGTTTGTGAAAGACCCAGTACAGGTTATAAAGATTTGGGAAGGGGGGCTCTCCTGGCACGGCGCACTGCTGGGCGGTTTTATAGCCGGATGGCCTTATTGCCGCAGGCATGGAGTGAATCCCAATGTGATAGCCGACTGGACTGTCTTGGGATTATCCTTTGGCTATATAATAGTCAGAGTGGGCAACATATTCAATCAGGAAGTGCTCGGCCGCATGACGGAATTTTCCTTCGGCCGTTGGCCAGCCCAGTTGGTGGGCTCGTCCATCGGGCTCATATTGCTGGCGAGGTTCCTTTATCTACAGAAAAAGAAAGTCCCGGCAGGATATCAGTTCTGGTCTTTCCTGTGGTACCATCAATTGCTGAGGGCATTGTTGGAGGAGACGGTGCGGGATAATCCCCTGTTCCTGGTTCACTATGTAAACCCAAAGTGGGGCTTCGGATTTTTAACCATGACGCAACTCATGACGCCTTTTATAGTGGCTTTTGCATACATTATGTATAAGCTTACGGGAGGGGAAAAAAGCAGAGATCTGCAATAAATCTGCAGCAGGAAAAAGATTTCAAGCCCGATTCTGTATGAAGATGGCGGCATTGACTTTGGGTGTTTTTTAAGGTATCATTATATATGAATTGAATAAAAATTTAAAGTGCGCCTATAGCTCAGGGGATAGAGCACCGGCCTCCGGAGCCGGGTTTTGCGGGGGTTCGAATCCCTCTAGGCGCACCATTTTTATTTCAGGCTTGCAGAGCCCATAAAATTGAGCTAAAAAAACCATGTAACCGAATGTTGCGACGGGAACTGTAATCCATTACAATAATTTCTGTAATTTATAAAAAAGCCGGGGGGTGAAATTAAAATTACAACAGAATATCCCACCGGCTTTTCTAAAATTTGAGACAATGCCAATGAATAAAATAATAAATTGTCTGTAAATAATATAAACAAAATTAATTTAAGGCATATTCATATTATTTAATGTAACAATATATTCAAAATGTAACATTTAATAATATTTTACTGTACCATATTAAAAAAAGTCAACAAAATACTTTAAATATATGTACAGTTCTACAAAATATTACATTATATGAACGCTTATAGCTGAACCAATGAATATAATTCATCTTTCTGATCTTGATTTACACCTATATAGCGAAGTGTTATACTTTGGGAGCTGTGGTTAAATGTATCCATGATAAGACCAATGTTATACTTGGACATTTTGTAAGTCCAATAACCCCAGGTTTTTCTTAGACTGTGAGTGCCAAAATTTTCAATGCCGAATACTGAAGCCGCATTTTTCAAAACCCTGTATACTTGAATCCTACCGAGATGTCCGCCTTTCTTACTCTGAAAAAGATAACTATCATAAGATAAGTTTTGATTTTTTACATATTCCAGAATACATTTGCGAAGAGTATCATTCATCTTTATTTTCTTTTCCTTCGACGTCTTCTTTTCCTTCAAAATTAGATGTTCCCTGAATTTAAAATCCTCAGTAAAAATATCTTTGACTTTTAGCGGTAAAATATCACTGATTCTCAGGCCTGTGTTTATGCCGAATTTAAAAATTAATGCATATTTTGGATCATATCCTTTTAAATACTGATAGAGCCTGTTAATTTTAACTCTGTCCCTGATAGGTTCGACCGTCATAATATCCTCCTTTTTATATGCAAATTTTGTTGTTATATGTATAATAATGCAATATTTATTAAAAATATTATACAAAAAATGACAATGTTTTTTTAGATTCTCATTAAATTTACAATATGAATATTAACTTAAAATCCCGAAAACTAAAGGTTTATTTAAAAATAAAAAATGTTACATTTTGAATAACTTGTTGCTTTATTATTACTTCAAAAGGCGGGTTGAGACTATGATTCCTGAAAATCGAAAAACGGATAGGAAAAATGAAGACATTTATTTAATGGCCTTTGAAAGCACCGGATGTATTTTCTGGGATTGGGATATAAAGCGGGATAAAGTCTATTTTTTTACTGATAAAGATATTCTTTCGTGTGGCGGTAATCTCGAAATTGACGGTTACTATGGGGTATGGATGAGCTTTGTGCATCCGGAAGATAAAAAGAAAATTAAAGAGAGACTTGATTTTAATCTAATAAAAAAGGCGCCGTTTTTTCAGGCGAGTTATCGGGTAAAAACAAGAAGCGGCAGATATGCCTGGATAATGACGAGAGGGGCGCTGACCCTTGACGGTGATGGAGGTCCGGCAAAAATGACGGGGTTTCATGTGGATGTCACGATTCAGAAAAAGTATGAAGAAAAGTTAAAAAGACTTATAAATTATGACTTTCTCACGAATCTTCCAAACAGATTCATTTTTATAGAGAGGATGGATGCGGTTTTAAACGATGCGGCAAAGAATAACAAGAAGCCCGCAGTTTTTTTTCTGGATATAGATAATTTCGAATCGTTAAACAGCGAGTATGGATACGCGGTTGGAGATTATGTACTTAAAATGGCCGCTAAAGTCATAAAAAAGGGTATCGGAAAATCAGGCATCGTCTCACGCATCGCGGGCGATGAATTCGTGATACTGCAGCCTGATATTCAGGACATTAATGATGCGGCAAAAGCCGCGAGAAAATTACTTCAACTTTTTGAAAATCCGCTTCGGGTGCATGAATTAAAGTTATGCATTACTGTCAGTATAGGCATAGCAGTATATCCCGAAAACGGGACGGATTCCGAAGCTTTGTTGAAAAACGCAGGGTTTGCGATGCGTAAGGCCAAATCGTACGGAAAACACGGATTTCATTTTTTTGAGCAATCCAATGAAATGGCACAAACAAACAGAATACATAGGGATATAAAAAAGGCATTGCAGAGCAAAGAATTTTTCTTATGCTATCAGCCTATCGTTAATATAAAAACCGGCAGATTGGTGGCACTGGAAGCTCTGGCAAGGTGGGCCCATCCTGAAAAAGGCATAGTCTGCCCGAACGAATTTATAAAAATTGCTGAAGAGACAAACCTGATTGTCCCGATGGGCGAATACATATTGAGAAGCGCCTGCGAACAGATGAAAAAGTGGGTTGACAGCGGGATGAATTTCAGCATTTCCGTCAATGTTTCGCCCAAACAGCTTCAGGCGCCAAATTTTGTTGAAACAGTTAAAAACATATTATGTGAAACGGGATTTAAACCGGAGTGCCTTAATCTGGAAATAACTGAAAGCGCTATAATCAACCATTTTGGTGAAGCAGTTAAAAATTTAATTTTACTCAGTAAAATTGGGATAAAACTGGTACTTGATGATTTTGGAATGGGATATTCATCGTTTAAATATATAAAAGAACTGCCCATCAGCATGCTTAAAATAGATAGTTCTTTTGTAAAGAATCTAGATGAAGATATAAACAGGGCAATTATAGATTTAATACTCACGCTGGGCAGTAAAATGAAATATGAAGTCGTGGCAGAAGGGGTGGAAACCAGAAAACAGCTGGATTTTCTCAAAAGTATGGGCTGTGAAATGATGCAGGGTTTTTTGTTTTCGACTCCGCTTCCACCATATCAGGTTGAAAAATTATTACGTAAAGATTACATCGATGTTACATTATTATTAAATACATGAGGCTCATATTGAAACTTATATCCGCATAATTTATAATATTTAAGGCGATATGTATAATTCTTATAAAGGCTGTTTCAAAATAAAATTTTTCAGGAGGTACATATAAAATGTATAAAAAAGCCCTGGTGTTGGGATTTATACTGGTATTGGCATTTACTATGAGTATGCCAGCCCTTGCTCAGGAATCCGCGAACACACAGGAAGTCCAGGAACTGACTGAGGATAGTGTGCTGGGTGTCCTTCCGGAACATGGACAAGGATTACATTTATATGCAGGCTTTTGCTCAGGATGGGCAGAAAAAATGGATGAAAATGAAAAACCCCGTTCCCATGGCCTTTGATAAGCAATTCATTTCCCAGCAGCAGGAAATGATGAAGGGCTTTGAAGGCATGGTGCATTACAGACTGTTGGGAAAAGAAACGCTTGATGGCAGAGAAGTATACAAAATGGCCGTATATTCCAGAATCGACGATATGGTGAAGCTTTTCGACATGCTGGGGTCAGTTGGCGAGCAGGAAAAGCAGACCCTTGGCGCAGCCAATAACATCATAAAGTCCATTTATATGAGTGGCGTAATGTACATGGGAGTAGAGGACAAATTGGTTTATAAAGCAGAAATAGCCGCTATGATATCTATGGATACCGAAAAGCAAAAAGGAAGTCCTGTAGTTATAAGTTCAATGGAAATGGAAGCGTCTTACGATTATTATGACTACAACGCAGATATCAGTGTAAAGATACCCGATGAAGCAAAAAATGCCGAAGAAATAAATTTAAACAATTCGAATTCTACGGAAGAGGGGCAGTAACGGTCAATATACATCTTGTAAGATTACGTAAATGTTCGCAGCAAATAATGTTCCAGATACGAAGGGAGAGAAGAAATGGAGTCGAAGAAATTATTTACATGGAAATTTTTATCGGGGATTCTCGCAGCAATATTGATATTGGCGGCTTTTGCACCCGGCGCTGTGCAGGCCGCTGGCTATGTAAAAATAGTGATTAACGGGCAACTGGTGAGTTTTGATGTGCAGCCGGTAATCGAAAACGGCAGGACGCTGGTGCCATTTAGAGGCATCGGAGAAAGCATAGGAGCCTCTGTCAACTGGGAGCAGAGCATGCGAACCATTACTGCCAGTAAAGGTGATAAGACAGTAACTCTGAAGGTGGGCAGCACCACCGCCTATATAAATCAAAATCCGGTGAAACTGGATGCTCCTCCGGTAATTCGCAACAATAGGACTCTGGTTCCGTTGAGGTTTTTCAGCGAGGCTTTTGGAGCCTCAGTCCTGTGGCAGAATGCTACCCGGACGGTAATCATCGATACCGGTGGAAAGTTGTCGAAATACATACTAGGATACTATTATTCCCAATCCTATGACGATTTTATGAAGAATTACAACAAACTCTCATCCACTGCTGTAAAATGGTATACTCTGGATGACAATGGCGATGTAACGGACAATTACGGTTCTCCGAGATACATCAATGTCCCTGACGGTTATGAGGAAGTGATTAAACTCTCGAGAGCAAATGGCATCAAGATTTACATGCTGATTTTTGAAAGCAATGGGGACAAGCTGCAGAAAGTTTTATCCACGCTCGAATCCAGAAAGCGCCTCGTAAGCCAGATTGTGACCGTAGTGGAACGAGAAGGTTATGACGGAGTAAATATTGACTTTGAATATCTGAAAGCTGCTGACAAAGATAAATTCATAGAGTTTATAAAAGGGCTATCGGAAGCCCTCCATGCCAGTGGAAAATCGTTGAACATCTCGCTGCCGGCAAAGACCGAAAAGGCTGACTGGTGGCCGGGATACGATTACAGGGCGCTGGGAACTTACTGCGATTTCGTGGTGCTTATGGCATATGACAAGAACCCCGCTTCCCCTGAACCCCAAGCCGGTATAGACTGGGTGGAAGAGGTAGTGGATTATGCCCTGGCCAGGATTCCTGCAGAGAAGATTGTGCTGGGCATAGGCTATTTCGGCTATGATTGGGCGACAGGCGGCGGCAAAAATACGGTTTTGGCGACCAGAAATGGGATGAGCATCTCCGGATTGCTTTTTGCCGACGAGCTTGCGGCAAAATACGGATTAAAATTTACTCTGGATAAAGAATCTGGTATGGCGTACGGCACATATACCGATTCGAATGGCGTATTCCACCAGATATGGATGGAAAACGAGGCTTCCGTGGATGCCAAGGCAAAACTGGTTATCCAAAAAGGATTGAAAGGCATAGCGCTGTGGAGGCTTGGCTATACCACGCCATCCTTCTGGAATACGATTTACAACAATTTTCAAGCCGTAAAAGAATAATTGTAGGAAAACCCGCGCGTGATGTGGCGTGGGTTTTTTTGCTGTTTGACATTATATTAACAAAACAGTAGAATATTAATTGGAGATTTTCAATTAAATTATCAATTGAAAAAAGATATTCAATGTGGTATAAAAAAAGTGACATTATTTTGCGGCCCTGCTGATAGTTTTTTGAGGATGGTTTATATGAGAACAGTGGCACTGGTGGGGAAATCTGGCACCGGCAAGAGCCATAAAGCCCAGCTGGTAGCCGGGCAGAACAATCTGGAGTATATTATAGACGATGGGCTTTTGATTTACGGCAACAGAGTTGTGGCGGGCATATCGGCCAAAAGAGAGGAAACCAAGCTGGGAGCGGTAAAAAGGGCTATTTTTCTGGACCCGACTCATGCGCAGGAGGTCAGGGACAAGATAGCTGAGCTTAACATCAGCGGAATCCTGGTGATCGGGACGTCCGAAAACATGATAGCGGCCATATGCAAAGCCCTTGACCTGCCTCTGCCGGAGAAAGTAATAAACATTGAAGAAATATCGACTCCTTCGGAGATAAACACTGCCAGGCGCATCAGAAGCCTTGACGGCAAGCATGTGATTCCGGTGCCGACCCTGGAGATAAAAAAGAATTTTTCCGGATACCTGCTGGACCCCCTGAGAATTTTTTACAGGAGAGGCAAGCAGGATGTGTTAATCACGGAAAAATCCGTGGTGAGGCCGACTTACAGTTATATGGGAAAATACACCATATCGGATACCACAGTAAATCAAATCGCGCTTTATGCAGCCCGCCAGGTAAAAGGGGTGGCCGGCGGCAGGATAATAATCGAAAATTACAGCGAAGGGATAATTTTAAACCTGGAATTAACAATTGAATACGGTATACCCATAAAACCGGTTTTAGAGGCGGTCCAGGAAGAAGTGAGGAATTCCGTAGAATACATGACCGCGCTTAATGTTATCAGAACAAATGTCGTAGCAAAAAAATTTTATTTTAAAGAATTGGACTCTTAAAATCAGATTCCTGCAGTCTGCTTGATTTCATATTCTCCGGTATACTTTGCCGAAGAAGAGGAATTCAAGATTGGATATAGAAATAATGTTGTATATATTGAATATATTGAATAAACAAAAGGAGGTCAATCATGTTTAAAATTCTAGAAAGAAAGGATCTGGCTCCTTCCATCAAGCTCTTTGTGATGGATGCGCCGCTGGTGGCCAAAAAAGCCAGGCCCGGCCAGTTCGTGATACTCAGGATAAAAGAAGGTGGAGAAAGGATTCCCCTCACCATTGCGGACTACGATGCTGAAAAAGGCACCGTAACGGTGGTGTTCCAGGAGGTGGGCAAAACCACCCGGGAGCTGGGGACTCTGAAGGCAGGCGACTTGCTCCAGGATTTTGTGGGCCCTCTCGGAGTGCCGGTGGAATTTCCCCATCACAAAAAGGTGCTGGGCGTGGGTGGAGGCCTCGGCGTGGCGCCCCTCTACCCCAAACTCAAGATGCTTCACGATCAGGGCGTGGAGGTGGTTTCAATTATCGGAGCCAAGACAGCCGATATGCTGATTTTTGAAGACGAGATGAAGGCTGTCAGCGACAGGCTGTATGTGTGCACAGACGATGGCTCGAAAGGCCGTCACGGGTTTGTGACCGTGGTGCTCAAGGAACTTCTGGAGCAGGGTGAAAAGTTTGATGAGATAATAATAATAGGTCCGCCTATATTGATGAAAATAGGCGCCGATATTACAAAGCCTTACGGAATACCGACCATGGTAAGCCTCAACCCCATTATGGTGGACGGCACCGGTATGTGCGGAGGATGCCGCGTGAGCGTGGGCGGCGAGACCAGGTTCGCCTGCGTGGACGGCCCGGCTTTCGATGGACACAAAGTAGATTTTGACGAGCTAATGAAGAGGCTGGCCACTTACAGGGACGAGGAAAAAATTTCTGCGGATAAATTTCAAGAAGAACATGAGTGTAAATTGACAGGGAAGATAAAGGAGGCCGAAAGAGATGCCGCTGAATAAGAGTAAGAAAAAAACGCCCATGCCCGCTCAAAAACCCGAGGTTCGCCGGCGAAACTTCAACGAGGTGGCCCTGGGCTATACTGAAGAAGATGCCGTAAATGAAGCCCAGCGGTGCCTTCAGTGCAAAAAGCCGGGATGCGTGCAGGGGTGCCCCGTTCAGGTCCAGATTCCCCGTTTTATAAAGCTCATTGCGGAAAGGGACTTTGACGGTGCAATCAAGGTAATAAAGGAGACTAACAGTCTGCCCGCTGTATGCGGCAGGGTCTGTCCCCAGGAGGAGCAGTGCGAACAAAAATGTGTCGTGGGCAAAATGGGGGAACCTGTGGCTATAGGCCGTTTGGAGCGTTTTGCGGCTGATTGGGAGCGGGCAAGGGGAGTGAATATACCGGAGCTTCCCGCAAAGCTCGGCAAAAAGGTGGCCGTTATCGGCTCCGGGCCGGCAAGCCTTACCTGTGCGGGAGATCTGGCAAAACTGGGATACGACGTGACGGTTTTCGAGGCGTTTCACAAGCCCGGAGGAGTGCTGGTGTACGGCATTCCGGAATTCAGGCTGCCCAAGGCTATAGTCCAGGAGGAAGTGGAATTCATAAAGAAGCTTGGAGTAGAGGTTAAGACCGATATGGTCATGGGCAAGGTGCTTACCGTTGACGACCTGTTTGACATGGGGTACGAGGCGGTGTTTATCGGTACGGGCGCGGGTCTGCCGAAATTCATGGGCATTCCCGGTGAAAACTACCTGGGCGTATATTCAGCCAATGAATTCTTGACCCGAATCAACCTCATGAAGGCTTATTCCTTCCCAGAAACCGACACACCCATCAAAGTGGGCAAAAAGGTTGCGGTGGTAGGGGGCGGCAATGTGGCCATGGATTCGGCAAGATCCGCATTGAGGATGGGAGCCGACGAGGTGCACATAGTATACCGCCGCTCCGAGGAAGAGATGCCCGCAAGGCAGGAAGAATTCGAGAACGCTAAAGAAGAAGGAATTATCTTTGATTTTCTCACAAATCCCGTGAGGATAATAGGGGATGAAAAGGGATGGGTAAAAGGCATTGAGTGCATCCGCATGGAGCTTGGGGAGCCGGACGCCTCGGGCCGCCGCAGGCCTGTCCCCGTAAAAGGCTCCGAGTTCACAATGGAAGTGGATACGGTGGTAATAGCCATAGGCACCGGCCCCAACCCTCTGCTCATAAAAGCTACGGAAGGACTTGAACTGACAAAATACGGCTATATTGCCGCCGATGAAAACGGCAGGACCTCAAGAGAAGGTGTCTGGGCCGGAGGCGATATCGTAACAGGTGCGGCTACCGTAATACTGGCCATGGGGGCGGGCAAAAAGGCTGCGGCCTCTATTCACGAATACTTGCAGAGTAAGAAGTGAGAAGTCAGAAGTCGGATTAAGAAGGATTTCGCAAAGTAAAATCCTTCTATTCCTACCCACATTTCTCATTTTTAGCGTATAATAATAGGGGAGGCGATGGCAAGGGAAGAGCCCGGGTAGTGGAAATTCTTGCTGTCGCCTGTTATTTTTTGATATAGTCTTAAATTTTTATGAACAGATGAAATCCGGCAGGAATTTCTGCATTCTCGTGGAAATATATTTTACACACTTGCATGATAAGGAGAGACCTCAAATGAAAATAGGCATTCCAAGAGCGCTGGCTTATTACGCCTATTATCCGTTTATCAAGACATTTTTTGAGAAACTGGGGCTGGAAGTAGTGGTTTCCGATGAGACTACAAAGGAAATCATGGATAAGGGCGTGGAGGATGCCATAACCGACGCCTGCGTCCCCGTGAAGCTGTTTCATGGGCATGTCAGAAACTTATTGGGCCGTGTCGACTATGTGTTCGTCCCGAGGCTTGTGAGTATAAATGCTGAGGCTACATTCTGCCCGAAATTCCTGGGTCTGCCCGATATGCTGGTATGCTCGATAAAGGATTTTAAAAATATGCTGGAAGTGAGAGTAGATTTAAGGAAAAAACGACTGAGGCTTTTCTGGCTGTGCATGAGTCTTTCAAGAAGGTTTAAAAAAGGATTCTTTACCGCCTACAACGCGTATATCAAAGCTATCTTCAGTTTTAAGAACTATGCCCACCAGTTCCTGCAGGGAGGGATTCCGCCCCTTGGGATAGTGGCCCAGCGCAAAAATTTGCCCATAAGGCTGGGGGTGGTGGGATACCCATATATGCTGTACGATCCCTATTTAAGCCTAGACCTCATTAAAAAGCTCATAAACATGGGAGTGTATGTGGTGACGCCGGAAATGGTGCCCGAAAAAGACAAAATGAAACAGGCGAAAAAGCTCAAAAAAAACCTGTTCTGGACCTTCAGCAACAGCGTGGTGAGGACCGCCTATCATTTTTTTGAGAACAGATGTGTGGACGGTATCATACATATTACGGCATTCGGGTGCGGCCCGGATTTTATAGTCGATAAGGTAATGGAACTGGAGGCAAGGGAAAAGAACATGCCGTATCTCACCATTACGCTGGATGAACAGACCGGGCAGGAGGGGCTGAATACCCGGTTGGAAGCTTTTGTGGATATGCTTAAGATAAAAAGGGCAAAGAAAGAGGCGGCATTGGCATGAGAAAGGTTTCATTTCCGTATATGGGCACATCATATATTCCCATAAAGAAACTGATGATAGCCTTCGGCAATGAGGTGGTCCTGCCTCCCAGGCCCAATTCGGAAACCATAAGCCTGGGATGCAAATTCGCACCGGAATTTGCCTGCTATCCTTTTAAGATAGTGCTGGGCACATACATGCAGGTCCTGGAGGCCGGCGCCGACACACTGGTTTCCACTGGAGGAGTTGGACCGTGCCGGGCGGGCCTATATACCACCCTCCAGGAAAAGATATTGAAGAGCCTGGGTTATAAATTCGAGATGATAACGCTGGAGCCGCCAGGACGGCACTTTACTGATTTGATGGCCAGCATAAAAAAGCTAATCAACGCCCGGCTTTCCTTCAGAGATTATATAAATATAGGAAGATTTATCTGGAAGGAACTTACGCTGCTTGACAGGGCCGAAAGGCTGTCCCATAAGACAAGGCCACTGGAGGTGAAAAAAGGGGAAACCACAAGGGTGTACAAGAAATGTGTGGACCTGGTGGCGAAGGCTGAAAGCATAAAAGAGCTTGCAGAAATAGAGAGGGAAATGGAGCTGCTCTATGAAGGTATAGAAAAAAAAGATTTTGACCCGGTGAAAATAGGCATTGTGGGCGAAATATATGTGCTGATGGAACCATCGGCTAACCTGGAAATAGAGGAAACCCTAGGGGACCTGGGGGTATATGTGGAACGTTCCATGTTTCTTTCGGGATATACCGTGTCCAATGCCGTCATGGATCTTTTTCATATGGCAGGAGAAAGGGACGTGAAAAAGCTCGCCTCTCCATATTTCAAAGAAATGTGCGGGGGCCACGGCAGAGAATCGGTGGGGAATGCGGTGCATTTTGCAAGGCGCGGCTTCGACGGTCTGATTCAATTGTCGCCGTTTACCTGCATTCCCGAGATTGTAGCAAAGAGCATACTGCCCAGGGTATGCGAGGAAAGAGGTATGGGTTTTCTCTCATTGACACTGGATGAGCAGACCGGAAAAGAAGGTGTGAGGACCCGCCTCGAGGCTTTTGTGGATTTGCTTTTTGCAAAAAGGAAAAAGATGAGGCTTTCATCGGAAAAATCGCAGCTTGTAAAGGAGATGTCTTAGATGGCGTATTATCTCGGCATAGACGTTGGTTCCGTAAGCACGAACCTGGTTATAATAGATGAGGAAGGGAATGTGGAAGAGGCGGTTTACATAAGAACCCAGGGGCAGCCCATTAAAGCTGTGCAGGAAGGCATGAAGATGCTCTCCTTCAGAAACAGAAAAAAATGGGATATAAAGGCCGCCGGCACCACCGGCAGCGGCCGCCAGCTTGCTGCGGTTATAGTGGGTGCCGATGTGGTAAAAAATGAAATCACCGCTCACGCCGTGGCGGCCCAGAAAGAGGTTCCGGACGTGCAGACGGTGCTGGAGATAGGGGGCCAGGATTCCAAGATAATCATTTTAAGGGACGGAGTGGTCACCGATTTTGCCATGAATACGGTATGCGCCGCAGGCACCGGCTCTTTTCTGGACCAGCAGGCCAACAGGTTGGGCATTCCCATCGAGGAGTTCGGCGACCATGCGTTGAAGTCCAAAAATCCCGTGCGCATAGCAGGGAGGTGCGCTGTGTTTGCAGAATCCGACATGATTCACAAGCAGCAACTGGGTTATAAAACCGAAGATATCATTCGGGGGCTGTGCCAGGCGCTGGTGAGAAACTATCTCAACAATGTGGGAAAAGGCAAAGAAATCCGGCCGAAAGTTGTGTTCCAGGGGGGCGTGGCGGCAAACAGCGGCATGAAAGCGGCCTTTGAGGAAGCACTCGGTATGCCCGTATACGTTCCCCGGTACCATAACGTCATGGGGGCTATCGGCGCGGCCTTGCTGGCGCGGGAAGCGGGCGTGGAAAACACCGCATTCAAAGGTTTCGGTGTTTCGGATATCAATTTCACCGCAGACAGCTTCGAGTGCCGGGGGTGCCCCAACCGCTGCGAGGTGGTTAACATCAAAATGGAAGGGAAAGTCATAGCCCGGTGGGGCGACCGCTGCAACAAGTGGAAAACCATTGATAGCAGCGGCGCCGCATAAAACAGTCGGGGATGTGTTTTTAAAATGGATTTTTCCGCAGTCATTCTGGCAGGAGGCAAGTCATCCCGCATTGCGGGACAGAATAAAGCCCTGCTCAGAATCGGAGGGCTTACGATTATAGAGAGGGAAGTTCTTGTCTTAAAACATATTTTTGATGAAATAATTGTTGTCGCCAACAGGCTGGAGGATTTTAAAGCCGCAGGCCTGGCGCAAGCATTATACGAAGACGCCGTGGAAAGCCGCGGCCCCATTTCCGGCGTATACACCGGCCTTTTGAAAATGCAAAGCGAGGCCGGATTTTTCTGTGCCTGCGATATGCCTTTTTTAAACAGGGAACTTATCAAAATTATGCTGGACCAAAGCACGGATTTTGATATAATATGCCCGAGGACAGGAGGCAAATATCTTGAGCCGCTGCATGCTGTTTATAGAAAAACCTGCATGGGCCCCATCGAAAACCTGCTGAAAAATCCCGGCCCGACAAAGCTCCGGAATATATTTCCTCTGGTAAAAACCTTATTCCTGGACGTGGAAAATGTGCGCTGCAAAAAGCAATATTATGATTTTTTCAATGTAAACACATGGGAAGATTATATTGAAGCGATGAGTATTGATGAGACATTAATATAGCTTCTCCAGACTCTTTTTCGTTATAAATATCTGTTTTGAAACCAATTTTTTTGACGCGATGCGCTTTAAACCTCCCGGGTGGAGGATGGCGAGCAGGATTTTTTCATACCAGGACACCACATTTCTTATAAAACTGGAATTTATGTCGTGGACTTCAAAGCCAAGTCTCGTAATCCCCCTATTGATGAGGGTATATCCCATGAATACCTTAACATTTTTTAAAAGTGGATTTGATTCTGCGTATTCTTTTAGGGCCGAGAGAGCCTTCGTTGCCTCCCGGAGAGAAGAAAGCCCCAGAAAAGTCGGAGAACCGTTCTTTTCTGAAAGCATCGCAAAAAATCGGTTATCAAGATGCAGTTCTCCATATTTGTCCCCACAGTTCAATACAGTACCATCCCTGCAAATCAACCTGCTGCCCCGGTATTTTCTAACAGCTATGCGGAAAAATCCCCCGGGCACCGGATGAATTCCTGCCAGCATTTCGAATACGGATTCCCACAGAAACCATATTTTGATAATCAACCTTTTCATGCGGACCTCTTTTCCACAAAACGGTTTATATCCACAATTTCAAGGTTTTTCTTCCGGAGCCCTTTGATTATGTACTCCAGAGACTGAATCATGGCTTCGGGTGCATTTTTATCGCATCCGATATTGGTGCTGCTGTCGTGAAATATCAGTATATTTCCGCCCCGGACTTTTTTGAGCACATAATTTGCTATTTTATTCGGTTTTTTATACTTCCAGTCCCAGCTCATGAAACTCCACAGCACGATTTTCATGCCCATTTTCCGCACATACCTGTAGACGAAAGTTGTAAAAAGTCCCCATGGCGGCCTGTAGTAGTAAATATTCCTGCCGGTGATTTTTTTTATTACCTCCACGGATTTTTTAAGTTCCAGGTAAGTGGCCCTGGGACCAAGGAGCCAGTTCATACAGTGCCGGTAGCCGTGCACACCTATCTGATGCCCCTTTTTGACAATTTCTTGCACAAGAGCGGGGTACTTCTGGGCTTTGTCCGCCAGCAGGAAAAAGCAGGCTTTTATATCGTACTTCTCCAGAAGCGACAGAAGTTCGGGCGTATATCTGGGGTCAGGGCCGTCGTCGAACGTTATGGTCACCCAGGGAGTTTTGTCTTTTTTTGCCCAGATTACGTTGTAATGAAAAGTACGGCCGAAAAAAGTGGGGATGAGCGCCACGAAGAATAGATAAAAGAGGGCAAGCCTGATTATGAACCAGACCACTTAACACCACTCCTCTCCTATTAATTATAATATGACAGATGAGAGGAAATTTCAAGCATGCGACAACTCAAGAACCGTCCCCATGTCGCACCTTGTCACGTGGCAGTTCCACCGCCCTCCGCTTCCAAGGGAATCCTGTAACAAAAATAAAATAAATTAATTAACAGGAAAATGGAAATAAATGTAGAATAAATACCCTAAAGTATCACCATTAACCCTGGGGGTAATCGTATTGGCCGAACCCATGACAAAGGACGAATTTGCCACTGCATTTCAGGAGCTTTACAAATCAATCTATAAAACGGTCTTTTATATTATCAGGGATAAAGATCTGGCTTACGACATTGTTCAGGATGCCTTTGCCAACGGCTATAAAAATATACATACTTTGTCATGCAGAGATAAATTTAAACCCTGGATCATTAAAATAGCCACCAATCTGGCATATTCTTACCTCAAAGGAAGACAGGAATTCGACATCGGCACCATCGAAAATATCTTCTTATTGGAACAACAAATTTACGGGGAAACAAAAGATGATGTCAGCCGAAAAATTGAGCAGCGTGAATTGAAAAACGAGATAGAAAAGACGATTTTATCCCTGAACAAGAAATATTCAATTGTTTTGATCTATCGATTTTATTGCGAAATGACATACGAAGAGATTGCAAAAGCTATGAATATAGATGTCAATCTGGTAAAAAGCAGGCTGTATAGAGCAAAACAGCAAATGAAGATACGGTTGCAAAAAAATGGGGTTGTCAAAGAATATATTGGGTGCGTGAAGACAAATGGAAAGTAAAGGATATAGAATAATAAAACAAAGCCTGGATGATATAGTGAACAGCATGCCGGACCCCGAGAAGGAACCGGATTGGAAAGCTTTGATTTCAAACATTGAAAGAGAGGAAAAAACCAGGCATACGAAAAAAGTCAAATTTCTATCCAATACGAGGAGATATGCTGTCGCCGCTGCCATTTTCCTGATAATAGCCGTATATTTTGGCACCGGCACAACCAATGCCAAGAACATGCTGTTTTCCAACATTTTTTATAATGTAAAACAGACCATAGGCACTATCTTCAAAATAACAACTGACCGGCATATGGACCAAAGTGAATTAGACAATGAGCAAAATAATGCTTCTATGGAAAAGATCACTACTAAAGATATGCAAGAAGCTAAAACCCTTTCGGACGGAAAGATAAAAGCCCCCGCTTATTTGCCTGTGAATTATGAATTAAAAGCAATTACCATATATAAAGAGGAAAATCAAATCTATAATATAATCCTGGAATACACTGATGAAAATGGGAATGATTTAAAACTAAGAGAAATTCCAATTGTAGGCGGAAACACCTTCGCCATAAATTACAAAAAAGAAGGGACCGATGTGGTTGAAGTTCAGGATGGCGAGGTGAAATATATCATTCTATCGTTTGAAAACGGCTATTCCAAACTGATATGGGATAAATACGACATGAATTACATGTTGACAGGAAGCCTGTCAAAGGATGAAATGCTCAAAATTGCAAAGTCGATATAATAAATGACGAAGGGACCTATTAAAGGCGGGTCTCTTTTTGATTTTACATATGGATAAAACCTATTCAACCTTTTGAATTAAAATAAGGCCGGCAAAGTTAAAAGTTATAACCGGCCTTATTTTAATCAAAGCAGAAACTATACGGTACGGGCAAAGAATATTGCTTTAATCGATCAAATACAAATCGGTATAGCTGGTTTGAGTTTCTGTTTCGCTGCCGTTTTCGGCATAATGAGTACCCTTTAACCTGTAATAATGCCCCTTGTCCACAGTTATTTTATTGAAATAATATGCTTTATCACTGTAAAGCTCCTCGGCACTCCACGTTTTTACAGTCACCCATGACGAATTTACCTTTTTCTGCAGTTCTACCGTAACCCTTACTTCCTCTACTTTGGAACCTGTTTCGGTGCCTCCTTCCACCCCAATATCCCCATTCCCAAAATCGTGTAAAGCTACATACCAGAAATCAATAAGGTCTACTTCTCCCGAGAGATTAGGGACCAACTCAATATAAGATTTGGAATGATAATCCTTTACAATGGTTTTTGCTGTCTCGGAAGGGAAGACGTTATCTTTCGCATGGGCGGCAGTTGCCGGCAACAATAACAGACAGGCCGCAAAAATCAAAAAGAAATAGATCCTGAAGTTTTTTAACATAAAAACTTCCCCCTTTAATTTTTTTTGGTTTCCAAAGATATAGATAAAAAACAAGCCCAAAATGTTACAAGGTTTTTAGGCCCGTGAAAAAATTTTTTTAAAAAATTTTTCAAAAACATGGACCTTTTTTGCCTCAAATTTTATCTAAATATATGGAAGAAGAAATAGATGGAAGACGAGTGCTTTTTGAAAACTTTGCCCTTTTGAAACGTTTTTTTACTTCAAATTTGTTCTGAAGGGGGAAGTTACGTGAAACATGAAGAAAGGTTAGGGGAATTGATAATAAAAATGAAATCGGGAGACGAGGAAGCTTTTGTAAAACTGATTGACATATTTAGCCCGATGATAAGAAAATACAGCTATCAAATGGGGTATGACGATGACGTCACACAAGAATTAATAGAAAGGTTGATATGTGCCATTTACAGATTCAATCCCGGGAATTATAGCGAGAGGGAAGGGGTAATGGAAGATGATGATATGGACCTGCTGGAAGTACGTTTTGCATTATGGTTAAAAAAAATTATGGGATATTCATTTACACGGCTTGCCAGCAAGCACAGGGAATATCGGAAAAAACAATTATTGATTCTAGATTCCCCGATTTACGATGATAATGAAGAAAGGATGATAGACCTGATGACTGCGGATGAAAATATTGATATAGCTGAAGAAATTTGCAGCGATATAGAAACTCAAAAAAAATTGTCAAGGCTGCCGAAAAAGCAAAAAAAAACAGTAATATATACAATTTTATTAGGTTACTCCGAAGCCAAAACGGCAAAGAATATGGGGATATCACAGCAAGCAGTACATAAGTTAAAGCAAAGGGCATTGGAGAATTTAAGAAAAGAGTATTTAAAGGATGATTATTGGAAGATGAAGGACGACTAAATTTATTGCCATAAAAAAACTCAAATATTTTTTTAATTTTTTTCAAAAGAGGTTGTTATTTTAGGGTTTAGATGTACTTTTATATAGTAGAAGGAAAAATTTAGGGGGAAGAGGGTGGTTCCGTTGGGTGATTATCTTTAAAGTTAATATCCTTGCTTAATTCTTAAAATTATATTTTTAAGGAGGAGTTCAGATGTATACCTCAAAAATAAAAAAAATATTAGTAATTTCTTTGTTGGTTTGTATGATGGCATTTAATTTCGTTTACGCAGCTGTACCAGATAATATAAATGATTCTATTGTTTTAGTTAAAAATAAAGAAATAAAAGATATAAAACAGATAATGAAATTAGCAGTTAAACCAGAGCAATCCGAGCTCCCATTGAAAATATTAAATAAAGATGATAATATTGAACTAAAGGTATTCAATCAAGTGTTGGAGAAAAAGAAAAATGTCAAAACGGGGGCTATAACCGAAGAAGGAATAGCTACAATAATTTCAATATATAAGAATCCTTATAAAAATGAAACATCTTTTAAGTCGGATAATCATATAGATGTTTTGAGCGAAATAGGATGGTTAACAGATGAAGGGTACGACGGAAGTATTAGTGTATATGGTTACGCAAAATTTCATTACTATAGAACAACGCAAAATAATGAAGAATTCATGGCTGTTGACGAATATCGTGGTTATTATGAAATAGTAGATGAAAGTGTAACTGTATCTAACCCGCAAATGCTAGTATTCTGTGATGGTTCCACTTTAGATGGTGGAAGAGTTTCAAATGAGCGACGATCTTTTAAACTGGTGGAGGGAGTGACAAAAAGTTTCGTTCCACCTTGGAAAGATGAATATGTTCATATAAGTTACATGACAGGTCACGCTTGTAAAGTTACATTAACATGTAAAATGGGAACAAGAACTTGGAAGTGTACATGGGAAGTACAAGAAGGATTGCAGGATGTTTGGTAAAATAGATTATCCAAAAATTCGAGCAAAATCTTTTTACTTACTTTCTTAGGAAGTAAATAAAAATGGCTGGAATACATGTTAAATGTATACCAGCCAATATGTCATCTACATATCTCTGGTGGAAGATTCTTTTGTAAGAAGAATCCATAGAGTCGGAGAAGGACATCATTTTGGAATTCAGCCATATACTGGTCAAATTCATTCAGATACACATTTACCAAAAATGGACTGATGACTGAACCCTGATGGAGTTCATTCTATTTGTGCTGCCAGCGGTAGCGGCGGAATGGAGGTTATGATGAAGAAAACAGTGCTTTTAAGCATTATTTTGTTTGTTTCCTTATTAGTTGGTTGCGGTATTGGCTTTGAAAAAAAAGCAGATCAAGAAATAGAAAAGATACTAAATGAGTCTAATTATGAGAACATAATAACTTATAAGGGAGAAAGCCAAAATTGGAAAGTGAATTATATTGATGAATATACAGATATTTGGGAGAAGGATAGCGAGAATAAAAATCAATACTATATAAAAGTTAAAAGAAACTGGATATTAATCTATAAAGGGAATAATTTAAATGAACTAAAGGGAAAAAGCGTCAACTGTTGCTTCAAATCTCCAATTAATGGTCATTCTACATCTGCAAAGTTTGAAGATGGTATTTTCATATCACAGGAAGAGAAAGAACAAAAAACAAGCATTCCCCGAGGACAGGAAGATTTTAAGTATGAAGCAATAATAACATGGGATGAAAAAAATATACAAAAGAATGAAACTATTACATTGCACATCGATAAAAAGCGGTTTGCTACAGAGCGAGAATAAGGCTTCTTAAATGAATTGACCCCTTTATTTCCTCTGAAGGTTTTCGCTATAAATGCTAAGTATATTATTGTAATATTAGACCGGCTTTTAACCGGTCTTAGTTTTACCTTATAGATTTTCCGATGCTTATAATTTCCTCCTCCGCCAGAGGGCCGGAAATACTGTAGAACATCGCCGGTGTATGCCAGAGGAGCTGGCGGGTATCGTTATCCTTAAACCAAATGAGTGTGGCCTCAAAATCATTTAAATCCACTGTTTTAACATCGGTATCATTTTTTCTGAAATTGTAAAAAAAGGCGGTGGGTCTGGTAACCGGAGTTTCCTCTATGGTGAAATACCTGTCATTGTTGCTGGCTTCATATTTAAGCTCGATGGAAGACATTCTGCTGTTTTCATCTCTTATGAATACTCCGGAAAGCCGATATCCATCGGGGATGTATGCTGGAAGGACAATTTCATAATCCAGCATTTTTTGAACCTCGTCGGGACTTCGATAAGTTTTCTCACGCACTGCATTTATTTCTTCTTGCCCCTGCAATATATCCTTTCCTGTCTGAGTAATGCCCGAAATATTAACCACGTTTCCAAAAAAACTTTTTATAGTTTTGAAAAAACCATGACCTGCAAAGGCGCTGTTGCCCGTGCCTGCAACAAATCCCATAAAAAATACGAGCAGGACGGCTGCAGCAGCGAGTACCATTTTCACCCACACCTGTTTTTTAACCTTCTTTGAAACACTGAGCTCTTTTTTTATTTTTAGCCATATCCGCTTTTTATCCGGTGAAACAATATCATCGGAAATTATTTTTATCTGTTCGGAAAAATACATATCAAATTCATCTTTATATTCCTTCATATAACTTCGCGCCCCTCCTGGGATTTTTGGGATTCCAACAATTTCTTTAATGTGTTTTTTGCTCTATGAAATCTGCTTTTAACTGCCGCTGCGGAAATACCCAAAACTTCTCCTATGTCTTTAAATGGGAGGTCATAATAGTATCTTAATATTACAACTTGACGGTAGGATAAATTCAGCTTATTTAAAGCATTGATTATCTTCAGCTTATTTTCTTTATCAAGAATTAAGTCTAATGGATCTTCAAGAGAATATTTTTGATGTAAACTATCCAGATCGTCTGAAAGAAACATTCTGGAATTTTTTCTTATCATATCGATAGCTTTATTCGAAGCGATAACGGCAACCCATGCATGAAATTTTTTTATATCTCTCAATCTGTCAAAGTTGTTGAATGCCGCTATAAAAGCCTCCTGGACGGCATCTTCGGTGATGGAATCGTTGAGGGTAATCATATAGGTCGATTTATAGATCTTATCAAAATACTTGTCGTAAATCATTTCAAACAGATCGCTGTTTTCCAAAATTCAATCTTTCCCTGCATGTCCATTATATCACAAAAAGTTTAAAAAATAATTTTAAAATGTTTACATAATGTTGAAACCTTTTTAAGGGTTTATACGACTATATAGTACATTGGATATCTGCATTTGTTCATCCACCGCGCCTTTTTGCACGGTTTTGTTATCCCAAATATTAACATGGAGGAGGGATAAACGTGAAATATAAAGAAAGGCTCGGAGAATTGATATTAAAGATGAAATCAGGCGAGGGGCAAGCCTTCGTAAAACTGATTGACATATTTAGCCCGATGATAAGAAGATACAGCTATCAAACGGGATATGACGATGACTTCACACAAGAACTAATAGAAAGGCTGATATATGCCATTCACAGATTCAATCCCGGGGCTTATAACAGGGGGAGGAGGGCAGCGGAAGATTATGATATGGATTTATTGGAAGCAAATCTTGTGATATGGGTAAAAAACTCCATAAAATATGCCGTTGAACGTCTTGCCGATAAATATGAAACATATAATAACACACAATTGCCTATTCTTAATTGCCCTGTTTATGATGACAACGAAGAAGAGATGATAGATCAGGCGGCGGATGAAAATATTGATATAGCCGAAGAAATTTGCAGCGATATGGAAGTTCAAAAAAAACTATCAAGGCTGCCGAAAAAACAGAAAACCACAGTAATATATACAATTTTATTAGGCTACTCCGAAGCCGATATGGCAAAGAAGATGGGGATATCACAGCAAGCAGTACATAAGCTAAAACAGAGAGCATTGGAGAATTTGAGAAAAGAGTATTTAAAGGATGAGTATTGGAAGATGAAAGACGATTAAATTTATTTCAAATAAAACGAATTTAACAGCTCAATATTTTTTTACTTTTTTTGTACAAGAGGTTGTTATTTTTGGGTATAGATGTACCTTTATATAGTAGAAGTGGAAAATTTAGGGGAAAGAAGGTGGTTCCGTTGGACGACTATCTTTAAAGTTAATATCTCTGGTTGATTCTCAAAATAATCTCAAAATAATAAAAGAAGTAGCATTACTTAGTTTCCATTGAAAAAAAACCCCTCAACTTGCAAAAAACCAGCATCTTCATCTCCGAAAAAATGGACATTTATGGCATAATATAGCAAGAAGGAGATGGATATAGAATGCTGATAATACAGAACGAAGACTTCAAACAATTAAACGTATTTGACCAATTACTACCAAAATCATGTCTGGAACTTAAAGGTGAACTGGCAGTTGTTGATAAAATACGGATGATAAAACCTTACTAGTGCCGTTTATAGAAAAGTATAATTCCAAATGTGGAAGGCACAGCACTCCTGTTGACACATATATTCGAATGATGTATCTCAAATTCAGATACAACCTTGGATACGAAACCTTAAAAACAGGACCAACGAAGCAAAAGAAAATGTCAGCATATTCAACCAGGGAGCAAGGCCTATAAAAAAAGTAGCACTGGTAGAATAAGAAGAAGGTTTGATAGTTTCAAGCCATGTTGAAGAAGGCAATCCTTACGACAAAACCCTGGCTGTGCCAATGGTAAAGAAGTGTATAGAGGTTTTAAATAAAGCTCCCGAAGAAGTTGCCGCAGATAGAGGTTTTTACTCCAGCGAAAATGAAGAAGAAATACAGAGCCTTAAAGTAAAACATGTAGCTATACCCAAACCGGGCAAGAAAAGTGAAAAGAGACTAAAGCACGAACGCCAGCACTGGTTTAAAAGACTAATACGATGGCGTTCCGGAGGAGAAGCCACCATTGGTCTGTTAAAAAGGAAATACGGTCTTAATGAATGTCTGTTCCATGGGGAAAATACAGGCATATGGGTTAATCTGTCCATTTTCACCCACAATGTCAGCAAGCTAGCAAAAATTATGGCCCAAACCTGCTGAAAAATAGCAGGGTATGGGAAAATAAATGAATAAAGATTAGGTTATCAAGGTCCGGTGAAAAAGGGATAAGATTTAAAATTGCGTTTTTCAATGGTAACTATTTAGTTAAAAACCCTTACAAATATCTGAATGGACAGGAGGCGAAAACGCCATGACGGAATTAAAAAGCAAAGTGATAATAAGTGCCGCATCTTTATTCACACCTTTTGGTCCGAATACCAATGTTAAACCTGTGTGTATGGGACGGTTTTACCGCCCCGAGATCCCGGAAATACTGAAAGGGCCAATTAAAAAGAAGAAAGGTGTTGTATGACCTTTCTTCAAAAATCTGCTTGATATAACAGAGTCAGGAATATAGTGTGGGGGTAAAAAAGCACGCTTCAAAAAGACTTATCACAGATTTCTTGGGCTGTATGAATGTAGAAAAGCAATGTGCAAAATACATTAAAAATTATCATTGAGAGGAGATTAAAAATGAGTAGTAAGAAAAAATTATTATCATTCGCATTATCATTATTGATGATGTGTGTGCTTTTAATGAGTACAGTTATTTCTGCAAATGCAGACGATATAAGTAGTCAAGAAACATCAGTGGCAGTGGACTATACTTTTCCTGTTAAGCCTGGAACAAGCTAATGGAATGAATTAATAGACCATACTCAAATGGTGGAGGCATGTCAGATACCAGAAGGTCTATTGCACAACATGACAACTGATGAACTAATAGAAACAGTACTGAATTATCCATTATTGATGGAAATATATACATATGATACCTTTCAAAAAGGTTTTGATGCAGTATCAACAAATTTTAACGGACTTGCGGAATTATTGCAAAGAAAGGATGCAGTCAGTAAATTATTTAACAAATACAAAAAAAATTGATGTAGCTAAGGATGTTAAGAAAGTTACTTCGAAACAAATTTTTGATTTGTCCTTTATGGAAATAATATTAAGACAAGATGCCATATTAAGCCAACTGAATGATACAGAAATGAGGGAATTAGAAAAAGAAATAGAGAATAAATATTTACAAAAGAAAGCCCATCCTGATATTTATAGCCTAACGGCAGCAAGTGCTTATTCCGTACTAGCACAAAAACAGGATTCCAGTGTAAGTGCGCAGACAATTTACTATGTATATACACCTAATGGTACAGCGGTTGAGGTGTTCCATAATACCCCGGAGTTAACTGCAGCTGAAAAAGCTGCCCTCGACGATTGGGTGGATACGACATATCCGACTGTCGTCCGTATAACTTCTGCAACTAAAAATTATAATTGTCATTCTTATGCATGGTATAGTCAATCGACTACTAGTAATACGTGGTGGATGAATTATCCGAATGCTTATTGGACAGATGGAAGTTATACTCGAAGAACAGGCGATCCAGCCAAAAACGACAAAGTATATTACAGTACATCAGGTAATGAACATTCAGGAATAATATATGAACTAGGTAGGGTAACTGGATATTATGTGAGATCAAAATGGGGATCATGCGGGCTTGTAGAACATTATTACACTTCTTGCCCATATTATGTAAGTGATAGTGCTTTACGATATTATTATAGGTAAAATTACATTTACATGTTATTTGATTAAAAGTTAAAAAAATCAAAATATTCCCATGCGAAACTGGGACGGTTTGAAGAAAGCAAACCGTCCCCATTGCTCTTACATTTTATGTATTGACATAGTAAAGAATCTGTCATATGTTAACAACATATGAGTTATGCCCTTGTTAATTGGGGTCAATTGAAAGGAGTGAAACTTGAATATTATGAAAAGGATTTTAATTATTATATCGTTAATAATGACTTGTATAGGAGTCGGTGGATGTATGAAAGCTGATAAAACGGCAGATATAACTGTGACCATCGGGCAAGAAAATATTAAAAGTATCGCATTAAAAAATAATGGAAAGAATTTTTCGGATGATAAGAATATATTTAAGTTCGCATTCGAACAAGAAGCTTCAACAGATATTAAATACATTAAAGTTGGCGAAAAAGTTGCTTTGGATTTTGGAAATAACCATCCGGATAAAATGATTATAAAAGAAAGCCTCTTGAACTCAAATGGAGAAAATTTGTATGGCGACGAAACAATTGTAGAAGTTCCATTTAAAAGAGAAAATAACAAATATGTTTTTACAGTTGAAAAGAACCCCGCCTCTTTTTTAAGTTCAGTAAAAAAGAAAACTGATTTCAGAGGTTATAAAATAATAGCATATTTTGGTGAAATTGAATATGTGTATGCTTTCGTAATAGAAACCGATGCGTTCTAATACGGCCGGTCTTTAGAATTAAAACAAAGGAATATCCTATTTAATAAATGGTAAAGCAGCTTAGAATGGACCTTTAAGATATCTTTAAGGTTAATAGTTTATTTTTTTTTGCAAACCTTTTTAGGACAATAATATAAATAAAAAAGATGGGTTTTATATCCCTTGTTTCCTCACACTCTTTTTGTCCCCTCCCTGCTCAAATTTCCTGACCGTTTTAAGAAGGAATTTAAAACCTATTGAAGAAATAAAAGAGAAAGAAGCAAGCCATGGGAGGGAGAAAAAAGAGAAAGCCTTCAAGTAAGGCGTTAGTTTCCGACCTACCCTTACTGAAGGCCTTCTCTATAATGGATAAAGAAATTCAGACAAAAAAATGACTTCCTTTAAGGTGATAGCTTGAAAAATAACACAACATAAGGTAAAAAAGGGCGCACTAAACCAAGGCCTTTGAAAGCCCAAAAAATTAAATCTCAGTTTTAAGCTATAATTTATGCCACAGAAATATCAGAAGCTTTTTATGACACCATTGGAGATCAGAAGTTTCACTGCTTGTTTAATAGCCTTCTCCTTCTGCTTTTCCAACATTTCCTGTGGCATATCAATCTTATACAAATCGCTTGGATTCCATACTTCACCAGTAGCAAGCATATGATATATAGCGGTGAGAATCATCCTTGCGATAGCGATAATGGCTCTTTTCTTGCCTCTCCTTTTGCAAATGCGTTCATACTTGATTCTGTAGTAAGAAGATTTATCCGACTTCACGGCTGCATGGGCGACTTGCACCAATGCAGGTTTGAGGTAGACACCGGCACGTGTTATACGGACAGATTTCTTCTTACCAGCAGATTCATTATTGCCAGGTGTAAGTCCCCCCCAGCAGCACAAACCCTTGGAGTTGGAAAACTGAGACATATCGGTGCCAATCTCGGAGATGATAGTGATGGCAGATGTCCTATCAACTCCGGGAATGGTACAAAAGAGTTTGATAGCACTTTCATAAGGTTTAACCATTTTATCAAGCTTTTCATCCAATTCAGCAATGGATTTAGTTACGTATTCAAGATGAGAACGAACCATTACCATACGCTCTTTTTGTTCCTGAGTTATCTGTTCCGCAGCACATTATTCCATCCTCCAAAAATCAAATAAAATTAATCTAGAAATAGGTTTTAATCTGCATAAAAAATCAAATTAAACAATCTGCACCTTGAAAACAGAACAAAAAAATCACATTATCCCACACCTAAGCATAAAAAACAGGGGGCTTTGCCCCCTTAGACCCCCAGGATTTTACGCTTTTAAAGGGTAACCGCTTAAACCTTCCAATATAGCAAGGTGTGCCTTCTCCCCCAGAGAGAGGGGGAGAAGATTTAAGCGTATAACCCTTCCCTCAGGACGCTCAGGTTGTATCCCTACAGAGCCCTATCCTCCCTGAAGGAGAAGACACACCTTAAGCAGTAATATTAAGCTCCGTTTGAGCCTGAAAAACCACCTCAGCATCAATAGACTTTAACTTCTCATTAGCACCGGAGATAAGACACATTCTGGCAAGAGAATTTAAAGGCCTCAAACAACCATTGGTGCTGGAAAACAAAAGCTCAAAAGCATTATCAGTAAAAACAGGCTCAGAACATCCTGCTATCTTCAACCTTGATAAAACATACTCTTTTGTTTCATCCTTCGTAAGCCCCTTCAAACAATAATTAACCACAATCCTCTGACGAAGCGCCTCATGAGGCTGCCTTGAAAGCTGAGAAATGAAAGGAATCTGACCAGACAAAATCAAAATAGCATAATCCTTAGAATCCATCTCGAAATTAAAAATAATCCTCAAATCATCCAGCACCTGATTCTTTAAAAACTGAGCCTCATCAATAATAATTACCGGAGTGATATTCTTGCTCTGACGATACATATAAATAGACTCCTGGATCTGGCGGAACATATCCACCTTCTTATGGAAAGGAATAACCCCCAGGCCGTTGCACAAAGCCCTGTAGAACTCCATTACAGTCAACGTCGATATAGGTATATACACACACTTGTAAAGATTGGGATTAAGCGTGCTTACAAAATACCGGAGCAAAAAAGATTTACCCACACCCGGCTCACCGGTCAAAAGAGCCCAAAACCCAAAGTATTTTTCAAAAACTCAAGCCTATTTAAAGCCTGGGAAAAATCCTGAGATTTAAAATGATGCTTCACATCCATATCCTTTGGGAAAGGATCACAGCAAAGACCATAAAAAGCCTGAAACACAAGAAAACACTTCCAATTCAGTTTACTGTAAAACAGGAAAAATCCATGAGTTTTACGTTTTCATTTCTTCGTATCCTGGAATTATCAATTTTCTTCACAGGGTAAATAGTATCATAAGCTTACCATCCTCCGAGGTAACACAGGTAGGAACTGAACAATACTATTACAATGATGAGATTAATACTGGCGAAACAGTTAAAAAAGACGTTTCTGTGTCTAAAGTCTATAAATCCAAAAGCTTTGATTCTCCATGGGCAAAGGCTTGGCAGTATATAAATTATCCTGATACAGAATATATTGAATGGAAAGTGGGTAATAGAACTTTCATGTTCTAAGTCTTAAATCCTCTGGCAGCATGTGCGAGTGCTGCCAGAGGATAATAATATTAAACGAGGGAAGCAACATGGGAATTATTTTGATAGTTAGTGCGATTTTTTTCTTAACAGTAACAATTCATCTACTAGAAGAGAGAAGGAGCCGCCGGAAAATTATAGCGTCGGCTATCATAACTTTATTGTTTTTTATAGGCAGTATTATTTACTTTATTCCCTTCAATTTTAATATTCCGGAAGATAGGGATTACTCAGTATACATCGAAATACTTGGCAGTCCTGGGATTGAACTTGATGAACCAGAAAAAAGCGATATCTTGGAAATTGGAAGAAAAATATCTATACGAAGAAGTGCCTGTTACTTTTATACTGGCGGGAGTAGCTTCTTTCATCAAAAAGCAATATTAATCTCAATAAATAGTAAGACTGTAGAGCCATTCCATGCACATATATATTTACTCACGGACAGACCAAGAGAATCATTTATTGAATGTGATGGGAAAAAATATTTCATTACGAATACACAAGATATAGTAGATATGATTAAGACTTTAAATTTCTAAAGCGATCTCTTCCACTGTTTCCCGGTATCTAGATGAATCGGAGGGGTCTTTGTTACAGTGACATTCCACCGTACCCGTGTCTCTCCCGTCTCCCCAATCAACAAATAAATCTACCTTATAGATTCTCCCAGCTTGATATCCTCCTCCTCTGCCAGAGGGCCGGAAATACTATATAACATTGCGACTGTCGGGTATATTTCTTCTTAAACTAAATGAGTGTGGCCTCGATAAACCATGATCTGCAAATGCGCTGTTGCCCGCACCAGTAGCAAACCCTATAGAGAATAAGATCAAATTAAATTTATTTCAAATAAAGCGAATTTAACAGCTCAAATATTTTTTTATTTTTTTTTCAAAAGAGGTTGTTATTTTAGGGTTTAGATGTAATTTTATATAGTAGAAGGAAAAATTTAGGGGAAAGAAGGTGGTTCCGTTGGGTGATAATCTTTAAGTTAATTTCCAGGTTGAATCTCAAATAAAATGTGAGAGGAGAATTATGATGAAGAGGCTTACTGTAATTACGGCTTTAATTTGCTTGTCATTAAGCGTTTTTGTTTTTCCTGTGCAAGCGAAATCTATCGACCCTCAAAGTGACAATTTGATTCCAATAGAAGAATATATTAAAATATATTCAGAAAAAGATCCGAAGTTGATAAAAAAGGTTAGTGACAATGAGTATATTTTGGACAAATCAATAACCAACACTGATTTTACTAGGTTAGAAGTCTCTCCCGGCTCACAAATATACTTTTTGAAAGAAGGTAATAAAGAAAATCAATTATTAGCGAGCCATGAATGTCCGGATGATTATACATTATCTGCAAATACTGATGATGTTTTCGTAGATGGTGATTCATATACTCTTCGCGCTTGGTCAGGTATTGGATTTTTCTTTGGAACTCCAGCTGCTGCTAAATGGTGTGGTCAAGGAGCAAACTATATTGTAGATGAGCCCAGTGATGACTATACTAATCATCTAATAGTAAAGTCGTACTGTTATGGAGCAGACCTATCTTTATCTTATGACAAAAAACTATCGCCGGGTTTTTCGTTAAAATCTACTAATGTAATACAGTACGATAGAGAAAAAGAAAATCTTCAAGATCATTCCGCAAAATATCATAATGCTTATGCTGTTGGTATACTCACAAGCTGTGGCACATCTACTAGAGCAGGATTGTATTATAATGGTGACTATGATTATATAGAACACTATATCAATTGGTATGCCGATTAGAAAAAAAGTGTCACATGGGGCTTATATAATTTCAAACTCCATGTGATTCACTTTTTGAGACATTACAAAAAAATCAAAATTATGGGAGGCAACTTATGAAAAAGATATTATCGTTATTTTTGCTTTTATCGTTTGTAACTTTTATTATAATAAGTATAACATCATGCTATAATTTAAAAAGAAATACATGGGAAGAAAATGTAAAGAAAAAATTGTATGCCTCTCAAAACAACGACGGAGGATTTAAGGAATCTTTCTTAATCCAAAACAGGGATTTATCTTCTACATATTACTTTTTAGAGATATGTAGTTTAATCAATTTTCCCCTTGAGATTTTAAAGAAAATACTATAAAGTGGATATTGTCAACAAAAAATGAGGCCGGATATTTTGGCGATAAAAGCCAGTATAGCAGACAGATTCAAAACACATATTTTGCAATTTTAAGCCTGAACAAACTCGGATTTGAATTTAATGAAAATCTAAAACAAGAAATAACTAATCTCTTTATGCAGTTAAAAAAAACAGACAATCTATATTATGAGCGTAGTGCTGATAAAGAACCTTTTTTAAACTACTTTGTTCTGGAGAGCGTTAAAGCCATAAAAAATGAAGAAAAGTTCAGAGACGTCGAAGCCGAGTTTAAAAAATTATGTTTGCAGTCAACCAATATCGATCCCCTGACAAAACTATTTTTTCAACGTTATTTTGATGAACACGTAGAAATAGACGAAAAGATGCGTCAAAAGATTATTAATGAATTAGAACAAAATAAGTCTTCTTTTATTGAAAAACTGTGGTTATTAAGTTTTCTTGAAGATGATAAAATAAATTCCACTATTAAAACAACCCTTTTAAAATATATTAATTTAGACGGTGGGTTTTCTGCTATAGACGAAAATTCATCTTCTGACCGCGAAACATATTATGCTATAAATATATTGAGCAGATTAAATTACAAAATGGCTGGTCCAGAAAAAAACATGTTGGATAATTTTATATTTGCTTACATGAATCCTTTGGGAGGCTTCAACAAACCGTTTATAAGCCCTTCCACTCCCCAGGCCACTTACAAAAGCCTGTACATACTGACAAAATTGGGATATGAAGTTAAAAACCCGGATATTGTAGAACAATACTTGAGAAACACTCTAAAGGCATTACTGAAAAACCCGGACTATCAACCCCTGGTGATGCTGAACACATTAAAAGCTCTCCAAATACTGAGTGAAGACAAAAACATAAAATCCATTCTAAAAGAGCCCGACTCAAATTTATATGAAGCATTCATCCATAACACCTATCAGAGCCTTGAAGAACAATTGAACCGGCAGGACTTTGAACAGGCGCTATACGACATATCAAACTACGCCGAAATCCTTGTGATGCTGGGCGAAGAAATCCCGGCCACTTTAAAGCAAAAAATATATACTAACTCCGAAAAAATAATCGGCGAAAACCTGAAGTCAAATACAACAGCTTCCATACTTCCCCTGTACTACTCTGTAAAACTGCTGGACAACATCAACATCATCAGCTCTTACAACCAACAAATTGATTCCCTAGCAAAAAAACTATTGAATCAGGAGATAAATAAAGCGGAAAAAGGAGACCTTTTAATATCTTATTATGCGATGATGACCCAGAAGTATAACCATGTTCCGGAAGAACCCTTACTTTGCTCCAATGATTATCTGAATTTCTTTAAATCGGATTCCGGCGGAGTAAGACAGAACAGCGGCCAGGTGCCATCCCTTTCCATGACTGAAAAATACATACAGATGACATCATTCATAAACAACTACAGAATGAAGACTTCAGACAGAGCCGTTGAAGGATATGACAGCCGTACCATGAGTTCCTCGATTTCCGGTTATAAATTCAGGCGCATGGAAGATCACGACCTTATCCTGTTGAAACTGTACAACGCTGAACACGGCCAATGGAATAAATATTATATTACTGACGGGAAAACGAAAATACCTGCCAAAACCAAAGTTTCTCATACAGCCGAATATAATGATATAGTTGTTTTTCAAATCCCAAAAGGAGCTGCAAGCACGAGGCTTTATTTCTATTTCTCGGAAAAAGGATATACCGAAGTCCCGAGATTTTAAAAGAAATAGGTGAAGGCGCCGGGAAACCTCATAGATTCTCCCACCCTGATAACCTCCTCCGTCAGAGGGCCGGAAATACTATACAACATCGCCGACGTATGCCACAGTAAAATGGCAGCTGTTTAGCAGAACCCGTGGCGAAAGATATGATATCTACTCATACCAGTCAGAAGACTACGGTAACAGAAGAAGATGGATATATTATTGAAAGAACCACAATAATTAAAGGTGAACCTAGATTAGTAAAAGTTGAATCCAATAAGACAGGGGAAATTACACCACTAGCAACGGAAGAAACTTTTACTTACCAAGATTATGCTACAAATAGAATGGTTGTAAAAAACACTGCTGGAATTCCATGTTGCAACCATGATATTGAGGTTGTTTATGAATGGGAAGAAACTTGGGTTGTTGACCAACAAGGTAATAAAATAAGAAAAATTTCCGAAACAGATCCACTGTTTATATCAGCAGATGACGATTATGAAGTTTATGCAGGATATACGTTAAAAGATTATGATTTTGACTGGGATTCCCAAAAAGCGATAGCAGAAGGATATATAGAAAATATACTTATCGGTGGAGGGAAAACCTTTACACACAGTTTTTATGCCATAGAATTAAGGTAGAAACCGAGATGCATTTTGTTTATTAATAGAACCTCCTGCAGCTTGAAATTTTTTTCATAAGGCCTGAGCTTCATTTGGTATACAGCTCAGGCCATTTAAATAAAATTATTTTGACATTGCTGTAAGTCACATAATAATAAAATTACGAAAAGTAAAACTCTAATTAATATATTTATCTTCTTTAAAGATTTTATGGAGGTGTAAATATGAACAAAAAAATACTAATCTATCTTATTATAGCAACATGCATGCTGCTGGCCGGCTGTGCCGGTGGAAAAGATGCAAGATCGGATGCCATGCTGCCGAATGGGGCCATTGCCGAGAAAGATTTGTTCACATTGGAAGACATAACGAAAGTTTTTTCCGAACAAGGGATAAATCTAAGAAAAGCAAATGAGCCGATACCGCAGCAACTTAAATTAAACGGAAAGACACCTGCAGTATTTCAATCGGAATACACCGATGAAGATTATTATTTTATCTGGGTTTACGATTCTATAGAAGATAGAAGCAAGACTTTGAATGAATATATTCAAAACTACAGCGATAAGGTATTGTTTAAAGGAGAAAAAATAAAATTTTCTTATGGCCTTACAGCAAAAAATGTTTTGATAGCTTACACATTAAAAGAGAGTAAAAAATCAAACCCCAGTTTGGATGTTTTAAATGAACAAAATAAAATAGAAGAAACAGTGTTGGAAAAACTAAACGACATAAAACAAATTATCTTTGAAGGGCAAGGAGATAATTGGGAAGCCAAGATTATTGTAAAATATTTTGAATACTATTGGCAAGATAAAAATGGAGCCACACATAAAGAACAATATTATCAGAAATATCCTGTATTAAAATATAAAGGCAATAACCCCGAAAAGGTGGGCAGAATTAGTTATACATATGATGGTGGTTCTTTTTCAGGTGATTTTTTAGATGAAGACGGTTATGTTTATGGGAGCAAAGCTGCGGGAGTTGAGTCAAGACCTAAAGAAGATGACGTATATACGATTACTATAAAATGGAATGATGAGGAAGAGACTTTTAAAATGATAAAAGTGGATTGATAGATTATGGACCTTCAATAAATAATCCTCTTTTATAAATGATGGCTGCTATCATGATTTCACGGACATTCCCTAATGCAACGGAGGAAACGAGCTCTATGAAAAAGACTATATCCTTATTTTTAATTGCCTTCTTTATGATAAACATGACATCATGTTATGAATTAAAAAGGAATGTATGGGAAAAAACTGTAAAGGAAAAGCTGTATTCCTTGCAAAACAGCGATGGAGGATTTAAAGAATCATCTACTGGCCCTTCCGCTCCCCAGGCCACTTACAAAAGCCTGTACATACTGACAAAATTGGGATATGAAGTTAAAAACCCGGATATTGTAGAAGAATACTTGAGAAACACTCTAAAGGCATTACTGAAAAACCCGGACTATCACCCCCTGGTGATGCTGAACACATTAAAAGCTCTCCAAATACTGAGTAAAGACAAAAACATAAAATCCATTCTAAAAGAGCCCGACTCGAATTTATTAATAATGCGACAGGGGACGGTTCGCTATTTGTCGCATTCTCGTTAATTTTATGGTTTAATATGACTGTTAAAATAATAAAAGATGATCAACATGCCAAGATATGCCAGAAAGAAGTAACAGCAAAGTCTAGAGGAATTGCTGGAAAGCCTTGGATAAAGCCTGAATGAGATAAGAAATTTAAAAGACAGGAAAAAGGGACAAATTTTTAGGGGATATCAAGAGAAGCCGTCAATGTTAATTAGAGAAATAGCGAAGATCCTTGGCATCAGTAAAGATATCGTATTCAGAGCCCAAAATGCAAAATGCGACAAATCAAGGACCGTCCCCTGTGTGTGTGGTAATAGAACCTCCTGCAGTTTCTAAAGAAGATGGCACATATGCGTTTGCTATAAAATGGAATGATGAGGATATCGAAGAATGGAGGTAATGAAAATGAAAATCTTCTTTAAATCAAAATCTATGAAAGGATGTATAACCTGTTTTGTCATTGCCTGTTGAAATAATCCTCGCCAGATATACTTCAGGAGGCAGAAAATCAAATCCTACATCTCGGTCAGTGATAAACGGTCCAACAATGATAGACGGTAGAATTTCCGTAAAGACCGAGGTTATAAACGGCAGTGCAACTGTGAAAGTGGACAATAACACGTTAAATGCGGCATTCAGTCAGGCTAAGGCAGACGAATCCGGCATAAAGACTGTGGTAATTGCGCCGGAGACCGAAAGAACGGCAAAAAATTACGTTGTGGAATTTCTGCCACAACTGTTCCAAACGGGCACAGCGGACAAAAGGGTTGAGATTGACACGCCACTCGCCAATGTATTGTTTACAGCCAATATGTTGTCCAATCAAATGACCGGCCCTATTCAAAATGTAACGTTAAATGTGGCGGATGTGGATTTGTCAGCATTACCCAAATATGTACAGGTGCAGATAGGTAACCGTCCTGTTCTGGAAATAAATATGTCCATAGGTGGAAACCGAGTCGAGTGGAATAATCCCGACGCACCTATATGCAAGCATTACAAGGCAGGATATGATAGTATTGACCGAGAGGGTATTAAGGATGCTGAAGAAACTCAAACAGCAGGGTAATGGTTCAGACCTTGAGAAGTTTAACGATAAATCACTTATCGCATCCTATGCTGTAGACAGTGTTGCCTCTGTTGTAAAAAAAAGGAAATCCTTTTCAGGATTTCCTTGATTATTTTCCTGCTTCTGCGAGCAGCTTCTTTATTTCTTCTTTGTCCAACACCTTGCCGGATGATTTGACCTCCCCGTCGATGACGAGGCCCGGAGTGAACATGATGTCGTATTCCATTATCTTGTTTATCTCCGTCACCTTTTCGATGTTGGCGGAAATGCCCAGATCTTCCAGGGCTTCCCTGGTATTTTTCTCAAGGGCTTTGCATTTCGGGCATCCCGTTCCCAGAATTTTTATATCCATTTCTATTTCACCTCCCTCTACTGATATTTAAATTAAGCTGTATTTGACCCATACAGAGGCCGGAGGCCAGACGTCAGATTAAGTTGGATTTGCCGAAAAGGCAAATCTTTCAATATCTGACCTCTGATTACCGATTTTCTGCCTCCGAGAGGGCACTAAAAAAGTCCGTATACAAAGCCTGTGATAGTTGACATCACAATCACCAGCGTCACATATGTGGCTGTTTTTTTGAGGCCTAGGACGCTGTTTATGACCAGCATGCTGGGAAGGCTGAGGGCCGGCCCCGATAAAAGAAGTGCCAGCGCCGGGCCTTTTCCCATTCCCGAGCCCAACAGGCCTTGAAGTATTGGCACTTCCGTAAGAGTGGCAAAATACATGAAAGCTCCGACTATCGATGCTATAAAATTAGAAAAAAGAGAATTTCCTCCAACCACGGCTGTCACATATTTTGAAGGGATTATTCCGGCATCGGTTCCAGGTCTTCCCATCAAAAAACCTGCAGCCAGCACTCCGGCGAAAAGGAGGGGTAGTATCTGCTGGGCAAAACCCCAGGTGGAGTCGATCCATGAGGCAAGTTCATCCTTTTTAAACCAGTTTATTAGTATGAGCGTAAGCAGCGCGAGCAGTATAATGGTTATATACCATTTTATTACGTATATTGTGCTGAATAATCCTACGGGCTGAGCCGGCTTTCCCCAGGCCGCAAATATGAGGATGAACACCAGTGTGGTAAAGTATACAAGGTTCTGAGCCAGATTTCTGCCCTCAACGAAATTTCCCGCCTTCTTTGAAGTGGCACTCTTCAGACGCTCGTTGTCTTCCTTTTGGAACAGAAAAGCCATTATGAGGCCTATTATTATTGAAAAACTTACCGCTCCTATGGCCCGGGCAAGTCCTAACTGCCATCCGAGGATCCGGGCCGTCATGATGATGGCCAGCACGTTTATGGCAGGACCTGAGTATAGGAATGCCACGGCAGGGCCCAGGCCAGCGCCTCTTCTGTATATGCCCGCAAAAAGCGGCAGTACCGTGCAGGAGCAAACCGCCAGGATTGTCCCCGATACCGATGCCACCGCATAGGAAACCCATTTTTTAGCGCCGCTGCCGAAGTACTTTATAACAGCCTCCTGGGATATGAAATTGGCAATGGCTCCTGCTATGAAGAGAGCCGGCACCAGGCATGTGAGCACGTGGAGCCGGGCATATTCCTGGAGCATAAAAAGAGATTCCAGCACCGCGCCGGTAAATCTCTGATTAGAAAGCGGCATGTAAAAGGCTGCCAGAAAAACCCCCACTATTATAGCAAATTTCTGCCAGGTTTTCATCCATATCATCTCCTGTATTTTTTGTAAATCATAGTCTCTATTAGTTTTTAGATATTAATGCTTTTCTTTAGGAAACATCAACCGTCATTTAAAAATCCCGCCTTTACCTGTACATCAGCCTTTATTACATTGTCCACACACCGGAAAAATTCCGCAGCGCATGGAATCCTTAAACTATAAAAGACCATCAGTCCTTCCTTGCGGCTGTCGATTATCCCTGCGTTTTTCAATATGGACAGATGTTTTGAAACCGTAGGCTGATCGACACCCAGTTCCTTTACAATATCACACACACATATTTCGCCTGCCGAGTTGAGAATGTCCAGAATTTTGAGCCTGGTAGGGTGACTCAGCGCTTTAAAAACCGAAGCCCGGATTTCGTATATATCTTTCGACATGACAAACCCTCCTTTCATTTCAATTATGCATTTACAATTCAAGAATTCAGGCGAGGTTACAACCTCCACCTGAATTAAGAACTTGCTTCAAAGCAAGGCTAAAGATATCTTTCATATATTCCTATATTAGCATATATATTTTAAATGTCAAATGCCTGTTCTGGCAGAGAATGTTATAGTAATAACAAGTTATAAAACTTATTTATCCGAAATTCCAAATAAATTAAGCATATCCGCATATTTTAAGCCTTTACAGATATATATTAATATGCTAATATAGGAATGAAAGAATAAATAAGCGAGTTCAATTTTCTGGGGGTGATATATATAGAAAAGCTGATAGATGACAAAATAAAGGAACTTATTGCCATAGGCGCAAGCGTAGGAGCAAATTGTGTTCCATGTCTGCGGTACCATTATTCCTATGCCTTTGAGTTGGGGGTGAGTTCAGAAGACATACAACAGGCCATCGAGATAGGCAAAATGATCAGAGAACAGCCCAAAAAGCATATTGATGAAGAAATACCCGAATTACAAAAACGCTATCAACAATAGGAGGCAAAAACAAATGGCCAACAACTGGTATCCGGTCATCGATAAGGATAAATGCAACAAGTGCTTGAGTTGCGTGAATTTCTGCAAGCACGATGTATATTCTTCAACGGATGAAGAAGGATTTCCTCTGGTGAAAAACCCCAGCAATTGTGTTGAATTTTGCCGGGGTTGCCAGAAGATATGTCCCGCCGAAGCGATAACTTATTTCGGCGATAAAAAATGATAAAAAATCGTGGGGAGGTATACAAATGAGCAAAAAAGGCTTGCTGCTGTGCGTGTGCCAGGGAACATGCCCGTCGTTTCAGGCAATGAATGTTTTTAAAGTTTTGAATACCATAAGAAGGGAAAATTTGGTTGACTGGGTTGGCCTGCATCCCCAACTATGTTCGGATGACGGGGAGAAATATTTAAAGGATCTGCTCAAAGGAGCGGATGTTGGTGAGCTTTACGTCGCTGGATGCGACCCCACCATGCAGAAGAAAATGTACAGAGATGCTTTTGAAGCCGTAGGATTTGATAAAGAGAACCATATTGGAATAGAGATAAGGAATATGAATACCGAGCAGGCGGTAAATGCCATTAAAGACGCTATAAAAAAATAAAACTTTCAAAACCGAGTTGAAAAAAACCGCTGAAAAAGCGGTTTTTTTTGCCATTGGTGTGGCAATCATGCCGGTTGAAACAAAATATTTCAGTAAAAAGCTTACACTGCTGAGAAATGTATGTTTTCTTTTATCGTTGCCTAACAAGGGACAAAGGAAAATCAATGAATGCTAGATATGAGTAACTTGAATAATCGTAGTGGCTTATCATATGTTGACGATAATAAAAAAGAGCAAAAATATGAGCTACCTAAAAATCTTAAAAAATTTTTTGAAGCCATGCGGGAAAATGGCCAAAAATAAATCACCATTTTCCCTCTTCTTTATCCCTTTCTTTTCCGGTCGATCGTCTGCCCCTGTTGTAGTATACACAAGCAAAGTGCTTGGTCGATGCATTATCTACTTGAAGAAATATTGGAAATAATGTAGAATTTTTATCACAGAAGAAAAAAAATATATAAGTTTGGAGGGGAAGCTATTGGTCCCGGATTATAAATTTTTGTTTGAATCCATGTTGACACATTTGAAACAAGGTGTAATTGTGGTGGATGTAAATGCTGATGTCATATTTTATAGTGAGCCGGTGACCAACATTGCGGGAATAGATCCTGAAGAGGCCATAGGCAAAAATATACTGGATATATTTCCGGATCTGACCCAGGAAACCAGTACATTTTATCACGTATTGAAAAGCGGAAAGCCTTTGATAGATTATGTACAAACATACAAGAATTACCGGGGTGAACAGGTTACAACACTTACTTCCACAATACCGTTGATAAGGGATGGAGAAATAATTGGAGCAGTTGAGTTGTATCGGGACTTATCCGATATAAGTCAATTATCTCAAAGGATTGTCTCACTCCAGAAGGAACTGTCCCAGAAAGTTTCAGATCAGAAAGCGCGCATAGAAAATAAAGCTCAATACACGTTTAGCGATATTGTTGGCAACAGTGTTTCAATGAAAAATCTGATAGAAAAAGCTAAAAAAATTGCTGACAGTTCTTCGCCGGTATTGATTTACGGAGAGACGGGGACGGGGAAGGAACTGCTGGTCCATGCCATACACAATGCGAGCCATACGAGGCGCAACAAACCTTTCATTGCCCAGAACTGTGCAGCCCTCCCCAAGACCCTTCTGGAAGGAATTCTTTTTGGCACTACATCGGGAAGCTTTACTGGAGCCAAGGACAAACCGGGGCTCTTTGAACTGGCCAATGGAGGCACGCTTTATCTGGATGAGATAAATTCTATGGATACGGAACTTCAGGCAAAATTGCTGCGGGTTCTCCAGGACGGAGTCATTAGAAGGATCGGCGGGATAAAAACGGAAATTGTTGATGTCAGGGTGATAGCGTCTATTAATGAACATCCTTTGAAAGCCGTGGAGGACAGGCGCCTGAGGGAAGACTTATATTACAGATTGAATGTGATATCCCTGACCATACCTCCGCTCAGAGAAAGGAAAGAAGATATACCGCTTCTGGTTCAGCATTTTATCAGGTTTTACAACGAAAAATTAAATAAGAATATATTGGGCGTTTCCCGGGAAGTTATGGACTTCTTTTTAAATTATTCCTGGCCCGGGAATGTAAGGGAATTAAAATCCATTATTGAAAGCGCCATGAATTTCATGGAAGGCAATATTATAGAAGGCAAAGATCTGCCCAATAATGACAACTATTTTTTGACCGCGGACATACCGGACATGCACCGCATTACAAAAAATTATTCCGTCCCCGCATTAAATGATGCTCTGAGCAATTTTGAAAAAAATCTCATATTGAAGGCCGTGACGATCGCAAACGGCAATTTTGCCGAAGCGGCGAGAATCCTGAAGATACCGCGGCAGACCCTTCACAATAAAGTCAAGAAATACGGCATAAAAAAGCAATTTAAATTGGAATAAGTAAATATATACTAAGTGTTACCGTCTTCAAATTTTATATCCGACATATCGTAAGTGAACTCCACCAAGCCGGTGTTTATGAATATCGGGATGTTGCACCGCACGGCCAGCGCTATGGCGTCGCTGGGCCTTGCATCCAGAGCTATAATGCGGCCGTTTTGCCTCAAATGTATTTCGGCAAAATAAGTGTTATCCTTTATATCTGTAATAATGACTTTCTCCGGGATGCCGCCGAGCTTTTCAATGGCAGATTTCAGGAGGTCGGGGGTCAGGGGCCTGGGCGGCGTCATTCCCGAAAGGGGCATGGCTATAAGGTGGGCTTCTAGTTCTCCTATCACGATAGGCAGCACCTTTTTTTCTTCATTATCCACCAGCAGCACGGAAAAATTTCCGGCCGCATCCAGAGTGACGGCCTTTACCTTAAATTCAATCATTGTCGCACCTCCGGTCTATCAAATTGCGCACCACAAGAGAAATATTCACTTATCTTTATTGTACCCCTTATTCTAAAGCAGTTCAAGAAAAGATTTGAAAATGAATTGACAAAATAATTTTTTAATGATAGGCTTAATACAAACAGATATATGATAATAACATATATATGGAGGTGTTTAAAATGTGCAGTAAAGGAGATATACATTTTCATCACGGCCATGAATGCCAATGCCCGGGTTTCAAGATGGATCGTTTTATTCAACCCTGCATGCTTTTGCTTTTATATGAAAAACCGGCTCACGGTTATGAACTCATGGAGAAACTGAGCGATTTCGGATTTGGCGATGAAAGTCCCGACCCTGCCATGGTGTATAGAAACCTCAGGAAGATGGAGGAAGAAGGCTGGATTAAATCCCAATGGGAGACTGAAGGGGCAGGCCCGGCCAAAAGGCTTTATACCGTAACTCCGGAAGGGGAAGAGGCCATTCATGGATGGGCATTTCATGTAAAAAGGCAAATGAAAAGGTTAAATCTATTTCTTGAAAGATATGAAAAAAATTTTAATGATGAAGAGAGGTGAAAGTATGTGTTATGGTCCAAAAACAATACTTGAATGATTTAGAATTCGAAAAAAAGGAAGTGGAAGCAGTCAGAAAAGCCATGGAAGATGGAGCTTAATCCTCTTTTTTAAATATATTTTTATGAAGGAGGACAAAATGTTCACTATAGTGTTATATTCAGTTTCTATTATTTTTTTTGTAGTATCTTATATTTATGACAAGAAAAAAACCAAGATGGCTTTGAAGAAATCCTGGAATTCCTTTAAAAATATATTGCCGGCTTTTACCGGCGTCCTTGCCTTAATCGGGCTTGTGCTGACTGTCCTGTCGCCCGAAATAATATCCAAAATTGTCGGTGCCAGAACCGGTATAATCGGCATGATTATAACATCTGTTGTCGGTGCCATTACACTTATTCCCGGCTTTGTTGCCGTTCCCCTGGCGGCTTCCGTTTATCAAAAAGGCGCGGGCGTCATGCAGATCGCTGTATTCCTTTCCACATTGATGATGGTCGGTATTGTAACGGCACCGCTGGAGATGAAATATTTCGACAAAAAGGTAACGATATTAAGGAATTTATTCGCATACATTTTCTCTTTCATCGTAGCAATTATCATAGGGATGGTGGTATCATGAAAGCTTTAAAGCCTTACTTTTTATTTATACTGGTAATCGCAGCCGATATGATTATCTTGTTTAAAAATGCCAAACTTGGAGCTTTAATTTTCAGAAGCACATATATGAATTTTATACAGATGCTCGGTATAATACCACCCATATTTTTGCTGCTGGGTCTTTTTGATATATGGGTCCCAAAAGAAACCATAATCAGGTTTATGGGCCAAAAATCGGGGATAAAAGGCATACTGCTGAGCGTATTCCTGGGAGCCGCGGCGGCAGGCCCTCTGTATGGCGCATTTCCCGTAGCTGCGATTATGATGAAAAAAGGCGCCGCCTTTTCAAATATATTGATATTCCTTGGGGCATGGTCTACGCTTAAAATACCATATACTCTTTTTGAAGTAAGTTATTTAGGCACGACCTTTGCCGTCACCCGCTGGACCGTAGACCTTATAGGCATTATAGTCATGGCTTTTGCTATTGAAAGGCTGATTTCACCTGAAGAAAGGGCTAATATATACAAAAAGCATATGGAGGCAAGCATCTAAATAATAGGCATACACTCCATTGAACCTGGTTTTGCTGTACCAGCCCACATTGGGAGGATAATTTCATGCCAAAGTAAAAATTACCAGCTTGTCTTGAAAATCGCTCCCGTCCAATGTTAAAATATATTTGAATTTGTTGAAGAAGCATGAAGGAAGGGAGCGAATCGATGAACATTGCTCTGATTGCCCACGATGCCAAAAAAGAAAAGATGGTGGAATTTGCCATAGCATATAAAGAAGTATTGAAAGAGCATAAACTTTATGCTACAGGCACCACCGGTAAGTTAATCATGGAAGCTACCGGCCTTTCGGTAACGAGATGTCGGTCGGGCCCCATGGGTGGAGACCAGCAGATAGGGGGCATGGTGGCCGGCGATGTCATTGATCTGGTCATTTTTTTGAGGGACCCTCTGACCGCCCAGCCCCATGAGCCCGACATCAACGCGCTCTTAAGGGTTTGCGATGTGCATAATGTTCCTCTGGCTACAAACCTGGCAACGGCCGAAGTGATGATAAAAGGGTTGATGAGGGGGGACTTAGACTGGAGAAAAGTTATAAATCCTGAACTTGCTTGATTTTATGAAAATACTGGTAAAACATCTGTGAAATTTTAAAATTTTTTCCAAATTTGTTCCCGGAATAAAAGTTTTTTAAAAAAAGAAGGGAAGTACGGAATTGATTATCAGCGCCAGCCGGAGGACCGATATCCCCGCCTTTTATGCCGAATGGTTCATGAACATAATAAAGGAAGGATTTTTTTATAGAGTCAATCCTTTTAACCCAAAACAGGTTAAGACTGTCAGCCTGCGGGTGGAAGATGTGGATGCGATAGTTTTCTGGACGAAAGATCCCGGGCCAATGATGAAATACCTGAGCGACCTGAGCGGTAGAGGGTATAAGTATTATTTTCAGTATACTCTAAACGAATATCCGGCAATCTTTGAGCCGCGTATGAAACCTGTTGAAAAAAGGATTGAAACTTTTATCCGTTTGAGCCGAAAAATAGGCAAGTCCAGGGTGATCTGGAGATATGACCCCATTATTATAAGCAACTTTACACCTGTGGATTATCACATCGAAAGGTTTGGAAAGATTGCAAAAAGGTTATCGGGCTTTGTGGAAAGGGTCGTCATCAGTTTCGTGGATTTATACGGCAAGGTTAATCATAGATGGAAACAGCTTACCCGTTCCGGCACACTGAAAATAATGGATATTGCAGAACCGGAGCATGCAGGGAAAATGAATTTTCTGGTGTCGGAGCTGAAAAAAATAGCAGAAAAAGAGGGCATTGAAATTTGTACATGTGCCGAAAAAGCGGACTTATATCACCTCGGCGTAAAGCACGGGAGCTGCATAGATGTAGGTCTGATAAACAGGGTTTTCGGCCTGGATATCCATGCAAAGAAAGATAAAAACCAGAGAAAGGAATGCCTTTGCGCCGAATCGGTGGACATGGGCATGTACAACACCTGCCTCCATATGTGTACGTACTGTTACGCCAATTTAAACGAAAAAACCATTATTGAAAACGTCTCAAGACATGATGCAGCATCCCCCTTTCTAATAATGAGTCAGGGGACGGTTCTCTGACTCAAAAAGTGAGTCAGAGAACCGTCCCCTGACTCATTATTGTTTTGATATTGCCTTTTTAAATTTCATATGTTAAAATATTTTTAAGAGAACAATTGAACAATTATTCAAATGATAAATCAAATCATTTGGATTGATAATGGGAGGAGGAGAAATTTTGATATACAGATTGGAAGGCCTGGACTGCCCCCACTGCGCCGCAAGGCTGGAAAGAGAATTAAGAAAGCTTGAAGGGCTCTCGGATGTTAACGTCAATTTCCACACAAAAAGCGTGGCCCTGGACCCCCGGTATGAGGGAGAAGTCAGGGAAACGATGAGAACTGTGGATCCGCATATTGAACTCATTCCGGAAAGCTCTGAGGATAAAAATGCCCAATCTCAAACACTGACGGGCGAACAAAGAAAAAGCATCAAATTAATTTTTGCTTCGGCCGTGCTTTTTGTGCTCGGAATAACCGTCGATACCTTTTTTTCCGGAAAATTGGAATTTGTGGAATATGCCGTATTCCTTGCGGCGTACCTGGCTGCAGGCTGGAAGGTAATATATGCCGCTTTCCGCAATATGGTGCGGGGAGAAATTTTTGACGAGAATTTCTTGATGACCCTGGCGACGGTTGGGGCTATCGCCATCCATGAGTTCCCTGAGGCTGTGGGAGTTATGCTGTTTTACTCTATCGGCGAATATTTTCAGGCTGCGGCTGTCAATCGTTCCCGGCGCTCCATCGAAGCCCTCATGAATATACGGCCCGACTATGCCAATTTGAAAATTGGAGACAGGGTTCAAAAGGTGACGCCGCAGAGCGTGAAAATCGGAGATATAATTGTGATAAAACCCGGAGAGAAGGTGCCGCTGGACGGAAAAATAACATCGGGCACTTCTTTTGTGGATACTTCAGACCTGACGGGCGAATCGGTGCCCCGGAAGGTTAAACCCGGAGAATCGGTGCTATCGGGCATGGTAAATACCGAAGGCCTGCTGGAAGTGGTGGTGGAAAAAACCTTTGGGGAATCTTCGGTATCAAAGATATTAAATCTGGTGCAGAATGCCGCTTCAAGGAAGGCGCGAACCGAGCAGTTCATTACGAAGTTTGCCCGGTATTATACGCCGGCCGTGGTTATTTCAGCGGCGGCCATCGCCGTAATACCGCCTCTTTTTATGCCCGGCGCATCGTTTTCCGATTGGCTTCACAGGGCTCTGACCATGCTTGTGATATCATGCCCCTGCGCCCTGGTGATATCAATACCTCTTGGATACTTCGGAGGCATAGGCGGAGCTTCCCGCCGGGGAATTCTGGTAAAAGGGGCCAATTTCCTTGAAGCTCTGACTCTTGTCGACACTGTAGTGTTCGATAAGACCGGCACCCTCACAAAAGGCGTGTTCAAGGTGATGGATATCAAGGCTGAAAACGGCTATTCGGAACAGGAAGTGTTGAGGCTTGCGGCTATGGCGGAAGCCCACTCCAGTCATCCCGTCGCAAAATCCATAAGGGAAGCTTATGCTGGAAAATTTAAAACCGGCAATGCAACTTCCAACATTTCGCATGAAAACGATTATAAATATGATTCAAGCCTTATCGAAACAGCAGTTGCTTCAGGAATGAAAGATTGCAGGGAAATACCCGGCCAGGGAGTAATGGCTAATGTGGAAGGCAAGACCATCCTGGCAGGAAATGAAAAACTCATGGAAAAGCAGGGCATTATCCCGGATAAGCCGCAAACTTCAGGCACACTGGTGCATGTGGCTGTAGACGGCATTTATGCCGGATATATTATCATATCTGATGAGATTAAATCCGATGCAAAGGAAGCGATAAGACAATTGAAGGCCCTGGGGATAAAGCATGCGGCTATGTTGACCGGGGATGAAGAAAAAACGGCAAAAAAGGTGGCATGCGAAATTGGAATTGATGAATATTATGCAAATCTTTTGCCGGAGGACAAAGTGATGAAACTGGAACAAATCCAGGCAGGTGAGAACGGCCGATCCCGCCGGGTAGCTTTCGTGGGCGACGGCATTAATGACGCTCCTGTCATTACCAGAGCCGATATAGGAATCGCAATGGGCAGCCTGGGGTCCGATGCGGCCATAGAAGCCGCCGATGTGGTCATCATGGAGGACGCGCCGTCAAAGGTGGCCGAAGCCGTGAACATTGCCCGCTTTACCAGAAAAATAATTTATCAAAACATCATTCTTGCCCTGGGAGTAAAGGGCATATTTCTGGCAATGGGAGCCTTCGGCGTCGCCACCATGTGGGAAGCGGTTTTTGCCGATGTGGGGGTCGCGCTGCTGGCGGTTCTAAATTCCGCAAGGACCCTGACTGTCCCCGATTTGCTATAAGCCTAGGACATCCGCGATATCGGTCATTGCTTTCAGCGAAAGCTCCGCAAACTCCGCGAAGGGGATCCCCAGTTTTTCTATGGAACGCATGGCATCCCGGTCGGCCCCGGCCGCAAAACGCAGTTCGTTCATTCTCTTGGTGATGGATTTTACTTTCACGCTGGAGAGTTTCTTATCGGGATATACCAGGGCTATGGCGGTGATGAACCCTGTGATGGGGTCAGCTGCATACAGAGCCTGGTCAAAACTGTTTTTTATCTCGGTACCGTTTGCCTGATTGTGAGCCTTTATGGCATGATACATTTCCTCGTTGCCGAAGTTCAAGTTCCGCAGTATCTCCACGGCCTTCGGACCGTGCTGCTCCGGATTTGTCCTGTAGTCCACCATGTCAGCATCTAAATCATGCAGCAGCCCCGCAATGCCCCATTCATCTTCTTTATCCGGAGAAAGCTTTCGGGCGAGAGCCCTCATCACCGCCTCCACCGCAAAACTGTGTTTCACAAGATGATCGGTATGTAAATATTCGTTCAAAATCTCTATTGCCTTCTGCCTGTCCATTTTTATCCTCCTGTTCAAGAGTATTTTCGTAACTATTCAGCATCATTTGCTGATGCAGTGGTTTTTCGCTCGCTCCAAGCCCGCTCGACAGCACCCGGTGCTGGACAAGCCACGCGCCGGAAACCACCTGCATCATCTTCGAGCAGCTGCTGAATAGTCGCTATTTTTCATATTATAGCATAATTTTACAGGGATGTCATATATTTGATATGAATATGGCGGGAAGGTGATTTCAAAAAAAGAGAGGCCCCGAATGAGAGACCTCTCTTTTTTAGTCAGATTTTTATGGACTGCGGTAATGAAGTAGTCAGCTCGTATAACCGAATCCCTGTCCCATGGGCTGATACATGTTCATCATGGTGTTGGTGGTATTCTGCTGCATGGTGGGCACCTGATAATATCCTCGGCTGTTCATATACTGCCACACGTCATAGGCCTGATCGGCGCAATTTATGGCCCCCTGGATGAGCATCCGCCGAAGCTCGGGATTTGCGCACTCGAGAGATGCCATCATGCGCTTGGAAGCTCCAGTCTTGTGGATACTCATGAGGGCCGATGCCACATCCCGATCGTCCACCTGTTTGGAAGAAGGATTGGGCGTCGTTGGGGACGGGCTTCTTAAACCATAGTTAGGAGAGAAATTGGTATTTGCCCTGTAGGGGACAGCCTCCTGAAATCCCGCCTGGCTTGCAGCCGACGCCATGTTGTTGTACTCGTTGGTCATGAAATCCAGCTGCTTGTTTACAATGCTCTTCAGTTGAGGATCTTTGCAGTGTTCGCTGTAGAGCTGGACGGTGTTGATACCGGTGACGGTATCGGATAATACTTCATGTAATTCCATAACTTCGTGGGCTCCTAAATTTGCCGCCATAGAACAACCTCCTGAAAAAAATTTTTTTATACAACATATAATATCCCACAATATGACGAAGGTTATTCCGGAAAGTTGCGATAAAAAAGTTGATATTGCCTTAATTCTAGAAATAATTAAGGCATGTTAAAATAATGAACAAAATGTTTAATAATTGAACATTCAACAATATTAAAAATCCCGTCGATACTGTTTTCTCATGCTGGCACAAATATTGCTATTTTAATTTTTACAAATATTACGTAAAACTCATGGAGGTGAAACCATGCGTGAAGTTTTCATCGTCAGTGCGGTCAGGACCGCCTGCGGCAAATTCGGCGGAAGCCTCTCCAAAAAGACACCTGTGGAACTTGGAAGTGCGGTGATCGCCGAAGCCGTAAAAAGGGCGGGCATTGACGGGGAAAAAGTGGAAGAAGTAGTATGGGGAAACGCCTGGCAGGCGGGGGTTGGTCCCAATCTGGGAAGACTGGTGGCAGTAAAAAGCGGACTTCCAGTGACTACATCGGCTTTTACTGTAAACAAGAGGTGCGCTTCGGGTTTAAAATCCATCGCGCTGGCGGCCCAGGCCATAAGAGCAAATGATGCCGAAGTGATGATTGCAGGGGGAACCGAGATGGCAAGCCGCGCACCCTACCTTCTTTCCGAAGCCCGGTGGGGATACAGGCTCGGTTCCGGGGAACTTCAGGATCATTTGCATCAGGACGGTTTCATGTGCCCCCTGGCGGGCATGATGATGGGGGCAACTGCGGAGGTTTTGGTGGAAGAATACGGCATAACCCGCAAAGAGCAGGATGAGTATTCCTTTATGAGCCATAAGAGAGCAGTGACCGCTATGGATGCGGGCAAGTTCAGGGACGAGATTTTACCCATAGATATAAGCGATAAAAAACATCCCAACGCCTTTTTCGACACAGAAGAAATTCCAAGACGAGATATTTCCATGGAAGGTCTGGCAAAACTTCCGCCGGTGTTCAAAGAAAAAGGCACTATAACTGCTGGTTCCAGTTCCGCCCTGTGTGACGGGGCCGCAGCAGTGGTGCTTATGAGCGGGGAAAAGGTCAGAGAACTGGGCATAAAGCCTCTGGCAAAGATACTGGCCCACGGCCAGAGGGGAGTAGACCCAACCCATATGGGTATAGGTCCCGTAGAGGCGGTTCCTAAAGCTTTACAAAAAGCCGGCATGACTCTCAAGGATATAGACCTTATAGAACTAAATGAAGCCTTTGCCGGTCAGGTGCTGGCGGTGGTGCGGGCTCTGAACCTGGACCTGGAAAAGACAAACATTTACGGAGGAGCCATATCTCTGGGGCATCCTATTGGGGCCACCGGTGCAAAACTATTGACCACTCTGGTAAACGCCCTTCGGCAGGAAGACAAACACATAGGCATGGTTACTCTCTGTGTTGGCGGCGGCCAGGGGGAGGCAATGATAATAGAAAGAATGAGCTAAGATAAGTTAGGCTCAACTTCGCTCCGCAGATTTTCGATGTTCGAAAAGTGAACATTTCTATAGAACAACAAATGATGTTTAATAGCTCCAAAATCTTAATCAAAAAGATTGAAAAAAGGAGGGTAAATATGGAATTTAAAAAAATAATGGTCCTGGGTGCTGGTACAATGGGGCACGGCATCGCCCAGGCCTGTGCACAGCAGGGATTCGAGGCGGTACTCATTGATGTGGAGCAATCTCTTGTGGATAAGGCTATTGCCAGGATAAAAACCGGCCTTGATAAAAGGGTCGAAAAGGGCAAGATGACCGCTGAAGAAGCGGATGCCATCATGTCCAGGATTTCAGGCGGAACGGAAATAGAAGCATATGAAGGGGTGGATTTTGTCATTGAAGCGGTGGTGGAAGATGTAGAAGTTAAAAAACAGGTCTTTGAACGGCTTGACAGGCATTTTGGTTCCGAAGTTATCCTTTCTACCAACACCACCGCCTGTTCCATCAGTGAAATTGCTAGTTCTACCAGAGAAAAAGGCAGGGTTGTAGGTATGCATTTCTTTAATCCGCCAGTAATCATGAAACTGGTGGAAATAATCCCGGGCCTTGATACGGCTCCGGAGACGGTGGAGAAGACCCGTGCCCTGGCGGAGATGCTGGGGAAAACGCCCATAGTGACAAAAATAGAATCACCTGCCGGAATTGTGAGCAGGGTACTGGCAGCTCTTTTAAATGAGGCGGTCAATGTCTATTCAGAAGGAGTGGCCGGTCCTACGGAAATCGACACCGCAATGAAACTGGGGGCCAACCTTCCCATGGGACCACTGGAACTTATAGACATGATAGGCGTGGATATACATCTTGCCAAGACCGAAACCCTCTACAGGGAATTCGGAGACCCTCGCTACCGCCCACCCTATATCCTGAAAAAAATGGTGAGGGCCGGACACCTGGGGCGCAAGACCGGGCGGGGTTTCTATAAATATTAAAAAATAAATAAACAAAATTTTATAAAATTTGAAAAATGTGCAGGAGGGATATTTATGAATTTTGATTTAACTGAGGAACAGCAAATGATAAAGAACATGGTGGCGGAATTTGCAGAAAAGGAGATTGCTCCTTTTGCTGCGGAAAACGACCTTGAGGAAAAATTTCCGTGGGATATAGTGAAAAAGATGGGGGAACTGGGCATATTCGGCACCGTAATACCCGAGGAATACGGCGGAGGAGGCTTTGACAACATAGCGCATGCCATAGTGGCCGAAGAATTGGGGAAAGTGGATTCCTCGGTGAGAGGCATCTACTCGGTGCAGGTATCGCTGGTGGCCCTTACCATATTGAAATGGGGCAACGAGGAACAGAAGAAAAAATATGTGCCCCGCTTGGCTTCCGGCGAAATCCTTGGATGTTTCGGCCTTACGGAGCCCAATTCCGGTAGTGATGCGGTGAGCATGCAGGCCACGGCGGTGGAAGATGGCGACTCCTACATTTTAAACGGCAACAAAATGTGGATTACCAACGGAGGAGTGGCGGACATTGCCCTGATCTTCGCCAAGACCGACAAAAACGCCGGCGCCAGGGGCATCACGGCATTTATTGTGGACACAAAGACTCCGGGGTTTTCCACCAGGGACATCCATCAAAAGCTGGGTCTGAGGTCATCAAATACAGCCGAACTGATTATGACCGATGTTAGGGTTCCCAAAGAAAATGTCCTGGGAGAAGTAGGCAAGGGATTCAAGGTGGCCATGAGCGCCCTGGACTTTGGCCGCTATACCGTGGCTGCGGGATGTGTGGGTCTGGCCCAGGGGTGCTATGACGTAGCCAAAAAGTACGCCCTGGAGAGGGTCCAGTTTGGAAAGCCCATAGCCGGTCATCAGCTCATTCAGGAGATGTTCGCCGACATGATAGTGGATATTGAAGCCGGCCGTCTTCTGGTATACCGGGTAGGGCATCTTAAAAATAAAGGAGTCCCCAATACCAGGGAAGTTTGTGTGGCGAAACTCTTCTGCAGTGAGATGGTAAACCGTGTAGCCTACAAGGCGCTGCAGGTCTTTGGCGGGTATGGATTTTCCGGGGAATTCCCCATTGAAAGATACTACAGAGATGCCCGCATAAATACCCTTTATGAAGGAACAAGCCAGATTCAGAAGCTCATTATAGCCAACAAGGACCTGGGGATATCCGCCTTTTAGGTGTCAGGCACTCACTTATTCTCACTTATTCACTTATGTAATTTTCCGAAAATTATTTCGGTCAGGCCTTGAACAGGTCGGCAGCCACCCTAAAGAGATTGCCTCAGGCTCCATCGCTCGTCAAGTAAGATTAAAGAGGAAAGTTTCCTACTTGGAGAGGAGATGATTATAATGGATTATCAACTATTAGCGTATAAGCAAGAGGACGGCGTGGCCTATATTACCATAAACCGCCCGGAGGTGAGGAATGCCCTCAGCAACAGCCTGGTAGATGAACTGGAGGAAGTGATATCGCAGATCGAGAAGAATGAAGAACTGCGGGCAGTGGTAATAACCGGCGCTGGAGACAAAGCCTTCATGTCGGGTGCCGACATAAGGGAACTGGTGGAAAGAGACGCCATCATCGGCCGAAAGCATACCAGGCAGCGCCAGGAGCTTTTTAGCCGCATCGAAAATTTGAACATCCCGGTTATAGCCGCCGTCAACGGCTATGCCATTGGGGCTGGTTTGGAGCTTTCCATGGCCTGTACCTTTAGAATAGCATCGGAAAATGCTAAATTCGCAGCATCGGAGGTAAAGCTCGGCATCATCCCAGGCGCCGGCGGCACCCAGAGGCTTACAAGACTGGTGGGAAAGGCTAAGGCACTGGAGATGATACTCTTTGGAGATATCATTGATGCTGGCGAAGCTTTGAGGATAGGCCTTGTAAACAAAGTGGTGCCCCAGGATAAACTTATGGAAGAAGTGTCGGCATGGGTAAAAAAGATAAAGGCCCTTCCCAAACTTGCCATACAATATGCCAAGGAATCCGTGAACCGGGGAGCAAATCTCGGCCTGGAACAGGGTCTCGCCCACGAATCCTACCTATTCGCCTTAGCCTGCACCACCCAGGACAAGAAAGAGGGCGTGGCGGCATTTCTGGAAAAAAGGGCGCCGAACTTTATTGGGAAATAATATATAGTTCTGGTATAGAAACTGAGTCCGCTGCCGGAGATTCAAAGGGAGGTTGACGCCCGGCCTTGAACATTAACATAAAAGAGGTGAAAATGATTGAAAATAGTTGTCTGCATAAAGCAGGTGCCCAGCACTGAGGCCAGGGTCCAGATGGATCCCATCAAAGGCACCCTCATCCGGGAGGGAGTGGAATCGGTAGTAAATCCCTTTGATGAGTATGCCATAGAAGAGGGCATAAGGTTGAAAGAGAGATACGGCGGTGAAGTTACGGTGATATCCATGGGTCCCCCCCAGGCCAAGGAAGCCCTGAAAACCGCACTGGCTATGGGTGCGGATAAAGCTGTACTCCTCAGTGATAGGGTTTTTGCGGGTTCGGATACCCTTGCTACAGCCTATACTCTCTCACTGGGTATAAAAAAATTAGGGGATATTGATATAGTCATTTGCGGCAAACAGGCCACCGATGGCGATACCGCCCAGGTGGGACCGGGGCTAGCCCAGCGGCTTAACCTGACACAGATAACGTACGTTTCCAAAATCAGGGAAATCAATCTGAAAAATAGAAAAATTACTGCCGAGCGTCTTATTGAAAACGGCACCCAGGTGGTATCTACCGCACTTCCTGCCCTTATTACCGTGGTTAAAGACATCAACCAGCCCCGGATACCCAATATCTTTTCCATTAAGAAGGCCACCAGGGCCGAGATTCCCGTATGGGGCATGCAGGACCTGGGAGGAGACCCGAAGGATTTTGGATTTGATGGTTCCCCTACCCAGGTGGTCCGGATTTTTACACCACCTCCCCGGCAGGGAGGAGAGATAATCCAGGGAGAAGTGCCGGAGGCCGTAGCAAAGCTCATAGAGGCGCTTACCAGCAGGAATATAATCAATCTATAAGGAGGCCTGAATATGGCACTAAAAGTAATCAAAGAAAACTGCACCGGCTGCGGGCTCTGCGTGGATGTGTGTGCCTATAGCGGCATCAAAATAAACGATGAAGGTGTGGCCGAGGTTACCGAAAGTTGTATTTTGTGCGGCCAGTGTGTGGATGTATGCCCCGCCGGAGCACTTATGATGGAAGAAAAAAAGGCTACAGTCGAAGATATATCCGACTATAAAGGTGTAATGGTATTTGTGGAGCATGAGTTTGGGAAAATACATTCCGTTTCCTTTGAACTCCTGGGAAAGGGGAGAGAGATAGCCGATAATCTTGGAGTATCCCTTTCAGCTATGTTAATTGGTGCCGAAGGAGACAGCATGGCCCTGGATGTGGCCCGGTACGACGTAGATACCATATATGTTTGCAACAGTACATGGTTGAAGGATTATCAGACAAACACTTATGTGGCCGAAGCGGAAAATATAATCAGGACATATAAGCCCGAAATAGTCTTAATCGGTGCCACCACCCTGGGGAGGGATTTTGCGGGAGCTCTTGCCGCCAGGCTCAAGACAGGTCTTACCGCCGACTGCACCGAGCTTTCAATAGACAGGCAGAAACGACTTCTGCTGCAGACCCGGCCGGCCTTCGGCGGCAATATCATGGCCACCATAATATCTCCAAACCACAGGCCTCAAATGGCTACAGTAAGGCCCAAAGTCATGGCCATGCCGGAACCTGCGGAAAGCCCGGGAGTGAGGATTATCCAGGTTCAGCCGGTATCGGGACCGCAGGATATGCTTCTTGACATACTGGAATTCATCCCCGATATCGCCGGAACGGTGAATCTGGCCGACGCGGATATTATAGTATCCGGCGGCCGGGGCATGAAAGGACCGGAAAATTTCTCCATGCTCTTTGAACTGGCGGAACTTCTGGGCGGAGCCGTGGGTGCCTCCAGGGCCGCAGTGGACAGCGGATGGATGCCCTATGCCCATCAGGTGGGGCAAACCGGCAGGACCGTAAGGCCCAAGCTCTACATCGCCTGCGGCATCTCCGGCGCCATACAGCATCTGGCAGGCATGCAGACCTCGGAGAATATCGTGGCCATAAACAAGGACCCCGATGCCCCCATATTCAAGGTGGCCACCTTCGGCATAGTGGGCGACCTGTTCAAGGTGGTGCCGGAGCTTATAAGACAGATAAAGGAGAAAAAAGCCGGCAAGGCTTCTTAAACAAAAGTAATTTATGGCCATACACATACTGTGTATGGCTTTTTTGTTGTCATTGACGTTTTAAACCCCCCGTCAAATACCGATAAATATATTATTTCTGCTAAATCTTTAGAACTTCTCCAAAAAAATTTAAGAAAAAAGGACAAATTACCCCAAAATTTTTATTTTACGTTGCGGAAATATATAACAAAAAAAAGGAGGAATTTTCCATGAAAAAATTTTTAACTTTAATTATGATGTTTCTTCTTATCCTAACAAGCAGTTCTATGGTCTTTGCAAAGGGGAACGAAACTAAACACCAGGAGAAAAACCAAATTCAAAACCAGGAACAAATTCAGGAACAAAATCAAATTGGAGAAGAAGAGGAACAGGAAAAAAGTCAGGATATAGAAAATAATGAAGATATCACCGATAATCAAGATATCAATAATAGCGACAATGATGACGGGAATGAATTAAAACTTAATGAAAAGGCAAAGGAAAAGTTAAAAAACGAGATCGAAAACAGAACCGCTAATCAAGGTGATGAAAGCAACTTGCAGATTGAAGAGAAACTGCAGGAATTAAAATCAGCTTTTAAGAATTCGTTCAGAGATAAGGAGAAAAGAAAAGAAATATTAAAGCAGATTTACGAGCTTAAAAAACAGCAAAATAATAATACGATAAGTGTATTTGTTAACGGCGATGAACTGAAATTTGATGTTCCACCCGTAATAAAAGAAGGCAGGGTCTTAATTCCTGTAAAAGCCGTGGTTAGCGCCCTGGGAGCGGAAGTTAAATGGGATCCGGAAACAAAAACCGTTACAATAACAAAGGATGGGAAAACCATAACATTGCAGTTAGAATCAAAAACGGCCATTGTCGACGGTCAGGAGGTCGAGCTGGATGTGCCTGCGGGAATCCAGAACAACAGGACAGTAGTTCCCTTGGGGTTTATAATGCAGGCCTTTAACTCCAATGTAGAATGGGATGGAGAGGATAACACCGTAATCATCGATGATTCCGAACAGGGCGTAATGGATTCTACCGACGAAACATCATCTTCAGAAACTGCCCCTGAGGCCTCCGAAAGCGGGACAACCCAGATTACTGCTCAATAGAATCTTAAAGTTAAAACCTTTAAACACGCTACAATACAGTGAATCATGAAAATTCTACAAGATAGCATTTTTCACATAAATCCAGGTCATGAACGAGGAAAAAACGATATGAATAGACAACAAACCTTTGAGCATCTTCAAAAATTAGTTGAGGAAAAATATTCGAATAATAATAATGAATCCTTGTTAAAAAACATACATTGGATTGTCGAACATTACTATGATTTTCCAATATGGGAAAGTATCAAAAAAAACATTGAAAGTCTTATAAATGAAGGCGATTTATCAAAATTGAGCTTATATATTTTTAAAACTACTCAAAAATATAGACAAATTATATTCAGAAGATAATACCTCGCTTTGCCGAGGTTTTTTTATTTTTAATATTTTCGGTATGCAAATTTGTCTTATATAGATTGTAAAAACAAAGATTGTTAAAATCAATTTTTTCATAGAAAATTACCCTTTATTATTTCTTTAGGATAATGCAACGGATATTCCGTTACGTGAAAAGATAGACAAACCAGACACTCTTTTTTTTGCGATGGCAACATAGCCCAAAGCCACTGGGGATTATGGGCTCGAAGCTTAACTTGATTTTCACGAACTCAAACAAATGTGATATAATTAAATGCAAGAGCGAATATGTCATCTTGATGCGACATTTTAATTATTAAAAGCTGTAAGCGCAAGAAATTATTAAAAAAGAGGCCTAGTAATATGAAGAGATATATTGCCACAATAACGGTGCTCATTATTGTGTTGACGGCATATTACGCATTTTTTCCCGATTTAAGAGACAGATTTTCGGTATATACCGACCCGGAAAGCAAAATAAGGTATTTCTGCACAGCGAAAGAAAAGGCGTTTTTCTTTTACAAAAACGGCAGGTGGAAAAAGGAGTTCATAAAAGGAGTAAATATGGGCAGCGCAAAGCCTGGAGCTTTCCCCGGCGAACTTGCCATTACCAAAGAAGAATATCTACGGTGGTTTAAATACATAAGAGATATGAACGCAAATGCTATAAGAGTTTACACGCTACAGAATCCGGAGTTTTACAAGGCGCTTTGGGAATTCAACAAAAGTTCTATAAAGCCCCTCTATCTCTTCCACGGAGTTTGGGTCGATGAAAATGCCATTGAAAATACCATGGACGCCTTCTCGCCACAGGTTTCAGAAGATTTTAAACAGAATATCGTCGAAGTAATTGACGCAATTCACGGGAATGCGAGAATATCCGAAAGAAAAGGAAAAGGATGGGGCGTATACGATAAAGATATTTCGCAGTATGTGGCCGGCTGGATACTCGGCATAGAATGGGACCCGAATTTTGTAAAAAACACGGCCGAGAGGAACGGGAGTTTGGCACAATTCGATGGGGCTTATCTTTATACGACATCCGCGTCGCCTTTTGAAATATGGCTTGCCATGGCCGGCGATTATGCCCTGGCGTACGAAACCAAAAAATACCATATGCAGAGGCCGCTGAGTTTTACAAACTGGCCTACGACCGATGTATTGAAACATCCCAATGAACCGTATGAAAAAGAAGACATGGTATCTGTAGATGTCGAAGAAATTAAATCAAAGCCGACTTTTATCCCGGGCCTTTTTTCCTCATATCATATTTACCCTTATTATCCAGATTTTATGTTCTATCAGAAAGAATACGCTTTGTTTAAAGACAGGGACGGAAAACCGAACACATACAGGGCGTATCTGAGAGACCTTATTAAAGAACATACTATGCCTGTGCTGGTCGCCGAGTTCGGCATTCCCACATCCCGCGGCATCACCCACGAGAACCCATTGACCGGTTTTAATCAGGGGCATATCGATGAAAATACCCAGGGGCATATGCTTGTTTCTATGATAAACGACATCCATGATGAAGGTTATGCGGGGGGCCTAGTATTTACATGGCAGGACGAGTGGTTTAAAAGAACGTGGAACACAATGGACCTTGACATACCCGACAGGCGTCCTTTCTGGTCAAACGTTCAGACAAATGAGCAAAAGTTTGGAATTCTTTCATTTGACCCCGGGGACGGTAAAAGAAAGGTATATATAGACGGAGACGATTCCGAGTGGGGAAAAGAAAGTCTACTTCTGAAAAATGAAAATGGCGAGCTTCATGCTGTATATGATGAAGAAGGCGTATGTTTTCTTCTGCGTCTGAAAAAGCCTTACCACAATGGCGAAAAAATTATCATACCCATAGATACCATACCTGAGCAGGGGAATGAAATTTTCAGCGATATGGGGGTCCGCCTGGGCAGGCCGTGCGAATTCGTCATCATCATAGATGGAAAAGAAAATTCAAGGATTCTGGTAGACGCATATTATAATGTGTTTTACTACATTTACGGAGAAAGCTTAAAGATGCTTGAAGAAGACCCGGAATATCAGTTCAAAGACAGTGGCGTATTTAGGCCCGTATACCTTTGCCTGAGCAGAGAAATTTACCTGCCGGAAGATAAAAAAACGGTTCCCTTAAAAAAATATGAAACCGGCAGACTAAAATACGGCAATGCAAATCCATCATCAAAAGACTATGATTCACTGGCTGATTTTGCATATAAAAATAATGTCATTGAAATAAGGATACCGTGGCAGCTTTTAAATATAATGGACCCTTCCACGCGCATGGCGATGGGGGACCTTCATAAAAGCGGCATTAATCCGGTTAAAATAGAGGGCGTGTATGTCTCTTTTTTATCGTTGAATGAAGGCATCAAAGAAACACCCGACTACGCCTTTTTCACATGGAAAGAATGGCAGAAACCGGCATACCATGAGCGTTTAAAAAAATCGTATAATATAATCAAACGTGGATTTAAAAATCTGTAGAAAAGGGATGAGCGATGCAAAGAGTGTCGGAAAATAAAATTAAAATTCTTTTTGTAGACGATGATCCGCTTATGCTGACAATCTTAAAAAACAGATATGAAAACAAGGGATACAGGATATACACCGCATCCAGCGGAGATGAGGCTCTTGAGATATTCGAAAAGGAGAGGCCTTCACTTGTAATCTCTGATTATGTAATGCGGGGAATGGACGGGGATGAGCTTTGCGCAAAGATGAAAAGTCTGGATAGTAATGTTAGAATATTGATACTTACCGGGCAGAAGCTGGATAATTTCATTATCAAGGCTATGAAATCCGGGGCGGACGACTATATAACAAAACCGTTTTCGCCAGTGGAGCTTGACTTTAAAATAGAAAAACTATTAAAGAGTCAGGATGATTGAAATGCTGATTGCCGAAAAGGTAGTTTACGGCATATTAAAATTTCTTATATTATTTCTTCTGCTGCTGTACGTCTATCTGGTGTATGAAAAACTGAAAGAAATTGTCTTTGAAAACAAGAGAAAAAAGGAGTCGTCTATTATTAACGACCTCATAGATACTCTTTTTGTAAAATTGTCGAATTCTGAAAATGTTTCTGAAAATGTTAAAAAATATATCCTTGATTTAAAAAAATATTCGAAGACTTTTTCCGGCAGAGAAATAACCGCCGAAAGGTTGATTGGATATATAGAACTGATAAAGGGAGATTTGAGAGATGCATTGTGCGGGATATGCGAAGAGCTGGGTTTTGTGGATTACGAGATGGCGAACCTTCAAAAAAAGGATGTGTTCAGGATAGCCCTCGCATGCAAGAGACTTGGAGAATACAGAAGCGAAAAAGCTCTCGATTCGCTCCTGGACAGGCTGAAAACGGATGTGTATGAAGTGAAATACCATGCACTCCTGGCAATTTCAAAAATCGGAAATAATGAGTATTTTATGAAGGCCTTTTCCAAAGAATATAAGGTTCAAATGTTGAGCGAAAGGAATCTAATGGAGATAGTAAACAGTTTTGAAGGAGACAAAGTGACCGTATATAAAAAAATGATCGGCCATGAAGATGAATATATATCTTCAATATTTATCAGGGCTGCGGGAAACGATCGGGTACTGGAGGTTTCGGAGGAAGTCGGCAGGCATCTGTCATCTCAGAGTTTTCTTAAGAAAATAGCGGCCGTTAAAGCTGTGGGTCAGATGGGAGATTTTCGATTTGTAGACGATCTTATAAAGGAACTTTCCAGTTCGGACTGGAGAATCAGGGCAGTCGCCGCCAAATCTTTGGGGGAAATAGGCGCACAAAGGGCGGTTTCATATCTTAAAGAAGCTTTAAAAGACGCGGAATGGTGGGTTAGATATAATGCGGCTTTTTCGATTATAAAACTCGGAAACTATGAAGATGTACTGGCCGAAATTTTCAACGGTCAGGATGAGTTTGCCAAAGATGCGGCCTTTTATGCGCTTGAAGCGATCGGCTTGATAAAAGAGCATGCATCCACCACGGATTTGCCTTTGAACAATTTACCGCAACTGGCCTTAAAATTAAGGCAATATATGGAGAAAAAGGGATTGCAGTATGGATATAATTAGAGCCGCAATCGTATACTTTAATTATTTTATCATATTTTATGTGCTGGCAATAAATGTAATATATTTTCTGCAGCTTATGTTTTCGGCATTGAGCCTTTCCGCCTATATCCGGAAAATGATGTCTTCGGACTACAGGCGATACACATCGTCCGTCAATATGATACCGATTTCCGTAATAGTGCCCGCGTATAATGAGGAAAATACCATAGTAGAAAACGTAAAATCACTTCTTGAATTGAACTATCCGCTTTTTGAAATCGTGGTGGTGAATGACGGATCTGCCGACGGCACTCTTAAGAGGGTAATAGAAGCTTTTAATCTTAAAAAAATAAGCCAGCCGATTAGAATCAGACTTAAGACGGAGCCCATAAAAGGTGTTTACAAAAATCCGGAATTATTCAATCTCACGGTAGTGGACAAGGAAAATGGCGGTAAAGCCGACGCCCTGAACGCTGGCATCAATGCATCGATTTATCCGGTCTTTGTAAGCATTGATGCGGATTCGATTCTGGAAAGCGATTCACTCGTCAGAGTTATAATGCCGTTTATTGAGGACAGTCGCACTGTGGCCGCGGGCGGAATAGTGAGAGTCGCCAACGGCAGTGTAATTGAGGGAGGTCTGATTCGGGAAGTAAAGCTTCCGCGAAGCAGGCTCGCCTGCTTTCAGGTGGTGGAGTATTTAAGGGCTTTTTTGACAGGAAGGATGGGCTGGGATGCGCTCGGCTCACTACTGATAATTTCTGGAGCGTTTGGAGCATTCGATAAGGAAATGGTTATCGGCGCGGGAGGTTACGCAGGAGGAACAGTGGGGGAAGACATGGAGCTCGTCGTAAGGCTGCACAGAAAAATGAGGGAAGAAAAGAGACCCTATAAAATCAGATTCATACCGGATCCGGTCTGCTGGACGCAAGCGCCTGAAAACATTAAAGACTTAAAAACACAGCGCAGAAGGTGGCAGGTGGGCCTTATTGACTCTCTTTTCCGCCATAAGAAGATGTTATTCAACCCGAGATACGGGATTTTAGGTCTTTATGCAATGCCCTACTTCTTTTTTTTCGAGATGCTGGGGCCGGTGGTGGAAATGCTGGGTTATCTGCTGATACCTGCGGCATATCTTCTTAAAATGATCAATATGCGATTCTTTTTGCTCTTTTTGACCATATCAATAATTTACGGGATCATTCTTTCGGTCGGGGCAATACTGCTGGAAGAATATACGTTTAACAAATACAGGAGTGTAAAAGATTTTATACTACTGGTGGCTTACGCAGTTCTTGAAAACTTCGGCTACAGACAGCTCACTACTGTCTTTCGAGTAATGGGTACCATAAACTACAGCAGGCATAAAAGCCACTGGGGGAGTATAAAAAGAAAAAGTTTTATTAATGTAAACCGATAGCTATTAAGCCCTCTGGGGAGGGCTATTTTTTTACTTATTTTTCATCCTTCCGTGAGCGACATAAAGAGGCATGGCAATCTTATTGGTATTCTGAAATATTAAGGTATACTTGGTTTTTAAGCGGGAAAAAATATTTTTTGTCGGAAGACATTTTACCATGGATTGAAAAGCCGGTGATAGATTGTTCGGTTTCCGTAAGTTCAAAAGATTTATAAAGCCTGGCAAGGGCGGCATAAAAAAGCGGGATGACCCTTCGAACGACAGATCAACTATGGGGGTATCCTATATGGAGTCTCTGGAAAACCAGGTCCTTGGTAAAGACATGGAAAATAACCTTAAGCAGCTCAAAACCATTCTCGACAGATGCAGTGATGTAATTTACCGGGAGTTTGTTTTTGCTCAAAATGAGCAGATTAAGCTGGCGTTGATATATACGGATGGCCTGGCGGACAAAGGGCAGGTCAGTGACCAGATAATGCGCGCCCTGGCCCTGGAGGTGCCGATGGCCGTGCCGGGCCGTGTGATTACCAAAGCACAGGCTCTGGAATTCATTAAAGAACGGGGCCTGTGCATACACCAGATTAAGGAAACGAATAAAGTGGGCGAAGTGGTCCATGCGATCCTGTCGGGAGACACCGTTTTGCTGGTGGACGGCCACGATACCGCCATAATCAACGGGGCCAGGGGCTGGGAGTCGCGTCCCATAACCGATCCGGAGGCCGAACCGACAGTGCGGGGGCCGAGGGAGTCTTTTGTGGAATCTATCCGTGTCAATACTTCGCTTTTGCGCAGGAAGATAAAAAACCCGAATCTCAAGATAGAATCCTTTCAAATCGGAAGGCTGTCGACTACCGATGTGGCCATAGCCTACCTGGAGGGAGTTGCAAATCCAGCGATAATAAAAGAAGTAAAGACAAGGATTGAAAGAATAAAAATTGACGCCATCCTGGAGACGGGTTACATAGAAGAATTGATAGAAGATGAACCGTGGAGCCCTTTCCCCACAATCAATCATACCGAAAAGCCGGATCGTGTGGCGGCAATGCTTTTGGAGGGGCGGGTAGCAATTTTTGTCGACGGGACTCCGTTTGTGCTGACTGTGCCAAGTCTTTTAGTGGAGTTTCTCCATGCTTCCGAGGATTACTATGAAAGATTTATCTTCACTTCTGCGGTGAGGGTCATTCGGTATCTAGCAGCCTTTGCTTCGCTTATACTCCCTTCGCTTTATATCGCCATAGTCAGTTACCATCACGAACTGCTGCCTACGGCGCTTCTGCTGAGTGTTGCCGCACAGCGCGAAAGAGTGCCTTATCCGGCATTTTTTGAAGTCTTTTCGATGGAATTAGTATTTGAAGTGCTCCGCGAAGCCGGTATACGCCTGCCCAGGCCCATTGGCCAGGCCATAAGCATAGTCGGGGCACTGGTCCTGGGCGATTCTGCCGTAAGGGCCGGTTTTGTGGCGGAGGCAACAATTATAGTGGTGGCGTTTACTGGAATATCGTCATTTACGTTTCATTACAGCGCAAGCATTTCTTTTCGTCTGCTCCGGTTTTTTCTGATGATACTTTCCGGGACTCTGGGACTTTTCGGGCTGACTGCGGGCGTTTCCGCCATATGTATTCACCTGTGCAGCCTGCGCTCCTTTGGAGTGCCATATCTTTCGCCGGTGGTTCCCACAGCATATTCCGACTTAAAAGATGTGGTTCTGAGGGCTCCATGGTGGGCAATGTTCACAAATCCTCGGTCTATTATCGGATATAATAAAAAAAGAGAGGCGTATGGTCTAAAACCCACGCCGCCGGAAGACGGGAAATAATGCGAAAAGGTGGCTTTTTATGCCGGAGAAAGAAATTATCGATGATAAACAGGCGGTTTTACTGATAATCAATATGATTCTGCCCACTGCACTCTTGAGCCTGCCGGCGATAACGATAAGTATTGCAAAAAGGGATGCGTGGATTTCAGCCGTTCTTGCTACAGGTATGGGATTGATTATCGGGCGGCTTGTATCCTCGCTTGTCATGAATTTTCCAGGAAAGTCGTTCTATGAGTTTTCTGAACAGATCCTGGGGCGCTTTTTGGGGAAAATTATGGGGGCATTCTTCATATGGTGGCTGTTTCACACTGCTAGCGAAGTTGTGAGGGAATACGGAGAGTTTCTTTCCACTGCCATAATGCCGGACACCCCGATAACGGTTTTTCTTGTGGTGTCCGCAATCATATCAGCATATGCCGTAAAGAGCGGTTTTGAAGTTCTGGCACGGTTTAATCTTATGTTTGCCATTATGATGGTAGTATTTGCAATAGTATTTACCATCTCTTTTATGAATGTGAGATTTGCCAGAATGCTGCCGGTATTCGATACGGGGATGGCGGATATTTTAAAAGGGACACTGGTGCCCCTGAGCTGGATGGGAGAAGTGGTCGTATTTTCCGTCTTTTCGCCTGTTCTGAAAAACTACCGCAGCGTTGTGCGAATAACAGATATGGCAATATTATTAGTAGGGCTGCATTTTTTTATAGGCATTGCGGGCGTGCTCATGATTTTTGGACCCGAAGTGGGGTCGGCCATGATGTATCCGGTCTTTAACCAGGTCCGCATGATATCGCTGGCAAATTTTATCGAAAGGCTTGATTACATCATTTTTATGTCGTGGGTGATCGGCGGCTTTATAAAGATTGGGATTTTTTACTTCGCGGCTGTTATAGGGGTTTCCTGGATGTTCGGACTCTCCGACTACCGGCCCATTGTTTTTCCGGTTGGAATTATCATAGTTGCTCTGTCGGTCCTGATACATGAAGGAATAGTGAACCAGCTTGATTTTCTGAAAAATACCTGGCCTTTCTATTCTATCATTGTTTTCGAAATGGGTATTCCGCTTCTGCTCTGGCTGGTATCGCAAATTAAAAATCGGAGGCATAGCGCTTGAAAAAAAGGATTGCGCCAATAATTTGGATGATAATAATAGCGACCATTCTGTCAGGCTGCTGGAGCCGGAAGGAGTTAAACGAGGTGGCCATTGTACTGGGCACGGGTATAGATTTGACTGACGCAGGCCGAGTGAGACTGACCGTTCAGGTGGCGGTGCCGACAGCCTTCGCTTCGGGAGAAGAAGGCAAAGGCGGCCAGAAAGAGGCGGCAAGTATGGAAGTTTCCGCTGACGGGGCGACGATAGAAGAGGCAGAGCGGTACCTTGCCATGAAAATACCCCGGGAGATATACTGGGGGCACTGTGTCGCTTTGATAATAGGTGAAAATATGGCCAAAAAGGGAGTTCGAATGATTACGGATTTTTTTGAGCGGGACAGGGAACCGCGGGAGACCATGTGGGTGATGGTGACGAAAGGAACGGCGGAGGAATTTTTAAAAACAAGTTCAATACTTGAAAAAACTTCTTCCCAGGCTGTGGGGCTTCTTACAAGGATGAAGACAGGTTATTCGGTAAAATTGATGGAATTTACCGAAATGCTTGCGGAGGATGGAATTCAACCGGCTGTAACAGGGGTCAGAGTAATTAATGAAAATCATGTCACGGGCGAATCTCAGCCCAGTGGCGCAGAAAATAAAAGGCGTGTGGAAATTTCCGGCACGGCTTTGTTCAGGGAAGACAGGCTTGTGGGATGGCTGGACGCTAACGAAACCCGGGGACTTTTATGGCTGAAAGGCCAGCCTGTAAAGGGAGTGATAACCATCCCCGCTCCGGACGAGCCGAATAAAATGGTTTCCATTAAGATAAAGCGAAGCAGTGCGAAAATAAAAGCCGAAAGTCTTGATGACGTTCCTGTTTTTACAGTAAAGATAAGGGTTGAAGGGGACATGATTGAACAGCAGGGCAGGGAAAATCTTGCAAAACCCGAGAAGGTAAGTGAACTGGAAGAGAGTATGGCTTATGAAATAAGAAAAAGAGCTGAGGTTGCTCTGCATAAGACGAGAGACTTTTATGGAGTCGATGTGTTCGGATTTGGCCAGGTCTATCATAGAAAATTTAAAGAAGAATGGAGGAATATAAAGGACAGATGGGATGACATATTCAGGCAGGCAAAAGTAGACATACAGGTGGAAGCTCATATAAGAGAGATAGGTCTTCTTACGAAAAGGCCGGGAACGGAGAAATAATAATGCTTGGAAGGAGGGTGCGCTGTGATATTTTTGCTTCTTTTGGTTTTTGCGGGCGTTATATTAATAGAAGTGCCGGGAATGGTAAAAAACAAGATGTGGAGAGAATTGGTGGTTTTTTTCATTTTTCTTGCATTGGGGATGGCATTGAGCATACCACAGGTGCTTGGCGTAAAGATACCAAATCCGACAAAAGCCATAGAGGCTCTGTTTAAGCCTCTGTCGGGGCTTCTCAAATAATTCACTATATATTCTAAAGGATTGAGTGTGCGTGAAAGAAAAAGAAGAAAGATCATCCTCGGGGCAGATATTTTTTCTGGCGCTGAATTTTTTCCTGGCCAGCGCTTTTATCATGATACCTTCAGCGGTCACCGGGATGGCCGGAAGAGACGGATGGGCTGCGATCTTAATCGCAGCCGGCGCCGGGATCCTATTGTCGATGCTTTATACGACATTGTGTATCCGTTTTTCCGGGCGGTCAATTATCCAGTTTGCCCGGGATATAATGGGGGAAATTCCGGGGAAGATTATAGGCCTTTTGTTTGTGTGGTTTGCTCTTCACCTGGGAGCCCTTGTATTAAGGAATTTTGGCGATTTTATGGTGATTTCTCTGATGCCCTGCACGCCGCTTGTCGTGTTCAATGCCATCATTATGCTCATTGCGGTTATGGCGGTTTATAGCGGCATAGAGGTTCTGTGCCGCTTCAATCTAATGCTGGTACCGGTAATATTGAGTTCTATGGCGGTTATAATTATTTTTTCATTTACAATCCATGATTTCGATGCGGCAAACCTTCTGCCGCTTTTTGAAAGCGGATTTTCCCGGGTGTTGAAAACCTCTTTGATACCCCTGACCTTTCCCTTCGGTGAAAGTGTTCTGTTTTTGATGATATTTCCCTGTATGAGCGCTCCCCGGGACACAAAAAAAATCATGGTTGGGGCGATTCTCGCGGCGGCCCTAATTATGACCGTAATAACGGCGGAGACTGTGGCGGTCTTCGGTTCAAATGCAAAAAACTTCATGTATTCCACCCATTCCATGATACGATGCATAGAACTGGCGCAGATTTTTGAGCGCACAGATGCGATTACGATTGTCATCTGGATTCTTTCCGGCCTCATAAAAATATCGGTGTGTCTCTACGCATTTGTAAAAGGGTGCGCCCAGCTCTTCGCCCTGAAAAACTACAGGCCGATAGTCGTCCCTTCCGGCATCATAATGACTGCGCTGTCGATTCTTGTATATGAAAATGTAATTGAACAAACCGAATTTGCATCAAAAGTATGGCCGTTGTACAGCCTGGTGTTTGAGTTGCTGCTTCCACTGATTATGCTCGCCTTCGATTCTGCAAAGAAAATATTTTGACTTATATATAATTTGACATGCGGTTGACAAAGCGGTCAATTAATACGATAATTTATGTGAACAAAATAGTTGTCACAGCGCCATAACCGCATGGTAGCTATCGATGCAGGCTTAATTATGGTGGTGAATCTAGTTGATTTATAGAATAATGGCAGTAGGCATTGGAAGCTTTTTAGGCGGCATCCTACGATATCTTATTTCAGGCTGGGCGGCTGAAGTGTTTAATGCGGTTTTTCCCTATGGCACCCTTATCGTAAACGTTGTAGGATGTTTTATTGTAAGTTTTGTAATGATTTTTGGGGCGGAAATGGGCAATATAAGTGTAAATTTAAGACTATTTTTGACTACAGGTATGATGGGGGCTCTTACCACATTTTCAACTTTTTCTTTCGAAACCTTTCAATTCTTGCGTGAAGGAAATCTATTACTGGCAGGGACTAATATATTTTTAAACCTTTTTCTCGGACTTTTGTCTGTGTGGTTTGGTTTAATCGCCGCCAGAGCGATAGTTTAAGGAGGCAATTTTTATGAAAATCCAGGGCAAAGGCAAAATGCTTAAGATTTTCATTGGGGAGTCGGATAAATGGCATGGCGAGCCGCTGTTTCATGCTATAGTTAAGCTCATCAAAAAGGAAGGTATGGCAGGGGTTACGGTCTATCGGGGTATTGAAGGTTTCGGTGCCAACAGCCGAATTCACACCACCCAGATACTTAGACTATCCGAAGACCTGCCAATAGTGCTGGAGATTGTAGATATCCCCGAAAGAATCAATTCCATTTTGGAAAGACTGGATGCCATGATAAAAGAAGGACTTATGGTAGTCCTTCAAGATGTGGATATAATCAAATATACTCCTTCAAAAAAATGAAGTTAATTTTGTTTTCAATAAATTATAATTTTAACTTATAGTTTTAAATTGAATTCCCTTTTTATTTACCGATTTCCAAATATCCTGTTGTACAAATCTTCGCCGAAACTCGTTTGCAGAGGTTTTCCTTCGATTATTCTAAAAGTCCGACTCCCGTCGCTTTGCCTTTCAGCCCGCAGGAAAATGGCGTTTTCCATTCTTTTGTCATAAAATCCGCGCGCAAATTCATATAGATGTGTGACGAAGAAAACCTTGATGCGGCTTTCCAATAATGCAGAGGTTATCTGCCTTGCAATCTCTGAGCCCTCTCTTTCGTTTGTGGCGGCAAATGATTCATTAAACAGCACCATGGAATTTGAGGTTATATTGCTCACTATATCGTTCATTCTGCTGAGTTCTTCATCGAGCTTGCCGCTTTTCATGGTAACGTCTTCTTCCCGTTTGTAGTGCGTGTAAAGGCCATTGCAGATATTGGCACAGAAAGATTCGGCCGGTACAAACATGCCGCACTGCATCATCAGCTGTGCAAGGCCGATGCTGCGCAAAAAGGTTGATTTCCCTCCCTGATTTGCGCCTGTGATTATAAATAAATCTTTTCCATCTGCATTCAAATTATTTCCAACGATTTTTTGTTTCATTGTTAATGCAAGACACACATCATATAATTCTTTAAAAGAAGACTTTCGCTCATGGGAAGCAGCGGGCAGGGGAAAACATATCGGTTCATCCATTTGGGAAAGTTGTTCATATAGATTCAAGCAGCCGATATAAAAGGCCAGCTCGGTCCGCAATGCGTTAAAAAAACTGAGAATATGATCATTGGATTGAGCCAGTGCATTGGCCACAAGATTGATGCCTCTGTCGTTTAATTCCGACAGGGCCCTGGCGCCGCTTTCATCGCGGTCGGCGATAGTATAGGTGTAAACGGGCGGTTTTTTGGTGAAAATCCGATCTATCCAGCTCTGTTTTTTGTCATGTGGTTTTCGAAGTATATAATTGATGCCTTTATTGCCCTTTCCCAGTTCAGCGCTGATCAAAACTCCGTTTTGGAATTTTAATTCTTTAAGATGATTTTGTATGCTTACAAGATATTCATTGCTGAGTTCGGCTTTGAGCATCGCGAAAAATCTTGCAAAGCCCTCTGATTCAAATTTTTCGGCATGTTCCTCGGCGATATTCTTTAGTTTTTTGAGCATATCTGCAAAAATCTGCAGCACTTCTATAGACCTGTGCAGTATTGTAGAAGGATACTTGCTGAAAAGGCCAAAATAATGCTCTTTCTCGCTTTTGATTGATTCTACCGCGATATTGTAGATATCCCTGACAATGGAAGAATTTTTCAAACAATCTTTGAGAATATTCTGGCGATACAGCATGGTAGCTAAATCATTGTTCAAACCGGTCAAGACGGCTTTTTTCGCCACTTCGAATAAAAATTTGTCACCTGATGCCATTGCGGTAAAAAGCGTGTCTAGTTCCAGGTCCTGGGTCAGTATTTGTTCATTCCACGGCATCTTCTGTTCCAGGTCAAAATCGCGATCTTTATACATGAAAAAAACCTTCATGATTTCATGCGCTCCTTTAAAGAATCATATGTGAGCCGATACTTTTCGGCGATGGATATCGCATATGAAAGCCCATCCGGAGGCTTTCTCAAGATTTTATATGTTCTGAGCGCCGGATTTTCCGGAACTACGGTGCTTACCATGCTTACAGTTTTCTCGCTCAAAAAGGCTAGTTCATCAATAAAAGTTACGCAGACGCACAGCAAATCCAGTTGTATTATTTTTTCCATTATTTTTTTGCTGAGGAAAATGGCGTCTTGTAATGTGGTGGAAGTAAATATTTCGTTCATTATGATAATGCTGTTTGATGTGGCCTGATTTAAAATATGGTGAATTCTTACCAGTTCATCCTCCAGTTTGCCCCTGAGGTCTTTTATGTTTTCTTCCCTTTCAAAATGCGTAAAAAGCCTGTCGAATAGAAAAAGCTTCGCTTTTTGGCCCGGGACGGGACATCCCAGGCTGGCAAGATAATGCAATTGGCCGAAGGTGCGGGCGAAGGTGGTTTTTCCGCCCTGGTTGGGGCCGGTTACAATAAAAATGCGTTCTTTAGCTTTTAAATGAAAATCATTGCAGACCACGGTGGAATTTTCATTTATGAGCTTATAAGCCAGAGCCAGATCAAATCCTTCGTAATCATAAACTTCCTTGCTTTTATCGGAAATTTGCGGATAGCAAAATTTAAGCCCTGCTCGTTTGAATTTAGCGATATACTCCAGATAGGCGATATAAAATTGTATTTCCCTATCAAATACGGCTATAGTTTCATCCAGATAATTGCTATATTTTTCACAGTAATTGTCAAGATTTAAAAATATGTCAGGATACAATTTAGCCACCAGATCAAGTATTCCCGCTTCAACATGGTTCATTTCCGGATAGTCAGAAAATTTAACTCTGTAATCTTTTACAGCCCCCTGTTTGAATTTCTCAAATGTTTTCTCCACTTCCATGCTGTAGTCAGCTTCGCCTTCATACTTGCGAACATTGATACGGTTACCTTTGATGAGCAGGCAATATTTTACTGTGGCCAAATCCGCTTTGAGTTTTTTCGTTTCAGCCAGAAGCGATGTAAAACGGTTGGAATTGACATAGCTTGCCAAATATTCGCGGAATGCCAAAAATCCGCGCGATTTTAAATCCACAAGGTTTAAATCATCCAGCAGGCAATTAACGGCATCGCAATAAATTTTCACCGCATCCAAAAACCAGCTTTCTTTCTGGTATTTGTAGTAAAGCTTTTCTTTCCTGACAAGATGATCTCGCATTTCCCGCATTTTTTGTGCAAAGGACTTTATTTTCTCAAACAGAATTTTATTTTCAAGATCCTGCATTATTTCATGACGATATTTGATTGTGTTGATATCCTTCAGGGGAGTATAAAAGAACGGTTTTAAATTATATTCCTCCCTGCCGGCCGTAATTACGTCTATAATCTGATCAAGATTTAAATCTGCAAAAAAGTCGGGCGCTTCAAGCGTTTCTTTTTTTATACTGTCTTCAGTTGTTCCAAATAGTATGCTGTGAAAAGTCATAGAAAAACACCTCTCTATTCCAACCTTTCTATAATCTGCGACAGAACCTGATATGCAAATGCATGAAACCCTTCTCCTATAATTCATCCGATGCTAAAGAGCACACCTTTGTAATGGCTATTGCCGTACCTACGCTAAGTAAAAATTAAGGCTCCTGCCCTAATGATAATACTCATTACAGCAGGAGCCATCAGCATTCTGCTTTTATGGTGAGCTCCATCACCGCATTTTATAATTTAGATATATTATATACAGGAAAAATCAAAATATCAATATCAGAAAAAAATTATTTCAATTTGACAAATCCAAAAATATATGCTTAAATTTTGTTAGCATGGTAAAATATATAATAATGCAAGCGATGGAGCTCGCTTTAGTGCCGCAAGGCTAATAGCTCCTACCAAAACTGATTTTGGTAGGAGCTATAATTTTTTTGGGAGGGCTTGGAATGATAAAAATAAGGTCGGGGATCGTCTTTATATTTTTTTGGGAGGGATCAATTTGAAAGACATTGAAAAAAAGACGTCTGAAGATAAAAAATTGGCCATGGGCAATATCACTGCATTGGGGTGGGTTGCATTTTTCGGTGGTTTGAGTCAGGATATGATAATACCTATTCTGCCCACCTTTTATACCCAGATACTGGGTATAAATAAGGCAACAATAGGCCTTATCGAAGGCAGTATGACGACGGTCGTAAGCATTTTTAGAATAATAGCAGGCTTCTTATCAGATAGATTGGGAAGGCGAAAAACCATTGTATTTATCGGTTATTTTCTTTCTGCCATAGGTAGAATGTTTCTGGCATTTTTCAATAACGTCAACGTTATTTTTACAATCAGGATGTTAGATGGCGTGGGTAAAGGAGTAAAAGATGCTCCAAGGGATGCTCTCGTAGCAAAATCCTCAAAAATGAAAAGCATGGGTTTTGCCTTTGCTTTAATCTGCTGTATGCACTCTTATCTGTTCCAGGAGGCATTCTTTCAGATAAAATAGGCAGGGTCAGGGTCATTAAGATAGGCTGGCTTATTTATGTCGCAACGTATCTGGGATTTGCGCTCGCAAAAACTCCCTGGCACATTTGGTTCCTTTATGGGGTTTATGGAATATATTATGCGTTGACAGAGGGTGTTGCCAATCCCTTGTTGCACATCTGGTAGAGGAAAGGCATAGGGGAGCGGCTTTTGGATTTTATAACGCTTCACTGGGCCTGCTGGCCCTTCCGGCAAGTACAATCGCAGGTTTCTTATGGGATAAAATAAATCCCAGTGCACCATTTTACTTTGGTTTTCTATGTGCAATACTGGCAGTGGTTTTAATTTCGCTCTTTAAGATAGAAGAATGATCCGTAAGGGATGAATTTCATGAAAAGAGGCCGATTATCGAAGAATATGGACAGCACAGGAGAAAACCCTGTCAGAGTAATAAAAAGCGGCAGGATAATTTTGATTAAAGAGCGGGAACTTTCCATGGGAGATACGGTGCTGCTTCAATCAGGGGATATCATTCCCGCAGACATCAGGCTTACTTATGCCAGAAATCTTGAAGTTGATGAATTCGATTTGACAGGAGAAATAAAGCCAGCGACCAAGAAAGCGTCGGATCAAGAAGGTCAGGATTTATCTCTTAACAGGTCAAATATGGTTTTCAGGGGCACCAGGGTTTTGAGAGGGATCGGGAGAGGGATAGTTACGGCCGTTGGGGAGGAAACAGAATACGGCAAAATACTATTGCATTCAAGGGAAACTCTGGGGAAAAAGAGTGAGCTTTTGAAATTTGATATATCTTCATTTTTAAAACAGCACTTTTACTTACAGATAATTTTGATTCCCGCATTCATCCTGGCTGCAGCCCGGGGAGCTGCCTTCAAGCAAATAGTTTACGCCTATCTTATAGTCAATTTTTGGTTGATGTTATATGAAGAACGGTATATATTTAATTATATTTCCATTTTTACAGCTTACAGATATTTATTAAAAAGAAATATCATCGTAAAAGATTGTTCCATATTTGATTCATTGGACGATATAGACATTATATGTTTGGATAAAACCGGAGTCATAACAAAAAGAGACATGAAAGTAACTTCCGTATATATTGATAATAATAAATTAGATGGAAATTCCTTTTCCTCAGTATCAAGCCCTTTAAAATACATTATCCAGGGATGCGCACTCTGCAACGATATAGTTTTCCTGGAAGGTCTAAACCATTCAAATAGAGTCGACACAGCTTTGATAAGTTTTGTGCAGGAAAGCGGGGTATCAGTAAAAGAAATCAGAGAAGGTTTCGAGCGCGTTTTTGAGATACCGTTTGAATCTGAAAAAAGATATATGATGACAGGCTATAGAAAAGATGATGAACTTCTTTTTTATATTAAAGGAGACCCCGAGGTTGTGCTGAAAATGTGCCGCAAATACATGGGGATTGACGGGACAATCCGGGATATCGACGGAAGCTTCATGCTGAACATAGGCGAAGCAAAAAATGAGATACTGAAGAAAGGAAATAGTGTCATAGCAATGGCGTTTAAAATGTCAGCATTTTTGAAGCAAATCGATTATGAAAGAGAAGCTGCGGGGGGTTACGTTTTTTTAAACCTTTTTGTGCTTGAGAATCCTCCAAAACAAGAAGCATGCTTTGTAATACGTGAGTTGAACCAAAGGAGAAAGAGGGTCCTGATGCTGACGGGAGATATTACATCCACAGCGGTGGATATAGCTGAAAGGGCAGGTATTATTCAAAATGCAGCAAGATATTTTATAACTGGCAGGGACATGGAAAAAATGAGCACAGCGGATATTGCCGCTCAAAGCGAATATGTCAGGGTTTTTTCAAGACTTGCGCCATCTCAGAAGGGCATTATCATAGAAGCGGTAAGGCGGAGGGGCCATAAGGTCGCCATGGTGGGTGACGGGCCGAACGATGTAATAGCGTTAAAACTGGCCGATATAAGTATTTCTTTTCAAGAACACAGCTCAATACTGGCGCAAAATGTATCCGACATATTGATAAAAGACGATTTAAAAGGGATTTTATGGTTAATGAAAATCGGAGCGCAAGTAAAAGCAAAATTGAAAACGACCGATATATTGCGTAAAACAGCGCTTGTATTATTATCGTCGCTCATTTATTATTCAAGTTACGCTGCCTTTAATCTTTCGTTATTGAGCGTTATTCATATGAACTATGCCATGATGTTTTTGCTATTATCAATTATGGTGATATCCTTTTTCTAAACCTGAATCAACATTTAATAATTAATAATGCAAAGACTGGAAAAGAGGTGCGTGAAAAAATGAAGGCGGATTTTTATATCAAAAAAGACATATTGATTCAATATTTAAAGGATATAAAGGGCCTTTCGATCAATATTGCTGATAAGCTGCAGGATGAAATAGAGTATGAAATACAAAAATTGGTTCAAAACCGGTTTAATCTGGCGGTGGTAGGCCAATTTAAAAGAGGCAAATCCACCTTTATAAATGCATTGTTGAAAGGCAGGATCGTTCCCACTGCCATTGTGCCTTTAACTTCAATAGTTACACTTATAAAATACGGCGAGCGGTTGAAGATAACCGTAGAATTTCACGATGGTTCAGAAAGCCAGATTCCCCTTGAAATTCTAGACGATTATGTCACTGAAAAAGGCAACCCCAATAATGAGAAGGGAGTAAGACAGGTTGTCGTAGAATATCCGTCGGATTTCTTGAAAGATGGCATAATCCTCATAGACACCCCCGGAGTGGGTTCGGTATTCCAGCACAATACGGATGCCACGTACGAATTTTTGCCGAAACTAGATGCCGCCATCTTCTTGTTTACCATAGATTCGCCGGTGGCTAAAAATGAACTGGAATTTTTAAAAGAGGTGAATAAAAAGGCGGTAAAAATTTTTTTTCTGCTGAACAAGATAGACTATGCAGAAAAAGAAGATATAAGCGAGGCGCTGGAATTTGCGAAAGGCGTTTTGGAAAAAGAACTGGGCAGGAAAAATACCAAAATATACTCCATTTCCGCTAAAATGGCTCTGGAATCTGCCCTGGAAAATGACAGATCAGGGTGGGAAAAAAGCGGCATTCAGGAATTCATAAACGATCTGGAAGATTTTATTTCTTTTGAGAAAAAAGATGCATTGCTGGATTCAGTCCGCATGGCAGCAAAAAGAATAATTTCACAATTGAAATTTGCCTGCGACCTTGAAATGAAGGCTTTAACCACTCCCTTAGCAGAACTGGACAGAAAAATTTCCATATTGAAAGATAAAATTCAAAGTGTGGAGGAAGAAGAAAAAGACATATTGTTTGTTTTTGAAGGGGAGACAAAAGAGGTATTCGCAAGGTTCCAAAGGGATTATGAGGATTTCATGAACGACAACTACGAAAGGCTGGAATCCGCCCTGGAAAAATATTTTGCCGAAAATACGGGACTTCCCACCGGCGAACTCATAGAAAAATCAAGAGAATACATCACCGACGAGACCTTGAATGTAATTGACGCATGGAAAAATAAAGAGCTGAGATATCTTGTCGACATATCCGAAAAGGTTACAGTGAAACTGGCGAAAAAAATGGAATCAATCATTTGTGATTTGCAGAATTTGACTGCGGATATATTTGAAATTAAGTACGAAGGTTTCAGACAGATCAAAGGTTTTAAGCAGGCGGGCTATTTTTACTATAACATGGAACCTGAAAAGCATTTCCTGGTGCCTACGCCCCTTTCCGCGGCGCCCTTTCTGCCGGGTTTTATTGCCAAAAAAATTGTTCTGAACCACATGAAAAGGTGGCTTCAGCAGCAGTTCGACAGGCAGTGCGGCAGGATGAGATACGATATTTCGCAGAGAATGGAAAAAACCTTCAAAAATTATGCCGGTTATTTGAAAGATATGCTAATGGAAACAAAACAGAACATATTGACATCCGTGGAAAAAGCCGCGGAAATGAGGCGGCAGGGAGAAACGGCCGGTCGGGATAAGGTTGAAATGTTGAAAACGGTATCCTTCCAATTAAAAGAATTGGAGGCAAAAATAAATGACTCAACTTTCGCAGGAACAAAGTGCCAACTTTTCCTTAAGGAAAGTGGGCAGACAAGACATAAAATAATCTAAAAACTCACTGATTGCTTCCTTTGAAAGCACGAGCTTTTCACGCAAAGCAGTCTTAAGAGCATCAATCAATAGCTGCAAAGCTTCCATGAACTTTATATCCTGAAGCTCATCACAGAAGTAATAGAACAAGCCTCCTATAGTCCGCAAATCCTTGTTATTGCGGTTTTCAACAGCCAGCATGATGTACCTTGCAAAAACAATAGTAGTATGGGCAACAATGGAATCATAAGAAGTCTTTGCCTTACCGCGTTTTTTTCTTACGCAAGAATATATAGACTGAAGGCTCATTCTTTTGCCTTGAAAACTGTAATAAATTTTCTTCATGTTCTTAACCATGGCTATGACGTGGAGGTTTAATCCGAGGATCTTCAACAATATGCTTGGGTAAGTAAACCAGCTATCAAACAGCACATATTTTGCAGGGATGTTATTCTCCACTGCCTGTTTTAGCAGGTCTATCATGGCATCGGTTTCTTTCGCGAGTGAAGAAATTCGGCGCTTGTAGCCTATGCTCCTTTTATCAATTTCACTGTTCATAGGTTGCAACCTGTTTTCAGAAGTTTGTGCACTCAAGAGGTTGAAGCCGAGCGGGATGAAGGTATTTCCATCAGACCATCCAAGGGTGAGAAGTCTGAACCCCTTAACGTATTTTTGTGCCACATGGTCTCTTACTCTGGCTAAAAGTTCGACAACCTTGCTTCTATTCCTACTGTATACAGAATCGTCTATTATTAGGACATTGACACGGTTGTCCGATGTCAAACCTACCAACTTGCTGCGGATTATGGATGATGCCAGCAACATAAGAAACTTCTGCCAGTTATAATATATAGAGTTCAGGAATCTATATATGACATCCTTGGCAAAGGGCAAATTGGAATTTTGCGACTCCAGAATCCTGTAAAGATTCTTACCGGAGAATACAAGAGTGAACAGGAACTTGAAAACAGCATAGCATGAAATTCCCTTTTCCTTGTAGAAATTGCTCTGTTTTAGTAGGAACCCTATGCGATTTTCTTTTAAAAAATTGTCGACAGTTGAGGAAAAGCGGTTTTCATTTTCGTTATAATGTGATATAATGGACATTGCAAGGATCTTCCTTTCTTGTATATTTTGTCCAATTCCATTATATCACAAAAGGAAGCTCCTTGCATTTTTGTTTGCTTATTTTTATTGATTTATCAAGGTTTGTAGTTATAGTTTGATCTGCGAAAGTTGAGTAAATGAGTTCATAATTTGAGCTTGCCATTCTGATAAAATCACCGGAGAAAAGAAAATTTATATTGGGGGTCTTACGAATGAATTTTGCGGATTTCTCGGAGAAAGTCGACCGCATAAGGCAAAATACGGCTGCTGTGATGGTGGGGAGGGAAAAGACGCTGGAGCTTATACTGACGGCCCTGCTGGCCGGAGGGCACGTGCTGCTGGAGGATGTGCCCGGTGTGGGCAAGACCATGATGGCCAAAACCATGGCAAAATGCCTGGATTTAAAATTCGGAAGGATTCAGTTTACACCGGACCTCATGCCTTCCGATGTCCTGGGGGTTAATGTCTATAATCAGAAGGAGGCGGAGTTTGAGTTCAGGCCGGGCCCCATCATGGTAAATATCCTGCTGGCCGATGAAATAAACAGGGCTACGCCTAAAACTCAGTCAAGCCTGCTGGAGGCCATGGAAGAAAAGCAGTTTACCGTTGAAGGTGTTACAAGAGTGCTGGAAATGCCCTTTATGGTCATAGCCACCCAGAACCCCATCGAAATGGAGGGAACCTTTCCACTGCCGGAAGCCCAGCTGGACAGGTTTCTGATGAAAATCGACATGGGATATCCGTCGCTGGAAGAAGAGCGGGAGATTATACATCGTTTTGGAGAAAAAAATCCTCTGGATGAGATTGGGCCCGCTGTCGGCAGAGAAGATATTTTAGAGATGATAAACCACATAAATGAGATCTATATGGATAGATTAGTGGAAGATTACCTGTTGAACATTGTGCGGGAGACCAGAAACCATATTTCCATGAGATTGGGCGCAAGTCCCAGGGCTTCGCTCTATCTTTACAGAAGCGCCAAAGCGCTGGCGGCGGTGAGGAGGAGAACTTATGTAATTCCCGATGATATAAAAGACCTGGCGGTTCCGGTATTGAGCCACAGAATAGTCCTTACATCCAGAAACCTGCTGGAGGATGTAAGACCCGAACAGGTGATTCTGGATATTTTGAATAAAGTGCCGGTGCCGGTGGAAAATCTGGAGGAATGGGGCAGATAATATGCTGGGGGTCTTGATTTTAATATCGATATCGCTGGTCGTCGGAGTTTCGCTCCTGTGGGGCTGCTGCAGCTTTTCGGGATTAAATTTCTCTCACCGCCTGAGCAGGGAGTGTGCTTTTTTTGGCGAACGACTAGAGTATTCTCAGGAGATAACCAACAACAAGCTGCTCCCGATGCCGTGGCTTATGGTTGAAACGGAAGTGCCCTCCAACGTAGAGTTTTTAAAGGGCAGGCCTTCGGCTCATTACAAGGTAAAGAGGCGGATGCTTTCGGCGCTTTTTTCGGCGATGTGGTATGAAAAAATAACCAGAAAATATCCAATTTTGTGCGAAAACAGGGGATATTATTTCTTCGGCCCCACCAGGATTTTATCCGGAGACATTTTTGGTTTTGTTAAAGTAAGCATGATCAATAACATTCCGGCAAAACTCGTGGTCTATCCCCGCATAGTGGATGTGAAGACGGAAAGCGGCATGAATTACAGCCCGGCGGGAAGCCTCATCAAAAAAAGTTATGTGTTCAAAGATTCATACAATGTATCCGGAACGAGGGATTATGTACCGGGAGACAGTATAAAGAGCATAGACTGGAAAGCTTCCGCAAGGACGGCAAGATTGATAGTAAGGGAGTATGACGCAAGTTTTAACAGAAAGGCCGCGGTGTTTTTAAATATAAGTACGTATCAGTTTCCATGGGAAGGAATAGACGTAAACCTGCTGGAGCTTTCCATAATGACCGCAGCCTCGGTTGTAAATAAGGCCGTATCGGAAGGATTTGACGTCATGTTTCTCAGCAACGCCAGAGTAATGTCTGAAGATATGGATACCGAACTTATCACCTGTATTTCCTACGGGAGGGGCATATCCCACCTGAAAGTAATTCTGGAAAGCCTCGCCCGCATGCATCCTTTCAGCATGATTACTATTGAAGACGTGATGTTAAAAGCATACTCGAGATTAAAACGCGATGAGAAGATAATTTGTATAACCCCATATTTAAATGACCGCATGACCGAATTGTTGAAATTCATGTCATTGAAAGGTTTTGATATTATTCTTATTTTGACAGGACATAAAAAAAATAATGTAAAAGTTTCCGAAAGAATTAAAACATACAGGGTAGCAGGGGAGGGAAACTGGCGTGAGATGGAGGAAATTCGACTGGCTTAATATAATAAAACAGCTTTTCATCCTGGGATTGGGGTACTCTCTTTTGCGAATGGGAATCGTTGTAATAGACTATCATGGAGTACTCGGCAAAACGCCTTTGCCGCAGCCCGGGGAAGTGGCGGTTTTAATAATTGCGGGCAGGCTGTTTGAACATATACATTCAAAGCTCGCTGGGGCATTTCAACGACGGTTGGCATTTTTCTTATGCATTCTGGTTCTTGCTCTGTACGGCATGCTCCCCGCACATTCATTTGAATTTGATTTTTCGCGCTTTATGCGGCTTGTGACGGTATATCTGTCGTTTATTTACGGCGCTTCCGTCAACACAAGGATAGAACATTACGACATGTTGAACAGACTGAAGATTTATACTGCGCTTCTTATATTATTATCATTTTTTGTCAAAAGCGCGAAACTGTTCGAAGAAATATTGCCGGTCCTTTTTATGTATATGATTTTATCTCTGATAATCCTTGCTTTCTATAACATGGAACAGGTGGGTTCCACAATGCCGGAACATTATGCGGGTTCTATGAGAAAGAGATGGATCTGGCTAGCTATTGCAGTTTCAATTCTGCTCTCCGCTGGAGCTGGGCTGATTTTTTCGGTGTATAATCCGCTCTATCCAAACAAATTATTTAACATGATAAAGCATTTTTACAACCCCTTTGTCGATATCTTCATAAAAATAATAACGCCTGTGGTGGCTCCCATAATCTATTTTTTCGGCTTTATTATTAATATTTTAAAAAGATTGGCAAGATTAAAGGAGACGGAGCCTGTCGCAGGAAATCCCGGTGGCGATTCAATATTTGCTCACGCGGAGTATAGGGGCCTGCCTCCCGCTGTGACATCTTTTTTTAAAGTCATGATTCTATTGGCCGTAGTAGCTGGATTTGTGAAGGTCCTGGTGCTAGTTTTACGAAAATGGCAGCCAGGCAGGACAGAAGATGTGGAGGAAAAAAGGGAATCGGTATTTGAGTGGAAGAATGTCAGGAAAAACATCGTGGCCTCTATGAGACGCTTGACACATATCCACCGGGCGTGAAAAGGAACGGTTGAGTTTTCCGACACGCCGGCGTTCAGGGTGCGGAGACTCTATGTGAATTTGTTGAGGGAAGTGAAGGAAAAAGGCTGCATCAGGGAACCGTCGAAGACGCCCATGGAATTCGCTTTGTGCATCATAAACACATACGGTGAAAGGTGCAGTGCGCCGATTCGCTGCATGACGGAGGCGTATATCAGGGCGAGGTATTATCCTATGTCGGTCACAAAGGAAGATGAGGAAAAGACAGAAATTTGTTTTCAGGATTTTATCAAAAAATCCGCAATATAAATTGATTAAAAGCAGAAAGTGCTATTCATGCCGTCTGATTTTGATTCATGCCATGTTGATAGCCGCTATAGTCAGGTATTTTCAGGTTGTTGACATATGATAATATTTCAATTATTATTATAATAAGAAACTTGTTTTTGAAATAAATATTTCTGCGGGCGATAAGGGAAGCCGGTGAGATTCCGGCGCGGTCGCGCCACTGTGAAGGGGAGCGAGCCACAAAGTGCCACTGGGGAACCGGGAAGGCGTGGCGAAGCTATGAGCCTCAGCCAGGAGACCTTAAGCCTGCAAAAGTGCTGTTGCTCCCTACGCAGGATGGGGAAGCGGTCGACCCTGCCTTTTCTGGAGAGCGGGGTTTTTTAATTTGCGAGAAAATGATCTGCTGTAAAACGGCCTTATTCTTGCCCATCCTGAAAAAATCAAGGAAAAGGGGGAGGATAAGGCTCTGGGATATTCAAGACAAATTAATTAAAAATGTATGTAAAGCAAGAAAAGCTTGATTTTTCTTATGCAACTACTAAAATCTTGAAAGGATGAGGATATATGCGATATTCCATGATAAAACGCTTTATTTCTATTTTAATAATAACTTTTATCTGCATTAATATATTTACATATCAATCGGCAAAGCAAGGAGAATCCTTCGCCTTTGCTGCAGATAGCTCCTATACATCGAAAGAACTGGCGGCCAAGGCTGTAGAATTTATTCACGAAAGATTTAAGTCAGGTGAAAAAATCGATGGTTACACTGCTTACACCCTTGAGTTAGCAGGGGAAGACCTTTCTTCAGATAAATGGACACGCAATGGTGTATCTTTGAAGAGAGAAATAGAAAAGTTGGCTGATCTTCTTGGCGATGACAGAAGCCTTGTAACCTACATTTTGGGGTCTCAAAATGATGATGGCAGTTTTGGGCCTTACGCCAATGAATACGGCACGAAAGCCCCATTGCAGGCTTTGGCGCTGGCAAAGCAACGTATTTCTACAGATTCGCCGTTATATGGAAAAGTAGAGCAAAGCATTAAAAAGGCTGTTGATTATTTTAAACAAAGCTACGAAAAGCAGGGATATGACTCTATCGGATGGGCATTTGATTATCGCTGCGTTGAAGCCCTGGCGTTGGTTGGAGAAAACCTGGCATCGGAAGAATGGAAAAAAAGCGATAAGACTTTAAAGGAAGAAATAATCGGCTCTGCAGAAAAAGCTGCTAACAATATTGAAGAAGAGGATGCGGTATCTCTTGCCAAGCATTTAACAGCTGTCCATGCCGTTTGCCCGGATTCTAACCTGATTTCTGTTTTTGCAGATGCGATTAAAGGCAAGGTTAGCACGGTAGCAGATGCGGTGTATTTTGGAAACAGTATATATGATGACGTGATGGTGCTGACTGCCCTGGGAAAAACGGGGAGTCTCGATGAAATTGACCAGAAAAAAGCCCTGAACTATATAAATAGCAGCGAATTCAAACATGATCACAAAGATTCATGGGGATATTCTGCTGGCTGCGCATGGGGGGTGTATTATTCTGAGGAGCCGGATCTCACTGCCCAGGTTCTGACAGCACTGAGTTATTTTGACGGAGCCAGCGATAAAGACAGTGAGGTTTATAAAACAATACAGGATGGCTTAACTTATCTTAATGATATTCAGGATTCGGATACTGGTGCGATTTATACTCAGTTTGACAGCACGTTTGCTACAGCTGAAACTGTTATAGCATTGGAGTCTAATGGTTGCAACGATTATCTGGAAAGCAATTCTACATGGGTGAAAAAGTCGAAGACCAAGACCGTCGCCCAGACGCTGATGGCTCTGAGCCAATGGCAGGATACCGACAGGATGGAGAAGCTGGCAAACATTTTGAAGGCCCGGCATTCCGCCCAAGGCTTTGAAAACAGCGTGTACAGCGACATGTGGGCGTATATCGCCCTGGGAGAAGCGGGAAAGATTGGCGAAATAAGCGCCGATGATGCAAAAAATTACATCCTGTCGAAGCAGAGCAAAGCCCAGGATAATACCGCTGGAGCCTGGGGTGAGACATTTGGTACTTTTTACCCGGACTTCATGTCAACGGCCCAGGCCATAAGGGCCCTGTCTTATCTTCCCGGAGCATCAGGCGATGCACAGATACAGGCTGCGATAAACAGCGGCCTTGCATACATGAAAGCGCAGCAGAAGCCCGACGGAAGCGTGTATTATACTACGGAGTCCTATTCGGACGACCCCGTGGTGGATACCGCGGAGACTATTGTAACACTTGAAAAGCTGGATATGGACCCCAAAAGCTGGAAGCTCAGCGATGGGAATACACCGGTAGACTACATGCTGAAAAACGCTCTGAATCCGGACGGAAGTTTCGGGTCAACCAAAAACACTCTGGATGCGGCGGAAGCCCTCAGCGCATTGCTATTGATAGAAGGCGAGTCCGATTCCGGTTCCGGCGGAAGTACCACTCCAGTGACAGTCCAGAAAAAAATCGAAGTATATATTGCAGTGGTGGGCAAAAACAATGAGCTTTTGTTTGAACCCGATTCGGTAACCCTGTCATCTGATGACAAATGGGGCCTGACGGCTCTCGGGGCGCTGGATGCCACAGGGCTCGACTATGTGGACAGCAACGGCTTTGTAAAAAGCATAGAGGGCCAGGCGAACAGCGGCATGAACGGCTGGATGTACAAGGTAAACAACAGCATACCCAATGTCAAGGCTTCAGAAAAAACGCTCAGCGAAGGCGACAAGGTGATATGGTGGTACAGCACTGATTATAATTCGAACGGTCCAACGTGGAGCAGCCTGTCCGCCCTCAGTACGGCGACGGCGGAGACCACTGCTGTTTCTTCGGATCTGAAGGAGCAGAACAAAAAATTGCCGGAGATGCTGCAGGCCTCTGAAGAAGCGCTTACCGCTTTAGGAAATATAGAGAAAGCACTGGGGTTAAACCAGGACGACAAAAAGCCGCTGGAGGATTTAATAAGTGCAGCAGTGGTTGTCCAGGGAGAGCGAAGTTATATAGATATTAATGATTTAAAAGCTCAGAAGTTAAAGCTCGACGGCAACAGAGCGGACATCGAATATGACGTTACTGCGAGCAAAGGAGCGGTACTGTCTGATAAAGGACAGGAAGTGGGATTGGTTATACCGGCAGATGCCCTGAGCAAAGATACAAAAATATCCATTCAAGAAGTTGATAATGAGCCGGCCAATAAGGATGCAGACGAAAGTTTAAAGAAGATGCCTCAGGGGTTCAGACTAGCATCCGGGATATATGATTTTGCTCCGGACGGCACCACTTTTAAAACTCCTGTGACAATAACTATGAAAGTAATTTTACCTCCTATGGCGAAGCCGGAGAACGCAAGCCTCGCATGCTACGACGAAAAAACCGAGCGGTGGGTGGCTGTTCCCGCTGTGTTGGATTTGAGCAAAAGCCTTGTAATCGCACGGGTAAAGCATTTTTCCAAATATGCGGTAATAATAAAGGAAGAGAAAAAATCGTTCACAGATATCGGCGAAACCTTTGCCTGGGCGAAAGACTATGTTGAAACCCTGGCCGGAGCAGGCATATTGAGCGGCGTTGACGGTGCCCGATTTGAACCCGAAAGATCGGTGACCAGAGCGGAATTCGTGAGCATGTTGCAAAAAGCCATGGGCCTTTCGAAGCCGGAACAAGCAAAAATCTCATTTGTTGATGTTAAAGCAGGCGCATGGTATTGCGATGCGGTCCTTGCAGCTTCGGCGGTGGGTCTTATCAGCGGGTACAAAGATGGCACTTTCCGCCCGAATGATACTATAACCCGTGAGGAAATTTCTGTGATTCTTTCAAGGGCTCTGAAGCTATCCGGGCAAGAACAATCCAGTGATTTTAGAGATAAGGACAATATATCGTCATGGAGTAAATCTGCAGTATTCGCAGCCGTAGAAAAGGGGCTTTTGAAAGGATATGAGGACGGTACCTTCAGGCCCAAAAATGCGGTAAACCGTGCCGAATGTGCGGTGCTCATTTACAGGATGCTTGATATGAAATGAAGAAAACAGTTTATATATTGATTTTTGTTGCGATACTGCTGGGTTTAATCGGCCCCCTGGCATTATCGGGTATAACTTCCAACAGAAGCCCGAAGTCCAGCCTTTCGAAGGCAATGCAGGTGGCGGGAAGCCCGGAAAATCCCATGGGGAACCCTGTAAAAGAAGGCTCCGTGCAATCTTCGGCCTCTGGCAGTTCGGTTCAGGAGCAAAGTCAAACTAATATTTCCCGGGAAAAGAACAGTTCATCGGTTTCTTCTCCATCGGGACAAATTAGTTCTGATAAGAACACAGGCGATGCAAACCCCGATTTTCCGAAGGATTCCCCGGACAAAAACGACACTCAAAAAAATGCCCTGCCAGGCTCTCGAGAAACGGCAGATAAAAATGAGGATGACAATAAAAATACCGCCACGGTTTATGAGAAAAACGAAAGCAAAGATGGCACTTCCCCGGATGACGGTGCGACGGAACCGGAAAAAGGCACGGAGGCCAGCCTGGCTATAGTGGGCGCCGGCGGGAAAATAATATTCGGACCCGGCAAAGTGATCATAAAAGATGACAACAAATGGGGCGTCACGGCGCTGGGCGCCCTGGACGCTTCGGGCGTAGAATACAGGATAAGCTCCAGATTCGCCGGGTTTGTGGAAAGTATTGCCGGCGAGTCCAACGAAGGAATGAAGGGCTGGATGTATAAAGTGAATGGCCAGGTTCCGATGACCGCAGCGGGCGATATGAAACTTGCGGCGGGCGACAGGGTGCTGTGGTGGTACAGCGAGGGCCTGGACAAGGCGCCTCCCGAATGGGATGAGCTTCAAAAAACACCGTAAGGCAGAGAGAATATGATGGAAGAACTGTTCTACCGCGAAAAAGATTTGTTTTTACAGAAACTTCATCCCGCTGCGGCTCTGGTTTTTATTTGCACATTGCTGGTGCTTTCACTGATATTCACAAACCCCCTCTATCTTGCGGGACTTTTTTTCTGCACAGGACTTTCGGTGTGGGTGCTGGAAGGGCTTGAAACCTGGAAGCTGTTTATAGAGGGCGGTTTGCTGATGACGGTCCCCATTATGATAATAAATCCGCTGGTGACAAAAGCCGGAGCTACCATCCTGTGGCAGGGCCCCCGCCTGCCTGTTTTCGGGGAAATTGCTATCTCACTGGAGGCGGTATTTTACGGTGCCGTTATGAGCCTGAGGCTTCTTGATGTTATAAGCGTTTTCTGCCTTTACAATATCATGGTGCATCCGGATAAAGTCCTGAATATGCTGGAGCGGTTCGCTTTTAAATCCGCTCTGGTGCTGTCTCTGGCCACGAGGATGTTCCCGGCGATGATAAGGCACCTTGACAATATAAAAGAAATCCAGGTGGTCAGGGGAGTGGATTTTTCCAGAGGCACTTTTAAGCAGAAATTGGATAAATATGTAAATCTGATATATATCCTTCTGCTGTCTTCCCTGGAAGATTCCATGGAAATAGCGGAAGCCATGCAGGCCAGGGCTTTCGGCAGCGGGAGGAGGACATGCTATATCCGGGATTCCTTCAAACCAGAAGATTTTACCTGCACTGCAGCCGGCATTGCAGCCCTTTTAGCCGGTATATGCGGTGCCGTAAAAGGATATGGCACCATGAGTTTCTATCCCTATCTGGGGTCCGTAATTTCCCGAGGGGACATATCTTTGCTGGCGTTTTTGCAGGGGATGCTTTCGATTCCCGCACTTATGAGCTGGGGGTGGCGCCATTGCCGATATTTCAAGTGAAAGATCTGAATTATTATTATCCAGAGAGTGAAAAACCGGCATTAAAAGGCATCAATATATCAGTTGAAGAAGGGGAATTTCTGCTGGTGGCCGGCGGGTCGGGTTCGGGCAAGTCAACCCTTGCCCGAGCGCTGGCGGGGCTTGTGCCGGACTTTTACGGAGGGGTGTTCAGCGGCCGGGTCCTTTTTAAAGGCAGGGATATACGCCAAATGGACCGAAGGAAGCTTTCCAGGCATGTAGGCATGGTTTTTCAGGACCCGGAAAAACAGTTGGTAAAAACCGAAGCGGAAGCGGAAATCGCTTTTGGCCTTGAGAACCTTGGCCTTCCGCAGCAGGAAATGTTCCGGCGGGTGGCCGAGGTTATGGATTTCCTCGACCTTGCAGAGGCGAAAGGGAGGTTTATAGATAAGCTTTCCGGAGGGCAGAAGCAAAAGATAGCCCTGGCGTCGGTGCTCGCCATGCAGCCGGAAGCGATAATACTTGACGAGCCCACATCGCAGCTGGATCCGGCCAGTGCGGAAGAATTTTTCAATTTGATTAAACGCCTCAATGAAGAAATGGGGAAAACCGTAGTTCTCATCGAGCAGAGGCTGGAAAGATGTTTCCATCTGGCCGACAGGGTGGCAATAATGAAACATGGGGAATTGATAATCGAAGGCGCGCCCCAGGATGTGGCCGTAAAAAGTGCTGCAGGCGGCATACCCTTTATTCCCCCGGTAACGCGTTTTTTTGCCGGCGTTGGGTTTTCCGAAATCCCCGTCACCGTGAAAGAAGGGCGCAAAATTCTGCAGGAATATATTCCCCTGCAGGATGGCGATACGACACCGCCCCAATCGAAGGATTTTGATAAGTTAACCGTGAATGATGAAGATGCGGTTTTGGAATTGAAAAATGTCTGGTTTTCTTATAAAGACAAAAGAAATGTGCTGCGGGAAATCAATCTGCGTATTTTCCCGGGGGAATTTGTGGCTATCCTGGGTGCTAACGGCGCTGGAAAGTCCACCCTCTTGAAAATTATGTCCAGCCTTTTATTTCCCGACAGGGGCAAGGTTTTATTCCATGGAAAAGAATGCGGAAAAAACCAGGAAATTTACCAGGGCGGGAAGGCGGCATACCTTTCTCAAAACCCGAACGACTATCTTTTTCAGGATACGGTCGAACAGGAACTGTCCTTTACGTTGAAAAATTTCGGCATGCCCGACGGGGGCAGGATAGACAGGATTCTGGAAAAGCTGGATTTGAAGCGCCACAGAAACAAAAATCCCAGGGATTTGAGCAGCGGGGAAAGACAGAGGGTGGCGCTGGCTTCCGTTTTGGTGACGGAACCTGATTTGGTGCTCCTGGATGAGCCAACCAGAGGCGTGGATTACGCTCTCAAGGCTGATCTGGGGGGTTTTCTTGTTGACCTGTGTAAAGGTGGGGTTAGTGTGGCAGTGGTGACCCATGATGTGGAATTTGCTGCCGAATACGCAAAAAGAGTGATAATACTGTACGACGGGAAAGTCGTGAGCGACGGCCCTACAAAGCAGGTTCTGGGCAATTCGATGTTTTATTCGACGCAGATGGCCAGGATGTGCAGGGGGTTTGCCGCGAATATTATGACAGTGGAAGATGCGATAGAAACGCTGGCACCGCTGCTTTCTCAAAATCATGAAGTTGCCGTGGAAAGGGGCCTGAGGTGATATGGCATCCAACATCATGGCTGCTTTTGTGCTCGGGATCATGTTCCTGAGCTTTGAATTCAGCAAGGCATCTTCAAAAGAAGTGGCGCTTATAGCCGTAATGTCCGCGGTGGCAGCCATGGGTAGGGTGGCCTTTGCCGCCCTGCCCAATGTGCAGGCCACCACCTTCATTGTGATGGTGTCGGGTTTTATTATGGGTTCAAGGGCCGGATTCATGGTGGGAGCCGCGGCTGCGCTGGTATCGAATTTTTTTATGGGCCAGGGGCCGTGGACTCCGTGGCAGATGATGGCATGGGGGCTTGCAGGAGCCTCGGCCGGTGTCTTAAAAAAGGTTTTCCCCAACATCGGCAAAGCAGGTATGACCGTTTTTAGCTTTTTGTGGGGGTATTTTTTTGGGTGGATCATGAATTTCTGGTACTGGTCGACCTTTATAAGACCGCACAACATAAATACATTCATCGCCACCTGCATTTCCAGTATATGGTTCGACAGCTTTCATGCCGCAGGTAATGCTATTTTATATTTTTGTTTTGGCCAGGGCTTTATAAAAATATTGGGGCGCTTTTATCGCAGGCTGAAGGTGACCGTGCGATACGAATAATAATAATAATAATCAATTAGAAAGGCCCAAAGTTTATGGCCACTGCCACGGCGATGAAGATCATCTGGACAATAAATATCAGGAAAAAGAAAGGCGTGAAGAATTTCCACCAGCGATCGAGAGGCACTTTGGCTATACTGCATATGACCGGCAGCAGTGTGGTGGGCCAGAAAATGTTGGAAAAACCGTCGCCGTATTGGAAAGCCAGCACCGCTGTCTGCCGTGTGATGTGCAGCACATCGGAAAGAGGCGCCATGATGGGCATGGTAACGGCGGCTTGGCCGCTGCCGGAAGGGATCAGGCACAAGGCTTGCGTCAGGATTTTTCTTTATTTTTGCCGCATACCGCATGGTCCACCATACGGCCAGGGTCTCAAATACCAGGAAGCTCACGATTCTGAAGGCCATACCCGAAAACAGGGGAAGGGTTGCTATACCCTGGGCGACACCGACGGTGAACGGATTCATGAAGGCCGCCGCAAATCCCATGGCAACACCGAAAGAAACCATGCACATTCCCACCAGGGCGTCGTAGCCGAGAGCGATGGTAAGGGACACAAGGATGGGAATGAATCCGAAGGTCTCTTCAAACATTCCGAATATGGCTCCGGCCAGACCGAAAATGTACATGGAAATTGGAATCATTAACTGCTCTTTGCCTCTCATTTTTCTAATGGCATGAGCGATGGCGTTCTATATTTTCCCTCAGCTACCAGAATGGCGCCGTAACTGCTCTTCCATCTTTCAAAACAGCCGGGATCAAAGACTGGTGAACCGATAGTGGTGCTGAAGGCGTCATAGGGATAGCAGTCGTCTTGCACGTCTATTCCTTGGTGTCTTGCATCGTCAATTAGTTCCAGGCCTTCTTTCATGTTGCCGAAAGAGCAGCAGCTTCCCAGATGGGATATCTGCATGGGAAGATGGGTTGTTTCGGATACATGGATCAATTCTTCAAGGGCTTCCAGAGCCCTGTCCGCATCATAGCGGTAATGGGCTGCCATAAGGCGGTTTATCACTGACAAATGTGAAAAAATGGCATCATAATCAGTTCTTTGGGAAAAAGCTCCTTTCTCCAACTCCTCCCCGGGAGTTGAGGCAGCAAAAGTCTTTATTGCCTGGCCGATATGATTTGTGCCCATCCCCCAACGCATGATTTCCTCTATATCATACCTTGTCCAGAAGGTTTCCAGGAGAAATGCGACAAAACGCTGCAAAGTCATTGACCGTGGGACTTATGTCCTTTTCGCTTACTATGTACATTGTTTTGAACTCCTTTCTTTGACTTTCCGGGCTAAAAAAGCTAAAGTATCGCCGCTGTCAAGCCGGCATCTGACTCTTTGAAATATTTTGACCATAGCAAACCTTCTTCAGTCATTGTTTGTTGATTGTGTTAAATCATGCTTTTTAATATATTGATCTATAAGTTGAATTAATGCATCCGCACTGTCATTCGCATTCATACCGTTAAGATGAAATTGCATGTTTGCTTTATTATAGGTTCTTCCAAAATACTCTATATCTTTTTTTATATCTTCGTAGTATAGATGCTTATTATCCTCGTTGACTACATTGTATATTGGTTTTGATTCATCATCATAAAATGTAAGGCGTTCTACAATATTTTTTGCCTTGTCCTTCAGTGCAATTGTCAATACATCCGGATGCTTCTTTATGATTGCATAATAGTTATGAAATAAACCGCTGGGCGGCATGGCAATAACAATATCGTCTTTATATTCCAATAAAATATCCCGCAGAATATGCTTTACTTCTTCACGATATCCATGTTCACTAAGTGTTCTGTTTTTAATCGACGAAATATGTTCGCGCATTCTTTTTTCGACTTCGAAATCAAAATCGAAAAATTTATACCCCAGTTTTTCCGCCAACAGCTTGCCTATTGTACTTTTTCCTACACATGAAACCCCTACAAGCAAAATACGCATTTTTATAACCTCTTTTCTTTATAAAATTCCAAAAAAACTTTTTGAGTTTTCAATCAAATAACCTGCATAACTCCCTTTTTTGGCTTGAGTCCGTTTTGCAGATGATTGTGCTCGGCGAGTTCCGCAGTCTGCCGGTTGCCCGTCATCCGATTTCAAGGCAAACCTCAAAGGCGGTATAATTACCGCCATAACGGTTATTTCTGAGCGCCATGGCGAGCGAATATGGATTTGAGGTGAGACATTAAGCTTTGACGCAAGTTGCTGTCGAGTTCCATATAACCTTTTATGATATCTAACTCTAAGTCGGTTAGATTATTTTTTTTGGCGTATTCGTCGAGGGAAAATGTATCCGGCTGGACAAAGATTTCGCCTTTGCCGTAGCGAAGCCATTCTTCGTTGACGGAATATTCACGGCAGATGTCTCTTATTACTCTATCGGTTACGGTTTTAGTTTTTTTTCGCTCTATGTCAGAAAGAGAAGCACGTTGTATATTAAGTCTAAAGGCCATTTCTCCTTGCTTAATTTTAAGAATTTCTTTTCTTAAATACTTAATCCTATCCGGAATGTCAATAAGCTTGTTCTCTGTCATCCTTTCACCCGCCGTTTCACTATATTGACCTCATTATAGAATAAAAAAATCGGATTGTCTACACTTGTGGTTAAAAAACATATTGACAAAGAAGAAAGCCTACTATATAATGTGGATAAACCACATAAAATGTAGAAAAATAGGAGGCGAAATAAAGAGAAAAAATAGAAACGATGCTATAAGGGAGAGGTAATAAACAAATCAAAAAGTTTGGAGCAGGGTTGCATCAATTGAAATGGCCTTGAAGTTCTTAAAGACGTCACGGACAAAAGTATAAAGGCCGCACTTGAGATCGTGGATTCCAAGATAGTAAAACTCAGGCTTAATGATAAGGCTGGCGGATTGGAGCCAAGCTCGGCTGTTCATACAAGCTTTCCATAGCGGTGGACGCCGCCGTGGACGCTGCAAATATGGCATTGCGAAACATCTGCATCCCGCCGGACAACGGAATACTGGGGGATACCCCCGAAAAGACCGTACAAAACCTCGCCGAAGTTTCAAGCGCGGGAATGAATAACGCGGATAACGTCATCCTTGATGTCATGCTGCATAAATGCATGTAGCAAAAAAAACTGTAAATCTGCAGGTGATTGCTGTTCAGCATACCGCCAACTGAGTCAAAGCGAAAGAAATCTTCTTTTTTAAGCTGTTTGGTTTTCCATAAGAATAGTATTAATAAAGTTTTGCAACAGGCTGTAAAATAAGGTTAAAAGGAGGAATTTCTCATGGCAAACAACTCCAAAGGTCAGAGCCTGATTTTAAAGCTATTGATAGCTATAGTTGCGGGAATAATAATAGGACTGATTGCGCCCGAAAAATTTATGGTCGTTGTGTCAACAGCAAAATACATTTTAGGCCAGATTATATTTTTTACAATACCTTTAATAATTGTGGGATTTATAGCTCCATCCATAACGCGGCTCAAAGCGGATGCGAGCAAGATGCTGGGAATAACGATCTTTTTAGCTTATCTGTCATCGGTTGGTGCAGCAGCTTTTTCTAAGGTTTCAGGCTATCTGATAATACCACATCTTTTGCTTGCTGAAAAAGCAGAGAAATTAAGAGAAGTCCCAAAAACACTTATTGAACTTAATATTCCTCAGATTTTTGGAGTAATGTCGGTGCTGGTGTTGGCAATTTTATTAGGGCTTGCTGTTGTGAATACAAAATCACAACGTTTTGATGAGCTGTTGCAGGAAATGCAAAATATAGTGCTGGACATCGTACAAAAAGTTGTAATTCCTATATTGCCCTATTTTATTGCCACGACTTTTGCCGGCCTGTCTTACGAAGGAACAATTACAAAGCAGTTGCCTCTGTTTGTTGAAATTGTCATACTGGTGATAGTCGGTCATTATATCTGGCTTACTTTGCTTTATTCTATTGGTGGGGCGTTATCGGGGAAAAATCCGTGGAATGTGGTGAAAAATTATGGCTCTGCCTATATGACTGCAATTGGAACAATGATTACATTTATTATACTTTTGGGGCTTTTTGCCGTTGGAGCTCCCGGAGTACCGGGTGGAACAGTCATGGCTTCTTTAGGTCTCATAACGAGCATTTTGGGCTTTGATGAAACAGTCGTTGGTTTAATCCTTTCGATTTTTGCAATACAGGACAGTTTCGGCACTGCCTGCAATGTAACGGGCGATGGAGCGATAGCGTTGATGGTTGCGGGAATTATGGGTAAAGGCAAAAAAGCATATCTGACTAAAGACGAAGAAAACCCCCTAACCTGAGATTTCAAAATAAATGGTGACCGATGTAAAGGAGGAGCAAGATATAGCGCGCACTGAAGTTGCTTCAATGTTGCTGGGTTTGCTTAACTCATCAAAATAAGAATATCATAACTTACAGCAGGGATTTTTTAGAAGAAACAAAAGAGGATCTGGCATGGTTGGATGCATCGTTAGAAAATTTTCCGCCGTATGACTGGGGTGCTAGCAATATCACTTAATATGTGATATAATATCACATATTAAGTGATATTATTGGGAGGGGTAATAATGCCTGGCGGATTATTTCCTCTGGGTGGTCCGGTATCAAAAGAGGACCTTGTTGGGCGGGAAGAATTTATTAATTCCCTGATCCATCGTCTTTCCGAAGGGCAAAGCATAATGCTGGCCGGCCCTCGGCGTATAGGAAAAACATCGATAGCTTATGAGGTTTTAAGAAGGTTGAAAAAGGCCGGAGCTTATACTGCTTTAGTTGATTTTTTCCGGTTTTCCTCTAAACGAGACTTTGCCATTAGTTTTATTGACGCCTGTCTGGAAAACCGAACGGGAATCAATAGAACATTAACCATTCTGCGGGATAAGACTAAGATGCTCACTGGTGGAGCACAATTTGCGATAAAATTAAATGATCTGGAAATATCTCTTGGATATGAGAAAAAGTCTGATGATGAACTTTTAGACTATGCCTTGCGGCTTCCCGGGATTTTGGCCAAAAAAGATAATAAACTAATGGCGGTTATGTTTGATGAGTTTCAGGACGCTCCCAATGTTATAGACCCCGAAATTTTCAAACGTATGCGGGCTCATTTCCAGACGCAGCAGGGAGTTTCCTTTCTTTTTCTTGGTTCAAAAGAAGGCATGATGAAAACCTTATTCACTGGCAGAAAAGAAGCATTCTATCGTTTCGCGACAATGCTACCTATTCCCGCTATAATCGAAGAAGAGTGGATGCCTTATATTACCCAAAAATTCGCCTCCAGGAACATTCAGACTGATGAGACGGTAATAAAAGAGATTATTCACCTTTCCGGGGGGCATCCGCAAGATACAATGTTTCTTTGTTCAGAAATACACTACGCCCTTCTGGAAACTGGATACAATGTATTGAATTTAAATTATGTTAAATTGGGTTATGAAAGGGCAATGCTGTCTTTAGCCCCTGTTTTCGATGAAATACTAGATGATTTAGGAAAACGTCCGCAGGTTAGAAAAGTGTTGTTCCAGCTTGCCAGAGGTGAAAATGCTTACCAGGAAGGTACACATCCTAATAAAGTTAAACGGGCTATTGACCTCTTGATGGCCAAAGCTGTAATTGAAAAGACAGCCAGAGGAAGTTATGTTTTTGTGGAGCCCATGTTCCAGCAGTACATATTAAGAGAAGAGCATATAGGTAAGTAAAATTACCAGCAAAGGGGGTTAAAAACACTTCACAGAACGTCCCTCTTTTTTGGATTGTTGGTTTATGTATATTTTCATGCGTTTGCTGTGATACGCATTCAGACGGCCTTTACACGGTTTGTAAATTGTGCTATAATCAAGCAAAACTGAATATTTTGTGTGCAGGTGTTCAACTTTCAAGGTTGAACAAAAAGGGAAGTCGGGTGAAATTCCCGCGCGGTCCCGCCACTGTGATGGTGAGCCGCCTTATATTCGCCACTGGAAATCCGGGAAGGCATAAGGCGGTGATGAACCTGAGCCAGGAGACCTGCCTGTGCACCGTGCAAACACTGATCCTACGAGAGATAGGGAGGTGTTGTTATGAAAGGGCATTTCATACGAGACTTACCCCCTTAACTGTTCGTAGTTGAGGGGATTTTTTAATGCTCAAAATGAAAATCAAATTACTTTTTTATTTGGTGAAGGAGGCAAAAATGATGCAAAAGCTGCTGTTTTCTGCGGCTGTTATATTATGGATTCCCCGGATGGCCATGGCAATGCACATAGCGGAAGGATATCTGCCGCTTAAATGGACATTGACCTGGGATCTTTTAGCCCTTCCCTTTGTAATATTGGGATTTTACTCCATCCGAAAACTGGTTGACGCCAACCCGAGGCTGAAAATGCTGCTGGGTTTTGCAGGGGCTTTTACCTTTGTGCTTTCCGCCCTCAAGCTGCCGTCGGTAACGGGAAGCTGCTCTCATCCGACGGGAGTAGGGCTCGGCGCCATTGTTTTCGGGCCATGGGTCATGAGCGTGCTGGGCATGATCGTGCTTATATTTCAGGCACTGCTGCTCGCCCACGGAGGAATCACCACTCTGGGAGCAAACACGTTTTCCATGGCCGTGGTAGGCCCTGTGGCTTCATACCTGATTTACCGGGGCATGAACAAAATCGGCAGTCCCAGATGGCTTTCGATATTTCTGGCGGCATCAGTTGGGGATTTACTGACTTATGTGACCACTTCGCTTCAGTTGGCTCTTGCCTTTCCCGCAAATCCTGGAGGTTTCAATGCATCATTTTTGAAATTTATGGGGATATTTGCGGTGACACAGGTGCCTCTGGCCATCAGCGAGGGACTCCTGACATTGCTGGTCATAAATCTGCTTGCCTCATATAATGAAGAAATGCTCACCGGACTTCTGATGATTCCAAAGGAGGCTCATCATGAAAGATAAAAATTTTTTGATAAAAAATCTGATTCTCGCTCTGCTGGTGATACTGCTTTCAATCTATCCAATTCTGAGCCTGAAAGATGCAGAATTTGGAGGCGCAGATGACATGGCAGAAGAAGCCATTACCCAGGTGGACAGAAACTACAAGCCGTGGTTTGCACCGTTATGGGAACCTCCCAGCGGCGAGATAGAAAGCCTTCTGTTTGCCCTTCAGGCTGCCATAGGAGCGGGGTTTATAGGTTATTACTTCGGATTTGCCAGGGCGAATAAAAATGCTGATAGATAATTATGCATATTCAAACAGGCTAAAAGACGTTCATCCGGCTGAAAAGCTGTATTTTGCTATGACGACCATGGCCATGGGTTTTATTCCGAATATATATTTGAACATGGTCATCGCATCTGTGATGGGGGCCTTATTGGTTTTTAAGGCGAAAATACCAGCGAAGGTGTTTCTAAAGACGCTTCTTCTGCCGCTCTGGTTTGTTTTAATCGGCATATTGACAATAATGATAAATGCCGTCCCTGCCGGAAGCAGTGCGCTGATAAAATTTTCGCTGCTAGGCATTACCCTGGGCATTACCCAGGAAAGCATAAAAGCATCGGCTGTGCTCTTTTCCAGGTCTTTAGCTATGGTTTGCTGCCTGTATTTTTTGGCATTTACAACCCCAATGGTAGATATCTTTATTGTGCTGAGAAGCATGAAAGTGCCCGGTCTTTTCCTGGAGCTCATGGAGCTGGTGTACAGATTTTTGTTTGTGCTGATGGAAACTTCCGAAAGAATATATATATCCCAGTCGTCCCGGCTGGGATATATGAATGCCGGGACAGCCGTCCGTTCTCTCGGGAGGCTCATATCTTCGCTATTCATAAAAGCCTGGAGGGATTCCGAGAGCCTTTATACGGCTCTGGAAGCGAGGGGATACGATGGGGAGCTGAAAGTTTTGACAGAAAAATTTCCCATATCCATAAGAAATATTTTTCTCATTACGTCGGTTGAGTTTTTGTTTTTGGCTTTAGCATGGCTTTCCGGAGGTGGAGCAAGATGAGCGAATACATCCTTGAGATGAAGGACGTGGTTTTCGATTATCCGGGCGGAATAAGGGCTTTAAACGGCATTTCCATGTCAATAGAAAAAAATAAAAAAATCGCTGTGCTGGGCCCCAACGGGTCCGGAAAATCCACCCTTTTTCTCCACTTCAACGGCATATTAAGGCCAAAGAGCGGCAAGGTTTTTTACAGAGGCCAGCAGATAAAGTATCATCGCGATTATCTTGTGAATCTCAGAAAAAATGTGGGCATAGTTTTTCAGGACCCGGACATCCAGCTTTTTGCAGGCAGCGTCTTTCAGGAAGTCTCCTTTGGCCCCATGAATTTGGGCTTTTCCATTCCCGAGGTCGAAAAAAGGGTGGTGGAGGCGTTGAAGGCTTGTGGCATAGAAGAATTAAAGCACAGACCCACTCATTTTTTAAGCTTCGGCCAGAAAAAGAGGGTATCCATCGCCGATGTGCTGGCTATGGATCCGGAGGTGCTTGTACTGGATGAACCGGCGGCGTACCTGGACCCTAAGCATGAACAAAAACTCGTGGAACTCCTGGAGGAACTCTGCAGGAAGGGAAAGCAGGTGATTTTATCCACCCATGATGTGGAACTGGCCTATGCCTGGGCCGATTATGTATTCGTGCTGAAAGCTGGGAGACTGGCTGCTGAAGGTACGCCGCAAGAAGTTTTCCAAAACGAAACCCTTGTAAAGGAGGCGGATTTGAGAAAGCCGCAGCTCTTGGAAATCTGCGATATTTTAAAGCAGAAGGGATTTGTTTTCAACAAAATGCCCAGAAACATCCCGGAATTTAGAGAAGAGCTTTTGATTTATGTCGAATCATAAATTTTTAACGTTGCAAGTTTTAAAACAATAATTTTGAAGGAGCTGGGTTAAATGGACAGCGCTTTGTTGATACTGGCCCACGGAAGCAGGGCTGAGGGGTCGTCAGAGACGATATATAAAATAGCTGAATGCCTAAGAAAATCCGGGGAATACGAAGATGTGGAAGCGGCCTTTCTTCAGTTCGAAAGGCCGAACGTAACCGATGCGGTGAAAATACTTGCAGAAAAAGGCGTTTCAGAAATTGTGGCGGTGCCGGCGTTTCTTTTTTCAGGAAATCATGTGCAAAAAGATATTCCCGAGGAACTGAAAAAAGCGAAGGCTCTTTTCCCAAATGTGCGCATAGTTCTGGCAGAGCCCATAGGATATGATGAAAGGCTCTGCAGCATCATATCTGAAAGGGCGAAAGGGAATATCGTGGAGATATAAGGAAGGTGTTTGTAAATGGAATACGTAATAGACCCAGCGGCCATCGAAAAGACGAGTTATGAAATCATTGAAAGCCATGTGGATAGGGGAAGGTTTGATGAAAGGGAATGGGCCGTTGTGAGGCGGGTAATCCATGCGGTGGCCGATTTTGAGTATGCGGATATCATGAATTTTTCCAAAGACGCGGTGGAAGCCGGGCTTTGTGCCATGCGGAGAGGGTGTCGCATAGTTACTGACACCCGAATGGCAAAGGCTGGAATAAACAGGAAAGCCTTAGAAGCTGTGGGATGTTCGGTCAAATGTTACATTGATGATCCGGATGTGGCTGCAGAATCCGGGAAACTCAAGATAACCAGGGCCATGGCCTCCATTATGGCGGCGGCAAGGGACGGAAGGGATGGGATATTTGCCATCGGCAATGCTCCTACGGCGCTTTTCAAGCTGCTGGAGATGGCAGAGGAGGGAAGAATAAAGCCGGATCTGGTAATAGGCGTGCCTGTGGGATTTGTGGGGGCGGCGGAGTCAAAGCAAGCCCTGGAGGCCTCCGGCCTCCCGTTTATTCTCACCCGGGGCAGAAAGGGCGGCAGCACCGTGGCGGTAGCTGTAATAAATGCTCTTTTATATATGTCGAATAGTGAAAATGGAAAAATATGTAGTAAAGTCTGACAAAAAACTCCGTTACGGCTACACCACAGGCACATGCGCCGCCGCCGCATCCAAAGCCGCCACATACATGCTTTTTCATGAGGATGTGCCGGAGACGGTGGAAGTTGACACACCGAAAGGATGGCTTCTTACCCTTAATATTGAGGATCCGGAGAAAGGCAAGGGATGGGCAAAGTGCGGTGTGAGAAAGGATGCGGGCGATGACCCCGATGTTACCCATGGCATGGTGGTATATGCCAGGGCTGAAAAAACCGGCAACGAGGGCATCGCCATAGCCGCCGGAGAAGGTATTGGCACTGTCACAAGACCGGGTCTTTCCGTAAAGCCCGGCGAGCCTGCCATAAACCCCGTCCCCAGAGCAATGATAATAAAAGAAGTTATGAAGGTGCTGCCGGAAGGCGAAGGCGTTAAGATAACCCTGAGCATTCCCGGCGGAGAGAAAGTTGCTAAAAGCACCTTCAACCCCCGTCTGGGAATCATAGGCGGCCTTTCAATTATCGGCACCACAGGCATTGTAGAGCCCATGTCCACGGAAGCCCTGAAAGACACTCTAGCCTTGGAACTATCCATGATAGCGGCCCGGGGCCAAAAAAAAGCAGTGCTCACTCCCGGAAATTACGGAAAAAGCCATGCATTAAAAAACGGCGTGGATGAGAGCCTCATAGTGTCCTGCGGAAATTTTCTTGGCTTTATGCTGGAAAAGGCGGTGGAATACGGCTTTGAAAAGATATGGCTCATCGGCGATATAGGAAAGCTCATAAAGGTGGCAGCGGGAATATTCAACACCGCAGGCCGCGTCGCCGACGCCAGGGCAGAGATTATGGCGGCTTATGGAGCCCACTTTGGGGCTAAAAAGGAAGCGGTGGACAAAATACTTTTATCCGGCACGTCGGAGGAAGCCATGGAAATTCTGGAAAAGGCAGGTATTGACATCGGAGAATTCTCAAAATTCGTGGCCGAAAGAATTGCGGATAAATGCTCATGGTATACCGGCGGACGGTTGAAAGTAAGCGTTGACCTCATTTCCCAAAAAAGAGGGCTGCTTGCCAGGGTGCGGAGGGATGAGAATTGGTAACCGTTGTGGGAGTGGGGCCCGGAGCGCGGGAATACATTGTTCCGGCAGCCCTTCGAAGAATAGAGCGGGCCGATGTGCTGGTGGGAGCAAAAAGGCACCTGAATCTGTTTAAAGAACTGAAGTGCGAAAAAATACCCCTGGAAAAGGGATTGAATTTTGCGGAGGTCTTGAGCCGGAATGGTCGTGTGGTGATACTGGCGTCGGGAGATCCCGGGCTTTACGGTATATTGGATGCGGTGTTGAAATATGTAAAAAAAGAAGAAGTGGAAATGATTCCCGGCATAAGTTCCGCCCAGTACATCATGGCAAAGCTTTTACTTCCCATGAAAAATTCTGCTGTGGTAAGCCTTCACGGGCGTACGGCAGAAATCGCCGAACATGCGAAAAAATACGATACCCTGGTGGTACTGACGGACGAAAATCACGACCCGCCTTTCATAGCCCGGATTTTGAAAGAAAGAGGGATAAGGGACAGGGTTTTATACGTGGGGGAAAACCTTTCCTATGACAATGAAGTCATAGCAAGATATACCGTTGAAGAGCTGGCCCAGTGCCGGAAAAAGTTTGACATAAACGTGGTGGTGATAACGTGTGGGAATATGCCTTCGGCATCCCCGACAGCCTTTTTATAAGGGGTGATGTGCCCATGACGAAAGAGGAGGTGAGGGCCGTGACCCTTTCCAAATTAAGGCTGAAAAAGGATTTTACGGTATGGGACATCGGCGCCGGCACGGGATCGGTTTCTGTGGAGGCGGCGCTGTACTGTTCGGAAGGCCGGGTGTATGCGATAGAAAAAAATGATGAGGCATTAAAACTTATCAGGCAAAATGCCGAAGCCTTTGGGACATCAAATCTTACAGCGGTGCCCGGCAAGGCGCCGGAAGCGCTGTGCCATCTGCCGGACCCAGACAGGGTTTTCATAGGCGGATCCGGCGGAAAAATCGAAGACATACTGGCGCTGGTGATGCGGAGGCTTAAGCCGGGCGGCGTTATAGTCATAAACGCCGTTACTCTGGAAACCGTTCATCGGGCTAAAGATTGCCTTAGTGGCGGAGGATATGAAGTGGAGACAATTCTTGTTAATATTTCGAAGTCCATGAGGGCCGGCGGCAGCACTCTAATGCAGGCGAGAAATCCTGTGTTCATCCTATCGGCAAAATCCGCAGAATAAGCGAATTAAGGGAGGAATACCGCAAATGTCAGAAATCCCCATCGGCAAATTATATGGCGTAGGAGTGGGCCCGGGCGATCCGGAACTGATTACTCTGAAGGCAGTGAAGATTCTCGAACGGGTTCCCGTGGTGCTGATCCCTTCAGGGAGCGGCGAGAGCATTGCCTTCAACATTGCAAAGCCATACATAAGAGGCGAGGTCCTGGAGCTTGAATTTCCCATGACCTGGGACAGAGGCACCCTTGAATCCATATGGGACGAAAATGCAAAGAGGATAAAAGAGCTGCTTCTGGAGGGCAGGGATGCAGCTTTCATCACCTTGGGAGACCCGATGATATACAGCACTTATATATACATAATGGAAAGGCTGGAAGGGTTCGAAATTGAAACCATTCCCGGCGTGACTTCCTTTTCCGCAGCCGCTTCAAAACTTCAGATGCCCATAGCGCGGGGCAGCCGGCCCTTTGCAGTGGTGCCTGCCGGGGACGAAAAAATTATGCAGGATGTCCTCAGATGCTTTGATAACGTTGTACTTATGAAGGTATCCGGAAACTATGATAGGGCTGTGGACCTGTTGAAATCGGAAGGCTTTCAGGCGGGGCTTGTCATAAGGGGAGGCCATGGGGATGAGGAGGCAACGTTTGATTTGGAAAAATATAGGGGGAAAAAGCTGGATTACCTTTCCCTTATAATCGGAAGGAAGGTGGTCAAATGATTTATTTCATCGGCGCGGGCCCCGGGGATGCTGAACTCGTCACAGTGAAAGGGGCGAGGCTTCTAGGCTCCTGCGATGTGGTAATTTATGCCGGCTCTCTCGTCAACCCGGATGTATTAAAGTACGCAAAAAAGGGCGCGGAAATTCATGACAGTTCCCGCATGAATCTGGAGGAAATAATTGAAATAATGAAAAAAGCACATGAAATGAATAAAGATGTGGCCCGGCTCCACACAGGAGACCCCTGCATTTACGGTGCCATAAGGGAGCAGATGGAGAAGCTGGATGAACTGGGGATTTGTTACGAAGTATGCCCGGGCGTGAGTTCCTTTACCGCCGCTGCGGCGGTATTGAAGAAGGAACTAACAGTGCCAGGAGTGAGCCAGACCGTCATCCTGACAAGGATGGAGGGCAGGACGCCGGTCCCTGGCGTAGAAAGCCTGAAATCCCTGGCAGTGCCCGGGGCAGCCATGGCCATATTTTTAAGTGCCGGCATGATTGAAAAAGTGGCGGGCAAACTTCTGGAATCTTACGGCCCGGACACCCCGGCGGCAGTGGTGTATAAGGCTACATGGCCGGAACAGAAAGTGGTAGAAGGCACTCTGAAAGACATACCGGATAAAGCAAAACAAGCGGGGATAAACAAGACCGCCGTAATCCTGGTGGGAGATTTCCTGGGCGAAAGATATGAATGCTCCAGGCTGTACCATGCAGAATTTAGCCATGGCTTCAGGAGTGCCGGAAAATGCTGCGGAAAACCTGAGCTGCGGGAGGAAACGCCGTGAAGCTGGCGGTGATTGCCATAACCAGAAACGGATTCCAATTGGGAGAGAAGATAGTAAAAGAACTGGGCGGAGACCTTTATGTCCTGGAAAAAAATGCACCTCAGGATGCCCAAAGTTTTCACCCAATAAAAGGAGAATTTATAGAATTTGTCCACAGCATTTTTCACAAATATGATGGTCTTGTATTCCTAGCGGCGGCAGGCATAGCGGTTAGGGCCATAGCGAAGGTGATTGAGAAAAAAACGGTGGACCCTGCTGTGGTGGCAGTGGATGAGCGGGGTAGATTCGCTGTAAGCCTCCTGTCAGGACACCTGGGTGGCGCCAACGAACTGGCCGTCAGAGTGGCCGGGGTGCTGGGAGCCGTGCCGGTGGTGACTACAGCCAGCGACAGCGCGGGATTTGAGGGCATCGACGTCATGGCGAAGAAAATGGGATTTTACATAGAAAGGTTTTTTGAACTCAAAAGGGTTAGCGCCTGCCTCGTCAATGGCGAAAAGGTGGTGTTTGCGTCAGAACCCGGGTTTCCGAAAAAGGTGTTGAAAGAAATGAAAGAAAAGCTCCGGGATACGACGGCGGTTTTTTGCAGCAGGGATTTTCCCGATGATTCCGCCGACGATGCCTGCGACACGATTTTTCGTGATGCTGCAGCAGCGGTTTTCATAGCCGATGGGAAAATCAGGCCGCCGGACATTCCTCATATAATATTGAGGCCCCGAAATATAGTGCTGGGTATCGGTACAAAAAGGGGCACAGCCTTTGAAGCGCTGCTGGCGGCGGTTAAAACAGCCGTGAAAGAGCTGGATTTTGACGAAAACAAAATAGGATGCATCGCCACAATTGATATCAAGAAAGATGAAAAATGCATAAACATGCTGGCACGACACCTCGATGTGCCGGTGAAATATTACAGTTCTAGAGAGCTTGCCAAGGTAGAGGAAAAATTCCCCATTTCATATTTCGTAAAGAAGACGACTGGGGTGGGTTCGGTGGCAAGGCCTGCAGCCTATCTTGCCAGCATGCGCGGTACGGAATTGAAATATTGCAAAATGAAAGGAATTACTCTTGCAGTATATAAATGCAAATCTTGACAAGTATGATTTTCGGAGGGCTTTATGGGCTGGATTAAAGTTGTGGGAATTGGTCCCGGACATTATCAGGACATGACAGTCAGAGCCATAAGGGCGCTGAGGGAATGCGACGTCGTTATCGGATACACCACGTATATAAACCTCATCAGAAATCTAGTAAAGGATAAAGAAATAATCCGTTCAGGCATGCGGCAGGAAGCTGAAAGGTGCAGAAAAGCCCTGGAGCTGGCCGACCTGGGCAGGAAAGTGTCGCTAGTCAGTGGCGGAGACCCGGGAGTATACGGCATGGCCGGACTATTATACGAGCTTGCACAAAACGATGATATCCATGCAGAAATTGAAATTATACCAGGGGTAAGCGCCGTGAATGCCGCGGCTTCCCTGCTGGGAGCGCCGCTGATGACCGATTTTGCATCGATAAGTCTTTCCGACCATCTGACTCCATGGGAAGCCATTGCAAAAAGGCTGGAAATGGCTGCCCGGGCGGATTTTGTCATAGCCCTTTTCAATCCGAAAAGCCGCGAGAGAAAAGACAATCTGTCCCGGGCGCTGGATATCGTCCTCAAATATCGGTGCTTCAACACTCCCTGCGGCATCGTAAAAAATGCTTCAAGGCAGGAGGAGAGCACCATTGTCACAAAACTTGGAGATTTATTAAAACACGATATCGATATGACCACACTGATAATTATAGGGAACAGCAGCACTTTTATAACCAAAGGGAAAATGGTCACAGCCAGGGGGTATGCCTTTTGATTCTGGTTCTGGCAGGCACAAAAGAAGGCAGAGAGATGGCGGAAATGCTTTCAGGCTTGAATTTTCCCGTTATCGCCAGCACGGTCACAGATTACGGAGGCAAGCTTCTGGAGGGGAAGGCGAAAGCGAGGACGGGCCCTTTAGACCGGGACTTGCTGGAAAGCTTTATCCGGGAGAAAAAAGTGGAACTGGTGATCGACGCCACCCATCCCTTTGCAAGCAAAATCAGCCTCAACGCCATCGAAGCCTGCAAAAATGCGAAAATCAAATATATAAGGTATGAACGTGAGGACATGGGAAAATATAATTTTCCCAGCGTAATACGCGTCGAAGACTTCGATGAGGCTGTGTCTGAAACATTAAAATTTGAAAGGATATTTCTCACCATTGGCAGCAGGAACCTGGACAGATTTGCAGCCCTCAAGAAACAGGGCAAGCACATTATAGCCAGGGTCCTCCCCACCAGCGAGGTTCTGAAAAAATGTGAACACCTCGGCTTTTTGCCGGGGGAAATCATAGCCATGGAAGGGCCTTTCAGCGTGGATATGAATTACTGTATGTTCAAAGACTACAAGGCCGATGTGGTGGTTACCAAGGACAGCGGCCCGGGGGGAGGAGTGGTGGAAAAATTGAGGGCGGCTGTAAAATTGAATGTACCTGTAATAATGGTAAAAAGGCCTGCTGTGGATTATCCTTTAGTGGCAAGAAGCATAGAGGAGGTTTTGGAGGAAATACAAAAAGGCGAATCGTGATTCCAGGATGCACCGATGGGAAGGGGGTTTTGTGCAAATGGAAGTTGACTCTCTCATGATGGTGGGAATTGGCCGGAAGGCGCCGATGGAAGTCAGGGAAAAGGCGGCATTCGGCATCAGGGCGGCTGAAGCCTTGAGAGAATTGAAAAAAATTGAGGATGTATCGGAAGCGGTGGTGCTTTCTACCTGCCACCGCAGCGAAATTTATTTTATTTCAGCCTCTCACGGCGAAAGCCGCGTAAAATCTTTTTTCTGCGAATTTTCCGGTCTGTCAGAAGAAGACGCAAGCCCGCACCTTTGCACCCTCCGGGGCCTCGAGGCGGTCAGGCATCTTTTCAGGGTGGCTTGCGGCCTCGAATCCATGGTCCTGGGGGAAGACCAGGTATTGGGCCAGGTGAGGGAGGCATGGGACCTGGCCCGGGAGGAAAAAAGCGTCGGCAAAATCTTAAACAGGCTTTTTAAAGAAGCAGTAACCCTAGGCAAAAAAGCCCGGTCTGAAACTGGCATTACTGACTATCCGCTTTCCATAAGCTATATCGCTGTAAAATTCATTCAAAAAGTGTTCGGAGATTTAAGCGATAAAGTGGCCTTCGTTATAGGCGCCGGGGAGATGGGGCATCTTGCCATAAAATATCTGCTTGCGGCGGGAATCAGGAATGTTTTTGTCGCAAACCGCACCCGGGAAAAGGCTGAGGCTTTAAAGCAGCGTATACCGGAGCTTTCGGTGATTCCCTACGAACAAAAATACCAGAAAATAGCGGAAAGCGATATAGTCATAAGCGCCACCAACGCCCCCCACTACACCATAAGCTATGATAAATTCAGGAAAAGCCACAGCGGAAAGAAGATATGCATGATAGATATTGCCATGCCCAGGGATATACACCCGGCCATTGGAAGTATGGAAGGGGTAAGCCTCTACACAATGGATGACCTGCAGGAAGTGGCGGAAGAGAACAGAAAAAAAAGAGAAAGCCTGACAGGGGTCATCGAAAAAATGGTGGATGAGGCGGTGCGGGAATTTTTAGCATGGTATAATTCCCTTTCGATAATTCCTGTGATAAAACACCTGAACGATTTTGCAGAAAAGGTGTGCCTTTCGGAGTATGAGCGGTTGATAAATAAACTGGACGGAATTACTGAAGATGAAAAAAGCAAAGTAAAAATTGCCCTGGAAAGGGTGGGGGCGAAAATTGTCAATCGGTATCTGATGGGTCTCAAGACCCTAGCTGAAGAAGGCAGGCTGGACGGGGCGGTGTATGAAGTTTTTCAACAAAATTAAAGGCGGGGTGGAACTGTAATGCTTTTGAAGGTGGGGACCAGGGACAGCAAACTGGCTTTAATTCAAACCGATATGGTTATAGAAGAATTGAAAAAACATCATCCTGACTGGAAGTTCGAGAAAGTATTGGTTAAAACCCGGGGGGACAGGTTTCTGGATTCGGCTTTGAGCGAGGTGGGAGGCAAAGGGCTTTTCGTCAAGGAAATCGAGGATGCGCTGCTTTGCGGGGACATCGACATGGCAGTGCACAGCATGAAGGACGTGCCGTATGAAATCCCTGAAGGCCTTTGCATCGCCGCTGTAACAAAAAGGGAAGATGTCAGGGATGTTTTTATTTCCGCAGACGGAAGAAGGTTTGCGGAACTTAAGGAGGGTGCCCGCATAGGCACATCCAGCCTGAGGAGGGCCGTACAGCTGAAAGGCATGAGGCCCGATATCGAAATAGTGCAGCTGAGAGGGAATGTGCCCACTAGAATTAAAAAGATGAAAGAACTGAACCTCGCAGGGGTTGTCCTGGCAGCTGCCGGGATGAAAAGGCTGGGCATGGAGGATGCGGTTTGCGAATATTTTTCCCTGGATATGGTGGTGCCTGCAGTGGGCCAGGGAGCTCTTGCAGTAGAGATGCGGAAGGAGGATGCAAGGGTCCGCTTTGTAAAGTGCGTGGATGACCCCGATGCCGCTATTGCTGTCAGGGCCGAGAGGGCTTTTATGAGGGCGCTGGGAGGAAGCTGCAAGATCCCGATTGGCGCTTATGCGTGGATTGAAGGCAGCATTCTGAATATGATTGGAATGTTGGAGAAAAATGGCAAGGTAATAAAAGGAAATATATCCGGAAAAATCTCAGAAGCCGAAGATTTAGGCAAAAAACTTGCGAAAGAGCTGGGTGAGCTGTAATGGAAACAAAAGTGTTTATAGTGGGAGCTGGGCCCGGAGACCCGGGCCTGCTGACCCTGAAAGCGGCGCAAGTCATAAGGCATGCCGATTCGATAGTATATGACCGGCTGGCAAACCATGAAATACTGGAACTTGCCCGGGATGATGCCGAATTGGTGGATGTGGGGAAGCAGCCTGACCTCCATCCGGTACCACAGGGAGAAATAAACCGAATCCTCGCGAAAAAAGCCCTGGAGGGGAAACGGGTAGTCCGGCTCAAGGGAGGAGACCCTTTTGTCTTCGGCAGGGGAGGAGAGGAGGCCCTTTTTCTGACTAAAAGGGGGATACCCTTCGAGGTAATTCCGGGCATTACCTCAGCCATTGCCGTGCCGGCCTATGCCGGTATACCCGTTACCCATAGAAATACGAGCTCCGCCCTTCACATATTCACAGGGCACGGGTGCTCGCAAAGCACAGAGGATATTGACTGGAGAATTGTGGCAAAGCTTGATGGAACTTTGATTTTTTTGATGGGAATGAACAAAATTGATAAAATAGTCGAAAACCTGCTCGTGTATGGAAAACCCCCCGAAACTCCCATAGCCGTCATTATGGAAGGCACCACCTTTCGCCAGAAAACGGTCTGCGGGCGGCTTTCGGACATACTGGAAAAGGTCAGATCCGCTGCTATGAAAAACCCGGCGCTGATTGTAGTTGGCGATGTGGTTAATTTGAGCAAAGACCTCGATTGGTATGAAAAGGGATTAAATCGAGCAAGGGAAAGGGAGCTGTTAGGGAAAAGGATTCTGATAACCGGAAACCTTTCCGAAGAAGACAAGAACACCGGGATGGCATTTTTTCCTCGGGAAATATACATTTTAAAAAATGAAGGGGCGGAAGTGATACACTGTCCAGTGTTAAAAATTTCACCGGCATATCATGATTTGGAGGAATTGTTCGAGGAAATAGAATGTTTTGATTGGCTGATTTTTACCAGCAAAAATGGAGTGGAAAGCTTTTTTGCGGCGCTGGGCAAAAAGAGATTTGACGCGAGGAAATTTAAAAATGTAAGAATTGCAGCCGTAGGCGCAAGGACCCGGGAAATGCTGGAGGAACATTTTCTATTTCCGGATATGGTTCCCGAGAAATATACCTCGATAAACCTGCTGGAAATGCTCGAAGAGGAAAAATCCGTCGGGAACGTTGCTGTGGTTACATCCGACATAGGAGGCGAGGAACTGATATCGGGTCTGAGACGGGCGGGGTTTTGCGCAAAAAAAATAGTGGCCTACAAAAACGAGCCCAATTATGAAAAAAGGGACAGGCTCGTAAGGGAACTGGACAGGGGTATCGATATCGCGATATTTACCAGCCCCTCCACCTTCCGCAGCATGCAGGTGCTCGCCGGGGAAAGCATTGAAAAGATAAAAAGCGCCCGGATAGCAGCCATAGGCCCTACCACGAAAAAGGCCATCGAAAAAGAGGGTTTTAAGGTGGATATCATGCCTGAGGAACATACTCTTGAAGGAATAATAAGAGAAATTATAAAAAGGGGAATATAAAAATGAATCTTGTCAAAAGACCGAGAAGGCTCAGAAGAAGCAGTGCCATGCGGGATATGCTCCGGGAAACGACGCTGGATGTAAAAGATTTGATATATCCGCTCTTTGTGGTTCCTGGAGAGGGGGTAAGACAGGAAGTGGCTTCAATGCCGGGTATCCGGCGCTTTTCCATAGATACGGTGATATACGAGGTAAAAGAAGTGGAAAGCATGGGCATTCCTGCAGTTTTGCTTTTCGGAGTGCCTTCTGCAAAGGATGAGATGGGAAGCGAAGCCTATGCCGATGACGGCATTGTCCAAAAGGCTGTCAGAGCCATAAAGCAATCGGTCCCCGAAATAATAGTCATAACCGATGTGTGCATGTGCGAATACACTTCCCATGGCCACTGTGGGATAGTTGAGGACGGATATGTGTCAAATGACAAATCCGTAGAACTCATAGCAAAGACGGCACTGTCCCATGCTAGGGCAGGAGCCGATGTAGTGGCGCCCTCCGACATGATGGATGGAAGGGTCGGCGCCATCAGGAAACTCCTGGATGAGGAAGGTTTCATAAATGTACCCGTAATGGCGTACAGCGCAAAATACGCTTCCTGCTTTTACGGCCCATTCAGAGATGCCGCCGAATCCGCGCCGCAATTCGGGGACCGAAAATCCTACCAGATGGACCCGGCCAACTCCGATGAAGCTCTGAGGGAAATCGCTCTGGACATTGAAGAAGGAGCGGATATAGTCATGGTGAAGCCTGCACTCGCCTATCTTGATGTGATAAGACGGGCAAAGCAAACCTTCAATATCCCCTTAGCAGCCTACAATGTGAGCGGCGAATACGCCATGGTAAAGGCTGCCGGCCGGATGGGCTTTCTGGATGAAAAAGCGGCGGCGATGGAAATTCTGACGTCCATAAAAAGGGCAGGAGCAGATTTAATAATAACGTACTTTGCAAAGGATGTGGCAGGATGGCTTGCTACCCGGTGATGCTGAATATCGAAGGAAAAAAGTGCCTTGTGGTGGGCGGCGGCAGTGTCGCACTAAGAAAGATACAGGGCCTCCTGGAATGCAGTGCACGCGTCACCGTGATAGCTCCTTTCGCCAATGAAAAAATAAGAAAGCTCGGGGAAGACGGGCGGATACGTGTCTTGGAGAGAAATTACATGAAAGGGGATGTGGAGGGTTATTTCCTGGCCGTTGCCGCATCCGACGACAGAAATGTCAACAAGAGGGTGGCTTTGGAAGCCTCCGAAAGAAACATTCTTGTGAATGTGGCGGACGACCTGGCCCTTTCCTCGTTTATAGTACCCTCGGTAGTAAGAAGGGGGGACCTTGCGGTGGCCGTTTCCACCGGCGGCAGGAGCCCCCTGCTGGCAAAGACGCTGAGAAGAAAGCTGGAAAACATTTTGACCGATGAGTATGAGGAATTGTTGAACAGGCTGTGGGAAGCAAGAGAAAAAGTGAAAGCTCAGGAGCTTTCTGAAGAGGAGAAAGTTAAAATCTATAACGGCATTATTCAGGATTACAAATTAGTTTGCGATGGAAAAGAGGGATAACATGACTTCGGAAGAGTTATTCATCAGGGCGAAAAAGGTCATGCCGGGAGGCGTAAACAGCCCGGTCAGGGCTTTCAGGGCAGTTGGCATGAACCCGCCTTTTATAAAAAGGGGAAAAGGGAGCCGCATCTGGGATGAAGATGGCAGGGAGTACATAGATTACGTAATGTCCTGGGGCCCGCTCATCCTGGGGCATGCCTTCCCGGATGTGATATCCGCCGTAAAAAACCAGGCTGAATACGGTACCAGCTTCGGTGCGTGTACAAAGCTGGAGGTGCTGATGGCTGAAAAAATAAAGGAAGCCCTGCCTTCCATGGAAATCGTCAGAATGGTCAATTCGGGCACTGAAGCCGCCATGAGCGCCATAAGACTTGCAAGAGGCTATACCGGCAGGAATCTGATAGTGAAATTCGCGGGATGTTACCACGGCCATGCCGACAGCCTCTTGATCTCGGCCGGTTCCGGGGCTCTGACTTTCGGCATCCCCGATTCAAAAGGTGTTACCGAATATACCGCCCGTGACACCATTGTCGCCCAGTACAACAATGCGGATATGGTGAAGCGTATATTCGATAAATACGGAGAGGAAATAGCTGCTGTCATAGTAGAGCCGGTGGCGGGCAACATGGGCACCGTGCTTCCGAGAGAAGGTTTTTTGAAGACCCTGCGGGAAGAAACCATCAAATATGGTGCCATCTTGATATTCGACGAGGTGATCACCGGCTTTCGGGTATCCTTTTCCGGTGCCCAGGGGCTTTTCGGCATAGTTCCGGACATTACCATACTTGGCAAAATCATAGGCGGAGGGCTGCCGGTGGGAGCCTATGGCGGCAGAGCAGAAATAATGCGGATGGTGTCGCCTGCCGGCCCGGTATACCAGGCCGGCACGCTATCGGGAAACCCGCTGGCCATGGCCGCAGGGCTTGCCACATTAAACGCGCTTTCGGAAAACCCCGGAATTTATGAAGAACTGGAAAACAAGGCCGATAAACTGTGCCGGGGATTGAAAGAGGCTCTTGGCCGTTCCGGCATCCCCTTTGTGATAAACCGCATGGGCAGCATGATAACCCTATTTTTCAGTGGGAATGAGGTTGTGGACTACGAAAGCGCCACAAAATCAGACACTGCCCTTTACGCCGCATACTTCAAAGAAATGAACAAACAGGGCGTTTATCTGCCGCCTGCCCAGTTCGAGACATTTTTCCTGTCCAGTGCCCATACAGATGAAGACATAGAGCTGACCGTTGAAGCAGCTCAAAATGCTGCGAAAAAAATCAGCAAAAAAGCATGGTGATTTTCTATCCGACAATCAGCCACACAAATAGCTGAATCAGAACGGTCCGAAGTTTATGGCCACTGCTACGGCTATGAAAATCATCTGAACCACAAATATCAGAAAGAAAAATGGCGTGAAAAATTTCCACCAGCGGTCCAGAGGGACTTTGGCAATACTGCAGATGACCGGCAGCAGAGTTGTGGGCCAGAAAATGTTGGAAAAGCCGTCCCCATACTGGAAAGCCAGCACTGCGGTCTGGCGGGTTATGTGCAGCACGTCTGAAAGAGGTGCCATAATGGGCATGGTAACGGCGGCTTGGCCGCTGCCGGAAGGTATCAGGAAATTTATCAGCGTTTGAACGAAAAGCATGCCTTCCGCTGCTACCCATTTCGGGAAGAGGGAAAGGGACTGCGGAATAGTCTATATCCTTCCAGACTGGCCGAAGGATTTTTCTTTATCTTTGAGGCGTACCGCATGGTCCACCATACCGCAAGCGTTTCGAAAACCAGGAAGCTCACGATCCTGAAGCCCAGCCCCGAAAAGAGCGGAAGGTTTGCAATGCCCTGGGCCACCCCGATAGTGAAAGGGTTCATGAAGGCTGCGGCGAACCCCATGGCCACGCCAAACGATACCATGCACATGCCGACCAGGGCGTCATAGCCGAGTGCTACGGCAAGTGAGACAAGAATAGGAATGAATCCGAAGGTTTCTTCGAACATTCCGAATATGGCTCCTGCAAGGCCGAATATGTACATGGAAATCGGAATCATGAGCATTTCCACGCCCTTCATCGACCTGATGGCATGGGCGATTGCGTTGTTGAGGGTTCCGGTCTTGATGACAATATAAAATGATGCGTACACGATGAAGGGGATTTTCAAAGGTTGCGCTGTCGATTATGAGTTCCGGGTCGAAGATGATGATGTCCGCATCGCACCCTTCCTGAAGCCTGCCCTTTTTTGCGAGTTTAAGCCTCTTTGCAGGCAGGATGGTCATTTTGAAAATGGCATCGATCAATGGGAGCGCCTTTTCTTCTCTCACAAACCTGCCCAGCACCCTCGGAAATGTGCCTGCAATCCTGGGATGGCCCTGCCCGTCATGGATGTAGCCATCGGTGTCAAATACGGGCGAGCCAATGGTGGTGCTGAAGGCGTCATAAGGGTAACAGTCCGCTTCCACGTCGATTCCCTGCCGCTTTGCATTGTCGATTAGCTCCAATCCTTCTTTCATATTTCCGATTGATGTCAAGTTTTTTAAACAATATAATGCCCATTGTAATGCCCATTTTTGACCGACTCTTTGCAATGCGCGGCTCTTGTGATATATTATGGATTATAATTATATTAACGGAGGGCAATATACGATGTTTGAAAAGCAGCTTGAAAGGAAAACGGAATTTGACGCGATAGGATTCGGCGAAGTGATGCTCAGGCTGTCGCCGCCGGACAAGGAGCGCATTTCGCAGGGCGAGGTCTTTGAAAAAAGGGCAGGCGGTTCGGAGCTCAACGTCGTTTCAGGGATTTCTGCCCTTGGCCTGCGGACGGCAATCGTAACAAAGCTGCCCGACAACGAGATAGGGAAGTTTATCAAAAACAAGATAAGGTTTTACGGCGTGAGCGACGATTATATCGTATACGACCGCTCGGCCAAAAAGCGGCTGGGAATTTATTACTTTGAAAGCGGAGCCCACCCCAGAAAACCGCAGGTTGTGTACGACAGGATTGGTTCATCTTTTACCGCTTTAAATATAGGAGAAATAAATTCATCCGTCTACATCAGCACCAAATTATTTCATGTGAGCGGTATATCATTGGCATTGAGCGACAGTGTAAGACAGGCCGTTATACAGATGATAAAACAGTTTAAACAAAATGGCGCAATTATTTCGCTTGATGTGAATTATAGAGCGTCTTTATGGGATGAAACCACGGCAAGAGATGTAATAACCTCGATTTTTCCTGACGTTGACATTCTGTTCGTATCTGAGGAGACATCCCGGCGCATGCTTCAAAGAACAGGGACAATACAGGAAATCATGCGGGGATTTTCGGATGAGTTCGGCATCAAAGTGGTTGCGGCTACGGAAAGAAAGGTCGAAAGCCCCACGAGACACACGTGGGATTCAAGGATTTACAGCGCCGAAGAAGACGCATTCTATCAGGAAAGCCCGTATGAAGGGATAGAAGTTGTCGACAGGATAGGAAGCGGGGATGCCTATGTTGCTGGAGTGCTTTTCGGCGTCTTGAAGTACGGCTCGCTGCAGAGGGCGCTCGAATTCGGCAATGCCATGGCAGCCGTAAAAAATACCGTTCCGGGAGACATGCCGGCGTGTGACTTTGAGGAAATCGAGCGGGTCATAAAAAGCCATAAAAACTCCGGCCAGGAAAGCGAAATGAACAGGTGACGACTCATCCAAAAAAATGCGGTGAACAGCCGCATTGAGAAGAATGCATAATTTTGCAGAGCTTTTTGCGGACCGGGGCGACCCAAAGGAGGGCTTAAAAAAATTGAAGAGCGTTGCTATTGTTGCAAAAGGGAAAAACACGTGCGCGGCACTGGAAGGTCAGCTTGCCGAGCTTATAGGGGACAGGGTGAATGTCAGGGGCTATTACATAGATGGCAATATCAGAAGCGGCATAAAAGAGGATCTTGTAGTCATATCAAGCAAGGTAATATCCAGGCAGGCCAAAAGTTTTATAAGCAGAGACTGCCCTGTTTTTGTCGCGAGGCGCTCGCTCAACTACAATGAGATAGACAGGCTTTTTGAAGTGCCGGATGGTGAAAGCGTCCTGCTTGTGAACGATTTGCTGTCTTCTGCGAAGGAGACCATTTCGCTTTTGAATGCATCGGGCATAAATCACATACGATTTGTGCCGTATTTTCCCGGCGCAAAAAGATACCCGAGGCTGCAAACTGCAGTGACTCCGGGAGAACTGGAACTCGTGCCCGATTGTGTAAAAAATGTCATTGATATTAAGACGAGAAATATCGATGTGACAACACTTGTGGAGATATTGAAGGCCCTCGACCTGCTTGATGAAAAGGCCAACCTTCTTTCTGCCAGATACGTAAAAGATATTGTCGCCTTGCTCAAAAAGATGAAGCACATGGCGCAGGCCAACAGCCGCATGGCAAATCAGCTTCAAACCATTATAAATACGGTCCACGAGGGCATAATCGCACTTGATGAGAATAATAACTTTTCTGTATTCAACAATGTTGCCGAAGAAATCACGGGCGTATCAGCGGGCGATATACTGGGCAGGGGTCCGGGGGATGATTTCCCCAGCAAAGATGCAATAATGTCGTTTTGCGGAAGGCCCGGCGAAGAAAAATTCATCAATATAAGGGACAGGCATATCGTGGTAAACGCATCGCCTATAATATGCCGGGAAAGGCCCGCAGGCATCCTGTATACCATGAAAGACGTAACAGAGATACAGAGGCTTGAGGAAGAACTGAGAAGAAAGATGAGAAGCAGGGATGCATGCACAAGGTACACGTTCGATGATATAGTTGGAGAAAGCGAGGCAATAAGGAATGCCGTGCTCCTTGCCAGAAAGATTGCCGCATCGTCCTCCCCCATACTCATCCAGGGGGAAAGCGGCACGGGCAAGGAACTGTTTGCGCAGGCCATACACAATGCATCCTGCAGGAGAAAGGGACCGTTCGTTCCGGTGAATTTTGCCGCGCTCCCCGAGAGCCTCATTGAAAGCGAACTTTTCGGATATGAAGAAGGAGCGTTTACCGGTGCGAAAAAGGGAGGCATGCCCGGCCTGTTTGAACAGGCGCATATGGGAACGATATTCCTGGACGAGATCGGCGATGCGCCGCTCTCATTTCAGGTAAGGCTCCTCAGGGTGCTTCAGGAAAAGCAGGTCAGGCGCATTGCAGGTTCAAGGATTATCCCCGTGGATGTCCGGGTGATTGCCGCAACAAACAGGGACATAAAAAAATTGATAGCAGAAGGTACTTTCAGGCAGGATCTGTATTACAGGCTGAACGTCCTTCCTCTTTACATACCGCCCCTCAGGGAAAGAAAAAAAGACATACTCCGGCTTGCGGAAAAGTTTTATGCCGATTTCTTTGGCGGCAAGCCACCAGTCGATGAAAAAGCATATTTTGGGAAGGTAAAAGATGCTCTCCTGTCATATGACTGGCCCGGAAATGCAAGGGAATTGCAAAACACCGTTGAATATCTGGCCAATATTTCCCCGTCGAGCATTCCCGAAACCGCCATGCTGCCGGGAGAACTTTTGAGGCGGATAGAAAACGTATCGAAGAAATGCGGCCTTGATTTGGCAAAATCAAGGCTTCTGCGTGAAATAGCAAGGGCCAATGATGCAAGATTGCCCGTTGGGCGACGTTCGCTGTCGAAAATTCTAGGCATGACCGAAGGGCATATCCGCAAGCTTCTTTGTGAGATGAAAGAGGATGGGATGATAAAGGTAAATAAAGGGATAAAGGGAATAGAAATATTGCCGTACGGCAGGGAATTAATAAATCAAAGCTGCTTGTAATTTTAAGAGGTTTATGTTAAAATAATAACATTAAAGGGATATAAATGGGTAAAATAAATTTTCCCATTTTATTTTTTGTTCAAATTCGCCTGAGCGGGCAAAAGCCATCATTAAGGCTTTTTGGGGCTATATTCAGAGCAACCGAAAAACTGGCATGGAAATTGCTATTTTAAAATCAACATCGCTTTTCGGCTTTTAATGCATGAATAAAACCAGCCCGTCAAGATTGATTGTTGCATTTCTAAACCATTTTATTTTATGCAAGAGGAGATTTCGCGATGGCAAAATATATACTCAATCGTCTGGGCGCCAGCATTTTGACGCTTTTTATCGTTGTTACGCTGACATTTTTCCTGATGAGGGCCATACCCGGCGGACCGTTCACCGATGAAAAGGCAATCCCGCCCGAGATACAGCAGCAGATCCTCGCCAGATACCATCTGAACGACCCTTTGCACAAGCAATATCTCGAATATGTGAAAAATTTGGCAAGATTTGACCTTGGTCCGTCTTACAGGTACCAGGGCAGGACGGTGAATGATATCATAAAAGACAGCTTCCCTGTTTCCGCCATGATTGGTTCGCTCGCGATACTTTTTGCGCTCTTGATGGGAATACCCGCCGGCATAATATCAGCCGTAAAAAGAGGGAAGTGGCAGGACGGCGCCACAATGGTGGCTGCGACGCTCGGCGTTACCGTGCCGAATTTCGTGATTGCCACGTTGCTCATATACATTTTTGCGCTGAAGCTGAGGATTTTCACCGTCGGCCTGTGGGAAGGATTTTCAACATCGATTCTGCCAGCCGTTACACTGGCGGGATATCCCACGGCTTTCATCTCCAGGCTGGTGCGGTCGAGCATGCTGGAAGCAATACAGCAGGACTATATCCGGACCGCACGGTCAAAAGGCTTGAGAGAGCGCACTGTCATATACATTCACGCCCTCAAAAATGCCGTAATACCCGTGCTGACTTACCTGGGCCCCCTCACGGCAGGCATCCTCACAGGAAGTTTTGTGGTGGAACAGGTTTACGGCATACCGGGCATGGGTACGTTTTTCGTGACGAGCATACAAAACCGCGATTACACAACGATACTCGGCGTGACCATTTTTTACAGTTTCTTGCTTGTCACGCTGAACTTCATCATCGATATATGCTATGCGCTAATAGACCCGAGAATAAAACTGAGTTAGACATTAAGGAGTGGTTTTGAGCAATGTTGGATGAACGCACCGTGGATATTTCCCTTTTCGAGCCTCTGAAGGCCGAGGAAAAGAATCGGGACGAAACAGCGCGGCCGAGCATGAGCTACTGGCAGGATGCATGGCAGCGCCTGAAAAAGGACCGGCTCGCAATGGCCGGATTGGCAATCATAGTTATCATTGCACTTTTTGCAATTTTCGGCCCTGTTTTATCGCCGTATGCCTACGACGAGCAGAATTTTGACGTGTCAAACCAATGGCCCAGCCTAAGCCATCCCTTTGGCACCGACATGTTCGGGAGGGACCTTTTTGTGCGGGTCATGTATGGGGCAAGGATCTCGCTGTGCATAGGTCTTGTGGCGAGCTTGATAAATCTGACCATAGGGGTGCTGTACGGAGGGCTGGCCGGTCTTTTGGGAGGAATGGTGGACAATATTATGATGCGCATAGTGGATATTCTGTACAGCATACCGACGATGATATACGTCATCCTGCTCATGGTTGTCATCGGGCCCGGCTTAAAAAGCATTTTCATAACGCTCGGCATTGCATATTGGGTGGGCATGGCAAGGATAGTAAGGGCAGAGGTGCTGAGGCTGAAACAGGAAGAATTTGTCCTGGCTGCCACGGTCTCGGGGGCATCCAGGATGAGGATTCTTCTCAGGGAACTTCTGCCTAATGCCATGGGGCCAATCATCGTAACGCTCACGCTTTCAATACCGAATGCCATTTTCACAGAGGCATTTTTGAGCTTCGTGGGCCTCGGGGTGTCGGCGCCCATGGCAAGCTGGGGCGTTCTGACCAACGACGCCCTGGGTTCGCTCAGCATATATCCTTATCAGCTGCTGTTTCCCGCGGGCGCCATCTGTCTGACCATACTGGGATTCAATTTCCTCGGAGACGGCCTGAGGGATGCGCTGGACCCGAAGCTTAGAAAGTAGGTGAATCCGTGACTGCCATACTGGAGATAAAAGACCTGAAGACATCGTTTTTCACCCCGGCAGGAGAAGTTAAAGCAGTAAACGGGGTTTCGCTCGATGTGAAAAAGGGCGAAATACTAGGCATAGTCGGAGAATCGGGGAGCGGCAAGAGCGTGACGATGCTTTCCGTGATAAACCTCCTGGGGCCGTCGGGGAAAATCGTTGGCGGCAAAATACTGTTCAACGGCGAAAATATGGTCGCAAGGGACGACAAATTCTACGCCGATATGCGGGGCAACAGGATAGGTATGATATTCCAGGACCCCATGACATCCCTGAATCCGGTGCTGACCATAGGTTATCAGTTGAGAGAGCCGCTCATAAGGCACAGGCGCATGGCGCGGGACCAGGCCCACAAAAGGGCGATTGAACTCATGAGAATGGTCGGCATTCCCGACCCGGAGGAGCGAATCGGAAGTTTCCCCCACGAGTTTTCCGGAGGCATGAGGCAGAGGATAATGATAGCCATGGCGATTGCCCTGAACCCCGAACTCATCATAGCGGATGAGCCCACCACCGCCCTTGATGTAACCATACAGGCGCAGATACTTGATCTGATGAAGTCGCTTAAAAAAACGCTCAACACATCCATAATACTGATAACGCATGATCTGGGGATCGTAGCCGATATGGCGGACAGAATTATAATCATGTATTCCGGAAAGGTCATGGAGGAAGGGACAGCAGAGGACATTTTTTATAATCCGAAGCATCCCTATACAATCGGCCTGCTGAACTCTGTTCCGAATCCTGAAAGCATCACAAAAAAGAGGCTTGTTCCGATAGAGGGGCAGCCGCCCGACCTGCTCAACCCTCCTCAGGGGTGCGTATTCTGGCCCAGGTGCGCCTCTGCAATGAAAAAATGCACGTTGAGGGAGCCGGAAGATGCAGGATTTTCAAAAAGCCACAGGGCTAAATGCTGGCTTTACAAAAAGCCGCTGGCAAATAAAGGGTGATGATATGGAATTTTTGCTTGAAGTAAAGAACCTTAAAAAATATTTTGAGCGCAGGGCGGGGCTTTTTGGCAGAAAAACCCGCGTCATAAAATCGGTTGACGGCGTGAGTTTTTCAATAAAAAAAGGAGAAACGCTCGGGCTGGTGGGCGAGAGCGGGTGCGGCAAGACGACAACGGGAAGGACCATCGTGCGGCTTTACGAACCGACTGATGGGAAGATTTTGTTCAAAGGCATGGACATAACGCACTGCTCGGCAAGAGAAATGCTTGCGGCAAGGAAGAACATCCAGATGATTTTCCAGGACCCGTATGCTTCTCTGAACCCAAGGATGACCGTCTCCGACATCATCATGGCTCCCATGATCATCCACGGCATGTACACGCCGAGCGAACGCATCGAGCAAGTGAAGCTGCTGCTGAAAACGGTCGGCCTGAATTATGAGCATGCCAGCCGGTATCCTCACGAATTCTCGGGGGGACAGCGGCAGAGGATCGGAATAGCAAGGGCTCTTGCCGTAAACCCGGAATTCATAGTATGCGATGAGCCAATATCGGCGCTCGACGTTTCAATTCAGGCTCAAATAGTCAATACGCTTGAAGACCTGCAGGAAAAGTTCAATCTGACATATCTTTTCATAGCCCATGACCTTGCTATGGTAAAGCACATAAGCAAAAACATAGCGGTTATGTACCTCGGGAGCATAGTGGAAATAGCAGAGAGCGCCGAACTTTACACCCATCCCGCTCATCCGTACACTCAGGCGCTGCTTTCGGCAATACCCATACCCGATCCCAAAAAATCCGCACAGAGAAGCAGGATCATGCTTGAGGGGGAGATACCGAGCCCCATCAATTCGCCATCGGGATGCAAATTCCATACGCGCTGCAGATATGCCGAAAAAACGTGCAGGGAGGTGGTGCCTGAGCTTATAGATTGCGGCGGGGGACATCTTGTGGCATGTCACTTAATAAAAAAGACTTGAGAAAGGTGGTAAAAAATGATAACAATTTTGGCAAAACGTTTGAAAAAAATATCAATCATTCTCATAGTGTCAATGGTTTTTGGAGCTGTTCTGACCGGCTGCGGTGGAGCAAAGAACGATGCAGGCCAGAAAACTGCAGGCAACGAATCCGCACCCGCCGGCGAAAATATGATGGTGGCAAACCTGGGCTCTGAGCCGAAGACGATTGACCCGGCGCTGAACAACAGCGTCGACGGTTCAACCGTGATATTCAACATCTTTGAGGGCCTTGCAAGGATAGGGACAGACGACAAGCCGGAACCCGGCCTTGCCAGCAGTTGGGACATAAAGGACGGCGGCAAGACCTACGTATTTCATTTGCGGGACAACCTCAAATGGTCCGATGGGTCCCCGCTGACGGCCGAAGACATAAAATACGGCATAATGAGGGTGCTTGACCCCAAAGTCGCATCGTCGTATTCCTACCACGCTTTTCACATCAAAAACGCAAAGGCATACAATGAGGGAAGGGCAAAGGCCGATGATGTGGGCGTAAAAGTGCTGGATCCACGCACGATAGAGATAGACCTTGAATATCCCGTGCCGTATTTCCTGGATATCGTAGCATGGCATTTGCTTTTGCCGCTGAAAAAGGACATCGTCGAGAAAAACGAGAACTGGGCGAGCGATCCAAAGACGATAGTTTCAAACGGTCCGTTCAGGATTGTGGAATGGAAACACAACGATTACATGCTTCTGGAGAAAAACCCGTATTACTGGGATGCCGATAACGTTAAGCTCGACAAATTGAAGCTTGTCATGATCACCGATGCAAACACGGCACTTACAGCATTTCAGACGGGCAAGGTCGACTTGATTACGACACTTCCCCCGGTTCAGGCCGCTGAGCTTTTGAAGTCCGGCAAGGCGCAGTCAATAACGGAATTGGGGCCATATTTTCTTGCGTTCAATACCGCGAAAAAGCCGTTTGACAACCCGAAGGTGAGAAAGGCCCTGTCGCTTGCAATCGACAGGCAGGCCATAGTGGACACCATTTTAAAAGGAGGCCAGCAGGCCGCAACAGCGTATATACCGCCGCAGATTCCCGGCGGATCAAGCGGTAAAGATTTCAGGTCGGAAGGAAAGGATTATATAAGCCTGAAGGCAGACCCGGAGCAGGCCAAAAAACTTCTGGCTGAGGCTGGATATCCGGATGGCAAGGGTTTCCCGAAGATCACGTATATTTACAATGAGAGCAGCACGCATAAGGCTGTTGCGGAAGCGCTTCAGGCCATGTGGAAGAAAAATCTGGGCATAGATGTGGATCTGCAGGTGCAGGAATGGAAGGTGTTCATAAGCAACAGGACAAACGGCAATTACGAAATAGCCCGCCACGGATATATAGCCGATTTCAACGATGCCGGGTCACTGTTTGATTTGTGGGTCAGCGGATCGCCCAACAACGACGCCAAGTACAATAACCCTGAGTACGACAGGATAGTAAATGCCGCAACAAGGGAACAGGACCCTGTCAGGCGTTCTAAACTGTATCATCAGGCGGAAGACATATTGATGAACGACATGCCCGTTGCGCCGCTTTTCTACTACAATATCCAGTACATGCTGCAGCCTTATGTCAAAGGGATGCATATATCGCCGCTTGGCTGGTCGTTCTTCAGGACGGTCGAGATTCAGAAATAAATAGGGCGTAAGGGGTTTCCGTTTCGGGGCCCCTTTCTTTTTGAAAAAACGAGGTGCATGAAATGGATAATTGCAGCATTTTGCAGGCCGTATGCGAGGAAGGTGCGGTCTGCGGTGATGAGGCAAGATTAGCAGGCCTTATAAGAAAGATATTTTCAGAGTTCGGGCATGAAACAACGTGCGATAAAATGGGCAACATCATCATCCGCATTGCAAAAGGCTCAAAGAGAAAGCTCCTGATTTTTACCCATTATGACGAGCCGGGTCTTGTGATATGCGGCGCTGATGAAGGCGGATACCTTGATTTTGAAACGGTCGGGAACATTGAGCCGGGCGATCTAGCGGCGCAGGAGGTGCTGATATACGGAAAAAGGACTGTCGAAGGGGTAATAGGCATGAGGCCGCCCCACATCCTTTCTCTGGAAGAGAGGAAGGCACCCGTGGGAATGAGCGAGCTTAAAATTGATACGGGCCTAAGCAGGGGCGAAATTTTGGAGATAGCGCCGCCAGGAACCACTGCGGCTGTGAAAAGGCAGCTTATGCGGCTGCAAAAAAACATGGTTATGGCAAGGGCGCTGGGAGACAAAGCGGGCATAGCGGTGCTTCATATGTTTTTGAAAGACATGAAAAAGATAAATATGCGCATGAATGCGGATATATATATAGTAATGGGTACGCAGCACCACAGCGGATATAAAGGAGCAATGCGCGTATCATCCTATGTAAAGCCTGATGTTGCCATAGTCATTGATTCGGTAGAAGCAGGAAGCCGGGATTTTAAAGACGCTTTTGCAAAATGCGGCAAGGGGCCGGCAATTTACAGAGGACCCATAGCCCACCCCAGGCTTTCCCGGGCCATGATCGAATGTGCAAAAAGATCCGGCATCTCTCATCAGATAATTGCATCAGCCGAGAGGCACAACACTGATGCATGGGCGATTCAGGTAGCCTGCGGCGGAATCCCTACTGCCCTTATGATGCTCCCTGTAAGATACAGGCACAGTGCGGCAGAAATGATGGATTTGAGCGACTTAGAAAGTGCGGCCGGACTGCTGGGACGGTATGCAGAAAGCCTTGGAGACATGGATTGGGGTGATTTTCTTTGCTGGTGAAGAAGTTTGCGACCGCATGGGGAGTAAGCGGGGATGAAGGTGAAATCAGGCGGGTCATCGCGGACACGGTAAGGCCGTTTGTCGATCAAATTGAGTATGATGCGCTGGGCAGCATAATTGCGGCAAAAAAAGGCAAAAGACCCGGCCCAAAAGTCATGATATCGGCCCATATGGATGAAGTTGGGCTTTTGATAACAGGCATAAACGAAGACGGGACCCTTAGCTTTGAATGCTCGGGCGGAATAGACGCCAAGGTGCTGGGATCAAAGCCTGTTTACATAGGGGAAAATCGCGTGCCGGGCCTTGTCCGGTCAGGCTCAGAATGTTCCGGGCCTTACATCGACATCGGAGCCGCCTGTGCTGAAGAAGCCGAAAAGGCGGTGGAAGTGGGAGATTATGCTGTATTTGTCACGGAATTTACAAACTTCGGGAGCGGCTTAATAAAGTCCAGGGCGCTCGATGACAGAGTGGGATGCGCCGTGCTGGCGGAGATTTTGAAAAAAGACTATGACATCCCCGTATACGGCGTGTTTTCCGCACAGGAGGAGATAGGCGAAAGGGGCGCATTTGCGGCTGCATACCTCGTGAACCCTGACATCGGGATAGTGATAGAAGGCACGGTTTGCGCAGACATGACGCATGTTGAGGGATACAGGCAGTCGACCGTGCTCGGGGGCGGCCCCGCAATTTCCATTGCTGACAGGACCACTTACTTTGACATTGAATTGAGCAATTTGCTATGCGAACTTGCCATTTCGAACAATATCCGCTTTCAGCGAAGGAGAATCACGGGAGGCGGAAACGACGGCGGGGCGATTCACCTTACGGGCACGGGCGTGCGGTGCGTTACGGTGTCGGTGCCGTGCCGTTATATTCATTCGCCTGCAAGTGTCGCCAGCCTGAAGGATTATGAGGATACGATAAGGCTTATTTCACTTTTTCTGGAATATATTCAGCTTGGAGGGAAAATATAATGTCAGGGCTTCTGGAAAGGTTGTCTTCAGCCTATGGGCCGTCTGCCAACGAAAAGGCTGTTGCGAAGATAATTAAAGAGGAAATCAGCCCATTTGTGGACGAGATAAGGACGGATGCCTTGGGGAACCTGATCGCCGCAGTAAAAGGCGGCAAAAGGCGGGTTTGCATATCCGCACCAATGGATCAGGCGTGCCTGATTGCAAGACATATTGAAAAGTCAGGCAAAATAAGATTTGCTTCAATGGGCACTGACAGCCCCCTGAAGTTAATCAACGCCCGGGTTGCCTTTGAAGGTGCTGTTCAGGGCGTTGTGCTGCGGGACGATGAATCAAAAGGCGCCGATGGGCTATTTATCGATATCGGGGCAAAAAGCAGACTGGAAGCGGAAGAAGCCGTGAGGATAGGAGATGTTGCGGTTGCAAAGGGCGAGTACTATGAAAGGGATTTTGCTGTTATTGCTCCTGCACTTTCCACGAGAGCGTCATGCGCGTGCCTTGTTGATATAATAAAAAGATACACGAAAGGGCAAAAATACGAGGCATACTTTGTGTTCTCCTGCCAGAGCCTGCTCGGGGCAAGGGGGATGCAGGTGGCAGCAAGGGCAATCATCCCCGAAGCTGCGATAAGCATAGATTCGGTCCCGGCCGGGGAAAGCAGCGTATACCCGGGCTGCGGGCCGATAATGAGGCTGAGGGACGGCTCTGCGGCAGGCCACCCCGATTTAATAAGGGCAATTGAGGATGCATCACAGGACTTGAATATGACAGTGGAAAGAGCCGTTGATTTAAAAGAAATGTCGGATGTTTCGGGCATAAGCAGGGCAGGCCTTGATGCAACTGCAATATCGCTTGGGTATGCCGTTAAAAACCGTCACACTGCATCCGAGATAATAAATGTCGGGGATATTGAAAGACTGGCCTGTCTGATTTTGAATGTGCTGGATTCAGGGAGGATATGAGGTTTAAGGGAAAAAATTAATTGCGCGGGGGTGAGGGATTTGTTCACAATATTGAAGAATGGCAGGATATTAAATCCTGAAGACTGCGGGGAAAAGGATCTGCTCATTTGCGGCAGCATAGTTGCAAACATAAGCGAAGATATCATTCCGTCTCCTTCATACGGGGAAGTGGAAGTGATAGACGCCAAAGGCAGATATGTTGTGCCCGGCTTTATTGACCAGCACGTCCATATCATAGGCGGAGGCGGCGAGGCAGGGTTTGCCTCCCGAACACCGGAGGTGATGCTCAGCCACATAATCAGGGCAGGCATTACCACGGTTGTCGGGTGCCTAGGTACGGATGGCACAACAAGGCACGTAGCCTCCCTACTTGCAAAGGCCAGGGCGCTGGAAATCGAAGGAATATCGACTTACATATATACGGGTGCATATGAGGTTCCCACCAGAACAATAACCAACAATGTGAGGAATGACCTGATCCTTATCGACAAGGTGATAGGAGCGGGCGAAATTGCCATATCGGACTATCGCTCGGCCCAGCCCGGCAAAGAAGAGATAAAAAAACTGGCTGCAGAAGCACGCGTGGGAGGCATACTCAGCGGCAAGGCGGGCGTACTTCACCTCCATGTGGGAGACGGGCAAAGAAAACTTAGCATGGTATTTGAAATATTGGAAGAGACAGAGCTGCCCATAACCCAGTTCACCCCGACTCATATAAACCGGACGCAGTATCTCCTTGAGGACGGGATAAAATTTGCCAAAATGGGCGGCATGATAGATATGACATCAGGCGTATATCCCGACATTGGCGATATAAAGTCGTATAAGGCGTCGGAGGCGGTAAAATACTGTCTGGAAAGCGGTGTGCCAATAGAAAATATAACCATGAGCTCCGACGGAAACGGCAGCATGCCCATTTTTGACGAAAAGGGAAATATCCAGGGGTTACTGGTGGCAGAGCTTGATTCTCTGTACCAGGAATTCAAAGCCCTGGTTAAAGATGAAGGGTTAAAACTTTCTGATGCATTAAAGGTCATTACCCAAAACCCCGCAAAATCACTAAAGCTTTATCCGAAAAAGGGCACTATACAGATCGGCAGCGATGCGGATATCGTGGTTATGGATAAGGATTTGAACATAGAATATGTATTTGCGAAAGGTAAAATCATGGTTAAAGAGGGAAATGTTGTAGTTAAAGGTACATTTGAATAGCCGGGAATATTGAGAAGAAGGCCTTTGGGCCTTCTTTTTAATATTAACCGACAAATTATGATCTAAAGTTGTCAGGTTAAAACTTACCATGGAAGTAAGACAACCATAAGAGTAAGATTGATATCAAAGATTCTACATGCTATATTAATATGGGTGATGCGTTTAGCGAGCCGGGGTGTAACCCCTGTGCGGGAGCACATCGAAAATGCGGTGAAGCTCGCGGCCGCTCATGCCATAGCTTCTCTTATCACCGACGAAGAGGTTTCGCCGGATTACTGCATCCCCGGAGCCTTCGACAAAAGGGTGGCCGCCCATGTGGCATCAAGAGTCGCAAGAGCCGCCATGGAAACAAAGGTGGCAAGAATCATGATAGATCCGGAAAAACTCAAAGAGGAAATGCTAAAGTAGAAAATTGACCGGATAATGATAAAACCCCGGGTATTGTAGCCCGGGGTGAATTTTTGTGGGCCGCGTGCCCAGCAAAATCATAATTTGTCTGCCGGTGAAAGTCCGGTGCTGGTTGCCGCCACAGTGCCGGTTAGCTATAGGTTTAAGTCCCATTTTTTTTAGGACAAACGTCCTGTTATTGTTATAGGCCCTTACAGTAAAATTTTTCGACTTTTGAATCATGCGCGGATTTGTTTAAACTGCTATGATTAAAATCAAATAAGGGTTGAGAATTAAAAGTAAAAAGGAGGTCGGGAAAATGTTAAAACATTTCAAAAAATTATGGACCGGAGAAGAAGGACAGGGCATGGCCGAATACGGGCTTATTCTGGCACTGGTGGCCGTAGTGGTGATCGTGGCGCTGAAGGCTTTGGGGCAGGGTATCAATTCTAAATTTAATGATGTGACAAACGGTTTAAACGGCACAACTCCCACCACTCCATAAGTCAATAAGATTTAAAAAAAGGCATTTATCGTTGTTATATTGTTGGCCCTACTTTTCAGTAGGGCCGCTTTAACAACAAAACTCTATTGGAAAGAGCTGGTTTTATGGCGATTGCGGATTGTTTCCTTATTTTATTAATGGCAGTTTGCGTTTACACAGACATAAAATCCAAAAAGATTTATAACGTCGTGCTTTTCCCCGCGGCGGCCATAGGTCTTGCGAGCAATTTTTTATCGGGAGGAGCGACCGGAGGGATTACCGGAATAAAAGGCATGATGCTGGGTATGGCTCTTCTTTTGATACCCTTCATCCTGGGCGGGATGGGAGCGGGGGACGTCAAGCTTCTGGGAGTCGTGGGAGCCTTTAAAGGCCCCGGCTTCGTCTGGACAGCGTTTATTTTTACGGCCATCGTCGGAGGCGTTATCTCCGTGATAGTTATGGTAAAAAGCGGAGAATTTCCTGTACGGTTCAGAGCCACAATCCTTACCCTCTTTTCCGCATTTGGCGTTATTCCTCAAGTCGATTTGCTGGACTCCATCTACGAAGGTTCGGTCCAGACCTTTCCTTACGCCGTGGCCATTGCAGCGGGCACCGCTCTGGCATATGTGGTGAGGTGATTTTTCGTGATTGAGGTTTGTAGGCATTTAAAGAGCCGGAAGGGTCAGTCCATGGTGGAACTTGCCCTGATTTTGCCGGTCATTGTCCTGATACTGTTCGGCGTTCTGGAGTTCGGGCGCATTTTTTATTCATACATCGTTATAACTCATGCGGCAAGGGAAGGGGCCAGGGCCGGAGCAGTCGGCAAGACCGATGCGGAAATTATATCCAGGGTTCGGGATTCCGCTCCCCTGCCTGAGGCGGACACCAATTTGCATATAACAAGATTGGAGCCGAATGAGACCGCCCGGACACCGGGCGTGCCGTTCACCATAGAAGTAGCTTACGACGTGGAACTGGTGACTCCGCTTTTTGACAGCCTGCTGCCTAATCCTGTTACGCTAAAATCTCGGGCTACAATGAGGATAGAATGATGAAGAGGCTAAAGAGCTTTTTCAAAACAATTAGGCGGGACGAAAGAGGGACAGTGCTGGTGCTGGCCGCAGCCGTGATGACCGTACTCCTGGGTTTTGCCGCTCTGGTGACCGATGTGGGTGCCCTTGTGCTGGAAAAAAATCGTTTACAGAACGCATGCGACGCCGCCGCCCTGGCCGCCGCCCGGGAACTTCCATCCACTGAGGCGGCCAGGCAAAAGGCCCTGGAATACCTGGGGTATAACGGTGTTGCTCCGGAGGAGGCTATTATAAACTTTGATGCCGGGGGCACAAAGGTGACCGTGGAAGCGTCCCGCCGTGTAGATTTCACCTTTGCCCGGGTTTTTGGTATAAATAGCGGTAATGTTTCGACAAGGGCATCCGCCGTATTCGGCAGTGTGAAAAGCATAACCGGAGTGGTTCCCTTCGGTATTCCCGACCAGCCGCTGGTATACGGGCAGGAATACACCTTAAAATCCGGTTCCCACGATGCATACGGTCCGGGCAATTACGGCGCCCTGGCCCTGGAATTGAGGGGAGCGTCCAACTATGAAAACAATTTGAAATACGGTTACGGCGGCACTGTCAGTGTGGGAGACTGGGTGCTTACGGAACCGGGAAACATGTCGGGCCCTACCGAAGAAGGAGTGAATTACCGTTTGAGCCGGTGCCCGCATACACCTGGTTGCAGCATTGATTCTTATCACCCCGATTGCCCAAGAGTTATGATAGTGCCGATTTTCAACCCCACCGACTTGAGCGGCAGGGACAAAGTCAAGATAGTCGGGTTTGCAGCCTTCCTGTTGAAAGGAGTGGAAGGTTCAGGAAATAAAAGTATTGTTAAAGGATACTTTTTGCAAATGGTTCCGCCGGAAGGATTGCGTTATACCATAGACCCGAACGGAACCGACTACGGACTGCATGCGGCAAAGCTGATGGAATGATAATGGCGAGGAGAATTGAACTATGAAAAATAAACTCATCTTTTTACTGGCGATTATTTTTGGCCTTGCGGCTGCTTTTGGCGCATACAATTATATGGAAGATTTAAAAAGAACCTACAGGACATCCGGGAATTTCACCCGGGTGGCTACGGCGAAACAGAAAATTGCGGCCAGGACGGTCATAAGCGGCGATATGCTGGAATTCAAAGAAATGCCCGTGGAATACGTACTGCCGGGTACGGTGGTGGACGTCAAAGATGCGACGGGCAAGATGGCGCGCGGCGATATTTATCCGGGAGAGGTGATCCTGAGCAACAAACTGGTGGCGAGAACCGATGCCGCTGCGGGTCTTTCGGCGAAAGTGGAAAAGGGCAGGCGGGCTGTTTCTATTCCGGTCAACAACATAACCGCCATGCACGGGCTCATCAATGCGGGAGATCGTGTGGACGTGCTGGTCACTTTCAACGCGCCGGGTGAACAAAAAACTCCAGCCACATCCACCATAATTCAAAATGTACCGGTTCTGGCCGTCAATGGGAATCTTGCGACAGAAGGAGCATCGAAACAGGAGCCCCAGACCGTCACCGTTATGGTGGAACCGGAACAGGCTCAACAGATAGCCCTGGCCATCCAGCAGGGAAGCATTCAACTGGCGCTGCGCTCGCCGGACGATTCAGATATCGTACAGCTTCGCACGAGCATACCGGAACATTTAATGCGATAGCGGGGAGGTTTTTGTATGGCACCCATCAGGGTTTTAATAGCGGACGACATAGCTACCACGCGTGAAGACATAAAGCGTCTGCTTTATTTTGAGGACGACATAGAGGTGGTGGGCGAGGCCGGCGACGGCCATGAAGCAGTTTCCATGGCTGAGGAACTGAAACCCGACGTTATATTGATGGATATAAATATGCCCCGCCTGGACGGCATCGGCGCTACGGAGCAGATTTCCGTGAATTTGCCCCAGTGCGCCATCATTATAATTTCCATACAGGGGGAGCAGGAATACCTTCGCAAGGCCATGGCTGCCGGAGCCAGGGAATATCTGGTAAAGCCCTTCTCTGCCAATGAACTGGCAAACGCCATCCGCCGGGTCAACGAATCTCAGAAACGGCGCAACTTGAACCTTGTGCCGCAAACGCCCTCTAATGCCTCGCAGGGCTTCAAGCAAAAGCGCGGCAAAATAATCGCATTTTTCTGCACCAAGGGGGGTGTGGGCAAGACGACCCTGGCCTGCAACCTGGCCGTAGCTCTGGCGCAGGAGACCGGGAAAAAAGTGGCTCTGCTGGATCTGGACCTTACTGCGGGCGACGCCGCAGTTATGCTCAACATCAATGCCAGAAACACCATAGCCGATCTGATACAGGAACAGGATGTAATGGATTTTCAACTGGTGGACGTGTTTCTTATTCCGCACCTGTCGGGAGCAAGATTACTCCCGGCGCCGCTTTCTCCGGAGCAGGCGGAATTGATACACCCGCCGCATGTGGAACAGCTCTTGAAAATATTAAGGGAGAATTTCGATTATGTCATTGCGGATACCGCACCGCTTTATAGCGATATCAATCTCGAGGTGCTGGAAGCGTGTGATAGGATAGCGCTTGTTTTGAACCAGGACCTGACCACCCTGAAACACGTCAAAACCACTATTGACATCATGAAAACGCTGAACTGCGAGTCTAAAGTGAGGATTATTCTGAACCAGCAAAGCAACGAAGGACTGAAGGTCAAGGAACTGGAAAAGACGTTGAATACTGCCATAACGGCTGCGGTGCCCGACGACGGTAAAACGGTGCAGAGTGCCATCAACAAAGGGGTGCCTTTTGTTATGGGACAGCCTTTTGCTAAAGTGTCAGCCGCAGTGAAAGACATGATCGGCCTGCTGGACCTGGCCAAGGTGGATGAGGGCCGGGAAACGGTTGCCAAAAAGTCTTTTGTGACAAGAATGTTCAGTTTTTAGATTTGCCTTTTCGGCAAATCCGACTTAATCTGACCGCTGAAATCCGAACACTGATTGGGGAGTGACTGAAGATGTCGTTATTGAAGAGGCTTGAAAGCAAAAAGGCGACGGAGGATGTAAACCGGGAGGAACGAAAAACTCAAAGTCATTTTGTCCGGGACCCTTATGCCTCGTTGAAGGCCGGCCTGCACAAAAAGTTGGTCGACGAGCTTAAGGACGTTAAAGAATCCGAAGAAGGGGACAACAGATTCATGGCAAAACGCATAGAGGAACTGGTGGAGCGTTATTTGACTTCCGACGGCGAAAACCGCATTCCACGGCCAGAAAGGCTCCGGATAGCCGGAGAAATGGTCGATGAAATAATGGGTTACGGACCGATAACCTCTCTCCTTAACGACCCCGAAGTCAGCGAAATAATGGTCAACGGCCCCAACCAGGTTTATGTGGAAAGAAACGGTATACTGGAACTTACGGACGTCTTTTTTAGGGACAACGAGCATGTCATGAATATCATCGACAGGATAGTGTCACCTCTCGGAAGGCGCATAGACGAAAGCATGCCCATGGTGGATGCCCGACTGCCGGATGGTTCCCGGGTAAATGCCATTATACCTCCTTTCTCTTTAAACGGTCCTGTCATTACTATTCGAAAATTTTCAAGGGACCCTTTTACTGTGGAAGACCTGATTAATTTCGGCACACTGACACCCCAAATGGCGGCTTTTCTCGAAGCCTGCGTCAGGGCGAGACTCAATATCGTCGTATCCGGCGGCACCGGCAGCGGCAAAACAACCACGCTAAACGTGCTGTCTTCATTCATCCCACCTTCGGAAAGGATAGTCACCATAGAAGATGCAGCGGAGCTGCAGCTGCGCCAGCCTCATGTGGTTGCACTGGAGAGCCGTCCGCCGAACATCGAGGGCAAAGGAGCCATATCAATTCGAGACCTGGTGCGGAATGCTCTTCGCATGAGGCCAGATCGGATAATAGTGGGAGAGGTACGCAGCGGCGAGGCACTGGATATGCTGCAGGCAATGAACACTGGCCATGACGGCTCTCTCACCACCGGCCATGCCAATTCGCCTCGAGACATGCTTTCCCGCCTGGAAACCATGGTGCTGATGGCCGGGATGGATCTGCCGGTGCGCGCCATCCGGGAACAAATTTCTTCGGCCATCGATTTAATCATACAGCAAAGCCGCTTTAGAGATGGTTCGCGGCGTATTACACACATTACCGAAGTGCTGGGAATGGAAGGGGAGGTAATTGTATTACAGGATTTATACACCTTCCGTCAGACCGGGATAGATCGCGACGGAAAGGTAAAGGGGTATTTTTCCTGTACCGGGATCCGGCCTAAGTTCATGGAAATTCTTGAAGCCTGTGGTATCAAACTGCCTCCGAATGTTTTTGAACCTTCGATTTTATAGATTTGGGAGGACAGAAGGCATGGAAACCGTAAGCGTACTGGTTTTTCTGGCAAGTTTTTTGACGGTTCTGGGGATAAGCGAAGCCCTATCCTCGGACCAGAGGCAGGTGATGATGCGAATTAAAAAAATCGCTTCAAGGGACGCCCAGGGAGAAGAGGCTGCCGTCCAGCGTCATGTGGAATTATGGCGAAAATTGTTGACCTGGGCGGGTGGCTTATCTTTGACGCGTCGCATAGGACTTCTTGTAGATAGAAAACTGGAAGAAGCCGATATATTGCTCCGGGGAGGGGAATTTGTGGTTATTGTAATCGCATGTGCCCTCACCTCGTCGTTTGTTTCGTTTACAATAACTCTAAATCCTGCAGGAAGTATTATTCTGGGGCTTACGGCCGCCTTGATACCGTTTGCGGTTCTCAACGCCGCCAGAAACAAACGACTTTCAAATTTTAACGCCCAGATCTGCGACGCCCTGACCATTATGGCCAACTCCCTTCGTTCCGGTTTCAGCTTTTTGCAGAGTATGGGCATGGTGCGAAAAGAACTGCCGGATCCTATAAAAAAAGAGTTTACAAGGACATTAAAAGAAATAAACCTGGGGACCCCAACTGAAGAAGCCCTCGAAAACTTGGCAAAACGGGTGAACAGCGAAGACCTGGATCTGGTGATCACTGCGGTCCTTATCCAGAGACAGGTAGGGGGCAACCTTTCGGAAGTGCTGGACAATATTGCGGAAACCATCCGGGACCGCATACGCATTAAGCGGGAAATCCGGACCCTTACCGCCCAGGGTCGTATCTCGGGCCTTATCATAGGACTTTTGCCGCTGATCCTCGGGGGCTTCATGATGGTGGTAAAACCTTCATATATAATGCAACTTTTTTCCTCCAGAGTGGGATTGACTATGATGCTGCTGGCCATTGTGGGAGAGTTCACCGGTATGCTGATTATAAAGAAGATTGTGGACATCAAGTTTTAAGGAGGGCAATTACACCATGGCATTAATTTTGGTTCTGATAGGAGTCTTTGGCAGTGCGTTCACAATTACGCTGTTTTTATACCGATGGGTCTTCGGAGAAAGCATAAGAATGAGCAAGAGAGTGACCGAAGTGGTAGGCGCCGCCTCGATACCAATCAGACAGCAGGAATTATCATTTCCTTTTTTTCAGAGATTCATAAAACCCATTTTGACCGGTATGACCAGAGCTCTGGCGCGATATATGCCTGCAGCCGGAACGGAGACGCTTGAAAAAAGGCTTTTGGAAGCGGGCAGGCCGTGGAATCTTTCCCCACGGGAGCTGCTGGCGGTAAAGTATGTGCTGTCGGGAATAGGTGCCCTTATTTTAATAGAATTAGGGAAACTTTTGGGACAATCGGCGATACAGTCCGCGGTAATGGCCTTTGCAGGGTGCATTGCCGGGTGGATGTTGCCGGATGTTGTAATTAACTACAAAATACGGCAGCGCAAAGGGCAGGTGGAAAAAAATCTGCCCGATGTGCTGGATCTTATCACCGTGTGCGTGGAAGCGGGGCTGGGTTTTGACGCCGCACTGGCAAAGGTGGTGGAAAAGTCCGGAGGAGTCCTTGCTGACGAGCTGTATCAGGTTTTACAGGAAATAAGGATGGGAAAGCCACGGAGAGAAGCTTTGCGTGAAATGGCCGAGAGAGTTGCCGTTGACGACCTGTCTAATTTTGTGGGTTCAATCATCATGGCCGAGCAGCTGGGGGTGAGCATAGGGAATGTGCTGCGCCTGCAGTCAAAGGAATCCCGACAGAGGCGCCGTCAGCATGTGGAAGAGACGGCCATGAAGGCCCCTGTAAAAATGCTCATACCCATGGTAATGTTTATTTTTCCCGCTGTGTTCATCGTCTTACTGGGACCGGCGGCAATACAGATTATGAGGGTTTTCGGTTTTTAGGGGGAGAAAAATTTTGAAGGCGATTAATTCAACCAGGAAAACGGTCCTGGCGGAAAAGGTTGAGACCGCCATGAATTTCACAGGAAGGCTGGCGGGATTAATTTTCACAACGAATTTTAAAACCGGTATGGCTCTGCTTATCATGCCATGTTCATCCGTACATACATGGTTCATGAGATACTCAATTGATGTGGTTTTTCTGGACCGCGGCAACCGGATCTTAAGGGTGGCACAATCCATCCCGCCCTTTCGGATTGGCCCGGTGGTAAGAGGGGCCGCAAAAGTGCTGGAACTGCCCGTCAGGGTGTGCAGGGCCACAGGCACGGAAATTGGCGATGTGATTGAATTTATTTTGGAGGAATGATAAAATGGCAAAAAGCTCATACAGGGGTGGAGGCTTTTCTCTCACCTTCCGGTTGAGTCTTGGTTTTACGCTGCTCATAACTTTTTTGATGGGGGCTGTAGGTTTTTCCATATATGTGAGAGAACGCAATGTGTTCATAAACGGAGTTGTAGAGCGGGGGTGGGCCATGGTGCGTCTTGTCAATACGGTGGCGTCCGAGGCTATGATGTCGGGAAATTATGGCGTGCTTGGCGAGGTGATGAAAGATCTGCACGCCGACGGTTCAATCCTTGAAGCCGGAGTTTTTGACAAAAACGGCGATATAGTGGCGTCCTGCGGCTTTGAGAGGGGAGTTTCGGCCAGAGCAAAGGATATGGCAACAGCGGCAGACGTAAGAAAGCTTACGCCGATAAAGGACGGCAAAGGGAAGGTGACCGCCGTTGCATTTACATCGCCCATCTCAGACAGCGGTGGCAAATCCGTCGGCCATATTTATATTCTGACGGATTTCAGTTTTGTTGAAAGTTACCTGCGGCAAACGGTCTACAATATTATTTTCAACTTTGTGCTGGCAACTCTGGCGGGTCTCCTGCTGGCGCGCCTGATAATCATCAGGGCTGTGGGCCGTCCGATAAAAGGGCTTTTGCTGGCAACGGAGAGGGTAGCCATCGGCGATTTTTCGTACAAGCTGCCTGTAGCCACCGGGGATGAACTGGGACGGCTGGCCAGGGCTTTTAATGCCATGAGCGGGGAGCTGGGAGTTCTGTTTAATTCCATAAAAAGCATTGTAGGCGACATGTGCTCAACTTCAAAACTCGTTGCAAGGCATTCGGAACTTTTCGAAGTAGACTTTGAAAAAATGGATCCCGCCAGGCAGACGGAATTGATAAAGGAAATTAACTCGTGCGCCAGGCGCATTGCCCGTACAAGCGAACAGCTCAACTCATTGGCACTGCAGTTTAAGACGGAAAACTAAAAAATTTTCTATGCATGTTTGCAAATTTGTATTAAAATTAATATTAAAGAAATGCCCTCAGATTTTATCAAACTGTAAAATTGAGCGGATAAATGAAAAATTTGTTTTAGAAGGATGAAAGGCTTTGGTCAACATTGAAAACCTCGAGAGGATAATACAAAAGACGCGAAGAATTGTGGAAAAGAGCAAAGAGGAACTCTACCGGCTGGGAGAGAGCGCAAGGCTGGAATATGAGAAGACAAAGCAGGAACTGGAGTCGGTAAAGAAGGAAATAGCGAGTATTATCAAAGAGGTTGACGACCTGGAAAAAAATTACAATCAATCGAGGATTCGTTTAATGGAAGTCAGCCGGGATTTTAAGCATTACAGCGAAGAACAGATTAAAGAAGCTTACGAAGAAGCCAATAAAAAACAGATAGAGCTTTTGAGCAAGCGCGAGAAAGAAAAATTGCTTCGTCTGCAGAGGGACCACCTGGAGCGCAACCTCAAAAATTTAGAAATCACCATAAAGCGTTCGGAAGAATTGATGGCAAACGTTGGAATGGTGTTAAAGATATTGAGCAACGATCTTGAGTCCATCGGCAATAAGATAGGGGAAATGCAACAGATTCAGGCACTGGGCCTTTCTGTTATCATGGCTCAGGAAGAAGAGCGCAAGCGGGTGGCCAGAGAGATTCACGACGGGCCCGCCCAGAGCCTGGCAAATATAGTAATGAGGGCAGAGTTTTGTTTGAAGCTGATGGAAGTCAATCCGGCAATGCTGAAGGAGGAACTGTACGGTTTGATGGATCTGGTGCGCAGGAGCCTCCAGGACGTAAGGAAAATAATTTTCGACCTTCGTCCCATGGCCCTCGATGATCTGGGCCTTGTACCCGCTCTCAAGCGCTATGTTGAACAATATATGAAGGACTATGGTATCTACGTCGAAACAATACTGATGGGCAGGGAATACGAACTTTCCCAGTCGCTTGTGGTGGCCCTTTTTCGGGTCATCCAGGAATCCATGACAAATATCAGGAAATACGCCAGGGCCACGGAAGTGTTGATAAAAATCGAATTCTTGAAAAACAGGATAAATGTGGTCGTTCGGGACAACGGCTGCGGTTTTGACGTAGAAAAAGTGCTGGCCGAAAAAAGCGGCATGGCCTTTGGGCTTATCGGGATGAGAGAGCGAATTCAGTTGCTAAAAGGCAAGTTTGAAGTAAAATCTTCCCCGGGCCACGGGACGGAAGTGATTTTAAGCGTGCCGACGGCCCATGAGGAAAATGGTCTGGCCGGAGTTCGGAGAGGTGAGTGCGTTGCAGGAAAGCAAAAAACAAATTAAAGTAATTATTGCCGATGACCATGCCCTTCTTCGGGAGGGCATAATAAAAATCCTTTCGCTGGAACCGGATATTGCCGTGGTGGGGGAAGTCGAAGACGGCGACCAGGTGATAGAGCTTGCGAGGAATACCGAGGTCGACATCATACTGATGGATATAAACATGCCCAATGTTAACGGCATAAAAGCCACGCAAATAATAAAAGCGGAAAAGCCGGAGATAAGTATAATAGCCCTCACGATTCACGACCAGGAAGAGTATTTGTTTGAGCTTATAAGGAGCGGCATTTCAGGTTACGTATTAAAGGATGTCAGGCCCCAGGAGCTTGTGAAGACCATCCGGTGCGTGGCGGAAGGACAGGCCTTTATTCCTCCTTCACTCACCCCAAAGGTTTTTAAAGAACTCAACCGGCTTTCGAAAAAAAAAGGAAGAAGAATCTCGGCATCATTTTGACTTGACAGAGCGAGAAATGGAAGTGCTGCAGCAGATCTCCATGGGGCTTTCCAACAGGGAGATAGCCGAAAATCTCTATATAACCGAAAAGACGGTAAAGAACCACCTGACCAACATATTCCAGAAACTTGGGGTCAACGACCGCACCCAGGCCGTGCTGTTTGCAATCAAGCACAATCTGGTGGAAACTTGACATAATAGAAAAAAATATTTCAAATTAAGAAAACATATGATAATATTTAGATGACAGCAATTTAAAAACAATTGGGAGGGAAGCGGTTGTTATGAACATTTCCCGTTCCATCATAGCAGTGGATTCCCACACTATGGGGGAACCCACCAGGGTGGTCATTGGAGGCATTCCGCACATACCAGGTAAAAACATGCCCGAGAAAAAGCACTACCTTGAAGAACATATGGACCACCTGCGCAGGGCTCTCATGCTGGAGCCTAGAGGTCATGACGACATGTTCGGCTCCATTATAACCTCTCCCACGATGCCTGAAGCCGATCTCGGCATAATATTCATGGACACCGGAGGCTATCTGAACATGTGCGGCCACGGCACCATAGGCGCCGCTACGGTGGCTGTGGAGATGGGGCTTGTGGAAGTAAAAGAGCCGGAAACTCATGTGGTGCTGGAAGCTCCGGCAGGGCTGGTAAAAGCCCGGGTCAGAGTGGAAAATGGAAAGGCTAAAGGCGTCACCTTTCAAAATGTACCTTCTTTTTTGTTTAAAGAAGGGATTGAACTGGAGATACATCCTTACGGAAAAATTAAAGCCGATATTGCTTTCGGGGGCAGCTTTTTTGCCATTGTAAAGGCCAGGGATCTGGGGATAAAAGTCGCTAAAGAAAATATTCATGAGTTGATAGATATAGGCTTGAAAGTCCGGGACGAAGCCAATAAAAAAGTTGAGGTTTACCATCCGGAAAAACCCCACATAAAGACCATAGATTTGGCCGAGATTTCCGATGCGCCTTCCCATCCCGACGCTCATGCCAGAAATGTGGTGGTCTTTGGCAAAAAATCCGTAGACCGTTCACCCTGCGGCACGGGCACATGCGCCAAGATGGCGGATCTTTATTTCAAGGGCGAGCTGGGCCTGCATCAGGATTTTGTTCACGAGAGCATCCTGGGCACTCTCTTTACCGGCCGCCTGGTGGGGAAAACCAGAGTGGGCGATTTTGATGCGGTAATTCCGGAAATTACCGGAAGGGCCTTTATCACCGGCGTGAACCACTACATGATAGATGAGGAAGACCCGCTGAAATATGGATTTTCTTTGAGATAAGGGAAAGTTCAGTGTTTATAAATCTGATTTTCTTTCAGCATTGGAAAATGTTTTACATTAGCAGTGACAAGTATGCATTTATTCAGGTGTGCCGTAGCGCCTATTAGAGCATCAAAACCGCTAATGGTAATGCCTTTTTTCCTGTAGAATATAGTCCATTTACCGGCTTGTTCTGCAATGGGCGGAGTTAAATTGTAACATGAAAAACCTTCAAAGAAAGCCTTGACGCCTTTCTCTTCCCCTTCCCGCATACCGCTATATACTTCATAAACTGATAGTATCGAATAATATATATTGTTACCTTCGTCAAGCCAGCGTTCAATGAGTTTTTTGATGCTCTTATTTCCCCGCAGTACTTCAATAATAGCGGTGGTGTCAAGAAGATAGTTTTTATACAGCATAATTAATTATTCTCCTTTGGTATTCCGCAAATAATCATAAGCGGTTCTGTTTTCCGCCACCCATTTGGCAATCGCATCGGAGTCCTTTAGGTCGGGGTGGTTTTCGTCGCTCCATGTTCCGAAAGATTTTTCCAGTGCCATCTTTGCGTTTATACGCTTTAGCTCATTTTCAGTAGCCGAAATGATAAAATCGCTCCTGCAACCATTTTCCACTAGAGCATCTATCTTTTTAAGCAGGGCCAGGGGGAATCGTATCGAGATCAATTTAGTCTTTTTATCATCCCGATTTACATACATATTTCATCAACACCTCCAGTTATATATATATATTGTAATACATTATTGTATATATATCAACATTTTTTACGCATTCGGAGGGTTGAACTTAAAAGGAATATACGTTAAAATGTAAAAAGAATATAAAATAGAGACTATCTGAGAAGCCATTCTATTGTTAATTTTTGACACAATTATACAGGAAATTACATCCAGAGCAATTTATTATTTAACCAAAAGGAGTGTTAAATTGGTGCCGGATATTTTATTTTTGAAGCAGGAAGATGTATTGAATGCAGGCCTTATGGATATGGATGGAGTATTGAAAATGGTAGAGAAGGCTTATTTCATGTATGCCGAAGGAGAGATTAAGAATCCGCCCAAGACAATGATAAGCCTTGATTCCGATGAAGGAGTCTGGAAGAGCAGGTTCATGTCCATGCCGGTATACATAGGCGGCGATATCAACAGAGCCGGGATAAAATGGGCGGCGGAGTCCACATTGAATCAAAAGACGGGACTTTTGCCGATGGGCATAGATATGGTTGTTCTGAGCGATCCGGATACTGTGCTGCCGGTGGCAATAATGGACGGAACGCTGATTACCGCTATGAGGACGGGGGCATCTACCGCCGTTGCTGCAAAATATCTTGCGAAACCCGATGCGAAAACCGCAGGATGCATAGGCGCCGGAATAATCGGCAGGACCACCATCTGGGCGTTGAGCAGGGTTTTAACTCAACTGGAAAAGGTTAAATTATTTGACCTGAATGCGAAAAAAACGCATGAACTTGCGGAAGAATTTAAGGGAAAAGTAAACGTAGAAATTATGGGTAGCGTCGAGGAAGCCGTAAAAGATGCCGACATAGTTGTAACCATGACCACAAGCCAGAAGCCTTTTGTAAAAAAAGAATGGGTGAACAGAGCAAGGTTATTTTTACAGGTGGGTTCCTTTGAAGCCCATGAAGAAATTCCGGCGGGTGCCGACAGGATAGTAGTGGATGATTGGGAACCCATAAAACATGATCCCTTTTCCGTATTTCAGCCTCTAATAAAAAGCGGCAAACTGCGCGACGAAGATGTGACCCCGCTGTACAATATAATAAGTAAAAAATCACCCGGTAGAGAAGGCGACGAATTTATTTTCTTTAAATCCCGGGGAATGGGCTGCCTTGACATAATGGTGGCGGATTATATTTACAAAAGGGCTAAAGACCTTGGAATCGGCAACGTGCTTCATTTGTGGGACAACCCAAAATGGGTTTAACGATTGCCGGCATTTTTCAAATAAAGCGGCATTTGTTGTGACTTACCGCAGAGCATTGATAAAGTGAAGCTTGAACTTTGCCGGAGAAATGGCAGCATCTGCCGCAGGAAAACGAAATCGCAAAGTATGAAAGAATAATGGAGGTAAATATGATAACCCCAGAAGAAAAAAGGGTATTAGATGTCCTTGAAAAATTGAACATTCCATACACCAGAATCGAGCACATTCCCGTGTTCACAATAGAAGAATTCGAAAAGCTAGGGAACATGCCCAAATCGGTATGTAAGAACCTTTTTGTGCGCAACCAGAAAGGGGACAGGCATTACCTAATCATCCTGGAAAATTCCAAAAGGGCAGACCTGGCAAAACTTGCGGAACAGATAGGCAGCGGCAAGCTTAGCTTTGCCTCGGAGAAGAGGCTGGAAAAATATCTGGGGCTAAAGCCCGGATCGGTTTCCCCATTTGGCTTAATCAACGATAGCCAAAAGGAAGTGAGAGTCGTGATCGACAAAGATCTGGAAAGTATGGGCGAAGTCAGCTTTCACCCCAACATAAACACCGCGACATTGACAATTTCCTACAGGGATTTTGAGAAATATTTGGCCTGGTGCAAGAATAACGTGGTGTATGTCCAGATTTAGTACAGATGATGAAAGCCTGATTGTCGATTTTTTTGTTTTCCCTGACTCTGCATCGAAGCCATGGAAGCATAATATGATGTAAAGATAAAAAAATTATCTGTTCCTTGAATAAAAAACTTAATTGATGTATAATAAAAATACATGTACGCACAAGCTAAACAACCGGAGGAAATATGAAATGTTTGAACAAAACGACTCGATGCCTAAATACCACCAGTTAAAAGAGTATTTAAAAGAATTGATGCTCAATGGGAAAATAACGTTTGGAGAACAGCTTCCATCAGAAAATGCCCTGGCAAGTCAGTTTAATCTCAGCCGTCATACTGTTCGTCAGGCTCTGGGAGATCTGGAAAACGAGGGATGGATATATCGAGAGCAGGGCAGGGGAACTTTTTGTGCATTCAGAGAAAGAAAAAAAGGAAGTATTGCGGTACTTACAACTTATATTTCAGATTATATATTTCCAAATATAATCAAAGGAATAGAAGAAGTCTTAAGCGCTGCGGGATATACTCTGATTCTGATGAATACCAACAACAATAAAGAAAAAGAAGCGCAGTGCATGAAGAGCCTGATTGAGAAAGACATATCGGGATTAATTGTAGAGCCCACAAAAAGCGCCAGGGAAAATGTCAATTCAGATTACTTTGTCGAACTGGAAAAAAGACAAGTGCCCTATTTGATGTTACATGCGCTGTACCCGGAACTGGACCCTGCATATATCATTATGGATGACGAGAAGGGGGGTTATCTTGCAACAAAGTATTTGCTGCAGATAGGGCACCGGGAGATCGCGGGCATTTTTAAATCCGACGACCTGCAGGGAGTAAAACGACAGGCGGGTTTCATGGCGGCTATGGATGAGTACGGCCTTAAGTCCGAATCGCTTATGTTGGGAAACTATGAAACGGAACAGCTTTTTTCATATCCTTATCAGTTCACATGCAGTGTTTTAAATAAAACTCCACGCCCAACGGCGATAGTCTGCTATAATGACCAGATCGCTATGCAAGTATTGCAAGCCATTCGGGACAAAGGCCTGAAAGTGCCCGAAGATATTTCTGTCGTGGGGTATGACGATTCTAATCTGGCTACTGCATCGGAAGTAAAACTCACCTCGATAAAGCACCCCAAAGCTGAAATGGGACGTCAGGCAGCAAGGTTTATCATTGATATGGTGGAACGAAGGGTAGAAAAACCGAAGCTTGTTTATACACCGGAACTTGTTGTACGCTCATCATGCAGAAGTATATAACGGTGTATTTCAGGAGCATCATTTTATAGAAACCATTTGACATAAGTTATCAACCGATTTTTTGAGAGACCCTGAGAAGGTTCCGTATAACTATATCATGAGGCTTGATGCCTCTTTTTTTCTTTGTTTGTAATTTTAAACGTTTGTCTGAAAAAATTTTTTTATTACTATGATTTATTAAGCAGGAATTTCAAAAGATTTGGCGAATATATATTATTAAAGTTGTACGGACAATTAGTTTAACATGTAAGGAGTGGTGCGGCTTGCCGGATTGGGTTATAAAACAACAAAAAGTAAGGAGATTTTTAGAGGAAAAAGGACTTGATGCTTTTGTGTTTTCGCTTCGTTCGAGCTTTGCATGGTTGACCGATGGGGGAGAAAGCAGTGTGGACGAGTCTGTGCAGACAGGTGCTGCAGATCTTGTTATTAATCAGGACAAAGCTTATGTGGTGGCCCCCAATAATGAGATGGACCGATTGCTTGATGAAGTTCTGGGCGATCAGGGTTATGAGCCGGTGGTTTATCCATGGCGGGGCGACAGGATTTCAGTCCTGCAAAATCTTTTAAAGGATAAAAAGGCAGGTAGCGATACAGCCCTTTCCGGATGCAGGGAAATGTGCCGGGAAGTGAAAGTCCTCCGGTATGAACTGTTACCGGAGGAAAGACGCAGAATGCGTGAACTTGGTATACAGGCTGCGGAAATAGCGGGTCAGGTAGCAAGACAAATCCGGCCTGATGATACCGAGATAAAAGTTGCATATGAGCTTAAAAATAAAATGGCAGAGGCAGGCATTTCGGTTCCGGTAGTTTTGGTGGCCTTTGATAATAGGATTAAGAAATTCCGTCACCCGTTGCCCACGGAAAATAAAATCAAAAAAACGGCAATGGTAATAGTTTGCGCACGCCGCTGGGGCTTAACGGTGGCTTTAACAAGGATGGTGCACTTCGGAGCTTTGCCCGAAGACTTAAGAAAGCGCCATAACCTGGTAAGTTCTATTGAAGCAGAGCTCATTGGCTCCACTGTGCCGGGCACGTGCATAAAAGATATTTTCAATCGGGTTTGCAGGGCTTACGAAGACGCCGGATATCCTGGCGAATGGGAAAAACATCATCAGGGTGGCGCCATAGGCTACGATACAAGAGAGTATCTGGCCGATCCAGACTGTAAAGAAATAGTGCTGGAAAATCAGGGCTTTGCCTGGAATCCATTTCTTGAAAATGTGAAATCCGAGGATACTATCATAACTTCTTCAAAAGGACCAGAACTGATAACTCTAGATAAAAACTGGCCGGTTAAAGTTTTTGAAAAAAATGGTTACCGGATTCCCCTGGCCGAGATATTAACTATTTAATTGGGAATGTAATAAGTTAGTTTAAAGTCATTTTCAGGTAATTGTGGAGGGTCACGTCATATGCAAACCGAAAAACCTCTTATGACAGTCAGAGGCATCGACAAACAATTTCCCGGCACAAAAGCTTTGCAGGATGTGTCGCTGGATATTTTTCCGGGTGAAATCCATGCCATCTGCGGAGAAAATGGTGCGGGAAAATCCACTTTAATGAACATCCTGTCGGGTTCTCTCATGCCTGACAAAGGTGAAATATATTTGAATGGAGAGAGAATACATATAAATAATCCAAAAGATGCTCAAAAATACGGTATAAGCATTGTGCATCAGGAATTAAGCCTTTGCCCCCATTTGAACGTGGCGGAAAACATTTTTATAGGTCGATTACCCAGGTTGAGCGGGGGTAGGATCAATTTTAAAAAGATGGAGAATGAGACAAAGGCAATTCTCGGCCGCTTTCACACCCATATAAAACCAAGGACCTTTGTTAAAGATCTAAATGTATCCCAGCAACAAATAGTTGAAATAGCAAAAGCCATAACTCTTAACTGCAAGATTCTTATTTTGGACGAACCAACTTCGGCTCTTACCGAAAGCGAATCCCGGAATCTATTTAAAATACTCGAAGAATTGAAAAACAACGGAATAGCAATACTATACATAAGTCATAGATTAAAGGAAATATTTCAAATCAGCCAGAGGGTAACCGTCCTTCGGGACGGCCGGCGTGTTACTACACGGCTTACGAGCGAGGTAACACCGGATGATGTGGTTTCTTATATGGTTGGCAGAGAGTTAGACAATATTTACCCGGATAAGGGCAATCCATCAGAGGAAGTAATACTCAAAGTTGACAATTTGACCCGGAAGGGCGTTTATTCAAAAATATCCTTTGAGCTTTACCGGGGTGAAATACTGGGAATATTCGGCCTTATGGGTGCCGGGCGGACGGAAATGGCGAGAGGACTTTGCGGAATAGATCCTGTGGACGATGGAAATGTGACCATGTTCGGGAAAACCATTCCTCTTAATAATATCCGTTCATCCATAGATAGCGGGCTTGTGTATGTTCCGGAAGATCGTAAGCTTCTGGGTTTATTTCTACCTATGAACCTTTGCGAAAATCTTGTCGCCGCAAATTTGAAAGCAGTAAGCCGCTTCGGACTTGTCGATAGAAAGAGCCAGATCGTTTACACCAGAGAAATGGTAGAGAAACTTAATGTGAAGTATAGAAACCTTTATCAATCCGTAAACAGTTTAAGTGGAGGCAATCAGCAGAAAGTGCTTCTGGCAAAATGGTTGGCCGTTAAACCCAAAGTGCTTATCCTGGATGAACCCACAAGAGGCATCGACGTAGGAGCCAAATCGGAAATACACCATATTCTGCGCCGTATGGCAAACGATGGTTACGGTGTGGTGGTTATTTCTTCGGAACTCCCCGAAATTTTAGGTATATGCAATCGTATCCTGGTAATGCATGAAGGAAAACTGGTAGCCCAGTTGACCTCGGTAAACGCCACCGAGGAGAGCATTATGAGGTATGCCTCCGGCAGGGCGTCCTGAATGCGAGTTTCAAATACTCTTTATTTGGAGGTACCTGGTGTCATGGAAAAGACAAATGTGGATAATACGGTGACAATTAGCGGTAAAAATGCAGGTTTTAATTTGTTAAGAAGCATGTTTGCCATTCGCGAAGCATCTCTTGCCGCAATTATAATCGTGACGGCTATTATTATGACCTTTCTGACTCCCGGCTTCTTGACAAAGTCCAACATCCTCACAACCCTTATAGGTCTGTCGATGGACGGAATTATCGCTGTGGCCATGACCGCGGTTTTGGTAATGGGTGGAATAGATCTTTCAGTGGGGTCTGTTCAGGCCTTCGCCAGCGTACTGGCCGGCATTCTTGCAGTCAATGCGGGCCTCAACATCTGGTTGTCGGTGTTTGTAACTGTAATGGCCTCAGTATTGATAGGAATCATAAATGGGTGTTTTGTAACCAGAGTCGGGTTAAGTCCCTTCATAACAACTCTGGGCATGATGTCCATTGCTAGAGGCATGGCCTATGTCCTTACAAAAGGGTCCCCCTTAAGTCTAGGGGTTATTTCGCCGGCCTTTGACTTTATCGGTCAGGGCAGTATACTGGGGATTCCAAATCTCATCCTAATACTTATCTTTATAGTAATTCTTTTCGACTTTTTAATGCGGCGTTCCGCCATATTTCGCGAGATTTATTATGTCGGTTCTAATGAAAAAGCCGCCCGTCTGTCGGGCATAAATGTCGATTTGATAAAAGTTGGAGTCTTCACCCTTAGTGCCTTGCTTTCCGGCCTTGCAGGAATATTAACTCTGTCGCGCTTTGGTGTTGCGACTCCGACGGCAGGCACTGGAGCGGAAATGAGAGCAATTGCCGGCGCCGTCATTGGGGGAGCAAGTCTATCCGGCGGAGAAGGGACCGTTTTGGGAGCTTTACTGGGAGTAATGCTGGTGGCGCTGGTGAATGACGCCTTGATTCTCTTGAACGTATCTGTATATTGGCAAAGCCTCGTAACAGGTATCGTGCTGATCGGTGCCGTTACTATCGATATGCTGGCCCATCGCCGTCGTTCCTCTTAAGGAATTTCCGGGCAATTCCTTAAGTTTAAACTTAAAGAAAAAATCACAAAAGGGGGAGCAGAAAAATGTTTAAGAAAACACTGGTTTTTTTAATAATCTTTGCCATGGCCATAAGCCTGGTAGGCTGCGGAGGCAATACCACAAATTCTAATCAACAGGCTTCAGCCACCGGTCAGCAAAACGCTGCATCTGAAACATCCGTCAGTCCTCTGGCAGGGTCGAAAGATGAAAAATACGTTATGGTAACTTTCATATCCGGAATAGAGTACTGGAAAGGCGCCTTTAAAGGTATGGAGGCTGCAGCGAAAAATTTAGGTGTTTCAGCTCAGTATACCGGGGCCAACGAATATGATATCAATCAGGAAGTGACAGTACTAGAACAGGTAATTGCACAAAAGCCGGACGGTATCCTGGTTACATGTATAAATCCAAACGCTCTGGTGGCGCCCATCAATAAAGCCATTGAACAGGGAATCCCGGTAGTTACTTTTGACGCCGACGCCCCCACTTCCAAAAGATATTCTTTTCTTGCCACATCCAACTATCAGGCGGGGGTTACCGCAGCAAGATACTTGGCAAAACTGGTAGGAGAAAAGGGGGAGGTAGCGTTAATTACCATTCCCGGGCAGTTAAATCACGAAGAGAGGGCGGCAGGGTTTAAAGATACCCTGGCTAAAGAATTCCCCAATGTGAAACTGGCATCGGTGCAGGACGGCAAATCGGATCAGGTGGCTACCGCCCAAGCCATGAGCGCCATCATGCAAACTTTCCCGAATCTTGTGGGAGTGTTTTGCACGGAAGCTTCTACCGGGGTCGGTGCGGCCACTGCAGTAAAGGAGGCCAATAAAGTCGGGCAGGTGCACATAGTTAGCTTTGACACAGACAAAGGCACCCTGGATAACGTAAAGGCGGGAGTCATAGATGCTACCCTGGCTCAGGGGACATGGCATATGGGATACTGGGGCATGATGTACCTCTATCACTTGAAACATGACCTCCTTAAACCCATTGAAGGCGACTGGAAAACCGCCAATGTCCTGCCGCTGCCTCCATCGGTCGATACCGGTGTAACGGTGGTTACCAAGGAAAATGCCGATTTTTACTACAGCAAATAGAAAAATCTATCGGCAAAACAAATTTTTTAATATATGGGGTCGGTTCGCCCGGACGATCCCATCCGGTTTAAACACCATATGTTTGAGTGCGTCTGATACGGGGAATTTGCTGTGTCCAGCCCGATAAAAGAGGTGATGCTGGTTATTAAAAAAGTAGTAGTTGGTTATATTTTGTATTTAATTAGAAAATGAAAGGGAGGGGTTTTAGCTTGAAAAATAACTTTTCATTACTATTTGTGCCGCCAGCGGTAGCGGCGGAATGGAGGGTTAGAATGAAAAATAAAGGATTAAAGAAAATAATGGTGTTGTTGTTGTTGGCCCTATTTGTTGTATTTTCCCTGGCAGCTTGTGGCTCTCCAAAACAAAGCGAAACAGGTTCATCTTCCGGTCAGTCAGAGGCTGGCGAAAGCGGTGGAAGCGGAGGAGAGTTGGCCTTTGTTCCGCCGGGAATGGTAAGTCCGTTTTATGCGGGCACCATAAGCGGTGCAAAGCCGGCAGCGGAAAAGCTGGGCTATAAGTTTACGGTGCTCTCGCCCGAAAGGGAGAGCGATTTTGCAGGCCAGGTAAAAATCGTCGAAGATCTTGTTACAAGAAAAGTGAAGGGTATTGCCCTCTGTGCCATAAACGCCGATGCCATTGCAGCAGCAGTAAGAAAAGCGAATGAAGCCAATATACCCGTGGTGGTATTTAATTCGCTCACTGAACTACAAAACTGCGAAGTGAAAGCTTATGTCGGGTATGATCAGAGGGCAGGTGGAAGAAAGGTTGCTGATTATGTAAATAAGGTCAAAAACGGCAAAGCAAAGGTGGCTATAATAGAAGGTCTGCCCGGATACCATACAACCGAGAGAAAGGGCGGATTTGAAGATCAGATTAAAAATTATTCCGGAATCCAGGTGGTAGCTTCCCAGCCGGGCGATTGGGAGAGGGAAAAGTCGATGAATGCGGCTACCAATATGCTGCAGGCTCATCCCGATATCGAGGTGTTTTACGGCCTTTCCGATGAGATGGCTCTTGGTGCGGCTCAGGCATGTAAGGCGGCGGGAAGAAGTGATATTCTAACTATCGGCATAGATGGCAATCCAAATGCACTGGAGGCTATCAAAAATGGTGAACTGACAGCAACGCTATATGTTTATCCTGACGTGATCGGTGCGAAAGCAATTGAAGCTCTGGATAAGATTTTAAAAGGTGAAACGGTGGATAAGATGATAGTGACCGATTCGATCATTGCCGATAAATCGAATGTTGACCAGTTCCTTAAATAATAAATCTTTATCCTACAGAGGGCATTCCCCTCTGTAGGACTTTTGCGGTTTTATAACTTGCAGGGGATGATAAAAATGGATGAAATAATATTGCAGATGAAAAACATTACAAAAAAATTTCCCGGAGTTCTGGCGCTAGATGAAGCACAGCTTGAGGTGAAAAAAGGAGAGGTACACATTCTGGTAGGAGAGAATGGAGCGGGCAAATCCACACTTATGAAAATATTGGCCGGGGCGTATACAAAAGATTCAGGCGAGATATATTTCAAGGGAGAAAAAATCGAAACACTTTCGCCAAAACATGCTCAGGAACTGGGTATCAGCATTATATACCAGGAGTTGAATCTTATTCCTTATCTTACTGTGGCCGAAAATATCTTTTTAGGTCGCGAGCCTATATCAGAAAAAATAACCGGCCAAATAGACTGGAAAAGGCTATTTGATTCAGCGCAGGAGATATTAAATAATCTTCATGTGGATATTGATGCAAGGGCAATTGTTAAAAGCCTGGGCATTGCGAAACAGCAGATGGTGGAGGTGGCAAAAGCTCTTTCGTTAAATTCGGATATTATTATAATGGATGAACCTACGGCAGCTCTCACCAGACAAGAGATAGAAAATTTGTTTGATATAATACGGAGGGTTAAGCAGAAAGGAGTATCGATTATTTACATATCTCACAGGCTGGAGGAATTTTCCGAAATCGGAGATAGAGTGACGGTGATGAGAGATGGTAAAACGATAGCTACATTGGATATAAAAGATATAAAGATGGATGAATTAATAAAACTTATGGTGGGCAGAGAATTAAAGGAAAAGTTCCCGAAGATACATCTGGATATAGGCAAAGAGATAATGAGAGTTGCCAATCTCAGAAGAGGAGATGTGTTGAAGAATATAAGCTTCTCTGTGAGAGAAGGTGAGATACTCGGCATAGCAGGCCTCGTGGGAGCGGGGAGAACGGAGCTTGCCAGGGCGATATTTGGATTTGACAGAATAGCCGGGGGAGATATATATGTGAATGGCAAAAAGGTAAACATAAGAAAGCCGTGGGATGCAATAAAGTGCGGTATCGGTTTAGTGCCTGAAGACAGGAAAGGACACGGCCTTGTTTTAACCCTGAGCGTGGGATCAAACATAACACTGGCTTCCCTGGATAACATTTCTCAGGGTCAACATATAAATCTTAAAAAAGAAGTATCTGTCATTAAAGAGTATATTAAGAAGTTGAACATTAAAACACCTGGCCATGAGCAGAAAGTGGCGAGTTTGAGCGGGGGAAACCAGCAAAAAGTTGTTTTGGCAAAATGGCTACTGTCAAAATCCAGGATATTTATATTTGATGAACCTACCCGGGGAATTGATGTGGGTGCAAAAATAGAGGTATATCATCTCATGAACGATCTTGTAAAAAACGGTGCTGCCATCATTCTCATATCTTCGGAACTGCCTGAAATTTTGGGCATGTGTGACAGGATCATGGTTATGTGCCGGGGGGAAATAACAGCTGAACTGAAGAGGGAAGACGCCACACAGGAAAAGATACTGTACTTTGCAACGGGAGGAGGAAAATATATTGCTTAAGGCCGGATTTTCTCGTGGAACCATGAGCGATATAGGAATTATAGCAGCGCTTATAGTGCTGTGTGTGATTATGGCGATTCTTTCACCCACCTTTCTGACAGTAACAAACTTGCTAAATATACTCCAACAAATTTCTATTATTTCAATAATCGCAGTAGGCATGACATTTGTGATAATCCTCGGGGGTATAGATCTATCAGTGGGTTCTCTGGTGGCACTCACAGGCCTTGTTATGGCAGGCTTGATGAAAAATGAAGGAGTAAGTGTTTGGCTGTCAATCATTATTGGTCTTTTGTGCGGCTGCCTACTGGGCATGATAAACGGTTTTAATGTAGCACAGATTAAATTGCCGCCGTTTATAGCTACCCTTGGCATGATGTCCCTTGCCAGGGGCGCAGCATTTACCATTTCTGGAGGGCAGCCCATATACACCCTGCCGAAACCTTTTCTGGAAATAAGTGGGAAAATTGGCATTGTTCCTATCCCGGCTATTATAATGATTCTTGTATTTTTGATTGCCGGGTATGTTTTAAAATACACAAAGTTAGGAAGATATACATATGCAATTGGCGGGAACGAAACTGCAAGCATTTTATCCGGCATAAATGTAAAACTTTATAAAATGATCGTTTATACCATATCTGGGCTTTGCTGTGCGATATCTTCAGTTTTACTCACCGCCAAACTTGATTCGGCGGTCCCTGTGGCGGCGGATGGGTATGAGCTTGACGCCATTGCGGCTGTTGTAATCGGCGGAACCAGTATGATGGGAGGTGAAGGCAAACTTCTCGGCACTTTTATCGGAGCGCTGATTATTGGCGTGGTGAACAACGGCCTTAACCTTCTCACTGTACCGCAGGGCCCACAGAGGATGGTCAAAGGTGCGATAATAATCATAGCAGTCGCTATAGATGTAATCAGAAAAACGAGACAGAGCGAGAAATAGATTGAGCTGTTCTTGTAATTCTGAGGTTAAAAATAGGGTCTTGATAAAAAACTAGAACATCTCATAAATCTGCTTGATGAGAATAAAAGCAATTTGAATTTATATTTAAATTCAGTTATACGGTTTTTATAGATTATTGAAACTCTAATTTTATTCAATATTGTGTTCCATTTACTTTAAAAAATTGTTTTCAGGAGGATTCATATGCAAAACATACCTGAAGTAAAACCTGGCATTGTGGCTGTAAGTAGGGATTGTTTTCCGATTTCACTCAGTGAAAAGAGACGGGAAGCGGTAGTAAAGGCATGCAGCGAAAAAGGCATTTTAGTTACCGAGATTAAGACTATCGTCGAAAGTGAAAAGGATGTGCTGAAAGCGCTGAAAGAACTTGAAGAAGCCGGCATTAACGCCCTTATAGTATACCTGGGGAATTTCGGGCCCGAGGGGCCGGAGACCATGCTGGCCCAGAAGTTCGACGGGCCGTGCATGTTTGCGGCCGCTGCCGAGGAGACGGCTCAAAACCTTGTCAATGGAAGGGGAGACGCCTTCTGCGGCATGCTCAGCGCCTCCTACAATATTGGACTCAGGAACTTGAGGCCGTATATTCCCGAGTACCCTGTGGGGACAGCCGATGAGGTTGCCGAAATGATTCGCGATTTTGAGAATATTGCCCGGGTAATTCTGGGGCTGAAGCACCTAAAGATCATCAGTTTCGGGCCCAGACCCCAGGATTTTCTGGCCTGCAACGCCCCAATCAAACCCCTGTACGACCTTGGGATTGAGATTATGGAGAACTCCGAACTGGATTTATTTGAGAGCTTCAACAATCACAAAGATGATCCGAGAATCCCCGAAGTTGTCAGGGAAATGGAACAGGAACTTTCCAACGGCAATCAATACCCGGGAATTTTGCCGAAGCTTGCTCAATATGAGTTGACTCTTTGGGCCTGGATGGAAAAACATATCGGAGCCAGCCGTTATGCCGTGTTTGCCAACAAGTGCTGGCCGGCGTTTCAGACGCAGTTCGGATTTGTCCCCTGTTATGTGAATTCAAGATTTGCCGCAAAGGGAATACCCATTGCTTGTGAAACGGACATATACGGGGCGTTGAGCGAGTATATAATCACGTGCGCCACAGAATTTCCGTCTACGCTTTTGGACATTAACAACACGGTGCCGAAAGACATGTATGAAGAAAGCAAAGACAGAATTGGTGACTACAAATTGAGCGACCTGTTCATGGGATTTCACTGCGGCAATACCACCGGAGCCTGCATGAAGACTTGCTCCATGAAATACCAGCTGATAATGCACCGGCTGCTGGAGCCCGAAAAAGAACCAGATATCACCAGAGGCACTCTGGAAGGCACCATAAGACCGGGTGACATCACTCTGTTCAGGCTGCAGAGCACCGCCGACTGCAGGTTGAAAAGCTATGTAGCTGAAGGTGAAGTCCTCGACGTAGACCCCAGGTCTTTCGGATGCATCGGGGTCTTTGCCGTCAGAGAAATGGCCCGGTTCTACAGGCACGTCTTGATAGCTGAGCACTTCCCGCATCACACGGCAGTAGCATTTAAGCATGCGGGGAAAATCTTATTTGCTTCGATGAAGATGCTGGGAATAGAGGACGTGAGGTTTAATTTACCCGCTTCGATGCTTTATAAAGACGAAAATCCTTTTGGATGATATGCACTGTATTTTAGGGGCAGTTTAATTAAAACATTTCTACTGGAGCGATGAAATATGTTGGAAGATCTAAAAAAGCGGGTGCTCGAGGCCAATCTCGAGCTACCCAAATTGGGCCTGGTAATTTTTACATGGGGAAATGCGAGCGGTATAGATAGAAAAGATGGACTGGTGGTCATAAAACCGAGCGGAGTGCCCTACGACAGGCTGCAGATAGAAGACCTGGTGGTCGTCGATCTGGATGGAAACATCATAGAAGGGAGGTGGAGACCGTCTTCAGATACTCCCACCCATCTTGTTTTGTATAGAAAATTTCACAGCATTGGAGGAATAGTGCACACACACTCTCCCTGGGCTACAGGATGGGCCCAGGCCGGCCATGGGATTCCGGTCCTGGGCACCACCCACGCGGATTATTTTTATGGAGAAATTCCCTGCACACGCACAATGACGGCAGAGGAGATAGAGACAGAATATGAAAAACACACGGGAGATGTTATAGTGGAAACTTTTCAGGGAAAGGACCCCTCTCAGATGCCGGGGGTTCTGGTGAACAATCACGGCCCCTTTGCCTGGGGGAAAGATCCTATGGATGCCGTACACAATGCAGCCATTATGGAAGAAGTGGCCAGAATGGCCTTCCATACTTATTTGTTAAAGCCTGAAATCAAAGCCATAAATAATGCATTGCTAGACAGACATTTTTTAAGAAAACACGGGGCAAATGCATATTACGGTCAGAAGGAGCAAAATAGATGATGCAAAGGAAGTGAAAAAGGAGGGATTTTCATGAATCATCTGGTGATAGGAGTCGATTTCGGTACTGATTCTGTCAGGGCACTGGTTGTGGATGCGGATACGGGCGAAGAACTGGCCTGCGACACGGCCGTTTACAGGCGCTGGGCTGAAGGCAGATACTGCGACCCGGGAAAAAATCAATTCCGCCATCATCCGCTGGATTATATAGAAGGCCTGGAGGCATCAATAAAGGGGGCACTGTCAAAACTTCCGCCGGAAGCCATACAGCATGTGGTGGGCATCGGAGTTGATACCACCGGCTCTACGCCTGTGGCCGTCGACAGAAATGGACATCCGTTGGCCCTTCGCAGCGAATTTGCGGATAACCCCAACGCCATGTTCATTTTATGGAAAGACCACACCGCCGTGGCGGAAGCGCAGGAAATAAACCAGGCGGCAAAAACATGGGGAGGCACGGACTATACAAAATATGAAGGCGGCGTGTATTCTTCCGAATGGTTCTGGGCAAAGATTCTCCATGTATTGCGCCACGATACAGATGTGAAAAAAGAAGTATTTTCATGGGTTGAACTCTGCGACTGGATACCGGCTCTGCTTACCGGGACTGAGCATCCATCATTTATTAAAAGAAGCCGGTGTGCCGCGGGGCACAAGGCAATGTGGCATAAGGAATGGGGAGGCCTGCCTCCGGAAGAGTTTCTGATAAAAATCGATCCGCTCCTAGCGGGGTTGCGTGGACGTCTCTATACAGATACCTATACTTCGGATGTGGAAGCAGGGGGTCTTATCCGTCAATGGGCGGAGCGCCTTGGGCTTAAAGAGGGTATCTCGGTGGCTGTCGGAGCTTTTGACGCCCACATGGGGGCTGTAGGTGGCGGAATAATCCCTGGAGCTTTGGTGAAAATTATGGGGACATCTACCTGTGACATTATGGTGGCGGAAAAAGAAGTGATAAACGACAAACTGATAGGAGGAATTTGCGGCCAGGTGGACGGCTCAGTGATACCAGGCATGATTGGACTTGAAGCCGGTCAATCGGCTTTTGGAGATGTGTACGCCTGGTTTAGGGAACTCCTCTGCTGGCCTGTAGAAGCGATTCTGACGGGCACTTCAATTATCGATAGTGCTGCTTTAGAAAATCTGTGCCGCGAAATAAGAAATCTTATGATACCCCGCTTGACCGAAGAAGCGGCCAGAATGTCGCTGGAGGATACGGGACTGCTGGCTCTGGACTGGTTGAACGGTCGCCGCACTCCTTACGCCGACCAGATGCTGAAGGGTGCTGTTTTGGGCATTACCCTTGGCACTACAGCTCCAAAAATATTCCGGGCCCTGGTGGAGGCTACCGCCTTCGGGGCGAGAGCCATAAACGAAAGATTTATGGAAGAAGGAATAAAAATAGAACAGGTAATTGCTCTGGGCGGCATAGCTAAGAAAAACGACTTTGTGATGCAGGTGACCGCAGACGTGCTTAATATGCCTATAAAAGTTGCGGCTTCCGAACAGGCCTGTGCACTGGGAGCTGCCATGTTCGGGGCGGTGGCGGCGGGTTTGTATGAATCCGTGGGAAAAGCCCAGCAAAAGATGGGTTGCAATTATTCAAAGGTGTTTATGCCGGACCCGGCCAATGCTGAGAAATATGACTCCCTTTATAAAACATATGTAGAAACTGGAAAGTCTGTTGAAGATATGCTGCGCAATTTGTGAGCAGAAACTCATGATGCATCGAACTATCCACCTCCATAATCATAAGCGCCGGCGTGGTAATACCACTGCCGGCTTTGCTTTTTTGTCTCATTCTTGCAATGCCTTCCTCAAGGGATTTATTCATAATGATATCTTCCGGCTTTCTGTATTTCGGCTTTTCAGCTCGGGATCGGAACTCCTTCACAGTTGCGGATACAAAACAGAAAATAAAGAATATTTCAAATAAAGGACATGCTTGTAATTTTTTAAAAATACATCTTGTCGAAACTTGTCAATTTTGGTAGAATAAATTAAATATCACTGCAAAGAAGCTTTTTTCAGATTTAACAGGCTTTTTTCGTGATATTAATATAAGATATTGAAAAAAGAAAGAAAAGGAGGTATGGTTATCCAGTATTGAAGGAGGTGGGTAACCGGGCGTTATGATGGGAAGGGTTTTTAAAAGTTTGAGATTAAAAATGACCGTGGCCTTTGGTCTGGTAGTTCTTATTGGCTGCCTTGCTCTTACTTTTGTGACGGAGCGGAGAGCGTCTGTCGCTCTGGAAAGCGAAGCGAGGGAGGCGATGCTCAGGGCAGCCAAGCAGGCTGCCGATACCGTGGAAAGCCGTATAAATGCGCGGGTATATGTGATGGATGCCATCAGCAACATGAGTTCCATTCAGAGCGTTTCGGAATCGTCGGAAGGCTCCCTGGAACAAACACTTTCGATTCTTAACGATGAACTGAAATGGGCGCAGAACATAGGCTTTAAACAGTTTGGCATAGCCGATAAAAGCGGAAATGCCGTCTTTTCGGATGGCAGCAAGGCTAATGTTTCCGATAGAGAATATTTTAAAGTAGCAATAGAAGGCAAAACGAATATATCGAGCACCATTGTCAGCAGACTCGACAGCTCGGTAATTTTTGCAGTGGCTTCTCCTTTGCGCAACAAAGTCAACAAAGATATAACCGGCGTGATGATAGGGCTGGTGAATGCCGAAAAAATCAGCGATCTGGTGGGCAATATAACTTATGGCCGTAGTGGTTATGCATTCGCAGTGGATGACCGGGGCAAAATAATTGCACATAAAGATTCGGCCAAAGTGCTGGAGCAGGAAAATGTCACTGAAAAGGCAAAAACCGATGCTTCTCTGGCCTCTTTTGCTTCTGCGGTTAGAAATATGATTCAGGGGACTGAAAAAGTTGAAACATATGAGCTCCAGGGCCAGAAGTACATAATCGCATATGCGCCGCTTAAAAGCACCGGCTGGTCGCTGGCTGTGGTAGCACTGGAGAGCGAAGTGATGGAAAAAACTGCAAGCCTGAAACGCTGGGCTCTGATTGCTTCTACGATTATCATACTATTAGCCCTTGCGCTGACATATGCATTTTCTACCAGTATAACAACCCCTCTGGCAATGGCTGTAGCATTTCTGGGGCATGTGGCCGCCGGAGATTTTACTGTAACAGTGCCGGAAAAATTTATGCGCATGAAGGATGAGACCGGGAAGCTTGCCGCCGCGCTTGCACAGCTTCAGGCGAATATAAGGCCGCTACTTTCGGATTTGAAAAAAGACGCCGCGCAGCTAGCCAGCAGTTCCGAAATCTTGAACAGCACTTCTGAAGAAATTGCGTCTTCTTCCCAGGAAGTGGCGCAGGCCATACAGGAGGTGGCTTCCGGCGCTTCCGACCAGGCGGGGCACCTGCAGGACATCTTGAGGCTTACGGAAAATATTACATCCAGCCTGGATAAGGTCTATAAAGAACTCGGCAATGTCCGCCAAAATAGCGAGAAAACTGCGGGTCTTACCGATATCGGGAAGAAGGAGTTGGATGAGCTCGTAGGTTCAATTGAAAGCGTGCGCAATGCCTTTAATGAAGTTGCTCAAAAACTTGCTGTTCTGGATGGTTCCGTAAATCAGATCGGCGAAATTTTGCAAGTAATAAATGATATAACTGATCAGACAAACCTCCTCGCTTTAAATGCCGCCATTGAAGCTGCACGGGCGGGAGAAGCAGGCCGCGGCTTCGCGGTGGTGGCTGAAGAAGTACGCAAACTAGCGGAGCAATCCCGGACTTCATCAGATAAAATAAAGGTGCTTTTGGGGAGAATTGCATCGGAGACGAAGAAAGCAGTAAATACATCCGAAGAAGTCGGCAAACAGGTAGTCGGGCAATTAAACAAAATTGAAACTACTGTAAAGGCTTTCGACGATATACTGGATTCGACCGTCGCAATAATGCCTATGATAGAAGAAACATACCGACAGGTGGACAGTACGGTAAAGGCGAAAGACGTGATGGTGGACCGCGTCCAGAGTATAAGCTCTGTGGCTGAGGAAACGTCTGCGGCAGCTGAGGAGATATCTGCTTCTGCACAGGAGCTTTCGGCTTCAACTGAGGAGATAGCCTCTTCAACCGAGGAAATATTGAAAGTGGCAAAACGGCTCGAAGAACAGGTAGGAAAGTTTAAAGTATAGGTGTTATATAATTCTGAAGTATAATACTGAAAGTAAAATATTGAGCTGCGGTTTTCCGCAGCTTTTTCTATTTGCACCGCCGGGGTGAGTTATCTTGAGTTGGATTTTCTTTTCCTTTCTCTATTTTACTATATTATTTTTCTATTTTGTATAAGTGTTTTTGTTGTTTGTCACGGATTCAGGTATTATTAAATGCTTCCTCAACGGTTTTTAGAACGAATCCCGCATCTTCAATAGCCATTTTAGCATCTTCGGGGCCATATTCTTCAGTAGGTATAAAATCATCAGCGCCGTAAAAACTAAGTTCTCTTTCCTTCCGCAGGCGTTTTGATATCTTTTTGATATCTTCAAGTCGTTGTTGTAAGATGGCAGGAAGGGAATCCTTATGCTTTTCAAGTATGCGGCCAACGTCATGTATTTTTGGCACTTCCACACCTATGGCTCTCAGAACGGCCTTTAATAATAATTCCACCATTTCTTGGGCTTCTCTGACTACGTCAGAATAAGAACAATTTTCGCTGTAAAAACCCAGCGCCTTGAATCTAATCCTTGCTTTTTCCAGATAAGCTAAAGTTAAGGAATCAATTTTCATAATTGGGTACCTCCTAAAAATTCACCTTTTTCTGTTCCCCACTCCCAGAAGTTGCCGTATCTAACCTTTTTTGCGCCACATCGGATTATTAAACTCTTTGTAGATTCGATAATGCGAGATATGATGCCTTCGGGATCATATAAGATTTTATTATGCTCAACCAGATCAAAATAGATGGGTTGAAAGTTAAGCGATTCTTCCTTTGATAGAATATAAGGGGAAAGCTCGCACAGTATATTCTCTTCCTCATATAATTTCTGAGCTAAAAAATCAAATTCGAGTTCTACATTGTTGATGAAATCCTGAATGCGTTTGCTGAAACCCGGAGCTTTTTTTAAAATTATCAACAAATCCAGGTCGGAATTTTTTCGGTTTTCAAGCCGTGCATATGAACCAAAAATTGCCAGACCCAGGAGCAAATCTCCATAGTAATCATGTATACGCGTCAGCACGCAATTAAGATATTGCTGATGTAGCTGCGAAAAAGTCTTAAGTTGGGAAATGCATTCTTCAATATTTTTATTGTGTATCATGTGATCACCATCATTTATATTAAAATCTCGTTTTTATTATATCAATCAATCAAACATAGGGCAACGATTTTCTAAAATATATTTCGCGATTCACTATGAAGAGTGCCGAGCGATGGCTTACATCTTGAAAGCCTCTTTGCGAAAGTTCCTATACAATATTTGCCTTTATTTTCAAAAAAGATAGAGAAAAACCTCATGTCGGCATTATCCTTAGCAGCGGCCTGGGAGAGATGGCCGAATTGGTTGAAGAACCGGTATGGTTATTTGAAAAAAACTTTTGTAAGACTGTTTTTATGAATATATGAGTAAATCCTGACAAAAAATAAAAAGGACAGATTATTATCGCCAGTTGTTTTAAAAAAGCAGGATTTATTAAAAATATCTAGAATTAATAATATTAAAAAGAATATTAATGAAAAGGAAGTGGAGTTTACCATGTTTAAAAATCTGTTTACTCCAATAAAAATTGGCAAAATGGAACTTTCCAACCGTCTTGTTGTACCTCCTATGGTAATGAACTACTGCAATGAAGACGGCACCGCTACCGAAAGATTTATAGCCTATCATGAAGCCAAGGCAAGAGGCGGGTGGGGGCTTATAATCACGGAAGATTATGCGGTAGATCCGAAAGGAAAAGGTTTTTCAAGGTTACCCGGTCTCTGGGATGACAGTCAGATCGACAGCCACATGAGACTAACCGAAAGAATACATAAGTATGGTGCGAAAATAGTGGCTCAAATCTACCATGCGGGAAGGCAGACAAATCATTTTGTGATAGGGTCTCAACCTGTGGCGCCTTCACCGATTCCTTGCCCGTCGAATCAGGAGATTCCGCATGAACTTACCGTGAAAGAAATCAAGGAAATTGTGGAAAAGTTTGGAGATTGCGCTTTCAGAGCTAAAAAGGCTGGGTTTGACGGAGTTGAAATACACGGTGCTCACGGGTATTTGATAGCACAATTCATGTCTCCTTATTCCAACAAGAGAACCGATGAATACGGCGGAAGTTTGTACAACAGAATGCGTTTCCCGTTGGAAATCATTTCGAATATAAGGGCAAAAGCCGGTAACGACTTCCCAATAATTTTCAGAATTTCTGCTGATGAATTTGTTCCCGGCGGAAGAACTATAGAAGATACCAAAGCCATTGCAGTCATGCTTGAAAAGGCCGGCATCAATGCCATTCATGTGTCCGCTGGAGTCTACGCCAGCGCTCATACCATTATACCACCGGCTGCCGTTCCCCATGGCTGGATTACCGATTTTGCGGCAGCGGTTAAAAAAGTTGTATCGATACCGATAATTACAGTGGGGAGGATAAACGATCCCTTCCTGGCGGAAGAAATCATCGCTTCCGGTAAGGCCGACCTTGTTTCAATGGGCAGGGCCTCGCTGGCGGATCCTGAATTGCCCAACAAAGCCGCGGCAGGCAGGTTCGAAGATATACAACAGTGTATCGGCTGTATGCAGGGATGTATAGAAAGGCTATTTAAAAATATTGACGTAAAATGCCTGGTAAATCCCACGCTGGGAAGGGAAATAGAGTACAAGATAACACCCGCAGATAATAGAAAGAAGGTATTTATAGCGGGTGCAGGTCCGGCGGGGATGGAAGCTGCAATAGTTGCTGCAAAAAAAGGCCATGATGTCCATCTTTATGAAAAAACCGATAGATTGGGTGGGCAGTATTTACTGGCGGCGGTTCCGCCGTTCAAGGGAGAAATTACCACATTTATCAGCTGGCAAAAAACACAGTTAAATAAACTGGGTGTTAACATTCATTTAAATACCGAACTTACTCCTGATGTAGTGGATATGGAAAAACCGGATGCTGTTATAATTGCCACCGGCAGCAAGCCTTCGATTCCACATATCCCCGGAATTGACAGGCAGAATGTAGTAACCGCCCATGATGTTTTGAACGGCAAGGCTGATACGGGCCACAATGTAATCATCGTAGGTGGCGGCCTGATCGGTTCGGAAACCGCCGACCATCTGGCCAATCATGGGAAGAAAGTTACAATAGTAGAAATGTTGCCGGAAATTGCGAAGGATGAAGAGGCAAATGTAAGGTACTTCTTGCTGAAAGACCTGGAAGAAAAGGATGTTGCTATATATACAAATGCTGTAGTTAAAGAAATTGTTGATGACGGTGTAATCGCTGAACTGGCTGGCAAAGTGGAAAAAATAGGTCCTGCCGATACTATAGTTATTGCAGTAGGTGTAAAACCCGTAAATGACCTTGCAATAAAACTGGAAGGTAGAGTTGAGAGGGTAATAACTGTTGGCGATGCTCTGGAGGCGAGAAAGGCTCTAGAAGCAATAGAAGAGGGATACAGCGCAGGTCTGGAAATATAGAAATATACACTAAGAAACATAAAGCTGCGGGAGACCGCAGCTTTAAATATATTCCGGAAATACAATTTTTTATAGTTCTATCGCTTTCTTATGATATAATTAAAATAAAGAATGCCTGTCAACTTTTTTAAGGAGCATATTATGCCGGAACAAAAATCAGTAGAATTTGAAAATCTGATAGACGAAAAGCTGGACCTCATAGCCGAGCAGGATTTTACAAGGCTCATTGAGCCCATGAAGGATATCATCATGCTGGCGGGAGTCATGAGCGCCATGGCCGCCGAGCGGTTCTGGGACAACCCCCGGTACGCCTACGATACCTTTAGGGTTTTTGACATTCTGCTCCGGGGGACCTTTTACGACGAGGAAGCCGTCCAGGGCGAAAAAGAGATGGTATACAGGTTTGAGCGGGTGTACGGCGAGCCCGCATCCATTGATATTCCCCGCCTCATCCGCCTTTGTCGAAAAAACAACTGGGTGACCGATGCCGCCCAGCCGCCCCTGCGCCTCACCACCATTGGAAAGCGCATGGTGGAACAGCTTTTCCGGCTGGCCAACGACGCCCTGGCATACCATTCCCGCCCGCCGCTACTGAAGGAAATCTACCAAGCCCGGCGGGACCTGCAGCTGGCAAAGGCCTATGAAGACGTGGGGATTGGCAGGCACGACACCATAGCCAGTGTCCTTTCCAACCTGGAAAACGCCATAGCCGACCTCAGGTACCAGAGGGAAAAGTACATCCAGGACAGGAAGGCCATAGAGAAATACCACGCGGTCATGAGCCTTCTGGAAATGCTGGAAAAGGAACTGGAGGCCCGCTTTAAAGCGCTGGAGGGCATAATCGACCGGCGTCTGGAAAAGCAGCACAACAGGAGCACCCTGGTTTTTTACCGGCTGCTCACCGAGCTCTCGCTGCTTTTGGGAGAAAATGCCTATACTTCCCAGGCGGACCTGGGCCGACGGGTGGTGCAGGTGGACCGGGACAGGTTTTTAAAGTACCTGGTGGATTCTTTCAGCGGCAGCCTCCCCGGCCTGGCGCTGACGCCCCTGGAGGTTCTGGGTTACATGGAGGAGGGCGTGTATGAAGAGATAGCCGGTGAGGAATTTGCGGGGGAAGAAGCGGAAGGTGAGCCGCCGGGACTGTGGCTGCCCTTTTCGCTGCCCCTCTGCCTCTACGAGGAGGACATTTACCGGGGGGTTTCGGTTATTAATGAATGGATAGAAAACTGGGAAGAACCCGGGGAAGACGGTGCATTCCGTTTGGAAGTGACTTATAAAAAAGCGAAGACGGTCACCACCGGAGAGCTTTCCGAGATTATAGGTTATGCATCATCCATAACCGACGAGCTTGCCACCGATACCAGGCCTCTGGTGGAAGCTATAAGGCACAGCCCGGCGCGGCCCATGCACGAAATACTGGAAAAGGTGGCGCCCGAGTGGGGCGATGCAGTCAGGAACATGATGGTGATGAGCTTTCTCATTAACGAACAGGAGGTAAGGACAATTGTGGCCGAGGAAGCGGCAGCTCCTGAAAACAATTCAGCCCGGGACTTGGGTGCCGCCGGTGACGGGCAAAACCGCAAGACTTGCTCAAAGAAAAACTGGCGTTTAAAATATCCCGGCGACAAGGTGAGGCTGGTGAAGGCCACCGCCGCCCTGGGGCGCCATCTGGAGGCAAAGAGCGTTTATGGAAGGATTTAGCTACCTCAATACCGTCGAATCGCAGGCCCTCTCCGAAATCCTCATATCGAGCAAAAGCCTTACCGGCGTTACAAAAGACAGGGTCAAAAAAATCCTGCGCACACGGGACGATGAGGCATTTTACATGTTTGTGAGAAAGGTGAACGATATTTTCCGGGGCGCTTTAAAAGTGGTTTACGATGAGGAAAAGGACAGGTGCCTCGCCATGGCCAGGGCCAGCAGGAAATTTGTCCAGGAGGTGCTGGAAGACAGGCATGTGGCGCTGCTCATGTTCATGTATTACATGGGCATGACCTCCAGGACCGGCAGGATTACATTTGAGGAAGTTCACTCCTATTTTCAAAGGTCATCTCTTTACGCCGAGAGAAAACTGCTTTCGGCCCTGGATCATCTGGTGAAATTCGGCTTTTTGCGTGAAGGGGAGGAGTCCGACGGCGATGAGAAAAAGCGCGTATACTACCTGACCGAAGCCGCAAGGCACGTGTTTCCTGAAAATTTTCTAAAAAGGGTCCTCAGCGAATCCCAGGGCGGCGAGGTATCCTTCGAGCAGGTGAGGGATTTCTTTAACATAGGAAAAGATGCGCCTGGAGAGGACGGGGGCGGCGAAACGCAAATAACGCTGGTCTAAGGGAGGTTGTCATGTATCCCGTTAAATTAAAGGTTTACGGCATCAGAGACTTTATCCCCACCGAGATCGACCTGGGCGGGGAAAAAGACCATGTGCTCATTGGGGGCAAGAACGGCTCCGGCAAGTCCACCCTGGTCTACGCCATGTCTTTTGCCTTGGTGAGCGGCAGGGTTTCCATAGACGGTCTGCGGTCCAAGCTCATAAAAAGGAATGAACACTGGCAGGCGAGGGTGAGCGTGCTCTTTCATAACCCTCCCGGCCCGGCCCGGAAGGACGCCCCTGAATATGTGGAACTTTCGGCGGAGGTCAGGTCCCGCGCAGGCACCGAGAGCCGTCAGGTCATATACAGCATGGCCGGAGGAGAAGCGGAGGACAGGCTGGAACCCATCAAGAGGTTTCAGAGCAGGCAGGAGGCCTGGGAATACTACAAAAGGGTATTTGACATTGATGCCGAAGGTTACTTCATGTTCTGGTACCAGGGCTCCATAACGGAATTCGCCAACATATCCGATGCCGCCCGTTTTGAGAGGGTGGCCCAGATGTTCGGCATCGACAGGATAAAGGAAGAGTGGGAAGAGGCCAGGAGGGCCATGGAAGAGGCGGAGGATGACTTCAACAAAGCCAGGAGTTTTGCACTGATTCAGCAGCAGCGCCTCCGGCACTACGAGAAAAACAAAAACGAACTGGAGAGCCGCGACAGGCTCAGGGCCGAAGGTCTCCTGCTCTATGACGCCTGCTGCGGGGAAATAAAAAAGATCCTGGAAAGGGAACTTCAAGACCTGAATAAAAAAATTTATGATATCGAGGAGTCACTGAAGGCCCAGACCGCAAAATATGAAGAGGTGTCGAGAACTCTGCGCGACCTTGAAAGAGAGCTGGCCGGGCAGCAGGTGCTTTTAAAAAACGCCCAGGACGAATTTGCTTCGCTGAGCGGTGAACATACGGCTCTGAGGCGAAAAATCGAGCTATCCGAGCAGGAAAAGCAGCAATTGGAAATCAGGGTAAAAGACGTCAGGAACAAGCTGAAATACATCCGCAGATCCAAAGAAGAACTCCAGGAGGAGAGAGGCCGCCTCAAGGCCGACCTGCAACATCTTCAGAGCCAGATAGAGGAAGCACGGGAACAGCTGGAGAAGCTCGAAATCGAAAAAGAGGCGGTAAACCGGGATATCGGCAGAGTGGATGACAGACTTTCCAGGGTCAATGAAAAAATTGAAGAGTACAGGGAGCTTGACTCAAAACTTGCGCCGCTGGCCTCGCTTTCCGCGGAGGAAGCCCGGTTAAAGTCCCGGAAGGAACAGGATACTTTAAAGATAATCATCCTTGAAGACGAAATCCAGTCCCTCAAGGCAAAACAGGCTTTTCTTGAAAGCAGGAAATCTCCGGTTTTGATAAAACAGGCCGAAATCATGGACAGATTAAGGGCAAAAGGTGTGACCTGCGCGGCTTTTGGGGAATTGTTCCGGGTAAAGGATAAAAATTCCTTCGATATTGTGGAAGAAATGCTCTCACCGCTGAAGCATACCGTTTTTGCCTGGCATTTGCCCGATGATGTAGCGGTGGAGGCGCCTTTTTATGTGGTAGACCTTTCGAGGATCGAAAAAGGGCCCGGCGGCTTTGTGCAAAACGGTGAAGCGCCAGGGGAAGCCGGAACCTTGCTGCCGCTAATGGAGTTCCTAGAGTTTTCCGAAAGGGCGAAGGAGTCCTGCGGCGGCGAATTTCTCGAGAAGGTGCGGCGGTGGACCTCGGGCATAGCGGTGGACACCGCGGCGGCCGGCAAAAAGGATGACGACGGTGCAAAGCCCGGCATCCTCGGATTCCCAGGCGGCCTGGTGCTCCGCCGGTCGATGCTCTGGGACGGATTCGGCGTAAGAGGCCCTTATGACAGGAGCCCGGCCATCGGCGAAGAGGCTTACAGGAAGGCCCGGGAAGAAGTGGAAAAGGCAATACTTAAAAAGATGGAGGAACTCAAGGAATTAAAAAAACAGGAAAAAATGTGTGAAGACGCTTTGATCGGGCTGCAACAGAACATCGCAAAAAGGAGGGAAGTGGACCAGAATCTGCCGCTCTTGCTGGAGGAGCGGGGGAAACTGTCCAATGAACTCGCGTTTATGGAAAATCGCCTGAAAGAAAAGAGCCAGGCCATAGAAGAGCTGAGGAAAGTCGATGAAGAATTGAAGAAGCAGGTGACCATAAAGGAAAACATGTTGAAACAGGTGGAAGGCGAACTTTCGGTCTATGCCGAGTATGACAGGGAATACGCCTCCATAAAGAGGATAGAGGAACTGGAGGCTTTTATCGCCGAAAGCCAGGCTCAAAAATCAGCCCTGGACCTGCGGCTCAAGGCCCTTCAGGACGCGATGGAAGACGCCCGCAGGAACATCAGGCAGATAGACGGCAGCAGGAATGAGGCCGCATCCAGCATGGATTTTCTGGAAAAAAGGATAAACGCTCTGGAGGAAGAGAAAAAGCGGCTGCAGGATAAAAAAGCCACCGTCGAGATAGAAATGGAAGAAAGGGATAGAGAATACCTGCAAATAAAGGCGGAGTATCATCATGTCATCGAGGAACTGAAGAATACGGGCAGGTGGCTTCCCGTGAAGCTGGAGGAAAAAGAGAAAAACCGGTTCAACCTCGACAGGAAACTGAACGAAGCCAAGGACAAGCTGGAAGAAGCCAGGCTCAGGGTGGTGGATGAGGATGCCCGGCAGAAATATGAAGATTACCTGGCGGAGTACAATATGGCCAAAAAAGAGATGGACGAGTCTGAGATGAGGTTCAATGCCCTGAAAAAGAAGGAAGAACAAAAGCGCGCCGAGTACGACAAAGCGGTGTATTACCGCTGGCAGAGGACCAACCAGAGGTTTTCAGACTTCATGCAGAGGCTTCACATGGTGGGAAATATTGTCTCCGTGCCGCCGGATGAGGATGGGAAAAACAAGGGATACAGGTGGGAACTGCACGTGGCCACGAAAGCGGGGCACAGGCCCGAAAAGATCTTTCCGGAAAGCGGCAGGATTGTGGGCGAGGGAATTTCCGGAGGGGAAAGGGCGGCGGTTTCCCTGGTATTTGCCCTGGCGCTGCTGAGCGATATAGAAGACAGGCCCCCATTTTACGTGCTGGACGAGTTTGACAGCGCCCTGGACGAGGAGAGAAAACACGAGATCTTTGATTTATACCGGGAGGTGCTGGACCGCAAGCTCATCATCGTATCCCCTAAAGTCCACGGCGATCAGTATCTCAACCGCTTTTCCAAATTCCTGTGCGTCGTGGCCAATCCCGGCGTGCTGCCCAACCAGACCGTGAGCGAGGTGTATGAAGTCACGAGGGAAGGCTATAAAGAAGCGGAACTGGAGGAATAACATCGGATTTAATAAATCCGAAAAACCCTGTCCCAGTCGTCGGGTCCGCCGAGAAGGCTTTCCTGCTCGCGGTTTAAGAGGTCGGGCCTTTCTTTTATTTTTTCCGTGAATTTTTCATAATCAAGACAGGAAAGGTTATGACCTTCGATAAAGACCACCCGGGCCGAGGGGAAAAGATGGTGGAGCTCCTCCACAAAGGAGATTCCCGGCGAATCGCTGTCGGTCCAGATGTAGCACGGGGTATGGGGGGCGGCTTTTTGCAGCAATTTCAAGAATCTGTGGTGGGAAAGCCGTAGTCTGCCGTCGATGCCCACCACAAAAGATCCGGGGCTCTTCCTAAACCATCCGGTCTTATACATCTTGATGAGCAGCGCACGATTTTCGGTGAGGATTATCCTCCCGGCAGGGGTGGATAAGCTTTTCAATTCTTCCACCTCAAAATTGGTGATGGCGTGCAGGGAATCTAAAGATAAGGTCCGGAATTGTCCATTTGATGGATTTTCCTGCGGCAAATCGCTTTCCTGTCCAATACACCGGTTTTGGCTTTCGGCGCAAAATGTGAGTTCAATCTTTCCCAGGATATATACGGGGTACAGGCTGCCGCGGGAGGTGAGCCCCAGGTCTTCAAGGGGCATTCCACATATTTCCTGGACCAGGTCGAGAAGTTTTTCCCTGTCTCTGTCAAACATCTTGGAACCGCCTATAGCCTGCTGCGCCTGTGCACCCAGCTCTTTCCACTCAAAGCCTTCCGGCGACCTCCCTGCCACTTTCAGTACTGAGAGCAGGAACTCCACCGCCAGGCGAAACTTGTCGTTAGGCTTATCCCACCTAAAAGTCCAGGGTAGGGAATCAGCAATCCGGACGCTGCGGAAATACTCCCGTGTATGTTCCCCGTTTTTCCCTCGATCTTCATGAAGCCCTGCTATTTCTGCAAGTTTATTTTCCAGAAACCGCTTTACGGTCCTGAGCGCTTCGACTTTTGCGTCGCCTGTCAGGGCAGGCCCCGCTCCGGACTTCGGCGTCGGGGCGCTTTCCACGGACGGCCCATATGATTCCGGGGTTTTGACCTCAATGTCTTTGAAGGCATTCATGATGGAGTCCAGCCATTTTCGATTTTCTCCGGCAAGTTTAAATGCGGCCTCACGGATAATCGTGCCGAGCGGCTCCATGGGGCCGTAGGAAATCGAGTGAATGGATTTTTCGTCGCTTTTGAGACGGATGAACCTTCCCACCAGGCCGGAGTCCAGAGCCAGCCGGGACAGCAGGTCCGGGTCGCGGGAAAGCTTCTCCGACCATTTTTTGCAAAAATCATACCACACCTGTTCAGTCACGGCTTTTCCCTCATAGAAAAAATCGCTCAGGGCCTGGAGAAAATCGCATGGAAGGCTTTTTGCCTCCTGGAAGGAGGCTTCCCGGAACTCCAGAATGCCCGCCACCCTTTGCCGCCTTTTGCTTTCCGAGTATACCGGCCATTCCCATTTTCCCCCGGAAAAGCTTGGCTTTTCCGCCGGTCTCCAGTCTTTTAACAGCCTTACCCATCCTGGAAACATGTAAATTACCCCTTTTTGTAAAATGCCAGTTTAAATATAAATGATAAATGTTTTTGTGGTTTATCTAAAAACATTATATCACAGCGCGAAAGAATTTTTAAAATCCAGCTTATTACAAAAAAATGCTGGTTGTTATTCTTATCTTATTTAAGAGAGTTTTCAATTATTATTGAATGCAATAATATCGAGGTCGCAAGGGAACAGGCGGTCAATGGTATCCTCCAATTCTTTTATGAATACGGGGTTTGTCTGCTATTTCTGAAGTTGCTCCATTCAGAAAATATATTTCGTTTCTTCTATGACAATGATAAAATAACAAACAGATAGGAATTCGTTTAAATAAGGTGGAATGGAGATGGGCATTACAGTTAGGGAAGCACTTCGAATAGGGGAATTGAAAAATGCGAAGGTGATAGCTGGCGAAAAGGGCGTTGATAGAATCGTAAACTACGTGATTACGATGGATGTTCCTGATGCTGCCAAGTGGATCAGAGGAAATGAACTTTTGCTTACAGCGGCGTATGTTTTTATGAATAATCCCGATATGGAGAAAACCTTCGTTTATGATTTGGTCGAAAGAAATTGCTCTGCTCTTGCCATAAAACCCGGAAGATTTATTGACAGAATTCCACCGCAGATAATAGAGTCCGCAAATGAAAAAAATTTCCCAATTATTGAACTGCCGGTATATGTAGCCTGGCATGATATAGTAAATCCTATCATGCTGGAAATATTGAACAAAGAGGCAGGCATTATAAAGCGTTCCTTTGAAATACACGACGAGCTCATGAAGGTTGCGCTGCAGGGTGGAGATCTGGCGGCCGTTGCCGGCACTCTTTCCTATCTTTTAAACTGCAATGTTTTTATAGAAGACGAAAGTTTTAATCTTTTATCCTTCTCAAACTGCCGTGGTACCTGCGATGCATTAAGCCTGGAGATAATAAAAAACGGCAGGATTCCTCTTGACGTGATTGAAGAGATGGATAAAAAAGGAATATTTAATAAGATAAAAACATTTAAAAAGCCCGTGAGGGTGAATCTAAGGAGTAGAGATAACTGTTATACAAGAGTAATAGCGCCCATTATAATTAAAGGCGAAATATGCGGTTATATCACTTTGATTGAAAACGACTCGCGATTTGGTGATTTTGATTTAATAGCCGCTGAACAGGCGGCAACAATCGCCGCACTTGAGATCATGAAAAAACAGGCAGTAAAGCAGGCCGAAGGAAAAGTAAAGAGGGAGTTTTTTGAAAATATCCTTGCGGGAAATATAAAGGATGCCTCACAGATAAAAAGCCGGCTGAAATATTATGGCGTGAATTTTAAAGGGGATATTGCCGTGATAGTCATCCATATGAATTATGAAAGCGCTTTAAAAGCAGAAGAAGAAGATTTCAAGGGCCTTGAAAGTGAAATGGCGCCGCTTTCGCATGTGATATTGAGAAAAGGTGAAGATATAATAATAATTTGCAGTTTCTCCGACGGCAGAACAATGGCAAAATACGATAAAATTAATATTCTGTGCAAAAATATATTAAAAAGTCTGGGGGGCTCAAAAGAGGTAAGAGTTGGTATCAGCGATTTTCATGACGATGTAGCAAAAATATCTGAAGGATACATTGAGGCTAAAAGATCCCTGGAACTTGCGGATATGTTAAAAAATGGTACCGGCAGCATAGTGTTTTATAAAGATGTATGGGTATATGATTTTATTTTAAGCTGTAAGGAAAACGAAAATCTTAAAAAATTCTGCGATAGAAGACTTCTCAAACTCATCGAATACGATTCAAAAAACAAAGAGGAAAATTTGCTAAACACCCTGAGAGTTTATCTTGATTGCACGGGCAAACATAATATGGCCGCCGAAAAGCTTTTTATCCACCGGAACACCTTAAATTACAGATTAAACAAGATAAGAGAGATACTCGACTGCGACCTGAACGACCCTTCCACCAGGTTGAGGCTCGAGATTGGTTTAAAAATAGCTAACTTATTATAATAAAAGAATCTTTGATTCTTAATCCTGGGGTATAAATTTATTCAAGATTTTATTTGAAAAATTACAGCTTCTTTATTGGGCATTTTGCACAATTAAGAAGCTGTTTTTTATTATTAATGCAATAGGTTAAACATATTTTATTGTGTTAAAATTAAAAATAACAGTATGGTAGCAATATTATAAAAATTATACGGCAAAGGAGGGATTTGATGATATTAGATATAATTGTGCCCGTATCTACCGATATATGGAACAAAGAGGTGGAATTGGAAGCCGAAAAAATAAAAAGCCCGGGCATACAGGTGAGGGTAACGTCATTAACGAAAGGCCCTGTATCGATAGAGTCGGAATATGATGAAGCATTCGCAAGCCCCTGTGTCATTTCACAAGCGGAAGAGTTAGAAATGAATGGTTCAAATGGCGTAGTAATATACTGTTTTGGAGAACCTGGCTTGCATGCATGTAAGGAAAAACTGAGTGTACCTGTGGTGGGACTAAGGGAAGCGGCCGTATCCATGGCAAAAATTTTGGGTGACAGGATTGGCGTTATCTCCACTATAAAAAGTGCTGTCCCAAGGCATGTTAGAGCTTTAAAACATGAGGTACATAAAGTGGTGGCTGTGGATATGCCCGTTCTGGATTTTGTAAATGTTCGCGAACTGGAAAAGCGAATAGAAATGAAAATTCAGGAACTAATAAATTATGGCTGCAATGTCATAGTTTTGGGATGCGGGTCAATGTTAAATATAGACATAAAAAGGATGCAAAACCAATACGGCATACCCATCGTTATCCCGCTCGATGCTGCTGTAGCCGTCTGTGAGTATTTGATGAAAAATAATTTAAAACAGAGCAAGCTGACCTATCCTTTTCCGCCGAATAAGGAAATTAAATGATTATCTTATATTCTGTGCAAAATGCATAAAATAGACTATGTTTTTTGTGATAAATACATAACGAAATACAAGTATACAATATGATAAAATTAAGAATCAAAATGCAATACTAAAGGAGCGATATCGTGGAGGATATTCTAAATATAAAAATCGACGAGTATTTTGATGAGTTGGTAAAGAATCTTCAAGAATTTATAAAGATTCCAAGCGTTTTGGATGAAGAAAAGATGGATGAAAGCTTTCCCTTCGGGCCCAAAATAGATGAAGCTCTTAGATGGATATTAAAAAAAGGCGAAGAGCTGGGATTAAAAACAAAAAATGTGGACGGGTATGCAGGATATGTTGAGATAGGTAACGGCCCTGAGATGGTAGGGATATTGGGCCATATAGACGTAGTCCCGGCGGGGGCAGACTGGTCAGTGGATCCTTTCAGCGGTGAAATTAGGGAAGGAAAAATATATGGGCGCGGTTCAGTAGACGATAAGGGACCTATTTTGGCTGTACTGTACGCGTTGAAGGCAATAGAAGATTCCCGTCTGCCGGTTTCAAAGAGAGCGCGCCTCATTATAGGAACCGACGAGGAGAACGGTGCAAGATGCATAAAGCATTACCTTGAAAAGGAAGAGACGCCTGTATGCGGTTTTTCTCCGGATGCAGAATTTCCCATAATACATGCAGAAAAGGGCATTTTGCGCTTTGAATTGACAAAAAGCTTCGACGAGGGCCCAAGATCCGGGGCGAATCTAAAAAGAATTCGGGGCGGAACCCGTGTGAATGTGGTACCCGACTATGCGGAAGCTTTAATTGCCGATGTGACTTTAAAAGATCTGGTATCAAAAATTGAAGAAAAGGAACTTGAAAGCAAGCTAAAAATAGAGGAAACTCCCGAAGGAATTGTTGTAAAAGCAAAGGGTATCTCTGCCCATGCCAGTTACCCGGGGGACGGGGAAAACGCCATTCAAATACTCTTGAATTTCCTAACACTGATTGATTTTGGCGGTAAAGAGGCAAAAACTTTCATTGATGCGGTAGCTGGTAAATTAAAAATGGAGTCAGATGGAAAAACTCTTGGAATATCCTGCAGTGACGAGATTTCGGGAGCTCTAACAATAAATCTGGGCGTAGTGGATTTTGATGAAAAACGGGGGAGCCTTAAGTTTGACATAAGGTATCCTGTAACGGGAGACGGAAACGATATAATTGCAAATCTCAAAAAAGCTTTCGACGATCTGGGAGCGGAATTTTTGATAAACCAGCACAAATTGCCTCTATATGTCGAGCCGGAAAACGAATTTATAAAAAAACTGCAGGGCGTATATAAAGAGATGACCGGTGATGAACCAAAGCTCCTGTCAATAGGAGGGGGCACATACTGCAGGTATATAAAAAATACTGTTTCCTTCGGTCCTGTTTTCCCCGGACAAAAAGAACTGGCTCATCAGAAGGATGAATATATTGCTCTTGAAGATCTGAGGAAAATAGCAAAAATTTATGTTCAGGCAATTTATGAATTAATAAAATGAAACCAGTTTTATTTCAAGACATCTGTTTAAAAACTTTTATTCTAAAGAAAGGATGATTCACTGTGGAGTTGAACATCGGAATAGAACCGGCAAAAGAATATTTGAGCTTCGAACTTGCAAAAGGTGCTCTAAAACTGGTGAAAGACGTAATGCTGGTTAATGAAGGAGAGAATGTTGTTATAACCGCCGATTCTTCCGCTGATAGAAGAGTAGTTGAGGCTACGGCCAATGCAGTTTACAGCATAGGAGCGATGCCGACCGTAATATATTATCCCACTGCACCCAATGCGTGTATTGAACCTCCTGCTCCTGTGGGAGGAGCAGTTGCGAAAGCAAATGTCTGGATAGAATACACCTATTCTTATGTCATGCACTCGCCTTCCTGGAAAAAATCTCTGGAAAACGGTTGCAGGTATATATGTCTTACCGGTATGGATGTGGAAATGCTGGTGAAGACGATTACGAGGGTGGATTATGACCTGCTTATTGAGTTGGGAGAGTTGTTTAAAGATACGATCCAATCTGCGGATGAAATAATAGTTAAAAGCGATAATGGCACTTACCTGATAGCTCATAATCGTGGCAGGAGGGTGCGCCATTCAGGGCAGAAGGCCACTCAAAAAGGCTATCCCATCATGCTGGGCGGCCAGATAAGCTGGTGTCCGGTAGAGAGCACCATTGACGGGACACTGGTCTTTGATGGAGCTCTGTGGCCGCCGCTGGAGCTGGGGTTACTCAAGAATCCGGTCAAACTGGAATTAAAGGAAGGCCGGGTGGTAAGCATAGACGGAGATGTGGAAGCGAAGATCTTTGAAAACTGGCTGAAATCGATGAATGACCCGAACATGTACAGGCTTGCACACTATTCTCTGGGCTTCAATCCTGGGGTGACAAGACCCACCGGCAGGATAGTGGAAGACGAAAGGGTATTCGGCTGCATGGAATTCGGCATCGGCAGCCAGGGAGCATCAATCATGGGAGAATGCTGGTCGGCCGCTTCACACACTGATGGAATTTTATTAAAACCAACGATTATTCTTGACGGTAAGGTTTTTGAAGAAAACGGTATATATCAGCTGCCGGAAGCAAGAGAGATATGCAGGAGATTGAATGTGGCGGGGTATTGATGTAATCTCGGAATTTTTTCTTACGTAATTAAAAATGTTTATGATTTTAGTGCTACGATTAATATGCTGAATGTATTTTTAAAGTCAAATTTTATCTTACTAATGTATGAAAGGAAGGTAATATTTATGGAATTAAATATAGGCATTGAAACAAGGGATGAATTTTTATCCTTAGAACTTGCAAAAAGTGCAAGAAAATTAGTGGAAGGCATAATGTTAGTAAAAGAGGGTGAAGAGGTAGTAATTACAGGAGATACTTCTTCGGATAGGCGAGTTATAAAAGAAGTGGCCAAGGCAGCATACTCTGCAGGAGCCGTACCTACGGTAATATGGTATGATACCAGGCCCACCGCTGTGATGGAACCTCCCAGGGTAGTTGCGGGAGCTGTAAAAAATGCGGACGTCTGGATAGAGTTTTCGTACGCATATATACTTCATACCCAGGCCTGGAGACGTGCTTTGGACGAAGGCTGCCGTTATATCTGCCTGACCGGTATGGATGCTTTAATGATGGTGAATACTATCGGCAGGGTTAATTATTCTAAGATGCTGGAGTTAGGTGAAAAATTGCGGCAATTAGCCGAACATGCCGATGAGGTGATAATTCAAAGCCCGGCGGGAACAGATTTAAAAGCTTACAATAGAGGCAGAAAGGTAAGACAATCTGGTAAGCTGGCAGATACTAAAGGCGAACCTATAATGCTTGGCGGACAGGTATCATGGTGCCCGGTTGAGGATACTATTAATGGAAAGCTTGTATTCGACGGTGCTTTATGGCCCCCTGCTGAATTGGGTCTATTGCGTTCACCGGTTGAGCTTACTCTTGAAAACGGAGTTGTGAAAAATATCGAAGGAGGGGCGGAAGCGACAATATTTAAAAGATGGCTGGCAGCCTTTAATGACCCGACTATGTACTGGCTTGCCCATTATTCTCTGGGATTCAATCCAGGCGTAACTAAACCCACCGGGAGGATCGTCGAAGACGAAAGGGTATTCGGGTGCATTGAAATGGGTCTGGGAAGCCAGGGACCTCAGATAAAGGGCAAGACATGGAAAAGCGCTTCCCACACCGACGGAATAGTGTTAAATCCAACGATAATTTTTGATGGAGAAGTCATAGAAAAAGAAGGCAAATATGTTCATCCAGAGCTAGTAAAACTTTGCAGTGAACTGGGAATATAATTAAGAATATTAACAATGGCTATATCCTTTTGGAGGTGATGTTTTATGCATTGAGCAAATACCAATAAAAATACCTGAAACATTATGAAAAGGAGGCACAACGCATGGATTTACCGGAAAACAGAACTGTAGTCAGTGTGGAAGAAAATGACCCGATAATTGAAAAATATCTAAAGATACCTCACCCCAGGACATTCGAACCCGGAACGCTTATAGTGATTCTGGCTACATCTGTTCTGGGCGCAATAGTAGGATTGGAGCTCATAGTAAGACTGGGAATTACTGCAAACACCTCAATAATCGGGGCTCTTGTAGCTGTTCTTATTGGTTTAATACCTGGCAAACAATTTTCGGGTTTCAAAAACATCCACCGTCAGAATCTGGTGGAAACATCCATTTCTGCCGCCACTTTCGGGGCGGGCAATGCACTTTTGCTTTCCATGGGGACTATCTGGCTCATGGGTAAGATGAACATGGTCATACCTATGTTTGTAGGAGCCATTATAGGAATGCTTCTCGATATGACGATGATGTACTGGTTATTTGATACGCCTGCTTTTCCCGCCAATGAAGCATGGCCTCCCGGAATAGCCACCAGCGAAACCATTCTGGCTGCGGCGGAAGGCGGAAAGAGAGCTTTAATACTCGTAGGAGCTGGTATTGTAGGAGCTGTAGGCCAGTCCCTGAAAATACCTATGGATGTGGTGGGTGTAGCCTGGATAGGCAATATTTGGGCATTATTGATGTTCGGCGTGGGTTTATTGATAAGAGCCTATTCACCGGCTTTATTTGGGGTCGATATTAACAAGCTCTATATTCCTCACGGCATTATGATAGGCGCCGGGATTGTCGCTTTAGTACAGATCACACTAATAATAAAAGGAAAGAGGCTGACAAAACAAACCAAAAAAGATGAGGGAAAACCGGAATCAGCATATACCCCGACAAGAAGTTCCCAGGATATAATGAACGCATTGCGGAACGGTTTCATACTCTATATTGCCGGCGGGCTGATACTGGCTATTATTGGCGGGGTATATTCGGATATGAGCGTACCGATGCTCGTATGGTGGATAATTTTTGCAGCGATAGCAGCCCTTGTTTCCGAGCTGATGGTTGGCATTTCTGCGATGCATGCAGGATGGTTTCCCGGTTTTGCCACAGCGCTAATATTCCTTGTATTGGGTATGTTGATGGGGTTTCCGCCACTGGCTTTGGGACTTCTTGTCGGATATACCGCATGTACAGGTCCCGCTTTTGCCGATATGGGATATGATTTGAAGACCGGTTGGCTTTTAAGAGGAAAAGCTAAAGACAAAAACTATGAACTGTTTGGAAGGAGCCAGCAGTATTTTGCTGAAATTCTCGGTGCTGTAGTGGCCATATTCATGGTTGCCATAAGTTACCAGAGGTATTTTAACCAGGATTTATTCCCGCCGGTAGACAGAGTTTTTGCCGCCACGATAAAAGCGGGAGCTCAACCATGGATATGGAAATATTTACTCCTGTGGGGCATCGTTGGGGCAATAATTCAATATGTCGGCGGTGCCGAGCGGCAAATAGGGATATTATTTGCTACAGGTTTACTGATATTAAACCCAAAAGCCGGTTTTGCAGTGATAGTTGCTATAATCATAAGAGTATTGATTGAAAAAACATATGGCAGAAAGGCTCAAACTCCCATGTTTATAGCAGCAGCCGGGTTTATTGCGGGTTCAACTCTCTATAGTTTCTTTACCAGTACAATGGGGATATTTACAAAGAAAAAATAACTAGAAGAAATAAATTTTGTTAATGGGGAAAGCCGATGATAATCATCGGTTTTCTCCTCAAAAATATTTTTTATCTAAACCTTCAATGTGGGGAGGTAGTTGAAAATGAAAGAAATAAAAGTTGGCCTCATAAGAGTAGTTACTACGACAAATGAAAAAGTCCTTAATGCACATGCCAGCCTGCTCACTAGCCGGTTTAAAAATCTGGATATCGAAACAAAGTGCATTCCAAACCAGCCGGAAGGAATTCACGATGCCGAAACGGAGAAAATTGCGGTGCCCAAAATTATAAACCTTGCAAAAGATTTTGAAAGCAAAGGTGCCGATGTGGTTTTTATCAGTTGTGCTGCGGACCCGGGAGTGGAGGAATGCCGTAGGCTTTTGAACATTCCTGTGATAGGGGCAGGTTCCGCCTGCGCCGCCCTGGCGCAGAGCCTGGGAAGCAGGATAGGCTTGCTCGGCATAACCGAAAAAGCTCCAGAAGTTATGTTAAAAATTTTAAAGGAAAAATTCGTTTGCAGCATTAAACCGGAGGGTGTAAATACCACTCTGGACCTATTTAAGGAGGAAGGCAGGGCAAATGCGTTGAAAGCGGCCGGCATGTTAAAAGAAAAAGGCTGCGACACCATAGCACTGGCCTGCACGGGAATGTCTACTATAAATGTACATGAGGATATAAGGGAAAATATAAAAATACATGTAATAGATCCGGTGCTGGCTGCGGGGGTTATAATGTCTTACCTTCAATTTTAAGGGAAGGGAGAGCAACGATGAGCAGATTGAAATTAACCGCCGAAATTGTTGATGCCGCCGTCCTCGGAGGATGCGTGCTGGGAGGCGGCGGTGGAGGCTCTATGGATGAGGGAAGAAAAATGGCTCTGCTGGCCGTTAACCTATCATCTCCTGAGCTAATAGACATTGAGGACATAGATGAAAATTCCATATTGATTAACGTGGCTGCCGTAGGGGCGCCTTCCGCCAGGGATGCTTATGCCGAACCGGTGCATTACCTTCGGGCGGTGGAACTGGTAAATAAGGTGTCCGATATAAAAGTTGGAGGAATAATTACGAATGAGGCAGGGGGCCTTGCCACTGTGAATGGATGGCTGCAGGCGGCAATGCTGGGCATCCCCGTGGTAGACGCCCCATGTAACGGCCGGGCTCATCCTACAGGCATAATGGGTGCCATGGGTTTACATAAAAATAAAGATTATAAATCAATACAGGCCGCTGTGGGAGGCAGCAGAGAAAAGGCGACTTTTACGGAAGTCGTGGCAATGGGCTCAGTGGAAAGAGCGTCGGCTATTGTAAGGGCTGCCGCTGTCCAGGCCGGCGGTCTGGTATCGGTGGCGAGAAATCCGGTCTCGTGCCGGTATGCAAGGGACAATGCCGCTGTCGGGGCCGTAAAACAGGCAATTAGTTTAGGCCGAGAAATGATAAAAGCCAGAGAAAAGGGCTCAAAAGCGGTCATATATGCGGCGTGTGATTATCTGAAGGGTGAGCTGATAGTTGCCGGCACCGTTGAAAAAGTTTATCTGGAATCAACAGGTGGTTTCGATGTGGGGAAGGTTGTCATGGAAAAAGATTATGAAATTACCTTCTGGAACGAATACATGACTCTGGAAAAATCGGGAGAACGTCTTGCCACTTTCCCCGACCTTATAATGACGCTGGATGCAGACACCGGAATCCCGGTAACCTCGGCCGAAATAAGAGAGCGCCAGAAAATCGCCATCTTAAAGGTGGAAAAGGAGAAAATAAAATTAGGTGCAGGATTGCACGATCCTGAGCTTTTTTATGCATGTGAAAAAGCGGTAGGCAAAAAAATAATAGATTACGTCTTTTAGGACGAAAAATGGAGGGATACTAATGTTAAAACAGGTCCTGGAAATAATAGATATTTTAGATGATGCCAGGGTAAATGGGCAAAAAGTCAAGGAGTTTTTATCAAAAAGAGGTCTTGATGACATTCTTGTAGAAGAGGTAAAGGGTGAAGTTGGCAAGACCGACTTTGTAAAAATAGTAGTTAAAGGTACCCGAGGGAAGCTCTCCGGTGGAGATGCACCGACGCTGGGTATCATAGGCAGGCTTGGCGGAATAGGTGCCCGGCCTGAAATGATAGGATATGTTTCGGACGGCGACGGGGCCGCTGCGGCCCTTTCGGTGGCGCTAAAACTGGCCGACATGAATTCAAAAGGAGATTTTCTCGATGGCGATGTAATCATTGCCACTCACATTTGCCCCGATGCGCCCACGGAGCCCCACGACCCCGTGCCGTTTATGGGTTCGCCGGTGGATATGCAGATGATGAATAAAATGGAAGTAGACCCCCGAATGGATGCCATTCTCTCCATTGATACAACAAAAGGCAACAGGATTGTCAACCAGAGGGGATTTGCCATTACTCCGACTATTAAAGACGGTTATATACTTAAAATAAGCGATTCGCTTCTCGATATCATGCAGATAGTAACAGGAAAACTGCCGGTAGTTTTACCAATAACGATGCAGGACATAACTCCATATGGCAATGGGATTTTTCATATAAACAGTTTGGTCCAGCCCTGCACTGCTACAACAAGCCCGGTAGTAGGGGTGGCCATAACTGCCGAAACGGCGGTGCCCGGATGTGCCACGGGAGCTTCCCATGAAGTAGATATAGAGCTTGCTGCAAGGTTTGCCCTGGAAGTTGCCAAAAATTTTGGCAGGAAGATATGCAAGTTTTACGATGAAAAAGAGTGGGAGATCATTACGAGACTATACGGTTCCATGGAACACCTAAAGACTCTGGAAGGAAAGAGATAAAATGAGCGACCTTGTAAACATATCAAAAAGATTGCTGGTAGGCTGCCTGGGAGCAAAGCCGGGTGAAAAATTCCTGGTGCTTACCGATTATTATAAAGAAGACCTAGCAGAGCATCTATATAAAGCGGCAAAAGAATTGGGCCTTATTTCCATGCTTTTTAAGATACCAGCCCTTTCAAAATCCGGGGAAGAACCACCGGATGCGGCGGCAGAGGCCATGAAAAATGCCGATGTGGTTGTGTGTATCACAGAGCATTCCTTAACCCATACCAGAGCGAAAAAAGAAGCCGCTGCGGCGGGGGCAAGAATAGCCACCATGCCGGGGATTACAAAAGAGATGTTTCTGAGAGGCGCCATTACGGCGGACTACAGTGAAGTTGAAAAGTTGACCAAAGAAATTGCTGAAATTTTAACTCTTGGAAGCAGTGTTGTCATAGAGAAAGACGGTTATAGGCTGGAGATGAGCATTGAAGGAAGAAAAGGCATTGAAAGCACCGGCAGGTATCTTGAAAAAGGTCAATCGGGGAACCTGCCGTCGGGTGAAGCCTATATTGCACCTGTTGAAGTTTCGGCTGACGGAAAAATTTTAGTTGATGGAAGTATTGTGGGCCTGGGAATGTTGAAGTCGCCCATTTTGCTTGAAATCAGAAAAGGGCTATTATTTGACGCCCAGGGAGACGGCGCAAAAGAATGGCTGGAAATGCTAGGGAGTTCCAATACCGCCAGAAATGTAGCGGAGTTTGGAATCGGGACAAATCCAAATGCCATATTGTCCGGAAATATATTGGAAGATGAAAAGATTTTGGGTACAATCCATGTGGCCTTTGGAAGCAACAATACATTTGGCGGTAAAGTCAGTGCGGGTGTGCACATGGATGCCGTAGTTCTGGAACCGACGGTTTATGTAGATAACCGGTTAATAATGGATAAAGGCAGGCTGGTTATATAAGGGTACAACTTAAAGGGTGAATAATAATGAAAAAGTTAGGTCTTTTAACCATAGGCCAGGCTCCAAGGGTAGATCTCGTTCCGGAAATCAAAACAGTTCTGGGAGAAGATGTAGAAATCATTGAAAGAGGGGCTCTTGACGGACTCACACTAAAAGAAGTAGAAGCCCTTTATCCCGGGCAGGATGACGAGGTCCTGGTTACCCGTATGGCCGATGGAACTGAGGTAAAAGTGGCAGAAAGAGAAATCTTTCCCAGATTGAAAAAACAAATAAAAAAATTGGAGCTGGAAGGAATAAATACAATATTTCTGGCATGTACGGGGGAATTTCCCCCTTTTGATTCCGCTTTTCTTATCGTCCGACCTCAGAAAGTATTGCACCACGTGGTAAGTTCTGTGGCCGAAGGCCTGACGCTGGGAGTAATCATACCGGATGAACGTCAAGCAGTTTCGGCAATAAAGCGGTGGTCTACGGCGGCGGCAAAGGTGATTGTAGAACCGGGATCGCCTTACAAAGGGATAGGGAATGTAGAAAAAGCTGCAAAGTTACTGGCAAACTCAGGAGTTGATATTGTTGTTATGGACTGCATGGGATATACACTGCGGATGAAAGATGTAGTGTTGCGGCATGTTAAAAAACCAGTAATTCTGGCCCGTTCCATTGCAGCCAAAGTGGTAAGCGAATTATTGTAATTAAGCTTTAAATTATATTTAAAACAATAAGAAAAAGGTTTTGGTAGGTTTAAAATCTACTAAAACCTTTTTACGATAGTCCAGTATATTCAAAAGATTAAATGTATCGTGCTGTCCTTTAACATCTCTAAAAATGCTGCATTATCTATCAATTTGTCTTGTTCCTCAATTGAATTATCCCGCTTTTTTCTCGTGAATTTTATTCTTCTCGTCTGCCTGTAACTGTCCACAAAGGTATGAATATTTTGCTCATCTATATACCCAAGCCTTGTCCATTCATAAATCAAAAAGTCATTCGATTTGAAAGTTATGGAAGTATTGCTTCTGTCTTTAAAGCGCTCATCTTTATAAAGTATTTCTTTAGCCTTAGAAACAAATTCATAGGTATCCCTGTCACTGCTGAAGATAGTTATAATATCAATACTTCCTCTGTAATAATAGGAAAGGATGTAACTTAAAACGGCAATAGATATCTCTCCTGCATTCTTCTTCTGAATTCTTCCGTTTGAAAGTTTTCTTTGGTCTAGTCCCTCTTCATAAAACACGCTAAGCCATTCCTCATAAGGGTCTAAATCCTCTACAGGTCTATTTTTTAAGATGTTTTTCTTGATAAAACTAACAAGCCTGCTCACATTGTAACAGCAATACAGGAACAGATAGTATAATTCTGCTTCTTTGTAATCCACCAATGTTAAATAATCAACTTCATCTATAATTTGGACCTTTGAATAATGTTTTAAATCATTTATGTAACTTTTTCTATTATCACTATCACAGACCTCAACCCATACCCATTGAGGGATAAAAATAATATCATACTGGCTAAATATCTTTTCAGGGCTGACGCTCCCACGTACCCCGGTTAAAAATTCAACAGAGTTATTATCCAGGATGCAAACTTTGAGAGACTTGCCCGTGGAAAGGTATTTTTTTAAGTCATTTATGCCTTCTCCTTTCATTTGGCAAGTCCCTCCACTCCTTTTTTGATTCTATTCTTTAGCGTAAGTAAAAATTGATAGTTATCTTTATGGTGGGAAACATCTGGGTTCTCTTTCATAGCGTTTTGTATCTTTTTCTCTAATCCCCCCAAACTTACAACATATGAGGGTTTTACTAACTCTGCATCCAATTCCAAATCTATAAATTTTTGTACTAAGTCCTCAGGCTTATTATCAAAATGCTCAAGAATTTTTTCTTTTAAATTCAAATCATTATATTTTGTAACGGCTTCTTCAAATAGTTCTATCAGTACTGCCTTGTATGGTGCCTTATATACATCCATGCATTTTATGACTCTGTCGATAAAATCTTCATCATCTAATGAATAGTAGTAGTCATACACATTGCCAAAAATCATTTTTGCAGCAAAATAGTCTGCTCTTCTCTCATTCAAATCCATATTAACGGCAATATTATGTGTTTCTTCCCTTAAATTGAGGTCATAGAACAAATGATATATTTCATGCCATGCAACAAAATATTGATAGACACGGGGCTGGGCTGTATTGATAACTGGTATTTTAATATTTCCCTTTGTAATAATAGCCCCGCCCCAATACTCATCATCGATTGGAATCTGGATTAAATGATTCTCTTTTAATACCGAAAAAGACAGTTTATCCTGCCCCGTTACTCCCGACTTATTAAACCTGACTGTAAAATCATTTGTTAATCTTAATATATCATCTTTAATCAGTTTATTTTTTTCAATAACCTGCTCAAGGTTATTACTCGCTATTAATTCCGACATAATCTGCACCTTCTTAATTGTAATACAGTACGCACATATGAACTATATCCTCTAAAATAACAAACATCTCTTGAGCCTTAGGACTCATGGCATGATTCTTTGGAGCATTGTCAGACAGCGCAAAAACAAGTTCCTTTTTCGCCTTATATTTTGGAACATAGTTTAGTAGTTGTTCTTCATTCATGTCCTGGCTTTCCAAAATCTTTTGAATATGGGTTTTGAATGTAGCAAGGCTGTCGACTTCTCCTTTAATTAATTTATCCAAAGTAGGTCTTGAAATATTAGTAAGCCTTGAGAAGGAAGACTTTGTATATCCGTTGTCTTTAATGATATTCAATATATTTTTGCCAATTAGTTTTCTATTTTCAAATAATAATTCCATGCTCATTTTTTACACCTCCTACTTTATTATACACCAAAAATGTAAAAAAAGATACGGTTTGTAAAAAACAATTTTACAAATCCGTAGCTTAAAATCTAAAGTTAAAAAGTCCTGGGCGGGGTATGCTGTAACACTCCATAAGGGCATAGACCCCGTATACAAGTATCATTGCAGCCCCACCTACCCTCATAAGGCAGAACGAAGGAATGTTGCTAAGGGCCATGACCCTGAAAGACTAATAGGGCAGCCAAGGGCAAAATGGTGTGGGTCTCACCCGGACATTTTTAGACATTTCTTCAACCTTTAACTTCCTGGCGCACTCAAAACAACTCCTTCAATGAACTAATGTACATCTCTATTATGTCAAATTACGATAAAAAAGCTAAGCAGTATCATGTCAAGAAGATTGAAAAATTTGATGCCATCCCAGGCAGGTACAAGATTAAGGCGGATTTCAGTTCCCATATACAGGAATAAAAAAGTATAAAAGCCGCAAAGTTACTGGCAAAATAAAGAGCGGCTGGTAAATCCATCTAATTTATGCTAAAATCTTTAATAATATCTTGAAGAACAAAAATAACCGCTGGCGGAGGATAAATATGAAAGAGGAGCTCAAACAGATTTCCAGAAATTGCTATATGCTTACAAATAAAGACAGCCGGGTGGAGATACATATTTATCTAAACCGTTCACTTTTTGAAGATTTTGGAGAGGAAGAATCCATTCACCAGCTTTATAATGCCTCACTTTTGCCAGGAGTCGTAAGCCCTGTCGTCGGGATGCCGGACATCCATACGGGATACGGCCTGCCAATAGGCGGTGTAATGGCTACCGATTACGAAAATGGTGTGGTGTCTGCGGGGGCTGTGGGAATGGATATAAACTGCGGGGTAAGGCTCCTTACCACAAAGATTTTAACCGATGAAATGGATAAAAATAAGCTGACAAAAATTCTTGATGCCATTTTACGAAGGGTGCCTTCCGGTGTGGGAAAATCCAGCGCGGTAAAACATCTGAGGAAACCGCCTTTAGAAGCGATTGCCTCGGAAGGAGCCGGCTTTTTCATAAAGATGGGATATGGGTGGAAGGAGGATTTGGAAAGGATAGAGGACGGAGGATGCATAAAGGGAGCCGACGCTTCCTGCGTCCCAACCACCGCGCAAAACAGGTCTGACCAGCTAGGGACCATAGGAGGCGGCAACCATTTTATCGAGATCGGCAGGGTGAGCCTGGTGTTTGACGAGGAGACAGCTTCCGAATTCGGCTTGCATAAAGGGTTTCTTTATGTTTTAATACACACAGGCAGCCGCGGCTTCGGGCACCAGATTTGCACGGAATTTTCCCACATCATGTGGGAGGCCGCTGAAAAAAATGGTGTCAGGGCACCTGTAAAGGGGCTTGCATGCGCGCCGATTTTTTCGGAGGACGGCCAGGATTACTTAAAAGCCATGGCCTGTGCGGCCAACTATGCCTTTTCCAACAGACAGCTCATCACCCATTTCGTCCGGGAGGCTTTTGTGGAGGTCTTGAAAAAGAGCGAAACGGACATCGGCCTTAACATACTGTACGACGTGGCGCATAATATAGCCAAAAAAGAAAAATACGGCAGCAAATGGCTGCTGGTGCACCGAAAAGGAGCCACCAGAGCCCTGCCGGCAGGCCACGACGCCAATCCTTCAATTTTTTACAGGACCGGTCACCCAGCTATAATTCCAGGGAGCATGGGAACGGCGTCTTATGTGGTAATCGGAACTCCTGAAATTAAAAAAACATTCTGTTCCGTCAACCACGGGGCGGGAAGGGTTATGTCTCGAAAGAAAGCCAGGAGTGAATTCACAAAGGAGGACTTGCTGGAGCAGGTGAAAAATGTAGTTATTACATCGAAAAATATAAGCACGCTACTGGACGAAGCACCCATGGCTTATAAAGACATAGATGAAGTGGTTTTTACTCTGGTGGAAGCCGGTCTCACAAAACCCGTGGCAAAGCTTAAACCCATGGCTGTTTTAAAGGGAGAGGGAGAAGAAGCATAGTTTAAATAATATGTTTTTAGATAAAGTCTTATCACTTATTTATAATATAATGTAAGTAAATATGAAAAATACAAAGAGACGAATATTTTCGAAGATATTCTGAAATTATGGCGGAATACATAAATAGTTATATTTTTAAAAATGTTGAATTAGTATAAATTATAAAGTATAATACTTATTATAAGACTTATAAAAAGTGGGAGAGGAGGACAAAAATGAAAATTTCTAAGGGGCTAGTTGTGTTTGTTGTTATCTTGCTGACTGTAAGTGTAGTGTTATCCGGCTGCGGTGGAAATTCCGCCAAAAATCAGGGCGGCTCGGATGCGAAAAATGAGTCGCAGCCCGTCACCATCAATGTTCTTTCCAGCGATGATTTTGCGGGGTTCAGGAAAAGTGTTATTCCGGAATTTGAAGCAAAATATCCCAACATCAAAGTGAATTTTATGTCGGTAGGCTATGATTCGCTGCATCAAAAGGAAGTTACGGCGCTGGAGTCCGGTGGAGATACATACGACGTGATAGATGTGGATTGTATCTGGACTCCGGAGTATGTGACCAAAGGCTATATTATCCAGGTGAATGACAGGATAACCCAGGAAATGAAAGATGACATAGTGCCTGCAGCGCTGGATATTCTCAAATATAAAGATAATTATTACGGTCTTCCCATGTTCAATGATGTGCTGTTCTTTTACTATAATGAAGATCTGTTGAAGCAGGCCGGTATAAATGAACCTCCGAAAACCTGGGATGAGTTGATACAGCAGACGAAATTGATGAAGCAAAAAGGGCTGATCGATTACGGCATGGTATGGGGATGGGCCCAGGCGGAAGGATTGATCTGCTATTATACGGCGTTGGCGCACAGCTTTGGTGGAGATCTGGTAGACAGTTCCGGCAAACCTGCAGTCAATACGCCGCAAAATGTCAAGGCGCTGCAATTCATGGTGGATTCCATCGCCAACAAGGTTGTGGACCCTGCCTCTATAACTTACGACGACAGGCAAATGTTGAACGTATTCAGCCAGGGCAGGGTACCGTTCGGTATGAACTGGTCTTTTGCCTGGAGTGTGTTTAATGACAGCAATCAATCAAAAGTTGTGAACAAAATAAAAGTGGGTCTTGCACCCGCCGGGACTCCCGAAGTAAAAAGCGCCACATGCGCCGGCTCCATGGGTCTTGCCATAACGTCCACATCCAAACATGCGGACGAAGCATGGAAATTCATAGAGTTTCTTGCCGACAAGGACATACAAAAGAAACAGGCAATAACCGCAGGAGCACTGCCCATATGGAAATCCCTGTATGACGATAAAGAGCTTCAGGAGCAGCATCCCGCATTGAAGGAAATGTCGGCTCAATTGGATACGGCTTACAACAGGCCGTCAATAGTCTGGTACAACGAGTTTTCCAATGCTCTTCAGGTCGAGATACAGAACGCCTTGAACAAATCAAAAATACCGCAGCAGGCACTTGATGACGCTCAGAAAAAAATCGATGAGATAATGAATAATTACGGCGGAAAATATTAAAAAACAGGGGCCGGATTTTAATAAAGTCCGGCCCTTAAAAAGCTTGTAAAGCGGGGTATTACGTTGAGTACAAAAACCTATCGGGAAAATAAAACGGCATATTTTTTCATATTGCCTGCCATGCTGTTCATAATCGGAATTATAATTTTTCCGCTTTTATATTCCGTGTATATCAGTTTTTTTGATTTTAATATTTTTACCAAACATCCGCCCTTCATCGGTTTAAAGAACTATATGGATATTTTCAAAAGCGACTACTTCTGGTACTCCATAGGCAGGACCACTTATTTTACCGTGATATCTGTGGGGTTGGAACTTGTTCTCGGATTCCTTGTGGCGTTGCTGTTAAACCAGGAGTTTAAAGGCCGAAGCCTTGCCAGAACGCTTCTGATATTGCCGTGGGCGCTGCCTACCGTTGTCAACGGGGTTTTGTGGACCTGGATATATGACCCTAATTACGGAGCATTGAATGCTCTTTTGAAAAGTCTTGGCATAATATCCCAGTATAAAAACTGGCTCGGCACCGCTTTTAGCGCCATGAACGCCGTCATTGTGGCCGATGTATGGAAAAACACTTCCTTTATTGCAATGGTTCTTCTTGCCGCTATGCAGAATATTCCAAAAGACTATTACGAAGCGGCTATAATCGATGGAGCAAGCAGGTTGAAGAACATCTTTTACATTACTTTGCCGCTTTTGAGGCCTGCAATTCTGGTGGCCGTCGTCATTCGAACGATGGAAGCCTTTAAAGTGTTTGATATCATATACATCATGACAAAGGGCGGGCCGGCCAACGGTACTCAGGTCATATCATATTACACTTACATTAATTCCTTTCAATATTCAAAATACGGCTATGGAGCGGCCTTATCCTATATTGTATCTCTGGTGATACTCATATTTGCACTGTTCTATATAAAGATTCTGTATAAAAAATCCTGAAGTGTCAAAAGGACGGTGGCTTATGAAAAGAAAACCGCTGGATGAGTTTTTTTTATACTTTTTTGCGATCCTGTTTGCATTGATAATCCTCGCCCCATTTTACTGGCTTGTAGTATCAGCATTTTCATCAAAGGCCGAACTTCTGTCGGTTCCTATACACTGGTTTCCAGAGAAAATCTATCTTGGAAATATCACAAAGATATTTCAGGGGGGGCTTAATATAAGCGGTGGAGAAGTGCCGCCTTTCGGGATGGCCGTTAAAAACAGTATCATAGTCGCCGGAGCCACTACTCTGATTTGCATAACCGTAGGCAGCCTTGCGGCTTATGCTTTTGGCAGAATGAGTTTTTTACTTTCAAACCAGCTTTTTATTGCCATCATTGCATTAAGGATGCTGCCGGAAATAGTTATGGTAGTCCCGCTATATATAATAATGAAAAAATTGGGTTTAAACAATACGCTCCTGGGATTGATACTGGTATATACTTCTTTTACCCTTCCTTTTGTCATCTGGATGATGGAAAGCTATTTTGAAGCAATACCGGTTGAATTGGAAGATGCGGCCTCCATAGACGGTTTGAGCAGATTGGGCATTTTCTTCAAAATAATTATGCCTCTTTCCCTGCCGGGATTGATTACAACGGCAATTTTTACGCTGCTTACGGCATGGGACGAGTTCCTGTTTGCGCTGATTATGACATCTACATATCAGGCCAAAACATTGACCGTGGCTATTTCGGAATTTACTACAAGGCACATGATCGATTACGGGCTCATGATGACGGGCGGGCTGCTTTCGGCTCTGCCTCCGCTGCTCGTTGCGCTGGCGCTGCAAAAATATATTGTCAGCGGCCTAACCTCGGGAGCTGTAAAAGGATGACGGCTTATCGACGAATCGGTAAGGAGAAAGTGATATGACATTTAGCATAAAAAATACTCTTGAATTGAGAAAAGCCAATACAAAACTTGTAATAAATCGTTTCAGGCAGCAGCCTTTTGAGACGAAAAAAGGAATAGCCGAGAGTCTGAATCTGAGTTTTGCCACCGCTTCAAATATTTGCAATTATTTGCTGGAAAGAAATATCATTGAAACGGATAAGATGCTTGAGTCGGAAGGGGGAAGAGTCCCCACTGCTTTCAGGATAAAAGACGATTCCTGGCTTTCCATCGGGATAGATTTGACGGTAAGCGGTCATGTGTCTGTGGGAGCAATTAATCTAAAAAATGACATCATTTTTACCAGAAAGGTTTTATATGATAAAAAAAGCGATATAAATGCTATTCTTAACATGGTCCGGAATGTGGTGGAAGAAGTAAAGCATAAATATCCCGTCTCTATAATTCCAGGTATAGGCATTGCAATTCCTGGCATATATGACAAAAAGAGCGGTAGAGTTTTAAACTCGACCATCCCTCTTTTTGAGGAAGTGAAGCTCAAAGAAGAAGCCGGTAGAATTTTCGGATACGATTGCCATATCGAGAATGAATCCAACTTGCTGGCTAAAGCCGCCCAGCAGATTAATCATGGCGGCGGGGAAATCAATTCCGACTTGATTTATATTTTTGTAGGCGAAGGTCTTGGCGTTGGAATAATTTCAAACGACAGATTATTGACCGGAAGCAGGGGGATGGGTGCGGAAATAGGCCACATGCCTCTGGGAGACAGAAAATTTAAATGCGGCTGCGGCAATGAAGGTTGCATTGAGCAGGAGCTGAGCTTCAAGGGTTTTTTAAGGTATTTTTATGGAGAAAGGGAAGAATTTACGCAGGAGGATTGGGTGCGTTTTGTATGCGAAGTAAAAGCCGGAAATAAAAGAGCGCTGGAAGTAGTGGAGCATGAGGGTATGCTGCTCGGAAAGGTTATATCTATCCTGGCAAACATATTCGACCCTTCTATTGTCTATATCGGGGGCATTGTTGATGATATATATGATTATATATATCCTTACGCCAGTTCCGAAATGAAAAAGAGAACATTGCTGAACCATTATAGAAATATAGAGATTGCCAGAACCATTGACAAAAACAATTTAATTTTTATAGGGTGCAATCAGCTTGTTTTTGAAAACTGGGATATTGACTAACTTATATTGGGGACGTTCGTCCCTCCCCCAGCTGACTGCCCTAGAAAAGGAGGTGCGTCCCCTAACATTAAAGGGAGGAGTATATGCCGTATACAGAAGTTGAAATAATCGAATCAATTGAACAAAATAAAAATAAGCTTGGCCAGAGAAAGATTACGGTGGGATTTGACGGATATGTCGACGAAATTGTAAGGCCGGTGAAGCTCAAGGAAAACAATGAAACAATTTTTTTCAAGACGATTGAAGAATTTGCCCAAAAAATTTTAGCTTCCGCAAAAAGCGCCTGTGATATAGAAATAATATCCCAGGCTGTCAAAATCGGCGGCAATGCGCCGATTATGGCCAATGCGCTGAGCACTTTGGGTGTCAGAACCTTTGCCGTCGGAGCCTTTGGATATCCCGAAGTGGAAGATTGTTTCAAACAACTTGACAGCGGCATAAAGATATATTCAATGGCAAATCCGGGATATTCGACTGCATTTGAGTTTCAGGACGGCAAAATAATGTTTGGGAAAAATGAGAACCTTAATGAGGTTACCTGGGACCGTATAAAAAATATTCTAGGAGAAGACTTATTAAAAAAATTAATCTCGGATAGTTTTATTCTGGCAGTAACCAACTGGAGTTCTTTATACGGATTGAACGATATACTGAAAGGCATAATATCCGAGCTTAGCGGTATTGTATCAGACGGCGGCCGTTTGTCAAAATATGTTTTTTTTGACATCGCCGATCCGTCCCGAAGAAGTACGGATGATATTGTTGAAAGCTTAAATCTGATGGCCGGTTTCAAAAAATATTTTAAAACTGTATTTTCATTCAATGAAAATGAAGCAAGGATAATAAATCGATGCTTTTTTGAGGATACCGGAGACATGGTTAAAATTGCCGAAAATATATTCGATGTCTTAAAACCTGATTTGCTGGTGATTCATCCGAACAAATACGCATTGTTGTTCGATGATAAAAACATTATAAAAGTTGATGATTTCAATGTGGAAAATCCTGTGATTTCGACAGGAGGAGGAGATAATTTTAATGCCGGTTTTTGCGCCGGTTTGATCATGGACCTTCCGCCGGAGAAATGTGTGTATATCGGCCGGGCGTGCGCTTCCTTCTACATCAAAAATGGCAGCAGTCCGTCCCTTAAGCAATTGATTGAGTATATTAAAAACAAATGAAAGGTGAATGAAAATGAACGAATATTTGAGAGATGTATTAAACCAGTCTAAAGATATTGCAGAGGCAGTAAATTATTACTTCAATGAAGAAAATATTGCAAAGCTCACTCGGATTCAAAATTTGATTTTTGATAATGTGATTTTCACCGGTATGGGAAGTTCGCATTATTGCGCATGCAGCGCTTCGGCATATTTGAACAACAACGGAGTAAAAAGCCGTGTCATATCGGCCGGCGAACTGCTGCACTATGAGTATAATATGATAAGGAAAAATACCCTGGTGGTCGCCATATCGCAGTCGGGTGAAAGCGCCGAGATTGTAAGATTAATCAACAGGATTGAAAAAGACGTGAAGGTCATCGGCATAACAAACAATGAAACAAGCCCCCTGGCAAAAAGAGCAGACATTCTTTTGAATCTGAACGTAAAGCCCGAAAAGTCTGTTTCAACCCGCACATATATTTCCAGCACGATTTTGTGCTTGCTGTTATCGTACTCAATTCTTGGAAAGTTAAATGATGAAACCAGAGATTATTTTATACGCGCGGTCGAAAGCATCGATAATGCTATTAAAATATGTGAAGAAAACAAAGACAGATTGCTGGAGTTTTTGAATGGCGCTAGCTATATTACGCTTCTTGCCAGGGGCTACAATATCGGGACGGCTTACGCGGGAGCCCTGTTTATTCAGGAACTTTCAAAGTTTCCGGCATACGGCATGGATGCGGCGGAATTCAGGCACGGTCCCATGGAAATCGTGGATGAAACCTTCAGAGGCATTATTGTGGCGCCTTCGGGATTGACCTGCGATTTGAACTTAAAACTCGCAAAAGATATTTCAAAGTTTGGCGGCAAGGCAATCCTCCTCACGGATGTAGAAGAGAGTCTCGATAAAAATAATATTATATGCATAAAAATGGACTTTTGCGATGAGCAGTTGACGCCGATCTATTACATAGTCCCAATCCAATATCTGGATAACATTATCGCTGAAAAAAGGGGTTTGAAGGTAGGAGAGTTTCGGTGGGGAGAAAAGGTGACGAGAGAAGAATGAATTGCTCGGTGCAATGCATGATTCCATTCAGCCGTGAAAAACATAATTGCTTTTTTTAAAAAAACATGTTATTATATTGAACAATTAAAAATTAGTATTTAATAAACAGTGAAAATTTCCATGCATAAAGCATGAGGTATCGCGCAAATGACAAAGGGGCAGATTGAGGCAAAGATAAGCGAAGCAGTAAGTAAATTTGAAGTGGAGTTTATGGGAAGGGGTCCAAAACAGATCAGGACGATTATTATTCAGGATTTGATAATCGTCAGGCTTTTCGGATTCTTGAGCAAGTCGGAACAGAAACTGGCCGAGAGTATTCAAGGCGTAGAATTGATTAAGAAACTGCGAACTACACTGTTTGAAAACGCAAGAGGGTATTTTGAAACGTTGATTAAAGAAGTAATTGATGTGAATATAATCAGCACTCATTCAGATGTAAGCACAAAAACTGGTGAAAAGATAATTGTAATAACCGTAGGCGAAAACTTGGAGGAAAAATTTAATAAATAAGTTTGGAAGACCGAGCGAAGGGTTGTCAAATACCAGTCGCAGTGTAAGCCAATATTTATTGACTCGAGTCGAGTTAGTAAATATTGGCTTTTTTGTTTACATTTTTTTATCCGAATGATAATGCCTTGATAATAAAGTATCTTTTTAAAATCAGAAGTTATATATCTAGCAAAAGGGAGTGAGTTGGAATGGAAAATACATTATTGGAGAAGTTTATTTTATCTGATGAGTTGAAGGATATTTTGAATAATGAGAGCAAGAAAATAATAGTGCCCGACAGCAGAAGCGAATTATTCAATCTTGCATTCGGAAAAGAAGAATATGGTATTTTTGAGGTGGCTTATGACATACCGGGTAATGGCAGAGTAGTTGAGGCTACAGTGGTGCGCTGCAAAAATGGGGCTGCAGTAAATTATACGGATATTTATATGAGAAGAAGAGATCCCGATTGTATGGTTGTTGCTGATAGAGGAGATACTGACAAACCAAGGTATCGCGATAGATACGGAGAGGACTTTTCTTCACTGAGGAAAACAACTTTTGAGTGGCTAAAACATCAGGACCTTATAGTAATGCCGTTTATGGCAGGAGGAGAACAATTCGGATATCCCGCTCTCCTTGTTGCTCCGGCCAATGCAGGCTTTTTTGCTGCAGGTCTTGCGGATTTGCAGGGTTTTATTCCGAAAAATAAAATACCGGATGGATTTAAGCCGAAGGCTGTTATATATCTCGCACCTCCGTTCAGGCATACACATTTTGAGGGCAAGCAGGTAGTGGTCCATAACAGGCTTGAAGATATACATGAGCTTTTTTCGTATAACCTGTACCCCGGGCCCAGTGCAAAAAAAGGCATTTACGGAGTCCTTTTGAATATAGGAGAATCAGAAGGCTGGGTTACCGTACACGCTTCAACTGTTAAGGTTATTACACCTTATGAAAATATTATTACCATCATGCACGAAGGCGCCAGTGGCAGCGGAAAAAGTGAAATGATTGAACAAATCCATAAGGAGCCGGAAGGAAGGATATTGCTGGGCAAGAATTTAAAAACCGGGGAGAAGCTGTATCTTGATTTGAAAGAAACGTGTGAACTTCAGCCGGTAACCGATGATATGGCTATGTGCCATCCTTCTCTGCAAAAGGACAACAAAAAGCTGATAGTAAAAGATGCAGAACAGGGCTGGTTTTTGAGAATAGATCATATTACGAAATATGGCACAGACCCTCATTTGGAGAAGCTCACCATACACCCGAAAGAACCTTTGATATTTTTGAACATCGATGGCGTACCAGGATCTACATGTCTGATTTGGGAACACACCATGGATGAACCGGGCAAACCATGCCCCAATCCGAGGGTGATAATGCCGAGACGTTTTGTCCCCAGCGTAGTTGACGAGCCTGTAGAAATAGATGTAAGAAGTTTTGGGGTAAGAACTCCTCCGTGCACAAAGGAAAAGCCGACCTATGGCATTTTGGGATTATTTCATATATTGCCTCCAGCACTTGCGTGGTTGTGGCGTCTTGTAGCTCCCCGTGGGCATGATAATCCTAGCATTATAAACGGCGTAGGCCTCAGCAGTGAGGGCGTAGGTTCATATTGGCCTTTTGCGACGGGGAAAATGGTGGATCAGGCAAATCTTTTATTAAGGCAGATTATCGATACAACTAATACGAGATATATACTGGTTCCAAATCAGCATATAGGTGCATATAAAGTCGGGTTTATGCCTCAATGGATAGCAAGGGAGTATCTTTCAAGGCGCGGCAGTGCCAAATTCAAACCGGAACAACTGGTAGAATCTAGATGCACTCTGTTGGGATATTCTTTAGCGAGCATTAAGGTAGACGGAACGTATTTGCCCAAAGGTTTTCTGGAGGTTAATCATCAGCCGGAGGTAGAAGATGAAGGCTATGATGCTGGAGCAAAGATATTAAAAGATTTTTTCAAAAAAGAGCTGGAAAAATTTCTGTCACCGGACTTAGACCCCTTGGGCAAAAAAATCATCGAATGCTGCATTTATGAAGGCACGCTCAAAGACTATACGGAATTTATTCCTATGAAACTGTAAATAAAATTCTAAAGAAAAAAAGAAGGTGACGCAAAAGTTACGGTCTGATAGGGAAACTTATTGAACACCCCAAACCGATACGGAAAGTCAACAAGCGAGGCGCTTCATGCGGAGCGCCTCGCCTGCGTCACAATGTATGCGCCTGATTCTTATTTTCTCCAGCAGGTTGCGCAGCGCCTCAAGGAGAGTGTATCTCCACATTTGCCGCCGGAATCCAGACGCCTTCTGTTTCAATGGCAAAGGTATAATAATCGCCTGTTGAGCTGTCTGTCAAAAGTCGGATTGACGCGCCGCCCAAATCGTAGTCATCCGGCACGGTTATACCGCTTGCGGCGCTTATGGCCGCGCCCCCGTCTGCCGTCAGCTTGATTTGCGAAGCTCCGGAGAATGCGGCTTCTCCGTCAATCCAAAGCCCTTTTCCGGCTGCAATGGTCACATCGGAATCTTCAACCGTCAATCCAAGAAGCGATCCCGCCGAAAAGGCGCAATTCATGTTGAATGTGCTGCTTTGTATCTTCACGTCAAATACCGGCAGCAAAATCCCATTTCCTTCCAAATTGATGTCAACCTCCGAATATACGAAGCTGCACACGCTCTGCGCCCCTACGTCCATATCTGTGACAAACGCCATTATATCTTCCCCAGCGACATCCGCATCAGCCTCAGCGTCTATTGTCATGCTCAGGCTGTCAAAGGTCAGGGCGTCGGCGCAGTAAACTGCGCTGCCTCCGACAGCGCAGATCACCAGGGAGGCTCCACTGCCGATGCCGGCAAACTTCACCGGACGCTCGGCTCGCACGGCGCTCCGATAATCCGCCGACGTTTCGAAAGAGCAGTCTCCCTTGATGTTTATGGTTAACAGGCTGCTGCTTTCAGAAACGCACAATGTTCCGTCCGACCAGACATTACTGCTCGAAAGTCTTAGATCGCTGAAGGCTACGGAGCTTGCCGTGCCAGATATTATAACGCTGACTTCATCGCTTGCTCCGCTGAAGGTCAGTCCGTCCCCCGTTATCGTAAGGGTCGGAATAATACTGCCGTCAAGAGCTTCCATCATCTCGTAGGTATATCCGGGGATGCTGCCCACGCTGATATCCTCGGTCACTTCACCGTTTGTCACGGTAATCCCGCTCTCCGGCAGCGTCGCATCTTTTGGAATGGAACGGTAGTTTGCCGTATATGTGCGGCTGCCGGAAACAATATCACCGGTGTTCAGAGCCGGACTCCAGCCCGTGAACTCGTACCGGAAGTATTCGTTCTCCGCTTTTGTCGGAGCGGCAGGGGGGACGATTACATCTCCGTAATGATATGTCTGGGTTATGGTAGTCGAGCTGCCCTCAAAGCAACCGCTGCCGGCGTCAAAGGTGATGGTGCACTCGTTTTCGACCTGTCTGTACTTCGCGGTAATGGTCATATCCTGTGTGAATATCTCCGGGAGAGCTTCCGACCATCCGTCGAACTCATAATGGTAATCGGAATTGCCCCCGGGAGGCGTGGGGTCGCTTATGCTTTCCGAAATATTCGTATCCTCTCCGTATTTGCCGGTAAAGGTTTTTGTATTGGTGCCGTCGGAGAACTTTCCGTTTCCGGCGCTGATCGTTACGGTATACATCCTCTCGGCCGTCGTGTAGACCGCCGTATAGGTCACATCCTTTTGAACGGTGACGGTGTCGGTCAGGCCGTAGGTATTTCCGTTCTGATCCTTCCAGCCTGTCAGCGTATAGGTGTACTGGTTATCCGCGGCCTTAACAGGGGCGTAAGAGGACAAATTCACGGTGGAGCCATAGGTAAGCCGGAGGGAAACGCTTGTGCTTCCGCCGGGGAACACGGCTCCCTCTCCGGCGTTGAAGGTGGTGGTGAACTCCTGGCCGGAAGCGGCGACCCACACCGCATTCCAGGTTTGGATGCCCTGCTTGTCTTGAGAGTAGTCCACGTCCCAGTGATGGAATTTGTAGAGCACGCCGTCCTTTTGCACTGGTTGGATCGTGAGGGAGTTGTTGGCGTTCTGGAAGTCCTCCACATACTTCAGGTAATCCGGATATGGAATCATACCGGAGTCAGCCGTAGTGCTGCCGCCGGCAAAGGTGCCCATATCCGTTTTGAATATGATCCGGCGCTGCGTGAATTCGACAATGAGATTGTAATAGGTATCCTGTGTAGCCGGGGGCAGCCCGTCATAAGCGTAATCCGCCGCGGCGACGTATCTGTGGCTCCATCCTAAAATCGTACACCCGGGATAGCTCTTTTGGCGCGGGGGCAAAGGAGTCTTGCCGTAATCGAAGAAGAATGATTCACTGACATACATTACATCGAAATTCTGCCCATAAGCTGTGTATTGCATCCTGGGATAGTCGAACGTGATGTATACCCGGACAGTGTCATACTCTGCCACATTGCTATACAGGACGGTCATGGTTTTCTGGTTCTCGTTGAACTTCTCACGACACTCATCCAGTGTGCCGGCAAACGAATAGACCGGCTTTGTTTTGTCGTATCCGGTATGGATAAAGTTCTTATGTTCCCACAATTCCTGCAAATCATGGATAAAATCAAACCGTCAGCACCGGGTATTTCGTCGTAGGGTACTCATTATTTATATACTTGTAATCCCTTCTCATCCAGTGCTTGAAAGTGCGTCCCGGGCCCGGCGACTGATAGTCCGGGGGAGCGGGCAGGGTGTCGCCGCTTTCGGCGGCATATATCTCATAGTGCCACTGCCCGTCGCGGATGTACATATAGGATACAAGCACCTGCAGCTTCGTCATGTTTATGGTATAGGTGGTATCCTTCCAAATGGCGGCGTCCCAGTCGTTTTCATACCCGGTTATTGCCGCGTCCTTCTCCCAGGAAGACAAGTCGATAGAACCGGGGACGGTACCCGCAAGCAGGGACTTTGTCTGTACGGTCGTCTTTTCCCCGTCCAGATTAACCACATAGGTTGCCGTAACGGGGTCCAGGTTGACAGTTCTGGGGTCGATGCCGGGATCGATCCATATGAGCTTGATCTCATTATAGGTGTAGCCCTTTTCCCGGTTGCTGAAGCAGAGGTTGTCTCCGCCATAATAAACCTGCACCGAGGCGTCCAGCCGCTGGGTGCCCTTCGGCACACGGACGCCGTAATATGTTCTCCCAAAATATTGCGGCTGGACCTGAATATGATTCTCATCATTCCAATCGATCATCCATGGGTTGGATATTTTGAAATAGAATTTACTGAGCTTGGAATAGTCGCCTTTGATCACTTGCCCGGTGGTGAGGTCGAGCATCTCGCAGTCCAGCAGGCCGCTGTTGCTGATATAGTAGTCGTTTTGGTTGATGATCACGGTTTTGCCGGCGTTTTTGAACCTGTAGAGTACATACCGGTTGCCCAAGGTATAGAAAGGAAATTTCTTATCCAGTACGGAAAGCTCCGCCTTTACGCTGAATAACTTCGACTCGGCAAAGATTTTCAGCTCTAGATAGATGCCGACTTCCATATAAACGCCGCCGTTCATGTTGATGTCGGGGGCGGCTCCGGCTTTGAGCAGATGAAGCTGCAAAAAGCCGTACAGGTCCATATAGGCGCCTGCTTCTCCCGTGAAGCCGACTCTGCCCAGGGATTCAAGGCCGTAGAAATTGACGCTTACGGTAAGCCTTACGCCGGCCTTGACTCCCAGATAGCCCGCGCAGTACAGGTCGAGGCTTTGCCTGCCGTCGCCTTCAAGCCCGTACCTGTACGTTTCCAGGTCCTGGCTCGTGCCGCCCCTGATGCCTATGCGGCTGGCGGACATGATGGTGCTTTGGGCCGACAGCCCCACCGCAAGATTCAGCCGGACGACAAAGTCACCCTTCTCTTTAAACTGCAAAACGGGCGCCGGCATCTTGACATCCTGCGACTGCTCGAAAAGATTGACCTCCACCAGGTCTATGTAGTCGCCCTTCGAGCCCAAGACCTCTTTGACGATTCCGGGGACATCGGAATTGTCCTTCGTAAAGCCGTCGATAAGCTTCTGGATTTCAGCGGTGATATCTAAGTAATCCTCGTCTACGTCCAGTGTCTTGACAAGGACGTTGAATTCCACATCCGTCTGCGAGTAAGCGTCGATCCAGGCGTCAAAATAGATCCCCTGTGTGAGATTCAGGCCGGTCTTCGCTCCCGTCGAAAGAGTAATGAATTCCTTGAAAGTAAAGTCGGCCTTCACCTGCACTTTCTTGATTGTCGCATTGTAGTTGAATTTTATTGTCAGCACGACCCAATTGTTGTCGACCGCGCCGGGGAAATTGGTGTTTCTGGCCGTGCCGATTGACGCGGTGACGGTTAATCCGGAAACCAGGGCATTGGCGGTAATGGAAAGCTTATCATTGTTTTCTGTGGGCTCGGCAAATGGCGAGGAGGAACTGGACATGAGTGTCGCCGCCGATCCGGTCGCGTCTTTCGATGAAAACAAAGCAGCCACCGTCTGGCTTTCATTGAGCGCCACCGCCAGAAGCTTGGTGAATCGCATCGTGCCCTCGCTTGTTTTCAGCTCCTGCTCAAGCTTCTCCAGATTAATTGAATTGGCCAGGTTTTCCGGGTCAACGCTTTGCTTCAAATAAACGTCAAGCTGGTCATAAACGTCTTCCACGCTGCTGGCTTCGGTAAACAGCATGACGCGCTGCGGGTCTGTTGAATCCGTATTTACTATGCTCAGCACATTGCGAATCTTGGAGTTTTCGTTGAGAATTCCCTGCCCGTTTGAATCGAGCTCGTCTGTCAAGCATATGGTGGTGCCGGCCGCGATCCCTTTGTCGTCGGCCAGAGCCTTCGGCAGGCTGTACACACCGCTGTCGATTACATTTACCTGATTCCAGAGAAGATATACGATGCCATCCTTGAATTCAACGTCATAGGTTTCGGGCTTTTTAATGCTAAAGGCCATAGTGCGGACTTCTTGTTTTTCATTATTGAAGCTTAAGCTTTCGTCTATCAGGGAAAGCTCATAGGTGTCGCCGAGAGTGTAAGCGTAGGGCGCCTTGGGCGAAACGGCATAAACGTTTCCGCCCTGACTCGTTACGGCAACGTCAGGGATTTCATCACCGTTAACTTTATCCTTAATTGTTATGTAATTATCCAGATTGCCGTCGTCGATGGGTTCCGGAGACAAAATTTCAAATGATATGTCGTCTTCACAGTCCGCTAAAAACTTGACCGAATCGACGTATTCCTTATAGTTATAGTCCCTCGCCGCATAAGATGCGTAAAGAGTCATGCTCTCCGTGACAGGAGCGTCGGAATAGAAGGGTTGGGTCAGACTGCTGTCGGTATACCAGCCCGTAAAGGTGAAGTCGTCCTTGAGGGGGATCGGCACATCCGGAAGCTTGCTTCCCCGGGGTACGGAAACAGGAGCTATTGCAGTGCCGCCGTTGGTTTCAAAGGAGACTGTCAGAGAATCACCCGAACCTGAGCCCGAGCCGGAACCATTGCCGGAACCTGTGCCGGAGCCGGAGGTAGTCGCAGGTTGGTTGCCAGCAGTGCTGTTGACCACATTATCAGAAAACCTGTGCAGCATCGCCGCAAGCTGCGCGCGTGTTGCGTTTTGCTGCGGGTCAAAGAGCATGCCGTTATCTCCCGGCTTGCCCGTGATGACGCCCATCATGCTGCACCACACGGTGCCTTCCAAAGCCCAATCCGAGATTTTGTCCCTGTCGGCAAAGTCACAGCCGCCTGTTGCTTCGCCGCCAGGTCCCTTTCCGATCAGCCGCGCATATCTCAGAAGAATCGCCGCCGCCTGTTCGCGTGTGACATTATCGTCCGGCGCGAAACGGCTATCGCCCACGCCACCGGTTATACCGTTCGCCGCTGCCCACGCTACAGCGCTGCTGTACCACGAGCCTTTCGCCACATCGGTAAAAGCGTTGGGCAGGCCGGAGGTATCCGGGCTTCCCGCCAGACGATACAGGACCGTGACCAGCATTGCCCGGGACATAGGCATGTCGGGACTGAACAGCCGCGGTTCTGTCCCGGTACCGCTCATAAGGCCGCTGGTGTAAACGAAGCCCACGTCATCAAAGAACCAGTCGCCGGGCCTCACGTCCCCAAACGGGTTGTCAAACTCAATTGTGCCGCCGTTTGCATTGGTGGAAGACTGTCCGGCCGGATCGCCGGCTGTGTCGCCAGCCGTCGCAGCGGAAAGCTGTGCGGGCGAGCCTGAACTGCTGTCCGCCAGTACATTCACCGGCAGCATGGTGATTGCAAGCATAACGCACAGCAGCAGGCTAAAGACTCGTTTTTGCGCCGTCTTCATATTCTCATGACCTCCTTGTATTGGACTATGATAAAACAATCATCCTTTGTTTCCATATCATTCTCTTTGCTCCTCACCTGATTTATGTTTGCGCCGCAGCGCCTCGCACACGCAGACGCCGATGGGGTCGCAGGGCGTCTGCTCCCGGTAAAACCAGCCGCAGCCGCCGCAGTCGCTGGGGGGCGGCTCCCCTGGAACGCCGGGCTTGCAATGGGGGCAGCTCTCCTGCTCCGCCGTGGCAAAGGGGCGGCCCTCGCCGGTATACTCCGGGTGCTCCTCAAAGTCCGGATAAGCCGGGTAGCTCTCGCCAAGCTGCTCGTCGTACTCAAGGTAAACGGGAAACTCCCGGCCCCCCGCCCGGTACACCTTATACGGTTCCTTTTGCTCAGGGTACATACGCTCACGCTCTTTTCCGCAACGGGGATATAAAAAAACCCCTGTGATAGCTTTTCATTACTATCATAGGGGAAAATCCATTTTTTAAGGAGTGACTTTTCACCCTCAAAAAGTCACGTTTTTTCAGCTCACAGAATGTATTTTGCAAGCTCCTCCCGGCCGGATATACATAGCTTTTCGTAAATCTCCAACATGATATTCTTGAGTCTGCCTACGGAAATACAATGTTGATTGGCAATTTTGGCGTAAGGAACTCGCTGCGCCACAAGCAAAGCGAGATGGTATTCCCGCAGGGTCAGCACAAGCGTGATATTATCCTTCGTAAATTGGTTATGAAAAGCGATCCAGTTTTTCCAGGTGCGCTTCCATTGTCCCAGAACCGCGTCACGGCAGGTGGGATACTCCCGTTCCAGGCACTGCTCCATCAGCCCCCCCAGCGCAGTAACGACCTCCGCAAAGGGCGTGATAAAGCCGTGGGGCAGGGCGAGGCACATGGCTTCCAGCAGCCAGCGCCGGGCCTCGTCGTCGCGTCCGAGACAATGGCAGGCGACGGCGCAGGTCACCCGCAGATAAATATCGGTTGTCGTGAATCCCTGCGGCTGTGCGGACAGGGTCAGAGCGGTCTGCGCCACGGCCAGCATGGCGTCATACTTATTTAAACAGTGAAAATACTTCGCGCGCAAATAGAGGGCATTCGGCTTCGCTTGTGGAGCGAGGGCGCTGAAAACCCCTTCCTTCAGCCAGTCTGGGACCATGTTCGGTGCAATGATGCTCACGGCGGCGGTAGCAAGGGCCTGCTCCGCGAAAGCCGCCGCACCGCTGCCCTTGTGGACTTCCGCGCATTTTTTAAGATAAGTGTCTATCTCGGTGTATGCGCGGTAATCCCCCAGGCTGATGGCCGCTGCAATCGTTACAGGGCAGGCGCGAAGCCGCGCTGCGTCGTCTCCCCTGGTTCTCTGAAAGCAGGCCATTGCAGTTTGAAAATTTCCACGCAGATAGGCGATTTCGCCCTCATATTGAAGCCGCATTCTTTCTTCGCTCACGGTATCCAGGATCGCATCCGGATTGTTGTGTGGCATGGTGCCAGAGGTTGCCTCAAGGAGTCGGGCAAGGTCGTCCGAAAGCGAGAGCTGGGGAGCCGGCTGCAGGCAGCGCCTTTTATCGGCAGGCCGCCGGGCATGCTCTGGTATCAGCCACAGATTGCCCCTTTTGACAGCTCCATCGATTTTGTTTTCCGCGCAATAGAGGGTTACAATCCGTGTCCCCAACCCCCATTTCTCTGCAGCCTCTTTTACTGTCAAATAAAGCATACCACCCAACTCCTCTATCTCATAATTGTGTAATCAATATACTACTTTTATTTGCATATTGCAAATAAAAGAAATATACGAGGACTGATTTAAAATAACCGGATTAAAAAAAAGCGGGCGGCGAGATATGTCTATCATTATTGAAGTGCCTAATGCCCGCCTTCTTTCATTTCCATCATTTTTCAAATCCTTATGCACGCTGCCCTATGACCGTTGCCATAATCCTTCAGTTCCGGAACCACCTTAGAACACTCAGGCTTTGCTTCGGGACACCTGGTATGGAATCTGCAGCCTTCAGGTGGATTTACCGCGCTTGGCACGTTGCCCTCCAGGATTATCCTTTCGCGGGAATTGTCGGGGTTTATGCTTGGGATGGCGGAAAACAGCGCCATAGTATAGGGGTGAAGGGGCTTTTCAAACACGTCCTCTATCCTGCCCTCTTCCACCACCTGGCCGAGGTACATGACTGCGATGGTCCTGCAGATGTACTGTACCACGGCCAAGTCATGGGATATAAGCATATATGAGACGCCGCGCACCCTGTATAAATCTGCCAGCAGGTTCAGGACCTGGGCCTGGGAAAGGGTATCTACGGCGGAAGTGGGTTCATCAAGTATCAAAAGCTTCGGGTCCGTGGCAAGGGCCCGTGCAATGGCGATTCTCTGCCTCTGGCCGCCCGAAAATTCGTGCGGGTACTCACCGGCTTTTTCGGGGTCGAGACCAACCAGCTCCATGAGTTCGCGGGCTTTTGCGGCTTTGTTTATGCCCATGTATTTTTTGGAGTTTTCCAGTGGTTCATACAATATATCCATGACACGCAGCCTGGGGTTTAAAGACCAGTATGGGTCCTGAAACACTATCTGAACGTCTTCCCTTATGCTTTCGTAATGAAGCGTGCCTTTGGAAAATATGGTTTTGCCTTTGAACAGTATGTCCCCCGAGGTGGCATTGTAAATGCCGGTGATAACCCTGGCAAGGGTTGATTTTCCGCAGCCGGATTCTCCAACGACCCCTAGGGATTCGCCTTCATCTATCTTTATGTTGACTCCATCCAGGGCATGCACCCAGGCTATGGGCCTCTGCAGCAGTCCTCCCCGGATGGGGAAATGTTTTTTAAGGTTGATTGTTTTTAAAAGTTCAGCCATTATCATCACCGCTTTTCTCTGCTAAATGGCAGAATACGAAGTGTTCTGGCCCTATCTCATTTTTTTTCGGCATTGCTATCCGGCAACTCTCCATGATGTGGGGACATCTTGTGCTGAAAGTGCATCCCTTCGGCAACTCTATTGGGTCGGGGACAAAACCTCCGATGTTTGGAAGCCTCTGATCTTTGAGGTTTGCTGTAGGAACAGCGTCTATCAGGGCTTTTGTATATGGATGTGATGGGCTTTTAAAGATTTCCTTCACCGGGGCTTCTTCGAGTATTTTGCCGGTATATAAGATGCCTACCCTGTCGCACATTTGGGCTGCAACCCCAAGGCTGTTTGTTATGAGAAGGATCGTGGTGCCGTTATTTTTTCTGAGATCTCTCAAAAGGTCCAGGATTCCGGCCTGTATGGTAACATCCAGGGCACGGGTGGCCTCATCGGCTATCAGAAGCTTTGCACCGCAGGAAAGGGCCAGGGCTATGAGCACCCTCTGCCTCATGCCTCCCGAAAGCTCATGGGGATATTTATTGAAAGTGGTATCGGGGTCCGGAAGTTTTACATCTTCAAAACGCCTTTTGGCTTCTTTCTCGGCATCTTTGGCGCTGATTTTCCTGTGCTGCCTGATGGTAATCACCATCTGCTGCCCCACAGTCAGCACCGGATTGAGAGAAGCCATGGGGTCCTGGAAGATCATGGCGATTTCTTCTCCTCTTATCCGGTTCATCTCTTTTGGATGAAGTTTGAGAAGATCCCTGCCGGAAAAAAGGACCTGGCCTTGGGTTATCCTTCCGGGAGGGGTGATGAGGTTTAGGATGGATAGAGCAAGTATGCTCTTACCGGAGCCGCTTTCGCCAGCAATGCCATATATTTCACCTTTTCTGACGCAGAGGTCTTGTATGTCCAGCACATGTGCCCTGCCTCTGAATGTGGCAAAATCCACCTTGAGGTTTTTAATCTCCAATATGTTTTCCAAATGGTTCACCTCACAATCTCCTGAGCTTGGGATCCATGAATTCCCGGAGGCCGTCGCCGACAAAATTAAATGCGAGCACCGTTATAAACATGAAAATGCCGGGAAAGACGCTGTACCACGGCGCCGTTAGAAAATAATTCCTGCTGGTGTTTAGCATAAGGCCCCACTCGGGCTGTGGAGGTTGCGCACCCAAACCCAAAAAACTCAGTGCCGCCGATGTGAGTATGACCGAGCCGAAATCCATGGAAGCCTGGACTATAATCGGGCTCCATGAATTGATAAGGATATGTCGGAACATGATTTTAAATTTAGAGGTGCCCATGGCTTTGGCCGCTTCTATAAATGGCCTTTGCTTGAGCGAAATGGCTTCTGAGCGGATGAGCCTGGTGTACCAGGGCCACCAGGAAATAGCTATGGCTATCATGGCGTTGGTGAGATTTCTCCCCAGGAAAGTGGCGATAACTATGGCAAGAAGCATGGGGGGAAAGCTCAAAAAGATATCTGTAATCCTCATTATAACTTCATCTATGATGCCGCCGGCATATCCCGCCACAAGCCCAAGAGGGACGCCTATGGCCAGGGACAGGCACACCACCAGAGTTCCCACTCCCAGGGAAATCCTTGTGCCGTAAATAACCCGGCTGAACATGTCCCGCCCAAGTTCATCGGTGCCGAAAAGGTGGGAGGCACTGGGAGGAAGAAGCTTATCGCTTACATGGGTTATCCCCGCCGCATCCTGCGGGTATGGCACAATAACGGGGGCAAGAATTGCCAGCACTACTAGTAAGCCGATTATTAAAAGACCTGCGGTGGTCAATGGGCTTTTCTTCAGCAAATATATATAATAGCCTGCCTTTTTGGTCGTGTTTTTTTCCGCTGTTTGTTTTACTGCTATCATTTATCGCACCCCCTAGTACCTCACCCTGGGATCCAGGGCCAGTATCAGGTCTACAGCAAGATTGAGTATAAGATAGGCAATGGCCACCAGTATGGTTATGCCCGTTATGGCAGTATAGTCCATGGTAACTATGGCGCTGCTGGTATAGTTGCCGAGACCCGGCCAGTTAAAGAGAGCCTCGATCAGAAAAGTATTTGTGAGGCTGTATCCGGCTGAAAGGGCCAGCACGGTTATGGTGGGTCCCATGGCATTTCTAAGAGCGTAGGTATAAAGCACCGTCCGCTCCTTTATGCCATAAGCCCGCGCTGCTTTTACATAATCTTCGTTTAAGACTTCCAAAAGCGACGCCCTGCTCTGCCTTGCCACAAGGCCGATGGGGTATGCGGCGAGGGTTATGGCCGGGAGTATTATGTGCGCCAGTGCATTGGTGAACACGGCCATATTGCCCGATAAAAGGGAATCCAACAGCAAAAATCCGGTGTAGTGCCTTATGGGCGACAGCATATCCAGCATGGTGTCAAGCCTGTCACCCAGAGGCAAAATGCGAAGATATCTGAAAAATATGAGCTGCAGAATCATTCCCAGCCAGAAAGTAGGGAAGGAAACGCCCGCCACAGAAACCGTCCTGCATACCTGATCCAGCCATCCATCCCGGCGGGTGGCCGCCGCTATGCCGAGCGGAAGACCCAGAGCCAGGGCGAAAAGCATGCCCACTATGATGAGTTCCAATGTGGGGGGCAGGTATGTCATCAATTCTTTCAGCACAGGCTGGTGAGTCCTTATAGAAAGGCCCCAGTTGCCATGCAGCAGATTGGTGATATAAATGGCATATCGGGTCAGTAGTGGTTTGTCGAGGCCCAGCTCCACCCTGGCCTGGGCGATCTGCTCGGCGGTGGCCCTTGAGCCGACCCAGCGGGCGGCCGGGTCGGCGGGCAGGACCATCGTCACTGAAAATGTAATGAACGATATGCCGAACAGGATTATTATACCTATAGCCAGTCTTCTTACAACGTACTGCCACAATTTGATCAACTCCCGGAATCACTCTTTGTATGTGTCATAGAAGAACACCACGCCAGGATAGGCTGGATTGTCTACAAAGCCTTTGAGGGAAGCGGATTTTGCCCAAACGTTCTTCTGGTCGTATAGAAAAGCAGCTACCGCCTTGTCCACCAGAATCTTTTCCGCATCGCCGTAAATCTTTGCCGCTTTGTTCCTGTCAATGCCAGCTTGAGTGTGGGCTTCATCCACCAATTTGTCATATTCCTTGTCTTCAAAATACGACATATTGAAAACGATATCCTTTTCGCTATAGAAAAGGCTCTTCATCCAACTGTATGGGTCGCAGACATCGGGCCACCAGTACATCACGAAAATATCCTGGCGCTGCTTTGGATCGCTGGATTTTGCCAGGGCCCACTGGGCGTCCCAGGGCATTATCTGGATCTCCAGGTCTACGCCTATCTTGGAAAGCTCAGCCTTCATGAGTTCCGCCACTTTGCGCTCGCTCTCGTCGCCGGAGTTGACGGTTATGAGCAGTTTCAGACCGCCGTTTGGATATCCTGCCTGCTTCAACAATTCCTTCGCCTTATCGAGATTGTAGTCATATATCGCTAAATCATCTCTGTGCCCCCACATTCCCTCGGGTATCGGCCCGGAGCTTTTAACAGCGTACCCGCCCTTGACATACTGTATAATGTTGTCATACGGAATGGCATAATTGATAGCCTTTCTGATGAGCTCGTTGTCCAAAGGAGCCTTCTTTGTATTGTAAAAAGCGATGAGGTTCTGGAAAGAGGGTTTATCAACTATTTCCAGCTTGGAATTGTTTTTCATTGCCTCGATGTCTTCGACAGGGAGCGAATAGCCGACAAAATCAAGCTGGCCGCTTTCCAGCATCTGCCTTGCGGTGGAGCTTTCGGGGACCACTTTGAAAAGCACGTTTTCCACGTGTTTGCCGTTCCATCCCTGCCAGTAATCATTGAATTTAGCCAAAAGCAGGCTGTCGCCGTTTTTCCACTGTTTGATTGTATACGGCCCTGAGCCTACGTCGTTTCCCTGCTTGAGCCAATCTTCTCCTTTTTCGTCAAGGGTTTTGGCATCGAAAATGTATGCGCCGTAGCTGGAAGATGCAATGATATCCATGGGGGCTGGGTAGCTAAGGACAAACTCCACAGTTGAATCATCCGGAGTATTGATTTCTTTAACCGGAGACCATATGAAAGAAGCTCCTTTGCCGCGATTTATTGTCCGCTCTATAGAAGCCTTTACAACCTGAGCGTTTAGCTCTGTACCGGTGTGAAACTTCACTCCTTTGCGTATCTTGAAAGTCCAAGTCAGGCCGTCGGAAGATTTGGTATAACTTTCCGCCAGCACGGGGATGAATTTGTCGTTGGCAGGATCATACCTAAGCAATGTCTCATAAACGTTTTGAAGCACAATAATTTCATTGGAATAACTGTCGCTGGGGTCCCAAAAAACCATGGGCTCAATGTGAATGCCATATATAGCCACGTCGTTTTTAGTAGGAGTTGTACCGCCCGACTGATTCTGGTTCTGGCTCTGTCCGGTGCCCTGACCGCCGCCGCAGCCCGTGACTGCCAGTGCAAGTATCAACAACAAAGTGATGAATACACTTGATTTTTTCATTGTCCAACCTCCTAAATTAATATTTAAGGCTCAAGGCCAATGCTCAGGCTCTTCAATTCATCATCAGCCACCCTGCCGTCTTTCAATACCACCCTGCCGTCGAGAATAACAGTGGAGTTCAGACAAATGCCGTCGCAGTGGGAAGGCGCATCTATGCCTGATGGAGGAGCATCGAATTTGTTCATGTAGCCGATCTCCCATTCGGTGCATCCCCATACCCTTTCATCTTCGAGGACATTTCCCGTAAGTTTCGCGCCGGGGTTGAAGCCATAGCAGATGTGAGCCATTCTGAACATGTTGGGATGATTGAAGGATGAAAGCCAGTTTTTAAACACTGTCGCATCCTTCCCGCCTTTGATATCCTTTATGATTCCTTTTTCTACAGTAAGCTCTACAGGTGCAGACAGAAGCCCTATCGGTGGAGTGAGAGAACCGTCAAAAACTATCCTGCCTTCAATGGTATCAAATTTAGGGCACCAACTTATCTGGCCTGCCAGAAAATACATTCCCGGTCCCGAGGCGCTTCCGTCATCGTTTGCAAAAGGATGTGCTTCTTCGTTGTCGAATTCTACATGAGTGCCGGCGGCATTTTCAATCTTTATGTGTTTTGCAGCTCTTGTCAAATCGGCAATTCTGCCCATGAATTGTGAGAGTTTTGCAAAATCCACCCTCGCCACCGTCCTGACGAGCATGTCTTTATCCATGCCTACAAGGCACAGGTAACGTATCTTAGGGTTTTTTTCAAAGGCCTTTTCAAAAGCGGTGGAATACAGGAGCCATTCATTGTTGAACTCGATCCATACGTCCGAATGTCCCAAAGCCTCGGAAAGAGGGGAAAGAGGCAAATATGGATCTGCGGCTTTTCCCACCCCGCATGGCGCCGGAATATAAAGCACAAGTGGCTTTGCCTCTGCTGCATGGGCCATGGCTGCGCAGGCCTTCACCACATCCATATCGGATTCCGTATCGGCTGTTATGGTGACTGTTTCCCCCTGCTTTACAGAAAGACATTCCATTATATGTCGGGCACCCCGGTATATCTCCAGCTCATACTTCATAATATCACCTCTTTAGCATTTTAATATGTTGAATTAAAGCTTTGTTTAATAATCCCTGAGCCACAAGCTTAAAATAGCTTACCTCTGGCGCAGGGCTTGTTAAACCTAGTTCAGCAGAGTTGCACACACTAAAAAATATGGCGATTTCTGCCAGAGCATAAAGAACTTTCATCACGATCATTTTACCGAGGATATGGAAAGATAATCAGTATCAAATCTGAAATACCTGGGCCCAAAGGTTTCTATGCCCTTCGGCGTAGTCCACATTTCTGGTGCCGGCAGGCCTATAACTGTTACTTTCATTCTGGGCCTTCCACCGGGATTCGTTACAGGCGATGCGTTCTCATCCAGGAGAGTTATGAGATCCGGAATGGTAACATGGAATATACCATCTTTTTTCGCCACGATATTTTCATTTTGATACCAGATATGGTATTCGTGGCCAGTATGTTCAGCCGCACCCTCAATGTAAATATCGCCGTATGTGAATCCTTCCCTTATCTCCCAGTCATGTTTTTTAATGATTCCCTTGAAGAGAATTTTGCCGCCTCCAGCCTTGCAGATTTCTGTCACGGCATCTTTGCCCGCATGAAGTGCTTCCCGCCGAATTCTGCCCAGCTTTTCGGCATAAGTCAAGGTATAGGGGACAAGAGCCTTCTTGATGAATGACCAGGGGCCCGGATGATCCGCCACGGCAATGGAATTCTTGCTGGCAGCCGCCATAGCCCTGACTAAAGCTTCCGCCCTGAAATCGTCCTTCACTTTCTCTACCACGGCTACATCACCGAATTCGGTGGCCAGCCCCATAGGTGCAATGGGTATGCCGTTTATATAATAAGTGGAATGCTGAAGTTCGGGCACCGCTCTTCCGGCGGCATCGGCATCGACAATTGGGAGATTCAGATTTGCAGCCGCGGATAGGGCGACAGCAGTATTCATGCCTCCCATTTCACTGGCGACAGCGGCTTTAAATGATTTTTTCAGATATTTTTCCAGCGCCTTTACAGCTGTAACGATGCTCGGTTGCTCAAGCTCATCAGAGAACTGTTCCTCTTCAGTTACTGCGCCGCACATGTAGGGACATACAACCCATTCATCTTCGCCAAGCTCGTCAAATCCCATTAACTTAAATTCCCTGCCTTCGGCAAGGTCTTTTTCAATTAATTTTAATCCTTTGCAAAGGTTGCCGCCGCCTCCGGTTCCGAGGATGGTACAGCCGTACAGCATATCCTCCAGTTCCTGCGGTGTTAGAATTTTCAATGGAATCACCTCTTGAACATTTAAAATTTTATTTTAAATTCTACAAAGAGCAGAAATTCCCTTTGTAATAAATATAAAAAAAGAGACTTTTTAATGTATTATCTACAAAGCTTAAAGATTTTTATAGCCAGGGAAATCTGTTCATAAAAACCTCCATGCAGGTGTTCCATTTGTAGTATCTCTTTTATCTTTTCTATGCGGTACCTTACGGTATTTATGTGAAGGAAAAGGGCTTTTGCCGTCCTCGCGATGTCGCCGTCGTTTTCCACATAAGAAATCATGGTGTCCAAAAGCTTGGTGCGGTATTTTCTATCGTAATCCTCAATTGGATTAATTATTTCATTCATGTAGTTTTTAAGCTCTGGCTCATTCTTCAATAGCATTAAAAGCTTGTAAATGCCCAAATCCCTGTAAAAAACGATGTTTTTAACCACCATTGTGCATGATGCATCGTGCGCCAGAAGGGCCTCTTTAATGGCGAGATTAATTTCAGAAAGGGACTGGTGCAGATTGCCGATGCCGAGTGTGTATTTTCCTCCTGCGCTTTCTGCAGCTTTCAAGAATGATTCCATGCGCATATCGATGCTTTTTTTTGGTTCATTTCCAAAGCTCATGAGGGCAAGGATGCCTTTTTTATATTTTAACAATGACCAGCATTCAGGAAAATCGGCGCTGTTTTTTAATTTTCTGAGTGCGTCTTCAGCAGAAAACATCGTATTTTCATAAAATGCTGCCGCAATTTTTTCTTTGAATCTGTTATTAATCTTTTTTGCAGTTTCGATTATTTCTCTTTGTGTTTTTCCAGGTGCAAGCAAGGTATCCACATGCATCTCGTTAATAATGTTGTCCTTGCTCTTGATTATTGCATCCATGACATTGGTGATAATTTCGGCATAAGGCACGTCATTTGGGAGAATCATAACCGGGAAACATGCCTCATCGGCAAAACGTTTAACGGGTTCGGAAAGGTCTGAAAGATACATGTCTATAATGCACAGACCGCTGCATTCCGAATCAACCAGGGCTTTTATCATGGAAAGCTGGGCATCCACGTCATCTTTAAGAGCAAAAAAGGCAGTAATGAAAAAATCTCCCGCTGTGAACAATTCTGGAGACTCGGGGCATTCTATCACGCTCACTCTTTTTATAGCCCTGTCCGTGCCGCTTTGACCCGCTATCAATTTGGCCCTGTCTAGACCTTTGAGTTTTAAAGCTTCTTTAACGGTTATTCCCACACTATTCACCCCGACCAATCTGAGTTTATTAATAGTTCTAGAAATATCACAAAAATCCTGCAGGTTAATGTAGGAAGATCTGACGCCATTTGCAAACTTAAATAAAACTCATTGCTGAAGCAAGAAGCATGGGCATTGTCCAGATAAATATCATCCAGCCCATTATGTCGTGCAACAGTTTGGAAACAGAATTTGAACTGCGCTTTAATTTAAGGGAAGCCATAATAATAAATGCGCAAGATGACGACAATGTTTTACAAATTCTTGGACAGGCCGGTGCAGATTATCTCAAAAGAATAGTGCCCCCTGATGACATCATCGGAATTTCCTGGGGGCATACTCTGTTCGAACTGGTAAATCAACTGTAGCCTTTCGGCATTGAAGGGACAAAAGTGGTTCAGCTGGTGGGCGGGCTGAACAACGGAGCCGAGGATCTGGAAGCAGCGGAACTTGCCAGGCGGCTGAGCATGGTGTTTAACAGCAGCCTGGTCTTGCTTCATTGTCCCGCTGTGGTTACCAATCCCGAAGTTAAAAAAGGACTTTTGGAAGATAAAAATATAAAAGAGATCCTGGAACTCGGAGCCAAGACCACTATAGCATTAGTCGGCATAGGAACTATTTCTCCTGATTCAATAAAGATTATTGAGCTAGACGAGGGGGATGAAAATGAAGAAAAAGTGGTAATTTAAAAAATAAAAAAATAGAAAAATAAGGAGGGTTAACTATGAGGGTTAACTATGACAAGTAAAAACATTTTGGACCTTATGATTGCCGTTGGATACAGCGGACTATTCTTACTTCTGGGTAAGTTTTTAAGAGTTAAAATCAAACTCTTTCAAAAACTCTACCTTCCTTCAGCGCTTATCGGCGGATTTTTGGCCCTGGCATTTGGAACTTACGATTTCAATGTTATTCCTGAAGATATTATGAAAACATGGGCGGCACTACCGGGAAACCTCATTAACATAGTTTTTGCATGTATATTCTTAGGTGCTACAGTCCCAAAACCAAAAGATATTTGGGAAAAGGGTGGTTCTCAATTAACTTATTCATGGTTTATTGATTCAATACAGTGGATTTTAGGTATAGGCCTTGTAGCCTATGTTATTGGACCTATCTGGAGAATACCAGCATATGTAGGTTCCATTATTGAAATCGGCTGGTCAGGTGGTCATGGTACTGCCGGGGGTATGATTGAAGTATTTAAAAAATTAGGATTCCCTGATGCAGGTATTAAAGTTGATATATTGGAAACTCAAACATTACTTTATGCCTGCAGGAAACTATCGTCTGTTGAAGTCAAAATTTTTGGTACTAAAAATTATGTATATATATCCAGCATACCCTCTGAGAATATTAAAAATCTGATTCGAACTGTGAATGATTATATACCACAATATAAAGCTGCACCAAATGTACTATTCACAAGCATGTATAACATTGGAGCTCTATTCCATCCGATACCATTTCTATTGAATGTAGGAAGAATAGAGGACAAAAACGCGGAGTTTGAATACTATATAGAATGTAGGTATTTAACCGAGGACGTTCCTATGGGTTTAGTACCAATGTATTGTTTAAGCAAAATTGCAGGTGTTGACGCTCCTCTGATTAAATCAATAATTAATTTAGCATCAGCCCTGTTAAAAAGAGACTTTATGAATGAAGGCAGGACACTCGATGAAATGGGCATCGGTGGATTTAATATTAAAGACTTGAAAGATTACATAGGATAGCTTGATTTACAAATTATTTGAATATGAAACATAGATTATATTAAAGCCTATTCTCATTCTTGGCTGTGCTTTGTTAAGCATGGGCGGTTAATAGAAGGGTTTATGGGCGTACAGGTTTTTATTCAGGAACTTTCAAAGTTTCCGGCATACGGCATGGATGCGGTGGAATTCCGACACGGCCCGCTGGAAAAAGGGTTTAAAAGTCGGAGAATTTCGATGGGGAGAAAAGGTGACGAGAGAAGAATTAGCACAAAAAACCGACAAACACTAACGTCTAAAAAACGGGGCATTTGAATTGCATTAAGATCATTTTTTATATTCCCGGCAGGAATTGCCGAATATATGTAGAATATAAATATAGAAAAAATGAATATTGAGGATGCTAGGGGAGCTTCATATGAGGCTGAGAGGGGATTTATTCCCGACCCTTGAACCTGTCAGGATAATACCTGCGTAGGAAAGCGTGATAGTGCCTTACACAGGGCACTTTTATTTTTTAAATTCGCCCGCCTATTCAGGTGGGCTTAAATTTTGGAGGTGGCATAATGAAACTGGCACTTACAATTGCCGGCTCGGACTCCGGCGGAGGAGCAGGCATACAGGCAGATTTAAAGACCTTTTCAGCCCACGGGGTATTCGGCATGAGCGTCATCACATCGGTGACAGCCCAGAATACCATGGGCGTGCTTGGAATAGAGGATATAAGTCCTGAGATGGTACTGCTCCAGATGAAGGCTGTCTTTGAGGACCTCTATCCCGATGCTGTAAAGATAGGCATGGTCTCCAACGGGGAGATAATAAGGGCTATTGCGGAGGGGCTTAAAAAATACGAGCCTGAAGGGGTGGTTTTAGACCCGGTCATGATATCAAAGAGCGGGAGCCATCTATTAAAACCTGAAGCCATGGAGGCTTTAAAGAAAGAACTCATACCTTTGAGTCTTGTGGTCACACCAAACCTTATGGAAGCAGAGGCATTAAGCGGTATAAAGATTAAAGGCAAGGAGTGCATGAGGGATGCTGCGAAAAGGATACTGGCTCTGGGAGCGAAAACAGTAGTGATTAAAGGTGGTCATCTTGCAGGAGATGCTTTGGATATTTTCTACGATGGAAAAGATTTTTACGAAATAGTATCGGAGAGGATACAAACTAAAAATACTCATGGCACCGGATGCACTTTTTCTTCTGCCATTGCAGCCAACCTGGCCCTGGGATATTCCCTATTAGAGTCCGTAAAGAGTGCTAAGGAATACATTACCGGGGCTATAAGATATTCACTGGATATTGGAAATGGCGTTGGCCCCACCAATCATTTCTGGAATTGTCGGACCCGAGGTGATGGACGTGAACATTAAACTTTCCTTCCGCAGCATGTTTCTGCTCTGGTTTGGGGCCGCAATCTCCATGGCAGAGATAATGACGGGTACCCTTTATGCCCCTATGGGTTTTAAAAATGGTTTGCTGGCAATCCTTCTGGGCCATATCTCTGGCGGTATGAGTTTTGGCCAGGGGGTAGAGCTGGCGGTAGTGATGCCTCTTTCATGGCTGCCGCTGGTTTCTGATTACACAAGAATGGCGGATTCCGAGATTATGCCATAGGTTCAGTATTTGCTCCCCCCTTTGCTGTCCTTGTGACCGACTACTTTATCTTTAAAGAGGATAAAAGCAACTGCAGGTTTAATATCAAGGCGCTCTTTTAATGGGCTATAGGGGTGGCCATTTACTACGTCATTCTGAGGTATGATACTCCTGTTGGAGTTACCCTTCTAGACGTAGTCCTTACAGGCCTTATATATATAAGGGTCTATGAATTTAGCATGATATTAATTCCGCAACGGTTATTCCCATGATGTTTACCCCCGGACAATTAAAATTTAATAGTAATTCTAGAAAAACAGTAAAAATCCTGCAGGTTGTTGCAGGAAAATCTGTCACAATGCGTTGAAAAATTATAATTTGGTAGAGTGACAAGATGAGAAAAATATGTTATATCTAAGGATAGATTCAAAAAAATATCGGAGTGATTATTTATGGAAAAAGAAATTGATTATATTGAGTATAATGACATTAAAAAGCATATTTTGGAAAAAGCTTATGATAGAGGCTACTACTACGAGGGCAAATACAGAGGCTGTTCCCAAGCGGTGGTAGCGGCTGTTTCGGAACTTTTTGACGTGGACGAAATTGTTTTCAAGGCGGCAAGCGGGTTTTCCGGAGGGATTGCGGATGAGGCCAAAGGTACATGCGGAGCATTTGCGGGAGGCATAATGATTATTTCCTACTTTTTCGGCAAAGATCTGGAACATTACGGAATAAGCGGTTCCCAGTTCAGGTACCGCGAGCTTGTCAGAAAGCTGCGCAGGCTTTTTAATGAAACTTACGGTGGAGAAACGTGTCCGGCGGTGCAGATGTTCATGTTTGGGAGGAATTATGACATAAGTGATCCCGACGAAAAAAAAGCCTTTGAAGAGGCAGGCGCCCACATTGACAAATGCACCCATGTCGTGGGGACCGCCGCAAAATGGATCGCCGAAATTTTGCTGGATGAAAGCATACCGCCAAAGACTGAATAAAATTTTGATAAAATATTTGCAAAAAAAAAATACACACTGATTAGAGTGTGTATTTTTATAAAGCAATTTATCTAAATTTTTCACCCTTTTCTCTGGCCCGTTGTAATTTTTCGTTTTTAGACGGTCTACCGTTATATTCAAAGGTGGCGCAGTCGGTGGCCTGACATTCTCTGGCGTTTTTTCTGGATATTTCAATTGCCTCCACATTGCAGAGATTGCCCTCATGCCAGTATTTGCAGGTGTCAACCACACAGGTCACCGTAGGACTTAACTGGCGGCCTTGACCCACTATTTCTTCGGCGAATCCTACCCAGTTTACATTGTCGGCGGACCCAAGCATGTTGGCAAGACCGCGCCTTTCGGCAAAGGTCTTGCACTCGGTTTGTTCGGGAATCCTTGACATTTTGCCCACTTCTTCATTTAAAATATCGATGTTGGCGGCGGCACATTTATTTCCCGGCACCCAGTGGGTACAGGTGTTAACGATGCATTTTACTTTTGGGTTTAGATTATTCTCTGCCATATCTATCCCTCCTCGAAGTTTTTCTGCTGTGATCAATTTAAAACAAATGTCGGATTTAAATCCTATCCGAATCGGTTTTCTTTTTTAGTATCTTATTAATAAGGTCAAATAATTCATTGTTTCAAAAATTTACCGCTTTATAACTTTCCTTGTACCCGAGGGTTTAGAACCAAGGATATTCTTTTATTTATTCTGGTTGCAAGACAATTGTGTTTGAATATATAATAAAGAAGGATTATTCCATGGGGTGTCGAATTTTTTTGTAAGAAATCAATACGGGGTGATTTGATGATAACCGTAAAAGAGCTGGCCCGATACATTGACCATACCCAGTTAAAACCCGTGGCTACATATGCGGATATCGAAAAACTGTGCAATGAAGCCAAAAAATTTGGATTTTATTCGGTTTGTGTAAACTCATGCTATGCAAAGTACGCAGTGGAAAAACTCGCCGGGAGCGATGTTAAGGTGGCGGTCACCGTCGGTTTTCCGCTGGGAACGGCTTCCTCTGGGGTAAAAGGTTTTGAAGCTGAGGAAGCCGTCAGGGCTGGTGCCAAAGAGATCGACATGGTTATAAACGTCGGGTTATTAAAAAGCGGGGATTATTTTGCCGTCAGGGAAGACATCGAGGCAGTGGTAAAAGCCGCTAAAAGGATTGATTCCGAGGCAAAAGTGAAGGCAATCCTGGAGATGTGCTATCTCAATCCAGGTGAGAAAGTATCTGCGTGCGAACTGGCCAGGGATGCCGGGGCGGATTTCGTGAAAACCTCCACAGGTTTTGGGCCGGGAGGCGCCACTGTGGAAGATGTGGAGCTTATGAAGAAACTGGTGGGCGATACCATGGGCGTAAAGGCCGCCGGTGGAATAAGAGATCTTAAGACAGCCATAACTATGATAGAGGCCGGAGCGACCCGGATTGGAACCAGCGCCGGAGTGGCTATCATTTCGGAACTGATTCACAGCAAAAATGCGTAAATTTAAGCAATGAAGGAATTTTTTCTGTAAGGAGGGCAAAAAGTGTACTGGGATAAACCGGGAAAACAAAACACTGAAAATACGCTAGAAGTGGTGAAGAAGGCCGTTAAAGAGAGGGGCATCAAACACGTGGTGGTAGCATCTTCGGAAGGCTATACCGCCAGGTTGTTCAGGGATGCGGACATGGGTGCCAATCTCGTGGTAGTAACCCATGCATGCGGTTTCGAAGCGCCGGGCAAAATGCAGTTCCCGGAGGAATTGCGCCGGGAGCTTGTTTCATCGGGGATAAAGGTGCTCACCGCCACCCATGTGCTCTCCGGAGTGGAGAGGGGTATCAGCCGCAGGTTTGGAGGAGCGTACCCGGCAGAAATAATGGCAAATACCCTGCGGATGTTCGGGCAGGGCACTAAGGTTTGTGTGGAGATAGCCATAATGGCGCTGGATGCGGGCCTAATACCTTATGGTGAGGATGTGATAGCAGTAGGGGGCAGCAGTGAAGGCGCTGACACGGCGGTGATTATAAGGCCATCTCATGCGGCTAGCGCCTTCGACACCTGGATTTCGGAGATTCTATGCAAACCTGCCTATAATTACAAGAATTAATTCAATGTTGATGCAAATATGCCCGGAAGGAAACATGCCGGGCATGTTTCTTGAGCCATCCTGGCATCGCCAGTCCCATGGAAAACACCAGAAGCAGCCAGAATCCGGCTAGGTAATTTTGAGTGCTGCCGGCCATAAAGAGTACCGAGGAGAGCACAGGGCCGATGCACGGTGTCCATCCCAGAGAAAAAGCATTTCCCAGTAGAAAGGCTGAAAGCGGCGTGACTTTTTCAAAATGCATTTCAGCCCGCCGTTCTTTAAGTAAGAAAGGCCCTCTATTGAGGGCCTTTAATATTTTCATGTTGATTTTTTATTCTTCCACTTCTTCCTGGATGTTATCATTATCTACTGCCGAATGAGCTTCTTCTGCCTTGTTTTCCTTTTCATTATCTTCTGCTTGATTATCGGCGGCCAGTACCTTGCCATTGCCGGCGTCGACCTTTACCTCGAGCGATTTTCCAGCATTGTCAACCATCTTTATTTCATAGATGAGGTATCCATTTTCATTTCCGATGGCTGCACCTTTGACCGCATATCCCGGATAAGCCGCCATAGCCGCTTTTATGGCTTCATCTTTTGTTATTTTTGCTTTCGAAGCAAGGTTTGCATCTTCCTGCTGTTCCGCTTTAACGTCTTTAGTTTCTTTTAAATCCTGAGCTTTACTTTCAGTCTGGGCCTGCTGGCCTAAGAATATAGAACCCTTATATGACGGGCTCTGTTGCTGGTCCTCCTTTTGCGCCTGCTGCTGGACCACCGGTGGATTTTGAGGAGCAGCCATGGATTTCGATATTCCCGTAAATCCTGCCACGCTCCCCAGGATTACCGTTCCCGCCAGAAACGGCACACCATACTTTTTGAATGCTTCATTGAGATTCATGACACATACCTCCTTGAGATTTTTGAGCTTGTAGCTCATTACATTTTTTATTATGCGGCGGCAATATTAAAACATTATTAATGCAGGATTAGAATTTTTTAATCCCGGTTTAAGCTTTTTGGGTTATAATTTGTTTATAATGAAAGAAAAATATTTAAAATCAAGTCGGAGGTATATGCCATGAGAATTCTGGTGGTGGAAGACCAGCCTTCTTTATTAAAGACCATCGCCCGCAGGCTTCAAGAAGATGGATACAGTGTGGATACTGCAAAAGATGGTGAAGAAGGATTGGACTTTGCCCTGGTGTCAGACTATGACTGTATAGTGCTGGATATCATGCTTCCCGTAATAGACGGCATGACGGTGCTGAAAAGATTGAGGGAAAATAATATCATGACACCTGTCCTGTTCCTGACTGCGAAAGATGCCATTGAAGACAGGGTAAGGGGCCTTGACCTCGGAGCTGATGACTATCTTATTAAACCTTTTTCTTTCGATGAGCTCCTGGCAAGAATAAGGGCTCTTTTGAGAAGGCAGAGTCTTAGCCGTGAAACTGTGATAAAGATAAAAGATCTGACGCTTGATACAAACACCCATGCTGTAACCCGCGGCGGCAAACCCATAGAACTTACAGCCAAAGAATATGCGGTACTGGAATATCTTATGAGAAACAAAGGAAGGTTATTGACCAGGTCCCAGATAGCCGACCATGTCTGGAATTATGACTTTGAAGGGAATTCAAATATAGTCGATGTCTATATAAGGTATTTGAGAAGAAAAATCGATGACGGCTTTGAGGATAAGCTTATACAAACTGTAAGGGGCAGCGGGTATATGATGAGAGGTGAATCATGAAAAATCTGACCATACGGACCAAAATGACACTGTGGTATAGTTTCATGCTTTTAGTTTTGCTTTCCATATTCAGTTTCTTTGTATATATCCTGATGTCAAGGATGATGTATAGCGGGGAAGAAAGCCTGATAAAGGCTCATGCGGCCCAGGCGATCTCAGTTATAGAGCTGGAAAACGGCCGTATTAAATTCGCTGAGCCCAATGAACTCATGACTTCCGGCACTTATATATCTGTATACGATAAAAAAGGCCAGATAATATTTGGCAGTAAAGGAATTTATCCTGAAATTAACATGCAAAAGCCCTCGGAAGAAAAGTTAAGAGTGGTTAACATAAAAAACGATGCTTGGATGATATATGACAGGCCTGTGCATGAAGAAAATAAACTGGTGGCGTGGGTCAGGGCCAGCCGCTCTTTGGCACCAGTCGGGCAAGCCCTGGAAAATCTAAGAGATATAGTAGTTGTAACAATCCCCCTGTTTCTCATTATTGCCGCCGGAGGGGGACTATTTTTGGCAAACAGGGCGCTGGCACCCATTGATCGCATAACTAAAACGGCTAGGGCTATAGGGCGTGGCGATTTGAGCCGAAGGCTTAATATGCCAAAAGTAGAAGATGAAGTGGGCAGGCTCGCCATGACCTTTGATGAGATGCTGGATAGACTTGAAACTAGCTTTAAAAAAGAGCGGCAGTTCACTTCGGATGCATCACATGAACTTCGCACTCCCCTTGCGGTAATAAGGGCACTGGCAGAAGAAACCTTAATGGGTGCAAGAAGTGAAGAGGAATTCAGGGGCACCCTGAAAGATATACTCAAAGAAACGACAAATATGCAAAATATGGTATCTCAGTTGCTGTTACTGACCAGGGGCGATGAGGGAAGATACAGGCTGGAAATGGAAAATATCGACCTAAAGATTGTGATTGAAGACGTGGTGGAAGAGATGCAGGCGATGGCCGCACAATACGGAGTAAATTTATACTTCGAAGCCGATAAAAGCGTGGTTGTAAAGGGTGATCAGACACTTTTGACAAGGCTTTTCATGAATTTGATTGATAACGCCATAAAATACAATACAGAAGGTGGATGGGTGAAAGTAACCCTGCATGAAGCAAAGGGCTTTGCCAGAATAATTGTAAAAGACAGCGGAATAGGCATACCTGAAGAAGATATACTCCATATATTTGACCGGTTTTACAGGGTTGACAGGTCTAGATCCAGCGACGGCACCGGTCTCGGACTTTCTATTGTTCAGTGGATTGTAAAAATCCACAATGGGCAAATATACGTAAAAAGCCATCCCGGTGAAGGTACTGAATTTAAAATACTACTGCCGTTATGATTTATAGTTCCGCTGATAAGCCTATTCATTACTTAGAAATATTCTAATTTCTTTATAATGTGCTAAAATAATTTTATGAGCCATAAAGTTCAAATAAGTATCAAGGTATTTTTGTGAAACGGAGGGAAGCAAATGGGCTTTTCAGAAGAGTATCAGCAGTCATGCCATATTGTTTATCGCGACATTTCCCAAAAGGTCGCGGAAGCCATCGAATCCGTATTGAAAATAGACGTAACCATAATGGACAGCAATATGCTGAGGATAGCCGGAACGGGAAGATACAGAGAAAAGATAAATGAAAGGATAGAGAAAAAAACGGCCTTTGAAAAATGTTTGCTTTCCGGCAAGCCGCAGATAATTGCCGAAGAAGAAAAAAGTAGCCCGGTGTGCCTTGACTGTCCGAAAAGGCTCGTATGTTTCGAAAAAGCAGAAATATGCGTGCCCATTTTATATAAGGATAAACCAGTGGGAGTAATAGGAATTATAGCTTTCAATGATGAACAAAAGCAGAAAATAATCTCCAACCAAGAAGCGTACCTGAATTTTATCCAGAAGATGGCGTCACTGCTTGAGGCAAAGTATTCGGAAATTCAAATGGGCAAAGAAAATCAAAAATTATCCATGAGACTTATCAGCATTTTGAACACCATTGACGAGGGTCTTATAGTCTATGATGGCAGGGGAGACGTCCTGTACAGGAATGCGGCCTTAGACCGTCTGTTCAAAGAGATGAATGTAAAAGACCAGGACGAATTTATTCAAAAAATATGGCGGGAAATAAGAACCCGTACGGCGACGGCGAACGATGACCCGGACGGCGGCCCAAATGAAATATTAATCCATCACGACGGCGAATGCTTCGCTTTTCTTGCGTCGGTTACAGCATTGAAAGAAAATGATACGGAAAATGAATTTATCATTACACTGCAGAACTTGAAGAGATTGCAGAAAAAGGTCATACAATCTGCCGAAAGAAATCAGATAAGCTTCAGTTTTTCTGATATCATCGGGCGCTCTTCAGCATTCGTCGAAACCCGGAGAATTGCGGAAAAAGCCGCAGAATCCGACTCAAATGTTCTAATCTACGGCGAAAGCGGAACCGGGAAGGAGCTTTTCGCTAGGGCTATACACAACAGCAGCAAAAGACGCGAATATCCCTTTGTGCCCATCAATTGCGGGGCCATTCCGGACGAGCTTTTGGAGAGCGAACTTTTCGGCTATGAAAAAGGAGCTTTTACTGGAGCATACAATACAAAGATAGGCAAGTTTGAGGTGGCTGAAAACGGCACGATTTTCCTCGACGAAATAAGCGAAATGCCGTACCCCCTCCAGGTCAAGCTTTTGAGGGTTTTGCAGGAAAAAGAGATCTGCCGCATTGGAAGCAACAGGATACGCAGGGTAAATGTGAGAATAATCTCCGCCACCAATTCGGACCTTACAAAGAAAATCAAAGATGGCCTCTTCAGGGCAGACCTTTACTACAGGCTTAATATTATACCCATTCACATTCCTCCTCTCAGGGAAAGGAAAGAAGACATTCTTTTTCTTACGGAATTTTTTATCGACTATTATAACAGAATTTTCGGCAAAAACATCACAGGCGTGTCAAAGGAGACGGCCCGGCTTTTTCTCGAATACCAGTGGCCCGGAAATGTGCGGGAATTGCAAAATATCCTGGAATATGCGGTGAATTTCGAAACCGGGAGAGAAATCAATGAAGTCCTGGTCAGGAAGAGACTGAACCTTGACGGCGACAGAAGCGGAAAAGCTGAATTTAAATATAATTGCGACGGCCGTTCTCTTGAAGAGCGCTTAAAAAAGCTGGAAAAATTGATTATAGAAGAAAAGCTGGATTCTTACAGGTATTTGGAAGGCAAATGCCTTGTGAATAAAGTCTGTGAGGATCTGGGAGTGAGCAGGGCGACTTTTTATCGAAAAGTAAAGGAATTCGGGATTAGTCTCAAAAATGATACTGTATCATAAATGAGAAACTTCACAATTATTCAATAGGAATATGTTAGATAGGGCTAAGCAGTATCACTTTTGAGAATTAATTTTTTAACAGATTCTCTTTTGACGTAAGATGTATGTTTTCCTCCTGATGGCATGAGTATTGCAACGAAATAAATCGAAAGAAGAAAAAATTCATCAATCATACCATTCAGGGGAGGAAAAATAATGATTTCGCTGAACCAGAAAATGTTGCTGGACATCCTGAAAAGAGAGGTAGTGCCAGCCACCGGATGTACCGAGCCTGTTGCCGTCGCCTATTCGGCGGCCGATGCCAGGGAGCGGCTTGAAGGCATGATTGAATCAATGGAGATATGGGTAAACCCCGGCCTTTTTAAGAACGGAATGCGGGTCGGCATACCGGGGGTCGAAGAGAGAGGTCTTGATATGGCGGCAGCTCTCGGCTATGCGGGAGGGAAATGCGACAGAGGCTTTCAGGTTATCGACGAATTGAGCGAAGAGGAAATCCGGCTGGCCAGAACACTGATTGCACAGGGAAGGATAAAAGTTCATATAAAAAAAGGAGTTGAACGCCTTTATATAGAGACCGTATTGACTACCGACAGGGGAAAAATAAGAGTTATCGCCCTGGACAGGCATTTGAATATTGTAAGCGTAGAAGAAGGAAGTGAATTCAAACCTTTTGAGTTTGAAGACGATGGATCAGGCAAGACATTTAAAGCGATTCGGGAGTACGATATTTATGACTTTGTGGATTTTGCCGAAAGTTTACCTGTTGAAGAACTTCTATTCCTCGGTGACGGTGTCAGGATGAATAAAAAAATGGCCGAAGAAGGTCTGAGATTGGAAGGGGGGATAGGCCGGAAATTTCAAAAAATGATATCAGAAGGCTTGATATGCGACAGCATGATAAGCAGAGCTCAGATCCTGTGTGCGGCCGCTTCCGAAGCCAGGATGGCCGGAATTAAAAAACCCGTCATGAGCAGCGCGGGAAGCGGGAACCACGGCATAACGGTCTTTCTTACAAATACCGCTGTGGCGGAAATGAAAGGCATATCCGAAGAAAAACTGCTCAGGGCTCTCGCTTTAAGCAACCTCATAACCGTGTATATAAAATCGTATACGGGCACTCTGTCGGCCATGTGCGGCTGCGGCATTGCGGCTGGAATTGGAGCGAGCGCAGGAGTTGTTTATCTTCTGGGCGGGACTACGGAACAAATGCTGGGCGCCGTAAGAAACATGGCGGGGTCGATTTCTGGAATAATCTGCGACGGCGGCAAGGAAGGATGCGCGTACAAACTGGCTCTGGCGTCGGGATGGGCGGTTGAGGCAGCACTGTTGTCGATGAGCGGCGCAGTTGTCGATTCAAAAGACGGAATCCTTGCGCCGGATTTCAAACAGCTCGTTAAAAACCTTGGATATGTCTGCAATCCGGGGATGATTCAAACGGATGAAGCCATTTTGCAGGTGATGCAGGGCCAAAATAAATAAATTTAATATATTATCGGGAGGTTTTAAAAATGACTGAAAAAATGTACACTCAGAAAGAATTTACAGACGCATTCAGAGCAGCGATCGAAGATAGGGCCAGGTGGTTTTATCTTCTGCTCAAATATGCAAAGGAACAGGGAGCTGACACGGAAAAAATGGCCGAAAAAGCCATAACCGAATTCGGTAAAATGAAGGGCAAAGCCATTGGAAAGGCTGAAACGGCAAAAGACTTCGCCTATGCCATTTACAGCGGGCCCGCAAAAGACGCCTTTGCCATGAATGCGGTAAAATTGGATGATGATGAGAGTATTATAGAATTCAAGTACTGTGCACTGGTGGAGGCGTGGAAAAAGTTGGGCTGCAGTTCCGACGAAGTGGCTGAATTATGCCGCCTTGCCCGATATGGCGATTACGGCATGGCATCATGTTTTCCGAATATCGCTTTAAAATTTGACAAGCTGTTGAGCGAAGGTCAGGATTGCTGTAAGATGGTAATAACAAAAAATCAATAATCAATCAAAAAATTCGGGCTGTAACTTTCGGCAAAGGGGGGTGTAAAAAGGAAGTAAGATGTGGGAACCCGGTCAATGTCATAAATAACAATTTTTAAGGAGGGATTTTGATGACTATCCAGAAGTTTCTGGAGACGCTTTCCGGTCTTCTATGGGGAAAACCGCTGATTTACACGGTATTGTTTGTAGGCCTTTTCTTTACCATCGGCTCAGGATTCTGGCAGTTCCGAAACTTCGGCTATATTCTTAAAAACACCTTCGGGAAGATGTGGAGCAAAGGGACATCCAATGAAGGCATTCTTACCCCGTTTCAGGCTGTCAGTATAGCACTTGCAGGCACCATCGGCGTGGGCAACATAGCCGGTGTGGCCAGCGCTATAGCGATTGGCGGTCCTGGTGCGGTTTTCTGGATGTGGGTATGTGCGCTGGTAGGCATGATGAGTAAAATGGTAGAAGTCACCCTGGCTGTGCATTACAGGGATAAAAATCCCGACGGTTCAACATACGGCGGGCCCACATATTACATGGAAAAAGGGCTTGGCATTGAAAGAGGTTTTAAATACTGGAAAGTTCCTGCTGTTATTTTTGGAATCGGCATTTTCTCAACATTTTTTATAACATTGCAAAACTATACAGTTGCAGAGGCCATAAACAACACTTTCAAACTTCCCATGGTGGGAATAAGTGTAGTATATATAACACTGCTTTATATAGTAATTTTTGGTGGCATAAAGAAAATAGGAGAAGTTTCCAGCTACGTTGTACCTTTTATGGCCCTTTTCTATATACTGGGCGGTATTTTTATTGTGCTATCCAGACTCCCTGATGCTATAGAAGGACTGGGATTGATATTCAAAAGCGCTTTTTCAGGGACCGCTGCGGTGGGCGGATTTGCCGGGTCAGCTTTCTCCATGGCGTTGCAGATGGGTGTAGCAAGATCCATATACAGCAATGAGGCCGGATGGGGAACAGCACCTATGGCGCACTCCACTGCCAAAACCGACCACCCTGTCAGACAGGGTATGTGGGGTGCGTTTGAAGTTTTCATGGATACGATAGTTGTATGCTCCATAACTGCGCTTGTAATAATCACTACAGGTGCATGGACTTCAGGAACATCCGGGGCTGCGTTGACTCTGAGCGCATTTGAAAGCGGGATGGGGTTTTTCGGTAAAGTGGTTGTAACTGTGGGAATTTTCCTTTTCGGCTGGACTACAGCTACCGGTTGGTATGCTTATTATGAAATCATACTCAGGCATCTGGTAAGGGGCAGGGAGAATCTCCAGAAAGTAATACTTACTATTTATAAATATTTATTCCCACTGCCCGGCTTTCTGATGGTTATCTTTGCGGTTACTACCGGCCTGCCTCCGGCCATAATATGGCTTCTGGGCGATGTCACCAGCGCAGTACCCGTGTTTATAAACCTGATAACCATCTTTTTCCTGGCTCCGAAATTTTTTGAACTCCTGCGGGATTTCAACGCCAGAGAATTCGGTAAAAAGGAAATTGCTTCTTCCAGCAAAGTTAAATTATTCTATGAGGAATAAGTGGATTCAATGGGTATGACTTCCGTCATACCCATCAACTATTAAAAAGACACTATGCCTATACTTTCGGGATGGTGGAGGAAGGATATCTATGAAAGGAGAACCCTGCCATGGATTTAATTCTTTATAACGGCAACATAATAACCATCGACGCTAATTATCCAAAGGCTGAAGCAATTAGTATTACTGGAGACAGGATAGCTTTTGTGGGGAAAAATGAGGAAGTTTTTGATTTAAAGCACTCAAATACGGAGATTATCGATTTAAAGGGCAAGACTGTTGTGCCCGGTTTTAATGACAGCCATATGCACTTATTAAGCTATGCCCTCAGCTTAGAGATGGCAGACTTGAATGCAATTGCAAGTATCGATGATCTTATAAAAAAGGTCAGGATATTTATCGAAGAAAAAAATATCCCTGAAGGTGAATGGATTCAAGGCAGAGGTTGGAATCAGGAAAGATTTTTTGAAAAAAGGATGCCAACCAGGCATGATCTGGATAAAATTTCTCAAAAGCACCCGATAGTGCTTGCCAGGACTTGCGGGCACGTATGTGCGGCCAATACAATGGCACTTGTTGCATGCGGTATTTTTAACAGTCCGCCTGCTGTAGACGGCGGCAGCATCGATGTCGATGACAATGGCACTCCCACGGGCATCCTGAGGGAAAACGCCATGCAGCTCATCTACGGCAAAATTCCACCTCCGGATAAATCCGAAATCAAGGCCATGATTACAAAAGCAGTCGGAGACTGTCTGAGAGTAGGTCTTACTTCTATTCAAACCGACGACTTTGGCGCCATTAAAGGTGATTTTAAAGACATACTGGATGCATATTTTGAACTGGAAAGGGAAAATAAATTGCCGCTCAGAGTAAGCGAGCAGGTCCTTCTTCCCGAAATGGCGAAACTGGAGGATTTCCTGAAATTGGGCCTTAAAACCGGCGACGGCGGAGAATTCTTTAAAATCGGCCCCATGAAACTCCTGACCGACGGTTCCCTGGGGGCAAGAACCGCGGCCCTTTCTGAACCGTATGAGGACGCTAAAAAGACAAGCGGTATTGCCATATATACTCAGGAAGAACTCAACAGGTTGGTGGAAAAAGCGCATAAAAACGGCATGCAGGTGGCCTGCCATGCCATAGGTGATAGGGCTATGGAAATGGTTTTTGAGGCTTACGGCAATGCGATTAAAAAGTACCCTAGAGAGGATCCGCGCTTTAGAATAATCCACTGCCAGATTACCACGAAAGAAATTCTGGACAAATTCAAAAAATATAATGTTATCGCCGACATCCAGCCCATATTTGTTTCATCTGACCTTTCGATAGTCGAAAAAAGAGTGGGCAAAAAGAGGGCACAGACATCTTACAACTGGAAATCCCTGATGGAAAGAGGCGTCCATGTGGCAGCCGGTTCCGACTCGCCGGTTGAATCCTTCAACCCGCTGTGGGGTATATATGCCGCCGTCACCCGAAAGACTCTGGGAGGCATTCCCGAAAACGGCTGGCTGCCAGAACAGAAACTTTCAGTGGAACAGGCGGTATACCTTTTCACAATGGGTTCGGCCTACTGTACTTATGAGGAAAATATCAAAGGCTCGATTACTCCAGGGAAACTGGCGGATTTGGTTGTGCTGTCTGAAGATATCTTCGGCATACCCCCGGATGAGATAAAGAATGTGCAGGTGGAAAAGACTTTCGTGGGCGGAAAATTACAGTACGAACGAAATTGATATTATATAGACTCAATGATAAAATTGGTTCATGTCATAAAAGACTGAAACTTTCAGTTACAAAAAGCAATTGAAATAAAAAAGCAGGAGCCGGATACTCCTGCTTTTTGTGGGCGTAATTGAGCAAAAATTTTTCAGGGGGATATTTTTCCATTACTGTTCTTCGACGCTGAGCATGGAATAACGCAAACGGTTTTTCCGCGCCTTATCCTCTTCGAAAATATATGCCAGATGGGTTTCGGAAAGTTTTGGAGTCAAAACGCTCACTGCTGGAAGAACGATTAGAGGAATTATCATGGCGGCCGAACCGATCATCGGAATTAGCGAAGAATTCATTTTAAAATACAGCGAAAGGCTCACGGAAAACAAAACTCCCGCAAGCATTCCCGCCCAGGCTCCGGCTCTGGTGGCGCCTTTCCAGAAAAGCCCGTACAGATAGGGCGCCAAAAAGGCCCCGGAGACGGTGCCCCAGGAAAGAGACATAAGACTCAGAATAAATGTGGGTTTTAAGGCGATATATGCTGATAGAGCGATGAACAATAAAGACAACCAGCGCATAAGTGACATGGTGCTTTTTTCGCTCATATTGGGTCTGAAAAATCCCTTCATCAAATCAATTGCTATGGAAGAACTGGATACGAGAACCAGTGAAGCCAGTGTCGACATGGAAGCCGCCAGGACCAGAAGAAGTATTAAGACGGCTGCGGCTTCGGGGAGAGCCTGACGTATCATCAAAGGCATGATAATGTCGAAATTGCCATTGGGAAGTTCGTTGTTGAAAAAAACTCGTCCGAAACTCCCTGTAAAATATGCGCCAAAAGCGATAATTGTCGAGAAAAAGGTAGACACTATTTTAGCCGGCTGTATTGCTTTAACATCGCTTATGGCATAAAATTTTTGCACCATCTGGGGCATGCCCCAGGCGCCCAGACTGGTCAACACGACCAGAGAAAAGAGCCCTAAAGGATTTGGAGGAGAAAAAGGCTGTACCAGCTGAGGGTTTATCTGGCCAAGCCTGGCGATGCCGGCACCTATGCCTCCTATATGGGGGTCAGCCATAATGTAGCAGACCAGAAGAACAACTCCGGCCAGCATAACTATTCCCTGGACAAAATTCGTAAGGGCTACGGCCAGGTATCCGCCCATGACCAGGTATACGGCCGTAAGTGCGGCGATTATCAGCAGCGCCAGATTAAAGGGGATGTTGAAGATTTTTTCAAAAAGGTAGCTCAATCCCATGTAAACAGAAGCAGAATAAGGCACAAGGAAAACAAAAATAATTAATGCCGCAAACACCTTAAGGCCGGGGCTGTCGTAGCGCTTGGCCAGAAAATCCGGCATGGTCAAAGCGTTGAGCCGCATAGTCATACTGCGGGTGGGGTTTGCAAGAATATGCCATGCCAGATAAGTGCCTATCAGTGCATTTCCTGCGACAATCCACAGAGACGATAATCCGAAACCCCAGCCTACTTTTCCGGCATATCCTATGAATATCACCGCGCTGAAATATGTAGTACCGTAAGCAAATGCCGAAACCCACGGTCCTATAGAACGGTTTCCGAGAAAAAAGTCGTTTACAGTGCTCACTTTTTTCATGCTCAGGTAGCCTATGGCCACCATGACAAAGACATAGATGCCGACTAATGCGAGTTTCATTTTAACCATCCTTCCATCCTACATTTTTAAAACTTATAATCACCGGGACTCAGGGGCCTTCTGTCTTGCCGTTGCACTGTTGCCCGTGCTCCGTGTGACTAGCCATTATATTAAAAAATATCAATTTTTTGGGTAAATGTCAAGAATGCTGGATAATGGCTGTGCAATCTATAACATTAATCCGTGATAGAGAATGATAAAAAATTATAAACATAAAAAATATTATCTGGGCTTAAATTATAGACTTTTTTCGGAACTGGTGTTATTATTAAGTATAAGGTGAAATGTATGAATTACCAATCTTCCGTCATAGAACTTATCGATGAAGGTATAATAGCCATAGATTCCATGGCGCACATCAAGATATACAACCGAATGGCGCGGGATATTTTCGGGCTGAATCCCGACGAGGGCCCCGGACACCCTGAGGGAAAAATTGCCGAAGGGGATATCGTCATCATAGCGGACAATCTTCTGGGTGCCGATGACGGCGGGCTTGAACCGGAAGATTTGAGGGCAATAGGGATAGAACCGTCGGGGATAGAAAGAGGAGATGCCGTCGTAGCCATAGGGACGGTGGGCGGCGGAACTGGAAGCGGTGTATTCAACAGGCTGGATAAAAAGATACCAGGAGAACGTCTTTCGGTTGAGACCTCAATAGACGGTTTAAAGCTCAAAGCGCAGATTGATTTTGATCTGAAACGCTTGAGGGCAACGGTGGACGGCAGACATTATGATTATATTTTTCGATGGGCTGCAGGTCACATGGTCATAGTTGACAGGGCAAGCCACGATGTCAAGTTTTATCAGACCAGGGGATATACGGCCCGGCAGGAAGAACTGAAGGCGGTTTTGTATGGCAAACCTTTTCGTGGAAAGGGAAAATTCGGTCAGGTCTTTCAGATACTGGAAAGACACATAAATGAAATTCACCCCGACTCTCATATAATCCGGAGCCTGATAGCCGTGGCAAGAGGTGAAAGCTGCGCGGTGAGAGGGCTCGAATCAATGATAAACGGTATTCCGGTTAGATGTTCCATTGAGCCGCTTGTGGTCGACGGCAATAATGCGGGGGCTTTTTTGAAAGTACTGGACATCACCGAGTTGAAAGCCGTTCAAATTGAACGTGAAAGAGTATTGAGTTCTCTGGAGAATCTTGAAAACCGCATAAGAAACGAAAGAATTCAAAAGGAAGCATTCAAAGACATTGTGAGAAGCGGCGAGAAAATCCGACGGGTGGTGGAAATGGCTAAAAAAGCCGCGGAAACCAGTTCGACGGTGCTTCTAACCGGGGAAAGCGGCACCGGCAAGGGGCTATTTGCCGAAGCCATCCATCGGGCCGGCTGCCGAAGGGATGGGCCGTTTATTTATGTCAACTGTGCCTCCATTCCTGAAAATCTGCTGGAAAGCGAACTATTTGGCCACGAAAAGGGCGCTTTTACGGGTGCTGTCGCTGAGAAACCGGGTAAATTCGAACTGGCGGACGGCGGCACCATATTTCTTGATGAAATAGCAGAATTGCCGCTGACCCTTCAGGCCAAACTCCTTCATGTCATACAGAAAAGGACCTTCACTAGGGTGGGCGGAGTAAAACCAATACAGGTCGACATAAGAATAATTGTGGCCTCAAACCGGGATCTGGAGGATGCGGTCAGAAAAGGGGTATTCAGGGAGGATTTGTTTTACAGGATAAATGTAATATCTATTAAGCTGCCGGCCCTCCGGGAACACAAGGAAGATCTGTACCCTCTGGTGAACCATATTCTTCCCCGGATAGCGGAAAGGGTCGGAAAGAAAGCTGTTCAAATATCCGGCGAGGTCATGAAGATATTTCTGGATTATGATTGGCCCGGAAATGTAAGAGAACTGGAAAATGTGCTGGAAAGGGCTGCAATAATGGCTGATGGGGACATTATCATGCCCGAGCATTTGCCTGAATATGTATTGGGGCAAAACAAGGATGATAATATCGGCGACATGATAACTGTAAAAAAAATCGGGCCTTTAAAAGAGCTTTTGATGGAGACGGAAATTCATGCGGTAAAAAAAGCGCTTGAAATCTGCGGCGGCAACAGAAAAAAAGCCATGGAAATGCTGGGAGTGGGTAAAACCAATTTCTATAAAAAGCTAAAAAAAGCCATGAGTTCGTGATTGCGGAAAAAGTACATAAATGCGGAATAGCGTTAGAGTTTACATTTTGAAGTATATTAAAAGGGTCAGGTGGCACATTATAGCCGATTTAATGTTATTTTTATTTTTAAAGTTCGCAAATGCGAACTTTTTGTTTTGCATTGTTGGATACTTTCGGGCTTGTATTGAGGGTTATGTAAGTATGGCATGTAAATTGCTTTTTACTAAATACGAAAAAAATTCCGTCTCTCGGATTTAACGACAATAAAAAATTAAACTTGGGGAGGAGACAGGATTGGAAAAAGCAAAAATCGCAATAGTGGGTTTTGGCCATGTGAGCAGGGAAGCCCTGGCTGCCGTTATGGAAAGCCCTGACATGGAAGTGGCAGGAGTCTTAATTAGAAATCCTGAAAAAGTGGCAGGGGTTAAAAAAGAGATAGGAGAAATTCCCGTGGTTACTGATGTTAAAGAGCTCGGGGAGGTTGATGTCGCCATACTTGGAATTGCCAGCCGGGCGGTGCCGGAAGTAGCGAAAAAATATCTTGAACAGGGGATAAACACCGTTGACAGCTTTGACATCCATGGAGAAGCGATAATGAAACTGAGGCGGGATCTTGACAGAGAGGCAAAGGCGCATAATGCTGTTGCCGTAATTTCCGCCGGATGGGACCCGGGCACCGATTCAATAATAAGGACCGTCATGGAAGCCATTGCTCCAAAAGGGCTTACATATACCAATTTCGGTCCCGGGATGAGCATGGGGCATACGGTGGCCGTCAAGGCTGTGGAAGGTGTAGAGGACGCAGTATCTATGACAATACCCGAAGGCACCGGCCTTCACAAACGCCTCGTATATGTAAAGCTAAAAGACGGGTACGAATTCGAAAAAGTAGCGGAAGCCATCAAACAAGACCCGTATTTTGTCCATGATGAGACCCATGTGTATTGCGTCGAAGACGTTGAAAGCCTTATCGATGTAGGGCACGGCGTCCACATGGAGAGAAAAGGTGTGTCGGGCATAACTCATAACCAGAGGATGGAATTCATCATGTCGGTGACAAACCCTGCGGCCACGGCACAGGTCATGGTATCCGCGGCCAGAGCCAGCCTCAGGCAAAAACCGGGATGCTACACCCTGCCGGAAATCCCGCCTATTGATTACATATATGGGGAAAGGGAAGCATTGCTGAGGCGGCTGGTATAAATCCCTGAAAAAATGTATATTAAAATAGTAGCAAGTTTAAAGCTTATTCGTATTTTTTCGATTAAAATAATCAGAAATAAGCGCATGTTTATTTAATAATAAAAAAACTTACAAAAAAGAGGAATATATGGTTTGATGTCGAATTAAAGCTTAATTATAATCTCTAGCCGGCGGTAAAGGCGACCATTCTTTGGAATGCCATCGGTAACTAATGAAATGATATAATGCTTTTCAATAAAAATAAAAAACATGAAAGGAGATGCAGTATTTATCTTATGCATTTTACAAAGATGCACGGTCTGGGGAATGATTTTATTTTAGTCAACGGCTTCAGGGAAGATGCAGCCGCCATCGTGAAGAATGCAAAAAAATTGTGTGACAGGCATCTGGGGATCGGGGCCGACGGAGTAATTCTGGCTTTGCCGTCGGATAAGGCAGACGTAAAAATGAGGGTCATAAACAGCGACGGCAGCGAAGCCCCCATGTGCGGCAACGGCATCAGGTGTTTTGCCAGGTATGTTTTCACAAGAGGCATTGTTCCTAAAACTAAAATGACTGTGGAAACTCTGGCGGGCATTATGAAGCCGGAAATAATAATAATCGACGATGTGATAGAAGCCATCAAGGTGGATATGGGGCAATACAGTCTTTTGAAAAAAGATGTCCCGATAATGGGCAGCCCTGATGAAGAAGCTCTAGACCTGGAAGTTGAGGCGCAGGACCGGAAATATATTGCCACCGGAGTTTCTATGGGAAATTCCCACTGCGTCATTTTTGTAGATAATGTTGATGGCGTACCGCTAGAGAAGGTTGGGCCCGTTCTAGAAAGCAATCCTCTATTCCCGAAAAAAACCAATGTTGAATTTATTGAGGTAAAAGGAAAAGACCACCTCAAAATGAGGGTATGGGAGCGAGGATGCGGAATAACCCTCGCCTGCGGGACCGGAGCCTGTGCATCGGCAGTGGCCGCTTATAAAAAGGGCATTGTGGGAAATAAGGTCAGGGTATCGCTTCCAATGGGGGACCTGTCCATCGAGATTGCGAATGATAAGAGAGTGTTTATGACAGGTCCTGCGGAGGAAGTATATTCAGGAGATATAGTTATGGCAGGATTATAAATTACCATATAGTTCATAATATAAAACACAAGGTTCGCATTTATGAACACAAGTTAACAACTAAATTTATTCTAATATCTTTATTGAGGAAATTAAATATAGTTCATATATGCGAACTTTTTATATACAACCAAAACTCATAATTATTGAATTTTAGAAATGACACATGCCGGTTTTTTTGATGGCATTATATTTGCTAACATTAAACAACTGTATAATTATTTCCCATAAAGGAGTTTTTCTAAACATGTCGAATATATAAGACCAATACACACAGGCAATTGCAAAAAATTGTGCTTTTGCGTACGATTTTTTCATTTAAAGGGGGTGAGTTCAGGGGGTTCAGGGGAATATCATGCAAGAAAATATTAAAAGAGTTTAGGTTATAATTTTAAGGAGGGGAAATCAGAATGAGAAAAAAGTATTATTATCTTACATTGATGTTGATTCTGGTTTTTGTAGCAGGTATTTTTATGACAGCTTGTGGAGGGCAAAAACAGACCGATAATCAGAGTGGGCAGCAAAGTCAGAGTCAGACTCAGTCTGAACAAAGTCAGAGCAACGACAAAGAACCTATAAAGATAGGCCATGAAGTAGCTTTAACCGGCGATGCTTCCATGTGGGGTCAATCTGAAGAAAACGCCCTTCAAATGGAGATTGAGAAAATAAATGCGGCAGGCGGTGTGAATGGAAGACCGCTGAAACTTATATCTTATGATAATAGAGCCGATTCTATAGAAGCCGTTAATGTGGCAAAAAGATTGATTGAGCAGGATAAAGTAGTAGCTATTATTGGCCCTGCTCAGAGTGGTGTGGCCAATGCCATTTCTTCGGTCACTGAAGAAGCCAAGGTTCCTTTTATAGCCACCACTGCAACCAACCCTCTAGTAACGGTTCCCAAGGAAGGTCAGCTCAGGAAATACGCATTCAGGACATGTTTCATTGACCCGTTCCAGGGCACAGTGGCGGCGCAGTTCGCCTATTACAGGCTGAATGCAAAAAAAGCCGCCATTTTATATGATGTGGGTTCAGACTATTCCGCATGGCTTGCCAAGTATTTTGAGGATGCATTCAAAGAAATGAAAGGTGAAATTGTTGGAAAAGAAGCCTTCAGATCTGGAGAACTTGATTATAGAGCCATGCTTGGAAAGATAAAACAGGCCAATCCCGATGTTATTTTCATCCCCACAGCCCAGAAAGAAGCGGCTCTTGCGGCCAAACAGGCAAGAGACCTTGGCATAAAGGCAACTCTGATGGGCGGGGACAACTGGGGAAGTCCGGATCTTATCACTCTGGGTGGCTCGGCCGTGGAGGGCGGCTATTTTGTGAACCTGGCTTCGATGGAAGATCCGGACATACAGGATTTCATAAAGGAATATAAAGCAAAATTCAATGCGGATCCGGTACTGCCGAATCCTGTCATGGCAATAGACGCTCTCTACATGCTGGTTGACGCCATAAAGAGAGCAGGAACCACCGATGGCCCGGCGCTGGCCGATGCCCTTGAAAATACGAGCAACCTGAAAGTGCTAACAGGTATACTGACCATCGATCCTTCCACTCATAATCCTTTGAATAAGCCGGCAATAATCCAACAGGTGAAAGATGGTAAATTTATCTACGTAGAAAAATATGTTACAAAGTAAAAAGAAAAAGAATAGATGCAGATAAGGGGGCTTGCCCCCCTTATCTTTAAATACCATCGCAGGACAGGAGATGAAACAATGTTTCTACAAACATTGATCACGGGACTTTCTATCGGAGGCATCTACGCATTGATGGCGGTAGGGTACTCCCTGGTGTTTTCAATATTGAATTTCAGCAATTTTGCTCACGGCACTATCATAATGCTGGGGGCATATATAGGATATTTTTTAATATCCTCATTTAAATTGGGTTTCCCCTTTTCTTTTATTGGCGCCATTGTTGGGGCGGCGCTGCTAGCTCTAATAAACGTGAGGCTGGCCTACAGTCCCCTTATAAACAGAAAAGCTCCGCCTTTATATCTGATGATAACGGCCATGGGTGTTTCAATTTTTCTAGAAAACATGGTGTATGTGACTGTGGGGTCACATTTTTATTCTTTTCCGGAAATATTTAAACAATCCACCATCAAATTTTTTGGAAGCGACATAAGTCCTCTGGACTTGTTTGCGCTGATATTTTCATTCATAGCCATTTTCGCCCTTCACCTTTTCCTAACCAGGACAAAAATGGGAACTGCCATCAGAGCGGCTTCTTACGATATGACAGTAGCTTCGCTGAACGGAGTGAACATGAATAAACTTATAGGAATCGTGTTCATACTTGCCGGCGCTTTCGGAGGTCTGGCCGGAGTTTTCCTGGGAGTAAAATATATGGTTTATCCTACCATGGGCTGGATAACCAACAAGGCGTATATTGCGGCGGTAATAGGCGGCCTGGGAAGTCTGCCCGGCGCCGTTATCGGTGGGGTTATTCTGGGAGTGCTGGAGACTTTTGTGTCGGTGTATGTTTCTTCAGTCATAAGAGATGTTTTCAGCTTTTCGCTGGTTATTTTATTTCTTGTAATCCTTCCGGCCGGCCTGCTTGGTAAATATTTAGAAGAAAAGGTGTAAAAGGGGGAATATCTATGGAATATATTTATGGAGTAATTTCTGTAATAGGCATAGAAATAATCGCAACAGTAGGCCTTTCGGTATTTACCGGATTTACAGGGCTATTTTCACTGGGGCATGCAGCCTTTATGGCCATTGGAGCTTATACCGCGGCTATTCTGACGTATTTTTATAATGTACCCTTTATTCTTGCTCTCCTTGCAGGTATGCTGATGTCCGCTCTAGTGAGTTTCGTGATAGGCTTTCCGACACTGAGGGCAAAACTTCGCGGCGATTATTTTGCGATAGCAACCCTGGGATTTGGTGAAGCTGTAAGAGTCATACTGGAAAATCTCTCCATAACTCAGGGTGCAAGAGGACTTCCCGGGATTTCTCATTTTACCACTCTGCCGGTTGTAGCCATATTTTCGGTAATAGTAGTCTGGATGACAAGAAACTTTATCTGGTCCAAATTTGGCCGAAATGCCATTGCCGTAAGAGAAGATGCGGTAGCTGCAGAGATGGCGGGTATAGACATCTTCCGGGTGCGAATGCTGTCTCTCGTTTACAGCGCAGCCTGCGGAGGCCTGGCGGGCGGACTGTTTGCACACTATCTTAACTTTATACAGCCGGCCATGTTTACATCTATCCTCTCCACACAGCTTACTTCAGCGGTGGTAGCCGGGGGGATGGGAAGCCTCACCGGTCCCATCATTGCCATTTCTCTTTTTATCGCTGTCCCTGAGGTTTTGCGGGTGGCCAATATGTGGCGTCTTGTGGCATATGGTTTGATACTGGTTCTTATCATGATATACAGGCCATCAGGAATCATGGGGTACCACGAACTTTCCTTTGTTTCTTTTAAAAACCTGTTCAATAGAAAGGCTGCAAATCAAAGCGCCGGCGGGAGGGGGATGTAAAATGTCGTTGCTGGAACTGAAAAATGTTACAAAATGTTTCGGGGGCATAGTGGCGGTAAAGGATTTGTCATTTTCGTTGAATGACGGCGAAATCGTAGGTTTGATTGGACCTAATGGAGCCGGTAAAACCACGGTTTTTAACCTTATAACCGGCGTATACAAGGTTACCGAGGGAATCATTTTATTTGAAGGAAAGGATATAAATAAGTGTGATCCTGTTTCCATTGTGCGGGGCGGTATAGCCAGGACTTTTCAGAATATACGTCTTTTCAATAAGTTGAGCGTGATGGAGAATATAAAGACAGTTCTTTTTCAGGAAGCAAATTATAATTTTGCCCAGGTCCTGATAAAAACCCCTAAAGTCGTTAAAATGGAGCGTCATCTTACTGAAAGGTCTATGGAGTATTTAAAGGTAGTGGGTCTTGAACAATATGCAAATTTCAGAGCGGATAGCCTACCCTATGGCCTGCAGAGAAAGCTGGAAATCGCCAGGGCCCTTGCATTAAAGCCGAAACTTCTTCTCCTGGATGAGCCCGCCGCCGGCATGAATCCTGAAGAATCTCTGGCGCTGGTGGATTTGATAAGGTATATCAAGGAGCAGTACAATCTTACCATTATTTTAATAGAACATCACATGGATGTGGTCATGGAACTTTGTCCCCGTATTATAGTCATCAACTTCGGCGAATTGCTGATAGATGGATCAAAAGAAAAGGTGCAGAGCGACGAGAGAGTGTTGAAGGCTTACCTGGGGGAGGAATATGCCAATGTTGCTGGAAATTAAAGATATTAATGTTTATTACGGAAAAATCCACGCGTTGAAGAATGTCAGCCTGCAAGTAGAAGAAGGCGAGATAGTAACAATAGTGGGCGCCAACGGTGCGGGCAAATCCACTCTTATGTGGACTCTTGCCGGAGTTTTGAAAGCAAGAGACGGTTCGATAATTTATAAAGACAAACTCCTGCCTTCTTTTGCCCATGATGTAGCCGCATCTGGAATTATCTTAGTACCAGAGCGGAGGAGGCTCTATGCCAACCTGACAGTGAGAGAAAATCTGATAATGGGAGCATTTTTAAGAAATGATATAAATGAAGTAAAGAAAGACCTGGAATTTATCTATGGCCTTTTCCCTATATTAAAGGAAAGATCCAACCAATATGCGGGAACGCTTTCGGGCGGTGAGCAGCAAATGGCGGCCATAGCCAGGGGGCTTATGTCCAGACCCGAAATTCTTCTGCTGGATGAACCTTCGCTCGGTCTTTCACCGCTCTATACTTCCGAGGTCTTTAAGACTATCCGGCAGATTAGAGACAAAGGAACCACTATACTTCTGGCCGAGCAAAATGCTCACAAGGCCCTGGAAATGGCAAACCGAGCTTATGTACTTGAAACCGGCCGCATAGTGCTTTCGGGCACCGGAAAGGAACTTTTGGCCAATTCGGCTGTCCAGGAGGCATATCTCGGAGTAAGGCATAAGGCTATATAATTTTGCATCACTGTAGAGCACGGAAGGAGTTGCAATATGGAGATAATAGAAAAAATTAACCGTTTTCCGACCGTCAGGTTGCTGTGGGGAAATACGCCCATAGTCCGTGCGGCCAATATCAGCAGAGAAACTGGAATCGAACTGTACGTAAAACGGGATGACCTTACAGGCCTTGCAATGGGCGGCAACAAGACGCGAAAACTGGAATTCTTAATGGGGGAGGCACTGGCAAGGAAATGCGACACCGTGATAACGGCGGGCGCAGTCCATTCCAATCACGCCCTTCAAACAGCCGCGGCATCGAAAAAACTCGGGCTTTATCCAATCCTGGTCTTGAGAGGAAAGGAAGAAAATATTGGAAACCTATTAATGGATAAGTTGCTTCGGGCCGATGTCCGGGTATATGATGTAAAGACAGGCAGAGAGTTAAATGATATTATGCTGGGCATAGCTGCAGAGCTTGAGAAGAAAGGTAAAAAGCCCATGGTAATCCCCATCGGCGGTTCAAATCCTACCGGCGCCCTGGGGTACATCAAGGCAGCGGCGGAAATACTGGAGCAGGAAAGGGAGTTGGGTTTGGATTTTGACTATGTGATAAGCCCCAGCAGCAGCGGCGGGACCCAGGCCGGTCTTTTGATCGGATTTAATGTGCTAAAGCCTAAAACCTGCGTTTTTAACATCGGAGTGGGAGACCCCAGGGATGAACTCATAGAAGCTGTTTTGAAGCTTATAAATGACATTTCTGAGATTCTGGGCATAAAAACAGAGATCAACCGTGAAACTATTGAATCTGCTACAATTGACGGATACGGCTTTGGAGGTTACGGTACCATCGTCAGAGAAGTAATAGAAGTTATAATGTATGCCGCATCCAGAGAAGGATTCTACCTCGATCCGGTATACAGCGGCAAGGCTTTTTGCGGTATGCTGGACCTTATAAGCAAAGGAATCATACCGCGCAGGTCAAAAGTGTTATTTATACACACCGGAGGGCTTGGAGGTGTATTTCAATATGAAAAAATCATAGGAGATATGATGTAAGCCAAAAAACCACTTGTCCCATCTTTAAGTAGATGCTAAAAAGTTTTTAAAAAGAAAAATATCCAGGGACTTGAAAAATAGGATAAGCATAAGTAATATAGGACATAAATACACACAAAAAGTTTGGAGGAGTGTCAATGAAAGTAGCCGAACGAATTAAGAAAATTCCGCCATATATTTCCGCAGAGATCGATAAAAAAATCGCCGACCTCAGGAAAAAGGGCGTGGATGTGGTGACTCTCGGCGTTGGAGACCCGGACCTGCCCACACCGGAAAACATCATCAAAGTCATGGAAAAGGCCGTTTGGGAACCGGAATATCACAGGTATCCCGCTTATGAGGGGTCCATTGAATTCCGCAAGGCTGTTGCTGATTATTACCAGAAGCGTTTTGGCGTAAAATTAAACCCTGAAAACGAAGTTATGGCACTCATAGGTTCCAAGGAAGGCATTGTCAATTTAACATACGCTTTCGTGGATTACGGCGACTATGTGCTGGTTCCGGACCCCGCATATCCCGTTTATAAGACTGCCGCGCTTTTTGCGGGGGGCATACCCTATGCCATGCCCCTGCTCAAAGAAAACAATTTTCTGCCGGACTTTACAAAGATAGATTCCGATATTGCTAGGAAAGCAAAGCTCATGTTTTTGTGCTATCCCAACAATCCCACATCGGCTGTGGCTGACAAGAAGTTTTTCGAAGAAGCTGTGGAGTTTGCGAAAACTTACGATATCGTCATCTGCAATGACAGTGCCTATGCTGAAATAACCTACGACGGCTATGAATCGCCCAGCATTCTTTCGGCCAGTGGAGCAGAAGATATAGCTATAGAGCTGGGCTCTCTGTCCAAACCCTACAGGATGACCGGATGGCGTATAGGCTATGCTGTGGGTAACAGAGAGATAATTTCGGCTCTCGGGAAGATAAAAACCAATGTAGACTCAGGCCAGTTTACAGCCATCCAGAAAGCAGCCGTGGAAGCCCTGACCGGGCCTCAGGACAGCCTGAAGGAGCTGAGATCCATATTTACCACCCGCCGGGATATGATGGTGAGCGCTTTAAAAGATATGGGGTTTGACGTGGAGGCTCCAAAAGGCACTTTTTACATCTGGGCGCCGGTGCCGGAAGGCCATACTTCCATGTCTTTTTCCGAAATGCTGGTGGAAAAGGCGGCGGTGGTGGTAATCCCGGGCAATGCGTATGGCGAGTATGGCGAGGGATTCTTCAGAATATCCCTCACAACGCCCGACGACAGGATAAAAGAAGCCATAAAGCGGATGAAAGAAATTTTTTAACAAAATATGGCCAAATTAAATAAAGTGTGATATTATATAGAAAATAATATATTTTAAGGAATGAAAAAGGCGGGAGAGACCCTATGATACGGGCGCCGAAGGGGTAAGCTCCGAGGTTTCGGGGTGATACTCTCAGGCAAAAGGACCGCTTTTGGACCGGCCTCTGAAGGGCAAAACGCTGCGCTTGCAAGGTGTGGCAGAGGTTCTAAACTCAACCTGGAGTTTGGAGCCTTTTTTTGTTAATTTGCAAATATAATTAAATTAATAAGAAGATAAGGAGGAAAAGGTATTATGAGTAATTCGTGAGTAATGCAACAAATTCTGCGACAAATTGAGAACCGTCCCCTTGTCGCAATTTTGGAAGGAGGGATAGGAATGTTAAAAAGGACTCCGCTTTATGATGTTCACCTAAAACTAAAGGCCAAAATGGTGGAATTCGGCGGTTTTGAAATGCCCATACAGTACACTTCTATAATCGATGAACATATGGCCGTGAGGACAAAGGCCGGCATCTTCGATGTATCCCATATGGGTGAGATTCTAGTGGAAGGAGAAAAGGCTGCGGACTTTTTAAATGGCCTGTTTACAAACGACATTACCGCCATGAAAGATGGCAAAGTGATGTACACTATTATGACTTATGACAGCGGCGGCGCCGTCGATGATCTGATGGTTTACCGATTGAGGGGCGATAAATATTTTCTGGTGGTAAACGCTTCAAATAAGGATAAGGACTTTGAATACATAAAGTCAAAAGCTCCTTGCAACGTAAAAGTTGAAGATTTGAGCGAAGATTGGGCGGAAATAGCCGTTCAGGGGCCGGAAAGCTTTAAATTTGCCGAAAAGTTGCTGGGATCGGTGCATATTGCGCGATTTTGTTTCACATATTTTAATTATAACAAAGCTTCTTTGATAATATCGCGTACCGGTTATACCGGTGAGGACGGCATTGAGATTTACGGGCCGCCGGAGGCCATTGTTAAACTGTTCGAGGGCTTTGTTGAGGCGGAAGTTACACCATGCGGCCTTGGAGCACGGGATACTTTGCGATTTGAGGCAGGACTCCCCCTGTACGGCCATGAGCTTTCCGAGAATATAACTCCGGTGGAAGCAGGGCTTTTGCCTTTCATAAAGTTTGACAAGGAGTTTTCCGGAAGAGAGGTGCTGTATCGTCAGGTTAAAGAAAATGAAGGGCGAAGGCTAGTTGGTCTGAGACTTGTGGAAAAAGGAGTTCCCCGCCAGGGGTATGAAGTATTTTTCAGAGGCAAAGAGGTCGGGTTTGTGACTTCGGGGAATTTTGCACCGTATTTGAAGCAGTATCTTGCCTTGGCTCTGGTGGATTTGCCGAAGGATATAATGGAAGATTATGCAGGCCGGGAATTCGAGGTTGAAATCCGTGGAAAAAGGCTGAAGGCTGAAGCTGTGCCAAAAAATTTTTTAAGGGCTATAAAACCGAAATCATAATTTAAAATCAAAAATCAAGGAGTGGATAAAAATGAGTAAAGTTCCGAAAAATTTATTGTACACCGAAGAACATGAATGGATACTGGTGGAAGACGGGAAAGGGACCATCGGCATTACCGATCATGCTCAGGAGGCTCTGGGAGATGTGGTTTATGTGGACCTGCCGGCAGTAGGGGACAAGATCGTAAAGGGCGAAACCTTCGGCACGGTGGAGTCGGTAAAAGCGGCGTCCGACATATATGCGCCGGTTTCAGGGACCGTGGTGGAGGTTAACGAAGCGCTAAAGGAGAACCCGGAACTGATAAACAAAAGCCCCTATGAAGACGCATGGATGATTGTGGTGGAACTGGACGACGAGAATGAACTGGACGAACTTTTGAGCCCGGAGGATTATAAAAATATTTTGGAAGGGGAGTAAATCTATGAGGTACATCAGCCATACTCCTTTTCAGGTAAAAGAGATGATGGATGTTCTGGGGATAAGCGAAATAGACGAGCTTTTTGAAGATATACCGGATGAAGTTAAAATTAAAGGTGACCTAGACTTGCCTTTGCCTTTGGATGAAATCGGACTTAAACGGGAATTTTTAAATCTTTCCAAAAAAAACAAGGCCGCCGGTTTCGTCAGCTTCATGGGTGCAGGAGCCTACGACCATTATGTCCCTGCAGTGGTAAAAGCATTGGTGGGGCGTTCGGAGTTTTACACAGCTTATACGCCTTACCAGCCCGAAAGAAGTCAGGGAATCCTGGCAGCCATATTTGAATACCAGACCATGATGGCAAATCTTACCGGTATGGATGTGGTCAATGCATCCATGTACGATGGGGCCAGTTCCCTGGCAGAAGCGGTACTGATGGCCTGCGACATAAAGAGGAAGAATAAAGTGGTAGTATCCGAAGCCGTGCACCCGGAATATGTTGAAACGATCAAGACCTACGGTTTCGGGTATAATAAGGAAATAGAAGTGGTGCCCTGCACGGATTTGCTGGAGACAGATTGGAACAGTATGGTGGACATGGTGGACAGCGACACCGCCGCCATTGTCGTAAGCATGCCAAATTTCTTCGGTGTGCTGGAAGATGTGAAAAGAGCCGGAGAAATATCGAGAGAAAAAGATGTCATGCTCATAGTCTCCGTAAATCCCATATCCCTCGGGCTCATAATTCCGCCGGGAGAATACGGAGCCGACATCGCCGTTGGGGAAGGCCAGCCCCTGGGCAATGCCTTAAATTTCGGCGGGCCTTATCTGGGGTTTATGGCTGCAAAATCCGAATATGTGCGGCGCATGCCGGGCCGCATAGTGGGCGAGACCGTGGATGCGGACGGCAAGAGGGCTTTTGTCCTCACCCTTCAGGCCAGAGAACAGCACATTCGGCGGGAAAAGGCAACTTCGAACATATGCTCAAATGAGGCGCTGAATGCTCTGGCCGCTACCATATATATGGCCTACCTCGGCAGAAGGGGATTAAAAGATGTGGCGTATCATTCCCATTCAAAGGCAAGATATTTTATTGATGAAGTAAATAAAAGCGGCCAAGCTCGCATAGTCAACGACAGGGTTTTCAATGAAGTGGTGGTCGAAGTAGAAAACCTCGAGGAAAAATACCAAGAGGCACTGTATCGAAAGATCCTGCCGGGGATAAAACTTTCCCGCTTTTTCCCCGAGCAAAAAAACCGCCTGCTGGTGGCCTTTACGGAAAAGCGCTCAAGGCAGGAAATTGATTCTTTATTGAAGGTGCTGGGGGTGAAGTAAAAATGAAAGGGACGCCTCTTATTTTCGAACGTTCCGTACCGGGAAAGGAGGGCTTCAGGCTGTACGCGCCCGATGTGCCCGGTGTGAACCTGTCCGAAACCATCGGTGGGGGACTGCTGAGACAGGACTTGGACCTGCCCGAGATTTCGGAAGTGGATGTGGTAAGGCATTATACAAAGCTTTCCAAAATGAATTTTGGCGTGGATGACGGCTTTTATCCTTTGGGTTCCTGCACTATGAAGTATAATCCAAAAATAAACGAGGAAATAACAGCCTATCCTGCTTTTACAGAGCTTCATCCCTATGCACCTGAAGAATTAGCTCAGGGAACACTGAGGTTCATGTACGAGATGCAAAGATTTCTCTGTGAAATCACCGGGATGGATTATTTCACCCTGCAACCGGCCGCAGGAGCCCATGGAGAACTTACCGGAATACTAATAATCAAAAAATTTCTGGAGACCGCGGGACAAAAGCGCAGCAGGATCATCGTCCCCGATTCCTCCCACGGCACCAATCCCGCCACCGCCAAAGAGAGTGGTTTTGAAATAATAAAAGTGAGGTCCGGGAAAGACGGCCTGGTGGATATTTCAGAGCTTCAGAAGGCCGTGGATGAGAATGTGGCAGCCCTTATGCTCACAAATCCCAATACCCTTGGCCTGTTCGAAAAAGACATCCGAGAAATTTCGCATATTTTGCATGAAAAGGGAGCCTTGCTGTATTACGACGGCGCCAACCTTAACGCCATTATGGGCATAGCCCGCCCGGGAGACATGGGATTTGACGTTGTGCACGTGAATCTTCACAAGACCTTCTCCACTCCCCACGGAGGCGGCGGCCCAGGGGCAGGGCCCGTAGGCGTGAAGGCATTTCTCAGGGACTTTTTGCCAAAGCCCATTGTGGAAAAGAAAGGGGATAAATACTTCTTAAATTACGACTTGCCCCATTCCATAGGCAGGATGAAGGCTTTTTACGGCAATACAGGCGTAATCCTGAAAGCGTACGCATACATAAGAAGCCTCGGAGCAGGGGGGTTGAGAGAAGCATCGGAAGTGGCGGTGCTCAACGCTAACTATCTTAAAAAGCAGCTGGCCGACTTATTCGAATGGCCTACGGATTCTATATGTAAACATGAATTTGTGGCGAGCGCTGCCAATTGGAAGGGAAAATACGGCATAAGAGCTCTTGATATAGCAAAGCGCCTGCTGGATTTCGGATTCCATCCACCCACCATATACTTCCCTCTCATAGTGGAAGAGGCTTTGATGATCGAGCCCACCGAAACAGAGAGCAGGGAAACCCTTGATGCTTTTGCAGACGCTCTGAGGAGGATTTTCGAGGAGGCCCGGGAAAATCCCGATCTCTTGCGAAAAGCGCCGCACCATATGCCGTCAAAGCGCGTGGATGAAGTAAAAGCCGCCAGAGAAGTGAAACTTAAATATGTTCCAACTGAATGAACATTATCTTAAGAAAGGAAAGGGAGCATGCTTTATATTAAAAATGAATCCAATGATCCGTATTTCAACATGGCACTAGAAGAATATGCGGTAAAATGCCTTGATCCGGATGAGGAATATTTTATCCTATGGCAGAACAGGCCGGCGGTCATTATCGGAAAAAACCAGAATGCCGTTGAAGAAGTAAACTTAAAATACACCAAAGAGCATGACATAGCTGTGGTGCGCAGGCTTTCCGGAGGTGGGGCGGTTTATCACGATTTGGGTAACATCAACTTTACTTTTGTAGTGGATTACCGCCCGGAGGATTTCAACAGCATTGAAAGATTTGCAAGGGCTGTGGTGAAAGCACTGGACCGATTCGGAGTAAAATCCGAGTTTACGGGCAGAAACGATATAACCATAGACGGAAAGAAAATTTCCGGCAATGCCCAGTACCTTTACAAAAAGAGGCTGCTCCACCATGGCACCCTTCTTTTTGACTCCGATATGACAAGGCTTTCCGAAGCTTTGAACGTAAAGATAGAGAAGATATCCTCCAAAGGCGTGAAATCCGTTAAAAGCCGGGTGGCGAACATAAAACAGTATTTGAAACAGGATATCGGTGTGAAGGAATTTAAGGAACTGCTGGCAAAATACATCTTCGATGTTGAGAATCAACCCTTCAGAGAATATGTCCTGACTTCGCAGGATTTGGAACAGATTAATAGACTGCGCGATGAAAAGTATTCCACCTGGGAATGGAACATAGGATATTCGCCGGAATTTGACCTAACAAAATCCAGGCGTTTTGATGCCGGCGAGGTGGAAGTCAAACTCAACGTAAAAGATGGAATGATAACCACAATAAAATTTTACGGCGATTTTCTGAGCATGAGGGACGTGGCTGATATAGAGGATATTCTGAAGGGAGTATATTATCGGGAGGAAGATATAAGGAAAGCCCTTTCGAAAGTGGACCTGAAGGAGTATTTCGGCCAAATCGGCCTCGATGACCTGCTAAATGTGATATTGTAGGCTATAGAACAATATCATCAGGTTTATATATATTAAATTGCTGAATTCGAAAAAAATCCAGGTCATTACTGGCTATATTAAAGCACCGGTTTGATTTGGCTGATGCCAGAAGTAATGAATCATTTGTCATAAGGCCATACTTTTTCTGAAAGTATATAGCATCATAGCATAATTCCTGAGTGATAGGCAATATATTTATCTGCATAGCGGGGATTTTTAATGTCAGGCTAGGATAGTCGGTAAGATTTTTGATTAACTCGGGTTTTTCTTTTAGCTTTTTTGCAATGTTACCCGGAGCAACTAATTTTTTTGAAACGGCTTCCAACATCATCATCCTATGCATAACTTCTAATAATATGTGTGCAGTAGTGAACCCCGCTATTTCTCCATCTTCACATCTTTTTAAAAGTTGGCTGCATTCTTCTGAAGTCCCGCTGAAATGATAAATAAAAATATTGGCATCAATGAAAATTTGACTACCGGAACGAAGTTCATTAAATTTCAAGATAGTCTTCCTCCTCGAGGACTTCCTTTACCATTTTCAAATCTGCTTTAATTTCTCCCTTTGTTTCTTCAACGATAGATTTAGATGTTTTTATATCTTTATCTTTAGCTAAATACTGGGCTAGAGCCTCTTCAATAATATCGTTTAAATGTTTTTTCTCATGAATTGATTTGAGTTTTGCCCTGTATAACAGCTTCGAATCAATGGCTGTGCCAATTTTTTGTCTGGCCATACTTATCACCTCTAAATTATTATAACAGTTTTACAATTTATTATCAAGACATAATCTAGATTGTAAAAAATAAAAATTTTGGCCGCATGATGCGGCCTTTTTGGTGTGCCCGGCATGGGTAATAGCTCGGCAGTGAAAGTCTGCTATGGGGCTGGCAGCGGCGACCATTAGCCAAACAGCAAGGGTGTCTATCGTGAGATAGAATCTGAAGGAAGCTGTAAGCAAAGCCACGGCCTGAGGAACACGAACCGCATATAAGGCTATACAGTTCGGATGAGTTTGCCAAACAAAACGAAATCCAACACTGCCAAGGGGCTGTGTAGTAAATGCGGCAGGTATACGGGGCGAAGGCTATTGCTCTTACCCGGGGAGGTCTGGCGGAAACGTTAGGGAAACTAACAACCCGGGCCGAGAGACCCGGCTGAACCGTCAGAAGTCAGCAGAGGCCATAATAGTCGGCATAGACGTCATGCCGACGAAGGGCCGAACACGAAGCGAGGGATAAAACTTGGCAAGTTCGAGAAACATACAACGACAGCAGAAAACCCCGCAAGGGGCCTACCCTGGGAAAGAAGCGGTGAAGCCGCAAGGGTCCCAGGGAGGGCCGAGTATGTATCCGGCACAACCCGAGAAGATATCCCCGAAGGACCATGATATCCACCTGATGGAGAAGGTAGTATCAAGAGAGAATATGACAAAAGCACTGCGACGGGTAGAAGAAAACAAAGGAGCGCCAGGCGTAGACAGTATGCCGGTAGAATCCCTCCGGACATACCTACGAGAAAACTGGCCTCACATAAAAGAACAACTTCTTACGGGGACCTACAAGCCTCAACCAGTGCGCAGGGTCGAAATCCCGAAACCCAGTGGAGGAGTGAGACTGTTAGGAATCCCCACCGTCACAGACCGCCTAATCCAGCAGGCTCTGTTGCAAGTACTAACACCCATCTTTGACCCGGAATTCTCAGAATCAAGCTACGGATTCAGGCCCAACCGAAGAGCCCACGACGCAGTAAGGAAAGCACGCCAATACGTAAACCAAGGATATAACTGGGTAGTGGACATGGACCTTGAGAAATTCTTCGACAGAGTAAACCATGACATACTCATGGCCAGAGTAGCTCGCAAGATAAAAGACAAACGCATATTAAAGCTCATACGCAGCTATCTTGCGGCAGGAGTAATGATAAACGGAGTAATCATGATTACCGATGAAGGAACACCTCAAGGCGGGCCCCTAAGTCCACTTCTTGCAAACATAATCCTTGACGACCTAGACAAAGAACTAGAGAAAAGAGGACACAAATTCGTAAGATACGCAGACGATTGCAACATCTACGTCAAAAGCAAAAGAGCCGGGCAACGGGTAATGGAAAGCATAACAGCTTTCCTGAAGAATAAACTAAAACTCAGAGTAAACGAACAAAAGAGCGCAGTGGACAGACCATGGAAGAGGAAATTCCTTGGCTTCAGCATGTATATCGCCAAAGATGGAACAACCAAAATAAGAATCGCACCACAGAGCATAGACAAAGTCAAGAATAAAATCCGAGAAATAACCTCAAGAAGCAACGGACACGGAATAACACAGAGAATAGAAAGACTAAACACATACCTTGGCGGATGGCTGGGGTACTTCGCGCTATCAGAAACACCCAGCAAACTTGAAGAACTCGACGGATGGATAAGAAGAAGACTACGCATGTGCCTGTGGAAACAATGGAAGAAGGTTAAGACAAGATACCGGGAACTGAGGAATCTGAAACTTCCGGAATGGGCGGTCCATAAACTTGCCAACGCCCGAAAGGGATACTGGCGTATGTCGGGGGTATTAAACACAGCCCTCAACAACGCCTATTGGCAGGGTCAAGGACTCATGAGCTTAGCAAAGAGATATCATGAAATTCGCAAAGCTTGGTGAACCGCCGTATACTGAACGGTACGTACGGTGGTGTGAGAGGTCGGGGGCTAATCGCCCCCTCCTACTCGATTCTATTTATTTTGTGAATACGTGGTTTCCTATTTTATATAACACAGGTTTTGATAAAAGCCATTTGTTGGAAATTTTAGCAGGATTGAAGAAATACAATGCTCCACCGGTGGGATCTACCCCTGCCAGCGCGTCATCGGCGGCACTCAGGGAATCCTTGTTTGGTGTGATATAGTCCAGGCGCCCTTCCTCTACCGGAGAAAACTGGTATAATCCCAGCTCATCGATCTGATAAACCACATCCTTGATGGTATTCGGGAAATCCGGGCTTTTCACGCGGTTTACCACTACAGCCCCTACTGCTACCTTGCCGTCATAAGGCTCCCCTTCGGCTTCCGCCTGGATGAGCTTTGCCAGAACCATCCGGTCTTCGGCGGTGTAATATATGCCTGAGCTGGATTTTACATAGGCGTCCCTGTCAAAATATCCTCTTGAAGGAAGTTCTCCGGAACGCTCGGGAGCGGTGGCAGGGACCTGAGCACTATGCGGAATCAGAAGCCTCATACCGGGGTAAATATCATCCCCGATAAGCCCGTTAAGGTCTTTCAAATCCTGCACCGTCACTCCGTAAGCCCTGGAAATCAAGAAAAGAGTGTCTCCTTTTTGCACCGTTATTCTCCGATACGGACTTTTCTGCGGGATGTAGAGGGCCTGTCCCACAAAAATCTCATCGGAAGAGAGGCCGTTTAAACTTTTCAACTCCTGCAAATCTATACCGTAGCGGCGACTTATGAGATAAAGGGTATCTCCTGATTTTACTATGTATTTCTCCGGTAATAGCAGAACCTGTCCGGCTAAGATCTGGTCATTGGCCAGCGTATTGGCCGAAACAATTTTTTCCATCGGGACTCCGGTGCTCTTGCTCAGGAGAAAAAGCGTGTCGCCGGGCTGAACGGTATAAACCTGGGCCTGGGCCGTCCCTCCCAAAAGGAGAAAAAATGTGACTGCAAATGCTGCGATATTCAGTTTTTTGAATAGTTGCATTAACCATCATCTCCTTTCCCTGGGTCCATTATACTATAAACCCAGGCCCTATTTCATCAAGTAAATTTCACCAATGAAGATGATGGTAAAAATTCTATGGGCTAATGCAATGCACTTTCATCTACCGTTTTAGGTACATTATAAGTTTTCCCTCTTCAGTGGAAATGGAGGTTATCTTCAAATCCTGAGGCAGAGGGGGAGGTGTAAACTCCAAATTGTAGTCTTTCATCAATTCTTTTATTACTTCCGGCGGCAATATTATACCGTTGAATTCCAGATTTTTTGGAGTAAATCTTATCTTCTGCTCCTGGGTCAGTTCCATGCTGCATGTTATTGAATACAGCGGGACGCTGCTTTCAGGTTTTTTCTCTGAAACGGTTATACCTTCCGGGTGAAAAGTAAAGTAGACATTCTTGAGTTTCTCATCCTTTGAAAGCAATTTTTGTGTAAGGCTGGTATCTTTAAATTCCGCCCGCGCCGTAAGGGTGAACCAGTTTACCTTCAGGTCATCCGGACTTATACTTGTCCAGGGAAGTGCAGTAAGGTTTTTAAGCAGGTAATCCAGAGAAGGCAGCGCTTCCTGCCAGTTCTCGCTCATTTCCTCGAGAAAAGATGTATCTTTTAGCAGCATTCGTGCATGGGCGAGTTCCTTCTGCTTTTCGGCTATGGTCGCCTTAAGTTCCTCAAGGGCTTTTTTTGCCTGCTGTTCCAGCTCTTGAATCCGGTTTTGTTTTTCCATTATTTCCAATTCCTCCTGTTTTCGGCGATAGATAAGGGATTTGGTCTCAACAATCATATTATTATAGTATTCCATAATGAATATGATGTTGTCGAGGCGGCGGAAAAAATCTCCCATATCTTCTGCACCCACCAGGACACCCAGAAAATTGCCCATTCCTCCTTTGAAGCTAAAAACAATCCACCGGGAAAGCCTTTTTTGCCGGTCCCTGACATCCCGGTCAAGCCTGGATAATTCCACGCGCTTTTGAGAAAGGCTTTTTTTGAGCTCATTATTCTGGGCTGAGAGCTCATTTAACCGGTTTTGAAGGGCCAGCACCCGGGAGTCCAGCGCCAGAATTTCTTCTATCAGTTTTTGTTCGGTGCTTTTTACCTGAGTTGTTGAATTATCGGGAGAATTGGCGGTATTTAAAAAGGTATTTGGTATACCTGATACGCTGTTTAAAAGAAAGGAATTTGATAGTGTTAACATGAAAACCAATACGGGCATTATTTTTCTCAATATCTTGCGGAAAATCGTCATGATGTTCGTCGTTTCAGCATATTTATAATTTATATTGATTTCTATGTCAGAATCATTATTATGGTGTAGAAACGACTGTCTACACCTGAATCATTATAAAAATCGATGCTGAAACGGACAGCCTCCTTAAGTTAAAATATTCTACGGAAAACAAAAATATCCTTTAATACAGTTATTAAAACATCTTGTTGAACATTACATTTTGAAAGCTGTATAATGAAAAGGCGGAGGTGTTAATTTGAATCAGTCGGTAAAAACGTACCTTGGTCTGCTGGCAGTGGCTTTTTTCTGGGGAACATCTTTTTCCGTGTCGAAAATAGGCTTAAGGCAACTTCTACCCATGCATCTAGCGATTCTTCGTTTTTCACTGGCATCCATCATCTTTTATGCCATGCTCATAATGTTTTACAGAAGTAACTCCATAGAAAAAAAGGACCGGCCGCTTCTCTGGTTTCTTGGAGTTCTGGGGGTTTCATCCTACTTTTATATCCAGTATACGGGCCTTGAATTGACCACCACGGTAAATACGGCTATAATCATAGCCATAAGCCCCATCTTTACCATAATATTTTCATCTCTGGTATTTCATCAGGAAAGCCTCACTTTAAATAAAATTGTTGGAGCTATCCTGGCCTTTTCCGGCATTTTCCTGATATTTGCCGGTTCCACCGGTATGTCCCTGGGCAAAGACACGATGGCAGGCGATCTTTTGATCCTTTCCAATTCCGTGGCCTGGGCGCTTTTTACCGTGCTGGGGAAAAAACTGGTGGAAAAGTACAACCCCTTTATGGTCATGGCCTATATCAATATCTACGGCACCATCACCATGCTCCCTCTGGCCTTCACTCCGACCTTTGTAACTTCCGTGAGAACAATAGGGCCCATTACATGGGGAGCGGCTCTTTACCTTGCAGTCACATGTTCCGTTTACGGGTATTTCATGTGGTACCGAGGGGTAAAGGTCCTGGGAGCTTCCCGCACAGCCGTATTTAACTATATAAATCCGCTCTTTGCAGTGACCATAGGTATATTATTCCTGAAAGAGCCGGGAAATATTTACACCCTTCTGGGTGGAGCGGCGGTCTTGGCGGGGGTGTATACGGCTTCCCGAAGCGGGGAGAAGTTCCGTCATAAAGGAGAGCTGGTATCTTCTGACCGGCTTTAATGGTGTTTAGGCCTTTCCAAAGTTTATCCATATAGAAGGATTTTTATGGGGATTGTAGAAAGTAAATATTAAACTTGAGAAGCGGGAGATGATTTTTTTGAATATGCAAGAATTAAAGAAAAATGCCCGGGAGAAGATGAAAGGTTACTGCCGGGTATGCAGGGTATGTGATGGAGTGGCGTGCGCCGGAGAGGTCCCAGGCATGGGTGGTACGGGCACCGGAGCTTCTTTTAAGGCGAACGTTCAGGCTCTGGCCGATGTAAAGCTCAATTTAAGGACCCTTCACGATGCCAAAAGTCCCGACATATCCTGCGAGATTTTTGGGAGAAAACTCTCCATGCCCATCCTAGCAGCACCCATTACCGGCTCGGAATACAATATGGGCGGTGCCGTGCCCGAGGCGGAATTTATTCAGATGGTAATTTCCGGTAGCAAACAGGCGGGGACCATGGGTATGTGCGGGGATGGTGGAAATCCCGTGTTTTACAGCTCCGGCCTTGCTGCCATTGAAAAAGAAGGTGGCCATGGCATTGCCATCATCAAGCCGAGGGAAAACCATAAGGTCATTGAAATGATAAAGCGCGCCCAGGAGATAGGGGCTGTAGCCGTGGGCATGGATGTGGATGGCGCTGGCCTTGTAACCATGGCGCTGATGGGCCAGCCGGTGGGACCGAAAAACGTGAAAGAACTAAAGGACATAATATCACATACAAAACTTCCTTTTATACTAAAAGGCATCATGACCGTGGATGAGGCAAAACTGGCCGTAGAAGCCGGAGCCAGGGCCATAGTGGTTTCAAACCACGGCGGGCGCATACTGGACTATACCCCGGGTGTGGCCGAAGTATTGCCGGCCATTGCAAATACGGTTAAAGGCAAAATAACCACTTTTGCCGATGGTGGCGTCCGCTCAGGTGTGGATGTGTTGAAGTACCTGGCTCTGGGGGCCGATGCGGTGCTGGTGGGAAGGCCTGTCATCATCGGGGCCTTCGGCGGAGGTTCAGAAGGAGTCAGGCTGGTACTGGATACCATGGCCGGTGAACTGAAACAGGCCATGATACTTACGGGATGCAGTAATCTGGAAGAAATAACCGATCGCGTGATATACAGAAATTAAAATACTAAAAGGAGACAGTATATGAAACTTGCTCTTTTTTCCGACATCCATTCCAATTTATACGCTCTGGAAGCGGTGTTATCCGACATTGAGAAATTTTCTGTGGACACTGCCATCTGCTGTGGTGACCTGGTGGGATACGGCGCCCACCCCAATGAAGTGGTAAAACTTATAGCTGAAAAGGACATATCCACCGTAATGGGAAACTATGATGATGGTGTGGGGTTTGACCGGCTGCTCTGCGGTTGTGATTTTAAAAATGAAGAAGAAGCCCGGAGGGGTGAAAAATCTCTGCTCTGGACCAGGCAGAAAATAACTTCAGAAAACAAGCAGATTCTTAAAAAACTGCCTCATAAGCTCGAATTCGAAGCGGAGGGCAAAAAGATACTGGTAGTTCACGGTAGCCACCGGGCCCTAAACGAATACCTTCATGAAAGACTGCCGCAAGAAGAAATTGCCGGAGTCTTTGAAGAAACCGGGGCCGACATCATCTTCTGCGGGCATATCCACATCCCCTATGTGAGAAGATACAAAGACAAATTTCTCGTCAATGTCGGCACTGTTGGCAAACCCAAGCCCCATGCACGGGATGTGAAGCGTTTCAGCAATGATGCCATGTGGATCTATGCGGACATCAACAAAGATGACATTTTGTTTAAGCTCATGCTGGTACCGTATGATTTTGAAAAGAGTGCTGAGGCCATAGAGCAAGCCGGCCTTCCCCACCACTTTGCTGATTATATCCGGGGAATAAACCCCGACTTTTGATTGACCGGTCCTTTCTATTTATAGTAATTTTATCATTTGATCGCAATATCTTAGAGTTCAAAGCCTTGCGAAAACATTAAGACGGTTCATCTTTTATGAACCGTCTTTTTTTCAAACGTGTCCTCATACATTAAACCTGAACACCACCACATCCCCATCTTTCATCACATAATCCTTGCCCTCGGACCTCAGCAAGCCCCTTTCCCGCACTGCCTGCTGGCTGCCGCAGGCTATAAGGTCATCGTAAGCTACCACCTCAGCCCGGATAAATCCCCGCTCAAAGTCGCTGTGGATTTTACCTGCAGCCTGAGGGGCTTTGGTCCCCTGCTTTATGGTCCAGGCCCGGACCTCCTTGGGGCCTGCCGTTAGAAAAGTAATGAGGCCCAGAAGCCGGTAACCGGCCTTTATAAGCCTGTTTAATCCCGGTTCTTCAAGGCCATATTCGACCAGCAGTTCCTTTTTCTCGTCATCAGGAAGTTCAGCCAGCTCAGCTTCAATCCTGGCGCAGATAGGAATTACTTCTGAACCTTCTGCTGCGGCATATTCCCTGACTTTTTTGACATAATCGTTTTCCTTGCCGGAGATTAAATCATCTTCGGAAATGTTGGCAACATATATTACAGGCTTGGAGGTAAGCAGAAAAACCTGTTTTACTATTTCCTGTTCTTCTTCGGAAAATTCCTGAACCCGGGCCGGTTTGTTCTGTTCCAGGCCTTCCTTCAGACGTTCCAGCACCGCAAGTTCCTGTAAATATTGCTTTTCTCCGGATTTTGACTGTTTTTTCACTCTATCTATACGCCGGTCCAGCACCTCTAAATCGGAGAATATTAGCTCCAGGTTAATGGTTTCGATATCCCTTATGGGATCAACTTTACCCTCGACATGGACTACATTTGAATCCTCGAAACATCGGACCACATGGGCGATGGCATCCACTTCACGGATATGCGAAAGAAACTTGTTGCCCAGGCCTTCGCCGCGGCTGGCACCTTTTACAAGGCCAGCTATATCCACGAACTCTATGGTGGCGGGGGTCACCTTTTGGGGATGTTCCATTTCCGCCAGCCTGTCCAGCCTTTCGTCAGGCACCGCCACCACACCCACATTGGGCTCTATGGTGCAAAAGGGGTAGTTGGCACACTCGGCTCCGGCTTTGGTTATAGCATTAAACAGGGTGCTTTTACCCACATTGGGCAGCCCCACAATTCCTATCTGCATTTCTTATCTTCCCTTCAAACATAAAGTATTTCCACGGCTTTTATTATACCAGTCAGGTTTCATGATGTAAACAAGCGGACATACGATGCTTGTAATTCCCAGGTAGATGGCATCAGCGGCGCTACCGCCAGTTCTATGCGCTACAGGCAGGCGGTGGAACGGGCTCTTGCCAGTGCTAGAAAACAAAAATCAATACGAGCCTTCCAGAAAAGCTTACAGGGAAATTCCCGGACAATTTGTAAAGAAAAATTCGCCGGGTAAAACTCAGGGAATACGACAATCTTTCTGTGTAGAAAAGAATTTTTCCACGTACAGATATGAACCTTATCGAACCTCGAACTTCGAACCTCGGGTTGAATTTAGTTAAGGCACCTTTTTTTTGAATCAAAAACAATGTTTTGCAGTCCCTCTATTTCCGAATCTGTCAGCTCCCGCCATTCTCCCGGTCCGAGTTTTTCGTCCAGCTTCAAGGGGCCTATGGCAAGGCGCTTTAGATGTATCACTTCCTTACCCCGGGCTTTCATCATGCGCTTGACCTGATGGAACTTTCCCTCGTGTATCTTCACAAGAGCCCTTGAAATATTCCCGGCTTCCAGAATTTCTAGCTCTGCTGGTAGTGTAGTGAAATCTTCCAGAGGTATACCACCGGCAAAGGCTGCCATATCATCTTCATTTAATTTTCCTCTGACTTCTACATAGTAAATCTTTTCTACCTTGTTTTTTGGCGAGAGCAGGCGGTGGGCCAACTGACCGTCGTCAGTAAGGAGAATTAGACCTTCGGTATCCCTGTCCAATCTCCCCACCGGAAAAAGGTTCCTGTGGGAATATTCTCCTTCCAGAAGGTCAATTATGGTGGTGTCCTCTTCTTCTCTGGTGGAGGAAACTACCCCGGCGGGTTTGTTCATCATTATGTATATATGACTTTTATAATCCAGATTTTCTCCAAAGATACGGATATCGTCGACGAGGGGGTTGACCTTTTCTCCCCCATCATTGATGGTGTTGCCGTTTACAGTAACGGCTCCCTGTTTTATCAGTTTTTTTGCATCTTTTCTGGTACCGAAGCCGCTCATGCTCAAAATTTTATCCAGGCGCTCACTTTTTTGTTTTTCCACGATAACACTCCTATCAAAAAATCTTCAAAACATATTTTGTATTTTTCATGGTGAAAATATTTAAAGAAAGTGATTTATAATGTATAATAAATTATACCGCTATTATCACATTACTGACAATATAATTGTTAAAGGAGATGACAAAATGATGTACTGGTGGGGGCCCGTATGGGGTCACATGGGAGGATATTATGGTATTTTTATGTATGTGTATATGTTTATCTGGCTGCTGGTGCTGGCGGGAGTCTTTTATTTGATAATAAGGCTTATAAGAAGCCTTGCTTCGTCTGCAGGGCCGGTAAACCGGGATGACGTTTCGCGGGAAACTCCGCTGGATATCCTTAAGAGGCGCTATGCGGCGGGTGAAATCACAAAGGACCAGTATGATAGAATGAAAGAAGATCTGAAGGATGATTAGGGCAATTTTGCTATGAAGTCATAAAAAAACCGGCAGCTAAAGCCGGACAAATAAATAAAATTCAATAATTTTATTAAGTAGTATAAGTCATCCTGCGCATGCACCACAGGTTGACCTGATATCCCAACTTACTTTGTGCCGAGAAGCGGGAAGAAGATAATGATAATGGGGATCAGGATAATGAGGAATATTATAAGCCAGATCCAGAATATGGTTTGGGTCATTTTGAGTTCCTCCTTTCATTTTAAAGGCTTCTGTTCAGCCCTGCTATATAATATGCATTTTTGATTTTTGGTGACACCGCTAAGCATCTTTTATTATTTTAACTAGCATATTAGCCATTATGTGCTGGAATTCCTGCGTCTGTATGAGGCCGAGGACCATCGGTACCCACATATCGCTCATAACCGTCATTCCGCCCTGAATTGTTATTTCCTCGACTTTGCCTTCCAATTTTTGCTGCGCTTTATCTATTATTTGTGTAAAGCTCGTGACTGCCGTTTTCATAAAATCTATGGAGCCGGAGACTTTCTCCAGTATGTTTTTTAGGTTGCCTGAGCTGATTGCGTTTTGAAGGGCTTTTTTTGCCGATGCTGCCATAGTGACGACGGTTTCGCCGGGATTTTCGTATTTGTTTAATTCTTCTTTCAATTGATTCCTCTGTTCTTCAACCTCCTTCAGGGCTTTTTCCAGTTCCTCTTTTGTCATAGGATACCTCCTTTCTCATTTTTGACCTAATGTATAATATGCAATATCACCAAATCTTGCCCCTTTGAATATGTTATTATCAGAAAATAAAGGAGGGGGCAAGAAAATGCTGCCAATAATGGTCATTCCTTATTGTCTCAATCTAATATTGGGCGCGTTAGGGGCTCAATTGATGAATGAGTATAAAACTTGCGCGAAATATAAAATAGTGGGATTTAAGCAGGGCCTGACCTTAAGAAAGGGTCAGGAAGTGATAGAAACTTACGGTATCAAAATAAAGAAGTCCCTTCCACTGGCCAATGCATGCTTGTGTGAAGTTGCCGAAGGGGAGACTTCTATAAAAAGCCTTGCGATGGACCCCACTGTCGAGTTCATAGAGGACGATCTGGAAGGAGAGGTTCAGGTGGTACCTTTCCTATCCGTGGATGTCAAAAAAACGAATCAGGAAATACCCTGGGGCGTCCAGAAAATAGGAGCTCCTCCCGTCTGGAAAGATATAAGAGGGGAAGGGGTCAGGGTCGGCATAATAGACACCGGCGTAGATATCAATCATCCGGACTTGAAGGATAATGTAAAAGAAGTCGGCGGTGTACTGGATTGCAAAAATATAATCGATGACAACGGCCATGGAAGCCATGTAGCCGGGACTATCGCGGCGCTTGACAATGATATAGGGGTTGTCGGCGTTGCTCCCAGAGTGGATTTATATCCTGTAAAGGCATTTGACAAGAGCGGCAGGGGCAATATATCCAATGTGATAGATGCTCTCGGCTGGTGCATCGACAAAAAAGTCCAGGTTGTAAATATGAGTTTTGGGTTCACAAAAAACAGCATGGCTCTGGAAAGAGCGATAAAGGAGGCATACCGGCAAAACATCGTTCTGGTGGCCGCTGCTGGAAATTCCGGTGGTGACGATTCGGTGATGTACCCCGCTAAATATCCCGAAGTCATAGCAGTGGCGGCATCCAATTCCGCCAACAAGGCTGCATGGTTTTCCAGCGGAGGGTCCGAAGTGGATGTCATAGCCCCCGGGGCAAGCATTCCTTCTACTTATAAGGATGGCGGATACAAATCCATGAGCGGGACTTCCATGGCGTCGCCTCACGTTACTGCAGCTTGCGCTTTGATTCTGGCAAAGTCAAATATGAATCCAGCAAAAGTAAAGGAAGTATTGACTGCTAGCGCCGTTGATATAAATCTCCCCCGAAATAAACAAGGAGCGGGTCTTGTGAATGTGTTTAAAGCTACAGCTAGCATAAAGAACACCAGGAGAAGTTCCTGAACAGCAATTTCAACATCAAAATTAGAGAGCTCCGGATTTCCGGAGCTCTCTAATTTTGATGTTATCAGGCTTTTTCGGGTTTGCCAAGCAGCGGGAAGAATATTATGATTATGGGGATCAGGATGATGAGGAAGATTATTAGCCAGATCCAGAATACTGTTTGGGTCATACCCAGCTCCTCCTTTCATTTTTTAAGGCCTTGTGTTTTGCCCTGCTATATAATATGCTACTTTTATTTTTGGTGACACTGTAAACTTCTTGCCGGGTTTATCAAGATAATAGATTCACCGAAATATATTCCCCTGAATATTTTATTATCAAAGATGCTAGGGAAGTGAAGCAACTTTTTTAGATGCCCGCATATTATGTAGAAGCGAAATAATTTTTAGGAGGTTTTTATTTATGAACAAATTTGAGGAATTGAAAGAAGAAATCATCAAATCTGCAAACTCTCCTGAGAAACTCGGCGAAATTTTTACAAGATTCGGGATGACACCGGATAATCCTGACGCGATGAAAGAAATCATGCAGGGTGCGGGAATAAAAGAGGAATTGAATGCGGAAAATGCGGCGCAAATGGTAAAGAGCCTGACTGAAAGCTTTTCTCCGGAAATGAAAAAATATTTGGCAAATCTGGTTTTGGAGGTATCCCAATCTATACCAGCAGGTCCAATGCCTGACGATATTAAAAATTTGTTGGATTCCTGGCAAAAAGGGGGAGGATGTATTGAAAAGTGACTATTGTTGTTGACGATGAGAAAAACGGCAGTGGTGTACAAAACCCGGGCATAAATCCGCAGCAGCAAGATAGAAAGAGGAAATTACTTATAATCGGTGATATTATTGCAATAATCGGAACGTCTCTCCTGCTTACCACTGCTATTCTGGATTTCTTCATCGATACAGAATTCAGGCTTTAAAACTCAACAGGTAAAGCTCCTGAGTCAGGGGACGGTTCCTTGACTCATCAAGATGAGTCAAGGAACCGTCCCCTGACTCATTTCCGCCGCTTTATAGACCGTTTTGATAAAATCTCCGAATTTTACTTTTTCACGAGGTTGGAAGCTGTCGCCCGATTTTTTCATGATACCAAGCGCAAGGGCTGAAGCTACATAGCCTTCGAAGCCGCTCTCAATATCGCTTTCATCGTTTACATCCAGCTTGAAAATATCTCCTTTTGAAGCAAGGGCTTCATATCCCAGAAACCTTATTATCAGTTTTGCCATATGCTGTCTGTCAAGAGGCTTTTCCAGGTCTGAAGCCTCGCCGGCTGTGATGAGCCCATGGTCCAGAGCCGCATCGATATATTTTTTATCGGTATCGGTTTTTTCGTTTTCATCCGTTTTTATTCCATATTCCGTATACATTTCAGGTCCTATACCCAGACAGGATGAGAGAAATTTCACAGACTCCTTTATGGTTGGAACGGAATCCAGGTCTATTTTGCTCCCGGGTTCAAATATCCCCTGATTCATAAAAAGCTCCGCTTCGCGCCTGCCTGTTTGGCCATTGAAAGTAACGACAGGGGGTAAGGAGTTTACGGTGCCGGGTTGTTTTAAAGCAAAATTCAGAATCTCACCGGTATAGGGGTCGATATAGGCCGAGTCTGGCAAACTTTTCAATGTATATACCAGGATCTTTTCAGGCTGCTCGGTCTTTTGAGGAGCATCGGGCCCATAGTAACCGTACATCTTTGGCATGATGTATGCAAGAGTAACGCCCATTTTTTCCAGCATTATGCCTGCTGCTTTTTCCCTGCTGAGTATATTTTTTTCCGGAGCAGGGAAAATGATGTCATCCCAGCCGTAATTAAAGCTCGTGATTTCACCTTTCTGATTTACTCCGATATTGATGCTGTTGCCCATATAGGGTATGCCATTGACTAGGCGTGTAAAATTAAAGAAGAAAGGCTGATACGGATCTTTAAATTTTGAATTGATTTCCTGAGAATATTCTATAGGCCGCACCTGGTCTGCCTTATCGGGCAAATATTTTTTTATGTATTCGATAGCTTTGTTTTTTGCATCCTCCCAACTGATAGCATCGGAATCTGGATTTTGCTGCGCTTCAGGATAATTTCCTGTGTTTTTCCAGAAACCGAAGCTCTGTATTTTGCCGGCGGCTGCATCGACTGTTACATTGGCATTTACACCATTGCCTTCGGTAGAATTGAAATTGAAGAAGTATAGATCCTGCGCTTTGGGATATGGTGTTTCGTTAAAAGACTGCAGCGCCATATTGTCCAGTCCAAACCTTTTAATTTCCTCTTCGGCCAACTTTTGAGCTTGTTTTACTGTAAGGGGAATATCAAGTTTCACAGGAGTGACGTTCTTCGCTCCAGTAAGATCAATCTCGGTCAGTAGTTGGACTCCTTTTGCTTCGTCTCCGGCAAGGTTTATCAGAGCCCCATCCGCTGCCCTTATAATCAGGGGAGGCCCCATGTATGAAAACCTTGCAGGTACATATACCAGCTTTGCAAAATCTAGGGGTCTGCCGCTTTTTTCATCATAACCACGGACATAAGCAAGTTCGGGGCCAAGATATTTTACGTATATTTCTTCAGCCTGCTGTTTTGATATGATTTTTTCATCAATGGGTTTGTCTTCCGACCAGTTGAGGTTGTAACCTGTTATCTGGCCATTGGTCGCGTTTACTGTAACATTGATGCCTTCTTCGCCGTAATAATACTCTACGGGCCGGATTTCTGCGGATTTCACAAATCTAAAAAAATAGTATACAGGTTCAAACAAACCTCCGGATTTGAATCCAGGGTAATAGTTTTCTTCTACGAAACTCACTTTTGCGAATTTATCCGGCGCTATTTTTTTAATAAAGTTTTCGGCGAATACTCTGGCTTCCTCCCGTGTGTACTTTGCCAGGAAGACTTTGCGCCTGCCATAAGGGTAGACCCAATCTTCATTTCTATTAAATGTGATGACTTCGCCACTGTCGGCGTCAATTGTGATGTAAATGGAAAAAAACGGCTTGTAAAAGTTTATGGTCCATACTCTGCGGTTGCCGGGCTGCCAGCCGGTGTTTAAATAGACCTCGGGTTTGAAGTCTTCAGGTGCATCAAAAAGCTCCTTTACTATTTCGATAGCCTTTTCCTGAGAGATTTTTACATCTTTTGATGCATCGTTGATGGAAGTTGATGTGGTCCCCTCTGCCGCAGTTTCTCCTGCCGCCTTAAGCGCCATTCCGGCCCCGTAGGCCGGCATAGCAAGGCTTGCCGCCATCATAATAGCGAGTAAGGATATAAGCGTCCTTTTCATTGAAATAATCCCCCTTTTTTTCAAAAACTACCAATATTATTTTATCATCTATTACCGTGAAATAATATTACAAAAATATTAAATAAATAATCTCAGGGTTGTTTTATTTCTATCATTTTCTGGGCACCGTGCCATTTTACTTCAAAGCCAAGGGTTTCCGATAAAAATCGCAGAGGGACCATGATTCTATCGTTTTTAATGATGGGAGGAGTGTTCAGAATAATTCTGTTTCCATTGACAATGGCTTCTCCTCCAACTAAGTTTTGCGTATCCGGTGATATTGTCTGTAAATGATGAAGGTGTTCCACCGGTTTTGCCCATAATTCTACGGTCGTTTTAGGTGTGATAACCAGTATTTTTCTTTCTGCATAAATCCAGTCGACCCTTGCGCCCAGGCTTTGAGCTATAAATCTCAGGGGCACCATGGTGCTGCCGTTTTCGATAAAGGGGTAGGCATCCAGCAAAAGCGGTCTTCCTTTTATGTATGCGGTCTGTGAATTTATTTGCAATATAATGGAATTTTTAAAATCAGGCGGCATCTCCGGAGAGCTGTCTTTCAGCAGCGATTTGAACTCTGAGACCCCGGTGCCTGGCGGGATTATTATTCTTTTCAGAGCATAAGGATCTGAACCCTGGCACACAACCCCCTCCGTTATGGTAAAGCCCAGTGCATAACCGAATTTTTTCGCAGCTTTCCTTACTTCCCCGTTATACCTTCCGTATGGATATGCGATGGCAGAAGGGGCGGGGATGCCATTTTTAGCGAACACCCCGGCTTGAGAGGCAAAATCTTCTTCAATCTGCGTTTTATCCATCGAAAGCAGAGCCGGTTTGCCTCCCATGTATTCATGGGCATTAAAAGTATGACTGCCGAACTCAACCAGGCCGCTGTCGAACATCTCTTTGATTTGTCTATATGAAAGTTTTGACAGCCTATTCGGTTCAAAGGGCTCTTCTTTATCGGCAATACAGCTTCCGATAAGGAAAATTGCAGCCTTGAAGTTATATTTTTTTAAAATAGGGAAAGCGTATACATAATTGGATTCATAGCCGTCGTCAAAGGTTATCAGTACAGTCTTTTCGGGCAGCTTTTTCTTGACGTAGACAAAGTCCGCTATATCTTCAAGGGAAGCGGTGTAATATCCCGAATCGTAAAGATATTTCATCTGGGCTTCGAACTCCGAAAGCGGTATGACTGCACGAGTTGTGGCGCCCTGCGGAAGATTGCCTGGGATAATATGATGGTAACATAGGACTCTGACAAATGATTTTGATTTATTTTCGGATGCCTGAGTTGCAGATGCGTTTTCTGCATTCACCGGCAAAAAGAAAATGAACGATGATAATAATATTCCCGCAAGCATTTTTCGTATAATTCCGCTGTGAAGGAAGGCAAGATATTTTACGCTAATTTTATATGTAAAATAAAAGCTCAAAATAAGACCCCCATAAAAATGTTCTAAACTTGACGGATATAATTTTATCACCAAAGCATTTAAGAAAACTTTACAGTTATATTAAATCTTAATCTTATGCAGGATACTTTGCCATTTCAATCATCCCTTTCCATCAATATAGACGTAAAAAAGGGCCTTTTGGTTCCATTTTTTTAGCAACGAAATATAATAAAAGCTGTTGTCAGAAGGACAATTATTTTATAAAATTAATAATGGAAAAATATATAGGCAGGCACAATACATGAAACATCAGGAGGGCTAAAAGATGGCAAAAGATTTGACCGGCATGATTATATCCATAGTTTTTGTTTTTGCGGTTATTCTGGCATCGGAGATATTGAGAAAGATATGGAATCTGGGAAGCGAGTTTACCAGAAAATTTGTACATATCGGAGTATCCCACTGGTGGATAGCGGCAATGCTGCTTATAGATGATATGCGTTATGCCCTAATACCGCCGGTTTTATTTGTTATTTTAAATTATTATTCATATAAAAAGAACGTATTCAAGAGCATGGAAAGGCGGGACAAAACTGATCTGGGCACCGTGTATTTCCCCATATCCCTTGTCATATTGATTCTGCTTACCTGGAAAGGCGGACTGCTGGGCCGTGATTTACGGTATTTCGGCGCTGTCGGAGCTCTGGTGATGGGCTACGGCGACGGCTTTGCGGCAATCGTTGGCGAAAACTTTGGCAGGCAAAAATACTGTATATTTAAAAGCAGAAAAAGCCTGGAGGGTTCCATAGCCATGTTTGTTTTCTCCCTGATTGCGTCAGCTGTCTTGCTGGGTATTTTCAGAGGTGCTGACATATTTACTCTCAAGGTGAGTTTTATTGTAGCCGTCCTGGCTGCCATTGCCGAGGCTTTTACGCCTTTTGGGGTAGACAATATAACGGTGCCTATCATATCCGCACTGGCCGCTTACTATTTGAACTTCCTGCAGGGCAAAACTTTATTTTCATTTATTTTCATGGCTTGCATCGGATTTATATTGAGCTTTTTTATAGCTTATGCGGCATATCGTAAGAAATCTCTGACTCTGGACGGCTCCGTAGGGGCCACCTTTATGGGGACGATAATCTACGCCACTTCGGGACTTTTCGGTTCGGCCATAATGATACTGTTTTTCATATCCTCCAGTCTGCTCAGCCATTTTAAAAAAGGACTGAAAGAAAAAGTGGTCCGCCAGTTCGAAAAGACAGGGCGCCGGGATGTGTTTCAGGTGTTTGCCAATGGCGGTATAGGCCTTATTTATTCCGTATTATTTTATGTCACAAAAAATCCGATCTTCCTGCTGATGATGGCGATTTCTTTTGCGGCGGCTAATGCCGATACCTGGGCCACGGAACTGGGAATTCTCAACCGCAATGATCCCATTTCTCTGAGGACCTTAAAGCGAGTTGAAAAGGGCACGTCGGGGGCTGTCAGTCTGCCGGGCACCGTAGCGGCATTGCTGGGAGCAATGTTGATAGCGGTTTTTACTGCTATGGGTTTCAAACTTGCGGATTTGCGAATACCGGGATTTACATTTATTCAGAGTTTCATCCTGGTGACAGCCGGAGGTTTTGCCGGTTCTCTCATAGATTCCATCCTGGGAGCAACCGTTCAGGGAGTCTATTATTCGGAGGAAATTGAAGGGGAAACCGAAAAGAGCATATACAACGGTAAGCCTACCGTGCTGGTCAGAGGATTCAAGTTTGTAAACAATGATATCGTCAATTTCCTGAGTATAGCCCTTTCCAGCGCACTTTTTGCGAGGATAATATGAAATAATTTTTTTATTTTGTTTGCTTGACATAACATCGAAAAATAAGTATAATTTAAAATGCAAGTGAACAAAAAATGTGGGGATATAGCTCAGCTGGGAGAGCGCTTGAATGGCATTCAAGAGGTCAGGGGTTCGATTCCCCTTATCTCCACCAAAGACAATAAACTCAGTTCAATATAAAAATTGGACCGAGTTTTTTTTTATATAAATTTATATAAACAATAAGCCAAAAATCTGACTTTGTGGCTTTGTTGCAAATCATCATTTTGCATACGATTGTCAATACACTATAATATAAAAATTTAAACGCTTGTTCTATTTTCCCTTAAATGGTAAAATATATCTGTAGTATCGGAGTCAAAAAATTAATACAGGAAGGTGTATAACAGTGGATTATGAAAGGCTGATAGAACTGGCAAAAGAAGCAAGAGAGAAGGCTTATGTGCCTTATTCGCACTTTAAAGTGGGCGCGTGCGTCCTCACGGAGGATGGAAAAATATATAAAGGATGCAATATAGAAAACGCCTCTTACGGACTTACTAACTGCGCTGAAAGAACGGCGCTTTTTAACGCGTACTCCAGCGGGGATACCAGAATAAAGGCTATTGCGGTGGTTGCGGATACCGAAAAACCCGTACCGCCCTGCGGCGCATGCAGGCAGGTAATGCTCGAACTGGGTGGGGAGGAATTGATTGTGATTTTAAGCAACATGAAGGGAGATTTTAAGGTGACAACGGTTAAAGAGCTATTGCCGGGGGCTTTTTCTTCAACTGATTTGTAGTTTTATTCCGGTGCAACCGTATATTAATTTGCAGGAGGTAAAATCATGCGCATGTATGACCTCATTATGAAAAAGAGGAACGGAGGAGCTCTTACAAAAGATGAAATTGATTCAATAATATCGGAATATACAAAAGGCAATCTTCCGGATTATCAGATGAGCGCACTGGCTATGGCTATTTATTTCAGAGGCATGACGCCTGAGGAGACCGCCAATTTTACGATGGCTATGGCTCGTTCGGGAGATATGATGGATTTGTCTCCCATTAAAGGAATCAAAGTGGATAAACACTCCACCGGCGGGGTGGCGGATACGACGACTCTCGTGCTGGCGCCCATGGTGGCTGCCTGCGGCGCACCCGTTGCGAAGATGTCGGGGAGGGGACTGGGCCATACGGGCGGCACTATCGATAAACTGGAATCAATACCTGGCATGAGATTGGAACTTTCCGAAGAGGAATTTATAGAAAATGTCAACAAATACGGCATAGCCATCATGGGGCAGACAAAAAATCTCACTCCCGCCGACAAAAAATTGTACGCGTTAAGAGACGTGACGGCCACAGTGGATTCCATACCTCTTATTGCCAGCTCCGTCATGAGCAAAAAAATAGCTGCCGGAGCGGATGGAATAGTCCTTGATGTAAAGGTCGGAAGGGGGGCGTTCATGAAGGACATAGAGAGTGCTAAAGAACTTGCGCGTTTAATGGTTGACATTGGAAACTCTGTCGGCAGAAAGACGGTGGCGCATATTACAAACATGGACCAGCCTCTGGGGCTTGCCATCGGAAATTCTCTGGAGATCGTGGAGGCTATCGACGTCTTAAAAGGCCGCGGATCAAAAGATTTGCTGGAAGTATGCCTGACATTGGGCGTGGATATGTTGAAGATTGCCGGTGTGGCAAGAGATGATGATGAAGCAAAAGCTATGCTCAAAGATACGCTGGATAGCGGCAAAGCCCTGCAGAAATTTAGGGATTTCATTAGGAGCCAGGGCGGAGATGAAAGGGTGGTGGATGATATTTCGCTGCTGCCTCAGGCGAAATACGTTGAGCGATGGGCGGCGGATAGGGATGTCTATATAAAGGATCTAATGGCTCTGGACCTGGGACTTGTCGCGATGAGACTGGGAGCCGGAAGAGAGAAGAAAGAAGACAGTATTGATTTTTCCGTGGGTATAATGCTTGGAGGCAAAGTCGGCGATTTGATAAAGAAAGGCGAACCGATTGCCACGATATATGCAAATGATAAAAGTAAAATGGAATGGGCGGCAAGAGAAATAAAGAAATATATATTGCTGTCGGATGAACCTGTTGCAAGGCCGATTTTAATATATATGTAACAGGCATTTAAAAAATTATAGAAAACTTAATTTTACCTGATTTTGTGTTATAATTTTGGCTCTGACTTTTTTTCAGTTAATAAAAAACATTGAAAAAGCATTTTAATAATGATATATTTTTAATAGAGAATTTTCTCAGGTTATGGACGAGAAGGTTATTCGGTTAATATAGAATATTATTGATAGGCTAAATGAGACAGGAGATTTTTCCTGTTTTTTTGGTAAAACTAATTGTGTGTTTATTTTTATAATGGGGGTAGTGTTGATGGATAGATACGGAGTTATCATGGCCGGCGGTGGGGGCACCCGGTTCTGGCCTCTAAGCAGGATTTCCACGCCCAAGCAGTTTCTAAACATTACCGGCGATGACAGCATGATAAATGACACCATAAAGAGAATAAAAGACATTATTCCGCCGGAAAAGATATTGATAGTTACAAATAAAGCTCAGGAAAAGATTTTGAACAAGGTGGTCATCGACGACATTCCCAGAGAAAACATACTCATAGAGCCAGTGGGCCGGAACACCGCCGCATGCGTGGCCTATGCGGCCTTTGTCATTAAAAAACGCTGCGGCGATGCCGTAATGGGAGTTTTCCCATCGGACCACTACATAAAAAATGCGGCTGAGTTCCAGAAGGTCCTGAAGGCCGCATGCACTATAGCCGAAAAAGACGGCAAGCTGGTCACCATGGGGATCACGCCGACCTTCCCTTCTACCGGTTACGGCTATATAAAGTTTGACAGGGGAAGGTCAATACCGGCCGAGGAAAAAAGCGCCTTCGAGGTCCTGGAGTTTGTGGAGAAGCCGGATGTGCCGAAGGCCAAGGCATACCTGGACAGCGGAAATTATCTGTGGAACAGCGGTATGTTCGTATGGAAAACCTCCGTGATCCTTTCAAATTTTGAACGTTTTCTTCCAAGACTTTACCATAAGATTTCTGAAATCGAGCTCCACATAGGTACGGCTAAAGAAAAAGATCTGATCGAAAATATTTATCCCACCCTGCAGGATATTTCCATTGATTACGGAATCATGGAAAGGGCAGAGGATGTTGTGGTGATACCCGGGGATTTCGGATGGAACGATGTGGGAAGCTGGGACTCCCTGGGAAGTGTTTTTCCGCCCGATGAAAACGGCAATATTGCCAGGGGCGATTATGTGGATATTGAAACCAGGAATTCAATCATATATTCCAACAGCCGTCTGGTGGCCGCAGTGGGCCTGGAGGACATGATCGTTGTGGAGACCAGTGATGCCCTGCTGGTATGCCCCAAGAAAAAGGCTCAGGATGTGAAGAAAGTGGTGGAGCAGTTGAAAAAAATGGGACGTGAAGAACTGTTGTAATAGCTTTGGCAGGGTAAAGGGGGATAGCTTATGGTAAAATTTTGGAAAATAGGAATTATAACCGCCATTTTGGCGGTGCTTTTTATAAATGAGTCAGGGGACGGTTCCTTGACTCAACTAGTTGAGTCAAGGAACCGTCCCCTGACTCACCCTTGTGAATATTGTGAACCGGTCGTGCGGGAAAATCCTACTGTTACAATAGCCGCAGTGGGAGATGTGATGATGCATGATGGTCAGATATGGTCGGGATATGATTCCAGAACCGGAAAATATGACTATTCCGAATTTTTCCAGGATGTCAAACATGAGATATCTTCTGCAGATATAGCCATGGCCAACCTGGAGACAACCCTGGGAGGAAAGGAGCTAAAATTTACTGGCTACCCCAAGTTCAACAGCCCAGACGAGCTGGCTGATGCTTTAAAGGATGCGGGGTTCGACGTGATTGTGACGTCCAACAATCACTGTCTCGACCGGGGAGAAAAGGGCGTTGTCAGGACCAAGGATGTGCTGGAGCAAAGAGGACTTTTGGCAGTGGGCACTTACAGGACCGCTGAAGAAAGGGAAAGGATTCTGATAAAAGAAATAAAAGGCGTTAAAATAGCCTTTCTGGCTTATACCTACGGCACAAACGGCAATCCCGTCCCCAAAGACAAGTCCTATCTGGTGAATTTAATAGATGAAGACGTCATATTAATGGATTTAGAAAGAGCTCGAGAATCCGCCGATGCGGTGGTGGTATACCTTCATTTTGGGCAGGAATATCAGAGGACCGCATCCAATCAGCAGAAAAGCTTATCCAGACTGCTGTTGGAAAAAGGCGCCGATGTGGTGATAGGCAGTCACCCGCATGTGACGCAGCCCGGGGAATGGGTGAACGTGGCGGATGGGAAAGGCGGGATTGTTAAAAAATATGCGGCCTACTCTCTGGGCAATTTTATTTCGGCTCAGAGGTTTCCCCATACCGATGAAGGCATAATTTTGAAGATGACGATTGAAAAGGATTTAAATCAAAATCGAATAATTATTGAGGATGTAAAAGAAATCCCAACCTGGGTCGACAAGTTTAAAAAGGACGGCAAAATGAGGTATGTGGTGAGGCCGGGTAAAAAAACCGCTTGAGTCTTTAAATTGTCATCGGGACATGTTAAAATAGAGTAATACATCGATACAATTATCGTAAAGGATTCTTACTGGGAGGAAAAATGGATAGAAAGTACTTGATTTTAACTGCGGTTTTGATGGGTACCGTCATGGGGCCCCTTGACACCAGTGTGGTGAATGTCGCCATGCCCACGTTGTCTGAAGTGTTCAGGGCGGGGATGACCACGGTGAGCTGGGTCTCCATGTCGTACCTGCTTGTATTGAGCAGTCTCCTTCTAACGTATGGAAGACTGGGCGATATGCTGGGATACAGAAAGCTGTTTTTATGGGGAATGATTATCTTTACTGCGGCGTCTGTTCTGTGCGGTCTTTCGCCTACCATAGCGGTTTTAATTGCCGCCAGGGCCTTCCAGGCGGCGGGAGCCGGCCTTATGATGGCGGTGGCTCCGGCCATCATAACAAAAACCTTCCCGCCGGCTGAGCGAGGGAAAGCCCTGGGGTATAATGCCATGGCGGTGGCGGTAGGGCTTTCCGTGGGTCCTTCCTTCGGGGGGTTTTTGCTTAAAAGCTTCGGATGGAGGTCTATTTTTTTTATTAACCTGCCCATAGGTATAGCCGGATATTTCTGGGCAAGGAGCGTGATACCCCCGGAAAATGAACTCAAGAAAGAAAGCTTTGATCCGCCGGGGGCTTTGCTGGGCTTTGTATTTCTTGCAAGTTTGCTTTTATATATCAGCAAAGGTCAGGAAATCGGCTGGACTTCGGGTTTGGGTTTTTTTCTTCTGATAGTTTCGGCCCTGTCTTTTACTTCCTTTATCATCCAGGAAAAAAGAGCCAGGGAGCCCATGCTGGACCTTTCGCTCTTTTCAAACCGCATGTTTTCGGCCGGGAATTTGAGCTGCCTGTTGAACTTCATAGCACAGTACATGATGGTGTTTTTAACCCCTTTTTTCCTTAACAGAGCCGGATACTCGACAAACCAAATCGGTTTACTCATGACGGCTTTTCCCATCACCATGCTTCTGGTGGCGCCGATCAGCGGCACTCTATCTGATAAAATCGGGCCTCTCTTTTTGAGCACTGGTGGAGCATTGATAAGTTCCGCCGCACTGTATCTTATGAGCACTCTGGACCTTTCTTCCTCAGGCTTTGAGGTGGTATGGAGGCTGGTGCTGTTCGGCCTTGGAAACGGCCTTTTTCAAACTCCTAACAACAGCTCGGTAATGGGCAGCGCCCCGCGTGACAGGCAGGGAATAGCTTCGGGAGTTCTGGCCACCATGAGAAACGTAGGCATGGTGTTGGGGATTGCCCTGGGCAGCGGGCTTTTTTCCTTCAGATACTCTTACTACCTCGGTATATTGCCGCAATCCGGGAAAACCCTCCAGGATGCGGCATATATGAGCGGTCTAAGGGACGTGTTTTTGATGACCGCAATAATAGACATGCTCTGCATGATGACATCATTGGTGAGGGGCAAACAGGAAACCGGCCGGGAAAGACCGCTGGAAAACAGGGAATAAAAAAGCTCCCTTGAATCCTGTTGTACTGGTGGAACGATTGTGTGTCACCGAAAGCACATTAGCGCCGGTTTCGGCGATGAGGTTTAAAAGCCGACATAAAGTGCCGGGCCTATCAGGAATAAGGGTGTCTATAAATATTTTTCGCCCGCCCTTTATAAGGCCCTTGTCGTTGCTCCGTAGCTTTTAGTGGCGGTGATCTTGGCCAGCGGGGCGTGTTTCGGCATGACTATGGTGGATTTGATACCGTAGGTTGTGGCAGTTTTGAAAAGGAAAAGCTTATAAAAGCAAGTGAGATATTAGGCAGGATAGCCAATGGGATTAACAGTTTTAATAGTATCTGTTTTATTAAAATAAAGTTTTTGATAATCTTTTGAAGATTTCTGGAAAGATCTTTTTTGCTTAAGTTAAACAAATCGGATTTCATTTCAGACCCCCTCTAAAATTAGAATTATTATATGTCAAAAAGGCTAGCTTGCCTGTATTGCTTTGCCTGCTTTTGTGCGAATGCATTTTCTATTATAAGTTGTTCTTCAGATATATCGGCAATAAAAGGCGATGGAGTACGGGATGTCACCAGTATAAGTTCGTCCCGTGCTCTTGTCATGCCGACATAGAAAAGCCGTCTCTCCTCGTCCAAATCAAAGTCTGAATCGCTGCTTCTTAAAGGAATTATACCATCGTCTGCGCCATACATGAAAACTGTGGGGAATTCAAGGCCCTTTGCCGCATGCATGGTCATTAACCAGACTGCATCCGGAGAATACGCCTTGCTTCCGCTGCGGACCACATCGCTTTCACGCCCCAACACAAGGTTTTGAATAAAGGAAGACATTTTGTCATACATAACAGCCGTATTTAAAAGCAGTTCCATGCATCTCAGGCCTGACAGGTTGTTGTCGCTAATCCAGGAATCAATAATCTTCCCCGGCTTTTCTTTATGGACGATAGGTTCATATTTTCTCAACATTTCCATGAAATGCAGGAATCTGTCCGGTTTATGCAGCTGCAACAGGTCGCCTTCCATTAACTTTGTCAGGGCCGATACACTTTTCTCGCCTGCAGCATAGCTCTCCAGGACTTTTTGATTCAGGTCTTCTGAATATATGCTTTCTGCTTTAAGGCATAACAATAGCGAAGCAATATCGCTGGGGTTGAGCAAAAACTTGAAAAAGGCTATCGCTTCACGGACCGGCTTATCTGAAAGGAATTCATCCCGCCCTACGACCACATACTGGATGCCTTCTTTTGAAAGGCACTGCTCCAGGATTTCTGCCTGGCGGTTGGTGCGGTATAGTACTGCAATATCGGAAAAACCCTGTGTGTGTCTTGCCGCAGGGCTTTTTCTGCCGGGCCCTGAAAGTGCCTGGGCATCAAGCATATCGATGCCGCCGACCATGCGGTTTATTTCCTTTGCAATAAATATCGCCTCTGAGAATTCATCGTTGGCTTTAATTAGTCGCACTCTTGCGCCGCTTTTCCTTTTGGCATATAGGAGGCAGGTTTCCCCTGCTGCTGTTTTCTTTGAGATAACCGATTTGGCGGAAGCGATTATCTCTGGCGTTGAGCGGTAATTCTGAGTCAGCCGGACGTACCGGATGCCGGGGAAATCTTCCTTTAGCCTTTCGAAATACCGAAAATCCGAACCCCTGAAACCATATATAGACTGGTCGGGATCTCCTATGATAAAAACACTTTCGCTTTTTTTGCTCCATTCTTTTATCAAGCGGTATTGAATCTCATTTATATCCTGGAACTCATCCACCAGCAGGTGCGAGAAGCAGTTTTTCCCACCGCTTTCCGTTATATTCCATGTATCATTGCACTCAAATCGGTGGAGCACTTCAAGGAGAATATCGTCATAATCCATTAAACCGTAACTCTTGAGCCGTGAGCAGTAAGAATCGTATACTTCGGCCAGAATATTGGATTTGTAATCTTTTGCTTGTGCTGCGCCATTTTTAATAAGCGATATCCCTCTCAGAACATCCCGGGGAGAGATTCCCGATTTTATGTTCTTTAATATCTCCTCAATTATTGAAACCGCGGTGTATTCATCGATAATGGTTAAATTTTTCGCATCCTTCCACTTGGATAGCAATTGAAGGCATATGGAATGAAAGGTGCCTATGGTTACTGCACCTGCCGTCCGCCCGTACCCAAAATGTTCCTTCAAGCGTGTGCGCATCTCATTTGCAGCCTTGTTGGTAAATGTGACGGCGGTTATGTGTGAGGGATGGACACCGCGTTTTTCAATAAGATATGCGATACGGCATACCAGCGTTTTTGTTTTTCCGGTTCCTGGGCCTGCAATTACCGCCGTTACCGGGCTGGAGGTTGAAACGGCTTCCCACTGCTCCTGATTCAATCCGTTGAGAATATTCGAGTGAACGGTTTCAACAGCGTCCGCACTATCGCCGGGCGCACTGCTATCGACTGAAACAGGCGCCGATTCGGCTTTGCCTGCTGCAATCTTTATATTCTCGGCATTGCCGGGCGTCGATGGAGTTTCAGTATGAGTGGGCCTGTCGTTGACAAAGCACAACTGGCCTGAAAGCATGTTTATTTCATCTTTGTCCATTATTTTGATTTTGCCGTATTCACCGTCATATCCGGGTTGTATTTCAATCTCGCCGCATCTCAGCCTGCGGATGCCTTCAGCTATGTACGGGCCTGCAAAAAGTTCAATATCTTTTAATGATGCCTCCCGGAGTATATAAAATTCCGGACCGAGGTTCTGGATCAGGTCTTCGTATTTTCTCTTCACCTTCATGCTGGCCGCAGAAGAACCTATCGATGAAGCTATTACCTCATGAAGAGGGACAAGGCTTTCGAAAGGCTTTGCGGTGGATGGCTTGAATCCTTCGTGCCTGTCTGCCAGGGCTTCGACCCGGTGAAGCACTCCGACTGTAATCCTGCCGCCGCATACGGGGCATATGCCTCCCGCAGCCTTTGTATCCGATGGCTTCCAGCACACTTTGCACTTTCTGTGCCCATCATAGTGATATTTGCCTTCTTCAGGGAAAAACTCTATAGTGCCGTACAAGTCATTTGTGCCTCGATCTTTTAGGGCCCTCAAAATTCCCCTGTAAGAAAGTTCCGTATCAAAAATGTTCGCCTCCCTGCCCAGGTTCATCGGCGAATGCGCATCCGAGTTGGATACAAGGGCGAATCCGTCCAGTGCGGAAAGGCGCCAGTTCATCGGTGGATTTGAAGAAAGCCCCGTTTCGAGCGCATAAATAAAGTCTGTGAGGTCATCGAAACATTCTTGGATGTCGTCGAAGCCTGAATATGCGCCGTACAGAGAAAAATGCGGGGTCCATATGTGAGCGGGTATAAATATGGCCTCGGGACATACCTCGAGCACCATCTCGAGCAAAACCCTGCTGTCGAGGCCCAGAATGGGCCTGCCGTCGGAATGAAGATTTCCCACTGCCTCAAGCCGGCGAGATAGGGATTCAGCTTGTTCCAGACCGGGTAGGATTATCAAGTTGTGGATCTTCCTCACCCTACCGTTCTTTTTGTATATGGAGCTGATCTCGCCGGAAACAATAAATTGAGGCGTAAAATTACCTCCCGCGACTTTATCTTCTATGCGAAATTCATCTTTTAAAGTATAAAGGCCTTCTCCCGAAGGGACAAGTTTCTCCTTCAATTCCTCACGCCAGGCCGGATGGGTAAAATCACCCGTTCCAATAACGCCAATCCCCTTGCGCCTAGCCCACATTTCCAGCATCTCGGGAACGCATTCCCTGCTGGTGGCTCTGGAATATTTCGAGTGTATATGAAAATCAGCGATGAACATTTGCTGCACCCTCACGATTTTTAGGTAAGAATATTCGGGAAAGATAAACACCCATGTTTCAATTACAACTTAAAATTACGACTGAATTAATTATAACATAAAAAACGACATCATAAAATTTTTTTATTAGAAGCAGGAATTGAAATGTTAGCGAATATTCCGTCAATATGGTAAGGCAAAAGTGGGATTATAACCAATTCAATTACCATTTGCACGATTTTTTGAAATTCCGAAAAGAAATTATACATTGTTTTTTCTTTTAACAGGGCCATTCCCATACCGAGTATGAAGGCTATGATAAGAGCTGACATTACGCCGAAAAGCTGGGGCATGTCTATCGTAAAAAATGGTTTTAGCAGCTTTTCCTCCGGATTGGTGGCTGCAAAATTACCGGCAGTGTCCGATCAATCGAGGCAATAAGGTGGTGGATACGCCGAATGCGAAAAAACCGCTGATAAGGGTTGATGTATATGCGAGTCCTGCGGTAATTCCCAAAAGCCTGCCGGCTCCAGCGCCGAGTTCGGCGATGCCTGGAGCAACAAAACCTACTATGATCAGGGGGATTACAAATCCGGGAAATTGCCGAAGAGCGAGTTGAAAGTGGCCAGCAACCGGACAAATACCGCCGGCACAAACCTGCCGATAATTATACCGAGAATGATGGCAATTATGAGTTTAGGCAATAAGCCCAGCCGTTTCATTTTTTAACCTCCGTTCTGCCGCATGCGGCAAAGATGATATAGATTTTAAGCATCTTCAAGCTGAAGGCCGTTTTATAAAATCATAAAGGTATAATTCATTTGCGTCAGGATGTCTTTAATTTTTTCCACGTGCTCTTCATCCACCGTTTCAAGCTCCAATTCCACCTTGGCATAACCGATAGCCACATCCCGTGTGGAACGGTTGTGGGTCACGGAAAGCACGTTGGCGCCGGTATCGGCAATGAGGTTCAGGAGCCTCCACAAGGTGCCAGGCCTGTCTGGAATATGCGTATCGATAAATATTTTTCGACCGCTCTTAACAAGTCCCTTGTCTATGATGCGAGACACCATATTTACATCTATATTTCCTCCGCTTATAACGGCTACAATTTTTTTATTTTTATAACTACCCATCCGGTTCAAAACTGCAGCTACAGGCACGGCACCGGCTCCTTCGACTATGACTTTTGCTCTCTCCAGAAGTAGGAGTATGGCGCCTGCTATCTCATCTTCGTCAACGGTCAGAATTTCATCAACGTATTTTTGCACGAGATGGAAGGTGAGATCTCCAGGAGTCTTTACGGCTATACCGTCGGCAATGGTGGGCATTCCTCCTGCTGTCGCAATTTTATGCTGCATGACGGATTCGGCCATGGAAGGCACATTTTTGGCTTGGACGCCGACGATTTTTATGTTTGGTTTTACGCTTTTGGCCGCTATGGCGATGCCGGAGATGAGTCCTCCGCCACCTATAGGGACGACAATTATATCAGCATCGGGCAGGTCTTCCAGAATCTCCAGTGCGATTGTGCCCTGGCCCGCTATGACATGAGGGTCATTGAACGGGTGAACAAACGTTGCTCCGTTTTCTCTTTGAAGCCTGCAGGCCTCGGCATACGCCTCGTCATAAACATTGCCGTGGAGGACCACCTGTGCTCCGTAGCTTTTGGTGGCGGATATTTTGGCCAGAGGGGCGTGCCTGGGCATGACAATGGTTGATTTTATTCCGTAGGCGGTGGCTGCCATTGCAACCCCCTGGGCATGGTTTCCTGCGGACGATGCAATGACACCGTGTTTCTTTTCTTCATCGGTCAGGTGGGCAATTTTATTGAAAGCGCCACGGATTTTGAATGAACCGGTCTTCTGAAGGTTTTCCATTTTCAGATAGACAAAATTTCCGCTCATTTCGCTCAGGGTAGTGTTATGGACGATCCCGGTCTTATATATTATATTTTGCAATATCCCTCTTGCTTCTTTGATGTCTTTCATGCAAACATCCTGTTTCGGGATATGTTCCATACTGTTCATCTCCCATGTTTATTTTGTTTGCCATTATAAGCCTTAACATCTCGCATCTGTGTTAAGATGGGACAAAGGCCCCATCTTAACACCGGCTTTATCTATGTGCTATAACCTCGATTTCAATCAACGCCCCTTTTGGAAGATGGCTGACTTCCACACATGACCTGGCAGGCGGTTCCTTGGAAAAATAACTGCCATAAATATCGTTTATCAGAGAAAAGTTATTTATATCTGTTAAAAATATGGTTGTTTTAACAACACTGGAAAAATCCATCCCGGCGGCTGCAAGCAGATTTTTTATGTTCTCCATTACCTGCTTTGCCTGGGCTTCAATTCCTCCTTCCACCAGTTCGCCTTTGGCAGGATCAATGGCAATCTGACCTGATGCAAACAGCAGATCTTCTGCCATAATGGCCTGGGAATAAGGCCCGATGGCCTTTGGAGCCATATCTGTGCTTATTGCTTTTTTCATAAAAAATTCCTCCTTAAGAAATTAATCTTTTTTGTTTAAATAGCGGTAAACGGTATTTTCCGACACTTTGAGGTGCTTTGCAACTTCCGAGACGGAGCCTTTTATTAAGAATACGCCCTTGTCGTTCAACTGCTTCACTATATGGATTTTTTCTTCGGGAGAAAGCCTTTCAGCCGGTATGTTCAAACTATCTATTACATTATTAATAGTGGTGGCGATTAGTTCTTCGATGGAGCTGGCAAAACTCTCAGGAGCCGGCTGACGTTCTGTCGGCAGCGGCAAATCAGGCAAGACTTTTTGAGAATCAGCTTCCGAAGCCTCAACACCGCAACCCATGATAAAACTGTCTATGAATTTTTTGGCCGCAAGTGGTGCGGTAAGGTCTATATTTATGCACAGCATCCCGATGAGTCTGCCATCACTGTCCTTTATGAAAAAAGTGGATGATCGAAGCGGTTTTCCGTTTTTTGCTGTGCTTGGATAATTCAGCAGAAAGTCCTGTTTGTCATACGCCGCATCTTTTAGCAGCTTCAGGCCAAGGTCCGTAAGCGGCCCGCCCACTTTGCGCCCGCTGATGTGATTGTTTCTTATGGCAATAATGGATTCATTTACGTTGCTGATGTCGTGCAGCACAACCTCACAATCAGGTCCAAGAATGCCGGCGATAAAATCCACCAGGGGGATATAGGCCTTCAAGGCTTGTGGTTCGAATGCCTCCATAACATCACTCCTTAAAATATATATTCAACATTATGGTAAAAAATCCTTCCAATCATAAAAAAAATTTTTTATGGTAAAATAATTTCACTACAAGATCTGTATATTTACAAAGATTATTAAAACTGTTATGATTTAAGCGTAAAAAGAAACTGCGGAGCACTTTCAACATCGCTGCAACGAGGTGGAGGATTAGAACCCGCTGCCTGTCTTGTTAATAGGAACCCGACTTGCTTAAAGAAGCGGGGCCATCTTTTCGCCGCGTTATATTGAAAAAATTGTGAGATGGGGCGGATGAAGGCCGCAAAAGACCAGAGAGATTTACAAAATGGTCGGATATCGATATAGCGGCGCGGGGTATACCGAACGATGTATTCTATAAGGCAATAGGCGAAATAATTTCTCTGTCGCCGGATTTTAAAATCGATGTCATCGACCCGGAAGAATGCAGAGAGAGCTAAAAAAAAGCCATTGAGAAAGAAGGTATAAAGCTATGACAAATAAATACGCAACATTGATTCCAGTGTAAAAACCCTGTTTTTATACCCCTTTATCCGAACCTTGAAAACTTCATAAGGTATAAACTAGAAAATATTTTAGCTTCGAGAATAATTTTTGCTATATTCACCTCTAACATCCGGTATTTTACTACCCTTTCCGGAACCTTTTACCATTTATTGGCTTAAAATAGGCAGACTTATCCCTGTATCTTGAGGCATGAGTTTTTTGGACTGCTCTATCATGTAATTTGCAAACCTCTTGAAGTTATGGGCTAATATCTTAAATCCTACAACCATGTTACATTTTACAAAGCCTCTTACTTTGAGTTTGCCAAGCTGGTGGCCACGCTTTAATGCCGAGTTGGTCCCTTCTATGGCTGCTCTCATGCTGGTGTTTTCTTTGCGGCATTCTTCGATTTTTTGACGCTGTCTTGCTGTTTCTATGGCTTTTAGATTTATACGGACTACATAATCTTTCTTCTGCTTTTTGCAGTAACAGTCTTGTCTATGTTTACATGCATCGCATATATTCAAGGCAAAATGAGCTACTGTCTGGCCTTTGGTGATGCCAGTGTGGATAGGGGCCATGCCTTCAGGACATTTTGTTATTATGTTGGTGGATTCATCTATTTCAAACTGTGTTATGGATAATGTCTTTTGAGGTTTTTTGCCGTTGAGGTTGGTGAAGTGAAGTTCAATTTCGTTTTCTTTACCTTTTTCGATTACTTCAGGACAGTAGTATCCTCCATCAAAATAGAGGTGTTTGCAGTCGGTGTTTTCTTTGATAACGGGTATTCTTTCCTGACCTACTTCTGCATCGCTTTTGATGTTTTGATCTGTCTTGTAGTCTGTGATCATCTGGAATGGATTGTTCTTTGAACAGGTTTCTGTAATGGTTAGTGTATATCCGCTTTGGGCTTTATCTCCCTTTTTTCTGTATGTGGCATCTTCATCATAAGCTGACTGCAAGGAGTTGGTAGGAATATCTTTATTGTCTTTGGCTTTGAGTTTGTTTTTTTGTTCATCAAATACGGATTGCTCTGATATGAATCTTGTGAGTATCCTCAAGGTATCGGGATCTTTTATTTCAGGAGCTTTTTCTATGATGTTCTTAACATCAAGGCAAAGGTTCAGGAGCATGTCCAGTTTGCTTTCATTTTCCGATGGTTTTGCTCTGTAGATTATGTCTGTTTTGAATTCGGGTTTTAAGACTTCTTTGAGGTTTGGTGTAAGAAGGTCTTCAGGTACGGATTTTACTGCCCTTTCCAAAACGTCAAAGGCTAATGCTATTCTTCCGGCTTTCTTTAGTTTTTCATGAACATGGTGGAGTCCATGCGCTGTTCTTCAGTAGATATGCCGGATGCTTTGATAAAGTTTTTTGTAAGGTTTAAAAAGGAGGCAAAGATTAAATTAAGGTCAAGGCATGTGCCTTATGTACCTGGGAACAAAGAATATTTAAAGGCGTTTCCCATGTCCCTTTTCCTTTTATAGGTGGACATGAGGTATCGGGAATAATAGAAGAACTGGGTGAAGATGTGGATGAAAACAGATGGAAAAAAGGTCAGAAGGTTGCTTTAAGACTCCTGGAAACCTGCGGAGAATGTTACTACTGCAGAATGGGAGAACAAAACCTCTGTGAAATGATAGGTAAAAAAAGGCAGAACGGGCTGGCGATACCCGGAACAGGAGGTCTGAGTGAATATTTAACTGTTTCGCCGACCAAATTGTTTAAACTAGCAGATGATTTGGCCTTTGAAGTCGGAGCATTGTCGGAACCGCTTGCCTGTGTTATACACAGCATTGAAAGAGCTCATATAGAGATAGGAAACGACGTGGTAGTAATCGGAGCAGGGGTTATGGGGCTCTTCCATATAATGCTTTCCAAGAAACAAGCCGCAAGAGTAATAGTAAGCGAGGTGAGCGAAGAAAGGCGCAAACTGGCGAAGGTATTGGGCGCTGATGATACTTTCAACACTCAGGAGGAAGAGCCGATAGAAAAAATTAAAGAAATGACCGAAGGCCGGGGCGCCGACGTAGTTATAAACACTACCGCGATAAGCAAAGTAGCTCAGCAAGCCACGCAAATGGCGGGAAAAACAGGCAGAGTGATCTTCTATAGTTCCCAGCACCCCGATAGCCCGATCAGCATTAGCCCGGATTGGATCCACAACAGTGAAATAACAATCACCGGCAGCGTGAGTCCCAGCACATCGGATTTTCAAAAATCCACGCGACTTTTGTCATCAAGGATAATAACGCCGGAACCGTTAATTTCGGAAGTAATTCCATTTAAAAAAGTCCAAGAAGCGTTCCGGAAGGCTGTGGATCCAAAGAACTACAGGATTGTTGTTAAAATGAGCGAAGAAGAATAAAAGAGCAGTTTGAATATCGTTGCGGTTAAGCCCGGCATTATCGTCCGGGCTTTTTTTGTAGGTGCGCCGTCAATATATGCTAAATATAGCAGGAATTATTTATTTTGTGTCGAATAAATATTTTGAGTGAAAAGTCAAAAATTGACTGTAGCCGGTTTCCTTTTCTTCGTTTTTCGGGTATAATAATATCATGGAAGGCGGATAGAAGCAGATGAAAAAGTTGAAAATATACTTGGACACATCGGTAATCAGTCATCTGCAAGCTGATGATGTGCCGGAGAAAATGGCAAAGACTCTTGAGTTTTGGGACTATATTCAGCAACATGAAGAATATATAGTTTATATTTCGGATTTGGTTGTCGCTGAAATTGAAGAGTGTCCTGAACCGAAAAAATCATTTTTAATGCGGAAAATGGATAAAGCTCCTTTGGAGCTTGTTGAAATCAATGATGAAATTGCTGCTTTAGCTGAGAAGTATATAGTCGAAGGTGTTTTTTCAAGCAAATGCATAGATGATGCGACTCATGTTGCTGCTGCTTCTGTAGTGGGATGTAATGCTATAGTATCTTGGAATTTTAAGCATATTGTGAAACTAAAGACAATATTAGGCGTTAATGGGATTAATAGATTTATGGGTTATGGAGAAATTGAGATTATCACGCCTGAAGTTATATTAATAGCGGAGGAAGGTGATTAAAGTGAAGGAATCCAAGGCGATGAAAGAAATACATGAAATAAGAGAAAGGCATTATGAAAAAACTAAAAACATGACCAGAGATGAATATATCAGAAGCATAAAAGAACGCGCATCACGTTCAAAATTAAAAATAATGAGTAACAAAAAGGCAATAGTATAAAATATAACCATTAACATTTATCTATATCGGGAGACCATGCCAGGGAGCTGGCTTTATGACTGTTAGGCAATTGGCGGACATGTTTTCCCGAAGAATCAGCGATTGCTATCAAGCCGTTCCCATCAATAAAAGCTATCTCATCAGTTGTAGTGGAGTAGCAGGAAGCAACTGTGAAAAGCAATACGGTTAATAAGAAACAGGCTGCAATAAGTTTGAGTGCAGAGATGGTCTTCATGTTATTCACCACCATCCCATTCAATCAAAACTAACGATATAAAGTTCCGAGGTATCGTTGCCGGAATTGGCGCCTATTATCAATTCTCCCCCCGGTGAAAAGTCGAAGTCTCTTAAGCCTTCTATCCGCAGAGTATCGCCTATCTTCTTGATACCGTCATCGCTTATCTTATATAGTTCCATATAGTCTACTCTATCTTCATTGATGACATGGACTTCTACTGCCATCACATCATCCTTGATTCTGAAAAGTTTAGTTCTCGAATACTTTGCCTTGGAATCAGGCAATTCGGGCAGTTGCGGTTTGATTTGCGTGTATTCCCCTGTGTTTATGTAGTATACCCCGAAATTTTTATCGTCCCATATTCTATAGTCATCGAGGTTTTTTGAAAAAATCTTGTTGCGGCTAAAAGAAGCAAAGGCCGGGTAATTGAACTTGGATTCGTATGTATCCAATTTTCTGCTTTCCAAATCCAGCACCAGGTAAATTCCTCGGCCATCCACATGGTCAATAAACACAAGCTTGCCGTCGTTCATCTCGGGATGGGCGTTATAGTGGGAGTCGAATTTAAACTCATAGATATCTTCCATTTCGTCGGTCTCAAGGTTGTATAATTTTAGTCTCGCCACGTTCTTTTCGGCATCATACGAGGTCCAGCACACATAATCTTTGTACAGATAGGGCGTATCAAGATTTGAAAAAGTGGAGTCCATCTGATATATGACTTTGACATCGTTATCCTTGCGCCTTTTCCTGTAGAGTTTTAATTTTCCCCAATCCATGGTGGTATCCAGCCATATCATCCACTTTTCGTTCATCATGAGGTTTTGCAGGGCAGCCGGTGAAAATTCCGTTTCAAACAGTATTTTATAATCCCCGGTTTTGATGTCGTATTCTATGAGTTTATTCAGAGAACCGTGTTTTTTGTCGTCGGAAATGCAGGCATATATCTTATCGCCTTCCAATTGCGGTGTGATGAAGTGTCGGAAAGGAAATATTATTTTTTTTACCTGATATCCCGTGACCTCTTTATGCGAATCATCTCTTCCGGCTGTTTTTAAACCGGTTTTGCCGGGGTATGTTTTTATAAGCAAGGCCGAAACCAGTATTATTGACACTACCAGTAATAGGATAGGAGCAATCAAGTTCTTTTTCATATTTACCTCCCAAACTATTAGGCGGAGTTTGACGGTAAAGCCGTCAAACTCCAACCTTTTATTGTTATAAATGTTTTTTTCAATAAAGCATAACTTTGTTGCCACTACCACTGTCTTCCACTGCACAAACCGCATCAAATATCTCATTTAGAGGATCCCATCTAGAACCACCATATTTTTCTTCTCTCCAGTCAGGGTCCACATCTCTGATCCTCTTCTCTCCAGTGGCATATTCATAGTAATATCCTGATACGGTCACATAATGGTGACCTCCTTTTCCTTCATATCTTGATAGTTCACTTCTTTCAATCAATAATATGGGAGCGCTCGAACGATTGGACAGTGCATATTTGATTCTGCGTTCCAAGATTTCTTCGGAACTAACATCGTCTGCTACGCATTTGCCAAAATCGTATGTCTTTGCGTATGCATTTATGGCTTTTTTAAGATTTTCAGTCCAGGCGCCCTCTTTCGTGGTATTGGATTTCTTGGCTAAGGTCGATTGACTTGGAAGTTTTTCTGAAGAATCACTCTCGCGTTTGTGGAAGCTCAAGCTCTGTTGCACACTTGCCGGTCCGCACCAATAAGTCGTTTCCTGGGGCAAATATGATACACGAATGGTATAGCGTTCAACATCGTCAATTCCCTTCATTCTTTGTCCCCTGTTTTCCTCCATCCACTTGAGTATTTGAGCGTCTTTTTCTTTTGCCTCTCTTTCTGTTTGCATGGCATCTTCTTGGGTATAATCCGCAGGGGGGCTATCCCTTGCTCCTTTACCGTCCGAAGAATCCATATCATATTCAACATCAAAAGTAGCAGCAAAGGCCATTGTACAAAGGCAGATTATCATAGCGACCATAATAAGAAAATTGACTGTTTTTTTCATATCGGTTTCCTCCTGTAATTTTTAAGATGAAATTTTTTTCACTTGAATACGAACCCAAAAAATGGTTTAATGGAGTTGTAATAGTGGTTATGGGCGGCATAACAGGGGCACGCGATTATGGGGTCGGTACCCGGTTGGCTGCCAAATCCACTATTACTTTTTTGTTTGCGGGGGCTCTCGGGATAATTGGTAAAAAGCCAATAGGTTCACCTCCCTCTAGCACTATTTCTAATGCAATTCAAAGGGATGAGTGTTTGCTAATGATAAAATTTATCCCTTCATATATAACATTACATTAGATTGCCAAAATCACACATTTTTTAAAAAATTTTTTATGGACTTATATCCTTCAAAAGGTCAGGCTCTAATAAGTTACGTTTTTGCTATAAACAGTACCGGACTCAGAACCGTTTGTCCCACTTACGGTATAGGATGTAGTGACTCTGTACGTGCCTTTGGAAACTTGGCAGGTTTCTAATATGGAAGCCGATGAAGAAGTAGAGGATTTCGACCAGCTTTTTATGGCAGACCATGATCCGTTTGAATAACGTTCGAGAGTTGAGGTGAGCCGAATGCTTTTACCCGACGGTGTTTTTTGTACATATCCCTTAATAGTCGCCGCTCCATCTGATGAGATAGTCAGCGTACTGCTCACTTTGTTTATGTAAACATAGCGCAGTGCAGGAATTTGATAGCCTGCTGCAGGCGGCGGCATTTTGCCGACAGCAAATGCCGTTACCTGGATTGAAAGCAAGAGTAAAACGCATGCTCCAAGAGATATAATTTTTTTTGACAGCATGAAAAACCCTCCTTAATTTGTCTTCTAACCATTGGGACAAATTAAGGAGGGTTTTTGTGACAGGAATACTAGTTTTTTCAAATTATTTTTACCGATTTTCAGATTGGGATTTTTGGTGGCAGAAATTCTAATTCTCTTTGAGTTTAACACTTTCGGCTATTTTAAAGACCGTCTTTCTGTCCAAAGTCGAAGATACGGTGTACATATAATGATCATCATACCAAATGAGGTTTTGCACTCCCTGATTGGAGTAATATCTCGCGGGTAAGTTGTTAAATTTCAATTCTTCCAGCTCAACTCCCTCAGTATTAATGTGCATGGAAATTTCATCGAGGCGTGTCTGCTCATAGGAGATGAAATCATTATTTTTTTCATATTCCAGCAAAACGGCTCCATCCGTATCTTTGTGGACCAGTTTAAAACCTTCCGGAATATAGGTTGGCATGTATACTGTAAAATCTTCATTGCTTGTTTGGGAAGGTTGTGATTCCTTAAAAAATATGTGGGTGTATTTTTCATGCATCTCCGTTATAAACTCAAAAACTTTTAGCCTCATGCCTGATACACTCATTGCGGATGCGAAAAGCATTATCATCACAACAAAACCCGCAACTAATCGTTTATTTCCGGTCTTTAGCCTATTGGCTAATGTATTTCTTCTGCTCTGCCGAATCAGTCTTTTCATATTTTCCTGGAATTTATGCGAAAATCTATGTTCAATCTGTTCGTCCGATGGTAAGGCATCCATTTCATACCGGTCAGCTTTGATGACCGCTTTTTTTAACATCTCATCAGTAAAATCAAAGGCCATCCGACTGTTTCTCCTTCTCCAGAATTTGCCGGACTTTATTTTTTGCCCGCTCCAGCCTTTTTCTGACTGTCGCTTCGGAAATATCCAGCATTTCGGCAATTTCTGCGTTTGGATACTCTTGGACGTATTTTAGATTCAATACATCTTTGTATATAACGGGAAGTTTCATAACAGCTCTTGTAAGACAATCCATTTCTTGATCCTGATAGGGGAAGGCATTATCTGTCGTATTATATTGTATTTCTTCAAGAGGAACCATTGGGTGCTTTTTGCGCCGCTTATAAAGATTAATGGAATGGTTCTTTACCATAGTAACAATATAACTCTTAGTTTTGTGACAATCAACTTCTCCAATTTTATCCAAGTGCTCGATTATTTTCATAAAAGTATGATGGACCGCATCTTCCGCAAGATACTCATCGTTTAAAATCTGGTTGGCTACATAAAACATAAGCTTTCTGTATTTTTCATAAATAAGCTCAAATTTATTTTTGTCTCCCTCGGTTTCGATTATTGACAAATAGACTAACAAATTGTATCCTCTCCATAGCTAAACCAAAAGATGTGAGCTTATTAAGATAAACATGCTTCATATCTCAAAAAGGCTGGCTTGCTTGTATTGGTTGACATGCTTTTGTGGCAGGGCATTCTCGGTCATAAGCTGATCTTCGGATATATCGCCAATAAAAGGAGATGGAGCATGGGACGTCAGAAGCACAAGCTCATCCCGTGCTCTTGTCATGCCGACATAGAAAAGCCGTCTCTCCTCGTCCATATCAAAGCCGGAGCGGCTGTTCCTTAAAGGAATCATACCATCGTTTACGCCGCATATGAAAACTGTGGGAAATTCAAGGCCTTTTGCCGCATGTATGGTCATCAACCATACCGCATCCGGAGAATACGCCTTGCTGCCGCTGCGGACCACATCACTCTCGCGTCCCAGCACAAGGTTTTGAATAAAGGAAGACATTTCGTCATACATAACAGCCGTATTTAAAAGCAGTTCCATGCACCTCAGGCCTGACAGGCTGTTGTCGTTGATCCAGGAATCCATAATCTTCCACGGCTTTTCTTTATTGATGATAGGTTCATATTTTGTCAACATTTCCATGAAATTCCGGAGTCTGTCCGGTTTATGCGGCGGCAACCGGACCCCTTCCATTATCCTCAAGAGGGCCGATACGCTTTTCTCGCCTGCAGCGTAACTTTCCAGGACTTTTTGGTTCAGGTCCGCCGAAGATATGCTTTCCGCCTTGAGGCATAACAATAGTGAAGCAATATCCCCGGGGTTGAGCAAAAACCTGAAAAAGGCGATTGCTTCACGCACGGGCTTGTCCAAAAGGAATTCGTCCCGCCCCATCACCACATACTGGATTCCTTCCTTATAAGAGGCATGCTCCAGGATGCCCGCCTGGCGGTTGGTGCGGTATAATACGGCGATGTCGGAGAAACCCCTTGTATACCTTGCAACAGGCCTTTTTTTATCAGGGTCTGAAAGCGCATGAGCCTCAAGCATGTCGATGCCGCCGACCATGCGGTTTATTTCTTTTGCAATAAATACAGCCTCTGCAAATTCATCATTGGCTTTAATTAGGCGAACTTTTGAACCGCTTTCCCTTTTTGCATTAAGAGGAAGAGTTTTGCCTGCTGTTTTCTTTGTTATAACCGATCTGGCGGAAGCGATTATCTCAGGCGTTGAACGGTAATTCTGAGTAAACCGGATGGAACGGATGCCGGGGAAATCTTGTTTAAGCCTTTCAAAAAAACGAAAATCCGAACCTCTAAAACCGTAAATACACTGATCGGGGTCTCCTATAAAGAAAACACTTTTGCTTTTTTTGCTCCATTCTTTTATCAGGTTGTATTGTATGCCGTTTATATCTTGGAATTCATCCACCAGCAAGTGTGTAAAGCAGTTTTCTTCGCCATTTTCCGCTATATCCGATGTATTGTTGTCCTCATATCGGCGAAGCACTTCGATAAGGATATATAATCCATTAAACCATACCTTTTAAGCTGTGAGCAGTATGAATCGTATATATCAGGGGGAATAATTGATTTAGAATCTTTTGACCCGGCTATACCGTTTTTAATAAGTGATATACCTTTAATAACATCCCATGGAGAAATTCTCAATTCTAGGTTTTTTAATATCTCCTCAACTATTGAAACAGCAGTATACTCATCGATTATGGTTAAGTTATTTGCATCCTTCCATTTAGATAGCAATTGAAGGCATATGGCATAAAAGGTACCTTGTTTGCTGAGCTTGCTTTATGCCCTTCCCCAAAATGTTCTTTCAGGCGTGTGCGCATTTCATTTGCGGCTTTATTTGTAAATGTGACGGCAGTTATGCAGAAGGGATTTACACCGCATTTTTCGATAAGGTATGCGATACGGCAAACCAAGGTTTTTGTTTTTCCGGTTCCCGGGCCTGCAATCACCGCAGTTGCATTACTGGAGGTTGAAACGGCTTCCCACTACTCCTGGTTCAAACCATAGAGAATATCTGAGGGAGCGGCTTTAACAGCGTCCATGCTATCGTTTGGCGAACAGCAACCGACTAAGAATTGCGCCGATTTGGCTTTGTCTGCCGAAATCTTATTATTTTCGATGCTGACGGGCATGATCCCTTTAAGACACAACTGGCCTGAAAGCATGTTAATTTCATATTTTGCCGTATTCACCGTCATATCCCGGCTCAATTTCAATTTCCCCGGATCTCAGCCTTCGGATTCCTTCAGCTATATGCAATCCTGCTAAAAGTTCTATATCTTTTAATGGAGCATTCCGGAGTATGTAAAATTCGGGCCCGAGAGATTGAATCATATCCATATATTTATTCTGGACCTTTTTGCTTGATGGGGAACATCCGAGCGAGGAGGCTATTACCTCATGAAGAGGAACAAGGCTTTCGAAAGGTTTTGCAGCCGATGGTCTGAATCCTTCAGGCCTGTCTGCAAGGGCTTCGACCCGGTGAAGCACCCCCACTGTGATCCTTCCGCCGCATACAGGGCATATTCCTCCTGAGGATATTGTGACGGAAGGACTCCAGCAGACGTTGCACTTTCTGTGCCCATCGTAGTGATATTTGCCTTCTTCTGGGAAAAACTCTATAGTGCCGTAGAATTCATTGGTTTTGTGCTTTTTTAAAGCCCTTAAAATTCCGTTATAGGAAATTTCTACATTAAATATATTGGCCTCTCTCCCCAGATTCAAGGGCGAATGCGCGTCCGAATTGGAAACTAGGGGGAATCGGTCTAGTGCGGAAAGACGCCAGTTCATAGGAGGATCCGAAGAAAGCCCGGTTTCGAGGGCATATATATATCCGGTAAGGTCCTCAAAGCACTCATAGATGTCGTCGAAACCCGAATATGCTCCGAACAAAGAAAAGTGAGGGGTCCAAATGTGAGCAGGGATAAATATGGCATCCTGACATACCTCGAGCACCATCTCGAGCAAGACCTTGCTGTCAAGGCCCAGTATTGGCCTGCCGTCAGAATGTAGGTTTCCTACTGCTTCCAGACGGCGAGACAGGGATTCGGCCTGCTCCAGTCCGGGAAGGATTATAAGATTGTGGACCTTCCTCACTCTGCCGTTTTTCTTATAAATGGAACTGATTTCAGCGGAAACTACAAATCCGGACTTAAAGATGCATCCCGCTACTTTATCTTCTATACAATATTCATCTTTCAAAATGTAAAAACCTTCCCAGAAGGCACAAGCTTTTCCTTCAATTCTTCCCGCCAGGCCGGATGGGTAAAATCAGCCGTTCCGACGACATCGATGCCCTTGCGCCTCGCCCACAACTCGAGCATTTCCGGGACACAATCCCTGCTTGTGGCCCTTGAGTATTTCGAATGTATGTGAAAATCGGCGATGAACATTTTGATACACCCCATATAGTTTTTAGACTTAGACTAGTTTTTAGACTTAGACCTATTTTACCACACTTGGGCAATGATATAAATTTTTTCATTTTCTCTAAAATAAGCATCTTGAGTTATACACCTACCATTTGTTACAAATTTATCTTTATGGTATATTATATTTAGCATTTATTGGGAAAGGTATGACAAGGTTGACTAATTACAAAAGCAAAGTAAAAAATTATATTTTGGAGGGGACTTTATGGATTTCCTTGAACAGATAGAAAAGGCAAAAGAGCTGCTTGGTTTTGCTCTAAATATCGAAGGGATATCGGGAGCAAAACTGATACATGCAAAAAGCGTTGTAGTTGACGACAGGGTCAGGTTTCAGTGTGCCCAATCGGGATGCCGGAACTACGGCAAAAATCTGAAGTGTCCTCCTAATACGCCGAGCGTTGACGAGTTTCGCAAGGTTCTTTCGAGCTATTTTCTAGCTCTTGTGGTTCAAATGAAGGCTGAGGTGCATGATATAAAAAATTGGGAGCCGGAAACGGATGAACTGGCCCTAAAGCTACACGATGCCGTCTATAAAATAGAGAAAAAGGCTTTTTCTCTCGGCTTCCCCTTTGCTGCAGGTCTGATTGGAGGGCCCTGCAAATTATGCAAGGAGTGTCCCAAGACTCTAGTATGCGTAAAGCCGGAGAAGGCTAGGCCTTCAATGGAAGCTCTGGGCATAGATGTGATCGCCACCTGCAGGAACATAGGCTTGGAAGTGGTGTTTTCTGTCGATACTATCGTATGGACCGGATTGATTTTGATAAACTGAAAATAAAGAGCCCGGGGGAACCCGGGCTTTATACATATATATTAATGGGGAGGAATAACGATGTTAAATTAAGCTTCGACCGCTACCTTCCGTTCGGTGTCGGGTGCTTCATAGCCGACCTTTTTCTTTAAACTGCCGGTGACATGAAGGCTGGGCACCAACTGGAAGTCAGGATATGCAAGAGCGCCCATTTCAGGAAGGTCAAGGCCGGAAATTTCATGCTCTGCCTTCACCCGCAGACCTATGATCATATCGAGTACTTTGAAGAAGAGATAGCTTAAACCAAAACCATAAACGATTACAACTGCCACATCTATGAGCTGGGCTGCAAGCTGCCCGAAGCCTCCGCCGTAGAACAGACCGGTGACGGCAGAAGATACTCCGTTTAAGCCGGCTCCATATGTGCCGTCGGCGAAAAGACCCACACTTATTAAGCCCCATATGCCGTTGGCTCCATGGACCGAAAAGGCGCCCACGGGATCATCGATTTTGAGCTTTTCAACTACAGCTACCGAAACACATACCAGGATTCCAGCTACGAGTCCTATGATAAATGCCGATACGCCGTTTACAAAAGCGCAGGGGGCTGTTATGGCCACAAGACCTGCCAGTGCGCCGTTGCATGTCATGGCAATGTCGGGTTTGCCGGTCTTGATCCACATATATACCATAGCCGTAAAGCCGCCCACTGCTCCGGCTATCATGGTGTTGGTAGCAACCACGGCCAGCCTAAAGTCGGTACCGCTCAGAGTGCTGCCGGCATTAAAAGCGAACCAGCCGAAGAACAGGATTATGGTTCCAAGTACCGCCATAGGTATGTCGTGGCCGGGGATATTTACGGGAGTACCATCCTTTTTAAATTTGCCGATCCTGGGACCTATGATAATGGCGCCTGCGAGGGCCAGCATACCGCCCATGGCATGGACCACGCCGGAACCTGCAAAGTCGATGGCTCCATTGCCAAGCCCCAGTTTTGCTCCAAGCTGGGCCAGCCATCCACCGCCCCATACCCAGCCGCCGTAAATGGGGTAATAAAACATTGAAATGAAGAAAGAAGCTATGACCACCGCCAGAAATTTTACGCGCTCCGCCATGGCTCCGGTGGGAATGGTGACGGTGGTGTCCATAAACACCATCTGGAAGAAAAACATGGCATATATGCTGGCATCATATGCCGCACCGCTGAGAAGAAAACCTTTCAATCCCAGCAGATTCCATCCATTTAAGCTCAGACCACTATTTAAGACCTGAGGTCCTCCAAGAGTGGCAAACCCTCCGGCATTGCCGAACATGAAGGCAAAGCCTGTAAGAAAGAAACCGATGGTTCCCACCACGAAAACCATTAAATTCATGCCGATGGTATGGAGGGCGTTTTTTGCCTGGGTAAATCCTGTTTCCACAAGGGCAAATCCCGCCTGGAAGAAGAATATTAAAAACGCCGTCAGCATGACCCATACATAATTGATACCGATCTTATTTTTCGCCACCTGGGTGATTATTTCTTGCTGGGTTGGATTGCCGGCATCGGCGGCGGTTATGTCATTGACGGTACCGTAATTGACACCCGCCGGGTCCTGCCCATCGGCCAGGACTGCCGCTGCCAGAACGATAGAACAAATTATTGCAAGGAGAAGCACGATAACCAGTTTTTTTGTCATTTTATCCACGCTCCTTTTTTTTAATATAGTGAAATTTTGCGGTCCAACAGAATTCCTTGAGAAAAATTTAATAAAATATACAAAATCTATCTTAAATCACCTCCAAATGTCAAGATTTTAAGATATAATGTAAGGTTTGATAAATTGTTTTTATATTGATTTATAGAATATATCTCTTACTTAAAAAAGTCAACAAAATGTCAGAATTAATTTTCTAAACCTGACATAAAAATAAAAAAGCTAACATTTCATAAAAATTTACATCGGGTTTTTGTAATGATATAATTAAAAACGGTGTTGCGTATGATTGAAATATTTTTTGAAAGATATGGCGAGGGAAAGTTCTGCCTGCAGGCAGCGGTTACAAGAAGTGAAGATGGGATAAATGTGTATGTGGGAGGCGGCGAAAAGCCCCACATAGGGACGATAGTCTTGAGCCAGCCCAGGCCGAGCTTGAAAGGTGATGGCAGTATAAGCTGCACCACTTCTGTGATCAATATCCCGGGGCACATGGATGATGCCGTTGCGGTTTCGATGGCAGAAGAAATATGCAAAAAGATGAATCAGGTTGTTGTCGTTACATGCGGGATACATATTGACAATGCTACAAAAGAGGAAATTGATAAGATTATAAGAAATGGGCGGGAGTTGACGAAAATTATAGCAATGAGTCTTGAAAAACCCAAAGAAAACATCGTCTAATCCGAAAGATTAGCGCAGCGTCCTTCCCGCTTAAAAGTATATTTATGGCAGACTTTGGATAAAGCTGCGCTTAATCAGGAGGGATTGACATGAGATTGGTAGTAGCCATTACAGGCGCATCGGGAGCAATTTTCGGCATCAGAATACTGGAAGAGCTCAAGAAAAAGAACGTCGAAACGCACCTTATTGTGAGCAAATGGGGTGGTTTCACCATCGAGGAAGAAACCGGATATAAGGTGGCGGAAGTGGAGAAAATGGCAAGTTTCTCCCACGATGTAAACGACCTGTCGGCTGTGGTTGCCAGCGGTTCATTTAAAACCGACGGTATGATAGTGGCGCCCTGCAGCATGAAGACCCTGGCGGGCATTGCCATGGGTTTTGCCGATGACCTCATAACAAGAGCAGCAGATGTGACCATCAAGGAGAAAAGAAGACTGCTGCTTATGGCTAGAGAGACGCCGCTTTCGCCCATACACCTGGAAAATATGCTGAAATTATCCCGCCTGGGGGTAATAATAATGCCTCCGGTGCCGATGTTTTATACCAAGCCCACAACGGTGGATGATATTGTGAATCAAACGGCGGCAAAAGCTTTGCAATACTTTGGCGTGGAAACGGAACATATAAAACGATGGCGAAGTTCATAGTAAGCAAAATTTAATTTTTTCAGAATAGAATCTTGCCTTATAGATACTTATACATAAAAACGCCCTGTTTAAGGCGCATCTAAAACTAAAAGACTAATTTGCCGAATTTATGTTTTTTGTTTATTTTTCATATCCCAGTTTTCTTGATATGTCATCAGCAGTTTCGACTACTATTGGAACCAGCTCTTTTTTTATCTTTTCCAATGTCATGCGAGTAGCAGGGCCTGATATACTGAGGCCTGCCACTACATTTCCTGTGTAATCCCTGATGGGGGCGGCTACACATCTGACATCATCTTCTGCCTCGATATTGTCTATAGCATAACCGCATTGCTTTATTTCAACCAGATGTTTTTTGAAACGATCAGGATCTGTTATCGTATTTTTCGTGCGTTGAGGCAATCCCCACCGCTTTATTATGGTATCTACTTTATCCTCCGGCAGGAAGGCAGCCTGAACTTTACCGATAGCAGTACTGTGAACGAAATTCTTATCCCCCACTTTGTGAAAGGTCTGCAGATTTTCAGTGAGATTCACCTTGTCGAGATATAACACCATACCATCATCTAAGGTAGTGAGGTATATGGTTTCTTTTGTAACATGGGCAAGATGTTCCATAAAGGGCCGGGCAGTGTTTCGAAGGTCCATGTTTGAAAGTAGATTATAACCCAGCCTTAGCACCTTGAAACTTAGCCTGTATTTTTCTGTTTCGGGGTTCTGAATGACATAACCCTCTTTTACCAGCGTGTCAAGAAAACGATAGACCGTGCTCTTATGAAGACCCACTGCGTTCCCTATATCGGTTACACCCATTTCTTTACCTGATGCAAGCAGTTCCAGTATTCTGAGAGTCCTGCTACAAGATCTCATTGTATCTTCGCGCATTTGCATGAATTAAATCACATCCATTTAAAAATGATGATATAAAATTTTAGAAAATGGCGGGTAATTTATTTACCCGCCATATATTCAAACTTCATCAATTATATCTTACTTGGTATTTTGAATCATGTCAACAAGTTGTGTACCGAATTTATCCGTATATGTTTTCCAGACAGGTTTTACTTTTTCGGCAAAGGGTGTGATGTCCGGCACTTCATTGAATATTATGCCCTTTTGCTTCAATTCTTCCACCGCTTTTTCCTCATAATTTGCCCAAAGTTCTCTTTGCTTTGCCTGAGCCTCTTTTGCTGATTCTATTATAGCCTGCTGCTGTTCTGGAGTCAGTTTGTCGTAAACTTTTTTACTCATCAAAACCACGTCTGGTATCATGAAATGACGCGTCCAGGAAAAATATTTTGAGACTTCATACAATTTCAAAGTCAATAATGTGGGAGGATTGTTTTCCCAACCATCAAGAACTCCCTGCTGAAGAGCACTGTAAACTTCACCCTGGCCCATTGGAGTTGCTATGGCTCCCATTTTATTCAGAGTATCGACCATGAGATTGCTGGTCATAACGCGAATCTTTAGGCCTTTTAAATCTTCAGGTTTATTGATGGGGCGTTTATTGTTGATGATGTTTCTTGAACCCGAATCCATCCAGAAAAGAAATTTAAATCCGCTTTTTTCAATATCTTCAGCAAGTTTTTTACCCGGTTCTCCGTCAAGGACATTGTGCATATGGTCTAAGCTCTTGAAAAGGTAGGGTAGATTTAAAACGTCAATTGTCGGTACAAACTGTGCTAGGGGACCGGTTGCACTCATGGCCATTTCCAGTGTACCAACTTTCATGCCCTCTAAGGCATCCCTCTGCTCACCGAGTTGGCTGTTGGGGAAGACCTGTATTTCAATCTGACCGTGGGTTTTTTCTTTTACCTTATCGGCGAAAAATAACATGGCTTCATGGGTGGGATGCCCTTTTCGTGTGTTCATGCGGAGGCCAGCTGGTCCAGTGGCCGTTGTCGCCAAGGGTAAATCCGCAAAGAAGGCGGGAAGCATCTACATTACTGCCGATAGGTGTCCATATAATTCGATGACTAGAAGTTTCTGCAAGGCCGTGGGATACCCCTTTCAGGTCTTTGAAGTAAACAGTCTGAACGGTACTGTCCCTCTCGACCGGAGCAGATGCTATTATGATATCAATAAAACTCTGGGTAGTTACGTGAAATTCTTTGTTCCTTGGTATATAGATTGAATCGTGCTTTCCTAACAGGTAGTTTTTGCCTTCAATATTTACGCTGCCGTTTCCTCCGGCACATATTAGGCTCCATTCTTCTCCATTTGTATCGAGTGTGATTTGCGGCAAATCTTTGTTAAGAATAAGTCTGCTGTAAGAAAGAAGGGTCAGCTCCGTATTTTCCGGAGATATAACTCGATGATATCCCAATTGTTTATTGGTTTGTTTAAATAAGAAATTTCCCATTTTTTCACCCTCCTAAAAATCATGTATTTTTTGATTTGTATTGACCGGCTATAACTTTGCTAAAGAGATAAAACTTCTTTCATTGGATTCCCATGACTATCCGTGGTATAAAGGTTACCAATCCCGGCATAAATGTAATGAGGAAAAGTACTATTATCATAGCAAGCAAATATTTAAAGAAAACACTCAAAATTTCTCCCAGGGATGCCTTTGATATACCGGTAGCTACGAAAAGGGAAACTCCAACTGGTGGAGTGCATTGTCCAATAGCCATATTAACTATAGTCATGATACCGAAATGGATGGGAGAAACCCCGAGCTGCATTGCAATAGGGAAAATTATTGGAATAAGAATGATTATTATTGGTGTAACATCTAGAAATGTACCCATAAAAAGCATTAATAGGTTCATAATGGTGAGAACCACATATTTATTCATAGATATAGAAAATATGGCCTGAGCTATTTTTGCAGGTATTCTTTCGGCTGCCAGAATCCAACCGAAGCTGGAAGCAGTGGCTATACATAAGACAACAACACCTGTGGTGATTGATGTTTGAACCATAATACGGGGGATGTCCTGTGGTTTTATCTCTTTATAAATGAAGAATCCGACAATAAAGGAATAAATAGCGGCAATTATAGAAGCTTCTGTAGCTGTAAATACTCCACCCAGTATACCACCCATGATAATGACCATTGTCATTATAGCTAGGATGGAGTCAGAAAAGCTTAAAAGTATTTCCCTGATGGAAGCTCTAGGTTCAGCAGGCAAGTCACGCTTTACGGCAAAAATATAACTTGTTATCATCAGTGCCACACCCATTAGAATTCCCGGGATAAATCCACCTAAAAATAAACCGCCGATGGAAATGCTTGCGGTAATACCCAGGATTACCATAGGAATACTAGGGGGAATAATTATTCCAATGGCTCCGGCTGTTGCCTGGACACTGGTAGCCATATCCTTCCCGTAACCTGCATTAAGCCAAGTATCAGCATGACAGAAATAAGTATCACCAACAAGATTTTTTCTACAGACCTTATAAAATCATCCAGTTTAACCATGTTTACACCCCTCCTTTGAATGTTTTATCTATTAAAACATTGTTTTATTTTATTAAATATAAATATTCTATGTTTGTTTTTAAAATCCTGCCATTAGTGAAAAAAATTTTGAAAAAAATTTTTTATGGAATTTAATAAATATAAGCAGGATTTTATTTTAAATTGACGAATAACTAATAATAAAATAAAACTATGTTTCATACACTAAAACTAACGGAGGCGTTATAGTATGATATTGGATAAGTTCAATTTAAAAGGAAAAGTTGCCATGGTAACCGGCGCCAGGACCGGCCTGGGCCAGGGAATGGCGGTTGGATTGGCGGAAGCCGGGGCTGATATGGTCATAGTCAACCATTCACCTATGTCCGATACAGAAAAGATGATAAAAGACTTGGGAAGAAAGTGCCTGCCTATCGAAGCAGAGCTTTCAGACATCAGTGTTATTCCTGAAATAATTGAAAAAACTTTAAAGGAATTTGGACGCATCGATATCCTGGTCAATAATGCAGGCATCATCCGCAGGGCTCCATCTCTGGAATTTTCCGAAAAAGACTGGGATGATGTTATCGATCTTAACCTGAAATCAGTATTTTTTCTGAGCCAGGCAGCAGCAAAAGCCATGATGAAACAGGGAGGCGGGAAGATCATAAATATTGCCTCCATGCTCTCCTTTCAGGGCGGGATACTGGTACCGTCCTATGCAGCCAGCAAAGGCGGTGTGGCATCCCTTACAAAAACCATGGCCAATGAGTGGGCGAAATACAATATAAATGTAAACGCCATTGCTCCGGGATATATGGAGACCAACAACACCGAGCCCATACGGAAGAATGAAGAAAGATATAAATCTATAAGCGAAAGGATACCGGCCGGACGCTGGGGGCTTCCTGAAGATTTGAAAGGGGCGGTGGTATTCCTGGCATCAAGTGCTTCGGATTATGTAACAGGGCATATTCTCTGTGTGGATGGCGGCTGGCTGGCGCGATAAGTTTCGCGATAGTTTGAGGTTAAATACTAAAATTATTGAGAAGGTGAAAATCTTGAGAGCGGCAAGGCTTGTTGAATACGGCAGGATAGAGTTGTTTGAAGAACCGGAGCCTCTTGAGCCACAGGCAGGAGAGGTCCTTATCAGAGTAAAAGCCGCAGGCATATGCGGTACCGACATCCATGGTTATGAAGGAAGACATAGTGCCATAAAACCACAACGCATCATGGGGCACGAACTGGCAGGAGAAGTGGAGCAAATAGGCCCGGATGTAACTAATTTAAAAAAAGGAGACCGGGTGGTAATAGACCCTGTGCTTTCCTGTGGAAAGTGCCTTGCCTGTCGGCAGGGCAGAAACAATATCTGCTCCTCTGTACAGTGCATAGGTGTTGCGGTGGACGGCGGTTTTTGCGACCTTATAAAGATGCCGGTGCAAAATGTATTTAGGTTCTCAGAGGAGATTTCCTGGGAAGAGGCGGCTCTCATGGAGCCATTTTCCATTGCAGCACAAATATGCGAGAGAAGCGGTGTAAAGTCCGGCGAAAAAGCCGTGGTCATAGGCTCGGGTCCTATTGGTTTATGCGTGCTTCAGGTATTTAAAAGAGCCGGAGCAGAAGTTTTAATGGTCGATGTTGTAAAAAACCGATTGGCAATGGCAAAAAATTTTGGGGCCGATGTTGTGGTAAACAGCAGCGAGGAATCTCTAGAGGAAAAAGTTTTAAAATTCACAGATGGTGAAGGGACTCAACTTATTGTAGAAGCCGTCGGCCATCCAAAATTATTGGAACAAGCCTTAAGATTAACCGCTCCAGGAGCAAGAATTATAATAATCGGTTTTAGCGATGTTCCGGCCTGCATTCCTGAAGCAGATATCACAAGAAAAGAACTGGAAATCAGGGGTTCCCGCCTTAATTGTCATAAATTCCCAGAAGTCATACATTGGTTTGAAAGCCGTGAAGTTGATTCTCGGGCTCTCATTACGGCTGTATATTCTCTAAATGACATCGATAGGGCCTTTAAAGATATAAAAACAGCCCCCGAAAAAATGTGTAAGGTAATTATAAGATATTGATTTATAATAAAAAACTTCTATCATATTATCCCCCTTATGCCTAATATTTTTTATTATTAGGTTTTTTAAGGGGGATTATTTCATGAAAAAGTTTTATGTAAAAAACAAGGATGGTGTTTTTGGACGGGTTCATATCATGCTCGTTCTGGTAGCAGCGATCATAATATTTAAAATGCTGATTGATGAAAATCCTGTCATTCAGGTCTTCAGATACTGGCTGCCTTTATCAGGAAGAACCATAGTCATAGATCCAGGCCATGGAGGTGTTGACGGAGGCACATATCACAGAGATGGGACCTTGGAGAAAAATATTAACCTACAGGTGGCCCTGAAACTCAAGAATTTGATGGAAAAGAGGGGAGCCAATGTGATAATGACCAGGACGCAGGATGTGGCTCTTGACAGGCTCAACAACAAAAGCGAGTACAGGCACAGGCGGGACTTAATTGCCAGAACGGATATAATAAACAGGGCTCAGCCGGATATATTTATCAGCGTGCATGTAAATGCCGAAAAAAGTTCAATTAACACCCGTGGCCCGATGGTTTTTTATTATAGGGAAAGCAGAGACGGCCGTAGCATGGCGTTTTTTTTTCAAAAAAGGCTGGAGGAAGCATATGAATCTTCAGGTCAAAAGGTGAGGGCGAGAACACCGGTGCCGAATTCGTCTCTTTTTTTACTGTGCAATACCAAAGTTCCGGGAGTCATTGTGGAACTTGGATTCATCACAAATCCGGAGGATAGGGAATTGCTGACAAATGAAGGTTTTCAACAAAAATTGAGCCAATATATTCTTTATGCTGTTGAAGATTATTTTAAAAAAAGTTGATTTGGTTTCCCTAGCCTGTTATACTATTTTTGTGTTATAATAGATAAGCAATCTTAACTGCAGGTGAAAAGATTAATGGAAAAGGATTTTAAAAATGAAGTTGTGGAATGGATAAAAGCTATTGCCTTCGCCCTTATACTGGCTCTTGCTATAAGGGGTTATATATTCGAGCCAATGATGGTCCCCACAGGTTCCATGATACACACCATTGAAATCGGCGATAGAATTCTGGTAAATAAATTCATATACAGGTTTGAACCTTTAAAGCGCGGAGATATAGTGGTGTTTAAATATCCCGATGATCCCAGGCAAACCTTTGTAAAGCGACTGATCGGCGTTGGCGGGGATGTGATTGAGATAAAAGACGGCGTTCTTTACAGGAATAATGTTGCTGTGAAGGAACCCTATCTTAAAGAGCCCATGGTGGGCAACTTTGGCCCCTACAGGGTTCCCGAAGGTTGTTATTTTATGATGGGTGACAACAGAAACAATTCCAAGGACAGCCGTTTCTGGGTAAATAAATTTGTTCCCAGAAAATTCATCGTTGGCAAAGCCACTTACAGGATCTGGCCGCTCAATCGGATAGGTCCAATGAAATAGATCACGAAAACCACCACAAAATCCTCATCCGGGCCTTGAAATTTGCAGGAATTTATATTATAATTATTTTGCGTCACGGGAAAACCGTGGGCGTGTGGCTCAGTTGGGAGAGCATCTGGTTCGCAATCAGAGGGTCAGGGGTTCGAATCCCCTCACGTCCACCAAATATGGGCACGTAGCTCAGTGGGAGAGCGCTTGACTCACATTCAAGAGGTCGCAGGTTCGAAACCTGCCGCGCCCACCAATATTTATAAGGGTTTGAAGGCATGAAGAATTTACTTCATGCCTTTTTTGTATGCGAAATGTACGCGAGTTTTAAAATTAAACGTTAAAAGCCCTGCTTGATATTTTTTAAAGAGAAATAACAGGGCTTTTAACGTTTATTAATATGCTATGCCTTTGCTTTGCTTAACCTTGCAATGCCTTTGCAAAGCAATGTTATGCTAAATTTTTACCAATTACATTATAAACTTTTTTTATTTAATAGTCAAGAAATGTATTAAGTAAAAAGAACACAGGTAAGCGGTAACATTCAATTACAAGACAATAAAAAGATATAAAGAGGTGTTCAAAGGTGACAAAGATTGAAGCTTTAAGAAGAAAGAAAGGGCTATCTCAGATGAAGCTAGCCACTTTGCTAGGATTAAACGCAAGTGTATTATGTCAGATTGAACGTGGCTTTAGAAAGGCATATCCTAAAATAATTAGGACCTTATCAAATTTTTATGGCATGCCAGCAGATGAATTATTTGAAGCAGATGGAACTCCAAAGAAGGGAGAAAACGATTAATATGAACAAAAAGCTTTTAAGGATATCTGAAGTAGCTCAAATTTTGGACGTAAAAGAAGACAGAGTATATACAATGGCCCGGGAAGGTATATTGCCAGTAGTTAGAATGGGCAGGCTTATAAGAGTTGATGCAGACAAGTTGCAGCAATGGATTGACAACGGCGGCCAGGCTTATCCTGGCGGCTGGAGGAAGGAAGCCTGAAAAAATGGAAAAGGCTGATAATTTTAGGACCACCAAAGAAATAATTTCAACAGCTCAGGCTGCAAGATTCTACGGCTTGGACCTGACTCAGAAGGGCGGAAGGTGGTGGGCCAAATGCCCATTCCACAGCGAAAAAACTCCTTCTTTCGTGATCTTCCCGGATGGCGGCTGGAAGTGCTTTGGATGCGGTATTTCCGGCGGGGATGCCATAGACCTGGTGGCAAAGCTTTTTAACCTTTCACCAGGGGAAGCCCTGCAGAAGCTGGCCGGAGACTTTGGAATAACCTTGCAGTGGAGAAATGAAAAGAAGGTCCCTTCGGAGAAAATGAGGTCCCTTCAGGAAGAAAGGAACCTGCTGGAGGGCTTTGAAAGGGCAGTCAATCATCTTTATGACGAACTCTGTTCATTTTACAGGGCCTGCCTACTGGCATTAAACACGGGTAAAATAGAACACCCAGGCTTTGAAGTGGCCGCATGGTATGAACCGATAATCGGGCACTGGCTGGACATACTTCGCAACGGAACCATTGAAGAAAAAATGGCAGTACTGAAGGAGGTTGAAAAGCAAGAATGGCTGTGAAAGAAACAAGAGAAGAAAAATTACGTGTTTTAAAAAATTTGCCACAGGAACTGCAAAACAAAATATTGCAATTCGCACCCAGGCAAGAGGAAACTCAAGATACCGAAGAACAAAAGGAGAAGAAAAAATCCCAGGCAGATATATTGGTGGAGCTGGCCGCAGAAGCCTTTTTATTCCACGATGAAACTCATGAACCATACGCAGCTATACCAATTCAGGGTCACCGTGAGATATGGCCGGTCAACAGCAAATTTTTCAAACGGTGGCTGGCGGGTCAGGCGTGGGCTACGTTAAATAAGACACCCGGCAGCGAAGCAATAAAATCAGCCTTAAACGTAATTGAAGGCCAGGCCGTTTTCAAGGGGCCGGAATATAAACTGCATAACCGTATAGCTTTCCACGATGGAGCCATTTGGTACGATCTATCCAATCCTGCCTGGCAAGCCGTCAGGATAACACCGGAAGGCTGGCAGGTGATTGATAATCCACCGATTTTATTTAAGCGGTTTACTCACCAGGCAGCACAGGTAACACCGTTAAAATGCCAGGACCCAGTAGTGACATTGAGGGCATTTGTCAAAAATTTTGTGAACCTAAAAGATGGACAAGAAATAATTTTCTTGACATACCTGATAAGCTGCTTTATCCCGGATATTCCTCACCCGATACCAGTTTTATATGGGGAAAAGGGCGCAGCCAAAACAACGACATTCAAACTTATAAAGCGAATCGTGGACCCTTCGGCAGTGGAAGCTCTAACATTCCCAAAAGATGTAAATGAGTTAATACAAAAGCTATCTCATCATTACTGGGCTGGCTTTGATAATGTATCCAGCCTTCCAGAATGGATAAGCGATACTCTTTGCAGGGCGGTCACCGGCGAGGGATTCAGCAAGAGGCAGCTATACAGCGATGATGAGGATATTATTTATACATTCAAACGGTGTATAGGGCTTAACGGTATTAATGTTGTGGCTACAAGAGAGGACCTTCTTGATAGAGCCATACTTTTAGGGCTTGAAAGGATACCAAAAGAAAAACGTCGGGAGGAACGGGCCGTATTAAGCGAATTTGAGCAAGAAAGGCCTTATATCCTGGGGGCGATATTCGATATTCTGGCAAAAGCAATGAGCATATATCCCAAAGTCAAACTTAATGCCCTTTACCGTATGGCAGATTTCACACGATGGGGCTATGCCATAGCCGAAGCCCTGGGGGGCCATGGAGAAGAATTTTTAAGGCAGTATGGGGAAAATGTAGAAAAACAGAATCAGGAAGCTATTGCAGCCAATCCAGTGGCGGCGGCGGTAATGGCTTTCATGAGCAGATACGATTCAGGCTTTTGCTGGGAGGGCAGAGCTAGCGAGCTTTTGGAGGAACTAAATGGAGTGGCGGAGGAAGAAAAAATTGATACAAAAGCCAAATCATGGCCGAAATCCGCCAACAGTCTGACCCGAAGGTTGAACCAGGTTAGGAGCAACCTTCTAGATGCGGGGATTGAATATATACACCAGGGGCACACCAGGGGAGGAAGCATAATAACTTTGAGAAATAAAGAAAATACTGTCACAATTATCACATCGTTACAAATGGCGCCAGTATTGGGTTTGAGCCGTAATGGTATTGGCGACGATATCGTCACCGGGGACAAAATATCGTTACAAGTATCGTCACCAGTGGAAGTCTTATCGGATTCTAAAGATGAATTAGATCCTTTTGGCGAGGATGAACCGTTTTGATGGAGGGAGTTGAATTGATATGAGTTGGTATTTAACTAAAGATGGCCCTGTTTATGTTAAGAATGATTATGTCAAGTCTGGCGTCGGCAATAAACCGGCTAACGCCAGACAAAAACGTAAAGAAAATTACAGGACCGCATACTGCAAGAACTGTGGCGAGCCGTTAGACAGCCGAGAAGATGAGATATGTCCTGATTGTGGCTGGATTATATGCCCTAATTGTGGTGATTGTGGATGCTCATAAAAAAATAGCCCTCTCTAGGGCACAAAACATAATCTAAGGAGGGCGGTAAGGGGGAAAGAGTAAAACCCTTCCGCACCTCAATTATATCTTAAAAAACTAATAATATCAATAATAGTTATCTTTACTATTGACGATTATACCCCATATGGGTATAATTGAAATAGGCAATTATATATGGGAGGGGACCTTGATGCAGGTTAATGAATTGGTGAAGCCTGAAGTAATGGAAAAGCTGAGCGAGATAAAGCCAAAGGAATTTGCCACCAAAAACCTTTTGATTGCCTGTATCCTGCTTGCAAAGAATATGCGATACATTAGAACCGAGGGCGAAAAATTCCCACGAAAATTTGTCTTTGAAGACCGAACGGACCGAGAACAGATAATAAACGACTTCATAAACGGGACATTGGACGTTAATATTGCCAATTTTATAAGGGCAAGAAAAATGCTCCTTACGACCTTCTTAAGCAAGGAGGCATAAATTTGGGATTCTTTGATAGATTCTTCAAGAAAAGGGAACCCGCAAAAACGGAACGTGTAGAAATACTTTCCATAGGCCAACCAGTATTTACACCGTTTAGCGGCAACGCATACGAAAGCGACATATACAGGGCGGCGGTGGATGCCATAGCCAGAAATGCGGCCAAGCTTAAAGGGACCCATGTCATCACCATAGCAGGCCAGAGAAAAAATGGCGACAGCCAGTTAAACCGCATTTTACAGGTAAGGCCTAACCCTTTCATGTCGGCCTATGACATGCTTTACAAGCTTGTAACCCATTATTACCTTTATTCAAATGCTTTTGCTTACCTGCAAAAGGATGAACGGGGATATTTAACAGCTATATGGCCTTTGAGACCTCAACAAATGGAGTTTATAACAGATCCTACCGGTGAAATGTATTGCAGATTCCTTTTCTCTGGAGGGCAGCAATACATATTGCCCTATAAAGACATATTCCACGTAAGAAGGTTTTTCAATAACAACGACCTTTTAGGAGATCCTAACACCGCCATAATTCCTACTTTGGATTTGGCACATACTCAGAACGAAGGCTTGACAGCGGCTATACAACAAAATGCAACCATAAGAGGAATACTCAAATATAATCAGGTCCTTTCACCTGAAAAACTTAAAGCTGAAAAAGATGCCTTCATTAACGATTACCTGACGATAACAAACACCGGAGGAATAGCAGTCCTGGACAGTAAAGCGGATTACACACCGCTTGAAATGAAGCCCTATGCCATAGATGACAAACAATTGCAGGCAGTAAAGCAAAAAATATACGAATATTTGGGTATAAGTGAAAAGATAGTAAACAGCACCTATACAGAGGATGAATGGGCGGCCTTCTATGAAAGTATAATTGAGCCTTTGGCCGTGCAGTTTTCCCTTGAGTTTACGGACAAGCTATTTACACCCCGGGAGCAGGCCTTTGGGAATTCAATCCTGTTTGAAGCCAATCGGCTACAATTCGCCAGCAATGCCACCAAAACCAATATCATTAAGGAATTGATGCCATTAGGATTATTCACCATAAACCAGGCACTGGAAATATTGAACCTTCCGGCGGTGGAAGATGGAGACAGAAGACTGCAGACCCTGAATGTGGTAAATGCAGCCAAAGCCGATAAATACCAATTGGATGAGGGGGATACCCAGAATGAAGGAAATTAGAATAGCGGAAATAAGAGCCGCAGAACCGGCAGGCGAAAGTGGCCTTATTCTGGTGGGGACACCGGTGGTATTCGACCAACCGACCACCATAAAAGAACCCTTCGGGGAATATACCGAGGTGATCAGGGCCGGGGCTTTGGATGGAGCAGATCTATCCGACATCAGGTTACTTTACAACCATGATCTGAACAAGGTCCCTTTAGCCAGGACACCCAAAACCATGCGGTTTACTCTGGACCCGGCAGGGCTGAAGATGACCGCATACCTGCCCGATACCGAGGAAGGCCGAAGCGTTTATACGGCAGTAAAACGTGGAGACCTTACCGGAATGAGCTTTGCGTTTAAAGTGCCGGAGGGCGGCAGCACCTTCGACCCAAAGACCAACACCAGGACCATTACAAAGATTGAGAAGGTATATGAATTCTCTATAGTGCCCTTTCCCGCATATCCTCAGACTTCGGTAGAAGCAAGAGCAGCTATTGAAGGGACCTGGGCGAAGCTGAAAGACCCCAGAAGGGCAGAATTAAAAATAAAAATCAATCAAATATTGAGAAGGAGTGTTTAAGCATGAAATTTAAAACCGTAGCAGAGGCATTTAACTATTACAGGAACCACAGTTTGGCTGATATTGAGAAAAGAGCCAAGGAAATAGGCCAGCTTATCGATACCGATCCCAATGCAGACATTGAAAGCCTAAATATTGAGCTTGAAGGGCTGAAGGAAGCCAAAGCAAATATTGAGGAAAGAAGCAAAAATCCCGGGACCGGTTTTAATCCCATTACCGGCATGGACTTCCAGGTAAGGGATCGGATTCCTGAAGGCGATATTTTCGCAAGCAGGGAATACCGGACCGCATTTTTCAAGACCCTTTTAGGCCAGAAACTAACCGATATTGAGCAGAGAGTCTTTAATAAGGCAAAAGAGATTATGGAAACCGAAAGAAGGGCCGATGCCTTCAATACCGTTTCAAATTCCGCAGCAGTTTTACCTGAAACTACACTGAATGAAGTAATATCAAAGGCCAGGAAAATGGGCGGCTTGATTTCCGTATGCAGAAGCTTTAATATACCTGCTAACCTTAGTGTGCCCATTGGAACACCTTCAAATAAGGCAAGCTGGCATGTGGAAGGAACTGCCGTGGCAAGAGAAAGTATTGATACTGCCAGCGTGAAGTTTTCACCTTACGAGATAATCAAAATTTTCTCTATGTCGGCAAGAGTCCAGGCAACCAGTATACCGGCTTTTGAGAGTTATATTACCGATGAGCTTACCAATACCGTCATGGAAACAATAGCAGATGCTTTGGTAAACGGAACCGGAGTTAACCAGGGCACCGGAGTATTGACCGGCATTACCTGGGATGCAACAAACAGCTTTACCTTTGCTGTAGATGGAGCACCCACATATAAAGACTTCACCAAGATGATGGCGATGCTCAAAGCTGGCTATGCTGCCGGGGCCAAATTTGCCATGAACAATGCAACCCTTTATAATCTGGTTTATGGCATTGTGGATACGACCGGTAGACCAATATTTATCACAGATCCCAAGACCGAAGGCATAGGTTTTATCCTAGGGCGACCTGTGGTAGTTGATGACAATATCCCCGATGATACGATCCTTTTGGGAAACTTCAATTACATGGGCTACAATATGCCTAACGGCATACTGATTGAAATGTCAAGGGAAAGCGGATTTACCAGCGGCTTGATTGACTACAGGGCACTTGCAATTGCAGATTGCAAGCCGCTGGTGACAGAGGCCTTCGTGAAACTCTCAAGGGCCACAGTGTAAGGAAATGATGGTGGGCGGAGTTAAATTCCGCTCACCTGACTTTTAAAGCGAGGTGAGAAGATGATACTCACATTGGAAGAAGCCAGAGAAGCATTAAGGATAGATGGTACTGATAACGATATAATAATCATACCCTTGTTGGATGCTATACCTTCATATCTGGAAACTACAACGGGAAGGAACTGGGATACAGAACCTATCCACCCATTAGCAAAGACAGTGGCACAATTCCTTTTACAGCTATGGTATAACCCACAGAGTGAGGATACTGAAAGGTTAAAGAAGACCATTGACAACCTGCTAACAGCATTGACGGCAATAGCAAGGAGTATGTAAACTATGGCGCATGATTATGCTAAACCCTTCTATAACAGCAAGGAATGGATTAAGTGCAGAGATGCTTTCATGGAGAGTAAGCACTACATTTGCGAACGATGCGGCAGGCCAGCAGTGATATGCCACCATAAGAAGCATATCACACCGCAGAACATAAATGACCCTGACATAACACTGAACTGGGACAACCTGCAGGCTTTATGCATTGATTGCCATAATGTTGTTCACGGGAATAGTATGGTATGTATGGATGGCTTAAGCTTTGACAGTGAAGGAAATTTAAAATATACCCCCCGGGGGCATGAACCGAGCGGCGGCCCGCAAAACCAGCGGCCCACCTCTGAAAACCTCCACACGAGTTTTGTATTAAGGGAGAGTAGTAATTATTATCATTAATGTTAATAATGATAATTATTCGCAATAATGAAGGTGATTTTGATGAAGTTGGATAATACTTCCAAAGAGATGAAGGAACTTAAAAAAATATTGAAGCAGATTCCCAAAGATAGGCAGGCAATAGCCCAAAGCCTTTATGATGAGCTTGAATTCATGCAGCAGACCCTTGCTAGATTAAAGGAACAGGTGTTAGCCGAAGGTCCCACAGCTATGTTTAAGCAGGGCAAACAGGAGTTTTTAAGGGAACACCCTGCCCTGAAAGGCTATAATACCACAGTGCAGCGATACAGCCTTTTATACAAACAGTTAGTTGATTTACTGCCGCCGGCAGCGCAAACACAAAAGGATGCTTTACTTGAATTCATAAAGGGGAAATAACCCATGAACTATATCCTGCAGTACTGGGACGGCATACAGAGCGGCAAATATACCGTATCAAAAAGAGTTTATAAACAATACAAAAAACTTGTAGAAGAAATAAAAAACCCGGGCAGGTATGTGTTTGATGAAGCCAGAGCAAACAGGCCAATTGAGTTTATAGAAACTTTTTGCAAGCACAGCAAGGGCGAATGGGCCGGAAAGCCGGTAAAACTGGAGCTATTCCAGAAAGCTTATATATCCGCATTGTTTGGCTTTATAGATAAAGAAACGGGCCTCAGGCGGTACCGTGAGAGCTTGTTTTATGTGGCCAGGAAGAACGGCAAAACAACCATGATGGCTGGCATAGCGGCTTATATGATGATTGCGGATAACGAACCAGGCAGCGAGGTATACAGTACAGCGACCAAGCGCGAACAGGCCCGCATACTGTTTGACGAAACCCACAACATGATTAAGCAAAGCCCAGAGCTTTCCAGCCACATAAAGAAACGCAAGAGCGATTTATATTTCCCTCTCACCATGAGCAAATTCCAGCCATTAGGAAAGAACTCCAACACCCTGGACGGCCTCAATGCTCATTGCGTGATAATGGACGAACTCCACGGAGTGACGGACAGAAATTTATACGAAGTTATGAAGCAGAGCCAGAGTGCAAGGCGGCAGCCATTACTTATAATGATTACCACCGCAGGGACCGTCAGGGAGTGCATATTTGACGATATATATTCCTATGCCTGCAATATAGTTGATGGAAACTTTGAGGACGACAGCTTTTTACCTATCCTTTACGAACTGGATGACAGGGAAGAATGGCTGGACTTTACGAAGTGGGAGAAGGCCAACCCGGGCCTGGGGACCATTAAGAAAGTGGATGATTTAATACGAAAGGTGGAAAAGGCCAAAAAGGACCCGAAAGAAATTTCCGGCTTATTGACAAAGGATTTCAACATAAGGGATACGGTAAGCAGTGCATGGCTAACATTTGACGATATAAATAACGAGGAAACCTTCGATATAGAACAATTCAGGGGGGCCTATGCTATTGGTGGGGCGGACCTATCAATCACAACGGATCTGACATGCGCCACTCTCTTGATGATGGATAAAAACACCCAAAAGCGTTATGTTCATCAAATGTATTGGCTGCCCAGCGATAACTTTGAAAAACGTGTTCAGATGGATAAGATTCCGTATGATAAATGGCTGCAGCGGGGCCTTTTGAGGCTATGCAACGGAAACAGTATCAATTATTCGGACGTCACGGCCTGGTTTTTAGAGATGGTAAATGATTATGGCATAACACCTTTATGGATTTACTACGACAGCTATTCAGCCAAGTATTGGGTAGAGGAAATGGAGGCCCACGGCTTTAAAATGGTGAGGTGTATTCAGGGAGCCAAGACATTAAGCCTTCCAATGCAGATGATGGGTGCCGATTTAAAAGCCAAAAAGATAAATTACAATAATCACCCGATACTTAAATGGTGCCTCACAAATACCGGAGTGCAGACAGACCGGAACGGCAACATAGTGCCGGTGAAGAACCAGGCTGCCAAAATGCGAATAGATGGCATGGCCTCAATGCTGGACGCATATGTGGGATTATTTGAACACTACGAAGAATTTTTGAGGGCGTTATAAGGAGGTGGGCTTTAATGGCAGTGCACATCAAGGACAAGAAAATTACAATATTAAAATTTGCAGAAACTCAAAATGAATTGGGCGAGATTATTCAAGAATGGATTCCTCTACCTGGCGGGGAAAATATCTGGGCCTATTACCGCCAGGCGTCGGCCAATGAATTTTTTGGAGCTGCCCAGGTGAATTATAAAGTGGAGGCCATATTTGAGATTAACTGGCGAAACGACATTGACACCACCATGAGGATAAGATACAAAGGCAAGGATTACAACATAACCCGCATTGATGACTTGGAAGGCTATAAAAAGGACCTGAAAATTTATGCCTATGCCGTAAATTAGGAGGCGGGGACATGCTTGATAAAGAAAAAGCCCTAAAAGCTCTTGATGATTTTCGGGGAGAGATAGAATTCATGTATGACACCTTTAAAGGCCAATACATGACCAGGGACGACATGAAAGAACTTGCAAAACAGGTTTTTTATGCCATATACAATATCATAGAGGCCGTCAAATGACAACCAACGAAGAACTTTTAGCCCAGTATCGAAAGACCGGCGACAAAGAATTAAGGGACCAGCTTATCCTGCAAAACATGGGCCTCATAAAAAAGATAGCAAACAGATATTTCCTTGATGGCCGGGCAGACTATGACTTTGAGGACCTTGTACAGGTGGGAGTAATCGGACTAATGAAGGCTATCGACCTTTTTGATCCAAGTTATGGCGCAAAGTTTTCAACATATGCGGGAATGTGGATTCGCCAGGTTATTTCAAGGTCCCTTGAAGGATGCGAAAACTGGATATCCCTTCAGGAACCTATAAAAGGGAGCAAAGAAACCGGCGACGGCTTAAACCTTGAAGACACTATAGCAGACCCAAGAGACATTATACAGGAACTTGAAGAAGAAGTGACCTTTTCTCAGATAGCATTGACCTTAAGGAAAGTATTGACCGATCTACAATATAAAATCTTTATTTATCGGGCAGCAGGTATGACCTATGCGGCCATAGCCGAGAGATGCGGGATATCCTTAACAAAAGTCAAGCAGGAAATTGTTAACAGCCGCCATAAGTTTTATAAGCCCAAAATGCGGCTGCTTTTGAGGGAATGGCTGGACCATGAAACAATATTCTACAGATCACCCACCTGGGACCAGCCAAAAGCCGGAAAAACATATAAATTTTCTTCTATTGTAGAAGATGCAGTCCTGAAAAGGGAATATCTCATCGAGAAGCTTACAGAAGGGGCCTTCGATTAGATCTATTGAAGGGATGGTTATTTTAACCACCCCCACTTTTTTTATGAAAAATTAAATAATGGTGACGATATTTAAGCTTTTATGTGACAAGATTATTTTTTTATTATCACCAGCCAAAGCCAGTATTCATGCGGTTTGTAACGGTGTGACAATCGTGACGGGTATTTTCTAAACTTTTCTATAGAAGCAAAAAAAAGGGGCCTGAATTATATTCAGACCCTTTATAAGGCCCTGTGTTTAACGCAGGACCCAGATGTAGGTATCCGTAATTTACGGACCCCTTGCCTTATAAAGGTCCTAAGTTTAACTGACGACGAATTCCGTCGGCAGTCCCGACGGAAATCGTCAATTTGATTTAGCTTTAAAAGGTCCTAAGTTAAACTTCGTACGAATTTCGTACCATAGCTTTAAAAGGTCCTAAGTTAAACTTAGGACTTCGTAAGGTATCGATAAGTTATCGACCCCTTTCGTATGAATTTCATACAAAAAAAGCCTCCGCATTTGAGTTATACGGGGCTTTTTTGCCCTGTAGGCATAAAACTATTCACTGGATGAATTTCCTTCCAATAAACGGCTTATTTCCGATTCGGAAATGCGCCACAAATCACCGATTTTCACGGCTTTAATTTTCCCTTCACGAATCCATATATAAACCGTATTTACTTTGATTTTTAGCTTATCAGCTACTTCTTTAGGTGTATAGTAATTTTCCACGTTAATCCCTCCATAATACTATATTAACATAGGTAATATTAAATATCAATAAAAAGCTATTGACATTATTCACATGATATACTATACTAAATAATAGTAAATAATAATAAATGATAGTATATAATACAAAAAAGAGGTGATAAGGTATGATGATGCTTGAGAATCCGAGAGAGCTTGCCAGGCAGGACTACATCAAGAGCGTTCAAAAGCTGCTGAGGCGTATAAGAAAAGATTCCCAGGGGCTTGATATTCCAACACTGCAGCAGCTTGAAGCGGACCTGCATTATTTAATCACTCACAAATATAATTCCGATTGAAGGAGGTCCTTTGAATGGATTATCCAAGCATAGTCAAGACCAGTATAGCTGAACTGCTTGAAGACAACCGTAATTGTTTTCAAAAGGAAAAATACAACAAAGATGAATTTTATAGAGGCTATTTCACCGGCTATGAAGAAGCAATTTCCCACTTGATGGTAAAAATCAATAATAAACTAAGGGAGGAATTTGAAAATGAGAAAAGTCAACGTATATGATGGTGATGAAATTATTGGCAGAGTAGAGTATAATTCAGATCTTGATATGTGGGATGGACATAACTGGCAGAATGGAGACACCGGGAAGCATTTAGGCATAACAAGGCTTAAGGATGGCCGGTTTGTGCTGATACATGGGTCCGACTGGCAGGGCGAAAGGGATTATGCGGAGGTAGTGAGCGATAGCGAGGCCCTGCAGGCTATACTGGAGTCCGGAAATGATGAATTACTAGAGAAATACTTCCCTGAAAAAGCCAAAGAACTTGATAGCATAGAGGAAGGGGGAAATTAAAATGCTATTACCGGAAATACGAGTATACGATACTGATAAATTCGGCCCTAACGGAAGCCAGGCCCAATTATGCATGCCGGTGCCTGGTGGAGACCTTGAAAAGCCGGTATTAATGATAACCAAAAGCTTGACGGATGATATTTTAAAATTAAGAGAAGTTTATTTAAAGGCAATCAAGGAACTTGAGGAAAGGGAACTGATAAATAATGGCCGGTAATATAGTAAAAGTTAAAAAACAGGCCGCTTGACCTATTGGTTTGAAAAAAAAGGGAGGTTTTTCCATGCCTAGGCAGCGGGGAAGTATTCGGGAAATGAGTAAAGGAACATACCGCATAGCGATATATATGGGGCTTGATGCCAACGGCAAACGAAAATATTATTACGAAACAATACATTGCAAGAATAAAAAGCAGGCCCAGGAATTTCTTACTGCGAAATTGAGGGAATTAGATACAGGTAGCTTAATAGAACCTTCAAAAATGACACTAAATGAATACCTGAATAAATGGATAGATGCAGTATTGAAACCTAGAGTGAGACCGAAAACCTTTTTAAGTTATCTTGATATAATTAATATATATTTAAGACCGAGTTTAGGAGATGTAAAACTAACCAAGATAACACCGCTACTTATTCAAAAAGCATATTCTGATATGTTAGATAAAGGGCTATCGGCCCGAACTATAAAATATGCACATTCTATTTTAAAAAATGCATTAAAACAAGCCGTTAAATGGCAAATGCTGAGGAACAATCCATGCGATAATGTAGACCTGCCAAAGCAGACCAGGCAAGAAATGAAGGTATTGACCCAGGAACAGGCCAAAGTATTTTTAGAGCATTGTCTTTATAACCGATGGGGGATATTATTTGAATTACTATTAACAAGCGGAATGAGGCCAGGGGAAGCATTAGGCCTAAAATGGGAAGATATTGACTGGAAAGGAAACAGGATACATGTAAAACGGGCATTAACAAAAACAAAAGAATCATGGAAATTGGACGAACCAAAGACAGCACATGGCCGTAGAACAATTTTACTACCCAAAAATATTATGCAGGACCTTAAGGAACATAGAAAAGCCCAGGCAGAGGAAAAACTTAAAGCGAAAAAATGTATAAACTACGATAATGACAAGGATAAATTCAAACCGCAAGAATGGGAGGAAATATTAAAAGACCCAGAAATATATATAGATTATGGCCTTGTATTTGCTACAAAAACAGGACGGCCATTGGATGAAAGAAATATTGTAAATAGATATTTTAAGCCGCTTTTAAGAAATGCAGATTTGCCGGAAATAAGGCTTTATGACCTTCGACATACATGCGCTACTTTACTTTTGATGGCTGGAGAAAATCCAAAAGTTGTATCTGAAAGATTAGGACATGCTAGCGTAACGATAACATTAGATACTTATAGCCATGTATTACCGAACATGCAGAAACAAGCTGCCGAGAAATTGGAGGAAATATTATTTTAGTACGCGAAATGTACGCGAACTTATAAAAACTTAATAAAGTTAAAGTGTATTACCTTATAATTCCAAATGGCCTCAAACCCAATATTAACGCACCTTGGAGATATTCAATAAAATTCATTATATATTAATAAAAATTGCTGTTTTTAGACTCACATTCAAGAGGTCGCAGGTTCGAAACCTGCCGCGCCCACCATTTTGAAATAAAGGCTTCCGAAAAACGGTAAGCCTTTGTTTTTTTATAATCTAATGTGAATTCAGTTTGAAAAGATTAATAGACGGGTCATCGAATTTAAATTTTATATCATTAAATATAAAAAATATTAATTAATATATTGAAAAAATAAATTAAAATGGTATAATAAAATCAATAATATTAATATGTAGATTAAATAATTTAAATCAAGGAGGTGACGGCTTGAACGAAGTCATAGGTAGATGTCCCGTATGCAATGAAAAGTTCACGGTTATAAGATTAAGCTGCCCCAAATGCAGCACGGCATTGGAAGGCGAATTTTCTCTGTGCAAGTTTTGCTACCTGACCAGGGAACAAAAGACCTTTATAGAGATTTTCATCAAGTGCAGAGGCAACTTGAAGGAAATGGAAAAGGAACTGGGCATATCCTATCCTACCATCAGGAGCAGGCTGGAAAATGTAATTATGGCTCTGGGGTATAAGGTTGAGGAAGTTGAGGGAAGCACGGTAAACAGGAAAGAAATACTCGAAAAGCTGGAAAAGGGGGAGATTTTGCCTCAGGAATCAATTAAGCTATTGAAAAACAGATAGGGTTGCGTGAAAAAAATTTGTAATGCCTTTAGGCGCAATTAAAAAGGAGGAATCATCATGGATGAGGAAAAAATGAGCATTTTGAAGATGATTGAATCGGGCAAGCTTTCAGCCCAGGAAGGAGCAGAGCTTCTTGCAGCTCTGGACCAAAGACCGGCGGAGGTGGATTCTTCCGGAACTAATGTAAAATGGCTCAGAGTCAGAGTATACGACCTCAAGACGAACAGGCAAAAAGTCAATGTAAATATCCCGTACAGTCTCGTTAAATTCGGACTGAAATTCGTCCCCAAGGAGCATATGAAAGATATCAACATGGATGAAATAATGGAAGCCGTAAAAAGCGGCGAACATGGTAAAATGGTGGATGTAACCGATGAAGAAGAAGGAGTCCATGTGGAGGTAATGGTGGAATAGTTTTAATCCTCCGCCTCCAGGCTGTATATAAAAGCCAGGATTTCTGCTGCGGCTTTATAAAGCTCCGGTGGGATTTCCTGTCCTACGTCAAGCCTCACCAGGGCATCAGCCAGCACCGGATCCCGGTAAATGGGTATATTATGCTCCTGTGCAATTTCAAGCATTTTTTGAGCAATTTTCCCCTCGGCTGCAGCCATTACTCTGGGAGCGGCATCTTGTCCCGCTTCGTATTTGAGGGCAGCGGCTTTTTTTATCTTTCCGGCCAAATCAATATTCTTATATTCCATATAATCACATCCTGAAACTGATTCGGTTATACCCGCAGATTTATGCCCGGCGAAAAGCCGGAGGCTTCAAGGTCCTTTAAAAAGAAATCCCGCTTCGAAACTTTCCCCACCTTCATTTTCAATGATTTTAACAGGCTGCCGGCTTCAGGGCCAAGATCGGCTACAGCCTTTCGGGCGGCTTCCATGCCCTTTCTTTCTTCAAAGGTGAGCGAGGCCGCGGTGGAACTCCCGGTTTGATAGATTTCAGCCAGGACCGGCCCAAGAGTCCCGGTTTCAACTATGAAGCTTAAATGGAACAAAACCCTGCCGCTCTTGGATTTAGAACCGCTGGATACTCTGAAATAAACTGTTTTATATCCCGGAAGGGGGAGAGCAAAGTAATATATATTATCGGAACTTGCTTCTTTATATATCAGATTAAGAGCCTTGAGAGCAAGGTTTTTTAAAGCGTCGGATGTATCCTGAGCGAAATTGGGATGTTCATTGTTATTTGCAATGCCGGCCAGCAAATCGGATACTATCGAAAGCCTTTCTTCGGTTGCGGGAAGATTCAATTTTGACAGGAGTTTGAACGCTGCCCTGATTTCGGCGGAGGAAAGCTGTTTTGAAAGGACAAGCGGCTCATCCTGAATACCTTTTGCCCAGGTGTCGGTATTTATGACCTTTAATATCAGTCGTGAAGGAGCCGATTCAATTACTTTAAGCCTCAAAAGATTTCCCGGCTCAAGGTTCAGGTCCGATTGCGCAAAAATTTCCAGGCCGTTTATATCGATAATATAACCGCCGTCGACATTCTGCAACACCGTGGCAGTTAAAACTTCACCCTGCAGCAGATTGTTTTGCAGCAGTACCGGGTATGGTAAATTTACCTGCATATCCCATCACCTTGCAATCTACATTGGGGATATTCCTCCGTCTCCCGCAGTATTATTGGGGACACTCCTCCGGCTACCCCAGATGCATACCCCAGAAGAGGAGGTGTATCCCCTAACCTATTATACCAGATATAGACAATCTGCAACAGACTATCTATGGAGGAATACTAATAACAAAAATAACAAAGCGGGTGAAATTGCCGGTGGTACCGGTAGCTCCGGTTACTGCGTCGACCTGGGACGCATCCTGCTTTTCCAGAAATGATTTTACAAGGGCTTCAACAGCTTTATTCGGCGCCATTTTTTGTTTTAGCTTCCATGTTTAATGTAAAAAATAATAATCAAACATATCGCGAAAAACGGCAGAAGGCGTACAATAAATTAAACACTTCCGCCTTTTCTTAAATATGCGCATCTTGGTGAAAAGATTATTCCTAAAAAATGATTGAAAATGATCGAACTGTATTGTATAATTATACAAAATATAGTATAATTATAAATAATATATTTCGGGAGGTTTTACTTTGGACGGTCGGCTTGTTCTTGAAGATGGGAGCGTATATGAAGGAAAAATATTCGGGGCTGTTGACTGTGCAAAAGCCGTAACCGGGGAAGTCGTTTTTAACACCGGCATGACCGGGTATCAGGAAATACTTACCGATCCATCTTATGCTGGCCAGATGGTGGTACTCACATATCCTTTGATAGGAAATTACGGGATATCTCCGGTTTTTTCGGAATCGGGCAGAATATGGGCAAGGGCGTTGATTGTGAGGGAGAGTTATTTTACTGACAGGAAAAGCTTTGCTTTGCTTGACGATTTTTTAAAGAAGTATAAAGTGGCAGGGATATCGGATATAGACACCCGGAGCCTTACAAAGCGCATAAGGTCTCATGGGACCATGAAAGGATATATTCAGACTGAAGGATTGCGCGGTTCTTCGACGGAGGAACTACAGAATACGCCGGAAGAGGAAGGCAGTCTGGTAAAGCAGGTTACGACTGAGCGCACATACAGGTTGCCGGGCAAGGGCCCGAGAGTCGTGGTCATGGATTTCGGCGTGAAGAAAGATATATTGAAGCGGTTAAATTTTTTGGGTGCCGATGTGATGGTGGTCCCCGCTTATTCTGATGCAAAATATGTATTTTCTCTAAAGCCGGACGGCATCTTACTGTCAAACGGGCCGGGGGATCCGGCGGATGTTCCGGAAATAGTTGCAACCGTAAAAAAACTTCTGGGCAGGGTGCCGATTTTCGGCATATGCCTTGGTCATCAACTTCTGGCGCTCGCTCTGGGTGCGGAGACATATAAACTTAAATTTGGCCACCGAGGAGCCAATCATCCGGTGGTAGATATTGAAACCGGTAAGACAATAATGACTTCGCAGAATCATGGGTATGCGGTACGAGAGAAAGATTTACGGCGGTTAGGACTGGTGGTTACACATAAGAATTTGAACGATGGTACTGTCGAAGGACTCAGGCACAGGTATTTGCCGGCCTTTTCTGTGCAGTTTCATCCTGAAGCTTCTCCGGGACCGCTTGACAGCAGTCATCTTTTTGAAGAATTTTTTGAAATGATGCTGAGGAAGAAAGCTGAAGAACAGGCCATATAAAATTGATTATGGCATAGATGTGAAGCAACCAGCGAAATTGCCTTTTTACACCCGAATCAATATTAAAGAAAAACAATGTAATGCGAACGATAAGAGCGAGACGCTAAAAATCGTTCGCATTTATATTGACAGTTTTTTTTTAATCTGGTAATATAATTTCGTGATTTCAATATATTTTTAAACCCTTTAAGCATAATAATTAAAGAGGGGGTTTTTCAATTGAAGGAGGAGATTTCTATTTCAGGCGCTTCCAGCAGTTTTCTTGAAAGATTTTTTAATCTGTCGGAAAACGGCACCAACGTCAGGACTGAGGTTCTGGCAGGAATAACTACATTTGTCACCATGGCTTACATCCTGCTCGTAAACCCGCTGGTACTTAAAGATGCTCATCTGGATCAGGGGGCCGTATTCATGGCCACCGCACTGGCATCGGCATTATCGACGCTTTTCATGGGGCTTTATGCCAATTATCCCTTTGCACTGGCTCCGGGTATGGGACTCAACGCCTTTTTTGCTTATGTAATGGTTGGCAAAATGGGCCTCGCATGGCAGACGGCTCTGGGGGCGGTATTTCTTTCGGGCATTATAGCTGTTGTAGTGACGCTGACGGGACTTCGGGAATTATTGATTAAAGCCATCCCCCTTCCGATGAAGCATGCGGTAGGCGCCGGCATAGGCTTATTTATCGCATTTATCGGGTTTAAAAACGCAGGAATAGTTGTCAGCAATCCTTCCACCTTTGTCGATTTGGGGAACTTTACTGATCCCAAAACTCTGCTGGCGACTATCGGCCTCGTAATCATGGCGGTTCTGGTGGCCCGGGGAGTAAAAGGCGGAATTCTGCTCGGAATCATAATTACTACCATCATAGGAATCCCCATGGGCGTCACCAAACTGCCGGCGTCGATAGTTTCCGCTCCGCCAAGCATGGCGCCGGGGCTTTTCAAGCTAGATATTATGGGTGCCCTTAAGTTCTCCATGTACCCCGTTATATTTTCGCTGTTTTTTGCAGACCTTTTTGACACCATAGGCACTTTTGTTGGTGTGGCCAGCCGCACAGGCATGATCGATGAAAAGGGCAACCTCAAGAGGGGGAACAAGGCGCTGTTCGCCGATTCGCTGGGCACGGTCATCGGTTCACTGCTCGGCACCAGCAATACCACCACATATGTGGAAAGCGCAGCGGGAGTGAGCGTGGGCGGCAGAACAGGGCTTACCTCAGTGGTAGTGTCGTTATTATTCATCGCCAGCATAATCTTTTCGCCTATTGCTCTAGCGGTTCCGGGAGAGGCTACGGCTCCAGCGCTTATTATAGTAGGTATTTTCATGGCCAGCAGCCTGAATGAAATAAGATTCAACGATTTCTATGAAGCCTTTCCTGCATTTTTAACCGCAATCCTCATGCCCCTTACATTCAGCATATCTCTGGGGCTTTCGGTAGGCTTCGTGGCATATGCCGCATTAATGCTGCTTTCAGGAAGAGGCGACAAGGTCCACTGGATGATGTATGTCCTTGCAATAACCTTTGCGCTTTACTTTGCGTTTATAAGATAACCCAAAAATAAAATTTGTGAAAGCCGCAAAAAGATGCGGCTTGATTTTTTTTGTAAATAATGATAGTCTATTTAACGTAAACATATGCGTATACAATATGGACAAAGGGGGTTGTTTGCATAAAAAGAACAAAATCTTAAAGAATGCTGTATTGGTTTGCGAGATACTTATTTATCAATTATTGGGGGAGGAGATTTTCAATGAAGATCGGCAGCATCAAAAAGTTGATGATAATCTCGGTCGTTTTTTTGTTGATTTTTTCGGCTCTTTTGGCCGGATGCGGTGGTAAACAGGCCTCGGATGCTGGAAAACCCGCAGAATCGGGGCAGCAGGCTTTCGACTCCGGCAAATCGGGTTCTGCAGCCTCCGGTGAATCTTCGGGCGATGTCATAAGAGTAGGTGTGTATGAGCCTATGACCGGCGCCAGCGCGGCCGGCGGTCAGATGACCGTGGAAGGCATCAATCTGGCCAATGAAATGTTCCCTGAAGTTCTAGGAAAGAAAATAAAACTATTTCTGGTCGACAACAAGACGGACAAGACAGAAGCTGCAAATGCGGTATCACGTCTGATACAGCAGGACAAGGTGAGCGTGATTATCGGTTCTTACGGCAGTTCCCTTTCTATGGCCGGGGGACAGGTAGCCAAGGATGCCGGAATTCCGGTGGTGGGTTGCTCACCAACAAACCCGCTGGTCACCCTGAACAACGACTATTATTTCAGAGTGTGTTTCATTGACCCATTCCAGGGCAAGGTAATGGCAAAATATGCTTATAACACTCTCAAGGCAAAAAAGGCGGCCATCATCATGGATGTGTCCAATGATTATTCGGTTGGCCTTTCGAACTTCTTCAAGCAGGCCTTTGTGGAGCTTACCGGCGATAAAAACGCCATCGTAGCAGAAGCCAAGTACAAAACCGGCGATCAGGAGTTCACCGCACAGCTCACCGGCATAAAAGACCTCAAACCGGATGTGATTTTTGCTCCGGGCAACTATGGCGAATCTGCGCTTCTCATAAAGCAGGCGAGGGATCTTGGCATTAAGGCGCCGTTTTTAGGCGGCGACACATACGAAGCTCCGGAATTCATACAGATAGGCGGTAAGGCCGTTGAGGGAGTGGCCTTCAGCACCCATTATACCGCGGAAGCTCCGGTGACCGAAGTGTCAAAACAGTTCTTGGATGCTTACAAGCAAAAATATGGAAAAGAGCCCACGGCTTTTGCAGCTCTGGGTTTTGACGCATACCTTGTAGTAAGAGACGCCATAGAGAGAGCGGGTTCTGCAGAACCCAAGGCCATCAGAGATGCGCTAGCAAAAACCCAGGACTTTAAAGGGGCCACAGGCATCATTACCCTTGATCAGAACGGCGATGCCAATAAGAGCGCTGTCATAAAGCAGGTCAAAGACGGAAAATTTGTATATATAGAAACTATTCAACCCGATAAGTAAAAGCCGGGGGCAGCACCGGATGAACGTTCAACTTTACTTTCCATATTCCGGTGTTGCCCTCGTGAATTTATAATACAAAGAAGGGATCTATTGTGACTTATGAGCTTTTTTTACAGCACCTCATCAACGGTATTTCCCTTGGAAGCCTTTACGCTCTTATAGCCATAGGGTATACCATGGTGTACGGCATAGTCAGGCTCATTAATTTTGCCCACGGCGATATAATAATGCTTGCGGCGTATTTTGTGTTTTTCGGGGTGGGTCTGTTTCACATGCCATGGTGGCTTGCGGCCATTTTTTCCATAGTTCTCACCGCACTGGTGGGTATGGGGATAGAAAAGGCGGCTTACAAGCCGTTGAGGGATGCTCCAAGGATTTCCATACTGATTTCTGCCATAGGGGTTTCGTTTTTTTTGGAAAACTTCGGAATCGTGGTTTTCGGAGGGCGTCCCCAGGCCTTTTATTCCCCGGAAGTTTTCCAGAGAGTAATCAAGCTGGGGAATGTTTCTATCATAAGTCTCGGCATTATTATACCGATAATAGCCATTACCCTTCTGCTGGGCCTGGTTTATGTCGTAAATAACACCAGGACCGGTATGGCAATGAGGGCCTGTTCCAAAGATATAGATACCGCAAAGCTGATGGGAATCGATGTGGACCGCATCATTTCCTTCACCTTTGGCCTGGGGTCTGCCCTGGCTGCCGTAGGAGGCATCATGTGGGGGCTTAAATATCCTCAGCTTCACCCTCTTATAGGAATTATGCCGGGCCTCAAATGCTTTATCGCCGCTGTGGTGGGAGGTATCGGCAATATCCCTGGAGCCATGCTGGGAGGATTCATCCTGGGCCTCGGGGAAATACTCCTGGTGGCTTTTTTGCCTGGACTTTCAGGGTACAGGGATGCCTTCGCCTTTGTCATACTGATATTGATACTGCTTTTCAGGCCCACCGGCATCCTGGGCGAAAAAGTGGCTGAGAAAGTGTAGGTGACGGGATTGAAAAGCATTACAAAGATTATACTGTCTATAGCCGCTATTCTTTTATTTTTTGTTTTTTTGTACTGGGCTCAAAAAAACCTGGACCCGTATAAAGTCAGGATTTTGAACCTGTGCGCCATAAATATAATCCTTACACTGAGCCTGAATCTTACCAACGGATTCACAGGGCTTTTTTCTCTGGGGACGGCGGGTTTCATGGCTGTGGGGGCGTATGTTAGCGCGCTTTTGACCATGCCTTCAGATATCAAAACCATGAATTTTTTCATGGTCCCCATAAATCCAATTCTGGCTGATTTGCACGCGCCTTTTATCGGGGCACTGATACTCGCAGGCCTTGTTTCAACCGTTGTAGGATTTCTGATAGGAGCTCCGGTGTTGAAATTAAAGGGCGACTATCTTGCCATAGCGACACTGGGTTTCGGCGAAATAATTTCCGTCGTATTCACCAACACCCAGACCATTACCAACGGGGCGTTGGGGCTCAAGGGCATTCCACAATATACCAATTTATACTGGAGCTGGGGAGCGGCCATTATAGTCATCATAGGCCTTATGATGCTTTTGAATTCCAGCTACGGCAGAGCATTCAAAGCCATCCGGGAGGATGAGACGGCAGCCCAGGCCATGGGTATAAACCTTTTCTATCACAAGCTGCTCAGTTTTTCCATAAGCGCTTTTATTGCAGGCATCGGCGGAGCGCTTCTGGGCAACCTGATTTCCACCATAGACCCGACCATGTTCCGGTTTTCTCTGACCTACCAGATTCTCCTCATGGTGGTTCTGGGCGGAATGGGGAGCATAACCGGTTCCATAATATCCGCTTCCATAATGACGGTGATAATGGAACTTTTGAGAGTGGTGGAATCTCCCATGAATTTTGGTTTTATAAATCTTCCGGGCATTCCGGGCATGAGGATGGTGGTTTTTTCGGTAATCCTCGTTGTGGTGGCGCTTTTCATGAGGCGGGGCATCATGGGAGAAAAGGAGCTCACATGGGATATGCTGTTTAGAAAGGGGGCCGGCCGTCGTGAATCTGCTGGAAGTTAAAAACATTACCATAAAATTCGGCGGTCTCACCGCTGTGTCGGACTTTTCGCTTTCTCTGAAAAAGGGTGAAATAGTGGGATTAATAGGCCCCAACGGTGCCGGAAAGACGACAGCGTTCAACGCTATAACGGGGATATATAAGCCCGCATCGGGCGGCATAAATTTTAGCGGCAAAGATATTACGGGCATGCAGCCCGACAAAATAACAAAACTGGGCATAGCCAGGACATTTCAAAACATCCGCCTGTTTTCAAATCTTTCAGTGCTGGAAAATGTGCTGGTCGCCCATCATCTGAGGCTGAAATCCTCATTTGCGGCGGCTATGCTGCGCCTGCCGGGGTATCTCCGGGAGGAACGAGCCATGCGAAAGGAAGCTGAAGAACTTCTGGGCAGCCTGGCCCTTTCCCGGTTTATGGATGAAAAGGCCGGGTCCCTTCCATATGGACAGCAGAGGAGGCTGGAAATAGCCCGGGCCCTCGCCACCCACCCCAAAATCCTGCTCCTGGATGAACCGGCGGCGGGCATGAACCCCAGAGAATCCCATGAGCTTATGGAATTCATTGAAGAAATAAGAGATAAATTCGACTTGAGCATTTTCATGATAGAACATCATATGCAGGTGGTGATGGGGATTTGCGAACGCATACTGGTGCTAGATCACGGCGTCACCATAGCCGAAGGCAGTCCCGAAGATATCCAGGGCAATCAAAAGGTCATAGAAGCCTATCTGGGGGTGGAAACGGATGCTTGAGATAAAGAATCTGAATGTAAGATACGGAGGAATTCATGCGGTAAGAGGCATCGACATGAGCGTCAAGGAAGGCAGCATCGTCACTCTTATCGGAGCAAACGGCGCGGGAAAGAGTTCCACCCTGAGAGCAGTATTGAGTCTAGTGAAAAAGACGGGGACCGTTTCCTTTATGGGAGAAGACATAAGCAGGCTTCCCACCAGGGAAATAGTGAAAAGGGGTATTTCCATGGTCCCCGAAGGACGCAGGGTCTTTGCGGACCTCACCATTTACGAAAACTTGGTGCTGGGGGCTTACATCAGGAAAGACGAAGACGGGGTGAAAAAGGACATCGAATGGATATATTCGCTCTTTCCCCGACTGAAAGAGCGAGAAAAGCAGCTGGCGGGCACCCTTTCAGGCGGCGAGCAGCAGATGCTGGCGGTGGGAAGGGCACTCATGTCAAGGCCGAAGCTGCTGATGATGGATGAGCCATCGCTGGGGCTCGCTCCAATTCTGGTGGGAGAGGTATTCAGGATAATCCGGAAGATTCATGAAGAAGGGGTGACAATTCTGCTAATCGAGCAAAACGCCAGAATGGCGCTCAAAATCGCCGATTACGCCTACGTGCTGGAGACCGGCGCAATCACCCTGACCGGCTCCGGGCAGGAACTCCTGCGGAATGAGCAGGTCACCCGGGCGTACCTGGGAGGCGCAACATAATGGAAGATGGAGGTGTCAGGGAAGCTCTTGAAATCTACATTAAATAGAGTAGAAAAAAAGAAACTTTATAAAAGGCGCAATCAGAATATATCTTGACCTTTGAATTCAAGGCCTCGATGTTTCGGATATTGAAAATGTGGTGGGCATTGAAATCGTTCGAGGTGTGGAAGAGATAATAAAGTTTTCCGAAAAAAGGCGAAATAATACCAATAGGAGTTATGCAAAAACAAAATGCAAAAGAAGTTTAGACTTACGGGGTGCTCTGCGGCATCCCGTAAATCTTATAACCCAAAATACTTTACTACTTGAACATGCCGTCCCTTTTGCGGGTAGTCATGATTTCATCGATGCACAGCAGGATTAAAGGCATCCCGATGGGTATCATGGATATGGCGGCCGCCACCACTCCGGAATCGTTGAAAAGGAAGGCAGCTGCTGTCCCTATGATACCCGCCACGAACCCGAGATAAAGGTGCCTGTGGCGGCGGAATATTTGTTTGAGAATTCCCACCGGCCAACTGAAAAGCATTCCCAGGACCGCCATTATAGCGATGAGCGCAAGAGTCCAGTTGCTGTATCTTATAAGCTTGTAATTCATAAGAAGCTTTCTTTTGAAAATCAAAAGCAAGGCGGCAATGCTGCTTTGCCTTATCAGGGCGCCGGTCTGGCCGATGTGGGATTGGGCGTCCTGAGGTCGCATACTGTCATAGATGAAAAGACAAAGCAGCAGAATTACCAGGCTTACGCCGATTTTCAGAAGATCCGCTGAGGATATCTTTCCTTTGAATAAAAGTACTGCGGAAGCGCCGAACCCGACAAGAGCAGCCATAGCCCCTCCCACATTTGTGCCGAGGCCCGGATGGGCGAGGGTGAAAAGCACGACGGTATAAAAGGCTATACTGAAAAGCTTTGCTGTTTTTTCATGATGGCGAAACTTATCCACTATGGCCGCAGTGCCGATAATGGTCGAGCCCAGCAAAAGCCCCATGTATTCGTTGCCGATGCCATAGAATCTCGCACCTCCGACAGGATCGTATCCGAATATGGACACTTTCATAAGAGGATTGCCCAGGCAGGTATCCAGAATAATGAGCAATGCGGAGCCGAGCAGGCACACGGCGAATATGCTCAGATTATCTTTTAAAAAATATGAAAGCGAAGCGACGGATATTGCTACAAGCAGCAGAATGCCCAGAGCCAGCCTCGGAGCGTTCCAGGGTTCAAGAAGCGGCAAAATCAGAAAAAGCCCCGGCGCAATCATAATCGCCACCAGCAGGTGCCTGAGATATATCAAGTATTTTCTGGCACATAAAATAAATATTACAGCCAGGATGAGGCCTGCCACTATAATACTAATAAATGTTTTGACAACAGCGGGCCTGATTTTATAGTTAAACACCGTGATGGCGTTTAATCTGTAAATGTATTCCACAGGGCCGGCTATATTTTTATAGATGAATTCATGGCCGGTCATGGATGGGTCCCGTGGAATGCCGAAATAATTGAGCACCTGTGAGGCAACGTCCGTGTTTGTGATGATGCCGTCCCTTTTGGTGGTGGGGGAAGTCAGGATGGTTCCGCGTACGGCATCTCCGTAGGCTATAACCGGCGTAAGTTTTCTGCCTGCCGCGACATCCGCATATGAAGGAAACGGCGTCACCAGCATGAAAAGAGTGTTTTTATCCATTTCGGCCAGGATTTTTCCGAGAAAATCGTCGGCTCTGTGGAAGATTTCCCGTTTGGCTCTTGAATACATGTCGTCGGAAAGGCCCGAGTATTTGTTGAGACGGTAGGAATCGCCCGATTGTATTACTATGAAGTCGGCACTATCCTTTGCCTCCACGAAAGCCCTGTACAGCGCGGTGTAATCAGTCCTTATTCCAAAGGGGCTCATGGGGTCTTTCATGAGCAATCCGGCGTCCACCCGGCCGAAGTCTGTGATGCCGTCGCCGTTCATAGTTATCAGTGCCGCATTCGCGCTTATTTCATCCATGCTTTTGCTCTCATTGCCGATGACAGCGGTTTTTAAGCCGTGTTCATTTAATAGTGAACCCAGAAGCCCTATCCTGACGGGGTGGTTTAACTTCTGGTTGTTCCGCAGGATGTCAATGATATCGATGTTGGCTATGTTGAGTTTTTCCATTTTTCTTCCGGTATTTCTCAAATAAATTTCATGTACCGGCTCGCCGGAAAAGACATCATTGTCCCCTCCGGAACAGCTTCCCTGGGGGGAGCTTACGGCGTAACTTCCGGCGCCTATGGTGGCATAAGCGTTAGTGGCGTTGTAAGGGCCTCCCGAATTGGTGTTCATCAGCCCAAGAGCCCCGTTTTTCAATAAAAATTTAAAATTTTTTCCGCCAAATTCCGCCATATCTTCATAGTTTATGTTGTCCATTATAAACATGACGATTTTTTTTTGCGGGGCGCCGGAAGCGGAAACGATTGCCGTATTTAATGGCGAAAGACTGATAATAATAAGAAGTAGAAAAATACGTCGGAGCATTTTCATATTCTTCATCACATACCTAAAAAATCGTTTAATGCCATTATACCAGCATAATCGGCTGATTGCAACGAATATGGAGGACGGCTTAAGTTTACATTGACGATTTTTCTGGTAAAATAAATGTAGGTGTTGGACAAAATGTATATTAAGGGCATCGCAAAAGTCGATCATAAAACTAAAAATCTGGTCAAAAGGTTAAATGCCGGGGATATAGCGGTGATAGACCATGAAGATATCGACGAAGTGGCGGCCATGGGTCTGGTGGCGGCGAAAGTCAGGGCGGTGGTGAACGCCGCAAAATCCATCACCGGAAGATATCCCAATCCCGGCCCGGATATCCTTGCCAGGGCCAATATTCCGATAGTGGACCATGCCGGGGAACAGGTGATGAGGCTCAGAGAAAACAGCGAAATTTCCATAACCGGGGATGGTAGGATATTTTGCGATGGCAGGCTTATTGCCCGGGGCGAAATGCTTACCATGGAGAAAATAGAAAAGATTATGAAGCTGGCCAGGATGAATATGGAAAATTCCCTGGATAAATTTATCGATAACACTCTGGAATATGCGAAAAAGGAAAAATATCTCATTATGGGCGGGGTCGAAATACCGCAAATCCGGACGGACATTAAGGGAAAGCATGTTTTGATTGTGGTGAGGGGCAGCAACTATAAAGAGGATTTAGCGGCCATCAGGACATACATTGCGGAAGTAAGGCCGGTGCTGGTGGGTGTAGACGGTGGAGCGGACGCCATCATGGAATTCGGGTACAGGCCGGATATTATCATCGGCGATATGGACAGCGTTTCCGATGAAGCTCTCAAAGCCTGCCGGGAGATAGTGGTGCACGCATATCCCGACGGCAGGGCGCCGGGATTGAAGCGCATTGAGGAACTGGGGCTTTCTGCGCATGTCTTTAAAGCCCCCGGCACCAGTGAAGATATAGCAATGCTGCTAGCTTATGAAAAGGGAGCTGATTTGCTGGTAGCAGTGGGCACCCATTCCAGCATGGTCGATTTTCTGGAAAAGGGCAGGAAGGGCATGGCGAGCACTTTTCTGGTGAGATTGAAAGTGGGGTCAAAACTTGTGGATGCGAAAGGCGCCAGCAAGCTTTACAATCAAAAAATGAGGCCTTTTTATGTGGTGGGGCTGCTTACCGCGGCAATGTTTCCCGTAATGGTCATATCATTGACTTCCCCGCTCATGCAGAACTTTTTAAAGCTTCTGGAACTCAGAATTCGCATGCTGATAGGTTATTAAAGGGGATATCGCAATGCTGATCAATATTAAATATCTTGTAATAACGGTCATATCCATCTTTCTTGCCATGAGCATTGGAATATTCATGGGGGCTCAGCTGGATTCCCAGAGCATAGTCGTAAAGCAGCAGGAGACCCTTATTTCGAAAATAGAGCAGCAGTTTGACGAACTCAGCAAAACCAATGCCGCCATGGAAGATGAAATCAAGAGTTTAAAGGATTTGAACTCGTTGAACGAAACATATATAAAAAACATTTTTCCCGATTATATTAACGGCAAACTGACGGGAGCCGTTATAGCCGTCATAAAGACCACGGAAGATTATGATTTTGGCGATGTGGAGCGGGTCCTGGAGATGGCCGGAGCCCATATTCCAGCGGTGATAACCGTGACAGACAGACTTATGGAAGCTGGCGGTGACGAATTGAATAACTTGATGAACTATTTTGGCGCCGCAAAAAATCAGGACGCTGGCAACCTTATAGCTCAGAAAATCATCGAAGCTCTTACCCATGGCAAAACTCAGGACCTGGAATATTTGCAGCAGGTTGGGTATATTGAAGCTACCGGAAATTTTGATGGTGCGCCGGGTTATGTGGTGATATGCGGCGGAAGCAAAGAAAAGACTGCAAAATGCGAGACGCTTGATATACCTCTGATCAAAAGTCTCAAAGGCCTGGGATTGACAGTGGTGGGGGTGGAGACCGGGGGTGCGGCGAACTCCTATATGGAAATCTATAAAAAGCAGAAGATATCCACAGTAGACAATGTAGACACCGTCATAGGCCAGACTTCGCTGGTGCTGGTCCTATCCGGAAAAGCCGGGAATTTCGGCGTGAAAAGCACCGCCAAAAGCCTCATGCCGGAGCTGAGCAAGGAGGAAGAAAAGTGAGAATATCGGTGCTGATACCGGCCTTCAATGAAGAAAGCAATATTGAAAGCACTTTGCGAGGGCTTGCGGCTTTTAATGAAGATTTTTGCGGCAGGTGGAACCTGGAACTGGAAACACTTGTAATCGATGACGGCTCTGCCGATAAAACCTGCGAAAAAGCGGCAGGAAGCGGAGCCCGGGTTATAAGGCTTGAGAAAAACCTGGGCAAGGGCGGCGCCCTGCGGCAGGGGATAAAGAGCGCGACCGGCGACATCATTGTGTTTCTGGATGCTGATTTGAGGGAAACTTCGCGAGAAGTGTACAAATTGATAGAGCCTATACTGAACCATAAGGCAGATGTGACCATAGCGAAGTTCAAGCCTGTGCAGGGCAGGAAAGGATTTGGACTGGTGAAAGCCCTGGCGCGCTGGGGTATAAAGTTTTTTACAGGCAAAAGTGTTTCGAGCGGGCTTTCAGGCCAGCGGGCCTTTCGCCGAGAGGTGCTGGAGGCCATCGGCAGCATCCCCTACGGCTACGGCCTGGAGGTGGGAATGCTGATTGATATATTGAAAAAAGGCTTCTGTGTGATGGAAGTGGATGTAGACATGCGGCATGATGTGACCGGCAGAGACCTGAAGGGATTCCTGCACCGGGGCAGGCAGTTTGCCGACATATTGAAAGTGCTGATTTCAAAGTTCGGGAGGCGGGGGGCTGTTGCTTAAAATCGGTTACGCTGCGGTTATTTTTTGTTTTTCAGTCCTGGCAGGCTATTATGCGACGCCTCTTTTTATTGATATATTTTCGAAGGGGCAGGCTCTTGCGAAAAACTTCAGAGGCGAAACCATTCCTCAGGGCATAGGCATCATGTTCGCACTTTACACCCTGCCGTGGTATGCTGTATTTCTGCCGGTATTAAATCTCTATTCACTGCATGAAATATCTTTTGAAATGCTTATCGTTATGACCGCTTTTTTTGCTGTGGGTTTCACGGGTTTTATAGACGACATGCTGGGCTCGAGGGATACCCTTGGTTTTTCGGGCCATTTCGGCGCTCTTTTGTCGGGCAGGCTTACAACGGGGGCTTTGAAGGCAGTGGTTGGGTTTCTTGCGGCTTTCATGACGAGCTTTTTTTTGTCGTACGGCGCGACCGAACTTATGGTGAACACCCTTATTATCGCTTTTTTTACAAATCTGCTGAACCTGCTGGATCTTAGGCCGGGAAGAGCCATAAAGTTTTACATAATATTAATCGTATTTTTTGCCATTGATGCGGCGTTATCCGGTGACCTGGCTATATTTTTGCTTTTTCTGCCTCTGATGGGCAGCGTGATAGGATACTTCCCCTTTGATTTGAAAGCCCGGTGCATGATGGGGGATGCCGGTTCAAATGTGCTCGGCGTGTCGGCTGGGATTCTGGCTGTTCTGCATTTTGACATGCATGAAAAGATGGTAATTCTTTTGTTTTTAATTGCGATACACATTTTTGCTGAAAAATATTCGCTGAGCGATATCATTGCCCGCAACCGGCTTTTAAGATTCATAGACGAACTCGGAAGATAGGCTGTTTCTGGAGCGTGTTTTGATTGATAAGTTTCAAAAAAGGCAGAGTAAAGCAGATTGTCGGAAAATACAACAACTGTACGGAAATAATAGTGGCTACCCCGGATGGAGAGTCAAAGGCGGTAAATTATGACTTTCTAGCAGGAGAGGTCAAAGAAGGCGACGAGGTAGTAATAAACACCACAGCGGTCGACTTGAAACTCGGCAGCGGCGGAGTGCACTTTGTGGTTTCGATAAGCGGCAGGGAAAGCGAAACCTTGGGGTCGCAGGGGAAGGGCCATATCATGAAGCTGCGGTATACTCCCCTTCAATTCAGCGTCCTTTGCGCTGAGGAACAGCAGAGCCCGTACCACGAGATTTTCGACAGTTTTAAAAGCTTAAATTCCATGCCGGTAATAATAGGTGAACTCCACAGCATGCTGCTGCCCGCCGTATTCAACGTAAAGCGGCGAAACCCCAAATTGAGGATATCTTATATAATGACCGATGGCGGAGCGCTGCCTCTGGATTTCAGCAGGAGCATTTCATACCTGAAACAGAGTGGACTCATAGAAGGAACGATAACATACGGCCAGGCCTTCGGCGGAGATCTGGAAACCGTCAACATCTACACCGCTCTTATAGCGGCCCGCGAGATACAAAAATCCGATATTGCCGTAGTGACCATGGGCCCGGGCATCACCGGCACCGGCACGCGCTTCGGTTTTTCCGGCATCGAACAGGGCCCGATTATAGATGCAGTAAACACGCTGGGAGGATGCCCGGTGTTCATCCCTAGGATAAGCTTTGCCGAAAAAAGAAGCCGCCACTTTGGCCTGAGCCATCACAGCATAACCGTGCTGGCCAGGATATCCAAAACACGCGCCTGTGTGGTGGTACCGCATATGGATGAAAGCAAATTTGAATATGTGATGTCTCAGATTAAGCAAAACAAAATCGAAAGGCAGCATACGGTTGCTGTAGTAGGAGAAATAAAAGCCGTTATGGAAAACATTACTTTTTATGATAATAACAGGTTAGGGGACACACCTACTTTTCCGGGGCGGGAAACCTCGGAAGGCGGAGGAATATTCCCGATAAAAATGACCACAATGGGAAGGGACATTAAAGAAGACCCGGAATTTTTCCTGGCAGCCGGAGCTGCCGGGTATTATGCAGCTGGCCTTTTTGAAGATCGGCGGTGAGCAAGACTAAAATTAACTTGCCGAAGCGGTACTGAATGTTTATAATAATGACATATGGAAAAAGCAGCGGGTGGATGGGGCCAGTGAGACTTTCAAAGCATAATGATGTTTTTCAGGTAGCCGACGGGCGCGTTAAACTGATTTCAACCTGTATTTTTGTGGCTTTGGTCACAATGATATACTCGTGGTACAATCTTGTTGCAGTTTTATTTATATATACAATGGAGCTTCTGGCAATGAATTTTCCCATCTATAGACATCTGAAGCGGTTGATGATTCCGGTATTTCTGGTGGGGATCATGAGCGCCCTGATGGGTGTTGCGGCCATGAGTTCCGGACGGGGCATGGAAAAGGGCATAATTATATTTTTAAGGGCTTCATGCGCTGTTTATGCAATAAATACAGCTGTATCTTCAATGACTTTGCCGGAAGTGTTGTATTCCATGAAGGGCCTGCGGGTGCCCGATATACTGGTAAACCTTGTGGGATTTACGATGCGCTATGCAGACGTAATTTCTAAGGAAACGGCCAGAATGATGACGGCCAGGAAGTCAAGGGGATACTCGCCGGGAAAAAATTTGTGGCATTTTGCCACAATGAAAGTGATAGGCCAGACAATCGGAGTATTGTTTCTGCGCTCCTATGAAAGGAGCGAAAGGATATATTTTTCCATGTTGTCCAGGGGATATACCGGCGGAACAATGCCTCTGCGTGAAACAAGCAGGATAAGAACAGCAGATTTGTTTACAGGTATCTTGATAGTGCTTACTCCCGCGGTTTTCAAGATGACAGAAATGAGGGGTATATCGTGGATTGCGCTGTTGAAATAGAAAACCTGTTTTTTCATCATAAAGACGGCACTCAGGCTCTGAAAGGCATCAATCTTCGCATAATGAGAGGCCGCAGGACAGTCATCTTGGGCCCCAATGGAGCGGGCAAATCCACTCTGCTGCTTCATCTGAACGGGATATACCTTCCTCAGAGGGGCAGGGTGAAAGTTCTTGGCATAGAAGTAAATCATAAAAACGAGAAAAAATTGCGCAAAATTGCGGGTTTGGTTTTTCAGGACCCCGATGACCAGGTATTCTGCCCTACCGTGTGGGAGGATGTGGCATTTGGGCCTTTAAATTACAACCTGCCGGAAGAAGAAGTAAGAAAAAGGGTGGACGAGGCGTTGAGAGCCGTGCGCCTTGAAGGGCTGGAGCAAAAAACGCCCTTTCATTTGAGCTACGGGCAGAAAAAGAGAGTGGCCATAGCGGGAGTGCTGGCTTTAAAGCCGGAAATATTTATACTGGATGAACCCCATGCCTTTTTGGATCCCTCCGGCAAGGCAGAGCTGCTGAAGATACTGAATTCTTTAAACGATCAGGGCAGCTCAATAATAGTGGCAACCCACGATGTGAATTTTGCCTATGAATGGGCCGAAGATGTGGTTATAATGAAAAACGGCATTGTTCTGGCTCAGGGAGGGCCGGATATATTAGCCGATGAGAAAGTAATAATAGAAGCGGGACTGGAATATCCTTTACTGGTGAGATTATTTAAAAAACTGCCGGAAGCGGAATGCGATAAAATCCCCGGTTCTGTGGATGAAGCCGCGGAATTCCTGAGACAAAAAATGTTGACCAATTAAATTATATTAAATTTATTGACAAATGATTAACGATGTCATATACTATTTACAGCGAAGAAAGTAAAATTGTAAATTGATTTCATACGCATAAGGGTATCAAGAAGATACCGGATAAGGCCATGAAGGTCTGGCGTAAACCGCCTGTACTTTCATGGCCTTTTACTTTGAAAAAATTATATGAAAGGGTGAATTTTATGCACATTCCCGACGGTTTTTTGGATGCTAAAACGATTGTAACCACTGCAGTTATAAGTGCATACGCAATTAAAAAAGATGTGGAAAAAACCAGAAAAATACTCGGGGACAGAGATATCCCGGTGATGGGCGTGATGGCGGCTTTCATCTTTGCCGCTCAGATGGTGAACTTTCCTGTCATGGCCGGGACCTCGGGCCACCTCCTGGGGGCGGCGCTGGCTACAGCGCTGCTGGGGCCTTACAGCGCTGGGCTTATCATGGCCACTGTCCTGATAGTTCAGAGCATATTTTTTCAGGATGGAGGACTTCTGGCTCTTGGAGCCAATATTTTAAACATGGCCGTGGTGGCTCCCATGGTATCATATTTTATATTCGCAGCGATAAAGAGAAGTTTTCATTTTTCCGGGGCAGATTCAATAGCAAGCTTTGCGGCAGCGTGGTTTTCGGTCGTAACGGCCTCTGTGTTTGCAAGCCTTGAACTGGCATTATCCGGCACTGCTGCCCTTAAGATGGTGTTGGTTCCCATGGTGGCGGTACATGCCCTCATAGGCGTGGGGGAAGGGCTGATAACCACGGCAGCGGTGGCTTATATCGGCAGGGTGCTGAATCTGAAGGCTGATGCCGGTATGAAATACATTGCAGCTAATGCCGGAAGCATGGATGAAGGAGGTAGCTCAAATTGAAAAAATGGAGGATTGTCCTGCTCACATCGATACTGGTGGCACTGATTCTTTCACCTTTTGCCTCGACTCACCCCGATGGCCTGGAGAGAGTGGCGGAGAACCTTTCCTTTGCCGAGAAAGGCGGCAGTGCGGCAGCATGGTTTTCGCCCATGCCCGACTATACGGTCCCGGGAATTTCCAATGAAAGGATTTCCACCGCATTGGCAGGAGTCACGGGAACCATCATTACCTTTGCAGTGGTTTTTGGTGCGGCAAAATCGTTAAAACGCCGCTTGCCGTGAATAGATTGTGGACAGGAGGAATCAATGATGCATCAGAACCAGACCGACTGGAAAAAAGCAGTGGAATTTCACGGGCATGAGTGCCCGGGCCTTGCGATTGGCGTCAGGGCGGTGGAAGCCGCAAAAACAAAAATGGGCATTACTTTTTCTAAGGATGAGGAAATTGTATGCGTTACAGAAAACGATGCATGCGGTGTGGATGCAATCCAGGTGCTGACGGGGTGCAGCCTGGGAAAAGGTAATCTTATATACCGGGACACCGGCAAACAGGCATTCACCTTTTTCAAGCGGAAGACCGGTGAAGGATTAAGAATAGTATTAAAACCCTTTCGCAGAGAAATGGACAGAAAGCAGCGCCAGGAGTTTATTTTGAATGCCAGCCTGGAAGAAATTTTTGATTTCAAAGCGCCTCATTTCAGCCTGCCGGAAAAAGCAAGGATATTTTCCAGCATAATATGCGAAATTTGCGGCGAAGCAGTTCCTGAACACAAGGCAAGGATTCAGGATGGAAAAAAGGTTTGCCTTGATTGTTTCAAGGAATACAGCAGGGGCTGGTAAGATGGATGTTTTATATTATGATGATTTATGGAGGCCGAAGAAAAGCGACCAGAATACCAGCCGCGAGTTCTGGGACGGCAGGGCAGATCACTTTTGCACAAATGCCCACCGCAAAAGCGCAGCGGAGCGCGTAGGCAAACTCATAGCGATGCTGACTGAAAAGGGGATGCTCACAAAAAAATTGCCCATACCGGGCCGCCCTTCGAAAGCTCAAAGAGAATTTATTGAAAGTTACTTAAAAACTCTGGACGAAGATGGATTAATAACGGAGAAAATTAAAATGAAATTTGCGTAGATGTACTGGAAAGTATAAGTGCTTGATTCAGTGAATTATATAAAAAAGCGAAGGAATTGAGGAACGGTGAAACAGGAAGTGTCCGCTATCACAAATTCACATCAAACAGGATTATATCAACAGTATACGGGCAGGAAGAAATTTGTTATTTTACTTCTGGCATTACTGACGGCGGCTCTGTCGGTAATTGCTATTAATGCCGGTTCTATGAACGTAAGTCCATACCAGGTTTTCATGACGCTCTTTGGCCAGAGGAGCGGTATTTCCGATGTGGTTATCTGGAATATTCGTTTGCCAAGGATTCTGGCGGGCATTATAGCAGGGGCGGGCCTTTCGGTGGCCGGCTGCGTGATGCAGAACAACCTGAGAAATCCTCTGGCGTCTCCCTCAACTCTGGGCATATCCAACGCCGCCGCTTTTGGAGCGAATATTGCGATTATTGTATTTGGAGCGGGAAGCGTTCAAAGTTCCAGTGCCGATGCGGTAATTATAAACAACCCTTACGCTGTAACAGCTTCGGCTTTTGTGTGGGCTATGGTGGGTACGCTGGTTATTTTGCTTCTGGCCAGGCTACGCGGCTTTTCGCCGGAGGCGATGGTCCTGGCGGGGGTTGCGATTGGCTCGCTTTTTTCTGCAGGTACCATACTCATTCAGTATTTTGCCCAGGATGTGCAGGTGGCGGCGGTGGTATTCTGGACATTCGGCGATTTGGGAAGAGCCTCTTGGAAGGAAGTCGCCATAATGGCATCCCTAGTGATTCTTTCAATTGCCTACTTCATGCTCAAAAGATGGGACTACAACGCTCTCGACACCGGCGAGGAAACCGCCAGGGGCCTTGGAGTAAATGTAGAAAAAGTCCGGCTTGAGGGGATGTTTGTTGCTTCCCTGATAACTGCTGTTGCCGTGTCTTTCCTCGGAATTATCGGATTCATAGGGCTGGTCGGGCCGCAAATAATAAGGAGGATAATAGGAGCAGACCATCGATTTTTAATCCCGGGATCGGCGTTGATGGGGGCGCTACTGCTCCTTTCCTCCGATACCCTGGCCAGGACAGTTATAGCGCCGGTAGTGCTGCCCGTAGGGGCCATCACCTCCTTTCTGGGAGCGCCGCTGTTTTTGTATCTGCTGGCAAGGGGGTATCAAAAGCGATGATTTTATCAGTGAACGGATTGAAATTCAAATATCCAGGCCGCCGGGTGCTTCAGGATATTGATTTTTCCGTAGAAAAAGGGGATTGCCTTGCGATACTGGGCACCAACGGGGTCGGCAAATCCACCCTTTTAAAATGTATCAACCGAATCTTAAAACCGCAATCGGGGGCGGTATACATTCAGGAAGATAAGATATTTAAGCTCAGCCGCAATGAACTGGCGCAGAAAGTGGGTTATGTGGCGCAGAAGCACGAAGGTGCAAGACTCACTGTATTCGATGCGGTGCTGCTAGGCAGGAAGCCATATATTAAATGGGATGCCAGCCCGAAAGACATGGAAGTAACCCGCAGGGTCTTGAAATTGATGGAGCTGGAGGATTATTCCCTCAGGTACTTGGATGAATTGAGCGGAGGAGAGCTGCAAAAGGTGGTAATAGCCAGGGCTCTGGCTCAGGAGCCGAATATTCTCCTGCTCGATGAGCCGACCAGCAACCTTGATTTGAAAAATCAGGTTGAAGTCATCGCTATCATAAAGAAAGTGGTGAAAGAGCAGCAAATTGCCGCAATTGTAACCATGCACGACATAAATCTTGCCATCCGCTTTGCGGACAAATTCATCTTTCTTAAGAATGGCACAATATTTGAAGCCGGCGGCGTAGAAATAATTACTCCTAAAAACATCGAGAGCGTATATTCCGTTCCGGTGGCAGTCGAAAAATTCAACAACATACCCGTGGTCTTACCGCTTTAAATTTCGGCTTCGATGTTCGAGAAAGCCGGAAATTCGGCATATGCCCTGTAACAATTTGAATTATGGGAGGTCGTGAATTGTGCGAAAGAAAAATTTCTTTTTATTACTTGCAGCGTTGCTTATATCTGCCTTTTTATTGAGCGGCTGCGGCTCCGGCAATGTACAGAAGCAGCAGAATGCTTCAGAAAAGATTACTGTTACCGATATGGTGGGGAGAAAAGTTTCTGTAACATTGCCCGTAGAACGGGTAGTGGCTATTGGGCCGGGGGCCCTGAGGCTTTACTGTTATGTAAACGGTGCGAGCAAAGTAGCGGGAGTGGAACAGCTTGAAAAAGATAATCCCATAGGCAGGCCGTATATCCTGGCGAATCCTTCGCTGGAAGATTTACATGTCATCGGCCCAGGCGGCCCCAACAATGCCCCCGATCCGGAGAAAATACTGACTGTGAAGCCTGACGTTATTTTCAGCATGTATACTTCAGATAAGGCTTCTGTGGATGCTCTGCAGGAAAAAACCGGCATACCGGTAGTGGCCCTCAGTTATGGAAAAGTGTCCACCTTTGATCCGGATGTTTATGCTTCTTTGAAACTGATAGGCAAAAGATGATAGGGCAGAAGAATTAGTAGCCTATATGGAAAAATGTAGGCAAGACCTCAATGGCCGTACCAAAGATATTCCGGAAAATGAAAAGCCCTCTGTTTATATAGGGGCCTTGGGCGCAAGAGGGACGCACGGAATCGAAAGCACCCAAGGGAAGTATTCTCTGTTCGAAGCCATACACGCCAGGAATGTGGTGGATGAGACCGGCAAAACGGGCTCCATCATGATAGATAAGGAGAAATTGATTCAATGGGACCCCGACATAATTTTTATCGATAGAGGCGGATATGCAATGGTACAGCAGGATTATCAAAAAAATCCGGAATTTTACAGAGCTTTGTCTGCTGTCAAAAAGGGCAAACTGTATGCACAGCTGCCTTATAACTATTACCACACAAATATCGATACTGCCATGGCTGACGCATACTATCTGGGAAAGGTGATATATCCGGAGCAGTTTAAGGATGTGGCCCCGGAGGAGAAAGCCGATGAGATATACCGGACAATTCTTGGCAAACCGCTCTACGCTCAAATGGTAAAGGATTTTGGAGGATTTGGGAAGCTGACGCTGCCGTGAATCTAAAATAAAAAAAATAAAAAAATATATTGACAAAGGTTTCACATTCTAATATAATATCTACAAAAGGTAAAATGCATGAGTAAATGGTATCATGAAGATACCTGAAAAGGCCATGAAGGTCCGGCGCTGCGGCGTCCGTGCTTTCATGGCATTATTATTATGGCACTCTTATAAAAAGGAGAAAATCTCTTTACATAATTTTAATCAGCAACAGGAAGGCAGATAACCTGAAGGATACTTATTGATATTTTTTTAACAACTGTCGTTTTTTTACCCATATTTGTGAAAAAAATAACGAACTTGGTTTTCGACTTTTTAAAGGTGTTATGGCGAAGGAGGTTTTAAAGTTGACGGAAAGCATTTCATGCAGGAATTTTGAAAAAGTAAATGATATTCTCGAAAAGTATGATTACAGACCGTCGAATCTTATAAGCATACTCCAGGAAGTGCAGGAGATTTATCGTTACTTGCCGGAAGAAATCCTTACTTATATCTCCACTGCCATGGGAATCGCACCTGCCAGAGTGTTTGGGGTGGCTACTTTTTATGAAAATTTTTCACTGGAACCAAAAGGGAAAAATGTAATAAAGGTTTGCGACGGCACTGCGTGTCACGTAAGAAAGTCGGATAAAATACTGTCGACCGTGAGGGAAACGCTGAATTTGAAAAATGGTGCAAAGACCACGGATGATATGCTTTTCACCCTGGAGACCGTTTCGTGCCTGGGAGCGTGCGGCCTGGCTCCTGTGGTGGTAGTAAACGACAGGGTGTACGGCAATATGACGCCGGAAAAGGTTGTACAGTTGATAAATGAAATCATGGAGGGAAGCCGCAATGATCAGGACAGTTGACGAACTGGAAAAAAACTTTCAGGAATTGAGCAAAATGGCGCGAGGGTACCGCATGCGAATTCTTGTGTGCGGAGGAACCGGATGTATCGCCAACGGCTCGCTTGAGATTTACAAAAAGTTTAAGGAGGTCCTGAGACAGAAAGGGCTTTATACCGACCTTGAGCTGATTCAGGAAGGAAGGGAAGGGACTGGCGTGGCTGCCAGCGGATGCCATGGTTTTTGTGAGATGGGGCCTCTGGTGAGGATTGAGCCGAACGGCTTTTTATACGTTAAGGTAAAAGCCGAGGATGTGGAAGATATCGTAGAGAGCACTGTCATAAAAAATGAACCTGTTATGCGGCTTTTGTTTTGCGATCCAGCGGAGAAGAAACACTTTTTAAGAGAAGAGGAAATTCCCTTCTATCGCCGTCAGACCCGCCTTGTGCTTAAAAACTGCGGCAAAATAGATCCCGAAGACATAAGGGATTATATCGCGTGCGGCGGATATAGGGCACTGGCGAAGGTTTTGACGGAAATGACGCCGGAACAGGTGTGCGATGAGATTTTAAAATCGAAGCTCAGAGGCCGTGGCGGAGCTGGATTTCCGACGGGAAAGAAATGGCAGCAGGTGTTTTCGCAGGATTCCGATGTGAAATACGTGGTGTGCAACGGGGATGAGGGAGACCCGGGAGCCTTTATGGACCGCAGTGTTATGGAAGGGGATCCGCACCGAATCCTTGAAGGTATGATGATAGCAGGATACGCTACCGGCGCAAGAGAGGGTTATATATATGTAAGGGCCGAATATCCTCTGGCGGTAAAAAGGCTGCAGACAGCAATAAATCAGGCAAGAGAGTGGGGTTTGCTGGGGAAAAATATTCTGTCGAGCAATTTTGACTTTGACATTCACATAAATCGCGGGGCAGGGGCTTTCGTATGCGGAGAAGGTTCGGCCCTTACTCAGTCTATTGAAGGTTTTAGGGGGATGCCCCGGCCAAGGCCGCCTCGTACTGTTGAAAAGGGGCTTTTTGGAAAACCCACGGTCCTGAACAACGTGGAAACTTTTGCAAATGTGCCTTCGATAATATTAAACGGCGCTGAATGGTTCAGCTCCATAGGAACTCCGGAGAGCCCCGGGACGAAAATATTTGCACTGACGGGCAACATCAACAACACGGGCCTGATTGAGGTGCCTATGGGAATTACTCTGCGCCAAATCCTTTTCGAAGTGGGAGGAGGCATAAAAAGCGGTAAGAAATTCAAAGCCGTTCAGATTGGAGGGCCTTCAGGCGGCTGTTTGACCGAAGAGCACCTAGATCTTTCCATGGATTTTGATTCTTTAGAGAAAGCCGGTGCCATGATAGGTTCAGGCGGCTTGGTGGTTATGGACGAAGATGCCTGCATGGTGGAAGTGGCCAGGTTTTTCATGGATTTTACCCAGAGAGAATCATGTGGCAAATGTGTGCCGTGCAGGGAAGGGACGAAAAGAATGCTGGAGATTCTGGAAAAAATAGTATCCGGAAATGGAACTGTTGAAGACCTGGAACTTTTGAATGAGCTGGCTGAAGTGGTTAAAACCGGTTCACTTTGCGGTCTCGGGAAAACCGCACCAAATCCTGTTTTGACGACGATGAAGTATTTCAAAGAAGAATACATGGCGCATGTAATCGATAAGAGATGTCCGTCGAAAGTGTGTAGGGGCCTTGCGCGTCCCGTCATAAATCGTGAAAAATGTCGCGGCTGCGGGAAATGCAAGAGGATATGCCCCGCATCGGCCATTGAAGGGGAAGCGAAAAAACCCCATGAGATTGACCAAAACCGCTGCCTGCGCTGCCTTGCGTGTATCGATGCATGCCCCTTTGACGCCATAAGGGAGGAATGAGCTGTGGAAAAGACTATAAAAATAAACGGAAGAGAAATATCATTTACTAATGAAAGAAATCTTCTTGAAGTAATAAGAAGGCAGGGATTGAACTTCCCACCTTTTGCTATCATTCGGAGCTTTCCGTTTACGGCGCATGCAGGATGTGCCTGGTTGAAGATGAGCGCGGCAGGATCATGGCAGCATGCTCAACCCCGCCGCGTCCGGGGATGGCTATTAAAACCCACACGGAAAGGCTTATCCGCCAGCGAAGGGTAACGCTTGAACTTTTGCTGGCAAATCATGACAGAGAATGCACGTCATGTGTAAAGAGCGGAAGTTGCCGTCTGCAGGAACTGGCGAGAATTCTGGGGATAAAAAATATCCGCTTCGGGCAGAAGAACGGCAGGTTGCCCATAGATAATTCCAGCCCTGCCATAGTGAGAGACCCAAACAAGTGCATTTTATGCGGGGATTGTGTAAGGATGTGCGAAGAAATCCAGGGCATAGGCGTAATCGGATTTGCTTACAGGGGCAGTGAGGCCAGAGTTACGCCGCCTTTTAACAAAAATATTTCTGAAGTAAATTGTGTAGATTGTGGCCAGTGTGCGGCTGTTTGCCCCACAGGGGCTATCACGGTTGCATCGCACATGGAAAAAGTATGGAATGCGCTTTATGACCCGGCAAAAACGGTGGTGGCCCAGATAGCTCCTGCAGTAAGGGTTTCTTTGGGAGAAGAATTCGGATTAAAACCCGGTGCTGTGACTTCTGGCAAAATCGTCGGGGCGCTGAAAAAAATGGGGTTTGACATGGTTTTCGATACATGCTTTGCAGCCGACCTTACGGCAGTAGAAGAATCTCATGAATTTTTGGAGCGGCTGTCGGGCAAAAAAAGACTGCCTCAATTCCCATCATGCTGTCCGGCGTGGGTGAAATATGTGGAGCTCAATTATCCGGATTTTAAAGATAATCTTTCCAGCTGCAGGTCTCCGCAGCAGATGTTTGGATCGGTAATGAAGGGCATTTATGCAAAAATGCTTGGCATTGACCCGGAAAAAATTTTTGTGGTGTCAATAATGCCATGCACCGCCAAAAAAGCTGAAGCGCAAAGAGAAGAATTTTCCAAAGTCGGCATTCCGGATGTGGATGCAGTGCTCACAACCCAGGAAATGGCCAGAATGGTAAGGGAAGCCGGAATAATTTTCGATGAAGTGGAAGAGATGCCTTTCGACATGCCGCTGGGTTTTGCTACTGGCGGAGGACTAATTTTCGGCGGCGGTGAAGGTGTGGCGACGGCTGTAATAAGGACACTCGGCCGGGAACCGGTTTTTAGAACTCATGGAGAGGGCGGGCAGATAAAGACTGCCGAAATAGAATACGATGGCAAAATAATTAAAACCGCTGCCGTTTCAGGCCTTAACAATGCGAAAAAGCTTCTCGAAGCCATAAGGGCTGGAAAAGAATACTATGACCTTGTGGAAATTATGGCGTGTTCTGGCGGCTGTGTAGGCGGCGGTGGCCAGCCTCAGCCGAACACTAGTGACGCAAGAGAAAGCCGGAAAAAAGGGCTTTTGGGATCGGAAAAGCTCATGCAGCTTAAATCGCCGGCAGAAAATCCGATAATAAAGGATTTATACCGCGACCATCTGTATAGCCCGGGCAGCGAAAATGCGCATGAAATGCTTCACACCACCTATAGAAATCGCAAGAGAATCGATGGGGAAATATGTTTTTCGGAAGACATTAAAAAAGCCGGAAAGGTTAGCGTTAAGGTATGCGTGGGGACGTGCTGCTATCTTTCAGGCGCGTATGAACTTTTTTCTGCTTTAAAAGAAATTGCTAATGAGGAAAAGTTTAAAGACAGGATAGAATTATCGGCGACTTTCTGCCTTGAAAATTGTGCGCAAAGCCCGTGCGCTATGGTGGATGACATTCTCATAGGGAAAGCCACGGTTGAAAAAGTAATTGATGAGGTTTTAAAAAAAGTTTAGCTGTACGATAACTGAATCACCCGGTTTTGCCGGGTTTTTTATTTGCAAAAAATCAATTGAAAAAATTCTGGTGGAATTTTATTGATAAATGAGTTATAATATATTTGAGCGATAGATGTATATACATGTATATAAAACCGAACGATAAAAGTAAATTTTTTTACATGCACGGGATGCGGACTGTGCGAGGAGGCGTGCCCGTTCGGAGCCATAGTTCTGGGGCCTTTTCCAACATTGTGTGATAGATGCGCCGAGTCCGACGAACCACTCTGCGCAAAAGCCTGCCCGACCAAAGCCTTGAAGGTAAAGGCGGTATAATGTATCATAAGGAGTGATTTTCATGCATGACAAATTATCATGTTCCGGATGCGAATCGACAATAATTTCTCTTTTAAAAAAAGCAAAAGATGATAGGGTTGAAACTGTTTGGGATAGAGCTCTTGCCATGCAACCACAGTGCGGCTTCGGAGAAATGGGAGTTTGCTGTACCAATTGCTCTATGGGGCCGTGCCGCATAGTGAAAATATCCCCGGACGGTCCCAAAAAAGGAATATGCGGGGCTACCGAAGACACCATGGCTGCAAGAAACCTCGCAAGGGCTGTGGCAGCAGGTTCTGCTGCTCACTCCGATCACGGAAGGGATATTGCAGAGGCGCTGCACTATGCCGCAGAGCAAAAAAAGCCGATAAAAGATGAAAAAAAGTTGAAGGCTATCGCAGAAGAATGGGGAGTTCAAGCCGAAGGTTGCAAAATTGAAGAAGTGGCTTCGAAAGTTGCGGAAAAAGCTTTGGATGAATTTGGAAAGCCTTTTGGGCATCTTCTGTTTGTGGAAAGAGCCCCTCAGAAGCGAAAAGAAAAATGGGAGAATATGGGTGTTGTGCCCAGGGCTATCGATAGAGATATAGTGGAAGTGCTTCATTCAACCCATATAGGGTGCGATGCGGATTACAGGAACATTATGAGGAGCGCAGTCAGGGCGGCGCTGAGCGACGGCTGGGGAGGCTCGATGATAGGTACCGAGCTTTCGGATGTATTGTTTGGGACTCCGGCGCCTCATGAGGTGGAGGCAAATTTAGGTGTCTTGAAAAAAGACTGTGTGAACATCGTTGTGCACGGCCATGAGCCCACCCTGTCCGAGGCCCTGGTGGTGGCTGTGAATGAGCCTGAGCTGATGGAAATGGCAAAACAGCAGGGTGCTCAGGGAATAAACCTGGTGGGTATGTGCTGTACCGGAAATGAGGTGGCAATGAGGCATGGAATACCGATGGCAGGCAATTTTTTCCAACAAGAACTTGCGGTGGTAACGGGTGCAGTGGAAGCGATGGTGGTGGATGTGCAGTGTATCATGCCGTCGCTGTCTCAAGTGGCAAGATGCTATCATACAAAATTGATTACCACCTCCAGCAAAGCCAAGATACCCGGCGCTGTTCATATGGAGTTCGACGAAAAGAAATCTTTAGAGTGTGCCAAAAAAATAGTAATAGAAGCCATTATGAATTTCAAGAACAGAAGGGGCGATGTATTTATACCTGAGGAAAAATCTAGAGGCACAATAGGTTACAGCGTAGAGGCCATTATACGGGCGCTCGACGGCATTACCAATACTTTTGCCCATCCGTCGGGCACTATAAAGCCTTTAATTGACGCCATAAAGTCGGGTGTGCTGCGGGGAGCGGCGGCTATAGTCGGGTGCAACAACCATCGGGTACCTCACGACAAATCTCATGTAGAATTGGCAAAAGAACTCATAAAAAACGATGTGCTTGTGGTCACCACAGGCTGCGGCGCTCACGCATGCATTAAAGCCGGTCTCATGAGCGAAGACGCTGTCAAGCTGTGCGGGAAAGGGCTTGCCACCTGCTGCGAACTTTTGAAAGTGCCGCCGGTGCTCCATATGGGTTCTTGCGTAGACATAAGCAGGATTCTTCAGCTTCTTTCCATAATGTCGAAATATATGAATGTGGATATAAGTGACCTCCCGGTAGCTGCGGCAGCTCCCGAATGGATGTCGGAAAAGGCACTGTCTATAGGCACTTATGCTGTGGCATCCGGAGTATATGTAGTGCTGGGAGTTGCGCCGCAGATCACCGGTTCCGAAAACCTCACAAAGTATCTGACCTCCGACATGGAAGATATCTATGGAGGAAAGTTCGACATAGAGCCAGATCCGGTGCAGGCTGCCAGAAAGATTTTGAATCATATAGAGACAAAGAGAAAGCATCTGGATATATGATTTTTAAGGATGTGATTCCATGAGGATTGCCATAACGGGCAAGGGCGGCACGGGGAAAACGACACTAGCAGGGGTACTGGCGCGCACGTATGCAGACTATGGATATAAAGTGCTGGCTGTGGATGCGGACCCTGATTCCAATTTAGCTTCTGCGCTAGGATTCCCCGATGAGATAGCGGAAAAAATCGTGCCCCTTTCTGAAATGAAAGACCTGATTGCCCAAAGGACTGAAGCTGTACCGGGAGTTATCGGTCAGATGTTCAAGCTAAATCCCAGAGTTGACGATATTCCAGAAAAATACTGCATTACCTGTAAAAACGTGAAACTTCTGGTAATGGGAACGGTGAAAGAAGGCGGCAGCGGATGCATCTGCCCGGAGCACGCATTTTTGAAAGCGCTTATGAGTCACCTCATACTCATGTCAAATGAGGTATTGATACTGGACATGGAAGCGGGCATAGAACACCTGGGAAGGGCCACTGCCCAATCGGTAGATGCTTTTGTAGTGGTGGTGGAGCCAGGAAAAAGGAGTATTCAGACGCTAAAGGCCGTAGAGAAACTTGCCCGGGACATCGGCATCAATAACATATTTGCAGTGGGGAATAAAATAAAAAAACCAGAAGAAGAAAAATTCATTTTGGATTCATGCAAAGATGTGCCTGTGCTCGGATTTATGTCATACGATGAGGATGTCATTTTTGCCGATAGGATGGGAGTTTCGCCTTATGATCAGAGCAGCAAAAAAGTAATGGAGATTAGAAAGATTAAAAAAGAGCTGGAATCCAGATTAAGGATATTTGAGTGAGAAAGGAGGTTGGGCAATCTCCGACGGGAAAGCGACTTTTTACACCTGAATCAATCTTTTTAAAAAAACTATAATGAGAAGAGGAGGAGAATCCAATGAATTTCAAAAGTGATATTGAAATCGCTCAGGAGGCAAGGCCGCAACATATCCGTGACATTGCGGGGAAATTGGGACTCGGTGAAGACGATATCGAGTACTACGGCAAGTATAAGGCAAAGGTCGATTACAATCTGTTGAAAAAGCTTGAGGACAAAAAAGATGCAAAGCTTATTCTGACCACCGCCATTAACCCCACACCAGCAGGCGAGGGAAAAACAACTACAACTGTGGGTCTGGGGGATGCCCTCAATAAGCTGGGGAAAAAGGTTGCCATAGCCTTAAGAGAACCTTCGCTGGGTCCGGTGTTCGGAATAAAGGGTGGTGCTGCCGGAGGCGGATACGCTCAGGTAATTCCCATGGAAGACATAAATTTGCATTTTACGGGCGATTTTCACGCCATCGGCGCAGCCAACAATCTTTTGGCGGCGATGATTGACAACCACATATATCAAGGTAATGCTTTGGGCATTGACCCCCGGCGCATTACGTGGAGAAGATGCGTGGACATGAACGACCGGCAGCTAAGGTTCGTCGTCGACGGCCTTGGTGGCAAGGCTAACGGCACCCCCAGGGAAGACGGATATGACATTACTGTCGCTTCGGAGGTCATGGCCATATTTTGCCTTGCGAAAGACCTTGAGGATTTAAAGAATAGACTGGCCAGAATAATAATAGGGTATACTTATGACGGAAGGCCGGTCACGGCGGGAGAACTGAAAGCCCAGGGGGCCATGGCAGCCCTGCTCAAAGATGCATTAAAGCCCAATTTGGTCCAGACACTGGAAGGCACTCCAGCCTTTGTGCACGGCGGCCCGTTTGCTAATATTGCCCACGGCTGCAACAGCATAATGGCTACGAAAATGGCTTTGAAACTGGCGGATTATGTAGTAACAGAAGCAGGATTTGGTGCTGACCTGGGCGCGGAAAAATTCCTGGATATCAAGTGCAGGGTTGCAGGGATAAAGCCGGACGCGGTGGTAATAGTGGCCACGGTCAGAGCCCTCAAGTATAACGGAGGAGTGGCAAAAGAAGATTTGAACAAGGAAAATCTTGATGCACTAAAGAAAGGTATTCCCAATCTGTTGAAGCACGTGGAGAACATCACCGTAAAATTCGGCCTGCCGGCCGTGGTCGCCATCAACCGCTTCCCGACGGACAGCGAAGCGGAGTTAAAACTAATCGAAGAAGAATGCTCCCGCTATGGCGTGAAGTCAGTGCTGTCGGAAGTATGGGCAAAAGGTGGCAATGGCGGTATTGATTTGGCAAAAGAAGTGCTCCGATTGATAGAAAAGGGCGAAAATCGTTATAAGCCTGTATACAGCCTTGAACTGGGAATAGCGGAAAAAATAGAAACCATTGCCCGGGAAATATACGGAGCGGATGGAGTGGAATTTTCACCGGCCGCTATCAAAGAAATAGGAAATTTAGAAGAACTCGGTTTTAAAAACCTGCCGGTATGTATAGCCAAGACGCAGTATTCCCTCTCGGACGATCCACGGAAACTGGGAAGGCCTGTGGGCTTTAAAATAAGTGTGAGAAATGTAAAAGTCTCTGCAGGTGCGGGCTTCGTGGTGGCGCTTACGGGAGAAATAATGACAATGCCTGGGCTTCCGAAAAAGCCTGCTGCTGAAAATATTGATGTTGATGCGGACGGACGCATAACCGGGCTTTTTTAAAATGCATAGGAAAGCAATAATATACCTTAATTTAGGGCTTTCCGTAATGCATTTCAAAAAAGCCGACCGCTGACTAATCGCTAGTAATTATATTAATGAAGGCTTTTTTAAATATCCTACATTTTTTTAAAATTCTGGTGGAAATTTGTACTGAAATAAGTTATAATATTTACAAAAGAGGACGATGTATATACTGGTATAGCAGGGTGAAGATGACATGGCAGGTGGATTGAAGATATTAATAGCGAGGAGCGAGGACACTCCCGCTGTACCCGGCCCGTTTCACAAAAAATACGGCGGTGAATTTGCCGAAAGAAGATTTATCCCACACATCACCGATTATAAAGATGGCAAGTACGTATGTTCCCATCGATGCCTGGAATTTCGAAAAAAATACAGTCTGGATTTTTCTTCCGAGCTGGCAGGGATTATAGAATTCCCATCTGTGCTACCGGAATTAATAGATGACCCTGAGGCGCATATAAAAACCGAGCTTCCCTCCCATGACATTCTTGTAATTGTAGGGGTGCATCCCGATATCTTTCTGGAAATTTTGAAAAGGGCTCCCGGCGCCGGATGCCGGGCCCTAATCGCTCCTAGGGAAGACCCTTCGTGGATAGATAATTCTTTTTTAAATAAGATAAAAACTGTTTGTGAAAACCTGGGTTTGGAGTATGCTTTTCCGAGACCCTTTTGTTCGCTGTCAAAAGGCAGATTTGAGCTGATAAATAAGTTTATCGAGCATTTCAGGATTGGAATGCCAGAGTATGAATTAATTTTGGATGAGCAAGACAGAGTGATGGATGTCAATGTAATAAGGTCATCACCCTGTGGAGCCACATATTTTGTGGCCTCAGGGCTTTTGGGATTGACAAAAGAAGAAATTCCGGAAAGGGCCAATAATCTCTGGGCTTCATACCCCTGCATTTCCAGCGGGGGTATGGACCCGGAGTTAAATGACCTCATTATGCATGTGGCAGGCCATATAAATTTCAATGCTGCCAGAATGGCAGTAAAAAAATGGGGAGGGACGCATGAATGCTGATTGAAAAAAGCTGCAGAGAGTTTGTTGAGGTGCTGGCTTCGAAGGAGCCGGTGCCAGGAGGCGGGGGGGCCGCCGCCCTTGTGGGAGCCATTGGCATAGCCCTGGGCAACATGGTGGGCAATCTCACCGTGGGCAAAGAAAAGTATAAAGACGTGGAAGAGGAAGTCAAAAGCATTATGGAGGAGGCCAAAGCCCTTCAAGAAAGGCTGCTTTCTCTGGTGGACAGAGATGCTGAGGTCTTCAAGGACGTGGCTGAGGTGTACAAAATGCCGAAAGGCACCGAAGGCGAAAAAAAAGCCAGAGAAGAAGCCATGCAGGCGGCGCTGAAGAAGGCGTGCACCGTGCCGCTTGATATTATGAAGAACGCTGTCAAGGCTATAAAACTCCAGAGAAGGCTGGCTGACATAGGTTCGAAGCTTGCCATTAGCGATGTAGGGGTAGGTGTACATTGCTTGAAAGCTGCCCTTTTAAGCGGTAAGCTCAATGTGGATATCAATCTAAGTGGCATCAAGGATGAAGAATTTGTGAAAAACTGCCTCCAGGAAATGGATTTTCTCATAAAACAAAGCATGGAAGCAGTCGACGAGACAATAGGCATAGTGGAGCAAAGGCTTAAGAGCTAAAGTTTGCTTCAAGTTTATTCAGGGAAGCATATTTGGTTTTATACAGCGAATTTAATTAATTTTTTTAAAGGAGGCTGGAAAATGGGAACAATATTGAGCGGTAAGGAAGTGGCCGAAGCTTTAAAACACAAGTTGAAGTCAGAGGTAGATGAGCTTCGAAAAAAAGGGGTTGTCCCTACTCTGTCCATCATTATAGTAGGAGATAGGGCGGATTCTGCCGCTTATATCAAGGGAGCCGTTAAAAGGTGTGGTGAAATAGGTATTGAGTGCAGCGTCACTGAACTTGCGCAGGATTTGAGCCAGGATGAGTTTCTGAAGGTAATACATCGCCAAAATGCCGATGAAAAAGTCCACGGAATAATGGTGATGAGGCCGCTGCCATCGCAAATTTCAGAAAACGTGGTAAAATATGAGATATCGCCTGCTAAGGATGTGGATTGTTTCAACCCTGTGAACGTTAGCAAAGTCATGAGTGGTGAAGAAGGGGGATTCGCGCCCTGCACACCGTCTGCGGTAATGGAGATACTGCATCATTATGGCATAGATCCCAAAGGCAAAAGAACCGTCATTGTCGGAAGAAGTATGGTGGTGGGAAGGCCGCTGGCCATGATGCTGCTCAAGGAGAATGCCACCATAACTGTGTGCCATACCAGGACTGTAAATCTTGCCGAAGAAACCAGCAGAGCTGAACTATTGATTGCTGCGGCAGGGAAAGCCAGAATGATTAAGAAAGAGATGGTAAGGGAAGGCGCTGTAGTCATAGATGTGGGGATAAATTTTGACGAAAATGGCAAGATGTGCGGCGATGTTGATTTTGATGAAGTAAGTACTGTCGCGGGAATGATAACGCCGGTTCCGGGCGGCGTGGGGGCGGTGACCTCCACTGTTCTTGCAAAACATGTGTTGGAAGCCTGCAAAAGGCAAAGGTAATTTTGGTGTAATAAGTGGTATTATAAACTCGAAAGCGGCAATAGTGCAGCTTTCAGGTACCTTAAATATAAAAGACTCAATATAGAATAGAGCTATGTGAAAGGAGGCGGACAAATGGTCATCACACAGCCGAAACCTTTTTCGGATATTCTTAAGTATTTAGAGGGCAAAAAGAAAATTTTTATAACAGGCTGCACCCTCTGCGCCACATCCTGCATGACTGGCGGAGAAAAGGAAATCCTGGCCATGAAGGAGAAGTTGGAAAAAGAAGGCAAGGAGGTTACGGGATATGTGGTGCTGGATCCGTCGTGCCACAAACTGCAGACCCGTTCAACATTGAAAAAATACAAGCAGGCGCTGGAATCAGCCGACGCCATACTGTGCATGGCATGCGGCGACGGCGCTCAGACCGTGGCAGAAGTGGCAAGCATCCCGGTATATCCTGCCAATGACACCATGTTCATCGGCGAAGTAGAAAGAATCGGACATTTCAGCGAAGCGTGCAGGGCATGCGGCCAGTGCGAGCTGGGATGGACTGCCGGTATCTGTCCCATTACCCGCTGCGCAAAAAGCCTCCTGAATGGGCCATGCGGCGGCTCAAAGGACGGCAAATGCGAAGTAAATCCCGAAAACGACTGCGCATGGGTTCTGATATATAACAAGTTAAAGGAATCAAACGAACTCGAGCGATTGCTGGAAATAAAGGGCCCGAAGGATTACAGCAAAGCTGCAAATCCGCGAAGGGTAACCGTAGGTAAATAGTAAAAAGGGAGGAAGGACTATGGGTCTTGCTCAAAAGTTGGAAAGCGGCGCTTTTGCCGTTACCGCGGAAATGGCTCCTCCGAAAGGCACTGATTTTGGCAGGTTTAAACAATGTGCAAGAGAAGTTAAGGATATGGTGGATGCGGTGAACGTGACCGATTTCCAGAGCGCGGTGGTTCGCGCCTCATCCCTGGGTGCAGCCGCTATCCTTGTGGAAGAAGGATTGGAGCCAGTCATGCAGATAACCGGCAGGGACAGGAACCGTATAGCCATCCAGGGGGAGTTGCTGTCTGCTGCAGCCCTGGGCATTAAAAATGTGCTGGCTCTGACCGGCGACCATCCCTCAGTCGGCGATCACCCCCAGGCCAAAGGCGTATTTGATATGGATTCGGTAAACATATTGCAGACAGCAACTACTCTTATGTCCGGCAAAGACCTGGCGGGGAATACCCTGACGGGAACACCGCAATTTTTTCTGGGAGCGAGCGTAACGCCGGTATACGACCCCATTGAGCTTCAGGTTTTGAAAATGAAGAAAAAAGTCAATGCTGGTGCAAGATTCTTTCAGACCCAGGCTGTCTATGATATAGAATTGTTTAAAAAATTCCTGGAGGCAGCAAGGGGTATAGACACGAAAATACTGGTCGGGGTGATACCATTGAAGTCTCCGGGAATGGCCAACTACATGAACAAGAACGTACCCGGAATATATGTGCCCGAAGAAATCATCGAAAGGCTCAGGAAGTCTCAGGATAAGGTAAAGGAAGGATTGAAGATAGCCGCTGAATTCATAAATGAAATAGTACGGCAGAAACTGTGCGATGGGGTCCACATAATGGCTATAGGGGCAGAAGAAAACGTCCCGGTACTGCTGGAAATGTGTGATTTAAAGCGGGCAGCATAAATTTTTAGCAGGAGGATAGCTATGGGAAAGAAAATTGTATTCATAGGTGCAGGTCCTGCGGGATATGTAGGGGCTATTAAGGCGGCCAAGATGGGAGCCGAGGCAATCGTGGTGGAAAACGACAGGGTGGGTGGCACGTGCCTGAATCGAGGCTGTATCCCCACCAAGGCGCTACTGGCTTCCAGCGATGTTCTGACTGCCATCAAGGAATCAGAAGAATTTGGAATTCATATAGAAGGCAAAGTAACCCCTGATCTTGCTGCCATAATGGATAGAAAAGACAAGATAGTGGAAAGGCTAGTTAAGGGAATAGAATTTCTTTTCGAAAAAAACAAAGTCAAGACGATAAAAGGGATAGGAAGGATTACAGCTAAAAACGAGGTTACAGTAATAAAAGACGACGGTTCATCCGAGACTTTGACAGCCGATGCTATAGTTGTGGCTACCGGTTCCTCGCCGGCAAAGATACCCATCTTTCCATATGACGGCAAAAAGGTGCTTCTCAGCGATGAGGCTCTGAAACTCAAGACATTGCCCTCCAGCATGATAATAGTTGGAGCAGGTGTCATCGGCTGCGAATTCGGCATGTTCTTCAACAATATGGGCACTGAAATTACCATGGTGGAAATGATGGACCACGCCCTGCCGCTAGAAGACAGAGAAATAGGGCGGGAGATGGAAAAGGTATTAAAGAGGAAAAAGATAAAGCTGATGCTGAGCACAAAAATTGTTAAAGTCGAAGTAAACGACAAGGGAGTAAAAGCCATTTTTGAAAATGGCGATGGAATAGAGGCAGAAATGATGCTGGTGGCCATCGGCAGGAAGGCAAACATTCAGGGCCTGGGATTGGAACAGGTAGGGGTCCGGGTGGAAAATGGAAGAATTACAGTGGATGAACATATGATGACAAATATAGAGGGTATTTATGCTGTAGGTGATGTAGTCCCAGGACCGCAGTTGGCCCATCTCGCCTCCGCAGAGGCGGAATGCGCGGTGGAAAACATTATGGGCAAAAAATGTACTATGGATTATTCCGCAGTGCCCAGAGGCGTTTTCACCGATCCGGAGGTGGCCGGTGTGGGGCTTACAGAAGAAGAGGCTCTTTCCCGGGGCTACACCATTAAAAAAGGGACATTTGATTTCAGGGGCCTTGGAAAAGCTCAGGCTATGGGACAGCTTGTCGGAAAGGTAAAAGTGATAGCCGATGAAAAAACCGGAAAGATACTGGGAGCATCCATTCTGGGACCCCATGCTACTGACCTCATTCAGGAGTTGGTGGCAGGCATAAAGTACGGCCTTACGGCAGACGAACTGGGGTCAGCCATTCATTCGCACCCCACCCTGTCCGAAGCAGTCATGGAAGCGTTAAAAGACGTAAACGGCGATGCAATTCACAAAGTATGAAAACATCAACTTCAGGGAGCTGGTAACATGGCGTATACAATAGCGGTAGCGGGCAAGGGAGGCACGGGGAAGACAACGATTGCGGGATTTCTAGTGGATTATCTTGTAAGAAATAAAATGACACCCGTCTTGGCGGTTGATGCAGATCCGAATTCCAATTTGAACCAGGTATTGGGAATGGAAGTTGAAACCACGCTGGGAGAAATTAGAGAAGAAATAAGCATAAATAACAGGGATGGCAAACTTCCCAGCGGGATGTCGAAAGCTGATTATATAAATTTAAAAATTCAGCAGGCCGTCATTGAAGGCCGCGGTTTCGACCTAATAGTCATGGGAAGGCCTGAGGGGTTAGGGTGTTACTGCTTTGCCAACGGCCTGTTGAGGGAGGCCACCGACAGGCTGGCGGACAGTTATAAATTTATGGTGATCGACAACGAGGCGGGCCTCGAGCATCTCAGCCGGCGCACCACAAAAAAAGTGGATTTAATGTTTGCTGTTAGCGAGTGTTCAAAAAGGGGAATTGACGCTGCGGCAAGGGTAAAAAGCCTTATAGAAGAACTCGCTCTGGATGTAAGAGACCTTTACCTCATAATAAACAGAGTGCCGGAAGGCGGTGTCACTGAAGAAATAAAGCATGCTGCTGACGGTTACGGTCTGAAGCTTGCGGGCACCATACCGCTGGACAGCCATATCTTTGATTACGACACCCGTGGCATACCCCTGGTGCAACTTCCTGTTGATGTGCCAGCTCGAAAAGCCGCAGAGAAAATATTTGATTCTTACTTAGCGTCTATTGAGATTATTTAAATTTTATTACATGGCAAAAATTAGTACGCGCTGCCGGAGGTGCCGGCTCGTCTCCGGCAGTAAAGCGGCTTTTTGCATCAGAATCAAGATTTATTCGAGATAATCTATTGCAGTTAACTTATTATAATTAGGAGTGATCTGTATGGCTTACAAAAAGCCTTCTCAAAAATTCAGCGGAAAAATCCGGGAAGTGACTGTGGGCTCCGGGCTAAAACTCGGAGGTGAATCTGTGCTCCCGTTCTATAAATTCGATGGAGACAGCGGAGCAAAACCGGCCGTGGGAATGGAAATATGGGATGTTTTTCCCGAGAGCTGGCCGCAGAGCCTGAAGGATATATTCGGACCATATGTCGACGATCCGGTAAAATGGGCTAAATTCTGCGTGGAAAAATACAATCCGGATTTCATATGCATTAAATTTGAAGGAGCCAACCCGGAAGGAGATGACAGATCTCCTGAAGACTGCGCCCGCATAGCCGAGAGGCTTGCCGGCGAGGTACCTGTTCCGCTGGTTATAGCGGGATGCGATTCCGATGAAAAAAATGCCAAAGTTTTTACAAAAATAGCTGAAGCTTTGCCTGACAAAAATTATGTATTTCTTTCGGCGGTGGAAGCCAACTATAAGGAGGTCGGCGCCGCCTGCGGCATGGCATACGGGAATATCGTGAGCGCCGAATCTTCAGTGGATTTAAATCTTGCAAAACAGCTGAACATACTCATAACCCAGCTGGGGGTAAAACCGGAAAAAATGGTGATGAACCCGGGGTGCGCTGCCGTGGGGTACGGATTCGAGTATGTAGTCACTACCATGGACAGGATAAAATTGGCAGCACTGGATCAGAATGACGCCACCCTGCAGATGCCGATAATAAGCCCGGTATCCTTTGAAACATGGAAAGCAAAGGAAGCTATAGCCACTGAGGAGGATATGCCTGAGTGGGGCGATCAGGAAGAAAGAGGTATTGCCATGGAGGTATCCACAGCAACTGGAGTGCTGGCGGCGGGTTCCAATGCCGTAATTTTGAGGCATCCAAAGTCCGTGGAAGTAATCCGCAAATTTATCGATGAACTGTTATAATGATGGGAGAGATGAACATGGCCTTAAATGGTATGGAAATATACAAAATGCTTCCCAAGAAAAATTGCAAGGAATGCGGTTTTCCCACATGCCTAGCCTTTGCCATGAAGCTGGCTCAGGGTGGGACTCAGGCGGAAAAGTGCCCATACATGTCCGATGAGGCGAAGGGCAAGCTGGCGGAGGCCACCGCCCCCCCGATGAGAACCGTGACCTTCGGTGCCGGGGAAAGGACATATTCCCTGGGAGGGGAAACTGTACTTTTCAGGCACGAAAAGACTTTTGTGAACAGGCCAAGGTTTGCTGTGATGTTCGACGATGCAGAAAATGCTGATGAGGTGGCAAAAAAGATAAACCATATAAACTCAGTGAATTATACCCGCATCAGCGAGGAAATGTATGTGGAAATAGCGGCATTCAGGTGTTCGTCGCAGGATAAGCAGAAATTTATTTCGCTAATTAAAAAAGTAACTTCTGAGTGCAAAAAAGTGGTGCCCATGATAATTTCCGAAGATCCGGATATAGCTTCGGCAGCTGCGGAAGAATTTGCTGCCCTGGGGCCAATAATTTACGGTGCAAATGAACAAAACTGCGAAGCCATGGTAGGCATAGCAAAGAAGCACAATCTTCTGCTAGGAATAAAAGCCGAAAATCAGGCAAAGCTTTATGACACAGTCCAGAAGATACAGAATATGGGTTACAAGGAACTTCTCCTGGACGCCGGCGGCAGGAGTCTGAAAGCCGCCTTTGATGACGTTGTCAATATAAGGCGGACGGCGCTCCTTTCAAAAGACAGGACTTTCGGCTATCCGACTGTGACATTTGTGTGCGACATGGCGCAAGATAAAATGATGGAAGTCGCTATGGCAACGCTGTTTGTGGAAAAATATGCGTCAATTATAGTATTGAGCGATATGGATTACTCAATGGCTCTGCCCCTCTTTGCCCTGAGACAGAATATTTACACTGATCCACAGAGGCCTATGAGGATTGAACAGGGCATTTACAAGATAGGTCAGGCGGATGAAAAATCGCCTCTGCTGGTTACCGTAGACTTTGCGCTGACATATTTCATAGTTTCCGGAGAGGTGGAGAGGTCCAAGGTGCCGTCGTGGATACTGATACCCGATGCGGGAGGGTATTCAGTGCTGACTGCCTGGGCTTCAGGTAAACTTAATGCAAAATCCATCGCAAAAGCGATAAAGGATTTTGAAGTGGAAGGCAAGCTCAAAACCCGAGAACTCATTATACCCGGGAAAGTGGCAGTGTTGAAATCCGATATAGAAGACGAGCTGCCGGGTTGGAAGGTAATAGTGGGAACCCGCGAAGCCGCTTCTCTGCCGGCATTTTTAAAGGATTACCGCCAGAAAAGCGCATCATAAAAATACGCATGTCAGGAGGATAAATGTATGGCGAGATTTATTACAATCGGAGAACGTATTCATGTAATATCCCCTGTAATAAGGAAAGCACTTCAAGAAAGGGACCCGAAGCCCATCATTGAAAGGGCGAGGGAACAGGTGGAAGCGGGAGCCAATTATCTGGATGTGAACATAGGGCCTGCGGACAGAGATGGCGAAGAATTGATGCCGTGGGTGGTGAAACTCCTTCAGCAGGAGTTTCCCAACACCCCTCTTTGCCTTGATACCGCCAATACTAAAGCTCTGGAGGCAGGAATCAAAGTATATGATAGGAAAGCCGGGAAACCGATAATTAATTCTGCTGATGCAGGTTCCAGGCTCGGCATGGTAGATATGGCGGCAGAATATGATGCCATGGTCATAGGCCTCTGCGCAAAAGAGGGAATACCCAGAGACAATGATGAAAGAATCCAATACTGCACAGAAATCCTGGACAGGGCGATGGCAGCCGGGCTTGATCCCGAGAATATCTTGTTTGACCCGCTTTTTGTGGTGGTAAAAGGAATGCAGGATAAACAGCAGGAGGTTCTGGAGGCACTGCGCCAGATTACCGAAATGGGATTCAAGACCACTGGAGGTCTTAGCAACGTCTCTAATGGCTGCCCAAAAGAGTTGAGAGGGCTCATTGAAGCTACTTTCTGCGCCATGGCCATTCAGTGCGGCCTTACTTCAGCTATTGTAAACCCGTTAAACAAGATGCTCATGGACATTATCAAGACTGCGGATGTGATAAAAGGCAGAAACCTGTACTGCGATTCCTACCTGGAGTTGTGATTTTATATTTGAAAAAGGAGGAGCATATCATGAGCTTATTTGATATTATTTTCACGGGGTCTGAACAGGCTCTGGCTGCCTGTAAGTCAGTTGTGGAAAAAACGGTGTCGGAGCTGGGGGAAAATGAAAAAGTGGCTTTTCCCGGCACCGCTTACAGCCTGCCCACGATATATGCAGCCACTGGCAAGAAAATAAACACTCTTGCCGAATTAAAGGGTGTCATACCGGTGATCGAGAGCCTCATAGTCAAAGAGCAAAATCTGGAAAAAGCTCTCAATGCTGGCCTTGCCACTGCTGTGGCAGCAGAAGTAATAGAGGCTTGCAAGTATGCGGGTGGTAAAACCCCCTATACTGAACCATGCATAGGATTTGTTCCTGATACAGTCATTCGTTCCCTGGGGGTTCCCCTGGTGACCGGAGACATCCCGGGAGTGGCGGTAGTGATAGGCGAAGCGCCGTCAGAGGAAGAGGCGGCAAAAGTCATAAAAGGCTATCAGACCAAAGGACTGCTGGTTTTCCTGGTGGGGAAAATCATTGACCAGGCTATTAATGCCAAAGTAAAAATGGGTTTGGAGCTTCGGGTGATACCGCTAGGATATGATGTAACCTCAGTCATACATGTGGTGACTGTAGCCATAAGGGCAGCTCTAATCTTCGGCAATATTCAGCCGGGCAACCTCGGTGAGCTTCTCAAATACACGAAAGAAAGAGTACCTGCTTTTGTCAATGCCTTAGGCCCCCTGAGCGAACTTGTGGTGTCCGCTGGAGCCGGAGCTATAGCTCTGGGATTCCCTGTAATAACTGACCAGGATGTACAGGAAGTGCCTGAAAACCTCATAGTCCAAAAGGATTACGACAAAATCGTGGCTACATCCCTAGAAGCCCGTGGAATAAAAATAAAAATTACTGAACTTCCCATTCCCGTAGGTTTTGCAGCGGCTTTTGAGGGCGAGAGGGTTAGAAAAGAAGACATGTTCGCCGAATTCGGAGGAGGCAGAACTGTCGCCTGGGAATTGGTAAAGATGAGGGAGATGTCTGAAGTAGAGGACCATAAGATAGAAGTAATCGGGCCGGATTTAGACACTCTTGAGCCCAATGGAGGCAAACTTCCGCTGGCACTGCTGGTGGAAGTGGCAGGCAGGAATATGCAGCAGGATTTTGAACCTGTCATGGAAAGAAGAATACACTATTTTGCCAATTATACTGAAGGTGTAATGCATCTGGGCCAGAGGGATATCGTATGGCTGAGGATAAGCAAATCCACCTATGAAGCAGGTTTTAGATTGAAACATATCGGAGAAGTTCTATACGCCAAGATGCTGGATGAATTCGGCAGCATAGTGGATAAAGTGCAGGTGACCATAATTACCGATAAGGAAAGGGTGGAGAAACTTCTAGATGAAATAGCAAAGCCGAGGTATGAAGCCAGGGATGCCAGACTGGCTGGCCTTACCGACGAGAGCGTGGATACCTTCTATTCATGCCTGCTGTGTCAATCCTTTGCGCCTGCCCATGTGTGCATCGTAACACCGGAAAGATTGGGCCTCTGTGGAGCGGTGAGCTGGTTGGACGCCAAAGCCACAAAGGAACTCAATCCCGCTGGGCCATGCCAGCCTATAGAAAAGGGCACATGCACAGACGAAGTAAAAGGCAACTGGCCTGCGGTGGATAAGGCGGTCTCAGAGCTTTCTCACGGAGCCGTCAATAAGGTAAATATTTATACCATCATGGAAGACCCCATGACATCGTGCGGCTGCTTTGAATGCATCTGCGGCATCATGCCCGAAGCCAACGGAGTCATAATAGTCAACAGAGAGTATGCGGGTATGACGCCCCTCGGCATGACCTTCGGGGAACTTGCCTCCACCACGGGAGGAGGCGTCCAGACGCCGGGATTCATGGGCCACGGGCGGCAGTTCATCACTAGCAAAAAGTTCCTGTATGCCGACGGCGGGCTCGCCAGAGTGGTCTGGATGCCCAAAGAGTTGAAAGAGGCCCTGAAGGATAAACTGGAGCAGAGAGCCAAAGAAATAGGCATAGATAATTTCTACGACATGATTGCCGATGAGACTGTGGGAACGGATCCGGATACTGTGGTGGAATTTCTCACGAAAGTCGGCCATCCTGCCCTAACTATGAATCCGATGCTATAACGGAAGTGGGAAGCCGCACTGACAGCACTACAAAATCAAGAATAAAATAGGAGGGAAAATATGGAATTTCCATCTAACATCAAATATCATGCCGAACATACATGGGCGAAGGTCGAAGGAGATGTCGCTATCATAGGTATTACCGACCACGCTCAGGACCAGTTGGGAGAGATCCTCTATGTGGATTTGCCGGATGCGGGCAAAAAAATAAAACAGGGCGAAGTTTTCGGCAGCATCGAGTCCGCCAAAGTGGCGTCGGATTTATATGCACCTGTAAGCGGCGAAGTCATTGAGGTTAACGGCGAACTGGAGGATAGCCCCGAGTTGGTAAACGAATCTCCTTATGAAAAAGGCTGGATGATTAAGGTAAAGATTGCAGATCCCGACGAACTTGACAATTTGATGGATAGTACCGCGTACGAAAAGAGTTTATAATTTCGCACAAGCCACTTGAAAAAGTGGCTTGTAAAATTTATTTATTTTAAGGGTGGAATATATATGCGAACATGCTCGGTTTATTTTAAACCGCAGGGAAAGACCGTGGAAGTGGAAAAAGGTACCAGCCTCATGGATGCGGCGCAAAAAGCGGGGGTATTTTTAGACGCTCCGTGCGGGGGAAAGGGCCAGTGCGGCAAATGCAGGGTGAAAGTAATCGAAGGGGAACATCGTTATCAGCCTTCCCGTCTTATTGCCCGCCAAGAAGAAGAGAGCGGCATAAGGCTTGCCTGCCTTACGACTATAGAGGGCGATATGACAGTGGAACTCGTGCAAACCGTCGGCGTTGATGATATAATAATAGAAGATATTACATCAGATTCAATAAAAAAATCGAGGGTAGAAAAAGCCGTTCAGGCTCTGAAAGACTCCGGCATAAAGCTTCAAAACAGCTTCAGATCGATAGAAATAAAAATTAAAGAACCCACTCTGGACGACAATATTCCGGATTTTGAGAGAATCGCAAGGGAATTAAATCCATTGATGGAATCAAAAAAACCGGACTGTTCGGTGGAAGTTTTGAGAAAAATGCCGCGGATAATCAGGGAAGCTGGTTTTGATGTGAATCTTGTGCTTCGTGAAGATGAAAAAAACTATGAGATTCTAGACATAACGGCGCAGAAGGAAAGGAAGATATACGGCCTTTGTGTGGATATAGGAACCACCACTGTCGCAGCCTGTCTCGTTGATTTATATACCGGTGAGATCGAAGCCTCGGCCAACTCCGGAAACCTCCAAATGCAGTACGGCGCGGATGTCATAAGCAGGATAATTCATTCCACAAAGCCCGGCGGCCTTGAAAAACTTCAGGATGCCATAGTGCAGGGTAATGTGAACAAACTGATAGAACGCATGATGGAAAAAAAGGATTGCAGGCGTGAGGATATAGTCAGTTCCGTTTTTGCCGGCAACACGACGATGACCCATCTATTCTTAGGCGTGCCCGCCGAAAATATAAGGCTTGAGCCATATATCCCGGCGTTCAGAAATTCACCGGTTTTCAGAGCGAAAGAGATAGCCCTCGATATCAATCCAAACGCTCCGGTTTACGTTCTCCCCAATGTGGCAAGCTATGTGGGGGGAGATATAGTATCTGGAGTTTTGGCAGCAGGGTTCTGGAATAGTGATGAAGTCACGCTGTTCATGGATCTCGGTACAAACGGCGAACTGGTGTTGGGAAACAGAGAATGGATGGTGACGTGCGCTTGCTCTGCGGGGCCGGCCTTTGAGGGTGGAGACATCAGCTGCGGCATGAGGGCAGCTCTTGGCGCCATAGACGGGGTCAGAATCGATGAAAAAACTTTTATACCCAATGTAAATGTAATAGGAAATACAAAACCCTCGGGCATATGCGGTTCAGGAATAATAGATTTGATAGCAGGGATGTTTTTTTCCGGCATAATCGATGGAAAAGGCAAGATAAAGCAATTTTCAAAGAGTTGCAGGATACGGTTCGACCGGACTGCAGGATGCCGCGAGTATTTGCTGGTGCCTGCAAAAGACACAGCCCACGGCAGGGATATAGTGATAAACGAGATTGATATCGACAATTTCTTGAGGGCAAAGGGCGCTGTTTATTCCGGCATAAAGACTCTACTCAATAGCGTGGGGCTTGGCATGGAAGATATAAAAAAGGTAATAGTGGCGGGAGGAATAGGCCAGAACCTGGACATTGAAAACTCCGTGCAGATAGGTTTGCTGCCGGACATAGACAGGAGCAGGTTCGAATTTATCGGTAACAGCTCGCTTACAGGGGCATATCTGTGCCTCATCAGCGATGAAGCGAGACATAAAGCACGGCAGATTGCCGATTTGATGACTTATATCGAGCTCAGCGCGGACCCCGCTTATATGGAAGAATTCGTCAGCGCATGCTTTTTACCCCATACCGACATAAGTCTATTCCCCAGCGCTCAGGCACGTATATAAATATAGAGTAGTGAAATGAGTCAGGGTGAGTCAGGGGACGGTTCCTTGACTCACTTTTGAGTCAAGGAACCGTCCCCTGACTCACTGACTCACCCGACTCACTGACTCAACTTCAGAGAGGAGGTTTGAACCATGTGCGATCACAATCATCCATCTGCAGGCGATCCTAGACAGGACAAAGACATAGAAACCCTGCGCATACTCCTGGCCCATTGGATAGAGCACAACAAGTCCCATGAGGAAAATTTCAGAGAGTGGGCCGACAAATCCGAAAAACTCGGAAAAGCAAAGGTTTCGGAGATGATATCAAAGGCAGCGGACTCACTTAATGCCGCAAGCCTGTACCTATTGGAAGCAAAAAAACACATCTAGACAATAAGACGAAAATGTTGCAAAATAATAATGAAAATAATGGCAGGGGTGAAAAGCATATGTGCGAATCCAGGGTTTATCTTCTGGAAGACGGCATTGAAAAACCGATCATGGAAAATGTGATTTACATCGAGCCCCAGGACGGCAGGGTATTCATGTATGACCTCCTGGGCGAGCAGAAGATAGTGGATGCGGTGATAAAAGAGGTCAAGCTTCTCGAACATAAGATAATACTGGAGAACAGGAAAGATAAAAAATGATAGTGGCAGTAGTAGACGGCATGGGAGGAGGAATAGGCGCTCAGGTCATTGCCCTGTTGAGGCAAGACCTGCCGCCGGATATAAAGATATATGCCCTGGGCACCAATTCCACCGCCACCACAAACATGATGAAGGAAAAGGCCAATAGGGGAGCCACCGGGGAAAGCGCCATCGTCTACAGCATAAAAAAGGCCGATGTGGTGGTGGGTTCCCTGGGTATTGTCATACCCAATTCCATGATGGGGGAAATCACTCCTAAAATCGCCGAAGCCATAGCATCCTGCAGCGCCAGGAAAATCCTTATACCCATCATGGATAACGAGGATATAACCCTGCTGGGCATTGAAAAAAAACCGCTGTTTTTATCCATTAAAGAAGCAATAGAGAAGATAAAAGGGCTTTTATGAGGTCTATAACACAATATACTTTTGATGTGATTAAATAGCCATATTTTATCCGGGGGTCGAAAAGCTTGAGCATACGAATGGGTGTCATCGGTCCGAAAGATTCCATCGAGCTCATAAGATCTGTGGCGGAAGAGTATAATGGTGAATTCACCATTATTGAAAAGGTTTATGAGAGTTATGAGGAATTGGAAAATCTGAAAAGTTTTTATCGGGATCTGGATACGTTACTGTTCAGCGGCCAGGCTCCTTATTTTTGGGTAAAAACCAGGGAGAATCCAGATATTCCCATGGTATATATCCCGAGAAACGGCACCTGCCTGTACAGAGTGCTTTTTGACTTATACCGCGATAAAGTAGATGTGTCGGCTTTGAGCTTCGATACTATAAGCAAAGCTCATATAGAGGAAACTTATAAAGAGCTGAAGCTGCCGCTATGTGAAGTAAACACCATCGATTATGACCGTTATCTTCCCTATGACGAAATCATAGATTACCACGTGAAACTATGGAAATCGAAAAAAACAAAGGCTGCGGTAACATGCCTTCAAAAACCTTATGAAGAGTTGAGCAGACTGGGGATCTTAACATACCGTATATTTCCTACCCGGTCCATAATAAGACAAGCTCTTGAAAAGGCGCTGTTATATGGAGAAAGCGCCAGATTAAAGGAAACCCAGATGGCCCTAATTCTTGTACGGGCTGAAGATGTAAATGAGATGCTTCATGAACGGTCAAACTATCAGGTTCAGCGGCTCATGCTGGACCTGCAGCAGATTCTGCTGGATTACAGCGAGCAAAACCAGGCTTCTATAGTAAAGACCGGTGATACTGAGTTTATGCTGGTTACTACAAGGGGAAGCCTCGAGGAATCCACAAATCTTTTTTCGGGATCGCCGCTTTTAAAAAGTATCAGAGCCAATTCTCCCCTGCGGGTTACGGTGGGTATAGGATTTGGTCGCACGGCCAGAATAGCGGAAAGCAATGCCAGGACGGCCCTTTCCCTTTCGGCCCGGGAAGGCGGCAACTGTTGTTTCTTAATTGCGGAAGAAGGAAAAGTTATAGGTCCCATGCGATCAGAGACTTCCTCGTGTTCCGGGGAGCTTGACATGGACCTGGAAGACCTTGCAAAAAAGCTTAACATGAGCATTTTAAACTTACGAAAGATTAAATCTGCTCTCCGCCATATCAATAAAACCGGGATAACTCCCCAGGAACTGGGAGCTGCAATGAATTTAAGCGAGCGAAGTGCCCGCAGGATTCTATCTCAAATGGAAAAAAAGGGAGCTGCGAGAATTGTGGGGAACAGGGCTCTGTATGACAAAGGGCGGCCCAGATTGATATATAAAGTTTTGATATAAAATCTAAGAAAAAAGTGGGAACACCCCACTTTTTTTATATAAAACCTGACATGAAAGAAGGAATTTTAAATTTTTGATAGAATATATTTAGTCAAAATAAAAGGTCATATGACCGAAAAATGACCTAAAAGGAGGGTTATTGTATGCTGGAAAAAAATAAATCCACTGCTGTAAAGAAAGGAGGTTTTGAGAAAGTCCTCGACTGGATAGAGCGGGTTGGTAACAAACTGCCGCATCCCTTTATTCTTTTTGTCTATATTACCATCGCACTTATGATTATTTCCGCGGTACTTGCTTCAGCGAAGGTATCGGTGGTAAACCCCGGCACTCAAAAAGTGGTTGAAGCCAAAAGCCTCCTAAGTGCTGAAGGTATCCGCTGGATGCTCCAGAGCGCCCTTAAAAATTTCACCGGTTTTGCTCCGTTAGGGCTGGTGCTGGCCATGCTCATGGGTATAGGTCTGTCAGAACAGGTTGGCCTTCTTTCGGCATTCATGAGAAAGACCATGTATGGAGCCCCGCTTTGGGCTATCAGTATGGCTGTCATGTTTGTGGGTATTAATGGCAACATAGCATCCGATGCTTCGGTCGTCATTATTCCGGCTCTGGCGGCCAGTGTTTACCTATCTTTAGGCAAGAATCCGCTGGTGGGTCTGGTGGCTGGGTATGCCGCCGCATGTGCCGGGTTTTCCGCAAACCTCATTATCGTGGGTACTGACGCTCTGCTGGCCGGTATAACTCAGGAGGCCGTAAAGATTCTCGACCCGAAAATGCAGGTCAATCCTTCGATAAACTGGTATTTTATGATGGCATCTACAGTAATATTTACAATTGTGGGAGCATGGATTACCGACAGGATCATTGCTCCGCGGTTGGGAGATTACAAGGGCAATGCAAAAGTTTTGAAAAACAATGACCTGACACCTCTGGAAAACAAGGGGTTAAGAAATGCAGGACTTGCAGCACTGGCGTTTTTGATAATCCTCGGCATTTTTGTTATACCGCAGGGAGCAATTCTTCGCGATCCCAAAACCGGTGGCTTGATACCTTCACCTTTCCTGTCCGGTATCATCCCCATTTTGATGCTTTTCTTCATAACCATTGCCGTGGCCTATGGAAAGACCGTGGGGACTATAAAGAAAGCCGATGATGTACCAAAACACATGGCGGAAGCCATGAAGACCATGTCCGGTTATATCGTCCTGGTATTTGTCATAGGGCAGTTTGTGGCATATTTTGACTGGAGCAATATAGGCGTCATTTTAGCTGTAAAGGGTGCCGATTTTCTTAAGAATATAGGATTTACCGGTATTCCTCTGATTCTTGGGTTGATCCTGCTGTCAACCATCATAAATCTTTTCATCGGCAGCGGTTCTGCTAAGTGGTCAGTGCTGGCTCCCATTTTCGTGCCGATGATGATGCTGCTAGGATATTCTCCGGCGCTTACTCAGGTAATATACAGGATAGGGGATTCCTCCACGAATCCGGTTTCTCCGCTGTTCCCGTATTTCCCCATTGTATTGGGGATGGCTCAACAGTATGATGAAAATACCGGTGTTGGAACCATTATTTCTCTGATGATTCCTTATTCCCTGATATTCCTGGTGGTCTGGATTTTGCAGTTGTTCGTATGGATGGCATTAAAGTTACCTTTAGGTCCGGGTGCGGGAATATATATGTAAGATTTTATACAAAGAATAGCAATTAACCAATTAAAAATGTCTTATACTGGAGGATATAAAGTGTTGGATTCAAAGCAATTAGATAAAGAAATTTCCGGGAGAATCAATGAAATAATTGACGATATAATTAAAATAAGAAGGACAATCCATCAAAATCCCGAGCTGGGTTATGAAGAGTATCAAACTTCAGAGCTGGTTGCAAGAAAGCTTGAATCCTATGGCATAAAAGTGGCAAGAGGCGTAGGCGGCACGGGGGTTGTAGGGCTTCTTGCCGGGGCAAAACCCGGCAAGACCCTGCTCCTTCGGGCCGACATGGATGCCCTGCCCATTCAGGAGGAAACAGGGCTCCCCTTTGCCTCAAAGATCCCGGGGAAGATGCACGCCTGCGGCCATGATATCCATACCTCGGTGCTTCTGGGAGCCGCCCGGGTACTGTCACTATACAGGGACCGCATTTATGGCAACATCAAATTCATGTTTCAGCCTGCCGAAGAGTGCAGTCCCACCGGCGGCGCCAAAAAGATGATTGAAGATGGGGTCCTGGAAAATCCGAAAGTAGATTTTGCCGTAGCTCTGCACGTATGGCCGGACCTTCAAGTGGGGCAGCTGGGTTTTAAAACCGGTCCCGTTTCTGCCCGATCTGACAGGATATTCCTTAGGGTTCTGGGGAAATCGGGTCATGCTTCGGCACCCCATCAGGGGGTTGATACCATAGTGGCCTCTGCCCAGGTGATATCAAGCCTTCAGACCATAATTTCCAGGCGGATAAACCCCAGGGACAGTGTCGTTATCACAATAGGAAGGATCCAGGGAGGGGATCGTTACAATGTAATTTGCGATAAGGTGGAGATGGAAGGCACTGTAAGAATCATGTCCCCGGGCTATGATGATAAGATTCCCGAGCTTATCCGGCAGGCGGGCGAGGGAGCTGCAGCATCGGTGGGGGCCAGGTTTGAAATGGATTATATTAACGGCTATCCCATGACCATCAATGATGAAGCGTTGACAAAGAAAGTGGAAGATCTTATAAAGAAAAGCTTAGGTGAAGGCGCTATAAAAGAAATACCTCTGGATGCCGGGGGAGAAGATTTTTCGTTTGTTTCTCAAAAGGTACCTTCGGTATATATCAAACTCGGCTCATCCCTTCCGGTTTCCTCGGAAGATGTTGGTTTTATTCCTCTCCACAACAGCAGGGTTATATTTGATGAAGGTTGTATATCCGTCGGTATCAAAACCTTCGGCATAGCGGCGCTGGGGCTCATGTCCGAACGGGAGGGAAAACATGGAGAATAAAACCATAGTCAGTTCCATTGAAGATAAAATCATAGAGTACCGCCGGGATTTCCACAGATACCCGGAACCGGGCTGGCTGGAGTTCCGGACTTCCGGCAAAATAGCGGCGATTTTGATGAAGCTGGGGTATGAAGTGAAGCTTGGGCATGAAGTTGTCAAAAAAGAGGCGGTCATGGGCAGGCCCCATGATGAGGATATCGCAAACAATGTGGAACGCGCCGTAAAAGAAGGTGCTGACCCGGAGATACTAAAGAGAATGGATGGCTTGACGGGGGTCGTGGGAATCATGGATACCGGCCGGCCGGGGCCGGTCCTGGCTTACCGGTTCGACATCGATGCGGTGGAAGTGGATGAGGCAAAGGATTATAATCACAAACCATATAAAGAGGGGTTTTCTTCCACACATCCCGGCGTGATGCATGCCTGCGGCCATGACGGCCATGCAGCCATAGGATTGGGCCTGGCGGAAGTGCTCACCCGACTGAAACCCGAGTTTACCGGGATGGTTAAGCTCATCTTTCAACCCGCCGAGGAGGGAGTAAGAGGCGCCAGAGCTATGGTGGAGGCGGGAGTGGTAGATGATGCTGATTATTTCCTGGCACTGCATATAGGTTTTGGAAATTCCAGCGATATAGGAATCGCAGCCAGGACCGGCGGATTTCTCGCTACATCGAAACTGGATGTGGAATACCGCGGCAGAGCCTCCCATGCCGGAGCCACACCCCAGGAGGGGAAAAATGCATTGCTGGCGGCGGCCACCGTTGCTCTTAACCTCCATGCCATAGCTCCCCACAGTGATGGCACCACCAGGGTAAATGTTGGGGTTCTGCAGGCAGGCACCGGGAGGAATGTGATTCCCGATAGGGCTGTCATCAAGCTGGAAACCCGGGGGGCCACCACGGCGCTGAACGATTATGTGAAGAAGAAAGCATTAAAAATAATAGAGGCCGGTGCTGCCATGTATGATATCGATTATACGGTAAACGAAGCAGGAAGTGCCATGAGCGCCGAAGGCGACGAGGAACTGGCATCTATGATAAAAAGTATCGGCCGGGAAATAGGAGTTGAACATATTATAGATAAAGGTTCTGTGGGTGGCAGCGAAGATGCCACGTATTTCATGGAAAGAGTCCAGACCAGGGGAGGTAAGGCTCTTTATTATCAGGTCATAACTCCCATAGTAGCAGACCACCACAGCAGCCGTTTCGATTTTGACGAAAGGGGGCTTTCCCTGGCGGTGACCCTCCATGCGGAAATGGCGAAAAGGTTGCTTAAAAGGGCTCATTGATAGTCATGTCCCACTTTAAAGCCCATGAAGTGGCAGGATTCGGTGGCACAATAAAAAATCTTGCCATGGGCTGCGCACCGGCCGCCGGAAAACAGCAGCAGCATTCCACGTTAAAACCTGTGGTAGGAGAAAATTGCCGGGCATGCCAGTCGTGCTTAAGAAATTGCCCCGAACAGGCCAGGCGGGACTTGCCGCCAGCACCCTGGGTGACGCAAACAGTGGCCTTGCGCCTGGAGAAGATAAATTCAAAGCCGTTCACCCTAAGACCAACGGCCTCATCCAGCTCGAATACGGCGAGAAGCTGGGCATGGGCAGCAGGGATTATAAGCTGGTGGAATTGTAAAGACAAAGCCTTAGCTATTGTAGTTGCGCCAAAATAGTGTTATAATGAAATCATAATGCAACTATGATAGGAGGGTGACAAAATGGCAAGTTTAACTATACGCAATATACCGGAAAACCTTCTTGAACGACTGAGGAGTTTGTCGGAAGCCGAACGCAGAAGTTTAAACAGCGAGATTATAGTTATTCTTGAGAAAAGTCTTAGAGAATACACATCGAATTTTGATAAAAATGTTATTTCTACTGAAGCCCAGGTTGAATTATGGAACAAACTAGCGGGTGAATGGGAAGATTCACGTTCTACCGAGGAGATTATCGGTGATATTTTATCTCGCCGTACACCTGGCCGTGAGGTGAAATTGTGATTCTTTTAGATACGGATGTCTGTATTTCCCTGCTTCGAGGGAACAAGACTATCATAGAGAAAAGAAAACAATATCCTGACCAAACTGCCGTGTCATTTATGACTGTTGCTGAACTGTTCTATGGTGCGGAGAAATCCGGGAATCCCGCAAAAAATAAAAGCCTTGTTGAACAGTTTCTTATTACAGTTAACATTATAAATTCAAATAGGGCGATAATGAAAAGATTCGGAAGGTTAAAGGCAAGTTTGGAGAAAAGCGGAGATGTATTAGCAGATGCGGACCTTTTTATAGCCGCTACAGCACTCGAAACCTGCGATCTACTTGTGACAGGCAATGTAAAGCACTTTAGCAGAATAGGAGAGTTAAAACTCGAGAATTGGATACGATAAAATGAAATATCAAAACCAGCATAACAAAAAATTCTGGCGGGCCAAAATAGCCCGCCAGTTTTAGGTGCGCCATCTATGCGCCATATATGGGCGAGTTTTTGCAGTAAAAGTTTGATATAGGCTGCTAGCAGCGACCATCAGTTAAACAGTAATCGATTATCTTCCTTCAAAAGCCCTGATGTACATTTCTTTTATTTCGCTAATTAAAGGATATCTCGGATTAGAAACAGTGCATTGGTCGTCAAAGGCCTGTTCTGACATTTCATCAAGGCTTGCGTAGAAACTTTTTTCTGAAACGCCTGCTTCTTTAATTGATTTCGGTATATTTATTTTTTCCTTGAGCTCATCTATTGCCTTTATTAAAAGCTCGACTTTTTCATCTTCAGTACTGCCGCCGAGATTTAAGTAATCGGCAATTCGTGCATATCTCCACTTTATGTTAGGATATTTATACTGTGGAAAAGCTGTTTGCTTTCTTGGATTGTCTACAGCGTTAAATCTTATGACCTCATTAATAAGCAGTGCATTTGCGATACCGTGAGGGATGTGGTGTATGGCCCCAAGCTTATGTGCCATGGAATGGCATACTCCAAGAAAAGCATTTGCAAAAGCCATGCCAGCCATGGTTGAAGCATGAGCCATCTTTTCTCTTGCTTTTTCATTAGTTGTACCTTCATTATATGCCTGTGGCAGGTATTTAAATATGAGCCTTGCAGCCTCGAGTGCAAGACCGTTGGTGTATTCCGAAGCCAGCACAGAAACATAGGCTTCTATTGCATGTGTGAGCGCATCTATCCCTGATGCGGCGGTAAGCCCCTTTGGCATATTCATCATGAGTTCTGTATCTACGATTGCCATGTCAGGTGTTAATTCATAGTCTGCAAGTGGATATTTTATTTTGGTCTTTTCATCAGTAATAACTGCAAAAGGTGTAACTTCTGAACCTGTACCGGCTGAAGTCGGAACTGCAACCAGCATAGCCTTTTTACCCATTTTAGGAAATCTATACACCCTTTTTCTTATATCCATAAACCTCAGCGCCAGGTCTTCGAATCTGACTTCTGGATACTCATACATAACCCACATAATCTTTGCGGCATCCATGGGCGATCCTCCGCCCAGGGCGATGATAACATCCGGTTCAAACGCTTTCATGAGTGCAGCGCCTTTTTTGGCACAGGCGAGAGTGGGGTCGGGTTCTACTTCAAAAAATACGCTGTATTCAATTCCTATTTTTTCCAATACGCTAGTAACTTTTTCTGCAAAACCAAGTTCAAATAAAATTTTATCAGTTACGACAAATGCTTTTTTCTTATCCATTTCTTTAAGCTCTTTGAGTGCAGTTGGAAGGCAGCCGTATTTAAAATAAATTTTTTCTGGAACTCTAAACCAGAGCATATTTTCTCTCCTTTCGGCAACGTTTTTTATATTGAGCAGATGCTTTACCCCAACGTTTTCCGAAACGGAGTTTCCGCCCCATGAGCCACAACCGAGAGTCAGAGAAGGTTCAAGTTTAAAATTGTATATATCGCCTATGGCACCCTGGGATGAGGGCATGTTTATGATGGTTCTTCCGGTTTTCATAACCGCACTGAATTTTTCTACTCTATCCCTGTGCTTTAAAGTATTTGTATAAAGCACAGAAGTATGGCCAAAGCCGCCGTGTTTTACCAGTGTTACTGCTTTTTCCAAAGCTTCGTCGAAGGTTTTTGCCCTGTACATAGCAAGCACTGGCGAAAGTTTTTCATATGAGAAAGGTTCATCCGGTTCCACAGATTCAACCTCACCGATTATAATCCTTGCACTGGTTGGAATTTTTATACCTGCCATTTGTGCAATCTTTTGAGGACTTTGACCTACTATATTAGGATTTATTGAGCCATTTACAAGAATAAGCTTTCTGACTTTGTCTATTTCATCGGGTTTTAATATATAAGCTCCGCGTTCAATGAATTCTTTCTTTACCTCATCATAAACTTCATCAAGTACTATTACAGACTGTTCTGAGGCACAAATTACGCCATTGTCAAAGCTTTTTGAAAGCATTATTGAGTTTACCGCCATTTTAATATGAGCGCTTTCATCAATTATGGCAGGAGTATTTCCAGCACCCACGCCTATTGAAGGCTTTCCTGAAGAATAAGCAGCCTTTACCATACCCGGGCCGCCAGTGGCCAGTATAAGGTCACATTCCCTCATGACCATCTGGGAAAGCTCCAGTGACGGTTCATCTATCCATCCAATGATATTTCTTGGGGCGCCTGCTTTAACGGCAGCGTCTAGGATTATCCTTGCGGCTTCAATTGTGGATTTTTTGGCGCGCGGATGTGGTGAAAATATTATTCCGTTTCTTGTTTTTAAGGCTATAAGTGATTTAAATATAGCTGTAGAAGTGGGATTAGTGGTGGGGACGATTGCGGCAATAACCCCTATTGGTTCTGCAATTTTTGTCAGCCCAAAAGTCTCGTCTTTTTCAATTACCCCGCAAGTTTTCTCATCTTTGTATTTGTTGTAGATGTATTCTGATGCAAAGTGATTTTTTATAACCTTGTCTTCGACTATTCCTATTCCCGTTTCTTCAACTGCCATTTTTGCAAGGTAAATTCGTGCGTCATTAGCAGCCATGGCAGCCTGTCTGAAAATTTCATCTACCTGTTCCTGGGTGAAGGTTGAATACTGTCTCTGCGCTTCACGCACTTCATTGATTTTTTTGAGAAGTTCTTCCTGATTTGAAACTGTCATTTGAAACACCTCGCAGGTATGTTAAAATTATAACAAACTTGTTTAAAAAAATATAGGATAAACGATGGAAGGCTTGTCAGACAAGCAATTTGACATGCTTAAGCATATATTGTCAAAAACTAAATTTATTTAATACCACATTATTATTGTATGATTAATTTGTTACCATTTTCACAATCTAATTATATACGAGTTTTTTAGAAAAAGCAATACCTAATTTTGAATTGTTTAAAAGATGGTGTAAAAGCATCAACATAAATGGTATTACCGGACTTATCTGTGCCCGATATAGTTACTGTTTTTGTCTTTTCATCCCAGCCGACCTTTGCCCCCAGGCTTTCGGATATAAACCTTACCGGCACCATGGTGCGGCCGTCTTTATTGAGGTAAGGCTGCTGATTCGGGAAGAAAATTTCTTTGCCGTTGACGTTCACAGTCATGTCTATGACGGTCAGATCGAAGGTAGAGGAAATCCCAGCGGCTTTGACGGCAAATTTCAGAGTCCCGGTGTTTGCAGCTCTCGTAGGCAAGTTTTCCCGAAGATGTGCCGCTGCTTACCGGTTCCGGGTGTGTCACTAAGGAAAAGGAACCGCCGGTGGTGGTCGGATATGAAGAAAATTCCCTGCCGTAACCGGATTTTGCGGCGTAAAATACATTTTTGGAGAAAGTGCCGAGGTTGTTGGTAACGCTCAACTTTATGCTGCTTTCAGAAAACTTCTGATTTTCTGCCCCAATAATTTAGACGAAAAAAATTAAAAAAAGTTTTATGGGAATTTATGGTAATATGATGATTGACATCTTCGATGCAACATCGCCGAAGCCTGTTTAGAAATAAATTTGCAACTTAGGGCAACAATTCAGGATATAAATTAATATAATTTGCCCATTATGTGATATATTAAACAACATAAATGATTATAAAGTATAGCATAATAATGTTTATTATGCTATAATATTTGATGTAAAAATTATGAGGAGGAGACCTTATATGAAATTAAAAATTGCTATAAATGGTTTTGGAAGAATAGGCAAGAATGCTCTCAGGATCTGGCTGGAAAACAAAAAAAATGAAATGGATGTGGTAGCGATTAACAGCACCAGCGGGCCAAGGCCTCATGCGCATCTTTTCAAATACGATTCGATCTACGGCATTTTCCCGGCCAGCGTGGATGCTTCGGACGATGCCCTTATAGTAAACGGCAGGCCCATTCCGTTCTTTTCCGAGAAAAACCCCGAGAATCTCCCGTGGGCGGAACTGGGTGTTGACATAGTTATAGAAGCTACGGGAAAGTTGAAAAAGAAGGCCGATGCAATAAAACATATAAAGGCGGGAGCAAAGAGGGTGATAATTACGGCACCGGCGGATGAAGCCGATAAGACCCTGGTAATGGGTGTCAATGAGGGTGATTTTTCACCGGAGAGAGATTACATAATCTCTGCTGCATCCTGCACCACCAACTGTCTCGCACCGGTGGTCAGGGTTCTAGACGAAAACCTTGGCATCGTAAACGGTTCTTTAACCACCGTACATGCATATACTGCAGACCAGCGACTGGTAGACAAATCCCATAAAGATTTGAGGCGGGCCAGAAGCGCCGCCATGTCCATCATACCCACCACCACCGGAGCTGCAAAAGCCATAGGGCTGGTGATGCCCCACCTGTCGGGGAAGCTCAACGGGTGTGCCTTAAGAGTCCCCACCCCGGCGGTATCCATCATAGACTTCGTGGCCAATGTGGAGAGGCCTACTTCTGAAAAAGAGGTAAATAACATGTTCAAAGAGGCCTGCCAGGGAAGGTTAAAGGGAATCCTTGATTATACGGAGGAACCTCTGGTTTCCACAGATTTTCTGAAAAACCCGCATTCATCCATCATAGACGGGCTTTCCACCATGGTCATCGATGATGTGATAGTAAAAATCCTGGCCTGGTACGACAACGAGTACGGTTATACCATGAGGGTTCTGGAGCTGGCGCACTACATATATGAAGCCTGCAACGGGAGAAAAATGTACGCAGAGATGATTTCACGGTCGAAAAATGAAAGCTAAAAAATTTATTCTTCCCCATCATGTTAATGCCCGTCACTTGAATATCTGCAAGGCGGGCGAGTTCCAGGATCTGCTTTTTATTTTTTTCATCTGCTCAAATTCGTCACCTCATTATAAATGGTTAGTGCATATATTATATCACATTCTTTTTCCGGGGCAACGATTCTGACCATTGAACGCAATTTATGTTATTAATGGGAAATATTTAACTATGAATTTGATAAAAAAACTATTTAGAATGAAGGATTTTTAAAATAAATATCGAATATTGATATTTGTGCGTAAAAAATACCACATTAATCAGCCAATGAGCTGGAAAAATAAAACAGGGGGGATTTTGTCATGAAAAAGTTTTTTTCTCTGATTCTTGTGCTGTTTCTTGTGGCAGGTTTAATCCTGGCTGGATGCGGCCAGCAAAAACAGGCCCAGGAACAGCCCGCACAACAAAATCAGGACACAAAGCAGGAGACCCAAACCGTTAAGATCGGCGCCATACTGCCGCTGTCCGGGTCGGCAGCCGCTACCGGCGTCAAACTGAAGTATGCCATCGAGACGGCCCAGGAAATCATTAACGGCGAACATCCGGAAATCAATATGGAACTGGCCAAAAGCGCGGGCCTGCCCAATCTGAACGGGGCGAAGGTGGAATTCATCTTTGCGGACCATCAGGCTAACCCCGAAGTGGCCAAATCCGAAGCTGAAAGGCTCATCCAGAATGAAAAGGTAGTGGGCCTCATAGGGTGCTACCACAGCTCCGCCACCAAGCCTGCCAGCCAGGTGGCCGAGAGATTTCAGATACCTTTTGTGGCAGGATCTTCCAGTTCCGCAGCCCTGACCGAGAGGGGCCTGAAGTGGTTTACCAGAATAGCCCCGCACGATGGCATGGAAACGGTACTTTTCTTCGACTACTTGAAGTTTTTGAATGAAAAGTACAGTGCTGGCATCAAGAAAGTGGCCGTCGTGTACATCGACAACGAATACGGCGTCCACGCCTTTGAAATGGTCAAGAAAACCATAGAGAATTACAAGGCCGACGGTTTTGAACTGGTGGCCGACATAAAATACCCTGCCAATGTTTCCAACGTCGACACCGAAGTCCAGAAGGTTAAGGCGGCCAAACCCGACGCCATATTCCACGCATCCTATATAGGCGACATGACCCAGTTTGTGAAAAAATATAAGGAATTGAACGTGGTGCCAAAAGTTGTGCTTTCTTACTGCGGAGGGTATCAGGATCCACAATTCGTGGTGAACCTGGGCAAAGACGCCGACTATTTCTCCGGGCCCAATGCCACAACGTCGGCCCTCTTCTCCAAGATGCCGGATCTGGAAAAAATAAATGAAATATACAAGGCCAAATCCGGTGTGGATATCGATGGACCAACGCTGGAGGATTTCGCATCGGCCATGGTCATTGCCGAAGCCATAAATAAGGCGGGAACTACCGAGCCGGCAAAGGTCCTTGAAGCCCTTAAAACCCAGGAGTTTGCCGCACCATATTTTGTTTCGGGAAAGATTAAATTTGGAGATGACGGCCAGAACATTCACTCGGCCTCTGTCATGACACAGATACAAAATGGTATTTACGAAGCCGTGTGGCCTACGGATTATCAGACGAAAGAACCCATCCCCGCCTTCCCGGATTGGAGCAAGCGATAATAAATGATATAGGGGCTTGACAGCAGGTTGAGCCCCTTTGTTTGATTTATTATTTTCTTCATTATTATTTAAAGCTCGGTCTCATACCATTAACTAAGACCGTGACGTGCCGGTTTGCTGATAAAAATCATAATGTTTAGGAGGTTAAAAATGCTGCTACAGGTCATAGCAAGCGGTGTGCTCATGGGGTTCGTATACGCGCTGGTGGCCATAGGCCTCACCCTCATCTGGGGCGTGATGGACATCATAAATTTTGCCCACGGCGAATTTTTGATGATTTCCATGTATACGGTCTTCTGGATGTACACCCTGCTGAAATTCGATCCCTTTGTATCGCTGCCGGTCGCCGCCCTTCTGATCTTTGTCATAAGCTACCTGACATATAAAATCATCATAAAGCGGGTCATCGATGCACCGGGGCTTACGGCTCTCCTTGCCACCTTCGGGCTCAGCCTTTTTATACGAAATCTGGCTCAGTTTCTGTGGTCGCCCGATTACCGCTTTGTCACCACATCCCTCGTGGCTGATAAAAAAATAACCATGGGCCCGGTAATAATCGGCCTTCCCCAGATGGCTGCAGCCATGGGCAGCATCATCATGACCGTCCTTGTTTTTTATTTTATACAGAAGACCAAGACCGGCAGGGCCATACAGGCCACGGCTCTTGATAGGGATACGGCAAAACTCATGGGTATAGATACGGAAAAGGTTTACGCCATTACATTCGGCATTTCCGGAGCCTGCGTGGGAGTAGCCGGCGCCCTGATGGCCACTTTTTTCCCGGTATACCCAGAGTCGGGCGCCCTTTACAGCCTGCTGGCCTTTGTCATAGTGGCTCTGGGAGGCTTTGGAAATATAAAGGGGGCACTGTATGGAGGCATCATCATCGGTCTTGCGGAGGCGCTGGGAGGATTCGCCTTCGGTACCCAGTTTAAATACGCTGTGGTTTTCCTGATTTATCTTTTGGTAATTCAAGTAAGGCCAAAAGGGCTGTTCGGGTGGTGATATGATGAAAAAAATGAAATTTCATCCGCTGCTTGTGATTTTTTTTGTCATCCTGATCCTCCCGCTTATAAATGACAACATAAATTTTCATCACATAATGATAATGTTCCTGATATATGCGGGGCTGGGCGAAGCCTGGAACATAATAACGGGCTTTGCCGGCCAGACATCCTTCGGGCATGCCGCCTTTTTCGGCATAGGCGCCTATACCTCCACCGTGCTCTTTTACAGGATGCATATAAGCCCGTGGGCGGGTATGATTCTGGGGATACTCCTTGCCACCCTGGTGGCTGCGGTAGTGAGCTATCCCTGCTTCAAGTTAAAGGGCCATTATTTTGCCATAGCCACCCTTGCCATCGCAGAAATAATAAAGCAGATATTTATTAGCTGGGAATATGTGGAGGGAGCTACGGGCATATCGATTCCCGTGATGGATGAAGGAATTTTGAACATGCAGTTTCATACCTCAAAAATACCCTATTTTCTGATAGCCTTTGCAATATTTTCAATAGCCGTGCTCACAGCACATTATATTGAACAAAACAAAATGGGTTTTTATCTTAAAGCTATTCGTGAAGGCGGGGACGCAGCCGAAGCCATAGGGATAGATACGGTCAAATACAAGCTCTTTGCCATGATGATAAGTGCGGCTCTTTCGGCGGCTTTTGGGACCCTGTACGCGCAGTATATCCTCTACATCGATCCGTTTATGGTATTTACCATGGACGTTTCGATGAAGATCGTGCTCCTCACGGTGCTGGGAGGGCTTGGAAGCATATACGGGCCCATTATCGGAGCCGCCATTCTCATACCGCTGTCGGAATACACCCGGATATTTCTCGGAGGAACCGGAAAGGGAGTGGATCTCATTATTTTCGGAGCGCTGATAGTGGCGGTGGCCTGTTTCGAGCCCGAGGGGATACTGGGTATTTTCAAAAAAGGGCAGAGGAAGAAGAGAGGTGTGGATTATGCCAGAGCCACTACTTGATGTCCGCGGAATAACGATGAAATTCGGCAGCCTCGTGGCTAACGAAGACGTGACTTTTGCGGTAAATGAGGGCGAGATAGTAAGCCTCATAGGTCCCAACGGTGCGGGCAAGACCACTCTTTTCAACTGCATCACGGGGTTTTATAAGCCCCACTCCGGGAGGGTATTTTTCAGCGGCATAGATATCACCGCAAAGCCGCCCCATTATTCCGCCAGATTGGGGCTGACCAGAACTTTTCAGATAGTAAAGCCCTTAAAGGAAATGACTGTCAAAGAAAACGTCATGACAGGTGCTTTTTTGAGGACGTCCGGCAAAAAACAGGCGGAACTTACGGCCATGGAAATCCTGGAGCTTACCCATCTGGCGGAAAAAAGCGACGTTCCTGCTGCAAGCCTCACCATTGCGGATAAAAAGCGCCTGGAGATAGCCCGGGCCTTGGCCACTAGGCCTAAAATGCTCATGCTGGACGAAGCCATGGCGGGACTCAACCAGACCGAAATAAAAGATGCCATGGAGCTTTGCCTAGGATTGAAGCGAAAAGGCATCACCCTTCTGGTGGTGGAGCACATCATGGAAGCCATCATGCCCATTTCCGACAGGGTAGTGGTCTTAAACGCCGGCAAAAAAATAGCCGATGATGTACCCGAAAATGTCACGAGTAACGAAGAGGTCATCAAAGCGTACCTGGGGGAGAGATACAATGCTAAAAGTAAAAAATCTTAGCGTGGGATACGACAATGTGCCGGTAGTCTTTGATGCAAGTTTTGAAGTGAAAGAAGGAGAACTGGTATCCATAGTTGGCTCCAACGGCGCAGGAAAGACCACCATCCTTAAAACTTTATCGGGCCTTTTGAAACCTTTCTCAGGACAGATCGAGTTTCTGGGAAGGCGGACGGACAGAATGCCGGCCCATGAAATAGTAAAGTGCGGCATTGCCCACGTGCCGGAAGGTAGGCGGGTCTTCGGGAAGATGACGGTGCTGGACAACCTGCTCCTGGGGGCTCACACCCTTGAAAATCAGGATGAGATTGCAGGTAGGCTGAAAGAAGTATACGACATTTTCCCCCGCCTGAAGGAACGCGAATTCCAGAAAGCCGAAACTCTTTCCGGCGGAGAGCAGCAGATGCTGGCCATAGCCCGCGGGCTCATGTCAAAGCCCAGGCTCCTCATGGTGGACGAGATGTCGCTGGGGCTCATGCCCATACTGGTGGACAGGGTCATGGAGATATTGAAAGAAATCAGCAGGCAGGGTTTGACGGTGCTGCTGGTGGAACAGAAGGTCCAGGAGGCCCTGGAAATGGCCGACAGGGGATACGTGCTACAGACCGGCCGCATAGTGGCCGAAGGCACCGGAAAAGAACTCCTGGAGAGCGACATGGTGAAAAAAGCATACATGGGAATGTAAAAAAAGCCCGCATGATATTTTGCTACGGCCACGCTCGCACGCCGTTTGCGGCAGCAGAGCTGCCAGCATCTGAGAAACTAGGCCCGCTCCATAATACATGCGGGCTAAGTTAGTTTGTTGGCGTCTGAAAAGCCCAGTTTGGGGCTTTAATTGTTATAAACCACCCTAAGCCGTGGCGAAGGCATTTTTTATTTCTTTCAGAAGTTCGGGCCGTGACAGCACATCTATGGCCGTGCCAACCATGCCTTTGACGGCCTTGTGAAGTCTTGATTTTGCTTCAGGGCCGTTGGCATGTTTTACAAATTCTCTTTCGTGCACCTCTACTTTTGGCCCTATGTCTATATAACCGTATACAGTAGGCACCACATGACTCACATTGCCTATATCCGAGGAACCGGGGAACTCATCCGTTTCTTTAAAATTATCAAAGCCTGCAGCCCTGAGGTTATCTTCACCTATGCGGCGCAGGACCGGATTTATTACAAGGTCATCCAGAGGATTTTCAAAGCGGTTCACGGCAAGTTTCGCTCCTGTCATAAAGGCCGCTCCCCGGGCGCAGTTTATGATTCTTTCGCTCACTTTGTTCAGATAACTGCGGCGGCTTGCCCTGACGTAAAACCTGCAAGCGCAATTTTCAGGTATGATATTCGGAGCGTCTCCCCCTCTGGTTATTATTCCATGGATGCGAACATCGGAAGTCACATGCTGCCTCAGGGCGTTTATCCCCGCAAAAGTGAGATTTACCGCATCCAGGGCATTTATCCCTTCGTGAGGGAATGATGCGGCATGGGCAGCCTTTCCGGTGAATTCAAACTCCAGGGCATCCATGGCCAGAGCCGAAGTATTCAACAGATTGCTGTTTTCCAGATGTAGCTGAAAAGCCGCATCTATCGTATCAAAGGCCCCTTTTTCCACCATATTTACCTTGCATCCCAGAGTTTCTTCGGCAGGGGTGCCGAAGACCACTATTTTGCCCGGGAGTTTTTCTATGATTCTTGAAAGCACTAGACCAGCTCCCACGGAGGTAGCGGATATCCAGTTGTGGCCGCAGGCATGGGCGGGGCTTCCGTCATCACCCATGCCGGGGAGGGCATCGTATTCGGCAAGAAAAGCGAAGGCAGGCCTATCATGCGTGCCGATTTCAGCCCTGAAGGCCGTAGGTATATTGAGGTAAGGAAAAACTACGTCAAATCCATATCTTGAGAGAAGACCTGCCAGAAATTTTGATGATTCGAATTCTTCTCCGCCCAGCTCCGGGTGATTAAATATGAAATCGCTTATCCCTTCTATTTCACCTGCCATTTCATCTTCTATTTTAAAGGCCTCTTGTTTTAGTTTTTCGATGTCCGGAACATCCACGATATTGCCTCCCTGTAATTAGTATTTAATACGAAACATAGATTTTATTATTGGTAAAAATAAGTGTCTGGTCCTAAAAATTTTTAAAAGATTATGGGCCGTAATTTATCATTTGAGCAACAATCACAAGTATTGCTCCCGTTACAGTCCATATGATGGTTATGGGAAGGGCCCATTTAAACCATTCTACAAATTTGATTTTTGCGGCACCGAGTATAGAATATACTTCGGGACTTGTGGGCTCCCACATGTTGAGGATGCCATCGCCCAGCTGGTAAGCCAGTACCATGGTCTGCCTTGAGACTCCTACCAGGTCACAAAGAGGAGTGAGGATAGGGACCAGTATGGCTGCCTTAGCTGTGCCTGAAGAAATAAGGAATTCCAGCAGATATATTATGATATACATTAGCACTGCTGCACCGATTCCACCAAAGATGCTCACCGTATTTGACATACCATAAAGAATGGTATCGGTAACATTACCTTTATTCAACACCACCATAATAGCCCTGGCAAAGCCGATCACCATACATGGACCTATTATCTCCGATGCGGCCTTTTCCATTTCCTCGGCCATCTTATTTAAAGATATGCCTCCAACAAATCCTGAAACAATACCCATCAACAGGAACAATGCCGAAATCTCCGCCATGTACCATTCATATTTTAAGACGCCATAGATGAGGCCGATCATTGCTGCCAAGAGTATTAAAAGGACTACTGTGTGCCTCAAATTCATTTTAGATTCGGGGCTGCTGGAATTCAGTCTGTTTTTCCAGTATTCGGTAGCTTCTTTGGAAATGGATAAATCTGGATTTTCCCGGATTTTTTTAGCATATCTAAGGGTAAACCATATACCTTCCCCCACAAGGATTATACATGTTATCACCCTAAAACCTATGCCGGAATATAGCGGGAGTTTTGCAAGGCTCTGGGATAAACCAACCGTAAAGGGATTGAAAAAGGCTCCGGCAAATCCTGCATTTATGCCGATGAAGAGGACTGCAGCTCCAGTCATAGCATCAAATCCCATTTGGACACACAGAGGCATCAGCTTAGCTTGAAAAATAACACAACATAAGGTAAAAAAGGGCGCACTAAACCAAGGCCTTTGAAAGCCCAAAAAATTAAATCTCAGTTTTAAGCTATAATTTACGCCACAGAAATATCAGAAGCTTTTATGACACCATTGGAGATCAGAAGTTTCACTGCTTGTTTAATAGCCTTCTCCTTCTGCTTTTCTAATATTTCCTGTGGCATATCAATCTTATACAAATCGCTTGGATTCCACTCTTCACCAGTAACGAACATATTATATATGGCAGTGAGAATCATCCTTGCGATAGCGATAATGGCTCTTTTCTTGCCTCTCCTTTTGCAAATGCGTTCATACTTGATTCTGTAGTAAGAAGATTTATCCGACTTCACGGCTGCATGGGCAACTTGCACCAATGCAGGTTTGAGGTAGACACCGGCACGTGTAATACGGACAGATTTCTTCTTACCGGCAGATTCATTATTGCCAGGCGTAAGTCCCCCCCAGCAGCACAAACCCTTGGAGTTGGAAAACTGAGACATATCGGTGCCAATCTCGGAGATGATAGTGATGGCAGATATCCTATCAACTCCGGGAATGGTACAAAGGAGTTTGATAGCACTTTCATAAGGTTTAACCATTTTATCAAGCTTTTCATCCAATTCAGCAATGGATTTAGTTACGTATTCAAGATGAGAACGAACCATTACCATACGCTCTTTTTGTTCCCTGGTCATCTGATATCCTTCGATAGATTCAACCACAGCATCCGCTTTTTTCTTCAGTGATTTTTGAAGAAGAGAAGTACAGTATCTCGGGTCGAAGGTATCAGAAGAAATCAAGTAGTCCGTGATGGAAGAGGCAGATTTGCCAAACATGTCGGAAACGACAGCATCAAGGGCTACATTACAGACGGTGAAGGCATTCTGGAAACGGTTCTTCTCACTGGTTCTGCAAGAAACAAGTTTAGATCGATAGCGAGTATATTCACGAAGAATACGAATTGGCTTATCTGGGATATAACTACCTGGAACTAAACCAAGGCGGAAAAGATCGCCAATCCACTTGGAATCCTTTTTATCATCCTTATTTCCCTTTACAGCCTTCACCCATTTGGGATTGGCGACGGTAATATGGATAGTATCTTCCAAAAGGTTGTAGATGGGCACCCAATACTTTCCCGTGGATTCCATGCACACATCATAGCAGTTGTTATCAATCAGCCACTGCTTGAACTTGAGGATGGAATTGTTGAAAGTTGAAAACCTCTTTTTAGAGTAATGGGGAATTATCCCCTCTGAAGTAATGAGTGTGGCGACGAGAAAAGTCTTATGCACATCGACACCACAACAAATGGGATAAACAACTTTCATTGCACAGCCTCCTTTGCTAATTTAGTAGTTGAGGAGGAAGACATTGACTGAACCATCACACAATTAACAAAGAGCTAAAACAATGATTAGCTTGCGGTCTTGTAGAACCACTTATTTGTGCTTGAAAGATGGTTCTTACACTGGTTAAACTACTGATTTAAGCCGCAAAGAGCAGTCTACGACTCACCACGCCGTGCTTTGTAGTGTATCTTCTCCTCAAGCTAATAATAACAAAGTGGTGAAAGCCGCGCACCATTTTTTTCATTACTATTTGTGCCGCCAGCGGTAGCGGCGGAATGGAGGTTAAACTAGCAACGCTAATAATTGCTCAAGTTTTAACAGCACTTTTTTTAGTTGGAAATTTAATTATCAATTTAATACCAATTGAAGTATTTAATCAATTTCTTCTATCAAGCAGTATAGAGTATATGGAATTAGAAGTTTTTATGGGTTATAATTCAAGGGATTTTTTTGAAGTTATTCTTCAAATATTGTTCTATCCTGCATTATTTAACGCGGTATTAATTTATACATTTGCAGAATTGAGGAAATATTTTAATGACAAAAAGGATAATAACGCCACTTAACACGAATATTCCTGCAAGGGTGCTGAGGAAAAGCTTTGAGAAGCGATTGCACCACACTTGCGACCCTAAGAGACATTGCTCTAATGGTCTCGGCGTCAGGAATATAACTGCTGCATTAATAAAGACTTTGATTGGATAATCAATGATGGAGTTATTGAAAAGCATTGAAGTGGACGAGATGGTTATGGAGGCACTAATAAAACAACGTCAAAGGTTTATAGATACATTTGGAAGAGAACCTGGCCCAAACAATCCTGTCTTTTTCGAACAATACTTGCTGTCAGATGAAGAACATGAAAATATGATGATTGATATATTGACACAAATAAAGGCAGATCCTGCTATTATATATGCTTATAGTAAAACTCGACATATAGTTACAAAAGAAAATAAGAATAAATTGACTGATTTAGAGTTACAAGAATGGCAAGACGCAATAGATGAATAAATACGTATTCTGCAAAATAGATGAAAAACCCTTCGCAGTGCTATACAGCGATACGATACCGGAAGACCAAACTTCCCCGTGAACATAGCCTTATCCCTGGAATACATAAAACACCTAAAAAACTACTCCGATGGGTATTTGGCTGGGGCGTCGGTTTAATTATTCTACGGGATTGACGGCGCAGGAGCTTGAGAGCAACTCTGCTGGCCAGGGTTTTTATATTACCCAAAAATCAAGGGGGGCTATAAAAAAGTTGTATCACAAAATGTTATAGGATATAATAAAACCAAAGGATTTATGGAAAAGAAAGGGGATGCCTCAAGTGGGAAATATGGATAGGAAAAAGGGTATACCCATAGGAATAGATGACTTTAGAGACATGATTGTGAGCAACGGATATTTTGTAGACAAATCTCTTTTTATAAAAGAAGTAATCGATGATATATCAAAGGTAAAACTCATAACACGTCCCCGGCGATTCGGCAAGACTCTGAATCTATCCATGCTCCGGTATTTCTTCGAAAAAACCGAGAAAGACAATAGCTGCCTTTTCAAAGATCTGAAAATCTGGCGGGAAGGGGACTCTTATGCAAAAGAGCAGGGTCAATACCCGGTGATTAACCTCACTTTCAAAGATGTTAAATACGGGAAATTCGACGATTGTCTGGAAAGGCTTAAAATCGAGATTTCCAGAGAGTATAAAAGACACGACTATATTTTGCAGTCAAACAAAATAAAACAAACTGATAAAAAAGCATTTGAATCCATAATGAACAGGGAAGCCGGATATGTTATTATAAGCGCGGCGCTGGAGATGTTGATTGATGTTTTAAAAGAATTTCACGAAAAAGAAGTTATAGTGCTTATTGACGAATACGACACCCCCATCAACCATGGTTACATATGCGGCTATTATGACGATATTATAGACTTCATGAGAAATTTTTTAGGCAGCGGTTTGAAAGGTAACCCCTATCTTAAAACAGCCGTTATTATCGGCATATACAGAGTGGCCAAAGAAAGTATATTCTCCGGTTTTAACAACCTGAAAGTAAGTTCGGTAATCCATAACCCCTTTGCCGATAAATTCGGATTTACCGAAGAAGAAGTGGAAGATATGCTCAACTACTATAATATGGATGAAAGTATTGACCATGTCAGAGGATGGTATAACGGATACATATTCGGAGACAACACCATAATCTACAATCCATGGTCCATATTAAACTATATTGACAATAAGAAACTTCAGCCTTACTGGGTAAACACCAGCAGCAACGATATCATAAGGGATGTCTTGACAAAGACAGGTGGCAGTGTCAAAAAGAAGATGGAGATCCTAGTAGAAGGAGGAGAACTCAAAGACGAAGTTATCAATATTGATACTAATTTCAGAGACATAAGAAACAGAAAAATAATCAGCGAAGAAGTGCTTTGGAGCCTGCTTTTAGTGAGCGGGTATTTAAAAGCGGAGGATCTTCACCACAGCGAATACGGAGATACGGTGTGCAGCCTGAAAATCCCTAACAAAGAAATACTCAAACTATACCGTGACATCATATCCGGTTGGTTTGAAACCGAAGAAGTAACTCCTGACAAAATAAAAGAGCTTCTGAAAGAACTGGTAGAAGGGGACATAGAAAAATTCAAAGAAGGATTTCAATACTTGGTGGAGAAGACCTTCAGCTACTTCGACGTAGGGGAAAACTCGGCGGAAAACTTCTACCACGCCTTTATTCTGGGGCTTCTTGTAAACATAGAAGCAAAATATGAAATAAAATCAAACAGAAAATCCGGAGAAGGCAGGCCTGATGTCATGATAATACCGAAAGACGGCACAAAAAAGGGAGTTGTTATGGAATTCAAGACTGTAAGAAGCGGTGATGAGCAGGCGCTTGAAGCAAAGGCGGATGAAGCTCTGGAACAGATTAAGAAAATGAATTATACCGCCGAACTTGCGGCCTCTGGAATTAAAGAAGCAGTGGAACTTGCCGTGGTGTTTCATGGGAAAAAGGTATGGATAAAACATAGTTTAAGGAAGCTCTGTTAATTCAACTACAAGCCTGTCACTATAAAGGCGGTGCCTATTACGCCAGGGTAAACAGAGAGCCCGGAGAAATGTAGTGTAAAACAATAGAAAGGATGATGCAGCATGAGCAAACTTCCCTCCAGAGAAGAAATCGATCCGAAATACAAATGGAAGCTGGAAGACATCTATGAGAGCGACGAATCATGGGAAAAGGATTTTGTGACGGTGAAGCAGCTTTTACAAGAAGTGGAAAATTTTCGCGGGAGGATAAATACAGCCGAAAAACTGGCAGGGGCGCTAAAGCTGAAGGATGAAATAGGGCGGATGACTGACAGGCTTTTTACGTATGCCAGGATGCGCCGGGATGAGGACAATGCTCGGGCGAAATATCAGGCTCTGGCAGACCGAGCCATGAGCCTTTCTGTTCAGGTTTCAAGCAGCCTTTCCTTTGTTGAACCCGAGATACTCGCCCTTTCAAAAGAAACGCTCATGGGCTTTTTGAATGAGCGGGAAGATTTGAAAGTATACGGGCATTACATAGACGACCTTCTGAGGATGAAAGACCACATACTGGATCCGGAAAGGGAGAAGATACTGGCCGATGCCGGAGAGATGGCTGAAGCCCCCGGTGACATTTTCAGGATGCTGGACAATGCGGATATAAAATTCCCCATAATTAAAGATGAAGAAGGTAATGAGGTGGAACTGACAAAGGGCAGGTACATAAACTTTATGGAAAGCAGAAGCCGGGAAGTGAGGAAATCCGCTTTTGAGGCTTTATATGCGACGTATAAAGGTTTCATCAACATTCTGGCTGCCACCACTTCAGCCAATGTCAAGAGAGATATATTCTACAAGAATCAGCGGAAGTTTAATTCTTCCCTGGAAATGTCACTTTTTGCGGATAATGTGCCGCCGGAAGTTTACGACAGCTTGATAGATGCGGTCCATAACCGTCTTGACCTTATGCACAGATACGTTAGGCTCAGGAAAAAGGCGCTGGGTCTGGATGAGCTGCACATGTATGACCTGTACGTGCCACTGGTGAAAGATTACGACAAAAAGGTTTCCTATGAAGAGGCCCGAGATATGGTGATTGAAGGGCTTTCTCCCATGGGCGCCGAATATCTCGACATTTTGAGGCAGGGTTTTGATTCCGGGTGGATAGATGTCTACGAGAACCGGGGCAAGACAGGCGGCGCCTATTCCTGGGGATGCTACGGGGTTCATCCTTACGTGCTTTTAAATTTCCAGGGAAGGCTGGATGATGTATTTACAATTGCCCATGAAATGGGGCATTCCATTCACACCTATTATTCCTTCGGCCGCCAGCCTTATATATACGCCCAATACCCGATAATTCTGGCGGAAGTGGCATCTACCTGCAACGAGGCGATTCTGATAAATTATCTGCTGGAGAGAGCAAAACAGAAAGATGAAAAAATGTACCTTTTGAACCATTTTATGGAGCAGTTCAGGGGCACCGTGTACAGACAGGTGATGTTTGCGGAATTCGAGAAAATCACACATGAGATGGCGGAAAAAGGCGAACCTCTAAATGCCGAAATCCTGAATAAAGTTTACCATGATTTGAATGTTAAGTACTATGGAAAAGACATAACAGTCGATGAACAGATAGATTATGAGTGGGCCAGGATACCTCATTTTTACTCGAGTTTCTATGTTTACAAATATGCCACCGGCTTTTCGGTGGCCATAGCCATTTCGGAAAAGATTTTAAAGGAAGGTTCCGGGGCTGTGGAAAGATATAAGGAGTTTTTGTCCGGCGGCAGTTCCGATTATCCTCTGGAACTTTTGAAGAAAGTGGAAGTAGACCTCACCGAGCCGAAGCCGGTGATGGACGCCCTGAACGTTTTTGAAAAGCTGCTGGATGAATATGAATCATTGATGTAGCCTATTTTCGAAAGGCCGGAGACGGATTGTTCTTTTTGGCAAATCCCACTTGATCCGATCTCCGGCCTCTGACATCCGTTGTGCCGCGGCGCCGCGCGAGCCGTTCACCTGAAAAACGCATGTCATGAAATATTTTTGCCGGATAATCTGCCAATACTCTTGAATCCATTGCTAAAAACTGTTAAAATAAAGACAGATGCATAAATCCCGGCCGAGATGCCAGAAACTGGGCAGAATTTGCAATGAATTGAATTGCGTTTATCAAGCAATAAGACCGAATATAATACAATATTTATCATTGTGCAATTTGGTATAAGATTTGCAAAAGTTTAATTTATATTTAAATTGACCTGAAATAATACTATTCTGAGAAAGGAGGCATATAGAGGAGAAAAAAGGATTACGCACCCTTGATGGTTTTAAAAAAATTTTGACAAAGGGGGACTTGTGTTGAGACTTGGGAAAGGTCTTGTATGGGGTATCATCATTTTATTGATTCTGTCTTTTGCCATTCCCGCTTTTGGCGAGGGTGAGGCAGCTGAAGCGGAAAAGCCGGCCCACTACGGTTTCCTGTCGCTGCTTCCGCCTGTACTGGCCATAGGGCTTGCCATGATAACCAAAGAGGTTTTGAGCTCTCTTGTCATAGGCATTACGGCAGGGGCGCTCACCCTTACCGGCGGCAACATCATCGAAGCCTTTAAAAAAGCCATGGAGCTTTTGATAAACACCGCCGGGGATCCCTCCTGGAACTTCAGAGTGTTGCTGTTTACGGTGCTGCTGGGAGCCATCATCGGCATGGTTTCCAGGGCAAACGGGCCTCAGGCCTTTGGGCGCTGGGCTGAAAAACATATAAAAAGCAGAAGCATTTCGCTCTTTATCACCTGGTGCCTGGGTGTGCTCATTTTTATGGATGACTATTTCAACTGTATGACCGTCGGGACCGCCCTGAGGCCGGTGACCGACAGGTTCAAGGTATCCCGGGCAAAACTTTCATTTATCATCGACTCCACGGCAGCGCCCGTGTGCACCCTGGTGCCGGTTTCCACCTGGGTGGCATATGTGGCGTCGTTGATGGTGCCGCTTTTTGAGCAGTATAAGCTGAATTTAAATCCATATACCGTCTATGTGCAGATGATTCCCTACGATTTTTATCCGTGGCTCATAGTGCTGATGGTTCTGGTCACTTCATTTACGAATCTGGAATATGGCCCCATGGCGGTATCAGAAAGAAGGGCCCTATCCGGCAAAGGACTGTGGGATACAAGCATAATGAAAAACCCTCCCGGAGATGAGTTTGCAAGTCTGGAAAAATCCGAAAAGGGTTCGGCTATCGACATGGTGGGGCCCCTGCTAGGATTGATAGTCATAATGCTCATTGCCATGGCTTACAGCGGCGGGTTCTTTGAGGGCAAATCCGGCTTCTTTACTGCCGTGATGAACAGCGACTCCGCCACATCTCTGGTGTGGGGAGCCACAATTACTGTCATTTTAAGCGCCATTTTCTACTCCGTAAGAGGCGTCGTTAGATTAAAGGATTCCATGGAGGCTGTCATCCAGGGAGCAAAATCCATGATGGTGGCTCTGTTCATACTTTCTCTCGCATGGACCATCGGTAAGACCTGCCAGGAACTCGGCACCGGAGTCTATGTCTCCAGCATCATGTCCGAGACCTTCCCCACCTGGGCGGTGCCCGCCACGGTATTTTTGATTTCGGCTTTTATAGCCTTTTCCACGGGGACTTCCTGGGGCACATGGGCCATCATGATTCCGATTGTGATACCACTGGTAGTGGCCATGAAGATAAACATACTTCCCTGCATAGCAGCGGTATTGTCCGGCGGAGTTTTCGGCGACCACTGCTCTCCCATTTCCGATACCACCATTATGTCTTCTACAGGCGGTGCCTGCCCCCATATCGAACATGTAAACACCCAGCTTCCGTATGCGCTGACCGCTGCCATAACATCGGCGGTGGGATTTTTGATACTGGGATTCTTCGACCATCCATTTGTGGTTTGGATTATAACCATAGCATTGTTCTTTGTGGTGGTATATATAATGCATAAAATCTGGACCGGCGAACCGCCGGCGAAAACTCTTAAGACCCTTCCCGCTGACAGGGGAAAATAATTTCCGGCCTCCAAAGGGGTCGGGTGGTAACAACCACCGGAAGTGACTATGTACACTGGAACAATCAAGATTTCAGGGGAGCTTTTTGAAAAAGCTCCCCTTTTGAAAGTCTTCATTTGTTTTTGTAAAATCGCATATCCGTTCCGAGGGCCATGGCAACCACTATATATCCGCTGATTCCCAGCAAAAAATCCGCCCCTATGCAGACGAATTCGGGCATACCGAGGTTCTTCAGCGGCGAATAGGCATATTTTAAAACGAATGCCATGAATGCGCCGCATAAGAGCGGTTTTACAATTACCTTCATAGCGTTAAAGTTGGTTTTAAAATTTTTTTCGAGGAAGTGGAGGCTTATGTATATTGATGCTGAAGATGCGGTGATCAGAGCCAGAGAGTAACCGTAAATGCCCACAGACGGATTTTTGACTAGTAAAAACAGGAGAATATTTGTAATAAAAAAACTGATAACGGAATTTATCAGAGGTATATGGTTGTTGCCGGTGCCTCGCAGAATTGCCATTAACACGTGTTCCGCATAAAAAAAAGGTATACCTGCAGCAAACCCCATTATCAGTTTGTCCAGATGAAAACCTTCGAACAACAAATCGCTCAAAGGCTTTGCCAGACTAATAAAAAACCCAGATACCGCAAAAGAAAAAAGACAAGTCAGAGTAAGCGCCTGTTCCGACAGCCTGAAAGCGTAAGCGGTGTTCTCTCTGGAAAGGGCTGCGGCTATTCTCGGAATCATATTGGATGAAAGAGACATGGTAAACAGCGCGGGAAAATATAAAAGAGGGAGGACCATTCCGGCCGTTTTTCCGAAAATTGCCATGGAGTCGGAGGCGCTGAGCCCGGAAATCTCCAGGCTCCTGGGCACCAGCAGGGCTTCCAGTGAACCGGACAGCGAACCAATCAACTGGCTCAGGGAAACGGGTATCGCTATGGTCAGAATACCGGCCGGGTTTTGTATTTTTAAACATGAGCCTGTCGAGCATCCGGCGCTTTTCTTAAAAAAAGCTGAAAGCGCCGCCAGAGAAGCCAGTTCCCCCACCGCCAGTGCGGTGACTGCGCCCCGCGTTTCGCCTTCCAGCCCTGCCAGAGCGAGGCTCTTTACCACAATAACACCAAACGATGTGCGGATAAGACTTTCCGCAAGGATGGACCATCTTATGGGAGAAGTTTTCTGAATGCCGAGAAAGTAGCCCCGAAGGACAGAAGAAAAACCTACGAATACCGCTGCGGGCAGGATGAGGAATAATACCCGCCGTCGCAAAAAGGCTGCGAGAATAGTGAGGAAAATAGCGCCCAGGATGGAAAAGGCCGAGGTGAGGAAAAAAGCCGATGCGACTATTTCGCCGCATTTATTTTTTGATTTTATGGCATCAGTTTCCGCAATAAGTTTTGAAACGGCTACCGGAATCCCCGCCGTCATCAGGGTGATGGCGGTGCCGTAAAAGGATAACGCCTGCTGATATATTCCCATGCCTTCGGGCCCGAGGTTTCTTGACAAAAATATTCTGTAAAAAAATCCCACAATACCCGCGGCAAAATGGGCTGTGGCCAGAAATACGGTTTCAATAGCCCAATGGCTCATATCAAACACTTCCCTTGAAAGATGGTTTGTAAAGCCATATATAAAATTATATTTACTTGAGGTCAATTTTTATGTTTAGAAGGAAAAATAGAATAATTAAAAAAGTTTGACTGCGTATGCGGGATGTGATATATTTATGTTAAAGTTATATCAATCGAAGGGTGATGGAAAATTGTCCGAAGATATTAAAAAGGTATCTATGGCGGTTGTCAAAAGGCTTCCCAAGTATCATCAATGTCTGGGACAACTTTTGAAGGACAATGTGGATAGGATTTCTTCGCAGGAACTGTCCCAATTGCTTGGCTTTACCGCTTCTCAGATAAGGCAGGATTTAAATAATTTCGGCGAGTTCGGTCAGCAGGGATACGGCTATAATGTGGAAAGTCTATATAATGAAATCGCCAAAATTCTCGGCCTGAACACCCTCCATAAGATGGTCATCGTCGGTGCGGGGAATCTTGGCCAGGCTCTAGCCAACTATGAAGATTTTGAAACCCACGGATTTAAGATACTTGCGCTTTTCGACGTCAACCCGAAGCTTATCGGCCTCAAGATAAGGGATATTCCCATACTGGATGTAGATGAATTGGATTTTTTCATAAACCGAAATGATGTCGACATAGCGGTAATAGCTGTACCATCTGACAGGGCACCGGAGGTGGTGGAAATATTGAACAGGACCTCCATTAGGGGAATCTGGAACTTTTCGATGGCAAAATTGCGCACCGGCAAAAATATAATTGTCGAAAATGTTCATCTTATAGACAGCCTGTTTACTTTAAGCTACAGGATGAACGAGGAGAAACTTGAAGAAAGGATATTGAAACAAAAGATGAAAAAAGTTTTAAACCGGTAGAAAAATTTTGGTTTATGTGGTAAAATAATGATAAAGAAAACCGGGAGGGTTGGCCGGTGAAAAGCGCGAGATTGTTTGCAATCATTATTTTTATAGCGGTCCTTATTCTGGCGGGTTGCGACGCTCAGCCCGTTGCAGGTGGTGAAACGCCCGCCGCTCTAGATCAAAAGAATCCCGCCGTTATTTATGATGGGCAGGATCAGAGTAAAGTGCTCGTGTACTTTGTAAAAGACGGCTTTCTGGTCCCGGTAACCCGTAGCGTAGAGCCCACGAAAGAGCCTGTAAAGGCCGCTTTGAACCTGTTGTTTTCCAGCGTGACCCCCGAAGGGTTCGAAAATAAACTTTCAGACGTTAAATTGAATAGCTGCAGTGTGGCTGGAGATACTGTTTCGGTTGATCTTTCCTCGGAATTTTTAAAAGATGACGATAGAAAGTTAAGAGAGGAACAATTGGTTTTCACTCTCACCGAGTTTGACGATATCAAAAAAGTAAAAATCAGCATTGAAGGAAAGCCTTTGAATGACGTATACGAACGGCCTTTGCTCATAAACTGGGTTGATTGGCCGCAGGAAGGCAAACCTTCTTCGGAAAAGGCCGGCGATTTAGCCGCCGGAGAATCGCAGACAGGCGAAAATTATCTGACGGTATATTATGCCGATCGAACTAAAAAATATATTGTTCCTATTTCTTTTGAGTCTCCTAAAATACAGGTAAAAACCGACGAGAAGGTCGGGTTTATCCCGCCTGCTACGGAAGAAAAGGCAAAAGCCGCAGTAGAACATCTCATTGAAGGTCCGGCAGGCATTGACAGCCTTAAAGGCATATTCCCAAGGAAGGTCGAATTAAAGGATTTTTATATAAAAGACGGCATAGCATATGTAGATGTCAACAGCAGCCTTTTAATGAGTTTTGCAAGCGATACCGAATATGAAAAGATTGCCGTGGAATCGGTGGTACAGACCCTGACTTGCATTGATGAAATAGACAAAGTACAGTTTTTGATAGACGGCAATCCGAGAGCATCTATCTCAGGCGACACAAATATTGCATATCCTATTTCACGACTGAAATGGTACAATGTAATAAAATGACATGACAAACCGGCAAGACCGGTTTTTTTATTACATTATTGTTACAATTGAATTTGCAGGAGGACATTCCCTAATCTGGGTCGAAGTATATATAATGGTAATAGATAATGCCGCAAAACAGGAGGTTCCGATGTTAAAAAAGACTATCCCCATCCTGATGATTGTTATTATTTTTTTATGCTTTCCATCCTTTGCGAAAGCTGCCCCGAAATCAAAAACCGCTGCAAAGCCGATTGAAATATACATCAATGATAAAAAAGTCGAATCCGATGTAGCTCCCATCATTGTGAACGACCGCACCATGGTACCGTTGAGGGTAATTTCTGAAAACCTGGGAGCATCCGTTTACTGGGACAGCGCACAGAAAACCGTAAGGATAACGAACTTCGCGAAAACCGTGCTGCTTAAGATAAATGACCGAAAAGCCGTGATAGACGGGCAGCCGGTAATTCTCGACACACCGGCGATTATAGTCAAAGACAGGACCATGGTACCTTTGCGGTTTATAGGAGAATCTCTGGGAGCGGAGGTTTTCTGGGACAATGCCGAAAGAAAGGTTACTATTACCAGGTACCAGGCAAAGATAATCGGTTTTTCATATGATGTGGTAAATGGAAAACCGTCGATAGTATTAAAAGGAGACAGCTCTCTGGAATATATTGCGGAGCAGTCGGGCGACAAAGATAAGATCGTTCTGGATATAAAAGGGCAGGTGGCCATTGAAAATAATGCCCTATACATATATGACGATTTCATTGAAAAGGCGGTTATGGGAAGCATCCAGCAGGATCCGCCGCTTTCCAGGGTGGTTATTGATTTAAAAAGCGACGTGCCGTATGAAATCACCCGATCGGAAGACAAAAGCACCATATTTGTTTCGTTTCTTAACGCCCTGAAAGACGTTACGGTGGACGCCGGGGATCGTGAGGTGACGGTAAACCTCGTTACGACACAATCTACAGGAATCAATTATTTTTTCCTTTCAAATCCGGACAGGCTGGTTCTGGATATAGAAGATGCGCTTCTTTTGGCGTCGCAGCCGGAGCTCCCCGAGAATAACTATATTGAAAAAATCAGGCTGGGTCAATTTGCGGTAAATCCCAATACCGTGAGGGTTGTGTTCGACCTCAAAACGGATATCAATTATCAGGTGTTTCAGGATAAAAATAATATTTCCGTGATATTTTCGGAGGTTAACACAGTAAAAAAAATCGATGTGGAGAGCGGGGAAAGCAGTTCTGCCGTCAGAATAGCCGCCGACGGCGATATAGGATATGAGATTAAAGCAGACAGAGCAAACAAGCAACTGCGCCTGGTCATTCCGGGAGTGGCCGTTGACAAGAAATTGCTTGAAAATGATATCCTGGATGTAAACGACGGGATTGTAAACAATGTGGAATTAAGGAAGATAAAAGGCTCAAAAAATTACGACCTGCAAATAATTATAAATTTAAACTTTTTCACAAGTTTTGAACTGGCAACGACCCCTCCGTCTTCGGAAATAGAGCTGGTCATTTACAAATCTCCCCTACAGAATAAAATCATAGTGGTAGACCCGGGTCACGGCGGCAGCGACCCTGGCGCCTCTTATGGCAATACGCAGGAAAAGGATCTGACCCTCGATATCGGCCTGAAGGTTAGAAACCTGTTGGAACAAGGCGGAGCCAAAGTACTTATGACCAGGGACAAAGACATTTCCGTGAACCTTTATACCCGGGCCGGCATAGCCAATGAAATTAACGCGGACCTATTCATAAGCGTCCATATCAATGCCGGAGACAACGCTTCTGCTTCGGGCACCGAGACCCTTTATTATCCCGACCCGGAAAAAAAGGCTCTGGCGCAGGCGATACAGAAAGCCCTGGTTAAAAGCATCGGCCTTGCCGACAGGGGAATAGTGGAGAGGCCGGGCCTTGTGGTGACCCGGGAGACCCGTATGCCGTCGGCGCTGGCGGAAGTGGCATTTATAACCAACAACAATGATCGTATGCTGCTTTTGACGGACGATTTCAGACAAAAAGCCGCCGAGGGTATAGTGAACGGCATTATAAATTATCTGACGGGAAAGTTTGATTGACACCGACAGGAAGTTCTGATATCATTACCTTGAGTTGTTAAAATGGGAGTGATATTGTGTTTTCACTTCTTGCGGGCTACCTTTTTATTTTTTGCGCCAGAGTGGTGGACGTTTCACTGGCAACCATAAGGACACTCATGATAGTGAGGGGCAACAGGCTTTGCGCTGCCATCATAGGATTTTTTGAAGTGATAGTATACATAACCGCATTAAACAGGGTGGTGGGAGGGCTGAATAATCCCGCAAACCTCATGGCTTATGCCCTTGGGTTTGCTACGGGCAACTACGTGGGAAGCTTTATTGAAGAGAAGCTGGCTATAGGTCTCACCACCGTCCAGATAATAACAGCAAAGCCTGAGATGGTCGAAGACATCAGGCGGAAGGGTTTTGGCGTAACCGTTCTGGAAGGCATGGGAAAAGAGGGTTCCCGGCAGGTATTGATGGTGTCGCTATCAAGAAAATCTCTCCCTCTTTTGATGGATCTTATCGAACAGCACGATCAGGCGGCTTTTATCACTGTAATGGATACAAAAGCAACCCGCGGGGGATACTTTAAACAGACCATGAAAGCCAAATGAATTTTACCCTTCAACCGGCATAAAAAACCTCTTTTATAATATATTTTAGTAAGATTTAATTTGAAGGAGGTTTTTTCATGCCAAAAAAATCAGTATGTTTGATAATCCTGATTTATCTGGTTTTAACCATTGCGGGATGCGGTCTGTTCAAAAAAAACAGCACAGAAACGATACCCCCGCCAACCGGAGAAACCCAGCAGGTGCAGGCCAATGTGAGAAAAACCGTGTTTTATTTTGTAAACGAAAACAACCTTCTGGTCCCCGTAACCAAAGATATACCATGGGTTGAAGGTATAGGAAGAGCCGCTCTGGAGTGCCTTGTAGACAGCCCGGAACTTCGGGCGGAACTTGCTGAAAAAGGGCTCAAACCTTCGCTGCCTGAAGGAACTAAGATTTTGGGCATGACTATAAAGGACGGTCTGGCGAAAGTTGATTTCAGCAAAGAATTTTTAAATTCTAAAGATAAGACGGCCGAACAAAACGCCATCAATTCCGTGGTGTATACTTTGACGGAATTTCCAGCTGTAGAAAAGGTTCAGATTCTGGTCGACGGCAGGCCTCTGAAGAAATGTCCGAATGGCACCGTTTTGAAGGATGTGCTTTTCAGAGATAAAATCAACATTGAACCCGGAGAAAGTGCCGCCGCAAAGGATATGGTGCCCGTAACTCTGTATTTTAAATCAAGCAGTGAAAATGGGAGTTTTACTTACTTCGTCCCTGTCACCAGGATGGTCAAGAAAAGCGATAATATGATAAAAACCGCAGTAGAAGAACTTATCAAAGGACCTTGCGCCAATATGGGGCTGGTATCGGTTTTGCCGCAGGATACCAGGGTGCTGGAGGCAACTCAAAAAGAATCGGAAGTTGTAGTCAATTTTTCTAAAGAGATAGAAGGGTACGGCGGCGGGGTCGATGTGGAGCAGGCGCTGGTAAATTCGGTGGTTTTAACCGTGTCCCAGTTCCCGGGAGTGGAGAAAGTGAGCCTGCAGGTTGAAGGTAAGACTGGGGTGCTGCCTGAAGGCACTGTGCTGGACAATCCGATTGTAAAACCGATTTATGTAAATCCAAGCAATATTTGAGAGGATGAGACTATTTGGCAAGAATAGATGGTAGGGCAAATGACGAAATCAGACCCGTAATAATCACCCGAAATTTTAACAAATATGCCGAGGGTTCGGTGCTCATAGAAGCCGGAGACACAAAAGTCATCTGTACCGCAACGGTAGATGAAAAGGTTCCGCCGTTTCTGAGAGGTAAAGGCCAGGGCTGGATCACTGCTGAGTATGCCATGCTCCCAAGGGCGACGGAAATAAGAAACGTCCGGGAAACTCTGCGGCCAAGCGGCAGGACCATGGAAATACAGAGGCTCATAGGCAGGGCCCTGAGATCTGTGGTGAATCTATCCGCCCTGGGCGAAAGGACAATATGGCTTGATTGCGATGTTATCCAGGCCGACGGAGGCACAAGGACGGTGTCCATCACCGGCGCTTTCCTTGCCCTGGCGGATGCCTTGAAATCCCTGAAAGAAAACAAAATCATAGAAACCATACCCATAGAAAGCTACGTGGCGGCGATAAGCGTTGGGATCGTCGACGGAGAGAAGCTGCTCGATTTGATATTTGCAGAGGATTCAAAAGCTCAGGTCGATATGAATGTGGTTATGACCGATAAAGGCCAGATGGTGGAAATTCAGGGCACGGGAGAGGCTTTCCCCTTTACGCGGCAGGACCTCGAAGAAATGCTGAATATGGCTCAAAAAGGCATCTTTGAACTTATTGACATGCAAAAGAAAATACTGGCGGATATTTTAATATGAGGTCAAAATGAAAGCTCTTGTAATTGCGACAAAAAATGCGGGCAAGCTGCTGGAGTTCAAACAAATGCTCGGGGGATTGCCTTACCGGATTATGTCGCTCATTGATTTCCCCGGTATAGATATCCGCGAGGATGGCAAAAGTTTTGACGAAAACGCATTGATTAAAGCCAGGACCGTCGCCGTGCAAACAGGTCTTCTGGCTCTGGGGGATGATTCGGGCCTGGAAGTGGAGGCTCTGGGCGGAAAACCGGGGATACTTACGGCCCGTTATGCCGGTGAAGGCGCCTCCGACGAGGACAACATTAAAAAATTGCTGTCCGAAATGGAAAATGTGCCGTGGGAAAGAAGACGGGCGCGGTTTGTATGCAGCCTGGCTCTTGTTTTCCCAGCCGGCGGATTTTTTGTCGAACGCGGATTTTGCAATGGAATAATTGCTGAAAAACCACGCGGCGAACACGGTTTCGGCTATGATCCAGTTTTTTATCTTCCGGAATATAACAAGACCATGGCTGAACTGCCGGACGACGAGAAAAACAGGATAAGCCATAGAGCCCGTGCGGTAGAAAAGATAAAAATGTATCTTAAAGGGGTTTGAAAATATAAAAAAGATATGCTAAAATAGTCTTGACTCGATTTTTTATTTAATGTATACTATAGTATGTCTTTTGAGACCGGGGCATAGCGCAGTTTGGTAGCGCACATGGTTTGGGACCATGGAGTCGGGGGTTCAAATCCCTCTGCCCCGACCAAATCAGAAGCCAGAGGCCAGAAATCAGAGGTCAGAATAGAAGAATTTTACCTTAGTAAAATTTGCTTAATCTGACATCCGACCTCCGGCATCCGGCATCTGAAATGTGCGGGAATAGCTCAGCTGGCTAGAGCGTCAGCCTTCCAAGCTGAATGTCGCGGGTTCGAATCCCGTTTCCCGCTCCAGCGCCCGTAGCTCAGCAGGATAGAGCAACGGACTTCTAATCCGTGGGTCAGAGGTTCGAATCCCCTCGGGCGCGCCATATGGTGGATATAGTTCAGTTGGTTAGAACGCCAGATTGTGGCTCTGGAGGCCGTGGGTTCGAGTCCCACTATCCACCCCATAACAGAAATCAGAGGCCAGAAGTGAGAGGTCGGAATAGAAGAATTTTGCCTTCAGCAAAATTCAAATTTAATCCGATATCGGACATCTGACATCTGATAATGGGGCGTAGCCAAGCGGTAAGGCCCGGGACTTTGGATCCTGTATCGTAGGTTCGAATCCTGCCGCCCCAGCCATGAGCCATTAGCTCAGGCGGTAGAGCACCTGACTTTTAATCAGGGTGTCGGTGGTTCGAGTCCACCATGGCTCACCATGCGGGCATGGCGGAACTGGCAGACGCGCCAGACTTAGGATCTGGTGGATTTTCCGTGGAGGTTCAAATCCTCTTGCCCGCACCATAAAAGGATTTTAATACCTCGGCGCATGCCGGGGTGTTGTTTTGTCATATATTATAGATTATACATAAATTTTGTGCTATAATAATGGCAAAAGATAGGCTGAAAATGCAAGGAGGAGCATAATGAAAATCAGTCTGGAAAAAATAGAAAATAACACTGCTGTCCTGAAATTTGAAGTGGACGAGGAACAATTTGAACAGGCCATGGAGCAGGCTTACCGGAAGAACGTAAAAAAATTCACCGTTCCGGGATTCAGAAGGGGAAAGGCTCCAAGAAAACTCATCGAGATGCACTATGGACCGGAAGTTTTTTATGAGAGTGCGGCTGAAATCATCCTGCCCCAGGCTTATCAGCAGGGAGTACAGGAGTATCACCTGGAACCCGTGGATCAGCCCAGATACGATATAGAACAAATAGAAAAAGGCAAACCATTGATCGCCACGGCGGAAGTGGTTGTCAGCCCCGAAGTAAAATTAAAAGAATATAAAGGATTAGAAGTTGAAAAAGTGGTATATAATGTAACTGAAGATGATGTGGAGAAAGAACTCAAAGCTATCCAGGAAAAAAACGCCCGGCTCATTGCGGTGGAAGACAGACCCGCTCAGAAAGGCGACATAGCCGTCATAGATTTTGACGGAAAGGTTGACGACAAACCCTTCGATGGCAGCAAGGCGGAAAATTATTCTCTTGAAATTGGTTCAGGAGCTTTTATCGAAGGTTTTGAGGAGCAAATCGAAGGTATGAGGCCGGGAGAAAGCAGAGATATAAATGTAACTTTTCCCGGGGACTATAAAGTTGAAAGCCTGGCGGGCAAACCGGCCGTATTTAGCGTGACTTTGAAGGAACTCAAGAAAAAGGAACTTTCACCCCTGGATGATGAATTTGCCAAAGATGTCAGCGAGTTTGACACTCTTGAAGAATTAAAAAAAGACATAAAAAATAAATTGGAAGAGAGAGCAAAAACAATCGAAGAAGGTTCGTTGAAGTCCGCCATTATAGATAAGCTGATGGAAACTGCGGAAGTGGACATTCCTCATGTGATGATCGACAGAGAAATAGACCGCCTTATCACGGAATTTGTTCTCAATCTAAAGATAAGGGGATACGACCTTAAAACTTACCTAGAAGCTGCGAAGATGACTCCTCAGGAGTTCAGAGAAAAATTCCATGACAAGGCCCATTTCAATGTAAAATCCTCGCTCATACTTCAGGAAGTAGCAAAACGCGAAGACATTAAGGTATCCGATGAAGAGACGGACGAAGAAATAAAAAAGTATGCGGACATGGCTCAAAAAACCGTGGATGAATACAGAAAGAACCTCAAACCGGAGGACATATCAAGAATAAAGGATATTATTTTGACAAGAAAGATATTCGATTTTCTCATCTCCAATGCAAAAGTGAAAGAAAAGACGCTGGAAGATGTGCAAAAAGAAAAGGAGAACTCTCCAGAGAAGGAGAATTCGTGAATGTTCCGGGGCGGCAGAGGGGAGGACTAAATTATTCTAAGGAGGGTTTTTAATTGAGTTTGGTACCGATTGTTGTGGAACAGACCAACAGAGGAGAAAGGGCCTATGATATCTATTCCAGACTTTTAAAAGAGCGCATTATTTTTATAGGAACTCCCATCGACGATACTGTATCAAGCCTTGTCATCGCTCAGATGCTGTATCTGGAATCGGAAGACCCCGACAAGGATATATTCCTTTACATCAACAGTCCAGGCGGGTCTGTGACCGCGGGCCTTGCCATCTACGACACCATGCAGTACATCAAACCGAAGGTATCCACCATGTGCATGGGGCTGGCCGCCAGCATGGGGGCTGTACTGCTCACTGCGGGAGCCGAGGGCAAGAGATACGCCCTTCCCAATTCCCGCATAATGATCCATCAGCCCTGGGGCGGAGTTCAGGGAAAGGCGGTGGATATTGAGACCCATGCAAGAGAAATACTTCGATTGAGGGAATTACTAAACGGAATACTGGCAAAACATACCAAACAGCCTATTGAAAGGATAGAAAAAGATACCGACAGGGATTACTTTATGTCAGCGGAAGAGGCACGGGAATATGGCCTGATTGACGAGGTGATCCACAAGAGGAAATAAGCTTAAAAGGAGTGTGTCAGGATGTTTAAATTTAGCGACGATAAGGGTCAGCTCAAGTGTTCCTTTTGCGGTAAAACCCAGGATCAGGTTCGAAAACTAGTGGCAGGTCCGGGAGTGTATATCTGTGACGAGTGTATAGAGCTGTGCAATGAAATTATTGAAGAAGAGTTCGGCGAAGATGCGGAAATGGATTTTACCGATATTCCGAAGCCCCACGAGATAAAGGAAGTCCTTGACCAGTATGTGGTGGGGCAGGAACAGGCGAAAAAAGTACTCTCGGTGGCGGTTTACAACCACTACAAACGCATCAATTCGGAAGTCAAAATGGATGATGTGGAACTCCAGAAGAGCAACATTATCATGCTCGGCCCCACGGGCAGCGGCAAAACGCTTCTTGCCCAGACCCTTGCCCGGATCTTGAATGTGCCTTTTGCTATAGCCGACGCCACATCGCTTACAGAGGCAGGCTATGTGGGAGAAGATGTGGAAAACATATTGCTCAAACTTATACAGGCCGCCGACTACGATGTGGAAAAAGCCGAGAAGGGGATTGTGTACATCGACGAAATAGACAAGATCGCGAGGAAATCCGAGAACCCATCCATCACCAGGGATGTTTCAGGAGAAGGCGTGCAGCAGGCACTACTCAAGATACTGGAGGGGACCGTCGCCAGTGTTCCTCCGCAGGGTGGCCGCAAGCACCCTCACCAGGAATTCATACAGATCGACACCACCAATATACTGTTCATATGCGGCGGAGCTTTTGAAGGCATCGATAAAATTATAAAAAACCGCATAGGCAAGAAGTCCATCGGTTTTGAAGCCGAAATTCAAAGCCAGGAAGACAGAAATGTAGGAGAAATATTAAAGCACATGATGCCCGAGGATTTACTGAAATACGGCATGATACCGGAATTTGTTGGAAGAGTACCCATTATAGTTACCCTGGACGCACTGGACGAAAAAGCTCTCATAAAGATATTGAAGGAACCCAAGAACGCCCTGGTAAAACAGTATCAGAAACTGTTCGAGATGGACAATGCCCAGCTGGAGTTTACCGATGACGCTTTGACATTAATCGCCCAGGAAGCCATAAAGCGGAAAACCGGCGCCAGAGGCTTGAGGGCCATCCTCGAAGACATAATGCTGGACGTAATGTACGAAATACCGCGGCGAAACGATATAGCCAAGTGTGTGGTGACCAAGGAAGTCATCCTCAACCATGAGGACCCCATCATAGTCACAGCCGAGCGCAAAAAGGGAAAAAAGAAGGAAGTTACGGCATAAAACAGTGCCCCGGCGTTTGCCGGGCTTTTTTTATGCCTGCCGAGCAATTTAATCGGCCTGGTATTTTTTCATTTTCAATGCAGCAAATGGCTGAACTATGTATATTGTTTCCTTTACGTTGTTTCCGCTCCGCCTGATGCGACAAATTGAGAACCGTCCCCTGTCGCACTTGATTTTACTTCCCTTTCCAGGATAAATTAAATCTTCAAGGTTATAATAAAAAATACCGGATGTTCGGGAAGGGAGGAAATTTTCATGAGCGTGACTTTGAATCTATTGAGCCTGATACAAATTTTTTTTGCCGTTGTTATCGGGCTTTATTTTTTAAATCTCTTAAAAAGCCAGCAGGGAAACAGAGTGGCAATTGATAGAGAATCCAGAAAGGAAATGGAAAAACTGCAAAAGATGAAAGAGATTTCTCTTACCCAGCCTCTTGCGGAAAAAACTCGTCCCGCGTCTTTTGACGAAATCATCGGCCAATCCGACGGATTGAAAGCCCTGCGGGCGGCTCTGTGTGGCCCGAATCCTCAGCATGTCATAATCTACGGCCCGCCGGGAATAGGCAAAACCGCTGCAGCCAGGCTTGTGTTGGAAGATGCAAAGAGAACTGCGGGATCTCCTTTCAAACCCGATGCGAAATTTGTGGAGGTGGACGCCACTATAGCCAGATTTGATGAGAGGGGCATAGCGGACCCACTTATAGGTTCGGTCCATGATCCCATATATCAGGGAGCTGGTCCGCTGGGAATCGCGGGTATACCGCAACCCAAACCCGGTGCCGTCACCAAGGCACACGGCGGCGTGCTGTTCATAGATGAAATAGGAGAACTTCATCCGATACAGATGAACAAACTCCTGAAGGTGCTGGAAGACCGCAAGGTATTTCTGGAAAGCGCATATTACAGCAGCGAAGATCCCAATATTCCTAGGCATATACATGAAATATTTCAAAACGGCCTGCCGGCCGATTTCCGGCTGATAGGAGCCACCACGAGGACTCCGGATGAGATACCTCCCGCAATCCGTTCCAGATGCCTCGAGATATTTTTTCAGCCGCTTTCACCGGAAGACATAGGGAAAATAGCCCAGAATGCAGTTAGAAAAATAAACTTCGAGATGGATGATTTTTCTTTGAATATCATAAAAAAATATGCGACCAACGGACGCGAGGCTGTGAACATCATACAAATGGCAGCAGGCCTTGCTATGACCGATGGAAGGAGAAAGCTGGAGGCGAAAGATGTGGAGTGGGTCATAAACAGCGGCCAATATCCTCCCAGACCAGAAAAAAAAGTAAGCCCCGTACCCCAGATAGGGCTTGCCAACGGCCTGGCGGTTTATGGGCCCAACATGGGAACCCTGCTTGAAATTGAAACCACCGCCATACTGACGCAGAAAGGTAACGGCACTCTTTCCGTTACTGGAGTCGTAGAAGAAGAGGAGATGGGGGGCTATGCCCACAAACTCAGGAGAAGAGGTACAGCCAGGGGTTCGGTGGACAATGTGATGACGGTTTTAAGGAAGTACCTGGAGGTAGATCCCAGGGATTACGATATTCACCTGAACTTCCCCGGCGGCGTACCCATTGACGGCCCTTCTGCGGGTATAACCATAGCCACCTCCATATATTCAGCCATTACCAACACTCCAATCAACAACGAAGTGGCCATGACAGGGGAACTTTCAATAAGGGGCTATGTAAAATCCATTGGCGGAGTGGTGCCGAAGATCGAAGCGGCTCGCAGGGCGGGAGTAAAGACTGTTATTATACCTAAAGAAAACTGGCAGGAAATGTTCAAGACTTTAGATATAAAAATAATAGCGGTGGATAGAATCGAAGAAGTAATCGAACATGCCCTTGTTTCTTCAAAATGTAATTCAATAAAAGAAATGCTATTAACAGGGGCCGGAAATCAGAGATAGGAAGTCAGACATAAAACAGAGGCCAGAATTCGTGATGTGCGAGGCGAGATGTTTGATGTGTGCTTTAGTCTTATCTCACTTCCAACATCTCAATTCACACTTCACATATGAAGGGGGAGGAATTGAAGAATTTTTATAGAATAAATATATATATGCAGGTTGAATTTGTAGGGGGAATTTTTGTGATAAGAAAAGATATAGGCCGCACCCTGCCCCTGCTGCCCCTCCGGGGACTACTGGTGTTTCCAAACATGGTGCTCCACTTTGATGTAGGAAGGGATAAATCCATCGGAGCTCTGGAAGAAGCAATGGTAATGGACCAGAAAATACTGCTGGTGGCTCAAAAAGATGCCAAGACGGATTTCCCCGACAAAGATGATATATATGAGACCGGAACGGTGGCAAAAATCAAGCAGCTTTTGAAAATGCCGCAGGATACTATCAGGGTTTTGATAGAAGGTCTCAACAGGGCGGTAATAAAAGAATACGTTCAAACGGAACCTTTTTTTAAAGTCAGAGTGGAAGAAGTGTTTGAAGGAGATGAAAAGGCATCCCCTGAAGAACAAGCCCTGATGAGAAGCGTCATGAGCCTTTTCGAACGTTACATGGACCTTACCAGGAAGCTGCCTCTAGATGTAATAATTACGTTGAACGGTGTTACAAACCCGGGTCGTTTTGCCGATGTCGTGGCATCGCAGCTTGCCGTCAAAACGGAAGACAAACAAAAAATTCTCGAGACCCTTTCGTTTAAAAAAAGGCTGGAATTATTGTTTCAAATAATTTCCCAGGAGATAGAAATCCTGGAAATTGAAAGAAAGATTAATAATCGGGTTAAAAAACAGATAGAAAAGAGCCAGAAGGAATATTATCTTAGAGAGCAGATGCGTGCCATACAGAAGGAGCTGGGCCAGCAGGACGAAAGGACGCTGGAGGCCGACGAATACCGGGAAAAGATAAAAGCCCTGGGGCTTTCAAGTGAACTTGAAGAGAAGATTCTCAAAGAAGTGGATAGACTGGAAAAAATGCCTCCCGCTTCCGTAGAAATATCCGTTATCAGGACATATCTTGAATGGATTGTTTCGCTCCCGTGGAATATACTTACAGAAGACAGTATGGATATAAAGGCCGCGGAACAAATATTGAATGAAGAACATTACGGCCTTGAAAAAGTAAAAGAACGCATCCTGGAATTTCTGGCTGTACAGAAACTTTCCGGCAGGATCAAAGGCCCAATTTTATGTCTGGCAGGCCCCCCCGGAGTGGGCAAAACGTCTCTGGCAAGGTCGATTGCGAGAGCTATGGATCGGAAGTTTGTGAGGATATCTCTTGGCGGCGTGCGGGACGAGGCGGAGATAAGAGGGCACCGGAGAACATATGTGGGAGCCCTGCCGGGAAGAATAATCCAGGGAATGAAGCAGGCGGGATCAAGAAATCCGGTCTTTCTGCTTGATGAAGTCGATAAGATGAGTGCCGATTTTCGGGGGGATCCGTCGGCGGCGCTTCTGGAAGTACTGGACCCCGAACAGAACAATAGTTTTTCAGACCATTATATTGAACTGCCCTTTGACTTATCCAGGGTATTGTTTATTACTACAGCCAATAATCTTTACAATATACCGCGTCCGCTTCTTGATAGAATGGAGACCGTAACAATCCCCGGATATACGGAAGATGAAAAACTCGAGATAGCCAGAAGGCACCTTATACCCAAACAGCTTAAGGAACACGGCCTTACTCCGGATAAAATCACATTTACCAATGACGGTTTGCTTAAAATTATACGCAACTATACGAGGGAAGCCGGTGTAAGGAATCTGGAGCGGGAAATCGCCAACATATGCCGGAAAGTGGCGAAAGCCATAGTTGAAGGAGAGAAGACCGTTCTGGATGTAGACGCCGCCATGGTGGAGAAATTTCTGGGCAGCCCCAGATTTCACTATGGAGTTCTTGAAAAGCAGGATCTGGTGGGCGTTGCTACGGGACTTGCCTGGACTGAAGTGGGCGGAGACATCCTGAGCATTGAAGTGACCGTAATGAAGGGCAAAGGCAAATTAATACTCACCGGAAAGCTGGGGGATGTGATGCAGGAATCGGCCCATGCGGGTTACAGCTATGTAAGGTCCCGAGCGGAAGAACTCGGTATAGAAGAGGATTTTAACGAAAAATACGATATTCATATCCATGTTCCCGAAGGCGCCATACCCAAAGACGGACCATCGGCGGGCATCACGATGGCGTGCGCTTTAATTTCCGCACTGTCGGCAAGGCCGGTTGACAGGACGGTGGCCATGACCGGCGAAATAACGCTCCGAGGCAGGGTACTGCCGGTGGGAGGGATAAAAGAAAAGGTGTTGGCAGCCCACAGAGCCGGCATCAAGACCATAATACTTCCCGAGGAAAACACTAAAGATTTGGAGGAAGTTCCCCAGCATGTAAAAGATGATTTGTGTTTCGTATTCGTAAACAATATGAATGAAGTTTTGCAGAGAGCGCTGAAGTCTCCTGCCGAAAAGCGACTTTCACCCCTGGAAAGCGGCGGAGAAGAACAGGTGAATATATATCCGTCATAAAATTAATTAGGCAAAACTTCCTTAAGTTTTGCCTAATTTTTTGGTGTGCCCGGCATGGGTAATAGCTCGGCAGTGAAAGTCTGCTATGGGGCTGGCAGCGGCGACCATTAGCCAAACAGCAAGGGTGTCTATCGTGAGATAGAATCTGAAGGAAGCTGTAAGCAAAGCCACGGCCTGAGGAACACGAACCGCATATAAGGCTATACAGTTCGGATGAGTTTGCCAAACAAAACGAAATCCAACACTGCCAAGGGGCTGTGTAGTAAATGCGGCAGGTATACGGGGCGAAGGCTATTGCTCTTACCCGGGGAGGTCTGGCGGAAACGTTAGGGAAACTAACAACCCGGGCCGAGAGACCCGGCTGAACCGTCAGAAGTCAGCAGAGGCCATAATAGTCGGCATAGACGTCATGCCGACGAAGGGCCGAACACGAAGCGAGGGATAAAACTTGGCAAGTTCGAGAAACATACAACGACAGCAGAAAACCCCGCAAGGGGCCTACCCTGGGAAAGAAGCGGTGAAGCCGCAAGGGTCCCAGGGAGGGCCGAGTATGTATCCGGCACAACCCGAGAAGATATCCCCGAAGGACCATGATATCCACCTGATGGAGAAGGTAGTATCAAGAGAGAATATGACAAAAGCACTGCGACGGGTAGAAGAAAACAAAGGAGCGCCAGGCGTAGACAGTATGCCGGTAGAATCCCTCCGGACATACCTACGAGAAAACTGGCCTCACATAAAAGAACAACTTCTTACGGGGACCTACAAGCCTCAACCAGTGCGCAGGGTCGAAATCCCGAAACCCAGTGGAGGAGTGAGACTGTTAGGAATCCCCACCGTCACAGACCGCCTAATCCAGCAGGCTCTGTTGCAAGTACTAACACCCATCTTTGACCCGGAATTCTCAGAATCAAGCTACGGATTCAGGCCCAACCGAAGAGCCCACGACGCAGTAAGGAAAGCACGCCAATACGTAAACCAAGGATATAACTGGGTAGTGGACATGGACCTTGAGAAATTCTTCGACAGAGTAAACCATGACATACTCATGGCCAGAGTAGCTCGCAAGATAAAAGACAAACGCATATTAAAGCTCATACGCAGCTATCTTGCGGCAGGAGTAATGATAAACGGAGTAATCATGATTACCGATGAAGGAACACCTCAAGGCGGGCCCCTAAGTCCACTTCTTGCAAACATAATCCTTGACGACCTAGACAAAGAACTAGAGAAAAGAGGACACAAATTCGTAAGATACGCAGACGATTGCAACATCTACGTCAAAAGCAAAAGAGCCGGGCAACGGGTAATGGAAAGCATAACAGCTTTCCTGAAGAATAAACTAAAACTCAGAGTAAACGAACAAAAGAGCGCAGTGGACAGACCATGGAAGAGGAAATTCCTTGGCTTCAGCATGTATATCGCCAAAGATGGAACAACCAAAATAAGAATCGCACCACAGAGCATAGACAAAGTCAAGAATAAAATCCGAGAAATAACCTCAAGAAGCAACGGACACGGAATAACACAGAGAATAGAAAGACTAAACACATACCTTGGCGGATGGCTGGGGTACTTCGCGCTATCAGAAACACCCAGCAAACTTGAAGAACTCGACGGATGGATAAGAAGAAGACTACGCATGTGCCTGTGGAAACAATGGAAGAAGGTTAAGACAAGATACCGGGAACTGAGGAATCTGAAACTTCCGGAATGGGCGGTCCATAAACTTGCCAACGCCCGAAAGGGATACTGGCGTATGTCGGGGGTATTAAACACAGCCCTCAACAACGCCTATTGGCAGGGTCAAGGACTCATGAGCTTAGCAAAGAGATATCATGAAATTCGCAAAGCTTGGTGAACCGCCGTATACTGAACGGTACGTACGGTGGTGTGAGAGGTCGGGGGCTAATCGCCCCCTCCTACTCGATTGCGCCGCATGTCCAAAACACAATAAATTAAGAAATATTATTCAAAAAAAAAAAAAAAAAAAAAAAAAAAAAAAAAAAAAAAAAAAAAAAAATTATATATTAAGATATTATGAAGGATTTAAGGTATTTTTTGTCGTATATATAAAAAAAATATCAATTTGTTTATTATAGACAAAAACCGAAAAGGGCAAACTCACCGAAAGGTGGGGACGCAAAGCCGCGGACCTAAGGCCGAACGGCTATGGCTGCCGGGCTGCCGGGACTTGTATGATTTTTGATGAAAAATCAGAAACATTATATTTTTACGCATAGGTACCGGCAGGGTACCGTTTTTTTATACATTATAAAATTCATATTAATCGTAATTGTTTTAACGATATTGACAAATAATTTATTTAGAAATAAATAAATGTGATCGGCTAAAAGGGGTATTAAACCAATTAAAAAAATTAAGGGCATGCTAGAAAATGGGGGCATAAATAATGAATAAAGAAAATATTATTAAAAGTTTTAATAAAATGAGCCATAACATTACCGACAAAAGTAAAAATAAAGAGGAATCCTGGATAGCATTTGAAAAGGGAAAGTTCAAAATATACCACCCCAGCGAAGGGCCTTTTCCCGTTGTTATTCCCGGCAAAAATATAATTTTTAAAGTCAATGATGAAGAAAAGCATGAACCAACACCTGTTAGTGTAGACGACAGGTTAGAGGTAAAAGTTATTAACGAACATCAAAAGGGTTCCTGGAATATAGAGATATCAGAAGATGGGCTTGAAGCGGTGCTTTTTGTTAAACCTTCTGTTAAAATCGAAAGATATTTGCCGGATTTTTTGCCTACAGAAAGTTTGTATCTTGAGCCTTTGGAAAATAAAACGTATGAAAGCCCGTTAAGTCCTGACGAACTATTAGCAGAATTGAAAAAACTTAATATTTCACATGGAATCGACTGGCCTGCTTGTGTATCTGTTAGCAGTATTAAAGAGCCGACAAAGACTGTAGTAGCTAGAGGCAGACCTCCTGAGCCTGGTATTGATTCTAGAATTGAAATATTTTTTTCAACCGAAGAGAAAGAAGTTGTAGAATTTGAAGATGGAAAGGTCGATTTTAAAAATCGATATAAATTTACCAGTGTGGCCCCAGGTGAATTACTTGTAAAAAAGATACCAGGCAAACAGGGCAAACCGGGAATTGATGTTAATGGACAGGTTATTTTACCCCGTGAGTATATTGATATAGAATTAGTTTCGGGAAAGGGGACCGTTATAAGTTCTGATGGCAACATGATTATTGCTGCATCTCAGGGGCGTCCTGTATTACACAAATATGGCAACAAGGTAGAGGTAAAAGTTTTACCTTATCTGGAACATTTTGGCGATGTGAATATTGAGAGCGGCAATATACATTTTTTAGGTGATATTTTAATATCTGGTGAAGTTAAAGATGGTTTTTCTGTAATAGGGGCAGGAAAAATTAAAATAGGTGGTATTGTGTCGCATGCCACAGTCAAAGCTGAAGATTCTGTTACAATCAATGGCAATGTGATTTCTTCTATCATTATAGCCGGCAATCAAGTTTCTAATGCTAATATGCTGCGTTTGATAAAAAAATTAAAAGAAGAATTAAGAAAATTAATTTTAATAATCAATCAACTTCAAAATGCTATGCAAGATAAAAATAAATATCCTCCGGGTTTCTTAATTAAAATCGTAATCGATAACAAGATACCGGATATATCTCGCGATGTTGAGAATTTTATTTCGGAAGTTTTAAAAATACCCGATATTTTGCTGCCCGGCGAATTTATTCAATTTGCAAAGAAGCTTGAAAATATATTAATAAAAGCGCCTTTATCAGTAAAAAATATGTTAGATTTGGATAATCTTGTTAATGATGTTTATAAATGGCATGAATACTTTGATATAAATTTAAAAAAGAAAAGTGATATAAAAATAAAATATGCATTAAATTCAAATTTAATGGCGACAGGAGATGTATATGTTATCGACCATGGGTGCTATAATACTATTATTAACGCAGGAGGAAATGTTAATGTTTTCGGTGTTTTTCGAGGCGGTGAAATATATGCTCGCGGTGACATATATATAAAAGAGTTGGGATCAGAAGTTGGGGTATTTACAAAAGTATATACTGAAATGAATTCAAAGGTAAAGATAAAAAAGGCATATTACAACTCTGTTGTCCAAATTGATAAATATAGTTTTAAATTTGATGAAATATCGGATGATATAATTCTAGATATAGATAAATTAAAAAGATAATAATGGTGAATTTTCTAGATTTTATACAATTAAATGCGTCACGGCTGATTCTGGAATATGAACAGCTTGATATTTTTTTAAGGAAAATAAAAATATTGAAGGATTTTCCACCTCCGATGGAGAAGTTTAAATAACATCCCAATACTGTAAAATAAATCGAAACCATTGGGATGAATATATTTTTGGGAGGTTTTTGTTATGAAAGGGAAATTTTATACATTAATTGCCGCCATTGCCATAAGCGCTATAATATTCAGTTCAGCGGCCATGGCGGCAGGCGGGAGTATGAAAAATATAAAGGCGTATTTCAACGGTATTAAGATTTATGTGGATGGAAAACAGCAGGCCGACACCCCGGAACCTTTCATTTACGATAATGTTACATATGTGCCCATACGGCTGGTAAGCACAGCTCTCGGAGCGAGTGTTTCCTGGGATGCCGGTAAAAATGCAGTGGTTATAAGTAGCAGGACGGAAGCAAATCAGGCTTTGCAGCAGCAAATCGCTGATTTGAAAAACCAGCTTGCACAGAAGGACAGCCAGATAACTCAGCTTACCCAGCAGAACTCATACCTGCAGATAAGGGTTTCGGATCTGGAAGCCAGCTTGAAAAATCAGACATCAAAGAACAGTGTAAACGCGGCAAAAGACCTGGAGGATTACCTGTATGACGAGTATTCCAAATGGAAGAGCATGGAGTTTGACTATGATGTTGACGGTGATGAAGATGACCTGGAAGTGACCATAGGGATAGATCTTTCAGATTATAAAAGCAAATGGAATTCCACAAGCCAGAGTTCAATAGAAAGCTGGCTCAACGATATTTTTGATTATGTGCAGGACGAATATCCCGATGCGGACTTTTCCGGCACAATAGAAGACACGGACGAGGATAAAACTCTTGTAAAGTTCAGCTCTTCCGGCAGCAAATTGACCGTCACTTTTAAATACAGCACGTATGATTTCGACGACCTGGAAGATGAATTAAACGACGAATTTGGAGACAACCTCGACGATTACAGCAGCAAATTTGGAAGCATGACTGCTGATATAAGCATTGACGGCGACGAAGACGATGAGGAAATATATATTACCATCACTGTGGATACATCAGAATACGGCAATGAATGGAGTGCAGTCAAGGAAACAAGTTATGCGGAAAGATGGATTAAGGATATAGTGAATTATGTTCTCGATGAGTTCGATGATTATGATATATCGGGAGAAGTGGAAAATCAAAACAACAGGACAATGGTTTCATTTGATGTGAGTTCGTCCGGCAAGGTTACGTTTGATTGGGACTACAGTTATTAAATAGATGCATATCCTACTTGTTTTCAACTCGAGAGCGGCGACGGCTCAGCTTTCCGGTGCATTTGGCTATCTCCGGCAGTGGCCTTAGTTTCTACGCCGGAATTATAAAATAGGTTTCAGTAATTCTGGCGACCTGACACATTACGTATAAGACCTGTTGCTTGTAAAGCCGGGTCTTTTTTGTTAACTGCATCCGGAGGACTTAGACGTCACATATTGTGGTACGCATTCATAACATATAATAGATTGCTGCAAAAAGGGAGGAGGTTTTTCAATGATACGTTATCTGGTGCGTTCGGGAGATACTCTTTTTGCCATTGCAGGAAGATTCGGCACCACCGTGGAAGCCATTATGGCGGCCAATAATCTGGCTAATCCCGACATTATATTTGCAGGCCAAGTCCTTCTCATCCCTGCAGAAGGTCCTGTCGGCCCGCCTGCGCAGCCGTGTCCGCCATGCCCTCCGTGTCCCACACCGCCCCCGGGTCCTCCGTCGGGTCCTCGCCCCAGGCCGACGGTCACCAGGACTTTTGACGGCGTGGAGTATGCCCTGAGCCTGAACAAGGCGGTCTATAAAATGGGCGAACCTGTCGTAATAAGGCTCCGCAAAAAGAACATACTGTCGGTGCCGCTTACTCTCACATACAGCACTTCTCAGAAAGTAGATTTCAGAGTAAGCAGAGACAACAATCTGATATGGCAGTGGTCGAGAAATCAGTTTTTCACACAGGTGGTTATTTCCGATACTTTTCAACCGGGAGAGGAAAAGGTTTACAGGGTAGTCTGGGATCAGAAGGCCGACGACGTGCTGACAAGGCCCGGCACATACCGGATCACGGGGTGGAATCTGGCGACCCCGGGTATAAGATTGAGCCTGGAATTTGAAATAGTCGCATGAGCCTGCTCATTAAAATATATAAATTGGGAAAAATAGTATAAATTCACATCGGTGGAGTGAGAATTATGCTTTCACAGGAAACAACTCCCATTTTTGATGCACTGAAAAACTATATGTATGAAAATACCATCTCCTTTCATGTGCCCGGTCACAAACACGGCGCGGGAAATCCGGAATTTACCGAATTCATAGGCAAGAACGCCATGAACATAGATCTCACAATTATGCCGGATCTTGACAGCATCATGTGTCCTGCCGGAGTAATAAAAGATGCGGAAACTCTGGCTGCCGAAGCTTTTGGCGCAGACAGGGCTTTTTTTTTGGTGAACGGCACAACTTCGGGAATACAGGCAATGATTATGGCGGCCTGCCGCGAAGGGGATAAAATTCTTTTGCCAAGAAACGCCCACAAATCCGCTATAAGTTCTATAATATTGAGCGGTGCCGAACCGGTGTACATAAGGCCGGAAATCAACGAAGATTTCGGCATAGCCATGGGTGTCACATTGAGTGAAACATTAAATGTCATTAGAAAAAATCCCGAGGCGAAGGCTCTTTTCATCATAAACACCACATATTACGGCATAGCGAGCCCGCTTTCCGAACTGGTGAAATTGGCCCACGACAACAATATGGCGGCACTGGTGGACGAGGCCCATGGGGCGCATCTTGCATTTCATGAAAGCCTTCCTGTCTCCGCCATGGAAGCCGGAGCGGATCTTTCCGCTTCGAGCACTCATAAGCTTGCGGGGTCCCTTACCCAGAGCTCGATGCTCTTTTTAAAGGGTGGAAGGTTTTCGCCGGGATATGTCAAATCTATCCTCAACCTGTCTCAGACCACCAGCCCTTCCTATATTCTTCTTGCATCTCTTGATACAGCCAGAAAGAATATGGCTTTGCGGGGCCGTAAACTCGTTGCAAAGGCTGTAAATCTTGCACAGTGGGCGCGGTATAAAATAAATTCCATTGAAGGGCTCCGATGCATGGGCAGCGAAGTGCTGAGGTTGAACCAGGATTTTGCGCTGGATCCCACAAAGCTGTGCATAAACGTAAAAGAGCTCGGCATAACGGGATATACCGCATCGAAAATTCTGCGGCAAAAATACCATATCCAGGTGGAATTGTCGGATTTTTATAATATTCTGGCGATAGTGAGTATAGGCGATACCAAAAATTCTGTTTCGGCGCTGGTTGAAGCCCTTGCCGGCATGGCAGGGGATTTCGGGGGAGCAAAAAAAATCAAGTTGCCGCCCATACCGGAACTTCCGATTCCGGAACTGGCAATCCTTCCAAAAGAAGCTTTTTACAGCGAAAAAAGACCTCATTGCTTCAAAGAATCGTACGGCAGGATATCGGGAGAAATGATAATGGCATATCCTCCGGGCATTCCGATCATTTGCCCCGGTGAAATAATCACTCACGATATAATTGATGAAATTATAATGCTAAAAGAGGCCGGAAGTCTTATCCAGGGCATGGAAGACAGGGAACTGAACTATATAAATATCATAAAGTAAATTTTATTCATTGCACAAGCTGTGAATATCATATATAATAATTACAGAGCGGAAAATAACTGAATGAGAGGGGATCTGCCATGATGGTCTTATTTGACCCTGGAGTTGAGCACAGAATAATGGTCTGTGTTACACCCCAAAAAAGCTGTGAAAGGTTGATAGAAAGGGGAGCCGCCAGGGCCAAAGAAGTGGGCGGACAGTTCGTGGTTATATATGTTAACAAAAGGCTCGAGCTTAACCGCGAACTTAAGGAGCATAAGATCCTGCTGGAACTGTTCGAATCGGCGAAAAATCTGGGAGGAACCGTTTCGATATTATCGGGAGATAAGATTTACGATACGCTGGCCGATTTCGCAAAGAACAATAAAATAACCCATATCGTTGTGGGAAAATCTCTTCGCTCGGCCTTTGAAATTCAAAAACACGGAGAAATTATCAATCCGCTGATTAAAGAAGTGGAAATGAGCGGAATTCAGGTGGAAGTGGTGGATTAAAAGTTTTTATGTTAAGGAGGACTTTTTCTTGAGGGGCTTGTGGGATTACCTTTATCAGAAAGATAAAAGGGTCTTTATCTATCTAAACCAGAGAATGAGGTGCAGAATACTCGATATAATTATGCCCCGTATCACGCATCTGGGTGGGGCTATATTCACCATGTTTTTGTGTTTCGTGCTTTACACCTTCGGCCAGAAGGACACAAAAATCGCGGCAGCGGAAGCCTTTGTAACCGTAACCGGAAGCCAAGGGATTGTGCAACTTTTCAAAAGGCGGATCTACCGCAAAAGGCCGTATATGGTGCTTCCCGAGGTCAACACATTCTGGAGCAGGCTGCTGAAGGATTATTCTTTCCCTTCAGGTCATACCACCGCCGGCTTTTCAATGGCGGCTATTCTGTCAATTTATTTTCCTTCTTACAGCGTACTGACATATTCTCTTGCTGCGGCTGTCGGAGTGTCGCGCATATACACAGGCATGCATTATCCTTCGGATGTTTTGAGCGGGGCTTTTCTGGGCACCGGATTTGCCCTTTTTACGCATGCTCTGACGAGCATGCTCTGAAGGCACCATAAAATTGAGAGGTCGGAAAGCCCGATGAAGAATGGAAAAGTTTTAATTCTGTCGGAAAAATTCGGAACAGGCCATGAGATGGCTGCTGCGGCTTTATTAAAAGGGATAAAAAAAACGTCTCCGAATACTGAAGTGAGGATAATCAATTTTTTCCAGTATTTTCGACCCTATTTTTCAAGGATGACCCTGAATCTTTATTTGAAGGCTCTGGATATCAGACCTGAAATATGGGGTTATTTTTATGAGAGGGAGCGAAACAAGAAAAGGGCCACCATTGCGAAGAAAATGATTCAAATGGGAGCATCCTCTATATTGAAAGGTATGCTCGAAAGAGAAAAACCTGATGTGATTGTGTGCACACACCCGTTTCCGTGCTGCGTGGCATCCCGTCTGAAACGCAAGGGTTTGTCTTTCGCTCTTGCGGCCGTCATTACAGATTTTGATGTCCACGGCTTCTGGATAAATGAGGGTATCGACGCCTATCTGGTTGCACATGAAGTCATGATTAAACCCATGTTGAAGTTCGGAGTGGCCCCGGATAATGTATTCGCCACCGGAATCCCCATAGATCCCAATTATGATGTTTTTAAAGGCAAGGTTCGGGCAAAGGAAATCCTGGGTTTCGAGAAGGACATGCCTGTTGTGCTTATGGCAGGGGGAGGCCTGGGCATTTCAGGCATTGATAGACAGTTGATCGAGGCCCTTGCCCGGGAGCCTTTACAGCTGGCGGTAGTGTGCGGGAAAAATATATCGGCCCGGTATAGTCTCGAAGAAACCGCAAGGCAAAAAGATTTTGACAACATAAAAGTGTATGGATTTGTAGAAAACATGTGGGATTTTATGGAAGCAGCCGACCTGATGATAACGAAGGCGGGCGGTCTCACTATGGCTGAAGCGCTGGCAAGAGAGCTCCCCATAATAATATACAATCCGCTTCCCGGCCAGGAGGAAAGGAATGCCAGGTTTTTACTGAGAAACGGTGCGGCCAGGTACGCCAGGGACCGGGAGATATTGCTGAAAATGGTTAAGGATATGCTTTCGGATGAAAAAAAACTGCAGTATATAAAATCCCGCGGTTCAAAGTTGAAAAAAACCGGGTCTGCCCTGAAAGCAGCAGAAGTAGTGCTGGATCTTATGGAAAAATATAACGTGGGGTGGGGTCATGGAATTAGAAAAACTGAGGGATCCTAACATTGACAGGCTCTTTGACGCAGTGCTTCTTCTTAAAAACCGTGAAGAATGCTACAGGTTTTTTGAAGATATCTGTACCATAGGAGAAATCCAGTCTCTGGCTCAGAGACTTCAGGTGGCAGAAATGTTAAAAAGCGGCCATACATACACCGATATTGCCCAGACCACCGGTGCCAGCACCGCCACCATAAGCCGCGTCAAGCGCTATTTGAATTACGGTGCCAATGGCTATAATATGATACTGGAAAGGCTCGGAAAAAAGGAAAAATAAGAATTCGGCGTGGTTTACACGCTTCTTTTTGTAGGAGGATTTTGATGAATTTTTTAGAAGAATTAAACCCCGAACAGAAAAAGGCGGTAACGCATCCCGGCGGGCCGCTCCTCATCCTGGCGGGTGCGGGCAGCGGCAAAACCCGGGTGCTCACATACAGAACGGCCTACCTGATTGAATATTTGGGAGTCAAACCGGAAAACATACTGGCTATAACCTTTACCAACAAAGCCGCCAGGGAGATGAAAGACAGGATAGAAAAGCTGCTCCCGGCGATTCGCGGAATTCTGGTGAGCACCTTTCATTCCGCATGTGTGCGCTTTCTAAGATCGGATATCGACAGGCTGGGCTATAAAAGGAATTTCATCATCTTTGACACCCAGGACCAGCAGGTGCTGATGAGAGAATGCATTAAAGCCCGGAATATCGACGAAAAGAAGTACACTCCCTCAGGTGTACTGAGTTACATAGGCAGGGCCAAGGACAGGCTCCTTTCTCCGGAAAAGTGTATGGAAAAAGCAAAGGATATCAGGGAAAAAACCATGGCTGCTCTGTACGATTTGTACCAGGAAAAGCTCAGGGAAAACAATGCCATGGATTTTGACGATCTAATTATGAATACTGTGGAGCTTTTCAAGCAAAATCCGGACGTGCTGTCATATTATCAGCAAAAGTTCCGCCACATCCTGGTGGACGAGTACCAGGACACCAACCGGGCCCAGTACGAGCTGGTCAAATTGATGGCTCAGGGGCACAGGAACCTGTGCGTCGTTGGCGACGACGACCAGAGCATATACGGTTTCAGGGGAGCAGACATAAGAAACATTCTGGATTTCGAAGAAGATTTCCCCGACGCCACGGTCATACGACTGGAGCAGAACTACCGCTCCACGGGCAACATCCTGGATGCGGCAAACAGTGTCATTGACCACAATCTCGGGCGCAAAGAAAAGAAACTCTGGACAAAAAACGAAACCGGCGGGAAAATCCGCTGCGCAACGCTTGCGGACGAGCATGAGGAGGCTTTTTTTATTGCCCGGGAAATAGAAAGACTCATACGGGAGAGGCGGCTGGATTTCGGGGATTTTGCGGTGCTCTACAGGACCAATGCCCAATCCAGGGTCCTCGAGGAAATGATGTTGAAAATGGGCATTCCTTACAGGATGGTCGGAGGCATACGTTTTTATCAGAGGAAGGAAATAAAAGATTTACTGGCATATCTGAGAGTGGCGATAAATCCTTCGGACAATGTCAGCCTGGCAAGAATCATAAATGTGCCCCGCAGGGGTATAGGAGAAACAACCGTAAATCACCTTAAGGCTATCTCGGACGCAGAAGGCGCAAGCATTTATGAGATAATAAAGAGAATGGATGAATTTCCGTTTGCCGGTGCGGCCAGAAACAAATTGTTGAAATTTGGCGACCTGGTGGAAGAGCTGATGAAATCGGCAAAAACCATGAGCGTTTCTGAATTTATGAATTATGTACTGGAAGAAACGGGATATTTGGCGGAACTTGAAGCTGAAAATACGCCGGATGCGGTAAGCCGTATGGAAAACCTGAAGGAAATGATAGGGGCCGCCAGAGAATTCGAAAAAAGGGTGCCGGATGGCGGGCTGGAGGATTTCCTGGCGGAGGCGGCCCTGCTTTCCGATGTGGACGAGCTTTCCGATGGGGAGCAGGCGGTGGTGCTCATGACGCTGCACAGCGCCAAAGGGCTGGAATTTCCCGTGGTGTTCCTGGCTGGCATGGACGAGGGCATATTTCCTCATACACGGTCGATGCTGAACGAAAATGAAATGGAGGAAGAACGCCGCCTGTGCTATGTGGGCATAACCAGGGCAAAAAAACTTCTGTATCTCACCAGGGCATGGCAGAGAAACCTGTACGGGAACACTTCATATTATTCCGCTTCAAGATTCATAGATGAAATTCCCGGCGATTTGCTGGAGGAAGTGGTGCCGGCAGGGGAAGGCTCCCGACATAAAGTTGCGGCGGCGCGAGACCATCTTGAATCCTCCGGGTGCGCCTTTTCCATTGAAAATACTTCCGCGCCCGCATGGAAAAGCACAGGCTATTCGGGTTCGTTCATGGGCCTTGCGCCCGGCGACAGAGTGAAACACTCCAAATGGGGCGAAGGCACGGTGGTAGGCCTTGACGGAATGGACGAAGATGCGGAGATATCCATAAACTTTTCTTCGGTGGGATTAAAGCACCTCATACTGAAGTATGCGCCGATTATTAAGTTATAACGACAGCGTCAGAAAACTTGCCCGCTTGCAGGCAAGTTTTCTGACGCACAAAGTTTCATCAAATCTACCTTTTAAATAACTTCGAGGCTTGCCGTAAAGATAAATCGAAGATTTGATATAAGCACCCTGTATCATGTCGAATCCTGAGGAATTTATTCTTATGATCGGGTTTTTTGCTTGACATAATAAGGCTGATATGACTATAATATTGTTGAAAATCAAATATTCTTATCCTTCGTTAGGTGAGGCTTCTGCACAGACATATGCCACTACCCGGAAACGTCGAAAGACGCCAATGGGTCAACAGGTATTGCCGGATTAAGGTTCTACCTAATGTGGCTGAGATCCGTTCTCTAGCTGTGCACGTGTCGAAACTCGACGAGTGGGGGATATGAGCGTATAATGAATCTTCCCACTCGGGAAGATTTTTTTGTGAGGTGAGGGAAAATGGGGAAAATTAAAAATGCGGTTTTAACCATGATACTGGCGGCACTGGCGATTGCTTTCGCATATTTTGCATATAAGGGACAGCAATTGAATATCGAAGGCCGGCCTTTGTCTACGGACATGATTTTCCTGCCGTATTATGCATCAAGATCGTTTGTCAGAATGATGGCTGCATATGTATTTTCACTGATTTTTTCCATCGTTTACGGCTATAAAGCTGCCACCGACAGCAGGGCCGAACGCATACTCATTCCCGTTCTGGACATACTGCAGTCTGTGCCCATACTCGGATTTTTCCCGGCGGCAGTATTTTTCTTCGTATCTCTTTTTAAAGGCCACACCATAGGCGTTGAACTGGCCTCAATTTTCCTCATCTTCACAAGCCAGGCGTGGAATATGGCATTCGGATATTATGAGTCGCTGACAACAATACCGAAAGATATAAGCGAGGCTTCGAAAGCGTTTAATATAACGGGGTGGCTGCGATTTAAACACTTATATTTGCCGTCGGGAATCAACAAGCTGGTTTACAACAGCATACTTTCCTGGGCCGGCGGCTGGTATTTTCTCATTGCGGCCGAAATAATATCCATAGGACCTATCGAGTATTCGCTTCCCGGATTGGGCAGCTTTCTTATCAAATCTATGGAAAGAGGAGAAATATTTCATACCGCGGCAGGATTATTGATGTTATTGTCGATTATTACATTCATGAATATTTTTTTATGGCAGCCGCTGACCCTTTGGGCAGACATTTATAAATACGAGTATGACGGCGTAAAGACAGAAAATGCAAAGAGAGGCCTTGGATACTGGTTCTGGTGGCAGGCACCCCTATTTCCGCTGGTAAGGCAGTGGATGACGAAGAACGGATTTTACTTAATGGAAGCCGCAGGCGGATTTTTGTTTGGCCGGATGAAAAAAGCGTCCGGCTCACGCCGCTTCACGCGCATTATTAAGGCATGCCACCGTATTATTTTCTGGATTTTTGCATTTGTCTCTGTATATATCCTTGTAAGGGGCTTCACGGCGCTTGTCGCAATCTTTTCCATGCCGCTGGAACCGATGGTTTTCGAAATCCCGCGGGCGCTGCTATATTCTTTTATCCGTCTTACGGCAGCCTATATAATATCGCTTTTGTGGACACTGCCTGCGGCTATATGGATAGGCCATAATGAGAGAGCCGAAGCTATCTTGATGCCGCTGTTTCAGATTCTGGCATCCATACCGGCTACGGCTCTGTTCCCCGTAATGGTTTTCGCGTTGATAAAGCTTACCGGAGGCATGGAGCTAGCCGCCGTTTTACTGGTGCTTACAGGCATGCAGTGGTATCTTCTGTTTAATCTGATTGCCGGCGTGAAAAGCATACCCGGGGATTTGAAGGAAGCTGCAAAGATTTTCAATCTGAACAAAATTTTATACTGGCGAAGGGTGGCGCTTCCGGCTGTCATGCCCTCCCTCATCACTGGCAGTGTGACAGCCTGGGGGGGCGGATGGAATGCCCTGATAGTCGCCGAGTATGTGGCTTATGCGGGCAGGATATATAAAACCTTTGGCATAGGTTCACTGCTGGACAGCGCCACTTACGGCGCAGGAAATTTTCAGCTGATATGGTCAAGCCTTATCGCAATGATGATTACCATTGTTGCCATTAATAGATTCTTCTGGAGAAAACTTTACAGCATCGCATCGTACAGATTTAAAATAGAAAGCTAGGAGGTGGCCGGAGTGAAGTTTCTAGAAGTTAAACATGTTTCAAAGACTTATACGGATGAATCGCGTTCCCTTACGGTTTTAAAAGACATTTCTTTTGAAGCCGAAGAAGGGGAGTTTATATGCATTATAGGGCCGTCAGGATCGGGCAAGAGCACGCTTCTTCGAATGATAACAGGACTCGACAGGCCGACAGATGGCGAGATTATTTTTAAAAATCGGAAGGTAGAAGGGGTAACCGAAGGAATGGCCATGGTTTTTCAATCATTCGCTCTCTTTCCGTGGTTGACCGTGTTGGATAACGTGACTATAGGCCTTGAGGCGAAAGGCATAGTTAGAAAAGAGCGCATTGCCATGGCTGAAAAATATATAGACAAAGTCGGCCTTGACGGTTTTGAAGAAGCTTTTCCCAGGGAACTTTCCGGCGGCATGAAACAGCGGGTGGGCATAGCCAGGGCTCTAACCATGGAACCGGAACTTTTATGCATGGATGAGCCTTTTTCAGCTCTTGACGCTTTTACCGCCCAGAACCTGAGAGAAGAAGTCCTGGACCTCTGGCAGGATGAGAACCTGCCGGTGAAAACGGTACTGATGGTGACCCACGGTATTGAGGAAGCTGTGTTTATGGCCGACAGGATAATCGTGCTGTCTAAAAGGCCGGCAAAGGTTGTGGCCGATATGAAAATAGAACTGCCGCGCCCGCGAAATATGAAAGACAGGGCATTTTCCGATGTGGCGGACAGGATTTATTCCCTTATTTTTTAAAATCTGATATAATAAATATCAAAGTGTGCAGCCGGCTTTTTAACAATTGAAACTCCGTATAAAAACAGGGGGTTATGACATTTATGGATATTGAACCTTTACCCAGTGCGGGTATAGGCGAGGTTCTGGGTCTTCTGGAAATGCTGGAAGATGCCCGGGGAAAGGAAGATATATTCGAACTGGCAAAAGATTTATTCATGGAACTGGACGACATAGGACCGGTCATAGAGGCCGCAAGAATACTGGGATTTGTCGATACGGTAAACGGAGACATTTCAATTACCAAGGCGGGCGCAACGCTGCTGAATGCGGATATCAATGAGAGGAAAAAGATTCTCGCAGACTCTATTTTAAAGCTGCATGTATTTAAAAGCGTTCTTGAATTTTTAATGAAAAGGAATAAGAATGCAAAACGTGACGCTATCATCAAATTTTTTTCGAAGAAAATGGCGGATGAGGATGCAGAAAAACTGTTTGAAACCATGGTGGAATGGGGGCGTTTTGCCGAAATCCTCAGCTATGATGCCAAAGACGAAATACTGTATCTTGAAATATAATGATGCCGTTTAATTATTCAGCATCGCACGCTGGCGCAGTGGTTTTTCGCTAGCTCCAGGTTCGCACCGACATTAATCTGACATCCGGCATCCTGTATCCGAAAAATTTGCCGTGGAGGATTGATATTTTGGACATCACTCAGGCCAGGGCACGCATAAATGAATTGAGAGATGTTATAAATTACCACAACCGTCTGTATTATGTTTATGACAATCCTTCAATATCCGATGCGGAATATGACAAATTGATGAGAGAGCTGGAAAATCTGGAAAAGGAGTTTCCCGAGCTTGTCACTCCGGATTCGCCCACTCAGAGGGTAGGCGGAGAGCCTCTTTCTTCATTTCGCCAGGTGACACATAGGCTTCCCATGATGAGTCTTTCCGACGCCTTTGACGAGGGGGAGCTGAAGGATTTTCACCGGCGGGTGACGGAAGCGGTGGGAGATAAAGTGGAGTATGTGGCGGAACTGAAGATAGACGGCCTGGCCGTTTCCCTCACGTATGAAAACGGATTGCTTACGACGGCGGCCACCCGGGGAGACGGTATGGTGGGAGAGGATGTCACGCAGAACATAAAGACTGTAAAAAGCGTGCCTCTTCGACTGGACTTTCCCGAAGATAAAAAGCCCTCGATTATAGAGGTAAGGGGAGAGGTGTACCTTCCCAAAGACGGATTCAAAAAGCTCAACGAAGAACGGGAGGATATGGAACTGCCGCCTTTTGCCAATCCCCGCAATGCGGCGGCGGGGTCGCTGCGGCAGCTGGACCCGAAAGTCACGGCAGCAAGACCCCTTTCCACCTTTATGTATGCGCTGGGATATGTGGAGGGCGCGGAATTTGCCACTCATTACGAGGTTCTGGAATTTTACAAGGCCTGCGGCCTGCGGGTAAATCCGCATATAGCGCTGCTTGAAAGCTTTGATGAAGTGATAGATTACTGTATGAGTTGGAGAGAAAAAAGGGAATCCCTTCCTTATGAGATAGACGGCATAGTCATAAAGGTAAATTCCCTGGAGCAGCAGAGAGCCCTTGGCGCTACTGCAAAAAGCCCCCGCTGGGCGATTGCCTATAAATTCCCGGCGGAACGGAAGACTACGATAATAGAGAATATAATCGTGCGGGTGGGCAGGACGGGAGTTCTCACGCCCACGGCCGAATTGAAGCCGGTGAGACTCGCCGGCTCCACTGTAAGCAGAGCCACCCTGCATAACGAGGATTATATAAAGGAAAAGGATATTCGCATAAAAGATACGGTGGTGGTGCAGAAAGCCGGCGATATTATACCTGAAGTGGTGGAGGTCATAAAAGAAAAACGCACCGGCGAAGAAATAGTTTTCGAAATGCCCCACCGTTGCCCCGAATGTGGTGCCGAAGCGATAAGAGTGCCCGGCGAGGCTGCATACAGGTGCACCGGTGTTTCCTGCCCCGCCCAGATAACAAGAAGCATCATCCACTTTGCTTCCAGAGACGCAATGGACATCCGGGGCCTGGGGCCGGCCATAGTGTCCCTGCTTCTTTCGGAGAAGCTCATAAAGGATGCGGCGGATATTTATAGGCTTACGAGGGAAGACCTTGTGCCGCTGGAGCGCATGGGAGAAAAATCCGCAGCCAATTTGCTTTCAGCTATTGAAAATAGTAAGAGCCGGCCCCTGGGAAGACTCATCTATGCCCTGGGCATCCCCTTTATAGGTTCAAAATCCGCTTCCATTCTGGCGGATGCCTTCGGTTCAATGGAAAATCTGGAAAGGGCTACTTATGAAGAGCTGGTCGCGATTCCTGAAATAGGGGATAAGATGGCCGAAAGCATTGTCACCTTTTTTAAACAGGACCAGACGAAAAATCTCCTTTCCCGCTTGAAAGCCGCAGGCGTTTGTATGGAGGCAAAAAAGCGGGATGAAGGGCCTCTGCCCCTGACAGGCATCACCTTCGTGCTTACCGGAACCCTGGAGCATTTCACCCGGGCCCAGGCCACTGAAATCATAGAAAAACTGGGCGGAAAAGTGACCGGAAGCGTAAGCAGAAAGACCGACTATGTGGTGGCGGGTAAAGAGCCAGGTTCCAAATATGACAAGGCTGTAAAGCTGGGGGTAAAAATACTCGATGAGGAACAGTTCAAGCAAATGATCGTTCATCAGACGTTAGAATCATGAATATATTATGAATGAAAAAAGTAAAAGTGCCCGATTTTCGGGCACTTTTATACGTCATCCTTCGCTAGATAAATCTCACGTACCTGGGCAGACCTTTTTCGTAGGGCACTTTTACCTCCCCCTGCACCAGAGGGAGCATATAATCTATGGCTTCCCGAGTTACCTGGCGGTTTTCATTATCTATCCATTCCGCCGGGAAAACCTTTATTTTTCCCACCACTTCGGAGAAGGGCACGGTGGAGGTTTTAAAACCGTCATCGGTCCTGACGACGGCAACCATAACATCCGTTAAGCCTTCCATGGCATATTTTACGCCGTCGGCTCCCACCATGACCGCCACGTCATTGTCGACTCTGGAGGCAATATGAGCGGCGCACCTCTGGAGAATGCTGAGTTCCACTGATTTTACACGCTTTTCGATATTTGCCTTTACCAGGTTTTCCAGATATTTTCCGACGCCTCCCATCTGCAGGTTGCTGAAGGCGTCGGCTGTGCCTTCCCTCAGATAGGCGTACTGGCCATCTTTATTTTTCAAACCTTCCGAGGCTGTAATGAACACCTTTTTCTTCCTGCTGTAAGCCCTCTCCACATCCTTCAAAAATTCGTTTTCATCAAAGGGGACCTCCGGAAGATAGATTAAATGGGGAGAATCTATCACTTCGTCTTTAGCCAGAGCGCTGGCGGCGGTAAGGAATCCGCTGTCCCGGCCCATGATTTCCACTATGGTGACAATGCCTTTGTCGTACACATCGGAATCCAGCGCCATTTCCTTCACCGATGAGGCCACATATTTGGCGGCGCTGCCATATCCGGGGCAAAAGTCGGTACAGGGCAGATCGTTGTCTATGGTCTTTGGTATGCCTACAGCTTTGATGTCATAGCCGACCTTGAGGGCATATTTTGAAAGCCTGTCGGCCGTGGTCATGGAATCATTGCCGCCGATGTAGAAGAAATAACCGATGCCGTATTTGTCAAATACCTTAAGGACCGATTCAAATTCTTCCTCTTTCAACTTGTGACGGCAGGAACCGAAAGCCGATGAGGGGGAGTAACGCAGGATTTCCAGAGCAGCATCGTCGATGTCTGTCATCTCGATAATGTTATCTTTCAAAATACCTTCCACGCCGTATCTTGCAGCAAATATTTTTACGCCGGCTTTTTTTGCTTCTTTGATTATGCCATAGCAGCTGGCATTGATGACGGCTGTGGGGCCTCCCGACTGGGCAAAAAGTACATTTTTGTGCATTTAATCCCCTCCCTGAAATAATGTTATACGTTTGAGTCTTTCCTCATTTGATATTTTACAATATTATTTTTAAAGAGACAATCTATTTTATCATGTTGTCGTTCTTTTTATTGGAGAATATATAATACATGATTTACCAATATTTATAATGGTGCTTGAATATAGCACCTTTTTTATAGTATAATATATGTCAAGAGGTGATGTCATATGAAGACGACATTATATGTCAATAGGAAACTGTTAGAGGAAGCCATGCGATTGCTGGGCACCAGCAAGATGACTGAAGCAGTAAATAAAGCACTGGAAGATTTTATTCGCCGGAGCAAACTTGAGAGGCTGGCCAACCGTATAGGCAATACCGACCTGGCTTTAAATCAGTCTGAACTGGAGGAAATGCGGAAAGATGAGTTTTAAGTATCTAGTTGACACTTCTATATGGATCGAAACTTTAAAAAAAGATGGTGATTCAAAAGCACAAGGATGGATGAAAATGGCATTGTTAGAGGAAAAAGTTGTAATTACTCCTATTATAAAAGCCGAGATATTATCCGGTGCAATAAATGAAAAACAATTTGCTCAGCTTAAAGAAGAACTTGACTCATTGATTGTCCTGGATAAGGAATCCGCTGTATGGGATAAAACCGCATTTCTAAATTTTACTCTACACCGGAAGGGGATAAATATACCACTGACCGATGTCTTGATTGCAACATGGGCTTTAATATACGATTGCATTTTAGTCCATCAGGATAAGCATTATGAAATGATAAAAGATGTTGAAAAGAGTTTAAAAACACTTTGTTTTTGTTAAAATTCTCAAAAACTTTTTAATTTTGAAGTGGGAAGAAAAAGTGGAAAAGCAGAATATAGTTTTAAAAAAGGCGCTTGAATACAGCGCTTTTTTTTAATATTCCAGTCAAGTTCCGGAATTTTTCTCATAAAAATAATAAGGGTGAGGTGTGAGAAATGAGAAGATGCCATGTCTTATTTGGCCTTTTGTTGATCCTATGCGGCTGGATTATATTATCAAACATGGAAAAGCAAGAAGAGGCAGAGGCTGCAGGCACGATTATCGAAAATCTGATTGAAAGATCCAAAAAACTGGCTTTTTTCAGGTATTTCGAGAAAGATTCAGCGCCCGAGGTGGTCTCCACAGACCCTATGAGGGGCAGCAAGGCAGTACCTGTCTATGTTCACGTGATTATCAATTTCAATCAGGATATGAAAGAAGTGCACATAATAGTTTCGGGGATGGCAGGAGATGTTGAAGTAACTGGGAGGACTGCTACATACAAGCCCCATACGGTATTTATGCCGGGGAAAAATTATGAAGTAACCGTGCACGGCAAATCCGTGACAGGAGAGGAGATGAAACCATATAGTTTTAACTTTTCTACAGCCGATATAGGAGATAAATTGTGGGTAGAAGTGAATCTCCGGCTTCTCCAGAAGGTTGTTGTCTACCGGGGAGACAGAGCGATAAAATCCATGCTGGCATCGGGAGGCTTGCCAGGGCCCGAAAACGAGACGCCACTTGGCTTTTTTACCATAAAGAACAGGGGAGAGAGTTTCTGGTCGGAGAAGTTCAAGGAAGGCGCTCTGTACTGGGTCAGGATAAAAGATGATTACCTTTTTCATTCAGTGCCCCGTGACGCCGAAGGCAATATTATAGAAGAAGAACACAGAAAACTGGGCATTCCCGCCAGCCACGGATGCATAAGATTGAAGGATGAGGACGCAAAATGGTTTTATGAAAATGTTCCCGACGGGACAATGGTTGTCATTCATGAGTAGAATTCGGGTACCCACCGAAGGTGGGTGTTGTTCTAAACTCAAGAGCGGCGACGGCACAGCTTTTCGGTGCTCTTGGCCATCTCCGACAGCGGACTTGGTTTCTACATAAAATCAAATTTATACACATAAAAAGAAAGAAGGTATTTTGCTTATGAACCTGATTTTTACTTTTCTTATTCTGAGCGGCATACTGGTGTCTTTTATGAACGGCAGGATTGATGTGGTGGTGAGTGCGGCGGCGTCATCGGCAGAAGCCGCAGTGGAAAGGGCCATTAGCCTGATCGCGGTGGTCAGCCTGTGGCTGGGAATAGCACGGGTGGCAGAAAAAGCAGGACTCATTGATGTCATGAGCAGAGCCATAGCCCCCTTTTTCCGATGGCTTTTTCCGTCAATACCTGAAGGCCATCCGGCGCTTGGATGCATTTTAATGAACCTTTCGGCCAATATGCTGGGCTTTGGCAGCGCCGCCACGCCTTTCGGGCTCAAGGCCATGCAGGAATTGCAGTCGTTAAACGAAAAACCCGATACCGCCTCGGAAGCCATGTGCACTTTCCTTGCCATAAATACTTCAAGCGTCACACTCGTTCCTGCCACGCTGGTTGCATTGAGGGCTTCGGCCGGATCCAGAAATCCGTCGGAAATAGTGGGCGCCGTGCTGTTTGCCACCACATGTTCTACTCTGGCGGCCATAGCGGGCGATTATGTTATGAGAATCATAAACAAAAAAATCGTACTGAAATAAAATTACGAAGGGGTGATAATTTGACGGCCGAAATGATGGGGTCCGGCGTATCCTGGGTCATACCCGTTTTAATTTTTGTGGTTTTTGTATACGCCAATGTTAAAAATATAAGGATTTTCGAAACCTTTGTGGAAGGAGCCAGAGACGGATTTTTTATGGCTGTAAGGCTTATACCCTATTTGATAGGCATATATGTGGCCGTCGGGATTTTCAGGGAATCGGGAGCCATTGATATTCTTGTGAATTTGCTTTCACCTATTCTTTCTCTGGTAAAAGCCCCTGCAGAAGTGCTGTTTTTATCCATAGTCAGGAGCCTGTCGGGGCCAGCAGCCCTGGGAATGATGCTGGAAATATTCGACACTCACGGGCCTGATTCCTTTATCGGCAGGCTGGCTTCCACTCTTATTGGCAGTACAGATACCACTTTTTATATCATTGCGGTGTACTTCGGATCGGTAGGAGTGCGAAAAACCCGCTACTCCATACCGGTGGGACTTTTTGCGGATTTTGTAAGCTTCTTGGCATCGGTCTACATAGTAAGAAAAATGTTTAAATAAAGAAATTCTTGCGCTTCATGGCTGCGAGTATGTTTGGGCGGGCTTTAGGGTAAATTTCTTCCATGCGATCCAGCAAGACTTTCATTTCATTGCGCTTGGTGGTTCCCGATACAGGGCAGGGGTTTTCAACGACCGGCAGATTTTTGGCGCCGGCAATAGTTTTTATGGTTCTTTCTTCGAGATAGATGAGCGGCCGTATCAGTGTAAGGTTTTTGCGCGAAAGATAAGTTTTTGGTTCAAAGGTGGCAAATCTTCCGGTGAAAATGAGGTTTAAAAAAAGCGTTTCCATAATGTCATCGGCGTGATGAGCCAGGGCCACCTTGTTGCAACCCAGCTTTATGGCGGCGTTATCCAGCGCCCCACGGCGCATTTTGGAACAGAGGGAACAGGGATTGGATTCCTTCCTTACATCAAGCACCAGAGGGCCAATTTTTGTTTCCACAATTTCGAGAGGAACATGTAACTCATTACAATATCTTTGAATGCGCGAATAATCAATACCCCATCCCAGATCTACGAATACCGCCAGCATGTCAAAATGGAAAGGTGAATATTTTCGCACCGCATCCAGTATGAATAAAAGGGCGGAAGAATCCTTTCCCCCCGATACTCCCACCGCGATTCTGTCATTTCTGTCTATCATGCGATAATCTATGATTGCTTTTTTTACCTTTGTTAAAAACCATTTGCCATAATTTCGGTCCATGAATTCCTCCGTTGGGATCAAAGGTTTTGCTCTTTTGCTATCAGTTTTACAGCCTCTATAGTCTTTTCCACATCCTGCTTTTCTATGCCATAATGTGTTACAAATCTAACAGAGGTACCGTAGCCCCCATTTATTTTTATACCGTAACCATAGAGCCGGCGGGCAAACTCCTTACCGTCTATGCCAATGCCGCTGATATCGCAGATTATAATATTAGTCTGTACTGTGTCCATGTCTATCTTAATTCCAGGTATGGTGTTGAGTCCTTCAGCCAGGAGCCGGGCATTGTCGTGGTCTTCCTGCAATCTTTTTGTCATTTTTTCCAGTGCTACAATGCCCGCCGCTGCCAGAAAACCGGCCTGGCGAAGGCCTCCACCCATCATCTTGCGGAACTTGCGAGCCCGGCTTATAAATTCTTTACTTCCCACCACCATGGAGCCTACCGGAGCACAAAGTCCCTTAGAAAGGCAGAACATCACAGAATCCGCGTATTTTGCGATTTCCTTTACGGGCACCTTGAGATATGTGGCTGCATTAAATATCCTGGCACCGTCCATGTGTACCGGAATATCATATTTATGGGCCACTTCATAGGTCTTCCGCAGCACATCCATTGGGATTACAGTGCCGCCGGCCCGGTTATGGGTGTTTTCTACGCAGATAAGACTGGTCCTGGGCTGATGGATATCGTCTTCCCGGATGGCTGCTTCTATATCTTCAGGGTTCATGGCCCCGTGTTTGCCCTTTATCAGCCTTGCCTGCACGCCGGAGAGATATCCTAAACCTCCCACTTCATAGGTTATAATATGGCACTTTTCCTCCAGAATAATCTCTTCTCCCGGCCTGGTATGGGTCATCACACAGACCTGATTCCCCTGGGTGCCGCTGGTGACGAACATGGCGGCTTCTTTGCCCATCATATCGGCCGCCATTTCTTCCAGCTTATTGATGGTGGGATCTTCTCCGTAAACATCATCTCCTACCTCGGCCTTATACATAGCCTCCCGCATCTCCTGGGTCGGCATGGTGACGGTATCGCTCCTCAAATCGATAAATTCCATATTACGGCCTCCTGCTCGCTTCGATTTTGTATGCTTAACAATAATTCTATATTAAAATTTAAAATCCTGCCGGACATTTGCCGAAGCAAAATTTATTGATTTGTATCAAAAAATACTGGTATAATAGGTTAGGGGACACACTTCCTTTTCTGAGGCAGGAAACTGCAGGAAGTGGAGGAATGCTCCCAATGTATATTTTAAAAAAATCCGGGCAGGAGGCGGCTGATTATGAATTACAGGATAAATATTCCCGATAAAGAGTTTTATACCTATGAAGATTATGCAAAGCTGCCGGAAGGTGCTCCATATCAATTAATAGGGGGTAAACTCATTATGACTCCTTCACCTACTCCATATCATCAATACATCTCCTCAAGAATAGAAAAAAAACTTATTGATTTTGTGGAGGAACGGGATTTGGGTCTGGTTTTTTATGCTCCTTTAGATGTTTATCTTGAAGAAAAGGAAACCTACCAGCCGGATATTATCTATATTTCCAAAGAAAGATTAAATATCATCGAAGACAAGATAAAAGGCGCACCGGACCTGGTGATGGAGATTTTGTCACCTTCTACCGCATATTATGATTTGCGTAAAAAAGCCAGGATTTATGCTCAACACGGGGTAAAGGAATACTGGATTGTGGACCCGGAGGAAAAATCCATAGAGATATATAAAAACAATAACGGCGTCTTTGAACTGGCACAAAAAGCGGAAGAGGAAGGAATAGTCAAATCTCTTATTTTAGAAGGTTTTGAGCTGGAAATAAAAGAAGTTTTTGTCAGTTTTAAATAATGAATCACCGTTAATAAATTCTAATTTAACATATAACCTCATTTCTGACTTCTCATTCAAGGAGTGATTTCATGAAGAAAACCGCCCATATTCGTGTATACGGCATAGTGCAGGGAGTGGGATTGAGGTATTCGGTCTTTCGAAAGGCTGCTGCGCTTTCGCTTACGGGGTATGTAAAGAATCTTTCCGACGGCAGTGTGGAAATTGTGGTTGAAGGGGAAGAGAAGGATATACAAAGCCTCCTGGATTACATAAAGACGGGCCTTCGATGGGCTCAGGTTGATGATGTAGAGGTAATATGGGATGAATATCGAGGAATATACAAAGATTTTGATATCAGGTATTAGTTTGTCATTTAGCGTTGAAGGTGATAGTTAAAATGGAACAGGGCTCTCTTTTTGAAAATAATTTAAAAGTAAATTCACCTCTGGCAGACAGAATGAGGCCCAGAAATCTTGATGAATTCGTGGGGCAGCGGCATCTTTTGGGCAGAGACAGGGCTTTAAGAAAACTCATAGAAAATGACAGCATCACTTCAATGATATTATGGGGACCGCCGGGTGTGGGCAAGACCACACTGGCGAGGATTATTGCGGAGAAGGCCCACGCCCACTTTGAAACCTTCAGCGCTGTGCTCTCTGGCATAAAGGAGATAAAAGAGGTTATGAAGGAAGCCGAAGAACGAAGGCGCTATGGACGGCGAACACTGCTTTTTATCGATGAGATACATCGTTTCAACAAATCCCAGCAGGATGCTTTTTTGCCCTATGTGGAAAAGGGCGATATCATACTGATAGGAGCCACCACGGAAAATCCTTCCTTTGAGCTAAACAGCGCACTTCTTTCCCGTTCCAAGGTATTTGTCATGAATCCCCTCAGCCCCGAAGACCTAGTGCTCCTGTTAAAAAGAGCCGTGTCGGATAAGGAGCGGGGCCTGGGCAAGCTCAAAATTGAGGCGGAAGATGATATTCTGTATAGAATTGCCAATTTTGCCAATGGTGACGCGCGAATAGCGCTCAACACCCTTGAGCTGGCAGCGTTGAGCTGCCGGCCGGACGAAGACGGGACATTGCGTATAACCCAACCGGTGCTGGAAGATGTCATGCAGAAGAAAACCCTGCTGTATGATAAAAAAGGAGAGGAACACTACAATCTGATTTCTGCGCTCCACAAATCCATGAGAAACAGCGACAGCGATGCTGCCGTATACTGGCTTGCCCGGATGCTGGAGGCGGGGGAAGACCCCCTTTACATAGCGAGACGCATGATCCGTTTTGCTTCCGAGGATGTGGGCCTGGCGGACCCGAGAGCTCTGGAACAGGCGGTGGCAGCCTATCAGGCGGCTCACTTCCTGGGCATGCCGGAGTGCAGTGTAAACCTCGCCCAGGCAGCGGTATATCTGGCGCTGGCTCCCAAATCCAATGCCCTCTACATAGGATACAATGCTGCCAAAAAAGATGCCCTGGATACTTTAGCGGAGCCAGTCCCCCTCCACATCAGAAACGCCCCTACAGGACTTATGAAACAGCTAGGTTATGGCGAGGGCTATAAATACGCCCATGATTTTGAAAACAAAATAGCGGATATGGATTGCCTGCCGGAGAATCTGAAAGGGAAACAATATTATTTGCCCACGGAACAGGGGATGGAGAGGAAATTCAAGGAAAGAAAAAACTACCTGGAAACGCTGAAAAAGGTTGAAAGGGACGAATAAAGAGCGATTGCAGCTTAAAATGGTGAATGTGGAGGAATTCGGCAAACAGATTGAAAATGAAGGTGGATTCTGGGTATGGCTTTCGGAGCATCTTTCGACTCACCCGAACCTGTCGAAACGTATAAGGGCATTGCAAGGGTTTTGTTCAGCAATTGTTGCCGAAAAAACTGACAGTGTTTTAACCACGTAAAAACTTATGATTATTAAATTAATGCAGGTTTTCGGTTTTATGTTACTTTTATCTGCAGCTGGTATCGTGTCGCAGCCCGGTTTGCCCTTTTCTGAGACTACCAAAAATATGGGGGGCATAGAATGGTTGAGAAGATAAAAGTAATGGTGGTGGACGATTCTGCTTTCATGCGGAAATTCATTTCAGACATGATTAATGCGGAGAAGGACATGGAAGTGGTCTTTTCTGCAAAGGATGGAATGGAAGCTGTGGAAAAAGCTCCGACGGTGAGACCGGATGTCATTACCATGGATGTGGAGATGCCTCGTAAAAACGGGCTTGAAGCTTTGAAGGAATTAATGGCGAGCGAAGAATGTTTCCAGGTGATAATGCTCAGCGGCTTGACCACCAAGGGGTCTTCGATAACAATGGAGGCTTTGTCGCTGGGTGCTTTTGATTTTGTTCAAAAACCTTCAGGCTTCACATATTTCAAGATAGACCATATAAAAAATGAACTGGTGGAAAAAATAAGGTATGCCTGGCAAAGAGGCAAAAAACTGAGAGAGAAAAACGGCAACCGGAGTTGTTTGAAATTGCGCTGGCAAGAAAAACACGATGCCGGTGGAAACAGAATAAAAGATGTGGCTGCTTCCTCAAATCAATATGCTGACAAAACCGCATCACCTGCCGAAACATTGAAACTCTCAAAGAAGCTCGAAGCCCTGGCTCTGGGAGCTTCCACCGGGGGTCCGAAGGTGCTGTATGATGTGATAACGGGTTTGCCCGGCGACATCGATATACCGGTATTTGTGGTACAGCACATGCCTGCTGGATTTACAAGGGCTTTTGCGGAAAGACTGGATATAAACAGCCCTCTGACCGTCACGGAAGCAACGGATGGTGAACCCATAACACCGGGGAAGGTATATATCGCGCCGGGAGGTTATCATATGACGGTGGCCGGCGATAGAATCAAGCTTGACACATCTGCTCCGCTGCACGGCGTAAGGCCGGCTGTGGACAGGCTGTTTATTTCCGCCGCCGAAAGATATAATAATGCCCTGCTCTGCTGCATTTTGACCGGGATGGGAAAGGACGGGGCGGCCGGAGTGAAGGAAGTGAAATCCCGGGGAGGAACGGTCATAGCCCAGGATGAAGCCACTTCGGTGGTTTACGGCATGCCGAAAGCGGCGTACGATACGGGGTGCGTGGACATGGTTTTGCCTGATTTCAAGATAGCGGAGGAAATAACAAAATTGATAAAAAAAGCCGGGAGATAAAAAAGGAGGCCTCTTGTGTGGATTGCTTAACTGACGTAAGAGGAATCAGAGTGGGTCACGCCGAAGACCTTCAAGCGGCCACAGGTTGTACGGTGGTAATTTGTGAAAGCGGAGCTGTGGCGGGAGTGGATGTGCGCGGAGGAGCACCAGGGACGCGAGAGACGGACCTGCTTGACCCGAAGAATCTGGTGGAAAAGGTACATGCCGTCTATTTGAGCGGCGGAAGTGCCTTTGGCCTCGACGGAGCTTCCGGGGTGATGCGCTATCTGGAAGAGCGGGGGATCGGGTTTGACACAGGCATCGCGAAAGTCCCCATTGTGCCGGGAGCGGTAATCTTCGACCTATCAACAGGAGACTCCAAAAAACGGCCTGATTTTAAAATGGGTTACGAGGCGTGTCTGAACGCCTCGGATAAAAACGACATGATGGGCAACGTGGGCGCCGGCACAGGCGCCACTGTTGGCAAGTACTTGGGAGACGAATTTTCCATGAAAGGAGGCCTGGGCACAGCCTCCATAAGAGCCGGACACCTTTTGGTGGGTGCTTTGGTAGTGGTGAACTGCCTGGGGGATGTGGTGGACCCGGAAAACGGAACCATTATCGCAGGGGCACTGAACATGGAAAAGACGGGTTTTGCCAATACCATAGAACTGATGAAAAGAGGCTTTTCGAGCGGTGCAGGCTTCGGGCGAAATACCACCATAGGGGTGATAGCCACCAATGCCAGGCTTTCAAAGGCAGGCGCCAATAAGGCCGCATCCATGGCCCACAACGGCCTCGCCAGGACTATAAGGCCGGTGCATACCATGTACGACGGGGATACCATATTTTGCCTTTCTGCAGGAGAAATCGATGCGGATGTTTCCACCGTTGGAGCCCTTGCGGCGGAAGCAGTGGCCAAAGCCGTGATCAGGGCGGTGGAACAAGCCGAAACTTTGTACGGAAGAATATGCTGCAGGGATTTGAGGGGGCCATCATGAGAAGAGCCGATATGGTTTTTGAAACGGTAATAAAACTTTGCGGCAAACAGTTGCGGGAAAGAGGGCGTGTTTCAGGGGTTACGGCCCTGGAAATTGCCCGCGATTTAAATTTGTACAGGTCAAATGTTTCAGCAGACTTGAATAAGCTTGTGAGAAGCGGGAAGCTGGAGAAGGTGAAGGGCAAGCCCACACTATACAAACCCGTTGGAAACTCGCAGGCAGAGCAGGCTGTTAATAGCGGGTCGCCGGAAGAAGCCTTTCAAAATCAGATGGAAAGACCGACGGTTTTTGATAGCATAATTGGAGCGCATTCGAGCCTGAAAACCGCCATACAACAGGCTAAAGCCGCCGTTTTATATCCGCCCGACGGACTTCATACTTTGATTATAGGGGATACCGGTACCGGCAAGAGCATGTTTGCCGAAATCATGTACACTTATGCCAAAGATAGGGGAAGGCTAAAGTCAAATGCGCCTTTTGTAGCACTTAATTGTGCGGACTATGCGAACAACCCGCAGCTTCTGGTATCCCAGCTTTTTGGGGCAAAAAAGGGGACGTACACTGGCCTGGATCAGGATAAAATCGGGCTGGTAGAGAGGGCGGACAATGGAGTTCTCTTTCTGGACGAAGTTCACAGGTTGCCGCCGGAGGGGCAGGAAATGTTGTTTTACCTTCTGGATAAGGGCATGTACAGGCGACTGGGCGAAGCTGAAGCTTACCGCAAGGCAAAGGTGTTTATAATCTGCGCCACTACGGAAAATATCCAGTCAACGCTGCTAAAGACATTCCTCCGGCGAATACCGGTAATTATCAGGTTGCCGGCCTTAAAAGACTGGTCACCGGGCGATAGACTGGAACTTGTAAAATACTTTTTCAGGTGTGAAGCAAATCTTTTAAAAGCCCCCATAACCGTTGAGGCAAATTCAATCAAACTGCTGCTATATTATGATTGCCCGGGCAATATCGGACAGTTGAGGCAAGACATCAAACTGACCTGTGCCAGGGCTTTTTTGGAATATATGCCCGGCAAAGACAAATCCCTTCGTATAGAAAGCCATTGCCTGCCTGAACCCGTCAAGGAAGGATTTGTGAGGAACAAAGGATACAGGGATCCTAAGGATATCGGCCTGGATGACGGAAATATGGTATTTTTGCCCGACGGTTCGGATCAAAAATACACCGCAGGTTCTGAAGGCGTATTGAACATATATGAAGCGCTGGAACAGCGGGTCAAAGCGTTAAAATCCAAAGGAATGAGCGACAGGGATATCCGCATGGTGATAAGCCTTGAAATGGATACATACATCAAGCGATACATCAGTTATGCCGCCAGGTTTGACAGGGACAATGCGACCCAATTGTATAAAATAGTGGATAAAAGGCTGGTGGACATAGTACGGCTGTTTCTGAGCTACGCTTCAAAAAGGCTGAACAGGACATTTTCAAACAAAATCCTTTTCGGGCTTTCAATACATATGTCTATTGCCATTGACAGGCTGAAAAGCGGAAAGATGATTTCCAATCCTCATCTAGAAGAGACAAAAAGGCTTTATGCGGCGGAATTTGACGCCTCCAAAGTCCTGCTCGAGACAATCGACAGGGAATTCGGCATGAGGCTCCCGGAGGACGAATTGGGTTTTGTGACGATGTTCCTTGTAATCGAAGATTATGCCAGAACCCTGGACAAGGCGCGTGTGGGTGTCGTCGTGGCAATGCACGGCGACAGTACGGCGACGTCTATGGCTGGTGTTGTCAACAAACTTTTGCAGGAGGAATGCGTGGTTCCCTATGACATGCCGCTTGAACAGCCTCCGGAAGTTGCCCTGGAAAATCTGACGGATCTGGTTGTCAGGGCTAATGAAGGAAGTGGCGTTGTTATGCTTGTCGATATGGGCTCCCTCGCCCTGTTCGGCGATATTATATTTAACAAAACGGGAATACCCATAAAGACCATTGATATGGCCAGCACTCCGATGGTGCTCGAAGCCGCGAGAAAATCCCAGATGCTGTCGCCGCTTGAAGATATATATGATTCTGTGATAAACTTCAGCCCCTACATAGGAAAAGCATATCTTAAATCAGAAGACTTCGATCGGGCAATAAAGGAGGATGTAATAGTAACCGCATGCATAACGGGCAGGGGGACAGCCTTGAAGCTGAAGGAAATCGTGGAGGGGTATTTGCTAAAGCTTGGAGCGGATGTGGATGTAATACCCGTGGAAATCACCTCTATGAAGGATTATGAATATAAAATCCAGACGATGAAACGAGAAAAAAATGTTCTCGCCGTAATAAGCACCTTTAAATATGATGATGCCTCGGTAATGTATATTCCGGCAACGGATATTCTGGCGAAAGATGGCCTTGATTTGTTGCGGCAGGCGGTGGAAAATGATGAAAACCTGCAGTTCCTCGAGCAAATGAAACGTTCAATGCAGGGAAAAATTGGAATTGATGTTGACAAATTTATGCATAATTTCACCTGTTTTTACCGCAAACTCAGGGTCCAGGGGATAGTCCTTACTCCGGATACGCTGGCAGGACTTGCCCTGCACATGGCCTGTGCGCTGGAAAAAATTTTGAGAGGGAATTATGAAGGCAATGCGGATGAAGCGGACGCAGCCAGATTCTTAAAACTGTATGACAATCAATATTCTTTAATAAAAGGCGCACTGTCGGAAATGGAAGATAGCTTTGGAATAACGTTTCCTCCATCTGAATATGTAAACGCAATTCGCTTGATACACTTTATTTAATACACTTCTTTACCCCTATATACACTTTGAAATACCTGCGAAAGTACAATACACATGCAATACACATTCGATGGCAACGGCAATACAATGATGGCATGGCCCTTGCAGAATCAATATAATACAAAAATATAGAAGAGGTGATTTTAGTGAAAGCCATCATTAAATTTCTGGAAGAACGTTTTATGCCGTTTGCCGGAAGGCTTGCGGAGCAAAGGCACTTGAAAGCGCTGCGGGAAGGCATTGTCGCAGTAATGCCACTTTTGCTGATTGGGTCCTTATTCATGATCATCGCTTATCCACCCGTTCAGAGTCTTGACAAAGCGGTGGAACCCTTCAGGAACGACCTTCTGAAAGTAACAAACGTTACCTTCGGGATCATGGCCCTGGCGGCCTCTTTCACGATCGCATATTCCCTTGCCAGGGCTTACAAAGTGGATCAACTCGCATCCGGGGTATTGAGCGTTTCGGCCTTTCTTCTTTCAATACCGGCTGCTGAAGGAGGAGGGCTTGCCACGGCATGGTTTGGAAGTAAAGGCCTGTTCGTGGCCATGCTGCTGGCGCTTTTTGCCGTGGAGATACAGAGGTTTTTCATGGAAAGAGACATGTTCATTAAGATGCCGCCGGAGGTTCCGCCATTTGTGGCTAGGTCCTTTGCGGCACTGGTGCCCGGATTTGTCATTTTATTTGCGGTATGGGCAGTAAATACGGCATTGATAAAAAGTGTGAATCTGGCACTTCCGGAGGCGATAAACAACGTTATCGGCATTCCCGTAATGAATCTAGGATCTTCGCTGCCCGCCACGCTGATTGCGATTATAGTGATTCAACTGCTGTGGTGCGTGGGCATACAGGGCGCGGATATCGTGGCAGTTTTTCTGGGGCCTGTCTGGCTTGCCCTGTCGGAGCAGAATGCGGCGGCCAAGGCTGCCGGGACGGCATTGCCGAACATCATATCAAATCAGTATATCTACATCTTTGTATTTGTGGGCGGGGCCGGAGCCACATTTGCACTGGCACTGCTGCTGCTCAATACAAAATCCGCCCAGTTGAGGGCCATCGGGAAAGCAGGAATCTGGTCCACATTTTTCAACGTTAACGAACCCATAACATTTGGGATGCCGATTATTATGAATCCGGTAATGTTCATCCCGTTTATACTGGCTCCTGTGGTTGCGGGAATAATTACATATATGGCTATGGCATTGAATTTGGTGGCAAGGCCATATGCAATCGTGCCATGGACCACTCCCGTGTTTATAAGCGGTTTCCTGGCTACCGGAGATTGGAAGGCCATTTTACTGCAGATGGTAAATCTTGTGGCAACTGCAATCGTTTATTATCCTTTCCTCAAGCTCTGGGACAGGATGAAGCTGGAGGAAGAATCACAGCGCTAGGAGGTAATCTTAATGAACATATTGCTTGTATGCGCCGGAGGAATGTCTACCAGTTTGCTGGTTGAAAGGATGAGAAAAGAAATAGAAAAGAGAAACCTGAAAGAAGTAAAGGTGGATGCCAACGCGATTGAAAACCTCGAAAAGATTATCGATGATTATGATGTGATACTGGTTGGCCCGCAGATAAGGTACAAAGAACCCTATATAAAAAATCTGTGCGACGAGCATAAAAAGCCGTATACCATTATTCCTCCGGCCATATACGGATTGGTGGATGAAGCAAGGATTCTTGATTTTGCATTAAATCTCAAAAAATGAAGAGGAGACAAGAATGGACTACGAAAGGATAGTGTTTGCAATCATCGCTCATGCGGGCAATGCCCGCAGCCTCTGTTTCGACGCACTTAAATTTGCAAAAGAAGGTCTATTTGACAGGGCCTATCAGAATATAGCCCAGGCAAAGGAAGAACTGCTCCAGGCGCATAATATCCAGAGCGATCTGCTGCATAAAGAGGCTGCCGGAGAAAAGCACGACTTCGGGCTATTGATGGTTCATGCACAGGACCATCTCATGTGTGCCATGCTTGCAAAGGATCTGGTGGAAGAATTCATGGATATGTACAGGGCCATGAATGATAAAAGCAGGAACAGTTAAAACAAATGTGGAGGTTTTGCCGTGAAGAGGATATTTGAATTGAGTTTCGGCGATATTATGAGCTATTCTAAAAAAGATCTGCTCGAATCAATAAAGGCTTCAGAAGGCAGGGCTTTAATGGCTGAAACCGATATAGCAAAGCAGCCCATTGTCTACGGGGTGAGCAACCCTGAACTGGCTGCGGCCTTTGGCGCCGATATGATCACACTTAATCTGTTCGATTTTGATGCTCCTTTTATTCTGGGCATTGACGACTGCGACATGAAAATCTCCGGCATTCATGATATTGCCGGTATGGTGGATGAAGTCAACAAACGAATATGCCGCAACCAAACCGATGGAGAATATGTAAAAAAAGCCAAGGCAATCATCGGGAGGTTCCTCGGGGTGAACATGGAGCCGGTGCCAGACGGGATTGATTACCCCCGGGGCAGGAAATTGACGAGAGAAAATCTGATAAAAGCCAAGCAACTTGGATTTGACTACATAGTAATCACTGCCAATCCAAAGACCGGAATCACAAATCGCGACATATTGGAAGGAATTAATGCAGCTGCCGAAATACTTGGAGACGATACTGTAATTATTGCGGGGAAGATGCACGGAGCAGGCGGCGGGAACATTTACGACCCGCAGGTAATCAGAGATTTTGCCGGCGCAGGGGCGGATATCGTTTTGATATGCGCGCCGGGCACCGTGCCGGGAATGGATCAGGACTTGTGCCGGCGTCAGATAGAAGCGATCCACGAAACGGGGAAGCTGGCACTGACGGCCATAGGGACTTCCCAGGAAGGGTCAAGCAGCCAGATTATAGAGCAGATCGCGTTGATGTCGAAAATGGCCGGAGCCGACATTCAGCATATAGGAGATGCCGGCTATGGTGGAATCGCCCTGCCGGAAAACATTATGGCCCTTTCCGTTGCAATCCGCGGAAAGCGGCACACCTACAGGCGCATGGGATACTCCATGAGGAAATAAAGACGACTTTTACAATTTACTAGCTCTGTATGTGCATGTATTATGGAATAAGCTGGTAGCGCTCAGATGACAGGCTCGTGCCACAAACGGCGTGCTGAGCGTGTCCTCGGCCAATATAATGCCGCAGATTTATTCATAAACAGGCGGTGGTGCCATAACCACCGGCTTTTTTATATAGCAAGAAAGGTCGCTCTATAGGCGGTTCCGATTTATTCCGCTGACCACCAGTTGCTGTATAATACTGAAATGGCCGTCTTCAATACCGTATTGCAATGCGGGGATAAAAATGTTAAAATATTCTAAAGAGAGGAGGAAGGGTTATGGCAATGGCTGATCCCAAAAAGGAAGTTGCCGCCGGGATGGACGAGCCGCAGCATAATGAGCCTAAAATAACAGAAATGGGTTATTTTTATTTATCCCAGCAGTTAATAAATATATCGCAAAATGTGGCCGACCTCAGAAAAGAAATAAGCGATGTTCGAAACAGCATTGATATAAGATTCGACAGCCAAAGAAAAGAAACCAATGATTTAAGAAACAACATTGATATAAAATTCGACAATCAGAAAAAAGAAATCAACGATTTAAGAAACAACATAGATGTAAGATTAGACAATCAGAAAAAAGAAATCAATGATTTAAGAAACAACATAGATGTAAGATTAGACAATCAGCGAAAAGAAATCAATGATTTAAAAAATAACATCGATATAAGATTCGAAAGCCAGAGAAAAGAAATCAACGATTTAAAAAGCAGCATTGACGCAAGGTTTGATAACCAGGACAAGGAAATTAATGCTTTAAGAAGCAGCATTGATGCAAGGTTTGACAACCAAAAAAAGGAAATTGATGATTTAAAAAACAATATTGATATAAGATTTGACAATCAGCGAAAAGAAATGATGGATTTAAGAAAAGAAATTGATCAAAAAATCAACGATCTCAGAGCCGAAATAAAGGAAAATAACCGGGACTTAATTCAGGAAATGCGGAACCTGCGTTTATGGTATATAGGAACCCTGATAACCATAGTACTTGCCGCAGCAGGCTGGTTTTTAACAAGATACTGATAAGTCTTTAATATCGCCATGCATTTGAGTTTATGCAGTGGGATAAAAAAATGATTTAAACCGTTCCGTTTTTCAAATTAATAAAACGGAACGGTTTTTATATATTCTTTGCAAATTTGCGTTCTTATTTTAAATTTTTATTTTATTGGATAGCAAAAATTATATTGACAACTTACATACTAATATGTTAATATGTAAGTAAATCTGAAGCTGCTTAATAGTAACAAGATTATATTACTGAGGTAATGTGCTCAACTTTTTTGCAGGTAATATAATTTGGAACAATATATACCTATTCCACCAAAGTATTAAATTGCCAAGCAAAATCAAAATATAAATACAAGTCACAACTAAACTTTTATTCGAGCGTAAAAATTTATCATAAACCTTGAAATTACAAGTCAACTAAAAGGAGGCAATAGTTTGAGCACGAAGATCAAGGATATAAAAGTCATTCTTACTGCCCCACAAGGAATAAATCTGGTAGTTGTTAAAGTTGAAACAACAGATGATGGCCTTTACGGCCTTGGCTGCGCAACATTTTCATACCGTCATTTGGTTGTTAAATGTTTGGTTGAGGAATATTTAAGACCGCTGCTTATTGGTAGAAATGTCGAAGATATAGAAGAGATATGGCAGCTTATGCATCAAAATGCTTATTGGAGAAATGGACCTGTAGAAAATAGTGCGATTTCTGGCGTGGATATGGCACTTTGGGATATTAAGGGCAAAATGGCTAATATGCCATTGTATCAACTATTTGGGGGCAAATGTCGCGAAGGCGTGCCAATATATCGTCATGCGGATGGTAAGGATGTCAATGAAATATGTGAGAATATAGCGCGATACAAGGAGCAGGGAATTATGCATATCCGTTGCCAGTGCGGTGGATATGGAGGGGGTAAATACGGAAAAGCTCCTATAAATACACCAAAAGGGGCGCAGGATGGTATATATCTTGATCAGAAAAAATATATGCGCGATACAATTAAACTATTTGAACACATCCGCAGTAAAATCGGCTTTGATGTAGCCCTTTGTCATGATGTTCACGGTCGGTTAAGTCCGAATCAAGCGATCCAGTTTGCTAAAGCTCTTGAGCCTTATGACTTATTTTTTCTGGAAGATGCAGTTTCATTGGAACAGGGAGACTGGCTACGACAGCTTCGCAATCATACATCAATTCCTCTGGCGCAGGGTGAATTATTCAGCAATCCATATGAGTGGAAGACGCTCATAACCGAACAATTGATAGATTATATTCGTGTACACATTAGCCAAATAGGTGGCATTACACCAGCAAGAAAGCTACAAATATTTGCAGAACAATTCGGTATAAAGACTGCCTGGCACGGACCAGGTGATATGTCTCCAGTAGGCCATGCAGCCAATATACACCTCGATCTTGCAGCAAGAAATTTTGGTATCCAAGAATGGTCAGGTACTGAACCGCCAAACTTTATCATACAAGAGCTCAAAGGCAAGTCCGAAGCGTTGCTGGAAGTATTTCCAGGTCTCCCGGAGTTAAAAAACGGCTTTGTGTATGCCAATAACAAACCTGGTTTAGGTGTCGATATTAATGAAAAAGAAGCCGCTAAATACCCGTGTGAGAATACTGTCACAACCTGGACACAAACAAGACTGATGGATGGCTCCTTACAAACCCCTTAAAGAGCCTTATGACAATAAGGCCATTAAATATAAAAAATATAAGTTCAAGGAGAGGGTTAACATGGTTATGATGAAAAAAGTAATTAGTATTTTATTGGTGGCTTTATGCGTTGCTGCATTGCTAACCGGCTGTGGAGCTAACTCCGATTCGAAACAGAATCAGAATTCAGGCGAAGGTCAGTCGGTATCAGGAGCTATTGAATTGAGAATGAGTCAGACATCGGCTTCCGATGGTGCCATAGGGCAATCTATGGAAAAGTTTGCTGAAATGATAAAAGAAAAGACAAACGGCAGATATGTTATACACACCTTTCATAATGGGCAGTTGGGTGGAGAGCGTGACAATGTTGAGGCATGCCAGATAGGTAATTTGGATATTGCTGTTGTAAACCAGAGTGTATTGGGAAATTTTGTACCTGAAATATCAGCTATTGATTTACCATACGTCATTACAAGTTATGAGCATGCTGATAAGGTATTTCTTGGCGAAATCGGCAATAATTTTTTAGCCAGGTTAGATAGCGTCGGACTTAAAGGCTTGGGTATCTGGGAATCGGGATTTAGAAACCTCACAAATAACAAGAGGGATATCAATTCGGTAGAAGATGTAAAAGGTCTACGCATAAGGGTAATGGAAAATAAGATACACCAGGATTTATGGAGGACATTAGGCGCAGACCCGGTTCCAATGGCATGGGGAGATGCTTATACCGCGCTGCAGCAAGGAGCAATCGATGGCCAGGAGAACCCTTGTACCGTAATTGATAAAAATAATGTAGCTGAAGTCAATAAAAAACTTGCTATCACGGAACATTGCTATTCAACTGTGTTCATTATAATGAGTCCAAAGACATGGAATTCACTTAGCGATGAAGATAAAGAGATTTTTAAAGAGGCCATTAAAGAAGCTGGTAATTATGAACGCGAGTTAAGTCGTAAGATGGATAAGGAAGCAGTTGCTAATCTTAAAAACAAGGGAATGGTTGTTACCTATCCTGATAAACAGGAATTCATCGATGCTTCTCAGCCAGTAAGAGATGAATATGGAAAGGAATACGCAGTTCTTCTTGAAAAGATTGAGGCATTAAAATAATTTTTTATTTAAGGCGCGCTTTAAAAAGCGCGCCGTCCAAAATTTAATGTATATAAAATTGGGGAGAGATTTATTTTGGACGTAATATTGCAGTTTTATAAAAGGTTTCAAAAAGCAGTTGAAGGGGTTATAGGGCTAACTTTAGTATTGATCATGGTGGTTATTTTTGTACAGACTTTTACAAGGTATGTTGTTTTTTACAGTCTTCCATGGTCAGAAGAATTGTCGCGTTATTTGTTTGTTTTCATGATAATGCTTGGCATCAATATCGGTATAAGTAAAGACATGATGGTACGCATTGACTTAATTGATAATTTTTTGCCGGCCAAGGCAAAATATTATTTCGGCTTGGTGCGCGACATAGTTTCGCTGATTGCTGCCTGCTATCTTTTTTACAGCACTATTGGCATGATTAAAATCGGAGCATTCCAGAAAAGCCCGGCAATGAACATACCGATGAATATTATGTACAGCATTATGTTTGTTGGATTTTTATTGGCTGTGTTTTCGGTGGCAGTCAAGATTATTGAACGCCTCAGGAATAAGTAGAGGGAGGTTGTTTTATAAATGACAATTCCTGCGATCATGTTGGTTACAGTATTACTTGTATTGATGGGGCTGGGCATGCCGATAACTTGGGCATTAGTATCTGCATGTATCTCGGCCATAATTTTTGATCCTTCTCTTTCATTCATGGCCCTTACACAAAAGATATTTGTAGGATGCGATAACTTTGCCATGTTGGCAATCCCCGCTTTTTTCCTGGCCGGAGACATAATGGCTAAAGGCGGATTATCTAAAAGATTGGTTTCTTTTGCTGATTCTTTAGTTGGATGGATTTCTGGAGGGATTTCGCTAGTTTCAATTGTAGCATGCACTTTTTTTGCGGCGATTTCCGGCTCATCTGTTGCAACAACTGCTGCTATTGGCAGCCTTATGTATCCTGAAATGGTAAAAAGAGGTTATCCTAAAGATTATTCTGCAGCCGTTCAGGCAATAGGAGGAACACTCGGCATTGTAATACCGCCCAGCACGGTTTTTGTTATTTATGGAAATATAACCGGAGTTTCGGTGGCAAAACTTTTGATGTCTGGAATGATTCCGGGTATTATTACAGGGGTATTTCTTTGCGTTTATGCATATTATAAGGCAATAAAGTACAACTATCCAAGGGAGGAAAGATTTTCATTTGTTCGTTTCCTGCGTTCTTTTAAAGATGCAGTTTGGGCATTAATAATGCCTTTGATAATTTTGGGTGGAATATATGCGGGCATCTTCACACCGACTGAATCTGCTGTGGTTGCAGTATTTTATGGTTTTTTGGTATGCATTGCTATTTACAGAGAAATAAGCGGCAAGGACCTTTGGGAGATAGTCCGAAGTACCGCTATAAGCACTGCAAATCTGATGTTTCTTGTTGTAAGCGCTCAAATGTTCGGATACTTAATCACTTACTACAGAATTCCTGTGTTTGTTACTAATGCTTTTATGACGGTTGCAAGCAATGGGTATGTGTTTATGGGATTGGTTATTGTACTGTTGCTCATTTGCGGTATGTTTTTAGAAGTTGGCGCTACCAATCTTATTCTTGGTCCTATTCTCGCACCGATTGCCGTTAAGTTTGGTATTGACCCGGTACATTTTGGGATGGTTTTTGTGTTTCTGCTTGCGTTAGGACAAGCAACGCCGCCATTTGGCACAACAATGTTCGTTTCCTGCGGCATAAGTAACGAGCCTGTTAGCAAAGTTGCAAAATCGCTTATTCCTTTTGTTATTGTGGAGGTAATCTGTGCAATTTTATTCGCATATATTCCTATATTATCATTATTCTTGCCGTCGCTGGTTTCCCATTGAGTTATTTTTTATTAGTTACATGGCATATTATCAAAAATTATGAAGGGATGTGTGTTTAGATGAAAGAAGTTGTTATTACAAAGCCTCGTGAATATGTTATACGAGAGGTACCAATTCCTGAGCCGGGGGATTATGAAGTGCTAGTTCAAATGAAAGCAGCAGGAGTATGCGGTTCTGATTTTCATATTTATCATGGTACCAATCCCTGTACAACCTACCCAAGAATTTTGGGGCACGAGAATGCAGGGGTTGTGGTCAAAGTGGGACCTAAGGTTACAAAAGTTAAGGTTGGTGACCGGGTGGTAATCGATTTGATAATAACCTGTGGTGAATGCTATCAATGCAAAATAGGCAGACCAAACGTTTGTGAAAATGTAAGGGTGCGTGGAAGTAGTGCTGACGGAGGTTTCCGTGAATATATAACTGCGCCAGAAGATGATGTTTATGTATTTCCGGAAAGCATTCCTTTTAAAGATGCGGCGCTTGTAGAACCATTTGCCATAGGGGCGCATTGCACAGCTCGTGGAAGAGTTGTTCCTGAAGACATAGTGTTTATTCTGGGTACAGGTACAATTGGTTCTATAATATTACAAACATGTAAAAACAAGGGATGTACTGTTATTTGCTGTGACATTAATCAGGATATGCTTGAACGTGCAAAAGCTTATGGAGCGGATTATGTTATAAACAGTAAAGATGAGGATGTTGTCGCTCGAGTGCAGGAAATTACAAATGGAAAGGGAGTCACAATAGCATTCGATTCTGCCTGTTTCCAGGGGTCTTTAACAAAGCTTTTTGAGCCTGGGTTGGTAAGAAACGCTGGTAGAATTGTAAGCCTTGGTTTTACAACAGCCCCAGAATCAATATCGCAGGCGTTATTGGATCAGCGAGAATTAGATCTAATAGGGTCCAGGATGTCGTGCTATCAATTTGAATCTGTCATTGATAAATTTGTCAATAAAGTATTCAATTTAGAGGGGATTGCCACAACATTTATCAAATTTAGTGAAATAGATAAGGTTTTTTATTACATGGATAATCCCGATCCCAGTGTAAGGAAGATGGTAATACTTTTTGACTGATATTTTTATTAGATAACACCATTTTAAGCCAAGGGGAGAGATAATTGTGGTTCATCCGTTGTTCGATATAACTGGAAAAAAGGCAATTGTATCAGGTGGCACCAGAGGTCTGGGCTATGGCATGACCGAAGGACTTTTGGAAGCAGGATGCGAGGTTGCAATTATTGGTTCTTCTGACAGGGTTTTTAAGACAGCCGAGGAGTTTTGCAATAAGGGATACAAATGCTATGGAGTTAAGGCTGATCTGAGACATCGTGAAGAAGTATACAATTCGTTCAATCAGGCATTGGGAAAGCTTGGCGGCGATTTGGATATTCTTGTAACAGCAGCAGGAATTCAGCGAAGACACTCTGCTGAGGAATTTCCTATTGAAGAATGGGATGAAGTAATCAATATTAACTTGAACGCAGTTTTCATACAATGCCAGCTGGCGGGACGCATTATGCTTAAAAAAGGATATGGTAAAATCATTAACGTTGCATCTATGGCAAGTTTTTTCGGTGGCCAAACAGTTCCTGCTTATTCTGCGGCAAAAGGAGGAGTTATGCAGCTGACCAAAGAGTTGACTAATGATTGGGCTGGAAGGGGAATTAATATAAATGCGATTGCCCCCGGGTATATGGCAACGGATATGAATTCAGCCTTACTTGCCAATGAAACTAGAAGAAGGCAGATATCGGAAAGAATTCCGGCTCAGCGCTGGGGATTACCCGATGATTTGAAGGGAGTTACTATTTTTCTGGCATCTAAGGCAAGCGATTATGTGAACGGGGCAATCATTCCTGTAGACGGTGGGTATCTTGTAAAATAGCATCATTTTTATATAATTCAATCGCATTGCTGAAAAGATCAGAAATTGCTCAAAAATACATTGACTTTTCACAAGGCAGCACATATAATCATTATCAGAAAAAGGGAAAGTGGGTATATGTAGTGCTTGAAGTATTAGAAAGAAGCAGAAGGGAAACCGCAAGAGAATATGTAATTAGGGTATTGCAGCATAACATTGTAAATTTAAACCTAAAGCCTGGGCAGGCCATAAGTGAAAATGAAATTGCTGAACTGCTTGGTGTAAGCCGCACTCCTGTAAGGGAAGCCCTTATAGAGCTTTCCAGAGCTTCGATAGTGGAGATATATCCCCAGAAGGGGACATATATTTCGTTGATTGATATGGAAATGGTGGAGGAATCCCGCTTCATGCGGTGCGTACTGGAAAAGGCAATAGTAGAACTGGCCTGCGATATGCTTTCCGAGAATGATTTTGTTGCTCTGGAGGATAATCTCAGTCTGCAGGATTCCTGCGTGAACCGCAGAGACTACAAGCGTCTTCTAAATCTTGACAACAAATTCCATGAGCTTTTGTTCAAAGCCTGCAACAAGGAAAGGACCTATAATCTTATCGCGAGCATGATGACACATTTTAACAGGGTGCGCATCCTAAACCTCGCAGAAATGGATATGCAAAGGACTGTAAACGACCATAAAGAAATATTACAGGCCATAAAGGATAAAGACAAACAAAAGGCGGTAGCTTCTATGGAAAGACATCTCACACGGGTGATTTTTGACCAGAGCTATCTAGCAGAAAAACATCCGGAATACTTTAAAAAGAAATGAGTTTTTTGTTTGTTGTGGATTATAGCCTCCCATATACAGCCTGCCATCAGCATGGGAGGCTGTTTTCATTGAGGCAGGCATTAGCGCGTCCTCAGCGGGCACTGATATTAAACGATTAATAATGACAAATTGTGCATTTGGAATTGTTTAATCAGTCAGAACATGGTAAAATAACTTTATGTGAGTAAGGAAATATTGATCAATCTGAGTGATGACAGGGGGTGAATTTTTTGGGCGAGGAAGTAAAAAAATCGCTTTCCGATGAAGCAATGGTTGCGGCCCTTGCTATGCAGCAAAATGAGATTACCGAGTATGCAACTTACAAAGCGATTGCTGCACGGCTGAAAGACGACAAGAATAAGCAGATTTTGGAGAAAATCGGCGACGAAGAAAAGATTCATTATGAAATATGGAAGGGCTATACGGAGCGGGAGATGAAGCCGCAGGCATTGAAGGTATGGTGGCGGAAACTGCTGGCGGTTTTGCTGGGGTTTACTTTTACGATTAAACTTATGGAGAACGGCGAGGCCATAGCGCAGAAAAACTACGCTGCGCTGGTGGAGGAAGTGCCGGAATGTAAAAAGATTCAGGAACAGGAAAATGAGCATGAGAATGCGCTTATGGGAATGCTCGAAGAGGAACGGCTGCAGTATGTCGGTTCAATGGTGCTAGGGCTTAACGATGCATTGGTTGAACTGACCGGCACGCTTGCGGGACTTACGCTTGCACTGCAAAATACCAGGATCATTGCGCTGTCGGGACTCATTACCGGAATTTCCGCAACGCTATCTATGGCTTCCAGCGAGTTTTTGTCGGCAAAGAGCGAAGGCCGCGATGACGCACTTAAATCCTGCGTTTATACAGGCATTGCCTACTTGGTAACAGTGGCGCTGCTCATCCTGCCTTATCTGCTGTTTACGCCCCAAAACTACCTGTTTGCGCTCATGACGATGCTGGCTGTGGTGGTGCTGATTATCGCTGCTTTCAATTACTATATTGCAGTGGCGAAAGACCTGCAGTTTAAACGCCGTTTTGTGGAGATGGCGCTTATCAGCCTCAGCGTTGCGGCACTGTCGTTTGTCGTAGGACTGGTTGTGAAAAATGTGCTGGGGGTTGATATTTGATAAGAGCATGGAGAAAGATTGTCCCTGGCTTTTATATTGTGGTCTTTAAGAAGGTCGAACCAGACAGTACGCATTGACAATGCGCGATAAATACGATAATATAAATATCTAGAAAATATTGCAGCAAAATAAAATAGAAAAGCATCAAATCGATGACGGGGACAGTAGGCGGCGGAAAACTTCCCAGCGAGCGGGGGAAGGTGAAAGCCCCGCAGGATACCAATGGCTGAAGATCACCCCGGAGTGCGGTCCCGAAACTTATGGAGTAGGTTCCGACGGCAAGACCGTTATTTTTCTAAAGAGGATATAAAGCTTCATGGAGAAGACAGTGAAGTCACCGGAGCATTTAAAATGCACTGAAAATGATTCCGAACGTATTTTCCGGGCTTTATATCCATAAGGGTGGTAACACGGGAGAAATCTCGTCCCTTCGGGGGCGGGATTTTTGTTTTACATTAAAATTAGGAGGTTTTGTATGTTCAGGAAAGTAGAACCCACTATGAATTTTGCTCCCATAGAGGAGAAGATACTGGAATTCTGGAAACAAAACGATATATTCAAAAAGAGCATCGAAAACAGGAAGGATGCCCCCGATTATGTGTTTTACGAAGGACCGCCTACAGCTAACGGCATGCCCCATGCGGGCCATGTTTTGACTCGGGTGGTAAAGGACCTGATACCCCGCTACAGGACCATGATGGGCTACAGGGTGGACCGGAAGGCGGGATGGGATACCCACGGGCTTCCCGTTGAGCTGGAAGTGGAGAAACAGCTGGGCATCAGCGGAAAGCCGGAAATCGAGAAATACGGCGTGGAGGATTTTATAAAGAAATGCAAGGCCAGCGTGTTCACCTATGAGCAGGAATGGCGCAGGATGACGGAGAGGGTGGGCTTCTGGATAGATATGGACCACCCGTATGTCACATATCACAATAACTACATCGAATCCGTATGGTGGGCGTTAAAGAAGATATGGGAAAAGGGCCTTTTATATAAAGGCCATAAGGTGGTGCCCTACTGTCCCCGATGCGGCACTTCGCTTTCCAGCCACGAGGTGGCCCAAGGGTACGAGGAAGTGGAAGATCCATCCGTATATGTAAAATTTCCGGTAGCGGAGGAGCCCGGTACCTTTTTCCTGGTATGGACCACCACGCCGTGGACCCTCCCTTCCAATGTGGCACTGGCGGTCAAAGATGACTATACCTACGTAAAGGTGGAACACAACGGAGAAAAGTTGATTCTTGCCGAGGGAAGGCTTCAGGTGCTGGATGGGGAATACAAAGTGCTGGAGAAATTCCCCGGCGAGAAACTGGCATCCATGAAATATAATCCGGTATTCCCCTTCTTTGAGAAAGAAAAGGAAAGGGCCTTCTATGTGGTGACAGCCGATTTTGTAACCCTGGAGGACGGTTCCGGAATAGTCCATATCGCTCCCGCCTTCGGTGAAGACGACTCCAGGGTGGGCCAGAAGTACGGCCTGCCGGTGCTGCAGCCAGTGGACGCTCAGGGGAAATTTACGGCCGAAGTCGGTCCCTGGGCGGGCATGTTTGTAAAGGATGCCGACAAGGGCATAATAAAAGATTTAAAGCAGAGAAATATTTTGTATAAAGCCCAGAAGTACCTGCACAGTTATCCCTTCTGCTGGCGCTGCGATACTCCGCTTCTTTACTACGGGCGCAGCAGCTGGTTTATAAAGACCACGGCCATCAGGGACAGGCTCATGGAAATAAATAAAAAGATCGGGTGGCATCCGGAACACATCAGGGATGGCCGCTTCGGCAACTTCCTGGAGAATGTCATAGACTGGTGTCTGAGTAGAGAGCGTTACTGGGGGACACCCCTCAACATATGGATATGCAAGGATTGCTGCCGCCAGCATGCGGTAGGCAGCATAAAAGAGTTAAAAGAAATGAGCAAAAACCCCATAGGAGACATTGAACTCCATAAGCCCTATGTAGATGAAGTCGTGCTGGCATGTCCCGATTGCGGTGGAGAAATGAAAAGGGTGCCGGAGGTCATAGACTGCTGGTTTGATTCCGGGTCTATGCCCTTTGCGCAAAACCATTATCCTTTTGAAAATGAGGAGTATTTTAAAAACCATTTTCCCGCAGACTTCATTGCCGAGGCCATAGACCAGACCAGAGGCTGGTTCTACAGCCTTCTGGTGATTTCCACGCTGCTCTTTGACGAATCCCCATACAAAAACGTTTTGGTAATGGGCCATGTGCTGGATGAATTCGGCCAGAAGATGAGCAAACACAAGGGCAATGTGCTGGACCCGTGGAAGGTTTTGAATGAACAGGGGGCCGACGCCATGCGGTGGTACCTGTATGTGGCAAGCCCGCCGTGGAGTCCCAGCAGGTTCTATCAGGATGCCGTTAGCGAAGCGCAAAGGAAATTCCTGGGCACACTTTGGAACGTCTATTCTTTCTTTGTACTTTATGCAAATATTGACGGATTCGATCCAAAGAAATATTCGCTTTCGCCGGAAGAAAGAAGCGAAATGGATCGGTGGCTCCTGTCAAGAGTCAACAGCGTCAATAAAAAGGTCAGGGAAGAGTTGGATGAACTGGATATCACCGGTGCCGCCAGGACCCTGGAAGACTTTGTGGATGACCTTAGCAACTGGTACGTGCGCCGCTCGCGGGAGCGCTACTGGAAATCCGGGATGGACAGCGATAAAATAGCGGCTTACCTTACACTGTACGAGGCTCTTGTAGATTTCATCAAATTGTCTGCGCCCTTTGTGCCGTTTATCACCGAGGAGCTTTATCAAAACCTCGTGAAAGTTCCGTATCCTGAAGCTCCTGAGAGCATTCACCTGTGCGACTATCCCGAAGTGAATGAGGCGCTCATCGATAAAATCCTGGAACACAAGATGGAACTGGCCAGGAAAATAGTGGAACTTGGCAGGGCCGCGCGGAACAAAGGGAAGATAAAGAATCGGCAGCCACTTCGCAAGATGATGGTGCAGCTTCGCAATCCCGAGGACGAGGCGCTGCTTTTGGACCTTTCTGATGTTATAAAGGAAGAATTAAATATAAAAGAAATTGAATACATCCATGTGGCGGAAGAATATTTCATCTATTCGGTAAAACCCAGGTTCGATCTGCTCGGTCCAAAATATGGCAGGCTCATGTCAGCCATCGCAAAAGAAATCGCAGCGGCAGATGCGGTTAAACTTATCAATAAAGCCCGGGCGGAGGGCGAAGTTTTATTGGATGTAAATGGAGAAAAAGTAATCATAGCCGCAAATGAACTTGACATCAGAGCTCAGGACAAAGAAGGATTCTGCGCCGAAGGCGAAGGTGGGTACTATGTGGTGCTGGATACTACCATTACCCATGATCTTATGTTGGAGGGCATAGCCCGGGAACTGACCAGCAAGATTCAGAACATGAGAAAAGAAGCCGGCTTTGAAGTGGAGGATAAAATTCACCTGTATTACACCGGCGACGAAACTATCGATGAGGTAATGGAGAAGTTCGGCAGAGACATTCAGACCGATACATTGGCGCTGTCGGTGGAAAGAACTCTGCCGCCGGAAGATGGCTTTTCCAGGGTATGGGATATAAATAACCACAAGGTAAATATAGGGGTTAAAAAGGCCTGAAAAGGAGCAAAATGAGTCAGGGGACGGTTCCTTGACTCACTTAAGTGAGTCAAGGAACCGTCCCCTGACTCAACAACTGACTCACTGACTCACTGAGCCCGGGAGAAAAATTATGGAGAGGAGAAAAGCACTGGTTTTACGGCGGCAGTTATGGCATTCATTATAGAAAACATACATCCTTTTAATCTGGAAATTATGCTCGATGGAGGTCAAACTTTTCTGTGGAACAGGCAAAAAGATGAATCGTATATAGGAGTAATAGGCGGCAGAGTATTAAAAGTACGGCAGCAGGATGATTGCCTGATATTCGATTCTTTTCCTGAAGATGAAAATATTGCGGACCGCGTTCGAGATTATTTCGACTTGGACAGGGATTATAACTCCATAGAAAAATGGTTATTTCAGTATGATGAGCTTATCCCTGCCGTAAGATACTGCAGCGGCAACCGCATTCTCCATCAGGATCCGTGGGAGACCACTGTATGTTTCATTACTTCTGCGAACAACAGCATACCGAATATTAAAAAGACAATAGCGCGAATCTGCGAATATTTCGGCGAGCCACTGGAATACGAAGGGAAAACCTATTACGCATTCCCGCCTCCGGAGGTTCTGGCCAAAGTGCCGGAAGAGGAATTGAGGAAGACCCGGTGCGGTTTCAGGGCGAAATACATCGCAGAAACCGCCAGAATGGTAGCCGGTGGTGAAGTGGATCTGTATAACCTGCATAAACTTCCTACACAAAAAGCCCGGGAACAGCTCATGAGATTCCCCGGAGTGGGCCGGAAGGTAGCCGACTGCATCCTGCTGTTTTCCATGAGGAAATTCGATGCCTTTCCCATAGATGTATGGATAAAAAGAGTGCTGGAGCACCTCTACTTTAAAGGACAAAATATGTCGCAAAACAAACTCCAGGAATTTACCGCACAAAGATTCGGCAGTATGAAGGGGTTCGCCCAGCAGTACCTGTTTCATTATACCAGGACTTTATGGGGAAAAGATGAATTTATGGAAAATGCATAATTCCATGGTCCGGTAAAGTTGGAATGAACCTTAACTATAATAAATTAATTGTACAAATCAACAAAAAATTTTAATAAAGTATAGCATAAATAAATATAATGTGCTATAATAATAGTATCGAAAAATTGTTGGAGGGGATAAGCATGAGTCCGGAACAAACTATTATTATAGCAAAAAGTTGCGATGAGTATGAGAAAAGCAGCAGCGTAAAATATCCCGCCAGATACCTGGCACAATTTGAATCCTGCAAGAACTGCACCCACTGGAACCTGGGAAGATGCCCACAGGCACAGGATATTTTAAAAACCATAGATTAACTGCCGGCTGCGGAAACCCGCAGCTTTTTTATTGTAATTTATGGATAATGCAAAAAATTGCAGAGACGCTGCTTACGGCAACCCGGCTGGCTGCCAGCAGCCATCATTTAAGATTAATATAAATTTATGATATGGATGTTATATTTTCTGTAGGGGCAGAGCTTTGCTCCGCCCGCTCCTTTATGATATTGACAGTTCGGATTTGATGCCGTATAATTTATTTAGAAGCTTTTCTAAATATCAAACTACACTCATATGTCGTTATATATTGCTATATGTATTATACTAATACTTTCGAGGGGGAGTTGAAATGAATAACAGAGAAAGATTCCGCATACCTGTAGACTGGTGGATGGCCGCTTTGATCCTTGCTCTGTATGTCTTGGGTTTTATACTGTATCCGAAACTGCCGGATATGATGCCCAGCCACTGGAACCTTGAAGGGGAAGTAGATGGTTATACGGCAAAAACCGGCCATATTATTTTTTTCCCGACCCTCATACTCGGGCTGTATTTATTGATGTCCTTCGCTCCTAAGATAGATCCGAAGGCAGAAAACTATAAAAAATTCCAGGGTGTGTTCCGGGGGTTCAGGATACTGATAGTCCTGGTCCTCGCGGGGATATATGTGGCTACTCTTTTATATGCCCTGGGTATTCCGGTATCCATCGGGAAAGTATCAATTTTCACCATAGGGATGATGTTGATATTTGTTGGCAATTACTTTGGCAAGGTGCGCCACAACTACACCTTTGGTATAAAGACACCATGGACACTGGCCAATGAAGAGGTATGGAACAGGACACACCGTGTATCGGGACCTCTCTGGGTAATAGCGGGTTTAATCTGGATATTCAGCATATTCCTGCCGGGAAAGCCTGCGTTTGTCATAGATATGATAGCACTAGGAATAGCCGGGGTGTATGGGTTTATCTATTCCTATTGGCTTTTTAATAAACTCAAAGATATTTCGTAAGCTTTTGTGAGGAAGGTGCCGATTTTATGAGCTTAAATATCATATTTAAAGCCCTTTCCGACCCCATACGCAGGAAAATCTTGATTATGCTGAAGAAAAGGGATATGACGGCTGGTGAGATAGCAGAACAGTTTAATATAACAAAGCCCAGCATTTCCCACCATCTCAATATACTGAAACAGGCGGGTATGGTTATAGACGAAAGGAAAGGCCAGAATATATACTATTCCATCAACACATCGGTGTTTGAGGATGTAGTGAGTTTCGGGATGGGCCTATTACAAGACAAATAAAATATTATCTTTTCTGCAGGGTGAGTCAGGGGACGGTTCTCTGACTCATTTTTGAGTCAAGGAACCGTCCCCTGACTCAAACCGGCTCAGATAATCATCCAGCGGACGAAGCGGTTACAACATCAACCGACAGAGGAACGCCGGAAGTTTTACCGTCCCTCAGAAAGCCTTTGAGGGAAAAAATCAGCGGCATAGATGTGCTGCAGATGAAAGATGCCGCAAGAGCCTTAAAGATAAGCGGCATATATGTCGAAACCGGCATGGGCTGCACCGGCCCCGTCATCCTCGTGGTAAAAGAAGATTTAATACAGACTCTCGAAATACTGAAAAAGGTGCCAGGCACTCACTTATTCACTTATTGAACTTTCAGACATTATTTGAATGCGAGTAGTAGCGGCACTAAGGGTGGGCTAATATCAACAATTGTAAAAAGATGCAGGACATTTCCTGCGTCTTTTTAATTTTAATGCGGAAGCGGCACTAAGGGGGTCGCTATTATTATTTTTAACCCAGTAACCCCATTCTGTCCTGATGAATATTATAAAGAAGGTTAAATTTTAAATCTTTTGGGAGGAGTGATGATTTTGAAGCGGTTTACATTTCTACTGGTGTTTGTGATGTTGTTTTCGATTTTGGCGGTAGGATGTGGACAGCAGCCTGTGCAAGAGCAGCCGAAACATAAGCAGGAGACGGCGCAAACTTCTCAACAGCCTGCTGCGACTGAAGCCGGGATGGCGGAAAAGAAGATGGAACTTACCCCGCTTTCGCCGGCGGTCAAAGTCACGGTGGGTCTGAAACAGGTGGTTTCCGATGCGGGTGTTCTAATCGGCATTGCCAGAGGCTATTATAAGGACCTTGGCATTGAAATCGAGATGGTACAGTTCAATACCGGCCAGGATATGATCAATGCCCTGGGGGCGGGGCAGCTGGATGTAGGATGCACGGTCACCGCATCGGGCCTCTTTAACGCCATGCTGAGGGGTATACCGATTAAGATAGTGGCGGACAAAGGTATCAATGTGGCGGGGCAGGGATATTATCGGTTGATGATAAGAAAAGACCTGGCTGATAAAATCAAGGACTTTAAAGATTTGAAAGGGAGAAAACTGGCTGTGGTCGGCACCGCATCCCTGGATGAAATAGCACTGGACCGGGTGCTGAATAAAGGCGGAATGACCACAAAAGATGTGGACCTTCAGGTCATCAGGGCTTTTCCAGATATTGTGGCTGCAATGAGCAATGGGAGCATAGACGGCGGCATGGTGATAGAACCCTTTGTTACGGCCGCCATCTCAAAAGGAATTGCAGATCCTTGGAAAGACCCTTCGGAATATGACCCGGACGCTCAGACCGCCCTCCTTGTATACGGGAAGAGCATGCTGGAAAAGCCCGAAGCGGCAAAACGGTTCATGGTGGCGTATATAAAATCCCTGAGGGATTACAACGACGCCTTCTTCAAAAATATAAACCGGGACGAAATAATTTCTATCCTTTCCCAATATTCTACGGTCAAAGACAAAGAGCTATATAATAAGATGTATCCGGTGGGCCTAAATCCCGATGGATATGTGAGGATGAAGGGTATACAGATGGACCTTGACTGGTACAAACAGAGGGACCTTTTAAAAGGTGATTTGAAAACTGAAGACGTGGTGGATAACAGTTTCTGCGATTATGCAGTTCAGGTCCTTGGGAAGTATTAGAATCCAGTGGGTTTGCGGCCGAAAACCTGAATAGTTTTCGGCTGCTATCTGGAAGGGAGTTGCATCACGAATGAGCATGGCGGAAGAACAAATCCGCAAGACCTTTGGACGGGTAATAGTAAAAGAAGAAAAGGCTAAAGTCAAAAGCAAATCATGGGCCAGTAAGGAATTGCTGTTAAAAGTCCTGGCTTTATTGTCCCCTTCTCTGATTCTCGTTTTGTGGGAGGTTCTGGCAGGGCTCGGCGTAATTGATGTAAGGCTTTTCTCCAGCCCTTCCAAAATATTTTCCGCACTGATTCCAATGTTATATTCGGGAGAACTGCTTTACCATACCATGGTAAGTACCCGGAGAATAGTTCTGGGATTTTTGGCGGGAGCTGCACCCGGTGTGATTCTGGGGCTTTCCATGGGATTGTTTCCACCGGTGAGGGCAAGCCTCATGCCGATGGTGGCGGCCACTTTCCCCATTCCCAAGCTGGCGGTCATGCCGCTTATTCTCATCATTTTCGGCCTTGGGGAGACATCCAAAATCTTTACCATTGCCATAGGCGTGTTTTACCTTGTTTTGATAAATACCATGGCGGGAGTTTTAAATATAGATGAGATTTATCTGGATGTGGCTAAAAATTTTGGAGCAAGCCGCTTCCAGTTCTATATGACCGTAGCCCTGCCCGGAGCGCTTCCCATGATATTCGCGGGTTTCAAACTGGGGATGGGCACCGCACTGCTGCTTATAGTCGCTGCGGAACTTTCGGCGGCAAAGGCCGGTGTGGGGTGGATGGTATGGAGAGCTTACGACATGTTCGACATTGAAAAGATGTTTGTGGCTCTGATTACTATGGCATTTCTGGGATATGTGTTTTCTTGCATGCTGGACCTCATAGAAAGGATTGTGATACCGTGGAAGAGCGGAAAGGGTTGAAAGACATATATCCCACCGAGGCCATACTTACCGAAAACTTGACAAAGGTGTTCAAAGTACGTGGCGGCAGCGTCGTTGCTCTTGAGGATGTCAACATTTCCGTAAAAGACGGAGAATTTCTGTGCATTGTAGGGCCCAGCGGCTGCGGCAAAACCACGTTCTTGAGGATACTGGCGGGTCTTGAAAAACAGACTTCGGGAAGGGTTTACATGCGTTCCAAGGATCCTGAAAAACCCCTCACATCCATGGTTTTTCAGGGAGATTCGGTATTTCCGTGGATGACCGTCGCGGAAAACGTGGCTTACGGGCTTAGAATAAAAGGCGTTCCGCCAAAAGATCGAAGGGAAGCCGCAGCCAGGTATTTAAAGCTTATGGGGCTTTCAAAGTTTGCAGACGCATATCCTTATCAGCTGTCGGGCGGTATGAAACAGAGGATAAATGTGGCCAGAGCTTTTGTGAGCGACCCGGAAATACTGTTGATGGATGAACCCTTTGGCGCACTGGATGAACAAAACCGCCTGATTCTTCAGCAGGAACTCCTGAAGATATGGGAAGGGAGCGGCAAAACTTCGCTGTTTATTACCCACAGCATCGATGAAGCACTTATCCTCGGGGACAGGGTAATGGTAATGACGGCACATCCCGGAAAAATAAAGGCCATAGTGGATGTGGACATAGAAAGGCCCAGGGAGATTCTCTCTCTGAGATCATCCCCAGGGTTTGCGGCACTTTACCGGGAAATCTGGCATCTTCTTCAGGAAGAAGTCGAAAAGGCTAAAGCAAAGGAACTTGCAATATGAAAAAGGAGAGATGCTTTTGGATATATTGTCCAACATAGTGCTCGCAATTGCGGTGAGCGTTGATGGTTTTTCCATAGGTGTCATTTACGGCATGAGGGATATTGAAATACCGTGGTTTTCTCAGCTCATCATTGCTCTTTCCACGTCTTGCGCCCTTTTTGTGGCCATGATCTTCGGGAAGGCTGCGGAAGCATTTTTAAACCCCGATATGGCGAGGTTTATAGGCGCCTTTATCCTGCTTGCCGTCGGCATATGGTCCCTGATGGAGGCGGTAAAACGAAGCGTTTCTTCCGGTCGGGACCGGGCAAGGGCCATCGCCACTTTAAAAATCAAGCCTCTGGGGCTGGTAGTGACGATTTTAAGAGAACCTGTTATTGCCGACAGGGATATATCCGGAGAAATTGACCCAAAAGAAGCCTTCCTTCTGGGAACCGCTCTGGCCATGGACGCTTTCGGCGCCGGAATCGGCGCTGCTGCGGCGGGATTTAATGCGGCGCTTGTCATCATTCTTGTAACAATAATGAGTTTCCTATTTTTATATGCTGGGCTCTACATCGGGACTAAAAGAATGCCAGGCATGGAAAACTGCTGGGTGAAGTTCTTGCCCGGGGGCTTGCTTTTTGCCCTGGCGTTGACAAAAGTTTTCTACAGGTGAATAATCTCTGGATTTTAAGCCGGCTGAGAAATCCGGCTTTTTTTGATATAATAATAATGATTCGGGGATAAAAATCATTTTCCTGCCGGAGATGGCCCGGCAGCGAACTTAGTTTCTACACCTGAATCGATAAATATATTGTCGGCCGGGAGGTAATAAATTGCATCTTAAGCGGCATTATAAAGATTTGATGATTACAGCGGGGCTTACCGCGGTCATCGGAGAAATATATTTTTACCCTTTTGGCACGGCGTTCCGGTTTACTGCGGGAGTCATTGCCATATCGTTCATGATGTTATATTTTTTGAAAATTCCGGAGATGGTACTGATACCTTTTGCAGGAGCAGCAACGGTTGTCTTCAGGATTTTTTTGAGCATGGGCATACAGCAGAAACTTTTTGCGGAAGCCTTCAGTCTGCACTATCCTGCATTCTTTTTTTATTTATCCTATGCCGCTTTTTTGAAATTGGGCAGGATAAGGGAGCTTCTGGACTCTCCGGTCAACTTTATTTCAGTGATGACTCTTTCGGATATGGGAGCCAACTTCATTGAACTTTATATAAGACACGAGTTGAATCTTTTATATTTTCAGGGTATCTTCACTTCCATACTCGGAGTGGGATTGATTCGCAGCATCATCACCTTCAGCCTCTACTGGCTGATGGAGAGATACCGCCTGTTGATAGTCAGCGAAGAACATCAGAAGCGGTATGCAGAACTTTTGGAATTTGTATCGGAACTGAAATCCGAGCTATTGTATATAAAAAAAACCACTGGGGATCTGGAATATGCAATGAAAGAGGGCTATGAGATATATCGGTCGATTAACCCGGGACTGAGTGAGGATGATATAATAAAATTAAAAAAGCAGGCTCTCAATCTCGCAAAAGATATTCACGAAATAAAAAAGGATTATCTCAGAATAGTATCGGGAGTCAGAGAGCTTTTGCCTGAAGAAATGCAGGAAGGGATGCGCATCAGCACCATTGTAGCCATAATTAAATCCAACACTGAAAGATGGATGAAAAATGCCGGTAAGGAATCGGAATTGAAAACCTATATAGTGGGAGATCTTTTAGTAAAAAACTACTTTTCCATTTTTTCCATTATAAACAATCTTGTGTCAAATGCTCTCGACGCCATAGACGATAAAAATGGATATATCGAAATTCAGGCCATCGTAGACGAAGGATATATTTATATAATCGTAGCCGATAATGGCAAAGGAATTGACGAAAGGGATATGCCCTATATATTTGAACCGGGTTTTTCCACGAAATTCAATGAAGATGGTTCCATATCAACAGGTTTGGGGCTTACTCACGTAAAAAACCTGGTGGAGGATATAGGAGGAGAAATACTGGTGAAGTCCAAAAAAGGTAAAGGCACAAAATTCGAGATTAAGCTTCCTTTGAATGAGAACTTTGTTATAGATTTAGAAGGATACGATTAAGGTTAAATATTTGATGGGAAAGGAGGGGGGACTATGGAATTCAGGCTGATTATAGTGGACGATGATAAAGCTGTAAGGCGGATTCTGGCAGGGATTATAGAAAAACACGACCTGGGGGAAATAGTGGGAGAGGCCCAGGAAGGAGAAGAAGCAGAAAGGAAGATAGCAGCATTAAGACCCGATATAGCTCTTATGGATCTTTTGCTTCCCGGCAAAGACGGCATTGAGGTAATACGAACATTGAAACAGAGGAATATAAAAACATATTTCATAATGATTTCCCAGGTGGAAGACCAGGCTATGATATCTCAAGCCTACAGGAGCGGAATAGAATTCTTTATTCATAAGCCTATAAATGTAGTCGAAACGGTAAATGTCATATCGAAGGTAGAAGAACTGATAAGGCTGAAGACTACCTTTGAGCAGATAAAAAAGACGGTTACAAATATGTCCAAAGACGAGCTGAAGGGAACAAAAAGAAAATGCGGTTTGAGCAAAATAGAATTTTTTCTGGCAGACCTGGGGATACTGGGAGAATCTGGCAGCGATGACATTAAAGCAATCATAGAAAACTACGACAGGCTGAAACAAAAAATGGTAAATATGCAGGATGTTTACAATTTTTTGAGGGAGTACTATGAAGTAAGCGATAGGAGAAAATCTTCGGATGTCAAGGCTATAGAGATGAGGATAAGAAGGGCTATAGATAAAGCTTTGAAAAATGTGGCTTCCATGGGTATCGAGGATTATAACAACGAGCAGTTTTTAAGATTTTCATCCACTTTATTCGACTTTTTAGAGGTAAAAAAAGAGATGGACTTTTTAAGAGGCAAAAACAGCAACGGTGGTAAGATTAATGTAAAAAAGTTTCTCGAAGGTGGCGCGCTTCTCTGTCAGGAATAACGAAAACACCTTCCGGAAAAAGGAAGGTGTTTTCGTATATTTATTTAAGATGCCGCATGGACTTTCTTTTTGGCTGCTTTTTGTTTTTGTATGAGGTATCCGAAAATGAGTATTACAAGGCCTAAGAGGTCAGTTTCGATACCCGGCGTTACAAGGAGAATACCTCCTGCAAAAAACAGTATCCTTTCCAAAAAAGATTGTTCTGTGATGAAGTACCCGCATACCCCGCTGCCAACACCGATGATTCCGATGATGGAAGTAACAATGATTTCCATTATATCAAAGGTACTGACATTTATCATAAGCATCGAAGGATGGTACACGAATACATAAGGCACCAGAAATGCCGCAATAGCCAGCTTTGATGCCTGAATACCAGTCTTCAAAGGATTTGCCCTGGCTATACCGGCCCCCACAAAGGCCGCCAGAGCCACCGGTGGGGTAACATCGGCGATGATGCCGAAGTAAAAAGCAAACATATGGGCCGCCAGTACCGGTACATTCATCATTATGAGAGCCGGCGCGGCTATGGTGGAAGTTATAACATAGTTTGCCGTTGTCGGCACACCCATGCCCAGAATGAGCGAAGTTATCATGGTGAAGAAAAGGGTTAAAAACAGATTGCCGTTGGCGAAATCCACCAGTGTGGAACCCAGCTTGAGACCCAGGCCCGTCTGAGTCACGACGCCGACGATGATGCCGGCGCAAGCCGTAGCCGCTACAACCCCCAGAGCGCTTCGGGCTCCCTGTTCAAGCCCGCTGACTATGTCGCGGAAGCTGATTCTGGTGCTTTTACGGAGCATTGAGGAAGCAATGGCCAGGATTATGGCATAAAAGGCGGCTTTCATGGGAGTAAAACCTTCTACCAGAAGGTAAATTATAGCAAGGAGAGGAATGAGGAGATGCCCCTTTTCTTTAATGACAATACCGAGCTTTGGCAGTTCATCTTTTTTCATTCCCCGAAGTCCCAGCCTTTTGGCCTCAAAATGCACCTGGGTCCAGACTCCGAAGTAATATAACAGAGCCGGTATTATGGCCGCCTGGATTATTCTGAGGTACGGTACGCCGATGAACTCCGCCATCAGGAATGCTGCAGCTCCCATGATGGGGGGCATAAGCTGGCCGCCGGTGGAGGCGGTGGCTTCCACAGCTCCCGCAAATTCAGGCTTATAGCCGAGACTTTTCATCATGGGTATGGTGAAGCTTCCTGACCCGGCAGTATTGGCCACCGAGCTTCCTGAGACGGTGCCTTCCAGTGCCGAGGAAATAACGGCCACCTTTGCAGGGCCTCCGGCCGCCCAGCCTGCTACGGCATTGGCCAGATCAATAAATAATTGGCCCAGGCCTGTTTTTTCTAAAAAAGCTCCGAATAGTATAAATAGGAATATGAATTGTGAAGATACCCCGATGGGTATACCGAAGAGGCCTTCGGTGGTAAAAAATTGATGTTGGACAAGACCGGGGAGGTCTACTCCTCTATGGGCCAGCGCGCCGGGTATATGACGGCCGGTGAGTGCGTATACAATAAAGAGTGAAGCCACTATCACCATGGGCCACCCCACTACCCTCCTGACTGCATCCAGGACCAGCAGTATTCCGGCAAGCCCAATAATATAATCAAGGGTTGTGACAGTGCCGGCCCTCAATACCAGCTGTTGATAGAAGACGACTATATATAGAGGAACTGCCGCCCCCAGTATGGCAAAAATCAGGTCCACCGGATGGACCCTGTCCCGCGGCCATGAGCTCCTGGCAGGGTATAACAGGAATATAAGGCAAAGGGCAAAGGCCAGGTGTATGGACCTTTGAACCATGGCGTCCAGAACACCAAAAGCTGCGGTATAAAGCTGGAAAAGCGAAAAAGTAATGGCCAGGGCAGTTGCGATTTTGGCGAAAAAGCCTGTCAGCCTTCTGTAATCGGATTCTTTATCCACCTTTTTTAATATCTCTTCACTATCCAAAGCGGCCTGTTCAAAGTCTTTTTCGTTCATCTGGCATTTCAACTCCTTTAGACAGAGCTTTTGTTGTCTTTTTTAAACTTATGAGGTTCCATTTTTCAACAGCCTTGATATTTATACTTTCTTCCGGCTTTGTAAAGGATAACAGAGGATATGTTTTACCGTCAATAATAATTACATGCCCGGGTATGGGAGATACCATAATTGAGATGGAGGGGAATTTCCTGTTCAAACCGGTTATCCTGAACTCCCCGTTTTCATTGGAAAAATGCCCATTTTCGTCAGTAAAAGGGAGACCTACTCCGAGTGAATAGTATCTGGTCTCTTTCAATACGAGATTATTATCATCATCAATGTAATACACCTCGTAAACCGGAGTTTTTTGTACAGAGTGTATAAAACTCAGGGTAAATTTCCTGTCCGGAACCGGGAGGAGAAATTCCCTTTTGTCGGCATTGATTATGGAAAGGTATATTCCATGAACTATCCTGTATTTTGAAAAAAATCCCGCTAAAATAACCATAAAGATTATGACAATAATTTCCCATCTCGGTTTCATAAAATACTGAGCATTGGACTTATCCAATGCTCAGCAACCTCCTTCGAGTTATTTTTTTTCTTTGAAGTATTTTTCGGCTCCCGGATGAAGTGTTATAGACATACCTTCCTGTCCTGTTTCGGGTTTAATCTTTTCACCTACGGAATGGGCTGCTTTGATTCTGTCAAGGTTATCGTACATGGTCTTCACCAGGCTGTATGCGGTGTTTTCATCCATTTTAGAGCTTACTGCCAGCATTGACATAACCGATACGGCTTTAACATCTTCGGTCTGGCCGCTGTAAGTGTTGGCCGGGATTACAGTCTTTGTATAGAAAGGATATTGTTTTATTAATTTATCAGCAAAAGCATCGTCCACCGGAATCAGTTTTATCTTGTGCTGAGCTGCTATGTCTGTTACTGCCGCCGTCGGGAAACCGGCCGTCAGGAAAGCGGCATCGATGTTGCCGTCTTTCAGGTTATTGGCGGCTTCTGCAAAGGAAAGATACTGAGCGTTTATATCATTATAGGTGATACCCGCTGCTGCCAGTATCTGGCGGGCATTGGCTTCAGCGCCGCTGCCGGCGGCACCCACGGCCACTTTTTTGCCTTTGAGGTCTTCGATACTGTTAATGCCTTTGTTTTCCAATGTTACTATCTGGATGGTTTCGGGATATAATGCCGCAAGGCCTCTTATATCCGCATACTTTTTATCTTTGAACATTTCAGTGCCGTTGGCAGCATAGTAAGCTATGTCGTTTTGAACGAAGATTACATCCACCTTACCGTCTTTCAACAGGTTTACATTGGCCACCGAGGCTCCGGTGCTCTGGGCAGTGGCATTCATACCCTTTATGTTCTTATTCCATATTTCTATCAGGGCTCCACCCAGAGGATAATAGGTTCCGGCTGTCCCACCGGTGGCGAGATTGATAAAAATCTGACCTCCCGAGCTCTGATTTGAGCTCTGCTCCGAGCTCTGGCCTGAACTCTGGGAGCCACCGCTGCCGCTGCATCCGGCCAAAAGCACTGCTGCCAGCAGAATAGCCAGTGCAAGAGCCATCAACTTTTTGCTCATGTCTTTTCCCCCTTAACAAAGTATTTATAAAATTACATCGTTTTTAATTTTATCTTGCAAGTAACTGAATTCAACAGATTCCTACTGAATACCACAAAAATAATATCCATGTATACAGTATAATTATTCAATAATAAACAAAAATTCCTAACCATATCTCGCATTAAAATAATTATCAAAAAAACCTGTGACAGATTTTATGGTTTTACGATATAATTAATAAAGGGTCTTTCCCGGCAAATAATATAAATTAAGTAGGAGGGGTCTTAGTTGAAAAATGGAATTCTAACAGCTGTTATTGCCATAGTGGTGATACTGGCTGTGGTCGCTTTGTTTATCTTCGGCACTTACAATGGGCTTGTGGGCGCCGAGGAAAATGTCAACAGCAAATGGAGCCAGATCGAAAACCAGCTTCAAAGGAGAGCTGATCTTATTCCCAATCTTGTGAACACTGTAAAAGGTTATGCCGCCCATGAGCAAAACATATTTACCGAGGTCACTAAAGCGCGGGAGAAATTGATAGGTGCGGGGAGTGTGGCAGAAAAAGCCCAGGCTGATGCGGAGCTAAGTGGAGCACTTTCAAGGCTTCTTGCGATAGCTGAGAATTATCCCAACCTCAAAGCCGATGCCAATTTCCGGCAGCTGGCCGATGAACTGGCCGGCACCGAAAATCGCATTGCAGTGGCCCGCATGGATTACAACAATGCGGTCCAGGCTTACAACAGCAGGATAAGGAGATTTCCCACAGTTATAATAGCCGGTATGTTCGGATTTGAGAAAAAAGATTACTTCAAGGCTGAAGAAGGTGCAAAAGAAGTGCCCAAAGTCGACTTCAGCACCCAGGGCAGCGGCAATTGAAAATACGTGAGTCAGGGTGAGTCAGGGGACGGTTCCTTGACTCATCTTGATGAGTCAAGGAACCGTCCCCTGACTCATCCCTTGACAACGGGAAAGGAGGGGTCCGAATTGAGGAAAATTGCATTTAAAGTCGCATCAGGAAAAAGGCCGGCAGGATGCGGAAAGTATTTTAATAAAGCTACGGTAGTTGTGCTCATGGCAGTCGTGATTATTTTGAGTCTATCGGCTTTTTCCCCCGGGGCAGAGGCTGAACCCATACCCCCGAGACCCGACACCATAAATTATGTTTATGACTATGCCAATATCATAGACAGTTCCGATGAGGACAGCATGCGGCAAATTGCCCTGGCTATAGATAAAAGGACCAAAGCACAGTTAGTGGTAGTTACCGTAAATGATTTAAACGGCATGGCTCTAGAGGATTACTCACTGAAGCTATTAAGGGACTGGGGAATAGGCGACAGGCAAAAGAACAACGGTATTCTGCTCCTTGTAAACAAGGAAAACCTTCTGACGGGCAAGCGCGGCAGAATAAGGATAGAGGTAGGCTACGGACTAGAAGGAGCCATAAATGACGCCAAAGCAGGAAGGATTCTGGACAATTTCGCCCTGCCGGCTTTTGAAGAAAAGCAGTATTCAAGAGGCATTACAGATACCTTCATGGCCCTGGCAGGTGAAGTGGCAAAAGAATACAACCTGGACTTGAGCAGTGGAGAATTATCGCGGCTTGAAAATTATAGCCGGCAAGGTGATGAGGAAATACCCATAGGAGTAATTGCCGCTATAATTGTATTCATAGTTATATTATTCATCTTTATTCCCCGGACGGGGAGAGGCAAACACTTTAAAGGTCCTTTTGACGGTCCGTTCTTCGGGCCCTTCGGAGGCGGCTTCGGTGGGGGCGGAGGCTTCGGTGGGGGCTTCGGCGGAGGCGGCTTCGGTGGCGGTTCCGGCGGAGGCGGTGGCGCCAGCAGATAAGCAGTTGTCAAGGGGACGTTGACAACCTAAATTTAAGAAGACCCTATTAACAGTTCTGATAAATAATGTGTTTGATTGGTACCGTTGCAAAGTTTATAAAAATCTATATTATTCAATATGAACCGGATTTATAGCCCGCTTTCTTAAGAAAGCGGTTTTTTTCACGTTTGTACGAGACTTGAATATATTTAAAAAACATAATATTATAATATATAGAAAGACTAATCAACAATGATATAACTTATGACCCCGGCAACCATACTAAGTCAGGCTTTAGATCATCAAGTACCAGGTACCGGGGGGTACTATCATTCCTGATGATTTTATTTCTTATAAAAGCCGTTTTTAAAAAGCGAAAGTTATCACAAATATTTGGCTTATAGGCCGAAATAAAAAGGGAGTGAATTTTTTATGAAACAAAAACTTGTTGTAATCGGAGGCGTGGCTTCAGGGACAAAGACCGCCGCCAAAGCCATCCGGGAAAACCCGGACCTGGAAATCACGGTGCTCACCGAAGAAGATTACATTTCCTATGCGGGATGCGGTTTACCCTACTATGTCGGAAATGTAATCAAGGAGAAAAAGCACCTCACCGTAATGAACCCCGAGAAATTCAAAGAAAAGGACATCACAGTGCTACTGCACACCCGGGCTGAAAAAATCATTCCGGGAGAAAAAAAGGTCATCGCAAAAGACCTGGTCAGCGGCGAAGAAAAAGAATTTCCCTATGACAAACTGGTGCTGGCCACCGGTGCAAAGCCCATAGTGCCACCTATTCCCGGCATAGAACTCAAAAATGTGTATACCCTCCGCAGCGTCACCGATGCCTTCAAGATTAGGGATGCAGTGGAAAAACAAGGCATCAAAAAGGCCGTCGTGGTAGGTGGAGGATTTATCGGTCTCGAAGTGGCAGAAAACCTCACCCTTCAGGGAGTAAAGGTAACATTGGTGGAACTATTAGACCAGATTCTTCCCAATTTCGATAAAGAAATAGCCCTGCTGGCAGAAAAACATCTAAAAGAAAAGGGAGTTGACATATTTACATCAGAAAAAGCCATTTCCATCGAAGGCGAAGATGGAAAAGCAACAGCTCTTCTCACCGATAAAAGAAAGATAAGCGCAGACATGGTGCTCCTGTCCATCGGTGTGAAGCCCAACACTCAGCTCGCAGCCGACGCGGGCGTTGAACTGGGCGTAAAGGGCGCCATCAAAGTGAACGAAAATATGGAGACCAATATACATGACATATATGCCGTAGGCGACTGCGCGGAAAATATTAACCTTGTCACCGGCAAGCCCGCATGGTTCCCCATGGGGTCCACCGCCAACAAAATGGGCAGAGTGGCAGCGTTAAACCTCTATCCAAAAGGTGAAAAAGAAAGCCTCAAAGGCGTTTTGGGGACCACTGTGGTGAAACTTTTTGATATTAATGTGGCAAAGACCGGCCTCTCTGAGAGGGATGCAAAAAATGAAGGATACAACATCATAACCGTCATTGTTCCCGCCCATGACAGAGCCCACTACTACCCCGGAGCCAAAAATATCATCACAAAACTCGTGGTGGACAAAGCCACCCACAGGTTGCTGGGTGCCCAAATCATAGGTGAAGGAGTGGTGGATAAACCCATAGACATAGCCGCCACCGTTATAACCCTCAGGGGAACGGTGGAAGACATGGCCAAACTGGACCTGGCCTATGCTCCGCCTTTTTCTTCAGCCATGAGCTCCACCATAGTGGCCGCCAATGTGGCAAGAAACAAACTTCTGGGAAAGCTGGAGGGTATTTCACCGTTGGAGCTAAAAGACAGGCTCTCCGATCCGGGCCTGCAGATTATAGATGTGAGGGAAGAGGCGGAATACCTGGTGGGAGCCATTCCCGGTTCGAAGAATATCCCATTAAAAGAGATAAAGAAAAGAGCCGGAGAGATCGACAAACAACGGGAAACGGTAGTTGTCTGTAAAATCGGCTTAAGGGCATATCTTGCCTATATAACTTTAAAGCACCTTGGTGTAGAAAATCTGAGGATGCTGGACGGCGGTGTCGCCGCATGGCCCTTTGAACTGGAATAGGGAGGTGTATATTATGGCAGAGATTAAGGTTGATGCAAAATGCCTGCAGTGCCCCGGACCCATCGTGCAGCTCTTCAATGCCGTAAAATCAGCGCAGAGCGGCGATGTGATAGTGGTAGAAGCCACTGACCGCGGGTTTTACAAGGATGTCCAGGCCTGGTGCAGGAAGACCGGAAATGAGCTTTTAAGCCTCGAAGACGGCGATGTAATAGTCGCAAAGGTAAAGAAAGCCTAGGAGGTGTGCCCGTGGGAAATAAAAAAACAATCATAGTTTTTTCAGGGGACCTGGACAGGGCCATGGCAGCCTTTATCATTGCTACAGGGGCTGCTGCCATGGGCGACGATGTGACCATGTTCTTCACTTTCTGGGGCCTCAACATCCTCAGGAAAGCAAAGAAAGTGCGGGTTCAGAAAGATTTTTTGGAGAGAATGTTCGGTTTCATGATGCCCCGGGGCCCCGAGAAACTGGGGCTTTCCAGGATGAACTTCGGCGGCCTTGGCGCAAAAATGATGCGGTATATAATGAAGAAGAAAAATGTCAACACTCTTACGGAACTCATGGAAAACGCCCGGGCTCTGGGAGTTAAGATTATAGCCTGCACCATGTCTATGGACGTGATGGGTATAAGGAAAGAAGAACTCATAGACGGCATCGATTTCGCCGGAGTCGCGACATATCTGGGCGAAGCCGACGAAGCAAATGTGAACCTGTTTATTTGATTTATATCTTGTGCAGCCGATAGAATCGGCTGCTTTTTTATTTTATTTAAGAAAGCTCTCAGTATGAATCAAAATTGCTTTATAATGTGGTATAACTCAACTTTCGCAGGAACAAAGTGCCAACTTTTCCTTAAGGAAAGTGGGCAGACAAGACATAAAATAATCTAAAAACTCACTGATTGCTTCCTTTGAAAGCACGAGCTTTTCACGCAAAGCAGTCTTAAGAGCATCAATCAATAGCTGCAAAGCTTCCATGAACTTTATATCCTGAAGCTCATCACAGAAGTAATAGAACAAGCCTCCTATAGTCCGCAAATCCTTGTTATTGCGGTTTTCAACAGCCAGCATGATGTACCTTGCAAAAACAATAGTAGTATGGGCAACAATAGAATCATAAGAACGCCCCTGGAACTCTTTTGCAAGATTAAGGTAAGACTTGCATATCTTGAAAAATATCTCAATATCCCAGCGCTTGCCATATATCCTTATGATTTCTTCATCAGAAAGCGTTGTATCTGTAGAAATAATGGCAAGCCAGTTGCGAGATCTGTTGCGATCCCTTACAAATACAATCTTTGCAAGAACTTCATTACCATAATTGTCAGTGCCGATACCAACTACAACTGATGAAAGTATCTTTGCCTTACCGCGTTTTTTTCTTACGCAAGAATATATAGACTGAAGGCTCATTCTTTTGCCTTGAAAACTGTAATAAATTTTCTTCATGTTCTTAACCATGGCTATGACGTTAAGGTTTAATCCGAGGATCTTCAACAATATGCTTGGGTAAGTAAACCAGCTATCAAACAGCACATATTTTGCAGGGATGTTATTCTCCACTGCCTGTTTTAGCAGGTCTATCATGGCATCGGTTTCTTTCGCGAGTGAAGAGATTCGGCGCTTGTAGCCTATGCTCCTTTTATCAATTTCACTGTTCATAGGTTGCAACCTGTTTTCAGAAGTTTGTGCACTCAAGAGGTTGAAGCCGAGCGGGATGAAGGTATTTCCATCAGACCATCCAAGGGTGAGAAGTCTGAATCCCTTAACGTATTTTTGTGCCACATGGTCTCTTACTCTGGCTAAAAGTTCGACAACCTTGCTTCTATTCCTACTGTATATAGAATCGTCTATTATTAGGACATTGACACGGTTGTCCGATGTCAAACCTACCAACTTGCTGCGGATTATGGATGATGCCAGCAACATAAGAAACTTCTGCCAGTTATAATATATAGAGTTCAGGAATCTATATATAACATCCTTGGCAAAGGGCAAATTGGAATTTTGCGACTCCAGAATCCTGTAAAGATTCTTACCGGAGAATACAAGAGTGAACAGGAACTTGAAAACAGCATAGCATGAAATTCCCTTTTCCTTATAGAAATTGCTCTGTTTTAGTAGGAACCCTATTCGATTTTCTTTTAAAAAATTGTCAACAGTTGAGGAAAAGCGGTTTTCATTTTCGTTATAATGTGATATAATGGACATTGCAAGGATCTTCCTTTCTTGTGTATTTTGTCCAATTCCATTATATCACAAAAGGAAGCTCCTTGCATTTTTGTTTGCTTATTTTTATTGATTTATCAAGGTTTGTACCTATAGTTTGATCTGCGAAAGTTGAGTGGTATAATAAGTAAAGCAAACTTAAATGCAATGCTTATACATTGTTAATTATTATATCATTACCATGAAAAAAATTAACACCAATTCATAGAAGGGAAGGTCGCCGATGAGGATTACTGTAATCGGACTGGGTGAAAAAAATTTTGACGGGCCGGTGGAATTAAAGGAATTGGCCCGGAAGTATGAAGAAAAATCGGAATATCCTGTCGCTTGCGCCATAGTAAACAACAATCTTAGGGAGCTTACATATACTTTAAATGAAGATGCCACGGTGGAGTTCTTAAATCTGTCCACGGAAGTCGGCATGAAGATATACGTCAGAACCCTTACTTTTTTGTTCATAAAAGCCTGCCATGATATCTTTCCCGATTGCAGGGTTCACATTGAACATTCCCTTGGAAACGGGCTTTACTGCGAGATTTATCGGAAAGAATCCCTGGATGAGGAAGATGTGGAGAAAATTGAAAATAGAATGAGAAAGCTGGTGGATGAAGATATTCCTATCAAGAAACAGAAGATGCTCACCGAAGAAGCGGCCCTGATGTTTAAAAAAATGGGCCTGGAAGATAAAGTAAGGGTATTAAGATACAGAAAAGACCCATATGTCAATCTATATGAAATTGACGGCATGAAGGACTATTTTTACGGGTATATGCTTCCGTCCACAGGATATCTGAAATGGTTCAAACTCAAATTCTATCTTCCGGGAGTCATACTGCAGTTCCCTTCCAGATCAAATCCGGTGGAAGTAGCGCCCTACCGTGAACAGGCAAAGTTGGCAAGGGTTTTCCGGGAAGCCGAGCAGTGGGCTCATATTCTTAACATTGCCGATGTCGGGGCTCTAAACGATTGTATCACTTCTGGCAAATCTGGGGAGATAATCCGTATAGCCGAAGCCCTGCATGAAAAAAAGATTGCACAGATTGCGGACACCATATATGAAGACCGGGATAAAATGAGGCTGATACTCATCGCGGGCCCATCTTCATCGGGCAAAACCACCTTCGCCCATCGCCTGATGGTGCAGCTCAAGGTAAACGGTTTAAGGCCCATATCGATTTCCCTTGACGATTATTTTCTCGAGCGGGAAAAAACTCCTCTGGATGAAGAAGGCAAACCCGATTTCGAAGCGCTGGAAGCCATTGATCTGAAGCTGTTCAACCAGCAGCTTACCAGGCTCATTCAGGGGAAGGAGGTTCTGCTTCCGAAGTTTAATTTCCATACCGGCAAAAGGGAATATCATAACATGCCGATAAAAATAGAAAAAGACCAGCCCATTATTATCGAGGGCATTCATGGCTTAAATGAAAGATTGACCTCGTCAATACCGAAAGAAAATAAATTCAAAATCTATGTTAGCGCCCTTACCCAGCTCAGCATAGACAACCACAACAGAATCTCCACCACCGATACCAGGCTTCTCAGGCGTATTGTCAGAGACAGTTGGGCGAGGTCCGCCGATGCAAAAAAAACCATATCAATGTGGCCTTCGGTTTTAAAAGGCGCAGAAAAAAACATCTTCCCGTACCAGGAAGAAGCGGACGCCATATTCAATTCCGCCATGGTATATGAGCTTGCGGTATTGAAAAAATACGCCGAGCCATTGTTGAAAAAGGTGAAATGCACAGAACCCGAGTATATAACAGCCAAGCATCTGTTAAAATTCCTGGACTACTTTGTACCCATAGAAGATGAAAGAGATATTCCGCTCACCTCCATAATTCGGGAATTCATCGGCGGCAGTTGTTTTTACAGAGAATGAGATTTATTGCCTTCCGGCGCATCCCTGGCAGGTCCCGACGGTCGATGCCTGGGTGCGTGAACCACAGTAATATTGCTGTATATCATTTCCAGTTCATATTTGCTGCAATCCTCATTCAAACATTTTTTGCGCACTTCCGCCCTGGGCACCACTACGGTAACTTCATGGGGCACTTCAATGTCCAGGCTTCTTCTCAGCCTTATTATGAAACCGGGCAGGATTACCATCAAATTATCATCCTGCCGGGGGCGGTCTTTTAAGCGGTTGATCCATTCCTTGATGCTCAAAATGTAATTTTTTATTTTCAAAGCGTTTCCCCCTTTTAAGATTGCTGTAATCTATTGCGTCGCCTTTATTAAAGAATATTCTCGAATAGAGAAATGGGTGATTTTATCACTGACATTTAAACTTTATACTTTTGAAAAAGCCCATCATACTCGATATTGCGGGAATGCGCCCGTATTTTGCATGATTTGACTTTAACCTTTCGGTGTGCTATATTTTAAGAAGTGGGAACCACCACTTCTATTCATTTTTTAGGAGGAATGCATAAGTGCAAGGTAAAGTCAAATGGTTTAATCAGGAAAAAGGTTACGGGTTTATCGAGGTTGAAGGTGATAAGGACATTTTTGTCCATTATACAGCCATTCAACAGGAAGGATTTAAGACACTGAAAGAAGGCGAAAAAGTAGAATTCGACGTAGTGGAAGGCCAGAAAGGTCCGCAGGCCGCCAATGTCGTGAAAGTTGATTGAAAGAAAAAGCCCGGTTTTGTTCCGGGCTTTTAATTTTTGTACAAAAAGAAGGATTTTTATGACGGATGAGGAATAATAATATATATTATAATATAACTCTCTTTACAAAAACTTAATAAAAACTTAAATATTCCCAGAAGGGAGCGAAATTTTTATGAAGGTAACGGTCAGCGGTAAAAATGTCGCGGTCACAAATCCACTGAAAGAATACGCGGAAAAGAAAGTGGGAAAGATCGAAAGATTCTTTGAAGGCAATGTGGAAGCACAGGTTACATTGAATGTGGAGAAAGACAGACACATAGTTGAGGTCACAATACCCGTTAACGGTATAATACTGAGGGGCGAGACCGAGACACATGACATGTATTCTTCAATAGATATGGTAGTAGACAAACTTGAGAAACAGATAGAGAAATACAAGACAAAGATCGCCCGAAGCCTCAGGAAATCCCCGTTTAAATTTAACGGAACAAACGGTGATTCCATAAATGTGCAAAAAACTGGAGACGAATCCAGAGTGGTAAGAGTGAAAAAGTTTGCCATTAAACCGATGGACCTGGAAGAAGCCGTATTGCAAATGGACCTTCTGGGCCATGATTTCTTTGTCTTCCTGAATTCCGACACCAATGAAGTAAATGTGGTGTATAAACGTAAAGACGGTGACTATGGACTCATCGAACCGGAATTGTCATAATTTTAAACGGCCTGCCAAAAGCAGGCTTTTTTTTGAAATTTATTCTTTGATTAGCAGGAAATAACAAATTTAAGTAGAATTCATTATATAGATTAGATACCGCGAGAGTTTTTTGAGGGAATGTATTAAGGGGGACTTTGTAAGAATTTTTGTGAGAAACTGCGGGGTGTTCGGATGTCGGAAAATATTGACAAGGAGCAATTTGTCAAACACTGTGAAGGAGTTATCAAAAGCATTAAAGATGTCGTTTCGGCCAAAATAATCACTACCCCTGAAGGCAAGATATCCGAGATTCATGTTATAGCAGGTTCTAAAAGAAACCCCAAGCAGATCGTGAGGGACATTGAATCTGCCCTTATAGCCACGCTGGGTTCGGAAATCGATCACAAAAAGATCAGCGTGGCGCAGATCAACAACGATAATGAGAGTATATTTGATGTGCGCTTGAAAATAGACGGTATTGGCGTAAGAAATTATAAATATAATTATGAAGCGGCGGTCACTTTAAGCGACCATAATGGAAATATATATGAAGGAAAGGCAGGTGGCCCCGGTTCCAACTTTGGACGGCTGCGCACAGTGGCGGAAGCCACTTTAAACGCAATTCAGCAATTTCTGGGAGACTCTTTCGTACTGTCCCTTGAAGATGTTATAAGTTTCAAAATTGGAGGGAGAGAAGCCGTAGGAGCCCTGATTTCCATGTTCATTGAGGGAAGTGAAGAGCATTTTTTGGGCAGTGCCATAATAAAACAGGACAGAATAGAATCTACAGTGGCGGCAGTATTGAATGCAGTTAACCGGAAAGTAAGCTTCCTGATAAAAGAAAATACAGTTTAAGGGCCGACAAATAATGAGCGAAGCGGTTTTATAGCCTGCTTGAATAGCGGTAGAGCAGAGCACCGAAAAAAAGGGGGCTATAAAATGAAGCTAAATGCAACACTTTTTAAAATCTTATTGGCGCTTTTTACGCTGGTATTAGCAGGTGGAGCAAATTTCAAGTTAGGTGGTTAATCTTAAATTTTATGTCGGCCCCTATTTATTATATATTCATAAGTTCATAAGGTGAATAACACATGAATAAACATATGAGCTATAAAATTATATATTTTAGTTTCGTAATTATATTAGCGATAATTATATTATATCAATCATGGGATAATAATCTTTTACATAATGTACCAAGTTTTTTGATTTTTGTATTTCTTGCCTCGATGGCCGAGATATTACCAATTAATCTTCCAAAAGATGCTGAAGTGACTGTTGGTTTTGCTATTTTTATGGGTGCCATACTTGTATTAGGAGCAAAAATAAGTGTATGGGTTGCTTTTATTGCTGCAATTTTACCAGAAATAACAACAAAGCGTTTTTTAAGAATACCTTATAATTCATTTGTTAATATAAGTATTTATATTATTATGGTTGGTGTTTCAGGTTATTTATTTGAAATAATGGGAGGAATACCTGGACACATAAATTTATTTAGAGACATAATTCCTATTTTAACATTAATATTAAGTTATCTTGTTATCAACATAAGTCTTATTGCTATTGCTCTTTCTATTTTACAAAAGGAACCTATTCTCTATATTTTTATGAACAATTTCAAATGGGCTTTACCTAATTATATTGCACTAGCTCCTTTAGGGATTCTTTTAGCGATTATTTATATAAATGTAGGAAGCCCAGGAGTCTTCCTTTTTTTGGTGCCCCTTTTGATAGCCCGCCATTCTTTCCAGCTTTATATGAATATGAGAAAAATTTATCTGGAGACGATCCAGGCGCTGGCTACAGCAATCGAGGTAAAAGATCCATATACAAAAGGCCATTCCGAAAGAGTGGCTTTATACGCATCTATCATCGCCGAAGAAATGAATCTGTCAGAGGATTTCGTGAATACCTTAAACTTTGCGGCCTTGCTCCATGATATAGGCAAAATTGGCATTCCCGATGAAATATTGAACAAACCCGGCAAACTTTCTGAAGAAGAATTTGATAAAATTAAAATTCATCCGGTGCTGGGGGCCAACATAGTGAAAAAAATTGACTTTTTAGCCCAGGCTTCTTCATATATAAGATTTCATCATGAAAGGCAGAACGGTCGGGGCTATCCCGAGGGATTGGAAGGCGACAACATTCCGCTGGGGGCCGCCATACTCGCTGTGGCGGACGCCTTCGACGCCATGACTTCCGACAGGCCTTACAGAAATGCATGGAATCTGGAGGATACACTCAATGAAATTGAAAGAAATTCCGGCATTCAATTCAGACCCGATGTGGTTGAGGCTTTGAAAAACGCTATAAAAAAAGGGAGAATTAATGTAAATGCTGATTGACTTTCTGGTGATATCCATCATCATAGGCCTCTTAAGAGGAGGCAATTTTAAAAACCTTTCGGCCATACCGCTCAGAAAACTGGAACTCATTTTTGTTTCTTTTATAATTCGTTATTTACCGCTTATCTTAAAAGGAAATATTTTTGATTTTGCCGCAAGGTATAACTTCATAATATCGTCAACCTCCTATTTGCTTTTGATTTATGCTCTTTTTTCCAACTGGCATATAAAAGCTATGAGGCTGGTAACCATAGGAGTTGTGTGCAATTTTATCGCGATAGTTGCAAACGGCGGCAAAATGCCTGTATCAATCCCAGCTCTGGATATGGCCGGGCTGAACGAATTAAAACCGCTGCTTTTTGATCCGTCCTACCTTTATCATAAGGCCATTGATTCGGCTACAAAGTTAAGTTTTTTGGGCGATATTTTCCCCCTCCCTCCCCCCTACCCAAGGCCCAGGGTTTTCAGCGTCGGGGATCTGTTGATGGGGATCGGCATATTTTTGATCATTCAGCGGGCGATGTTGAAAAAAAGTGAAGCAGGTGGTAAAATAATATAGAAAATTTATGAGGAACCTCACAGGTTCCTTATAAATTTTGAATGGCATAAATTGTATGAAGAGCAATCGGGAACGGTTTTTCATAGACTAAACCGGAGGAAGGCGAGATGGTAAAATGCTCGGCATTTTAAACAGGATACTGGGAAATTCCAATGAAAAGGAAGTAAAAAAGCTAGGCAGGATAGTGGAGGAAGTAAATAGATGGGAACCGGACATGCAGAAACTCTCCGATGAAGAACTGAGAAAAAAGACAGACGAGTTCAAGGAACGTCTTGCGCAGGGCCAAACCCTTGAAGATTTGCTGCCGGAAGCGTTTGCCGTGGTGAGGGAGGCCGCCCGGAGGACTCTCAACATGCGGCCGTTTGATGTACAGGTGCTGGGCGGCATCGTGCTGCATCAGGGCCGGATAGCCGAGATGAAGACCGGCGAGGGCAAAACGCTCGTTGCAACCATGCCGGCGTATTTGAACGCCCTGACGGGCAGGGGCGTCCATATAGTTACGGTAAACGATTACCTGGCAAGAAGAGACAGCGAATGGATGGGCAAGATTTATAATTTCCTGGGGCTTGAGGTGGGCCTCATCGTCCATGACATGGATTATGAGTCAAGAAAAAAGGCATACAGTGCCGACATAACCTACGGCACCAACAATGAGTTCGGCTTTGATTATCTCAGGGACAATATGGTGCTCTCAAAGGAGCAGATGGTTCAGAGGCCGCTGAACTATGCTATTGTCGACGAAGTTGACAGCATCCTTATAGATGAAGCCAGGACTCCTCTCATCATTTCCGGGCAGGCGGAAGAGTCTACAGAAATTTATTACAAATTCGCAAGATTCGTCCCAAAATTAAAAGAGGGTGAAGATTACACCGTAGATGAAAAGGCTCACAGCGTCATGCCCACAGAAAAAGGCATAAAAAAGGCCGAAAATTTCCTGGGTGTGGCAAATCTATACGATGAAGAAAACATGGAGTTGCTTCACCATTTCCAGCAGGCGCTGAAAGCCCATGCGCTCATGAAGCTGGATAGAGACTATGTGGTGAAAGACGGCCAGGTCATCATAGTCGACGAATTTACCGGCCGCCTGATGTTCGGGAGAAGGTACAGCGACGGCCTGCACCAGGCTATTGAAGCCAAAGAAGGCGTAAAGGTGGAGCATGAGAGCAAGACTCTTGCCACCATCACGTTCCAGAATTACTTCAGAATGTATAAGAAACTGGCGGGCATGACGGGCACCGCCGCCACCGAGGAAGAGGAATTCCGGAAGATATACGGGCTGGATGTGGTGGTCATACCCACCAACAAGCCCATGATAAGGGTGGATTACCCCGATGTCGTATATAAAACCGAAAAGGGAAAATTCGAAGCCGTGGTCAATGAAATAGTGGAGTGCCATAAAAGGGGCCAGCCGGTGCTGGTGGGCACCGTTTCAATAGAAAAATCCGAGCTGTTGAGCGCCATGCTTAAGAAGCGGGGAATACCGCACGAAGTATTGAACGCCAAGTATCACGAAAAAGAGGCGGAGATAGTGGCTAAAGCGGGCCAGAGGGGGGCGGTCACCATCGCCACCAACATGGCGGGCCGCGGGACCGATATCGTGCTCGGAGAAGGTGTAGCGGAACTGGGGGGCCTTCATATAATAGGTACTGAAAGGCATGAGGCCCGCCGCATAGACAACCAGCTTCGGGGCCGTTCCGGCCGCCAGGGCGATCCGGGCTCATCCAGGTTTTACGTATCTTTAGAGGATGACCTTATGAGGCTCTTCGGTTCCGATAACATCAAGGGCATCATGGACCGCCTGGGCCTGGAAGAAGACCAGCCCATAGAACACTCCCTGATTACCAGGGCCATAGAAAACGCCCAGAAAAAGGTGGAAGCCAGAAACTTCGACATAAGGAAACACGTTCTGGAATATGACGATGTGATGAACACTCAGAGGGAAGTCATATATTCCCAGAGGCGCAAAGTCCTTGAAAAAGAAGATTTAAAAGACAGCATAAAGCAGATGATAACCGATGTCGTGGACCGGCTGCTGGATATATACGCCGGCAGGGAAATACACCCCGAGGAATGGAACATCAAGGGGCTAACCGAATACATGGCAGATATATTCCAGATTAAGGATGCTTTGGATGCTGCCAATCTTGAAAACATGTCCCGGGACGATGTCCGAAATGCTCTTATAGAAAAAGCCCTGGCCGCTTACGAGAAAAAGGAGCAGGAGCTCGGCAGCGAAACCATGAGGGAACTGGAAAGGTTCATCATGCTCAAGGTCGTGGACCAGAAATGGATGGACCATATAGACGCCATGGACCAGCTTCGCGAAGGCATCGGCCTTCGAGCCTACGGCCAGAGAGACCCGGTCATAGAGTATAAAATCGAAGGGTATGACATGTTCCAGGAGATGATCGCCAGCATCCAGGAGGACACTCTGCGCTATTTGTTCAGGGTCCAGGTAAAATCTACTCCAGTGAGGGAACAGCAGAGGATATATAACGTTTCCTACTCTCATGGAGGCGGCGAAGAGAAAAGGCAGCCCATAAGAAAGGAAAAGAAGGTGGGGCGCAACGACCCGTGCCCATGCGGCAGCGGCAAGAAGTATAAAAAGTGCTGCGGACGCAATGTATAATTATCATAATTAAAAACGAAAGAGGGATGGACGTGATCGAAGAGTACAAAGTAGAACTTGAATCCGCCCGGCGGATTTTGTCGGAACTGAGGGATTCTCTTTGAAATAGAAAAGCTCAAGGAAGATATAAAAGAACTGGAGAATGATACTATTGCCCCGGACTTCTGGGACGATCAGGAGAACGCTCAGAAGATTTTACAGAAGCTGAACGGTCTGAAAGACAGGATTGAGAAATTCCACAGGCTGGAAAAAAAGCTGGAAGATGTGGATACGCTCATAGCGCTGGCCGAGGAGACGGGAGATCAGGAGATTCATGGGGAAATAAGACAGGAAACCGCCGCTTTAAAAAACATGCTTGAGAAGGCACGCATAGAAACCCTGCTTTCAGGGAAATACGATGGGAACAACGCCATTGTGTCGCTCCATGCAGGAGCAGGAGGAACCGAAGCCCAGGACTGGGTGCAGATGTTGCTCCGGATGTATACGCGATGGGCCGAAGACAGAGGTTACAAAGTGAGTACCATCGACATCCTACCGGGAGAAGAAGCGGGCATAAAGAGCGTCACCATAATGGTGGAAGGGCCGAACGCATACGGATATCTCAAATCCGAAAAAGGCGTCCACCGGCTTGTGCGCATATCGCCTTTTGATGCGGCCAACCGCCGCCACACTTCTTTTGCATCGGTGGATGTAATGCCCGAGATCAACGACGATGTCGAAATCGAGATAAAACCCGAAGATCTTAAAATAGACACGTACAGGGCGAGCGGGGCCGGGGGCCAGTATGTGAACAAGACCGAGTCTGCCGTCCGCATCACCCACCTCCCGACAGGAATAATCGTGTCGTGCCAGACCGAGCGCTCACAGCAGAGCAACCGCAACACCGCCATGAAGCTCCTGAAGGCGAAACTGTTCGAGCTGCGCCAGGAAGAGCAGCAGAAGGAGATTGACAAACTCCGGGGCGTGCAGAGGGAGATAGCCTGGGGCAGCCAGATACGCTCCTATGTCTTCCACCCGTACAGCCTGGTCAAAGACCACAGGACAAATGTGGAGATAGGGAATGTCCAGGCCGTCATGGACGGTGAAATAGACGAATTCATAAACGCTTACCTGAAACAAAATCAGGCTTAATGTGTGCATTTGTGTGAAGACTTTCGAGATAGTGTAAAATTTTATTAGGTCAAAAAGCAGGAAAACGGCAGGCGTACGTAGAAAAAAGACCTCACCATCCTCCAACAGGATGAGTTAAAAACTCAACAGAAAGGTGAGGTCTATATGAGAATAATTCAACTTGTATTACAAAAATTCCTGCTTGTTGTAGAAAAAATAATTGAATTACTGGATGGCAAATGCACCTATCCAGAATTTGAAGCGGAACTGCGAAAACTGCTAAATGAGCTGGGGCGGGAAATCTGTACAGAAGTACTTAATGAACTTGATAAAAAAATATATAAAGACAAACAACAAAGGAAAAACTGGGTGGTGGTTCAAAAAGATTGTCAAAGGACAGTAACAACAGCATTTGGAGATGTCACATATCAAAGGCGGTACTATAAAAATAAACAATCAGGGGAAACCGCATACCTTACAGACAAAGCAGCGGGTATACAAAAATATGAGAGGATAGATGCTGCCCTAAAAGCTGATATAACAGATCTTTCCACGATACTCTCATACCAAAAGAGCACCCAGGAACTCAAAAGGGGCGGGGCAAACTGCAACATCAGCCGTCAAACAGTAATGAACACATTAAGAAAAATCGACAACCTTCAAGCCTACGAAAAACCGAAGAAGAAGAAACAAATACAGACTCTATACATAGAAGCCGATGAAGATCACATTCACCTTCAAAACGGCAAAGCCGGCATGGTCAAACTAATATACGTTCATGAAGGAAAACAAACAATAACAAAAGGCAGAAATGAATTAAAAAATCCCGTATACTTTTCCGGAGTTTACGAGAAAGAAAAAATAGAAGACCTATGGAAACAGGTCTGGGAGTACATCACAAACACCTATGACGAAGACCAAATAAAGCGCATATACATATCGGGAGACGGAGCCGAATGGATAAAATTCGGAGCAAAATACCTGCCCAATGCCATATACGTATTAGACCTTTTCCACCTTCAGAAATACATAACAGCGGCTCTAAAAGACGACAAAAACTCCAAAAAAGCATTATGGAAAGCCATTTTAAAAACAGATAGAGAAAAAGTCAATGAAATATTAACACAAAAATATAATGAACTCGGGCTAAAAAACCCTGAAAACCCCGTAACAAAATGCCAGGCCTATATCAATAACAACTGGAATGGAATATGTTCATACAGCCTTTACAAAAATGAAATAGCAGGCTGCAGTGCAGAAAGCCATGTAAGCCATGTACTTTCAGAAAGACTCTCCCGAGGACCCATTGCATGGAGCAAGGACGGAGCCCACAAAATGGCCCAATTAAGAGCAATAAAAGCAAACGATATATCACTCAAAGATGCCATATTAAAACAGCAATATGAAGCCTTAAAACCGATTGAACTACCAAAGCAAACCCTATATAAAGCAAAACAGCAGCTCAAAAAGATTCAATCAATATATGGGACCATAACAAACCTGCCCATTCTGTTAAACAAAAAGACATTTACAAGCATGGCTATAAAATCTTTATTGTCGCAATGCATGATTTAAAGGGCCGTTCATCGTAGCGTAGCGAAGACCCTTGACATGGAGAATGCCCATGTTAGCCTTCAACGGCTCGGGCCACTAAAGCGAAGCTGGGTGGCCCTCTGGCCCCAAGGAAACATGGGTGCGAGGCTCCATGTCAAGGTCGGCCCTGAGTTTAAGTTAAATACATTCTCATCCGCAATATGATGGTGAGTCTTTTTCAAAAAAAACCTAAAAATACTTGACACGATCGACTTTCGAAATATGTATTGACAACAATTTCTTCTGTTGATATAATTTAAAAAACTGAATACGATAAAGGTTTATTATGACCTCTTATCAAGAGTGGTGGAGGGACTGGCCCGATGAAACCCGGCAACCTTCAGGAGCTTTGTTCCTGAAATGGTGCCAATTCCTGCAGAAGCATCGTCTTCTGAAAGATAAGAGACGCGATGATTAATTTTGGGCCTCTTGACTTTCAGAAGGGGCCTTAAATTTTTTATGGCGTTATTGCCGAAATAAAGTTTGCGAAAGGAGAAATTTTTTAAAATGAGTCTGGAACGCAGTTATAAAGAAATCAATGAACGCATCAAAAAAGGGAAAGCGGTGGTCCTGACCGCCGAAGAAGTCATCGAGAAAGTAAAGGAAAAAGGATTATCGGCCGCAGCCAGGGAAGTTGACGTGGTCACTACGGGGACGTTCGGCCCCATGTGTTCCTCGGGAGTATTTTTGAATTTCGGCCATTCCGCACCGAGAATCAGGATGCAGAAGGTGTGGCTTAACAATGTACCCGCCTATTCCGGCATTGCCGCCGTTGACGCGTATCTCGGCGCCACGGAACTTGCGGAAGACGATCCGTTAAACAGCAATTACCCGGGCGAATTCCGATACGGCGGAGGCCATGTGATAGAAGAACTTGTGTCTCGAAAACCAATCAAATTGAAGGCGGTAAGCTACTGCACGGACTGCTACCCCCGCCGCGAGATTGAAACGACAATCACTCTCGACGATATTAACGAAGCTTTTCTATTCAATCCGCGCAACTGCTACCAGAATTACAACTGTGCGGTTAACCTGAGCGACAGGACAATTTATACCTACATGGGCACTTTAAAACCCAACCTGGGCAATGCACATTTTTCAACGTCGGGGCAGTTGAGCCCGCTGCTGAAAGATCCGTATTTTAGAACGATTGGTATTGGTACCCGCATATTTCTGGGAGGCGGTATAGGATATGTGGCATGGAATGGCACCCAGCATTTCCCATCCATGATGAAGGACGAAAGCGGCAGAGAATTGACCGGCTCGGGTGGGACCCTTGCCCTCATAGGCGATCTCAAGCAGATGAAAGCGCGATGGCTTATGGGCACGAGTTTTCGGGGATATGGGGCCACTCTGACAGTGGGAGTTGGAATACCAATTCCCATATTAAACGAAGAAATTTTGTATTATGCGGCTAAAAGCGACGAAGAACTGTTTGCCCCGATAGTGGATTACGGCGACGCTTATCCCAACCGCAAACCCGGAAACCTGGGCATCGTAAGCTACGCTGAACTGAAGAAAGGGACCATTCGTGTGCTGGGGAAAGATGTCCCCGCTGCTCCTCTCAGCAGTTATCCCAGGGCCCGCGAAATCGCCGGTATTTTGAAAGAATGGATACAAAAAGGGGATTTCCTTCTGGGAGAGCCCGTTCAAAACCTGCCCGGTCCCGAAGCGGGTATAAAAGCCAAGCTGCTCGAAGAAAAATGAGAGGAGGATTTTATTATGACAAGCAAAAAAGTCGTTTTAAAATTCAGTGCCGAAAATGCGGATAAACCCATTATTTATCATCTTGTCAAAGATTTCGACCTTATCATAAACATATTAAAAGCATCCATAAACCCGCACAAAGAAGGGACTATGGTGCTGGAAATATCGGGAGACAGATATGAAGAGGGAATTTCTTTTCTTGAAGAACAAAGGGTTTCCGTTTTGCCCCTGAACCAGGAGGTTGTGCGCAACGAGGAGCGCTGCACCAGCTGCGGAGCATGCACGGTCCATTGCCCCACTCAAGCCCTGTATATCGACAGGCCTTCTATGGAAGTGAAATTCGATGACGACAACTGCATACTGTGCCTGATGTGTGTAAAAACCTGTCCCGTGAAGGCCATGGAGGTAAGAATCTGAGTGAAATACGAACCCCGCACTTACCGAAATATGTATAATCAGGAGGATCTTCGACATTTTAAGGTCATGGTGGAGGAAACGGATCTCGACATTGCCGTAAGAAAAGATAGGTTCGACGAAAAAATAAAAAACCTTGCTTATGCTATTGTCCGCGAGGAGCGAGAACTTCTGAAAGAATATATAAAGCGCGATCCCGTTTTTCTTTCCACCCTGGAACCGTACCGACCGCTCCCGGGTGCGCCCTTTTCGGCTGAGAAGATGAGCGAGGCCGCAGGACTCGCCGGCGTGGGTCCGATGGCGGCGGTGGCGGGGTATTTTTCGGAGGCGGTGGGCAGGAAGCTTTCGGCTTATTCCAGCGAGGTCATCGTGGAAAATGGCGGAGACATATGGCTCAAGACAAAAAAGATCCGGCGGGTGGGGATATTTGCCGGCGATTCCCCTTTTTCGAACCGCATAGCACTGGAAGTATATCCTGTTCATTCGCCGCTCGGTATATGCACATCTTCCGGCACGGTGGGCCACAGTTTGAGCTTCGGCAGAGCCGACGCCATGGTGATTGTATCTGAATCGGCAATCCTGGCGGATGCGGTGGCCACCGCCGCCTGCAACATGGTGAAGACCGAAGAGGACATGGAGGCAGCCGTAAACTTTGCCCTTGATATTCCCGGCATTACAGGAGCCCTGTGCATTTTGGGCGAAAAAATGGCCGCTGCTGGAAACATCAAACTTGTTCCCATCTAAAGTGAGTCAGGGGACGGTTCCTTGACTCATTTTTGAGTCAAGGAACCGTCCCCTGACTCACCTGACTCACACCTGATTTGTTCAAAGACCTATGAAAAATAGGTCTTTTTTATTAAGGGCAAAAAAAGGGAAAACGGCATTTCTGGTAGAATATTGTAGATGATATCAAACAGTTCAGGAAGATAATCATGGATATTTTCAAAAAGATAACCGGCGGCATTCTTGATTTGCTTTTCCCGCCGGAGCCCTTCTGCATAGTATGCGCAAAAAAACTTGAGGCGGGAGAACGTACTATTTGCGCTGAGTGCGAAAACAGGCTGGTTCCCATTTTGCCGCCCGTCTGCAAAAAATGCGGCAGGCCCCTGGGCGCCGCTGCTCTATGCCAGGACTGCCGCTTGAAAAACCGCTCTTTTGTGGAAGCCCGTTCTTTCGGGCATTATGAGGGTGTTTTAAAACAACTCATTCATCTTTTTAAATACGGCGGAAGGCGGGAACTGGCAAGCCTCCTCGGCGGCAGGATGGCAAGGACGCTGGAGGGGCTTTCCTGGCCTGCTTTCGACTATATTGTGCCGGTGCCCCTGCATGCCATAAGGGAGCGGGAGAGGGGGTTCAATCAGGCGTACCTGCTGGCATCCGCAGTATCCCGCAGCACGGGCGTTCCCATTTACAGCGGGCTTATAAGGGTAAAGCCCACCGAACACCAGACTTTTCTTGACAAAACATTGAGAGAACAGAACCTTGCAGGAGCTTTTAAAGTTAAGGATAAAAGCAGGATAAAAGGAAAAACGCTGCTTTTGATAGATGACGTTTATACCACCGGCTCCACGGCGGATGAGTGTTCCCGAACCCTGATGAACGCCGATGCCGAAAATGTATTTGTATTAACCTGCGCCCGGGGATGAGAGGAGGTGGAACAATGGAGCTTCGAAATTGCCCTGTCTGCGGCAAGCTTTTCGTATATACCGTGAGAAACATGTGCCCGCAGTGTGCGAAAAAGGATGAAGAGAATTTTGAAAAGGTGCGGCAGTATCTCTACGACGTTCCTCAGGCGACACTGGAAGAAATAACGGAAAAAACCGGCGTACCTGCGAAAAACGTGCTGGAGTACTTAAAGGAAGGCAGGCTCATGCTGAAAAAAAGCAACAGAAACATTTTAAGCTGCGAGAGATGCGGTGCTCCAATACTAACCGGCAGATACTGTGACAAATGCGCTGGAGAAATAAAAAAACAAATGGATCAATTAAAGAGCAAGGCCATCGGGATAAATGAAGACATGAGAGGAAAACTTCATCTTTCAAAACTACAAAAACGTGAAAAATAGAAAAACAACCCGTAAAGTCAATGAAATAAAGAGATAAATAAGTATAATCAAGCTCACGCTTCAATTACCACAGTTATTTTTTTGCGGAGTAATATCGATAAATATAACGACTGAAAGAAATAAAACCAGGGGGCAGATTTATGAATATTTCCCGAAGTCAGCTGGACAGTTACATCAGAATTTACAAGGAGCAGAGCGGAAAGATCCGCAAAGACAGCGAAAAAGAAAAACCCAGAGGGGCCGGTACCGACAGCATAAGCCTTTCTGCCGAAGCGCTGGAATTGATGAATGCCGTAAAATCTGCGGGCGCCGACCAGGATGTGAGGGAAGAAAAGGTAGCCGCATTAAGAGAAAAAATAAACAGCGGCACATACAACATCGATGGGGAGTTGGTGGCTGAAAAGTTGCTGGAGGAGCATTTCGGCGATCTGTTTGTTTAAAAGCATAGAGAATTAAGGGGATGGGGGCTTTTTCGATGGAAACCGAAAAAAACATATATTTTTCGGAACTCATTGAAGAATTGAACAATGAACTTTCAATATACAAAGAATTTCGGTCTTTAGCCGAGAAAAAAACCGGGGTGCTTGTAAAAGGAGATGTGAAAACTCTTTCCGAAATAACCGGCATCGAGCAAAATCTGGTTTTGAAACTGGGCAGGATAGAGGAAAGGCGGCTGAACATCGTAAAGAAAATAGCGGCTTCATCCGGCAAAGATATAAATGATATTAACACCGAATTTTTTGAAGAAGTCTTATCCTCCGATGAGCTGGCGCAATTTAAACGTGCGTTTGGCGAATTGAAAAGCGTTTTATCCGAGCTCAAGCAAAAAAATAACACGAATGAAAAATTGATAAAGCGGGCTCTCGACTATATCAAATTCTCACTGGAGGTTATAACCGAAGCTGGCAAAGATATGTCGGGATATGACGCCCGGGGGAATAATTCCGGGCAGGGAGCCCTGCGCGTCATTGATAGAAAAGCATAAGGCGGTGAATCCATGTATTCCAGCTTTTTCGGCATTGAAATCGCAAAAAAAGCCCTGTTCACACAGCAGGCGGCCCTGAACAACGTGGCGCACAATGTGGCCAACGCAAATACCGAGGGCTACTCCCGCCAGAGGGCGGTGATGGAAGCCACATACATGACGCCTTACGGCGGGGCGGGCTTTACCGGTTTGGGCTTAAAGCAGCTGGGGACAGGCGTCGAAGTCCAGGATATAGCAAGGCTAAGGGATGCTTTTAAAGATATGCAGTACCGCCAGGAAAACTCGGACCTGGGCTTCTGGGAATTTCAGGCGGATTCTCTACAGCAGATCGAATCTGTTTTCAATGAGCCGTCCGATGACGGCATATCCTCGGTGCTTTCGGAGTTCTGGGATTCACTGGAGGAGCTTTCCAAAAATCCGGAAGCCTCAGAAGTGCGAGAGACGGTAAAAGAACAGGCAGTTAATTTGGCTGATTTGATAAACAGCACTGTAAATCAGCTCAAGGAAATATATGATGACGTAAATTACAGAATATCCGTCAAGGTGGATGAGATAAACACCATTGCAAAACAAATATCCGAGCTGAACGCCCAGATACAGAGGACCGAGATTACGGGAATTACGGCAAATGACCTCAGGGACAAGCGTGACCTCTTGCTGGACGATTTGTCGAAACTGGTAGGCATCAATACTTATGAAGATCAGAACGGCAACTTTACTGTGACAGTAGGCGGAGCCATTATGGTCAAAGGCTCGAGCTACGAAACGATGACTTTTGATGCACAAAATCCTTCAGACGGCGTAAGATGGCAAAATTACGGTACAAAAGTGAACATGTCAAGCGGCGAGTTGAAAGGCCTGGAGGACCTGAGGGACAACAAGATTCAGGTTTACATAGACAAACTCATAAATTTCGCCACCACCTTTGCAACCGAGTTGAACAATATACATACCGCTGGATATGACCTTGACGGCAACCCGGGCGTGGAATTTTTTAAAATATCAACGGACGGCGATGAAATCATTTCGGTAAACGAAGAAATAGTAAACGATACGGACAAAATCGCCGCATCGGGAACGAGCGACGGCGTGCCCGGGGACAACCAGAATGCGCTCGCTCTGGCGAATTTGAGGTACAAAAAAGTGAATATTACCGAAAATGGCAGTACCATCACCTGCACGCTGGACGATTACTACGGCACGCTCATATCGAAGCTGGGCGTGGATTCCCAGGAAGCCCAACGCATGGTCGACAGCCAGGAGGTGCTGGTGAGCCAGTTGGACGAGCAGAGGCAGGCGGTTTCCTCTGTATCCATCGACGAAGAGATGTCTAAGATGGTTATGTACCAGCATGCATACAATGCAGCGGCGAGGATGGTCACCGCCATGGACGAAATGCTCGACAAGATAATCAACAGTATGGGCGTAGTGGGAAGGTAGTGATGTGTTATGCGTATTACCCAGGGAATGATAACCGAAGCTTTCATGCGAAATCTTACCAATAACCTTAAAAGGATGAGCGACAGAGAGGATATGCTTTCGTCGACAAAGAGGGTGAGGAAGCCCTCCGACGATCCTGTTGCCGCAGTGCTGGCAGTTAGGCTGAGAAATACCCTTTCGAGCATCGAACAGTACACCAAAAATGTGAACGACGCCCTCACGTGGCTAAAAAGCACGGAAACGGCCCTGACAAATACAAACGACATTTTGCAGCGCATCCGGGAACTGACCGTAAAGGCGGCCAACGGCACCCTCACCAGCGATGACAGGCAGACCATCCTCGACGAGATATCTCAGCTCAAACAGCAGCTACTGCAGGAAGCCAACACCAGCTACAACAACAGATACCTTTTCGGCGGATATATCACCGATGAGAAACCTTTCGAAATGGTGGACGGCAAAATTGTATCCAATGCGAAATTGTCAGCGCCGTATTACGCTTCTGTCATAACGAGCGGAGGTACCGGTATATCAAAGGCAGAGCAAATAGGCGTAAATTCCCTCGGCAGCAGCGTCAAAGTCGGCACATACAGCATAGTAATATCGAATTATGATTCTGCTGCAGGCACCGCAGACATTGAGATAATAGACGCAGATGGCAATACCGTGGCAAAAAGCACAGGCATTTCGACAGACAGCGATAATCAAATAATCGCCGGTGAAGTAAACGGCACACCCGACAGCTCCTGGGACTTCGTGCTGAATCTATCCTCCAATCCCATCACTGGCGATGGCACCTGCGAGATTAAACTCTCTTCTGGCAGCATAAAATACAACCTGGGGCTGAGCAACGACCTGGATGTAAATATAATCGGCACCGACTTTTTTTCAAAAATTTTTTCCACTATAGAATCCATCGAAACCGATATCAACAACGACGACGCCGCGGCGCTGTCGGAGAGGCTCACGGATATCGACGGCAACATAAGCGATGTGCTCAAATACCTGTCCCAGGTGGGAGCCAAGACCAACCGCCTGGAAAATACCAAATCGCGGCTTGATACAAATTACAACGACTATACTGAACTTTTGTCCAATACGGAAGATGCGGATATAGCAAAGACTATAATGGAATTAAAAATGGATGAAAATGTTTACATGGCTTCGCTCGCGGTAGGCGCCAAAATCATACAGCCGACCCTAGTGGACTTCCTCAGCTGACGCCAGCCTGCGCATAAAGCCCGATAAAGAGTGATAATATGCTTTCTTACGAACTTTATATAAAAACAGAATTCGGCCGGATAGGCATCGAAACATACAGGGGCGACTTCTCGCTGATTAAAAAAGACCCGGGCTTTGACATGAAGGTAACAAAGCCCGAACTTTATATTTCTACGACATACCCCGAAATTGACATAGATTCCTCCCGATGCAGGGCGGAGATGGGTAATCCGTCGCTGCCCGAGGCGGCTCTGAACTGGAGGGACGAAGGTAAACAGACAGTGGTGGAGTATATCGACAAAAAAGTTGCCGAAGGAAATCTGCTGGGCGATATAAGAAAAAAAGTTTCCATCGGCGACATTGCCTACAAAAACGCATTTCCCGAGCCGCCGGAGTTCAACATCGACGCCATCCCCAAATCAAGACCCCGCATAACCGTGCGGGAGGGACGCACCGACATCGATTTTGTTCCGGGAAACGTGGAGGTTTTCATAAACGCATCCCGCGCAAGATTCCACTACGAAAGAGCGCGGGTGAATATTTTTCTCGAAAAAGAGCCGTATATTGAAATTAAAGCCGTTTACGTGGGAAAACATCTGGATGTAAAAGCGTAACGTTCAGTACCTTCCTGCCGGAGATGGCCCGGCAGCGGACCTGGTTTCTATAATTTCTATAATAAGAATTAAATGTAGATTATTATAAATGGGGGCTTCAAAAATGTTCATAGACAGCAAGAGATTCGGACACCTGGAAGTGGATGCTTCAAAAATAATCATATTCGTAAACGGCCTCATGGGCTTTGAACACTTGAGGAAATACGTCATACTGGACCATCCCGGCAGTGATGTGATAAAATGGCTGCAGTCCGTTGACGATCCCGATATTTCCCTGCCTGTCGTCGACCCCACGCACTTTTATCCCGATTATTCTCCTCGCATCCTTGCCGATGACCTGGATCTGCTCGGGATAAAAAATATTGAGGACGCAGTTATCCTCAGCATCGTCACAGTCCCCGCGGATATTGAAAGAGCCACCATAAACCTCAAAGCTCCGGTAGTTTTGAACCCCGCCTGTCGCCTGGCGGATCAGCTTATCGCCGAAAACCCCGAATATCTCGTGAGACACCCGCTCAAACTAAATAAAAGTTCGCAAGGGCGGTGTTCCGGATGCTGATACTGTCGAGAAAGACCGGCCAGAGTTTCTCCATCGGCAAACACATAACCATAAAAGTCCTAGAAATAGAAGGCGACAGAGTGGGGCTCGGAATAGAGGCTCCGAAGGAAATGAAAATCCTGCGCACGGAGCTTTATGAAGAAATCATAAATGAAAACAAACAAGCGGTGAAAGTTTCGGACGACGCGCTGAAAAAATTTAGAAGTACGTAATTCGCAACCCTGAGACGATGATATTCCACGGCATGGAATTTTTTGTGCTTTCGCCATGAATATTGATATAAAATTTTAAAATGTGGTATGATAACAAAAGAGACATATTGAGGTGATACTTATGGCTTCAATAAAACCTGCAGCCTGTCAAGAGGATATAGCGAAAACGCCTTTGGAAGGCGACATACTGGACAAACTCGTGAAAATCTTTAGAAAATATACCTCTATTGAAAAAGTATTGCTTTTCGGCTCAAGGGCAAGAGGCGATTTCAGCAAAACATCCGATATAGACATTGCTGTTTTTTCAGAGGATATTTCTGATAGAGACTTTAATCTTCTGATTGATGAAATAAATCAAATAGATATCGCATTATCTTTTGATGTCGTTCATTACGATAAACTGACCAAAGCGTCTTTAAGAAATGAGATACTGAAAGATGGAGTGGTAATGTATGAAAGAGAGAATCATTGAAAGATATGAGGATTACAGGAAAGCTCTCAAAAGCCTGGAAGAAGGGCTGCAAATCGAGCCGTATGATGATATTATCGTCGATGGTGTCATTCAGAGATTTGAATTCACTTTTGAACTGGCATGGAAACTCATGAAAGACTACCTGGAATATGAAGGTATTGAAGCAAAAAGCCCCAGATCTGCTATCAAGGAAGCTTACCGGATTGGGATGGTAAGTGATGGCGACGGCTGGATAGATATGATGATCGATAGAAACAAAACGTCTCATATTTATGATGAAAATGAAGCAAAGGCGATATATAAAAAAATAAAAGTAAATCATATACATCTGTTAAAAGAGCTTTTGAACAAAATCCAGCAGAGATTGGAAGGATATTAAATGGTATAATAATACTGCAGGTAATTATTGAGAAAATATTTAAAAAACGGAGGAATATACATGCCTTCGACAGAAATGACAGACTATAGAGAGTACATGAAAAAGATGTTAGAGATGGAAAAACAAAAACTGGATAAGCGATATGAAAAAGCCTGGGGAGTCGCAAAGCAAATTGCCTATCTTCTTCGCCAAAAATACGGTGCAAACAAGGTTTGGGTTTTCGGCTCTCTTACGAATAAAGAGATGTTCAACCAGTGGTCCGACATTGATATTGCTGTCGAAGGAATACCAAGCGAATATTATTATAAAGCCGTGGCTGAAGTTATCTCATTCTCACAGGAATATAAAATAGACATGGTAGACATTTTTGAGTGCAGCCCCTTGATGCAAGAAAATATTAAGAGAGAGGGGATATTGATATGATTAACAAATATCTAACTCTATCCGCCAGAATAAAACAGGAATTATCAGAAATAAACTTAAGCCTTGAGCGGGCAAAAAAAGCATGGGAAAAAGCTCATCTTCAGTCAGATTCGTTATTTTTGGACAGTGTGGCTTTAAATATTCATGACTTTTACGGCGGGCTTGAGCGAATCTTCGAACTGATAGCTGAAAGCCTCGACGGAATAAAACCGTCAGGAGCAAACTGGCATCAGGAATTGCTCCGTCAGATATCTGCCGAAATACCCAAAATAAGACCTGCAGTCATAGATATCGATTTAAGAAAAGAGCTGGATGATTACAGGGCATTCCGACATATCGTGAGAAATGTTTATGCCCATAATTTTCTCCCCGAAAAAATGAAACCCTTAGTAGAAAAAATAGATGAGATTTACAGCAAACTCAAAGAACAGTTGGAAAAATTCTGCGATTTTTTGGAGAAGATGTAGATGAAGCATTATCCTTTGCCGCCAGAGCTTATAAAATAGATAAAATGGACGCCGATAATTATACGTTTATATATAAGATCTACAAAGCCATGGGAAAAGATAACGAAGCCTAAGAAGTCAATATGGAAGTCAATATGATAATAAAAGAGATATATCCTGAAATAGATCTTGCGGAGATGGTTATCTAAAAGAATGTATGATATAATGATTTAAAAGGATTTGTACAAGTTTAAGGATGGGATCTAAGATGCAAAGCAGTGAACTAAAATCATGCGAAAATATAAGCATAATTGAATCCATAAAAGCAAAGCCGTTTTTGAAATGGGCTGGAGGCAAAACACAGTTATTAGACGAATTGGATAGTAGATTGCCGTCACATATTAAAACAAGCAGGATTATTGATAGGTATGTGGAACCATTTGTTGGCGGTGGTGCGTTTTTCTTTTTTTTAAAAAGGAATTATATTATAAAAGAATCATTCTTATATGATTCAAATAAGGAATTAATAATAGGCTACAAAACTATTCAAAACAATGTATACGATTTAATATTTGAACTTGATAAGATTGAAAACAAATATCTAAAGATGTCGGAGGCTGAAAGAAAAAAGTATTATTACCAGATAAGAGACGAGTATAACAGGCAGCGGGATACGTTTAATTATGAAAATTATAATGGCAGCTGGATAAAAAGAGCTGCGTATTTAATATTTTTAAATAGGACATGCTTTAATGGTTTGTTCAGGCAAAACAAAAAAGGGGAATTCAATGTGCCGTTCGGTAGATATAAAAAACCCAGCATCTGCAATAAGGAAAACTTACTGGAGGTTCATGAAGCCTTAAAAAACACTGAAATATTTTCTATGGATTTTGAAGAAAGCAAAAAAGTCATTCAAAAAGATACATTAGTTTATCTTGATCCTCCATATCGACCCTTAAACCAAACATCGAATTTTACAAGTTACGATAAAGATGGTTTCACTGAACAGGACCAGATCAGGCTGGCAAATTTCTTTAAGCAGATGGATAGAAATGGTGCTTTTTTAATATTGAGCAATTCTGATCCTAAAAATGAAGATGCAAATGACGATTTTTTTGATTTGCTTTATGCTGGGTATAAAATAGAACGAGTAAATGCCAAAAGAAGTATCAATAGTGATGCCGAAAAACGTGGGAGCATCAGTGAATTGATTATAAGAAATTATGAGTGAATAAAAGGCGGGGAGCAAAATGGATTCAGTATATTTTGAGATATTAAAGGTCAATGATGTGGAAGATGTTATAAACAGATTTCATGACACATTAATAGATACAAACAGAGGTTATAACTTTTTCGTGGATTGGCCTAAGATCAAAAAGAATGTAGAAAAGTATAAAATCGAATTGAACATTTTAAATACCCTGATTGGTAGTAAAGATTTTGAATCTGACTTAAGAAACATATTAACAAAATATCCTCAGGTTGTCCCGGCTATTCCGATTTTAATTGCAATACGGGAACAGAAGTTAAAGGTTGTTAAAAATTTTATCGATGAAAATTCTGATATAGTAAATTACGATTTTGGTAAAAAGAAATTATCATCTAAAGATATAGACGAAATTGTGGAATTTTTTGATAAAACGGGATTAAAACAATTCTTTCTTGAGATATCATCGAAAAGCATCCAGGATTATGTGACAGGTGTTGAAGTTGGCATGGACACTAATGCTAGGAAAAACAGAAGCGGCAATGCCATGGAATTGGTTTTAAAGCCTATTATTGAAGGCATAATTTCAAAACATAAATCGTCATACATAATGTTATTTCAAAAGAATTTTAAGTATTTGGAGAAACAGTATGGTATCAAAGTAACACCTTCGATAGCAAATAGAAAAGCAGATTTTATTATTATTAAAAATGCTAATAAAGTCATCAACATCGAAGTGAATTTTTTCTCAGGGTCAGGTTCAAAACCTCAGGAAATCGTCGATTCTTATATAGAAAGGCAAAATGAATTAAAGGAAAATGGATTTGAGTTCATATGGGTTACGGACGGTATTGGATGGAAAGAACAGAAAAATCAATTGCATAAAGGGTTTGAAAAGGTTAAATATCTGCTAAACCTTCATTTTGTCCGCACAGGGTTACTGGAGGAAATTTTATGGAGGATATAGCTTTTAAAAAAGAGATTACCACCGTCTGGTCATTTCCTGAAAGGGGCCATTGGAAGACACATAACGGGAAATACCGGGGAAATTTTGCACCACAGATACCTAGAAATGTTATATTAAGATATTCCCACGAAGGGGACGTAGTCCTTGATCCTATGGTGGGGAGCGGGACAACTCTCATAGAAACGAAAATATTAAACAGGCGCGGAATTGGATACGACATAAATCAAGATGCTGTTGAAATAGCAAAAAAGAATCTGCATTTTGAAGGCGATTATAAATATGAACCGACTATAAAAACAGGTGACATAAGGAACCTGAGCGAAATCAGTGATGCAAGTATTGATCTTATAATAACACATCCACCGTATTTGAATATCATAAAATATTCAAATGGTATTGATGGGGACTTATCAAATATATCGGGAGTTAGAAAATTTTGCGATGAACTGGAAAAAGGGGTAATGGAGTTATACAGGGTATTGAAAGAAGATAAGTACTGCGCAATTTTAATAGGAGATACCAGAAAGAGCAACCATTATGTGCCCCTTGCATTTTATGTAATGAATCTTTTTCTTAAAAATGGATTTATATTGAAAGAGGATATTATAAAAGTTCAGCATAATTGTAAATCTACTCCATACTGGGAAAGTCGGGTTGAAAAATACAATTTTTACATGATAATGCATGAACACCTCTTTATTTTCAGAAAACCCAAAAAAGGCGAGGATTTAAGCAGGGTTAGATATAGTATGGGATTATAGGAAAGTTCAAGATTATATGGTGACATGAGAACAACATTGATGTATTGTAGGTTGTATTATTTTAGTATAGAGGTAGTAGATATGAAGACTACAGCTCTTCATTACGGAAAAATATTCAAAGGGGGAGTATTTATCCTAATTGATTATGATGAAGGATCAGTCTTTTTCGCGAATTTTTTTTAAATCTAATATTTCGGCTCATTACAGTGTAACCTCCATGGTTGTAATGCTTTAATGTTTTATCAGATTCTTAAGAAATAATATCAATGGCTTTTCATTGGGAACAACTTTAAAATACCATAACCTTGTGAATACACGATATTATAAGATGTTATACAAATTTGCAATGTAATGACCAGGTAACCTTTTCCAATTACGCAAGCTTTAAAAACAGGCTACGAAGGCAATATGAGAGTGAAATTAGATAAGTATAAAACAAAGATAAATATGAGGGTAAATTTTATTTATTGTGCAACAATCAGGTGAAAAAAGGGGAATCCGTTTTTTTTCGCCATTAATTTTATTTGGATATATAGCGATATTTTATAAATGAAAAGACGATTTTATTAAAATTCCGTTTTTAGATAGGCTGCAGATCAAATGCATGGAAGCCATCAAAAACCGGCATAGATAAAAAACGGCATAGATTTAAAAGGATAAGTTAAACTCATAGACCAATAATCTAGTTTGTAGATCATAATTAGATAAATATCTTCATAGTTGAGGTGAACGACTTGATAAAAGTCTTATTAAAAGAAAAGTTAGCTATGTTAAATTCAAATGATGACCCATCAATTTTGAAGGATTTGGCATTACTTAATGCCTCGGTTGGAAATAATGAAGTTTCAAAACTTTATCTGAATGAATATAGAAAGTCATGTAAATGTAATGATAATATTCAGGTTCCTAATGACATTTTTAATGCTATCATTGATGATAGGTTTCATAATAAATGGGCCAACTATAGAAGAAATAGAAATCAAAATGAAAAAAAGAGATTTACTGTGACTGCCTCTTTATGTAAAGGTGATGTACTCGAAATCGGTTGTGGTAATGGCGACTTGTCATCATATATATCGATGTATGGGCATCGGCTTTTCGGCATTGATTTGGATCCTGTAGCCATTGAGCTAGCCAGATATAAAATATGGGATTTCGGCTTGGGGGATTGCTTTTTTAAAGTTGATGATGCAAATCATCTTTCTGTTCCGGATAGTTCTTTTGATACAGTGATAATGGCAGAAATTTTAGAGCATGTACAAAATCCCCAGAGGGTTATAAATGAGGCTAGACGTGTTTGTAAAAACAATGGGATAATTATAATCAGTGTGCCGAGGGGATATAGAATTCCTTCACCCGATCACTTGCATATATTTAATACAGACAAAATAATAGGGCTATTAAAAAGTGTCGGCATAGATGAGAATGATATCCACTGGAATACTTATATTCCTGATGAATGGATACTGTGTTGGTTTTACAACGATAAAAAAGAAGACAAGCCAATAAATAATGATATTTCTATGCAAGAATATTTTCTTCCACCACATCCTCTGGAACCTTTAGGCAATGCAGGTATGGTTTCTATCATTTTACCTACATATAATGGAGAAGCCTATATAAACGAAGCAATAGACAGTTTATTAAAACAAACATATAAAAATTTTGAGTTAATAGTCATAGATGATGGTTCAATAGACAGAACCCATGAAAAAATAAAACCGTACATAGAAAAGGGACAAATTAAATATTTCTATCAACAAAACCATGGTAAACCTTTTGCCATAAACGAAGGTATAAAAATATCCAAAGGTGAGTATATTTGGATATTTGATGATGATGATACGGCTTTGCCCCGCAAACTGGAAGTACAGATGAGACATTTTCTAAGGAATCCGAAAGTAGATATATTGCATACCGGGGCAGTGTATACAGATTCTAGTAACACGGTGCCTTTACTTGTTTGGGAACCATCTAAAGTCGATAAAAAGGATATTTTAAAGAATGAACTCCACAACTGTCCATTTCACGGTGGTTCAGTAATAGTAAAAAAACAATGTTATTCGAAGGTAGGTAAGTGGGATGAACGATTAATTAGAACCCAGGACTATGATATGTGGATAAGATTGACAAGAAATTTTGAAAGTGACTGTATTTTGATACCGACTGTTACCTATAGGCAACATAATAAAGTCAGAGGATCAAAAGATAATCCTATACCCCATGATAATGTTGTTGTAGCCGCAAAACAATACGAAAAAATTATCATGGAGAAGGTTTATAAAGATATCCGCCTAGGGGAAATTTTCCCAGAAATAGATGAACACCCCGGTGATAAGAGTTTAAAGGTTTCTGCACTGATTGAAAGAGCGTATGCTATGGCAGAAAGGGAATTATTTGATTATGCGTTAAAAGATCTAAAAAAAGCCTTCGATTTGGCAGTAATTAATTATCCGATTAATCTTACTCAGCGTGCGTTATTTTTTATCAACAAGTTTAACCAAATGAAAAAAAATATATTTAACAAATATATAACCGATATAATAAATTATTTTATGCTGTTAATAAATATTGAGAAAAAAACTGATTTAGAAAAAGGCAAGAACGTTATAGATGGCGACATGAGTAGTTTGCATAGTCTGAAAGATATAAATCAAAATAAACAGTTATGGCCTATGATAATAAATGATTCGGTCAAAAACATCAATAATAAGATTAGATTGTTAGATAACGAAACAAGTAAATATATCCGTATAACTACAATGATCATAGACGGTAAATATGATGATGCATTGTTAGAAATAAGTAAATTAGATAAGAATTTTATTGAAAACTACACTGATGTTTTTAATTATATTTATTCAATGATATATCTTAAACTAGAAGATGTAAATGGTGCACTATATCATATAGAAAAGGTAAAACCGTTTAATAACGATAATTATAGCTTGCTATATGGAGATATATTATTGCTAAATGGCGATTGTTTGGAAGCTATTAAGATGTATGACAAAGTAAATGATGTCAAGTTAAAGGAAATTCGACAATCTCTGTGTGACTTTGTTTCTCAAGGATACATAACACTAAAAAACCATGATGATTTAGTAAAAAAGTGCGCAGAGATTTTCAAAGAGAATAAATATAAATTAAAGATTACGTATTTACCGATAGTGAACGGTGTAACGGGTGGCATGAGGATTATATATGAACAAATAAATAGATTGCATGATAGGGGCCATGAAATAGATGCCATTAGTCATTATGGCAATCCGGATTGGTTTGATTTAAAGGTGAATGTACAAAAAGTAAATATAAATGATAATATATTAAGATATATAAAAAACACCGATGCTATTATATATACTTTTTGGAATCAATGGTATGAGATAAATAATTTAGATAACACTTTATTTTTAATCCAAGGAGACGAATTCCTTTTTGATGACAGCAAACAAAATGCTGTTTTAAAGGAGGCTGTTACTGATAGCCATTTATATTCTGAAAGTAAGTTTTTAGCCGTATCCAAGTTTTTAAGTGAAACTATACAAAAAAAATATAGTAGGAATTGCACAGTGATTAAAAATGCAATAGACAATGAAAGGTTCCATTATGTTTTTGATAAAAAGAACGATAAAATAAAGATAATAATTGTCGGCAATGCGATGCTTAAATTCAAAGGATTTGAGGATATCTTAAAGGCTTTTGACATTGTTAAAAATAAAGGTTACGACTTTGATGTAATATGGGTTACCCAGACCCAACCGGGAAATTGTCCTGAATATATTAATCTGGTAATAAATCCACCCCAGGATAAAATACCGGAGCTATATAGAAATGCCGATATTTATATTTGCGGCTCACATTATGAGGTATGTCCGCTGCCACCTCTGGAAGCCATGGCTTCGGGGTGTGCCGTGATTACCACAAAAAACGGCGGGGTTAGTGAATATGCAATAGAAGGATATAATTGTTTGATGTCCGAAGTAGGGGATTATAACAGCATTGCTGAGAATATAATAAAGCTCTTGACTGATAAAGAATTAAGAATGAAACTTATTAAAAATGGTTTGGAAACAATAAAAGAGTTTACATGGGATAAAGCAATAGATAAACTTGAAGATGTATTAATATACAATTATCTTGATGTTAAACCCATTAAATATTCTCAACTTACATCAAATACCCTCTCCCTCTGCCTCATCACAAAGGACGAGGAGAAAAATATCGCCCGTTGCATAAACAGTGTCAAGGATATTGTGGATGAGATCGTGGTGGTGGATACGGGCTCGAAGGATAAGACAGTGGAGATAGCAGAAAGCTTTGGTGCAAAGATTATACATGTGAAGTGGGAAGATGATTTTGCCAAGGCCCGGAATATTGCCATAGAAAATGCCAAGAGTGACTGGATACTTTTCCTTGATGCCGATGAGGAAATAAAGAAAGAAGATGTGGGAAAAATACGACCGTTGCTGAATGATGACACGGTTGAAGCATACATATTGAAGTTTGTAAACTACGGTGGCACCAATGTTTCTAACGGCATGAAAGAGATACATTATAACTTTAGGATCTTTAGAAACAATGGCAAACTCAAATACATTTACCCCATCCATGAAAATCTCAGAAATATTGAAGATGACCGAGTCCCGGTATTTAAAAATGCTGACATTACGATATTGCACTATGGCTATTTAAATGAAACCAGGATCGAAAAGAGAAAGACCGAAAGATATATAAATATCCTGTTAAAATATCTCCTGGAACACCCCCAGGATAAGTTCCAGCATGGCAACCTTGCGGTGGAGTATTTCAATGCCGGGGATTATCATAAGGCACTGAAGCATCTATTGATAGCCACAAAGGGTATGGATGTAAATTCATATGCCGCCACGAGGCTTTTGAGATATTTAATATCAACATACACGGCTTTGAAGGATTATGACACGGCACTGAAGATTATAAATGACGCCAAGGCATATTATATGGATGTGCCGGATTTCAAATTCTTGGAAGGCATGATTTATATAAATCAAAAAAGGTATGAAAAAGCTATTGAAATGTTTAAAGAATGCCTTGCCATGGGTGAATATAACGGCATATTTGTAACCATGGGCGGGACAGGCAGCTATAGGGCAAGATATATGATCGGCATCTGTTATGAAAAATTGAACCGCCTAAATGATGCTGTAAAAGAATATATGGAGATATTGAAGGAAAATCCAAATTACCAGGAGGTCTTTATAAAGCTTTTTGATATTTTTGTGAAAAATGAAAAGCCCGAGGATGTAAAAGAGTTTTTTGACAAATATGTAGATAAAAAGTCTCCTGTAAACTATGCAATCCTAGCAAAGCTTTATATGAATGTGGGCAGATTCGATATTGCAAAGGAATATCTCGAAAATATAAATATAGACATTGAAGGGTTGAATAATTTAAGAGGTTTGGCATGTATTGGTATGAATGACTATGAGAATGCTATAAAGTATTTTGAGATGGAGTTTGGCAAAGCTAAGGAAGAAGCCCTATACCATGAAGTTTTATGCCATATGATATCGAAAAATATTGATAAGGCAAAGGAATTGTTGTGGAAGATACCAGATTCATCGGATAAGAAGCTCTATATGACGATGATAGGCGAAATGAGAGCAAAATATGATGATGTCAAGGACAGTTTCTTCAATCTGCTGGATGTCCTCATTAAGATAAAAGAATATGATTTGTATAATACTGTCTTAAACCTGTATGTCCCGCAATTTGCAAGAGAAGATTTTGAAAGATACGGGCAAATGATGATAAATTACGGCCTGGAGGAACTGGCAATAGAAGCTTATGTTAAAGCTGCTGGTTTAAACAGCCAGAATCCTGAAGTCTACAGATACCTTGCTCAAAAGGCAATGGATAAGAACATGTTTGATGAAGCATTATCCTTTGCTGCCAGAGCTTATGAAATAGATAAATTGGACGCTGATAACTATACGTTGATATATAAAATCTATAAGGCTATGGGAAGAGATGGTGAAGCTGAAGAAGTAAATTTGATGGTAAAAGAGTTATATCCTGAAATAGATCTTGCAGAGATGGTTATATAAATATGATAGCGATCAACATTTTTTAGTTAATAAACGCTTGGTTTAAACCCACGGGCTTTCAGCCCGTAAATCCTTTCAGGACTTGCAGATACTTCAGTATCATCTGTATAATCTAAGATAGGGGTGATACTGAATGGGAGATCTAAAAAAAGGAAGTCATACCGTATATGATATACAGTATCATGTGGTATGGACAACGAAATACAGATATAAAGTATTGACAAAAAACATAGCTGAAAGACTAAGGGAACTATTAAAGCAAGGATGCGAGGCACGAGGAATTAAAATTATCCGTGGTGGCATAGGAAGCGATCATGTACATATGCTAATATCCTGTCCGCCTACACTTGCACCATGTAAAATAATGCAATATTTAAAGGGAAGATCATCAAAGATAATGCAAGAAGAATTTGCAGAGTTACGAAGGAGGTACTGGGGTCAACCTCTATGGTCGGTAGGATATTTTTGCAGAACAGTTGGGACAGTGACAGAAGAAATGATAAAACAGTATATAGAAGGACAAGGAAATGAAAACATTGAAGAAATCTTTAAGATAACGGAATGAGTTTCAGTCATTATCTTCAGCTTGCTTAAGCAAGAGGGCATTTCAGTAAACTTAAGTTTATAGTATGATTTTCAATCAGGTTCTTAAGCTGGCTTCAGCCTGAAAAGCGACTTTCAGTCGCAAATAATTCCCTGCACTTCAGTGCAGGGTGGTTCAATTGTTTGCAGCAACCATATATCCGGTATAATTATTTTGGATTACCAAAATAATTATGCAAAGGGGATATGCTTGATAATGGAATATTTAAATCTCGAAGAACTTATTGAAAACTTGCTCGACAGCATGCACGAGCAGGGTTACATGGAATCAACCATCAGCATGTACCGGCGTCCATTCAAAAAGCTGCTCAATCTATCAAAACAAATGAGTACTAACAGACTGACTCTGGAATTGTAAGGTGCATTTGTGAACGATACGCTTAATGAAAGTACTGGTCAGTACAGCTCAGAAAAAGTCCGGCTACGAACAAGATATATAAAACTGCTGGAAGACTATCTTGCTAATGGAACGTTTGTTTTTAAAATCTACAAAAAAAGCAAGAAGCAACCGTTTTGCTCGAAGTACAGCGATGAAATCTATTCTGGATTTGAACAATTCCTGAAAACAGAAAATATCGGTGATTCAACAACATATTGTGCTCTCTTTATTGCATACAGGTTTCTTCATTATCTTGAAAGCGTTGGTATCGAATCAATAGACGATGCTCCTCATTGGGTTATTCCAGGTTTTTTCGCTGAAATGTCGAAAACATGGAGCCGCAGAGGGATGCATATCATAATTGACGGCCTGAAAAGATTCCTGAAATTTGCTGATAAAGATAGTCACCTTTTGCCATGTGTCCCAAAGGCCAGAAGAAGCAGGCCTATTATTCCGACGCTGACCGAAGATGAGGAATCGGCTTTATGGCGCATAATTGATTCAGGGCTTGTTGCGTCAAGAGACAGAGCAATCATATTGCTTTCGATGCTGACAGGTTTACGGGCGTCTGATATTGTCAACCTGGAAATCAAAGATATTGATTGGACAAACGATACCATAAGTGTTATTCAAAGGAAAACAGGAACTCCATTGATGCTCCCACTGGTACCTGTTGTTGGCAGTGCAATAATGACCTATCTGCTGAATGACCGGCCAAAATCAAGCAGTCCGAAACTTTTTCTGCGTTATGATGTGCCATACAGGCCGCTTGAAGGGCACTCGTCATGTTATGCCATAACCAAAAAGGTGTTTGCCTTGGCCGGCATCCGCGAAGGAAACCAACGGAAGGGATTACATCTTTTGTGGCACCATACAGCTTCCAAGATGCTTTCAAAGGGTGTTGCAATACAAACTATTTCATCTCTCCTGGGGCATACGGATCCTGATACAACAAAGCTTTATCTCTCGACAGACCGCGAAAAACTTCTTGGCTGCTGCCTGCCGCTTCCAGCAAAGGTTAAGGAGGCGCTGAGATGAAAAGGAACTTGACAAGCAGCATCGGCCCTCAAATAGAACGGTTTCTGGAATTTAAACGCTCACAGGGCTTTAAATACGACACAGCAGAATATTATCTCTCCAATTTGGATGACTACTGGGCTGCAAACGGATACGATAATAATTTTTCAAAAGAGCATATAAAAGGCTGGTTCATAAGAGGGGAACATGAAAATCCAGATACGCATAATTTCCGCACTTCATATTTGAGAGAATTTGGCCGCTTTCTTCAATCACAGGGATACCACGATGCATATATTATTTCAACTGGCTTGAGCAAAAGAGTGCCCAAATATATGCCCTATCTCCTCAGTGAAGATGAGATTGAAAAATTTTTTGAGACATGTGACAGGATAACGCCACAAAAAGAGAATCCCGGTAAACCTTTGGTGTTGCCTGCATATTTTCGCTTTTTGTATTGCTGTGGCGTCAGAACGGGCGAAGCAAGACTGCTTAAGACAGATGATGTAAATCTCGTTCAAGGCTATGCGGACATCATTAATACCAAAGGAGGCAAATGCCGCAGGCTGTTTCTCAGCAATGAGCTGATAAAATTACTTGACGAATTTGACAGCAAAATCAGCATTTATTACCCCAGCAGAACCTATTTCTTTCCCTGTAATGATAATGATCCCTACAGCAGTCAGGCAATTTCACGTGCTTTCAACAAAATCCCCGAATTTTTCGGAGTATATTCCGAAAAGACAAAAGCTCTGGAAAGTATGATTCCGGAGGTGGGATAATGGCGGGAACAAAAAGAAACAACGGCAATTTTTGGCCATTAGCACATAAATTCCTCGGTAGCTATCTTCCACACGTACGCAATCTAAGTCAAAATACGATTGACGCCTACAAACAGTCATTAAAGGATTTCGTGGACTATCTCGAAAAGCAGAAAGGCATTAAACGAAAAAACATTTCTATTGGAGCCTTTAATAGAAACACGGTTCAGGAATATATGGCATATTTAAATACCCAAAGGAAGCTCGCTCCAAAAACCTGCGGTCTGCGTCTTACGGCTATTAAATCATTTCTCAAATATTGTTCCGATGATGACCTTCTATTTGAAGCACGTTTTCATGAGGTCGACAGCATAAACGGAATGAAATCAGCGAAGAAACCGGTCAATTACCTTCCTGAAAACGCGATGAGCACACTGTTAAAAATGCCGAAGAACGACATAGATAAAGAACGCCGCAATCGGATGCTGCTCATATTTTTGTATGATACGGCGGTCAGGGTTCAGGAACTAGCGAACATGGAGTTAAGAGATTTACACCTTAACAGAACAAGCCCGTTTGTTACCGTCAGAAGCGGCAAAGGCAATAAGCTTCGCAACATCCCGCTGATGGCTAAAACAGTCAATCATCTTAAACATTACATTGCAGAGTTTCATCCCGGCAGAACACCGAATTCAAACAGGCCGTTGTTTTATTCAACAAGAGATAACTTACCTCATAAATTGACGACAGATGCTATCAGAATCATTCTGAGCAAATATGTGGATATGGCAAGAGAACTTTGCTCGGATATTCCTGAAAAAGTCGGTTGCCATACGATAAGAAAAACCAGAGCCATGGATTTATACCGGAACGGAATTCCGCTTCCATACATAATGGAACTGCTTGGCCACGAAAGCGAAGCAACAACCAAAACATTTTATGCTTTCGCTACCGTCGATATGCTGCATGACGCTATAGCCAAATCAAATCCGGAAATCGCCAACGATAAGCCACAATGGAAAACTCCAGAAATATTATCCGGCCTCTATAGCTTTGACTAAAAAACTATGCCAAATTTTTCGAAGAAATCCTTAGTGACACAGCACCTTCTAACATTTTTCGGCATAGTTTCTTTTTCAACATAGTCGCTGTTTACAGCTACAAGATACAGCCAACCGTTCTTAAGGGGAATATAGGTTATATCTGTGCCCCAGATATGATTTGGCTGGCCTGCCGTAATGCCACGAAGAAGATAAAGGTATATTTTATGCTCATGGTTACGGCGTGAAAGGTTCGGCCTGGGTCTGATTGCCGATATCCCCATTTCCCGCATATATTTTTGTACCGTTGGCCTGCTGATTTTAAAGCCATTGCGGTTGAGTATGGCTGTAATTGGCCTTGAGCCCATATATGGGTCATCTGTGTATATACGGTCAATTTCGTGCTTTATAGCGATTTCCTCAGGTGAAGGTGGTACAGGCTTGTAGTAAATACTTGAACGGTTTAATGAAAGAAGTTCTGCCTGGACCGTAAGTGGCAATTTCCGGTTTTCAAAGTCCACAAGTTCAATTCTTTCAGCTCTAGTCGAGCTTGATGCCAGATTTTTTTTTGAGCCAGTTGAGCTTAGTTTAAGCTTTCCGATTTGTGTGTAAAGTTCTTGAATATGGTTTTTTAATGCCTCTTTTTCTTTATCCCTCTTTCTGCGGCCATCTTTAAGAAGTTGAGGAAGAGCTTCTAATGCCTCCTTTTTCCATTTTAACCTCCATTCCGCCGCTACCGCTGGCGGCACAAATAGTAATGAAAAAAAATGGTGCGCGGCTTTCACCACTTTGTTATTATTAGCTTGAGGAGAAGATACACTACAAAGCACGGTGAGGTGAGTCGTAGACTGCTCTTTGCGGCTTAAATCAGTAGTTTAACCAGTGTAAGAACCATCTTTCAAGCACAAATAAGTGGTTCTATAAGACCGCAAGCTAATCATTGTTTTAGCTCTTTGTTAATTGTGTGATGGTTCAGTCAATGTCTTCCTCCTCAACTACTAAATTAGCAAAGGAGGCTGTGCAATGAAAGTTGTTTATCCCATTTGTTGTGGTGTCGATGTGCATAAGACTTTTCTCGTCGCCACACTCATTACTTCAGAGGGGATAATTCCCCATTACTCTAAAAAGAGGTTTTCAACTTTCAACAATTCCATCCTCAAGTTCAAGCAGTGGCTGATTGATAACAACTGCTATGATGTGTGCATGGAATCCACGGGAAAGTATTGGGTGCCCATCTACAACCTTTTGGAAGATACTATCCATATTACCGTCGCCAATCCCAAATGGGTGAAGGCTGTAAAGGGAAATAAGGATGATAAAAAGGATTCCAAGTGGATTGGCGATCTTTTCCGCCTTGGTTTAGTTCCAGGTAGTTATATCCCAGATAAGCCAATTCGTATTCTTCGTGAATATACTCGCTATCGATCTAAACTTGTTTCTTGCAGAACCAGTGAGAAGAACCGTTTCCAGAATGCCTTCACCGTCTGTAATGTAGCCCTTGATGCTGTCGTTTCCGACATGTTTGGCAAATCTGCCTCATCCATCACGGACTACTTGATTTCTTCTGATACCTTCGACCCGGATTACTGTACTTCTCTTCTTCAAAAATCACTGAAGAAAAAAGCGGATGCTGTGGTTGAATCTATCGAAGGATATCAGATGACCAGGGAACAAAAAGAGCGTATGGTAATGGTTCGTTCTCATCTTGAATACGTAACTAAATCCATTGCTGAATTGGATGAAAAGCTTGATAAAATGGTTAAACCTTATGAAAGTGCTATCAAACTCCTTTGTACCATTCCCGGAGTTGATAGGACATCTGCCATCACTATCATCTCCGAGATTGGCACCGATATGTCTCAGTTTTCCAACTCCAAGGGTTTGTGCTGCTGGGGGGGGACTTACACCTGGCAATAATGAATCTGCCGGTAAGAAGAAATCTGTCCGTATAACACGTGCCGGTGTCTACCTCAAACCTGCATTGGTGCAAGTTGTCCATGCAGCCGTGAAGTCGGATAAATCTTCTTACTACAGAATCAAGTATGAACGCATTTGCAAAAGGAGAGGCAAGAAAAGAGCCATTATCGCTATCGCAAGGATGATTCTCACCGCTATATATCATATGCTTGTTACTGGTGAAGTATGGAATCCAAGCGATTTGTATAAGATTGATATGCCACAAGAAATATTAGAAAAGCAGAAGGACAAGGCTATTAAACAAGCAGTGAAACTTCTGATTTCCAATGGTGTCATAAAAGCTTCTGATATTTCTGTGGCGTAAATTATAGCTTAAAACTGAGATTTAATTTTTTGGGCTTTCAAAGGCCTTGGTTTAGTGCGCCCTTTTTTACCTTATGTTGTGTTATTTTTCAAGCTATCACCTTAAAGGAAGTCATTTTTTTGTCTGAATTTCTTTATCCATTATAAAAAGTGAGGTGATATTGTAGTGGGCAGCGATAATATTGTTATTTTATTGTATATCTTAGGTTTTATATCAATAAGGTTAAAGTTTAATTTTGAAATAAAGATAGAAAAAAGGCAATATTAATATTTAAATTTGACTTAATGGCATAAGACATGTAATACTGGCGAAAAAAACGTCATTTTTCGCCATTAATTTATGTATGTTTGTTTCGATAATATTTATGAAAAGAAATTTTCGATCCGGCCGGTCGAAATAATTATCCTGCATGGAAGCGGGAAAATAAAAAATCAGGGAGGATGATTATATGATTATCAATCACAATGTCAGCGCTCTTAACGCTTACAGACAGCTCAGCATCAATAATTCATCAATGCAGAAGTCTCTTGAAAAGTTGTCATCCGGTTACAGAATCAACAGAGCAGGCGATGATGCAGCAGGTTTGGCAATAAGTGAAAAGATGAGAGCACAGATCAGAGGATTGAATCAAGCCCAGAGAAATGCTCAAGACGGAATATCGCTTATTCAAACGGCTGAAGGTGCATTGAATGAGACTCATTCTATATTGCAGAGAATGAGAGAACTCGTCACACAGGCTGCAAATGATACATTAACATCGGAAGATAGAATGAATATACAAAAAGAAATAACTCAATTAAATGCAGAAATAGATAGAATAGCAAATCAAACACAATTTAACACGAAGGTGTTACTAAGTGGTTCATTTGCTACTACTGGATTAGAATTCCAAGTTGGAGCAAATTCTGGTCAAAGTATTTCTTTAACATTAGGTATTATGACTAGCACTTCTTTAGGTGTTGCTGGTCTAGATGTTTCAACTTCAACATTATCTTCAGCAAGCATATCAGCTTGGCTGACTACTATTGATGCCGCCATAAATACAGTTTCTGGAGAAAGAGATAAGCTTGGTGCCCTCCAGAACCGCCTCGAGCACACCATCAACAACCTGGGAACAGCCTCAGAGAACCTCACCGCAGCTGAGTCACGTATCCGCGACGTAGACATGGCGCAAGAGATGATGGAATTCACAAAGCAGAACATCCTGAGCCAGGCGGCAACAGCAATGCTGGCACAGGCAAACACGTTGCCCCAGTCGGTCCTAAAGCTTTTGAGCTAAGGCGAGGTGGACTTAAGCGGCCCCGGCAATGCCGGGGTCATATTTTTAATTTTTTTAAAACCCAGCCTTTTATATATTGTTTATTAAGCGCCTGTGAGTGATAGATTTAAGCCTATATAAGGTGGTAAAAATGTGTAGTGGTAAGCTGGTTAAAACAGTCCGCGTTTTATCGCATTAGCTGTAGGTCAGGGGGATGCCTTCTTCTTCGAAACACGATCTATTTCAGTTCTTGTAGATGGGGGAAAGTCTTCTAAATTCTTTGATAACATTTTTCAAATGTATACAAAAAGAAAAGATGTAGACATTTTAATCTGCACTCATAATGATGCTGATCATGCAAATGGAGTTTTGGGGTTTATTGAATCCGGCCTTGAATGTGGTGAAATTTGGCTTCCTGGCAGATGGGCTGCTGTTTTGCCTCATTTGAATCAACCGTTTGAGGAAGTTGTAGAAGAACTTTATAGGCAGTCTGCAAGGATAATGGAAAAAATGGGGGAATCTTTTTTACGCAATGAGCGGAAGCTTGATGACTCGTTGTTTGAAGCTTATGGAGATTTTTTTTCGAAAGAAAAATCATATGAATTAGTAGGCCAATATGAAGATTATGATATGACTTTTAAAGAAAGGCGGTCTGAAGATTGGGACACTGGATTGAAATTCATAGAAACCTGGCCGGAATGGGAGGATATCAAATGCCAATTGTTGAAATGGGTTGTAACATGGGAATTGTCAAGCTGGCAGAAAAGATTTTTATGGCAGGCTTTAGAAGCTGGTGAACGCATCCGCGGGATTGCGGAGGCGGCATACAACAGAGGCATAACTGTTCGCTGGTTTGAGTTCTGTCATAACTCTCAAAAGCATTTACAGGGTCATTGTAAAATCATCAATCCCTTGAATTCAAGGGAGATTTTACGAATAAAACATTGTAGGAAAGAAAACCTACTCGATTTTTTAGCACTGACTACCTCAAATTGCGAGAGCTTAGTATTTTTTGTCCAACCAACCGATGAATATCCGGCCGTTCTCTTTACCTCAGATTCAAACTTGAGAGGTGTCAATCTAAAGAATTTAGATCTAAAAAATGCTATTATTACAGCGCCGCACCATGGCTCAGAAAACAATGCATGTGTATACAAGCAGGTAGCTAATGAGGTATATCCATATGAAAATTCTCTTATATGGGTAAGAAGTGATGGTAGATTTATTAACAGACCAGGGGACTCTCTTTTAAAAAATGCAACTGGAATAAAATATTGCACAATATGCCGTAATTCAAGGCGACAAAAGCAGCCAGTTATATTAGAAGCGATAAAAAGTCATTGGATATCTTGCTCCAAAAAATGTCCTTGTCGATAGGTCATGGTCTGTTATTACGGCGGTGCCATGATGATTGAAAAGTTAATCACTATAAAGGAAAAGGTATAGGTTTGCTTCATAACGCGCTTTCTTCTGGAGCGCTCGCCATAAAAAAATCAATGCGATATACATCGAGAACGGAACGAGGAAAGTCGACATTTGCAGCCATGTATTGTTCTTGTACAAAGGCAATGCCCAGACATCCTTGTAAAGAGGTCGTTGACTTTGCTGGAGATTATTCTCCAGATTTTTTATTTAAAATCTTCCTCCGCATGAAGGAAAATGTTGAGAAATATCGAATCATAAATTATGTGAAAAATCGATGTAAAACCTACGGTATGAATCAAAACGATGAGGAATCACAATATTAGACCGAAAAATATATCTTGATTTAAATAAATTGGCCTTGACTAATATAACTTATAAGTTATATAATAGGGGTGCAAGGATGACGGAGAAAAAGCAGACAAAAAGCAAAATTATTTATCCGGAAGAGTTTAACTCAAATTATATTTTTACTTATTTTTCATTTAACGAGGAGTTAAAAGTCCTATTAGAAGAGAGCGGCCAAAAGAAAAATTTTTCGCGAAAATATAAAATCAAATTATCGTTTTTAGAAAAACTAAAAAAACAATGTATTTACCAGAAATCATTTGAGCAACTAAAAGATAATGGAATAATATATTCTATGAGGTTTGTTGATAAACTGAATATACGGATATTATTTTCTTTCTTTAACGATAGAGGAAGAGAAATTATAATATTATTAAATTGTTTCCAGGAAAAGGATAACAAAAAGAAACAAAGCAGCAAAAGTTATGCTAAAGCGATGATCGAAGTTGCAAAAGAAAGAATAAATGAACTTGTCAACTCAGGTCTAAAACTCAGTTAAAGGGGAATAATTAAAAAGTAAAGGTTAAATGGAGGGTTGAATATGGATTATAAAAAAGCACTGGGAAATCCCTATGAATTAATCGATGAAATAGCTGATGATGAAGAAAAAAAATATTTTGAATTAGATGATATATTGGTTGATATTGCAGTTACTTTAATAAACTATAGAGTAAAAAATAATTTAACACAGAAAGATTTAGCACAAAAATTAGGATGCACCCAGGCGATGGTTTCCAAACTGGAAAGCGGAGAGTATAATCCAACTATTGAACAATTATGGAAAATATCATCGGCATTAGGTCTGGAGTTTAAAGTCATTTTTAGAGAAAAAGAGCAAAATGTAACTGTTTGGGATGTGCCTGAAGATAATATTTTGACTTTTAATTTTGTAGGTGAAGCAGCATGATAGACTCAAACAAAATAATTGCAAGTTTCCAGATGATTTCAAGCAGAGTTGTAAAATTTGTACTGGAAACTAAAGAAGTGAGTAATAGCAAGGAAAAAGTAAATATAAAGAATGACTTCGATTATGAGGTTATAAAAAACGAAGAACATGATGAGGCTTATTATGGTGTAGTTCAGTTTAAATCTAACTTTGTTGCAAAAATGGGTAAGAGCATTTTATTTAAAATAAATATTGTCTACGAAGGGAAGTTTATAGGCGATAAAAATGCGTTAAAACAAGAAGATTTTAAAAAAATGCTGGAATTGAATGGGGTTGTTGCTCTTTCCCAGTTCACGAGATCATATGTCTTGTCTGCCACAGCACTGGCAGGAATTAACCCCCCTGTAAGAATGCCAATGATAAATATTCATCAATTAAGAAAGCTGAAAGAAGAAGAAATGAAACAATCAGAAAAAGCATAAATCTACATAATAAGGAAGCCTATATAAGATTCAGAGTTAATAGATACTGCCAAGATGTTGGATATTCCGGTGGCAGCGATTGACTAAGTAGTTACCATTGAATTTTAAACGGCATAGAATGAATTCCATCTATTCCATATCGTGTCATGGACGTATTCAGCTACCTTTGAGTGCAAGAGTCGATAAATTAAAACTCTTAACTCTTTCCAAAATATCGTCTACCCTTTCCACGTATTCTTTCAGCTCCTGCAAAAAACGGCTCAGTTTTTCCCGGGTGTACCCCTTGAAGCTTTCAGTAAAGATCTGTTCAAAGCGCTTTTCTATGAGCTTTTCAGAAAGATTTTTTATCTGAAGTATAACCTGGGGTTCTAGTAATTCGGTGACAAAGCGCCGCCTTACATTTTCTACGTCGATGCTCATCGAAAGGTCGATGTCCTTTTCTTTGCCGGAAAATTTGTTGAAAAGGGCGAAAATAGTTCCTACTATAAGTCCTATGGGGAGGAGTGTGCTTAAAGCTCCTATAAAAGTAACGGACAGCAGAATGGAGAGAAAGGCAGAAAAAAGGTTTGCTCGCCTTTTTTCGTCGTTTTCTAACCTTTTTTGATATTCGTCGGTGATTCTTACGACCTCGGAGGTAAATCCTTTAAATCCGAGAAGCTTGGATTTTTTTTGAAGATGCAGGGCTTTTGATAGGAAGTTTTTTTCTATGGATTCCAAAAGGACAAAGTAGCCGCTCTGTCTTAGCCCCTCTGTATCGCCGCTTTCTATGGATAAAAGAGCTTGTTTTGCGGAAAAAGCCACGATATCGCAAAATACATTTCCGAAAATGCGATGGACTTCCTCCAATACCAGTTCCCTTTTTGAGGAATTTATAAGGTCTATCCTGTTTAACACGGCGAGAATGTCTTCGGTTTTCCCTCCGATTTCCTTTAAGTGCGTCTTCTAGGCTTTTAATCTGATGCTGGCTCAGATAGACCGAGAAATTGCGAAGGTGAAGGAAAGAATAAATGTGACGGAAAAAAGCTTGAAAGATTCGAGCCGCGAGATGGAGCAGTCTATAGAGCGTTTAAAAGTTGAATTCGAAGGTAGGTTGCAAGGCTTGTGGACAACACGGAGATTTTATTTGAAAAGCATTTGAAGTTGAATCCTATCGGAACATTAAAAAACATAAGCAGGTACAAGAAAATAATTGCTTCGACAAGAGGAATTATAAAAGATGATTGTTTGGTCTACGCAAGGCCTGGCGAGGAATTTGGATGTCGAGGTTTTGATGGAGATAGAAAGGGAATATTACGACGTGATATATGAGAGATCTTCAAAGCTCAAAAAAAGCTAGACTTTGATGAAACCTGCGCTTTTATATTAAAAAGCGTTTTTCAAGTCGATGCGGCTTTAATAAATTCACTGGGAGATTTGGTAAAAAAACTGTTGAAGCTCTACTACAAAGGAATCGAGCTTCCACCTGTATTGCGGCGCTATATTAGAAAGAGTTTAAATACTGTAAACGAGAAGGATATCGTAGAAAAAATTTTAAAGGGAAAGGAAGCGTTTTTCGATTTTTTGCAGGAGCAGTGGAGAATATTTCTTGAAAGTTTTGGCGGAGACTTAAGAAAACCTTAGGATAAATGAAAAGTTTAAAAATTGGCTTATGGACAACTACGGCAAACTTACCTTCTTGTCTTTTACAAGTTCGCCGGTCATGGTGCATCATGTTCAACATTACATCGTAAACTTGTTAAGAAGAGAAGGGAAGGATAAGGTAATTTTGATTGTCTTTGACGGCATGTCGGAGTTCAATTGGTGTATCATAAAAAATTTCTTAAAAGAGCGCAGTTTTCTTCTGGAGGATAAAGCTTGCTTTGCCTGGATTCCCACCATAACTTCTGCTTCGAGGCAGGCTCTTTTTTCGGGAGAGATACCGGTCAGCTTTAAGGATACGTTATTTTCGACCGATCACGATGAAAAGCGGTTTAAGAAATTTTACATCGAGCACGGGTATAAAGAAAGTGAAATCGCTTATTTGAGGAGTATAAAGACATTTAAAGAGGAGGCCTTGCTGGAAAGTATAAGAAGCGGTATAAAAATAAAAACGGCTTTTTGGCGGAGTTCTTAGAAGAATCAGAGCAAAGGGGCTATGAGATTTTCATAACTTCGGACCACGGAAACATATCGACGGTGGGCCAGGGAGGCGAAAAAGAGGAGGTTGTGTTGGATACATTGTCAAATAGGATTGCGGTTTACCAAAATAAATACGGCGATTTCGGTGATTTATTGAGAGAAAAACAGGTTATAGAGTGGAAGGGAGATGGACTGCCCAAGGAAATGCCGAAGAAAAAATAGCGCTGCACTACGGTTTGATGATGCTAAGCTTCCCTATTTTTAACGATATCATCTATCTAATCGGTAAAAGCCTGTATTTGGATGAAAAATTCAAACTGGAAAACATAAGGAGAAAGATTTTCGAAAAGTGGGGAGAAAGGCAGACGATTTTATATTCGATTAACAATATTATATTCAGCTTGAAAGAGTGGAGACTGATAATAAGCGAGGGAAAAGGACTCTATACGTCCGGCATGGAGATATATATCTCCCACAGCTCCATAAAATGCTTTTTGATTTTGTGCTATTTAAAGCCATCGAATAGAAGTTACCTGGATTTTACCGAAATAGATAAACTTTATTCGCTTTTTCCATTTGAATTTGATTTAAATTTGAACATAACATCATCAAAAATGTTGAACATTAACAGAATCGGAACTGATATTGTGGTAGGTGTGTAGTTACTTTTATTGAGTAAATAATGGCCACTAATGGGGGTATATTCATGAGCGTAAATGAAAAACTCCAGACGGCAAGAGAACGCCTGATAAGATTATATAGCTTTCTTCGTGAATTTTCCCGTATTCGCTATTCTTTTCCAACAAATATAAAGGAACATAGCTGGCGGCTTTGGTTTTCCGAGCTTCCCGATCATCCTTCTATTAGCCGTACATACTTTTTTACTTCAGAAGAAGGGGAAAATTCAGCATCCGAAACAGAAGGAAATGGATTTATCCTTAGAGTCCGGCGGCCCAAGCTCACAAAACCGCCGGCACCTCCCGAATCCATCAAGGAATGGCTCCAGCCCAGTTGGGAAGATCCTTTTAAGCAGGATGTATTTACGATAGCAAGTAAAAATGTAGAATTACCAGACGGGGCTTCCGCTGTGGAACGATTCGAAGACGATAAAAAACGCGTGGAGGAATTCGAACGCTGGAGGAAATTGTGGACAGAATGGGCGGCAAATGAGCGGCCGGCAAGGCAGGCCATGAAGGTTTTCGAAACCCTCTACGAATTGTACGGGTATATCCAGCGTGAAGGTGAACGCGTAGAGTTGATGCTAGGGGATGGTATTTTAAGTTGGCAAATTGAAGGGAGAGAAATATATTATCCTGTGCTTTTGATGCCGGTGCAATTGGAATTTGACACCGATGTACCAGAATTTCGCATTATTGATACAGGAGCAAATCCACAGCTTTATACTGCCGCATTTCGCTATGGGACAGAAATTGACTTGAACAATTTAGCAAGTGTACAGGATGAATGGAGCAAGAGTGGATTTCATCCGCTGGGAGGGGACGATGCTTCAGGCTTTCTCAGACGACTTGTAGTAACTCTTTCGCCCCACGGTGACTTTATCGGGGAAAAGTTACCACAGGAAAGGTCATCACATCCGGTTATAGGAAGGTCAACCTTAATTTTCTTAAGACAACGGACTTTAGGATTTGCCCTTGCGCTGGATAAGATTTTGGAGGATTTGCAGGAGCGTAAAGACCCGCCATCATTTTTGTCGAGGATCGTCGGAATAGATTTGTCGGACGGGAAAACTGAGGCGACGGAAACAGAATATACCGGACTTCCGGGGAGCGAACCTGAAGAAATTCTTTTTAGCAAGCCTTGGAATAAGGAACAATTGAAAATAGCCGAAAGATTGGAAAGTTACGGTGCAGTTCTGGTCCAGGGCCCCCCTGGGACCGGGAAAACGCACACAATTGCAAATCTCATCGGCCATCTCCTCGCACAGGGCAAATCAGTCCTTGTCACCGCCCATACCTCAAAAGCATTAAGGGTGCTTCGAGACAAAATAGTCGAACCGCTGAGGCCCCTTTGTGTTAGCGTACTGGACAACGATTTGGAGAGCCGAAAGCAGCTAGAAGAGGCCGTATGGCATATCAACGAGCAGCTAAGTCGAGGCGATGCAAGAACTTTTGAAGAAAAGGCAAAAGATTTATCTATCCAGAGAAATCAGTTGAAGAGGGAAATTCAGACTTTGCAGCAGCGCCTTTTAGATGCCGTTGGCAGCGAGTACAGGCCCATTGTATTAGGCGGCGAGTCGTATGACCCAAGTGAGGCGGCAAGGCTAGTTGTGAAAGGTAAAGGGGTCCATGACTGGATACCAGGCCCCGTCGAGACGGGCCAACCTCTACCCCTTTCTATTCCAGAATTAGTAGAGCTTTATCAAACCAATGCCGCTATAACGCCCGAAGAAGAGGGTGAGTTGCTTTTTGGACTCCCTTCTCCGGAAAACCTCATGTCTCCCAAGCGTTTTTCCGAATTGAGTGGAATTTTGTCGCATCCGGTTAATTCGCTCAGTTCGGAGTTTTGGGATGATGAGAAAAAAGGGCAAGAAATTGTTGGGTATTTGGATGAACTTGCAAAGGAAGCAAAAGAAATCGGAAAGGAACTTTTGGAGGCTGAAGATTGGGAACTTGCAGCTGTAGATTCTGGAACTAAGGGCAAAGCCTATTGCGAACCGTGGAATAATCTCATAAAATTGCTGGGAGATATTGAGGAATTGAAAGCGAACTCGCAGGAGCTTTTCATTCTCCATCGCCCGCGGTTGGCCGAAAATATCTCTTTTGAAGAACAAGAGCGATTGGCTATTGAGCTGGTGGAGGAAGCGTCGCGCCGTGGTAGTATAGGCGGCCTTTCCCTAATTTTTCGTCCCGCATGGCGAAGATTCATTCAGAATGCCAAAGTAGCGTCGGAACAACCAAGCAAGATCCAGCACTTTCAGGCTCTGGCGGCACTGGCAAGACTATCAAGATTGCGCAGTGAACTCATATTGCGCTGGGATTACCTTGTGGTAAGGCATGGTGGTTCCAAACTTGATAAACAGAGTGAAGAACCTGAACGGGCTGCCGTTCAGCGTTTGGGCCGAATCCAGAGGTTGCTCGAATTTAGCGACAAAAGACTTTCGCCATTGATTGAGAAATTAAAAAGCTACGGTTTTGATTGGGAAGCTTTTATAAAGCAACGTGAACCCGAAAGTTCTCCTTTTGAAGAACTCAGAACTTTGGGCAAAGTGTTGATGGAAGAATTGCTTGAAATTATCGAATCGAGGATATCGAGTATCCGCCATTATTGGGCGCGCGTCGAAATTGAAAACCTGGAAAAAGTGTTAAGAGAGATTCTGAAATTGAATAAGAGTACAATTGTAACTCGTTTGTATAAGGCTGTTAAAAATTTGGATGCAGAAAACTATTCAACGGCCTATGAAAAGCTTTTGGACCTTTATAGGCGTAAGGTCCACCTTAAGAGAAGAGAACAGCTTTTAACGAAGCTAGAGCAGTTCGCACCTGGTTGGGCAGCGGCTATTCGCACACGGCAGGGCGTCCACGGCAAGGCGGAATTGCCGGGGGCCCCCGTGGAGGCATGGCGGTGGAGGCAGCTCGAAGAGGAACTTAAAAGGCGCACATCGGTTTCGGTATCGGAATTGCAGGGGCTTATAAACAGGCGAACCGAAGCTCTAAGGCAGATCACAGCTGAGCTTATAGAATGCAAGGCCTGGGCAGCGCAGCTGAAAAGGACGACACTTGAACAGCAGCAGGCTTTGATGGGATGGTTGGGTATTGTGAAAAAACTTGGTAAAGGATACACTAAACTTGCTCCCTATTTGAGGGCGGAGGCGGCCAGGAAGTTAAACATTGCCCGTGATGCTGTGCCGGTGTGGATTATGCCGCTTTCCCGCGTGGTAGAACAGTTCGAACCAGAGACGACGCGCTTTGATGTGGTTATCATCGATGAAGCAAGCCAGTGCGATTCGTTGGCCCTTGCTGCGCTGTATTTGGCTGAAAAAGTAGTTGTTGTGGGTGACCATGAACAGGTAAGCCCGGAAGGAATCGGACAAGAGTTGGAAAAAATAAAGAATCTCATAGCGGAATACTTAAAGGATATTCCAAATGCCATACTTTATGACGGAAGGCGCTCGATTTACGATATTGCCCGGGAGTCCTTCGGCGGCACCATCATGCTGGTAGAGCATTTCCGATGCGTACCGGAAATTATCCAGTTCAGTAACCACCTTTCTTACAACGGCAGTATAAGACCTTTGAGGGAATCTGGCAAGGTACCGCTCAAATCTCATGTGGTACCCTACCGGGTGCAAGGTGCAATCGTTGAAAGAAAGATAAATAAAAAAGAGGCAATAGAGTTGGCGTCACTGTTGGTAGCGGCGGCGAAGCATCCGGCTTACGAAAATAAGACCTTTGGCGTAATATCTTTGGTGGGAGAAGAGCAGGCTCGATACATAGATTCATTGCTTCGAAGGTATTTGTCCGAACAAGAATACAAGAGCCGAAATATTTTGTGCGGCACCGCTGCTCAATTTCAGGGCGACGAAAGGGATGTGGTATTTTTGTCCCTTGTAGACGCTTCGACTGGAACTCCTCTTCCCTTGCGCGAAACCGACCGTTTTAGACAGCGGTTTAATGTAGCTGCCAGCAGGGCTAAAGACCAGATGTGGGTGGTGTATTCCTTAGATCCATATAATGATTTAAAAGAAGGCGATCTCCGCCGCCGTTTAATCGAATACGCTTTAGATCCGGAAGCAGTTACTAGGGCTTTAGCCCGTGAAAGTGCTAGAACACAATCTCCTTTTGAACAGGAAGTTTTAAAGCGCCTTATAGCAGCAGGCTACTACCGCACCCATGCGCAGTGGCAGGTCGGCTACTATTTTATAGATCTGGTTGTAGAATGGGCAGACAATAGAATAGCGATAGAATGCGACGGCGACAGATGGCATCCCATAGAAAAATTGCCGGAGGATTTGGCTCGCCAGGCTGTCCTGGAACGCCTGGGATGGAAATTCATCCGAATCCGCGGCAGTGAGTTTTACAGGGATCCTGAGGGAACCATGAAATGGGTGTTTGAGCAGCTTAATGCTCACGGCATAAAACCTGAAGGCTATCTACCAGAAAATAATACGAATGATACCCGAAGCGAACTGGTAGAAGAAATTATAAGGATGGCCGCACTGCTTCGCAAGGAGTGGGAGGAGATGTAAAGATTTTACGGTGTGTTTACAAAAAGTCTGAAAACTGATATTATCTAAGTGAACATCCTGGGGAAAGGGGTAACTTTTATAATCGAGATTACCTCGCCTTCTTCGGTAAGGTATCGTGCCTATTCTTTTTATTAGCCTTTCTTTTGAAATTAACCTTATATCTTCTGTTTTCGCGTATGATACAGCATGAATCCCACTTACTTTAGGTTGTATTTCTACATGCAAAGGGATATTTTTATTCTTGCTTGTTATTGGCACAGCGACAACTAAATAAGCAGGATATGAATTGAATTCATCAACTGATACAATCACAGCAGGTCTCACACCTCGCTGTTCATGATCACGCGTAGGGTTCAGGGCAACGAGCCAAATCTCACCTTTTTTGGGGTTCAATTTTCTTCCTCCAAATCATGTAAAGTGTTGTCCCAAAGCTCCCTTTTTTCTATCTCTTCTCGCCAAAATTCCTTATTAGCTTTAAGTTTTGCAAAAGCCTTTGCTGTATTTTCCAATATAACCTTTCTTTGATACTCTTTTATAGCCTTTTCAATTACACTTTGCATAGTTTTTTAAGCTCAGTTGATAGTTTTTTGATTGTCTCATATGTGGTCTTATTAATTCTAACTGTGGTTGTTTTGTTCATGCTTTTATCATCTTCTTATTGTAGATTATTTTATTTAAATTATAGTTTACATTATAGTTTACCACATTTCGATGATCTAGTCATTATGAAAACTGTCGCTGTGGGTAATCTGGCAGTAAAATTTTTGGCAGATATTTTCAAAAGATTTTAGAAGGAAGAAAGCATTTATGGAAAGAAAATTCGAGATATATTGATTTAATACCGTGTAATTCTCAAAACGGAGGATATTTCAGTTTAACTTCTGCAGCAAAAAATCCGATAATTTTAATAAAGAAAAGTTCGATGCGGAACAAAGGATGAAGGCGAAAAGCTGCAAAATTATTTATTAAAGGGTGGATTTTTGTGCAGATAGGAAGTGTTAAAAGTTCAAGCCTTCAGGTGGAGAGAGTTTTGCCGGGGCTGGAGGCGGAAGGGAAATTGCCGGCAGGAAACGGCAGGATTTCTTCTGAAACGGTTGCGGTAGATGAAAGGGATTGCAGCAGCCTGGCTAAAGATGGGGAGTTCGGAGAATTCATCGGTGATCTGAAGGATTTTGCCTTGGAGATAAAAAACACCAGGTTTGAATTTTCCATCCATGAAGATACAAAAAGGGTCATCGTCAGGATTTACGACATGAATACTGATGAGCTTATAAGCGAAATCCCACCGGAAAAATTTTTGGACCTCATTGCAAATATATGGAAGCAGGTGGGGCTTATAATCGACAAAAAGGTTTGATAGTCAAACAAACATTAATGGGAGGTGTGGCAAGTGGCAAGTTCGAGTTCAAGCTCCAGTTATATATCCAGCACGCTTCGCATGAGTGGACTTGTTTCTGGTCTCGATGTGGATTCGATTGTATCAAGTCTTATGAAAGCCGAACGGACGAAGGTGGATAAACTTTATCAGCAAAAGCAGCTTGTAGAGTGGCAGCAGGATATGTACAGGGATCTCAATCTTAAGTTGAAATCTCTGTATGACAATGTATTTAATATGAAGCTTCAAGGGACATATCTGAAATACAAGGCTACCGGGACTCTATCTTCCGGCACAACAGCGGACGCGTATTTTACGGCTACGCCCGGTTCCGCTGCATCCAGCGGTGACTATACCGTACAGGTAAAAGCCCTGGCGACGAGCGCCCAGCTTACCAGCAGCGATTCTATAACAAAAGCCCTGACGGGGGATGTTATAACATTTCCTGTGACCGTTGATTCAACTAAAAATAAATTTGTGATGTCCGTCGGCGGTGTAGAGAAAACCGTAACCGTTGCTGAAGGGACATATAACGATGCAGCCTCTCTGGCAGCAGCGGTCCAGTCGGCTGTAAATGATGCTTTTGGAGCCGGGAAAATAACTGTCGGTTCGGATTCGGGCAGCCTGACTTTTTCCCCAGCAGACGGCTATAATCACAACATAACAATAACTTTGAAAGATTACAGCGATAGTGCACAAAGCATCCTTGGGGCTCTCGGATTTTCCGATGGAGACTCGTATTCGGAAATTAACATTTACCAGTCCATAGGCTCTCAAAGTTCGAGCTTTAAAAACACGCCGGGAGAACAGTTCAAATTTACTATATATAACGGCGACAAATCGGCAGAGTTCACATTTGACAGCAGCGCCACAATTAATGATATACTGAAGGCGATATCCTCCAATGAAAACATCAATGTAACTGCAACTTACGACACCCTGACCGATAAAATAGTCATAAAGACCAAAGATACTGGAGAAAGCGCTTCTATAAAAATAGAAAATACTGAAGGAAACCTGTTCGGTCCCAGCAGTGCTTTCAACATAGCATCGGGGGAGATTAAAAAGGGCACCAACTCCAAGATAGTATTTAGCGACATTACGGTGGAGAATCAGTCCAATTCCTTTACGTTAAACGGTATACAGTTCAACCTCAAGCAGGTCATGACGGAAACGGCTACTTTGAAAGTGGAATACGATACCGACACCGTAGTGGATACGATAAAAAACTTTATTTCACAGTACAACGACACCATCAGCGCTATTAACGAAAAGCTTTCTGAAGAGCGCTATTATGATTATTCTCCGCTGACTGATGCCCAAAAAGAGGAGATGACCGAAAAACAGATTGAAGCTTGGGAGGAGAAAGCAAAAAGCGGTCTTCTGCGCTCCGATACGCTGCTGATGGGCATTATCAATAAAATGCGGCAGGCTATATACACTCCGGTAAGCGGGCTTTCGAGCGATTTTGATACGTTGAGCGAAATAGGCATAACCACCGGCACGTATCAGGAAAAGGGGAAGCTTTATCTTGATGAAGACAAGTTGAAGGAAGCCCTTGCGAAAGATCCTGAAGCCGTAATGAAATTGTTTACCGCATCGGATGACAGCGATTCTTCAAAAAACGGCGTGGCGGTAAAGCTTTACGACATATTGAAATCAGGCATTGACAGCATTACCGACAAAGCCGGGGGCGGGGATTACGAGCTTTACGACAACAGTTCCCTGGGCAAAAAGATAAGCGACCTGAGCGACAGGATAAGCGATATGGAGGACTATCTGGACGATCTTGAAGAGCGTTACTATGATAAATTTACAGCACTTGAGGAAGCGATATCTTACTACAATCAACAGAGCCTGTGGCTGTCGCAGCAGCTGGGGCTTGGAAGTTCATAACAAGAGAAGTGGGGGTAAAAATGATAGACGCATATAGACAGTATCAGCAAAATTCCATAATACTGGCGTCGCCGCAGAAGCTGGTGCTGATGCTTTACGACGGTGCAGTGCGGTTTATAAAAACCGCCAGGGAAGCCATGTTAAAAAGGGACTTTGAGGGGTCGAACCAAAACCTGATCAGGGTGCAAGATATTATTTCAGAGCTGAACTGCAGCTTGGATATGAATTATGACATATCTAAGAATTTAAGAAGCCTTTACAACTTTATAAACGAAAAACTCATCGAAGCTAATATTAAAAAGGACGTGGCGATCCTAGATGAGGTGGAGCCGCTGCTGGAAGATTTGAGGCAGACATGGTATGAGGCGTCAAAAAGAATGAAATCGCAAGTTTGAGGGTGTAAAATGGCTGATGATTTAAAAATGCTGTTGAGTTCAAAAAAGAATATCCTCGAAGAAATCAGGGAAACGACTTGGAAGATAGGAAAAGCGTTTGAGGAAGAAGATATCGAGCAGGCGTTAGAATTGTTAAAACTCCGGAAACAGCAAATGGACAGGGTGGATGACCTGGACGGCAAAGCCTTGTCCGCCTGTTCCGGAGATTCCGCTGTTCTTTTAAGAAGCATCGAAAAAGATGGAGAGTTAAAAAAATTTTTTGAAGCCATACGGGTTATTTTAAAAGGAATTAAAGAAAAAGACGACGAAAATATTAAAAAAGCTAGGGAACTTCAATTACAGCTTTCGGATGATATAACAAATTTGAAACATACAGAACGCGCCCTGAGGGGGTACGGAGCCATAGAATCAAGGCCATCCCGGTTTGGTGCCTTTATTGATACAAAAAAGTAATTTTTTTCTTGCATTTTTTAACAAATGAGTGTATAATGATATATGGCATAACTTAGGTCTGTGGTTGAAAGTCGATGCCAGTGCCGTAGGCGAAGCGACTCCCAGCGGTGGCGTTCCACTCGCAGTATGCGGCGTTTGTTGGGAAGACCAGGTCAGCTAAGGAAGTGCCGATAAAATCATTTAAAGTGAGGGGTTTTTTTAATGGCATTTCAGGACAAAACATTGGTATGCAAAGAGTGTGGGAACGAGTTTGTTTTCACCGCCGGCGAGCAGGAATTTTACGCGGAAAAGGGTTTTGAGAATGAGCCCACCCGCTGCAAAGCCTGCAGAGACGCCCGCAAGAAGAGAATGAGCGACGGCGGTTCAAGAAAACAGCCGAGGCAGATGTATGATGCGGTTTGCGCCGACTGCGGAGCACCCACACAGGTTCCCTTTAAGCCCAGAAACGACAGACCCGTATACTGCAGCGCTTGCTACCAGAATCACCGCATGGTCCAGAACGCTTAAAAAAGGGAAATTAAGGTCCGGGTTACACCGGGCCTTTATTTTTTTGATATAAATTACATATTGAAATAATATACTTTATAATGTATAATTATACCTGACTTTAAATTTGACGTTGAGAGAGGGGAACAAAATGATAAAATTAAAAAGGGCGGCAGTATTCGGGTTGATAATTATTATGGTTTTAAGCGTTCTGGCGGGCTGCGGAAATAAAGCGGCTTCAACTGAACCGAACCAAGACCAAGCTGCTCAGAGCAATGAGAATCAGTCATCCCAGCAGCCGGCGGACAACGGCAATGGAGCTGGCGAAGAAGACATAGTTCAGAAGATAAAGAATTCGGGCAAGCTGGTGATGGCCACCAGTGCCGATTATCCTCCGTATGAGTTCCACGACATTTCCGGCGGCAAGGATGAAATCACGGGTTTTGACATAGACATTGCGAAGGCTATTGCGAAAGAGCTGGGCGTTGAACTTGAAATAAAGGACATGGCGTTTGACGGCATACTTCCGGCTCTGCTCGCCAAGAAGGTGGATATAGCCATTGCGGCTTTTACCATCACGGAAGAACGAAAAAAGAGTGTGAATTTTTCTGATCCATACCTGGACGGCGGTCAGCAGATAGTGACCTACAAGGGCAGCGGCATCAAGGGCAAAGATGATTTAAAGGGCAAGACCATAGGCGTACAGCTCAGCACCACTGGCGAGGCGGAGGCCAAAAAGATTGAAGGAGCGAAACTGAAACAGTTTGATAGAGTGGATGCGGTGATGCTGGACCTCATGAATAAGCGCGTTGATGCGGCCATTGTGGGCAGTGTTGTAGCCGACGCCTATTTAAAGCTGAATCCCGACAAATTCGAGAAAGCCGGGGATAAGTTGAATTCCGAGCAGAACGGCATCCCCATAAGGAAGGAAGACACCAAGCTCCTGGAAGTCGTGAACAAGGTTTTAAAGGATCTGAAAGACAGCGGAGAATATGACAAACTGGTACAGAAATGGTTTGTAGACTTTAAACCCGTCGAAAAGAAGTAAGGCGCATCAGGGCTCTTTGCGGAGCCCTTACTCTTTGAGAGGAGCAGCTTTTGACATGAATCTGGACTTTTCCATAATAAAACCATATTTCAATCTGTTTGTAGTGGGAGCCTTTGTAACCGTCAAAATAACGGCGCTGGCTGTACTGATGGGCATTGTCATAGGCCTTTTTGTAGGGATGGGCAAGCTGTCACACTTCTGGCCCGTCAGAGTTTTGTGCGGCGCCTATGTGGAGGTCATCAGAGGAACACCGCTGCTGGTGCAAATATTTATTTTCTATTTCGGCCTTCCACAAATCCTGGGCGTAAATATTCCCGAATATCCTGCAGCCGTAATGGCCCTTGGCATCAACAGCGGCGGGTATGTCGCCGAAATTATCCGCGGTGGCATTCTGGCGGTGGAAAAAGGCCAGATGGAAGCCGCCAGGTCCCTGGGCATGAGTCATACCCAGGCCATGAGGTACATCATACTGCCCCAGGCTTTCAAGAAGATGATTCCGCCTCTGGGCAATGAGTTTGTGACTCTTTTGAAGAATTCGTCCCTGGCTACAACCATTGGGTTTTCCGAGCTCACCCGAGCGGGGCAGATTGTGGCGGCTAACACCTATAAACCCTTTGAGCCGTATATTACTGTGGCGGCTTTTTATCTCGTCATGACCATAGGCTTTTCCAGGCTGCTGGGCATTCTGGAGAGGAGGCTGGCCGTCAGTGATTGAAGTCAGGGATCTATATAAGAATTTCGGCCGGCTGGAAGTTTTAAAAGGAATAAATAATAAAGTGGAAAAAGGCGAAGTGGTGGTAATAATCGGGCCTAGCGGCTCCGGCAAAAGCACGTTTCTGCGCTGCCTGAATCTTCTGGAGGAGCCCACGCGAGGAGAGGTGTATATCGAGGGGAAAAACCTCATGGATCCGAAAACTGACGTGAACAAACTGCGGCAGGACGTGGGGATGGTCTTTCAGCACTTCAATCTTTTTCCCCACAAGCGCGTCATAGAAAATATTACCCTCGCCCCAATTAAAGTCAAAGGTGAAAGCCCGCAGGAAGCCCGAGATCGGGCCATGCAGCTGTTGAACCGTGTGGGGCTTGCGGACAAAGCCTACAGTTTTCCCGCTCAGCTTTCCGGCGGCCAGAAACAGCGGGTGGCTATAGCCCGGGCGCTGGCCATGAATCCCAAAATAATGCTTTTCGATGAGCCCACATCGGCCCTCGATCCGGAGATGATAAAGGAAGTGCTGGACGTCATGAAGGACCTGGCGCGGGAGGGCATGACCATGGTGGTGGTGACCCATGAGATGGGATTTGCCCGGGAAGTGGGCGATAGGGTGATATTTATGGATGAAGGCAGGATACTGGAAGAAGGGACTCCCGACGATATATATAACAGGCCTCAGAATCCGCGCACAAAGGATTTTCTCAGCAAAATACTGTGACAGGCAAAGCCTGCTAAAGGCTGCGCCTGCTCATTTAAATCCCCCTCCCATAAAGGCCCGGTTTTACCGGGCTTTTTAACTGCGGAAAAACAGTCATGCAGAAAAGACTGTTTTTAAATCGATGCACAAATCATCGAAGATGCCGACTTTCACCGTATCTTCGTCGGAATACATTTCCGGTCTGCCGTAGCGGGAGGCGGCAGAATCTAATTTTAATACCATGAGGGTTTTATTTTCGGGAGAGATTATCCAGTATTCTTTCACACCGGCTGTTTCATACTTTGCAAATTTTAAGACCATATCCTTTTTTGCGGTGTTTGGAGACAGTATTTCTATTATGAGATCGGGGGCGCCGATGCAGCCTTTTTCGTTGAGCTTGGCCGGGTCGCAGACTACCACTATATCGGGCTGAACCACCGTCTTTATATCTCCCTCCTTTTCGCCTGCTGCAGGCAGCAGGACATCAAAAGGCGCTGCATACACTTTGCAGGGTTTGCCTTTTAAATAGTTGTGAAATTGGGCAAATAATTCTCCGGATATATCCTGATGAAATCGCGAAGGCGCCGGCGTCATATTAAAAGCGATGCCGTCTATCAACTCCCATCTTTCATCATCGCCCCAGCTTAGATAATCCTTATAAGTATATAGTCTATTCTGTCTATTCAACTGAAACGCCATTTAAATCCCTCCTTACCGTAAACTATTTTATCATAAAATTGAGTCAGATAAAAGTAATATTCAATATTTTTAAGTATTAAAGTAATTTGCCGCTTGTGCTATAATCAAAAAAAGAGAATCTTTGATTCTAAATCCCCGAGTACAAGGCGAAAGGTTTAAAAGCGGCAGATTCTCTTGAAACTTTGTGCGGCATTTGCCATTATAAAGTATCGATGCCGACGGTTTCATGCTACTGACACTACTAATTCTAGTTGAGGAGAGATTTTATGAAATTCAGAGATTATCATGTGCATCTTGAACAGGGTCCATACACTATTGACTGGATAAAAAGATTTATAGAGGAGGGTGAAAAAAGAGGAATCGCTGAAATCGGTTTTTCCGAACACGGCCACAGGTTTGTCCAGGCAATTTCCCTGTACAGAAGCCCGGGATTTCGAAGCCGGTGGGTCGCTAAAGAAGCCACAAAAAACATAGAAGAATACATCGATATAGTGGAAAAGGCTAAAAGTATGGGTTTTCCTGTAAAACTCGGCATAGAGATGGACTACATACCCGAATATGAGGACGAAATACGGGAATTTTTGCATAATTACCCCTTCGATTACGTTCTGGGTGCCGTCCACTGGATTGGAGATTTCGGCTTTGACAACCCTGAGCTCTTGGAAGAATGGAATTTGCGGGATGTAGACAGAACTTATCTCGAATACTTCGATATTTTATTGAAAGCAATAGATTCGGGGATATTTGACTGCATAGCCCATCCTGATGTGATAAAAGTATTCGGCCACAGAGCCGGGTGCGACATGAGCCGGACATACGAGCGGGTGGCTGAAGCCATGAAGAAGAGGGGGCTCTGCGCGGAAGTGAGCACCGCGGGACTCCGCAAGCCAGTGGGCGAAATATATCCTTCGCCCCGGATGATGGGGTATTTTGCCGCATATAATGTCCCCGTCATGATAAACTCTGACGCCCACAGACCCGAAGATGTGGGCAGGGATTTTGACAGAGCCCTGGATTTTGTAAAACACTACGGTTATGAGTCAGGGGACGGTTCTCTGACTCAACCGGAAAATAGATTCGTTTTTAAAGGATGATGATTATGTTCAATATTGTGCTGGTTGAACCCGAAATACCGCAGAACACCGGAAACATCGCCAGGACCTGTGCCGCTACCGGCGCTACTTTGCATCTGGTGGGGCCGCTGGGGTTTTCTCTGGAAGATAAGTTTTTGAAGAGGGCGGGGCTGGATTACTGGCATCTGGTGAATGTCAAATATTATGAGAATTATCAAAGGTTTGAAGACGAAAATCCCGAAGCTGTCATGTATTTTCTTACCACCAAGGCAAAAAAATGCTACACGGACATGAGTTATGAACCCGGATGCTATCTTGTATTCGGCAGGGAAACCGCCGGCCTGCCACTGGATATACTTGCGGCTCACTGGGAGAGCTGCGTCAGGATACCCATGATTGACGACGCCAGGTCTTTGAATCTTTCCAATTCCGTTGCCATAGTTGTATATGAAGCCCTGAGGCAAAATGGATTCAGAGGTTTGAAGATTCAGGGCCCATCCAGCAAATGAGTCAGGGGACGGTTGAGTCAGGGGACGGTTCTCTGACTCACTTTCAGTGAGTCAGAGAACCGTCCCCTGACTCAACCGTCCCCTGACTCATTCCTCCGGCTATTGGATCAAAAATAAATTCTTGACAAAAAAATAAAACGCAAGTATAATTGTATACAATAATACATAAAAGCAGGGAGAGATGAATATGGCGGCGGAATTGATGGGTAGGAAAATAAAGTTCGTGGATACCACTCTAAGAGATGGAGAGCAGACGGCAGGAGTGGTGTTTGCAAACCATGAAAAGCTGGAGATTGCAAAGATGCTGGATGAACTGGGGGTAGACCAACTTGAAGTCGGGACGCCGGTAATGGGGGGAGATGAAAAGGCGGCCATAAAGGCAATAGCAAAATCGGGACTTTCAGCCAGCATTATGGCATGGAACAGGGCCAGCGTAGAGGATATAAAAGAGTCTCTGGATTGCGGCGTGGATGCAGTGGCCATATCAATTTCCACTTCCGACATTCACATAAAAAACAAGCTGAAAAAGAGCAGGGAGTGGGTTCTGGAACAGATGGCTAAAGCCGCGGAATATGCCAAAAGCCAGGGGGTATACGTTTCCGTTAATGCGGAAGACGCATCCAGGACGGACATGGATTTCCTGGTAAAATTCGCTCTGGAGGCCAAAAAAGCTGGAGCCGACAGGCTGCGGTTCTGTGACACTCTGGGCATATTAAATCCGTTCAAAACAGTAAAAATGGTTGAAGAGTTAATAACAAAAGCGGGTATCGAAGTGGAAATGCACACCCATAATGATTTAGGGATGGCCACCGCCAATGCGCTGGCGGGCATTGAAGCGGGAGCGGCGTATGTTGGCGTTACGGTAAACGGCTTGGGGGAAAGGGCCGGTAACGCCCCTCTGGAAGAAGTGGCTATGGCTATGAAATATTCTTTGGGTTACAATGTGGATATAAAAGTAAATTTGCTAAAGGAAATATGCGAATACGTGGCAAAAGCTTCGGCAAGGCCCCTTTCCCTCAACAAGACAATAGTGGGTGACAATATATTTGCCCATGAATCGGGTATTCATGCCGATGGCGTAATAAAAGACCCGTCTACCTACGAGTTTTTAGACCCTGTAGAACTTGGCCTTAAAAGAAAAATCATCATAGGCAAACATTCCGGCACTGCTTCTGTAAAAGCCAGATTAAAAGAGTACGGTATCTTTATAGATGAAGAAATGGCAAAAGACATCCTGGAAGAAGTGCGAAGCATGGCCGTTGCCCTTAAAAGGCCCCTTATTGACAGGGAACTAATTTCAATTTATAAAAATATATTGAATTTGACTCGAAAAGCCGTGTAAATGTATGAGTTTAGAAATGAAAATGGATAACAAAGTTTTCCCCCATTTTTTAAAATATGTGTTATAATAGACATGAGTTTGGTAAAGGGGGACTTGCTAAATGGAAGAAATTTTAAAAAATATTTTAGAAAAAATCAATGGAATTGAAAACAGTATATCGGACTTAAGGGAAGGCCAGAAGAAGCTGGAGGAAGGCCAGAAGAAGCTGGAAGAAGGCCAGAAGAAGCTGGAAGAAGGCCAGAAGAAGCTGGAAGAAGGCCAGAAGAAACTGGAAGAAGGCCAGAAAGAGATAAGAAAAGAATTAAGGTATATCTGGGATGATATTAAGAAGCTGGACAACAGACTCATTGCTCAGGAAAAGATAACATCAAATTTGAACAGCAGATAGAAATTCAAAATTAGAAAGCCCGGCATGCACCGGGCTTTTTTTATACCTTGAATTTGTTGACCAACGTAGTCAGATTTTCCGCCAGTTTTGCCAGTTCCTGAGCCGATGCCGCGATATTTTCCATGGTAGCCGTCTGTTCTTCTGATGTGGCTGAAACTTCTTCGGTGCCGGCGGCGGTTTCCTGGGAGATACTGGATATATTCTGAACCATTTCCACAATGTGTTCCACATTTTGATACTGCAAGGAAAGTTCGGAGGAGATTTCTCTGGATCGCACCGCAGCCGCATCGATTTGCTCCATCAATCCACTTATCCTCTCATTGATTTCATTGATGAGAGCCTGACCTTCGTCCACCTGTATATTGCTTTCTGCCATGGCGTTTACGGCAATCTTGCTGCTGCTCTGTATCAATTTTACAATCTGGGATATCTGCTTTGCGGCCTCTCCGGACTGCTCTGCCAGTTTTCTCACTTCATCCGCCACCACGGCAAAACCCCGGCCGTGTTCGCCCGCCCGGGCTGCTTCTATGGATGCATTCAGCGCGAGAAGATTGGTCTGATCGACAATGTCGCGGATTATCCCGGAGATCTTGCCTATTTCGGTGACCTTCGAGTCCAGTTCCAGCATTATTTTATTGGCCCTATCTACCGTCGATTTGATGATATGCATCTTTTCTGTGGCAGTCTCTATTCTCTGCTGGCTCTCTTTAGCGTTTTTAGCCATTTCTTCGGCTGAAGAAGCCGTTGATTGGGCGTTTTCCTCAACCTTGCCGTTGGAAACCACCAGTTTGTCCATTATGTCTGAGATTTCAGCAAGCTTTCTGACCTGTTCGTTGGCTCCGGCAGCAATCTGCTCGATGGCCCCCGCTACCTGTTGAGTGGCTTGGTTGCTCTGCTCTGCTCCCGCGGCCAGTTCTTCTGCGGATGCGGACATGCTTTCCGCCGCCTTGATAACTTCCTTTACGAGATTTCTAAGGTTTGAGACCATCGAATTGAAAGATGAAGCAAGAATTCCGATTTCTGTAGAGTCTTTTATGTCTACATTTTCCGTCAAGTTCCCGGACGCGACGGTATTTGATACTTTTACTATGTGTCTCAATGGCTTTACCAGTAAGCTTCCTATGAAAAAGCTCATGCCAAGACCGAGCAGCGCCATAAAAAGAGCAGATATGTATATGGTGCCGGTTACTTTATTAACGTTTGCAAAAGCCTCGCCTACCGGCTGCTGCACGAATATGCCCCATCCTATGGATTTCTGTTTACCATATGCTACGAATCTTTTTACTCCTTCTATTTCATATGTAGTAAATCCGGATTTCCCCGCCAGCGCGGCCTTGACAAAATCATATTTTGAACGGTTTTCACGGGATTTTACGATTTTATAATCCTTGTGGGCTATGACATAACCGTCGCTGTCGGTTATGTACGCATATCCTTCCTTGCCGACTTTCATGTTCATGACTATTCTCGTCAGACTCACCAGGGAAACATCCGCACTGATGACGCCCACGGGCTGGCCGGTGTCGGATAAAATGACGTTAGATATGGATATGATAGAGTTACCCGATGTCTGGTCAACTTTTACTTTGGTCACATAGAGGCCTTTTGCATCCATGGCTCCGGTGTACCACGACTCACTTTTTACATCATAGTTGTCAGGAAAAGATGCAAAAGGCACCGCGAAAACCTTGCCGGCTGTATCGGCCACATATATCCGCAGTATCTGGGGATTTTGCTGAGTCATGTCATACAGGAAAGGAGTGATCTGGTCCTGATCCATGGTCCTTACCGTTTTAGTGGTGGCGAGAAATGTGATAATGTTTTTGTTCTGCTCTAAGAAAAGGTCGATATTGTCATTGAGGTTGTTTACTATAATGCTGACTTTATCCTGCACTTCATGCATCATGGAATCTTTTACAAAATAGTTGATAATGATTCCCATAACAACGAGAGGAATAAGGGCCATTGCGGTGAGATATACGGCTAGACGAGTCTTTAAGCTTTTTTTCACATGAAAACCCCCCTGAAATATGTTGATAAATTGGTTATAATAAAAAATGCCCTTTCGGGCGATTGGTTATGATGCAACCTGGCAGCCATAGCATAGCACAGCTTTACCTTAGGCCCATGGCTTTGCGCCCGCCCCTTTCGGGGAGTTTGCCAAAAAAAAAGACATGTTTTATCTAATTATATCTAATTTTGTAAAAAAATGCAACTAAAAATTAGGAACATTTACCATTTTATTTATTATTACCCGATCGATTTTAATGATAAGAGTAAAGATGATATAATAGCGGTTGAAAGCATATGTATAACTTGAAATCTTTGCGGCATATTGCCGCCCGGATTAATCGGAGGTTGAATATGAGACAATGCGGCGGAATTAAAGTGGGACAGGACATCGAACTTGATATTGACTCCATGGCCCACGAAGGTCAGGGAGTGGGCAAAGTAAATGGTTTGGCGGTTTTTGTGGAGGGAGCTTTAAAAGGTGAAAGGGTAAGAGCGCGGGTTGACAAAACGGTAAAAAATTACGCCATAGCTCATGTGGAAAGTATCCTGGTTCCTTCCCCGGAAAGGATAATACCTCCATGCCCGTATGCCGACCGATGTGGCGGATGCACGCTCCAGCACTTATCATACGAGGGGCAACTGGAGTTTAAAACCCAAAAGGTGAAAGACAGTCTGGAAAGGATCGGTCGCATCAATACAATAGTCCATGATACTATCGGCATGCCCGATCCTTGGAGATACCGCAATAAGGCCCAGTATCCGGTAGGGGAGGAAAGGGGCCAGGCTGTGCTGGGGTTTTACGAAAAGAGGACTCACAGCATAGTTCCTTCCAATTCATGCATGATACAGCACGGGATCAATGATGATGTAGCCGCAACGGTAAAGGAATGGGCCAACCGTTGTCGTGTGCCAGTTTATAATGAGGAAAAGCATACCGGCCTCCTGCGACATGTAGTAACGAAAGTTGGGATGAAGACCGGCGAAGTAATGGTCATTCTGGTGGTAAACGGGGATGAAATCCCCCATGAAAGAGAGTTGATAGAGCTTCTGCAAAAAAAGATAAAGGGATTTAAAAGTTTATTCCTTAACAAAAATGACAGAAAAACCAATGTCATCATGGGCAGCAAGAATACAGTGCTTTTCGGCTCCCCTTATATTTATGACTACATCGGTGAGATAAAATTCAGCCTGTCTCCGCTATCTTTCTTTCAAGTAAATCCGGTGCAGGTGGAAATACTCTACGAAAAAGCCCTGGAATATGCCGGCCTGACCGGGGAGGAAACGGTCATAGACACCTACTGCGGCATAGGCACCATCACTTTGTTTTTAGCTCGAAGAGCCAGGAAAGTATACGGCATAGAGATAGTCGGGGCGGCAGTAAAGGATGCTCGGCACAACGCCGAAATAAACGGGATAAGCAATGTTGAATTTATCGAGGGAGCCGCCGAAGAAGTAATGCCTGAGCTTGTCAGGAAAGGGGCCAGAGCCGATGTCATAGTGATGGACCCTCCCCGCCGGGGCTGCGATGAGAAACTTCTTAAAGCCGCTGTCGATATGGCACCCCGAAATATGGTCTACGTTTCATGCAACTCAGCCACTTTGGCCCGGGACCTGAGGTTCCTGGAAGACCGCGGCTACCAAACAAAAGAAGTCCAGCCTGTAGATATGTTCCCGCACACTGCACATGTTGAGTGCGTGGTATTGATGACAAATGTAAAAAACAAATAAGCGCCTGAAAAACGGCCTGAATACAGGGCTTTCAGGTGATTTGCCATCTGCCGAAAATGTGCTTTTTGGCGGCTGGGATGCCGGAAAGCCCTGTATTTTTATGTGCGTGATTGTTCGCGGAAACACATCCACAGCCTTTCAGGGCGGCTTCCGGCGGACGGGGTTGTGTAGACGGAAAAGACGGCGGTTGATTGTATGAGGGAACATGTCTGCCGGAACCATCGGCGGCAAAAAACGTCAAATGATATGCCGCCGCTTGATATTATTTTCCAGTAAGTATACGATGTTGCTGCCAGCGGCTGCATTTATGCACTGTTTACCGCCGCGGGATCCATGCAAAACATGCATTGGAAAACACAGGTCACGAAGGAGGGATGGGCGGAGATGCTCCCGATATATCTGTCGATGCTTGATGGCGATGACGAAAAGAGCAAATTCGAATCGCTTTACCTTACATACAGAAAGCTCATGTTCCACGTCGCAAACGGCATATTGAACGACGAGGGCCTCGCGGAGGACGCCGTGCATCAGGCTTTTCTAAAAATACTTGAGAATTTCGATAAGGTGGGCGAAATTTCCTGTCACAAAACAAGGAGCTACGTTGTTATTATTGTTAGGAACGCCGCCATCAATATGTATAACCGCCGTAAAAGGCATCCCGCCGTTCCGATTGAAGAGGCCGCGTTCTGCGCCGCCGGAGAAAAATTGGAACGAACCGATGATTTGGATAGCCTCGCAAAGGCCGTGCTGAAGCTGCCGGCAATATATAAGGATGCGCTGAAGCTGAAATACGTCCAGGAATTTTCGAACGCGGAAATAGCGGGGATGCTTGACATTTCCGAGGCGGCGGTCAGAAAGCGGCTCGAGCGCGCAAGGCGCATGCTTGAGGAGATTCTGGGAAAGGAGGATTTTGACAATGACGATTAATTTCACAGACGACATGCTAAGGGAAGCCGTCATCAAGGCGGACATCTGCGAACTGGAAGCCCTGCCGGCGGATCATGAGATAGAGCATGAATTCTCAAAAAGGTTTGAGCGGAGGATGAGAAAGCTTGTACGCCGCAGCAAAACGGGAAGCCCGGCCGGCGGAGCCGTATTTCTCCGCAGGCGGGCGGTCGCCTTGGCTGCTGCGATCGTCATCCTGCTTGCTACCGCGATGAGCGTATCGGCCGTGCGCGCCGCGGTGTTCGAATTCATAACCGATGTGTACGAGAAATTCACCCATATATTCTTTGAGGAAAGCCCGCCGTCTCAGGAATCGGCCGACGAGTTCTTCATCCGCAGGCCATCCTTCATACCGGAAGGCTTCGTGCTTGTCAGCGAAAAAACGGCCGGCCCCGTCCTGCTGGTATACGAAAAGGGCTCCGACTATATATCCTACAGCCAGCAGCGCCTTGAGGACGTTTCAATGGATATTAATACAGAGGGCGCCGCGCTTGAGGAACTTGAGTTCAAGGGTCTTCCCGCAAAATACTACTCCAACCGGGGCGTTCAAAACCTGCTATGGTACGACGACGAATACCTATATATGGTATCCTCGACGCTGGACAGGGACACCGTGTTCAGGGTCGCCGGAAGCGTTGAAACCGCGGGCGCGGACACAAGCCCATAGGGAGTCAAAAATTTTTTTGAAAAATTCCTTTTTTCCTGTCACAAAAGCCTCTTCTGATTTGTTTTATTAGTGAGAACAAAAAAGAAAGAGGTGAGTCCAATGGGATAAACAGCAGTCGAACTATTCAGTCGTCATACATTATGTGTAATGGTAAAAAGTGCAATTAAAAAGGAGGTCTTTAAATCATGAAAAAAATCTTTGACGTGTTCATATTGATGTGCTTTGTATTTTGCATCGCCGCTGTCCCGGCATATGCAAATGCTTCTCAGGAATTGTCAAGCGACGATGCCACTGAAATCAAACAGACAGTCCAGGAGTTTTTTGAAGCCTATTTGGAAAACGCGTATTTGTACACAAATAACGATTTTACCCAGCAAACCGTCATTTCCAAAGAAACAGCCCAAAACGCAAAAAGTACGTTTGTAATCGACGGGGAAAACAAATCATTGGCCGATCTTTGCGACAATATAAGCTATATTCGCGATAAGGTCGCCTATTGGCAGTATATGAGGAAAGATGCCGGGATTGAGCGCACCGATTTCAAAACGGAATTCAGCTTTGATTCCGTGAACATCAATAACAATACTGCGAACGTTAAGCTTGCGGCATACATGTCGTTCCAGTATGCGGATTCCGATCTTCCCAGCTATATGGAGGCGATATATTCAGCAACTCTGGTCAAGCTGGATAACAGATGGCTTATAGCGGATGTTACCGAGGCCAATGACTGGTTTGACGCCACATATAAAAACGACGATTCGTTTGATGTTGACAGAATCATCAGGGATTATGAAGCGGAAAAAGCCTCGTCTTCCGAAGGAGGCCTGGATTATGAGGCCGCATCGGTTTCCCGTGTGGGAACATCCCTATCCTATAATCAGGCAAATGCGGCGGCCTATGCTTATACGTACACAACCTCAACAAGCGCCACGCCCACGGATTTTTACAACAATAATTTTCAATATTTCAGTAGTGACTGCATGAACTTTGCCTCGCAGTGCGTTTGGGCTGGTTTCGGCGGAAGTAATGATGTTACTTCCATCAATAATCATGGTGTCCCAATGGATGCAATCGGATCTTACAATTGGTTCAGTTCAAAGACACAGAATGATCATTCTGCTTCGTGGTCGTCTTGTTCCAGTTTTCGTACGTATGCAAGCAACTCGAATAGTGCGACATCAGAGACAGGGCTTCGGACAACAAAATACAGCCTTGGTTCCACAGACTCTTTTTCTGTCGTAACAAACTACTCAACAGTTCTATTGGGCGCTGTCCTGCATGTTCCTGGCTCGTCGGGTGATTATGGCCATGCTGTAATCGTTACAGACGTAACTGGCTCCAGCCGAAGCAATGTATATTACTGCGCGCACACCAATATGGCCAAAAACATAAAAATCAGCGATAGCTGGAACACAGGCAAGATCTATGTCTACATACCCACTTCTTTTTATTCGAGCACAACGTTGTCTTCACCGAGAATAAGCGTTGACATGTATAGGCCAGTTGCACAGAATACGACGCAAACCTTGACAGCAACGACTGATGTTAGCTGTTACAGAATTGCGACAACAGTGACTACGCCCGGCGGCTCATCTTCCACATCAAACACTTACAACGCTTCGTCAGCGACAAGAAGCTATACATTCAGCTCGACAGGGCTATACACGATCAAGGTTTCGGCATACCTGACGTCTTCTTCCTCTGCCGTCGATCACTACTATACCATAAGAGTGTACTAATCGCCGCTTTCAAACGGGGAAAATTGTATGCCCGATCATTGCATTTATTGAATTGATGGGACAAAGATCTCTATGCGGGTATTAGTCCCATCTTTGGTAAAAATTTTATGATGTAGGCGAGGGATTATATTATGAAAAAATATTTCACGGCAATCCTTTTTGTATCCATATGTTTTTTAGCCGCTTGTGGTCGGAACTCTCAAGCCGATTCCGAGATTGCCGTCAAAAACCTGTCGAAGGACACCGGCGTTGGGATAGGTGGATTTATCGACTACGCGGATGATGATGTGCTTGTTTTTCACGGCGAGTTCGGACTCTTTGTCTATGACCTGAAGGCGGAAAAAATCACCTTCTCGGCGGATCTTGAAAAAGCGATCGGCACGACGAACATTCAGGGTAGTGAAACGGGCGGGGCCGTAATAAGGGTCAGCGCCGATGGCTCGACAGTCCAGTTGTATAATTCGGACGATCCGGACGTTACATATTATATCGACACCACCGACGGCACATATTCTGTCGGTAAGTATAAGGAGTTGGAGGATTACTTTGAATATGGAGCGTTTAACGGTTATGAGTATATTCAATTTGACGATGGTACAAAGGGCGAGATGAGCTGCAACATCGAATCACCGGTTGGAACGGTTGGAAACCTGCGGTATCTGCGTGGGGATAGAGAATGGCGGTTGTTTGAAAACTGGAAATGGGCGGCAGAATAAAGGCGCAGAGAAATATTCTGCCGTTTCTGATTAGAAAATTGAGATGTAAGCAAAGGGTTGAAATCAAGGGTCTTCCCGCAAAATACTATTCCAACCGCGGCGTCCAGAACCTGCTATGGTACGACGATGAATACCTGTATATGATATCCTCACTCTGGACAGGGATACTGTGTTCAGGATCGCCGGAAGCGTCGAAGCTGGAAGCGGTTCATAATGTAGGTTTAGCTCAGCGCAAAGCCAATTTATTGTCAACTTGGGGGATGTCAAGATGAAAAACAAAATGCAAATAATTGCCATCATTATCGTGTTTTTAGCTGTTATTTCAGCCTCCTGCGCCAAAACAGCCGGTAAGGAGCTGACAGATGATGAGGTTGTCGAGCTGTACAATAAAGCAAAAGAAGCGTACGGCTGGTTTGACCTGACAACGATACCATATGACGCTGAAAAATACATAGAAATCGACGGCGAAAGATACTTCGAGGTCGCTCAGCCAGGCATCACTTCAAAAAGAACGCTTAGCGATTATCTTAATGAAGTTTTCTCAGACGACATAACGGAAGGATTAATGGAAACATCATCCTATCGTTATGTGGAGAGCAAAGGCAAACTGTATGTCTTGCCAATGGACAGGGGGACTGACATTTTTAAGGGTGCAGAATCCTATGAGGTGGTCAGGGTATCGGAGAAGCAGATAAAGTTTACGGTAACAGTGGAAATATACGAGGACCCTACGCAGAAAAACGTAACCGAATACAAGCAATATGACTTCTTCCTGGAGTTTTCAGACGGCCGATGGAGATTTAAAAATTTCGAGCTGGTAAGATAGTTGTATCCGGGGGAAATTTTGAGTTAAAATTCATTTTTCCCAGTCAGTTGCCAAAGCGTTGAAACCGCGGGCGTAGGCACAAGCCCGCAGGGTTCGAAAAATTTTTCTAAAAAATTTCGTTTTTCCTGTCACAAAAACCTCTTCTGATTTGTTTTATTAGTGAGAACAAAAATCATAGGGGATAATTCCGAATACTGAGTACAATAGTTGCCGCTCAAGAAATGAGAATGATATAAATTTAAGGAGATGAGGGATAATTTAATGAGAAGAAAATTGTTATATATTACATTTTTAATCTTTTGTATCATTGGAATAATTGGTTGCTCAAAAGAAGGCTCTGTAACTAAAACATCGCCTAATATTAGAGAGCAAGTAATAGGCACTCTCCAGGACGATGTACATCGAATACTTGGGGAACCGTCAGGAAAATTGTCCGGCTTTTCGGGAGAGATCTATACATTTGACAATGGCACGCAAATGATTTTCTATTATGATAATCAAATGAAGGTAGAAAAGGTCAAGATAAATGACAAGGATGGAACAAATACACTTAGTATTGAGTAGCAAATTACTGCCAACTCTGCATAGAAACACTGGAATAAAGATTGCGGAAAGCGTTGAAATTACAGGCACGGACTTAAGTCCATAAAGTTCAGAAAATTTTTCTAAAAAATTTTTTATTTCCTGTCACAAAAGCCTCTTTTGATTTGTTTTATATTTAATGAGAACAAAAATTATAGGGGATAATTCCGAATACTGAGTACAATAGTTGACTAATCTCATTAAGGCAGGAAAAAAGGAGCGTGGATATTTTGAAGAACAAAATATATCCGATATTAACGACCGTCTCGCTTATGTTGTATTCCATCCTAAATTATATTAAAGAAATTATTGAAAAAAGTATTATTGCAGGGTTATATACAGGTAAAATCGGTTTTGAATACGATACATTCCAACTAGATACATCTGTCGCTGACACTATATTAATTGGCATAGCTCTCGTATGTGCCGCTATCTCAATAAGCTCGTTTTTCCTCAACAGGAAAAATCGGAATTAAAACGGAAATGAATAGACACGAGCGGCGTCAACGGAACCGTCAGCGCTTACAACTGATGTTGCCAAGCAAATGCGGCGGTGCAGCCGCGGTATGTATGACAAGGGCGGCTGAAAACCGCCCTTGTCATACATAAGTAAATACTTGGATCGGCAGGGATAAAAAATGCGTTTAATCCGCTTAAACTTAAAAATACTATTTTCGTCGGTTATCCTTTATCTGTTTTATGCGTTTATCGCTTTGTTTTTTCTGTTCTTCCTTGTCATGATGAATCAAACGCGATTCATCAACTATGCCGTATTTCTCGATTCGCTGGCCTATCTAGAGATCGCCGTTTTTATTCTGGCCTTTTGCCTGGCGGTATATTTCGCGCATCAAGGGTATGCTCTGGAAGAATCGTGTTTCGTTTCAAAACCCGCATGTTCGCTGGGCAGGCTTTCGGCGGTGCTGATCGCGTCGGGTTGCGTCTGCGCCGTTCCGCTCATATATATTGCCGCCGCGTCGGTGTCGGAAGGAACGGAGCTGTATTTCAGCTGCCTGGCTATAGCATATTTTATTTTGCGGTGGCTCTCCCTGCTTTTGATATCCCAATCCCTGGGCTTTCTGGCGGGATCTCTGCTAAAAAAGACCTTCGTGTATTTGCTGGCCGCGCCGTTCGCGATCATATTCAGCCACCTGAACGGCAGCTTTCTTTCCATGTTCTTGAATGCGGACAGGATAATTGTCGTCTCCAACCTGCTGTCCCTTCAGAAGCCGCTGATTTTCGGGGTGGACATCGATTACGCCGGACCCCGCGTCGATCTGCTGTTCGCGGTGAAGTGCGCGCTCGTTCTGCCGTTTGCGCTGTTTATAGCCTCCGCCACGGTCGCGGCCGCGCAAAAAAAGTTCGCGCCGAAAACCGCGGCTGCAATGTGCTCATGCCTGGCGGCCATAGCGTTATTTTGCCATATTTACATATCCATATTTCCAAAGGGATATTCGTACGAAGATAAGCTGTACGTCACGGCGGACAGGAGCGGCGGCTACAGGGTCGCTTCCTATGAGGGGGATATCAGGCTTTCCGAATGCGGCGATTACGAATGCCTCGTGACCGTGGAAAAAGGGCGCGGCGACCTGACGTTCAGGCTGGACGGCGCGTTTGAAATACGGAAACTGTCCCTGGAAGGGCGCGACGTCCGATACAGCCGCTCGGGGGATTTTATCGTTATCCCGGAGAATGAGATTCCCGACCGGGACTCTTTCTCCGTTGAGCTTTTGTATGGCGGGAGGGTGCGGTACAGAAGCGACGCCGACAGCCTGAATATATACACATCCTGGTTTTCTTCGGCGCTTCCTCCGAATTTTGCCTTTATCCCGATTATCGACGGCGACCTGTCGGTAAAGGCTTACAATTTTCATGTGACGTGCGCGAATACCCTGATATCCAACCTGGCGGTGGAATCAGGAGGCGGGTATACGGTCAGCGGAAAGTCCAATACGTTCTGCCTGTTCTGCGGGTTCCTGACGCAGTTTGAAAAGGAAGGCGTCATATTCTACAGGGCTAAGTACAACAAATCGACCGACTATTGGGGCGAGTACCAAAGCGCCCTGACAAGAAGATATCTAAATCCGCATACATATGAGATTGCAAGCGGCGCGATAGTTAAGCCTCAAAAGGTGTTCATGATTTACTATCTGTACGGAATAGTCGGGAATCCCGTTGTTTTTAACGATTATATCATGCTCAATTACGGATACCCCGGTTAGGAGGGAGCAAAATGCTTAAGATTAGCAACGTGACCTATTCATACAAAAAGAAACATCCGGTTCTGCGGAATGTCAGTTTCGCTTTGCCCGACGGGATCGCTTTTCTGATTGGGGAAAACGGCAGCGGCAAATCCACCCTGCTCAAGGTGTTGACCTCGATTCTGCCGTCCGAAGGCTCCGTAAGCATCAACGGGATCGATTCCCGGTCGGACGAATACAAAAGCATGATAGCGTATCTGCCGCAGGAATTCGATATCTATCCCGACCTGAAGGTGGCGGATATCCTGCGCTTTGTCGCCCTGCTCAAAAACGTGGACAAAAGCAATGTGAGCCTTGAAGTCAGGAAAGCCGCCGGACAGGTCAATATCGAGGGCATCTTGGACAAAGCTTACAAGAAGTGCTCCGGCGGCATGAAGCGCAGGGTTGGCATCGCCACCGCGCTCATAGGCAATCCGCAGATGGTAGTTCTGGACGAGCCCACAGCCGGAATCGATCCAAAGGAAAGGATCTCGTTCTACAAGACGATCAGGGAATGCTTCGCGGGCAGGAACGTCCTGATTTCCACCCATATTCTTGACGACATCGAGATTCTGGCCGACAATGTTGTTATGCTCGCTCGCGGCGAGGTCACTTATTCCGGGAGCTACGCGGAATTCCGGGATTCGCTCAACGGCCGCCTGTTTCAAATAGCGGCGGAAGCCGGGGATCCGCCAATCGATCTGAGCGGCTGCCGCGTCCTGTCCGCCGAGAAACAGGGGGCGACGGTGTATTACAGGGTGGTCGGGGATGCCGATATGATGCCCGTCGATGCTATCCCCGTACAGCCTTCGACCGAAGATATCTGGCTGTACTATCAGGGAGGTGCGGATAATGTGGGACAGGCGGGTTGACGTCCTCAGCGTCTGGAAATATTATGCCACATTTCTGGTTTTCCTCGGCGCGACGCTGCTATTAAAAGACGCGGCGTTCTCGTCGGTTTTGTGGAGGGACGGACAGCCAGCCGTGAGCAATAAGGCGTATTTTTATCTGCAATACCTTACCTGCATCTTTGTCGTTATGATAACGGCAAGGATGTTCGGGGAAAGCTTCAGGCCTCCGGCATGCGAATACCTGAAATCCTTCCCCCTCTCAACCCGGCAGGTTATCTTTTATCGGTATGTCCGGCTGCTTATGTGCCTGTTTGTTCCCCACGCCGCCGCCGTCGCAGTCATGTTCGGCAAGGTCAACGCCTCCATCTCGGAATATCTGGCCGCTTTCCCGGAATACGCCCCGTTTCCGGCCGTAAACATCCTTATCCCTTTGACGCACTGCGCCGTCGCGCTGAATTTCTACATAGCAATGACCCTGTTTCTTATGCTTCTGTTCAGGGATGCAGTCATACCCATTGTGTTGATTATGGCCTGGTGCGCGTTGGAAGCCGGGCCTCTCAACATCATTTTCCAGCGGTACGATATGTTCGCCGGGGCTTTTGGCCCGCAGGATTTTTACAGCTATCTTCCCCCAAACATCCTGTGGATGCTGATCGCGCAGCCCATATTGCTGTGCCTTGTATTTGTTTTTTACGGAAAGCGAAGCTTCCTTGGCGCTCCTGTGCAAAGCTTCCGCCGCGTGTTCAGGAAACATTCAGGGTTGGAATTTGCTCATTTTGATAATGAAAGGCGGAATGATTATGAAAATTAAACTTGCACTTCTTGCTGCCGCAGTTCTCGTTTTAGCTTCCTGTTCAGCCAGCCAGAATCCATCAAGCGAAAACTCTTCCGTTGTTGACGCAGATATGAACGGTTCTTCGGTCGCTTATGAAGTGGATTACAATACTATGTCGGCGGACTGGCCTATCTACAAGGATGTCACGGAATTGACAGAGGCGGCCAATGTAATCCTGTTGGGAAAGGTAACAGATATATCTTTTCAAGTATTGGATGATCGGACAGCCCGGCCTCCTTCAGAGGAAACAGAGGAGTGGAATCGCAGCCTTAATACCATATATGACGTTGATGTTATAACATCGTATAAAGGCGATTCTCTTGAAAACATCAAAGTAAGGATGTTGGGCGGACAAAAAGGTGTGCGTGTGGAAGAACAACTCGCGGCACTTGGAGAGGACGCCGAAAATGGAATTCCCATAATGGAAGGTATGCCTGAAATCAAAATTGGCGAAACGTATTTGTTTGTATTGTATCAATACAAGGATACTATGCCGACATTGGTAAACGTGGGACAAGGTGTTTATGAGCTCCATGACCCTCTTGCAAAAGACCAATATTCCTTTGTTTCACCTAAAGACATTATATCTTATTTCGGCAAAGACAAATGGGATGAGTTTCAAGAAAAAGGCATGGTTTCCGAATGAAAGTAAATTGAATACCTCTTCAGCATGCATAGCTTATTCAAGGGCGGGGCGGCATTTTAGTGACAGTTCCCGCGGTTGGCGGATCGCCAGTCATAGCAATCGCCGAAAGCGTTGAAACGGCGGGCGTGGACACAAGCCCATAGGGAGTCAAAAAATTTTTTGAAAAATTCCTTTTTTCCTGTCACAAAAGCCTCTTCTGATTTGTTTTATTAGTGAGAACAAATTAAGAGGAGGTTTTTTCATGTCAAAGAAAAGGTTTTTATCCGCAGCATTGGGCGTGTTGCTTCTTCTGACCGTGTCAGCGCCTGGAGCGCTGGCTCTGGGGGAAACAAGCGCAGCGCCGGAGTCGGAAATGTCCGTCAAGTATACCTACATCAACCAGGCAAGCACCTCTCTGAGCATTTCGGCAGGCGGAACGGCCACCGTATACGGGTTCGTACAGAAAACGCCCGCCGGTAAAAGCATTTATCTCTCGTCAACCTTGCAGCGAAACTCCAACGGCACATGGTCGAACGTAAAAAGCTGGTCTGCATCCTCGACGTCCTCGTCGGCCTCCATCCTCGAAACATATCAGGTGTCAAGTGGCACTTACAGGGTTGAGACGTATTACTATGTATCCGGCGACGGCGGATACGAGTCCAGCACAGTCTATAGCAAGACTGTAACTTATTAACATTTGTAAAGGAAGTGATTCCATTGGGCTAACAAGTTTAGGTAAGGCTGTAGATTGCTATAATGATACGCTGGTGAATCCCGATAACTATAATATTATTCAACAAACACCAAGGCCAGGTTATGAAGCTGCCCACAAATACACCCACAAGACCACGGGACTATTTATTATTGTTGCCGATAGCAGTCAAGATATCCTGTCTTTTGGGGGTAGAACACCGTAAATGTCATAGATAGGTAAAGAAACAGCAGCGGGACATATTATTTATAGTCATGTCCCGTTGCTGAAAGGTAGCCTCCAAATTGATATCTAATGACAATGTGTATAATGTGTTAAAAATAACATCAAAAAAGGATGCGAGATATTATGAAATATAAATGTTTATGCTGCGGTAATTATACTCTGCCCGTTGAACCAGAAGCTGCGGTAGCATTTATTTGCCCTGTTTGCTACTGGGAAAATGACGTATTCATTTCAAGCGAAAATGAGCCAAGTGACGAAAACCGTAGCTTAACGCTGTTACAGGCAAGAGAAAATTACAAAAAATATGGTGCATGTCGAATTGAATTAGTTCAGTATGCAAGGAAACCAACTGAGGAGGAAGTGACCGGGTCAAGTAAAATGTCAGCTGATTAAATCCCTTATACAATCAACAGCGATCTTGAAAAGAGTGCTATTATTTATAAATTTTTAATACTCTACAAACGGGTATCAGATAATTTGAATACACAGATCTTCTTTCATGTCTTGATGCCACTATACAAACTAATTGCTTGCTATTGTTACAATTTTCCATATAATTACTATTGAAATAAATTTAATTAGGAGGGAAATAAATGCCTACACTACTTATTACGGGATTAATATTAATGGTATTATGCATTTGTTTTGTTGTGTTCTACATAAAAAAGACAGGGAAAGACGTCGAACTTGAAAAAAAGGGCCTTGGCCTTAATATAGTAATCTTTACCTTGAGCTTAATCTCTTTAATCATTTCTTTGAAGCTATTTTGGAATCTGGGTGAGTATGCAGATGAATATGGCTCATCCCCTGTCCTTGTGTCTGGCGGGGAGTTTTGGCTTTGCATGGATTGGATCAGGCAGGGGTTACTTTTCATTCTCTGTGTAATTTCCGGATTAAAATTATTTAAGCGGTAAAATTAAGTATATACAGGGTAAGCGAAGGATTAATGTAATATCTGAACAAATGCAATTTTTCGAAGCGTAGCGAAACATACCAGCTATGATGGATAAAGAACTGGGCGGCAACAGTTGACATAATATTTAATCTCGCAAAACAAGCACAGCAGTAATAAACACAGTCATTGTAATTTTCACTAATTATAACAGTAAATATATGCAGTAGTACTTTAGGACAAGGAAGTACTGCTGCTTTTTATTTTGTATTGATACCGTATTAATTGCCAGGAAAAGCCTGAGGCATTGTAATAAGTGTGTTAATTGTCACAAAATAGCCCTTCATATTGTTTTTATTGATAGAGAGAAATATCTGGTTGTTAGCCTATGGAAAAGCCTCAAGGTTTTTTTCTTCTGAATATTTTAATAAAACGCGACAATGCCAGTTAAATCGATGGGCGGTAATCACGTTGCACTACATAAAGGCGGGAGTGTTCTTGATAAAAAACAAAATAAACAACCAAAAGAAAAATTCGGCATGACAACACCTGCCGAACTTAAATAGAAGCTGAGCGTATGGCGGGTGCTGCCGTGTAGGTTGGAGCTGACGAGGTTGATATTGTATGGTCTGGACTTCATACAATATCAAGCGGTTCTCTGCCAATATACATAAGGCAAAAGCTATACGCCGGAAAAGCTTCCATCCCCGTATAAAAAGACAATACAGCGCAAAAAGCGACGACGACCCTTAGGCAGGGCGCTGCTTGATAGAATAGTTTTTGCGGCCGAGTTTACGAATTTCAGTAAACTCGGCCGCTTTTGGTGTGCCCGGCATGGGTAATAGCTCGGCAGTGAAAGTCTGCTATGGGGCTGGCAGCGGCGACCATTAGCCAAACAGCAAGGGTGTCTATCGTGAGATAGAATCTGAAGGAAGCTGTAAGCAAAGCCACGGCCTGAGGAACACGAACCGCATATAAGGCTATACAGTTCGGATGAGTTTGCCAAACAAAACGAAATCCAACACTGCCAAGGGGCTGTGTAGTAAATGCGGCAGGTATACGGGGCGAAGGCTATTGCTCTTACCCGGGGAGGTCTGGCGGAAACGTTAGGGAAACTAACAACCCGGGCCGAGAGACCCGGCTGAACCGTCAGAAGTCAGCAGAGGCCATAATAGTCGGCATAGACGTCATGCCGACGAAGGGCCGAACACGAAGCGAGGGATAAAACTTGGCAAGTTCGAGAAACATACAACGACAGCAGAAAACCCCGCAAGGGGCCTACCCTGGGAAAGAAGCGGTGAAGCCGCAAGGGTCCCAGGGAGGGCCGAGTATGTATCCGGCACAACCCGAGAAGATATCCCCGAAGGACCATGATATCCACCTGATGGAGAAGGTAGTATCAAGAGAGAATATGACAAAAGCACTGCGACGGGTAGAAGAAAACAAAGGAGCGCCAGGCGTAGACAGTATGCCGGTAGAATCCCTCCGGACATACCTACGAGAAAACTGGCCTCACATAAAAGAACAACTTCTTACGGGGACCTACAAGCCTCAACCAGTGCGCAGGGTCGAAATCCCGAAACCCAGTGGAGGAGTGAGACTGTTAGGAATCCCCACCGTCACAGACCGCCTAATCCAGCAGGCTCTGTTGCAAGTACTAACACCCATCTTTGACCCGGAATTCTCAGAATCAAGCTACGGATTCAGGCCCAACCGAAGAGCCCACGACGCAGTAAGGAAAGCACGCCAATACGTAAACCAAGGATATAACTGGGTAGTGGACATGGACCTTGAGAAATTCTTCGACAGAGTAAACCATGACATACTCATGGCCAGAGTAGCTCGCAAGATAAAAGACAAACGCATATTAAAGCTCATACGCAGCTATCTTGCGGCAGGAGTAATGATAAACGGAGTAATCATGATTACCGATGAAGGAACACCTCAAGGCGGGCCCCTAAGTCCACTTCTTGCAAACATAATCCTTGACGACCTAGACAAAGAACTAGAGAAAAGAGGACACAAATTCGTAAGATACGCAGACGATTGCAACATCTACGTCAAAAGCAAAAGAGCCGGGCAACGGGTAATGGAAAGCATAACAGCTTTCCTGAAGAATAAACTAAAACTCAGAGTAAACGAACAAAAGAGCGCAGTGGACAGACCATGGAAGAGGAAATTCCTTGGCTTCAGCATGTATATCGCCAAAGATGGAACAACCAAAATAAGAATCGCACCACAGAGCATAGACAAAGTCAAGAATAAAATCCGAGAAATAACCTCAAGAAGCAACGGACACGGAATAACACAGAGAATAGAAAGACTAAACACATACCTTGGCGGATGGCTGGGGTACTTCGCGCTATCAGAAACACCCAGCAAACTTGAAGAACTCGACGGATGGATAAGAAGAAGACTACGCATGTGCCTGTGGAAACAATGGAAGAAGGTTAAGACAAGATACCGGGAACTGAGGAATCTGAAACTTCCGGAATGGGCGGTCCATAAACTTGCCAACGCCCGAAAGGGATACTGGCGTATGTCGGGGGTATTAAACACAGCCCTCAACAACGCCTATTGGCAGGGTCAAGGACTCATGAGCTTAGCAAAGAGATATCATGAAATTCGCAAAGCTTGGTGAACCGCCGTATACTGAACGGTACGTACGGTGGTGTGAGAGGTCGGGGGCTAATCGCCCCCTCCTACTCGATTCTTTGTGCCTTTTTGCCTGGGTGCCGCAGTCCTCCATCCCTTCCTTTCCCTTGAACTTTCGGGAAAGGAGGTGGAAACGGATGGACAAGGAGTATTTCATTGAACTAAACGGCAGGCAAATTCCGGTCAGCAAGGAAGTATATTATGCCTTCAAGCGCCCTGCTTGGAGAGAGCACAAGCGCAGGCAGGTTCGCGCGGAAAAGGAGCTCTCGCTTGAAGCGTTTGCGGACGCCGGGTTTGAGATTCCTTCCGGTCAGGCGCTTGTTGACGAGATCGTCGAGGACAAGCTGTTATTGGACATGCTGTCCAAGGCGCTTTCGGAACTGACCGACGAGGAGCGGTTTCTGATTGATGAATTATTTTATCAGGAGAAGCCGGAACGCATGGTTGCCAAAGAAACAGGGGTTTCGCAAAACACAGTAAATTACCATAAAAATAGGATATTGGAAAAACTCAGAAGGCTTTTGGAGAAAAAATTTTAGCTTTTTCTCTATCACCCGCCCCTTCACTTTCCTTTGGATTGTGAGGGGGTTTTTCTTTTCCTTGAAACGGAGGTGAAGGACATGAGAAAAAGTGTGAATGCCGCTTTGATACAAAGCGAGGAAACGACGGAAGAACTGGTCGGCATCCTGACCGCCATCAGCATAGTGTCAAAGCGGCTGGCAAAGAAGCTGGCGACGCTTGAAAAGCCGCCTGACGAAGGGAGGGACAAAACGGATGGAACAGCCGAAACCGCTGCTGCCAATGCCGATTAAAGCCGCGCCGTATAGGCATCAGATTGAAGCGTTCAATTTTGTTTGCACGAAATTCGGCCTTGTTCATGGAGGTGAGGCAGTTGAAAACAAAGTGCCGCAGATGCGGGAAAGTGATCAGCCGAAAGCCAAGTGAAGCAAAGAAAAGAAATAATCTGTTCTGCTCAAAGGAATGCCACAGGCTTTTTATGCAAAACGGCAGAGAGATTGCCTGCGATTGGTGCGGAAAAGCTGTATACAAGCCGCAGTCTAAAATCAATGCGCATAATTTTTGCAGCGCGGCTTGCCGCAATCAGTGGCTCGGCAAATATAACGCCGAGGTTATCAACGTTGCAGGCCATTCAAAAGGCCATAAAGCGCGTCATCTCACCGAGCTTAACGCGCGGCGCAACCCTCTGTGCAGGATAGCGGAAAATCCGAAAACCGTCAAATCAAGCGCATACCGCAGCATTATTGAAAAACACATTGGGCGGAGGCTGAACGGCAGCGAAATTGTGCACCACATCAACGGGAACCGGTCGGACAACAGGATCGAGAATTTAAAAATAATGCCTCCCTCAGAGCATACGCGGCTTCATATGCAAGCGGCAATCAAGAAGTATCGGGAGCTTTTTGAAGGGGGTGGTGGTTAATGTCAAAAGAAAACGCTTTGTCAAGGGGCGTCGCTCTTTTGATGGAATAGACATGGGCACCGGAAAGAGTTTGACAAGCATCGCGGTCGCCGGCGCTCTGTATCAGGCGGGTAAAATCCGCAGGGTTCTGGTGGTGGCCCCGCTCTCCATCCTCGGCGTATGGGAAGAGGAATTCACCAAGTTCGCGGATTTCGATTACAGCCTTGCGGTTCTTGAAGGCAGCGCCGCAAAGAAGATCGATACCCTGCGGCACATGCGCGGCTCTCCCCTGCAAGTCGCGGTGATCAATTATGAATCGGCATGGCGTCTGGAAAAGGAACTTGCCGCATGGAACCCCGACATGATTATTGCCGACGAAGGCCACAAGATTAAAACCCATAACATTGCGGCTTCCAAGGCCATGCACCGGCTGGGCGCGCGGGCAAAGTACAGGCTGCTGCTCACAGGGACGGTCATTACCAACAAAGCCATCGACGTATTCAGCCAGTATAAATTCCTCAACCCGGCAATATTTGGCCAGAGCTTCTATGTATTCCGCAATAGGTACTTTGACATGGTCGGCTACGGTCAGCACACGCCAGTGCTGAAAAAATCAATGGAACAGGATTTGATGAAAAGGATTCACAGCATTGCATTCCGGGCGACCAAAGCGGAGTGCCTGGATTTGCCGGAAACCACCGATATTATTCGCCATATTGAGCTTGAGCCTGTCACTTTAAAGAAATATAAAGAGCTTGTCAAACAAAGCTATACTGAGCTGTCAGCAGGAGAAGTAACAGCTACAAACATACTGATACGCTTGCTTCGTCTTTCGCAATTAACCGGCGGCTTCATCGGAAGCGATGACGGTGGGAAAATCGAGCAAGTCAGCGATGCCAAGTTGAAAGCTCTTGAAGATATCCTTGAAAGCAGTATTCAAGAAGGACATAAGCTGGTTGTTATAGCAAGGTTTATCCCTGAAATTCATGCCATATGCAGGTTGCTGGAGAAGAAGAACATCGGTTATGCGTGTATTTATGGTGCAACTAAGGATCGCCAAGGGCAAGTAAACCGGTTTCAATGTGATCCCGACTGCATGGTGTTCGTAGGCCAGATTGCAACTGCTGGCCTCGGTATTACACTAACCGCTGCAAGCACAATGGTATTTTACTCACTTGATTATTCCATGTCGAATTTCGAACAGACAAAAGCCCGTATCCATAGAGTTGGACAAAAGAACGGTTGCACATATATCTACCTTATCGCCAAGGGTACTGTAGACTCAAAAATCCTGACTGCTCTGCGCAATAAGGCAGATCTTGCAAAAATGCTGATAGACGACTACCGCAAAGGAGCAAATCCTTTTGCCCCAGAGGGAGGTGAAAGCTGTGAGCAATAATGCGATGTTTGAACTTGCTGATCGTCTTAAGGAGCTTCGCGATGCAAAAAAGGCCGCGGAAGAGGAAATGAAAAGCATAAATGCGGAGATTGACGATGTCGAATACCGTCTGTCTGAGCTGATGATCAGCAGTGAGACGCAAAACTTCACAAGAGCAGGAACAATGTTCTGCCTTTCAACGACAACAAGAGCCAGTGCTGCCGCAGGCATGAAGGAGGAACTGTTTGACGCACTACGCAGTAAAGGCTTTGGAGAACTCATCTATGAAACAGTAAATGCAAATTCCCTGTCAGCATTTGTTAAAGAACAGATTGCGGAGAATGGGGACGAGCTTCCGGACTGGCTGAAAGGCCTTGTGAATGTCTTCGAAAAGACAACAGTAACTGTGCGGAAAGCAGCAAGGTAAATAGCTTCAGAAAGCAATGCTCCAATATCAATGTTCAAGGAATAACTGTTCGAAGAACAATGCTTCAAAGAACAATGATATAGATTACATTCCAAATTCATAATTACGGAGGTATAAAAGCATGAAAAACAATGAGCTCGTAACTATTAACGAAAATACAGGTTTTCTTCAGCTCGCTGATTTCAATCTTGACGAGGCAATGGCATCAGAACTTGATGGTCTTGATTTGACTTTTGAACGCATAAAAATCCCGTCCGCAGGCAGCACAGTATTTGAAGTACCTGGGGAGAATCCCGGAGAGCCGGATACTGTGAAAGAATTCTCAGCGGTAATCCTTTATCATCATCCACTTTATGCATATTACAAGGACAAGTATACCGGAGGCAGTAACCCGCCGGATTGTGGAAGCTTTGATGGTGTAACCGGTGAAGGCGACCCCGGAGGAAGCTGTGCCAAATGTCCATATAATCAATTCGGTTCAGGGGAAAACGGCAGTAAAGCCTGTAAGAACCGTCGTAGGATATATGTCCTGCGTGAAGGGGAGATTTTCCCGTTGATACTCTCTTTGCCCACAGGATCGTTGAAAGAGTTTTCTCGTTACATCAAAAGACTGCTCTCTAAAGGCAAAAAATCAAACAGCGTAGTTACTCGCTTTTCTTTGAAAAAGGCGACCAACTCAAGCGGTATCACCTATTCCCAGGCTCAGTTTGCCGTAGATCGGGATCTGACCGCTGACGAATATGCGTTGATATCCAAGCTTTCCGAACAGGTCAAAGCATTCAGTACCCGCGTTGGCCATGACACTGAACCTGCCGGTGAAGAGGTAATAAATGTAGACCCTGAATCAGGTGAAATTACTGAGCCGCTTAAGTGATCAAAGGCCCTATCGGAGGAACTTTCTATCTCCGATAGGGCGGAAAGGAGAACCGCATGGGATACAAATGTGTTTATACGCTGTCTGAAATACAAGAGTATCTGAAAAACACTGGTTTATTTGCTTTCGATTTTGAAACCTCGCCGCGCGATAAATGGAGGAACGATAAAAGTGCAGCTCTGGATGCTCATAAAGCAGATATTACAGGGATCAGTTTTTCAGTATCAGAAGGGACTGCTATATATGTTCCACTTAAACATCGTAGCGGGCGAAATGCAGAGAACCAGGCGGCAATATGGGATTATCTGAAATTACTATTCGAATCAAAAGATGTAATAAAAGTTGCTCATAATCTGGCTTTTGAGTCTATGTTTCTTTACGCAAGAGGCATTGTCCTTCAAAAGCCTTGTTATGACACTATTGCAGCGTCACAGCTTACCTTGAAGAGCAAGTGGGAGTTCAGAAGTCTTGCTGACAGCGGACTTAAGACGCTTGCACCCGCACTATGTAAAGCGGAAATGACAGAATTCTCAACGGTTACTGACGGTCGCCTTTTCGATGAATTGAATCCCCAAGATGAGCAGACCATCCGCTATGCTTGTGCTGACAGTGATTATACTCTTCGCTTGTATCATGTTTTCAATCAGTGGTTTGATAGATTTTTACCCAAACACAGAACTATTGTGGAAGAGGTAGAATCGCCTACATCAGTATATGTCGGGATAATGAAGTATAACGGCATATTGGTGGATAAGTCAGCCATGCTGAAGAAACAAGCGGAAGCCGCAGAAAAGATTGTCAGTATCAGAAAAGAGATTGCCGGAATTATCGGCAATGTAGAGATTGGGGCAAATGCTTCAACTTCAGCATTTAAAAAATATCTTTTTGTGGATCTCGGTCTTCCGGTAATGAAAACGACCGCAAAACATCAGGAAGCTGCCGATGATGAAACCATGATCCTATTAAAAGAATGGTGTGAATCCAACAGGCCTGAACTTGCTCGCTTATTTGATCTGGTGCAAGAGTACCGCAAATGGGGCAAACTCAAATCCACCTATATAGACGGTTATCTTCGATTTATTGATGAGGATACCGGCAGGATTCATCCGGACCTTATGCCACTGGGGACAGAGACAGGTAGATTTGCGTCAAGAAACCCGAATATGCAGAATTGCCCGCAGAAAGATAATGACCCAATAGGCGTACGGAAATTTATCATTTCGCCAGCCGGAAAGGTTCTTTTATCCCTTGACTTGTCGCAGATAGAACTGCGCGTCGGAGCATTTTATTGCAGGGACAAACGTATGCTGGAAACCTATCGTACTGGCGGTGATATCCATGCTCAGACCACTTCTGTTATTTACCGCATTCCTTTTGAGAAGGCAGCAGACAAAAATGCTCCACATTATAAAGAGCGCAGAACCATTGCAAAGAACTGCAATTTCGGTGTGTTCTATGGCCTGTTTCCTACTGGCTTACAGAGAACACTTAAATTTAAAGCTGGGCTGAACCCAACTTTGTCCGAATGTGAGACCATCATTCAAAACTTGAAATCCGGATACCCCGGTCTTGCCAAATGGCAGGATAAGGTTAAAAAGCGGGCTGCTGTAAGCTGCTATACAGAAACATGGCTGGGCAGGCGAAGATACCTGCTGGGAATTCGGTCATCAGATTGGGGCAAGAAGTCCTTTGCCGAGCGGTGCGCATTAAATACACCTATTCAAGGTACAGCGGCAGATATTCTAAAGCTTGCCTGTGGGCGCATCATCAGTGGACTTCCCGAAAGGCTCTGGCTGAAACCTATACTGCAGATACATGACGAGCTGGTTTTTGAATTACCGGAAGACAAGGTGGACGAAGCAGTTGCTTTTATAAAAGAGTGTATGGAAACACAACCCTTCCCTGAATTTGATGTACCTATTGTGGCAGAGGCTTCGGTAGGAAGAAATTTTGGAGAAATGAAAGAAATGGAGGATTGATGTTATGAATAACTTACAGGTTTTTAAGAATACAGAATTTGGAGAACTTAAAGTACTCGTTATTGATGGAAAGGAATACTTTCCTGCAACAGATTGTGCGAGGATGCTTGGATATAGTAATCCTCGTGATGCGATACAACGCCATTGCAAACCAGACGGGGTCGTGAAACACGACGGGGTCACCTTAACTACAAATCAATATGGTGTCTCGTCTGAACAGCATGTTGAACGGACTTATATTACAGAAGGAAATCTATATCGTCTCATTATACGTAGTAAACTTCCTGCAGCTGAACGCTTTGAGAAATGGGTCTTTGATGAAGTGCTGCCCACGATCAGAAAATATGGAGTTTATGCTACAGATAAAGTTATCGAAGAGATGATTTCTAATCCGGAGTATGGTATCAGGATTTTCTCTGAACTAAAGGCAGAACGCGACAGGCGGAAATCTTTAGAAATAGAAAATGCAAAGAATAAACAGATTATCAGTGAGTTGAAGCCCAAAGCGAGCTATTATGATCTTATATTGCAAAATAAAAGCCTTGTGCCGATCAGCAAGATTGCCAAGGATTACGGAATGTCTGGCCGCGCTTTCAATAAGCTGCTTCATGAGCTTGGAGTACAGTACAAAATGGGAAACTGCTGGCTTTTATATCAGGAGTACGCCGATCAAGGATACACGCAGTCCAAGACCCACGCTATTGATGCAGAAAGAAGCGTAATGCACACATATTGGACACAAAAAGGAAGGCTATTTATCTATGACCTTCTTAAAAACAAGAAAGGTATATTGCCTGTAATCGAACGTGAACAAAAAAGCGCATAGGCAGGGGGTAATACCATGAGTATCAGCAAGTTTAACGCGGAAGGATATTACGACTCCACACCTTATGAAGCACTGCTTAGGATTGAGCGAGAGGCCAGGAAAGCGCCTTACAGACCGATGGTATTTATCTGCAGCCCATATGCTGGTGATATAGAACGTAATATCCGTAAGGCTCAGGGGTACTGCCGCTTTGCAGTGAGCAGGAATTGCATACCTATTGCTCCGCACCTCTTGTTTCCGCAGTTTATGGATGACGATGATGAACAAATGAGAAATCTGGGATTGTTCTTTGGCATGGTACTGATGTCAAAGTGCTCAGAAGTGTGGGTATTTGGCAGAAAAATCACTAACGGGATGTCCATTGAGATTGAAAAGGCAAAGCAGCGCAGCATTCCGATTCGGTATTTTAATGAACGATGCGAGGAGGTGCAGTGTAAGTGAGCATCTCATTCCCTAAAGAATTAGCAAACCGGAAGCAATGGATCTGCTGGCGTCTGGAACCAAACACAAAGGACGGAAGAGACAGTAAAATCCCTTACAATCCCTTAACCGGTAGAAAAGCCTCAAGCACTAACCCAAACGACTGGTCGACCCTTGACGATGCGATTGCGGCAAAAGAACAATATCTCTATACCGGATTAGGTTTTGTATTCGCAAAAAGCGGAGGTTTAGTAGGGATAGACATAGATCACTGCCGCGACAAAAACACTGGGGAATTAAGCGATACCGCCAAGGATATCCTTGAGCGGTTTCCGTCCTATACGGAAATCAGCCCTTCAGGAACTGGGCTTCATATTTTCTATAAAGGGGAGATGCCTGCCAAGGGCAATAAAAACACTAAAACCGGCGTTGAAATGTATGCCCACAGCAGATACTTCACAATGACTGGCGAGCGACTGCCAGGGACTCCTGATTACATTACTGAAGATAACGGGGCACTGGCCTGGATACATGAGAATTATATCAAAAGTAAAAAACGGAGAGGAAAAAGCAAGAAAGACAGTAAGGCGGTTAAGCTAGAGCCGCTTACAGATGAAGAAATTCTGGAGAAAGCCCGGACAGCCGAAAACCATAAGGAATTTAATCTGCTATGGGAAGGAAAATGGCAGGAAGCAGGGTATCCGAGCCAGTCCGAAGCCGACCTTGCTCTTTGCTGTATGCTGGCTTTCTGGTCAGGCAAAAACAAAGAGCAGATGGACAGGCTGTTTAGAAATTCCGGGTTATTCCGGGAAAAGTGGGATACGGTACATCATGCAAGTGGAGCAACATATGGGCAGGAGACACTGGATAAGGCCATTGAAGTTACAGAGAACGTATACAGCCGCGAAAGCGACTCGGTTATCTTTGAACATGAGGGCAGGTATTACCGCACCAGAGGCGAAAGTGTGTATCCTATAACAAACTTTATCATTCAACCGGTGGAGATGATTGTATCAGAAGATGAAACGCAGATGACTGCTGATCTTATTACAATTCGTGATGAAATATACCGCCAGACATTTATGACTACCGACTTCAATAACATCCAAAAATTTAAAAATATCTTGAACCGCCGGACGATATCCTTAGGCTATTTTGGCTCAGAAGGAGATTTGGAACTGCTGAAAGGTTATATATCTGAAATGGAGTGGGTAAGGAAAACAGGGGTCAAGGCTCTTGGGATTTATGAGCATGGCGGGCGGATGGTATATGTTTCAACGGATGGTGCCATTGAAGCAGGAGGCAACATTGTTGAAGATATCGTGCAGCTTGATAAGTATAAAAGCATAACAACCGATATCCTAACCTTTGAGCCATTGACAAAGGAACAGCTTATTATGCTTGGTGAATGGCTCCTCAGCTATAACGAACCCATAAAAACGGTGTCAGTGATGGCCTGGGTAGCCGGATGCTTTATTAAGCCGCATCTTAAAAAATCAGGCATTAAGTTTCCGCACTTATTGCTTGTCGGAGAACAGGGCAGCGGAAAGAGTAATACATTGGAGCGGATTATTCTGCCGGTATTTTCATGCAGCAAAATTAGAGCGGCTACACAGGTTACCGCATTTACATTGATGAAAGAATCTGCATGATCAAATCTGATACCACAGCTGATGGATGAGTTCAAACCTTCAAAGATAGACAAGCTAAGGCTAAATGCCTTATACAACCATCTTCGTGATGCATATGACGGGCATGAAGGTGTCCGCGGCCGGGCGGATCAAAGCGCTGTTACTTATGAACTGTTGGCTCCCATCATTGTAGCTGGTGAGGAATCGCCGGACGAAGCGGCTATTAGGGAACGAAGTATAGAATTGCTTTTCAGTAAGAAGGACTTAAAACCGGCCAGCCATAAGCAAGCATTTTATAAGTTGTGTGCAAAAGCTGATCTGCTTGGCAGCTTCGGCCGGAGCCTGTTGGATATAGCACTCAGAGTATCGGCCGCAGAGGCAGAGAATTGGTATGAGGAGGCAAAGTCAGAGATATCTGATGAGTTTCCATCCCGTATCGTCAATAACCTTGCCTGTTGCTATGCCGGATTGAGCCTAGTAAACAAACTGTGTGAATTCCTTAATGTAACGTGGGCTGAAGTATTTCCCATTAACAAAGGGGCATGTATTCGATATCTTCGGAACGGTGTGCAGGAGTACTTGCTGGATGGCGGCAGCAATAACAAGACTATTGTAGAACAGACACTGGAAATCATGGCCCGGATGAAACTTGCTCCAAATCAGGATTACACTTTTGATAAAGGCGGCAAGGTTATCGGGATACGTTTCTGCGATGTATATGACCGCTATACCAAGTACAGACGCGATTATGCAATCACAGGGGAATGTCTTCCGTATAACCAATTTCTGAAGCAGTTGAGGCAAAGTGACTTTTTTCTGGAGAGCAATAAAACGATGCGTTTCGGGAATGAAACAAAGAAAGCGTGGGCTCTTGATTTTTCGATATTGAAAGAGCGATGCGATGTGAGCGGCTTTGAAATCACAGATATTGAGCCTCTTTAGTATTGAAAAAGGTAACAAGGTAACAAAAAGGTAACACCCGAAACGCTGATGAATAGCCACTTGTTACCGATGTTACCTTTGTTACCTCAACTTTATATATACGCGCGAGAGAAACATTGCTTTTCTGAAATAAAAAATAAAAAAAATAAAAAATATTTGTGTATACACCTACCCAAGAAAGAGGTAACAAGGTAACAAAATCCGCAAATGCGCTTGGGAAGCTGATTTATGAGATGCCTTTTTTGGATGTTACGAGGTTATAAGAGGGAAAAAGGTAACATTTTTGGAGGATGAGCGGTTATGTCTGAAAAAAGTATTGTGACTAAAGTACTGCGGTACTTAAAGACAGTACCAGGGTGTTTCTGTTAGAAGGAACATGGTGGTATGTACGGGACAGCGGGAATACCAGACATTATTGCCTGTGTAAATGGGCGGTTTATAGCTTTTGAAGTAAAAACCCCATCGGGAAAGACAACAAAACTGCAGGAAGCAACCATCAAAAAAATCCTCAATGCCGGAGGGGTGGCAGCGATTGTCCATTCGGTAGATGAGGTGAAGGCTATTCTGGAAAAGCATGGCCTTCTATAAAGAACGAAGACATAACGAACAAGGAAACAAGCACTGCAAAGCAACGCAAATAAGCACACTGCTTCAAAGATCAAGGTTTTTTATCTTGATTTTTTGGAGGTGCGATATGCTGATTGCATGGCAGTATTTAGATAAAAAAGCAGCTGCTGTTGAAGCTTTGAAAGATTACAGCAGCATGCAGTACATTATTGAACACAGTGATGAGGATATATATGAAGTTGAAACCCGTATGACAAGCCCTCACAGTGCAAAGATTACCGGAGTTCCGGGCAAACACAATCCCAAAAGCGGCGAAGAACGCCTTGCTGTTTGTCTTGACGAGATTGATGTGTTGAAAGAACGTTATAGACGGGCATTAGAATATATGGAGTGGTTCAAGCCTGCTTGGGAAGCCCTGTCGGAGGAAGAACAGTTTATACTGACAGAATTTTTTGTTAATGATGTGAGCAAGACAGAAGCTGTAGCAAACATCGGAGAGAAGCTGTTTCTTGAAAGAGCACAGGTGTACCGCAGGAAGGACAAGGCACTTAATCATCTGGCACTGCTTTTATACGGGAAGTAGTTTAAGACAACATTAGCAACATGTTAAATAGGAAACCCACTTAGATAGAACGAACTACCTAAGTGGGTATTTTTAATGGCCTACTGTATTGCGCTTAAAATAAGCTCGTAGGATCTGTTATCTTTAGTATACTTATTTTAATATAAAAATCAATAAAATAAAAATGCACTAATTGATGCATAAATCTTGACAAAAGGCATATAATATAGTATCATTGTATCACCAAAGAGGTGATGCAATGAATCAGCACTATAATCAGAATTATACCTGGGAACAGATTGATGAGATTTTGGCAATGATACATGACTGTATTAGAGAGGGCAGATTCATTATATCAAAAAATGAGAATAGACAAGAAAACATAGATTTTATAAATGAATATAATCTAAACAGCAGAAGGCAAAAGGAGATTTTACTGAAAATAAAAACAGAAGATTTTTGCCATTCATTGCAAAATACGAAAGTAGGATTTGAACATGAGGTTTTATATGTATTTTGTCCCCAGGTTACGTTATTTAACTTTGATGGCATCGAGGAGTTAGTTGATATATATACGAAATTTAATCTAATTGATAGTGAAAGTGGAAAACGAGTGGTTGTTATATCGTTTCATAAGCGAAACAAGCCGATTGATTATCTTTTTCGATGATCAATCAGAAAGTTTGAGAGTTTGAAAGGAGGCCGCCTTATGAATAGGAATAAGACATTTTGCGAGGAATGCAGAAGAGATGTCGAATACATGGTAGAAACAGCAACAATTAAGGGTAAACTTAAAGGCGAAGAATATGAGTATACTGGAAAGAAGGCTGTTTGTACGGAATGTGGGAGCGAAGTCTATGTAGCGGATATAGAGGACGAAAATCTAAGGGCTTTGTATGACACGTACCGTCAAAAAAACGGCATTATTTCGCTGGAGAAGATATTAGAAATACCTCAGAAATACAATATTGGAAAACGTCCCCTATCATTGCTTTTAGGTTGGGGAGAAATGACTTTTTCGAGATATTGTGAAGGTGATATGCCTACAAAACAGTATTCAGATATTCTTCAAAAGATTTATGATGATCCAGCGTATTATAAAGAATTACTGGAGAAAAATAAGGACAATTTAAAATCTCTGCAGGCATATGAAAAAAGTAAGCGGAAGGTACAGGAACTGCTTGGGGAAGAAAACAAAACGGGTTCAAAGCTGGACTCAATTATCCAATATCTGCTTTATAAATGCGAGGACATAACTCCTTTAGCTTTACAAAAGGCGCTATATTATGTCCAGGGTTTTTATTATGCTTTTGAAGGACGGTTTCTTTTTGAAGAAGACTGTGAGGCGTGGGTTCATGGACCGGTTTACAGAGATATATATAACAGGTATTCATCTTATCGGTTTGACCCCATTGAGAGTGTTGAAGCTTTCGATGAATCAGTTTTTACAACTGCTGAAAAAGCGATATTGGATAGCGTTATTAAGAACTTCTGCTGTTATAGCGGAAAAACGCTAGAGAAGTTTACGCATCTGGAGAAACCATGGCGGCATACTAGAGACGGTTTGCCAGTGGATGCGCATTCTAATCGTGTAATACCCAAAGAATTGATCGGGAAATATTTTGTAGCTGTGAAAGAAAAATTCAACATGCTTACTCCTGGGGATATAGAAGTATATTCGAAAGCTATCTTTGAACAAATAAACTAATATTTTTAGCTTCCTTTAAGGTGAGATTTTCATGAGATGAAAAACACAGATATCCCATATATAATGATATCGTGAAAAAATGACATTTAAAACGCATAAGCCCTTCGGGGCTTTTTCTTATGACATAAAACGGGAGTGAAGAAAGATGTACGATAATTGTTTTGGCGGTAACGGAAGGAATGGCTGCAATATCCTGACTGTACACAAGTGCTTGCAAGATAAATGTTCCTTCTATAAAAGCACCCAGGAGTTAGAGGAAGATAGAAAAAAGGCTTATCTTTTGCTTGCAGCTTTACCACCCGATATGCAGAGATATATTTCAGATAAGTATTATAACGGTAAGATGCCATGGGCAAAAAGTAAATGTTCTGTTTAGTATTCCAGATGAGATTTCTATGAGATGAAATTCAGTAAAAAACCAAATATAATGGTATTGTGAAAAGTTATGGATAAGCCTTCATGGGATGAACCTGTGAGGGCTTTTTTATACGCGTAAAGGAGGTGGCCAGATGCCAAGAAAACCAAAAAGGCCTTGCTCCTTTCCTGGCTGTCCTGAACTGACGGACGGAAGGTACTGTGACATGCATCAAAGGCAAATGGATGCTTATTACAACAAATACGAACGAGATCCCCAAACAAGAAAACGCTATGACCGGAGATGGAAACGCATCAGGAACAGATATATCTCAGAGCATCCGCTTTGCGAGGAGTGCCAAAAGTACGGAAGGCTTACACCAGCCGAAGAGGTACATCATATTATCCCTTTATCCAAAGGCGGAACCAATGCAGACAATAACCTTATGAGTCTGTGCAAACAATGTCACTCATCGATCACTGCCCGCGAAGGGGAGAGATGGGCAAGACGGTAGGGGGGTCAAAATCTCTGGTGAAGCAGTTTTGTGCAACGGGCGGGGGGTCACGCGCGAAAAATCGCAGTTTCAAACGGGGTATATCCCTCGTCGTCGCAAACTGCGCTTTGCTCGTTTTGACGCCAGCGTCAAAAGCTCGCCTGCTCCGTTGCTCCTCCTCTCCCCGCAAAGCCTGCGGCTTTGCGGGGGGCCCCAATTAATTACAGGAATCGAGGTGATGTGTATGGCAAAGGACGGTACCAACCGCGGCGGGGCACGTATCGGTGCAGGACAGAAGAAAAAACCTCTGGCGGATAAGATTTTGGAAGGAAATCCCGGCAGACGAAAGCTCATGGTAATGGAGTTTACGGATGCTGCGGAACTGGAAGGAGAGAGCATGCCGCCACCGAGGGATTATCTTGCTGCAAAGCAGAAGAACGGAAAAACAACACTGGCGGTGGAAATATACGAAAAAACATGGCAGTGGCTTAAGGAACGCAGGTGTGTTCACCTTATCCCTGCGCAGCTTATAGAGCAATATGCCCAGAGTGTGGCGCGGTGGATCCAGTGCGAGGAATGTATCACTGAATTTGGCTTTCTTGCTAAACATCCGACAACTGGCAATGCCATCCCGTCACCTTATGTGGCTATGAGTCAAAGCTTCATGAAACAGGCCAATAACCTGTGGTATCAAATTTATCAAGTCGTGCGGGAAAACTGTGCTACCGAATACAAGGGGGCCACTCCCCACGATGATGTGATGGAAAAACTCCTGACAGCCAGGAGGGGTGGCTGATGCATAAAACAAATTCAATCTTTCTTAGGGAACTAAGAAAATATAAAGACCATTTAACGAAGCAGCAGTTTAAGACTCTGCGGGGACAAGTAATAAACGGAGATTGTGAGGGCGCAAAAAAGGGTCTTAAGAAAATATTGAACAGGAGAATGCAGCATGAACATACAAAAAATATCTGTTGAAAAACTTAATCCAGCAGCATACAACCCGCGCAAGGATTTAAAACCCGGCGATAAGGAATATGAAAAGCTAAAACGGTCAATAGAGGAATTTGGCTATGTGGAGCCTGTTATCTGGAACCAAAAAACAGGTAAAGTGGTAGGCGGGCATCAACGCTTAAAGGTTTTGCTGGACTTGGGACAGACTGAGATAGATTGCGTCGTTGTAGATCTAGACCTGCAGAGAGAAAAAGCGCTTAATCTTGCTCTTAATAAGATTCAGGGAGAGTGGGACGAGAATAAACTGGCTGAACTGATGGCCGAGCTTGACGCAGGTGCATTTGATGTTTCGCTCACAGGATTTGACGCTTCTGAAATAGACGAACTGCTCAACCGATGGTATGCCAAGGAAGCGGTGCAGGACAGCTTTGACATAGATAAAGCGCATGAGGAAATTGTGCAGTGCGAGCCGGTAACGAAGCGGGGCGATATCTGGCTTCTCGGGAATCATCGCTTGATGTGCGGCGACTCTACTAAGGATGAGGATTTTGAGAAGTTGATGGAAGGGTGTCACGCACAGATGGCAGTGACTTCCCCTCCATATGGGGTAGGCAAAGAATATGAAAAGGCCGGGATTGAACCATGGTTCGAGACAGTACGCCCAGTGATTAGAAACCTGTGCAGGTATGCAGATATTGTCTGCTGGAACTTAGGTGATCTCTATGCCACCGGCTCTCAGTTTATTGAACCCACCAGTGTTTACAGCGTGAATATGTTCTTGGACAACGGTTACCGCCCTATCTGGATCCGCATTTGGAAAAAACAAGGGCAAAATTTCGGTGTAGGACCTTATCATCTTGTTTCAAACAAGCCGGTTCAGCAGTATGAGTATATTTCAGCCTTCAGCAATAAAGGAGAAGTTGAGGAATATAACGATCAGGAATATGTATGGCTTTCAGCCTTTGCGGGACACAGTTATAAATTTGTGAAACGGCTTACAAAGGAAGAACGCAAGAAATGGGGCTATGCTGGGATATGGGAGATGACCACTGTACGGGCAAACAAGGAGCATCCTGCAATGTTCCCTGTGGAGCTTCCATGGCGGTGCATCAAAATGCACAGCGACAAAGGCGGTATTGTGCTTGAGCCGTTCTCTGGTAGCGGAACTACTATAATTGCGGCTGAACAGACCGAGCGTAAATGCTACGCAATGGAGTTATCCCCTGTTTACTGTGATTTAGCTGTTAAGCGCTGGGAGGAATTCACCGGTGAAAAAGCCATCAAACTGGAGGGTTAAGATTTATGGATATACTGAAAATACCAACAGAAAAACTAAAACCATCTAAATATAATCCGCGGAAAGATTTAAAGCCTGGTGACCCTGAATATGAAAAATTACGTCGGTCTATTGAAGAGTTTGGATATGTAGAGCCGGTTATATGGAATAAACGCACCGGGAATATTGTCGGTGGTCATCAGCGATATAAGGTATTGACAGCTTTGGGGTATAAGGAGATCGACTGTGTTGTAGTTGATTTGGATGAACAGCGGGAAAAGGCGCTCAATGTTGCACTGAATAAAATCAGTGGCGAGTTTGATATTCCGCTTTTGACCGATCTGCTTATGGATTTAAATGAAGATGGTTTTGACGTTTCTCTTACCGGGTTTGATGCTTCGGAAATTGATGAGTTGTTCCGTGATAAAACAACCGCTAATGTCAAAGAAGATAATTTCGATACAGAAAAGGCAATTGCAGAGATTAAAACTCCGGTTACCAAAAAGGGCGACATATGGGTACTTGGCAGCCACCGTCTGATGTGCGGTGATAGCACCATGCTTTCAGATGTGCAAAAGCTGATGAACGGACAAAAGGCGAGATTTGTTTTCACCGACCCACCCTGGAATGTTGATTACGGTTCAGATACCAGGCATCCAAGCTGGAAGCCAAGACAAATTCTAAATGACAATATGAGCACCGAAGAATTCGGTGCTTTTTTATTGCGCGCTTTTAAATGCATGAAAGAGGTTTCTGAAGCCGGATGCATGACCTATGTGGTAATGAGTGCTCAGGAATGGGGCAGTTTGATGAACGTCATGCGGGAGGCAGGGTATCACTGGTCGAGCACAATTATATGGAAAAAAGACAGCTTGGTACTGTCAAGAAAGGACTATCATACCCAGTACGAGCCGATCTGGTATGGTTGGCTTGAAGGAACACGCCTTTGCCCGCTTAAAGACCGTAAACAGTCAGATGTTTGGGAGATACCCCGTCCTAAAGTATCGGAGGAGCACCCTACCATGAAGCCGGTATCGCTTGTAGCAAAGGCAATGCTCAATAGTTCCCATATTGGAGATTTAACTCTTGACCTGTTCGGTGGTTCTGGTACGACAATGATTGCGGCACAGCAGACCGGGCGGGTTTGTTTTATGATGGAGCTTGACTCGAAATACTGCGATGTGATTGTAAAGCGCTATGTTTCACAATTTGGCGCAGATTCAGTATTCTTGGTAACAGGTAGTGAAAAAATACCTTACGCGGAAACACAGATTGATTAAAAATGTCCTTGCTTTCCCCTCAAAACAGAGCGTTAATGTACTCCACCAAAAAGGAAAGGTGGGATTTTTTATGGGAATCAAAAATGTTTTAGCTTATTTGAGGGGAGGTGTATGGCATGAGCAATAACAGCTTTCGCTTTTCACAGAAGGTTGTCGGTCAGGAGAGAAAAGCCATTGCCTCGGTCATAGCTGAAGCCCTTGAAGGCCAGGTGCGCTATGCCGGAGCACCGGAGTTTTTGTATGAGATTAAAGACGAAAAATCTGCTGGCAGTTGGACGATTGACAGGGACAGTGTGGTTCACTCACCGAAAATTAGTCTCAATGAAATAAAAACCATCCGTTCAGTTATTGACACGTTGAATGTGGAGGGCTTTTCAGCAGAGGGGACCATGACAATTACTCTTTCGTTGGAGGGCTTTAGCGCGATTAGCCTTGAAAACCTAAATAATATGCTGGCCAGCAAAGAGACATTGATAAAGAAGGCAATGTTGATTGAGGGGGAACTTGCAGTCTTAGCTGAAAATGATGATATTTCCTTCCCTTTCTGGAACGCGACTTTAAATGCTGATGAAGTGCAGACCTATATAACGCTGGCAAAGCAGATGGCAGAACAGGCAAAATTACAGAAGCGAGTACTACGAAAAGAAAAACCAACAGATAATGAAAAATATGCTTTTCGCTGTTTCCTGCTTAGGTTGGGGTTTATAGGTGATAACTTCAAAACTGAACGCAAGGTGTTACTTTCAAGGCTGTCCGGTAACGGGGCGTATCGGAAAGGCAGAGCAAAGGCGGTGGACGAAAATGAATGATTTTCATAGCACCGCCTTCTTTGTCAAGCATCCGTTTAGAATAGAGGATTTAAAAGTGCCGCATCGGTATGAGACGAGGAAACGATTTGTAGTTGTAAAAACTATCGAGCTATCAAAGATTGATTATGATAACTTCGTTGCCGACCTATGTGTTGATCGCATTTTCATTGAGGAAAATAAAGGGCTTTGTCATGTTAATGAGAATGGAGTGTGGCGTTGCCTGCTGGTTAAGCAGCGGGGACGGTCTGATGGAGTGTTGGTAATGCCGGATGGTAGAGATTACCCAAAGTATGCCGCATATTATCCTGGAGAGGAGGACGAGCTATGAGTGCAAGAGGCTTTCCTTCAAAAGAAACAGTCCTTCGCCTTAAAGAGCAGTATCCGCCGGGAACACGCGTTGAGCTTATCTACATGGATGATCCGTATTCTAAGCTGAAACCGGGAGACCAAGGAACAGTCTCTTATGTGGATGATATCGGAACTGTTCATATTGACTGGGACTGCGGTTCTTCTTTGGGTGTAGCTTATGGTGTAGATATGATCAGAAAGCTGTAAATGTACACAAATTAAGATGCGGAAAATCGTCCAAAATCCAGCGGAAACTCATGCAGAATTGCCTTGCTATCCTGTGTTTTCAATGGCCTAATGTACACTGCCAAAGGGCAAAAAACACAGAGAAAGCGAGGAGAAAGCGCAATGCTTACAACGAGATTTGGAATCGAGGTAGAATTGACGGGGATTACAAGAAAACAGGCGGCAAAAACTGCATCAGCTTTTCTTGGAGGAAGGATTGAATCCAGCGGAGATTATTACGATACCCAAAAGGTTATTGCACCGGATGGACGGATATGGAAATTCATGAGCGACGGGAGCATCCGGACTCAGAAAAAGGAAAGCGGCCGGATTGCAGCGGCAGGCCGGGAATACAGTGTCGAGCTGGTAAGTCCGATACTGACATACCGCGAGGACATTGAAACCCTGCAGGAATTGATAAGGAGGCTCCGCAAGGCGGGAGGTTTTGCAAACACAAGCTGCGGAATCCATATCCATATAGACGGGGCAAACCACACGCCGCGAAGCATCCGTAATTTTATCAACATTATCGCCAGCAAGAACGACCTTTTCTATAAGGCACTGCAGATTGAGCCGGATAGGATGCGGTTTTGCAAGAAGATGGATGAGACTCTGGTTGAAAAGATGAACAGGCGTAAGCCCAAAACCATGGCTGCGATTGAGAGCATCTGGTACGAGGGTTACAGCGAAAGCCGAAGCACCCATTATCACAATAGCAGGTACCATTTTCTCAACCTGCACAGCTTTTTTAACGGCAATGGAACAATTGAGCTTCGAGGCTTTAACAGCGAACTTCATGCGGGAAAAATTAGAAGCTACATAGTGCTTGCCCTTGCGTTAAACCATCAGGCATTAACCCAAAAATGCGCTTCCAGCAAGAAGCCACAGGTTGAAAATGAGAAGTTTGCCATGCGGACATATCTCAACCGCATTGGACTTATTGGTGATGAGTTCAAAAACTGCCGGGAGCATCTTTGCAAACACCTTGATGGTAACGCAGCATGGCGGTTTCGGGCAGCATAGATAGACAAGCGCAGGGGTGGATCTCCGCCTCTGCCTTGGTAAATACAAGGAGGATGATACGATGAGCAAAGAAAAAGGAACCATATATTTAGCATACGGAAGCAATCTGAACTTAAGGCAGATGGCATACCGCTGCCCAACGGCAAAAGTGCTGGGGAGTGCAAAACTCACAGGATACCGGCTGTTATTCAGAGGAGGGAATGGCGGCGCAGTAGCGACAATAGAAAAACAAAAAGGTGAAAGAGTACCAGTACTGCTTTGGAGAATCATGCCTAATGATGAGAAGGCGCTGGACAGATATGAAGGTTATCCGCATCTATACCGGAAAGAAACGGTTAAGGTACGTTTCAAAGGGCAGTGGGTACCCGCAATGGTGTATATCATGAATGAAGGTAGACCTTTGGGAGCACCGGGTCGTTACTATTACGAGGTGATTCGGCAGGGCTATATAGATGCGGGTTTTGATATTTCATTTCTCAATAAAGCGGTAAGAGATTCAATTTCAGCGGCAGAGAAGTCAGAGGTGTAGGACATGGGTAACGAGAATCTGATAACTGATAAGATTTATCGGCAGATTATGGCCATGCGGGACAGCGGTGCCTGTAATATGTTTGACTTGCCAAGAGTACAGGAAGAGGCATATAAAATGGGGTTTTATGAATTAGTAGTATTTCTTAATGAACACAAGAAAGAATATGCCGAGTTTATCCTGACAGGCAAACGATAACGTTTATAACGTAACAAGTTTCATAGAAATCCACTAAGGAGAGGAACTTCATCCATGAGGTTCCTTTTTTCTTGCTCAATTTTAGGAAAGGAGGCGGCAAAGCTGCGGAAGTTAAAACGATATAAACCAACCAAGTTTATGGCGGAAGGTTCTCGATATGACAAGGAAGCGGCGGATGCCGCTGTTACTTTTATAAACTGCCTGAAGCATACCAAGGGTGAATGGTATGGAATGCCTTTTGAATTAATTGACTGGCAGGAACAGATTGTCCGGGATATATTCGGAATCTTGAAACCTAACGGATACAGGCAGTTTAACACTGCCTATATAGAAATTCCAAAAAAGCAGGGTAAGAGCGAACTTGCAGCGGCAATTGCTTTATATCTTACCTGTGGTGATTTCGAGCATGGTGGCGAGGTTTATGGATGTGCGTCTGATCGTCAGCAGGCATCCATTGTTTTCGATGTTGCAGTAGATATGGTGGAACAGTGTCCGGCATTAAAATCTCGAATTAAACCAATGCTGTCACAGAAGCGGCTGGTTTATAAACCGTTAGGCAGTTTTTATCAGGTGCTTTCAGCGGAGGCATATACGAAACATGGGCTAAACGTCCATGGTGTGGTATTTGACGAACTTCATGCTCAGCCAAACAGGGATCTTTATGATGTAATGCTTCACGGATCTGGCGATGCAAGAAAACAACCGCTGTTTTTCCTGATCACAACTGCTGGCACAGACCGCAATTCCATCTGCTGGGAAGTACATCAAAAGGCTGAGGATATTCTTCAAGGGCGTAAGATAGATCCGACTTTCTACCCTGTTATCTACAGCGCAGCCGATACCGATGACTGGACAAGTGAAAAGGTATGGAGAAAGGTTAACCCGTCACTGGGCATTACAGTCGACATCGAAAAATTGAGGGTGGCTTGTGAAAATGCCAAGCAAAATCCTGCAGAGGAAAATTTATTCCGTCAGCTCCGCTTAAATCAGTGGGTGAAACAATCGGTGCGCTGGATGCCAATGGATAAATGGGATAAGTGTGCGTTTCCTGTTGATGCAGAAAAATTGCGCGGCAGAACCTGTTACGGAGGACTTGACCTGTCATCTACTACCGATATTACCGCCTTTGTGCTGGTGTTTCCACCGCTTGATGAATCTGATAAATATCAGATTCTACCTTTTTTCTGGATACCGGAGGAGAATATTGATCAGCGTGTGCGGAGAGATCATGTGCCTTATGATGTCTGGGAGAGGCAAGGCTTTTTATATACCACTGAGGGTAACGTCGTGCATTATGGCTTTATCGAAACCTTTATTGAGGAACTCGGAATGAAATATAACATTAAGGAAATAGCCTTTGACCGCTGGGGCGCAATTCAGATGACGCAAAACCTCGAGGCTTTGGGGTTTACGGTTGTTCCATTCGGTCAGGGTTTCAAGGATATGTCGCCGCCTACAAAAGAGTTGATGAAGCTGACATTGGAAGAACGCATCGCCCATGGTGGTAATCCAGTACTGCGGTGGATGATGGACAATATCTATGTCAAAACCGACCCCGCCGGAAACATTAAGCCGGATAAAGAAAAATCCACCGAGAGAATAGATGGTGCGGTAGCGTTAATTATGGCGCTTGACCGCGCATTAAGGCATGACGGGGATGAACGCAACGGATCAATTTATGATGAAAGGGGGCTGTTGATCATATGAGTGTATTTTCCCGTTTGTTCAAAGCAAGGGATAAGCCGAAAAACAGTCTGTTCGGTAATGCATACAGCTTTTTCTTCGGTGGTACATCCAGCGGAAAGACTGTCAATGAGCGGACGGCCATGCAGACAACGGCAGTGTATGCCTGTGTAAGGATACTTGCAGAAGCCATCGCCGGGCTTCCGCTTCATGTATACCGGTACAAGGAAGACGGTGGCAAAGAAAAAGCGTTGACCCATCCGCTGTATTACCTGCTCCATGACGAACCAAACCCTGAGATGACTTCATTCGTGTTCCGGGAAACACTGATGAGTCATCTTCTTTTATGGGGAAATGCTTATGCCCAGATTATCAGGGACGGTTCCGGACGAGTGCTGGCACTTTATCCCCTTTTGCCAAACAAAATGACGGTAGACAGGGCTCCAAATGGAGAGCTGTTTTACACTTACCGACGCGACAGTGATGAAAGCAGGGTAAATCCGAAGGCAGGCCTTATATACCTGCGAAGTGACGAGGTGCTTCACATCCCCGGACTCGGTTTTGACGGACTGATCGGATACTCCCCTATTGCTATGGCCAAGAACGCCATAGGCATGGCTATTGCCTGTGAAGAGTATGGTGCATCCTTTTTTGCCAACGGTGCGAATCCGGGTGGTGTTCTGGAACATCCCGGCGTATTAAAGGATCCGGCAAAGGTGCGTGAAAGCTGGAACGCTGTTTATCAAGGAAGTGCCAATGCTCACCGCATTGCAGTTCTGGAAGAGGGTATGAAGTTTCAGCCAATCGGCATTCCACCCGAACAGGCACAGTTTTTGGAGACAAGAAAGTTCCAGATAAACGAAATTGCCCGGATATTCCGAGTACCTCCCCATATGGTAGGAGATCTTGAAAGGTCAAGCTTTTCAAACATCGAACAGCAGTCTCTGGAATTTGTCAAATACACGCTTGACCCATGGGTGGTGCGCTGGGAACAGGCTCTCCAAAAAGCGCTGCTTTTACCATCGGAGAAGCGGAAATACTTCGTCAAGTTTAATGTAGACGGTCTTTTGCGCGGGGATTATGCAAGCCGCATGAACGGCTATGCTGTAGCTCGCCAGAACGGCTGGATGTCTGCTAACGATATCCGCGAGCTTGAGGACATGAATCGGATCCCAGCGGAGTTGGGTGGTGATCTGTATCTTGTCAACGGTAATATGACCAGGCTTGCTGATGCAGGTGCATTTGCAGGCAAAACCAATGCTGAAACGGAGGGATCAAAAGATGAACAAATTACAAAAACCAAAACCGGTTCGCCGCTTCTGGAACTGGATACAAAACGATGATGGCAGCCGGACATTATATATTGACGGGCCAATAGCCGAAGAAAGCTGGCTTGGAGACGAAGTAACTCCAAAACAGTTCAAATCAGAGCTGTTATCCGGAGAAGGTGATATAACGATCTGGATCAACAGCCCGGGCGGCGATATATTTGCAGCCAATCAAATTTACAACATGCTGATGGATTACAAAGGCAAAGTAACCGTAAAGATTGACGGTATTGCGGCCAGCGCCGCTTCGGTCATAGCCATGGCCGGAGGCGACGTCTTTATGTCACCTGTCAGCATGATGATGATTCACAACCCAATGACAATAGCCATCGGCGATACAGAGGAAATGGAAAAAGCTATCGCAATGCTGGAGGAAATAAAGGAATCCATTATCAACGCTTATGAGCTGAAAACCGGACTTTCCCGGGCAAAAATATCGCACCTTATGGATGCGGAAAGCTGGTTTAACGCAAGAAAAGCGGTGGAACTTGGCTTTGCCGATGGCATCCTGTTTATGGAGGATGAATCATTCCCATCCGAATTTGAAGTATCAGGAGGAATGATCTTCAGCAGGCAGGCAGTGACAAATTCCATCCTGCAAAAGCTTAAACCAAAAGAAAAACCAAAAGGAACCCCGATTGAGTCGCTTGAAAAGCGGCTTTTTTTATTAAAACCATAAGGAGGATTTGATTATGAGCAAAATACTGGAACTGCGTGAAAAACGCGCGAAAGTATGGGAAGCTGCTAAGGCTTTCCTCGACAGCAAACGCGGGAACGACGGACTGCTTTCACCGGAGGATACCGCAACTTATGAAAAAATGGAAGCCGATGTTATTGCGCTGGGCAAAGAAATAGAACGTCTCGAGCGTCAGGCTGCCATAGATTTGGAACTGTCTAAACCGTTGAATATTCCTATTACAGACAAACCCACTTCCATATCTGGCAACAATGAAAAAACCGGACGTGCCAGCGATGAGTACAGGCAGTCTTTCTGGAACATGATGCGCGGCAGGCGCAAATATGACGTGCATAACGCGCTGCAGATCGGAGAGGACACCGAAGGTGGATATCTTGTCCCCGACGACTTTGAGCGTACTCTTGTGGAAGCGCTGGAGGAGGAGAATATTTTCAGGCAGATTGCCAATGTCATTATAACTTCCAGCGGCGACAAGAAAATCCCGGTAGTGGCAAGCAAGGGTACCGCGTCCTGGGTGGACGAGGAAGGCCAGATTCCCGAAAGCGATGACTCCTTTGCACAGGTATCCATCGGCGCATATAAGCTGGCTACTATGATCAAGGTGTCCGAGGAACTGTTAAACGACAGCGTATTCAACCTTGAGCAGTATATCGCCAAAGAGTTCGCCCGCCGAATCGGAGCAAAAGAGGAGGAAGCATTCTTTATCGGCGACGGCTCTGGCAAGCCAACCGGTATTTTGGCAGATAACGGCGGTGGCGAAATAGGAGTAACCGCGGCAAGCGCGACAGCCATTATCCTTGACGAGATCATGGACTTGTTCTACAGCCTAAAGTCTCCGTATCGCAGGAACGCTGTATTCATTATGAACGATTCGACAATTAAAGCTATAAGGAAACTTAAAGACAACAACGGTCAGTATCTCTGGCAGCCTTCTGTAACTGCTGGAACACCGGACACTATCCTCAATCGTCCAGTTAAGACGTCTGCATTCATGCCTGCCATTGCCGCTGGAGCAAAAACGATTGTATTCGGCGATTTTTCTTATTAGTGGGTGGCAGACCGCCAGGGCAGGGTTTTTAAGCGGCTCAATGAGCTGTATGCTGCTACCGGACAGGTAGGATTCATGGCAACCCAACGTGTAGATGGCAAGCTGGTGCTGGCAGAAGCAGTCAAGATACTGCAGCAGAAATCAGCTTAATGAAAACGGAGGGCTGCGGCATGGAACTTTTGGAGAAGGTTAAAGCAAACCTCATATTGCAACACAACGAAGATGATGCACTTTTACAAGAGTATATCAAAGCCGCAGTGGCCTATGCAGAAAGTTATCAGAAAAAGCCGGAAAGATATTATGCCGAAAACCCAATGCCGCCTACTACTGAGCAGGCTGTCATTATGCTGTCGAGCCATTTCTACGAAAGCAGGGATGGCTCGACGGCTGGCTTTTTTGGGGATAGTGTGCAGGCAGGACAGCAGGTATGGAATACAGTTAACCTTTTGTTGCGGCTTGACCGGGATTGGAAGGTGTAAATATGGGCTTTGGGAAAATGAGAACTTTTGTGGATATTATCTCAACCAAGCCGGTTAAGGACAGTGAGGGTTTTGCTGAAAAAGGTGATGTCATCCTTGCCTCTGTAAGGGCATACAAAGAAGACAAGCATGGCAGTGAAAAATGGGCAAACAGGGCGACGTTTTCGCAGGCGTCTGCCCTGTTCCGCTTCCGTAGGATCCCTAACCTTGAAATTACTACAGATCTTGTACTCGTTTGCAGCGATGGCAGGTACAACATTATCAGTGTAGAGGATGTGAAGGGACGCGGAATGTATATTGAGGTGCTTGCGGAAAAAGTGAAATCAAGCAAAGCATAAGAGGAGGTGGCTGCAACGTGGCTAAGGTGGAAGTTAAGATGCCGGAAGAGTTCTTGCTCAGGCTTTCCAGACTTGGAGAAAGGACAGATGAAATTATACCCAAGGTGCTGGAAGCAGGCGGGGAAGTGGTTCTTTCAAAAGTGAAGTCCAATCTTCAGTCAGTTATCGGGAGCGGCACTAAATATCCGTCCAGAGCAACCGGTGAATTGGTAAATGCTTTGGGACTCTCTCCTGCCAAACAGGACAGGGATGGAAACCACAACATAAAAATCGGCTTTACTGAACCAAGGAAGGATGGGGTAAGCAATGCGAAGATTGCTAATATTATTGAGTACGGCAAGTCCGGGCAGCCTCCAAGGCCCTTTTTGAAACCGGCAAAATCAGCTACAAGGAAGTCCTGCATCGAAGTAATGAAGTCAAGACTGGAACAGGAGCTGGGTCGTATATGAGCATATTGTCAGAATTAAACTCGTTATTGGATGGTTTGGGTATCCCCATTGAAACCGGGGTATTTAGCGGTGTACCGCCAGATGAGTACCTTGTCATTACTCCGATGACAGATACATTTGAAGTTTTTGCAGACAACCGGCCTCAGGTAGAAACCCAGGAGGTAAGGTTGTCTTTATTTATAAAGGGAAACTACACTGCCCGTAAAAACGAAATAGTGAACACATTGCTCCAAGCAGGCTTTACCATTACCGACAGGCGGTATATAGGCCATGAGGACGATACCGGCTATCACCACTATGCCATTGATGTGGCAAAAGAGTATGAAGTAAAGGAGGAATGAAAAACATGGCCACAATCGGACTGGACAGGTTATATTATGCCAAAATAACTGAGAATGAAAACGGAGAAGAGACATACGACACGCCTGTTCCGCTGGCTAAGGCTATTACGGCAGAGCTTTCTGTGGAGCTGGCAGAGGCGACACTTTATGCCGATGACGGGGCGGCAGAAGTGGTCAAGGAATTTCAAAGCGGCACCCTGACTCTTGGTGTTGCAGATATCGGAGTAGACGCTGCTGAGGTTTTGACGGGAGCCACTCTTGATGACAATAAGGTGCTGATTTCTGCCAGTGAGGATGGAGGCGCACCTGTGGCAATCGGCTTTAGAGCCAAGAAAGCTAACGGCAAGTACAGGTATTTTTGGCTTTATAGGGTAAAATTCGGCATTCCGGCGACAAATCTGCAGACGAAGGGCGACAGCATTACCTTTTCGACACCCACCATTGAAGGGACAGTCATGAGACGTAACAAACCAGATGGCCAGGGAAAGCACCCTTGGAAGGCGGAGGTCAGCGAAGACGATCCCGGTGTATCGCCTGAAACTATTACCGGCTGGTATACGGAAGTTTATGAGCCGGTATTTGCTGTGGGAGGAGGCAGCGAATAATGCAGGATAATGACAGAAGCGCAATTATCAAAATAGGCGATGAAGAATATCAGCTTATTCTAACCACTAAAGCGACAAAGGAGATTGCAAAAAGGTACGGCGGTCTTGAAAACCTCGGCACGAAACTGATGAAAACCGAGAACTTCGAGATGGCTCTTGACGAAGTGGTATGGCTGATTACACTGCTGGCTAACCAGAGCATTTTGATACACAACCTCAAAAATCAGGATAAGCGTGAACTCCTGACTGAAGAGACAGTGGAACTTCTCACATCTCCCTTGGAACTGGCAGCATATAAAGACGCTATCATGGAAGCAATGTTCAAGGGTACCAAAAGAAACGTTGAAAGTGAGGATGACTTAAAAAACACACCGGCCGAGTGAGCGATGAGGAATTGTTCACTCGGCTTCTATATTACGGCACTGTCCAGCTCAACCGTTCAGAGGATGAAGTATGGCTAATGCCTATTGGGTACCTGCTTGATTTATGGGAGTGCCATAAGCAGTTTTTAGGGCTGGCGAAACCAAAGCGGATGCTGACCATTGATGATGTGATACCTTATGGAATTTAAAGATTTTGCAGGAAAGGAGGCGGTTATGTGGCAGATAATTTTGGCTTAAAGATCGGGATTGAAGGCGAAAAGGAATTTAAAAACGCCATTCGTGAGATCAACCAAAGTTTTAAGGTACTGGGTAGCGAAATGAACCTGGTCGCATCTCAGTTCGACAAGCAGGATAAGTCAGTTGAAGCTGTTACTGCAAGAAACAAGGTGCTTAATAAAGAAATCGAATTGCAGAAAGAAAAAATAGCTACTTTGGAGAAAGCCCTTGCCAATGCCGCCTCATCTTTCGGAGAAACCGACAAGCGGACGCAGTCCTGGCAGATACAGCTCAACAACGCCAAAGCCGAGCTGAACAAAATGGAGCGCGAACTCGAACAGTCTGCTGAAAGTGCAGATGAACTTGGGGACGAATTGAAGGAAAGTGGAGACAATGCCGAAAAATCCAGCTCGAAATTTGAGAAGCTGGGCAGCGTTCTTAAAGGTGTTGGCGCGGCTATGGGTGCTGCAGCGGCCGCAGCGGGCGCGGCTGCCATCAAGCTGGGAAAAGAGGTCGTGGAGCAGTTTGGTGAGCTTGAGCAGAACCTTGGCGGTTCTGAAGCTGTGTTTGGAGAATATGCTGCACGTATCCAAAAAACGGGAGAAGAAGCCTACAAGAATCTGGGCTTGTCCCAATCCGAGTACCTTGCCACCGCCAACAAAATGGGCGCACTGTTTCAGGGTGCTGGTGTCGATCAGCAAAAAAGTCTGGAGCTTACTGAGAAGGCCATGCAACGGGCGGCAGATATGGCTTCGGTTATGGGCATTGACATGCAGACTGCCATGGAATCCATCGCTGGCGCAGCCAAGGGTAACTTCACCATGATGGATAATCTGGGCGTCGCCATGAACGCCACTACCATCGAAGCTTATGCTCTTGCAAAAGGGCTGGATTTTGCCTGGAATAGCGCAACCAATGCCGAAAAGGCCGAGATCGCCATGCAGATGTTTTTTGAAAAAACCGAACAGTATGCTGGCAACTTCGCAAGAGAGTCTACCCAGACCATCAGCGGTTCCATTGGTCTTTTACAAGCCTCTCTAAGTTCATTTATAGCAGGACTTGGCAATGCGAACGCTGATATGACGAACCTAACACAAAATCTTGTGGATGCCTTTCAGGCTGTAGTTAAAAATATTGTACCGGTTTTGGAAAATATAGTGGCTGCTCTGCCGGAGGCAACCGGTGCAATTATCTCAGCAGTCAAAGATCTGCTTCCCGTGCTGTTGCAAACTGTAACTGAATTGTTCTCTCAGGTGCTTCAAACTCTCTTGAGCCTGCTGCCGGAGCTGATCCCGGCGGCAGTAGATGCAGTCATGACCATTGCAGGTACACTCATTGATAACCTGCCTTTACTCATTGATGCAGCGGTGCAGCTAATCACAGCGTTGGTAATGGGGCTTGGAGAAGCATTACCGGAGCTAATTCCAGCAGCAGTTCAAGCAGTGATCACCATTGTGCAAGGGCTGCTGGATAATATGGACAAAATCCTTGAAGCTGCTTTTACATTGATTCAAGGACTGGCGCAGGGACTTTTAAATGCATTGCCAGAACTAATTGAAGCACTGCCGAGGATAATTACAACAATCATTGACTTTGTGACGAACAATATGCCGAAGATCATAGAATTGGGAATTACGCTTATCGTACAGCTTGCTGCCGGGCTAGTGAAAGCCATTCCAGAACTAGTAAAGTCTTTACCTCAGATTGTTGCGGCTATTATAGAAGGTTTGGGCAAGGCGGTTGTTTCAGTGGTTGAGATTGGTAAGAACATTGTAAAAGGCATCTGGGAAGGTATTAAAAGCCTTGGTAGCTGGATTAAGGATAAGGTTTCCGGTTTCTTTTCCGGTATTGTTGATGGAGTAAAGAATTTTCTTGGAATCAGATCTCCGTCCACTGTTTTTGAAGGTATTGGCGGCAATATGGCACTGGGTATTGGTGAGGGATTTGACAAGGCTATGGCCAGAGTGGCAGACGATATGCAAAATGCAGTGCCGACAGATTTTAATATATCTCCTGATATTAATGTAAGTGGAAGAGGTGGATTTAGCGATTTAGCTTCTGGGCCGCTTGTTGTGGTGCAGCAGATGATTGTTCGTGGTGAAGAAGACATACGTAGGATTTCACAGGAGTTATATAACCTGATGCAGACAGGTTCAAGGGCGCAGGGACGTTTTATAACAGCGTAATGGAGGGAAGCATATGGGATTTATCTACAATGGAATATCGTCGCAAAGTATGAAAATACGAGCAAGACTTACCAAATGGCAGGTCTCCCCTGCCCTGCGCAATTCCTTTGAAACTGTGCCGGGCAAAGCAGGTATTGCAGATTTTGGCTGCGACATATCAGAACGAAACATAATAATTAGCTGTAGTGTGCTTCCCCAGCGCAGTTTTGCTGAGCTTGTATCGGTTCTTGATAATGTTGCAGAATGGTTAAATCCGGAAAACGGGCTTAAGCAACTTGTTATAGATGATTTGCCCGACCGATATTTCATGGCTCGCTTATCAGAAGCGGTTGACTGTGAGCGGATATTGCGGACAGCGGGCAGCTTTGAACTTCGGTTTGTTTGTCCCGACCCGTATGTTTACGCGTTGGAAGATGAGATATTTGTTCTTTCTGAAACAGGTCTGCATGAGTTGGAGAGGGTTAAAGGAAATACGGATTCCAATCCGGTTTATCTCTTGAAGGGTTTGATATCAACGTCTTCATCAAGCTATATTTCGCTTATTACAAACGGAGATGAATTACGGATTATCGGCTCATTATCTGATGGAGAGACTCTTGTCATTGACTCCGGCCTGGTAACGGCTAAGATTATTGATGAAACAGGCAGCACTTTGAGAAATGGTCTTCCCAGCTTGCAGGATCTGAATTTTCCAATTCTCAGGAAAGGTGTTAATAATATTGAGATTGCTGCAGAAAACGCGACCTTTACTGAGTTAAAAATACAAGCAAAAAGCAGATGGAGGTGATAACATGGCGATAAAATCAATTCTTACGAGCCAAGAGGATTTTACCGGTGAGTTTCCTGTAACATCAAGGACGTCTGCTTTATGGCGATTTAATGAAAAAACACCAGACGAAAATCTTCAACTTATAGACTCATCGGGACATGGCAGGCATTTTACCATCTCCGGCTGGTCAGGGACATCGGCAAACCTTATTGCTGGAAGATTCGGAAGATACTTTAGGCAAAATATTGTTAACCCGACTTCTGAAAAGACCCATCTTATAGCAGAAAATGATGGGAGTTTCTTTAGCAATCTGGGCGAAAAGATTGTTGTAGGCGGTTGGATTAATCCTACCACCTATTCGGTTGGCCAGACATATATACCCATATTCAATACCCGCCAAGGACCTGGTCAGCCAATTTTTTATGTTTCACTTTATCAAGGAAGACTTAGGCTGATGTTGTATAACTCCTCCGGCACACTAATTTACGACCAGAGTGAAACGTCTACCATTACCTTGAAAAATGGCGGCTGGTATTTTATCGCTTCCATCATTGAAGTAAACAACAAAAAGGTACAGAACATCATATGCGATCGCAGCGACAGGGCAACCTGGGTGTCGCCTGTGCGTTCCTTTTCGGGAGAGCTGAATCGGGAATGTATAGCAGACATTATTATGGGGATGCATGCAAATACCTACTACTATGCCGGAGGCTTCGACGACTGGTTTCTGGAAACGGACTCACAGCTTACAGCTGATGATTTGCTGTTATATTTTAAGTCGTCTTTACATGCAAACGGTGGGGATGCGTCTTCGGATGTAGATGCTTTGGCAGAGCCTGGCGCAGTCACCCTCAAAGCAACAGATGGCGAGTATCCTGCAAGTGGCGTACTTTATACAAGGGCGGTTCCATGTGCTTTATCAGGCAGCGGTCGTGTAGCTGTGACAAGCGAATATACTGCAGGTGTTACTTCAGTGTCTCTAGTAGAGACCAGCACAAGCGATGATCTTGAAGAATGGTCTGCATGGCAGGCTGTGGGAACCAGCGGTGAACTTCAATCGCCAAATCGGCAATATATAAGGTTCCGTGTTACCCTTACCAGCAGCGATCCGTTGAAGACGCCAAAACTTCTGGAAATACAGCTTCATGATATACCGAAAGCGCCCTATGAGAAATTAGGCTTTGCCCGTCCTGTGATTTTGGACAAAAACGGAGCATGGGAAGCTGTTCTTGAAAATGCCTTTGATATCATTGTCACTGGTGAGGTGAACGGCGCGGGTACGCTGGAATTCAAGCTTCCGTTCCATGATCCAAAAAGAAGCACACTGGAAAATGAAAAACAAGTGCAAATCGTAAATGACATTTACCGGATCCGAACCTTAACGGACAATAAAAGCGAAGATGGGCGTGTTATTACGCAAGTATATGCTGAAGCGGTATTTTACGATCTGTCTTTCAGTGCGGAAAAAGAACCTAGGGAATTCAATGCAGATACTGCAGATGTTCCGATGCAATATGCACTTTTGGGTACAGGTTGGACAGTAGGAAATGTTACTGTCACTACGAAACGGACATGGCAGTGTACAGAAAAAAATGCCTTATCCATCCTTCGCACCGTACAGAATATTTATGGCGGCAATCTGGTGTTTGACAGCGCCAACCGCCAGGTACACCTTTTGACTTTTAGTGGTACTGATAGCGGAGCGCTTTTTTCATATAGAAAGAATTTGAAAAGTATTCAGCGGGTAGTCGATACACGTGAATTAGTGACAAGACTCTATGCTTATGGAAAGGACGGATTGACCTTCGCTTCAATTAATGGAGGTAAGGAATACGTGGAAGATTACAGTTTTTCCAATGAAGTGAGGGTGTCGACGCTTGACTGTTCGTCGTTTACGAATCCGTATCAGATGCTGGAATATGCAAAAATGCGGCTTGCAGAATATTCGAAGCCTCGCGTTTCTTATGTACTGTCTGCAATGGATTTATCTGCGCTAACCGGTTATGAGCACGAAGCATGGAAACTGGGTGATATTGTTACAGTGGACGATAAAGAACTAGGCCTTTTGGTAAAGACTCGTGTTGTGAGAAGGCAGTATAACTTGCAGGAGCCATGGAAAACAGTGATTGAGCTTTCAACTAAACTGCGGGAACTTGGCGATTCTTCAGCACAGTGGGACAAGGCAGCGGATGCGCTGTCCTCAGCAGAGTTGATAAACCGTCAGGAAATTAAAGATATGGTACCATTCAACCATCTGCGCAATTCCAGAGCGGATGATGGTTTTGCCTACTGGGTCAATTCCGGCTTTGAAGTGGATACTGAGAATGGTGTTTCTGGAACTGCTTCCTTCAAGGCTGTTGGTGTACCTGGTATGACAAAGAGCCTGTCACAGACGGTATACCCAGCAACACGTAAAAGTTATACATTTTCAGCGCAGATTGCTTCCGAAAACCTTGAAAAGGGCGAAAACGGCCAGGTTGGTGCTGAGATAGTCATTGAATACGAGGACGGTACAACAGAAACAAGATTTATAGACCTGATTTGAGGGTGATGATATGGCATATTTCAATCAGATTGCACACAGTATTTCTCCCAAAAGTATCAGCAGAGTCAAATCTATCACCATCAGGCTGTGCGTCACTGACTGCACCGGCACAGTGTACTTTACAGACTTATTGCTTCAGGGCGGTTCGGTTTCCACTGGATGGATCGGGCATGTGTGCGAGATACAGTGGACATTGGACGGCTGACAGTAAAAATAATTATATAACAGGACACGCTTTTGTCATGTTTTAGTGGTATACTAAAATATGGGGAGGTGGTGCAATGCAGACGGCACGGTTATTCGAGATCATATATCTGCTGATCAATAAGAAGAAGATGACGGCAGAAGAGCTTGCCGGGCATTTTGAGGTTTCAAAAAGGACAATACTTCGGGATATTGACGCGCTGGCGGCGGCCGGAATACCCGTTTATACCGCGCAGGGCAAGGGCGGCGGCATTTCGATTATGGACAGCTTTCTGCTGGACAAAGCCGTCCTCAGCGAGGATGACAAAAATCAAATTCTCTTTGCGCTCCAAAGCCTGTCCGCTACGAAGACCATCGATACAAAGCGCGTTCTGAACAGGCTGCAGAACTTTTTCGACAGCACGGATACACACTGGATTGAAGTCGATTTTTCCCGCTGGGGAGGCGATTCGGACAAGCGCAAGTTTGAAGTCCTGAAAAATGCCATACTGGGCAAACGTGCAATTTCCTTCCGCTATGTCAGTTCATACGGTCAGGAAAGCGAACGCAAAGTCTATCCGCTAAAGCTGATATTCAAATCAAAAGCGTGGTATCTCCAAGGATTCTGCACAGGCAGGCAGGATTACAGGACATTCAGGATAAACCGAATGCTGGATGCAACTATGACAGATGAAGGCTTTGACGAAAGCTGCTATTCCCCTCCGCCTATTGAAACCCTGCAAACAAACCCGGATTCGCTTATATCGCTCACCATTATTATATCGCCGCGGGCGGCCTATCGGGCCTATGATGAATTTGATGAGAGCTGCATTGAAAAATGCGATAACGGATGGTTCCGGGTTACAGCAACGCTTCCTGAGGATAACTGGCTGTATGGCTTTTTAAGGTCGCTGGGCGAGGATGTTCGCATTGTCAGCCCGGAGCACCTGAAAGAAAAATTCAAAACGGAAATATAACATGACACACTGTTGTCATCTTTATAATGGTATACTTAATAATGGTATACTTAAAAAAAGGAGTTGGTGAGAATGGAATGGGCAGGGCTTTATGGCGCGGACAGGCAGCCGAGCGAGGCGCAGATTGCCGAATACATAGCAACCCCGTTATGGGAGAATCTGAATGGTTTTTTGCGCGAAAGCTACGGCGTGCAGCCAAGCTATGACTACAGCACGTGCAGCGGCCAGCCGGGATGGAACGTCAAGTATAAAAAAGGCGGACGGGCGCTCTGCACGCTTTACCCGATGCCGGGATTTTTTATCGCGCTGGTTGCCATAGGCGCTAAGGAGGAAACGGAAGCGGAGCTTCTCGCACCGACTTTTACAAATCATGTGCAGGAGCTGATGAAAACCGCGGCCAGGGTGATGGGAGCGCGCTGGCTGATGATCCATGTTACAGACGAACAGGTGCTTGATGATGTCAAGCGTCTTATCCAGATACGATATAAAATAAGGGGAGTGAAATAGCATGCCGAGACCGGCAACGAAAACAGATTTAATTGCCGCCGCAAACGAGCGCTTTGATAAAATGTGGGCTCTCATAGAAAGCATGACGGAAGATGAGATGAACATGCCTTTTGAATTTGGCGACGACCCGAAGGATAAGGAGGCGCACTGGAAGCGTGATAAGAATTTGCGGGATATTCTTGTTCATTTGTACGAATGGCATCAGCTATTGTTAAATTGGATCGACTCCAACCGGAATGGCAATCATATCCCTTTCCTGCCGGAGCCGTATAACTGGAAAACATACGGCGATATGAACATGAAGTTCTGGGAGAAGCATCAGTCCACACCATATGAGGATGCCAAGAAGATGCTGCTGCAAAGCCATAAGGAAGTGCTGGCGATCATCGAAGGCTTTTCCAACGAGGAACTGTTTGAGAAACAGCATTTTAAGTGGAGCGGCACAACCAATATCGCCAGCTATTGCATCAGCGCAACAAGCAGCCATTATGACTGGGCGATTGACAAGATAAAGCGGCAGATAAAAAAGCTGCGTACCCGTTCGTGAAAGAAGGCCGATTAAAGTAACAATGAATTCCATGTGCCGAATATGAAAGATCGCTGCGGCGGTCTTTTTTCTTGCGCATTTTCAGGGAGTGAGCAGTATGGGCGACAAAAATTTTATCCGCTTCAGTGAAAGCGTCAAGATCAAGAAAGAAATGCATGTGGCGGGCGTAACCGTGCGCCTTCTTATTGCGGACTGCACCGGAACAATCTATTTCACCGACCTGCAGCTTCAGGAGGGCGACCGGCTGACAGGGTACACCGTTCACACGAGCAAAATGCTAACGAAGATGCAGGAAAACGGGCAGCCAGTTCCGCCCCGGCATTATAACGGTGTGGTGCGAACAGCGGAGACTGTAATTTTATTCAACCTGGGTAAAACTTCTGCTGGCCTTGACTGCTATATTTATCCTATACAGGATATGGCCGCAGGGAGTATTGAACTATCCCAAGGTGTAGGTGCGCATAAGGTAAAGTTTCTTGACCCGGTTAATGCAGGCGATGAGCTGGCGCTCAAGGCTTCCACCCGCCAATGCCTTAAAAACGGAAGCCCTACTCGTAAGGATGGATTTTATCAATACTCTGCGGCATGGGATAGCAAACATATGGTGAAGCTGGAAGAGAGAAAATCGGCGCGGGTGCTCTTTGAATTTCAGGAGATGCAAGAAGGCGGTGACCGGTTGTGAGGGATTATTTAAAAGGTAAGCGGTGCATGGTGTGGAGTTTTATGGGAAATGCCCGAATGTATGAAGCACTTAGAGACTACGGCGACCGATTTGATACGGTAGGCATTTTTACTTTTGAGGTTGACGCAACAGGCACAATCACTGAAACCGGTACCAGCATCAGCAGCATGCTACCGTATATTCAGAAATGGCCTCATATTAAGTGGCTGCTCACTATTATGAATCATGGAATAGCCAATATTTTTACTGCACTTCGCAACAACGAAAACGGTGCAAAGGATAAGTTTCTTACTGAAATCATCCGAATCATGAACAAGTATCCATGGTGCGCTGGGGTAGATATTGACCTTGAGCGCGGTGGAGGTTATGAAAACAAGGATGCGGCGAATGCACTATTTAGGGATATATACAATACAGTTAAGTCTTATGATGCAACAAAGCTTGTCAACATCTGCCTGCCTGGTATGACCGGCGTTCAAGGCTCGGTGGGCGGTGAAAACTGGTGTGTTTATGCCGATCTTAACGACTATTGCGATACCGCCGCCATCATGAGCTATGGCATGGCATGGGCGGGCTCTGCTCCCGGCCCAGTATCTCCTCGTGACTGGCTTGAGGGCATATATGATTATGCTGTTTCCGTTATGTCACCCGATAAGATATTCATGGGGTTGCCTGCTTATGGCTGGAACTGGAGGATTCATGATACACCTGAAAACCTTGGAATAACCTATCGAGGGGTGTCTAATACCTACTATGCGGCAAAATACTGGATGACTGGGGTTTACAATTTCACAGGCGATGCACCGCCCCAGCCGTTTATTCCAATTGTGGCTTACTGGGATGACTATAACAAAGTACCTTGGGCTCTTCCTCATGTATATGACTATATGGAAGGGTGGGATGCTATATCCTGGGAATATCCGCTGCTAAAAGGGGTTTGTAACAGGCGAAGATATTTGACAAGCTATGGCAAGGAGCAGAAAGCGGAGTTCGGAACCATTTATATTGACAGGAACGGAGTTCCGGATGAATACGAAGGAAATGTCATTATTACTGATGAGATGGCCTCACTTGGAGATGACCAGGCGTCAGCAGAGTACCGTTTTGAGATAAGAGAAGCGGGATATTACGATATTGCAGTACAGCTTTGCTTTCCTTACTGGGACAAAAATGCGATTATCGTTTCCCTTGATGGTATATCAAAGACTTTCAGCGAGAACCGTTTATGGTGGCCATACTGGAGAAGAGTTTGCTGGTTGACACTTGCAAAAGGTGTATTTCTCCAAGAGGGAACGCATGCTGTCAGCATAAGTGGTGGTGTGCCGGGAGTCCAGTTTTACGGTTTTAGGGTTTGCAGTGGATTTTCGGAGTATCCCTTTGCCGGTGAAGCCAGCTTTATGCTCTCTCCTCGTCGGTTCAAGGATGTAAATGGTGTGATGGTTGAGCCGGATCGAGGGTTTAAACTGACCTTTGAAATGTTGCGAAGAAAACCCGACTCGGCGCTTATTTGGTATGAGGATTTTCGAGACAGGAACATCCTGCCTGAAAACTACTGGACTGTGCTGGATGGCGAATGGGATGTTTGGCAAGACCCAGACAGCACAGAAAACCGTCCATATTCCCAGCTTGAGGGATATGGCAAACTTGCATGGAAATACGACGGGTTTTCCGATATTCATATCCGGGCAAGGCTGGCCTTCCCTCAAAATAGCAGCGGAAGGGCTGGGGTATTCCTTGGTGATATTTTCTGCTGCTTAAATTATGACACGCAAAGAGTCGAGCTTTATCAAGGTACTTCCTTGCTTGGCAGCTACTCCGCCAGTTTCTCAAAAACTGCAGATGCCGATCTTCGTGCTAATCCGAATATGTATACTATAGAGATGCGAAAACGCGGCAATAAGGTAAGAGTATATTCCGGTGCAGCTTCAACCCTGCGCTTCACAGTGAATGTAAACGGTGGAAGTGGTTATGCAGGGTACTGCTCGGACAACCGGACGGTATGCGAGCTGCTGCGGCTGGGCGATGCGTGGGCATATGAACCATACGAGCGTTTTGATGTGGAGCTTCCGGACGGAACTATAACCAGCTTTGGCAGGCTTGCTCGCACTGGTGTCACGTGGGATGATGAATTTCAGGTGTTTTCAGTAAATAGCGATGTGGAGGAATCGGCAACTCGCAATGAGGACATTTCGATGGATTATGATTTTTTCCACTCGCAGCTTTTGACGCTTTCCTGCGGTAATGACTATGAAGTAAAAGTTATACCGAAAGACATCAATATCTGGATATCCCGTCTCTTCCTCGGAGATGCGGATGGTTTTTCTATTCTGTATTACCAGGATGTGGATAGCCTTGTTTACTGGGCAAACGAAGCGGCTTATCGATGGAAATTGCGAGGTATAGCCATCTGGTCGCTTGGGCAGGAGGATATGCGGCTGTGGGAAGCGCTTCCGAAGCAAATATAGATTAGAAGTTTTATATATTCAGCGCTTTGCTTTAAGGCAGGGCGCTTTTTTATATGCAAAATTCAAGTTGAACGGAGGGTTAAGACAATGAAAACAGTATGGAACTGGGTGCAGGCGGTTTTTACTGCTATTGGCGGATTTCTTGGCTGGTTTCTTGGAGGGCTGGATGGATTTTTATATGCGCTCATCGCTTTTGTGGCCATTGACTATGTGACCGGCGTGATGTGTGCCATTGTAGACAGAAAGCTTTCGAGCGAAGTCGGAGCCAAGGGCATCTTTAAGAAGGTACTTATTTTTGTACTTGTGGGTGTGGGACACATAATCGACAGCCAGGTTCTCGGCAACGGCGGGGCAATCCGGACAGCGGTGATTTTCTTTTACCTGAGTAACGAGGGAATTTCAATTCTTGAGAATGCAGCACATATAGGACTGCCCATTCCTGAAAAGCTGAAGAACGCATTGGAACAACTGCATGGCCACTCAAATGAGGAGGATGAAAAGAAATGAAGCTTTTTACAAAATACATGACGCGAAACGATTGCTATACAGCAGGCCGCAAAATCACGCCTAAAGGAATCATGGTACATTCGACGGCTGTGCCGGGTGTAATGGCGGCTGAGTGGTTTTCCTGTTGGAACAAATCTTACGAGGCCGGCGAAATTAATAGGCAGGTATGTGTTCACGCTTTTGTAGACGATAAAGAGGTTTGGCAATACCTGCCTTGGGATCATCGCGGGTGGCATGCGGGAGGAGCAGCCAACAATACCCATATTGGCTTTGAAATCTGTGAGCCTGCCGGGTTTTCGTATAAATCCGGGTCGGTAATGGTGGGTTATGATGCTGCAAAACAACAAGATTATTTCCGTAAAGCGTGGCAGAATGCTGTTGAACTCTGCGTTATGCTCTGCAGGAAGTACAGCCTTAATGAGAATGACATCATCTGCCACTCCGAAGGATATAAGCTCGGTATTGCCAGCAACCATGCTGATGTGATGCACTGGTTTCCCAAGCATGGGGAGAATATGGACACTTTCCGTAAAGCAGTAAAAAAAGCGCTGGAGAACAGTACAGATATCAATACTGATATTGGAATTGGAGATATGGTGGAGTTTAAGGTCAGTGTAAAGAATTACTACCCCGGCAGTGTGGAAGTTCCAACGTGGGTCAAAAATGACTATTACCACAGGGTCACACAGACTTTATACAAAGGCAAGCCGGTCATAAAAGGCGGCAAAGAATGTGTATTGCTTGGCAAAAAGGTTAAGAAATCCGGCGGTCAAGAAATCGCAGGCATAAACACTTGGGTAGCAAAAGAAAACCTTGTAATTGTAAACAGCATTCCTGATAACAAGGGCAATAGAACCTATACAGTGCAAAAAGGCGATACCTTATGGAGAATAGCGGAAAAAGAACTCGGTAGAGGAACAAGATTTCCGGAGATTAAGAAACTCAATGGCCTGACTTCAGATACTATTTACCCCGGACAAGTTCTCAAATTGCCGGAATAACGATAAAGGACAGCCAATCGCGGCTGTCCTAAGTCTTTATAGGAGGTGCTTGAATGATAGAGGCGGCTAATCATTTACCATATAACCCGCAGGAAACGAACTATACAAAGATAACACAGGAGGAAATTCAAAGAGAGGTTGATTACTGGCGGGCATACAAAATTCTGCAGAGGATGCTTAAGGCGGGACTGATTTCAGAAGAAGAATTCAACAAAATCGACAAATTGAACCGCAAAACTTTCTCGCCGATGTATGCACAGCTTATGGCCTAATTGGCTTGCTATTAGCGGCACACAGAGGTAACATGTCACATACCCAAAGGAGGTGAAAACAGTGAGAAAGGTAACAAGGATTGATGGAAACAATGCTCTCCAAGCTTTCAAGCCAAAGGTGAGGGTAGCGGCTTATTGCAGGGTTTCAACAGACAGTGATAAACAAATGGCAAGCCTGGAAGCACAAAAAGACCATTATGAATCCTATATAAGAGCAAATCCTGATTGGGAATTTGCAGGGATTTACTATGATGAAGGCATTTCAGGTACAAAAAAGGAGAATCGGACTGGACTTTTAAGGCTGCTTGCAGATTGTGAAAACAAGAAAATTGACTTTATTATAACCAAGTCAGTCAGCAGATTTGCCAGAAACACAACCGACTGTATTGAGATGGTGAGAAAACTTACCGATCTCGGTGTTTTCATCTATTTCGAGAAAGAGAATATAAACACACAGCGCATGGATGGCGAATTAGTGCTGACAATTCTGAGCAGCCTTGCGGAAAACGAATCCTTATCCATTGCTGAAAATAGTAAGTGGTCTATCAGGCGCAGATTTCAAAACGGAACATACAAGATTTCATACCCTCCCTATGGTTACGATTATGTGGATGGAAAGCTATTTATCAATAAAGAACAAGCTGAAATCGTAAAGCGGATTTTTTCTGAGGCATTGGCCGGTAAAGGCACACAGAAAATTGCAGATGGGTTAAATTCGGATAAAATCCCAACAAAGAGAGGTTCACATTGGACAGCGACCACTATCCGCGGTATTCTTAACAATGAAAAATATACCGGGGATGTCCTTCTGCAAAAAACCTATACAGATGAGAATTTTAAGCGGCATTATAATCATGGGGAAAAAGATCAATACATGATAAAAGATCATCATGAAGCCATTATATCCCATGAGGAATTTGAAGCCGTCAAAGAAATATTGAAGCAAAGAGGTAAAGAAAAAGGCGTAATCAAGGGAAGCAGTAAATATCAAAACCGCTACCCTTTCTCGGGGAAAATCAAATGCGCAGAATGTGGCAGCAGTTTAAAGCGTCGAATTCATGGCAGCGGTGACCGTAAATATATTGCATGGTGCTGCACAAAGCATATAAAGGACGCATCAAGCTGTTCCATGAAGTTTGTCAGAGAGGATGCGATCCATCAGGCCTTCGTTGTTATGATTAATAAGCTTATTTTCGGTCATAAGTTCATTCTAAGGCCATTGTTGCAAAGCTTAAAGAAGACAAATTACTCAGATAACATAACAAAGATTCAGGAGATGGAAACAAAAATCAAAGAAAATACAGAGCGAGTTCAGGTGATTATGGGACTTATGGCCAAAGGATACCTGAACCCCGCTCTTTTTAATACACAGAAAAATGAGCTGCTCAAAGAAGCAGCCATATTAAAAGAACAAAAAGAAGCCATAAAACGCGCAATCGATGGGAGTCAGACTATCCTTGTTGAGGTTGAGAAGCTTCTTAAATTTGCAACGAAAGCTGAAAAGCAGATTGATGCATTCGATAGCGAAATATTTGAGGATTTTATTGAAGAAATCATTGTGTTTTCACAAGAAGAAATAGGTTTCAAAATGAAATGCGGGTTGAACTTAAGGGAAAGGTTGGTGAAATGATGAGCCATATACCTTTTGGATATACCATTCAAAACGGCAGGGCTGTCGTTAATGAAGAGGAAGCGGTTAAGATAAAGGAGCTGTTTGGGGCTTATCTTTCCGGGCTTTCTTTAACTGAAGCGGCCAAAAACGCGGGTATTAAGCGCTGCCATACATCTATTGCAAGAATGCTGACAGATAAACGGTATGTAGAGGATAAATTCTATCCGCCCATTATCAGCAGGGATACATTCGAAGAAGTACAACTGGAAAGACGCAGGCGAGCTGAGGCGCTTGGCAGGATTTATGAACATAAAGGAAATGAAAAGAAATGCCTGAATTTTAAGTTTCATGCTTCAATGCCGGATAATCTATACGATGATCCGTTTCAGCAGGCAGAGTATGCTTATAGTCTTATTAAGAGCGAGGTGATTTTAGATGACAACCAGGAATGTTACGGTGATTCCTGCCCGTAAGCGAATCGGGAATAGTGCAAAGGCCGAGGAATTGCCAAAGCTTCGGGTAGCAGCCTATTGCCGCGTATCTACGGACAGCGAGGAGCAGGCAACCAGTTATGAAGCGCAAATTGAGCACTACACAAACTACATTAAAAGCAATCCGGAATGGGAGTTAGCTGGCATATTTGCGGATGAAGGGATTACTGGAACCAACACGAAAAAGCGTGAAGAGTTTAACCGGATGATAGAAGAATGTATGCAGGGCAAAATCGATATGATAATTACGAAATCTATCAGCCGGTTTGCAAGAAATACGCTGGACTGCCTAAAGTACATAAGGCAGCTTAAAGAAAAAAATATTCCGGTTTACTTTGAAAAGGAAAATATAAACACATTGGATACCAAAGGAGAAATCTTGTTGACCATTATGGCATCTTTGGCACAGCAAGAAAGCCAATCGTTAAGCCAGAATGTAAAACTGGGTATTCAGTACCGATATCAGCAAGGAAAAATCCATATCAATCACAACCGGTTTCTTGGCTATACAAAGGATAAGGATGGCAATTTAGTTATCGTTCCTGAAGAAGCAGAGATCGTCAAACGCATTTACAGAGAATATCTTGAAGGTTCCAGTATGCTACAGATAGCTAGGGGTTTGGAGGCTGACGGAATTCTGACGGGTGCAGGCAATCCCAGATGGCATACCAGTACCATCAATAAGATTTTGAGAAATGAAAAATATATCGGTGATGCGCTGCTGCAGAAAACCTATACGGTAGATTTTTTATCAAAGAAAAGGGTACCCAATAATGGTATTGTTCCACAATACTATGTAGAAAACAGCCATGAGCCCATAATCCCGCGTGAAATTTATATGCAGGTTCAGGAAGAGCTTGTCCGCAGAAGATGTGTGCATATAAGTAAGAACGGAAAGAAGAGAAACTACAGCAATAATCATCCCTTATCCCAAATGGTGTTCTGCGGCAAGTGTCATGAAGTATTCCGCAGGGTTCATTGGAATAACCGAGGGAAAAAATCCATCGTTTGGAGATGCGTCAGCAGATTGGAAAACACCGGTTTGTTTTGTACCGCTTCCACTATACTTGAAGATACTCTCAAAGAGAAGATTGTAGAAGCTATCAATATAGCCGTCAGCGGGAAAAACTCTTTCCTGGCCATACTGAAAAAGAATATTGAAACCGTATTAAACGAGGATTTGGACGAGAGTACGGCAGATATTGATAAAAGGCTGGAAGAGCTTCAAGCCGAGTTGATCCAATTGGCAAATTCAAAGGAAGCATATGATAATATTGTCAATGAGATTTACCGCTTACGGGACTTAAGGCAAGAAACCCTTTCAAGAAACGCTCTCCGTCAAGATAAGCGGGATCGGATCGCTGAGATGACGGACTTCCTTAATATGCAAACCGGTGGTATTACGGAATTTGATGATAAACTGGTTAGAAAACTAATTGAAAAGGCAACTGTATATAATGACAGGCTAGTGGTAGAGTTTAAGTCAGGGTTAGAAATAGAAGTAAACCTATAAGCTCGTATTAAGATAGCCGCCAGTAGGGGAAGAGTACTTATACTATTATAAATAACTACAGGAGACATAATTGGATTACCGATTGCGGGAGCAGAAGCAAAATGCGCTGGTTAAAAATGCAGAGCGTGAAGGAAGAAGCAGCGAATAGCTGAAATGACAGACTTCTTGAATGAACAGTCCTATGAGCTGGAGGAATATGATGAGCAACTGGTAAGGCGGCTTATTGAAAAAGTTACGGTATTTGATAATAAGCTGACCGTTGAGTTTAAGTCTGGAGTAGAGATTGATGTATTAATTTAAAATGAACTTGACCGCCGATTGAGGAGAAATACTTCTTGATGGGCGGTTCTTTTCTATTTATACTTGGGGATAATCTAATAAGTGAACTCGTTTCAGCAAGCTGAAACATCGGGGAATCAGATGGAGAGTCTACTCCACCTGATTAAAACCCACCTACGCTGCGCTTAGAGGTGGCGGTCTTGACCGTAAAGCTAAAAGATAAACACACTTGAACAATTACTCATATGTTTTTATTGACAAACGGAGAATTGAGGTTTATAATATATATGAAAGATTATTCAAGTGTTCAATTGAATGATAAGGAGGTGATATAGATATGGCAAAAAAAATTCAACCAATTGAAAGATGCGACTGTGATGTAATACATGAGGAAATTGTAAATAAAGTGCGAGAAAAAATGCCTCAAGAAGAAACTCTATATGATCTAGCAGAACTATTTAAAGTTTTTGGAGATTCAACAAGAATTAAGATACTCTGGGCATTAGATGAATCAGAGATGTGCGTTTGCGATATTGCATTCTTATTAAATATGACCCAATCAGCAATTTCACATCAGCTAAGAGTCTTAAAGCAGGCTGAACTAGTAAAGAGCAGAAGAGAAGGAAAGATTGTATTCTACTCTCTTGAAGATGAACATGTAAAGCAAATATTTGACCAGGGATTAATTCATATTTCAGAAGAAAGTAAGTAAAGGAGCATTCCTGTAATGAAATAAAGTAACTTTTGAAAAAAGAAGAGCCTTGAAGTAAAATTTGAAATGTGAGTTGCAAAACCACAAATCAAATTTTACAGGAGGCCCTTCAACATGAAGTATACACAAAACTACAAAATATCGCAAGTAACGGAAACCACATTAATCATTGGAGTTGACATTGCAAAGAAAAAACATTACGCCCGAGCCTTTGATTGGAGAGGCATTGAATATGGCAAATTAATAAGCTTCAGAACAGACAAAAGAGGATTTAAACAATTCCAGGAATGGGCAAAAAAGACCGCCATAGAGGCAGGAAAAGACAACATCATAGTTGGCATGGAACCTACAGGCCATTACTGGTTCACCTTTGCCTCTGAAATAAGCAATAACAACATGAAGATGGTCCAAGTTAACCCATACCATGTCAAAAAAACAAAAGAACTGGATGACAACACACCCAGCAAAAATGACCGAAAAGACCCCAAAACAATAGCAATGCTTGTAAAAGATGGAAGATACCTGATACCATACTTCCCTAAAGGCATATATGCTGAAATACGGAAAGCATATGAAATAAGAGAAACCCAGCTACAAAAAATATGGGCAATAAAAAACAAAATACAAAGATGGCTAGACATATACTTTCCAGAATTTGCACAAGTCTTTAAAAACTGGGAAGGAAAAACAGCGCTGATAACCCTGGAAAAATTCCCAACACCAAAACAAATAATAGAACTTGGAGCAGAAAACATACTTTTAGTCTGGAGAGAGCAAGTCAAACGCGGTGTAGGGATAAAAAGAGCACAAACGCTCTTAAAAGCGGCGGAAGAATCAGTAGGTATACAAGAAGGCCTTGAAATGGCAACATACGAATTACAATATATCCTCAAAGAATATAAAGCAGAGCTAAAAGCAAAGCAAGCTACGGAAGCTAAAATAAAAACAATAGCAAACCTAATACCTGGAATAAACAAGATACTAAAAATAAAAGGTATAGGGATAATCACAGCAGCAGGATTTATAGCAGAAGTAGGGGACCTAACCCGCTTCAGCCATCCAAAGCAAATAATAAAACTAGCGGGATTAAATCTACGAGAAAACAGCTCAGGAGAGCATAAAGGACAAACTACAATCAGCAAACGCGGCAGAAAACGATTAAGAGCCTTGCTATTTAGAGCAATGCTCCCATTAATAGCAAAAAACGAAGAATTCAAGCAGCTTCACAAATACTATACCACTAGGGCGGTAAACCCCTTAAAAAAGATGCAATCAATTACAGCCTTATGCGGAAAACTCATAAGAATACTTTACGCCATAATAACGAAAGACATAGAATATGATCCAAATAAAATGCTTCAAGATATTCACAGACCTGAAGTTATGACTCAAGCATCATAAGAAGCATATTAAAAAGGGCTTTCAGTAAATGCAATATAAATCATAATATCCAATTCTCTATTAGAATTGAACCTTGATAACAGTGAGCCGGATGAGTCAGCAGGAATTTTAACCGTTAGGGCATGACCCAGTAAAGGAGCTTGGCTGACGTCCACCTCATGGGAAGGCTGAACGAAGGAATTTAGGCTACGAGCCAGTGAGACATGGGAGGTTTCGCCCCCTGAGAGGAAGTGGATTCCCTAGTGCCATAATATGGAAGATGAACGCGTCTTTATTTCCGCTACCGCATACCTTCCATATATCAACAGAAATGTTATATTCAGCCATATTCCCTTATGAGCGCTCGCTGATACCCTGGTGAAATTCTAAGAATGAGTGAGAAATATCAAGAAAATAAAAGATTATAGAGGGAGGGTCAGTAATGTTAAAGAAGGAAGTAATTTTAGAAGGTTTAGATTGCGCAAATTGTGCAGCTAAAATTGAAGATGAGGTTAATAAATTAAATGGAGTCAAAGCCTATATGAACTTCATGAACAAGACATTGACTTTAGAAATTGAATCAGAGCAAGAGTATAAGAATATATTACAGCAAGTTAAAACCATAGTGCACAAGCACGAACCGGATGTGGTAGTGAAAGAAAAATCCGTTAACAAGAGCAATAAAAAAGTATTAATACTTGAAGGACTTGACTGTGCGAATTGTGCTGCAAAGATTGAAGCTCAAACACAAAGCCTTGAAGGAGTAAATAGTGCGACCGTTGA